>NZ_JAMKOJ010000009.1 GCF_023700755.1 Allorhizobium sonneratiae | reverse complement strand
AATATCTTCTATATCTTAAGCCACCTTCGGGTGGCTTTTTGCGTTTGAACCGAAAGCGGACATTGTTAGGTCCAAGTTGCTTTTACAAGGCAACTCCAAAAGGATGGGGGTCACAAGTCCGGAGAGCGAGATAGCATCCTTGCCCGGTTACGAGGGGGATCGCTCCAGGATAGGCGCCAAGTTGTGGCGCCGATTGACAGGCATGCACTTCAATTGATCCAGTAAGGCTTTTCCAGCGTAAATCAGGTTTGAAAAGAAGATTGCAGCTGGTTCAATCTCGGGTAATCCAATCGAATTGCGGGTTCTCGAGAGTTTGTCGCGACGTTTGAGGGTTGCTTTTAACGTTTCAAGTCTTTGTTTTCATGCGGGACGGTGTTGCAAAAACGCGGTCTCACGATGTGTATCACGGTCTCATGCGGGATGGTTCTCATGCACTTTCATTCGATGACGTCACTATCATTACCCTATCGGGCATTGGTGATCGGCGCATCGGGCGGAATAGGATCGGCCTGTGTCGAGCGACTTGAAAATGATCATGCCTGTGGAGAAATTGCGACCCTATCTCGCAAGTCAGGCCAAATCGATCTGTTCGACGAGGAGAGCATCGCTCAGGCTGCCGATCGCTTTGTCGTGACAGGACAGCGCTTCGATCTGATCTTCGTGGCAACCGGGGCTCTCACCATTGGCGGGCAAGGGCCGGAAAAGAGCTTCCGCGCCATCGACTCCCATGGCATGGCGGCGCAATTCGCACTCAACGCCATTGGTCCGGCGCTGATCATCAAATATTTTGCGCCCTTGCTGGTCAAAGATCGCAAGGGGGTGATGGGATTTCTCTCCGCGCGCGTCGGTTCCATCGGCGATAACATGTTGGGCGGCTGGTTCTCCTATCGTGCCTCCAAGGCAGCGTTGAACCAGATTGTCCATACAGCCGCAATTGAAATGGCGAGAACACGGCCTCATGCCGTTGTCGTTGCCTTGCATCCGGGGACGGTGGCGACAGCACTTTCGCAAAATTATGCCGAAAATCACCCGCGCTTTGCCCCGGATGAAAGCGCTTCGCATCTGTTGACGGTGATGAATGACCTGACGCCCAAGGAAAGCGGCGGTTTTTTTGCCTATGACGGTTCCACCATTCCCTGGTGAGCGATGAGCCGCCAAGAGCTTGTCTGTGTTCTGATCCCTGTCTGACCTTTGGAGAACCGTTTTGAAGACACGAATGATCGCTTTGATGGGCGTGTTGATCGGTTTTGCTGCTAGTGCCATGCCGTCAAAGGCCGCGCCATTCCGCTTTGAGGATTATTTTGTCGGCACAACCTGGGCGGAAGGGCATTTTTCAGCCATTACCGGGGTACGTCGCGATTTCAAAGTCAGGCTCACAGGCAGATGGAACGGTCATCGCCTAAGATTGAGAGAGGATTTTGATTTTGCCGATGGCAAAAAAGATCGGAAAACATGGACTTTCGTCAAGACAGCATCGGCTGCCTATACGGGAACACGTGACGATGTGATTGGTGATGCCAAGGTGAGCGTAACAGGCGATACGGCGCGGTTTTCCTATCTCGTTTATCTTTCTCCGCAAACGCGCAGCAATATCGTCCGCTTCCACGATAAAATGGTGCTACAGCCCGATGGTATCGTGTTGAATACCGCCTGGGTGACAAAATTCGGCCTTCCCGTTGCCCGCACGACCGTCGTTTTTCACAAGCCTCTGTTGCGGCACGGCAAGAGATAAAAAGGATCATCAGCCATGACACTGCCCAAAGGGATCGTATGGATCACAGGCGCAAGTTCCGGTATCGGCATGGCGTTGGCCGAGCGAATGGCGCGTGACGGCCATGTGGTGGCGATCAGCGCCCGCAGGGTCGATGATTTGCAGGCGCTGGCCGATAGAAGTGCTGGCCGTATTCATGCCTTTCCCCTTGATATTACCGATCGTAACGGCGTGCATGCGGTGGTTGACGCAATCGAACGCACGCTTGGTCCGATCGGCATCGCCGTGTTGTCGGCCGGTTCCTATCTCCGGGAAAAACCGGAGCGTTTTGACGCCGATCAGTTGCGGCAGATGGTGGAACTGAACATCATGGGGACAGGGCATTGTCTGGAAGCCTTGATACCACGCATGGTGGAGCGAAAAAGCGGCGCTATTTCCATGGTTGGATCCGTATCGGGTTACACTGGCCTTCCGGGTGGTGGCATTTATGGTGGAACCAAATCGGCGCTGATCACGCTTGCCGAAGCCATGGCGCCGGGCCTGAAGCGCAAGGGCGTGGCGATCAGTGTCATCAATCCGGGCTTCGTCAAAACACCGCTCACCGATAAGAACGATTTTCCCATGCCCTTCATCATCAGCGCGGAACAGGCTGCCGATCACATCGTCAGGGGCTTGGCGGCCGGCCGGTTTGACATTGCTTTTCCCTGGCAGATCGTCTGGCTGCTCAAGCTGTTGCGACGCCTGCCTTATCCTCTTTATTTCGCCCTGACGCAAAGAATGCTGCGCAGGCCAAAATCATGATGTCTGATATTCGATCCGCTACTGCCCATTACACCTCGTTCGGCAAGCAGATCTTCCACATCCGCCGTGCTCGAAACAAACCGACTATAGACCCAGACCGCCCCGATTTCGGGCGACGTTAACAGATCAGCTTCGCGTGGACATCGTCAAATTGCGCCAGGCTTCACGCATCGTCATCGTCAATCGGATCTGTTCTTGATGGATTGGCGAAAGGCGGCGGGTGTCATGCCTGACCATTTTACAAAAGAGCGGTGAAAGGCGCTCGGTTCGGCATACCCCAATCGGGCTGCGGTCTCTGCCACGCTGAACTGCTGTTTGCCCATCAGGTTGCGCGCCTGCTCATAGCGAATGTCGTCGCGAATGGCCACGAAACTTTGTCCCTCGCTCTTCAGTCTGCGGCGCAGGGTCGCTGGCGAGAGCGCCGCTTCGCGGGCAAGCACATCGAACGGGGGCCAGTCGACAGGGTCTGTCATTTTCAATCGATTCCGCAGCCGGGCCGAGATGCCCTGATCGTGACGATAGCCAAGCAGAATATTGGCCGGCGCGCCGCGCAGAAAGCTTCGCAAGGATTTCTCGTCGCGGATGATCGGCAATGCCAGATAGCTTGCATTGAAAACCAGCCGGCCGTGCGATCTGTCGAAATGCACGGGCGCGCCGAAAAACTGCAGGTAGTCACGCCGGTTGTCAGGTGCCGGGCAGGCAAAATCAACCCGTCGCAGGGAGATACGCCGCCCGATCAGCCAACTGAGAACGCCAAGAAGCAGCAGCCAGTAAGTCCGGTAGGCAAAGGCCAAACGCGCTTCGGTGCTGGTCAGCACGATTTCCGCTTGCCCGTCCTGCTGGCGAAGTTCGCCGGTTGGGCTGTCGAGCACGATGTTGAGAAAAGAAAGAGCCCGGCGCAGGGCCTGCTCAAGTGTGCCGGCATGCAAAACGCTTTGGCACAGCAGCTTGAAGCTGCCGGGTCGCATCGGCCGTGCGCTCAGTCCGAAAAATTCGTCGTTGGCGAGCACGGCGATTTCGAGCCAGAGCGCACCATACTGGACATTCGAGACATCGTCGGCAGCATCCGGCGAAATGCCAGCCTTTGCCAGAGCCGCGGCCGGATCGATGTTGAGGCGTCGAAGACAGTCGAGGGCATCCTCGACGAAACCGCGCGATATCATCCCGCGCTCGACCACTCTGTCACCCTCTCTTGTTTTTTCGATCACTGATGATGTTCTCGAAGATCATTGTTTGCAAGTCACCCTTTGGTAGATTTGACAAATACCCAGAGGAGACGCTTTCAGCGTGGGTTGATGAGGAGGAAACATGTTGCAGCCAGAGGATGGTAGCGCACGGCTTGCCTATGCGGCCGCGAAAACGGCGTTCCAGATGAACGAGGCCGTCGGGCTGCTCGATGGAGATCTGGAGAATGCGATCAACGCCTGCGTGGAATGTTGCGACAGGCATGTGGGCGGCGACAGGCTGGCTCTTCGTTGCTTGTCCGCCGATGGCGCGTTGCGCGAATATACATTCGAGACATTACGCGACCTGTCCGCGAAAGCCGCGAATTTTTTTGCATCCCGGGGCGTCAAACAGGGCGATGTGATCGCAGGCATGTTGCCGCGCACCATCGAACTGGTGGCGGTCATCCTGGGCGCCTGGCGCATGGGGGCGGTGTATCAGCCGCTTTTTACCGCATTCGGACCGAAGGCAATCGAACACCGGTTGAAGATGAGCAATGCGCGGCTGGTCGTGACCAACACGGCCAACGATCAAAAGCTTGCCGCCGTTTCCAATTGCCCTCTCGTGGCAGTCGTGCGGGAGGCCGATGAGCCGCTGCGGGCGGGTGCGGTTGATTTCCGCAATGCCATGGCGGCATCCAGTCCGGTATTCGAGCCGGTCATGCTGAAAGGCGACGATCTCTTCATGATGATGTCCACGTCCGGCACGACGGGGTTTGCCAAGGGCGTTCCCGCGCCACTGCGGGCGCTGGTCGCCTTCTCGGCCTATATGCGCTATGCCATTGATCTGCGTGCGGATGACGTCTTCTGGAATATTGCCGATCCGGGCTGGGCCTATGGCTTGTATTACGCCGTGACTGGCCCCCTGATGCTCGGTTGCGCGACAACCTTGTATGAAGGTGGTTTCACGGCGGAAAGCACCTATCGCATTATTGACCGGCTGGGCGTGACCAATCTTGCGGGATCTCCGACCGCCTACCGCCTGCTGATTGCCGCGGGGGACGAGGCGGCAGCCGCGATAAAGGGCAGGCTGCGTGTCGTCAGCAGCGCCGGCGAACCGCTGAATCCTGAAATCCTGCGATGGTTCGAGACGCATCTTGCTGCGCCCATCTATGATCACTACGGTCAGACGGAAATGGGGATGGTGGTGAACAACCATCATGGGCTGGCCCACCCCGTGCGGCCGGGATCGGCAGGTTTCGCCATGCCCGGTTATCGCGTTGCCGTGCTGGACGAGCAGGGCCGCGAGCTTGGCGCCAACCAGCCTGGCGTCCTGGCCATCGACCTCGCCAGGTCGCCGCTCATGTGGTTCACGGGCTATTTCCAACAGGAAACACCGTCGATTGCCGGCGGGTTTTACCGGACTGGCGATACCGTCGAGGCCGAACCCGACGGGTCCATCAGGTTCATCGGCCGCGAAGACGATCTGATCACGTCATCCGGATACCGCATCGGTCCCTTCGATGTCGAAAGTGCCCTGATCGAACATGCAGCCGTGGTCGAGGCGGCAGTGATCGGCGTGCCGGATCTGGAGCGCACGGAAATCGTCAAGGCCTTCGTCGTGCTGCGCGCGGGCGTGGAGGGCACGCCGGCTCTGGCCGAGGAACTGGCGCAATATGTCAAAACACGCTTGTCCGCCCATGCCTATCCGCGGGTCGTGGAGTTTGTCACAGAGCTGCCGAAGACGCCGAGCGGCAAGATACAGCGGTTTTTGCTGCGCAAGGCGGAAGTCGAAAAACTGAATGCTGCAACCAAGCAGGATCACTCGGCATGAAAGTTGAAAACAGCGTGTTTATGATCAGCGGCGCAGGCTCGGGCCTCGGGGCCGCCGTTGCCGAAATGGCGGTGACGGCTGGCGCGCGGGCTGTTTTGCTGGATGTCAACCCGGACCGTGGCGCGGCTGTTGCTGCCGAACTCGGGGCAGCCGTGCGTTTTGTCCGCACGGACGTCACCCGTGCCGATGACGCAGCCGCAGCCGTCAGCGCCGCGATGGACGCCTTCGGCCGTGTCGATGTGCTGGTCAATTGCGCCGGCGTGGCGCCTGGCGAGAAAATCGTCGGTCGTGACGGGCCGCATGGTCTCGACAGCTTTGCACGAACGGTGTCGATCAATCTGATCGGCACGTTCAACATGCTGCGCCTTGCGGCCGATGTGATGGCGAAACAACCGCCTGGCGACAGCGGGGAGCGCGGGGTGATCGTCAACACGGCCTCCGTCGCCGCGTTCGAGGGACAGATCGGGCAGGCAGGCTATGCTGCCTCCAAAGGCGGTGTCGCATCGCTGACATTGCCGGCGGCGCGCGAACTGGCGCGCCATGCGATCCGCGTCATGGCGATCGCACCTGGAATTTTCGAGACGCCGATGATGAGCGCGATGCCGCAGGAGGTGCAGGATGCGCTCGGTGCGTCCGTTCCCTTTCCGTCGCGTCTCGGACGACCCGCAGAATTTGCTGCCCTGGTGCGCCACATCGTCGAAAATCCGATGTTGAACGGGGACGTCATCCGTCTCGACGGTGCACTCAGAATGCCGCCGCGCTGAGGCAAGGCAAAAGCAGGAGACAGACAGATGAATGAACGAGATCCGATCGTGATTGTCGGCTCAGCCCGCACGCCCATGGGCAGCTTTCAGGGCGATTTCGCAGGCATTCCTGCGCGTGTTCTCGGCGCGGCGGCGATCGATGCTGCGCTGTCGCGGGCTGGTCTGGCAAAAGAGGCGGTCGAGGAGATTCTCATGGGCTGCGTGCTTTCGGCAGGGCAGGGGCAGGCGCCGGCACGTCAGGCGGCGATTGCCGCCGGTCTGCCGCTGACGGCCGGCGCCACCACGCTCAACAAGATGTGCGGTTCCGGCATGAAGGCGGTGATGCTCGCCCATGACCTCATCGCCGCCGGCTCATCGGAGATCGTCGTCGCGGGCGGCATGGAAAGCATGTCCACCGCGCCCTATCTTTTGCCCAAGGCACGGACCGGCCACCGCATGGGTCATGGGCAGGTTCTCGACCACATGTTCCTCGACGGGTTGGAAGATGCCTATGACAAGGGGCGCCTGATGGGAACCTTCGCCGAGGATTGCGCCGAGGTCTATCAGTTCACCCGCGAAGCGCAGGATAGCTACGCGCTGGCCTCTCTGGAGCGTGCCAGACGCGCGATCAACGAAGGCCGCTTCGCCGCCGAAATTACGCCGGTGACGCTTGCGAGCGGGAAAAGCCAGACGGTTGTGTCTATCGACGAGCAGCCGGGCAAGGCGCAGCCGGAAAAGATCCCCAAGCTGCGTCCTGCCTTCCGGGATGGCGGCACCGTGACGGCAGCCAACGCCTCCTCCATTTCGGATGGTGCTGCCGCGCTCGTGGTGATGCGCGCATCCGAAGCCGAGCGGCGCGGCCTGGCGCCGAGGGCGCGTATCGTTGGTCATGCAACCTATGCCAGCGAACCCAAGCTTTTTGCCACGGCGCCCATTGGTGCACTGCGCCGGCTGGCTGAACGCACGGGCTGGGCCCTTTCGGATGTCGATCTGTTTGAGATCAACGAGGCCTTTGCGGTCGTCGCCATGGCCGCCATGCGCGACCTCGGCCTGCCGCACGACAAGGTCAATACGAATGGCGGCGCCTGTGCGCTCGGCCATCCGATCGGCGCGTCCGGCGCGCGTGTCATCGTCACCCTTCTTGCCGCGCTGGAGGAACAGGGTCTGGATCGTGGCATGGCCTCGGTCTGTATCGGCGGCGGCGAAGCGACGGCGATCGCTATCGAGAGGATCAACTGATGTTGCTTGACGATCTGCAGGAACAGATACGCGAGACGGCGCGTGACTTTGCCATCAATCGCCTGGCGCCGGGCGCGGCGGCGCGCGATCGTGACAATGCCTTCCCGCGCGCCGAACTGACCGAACTTGGCGAGCTTGGCTTTCTCGGCATGCTCGTGACGGAAGACTATGGTGGCTCGCAGACAGGAACCGTCGCCTATGCGCTGGCTCTTGAAGAAATCGCGGCCGCAGACGGCGCGTGCTCGACAATCGTCTCGGTCCACTCTTCGGTCGGCTGCGTGCCGATCCTGCGCTTCGGCAGTGACGAGCAGAAGGCCCGTTTCCTGCCGAAAATGGCATCCGGGGAGTGGATTGGCGGGTTTGCCCTGACGGAGGCCCATGCAGGCTCCGATGCCTCGGCCCTGCATACGCGGGCGAGGCGGGATGGCGATCACTATGTCATCGACGGCTCGAAGCAATTCATCACTTCCGGCAAAAACGGCAAGGTCATCATCGTCTTCGCCGTGACCGATCCCGATGCGGGCAAGAAGGGCATCTCGGCCTTCATCGTGCCCACCGATACGCCGGGCTATAATGTGGTGTCGGTCGAGCGCAAGCTTGGCCTGCACGGGTCCGATACCTGCGCCCTTGCCTTTGACGGCATGCGCATCCCCGTGGAGAACCGGCTCGGAGCGGAGGGTGATGGCTACCGGATCGCGCTGGCCAATCTCGAGGGCGGTCGCATCGGCATCGCAGCGCAGGCCGTGGGCATGGCGCGGGCGGCCTTCGAGGCGGCAACCGCCTATGCCAAGGAACGACAGAGTTTCGGCAAGCCGATCATCGAACATCAGGCCGTGGGGTTCAGCCTTGCGGACATGGCGACGCAGATCGAGGCGGCGCGCCAGTTGGTGCTGCATGCGGCGGCGCTGCGCGATGCGGGACGCCCCTGCCTGACGGAGGCCTCCATGGCGAAGCTGTTTGCATCGGAGATGGCCGAAAAAGTGTGTTCTGCGGCCATACAGGTCCATGGCGGCTATGGCTATCTCGCAGACTATCCCGTCGAGAGGATCTACCGCGACGTCCGCATCTGCCAGATCTACGAAGGCACCAGCGAGGTGCAGCGCCTTGTCATCGCCCGTCAGCTCTAATTCTTTGTTTTTCTGCATTTCCGGACGGAAAACCGTTTCACACATTTCCGGGAACTGCACTAGGGTCAAAACTCAATCAGGATGGTTGTTCTGCAAGGCGTATTTTGTGTCTGAGTAGAAGGAAAGGTGCAGGACATGCTCCCCATTTTCAAACCTTTCCGACACCCGCAGGCACAAAATACACCTTGCCCGAAGGGTTGAACGGGATGGGATTTTTTGGCAGCGTAGAAGCGCAAGACAAGGCCGGGTTGCCTTGTCGAGCATTGTTCGCAATCAGGCGGCCCATCCCGTTCAACCCTTCGGGCAAGGTGTATTTTGTGCCTGCGGGTNGATTGTATGGCAGCGAACAAGCGCAAGACAAGGCCGGTTTGCCTTGTCGAGCATTGTTCGCAATCAGGCGGCCCATCCCGTTCAACCCTTCGGGCAAGGTGTATTTTGTGCCTGCGGGCGTCGGAAAGGTTTGAAAATGGGGAGCATGTCCTGCACCTTTCCTTCTACTCAGACACAAAATACGCCTTGCAGAACAACCATCCTGATTGAGTTTTGACCCTAGACTTCGCCCCGCCAAAGCGTGGTGCGCGTGAACATCCGGACAGAAGCGGCCAAGAAAGGAAAACCCATGCCGAATGCCATCGAAATCAGCAGGGAAGGCCGTGTCGCGCTGATCCGGCTCAACCGTCCTGCGCAGCTCAACGCGTTGAACACGCAGCTTGCAACCGAGATGGTGGAGGCTGTCGAAACGCTCGATGCCGACACGGATGTGGGCGCGCTGGTGATCACGGGTTCAGAGCGCGCCTTTGCCGCCGGTGCCGACATCGCTGAAATGGCCGGCAAGAGCGCTGAGCAGATGATCGAGGAAAATGTCTTCGCGATATGGGACCGCTTTGCCGCCAGCCGCCTGCCAAAGATTGCGGCTGTGAACGGCTATGCGCTCGGGGGCGGTTGCGAACTGATGATGATGTGCGATTTCGCCATAGCGGGCGAAGGCGCGAAATTCGGACAGCCGGAGATCAAGATCGGCGTGATCGCGGGAATGGGCGGCACGCAGCGCATGACGAAGCAGATCGGCCGGGCGCTGTCGATGGATCTGCACCTGACGGGGCGGATGATGGCCGCGGACGAAGCCTTGCGCGCCGGCCTTGTGGCCCGTGTCGTGCCCGATGCAGAGGTGGTCGCCACGGCAATGGCCGCAGCCGCACAGATCGCCAGCTATTCGCGCCCGGCTGCCCGGCTTGCAAGGGAGGCCGTGATGAAGGCGGAGGAGCTGTCGTTACGGGAAGGCATTCTCTACGAGCGGGCCTTGTTCCACCGCCTGTTCGGCTCCCGTGACCAGCGCGAGGGGATGGCTGCGTTCATCGAGAAACGTCAGCCCGACTTTCATGGAGATCGCTAGGATGTTTACGGGATTGTCAGACGGCACGCCTGCCAGCGGCACGGTGCTGGTGGGGGTGGAAGGTGCGTTGGGGCGTCTTCATCTCAACCGCCCGGAGGCCCTCAACAGCCTTGATCTGGATATGGTCCGCAAGATTGCAGGGGAAGTCGACGCGCTGGAGAGCAATCCCGCCGTGCGTGCCATTGCCCTGACCGGCGAAGGGCGCGCGTTGTGCGCGGGTGGCGACATCAAGATGATCTGGCAGACGGGCCGGACGGCACCGCAGGAAGCGCTCGCCTTCTGGGCCGAGGAATACCGCCTGAACGCCCGGATCAGCCACATGCGCAAGCCCTGGCTCGCGCTGATGGACGGCATCTGCATGGGCGGTGGCGTCGGCTTGTCCGTGCATGGCAGTCACCGGATCGTGACGGAGCGGACCCGGTTTGCCATGCCGGAAACCGGCATCGGCTACTTTCCGGATGTCGGCGGCACCTGGGCCCTGGCGCGGGCGCCGCAGCACCTTGGTTTCTGGATCGGTCTCACCGGTGCCAGTATCGGTGCGGCGGACACGATTGCCGCCGGTCTTGCCGATGCCATGGTTCCGTCTGCGTCCATTCCGGCTCTGCTGTCCGATATCGGATCGGGCCGGACCGTGGATGCCGCACTTGATGCCTACAGCGCCCCGCCCGGTCCGTCGGTCCTTGCGGAGCAGGCCGATCTCATCGACCGCATCTTCCGCATTCCGGACATTTGCGGGATTTTCGCGGCTCTGCGTGCGGATGGATCGGATTTTGCCGCCACGACGCTGGCACAGCTTGAGACCAAATCGCCCACCAGTCTCGTGCTGACATTGTACCTCCTGCGCGAAGCGGAGAGATCGACATCGCTCGAAGCCTGCCTCGACCGCGAATATGCCGCCGATGCAGCAATCCTGGCCGGGCATGATTTTTACGAGGGCGTGCGCGCTGCGGTCATCGACAAGGACCGCAATCCCGTCTGGAAGCCAGCAAGGCTGGAGGATGTGGATCAGCGCGCTCTTGTCGCCGCGATCTCGCCCCGGCCCTCGCTGTTTGCGTGAAACAGTGAAGCGCTCTCGTGGATTGAATTTGACATTGGATACCCATTTGCGGCACCCTCTGAGATCACATGTCAAATTCTTAAAAATCCACTAGAAACATAGTGATAGCGAGTGGTCTTTATGATCGTAACATTTGCACTCAACGGTGCAGCAATCGCTGGCAAATGTTACGATCAGACCACATCGAGGCTCCCACAAAAGCGGGAGGACTGAGATGGAGATGTTTCCGTTCTCCGGCGCCGGAACCGACCATGTCAACCTTCAGAAGGAGAGAGACCGGTCCTGCGGCATGCATTTCCGATCTGTTCTCACCTCATAAACTGGGTGGTTTTGCCTTTCAGATGTCGGGGAAATCGACGTCAGTTGCCGCAACATTGTTGATCAGATTGGTGAAGAAGTTTTCCGCAACGACAGCGGAGATTTCTATGATCTGGGCATCGGTGAAGCCGGCTTCACGAACAGCGTCGATATCGGCTTGCGAAACCTTTCCACGTGTCTCTGCCACCTTTCTGGCAAAGGCCAGTGCTGCCGCTGCCTTCGGCTCCTCCGAAGTGCCCTGCCTTGCCCGTTCGATCTCCTCGCGACTGAGTTTGGAAAACGTGTAACCGGTGAAGGTGTGAGCAGCATTGCAGTATTCGCAGCCGTTGACCGCAGCAACCGCCAGCGCGATCCGCTCGCGCGTCCTGACGTCAAGCGCCTTGCTGAGCCCCTGGTTCAGGGCGGCATGCGCACCGATGACGGCGGGACTGTTGGACAGGACGCGGAAAAAATTCGGGACACGGCCGAGCTTTGCCGTGATCGTGTTGAGTGTCGGCTGGGATGCCTCTGGCGCCAGATGAGGCTCAGGGATGGAAATGCGTGACATGGTCAGTCCTTTGTGATTTCGGTTTCAGGAATTGTTTTGCGACGGGGATGCCGGGGTAGGTTGCCACCACGTGCAGCGGCACCTGCGGTTCACGCCCCAACGGGGATAGGGTTGTCGACAATGCTCTGGTTGAACGCGTGGAACAGGGCGTGTTCATTCGCGCCGGGATTATCCCGCATCGGCCGGATGGCATCGACGATGACCTCCGGATCATCGGTCGAAAGGGCCGCAAGCGTCTGTTCAATGAACTGCGGCAGCGGCATGGCACGCGGATCGCCGCTCTTGTAGATGAGATCCGTATCCACCCAAGGCGGTGCGATTTCCTGCACCCTGACGCTGGTATCGCGCAGTTGGAAGCGCTGCGACAGCGCATAGGAGTGAAGGGCCGCCTTGGTGGCAGAATAGATTGCGTTGCTGGCAATCGGCACAAAAGCCAGAACACTGCTCGTGTAAAGAACGGTTGCTTGCGGCTGCATCTTGAGATGTTCGATGAATGCAGACGTGACACGAAGGGGGCCAAGCAGGTTCGTCGTGATCAGATTTAGTGCCACGGTGTCGTCGATCGGGCCGGAGACATCGTCGAAGGGCATGAAGCCGGCGTTGTTGAACACCACGTTGAGCGAAGGATAGGTGTCGATCAGTTCGCGTGCGGCTTTCTGGATGCTGTCGAGATTGGTCACGTCGATCTCTATCGATGCCATGCCGGGATTGGCTTGCGTGACCTCCTTCAGCAAGGCAGTCCGCCGCCCTGATATGATGACCTGGTTTCCAAGCCGGTGAAATGCTTCAGCCATGCCGCGGCCGATACCGCTGGTGCCGCCGGTGATGAAGATGGTGTTACCCGTGAGTTTCATGGCAATTGTCCTTTGCAATAGGGGAGGGGCAATAGGGGAGGGGCAAGAAATTCAGATCGTGGTCTTGAAGCGAGGCGCTGCCTGCGTTGCAGACAGTTGCGGCCCCAGCGCGCGCCGCGCGGCTTCAAAAGCCTGCCACAGCTCCACATCTCTCAGCGCGGGGATCGTGGTGGTTTCGCCCTGATCCAGTCCGGCAAGGGCAGCATCGACCATATCGTCCGCCTGCATCACGATCTCGGAGGGCAGATGCTCGACGGGCAGGCCACCGAGAGCCCAGAAATCGGTGCGCGTGGCGCCGGGCAGGACGGCCTGTGCGCGGATGCCCTTGCCGGCAAGCTCGTGGTTCAGCGAGGTGGTGAAGGCCTGAACGAAGGCTTTCGTGCCGCCATAGACCCCGTTCAGCAATTCTGGCGCGACCGCGACGATCGACGCGATATTGATGATGGTGCCGCCGCCGCGCGCGACAAAACCCGGCACCGCGGCGTAGGTCAGGCGCATCAGGGCGGTCACGTTCAGGCGCACCATGGCTTCCATGCGCTCGACATCGCTGTCCAGAAGCGTCGTATGGGTGCCGATGCCGGCATTGTTGACGAGCATGGTGATGCTGGCATCCTCGCGCAGTGTCTTTTCCACGCGGGCCAGATCAACCGGGTTTCCGAGGTCGGCAGCCAGCACGTCCACGGCGCGTCCGGTCTTGTCTGAAATCGAAGATGCCAGCGCCTGCAGCTTTTCCGTATTGCGGGCAACCAGCGTAAGGTCGTAGCCGCGGACGGCAAGGCGATCCGCATAGATCGCGCCGATGCCGGTCGAGGCACCGGTGATAAGGGCAGTTCCCAAAGTGGCCATGTTTTTAATCCTTTTGACGAAGAGGAGCGTCATCGCCCCGACACGAATGTTATGGACGAGAAAGCGTTTGTCCGATATGACGTATAAACTACGTTTTCAGGACATAAGGCAGACATGCCATGCCGCATATCTCAATGGTGCTCACACCCGGTTTTCAGTTTCTCGCTCTTGGCGTGCAGGCCGCATTCGAACTGGCCAATGCCTTGAAGCAGGAGAGCTATTACACTTTGTCGATTGCCTCGATTGACGGTGGACCCGTTCTCTCGTCGAGCGGCTTTGCGGTGCCGACCACAAAGCTGTCCGATCTGGACACGGTTGATACACTGCTGCTTTTGGCAGGACTGGTTCCGCCTCCGCAGCAGGATGAGGCAACGCTTGACACCCTGCGCGCGACGGCACGGCGCGCGCGCCGCGTTGCCGGTCTGTGCACGGGTTCGTTCCTGCTCGGGCAAATGGGACTTCTCGACGGGCGACGGGCAACCACGCACTGGTCCTATGCCCGGCAGATGCGCGAGACATTTCCCCATGTGCGGGTCGAGGAGGATCGCATTTTCATCAACGAGGGTCCGGTGTGGACATCGGCAGGACTGACGGCTGGTCTCGATCTCGCCGTCGCCTTGGTCGAGAAGGATCTGGGGCGGGACATGGCCAGTGCCATTGCCCGGCGCCTGGTGATGCATCATCGCCGCGCGGGCGGCCAATCCCAGCATTCGGAACTGCTCGAACTCGCGCCAAGCAGCGACCGTATCCAGAAGGCGTTGATTCATGCGAAAGCGCATCTTTCCAATCCTCTGACAGTCGATGAACTGGCCGATGTCGCCGCTCTCTCGCCCCGTCAGTTCAGCCGCGCCTTCCGCGCTGAAACGGGGCAGACGCCTGCCAAGGCTGTGGAGCAGATCAGGCTTGATGCGGCGCGGCTGATGATCGAAGAAACACGTCACTCCTTCGATCAGATTGCGCAGCAGGCGGGCTTCATCGACCTGCGGCGTATGCGCGAGGCGTTCATGCGCCAATACGGCCAACCGCCTCAGGCTCTGCGGCGGCAGGCGAGAGCATTATAGTGCCCGTATCTGCGAATGATTGACGGTGTTATCCGAGCCGGATGTCGGACAGATCAATCGACACCACGACTGCATGATTCCTTAAATCGGAATCGGCGCGATGCTCTAAGAAGAAAATTATGCAGCAAATTTAAAGTGCTACAGCGTCCTTTGTGCGCTTTATAAAACGCACAAAGGACGCTGCAGGGCACCGGTAAAACCGGCGCCCTCTTTTGCGTCATAAAAGGTGGTGCGGCTTGGTAAGGCCGTAGACGGGGGTATCGATCCCCGCTTGGCGCGCCTTCAGCTGCAGCGACAGATATTGTGAATAGTGGCGAGACTGGTGCAGGTTACCGCCATGGAACCACAGCGCCTCCTGCGGCGTCGGCTTCCACATGTTGCGTTGTTCACCCTCCCAGGGGCCAGGGTCCTTGGTCGTGTTCGAGCCGAGGCCCCAGCACTTCCCGACCTTGTCCGCGACGTCGCGCGAGATGAGATCGGCAGCCCAGCCGTTCATCGAGCCATAGCCCGTCGCGTAAACGATGAGGTCCGCCGGAAGCTCCGTGCCGTCCTTCAGCACAACGGCGTTCTCTGTCAGGTGCGAGACATCGACACCGGACTTCAGCTTGATCGAACCGTCGATGACGAGATCGCAGGCCCCGACATCGATGTAATAGCCCGACCCCCGGCGCAGGTATTTCATGAACAGGCCTGAATCGTCATCGCCAAAATCCAGCATGAAGCCTGCCTTTTCGAGGGCGGCATAGAAGTCCGCGTCCTTTTCACGGATCTTGTCGTAGATCGGGATCTGGAACTCATGCATGATTCGATATGGCAGCGAAGCGAAGAGCAGATCGGCCTTGCGTGTTGTCATGCCGCTCTGGACTGCCCGCTCGGAATAGAGATCTCCAAGTCCGATTTCCATCAGCGAGTCCGACTTGACGATATGGGTGGACGAGCGCTGCAGCATGGTGACGTCGGCGCCGGCTTCCCAAAGTGCCGCGCAGATGTCATGGGCAGAATTGTTGGAGCCGATGACGACGACCTTTTTGCCGGCATACGCATCCGGGCCTGGATGCTGCGAGGAATGCTGCTGCTCACCCTTGAAGATATCCTGGCCCGGAATTTTCGGCACATTGGCCTTGCCGGACATGCCGGTCGCCAGCACCAGCTGCTTCGGCTTGAGCACAACCTCCTGTCCTGCGCGATCGACGATGACGGTCCATTCGCCGGTCTTCTCGTCATATTGTGCGGATTTGGCCGTCGTGGAGCCCCAGTAGTTCAGCTCCATCACCTTGGTGTACATTTCCAGCCAGTCACCCACCTTGTCCTTCGGGGTAAAGACCGGCCAGTTCTCCGGGAAGGGGATATAGGGCAGGTGGTCGTACCAGACCGGGTCGTGCAGGCAGAGCGACTTGTAGCGTTTGCGCCAGCTGTCGCCGGGCCGCTCGTTCTTTTCGATAATGATGGTCGGCACGCCGAGCTGGCGAAGACGCGCGCCAAGCGCGATGCCGCCCTGACCTCCGCCGATGATCACGACATAGGGCTGCACCGTATAGCCAAGTTCGGCGGCTTCCTGCTCGCGCTTTTCCTTCCAGGTTCGGCGGTTGCGGTCATGGCCGTGCTCCGCCCCCATCGGGCGGCGGAAGCCCTTCGGCTCCTCATGACCCTTCAGTTCGGTCATCGTGGTCAGAAGCGTCCAGATCAGCCCGTCCTTCAGGCGGATATGGCCATAGCAGCGGGCCACGCCGGTTTCGAATTCGAACCAGCCTTCTGTGACACCGTCGGCCTCGGAAGCCGCCTCCTTCGTATCCTGGACGAAGTTTGAAGGCTTGGTTGCTGCAAGCTGGCTTACCAGCATGTCGCGGATTTGCTCATGGCCTTCGAGGGTCTTGAGGTTCCAGGTGAAGGTCACCAGATCGCGCCAGTAGCAGTCAGCCTGAAACAGGTTGATGGCGGCCTCGATATCGCCGCTTGCGAGCGCCCCTTCGAGTTTTGCAAGCACCGTGTCGATCTTGGTTGTGGGGCTGATATCAAGCATGTCTTCTCCTCCATGAATGCTTGGTGATGTTCAGGAGAACGCCCGTTCCGGGCGTTCCGTCAAAGCGTCCAGGCCGCCGCCTTCGAGGCTCCTCTCCCCTCGGGCCTTGGCCTGAAACTTATTTCGAAAGATCAATCAGGATCTTGAGCTGCGTGCCGGCCGGATCAAGCAGGGCGTCGAAGCCCTCTTTCACCGCCGTGTCGAGCGTGATGCGCTTGGTGACGATCTTGGTCGCCGGCAGAAGGCCTGAGGCAATGAGACCGATGACGCGCGGCCAATAGTGGGTTGGATAGGCCCAGGAGCCCTTCACCTCAAGATCCCGAAACGTCACCTGAAACCAGTCGATCGGGTTTTCGTGCGGATGCAGCCCTGTCTGGACGACGACGCCCTGCTTGCGCACGGCATCAACGCAGGCCTTCAGCGCATGCTCATTGCCCACACATTCGATGGCGACGTCGCAGCCGACCTGTCCCTCGGTATGGCTGCGCACGACATCGCCGACCTTGTCACGCTTCGGATTGATGGTGATGACATCGGGCAACACCTTCCTGGCAAGTTCGAGCCGGGCGTCGTTGAGATCGGAGACGAAAAGCTGGGTCGCACCGGCAGCGCGGGCGGCGAGCAGTGTCAGCATGCCGATCGGACCGGCACCGGTGACAAGGACGCTGTTGCCCGCCGTCACGCCGCCGCGGTCGCAGGCATAGACGGCAACGGCGGTCGGCTCGACGAGAGCGGCTTCCTCATCGGTCATCTCGTCCGGGATTTTCTGCACATTGTATTCGTTGACGAGAGCTGCTTCCGCCATGCCGCCGCCATCCCAGCTCAGACCCACAAGGGCAAGCTGGGTGCTGAGATGAAAGAGGCCGCGGTCGGCGAAATAGTCACCGGAGCGCGGCATGACGAGCGGCTGGATCGAGACGCGGTCGCCGATGGCAACCGAGGTCACACCTTCGCCGATGGCTTCGACGACGCCGCCGAATTCATGGCCGAGAACCTGCGGGCCGTGAGCGCCGGTAAAGGGATGCGGCTCGGTCGGGATGAAGATCGGGCCGTAGCTGTATTCGTGAAGATCCGTGCCGCAGATCCCGACGAAGCGGTTGCGGACGAGAACCTGGCCCGGTGCCGGCTTTTTCGGTTCGGGAATGTCTTCGAGCCGCAAGTCCTTGGCGGCATGAAATCTGAGGGCGCGCATGTTTCCTCCCTAAGGCTGCTTTTGACATCCTCAAAGGGAGCAACCCCTGTGCCAGCTGTGCATCTCATCGAGATGGCTGAAATCGCTGCGCTTTTAGAAACGACGCAGGCAAAGGGCGCCACAGATGTGGCGCAACACCTGTGGCAGGTGCCGCAGTGGCCTTTTCAGCAGCCTGCTCGTTGTTTTCAGGAAAAGTGTGAAACGGTTTTCAGTCCGGACATGCGGAAAAACAAAGAGTTAGAGCGTTTCAGTGTTTCCGTGAAACGGTGAAATGCTCTAGGGTCAAAACTCAATCAGGATGGTTGTTCTGCAAGGCGTATTTTGTGTCTGAGTAGAAGGAAAGGTGCAGGAAATGCTCCCCATTTTCAAACCTTTCCGACGCCCGCAGGCACAAAATACGCCTTGCCCGAAGGGTTGAACGGGATGGGCCGCCTGATTGCGAACAATGCTCGACAAGGCCAACCGGCCGTGTCTTGCGCTTGTTCGCTGCCATACAATCCCATCCCGTTCAACAGAATACCCATCCTGATTGAGTTTTGACCCTAGTGCGGACGATCGACGCGGAGCCGTCTCATCCGGCGATGAAGCGTGGTGCGATCAATGCCGAGACGGCGGGCTGCTTCGGAGACATTGCCTTTAGAGATCCTGAGGACAGCCCTCAGTTCCGCTTCCTCGCCTTGCTCGAGACAAACCGGGGCCGATCGGGTCAATTGATCCGGCAGGTCAGTCACCTCGATCACGCCGTCGTCACAGAGAGCTGCCGAAAAGGCGATGGCATTGTCGAGTTCGCGTATATTGCCCGGCCAGCGATGGTTGAGCAGCAGAGACCTCGCCGCGCTTGAAAGAATGAGCGGCCGGTCCGGCATCCCGTGCTTTTCGAGCAGGCGTTCGAGAAGCCAGGGGAGGTCCTCACGCTCGCTCAGCGGCGGCAGCGACAGGATGGCGGCGTTCAGCCGATAATAGAGGTCTTCGCGGAACCCGCCCGCCGCGGCCATGTCCGCCAGCGCGCGATGCGACGCGGAGATGACTCTGAAATCGACCTTGCGCGCGACCGTCCCGCCGACAGGCAGAACCTCGCCCTCGGCAAGGACCCTCAGCAACCGGCTCTGCGCGGCATAGGGCATGTCACCGATTTCGTCGAGGAAAAGCGTTCCACCGTCAGCCTCCTCGATCAACCCCTTGCGACCCTTGGCCAAGGCCCCGGTAAAGGCACCCGGGGCATAGCCGAAGAGTTCGCTCTCGATCAGTTGTTCGGGGATCGCCGCGCAGTTGACCGCCACGAAGCGTCCGGAAAGGCCGCTCGCCTCATGAATGATGCGGGCGAGATATTCCTTGCCGGTACCGGTTTCGCCCTGCAGCAGAATTGCAAGTCGGCTGGGGGCGAGCTTGGTCACCTTGCGTCGGAGTGCGTCGATTGCTGGCACGCTGCCGCCGAGCGTGCTGATCGCCGGTGGCTGGCCGCCGGACGCGCGGGCAAGCGGCACGCTCACCATGCGCTGCTGCGGCTCTATGGCATGGGCAAAGAGGAGCGATCCGTCGCGCACCGCGATCCGCCGGTCCTGCGGCAGGCTTGCACGGGTCAGCGAGGCAAGTTCGTCAAGCCCGGCCTGGAAGAAGTCGGTGACCGGCTTTCCGATCAGCAATTCGGGCGAGCGCCAGTCGAGCCCGCAGGAGGTGGCCAGCAGCCGGGCGCCGCCATGGGTCATGCCGGTGATGCGGCCCGCGCCATCGACGGAGATCGCAGCTTCCGGATCGACGTCGAGAAACTCCGGCGCGCCCGCAAAGCGCAACACGAGATCGTGCCGGCTGTTCGCCATCAGATTGGCCAGTTCGATGCGCCGCACGGTCGAGGAGACGAGATGACGCGCCATGTTCTGGCTTGTCTTCAGGATCGGCGAACTGAGGAGCGAAATGTCGAGAACGGCTGCCAGCGCCCCTTGCGTATCGTAGATCGGTGCGGCTGTGCAGGAGAGTGGCGTATGGGTGATGTCGAAATGATCGGTCTGGTGGATGGTCAGCGCCTCGCCCGTGGCAATGCAGGCGCCCACCGCGCAGGTGCCGGCGCGCGGCTCGGACCATTCGGAGCCCAGATAGAGCCCCGCCTTGCGCAGATTGTTGTTGAAGGACGGATCGCCCAGATATTCGACGGTTACGCCCTGCCGGTCCGACAGCAGTAGCACGTAGTTCTGCTCGGCGACTTGCCGGTACAGTCGCTCCAGGCCGGAACGGGCTATGTGGACGAGGTCTTCCGCCTGCTGGCGATGTTCGCGAAGTCTGGTCTGGGAGACAATGACAGCCTCGCGCGCCTGCGCAGGATCGAGCTGGTAGGTTTCCAGGCAGCGGCGCCAGGATGCAAGGACAATGGCGTCGCGACCGGTGTTGCTCCCTCGTCCAGCCTGCTCGATTTCCTTAATATGATCCGCAAAACCCATCAAATCACCGGCCATCCAGGCCGCCTCCCGTGATCACAGATTGGTCGTAGACACATGCGTCTATGCTGCCTCATGCTCGCTACAGCGCCGTACTCCCCATATGGCCCACAAAGGTCGCTGTAACACTTTTAATCTCCCGTATCAGGGGTGCCTGCGGCCCCCTAAAGACTGCGATGATTTACCGTCAAAAACAACCTTGGTCCTGCGCGGATTTGGCTTGGCCGGTGTTTCGTGTGCAAAATCAACCCGAGGTGAGGGGGGTGAGGGGCAGCTTTCGCGCCGATGGACCACTCATGCGCAAAATTCCGACTTTTGTTGGGATTTCCCTGACAGATTCCCATGAGGATCGTCTAATTGCACCGCTTCGGATTTGCCGGAGGCTCCACCTTCCGAGAGCGTGGAGCCGTTATGAGCAAGACAGCGAACAGGTTTTACCTGAAGTCCGCGAACGTGCCGTCCGTATGCTTTCCGCGACCTGTCAAAATCACAGCTCAGGGCAAAGTCGCGCCTGCTGAAGAATGACTGCAGACATACGATCGCCGCCATGCGCGAACATGGCGGCGATTTTTGACGCAAGGGGAGCACTTCGGCTTCAGCAGAGCCGCCGACCGTTCTGCCCATCCCGGTCTCGGGTTAGTTGAGCAGCTGCCTTCCGATCCGGGCGTAGATGTTCGGGCGCTTGGCTTTGTAGAACAAGGCGAGTAGGACACCCGAGACAAATATTGCCCAGATCACGATTTGCAGGATGATGGCTGTTTTCACATTGCCGCCCGTCAAGTCCACGAAGTTGGTGGCCGCGAGATAGACTGCGACGGCGAGCCCGATGGTGGCGAGAACAGGGGCCACGAAAGCCTGCCAGACACTAACATCCCTGATATCCTTGCGCTTTTTCGAGAAGAACACAATGACAGAAATGCTGGTCAGGAGCATGAGGAACAGGAGCGGAAAGCCGCCTGCGCCCGCCATCCAGGCATATGTTACATTCGGATCGGACCCCGAAAACACCAGCACTCCAATAGCAAGTACGGCTGAAAGGAACAGGGAGGCCACGTAAGGAGAGCCATGTTTCGGATGGACATGCCCCAGGAATGCGGGCAAGGCTTCATCGACGCCCAGTGAATGGCAATAGCGTGCAATGATGTTCTGGCAGGACAGAACCGCTGCGAAAGCTGAGCTGACGACGAGAACTGACAATGCATCACCTCCCCAGTGGCCAGCATATGTCACCATCGCGCTTGTGAACATGCCCGTCGGGTTTGCGGCCGCTGCGGCTTGAGCCTTGCTATCGCCGTAGGCAATGATCAGCAACCATGTCGTCAACACGTAAAAAGCGCCAATGAAGCAAACGCTGAGATAGGTCGCGCGTGGAATGGTCTTGCGCGGGTCCCTGCTTTCTTCACGGAAGATGGCTGTCGCTTCGAAACCGAGAAACGTGATGACTGCGAAAAGCACACAGACACCGACGACGCTGCTATCGAGCGCGCCCCAATGGAACGAAGCCGTTGAAAGCCCCTCTGGTCCGCCCTGACGCCCGACCAAGGCGTCGAAGATCAAGACGATGCCGATTTCCAGCACCATAACAAATGACAGAACCTTTGCCGACAGATCAATACGCAGGTAGCCGAGGATACCAACGATGACGACCAGCAGAAGAGAATAAACGGACCAGGGAAGCGCTGGCCCATGGAGCGTGTTTGCGACCAGATCGACGGCGACGATGCCGAAGAAAATTGTAATTCCAAGGCCGATCATCAGATAGCCGAGAATAGCCATGAAGCTTGCTGCCAGCCCGAATGTCTGACCAACTCCAGCGCTGATATAAGCGTAAAACGCACCCGGGTTGGGAAGATATCGGCTCATGACCGTGTAGCCCACGGAGAAGAGCAGCAACATCAAGGTGGCTGCAGCAAAGGCCAAGGGAGCGCCCACTCCGCCGAATTGAATGACGAGAGGCAGAACGCCGACGACGCTTGCAAGAGGTGCGGCGAAGGCAACGACTGTCAAGGCCAGCTCGATAGGGCCCATCTGGCCCCTCAGTTGTGGCGGATCAGCCGTTATAGTCGCTGTGGTGGTGGTTGGTTCAGGCATTTGTGTTCCCCTTTTATGATAAGGCATTGAGCAGAGGAAAACATAATTTCGACGCTATTTCTAGACTGCAAGTTCAAAATTTTATCACTAGGTACGAAATATGAATTGACGTGCGAAAATCTATTGTTTTCACCGGGGATCTGATCATGATGTTCCTGTTCCAATAGAAGGAGGTCCCACCATCATGCTCAAAGACAAGGTCGTTCTCATCACCGGCGCCGGTACAGGAATTGGAGCGGCGACGTGCCGAAAGGTCGTGGAAGAGGGAGGGCGCGTTGTCCTCATGGGTCGCAGGGCTGAACCGCTTCATGCAGTGGCGGCCGGAATCGAACGTAGCGATGCTGTTTTCGCCTATGCTGGCGATGCAGGATCGGCGGACGATGTCGGCAAAGCCGTAAAGGAGGCCCATTCGAGGTTTGGCAGACTGGATGCGGTGGTCGCCTGCGCTGGCACCGTTGAAACCGGCTCTGTGCTCGATCTGTCCGATGACGGTTGGAGACGGCAACTGCACTCGAACCTGGACACGGCCTACTACACCGCCAAGGCCACCCTGCCGTCACTCATCGAAAGCAAGGGCGCGTTTATCGTGGTTTCCTCGATTGCAGGCTTGCAGGCCATGCCGATGACCTGCGGCTACGTGACTGCGAAACACGCAGTGATCGGCCTGATGCGGTCTATTGCGATGGATTATGGCGCACACGGGGTGAGGGCCAATGCGATATGCCCCGGGTGGATCCGCACCCCGATGGCTGACGAGGAAATGGCGCCGATCATGGCGCGGGAGGGCGTTACATTGGAGGGTGCCTATGAGCACGTCACGTCGGATACACCGCTGCGGCGCGCCGGAGATGCAGACGAAGTGGCCGATCTTTGCTGCTTCTTGTCCTCAGACCGCGCTCGACTGATCACAGGAGCGGTCATGACGATTGATGGTGGCAGTACCGTGGTCTGTGTCCCAACTCTGAAGATGTAGCTGAAACAATAAGAAGAGGTCGCCAGCCTGTAATATTCGTGATGGCGACCTGCTCCGTTATAGAGACTCTTTAGAATATAAGAACAATTAATAAATCGAGCGTATTTCTGGGAAGACTTGGATCAAGCAAGCGTGCCTGCCTCAGATGAGACCTGCCGCAAAGGACTTCGCGCTCAGATTAGGATTGCCGATGTTTATGCCGAAAACCGCAATAGCCCGCAACATGCTCGCTCTTGTCGCGACCGGTGTTGTAACAACTGTCGCAACCGCCAGCATCCTGCTTTGGATGTCGTATAGAACCGCGGAGGAGCAATCGGTTTCCGAGCTTATCGAAGCGGCCAATTCGAGCGCCGGAAAGATTGAAACACATTTTGCAAAGGTCACCGAACTCGGATGGAACATCCGCTCCACGGTTGCTTCAATTGCCGCGTCGAGCGCACATCACGAGCCGTGAAGACACAACCGAAATCATGCGGAAACTCCTGACGGACAACAGCTTCGTTTTGGGGATTGGCTTGATCTGGGAACCCAATGCCTTCGACAAGAAGGATGCGGAATACCGCAACAAGCCTGGACATGACGATACGGGCCGATATGTTCCTTATCTCAGCCGGGGTGATGATGGGAAGATCAACCTCTCCGCCGTCGCTGACTATGAGAAGCCTGGCGCGGGGGACTTCTATCTCGTCCCCAAAGCAACCGGCAAAGACATGCTGACTGAGCCCTACGCCTACAATGTGGGGGGCAAGTCCATTACGATGACGTCGTTCGTCACCCCCATCACCATTGACGGGAAGTTTGTGGGCGCGGTCGGGATTGATAATTCGCTTGAGGCTCTGACGGGCGAGCTTTCCAAGCTGAAGCCGCTCGGGTCGGGCTATGTCGCTTTGCTGAGCGCCCAGGGCAACGTGGTCAGTCATCCGGACAAGGCGGCTCTCGGGAAGGCGCTGGCAGACTCCGGTCTGGACGCGAAAATCTGGCAGGAGATGATTGCCAATCCGGACAAAGCCTACGAGATCAAGGATCGGGATGGCGCACCCTTCATTTCGGTTGCGGTGCCGGTTCCGCTTGCGCCGGGTGCGACCTGGTTCATCGTTGCCAGTGTTCCCAAGGCGGTTGTCTTTGCCAAGGTGACGTCGCTGGCGATCGCCTCCATCATGATCATAGCGGTCGCTGCGGGTCTGATGGTCATGATCGGCTGGTACCTGGCATTCCGTATCCGGAAGCGCCTCGAAACAGTTATTCGCGCAACGAGCGAGATCGCCCGCGGTCGCACCGACGTCGATCTGTCGCAGTCGGTGCACAAGGACGAGATCGGGGAGATGGCTCGCTCGCTCTCTGTCCTGCTCGACGCCTCTGTTACCAAGACACGGCTTGAACAGGAGGCAGAGCGTGATCGCGCGCTGACCGACGCGGAACGCCGCCAACGTGCAGAAGAGGCGGCAGAGCGCGAGCGTCAGACGCGCGCCGCCGTGGAAGCGCTCGGCGAAGGCCTGAACAAGCTCGCCGACGGTGACATGACGCACCGCATCGACAAGGAATTTGCGGGTTCACTCGACCAGCTTCGCCATGACTACAACACCTCCGTTGCCAAGCTTCGCGATGCGCTTGAAGCGGTGGGTCACAATTCGAGCGCGATGCGCGCCGGCTCGTCCGAAATCCAGGCGGCCTCCGATGATCTGGCCAAGCGCACAGAACAGCAGGCGGCCGCCGTTGAACAGACTGCCGCTGCCATTGAGGAAATCACGAGCTCGCTTCGGGATGCGTCGCGCCGCGCCGAAGACGCGGGAACGCTCGTCGAGCAAACCCGGCGCGGTGCTGAAAAGTCAGGCGAAGTCGTCCAGCGCGCCATTGAGGCAATGACCGGCATCGAAACGTCTGCACGGGAGATTTCCTCCATCATCAGTGTTATCGACGAGATCGCCTTCCAGACCAACCTTCTCGCCTTGAACGCCGGCGTCGAAGCTGCGCGGGCAGGGGAGGCCGGCAAGGGGTTTGCGGTTGTCGCCCAGGAAGTCCGCGAACTTGCCCAGCGTTCTGCAAACGCGGCGCGGGAAATCAAGGCGCTCATTTCCCGGTCCGGGGGCCAGGTGAATGTCGGCGTGGAGCTTGTCGGCGAGACTGGTGCAGCGCTGATCGAGATCATCAATCAGGTCCAGCAGATCGATCAGAATGTGGCTGCTATTGTCCTTTCGTCTCGCGAACAGTCTACCGGTCTGAAAGAAATCAGCGAAGCGGTGAACAACATCGATCAGGCCACACAGAAGAACGCCGCCATGGTCGAGGAGCAAACGGCCGCGAGCCATGCATTGGCGGGCGAAGCGGACCAGCTGCATCGCCTCATTGCCCAGTTCCGTATTAACAGCGGCAATGAGCCTGCACAGGCAGCCCATCGTCCTGTCGCGGCGTCCAGCAGCGAGCATCGTCCGGTCGCCTCTGCCGCGAACAAACTTCGCAAAGCGGTTGCCGGCGCCTTCGGGGGCGGGCAGTCAGCCGCAGCAAATGCGGCTCAGAGTTGGGAAGAATTTTAAGGCTCATCTGTCAAAGACAGGCGACGAAACGACCGGATAAGGAACGGCCCCGATCTGACAGGTCAGATCGGGGCCGTTCTTTTTGCCTGAGGCGTCAGCCGCGCTGCCGGTCAAGTCCAGCACGACCGGGAACCGGTTTGGCGACCGGGACATGGAAATAACCGGTAGATCGAGCGTTCCAGTGTTTCAATGCAACACTGGACCGGATTAGAGACGACTGAGCACGTGATCCAGGACTTCGAAGAGATAGTCGGCGTTCGATTTCGAGAATGGCATCGGCGGCCGGATCTTGAAGAGATTTTCTTTCCTTCCGATCAGCCCCATGATGACGCCGTTTTCCCGCATCAGGTTGGTCGCCCGCTTCGCGAGTTTCGGATCGGCCGTCAAACGTTCGCTCGGCCGGATGAACTCAACGCCGAAAAACAGACCCGCTCCACGAACGTCACCCAGGAAGCCGTATTTCTCGCGCAAGGCGCGCATCTTGCTCTTTGCATAGGCGCCCACGGTCCGCGCGTTCTCAATGAGCTTTTCGCGCTCGATGACCTCGAGCACGGCAAGACCAGCAGCACAGGAAACCGGATTGCCGCCGAATGTGTTGAAGTAGAGGTTCTTCGTTCTGAAAGCGTGCATGATCTCCGCAGACGTCACAACCCCACCGATCGGATGACCGTTGCCCATCGGTTTTCCCATGGTTGCGATGTCGGGCACGAAGCCGGAATACATGTGGCCCCACATCCCCGCGCCCGTCCGCCCAAAGCCTGACTGCACCTCGTCGGCGATGACGACACCGCCCGCTGCCCGCACCTTCGTCGCGATGCTATCGAGGAAGCCCGCCGGCAGATCGGGAAAGCCTTCATTGGCGAAGATGGGGCAGAGCAGAATGGCCGCAACACCATGACCGGCATCCTGAAGCGAGGCGATTGCCGCATCCAGATGCAGAAGCACCCGCGCTGCCATGTCTTCCTTGCTCACCTCGCCCGGCAGCAGATGATAGCTGTCCGGCGCCGGAATGGTCCTGAGACACGTGCTGAAGCCGTCCTCGCGCGGAAGCAGGGTCGCCAGTTCCATGACGGCTGTCGTGTTGCCGTGATAGGTAAAGTCGGTGACGATAATGCCACGGTTGCCCGTCGCGGCATGCGCCATTCTCAGCGCCACGTCGTTCGCTTCGCTGCCCGTGCAGGTGAACAGCACCGTGGATAACGAACGGTGATACGTTGCCGTCAGACGCTCTGCGTAATCAAGGATCGTATCGTGCAGATAGCGGGTATGCGTGTTGAGCGTCGATGCCTGTCGGGTGATGGCTTCGACGACATGCGGGTGGCAATGACCGACATGCGGCACGTTGTTGTAGGCATCGAGATATCTGCGCCCGCTTGCATCATACAGCCACACGCCTTCGCCACGAACAAAGTGTACCGGCTCTTCGTAGAATGTCGGATTGTTCGGGCCAAGCAGGCGTTCTCTTCGAGCCATCATCAACTGCGTCCTCGACGACGTCATATTTGGGTAAGCGTTCATTGTTTGACCTCAGCAAGGACAGGCTGGTTATGAAAAAATGACTTGAATGTCGGTGAATTCCTTCAAGCCCTCGGTTGCGAATTCAACGCCGAAACCGGAGGTATTCGTGCCGCCGAAGGGTGCATTGGGCTGTATCGCGCCATGTTTGTTGATCCAGACGGACCCGCATTCCATCCGCGAGGCAATTTCGGCCCCCTTCTTCAGGTCACGCGTCCAGACAGAACCGCCCAGCCCGTTCGGGTTATCATTTGCCAAAGCGATCGCTTCATCGAGATCGCTATACTTGATGATAGGCAGAACCGGGCCGAACTGCTCTTCGTCCACGAGGCGCGAGCCGTTCTTCAGATCGGCAACCAGGGTGACGGGATAGAAGTAACCTGGGCCCTTGTGCTCGCTTTTGCCGCCGATCAGGACCCTGCCGCCGTCGCGCTTCGCCTGCTCGACCAGCTCGACAACCTTGTCGAGCTGCTTCTTGTTCTGCACGGGGCCCAGAAGGTTGTCTTCCAGCAGGCCGTCGCCAACCTGAATCCGCTTCGCGTAGTCGGCCAGCTTGGTGCAGACGTCCTCGTAGACGGTTTCGTGGACATAGAGACGCTTCAAGGCCGCGCAAGTCTGTCCGCCGTTCAGGAATGCACCCCAGAACAGGTTCTCGACAATCTGCTCCGGGATCACGTCCGGCAGAACGATACCCGCATCGTTGCCGCCCATTTCCAGCGTGAGGCGCTTCATGGTCCTGGCGGCAGTCTTCATGATGTTCTGGCCCGTGGCGCAGGACCCGGTAAACACGATCTTTCGGATCGACTTGTGAGAGGACATGGCAGCGCCTAGAAAATCTTCGCCTGTCACGCAATTGACCACACCCGGTGGAAGCACCTCATTCATCAATTCGACCAGCCGGATCGTCGAGAGAGGCGTGAAGGGCGACGGTTTGATCACAACCGTGTTGCCTGTCCGTATCGCCGGCAGGATATGCCAGATGGCGATCATCACGGGATAGTTCCAGGGTGTGATCGATCCCACCACACCGAGCGGCTTGCGCAAAAG
The DNA here is from genome assembly GCF_023700755.1 of Allorhizobium sonneratiae. Taxonomy (GTDB): domain Bacteria; phylum Pseudomonadota; class Alphaproteobacteria; order Rhizobiales; family Rhizobiaceae; genus Allorhizobium; species Allorhizobium sonneratiae. The sequence goes on along the minus strand of NZ_JAMKOJ010000009.1, from coordinate 176,087 downwards.
CTCGACCTTGCCGTCGTTATTGTCCTGGAGAACCTCGATCGGCATATCCAGGCTGGCGGTGTGGCGGGCCCATGCAATCGCACCACCGATCTCCCAACGCGACCCGTTGCCGTTCAGCGGCTTTCCCTGTTCGCGGGTGATGAGCTGTGCCAGATCCTCTGCATTGTCCTCGATCTTCTGGGCGACCGCATGGCAGGCATCGGCGCGTTGCTCGCTGGACAGGATGCTCCAGGCCTCGAATGCCTTTTCAGCTGTCCTGACCGCCAGATCCAGATGCTCGTGCGTTGCCTTGGGGGCCATGCCGACAATGCCGCCGGATGCCGGGTTCCGCACCTCCATATGGGTATATGTTGGGACGGTCATGCCGCCGATTATCAAGGAATAGGTCTTCAAGGTCGTCTTCCTTCAATAAAGTCGCTGCGGCCATGCGGGATGCACGTCTTCGGCTACAGCCTTTCCGAAATTTTCTCCGCCGCGAGAGAAAAGACTATTTTTCGCAGCGCGGTAACGAGCATTTCTTTTCTGTCCGGGTCTTCGCTGACGATTCTTGCCGCTTCCCGCATGGAGCCCACGATCAACTCGGCCAGCGCAATACGCTGTTCCTCGTTGGCCGGGGTCTCCAGCATTTCCTTCAGGTCGGACGCGATCAGGACGATAAACTCCTTTGACGCAAGCCCCACAACGGGTGCCAGAACCGGCCGCAGCTCGGGGCTGAGGACACTGTAAAACCGCCCGTAGGTCTGCACCTGCGAGAGCTTCAGCAGTGCCTCGGCCATTGCCAATATGCGCTCTGAGGGTTCTGGGTTCCTGGCCCGGAGCTCCCTGGTCGTCCGCAGCAGCCGATCGGTTATGTCTGCGTAAATGTCCCGATAGATATCGTTCAGACCGTCTGGGAAATACACATACACAGTGCCTTTCGAGATACCGCCAATTTCCGCGATCTTGTCTATCGAGGTCCCCGCGAATCCGTCCGTATTGAAAACCTCCAGCGTTGCATCCAGAATCTCCTGCCTCGTTCGAAGCTTGTTCCTCTCCCGAAGAGAAAGTCGTTCTGCAGCTTTAGCCATGGATGCACTCCTTTTGGAATTCGAACCGAACCATACAAATCGTCAATAACTGTACGTTCATATAAAAATCTGCCCAAGAGATTCAAATATGAACCACACTTATCGCGATTGCGAGTGCGTTAATCCGTCTAGTTTTCCACTTGCGCGAGGAAACCACCGAAGGCTTGACTGTCGATGCGTCTTTGAATGCGACCCCAGGTGTCCCTCATGAACCCGGTGTAATCGTAGTCGTCGTTCATGTCGGCTGCAGCCAGTGCAACGGCGAAGAGTGAGAGCTGATGATGATCGGCGGCAATCGACAGGAGTTCCATTCGGGCTCTCTGCTGGCGATCGAAGGCGCCAAAATAGGATTCGATCAGCTTGTCGGCCTGCTCGGTATCGAGACCCTCAAATGTCGAGATCAGACCGAGGTCGTAGCAACGGTCGCTATTGCCCGAAAGATCGTAATCGATGAAGCGGATCGTGCCATCGGCCTGTCGCAGGATATTGGCGCTGTAGAGGTCGTTATGGCTCGGAACGAAGTCGCGTGGCCGCAGGTCCAGCGCCTTTTCGATGCGATCAATCGTCTTGCGAACTTCCTTGTAATCATCCGGCAGGTCTGCGCCTTTCCGTTCGGCGGATGCGAGGATGATCCGGGCCTCTGCGAAGGGATTAAAATCGCGCTTGAAGCACATTCCGCTGTCGTGAAGGTCTCTCGCGCGCTTGCCGACCAGTTGAAGGATCTCCGGGTCCTTCACATCCACCGGCGTGCCGGGAATAAACTCAAGCATGATGCAAAGAGGATCATTGACGATCGCGATCACAGGCGCGCCTATGCCGGATTTGCCTGCCTCGACCGTGTTGAGAAGCGGTACGGCGCTTGGAGGAATGACGCCAAGACCTTCCCAGTCGCAATTCCAAAGCTTGAGGACCGCCTGCTGATTGCTGCTATTCGTGATGATGAAGTTCTTGTGGGCGCCGCCGCCTGAGATCCAGCTCCAGGTGGCCTTGCCGTCATCCCAGCCGGGCACCTTTGAAATCGCGCTACCGACGCGATCGGAAAAAGCTGAAATCTCTTGAATATGACCGTTCGTGGACATTGCTTCGTGTTCCCATTGTTTTTCTTTGATGCGAATAATCAGCGACAGCTTTGCGTCCAATTTCCCCAAAAAACCATCGCTCTCCCGTCGTAACGCGCCATCGCCATACTCTCATTCTGCGAGATCAAGCGATAGCCGTTTACATGGTTTGAAATTTATGTCATAAACTGAATTCATAGTCAATAAACGAACTACGAGTTCAAAAATGAGCTCGATTGTCGAAAATGAGGGGAAGTCATCGGTGTCATGAATCGGCCACTCGCGGGCCGAGCCGATGTTCTGTGTCCCTGCTGTCAAAAGGGAAGACAATGGCGAACGAAATTCCTGCACAGGCGCAAGTGGTCATTATCGGGGGCGGCGTGCATGGCTGCTCTGTGGCATATCACCTTGCCAAAGAGGGTTGGACCGATGTGGTTCTGCTTGAACGCAAGCAGCTGACGAGCGGCACGACATGGCATGCTGCGGGCCTCGTTGGCCGCCTGCGCGGCGATACGCTGTCCACGGAATTTGCCTCCTACGGCACGGAAATCATCGAGGAACTGGAGCGCGAAACCGGTCAGACCACAGGGTTCCGCCAGACCGGTTCCGTGACCGTCGCCCGTCATCCGGACCGTATGCGCCAACTGCGCCGTCAGGTCGACTACGCCAGACTTTTCAATATTGAGGCCTACGAAATCGGCTTCGACGAAATTCAGGAGCGCTACCCGCTTGTCAGCCTTGACGGCATCGTCGGCGGTACCTGGATCCCGAGCAACGGCTCGATCAATCCCGTGGACCTGACCAATGCGCTTGCCAAGGGCGCGCGCGGGCGCGGCGTGAAGATCTTCGAAAACACCAAGGTCGAAGAGATCATCATCGAGGGCGGTCAGGTGAAGGGCGTTCGCACCGACAAGGGCGAAATCCGTTGCGAGTTCGTCGTCAACACGTCGGGAATGTGGGCGCGCGAACTCGGCCGGCGCAACAATGTGGAAATTCCGCTGCACGCATGCGCGCATTATTATCTCGTTACGGAAGCGATCCCGGACCTGCCGAAGAACCTCCCCGTTCTGCGCTCCTATGACGACGCGACCTATTTCAAGGAAGATGCCGGCAAGCTGCTCGTCGGCTTCGGTCACCGCATCGTCGTGCCTTACGGCGAAAACGGCATTCCGGAAAACTTCAGCTTCGATTCGCTCCCCTTCGTGGAAGAACACGTCATGGACGTGATGGAAGAAGCGCTGGAGCGCGTGCCGGTGCTGCAGACGGTCGGTATCCGCACCTTCTTCAACGGTCCGGAAAGCTTCACGCATGACGGCCGCGCAACCATCGGCGAAGCGCCGCATATCAAGGGCTACTTCATTCTGGCGGGTGTGAACTCCACAGGGATTCAGTGCGGCGCAGGTGCAGGCCGCGCGCTTGCCGAATGGATCATCAACGGCCATCCGATGCGCGATCTGAGCGCTGTCGATCCAGCCCGCATGGAGGCTTTCCAGTCCGGCGATCTCTACCTGCAGCAGCGGGCGCCGGAAACTCTGGCGCTTTCCTACGCCCTGCATTATCCCGGCCAGCAGCGGCATACCGCCAGAAACATCCGCCGAACGCCGCTGCATCACGCGCTCAAGGCGCAGGGTGCCTATTTCGGCGAGGCACTCGGCTGGGAACGTCCGGCATGGTACGGACCGGCGGGTTCCGAGCCGGTGCCGGAACACTCGTTCGGAAAGACGAAGAACCTCGAATATTCGCTCGCCGAGCAGAAGGCTGCGCGCGAGGCTGTCGCCATCATCGACTATTCGCCCATGGGCAAGACCGAGGTCGAAGGCAAGGATGCCGAAGCATTCCTTCAACGTCTGTGCACGAACAACATGGCCATCGCGCCGGGCAGGCTCATCTATACCCTCATGCTGAACGAGCAGGGTGGGGTGGAAAGCGACATGACCGTTGCGCGCATGTCGGCTGAGCGCTTCATCGTCACCAGCTCGACCGGCCGTCGCCGTCGCGACCTCAACCGGATGCAGAGCCATATCCGTCCGGGCGAGGATGTGCGCGTACGCGATGTGACCACGGCGTCGGCCGCGCTGTCGATCATGGGTCCCAAGTCCCGGGCGCTGCTGTCGGAACTGTCGGGTGCGGATCTCTCCAACGAGGCCTTCCCCTTCAACTCGGGCAAGACGATCCGCATCGGATATGCGCAAATGTGGATCCAGCGCCTCTCGTACAGCGGCGAGCTCGGCTACGAAATCTACATGTCGCCGGATGTCGCCGAGCATGTGTTCGAGACGATCATGACGCTTCAGTCGAAATACGGCATCAAGCTGCTGGGCACAGAGGCTCTGAACGCCCTTCGCATCGACAAGGGCTATCTTCATTGGGGCACGGATATGGCTTACATGGAATCACCCCATCAGCTCGGAGTGGATTTCCTCTGCAAGACCAAGAAGGAAATCCCCTTCATCGGCCGCGACGCCTACATCGCGCGCAAGGCTGAAGCGAAGGGCCCGTATCTCTACGCGATCATGCTTCATGATCCGGAGCCGCTGCTGTTCGGGCGGGAGCCGGTGCTCCATAACGGCAAGGTTGTCGGCCAGATCACCAGCGCCTCTTTCAGCTACGAATTTGGCAAGGCAACGGCTCTTGGCCTGCTCGATTTCCAGAACGGGCCGATCGACAACGCTTATGTCAACGAAACCGAATTCCAGGTTCTTGTCGAGGGCAAGGCAGTCAGCGCGACCGTGAGCAAGCGCGGCTTCTACGACCCGGAAAACAAGAAGATGCTGTCGTAAACCTCAAGAGTGTCACGGCGCTCGCGAGTGCGCCGTGACCCCTGCGATCCGATATCTTGGAAGGATGCTCCATTGAAAATTCTTGTGCCTGTAAAGCGCGTCGTTGATTACAACGTGAAGATCCGCGTGAATGCCGACGGTTCTGGTGTCGATCTTGCGAACGTGCAGATGTCGATGAACCCCTTCGACGAAATCTCCGTCGAAGCGGCCGTTCGCCTGAAGGAAGCCGGAAAGGCTGAAGAGATCATCGTCGTGTCCATCGGGCCTGCAAAGGCCGAGGAGACGCTCCGCACGGCTCTCGCCATGGGGGCGGACCGCGCCATTCTCATCGAGACAGACGGGGTCGTTGAGCCGCTCGCAGTGGCGAAGATGCTCAAGGCTGTGGCCGACATCGAGAAGCCCGGTCTTGTTATCGTCGGGAAACAGGCCATCGACGACGACTCGAACCAGACAGGCCAGATGCTGGCCGCTCTGATGGGCGCCGCGCAGGCGACCTTCGCCTCGAAAATCGAGCTCGACGGGGATATTCTGAAGGTTAGCCGTGAAGTGGATGGCGGCCTTCAGTCGATCGAGGTCAAGCTTCCCGCCGTCGTCACCACCGATCTGCGTCTCAACGAGCCGCGTTATGCCTCGCTGCCGAATATCATGAAAGCCAAGAAGAAGCCGCTGGAGAAGAAATCCCAGTCGGACTTCAACGTTGACCTCACCCCACGCCTCAAAGTCCTGAAAACGGAAGAGCCGGGTGGCCGCAAGGCTGGCATCAAGGTCAAGAGCGTCGCCGAGCTGGTCGAAAAGCTGAAGACCGAAGCCGGCGTTCTGTAAGGAAGTTCGAGGAGATTAAGACATGGCCATTCTTCTTTTGGCAGATCACGATAACGAAACCGTGTCCGACCAGACCGCCAAGGCTTTGACCGCAGCCCTGCAGGTCGGCTCGGATGTTCACGTCCTCGTTGCAGGCGTGGGCGCAAGGGCCGCCGCCGACCAGGCAGCCCGGCTCTCCGGCGTCTCGAAGGTGTTGCTCGCCGACGACGCTTGTTTCACCGGTAGCCTGGCCGAGTCGCTGGCAGACCTCGTCGTCTCACTGGCCGGGTCCTATGACGCGATTGTGTCGGCCGCCACTTCGGTCGGCAAGAATGTGATGCCGCGCGTGGCCGCCATGCTCGACGTCGCACAGGTATCGGAAATCATTGAAGTCGTTTCCCCCGATACGTTCAAGCGTCCCATCTATGCCGGTAATGCCATCCAGACGGTCCAGTCCACGGACGCCAGGAAGGTCATCACCGTCCGCACGGCGGCATTTTCTCCTGCCTCCCAAGGCGCTGCTGCTGTCGTCGAGCCTGTCTCGACGGCAGCCTTTCCTTCCTCGATCTCGACCTTTGTTTCCGAGGCGCTTTCCTCCAACGAACGTCCGGATCTTACCTCCGCCAGGATCGTCATTTCCGGCGGTCGGGCGCTCGGTTCGTCGGAAAAGTTTCAGGAGGTCATCCTTCCCGTTGCCGACAAGCTTGGTGCTGCCGTGGGCGCTTCGCGTGCAGCCGTCGATGCCGGCTATGCCCCCAACGAATGGCAGGTCGGTCAGACAGGCAAGGTGGTTGCGCCACAGCTCTACATCGCATGCGGGATTTCCGGAGCTATCCAGCATCTGGCGGGCATGAAGGACTCGAAGGTCATCGTTGCCATCAACAAGGACGAGGATGCGCCGATCTTCCAGGTGGCGGATTACGGCCTCGTGGCTGATCTTTTTGAAGCATTGCCCGATCTCGAGAAGGCGTTGTGATCATCAGGCCGCGCAAGTTCCCCGCAGCTTCAATCGAGAGACACGCAATGAAATCCCATGTCCTGACCATCACATGCAAGTCGCAGCGCGGAATCGTCGCGGCGATCACGACCTATCTGGCCGAACTCGGGTGCAACATCGTCGACTCGTCGCAGTTCGACGATCTTGAGACGGGCCTCTTTTTCATGCGGCTGACCTTCCTTTCGCAGGAAGGGGTCGCCGGCAAAGACATCATTGAGGGGTTTGCCCCTGTGGCCAAGCCATTCGACATGACCTATCGTTTCCACGATAGCGACGAGCGGATGAAGGTCCTGCTCATGGTCTCGCGCTTCGGCCATTGCCTCAACGACCTGCTCTATCGCTGGAAGATCGGCGCCCTGCCGATCGATATCGTCGCCGTGATCTCCAATCACTTCGACTACCAGAAGGTCGTGGTCAATCATGACATTCCCTTCCACCATATTCCCGTTACCAAGGCGAACAAGCCGGAGGCCGAGGCGCGGATCATGGAGGTCGTCGAGCAGACGGGGACCGAACTTGTCGTTCTTGCGCGCTACATGCAGATCCTGTCGGATCAGATGTGCCAGAAGATGTCCGGCAAGATCATCAACATCCATCACTCGTTCCTGCCGAGCTTCAAGGGCGCCAATCCCTACAAGCAGGCTTACCAGCGTGGTGTGAAGCTGATCGGTGCGACGGCGCATTACGTGACCGCCGAACTTGATGAAGGTCCGATCATCGAACAGGATGTGGCGCGGATCACCCATGCGCAATCGGCGGACGATTACGTTTCGATCGGTCGCGACGTGGAGAGCCAGGTTCTTGCGCGCGCTGTGCATGCCCACATTCATCACCGCACCTTCCTCAACGGCAACAAGACCATCGTGTTCCCGCCGAGCCCCGGCTCCTACAAATCCGAGCGAATGGGCTAAGACATGACCGCGAACATCATAGACGGGAAGCTCGTCGCGGCCTCCGTTATCGAGGCAGTCAAGTCCGCCGCGGCCAGCCTTGAGGCCGATGCCGGCGTCAAGCCCGGCATTGCGGTCGTCATCGTCGGTGACGACCCTGCCAGCCACACCTATGTCGGCGCAAAGAGCAGGATGGCAAAAGAGTGCGGTTTCAACTCCGTGCAGCACAGCTTGCCGCAGGAGACGACGCAGGAGGAGCTGGCAAGCCTTATCCGCTCCTTGAATACCAACACCTCCATTCACGGTATTCTCGTACAGTTGCCGCTGCCGAAACACCTCGATGCCGACCCCATCATTCAGTCCATCCTGCCCGAGAAGGACGTGGATGGGCTGCATGTCGTCAATGCCGGCAAGGTGGCGACGGGCGATCTCAATGGCGGGCTCATCTCGTGTACCCCGGCGGGCGCGATGGTTTTCGTCCGGCGCACCCATGGTGAGGACCTGTCCGGCCTGAACGCGGTTGTCATCGGTCGGTCCAATCTGTTCGGCAAGCCGATGTCGGCTCTGCTGCTGGCTGCGAATGCAACGGTGACCACGGCCCATTCGCGGACGAAGGACCTGCCGTCCGTCTGCCGCAACGCCGATATCCTCGTGGCGGCCGTCGGCCGTCCGCAGATGGTCAAGGCCGATTGGGTCAAGCCCGGTGCCACGGTCATCGATGTCGGCATCAACCGTGTGTCGGCACCGGATAAGGGTGAGGGCAAGTCCCGTCTCGTGGGCGATGTCGCCTTTGCGGATGTGGCGGAAGTCGCCGGAGTGATCACGCCCGTTCCGGGCGGTGTCGGCCCGATGACGATCGCGATGCTGATGGCGAACACCGTGATCGCGGCCTATCGCGCAAACGGTCGTGTTGCTCCGACGTTTTGAGGCCTGCTCTGCGAAGACCTCTTCGTCGGCCATGTGTTGATTGCGTGTTCTCAGTGAGATCGGTCGTCGAAATCGAGGCGGCTTCTGCGACATTGGCCGAGTTCGGCTGAGACCGGTTTGAGAAGACCCGTTGTAACAGGTGCATCGAGACTGAGGGGAGAGAGATGAAATCCAGTCGAAGGAAGAGTGTCATGAAGCACTATGCAGCGATCGTTAACGGCAAGCCTCTGCGGGTTGGCTCGGATTTTCCGGTTTTCAACCCCGCGACAGGTGAAGAAATTGGACGTGCGCCCAACATGAGTTCGGCGGAACTGGATGTGGCCGTCTCTGCTGCGAAGGCCGCGTTTGCGTCGTGGTCGTCACAGAGCGACGCGGCTCTCCAGGCCGCCTGTGCGGCTGTCACGGCCGAGATCGGGGCGCATTCGGCAGAGCTTGCCGAACTCATCACGCTCGAACAGGGCAAGCCGCTGAACGGGCTGGGCTCGCGATGGGAAATGGGGGGTGCCGTCGCATGGGCCGGCTACACGTCCGGGCTGTCGATGCCGAAGAAGATCCTGCAGGACAATGAGCAGGGCAGGGTGGAGTTGCATCGCAAGCCCCTCGGTGTCGTCGGCTCGATCACGCCGTGGAATTTTCCGGTGATGATCGCCATCTGGCATATCATGCCGGCGCTGCGCACTGGCAATACCGTTGTCATCAAGCCATCGCCCTACACGCCGCTCTCCACGCTGCGCCTCATCGAGATCATGAACCGGGTCCTTCCGGCTGGCGTGGTCAATGTGGTGACGGGTGACGACCAGAACGTCAATCTCGGCGGTGCCATGTCTGCGCATCCCGATATCCGCAAGATCGTCTTTACCGGGTCCTGCGCGACCGGTCAGAAGGTCATGCAGTCGGCTGCCGAAACGATGAAGCGTCTGACACTGGAGCTTGGCGGCAACGATGCCGGCATCGTGCTTCCCGATGCCGATCCCGAAAAGATCGCCGAAGGCCTGTTCTGGGGCGCGTTTCTCAACAATGGCCAGACCTGCGCCGCCATGAAGCGCCTCTACGTCCACGACAGCATCCACGATGCTGTCTGCGATGCACTCGTGGCCTATGCGAAGAATATTCCGGTCGGCAACGGTCTGGATGAGGCAAGCATGCTCGGTCCCATCCAGAACCGGATGCAGTTCGACAAGGTGTCCCGGCTGGTGGCGGATGCCAAGGGCAAAGGAAAGGTTCTTCTGGGCGGCAAGCCCGGCGAGGGACTGTTCTTCCCGCCGACGCTCGTCTCTGGCCTGCGTAACGGTGACGCGCTTGTGGACGAGGAACAGTTCGGCCCGGTCCTGCCGATCATTCGCTACTCCGACCTGGACGAAGCGATCCGTATGGCCAATGACAGCCCGAACGGACTCGGCGGCTCCGTCTGGTCGTCGGACAAGGCGAAGGCGCGTTCGGTTGCGGCACGGCTGGAATGCGGCTCGGTCTGGATCAACAAGCATGGCGCCATTCAGCCCAATGCACCCTTCGGCGGCGTCAAGGCATCCGGCATCGGGGTCGAGTTCTCCGAAGAGGGTCTGGCGGAATATACCGACATTCAGGTTGTCTTCGTCTGAGGTCAGGATCGAGGTGTTCGATCTGGAGACGAACCCTGATTCAGTCACGTGCGTCGCAGGCAGGGAGTTTGCGGTCCCCTGCCTGCGACCTTTCTATCTTCGTCCTATTCCCGCGCATCCTGCCTGATCAGGTCGGCGGCCTTTTCCGCGACCATGATCGTCGGCGCGTTGGTGTTCCCAGCCATGACGAAGGGGAAGATGGAGGCGTCGACGACGCGCAGGCCGCTGATGCCACGCACCTTGAGGGTCGGATCCACCACCGCCATGTCGTCGATGCCCATTTTGCAGGTGCCGCATTGGTGATGGTACGAGGACACGGCCTGGCGCGCATAATCCACCAGTTCCGCGTCTGACTGTTTGTCCTCGCCCGGATAAATTTCGCGGCCTTTCCATTCAGCCAGCGCCGGCTGTCTGGCGATCTCGCGGACTTGCTTGATCGACGTCACGAGCGTCTGCACGTCGTAATCGGTCGCCAGCACATTCGGATCGAGATGCAGCGGCGCGCGGGGATCGGCGCTGGTCAGCCTGATTTCGCCGCGTGACGTCGGACGAACGCCCGCAGCGGCCAGCGTGAAGGCATTTCCGGTCGGCTGCTCCATTTCGGGCGTATAATAGGGGAGATTGAAGAACAGCGGCTGCATGTCGGGACCTGGCAGCGCGGGATCCGTCTTGGCGAAGAGATGGACATGCAGCGGCGTAAGCCCCATGTCTGTCGTCGCCGGGATCTCCTTTGCCGCCTCATAAATGACCGGCAGCAGGTTGTGGTCGTGCAGGTTCTGACCGACACCGGGGAGATCCCGCTTGACCTCTATGCCGAACTCTTCCAGATGCGCTTTCGGCCCGATTCCCGAGAGCATGAGGAGACGGGGAGATTCCAGCGTGCCAAGGCTCACAAGAACCTCACGGTTGGCCTTTACGGTGCCGGAACCGTCCTTCGTGCCGTACTCGACGCCAACCGCGCGCCCGTCCTCGATCACGATCTTCAACACCCAGGCACCCGTCTTTACCATCAGGTTTGGCCGCGCCCTGACCGGCGCGAGATAGGCCTGCGCCGTGGAGTGCCGCTTGCCGTCCTTCACGGTGAGGTCGACATAGGCGACGCCGAGTGGCGAGGCACCATTCGTGTCGTCGTTATAGGGATGACCGGCCTCGACAGCCGCATTGAGCATGGCCTTGTGCAGCGGATGGGGTTCGAAATCGGAGGTCACATGGAGCGGTCCTCCCTTTCCGTGGAATTCGCTTTCCCCGCGATCGAAGTCTTCCGATTTCTTGAAATAGGGGAGGACGGATTTGTAGTCCCAGCCGGTGCAGCCGAGTTCCTGTGCCCAGTGATCGTAGTCGCTGGCAGAACCGCGGACGTAAATCATCCCATTTGTGGCCGAAGACCCGCCCAGCGTCTTGCCGCGCGGCCAATAGAGAGACCGGCCCTTGGCGTGTTTTTGCGGGGCGGTCATATAGGCCCAGTCGTGTTCCGACATGAACAGTTCGAGAATGCGCATGGGCGTGTGGATGGCATCGTGATCGTCGGGACCGCCAGCCTCGAGCAGGAGAACGGATGATCCGTCTTCCGACAAACGATTGGCCAGCACACATCCTGCCGAGCCGGCACCGCAGATGATATAGTCGTACGAAGTCTGTTCCGTCATAGGTTCCTCCCTGGTGCTTTTCAACGGGGAGGAGAGTCTGTGTCAGAAACCGGAGCGCTCCTCACATCGGGTTTCCAGATATTCCTCCCACCAATGCCCCGACACATCAGCTCAGGCCCGGGGGCTTCGCTTCAGACGCGTCAACAGCAGGACCTGTGATAGGTCCGACCCCGGATGCGCGTCTTGGACAAAGCCGACAGCCGATTGGACCTGACCGTCACGCGATATTGCAGGTTCCTCGCGAAACGGAACATGATCGGCCGAGGCGGGACGTACTTCAGCCGTCCTTCTCGTGCCACCGCCGCCGCGCTCTCCAGAACACGGTCGAATCCGCGTATCCGAGTGTGTCAGCGATCTTCCTCTTGCTGAGCCTGGCCCGGACCTGCTTCTCGGCAAGCTCGCGGCGATAATCCTCCACGATCTCCCGCAGCGAGGTGCCCTCCAGCATCAGCCGGCGCTGCAATGTTCTCGGTGCCAGGCCCAGATCCTTGGCGACGTCGGCGATCCGGATTTTCCTGTAGCCGAGATTGGCTCCGATCAGGGCGCGCACCCGCTCCGGCAGAGACTGCGGCGCGCTGCTGAGTGCCGCAAGCTCTGTAATGTGATGCTCCAGAACGGCGACCAGTGCCGGGTCTTCCGAGCGGTATATTTTCTGCGCGTCTGTCCTCGAAATGACAAGGCGGTTGCTGGACTGGCCGAATTTCAGCGGGGCACGAAAGATCTTGGTAAGCCCTGCCGTGTCAGGCGGCTCCGGATGTTCGAACTGCACCTCCAGCGGACGCCAGTGTCGCGAGAAGCACAGCCGGATGAGCTGGCAGCACACCGACAGGGTAAACTCGCTGTCCTGCCGCCTCGGCCAAAGCGAGGGAGATGAAATCTGGTAGCTCCAGACGTAATCCCCGTCGAACTCCTGCAAGCCCGTGGAGGTTGCGCCCTGGATCGCCGACACATAGCGCGTCAGGCGATGAATGGCCTCCCTGATATTGGGTGAAATCGAAAACAGCACGCCTGTCGGGCCGAGATCACCGGGCGTGATGCCGGTGCCCATCAATGCGCCCAGCAGGGGCGAGCCGCTCGTTTTCGCTGCCTCCTCAAAGAACCCGATGTATCGCGAGATTGGAACCATGGCGTAGGGGTCTGAGATCTGGCCGCGAGCGATACCGTGGCGCGCCAGCAGGGGCTCTGTCCGCATGCCCGTCTTCTCAAGCCGATCGATGATGGGAATGAGCACGGAGGCTCTGATCGTTGCTGCGCCCGACAGATCGTTCTCTTCGCTCGCCATCGATCTCGGCCCACGCTGCGTTTGAGTGGCGCAATTTATCGAATTTCTTGCGCAGAAAGCAATTTTCTTTGACCGATGTCAAGCTTAGCCTTTTTGAAAATGCGCAAAAAATAAAAGGGGTCCAACATGACAATCGCTGACAGTACAACTGCGTCTACTGCCAGGCTGGCCAAGAATTCTGTTGGCATAGCCCATATCGTGTTCTTCGTCGTTGCGGCGGCAGCGCCGCTGACGGCTGTGGTCGGCGCCACACCGCCGGCCTTCGCATTCGGCAATGGCGACGGCGTTCCCGGTGCCTTTGTGCTCGCCGGGTTGCTGTATCTCGTCTTTTCCGTCGGCTTCACCGCCATGAGCCGCCATATCGGCGGGGCGGGCGCCTTCTACTCCTACATCACGCACGGGATCGGCAAGCCCGCAGGTGTTGCCGGCGCGTTCATGGCGCTCCTGACCTACACTGCGGTTCAGGTCGCGATCTACGGCCTGATCGGCGTCTTCTCCCAGAGTGCCTTTGCCAATCTCGGGCTCAATGCACCCTGGTGGGTCTGGTCCTTCGCCTTCCTGCTGATCGTGCATTTCTGCGGACAGCGCAACATTGCCTTCTCGGGAACCATTCTGGGCATCTGCATGCTGGCGGAAATCGCCATCCTGCTGCTGCTTGATCTCGGCATTGTCTTTAGCGGCGGCGGACCGGAAGGAATGACAGCGTCGTCCTTCGCGCCGGCAACGGTTTTCGCACCGGGGCTGGGCGTGGCGCTGGTCTTTGTCGTGGGGTCGTTCATCGGCTTCGAGGCGACCGCGATTTTCAGCGAGGAAGCCCATCGACCGGAAATCACCATTCCGCGCGCCACCTATATCTCGGTTCTGCTGATCGCCTCGTTCTACGCTTTCTCGACCTGGGCGATCGCGCAATATTACGGTCCGTCGCATGTTCAGGCGGCTGCCAATGCGGCCTTGCAGACCTTCTATTTCGACGCCTCCTCCAAGGTCATCGGCGCCTGGTCTGCCGACGTCATGAATATTCTGCTGATCACGAGCCTGTTCGCCTGCATCCTGTCCTTCCATAACACGCTCAATCGCTACTTCTTCGCATTGGGCCGCGAGGGGCTTGCCTTTAGCGTGCTCGGCAAGGTTCATGTCGTGCATGGTTCGCCTTATGTCGCCGGCATTTTGCAGTCTGCTTCGGCTGGCGTCATTCTCCTCGCCTTCATTCTGGCCCAGCAGGACCCCTATGCGGTGGTCTTCTCCTATATGTCGGCGCTGGCTGTCATCGGCATCATCTCCGTGCAGGTGCTGGTCTGCATTGCCGTGATCATGTTCTTCCAGAAAGACAGCAAGGGGCATGGCGTCTGGACCATAAAAATTGCGCCTGTTCTGTCCGGCCTTGGACTGATCGGTGCGCTTATCCTCGTGATCTCCAATCTCGATCTCCTGGCAGGAACGTCGAATATCGTCGTGAGCTCGCTTCCCTATCTCGTGGTGATCGCGGGTCTCGGCGGGGTGGTCTTCGCGCTTTCGATCAAGCGGTCCAGCCCGGAACGTTATGCAGCTCTTGGAAAGGTGTTTGAAGAATGAGCGTGCTTCTCGAACTGAACCCGTCGGGCCGGCTCACGCAGGCCGCCTATGCAGCCGTGGTCGCGATGGCTCTCTTCGCTGCCGCCGAGGCCCATGCCTTCTGCTGGCTCTACTGCATCCACGGCGATCAGATGGCCTTTGCCGGCGACATCTGCTCCAGCCGGATTTCCCATTGAGACAACCATGACATAGAGAGGGACGATTGCCGTCCCTCTCTATGTCCAGCCAAAAGAGATATTTCCATGGACGCGACCGTCAAACACACATATCCGCTCGATCTCCTGAGCCTCGAAGAGATCGCCACCGCAGTCTCCATTCTCAAGACCGACAAGTCGCTGGCCGACACCGTTCGGTTTCCGATCATCCGGCTCGAAGAGCCCGACAAGGCGGCCCTTGCCGCCTTCCGCGAAGGCGCACCATTGCCGCGCCGCGCCTTCATCCTTTCCTTGGATATCTCGACCGGCGAGACGCACGAGTCGATCATCGATCTGTCCAGTGGCACAGTCACGGAGCATGTGCGGCTGCCGCTCGAAACGACCCCCTATGGTCAGCCTCCGGTCATGCTCTGCGAGTTTGAAACCGTTGAAGGGATCGTCAAGGCCGATCCGCGCTGGATTGCCGCCGTCAAGAAGCGCGGCATTACCGATGAAGACATTCCGCTGGTCCAGATCGATCCGTTTTCTTCCGGTTATTTCGGACATGAATTCGAAAAGGGGCAGCGCATTGTCCGTGCGGTTTCCTATTGGCGTGAAGACATCCGCGATAACGGCTATGCCCATCCGATAGAAGGCGTCGTTGCCGTTGTCGATCTCGTAAAACAGGCGGTCGTGGATCTCGTCGATGACGAGAAGGTGATTCCGGTGCCGCGCAAGAAGCGTAATTACGGGCAGGAGGCCTTCCCGGAAACGCGCAAGGACATCAAGCCGCTTGATATCGTCCAGCCGGAAGGCCCCAGCTTTAAGGTCGATGGCTGGAAGGTCGAGTGGCAGAACTGGAGCTTCCGCGTCGGCTTCACGCCGCGCGAAGGCCTGGTCCTGCACGAACTGGGCATCAAGGATGGCGGCAAGGTCCGCCCGGTCATCTTTCGCGCATCGGTGACGGAAATGGTCGTGCCCTACGCCGATCCGACCGCCAACCACTATTGGAAGAGCGCCTTCGATGCAGGCGAGTATGGCCTCGGTCGGCTCGCAAACTGCCTTGAACTTGGCTGCGACTGCCTGGGCCATATCCACTATTTCGACGTGCCGTCGGCGGATGATTTCGGCCAGCCCATGGTCATGAAAAACGCGATCTGCATGCATGAAGAGGATTACGGCATCCTCTGGAAGCATTACGAATTCCGCAACGGCATCTTCGAAGTGCGCCGCTCGCGCCGGCTGGTCATTTCCTTCTTCGCCACGGTGGGCAATTACGATTACGGCTTCTACTGGTATCTCTATCAGGACGGCACGATCCAGCTCGAAGCCAAGCTGACCGGCATCATCCAGACGGCGGCGGTTGCCTCTGGCGAAACCTATGAATGGGGCGGCATGGTGGATGACAATCTGGGCGGCCCGACGCACCAGCACTTCTTCAATGCGCGCCTTCACATGGATGTCGATGGCGGCGGCAATACCGTCAGCGAGCACGAGTTCGTTCCGCGTCCCTGGGGCGAGAACAATCCCTACGGCAACGTCTTCGACACGCGAACCCGCATGCTGAAGCGGGAACTCGATAGTCCGGCCATCGCCAATGGCGAGACCGGCCGTTACTGGAAGGTGCAGAACCCCAATGTGAAGAACTCCGTCGGCAAGGCGCCCGGTTACAAGATGGTCGTGATGCCGAGCCCGCTCATGCTGGCTCAGGAGGGGGCGACGGTTGCCCAGCGCGGCGGCTTCGCCAGAAAGCATATCTGGGTGACGGCCTATGACCCGAAGGAAAAATATGCCTCCGGCGACTATCCGAACGTGCACGCGGGCGGCGACGGTCTTCCAAAATATGTTCAGCAGAACCGCAATATCGAAAATGCCGATGTCGTGCTCTGGCACTCTTTCGGTCATACGCATGTTTGTAAACCGGAGGACTTCCCGATCATGCCCGTGGAATATGCCGGCTTCACGCTGAAGCCGAATGGATTCTTCGCCAGCAATGTCTCGATGGACCTTCCAGCCGAGAAGAACGCACACAGCAGGGACAATCGTGAGCCCGGCGAAGGCGGAAAGTCCCATGGCGGGTCCTGCTGCCACGCATGAGGCAAGGGTCGCGCGATGCTATGAGCGGCCTGGGTCGATTGCCCGCCGCATATCAGGTCTGTATCGGCAGTCCCGCCATGACTCGAACGCCCTGAAGTCGGCGCGCCGTTGCTTCCGTCACGGTGGGCAGCGGCGCATTGCGGCCCTCGAACAGACGTCCGATCTCGGTATCGGTTTGTTCGGAGAGCGCAAGGTAGGCGCTTGCGAAAAGTTCTCGGGCCTCCGTTCCCGGCCATTCGCACGGCAGGACCTCCGCCGGCAGCATGGGGTCCGCCAACAGCACATGGCGGTAGAGATGGACGAGCAGCAGGCGCATGAAGACCGCGTCCTGGCCGGCTGGGTAGTCGCCGCGGCGCAGCGCCTCGATCAAAGGCGAGAAGCGGTCGATAAAGGACAGGTACTCCGCCGCATAGTCGGCGAGCGGCCAGAGGGAATGGGCAAGCTCCAGCATGTCTGTCGCGCCCTCTGACAGGGCCGCGCTAAAAACGATCCCTGGCGGAACCGCTCCCAGATGGGCGTGGTTCGGCCTGATGAAGACGCCGTTGCCGAGGGCCGCAAAATGCGCACGTCGCAGCGTTTCGGGGGCGGTTTCCCGGGCATGGAGGATCGTCCAGCCATCCGCTGGCGGGATGGGTTCAAACAGCAGGCGCGCTGCGAGGTCAAACTCGTCTCGGGCTGAGTCCGCCAGCTGATAGTAACTGCGACGCCCGTCGCGAATACCGACAAGGCGGCCCGCATTGACGAGACGTGAGACGGCGGTGCGAACCTGCGTCTCGGTAATCCCGAACTGCGCGCATATCCCGATAAGGCTTCCCATCCAAAGGACGTCACCGCGCGGAACGACGATGTCGCCGTAGATGGTGACGATCATGGCTGGCGCCGTCAGCGTCAGACCATCGAGAAGAGATGCGCGAAAGCCCGCCTTGTCTTCCATAACCGTCAAGAAATCACCTCTTTCATCCGTGGAGCAGCGATCCTTGAACGCCCATCGACCTGAAAACGCAAGCCGGACGTCAGTATGACCAAGCTGAAAAGCGACGCCCGGAGCGGCGCCTGTTCAAAACATCACACAAATATAAAAAAATGTCTTCCATGTGTGATGTTTCGCTGCTATACATTGACCGATCGGTTGGCGAATGAGGAAGAACGCCACCCCCAGGAGGATTTTCATGCCGGAAGCTTTTGTGTGCGATGCTGTCAGGACGCCGATCGGCCGTTATGGTGGGGCTTTGTCCACGGTCCGGGCGGACGATCTTGCTGCCGTTCCGCTTGCGGGTCTGATCGCGCGAAACCCCAATGCCGATTGGTCCAAGGTCGATGACCTGATCTATGGCTGCGCGAACCAGGCTGGCGAAGACAATCGCAATGTCGGCCGCATGGCGGCCCTGCTGTCCGGGCTTCCCGTTTCGGTGCCGGCCACGACTGTCAACAGGCTTTGCGGCTCGGGCATGGATGCCGTTGGCATGGCGGCGCGCGCCATCCGCGCTGGCGATTGCGACTTTGTGATCGCAGGCGGCGTCGAGAGCATGAGCCGTGCGCCCTTCGTCATGCCGAAGGCCGAAAGCGCCTTTTCCCGCGCCAATGCGGTCTATGACACGACGATCGGCTGGCGCTTTGTCAACCCGAAAATGAAGAAGATGTTCGGCATCGATTCCATGCCGGAAACCGCCGATAACGTCGCTGCCGATTTCGGCATCAGCCGCGAGGATCAGGACGCTTTTGCCGCCCGTAGCCAGGCGCGCTGGGCAGCCGCCCATGCGGCCGGTGTCTTCGCCGATGAGATCGTTCCGGTCCACGTCCCGCAAAAGAAGGGTGATCCGCTGGTCGTCGATCGCGACGAACATCCACGTCCCGAGACGGGCGTGGCGCAGCTTGCGAAGTTGAAGGGCGTCAACGGCCCAGACCTTACCGTGACAGCCGGTAACGCCTCGGGCGTCAACGATGGTGCGGCTGCTTTGCTGGTGGCCAGCGAGGTGTCCGCAAAGGCGCACGGGCTGACCCCGAAGGCACGCATCGTGGCCATGGCGGCCGCTGGCGTTGAGCCGCGCATCATGGGCATCGGGCCTGCCCCGGCGGCGCGCCGCGTGCTGGAGCGGACCGGTCTCACCATCGGCCAGATGGACGTGATCGAACTCAACGAAGCCTTCGCCTCGCAAGGTCTCGCCGTTCTGCGCGATCTCGGCCTGCCGGATGATGCGCCGCATGTGAACCCCAATGGTGGCGCGATCGCAATCGGTCATCCGCTCGGCATGAGCGGCGCACGGCTGGTGACGACGGCGACCTATCAGCTTCATCGACAGGGCGGGCGCTATGCCCTTTGCACCATGTGCATCGGTGTCGGCCAGGGCATCGCCCTCATTCTCGAACGCGTGTGACACGTCAGGCAGGAGGCAAGAGCATGTATGCACAAATGGTGACGACGGACGCAGCGCGCGTCCGGTCTCTCGATGAAATGGATCCTCGCGAACGCGCCTTTCAGGAGCGCGTCGATGCAGGCCAGAAGATCGAGCCGAAGGAGTGGATGCCGGAAGGCTACCGCAAGACGCTGGTCCGCCAGATCAGCCAGCACGCCCATTCCGAAATCGTCGGTCAATTGCCCGAAGGCAACTGGATCACCCGCGCGCCGACGCTGGAGCGCAAGGCGATCCTGCTGGCCAAGGTGCAGGACGAGGCAGGCCACGGCCTCTACCTTTATTGTGCCGCCGAAACGCTGGGCGTCAGCCGTGACGAAATGTATGAACAGCTGCATTCCGGCAAGGCCAAGTATTCCTCGATCTTCAACTATCCGACGCTGACATGGGCGGATATCGGTGCGATCGGCTGGCTGGTTGATGGCGCCGCCATCATGAACCAGGTGCCGTTGCAGCGCTGTTCCTACGGCCCCTATTCGCGGGCCATGATCCGCATCTGCAAGGAAGAGAGCTTCCATCAGCGGCAGGGTTTCGATGTCCTGATGAAGATGGTGAAGGGGACGCCGGCGCAGAAGGCCATGGTTCAGGACGCTCTGAACCGCTGGTGGTGGCCCTCGCTCATGATGTTCGGCCCGTCGGACGACGCTTCCATTCATTCCGCCCAGTCCATGGCCTGGAAGATCAAGCAGAATTCCAATGACGAGCTGCGCCAGAAATTCGTCGACCAGACCGTGCCGCAGGCCGAATATCTGGGCCTGACGATCCCTGACCCCGACCTCAAGTGGAACGAGGCAAAGGGCGGCTATGACTTCGGTGAGCCGGACTGGGAAGAGTTTTTCAACGTCATCGCCGGCAAGGGCCCCTGCAACGCCGAACGCCTGAATGCGCGCAAGCGCGCCTGGGAAGAGGGCGCCTGGTTCCGCGACGGCCTCATGGCCCATAGCGAAAAGGTTGCCGCACGCCGCGCCGCCTCGAAAATTGCTGCCGAATAAGTCCGGGGAGAGAGAAAATGTCCAGCGAATGGCCACTTTGGGAAGTCTTCATTCGGGGCCAGCACGGCCTCAACCATCGCCATGTCGGCAGCCTTCATGCACCCGACGCGGAAATGGCGATCAACAATGCCCGCGACGTTTATACGCGTCGCAACGAAGGGATCAGCATCTGGGTGGTGAAATCGGCTGATATCGTCGCCAGTTCACCCTCTGAAAAGGGCGCGCTGTTCGAGCCGTCCAATTCCAAGGTCTACCGGCACCCGACTTTCTTCGAAATTCCGGATGAAGTGGGGCATATGTGATGGCGACGGCGGCACTCGAATCGTCAACCCGGCAGGCGTCCCTCCTCGAATTCCTGCTGCGCATGGGCGACAATACGCTGATCCTTGGCCATCGGGTTTCCGAATGGTGCGGTCATTCGCCGGCGCTGGAAGAAGATATTGCGCTCTCCAACACGGCGCTTGATCTGATCGGCCAGACGCAACTCTGGCTCGGTCTTGCGGGCGAAGTAGAGGGCAAGGGGCGCTCGGCGGACAATCTCGCCTATCTGCGCGACGGCTATGAATTCCGCAACATCCTCCTGGTCGAGCGGCCAAACGGCGATTTCGGCAAGACGCTGATGCGGCAGTTCCTCTTCGATGCCTGGAATTATCTCATGCTGAAGGCACTGCGCAACTCGTCAGACCGAAGGATTGCCGAGATCGCCGAAAAGTCCTTCAAGGAAGTGTCCTACCATCTCGACCGCAGCCGTGATCTCATCATCCGGCTCGGTGACGGCACGCAGGAAAGCCATCGCCGGATGCAGGATGCGCTCGACGATCTCTGGCCCTATACCGGCGAAATGTTCGCAAGCGATGCGGTGGACGCCGAACTCGTGGAGGCAGGGACCATTCCGGCCCCGCAGAGCCTGAAGGCCGGATGGGATGAGATTGTGGAAGAGGCCCTGAGCGAGGGCACCTTGCGCAAGCCGGCGGACGGCTACATGCACAAGGGCGGACGTCGCGGTGTCCATACCGAGCATCTTGGCTTCATCCTATCCGAGCTACAGTTCCTTCAGCGCGCCTATCCCGGCGCAACCTGGTAGGTGACGGCAGTGACCACGGCACATCGTCCATCGATCGTGGATGTCTGGAACTGGCTGGCGGAAGTGCCGGATCCGGAAATCCCGGTCATTTCGCTGACCGATCTCGGCATCATCCGCGATGTCGCATGGCGGGACGATACGCTGGTGGTGACGGTGACGCCGACCTATTCGGGCTGTCCGGCAACCTCGGTGATCAATCTGGATATCGAGGCGGCACTCACCGCAAAGGGTATCGAGAAGGTTCAACTCAAGCGGCAGCTATCGCCCGCCTGGACGACCGACTGGATCAGCGCCGAGGGCCGCGAGAAGCTGCGTGAATACGGCATTGCCCCGCCGATCGACGGGACTGCCTCCGACGGCATCCTGATGAAACGGATCGATCGCCTCTCTGGCCGATCAAACCTGACAGTGGCGTGTCCGCGTTGCGGATCCGCCGATACCGAAAAGATCAGCCAGTTCGGTTCGACGCCCTGCAAGGCGAGCTATCGCTGCCGCGATTGTCTGGAGCCATTCGACTATTTCAAGTGCATCTGACCCATCGGGAGGGGTTGTCCATGGCACGTTTCCATTCCCTGACGGTTACCGATATTCGTCGCGAAACGCGCGATGCGGTTGTCGTCACGCTGCGGCCATCCGAAGAGGATCGTGCCGCTTTCGATTTCACGCAAGGCCAGTACCTGACCTTCCGCCGCAAGTTCGATGACGAGGAACTGCGCCGTTCCTATTCCATTTGCGCCGGCAAGGATGAAGGCGTGCTCAAGGTGGGCATCAAGCGCGTCGAGGGCGGATGTTTTTCCACCTGGGCGAACGAAAACCTGAAGGTCGGCGAGACCCTGGAAGCCATGCCCCCGATGGGGACCTTTCACACGCCGCTCGACCCCGCCGCCAGCCGCCATTACCTCGGCTTTGCGGGTGGCAGCGGTATCACGCCTGTTCTCTCGATCATCAAGACGGTTCTGGCAAGGGAGCCTCATTCGCGCTTCACACTCGTCTATGCCAACCGGCAGATCAGTTCGATCATGTTCCGCGAAGAGCTGGAGGATCTGAAGAACCTCTATCTCGGCCGGTTCTCCGTGCTGCATGTGCTGAAGAGCGAAGCCCAGGACATCGATCTCTTCACCGGTCGCATCGATGCGGAAAAGTGCACGGCGCTGTTCAGGCACTGGATCGACATCAAATCCATAACGACCGCCTTCATCTGCGGTCCCGAGCCGATGATGCTGGCAATTGCCGCTTCGCTCCGCGACCATGGCCTGCGGGACGATCAGATCAAGTTCGAACTTTTCGCCTCTTCCCAGCCCGGCCGCGCGCGCCGTCGCGTCGAAACTGTTGCAGGCGCCGATCATGGCGCGATGTGTCAGGCAACGGTGACGCTGGATGGTGCCACGCGCACGTTCAACTTCCCGAAGCAGGGCGTCAGCCTCCTCGACGCCGCCATCGAAAATGCCATGGACGTGCCCTTTGCCTGCAAGGCTGGGGTCTGCTCCACCTGTCGCGCCAAGGTCACCGAAGGCGAGGTGGAGATGGAGGTCAACCACGCGCTGGAAGACTACGAAGTACGCCAGGGCTATGTGCTGACCTGTCAGTGCTTCCCGCTGAGTGATCGCATCGTCGTCAGCTACGACCAGTAAGGGGAGCGGGCGGCGTGACAGACAAGATCGCAATCGAGGACTATCTTGCGCAGGGCGGCGTGCTTTCCTCTCCCGCCAATGTTCCGCCCCGTTATCGCGGTGAGCTTCTGCGGGTCATGGCGAGTTTCGTCGACAGTGAACTGGCCGGTTCGGCCGGCTTTGCCGATACGATCAACGATGCGCCCGGCATCCAGGAGCGCATTTCCGCCGCCCGCATCGTTCTCGAAAAGGCGGATCACGCGTCGCGGGTGCTGAAGGTCATGGAGACCTTCGGCGCCGATGGCGGACGTTACGCAGCGCATCACCCATGGGCTTCCCGCGTTGCGCGTGACGCCGATATTGGTCTGGCGCGGCAGTCCGGCGATATGCGCCTTTCCATCTTTCACTATCCGCTCGACGGATGGGTTGATGCCGTGGTCATGAACGTCCTCATGGGACGGGCGAGCGTCATTCAGATCGAAGAGCTTGCCCGCGTTTCCTATCAGCCGCTTGCAGAGGTCTTTCGCGCCATCCTGCCTCGGGAGAGGCGGCATGCCGAACTGGGCCTCAAAGGTCTGGTTCAGGTTCTTGAAGAATCCGAAGCCTTGATCCGAGCCAAAGCCTCGGTTCAATACTGGTATCCGCGCGTTGCAGCGAGCTTCGGACAATCGAGTTCCGGGCGTTTCGAGACGCTTGCGCGCTTGCGCATCCGTCACACACCAAACGAGACCCTTCTGGCGAAATGGCAAGATGAGGTCGATGCGCAGCTTTCCGCGCTCCGTCTGAATTGAAAGGAAAAACCATGAACGTCTTGGCAAAACAGCCACGTCGGCTTGAGAGCTATGTTTGCGGGCAATGGGTCGCCGGTGCGCGGGAGGGCGTGCCCCTGCTGGACGCATCGACGGGCGCGCCCGTGGCCTTCATCGATTCCAGCGGCATCGATTTCAAGGCGATCCTGGCCTATGGCCGTGACAGGGGTGGTCCTGCGCTTCGCCGTCTTTCCTTCCACGAGCGGGCCGCCATGCTCAAGGCTCTCGGTCAGGCCTTGATGGAGCGCAAGGAGGAATTCTATGCGCTTTCGACGGCAACCGGCGCCACGCGCGCCGATAGCTGGGTGGATATCGAGGGCGGCATTGGCACGCTCCTCTCCTATGCCTCCAAGGGCCGGCGCGAGCTTCCCAATACGCGTCTCCTGCTCGACGGCGATCTCGAACATCTGTCCAAGGACAGTTCCTTTTCGGCTCAGCATATCCTGACCCCCTTGCAGGGCGTGGCCGTGCATATCAATGCCTTCAACTTTCCCTGCTGGGGGATGTTGGAAAAACTGGCGCCAACACTGCTTGCGGGCGTGCCTGCGATCGTGAAGCCCGCCAGCCAGACGGCATATCTGACCGAACTCATGGTCCGCCGCATCATCGAGACCGGCATCCTGCCGGAAGGTGTGCTCCAGCTTGTCAGCGGCTCCGTTGGTGATCTGCTCGATCATGTCGATGGTCAGGATGTCGTGACATTCACCGGTTCGGCCGCGACCGGCCAGAAGCTGAAGACGCACAAGGCCATTATCGAAAATTCGGTTCGTTTCACCATGGAGGCAGACAGCCTCAATGCTGCTGTGCTCGGTCTCGACGCAGCGCCCGGCACCGAGGAGTTCGAGCTCTTCGTCAAGGAAGTTGCCCGCGAAATGACCGTCAAGGCGGGCCAGAAATGCACTGCCATCCGGCGCGTCATCGCACCCCGCCAGTTCTCCGAGGATCTCGTAAAGAGCCTTCGGGACCGTCTGGAGCGCACGATCGTCGGCAATGCCTCCGAGGAAGCGACCCGCATGGGACCACTGGCAAGCCTCGCGCAGCGCGAGGAGGTCCGGGCGCGGATCCGTGATCTGGCGCAGGATGCCGAGATCGTTGCCGGAGATCCCGACAATCCCAGAATCGCCTCCGGCGACGCACAGGCGGGGGCGTTCCTCAATCCGGTCCTGCTCTATTGCGACAGGCCGATGGCCGCGAAAGCTGTGCACGATGTCGAGGCCTTCGGGCCTGTCAGCACCATCGTGCCTTACGAGACGGCGGAAGAGGCGGTCGCGCTTGCACGGCGCGGCAAGGGCAGCCTGGTGGCCTCCGTCTTCACCAATGACAAGGTTTTCGCCGAAGAACTCGTGCTCGGTCTCGCACCGTTCCACGGCCGCGTTATGATCGGCAACCGGGTGAGCGCCAAAAGCTCGACGGGTCATGGTTCACCGCTACCGATGCTGGTCCACGGCGGCCCCGGCCGCGCTGGCGGAGGCGAGGAACTGGGTGGCATCCGCAGCGTCAAGCATTACATGCAGCGGACGGCAATCCAGGGCGCACCGGCACTTCTGTCGGCGGTGGCAGGGCGTTGGATGCCCGGCGCTGACATTCGCAATGATAGCGTTCATCCTTTCCGCAAGTCTCTGGCGGAGCTGAAAATCGGCGATCAACTCGTGACTGCAACACGCATGGTGACGCTGGAGGATATCGAGCACTTCGCGCATTTCACCGGCGACACGTTCTACGCCCATATGGACGAGGCAGCGGCCAAGGCAAACCCGTTCTTCGACGGTCGCGTGGCGCATGGCTATCTGATCGTTTCTTTTGCAGCCGGTCTCTTCGTTGATCCGGCGCCGGGTCCGGTTCTTGCCAATTACGGTGTCGACAATCTCCGCTTCCTCACCCCGGTCAATCCCGGCGATACGCTTCAGGTTCAATTGACCTGCAAGGATATCAACCCGCGCGAGAACGCCGAGCACGGCGAAGTGCGCTGGGATTGCCAGGTCACGAACCAGAACGGCGCGGTTGTCGCCCAGTATGATGTCCTGACGATGGTTGCGAAGACCAATTCCTGGTTGGAGAGCGCCGCCTGATCGGCGCATCCGCAAGGTATACAAAAGAAAAAACCTGCGGACGTGACGGTCCGCAGGCTGTCCGATGAAGACCGCAGCTGAACACAGGTTGGCGCAGGCGCGTCAGCAGACGGCCTTGAGACCTTCCAGCATCAGCGTGGTCGCGATGTCGGCATAATCGTCGCGCGTGACCGGGCCGTCCGGGCGGAACCACATATAGACCCAGTTCATCATGCCGAAGAGCGACATGGTAACGGGCATGAGAAGCGGCCGGTTCTTGTTGAGATCGGGATTGATATCGCGAATGACCGTCGAGAAACGTTTGACGATCCGCCGTTCGATCGCCTGAAGTTCGCCAAGCTGCTCGGCGGAGAGCGCGCTGGTGCCGTTGAGCTGGACCTTGTGCTCGTTGTCGCGACCTTCGTAATTCTTCAGCACGGCTTTCACGAGCAGGCGCAACCGGTCCGCCGGCGGCAGGCTCGGATTGTCCGCATCCGCGATCGCTTCATCAAGTTCGCTCAGATGCGTCCGCACGATATCGAAAATCAGCGCATCCTTGCCGGGATAGTAGTGATAGAGAAGCGCCTTCGAGACTTTCGAATGCGAAGCGATCATGGACATGGAGGCCTTCTCCATGCCCATTTCGGCAAAGACAGCCGCAGCACTCGCGAGAATGCTGCGCTGCTTGTCTTCAAAGTCGACTGCACGTGTTCGTGCCATGGTCTCTTGCTCTGCTTTTGCGACTGGAGGCATAAGGAAAGGTTCTTTCCTATATACCGCCTGCCGGTCACCGGGCCATACCGGTTGTTCATTCCTTGGGTCGGTTGTCCACGACCCGTTTTGCCTTGCCTTCCGAGCGCACGACCTCTCCGGGTGCATGAACATTCACGCGCGTGGAAACGCCAACGACGCTCTTGATATGGTGCGTCAATTCATGCGCCGAGTGGCTGCGCGCTGCGTCGTCTGCGAATTCTACCGTACATTCGACATGCACGGTCATGTTGTCCATGCGTCCGGCGCGAGACAATTCGATCTGGAAGTGGGGCGCAAGGCCGCGGCATTTCAGAATCTGCTCCTCGATCTGCGTCGGGAACACGTTGACGCCGCGCAGGATGATCATGTCGTCGGAACGGCCGGTGATTTTCTCCATGCGCCGCATGGCGCGGGCCGTGCCGGGCAGAAGACGGGTCAGGTCGCGCGTCCGGTAACGGATGATCGGCAGACCTTCCTTGGTGAGCGTGGTGAAGACGAGCTCGCCCAGCTCGCCGTCGGGCAGAACGTCGCCGGTGTTCGGGTCGATAATCTCGGGATAGAAGTGATCTTCCCAGATGTGCAGGCCGTCCTTGGTTTCCACGCATTCATTGGCAACGCCGGGCCCCATGACTTCTGAGAGGCCGTAGATGTCGACTGCGTGCATGTCAAAAGCCTGCTCGATCTCCTGCCGCATGGCGTTGGTCCAGGGCTCCGCCCCGAAAATGCCGACGGCCAGCGAACTTGTGCGGGGATCGACGCCCTGCCGACGGAATTCGTCGAGGATCGAGAGCATGTAGGACGGCGTCACCATGATAATGCGCGGCTTGAAATCCTGGATCAGCGTCACCTGCCGCTCCGTCATGCCGCCGGAAATCGGCACGACCGTGCAGCCGAGCTTCTCTGCGCCGTAATGTGCTCCGAGACCGCCGGTGAAAAGCCCGTAACCGTAAGCGATATGGGCAATGTCACCCGGACGTCCACCGGACGCGCGGATCGAGCGGGCGACCAAGGTTGCCCAGGTGTCGATGTCCTTCTGCGTATAGCCAACCACCGTCGGCTTGCCGGTCGTTCCGGAGGAGGCGTGAATGCGCGCCAGCTTTTCGCGCGGCACGGCGAACATGCCAAAGGGATAGGTGTCGCGCAGGTCCTTCTTGGTGGTGAAGGGGAATTTCGCCAGATCCGACAGCGTTTTCAGGTCGGAGGGGTGAACGCCAGCCTCATCGAACCTCTGCCGGTAAAATGCCGAGTTCTCATAGGCATGGGTCAGCGACCATTTCATCCGCTCAAGTTGCAGCGCGGACATCTCGTCACGCGATGCGGTTTCGATCGCCTCAAGGTCTCCGGGGCGGGGGGCCAGATCTTCCATTGTTTCTCCTCCAAATATTTCAGGTCACCGCGAGCCCCTTCACTCGGGCAGGTGGGTGCCTTTGATCGTGCGTGAGTGGCCACGAAACTCGGCGATCGGCTCGCCGGCCTGATTGGTGATTCGTATGTCGTAGATGCCGCTTCGGCCCTTCCGTGACACTTCCGTGGCCGTCGCCGTCAGCCTGTCTCCCACGAGGGCCGGGGCGATATAGGTGATCGAGCAATGCTGGGCGACGGCGCGCGCATTGTAGGTATTGCAGGCAAAGGCGAAGGCCGAATCCGCCAGTGTGAACATATAGCCACCATGGCACGTGCCATGCCCGTTCGCCATGGTCTCGGCGACCGTCATCACAATCACCGCCTGACCCGGCGCGACGGAGACAAGCTCCATGCCGAGATGGCGCGTGGCGAGATCGTCGTCCCACATGGATTTGGCGCAGGCCTCGGCGAGCGCTTGTGCCGATAGACCAGAGGCGGTCATTTGCCCTTGAACTCCGGTTTGCGTTTGGCAAGAAACGCGGCCACGCCTTCGGCATAGTCGGCGCTGCGGCCAGCTTGCCGCTGCAAATCGCGCTCCAGATCAAGCTGTTCATCGAGCGAGTTCGTCGAAGCCGCCTGGATGGCGCGCTTCGTCATCCCGAGGCCCCTGGTCGGCCCCTCTGCAAGGCGCCGTGCAAGGCCGGTGGCTTCGTCCATGAGCTTATCGTCGTCAACCGCACGCCAGATCAGACCCCAGTCTGCTGCCATTTCGGCGTTAAGCGGTTCAGCTGTGAGCGTCAGCGCCTTGGCGCGCTGTTCGCCAATCAGCCGCGGCAGGCTCCATGTGCCGCCGGAATCCGGCACCAGGCCGATCTTCGAGAAGGCCTGAATAAATCGGGCCGAGCGCGCCGCAAGCGTGATGTCGCAGGCAAAGGCGATATTGGCGCCCGCGCCGGCGGCGACGCCGTTGACGGCGCAGATGACCGGTTTTTCGAGGCTGCGGATCAGCCGCAGAAGCGGATTGTAGAAGGTCTCGATCGTATGGCCGAGATCGGGAACGCCCAGGCTTGGATCGCGATCGCCAAGATCCTGGCCCGCACAGAAGCCGCGCCCGGCACCGGTCAGCAGAATTGCACGAATGTCATCTTCCGCATGCGCACGCTCGAAGGCGGCGCGCAGGGCGATATGCATTTCCTCATTGAAAGAGTTGAGCTTTTCCGGCCGATTGAGGGTCAGCGTCAGAACGCCCCCATCAAGCGACACAAGAATGGTTTCAGAACTGGACATTGGGCCTCCCTGTCGCTTTCCTCACCTCGACTAAAAAATCTCTTGCATAAACCGACCGGTCAGTCAATTATAAAAACATTGCTGGAGGAGTGGTGATGAGCAGACTTTTTGCACGATACGATCAAGTGCTTCAACAGGCGCTGGAGGCAGCGGCGAGGCGCGACTACTGGTCAGCCTATTCCGAAGTGCCCAGCGGCAAGATTTATGGTGAAACAGCGCGCGATGACGGTCTTGTCGCCTTCGAAGCCCGGCTCGGCAAGCATTTCGACATTCCCGGTCATCCGTCTGAGCGCGCTGTGGGAGACGAGGTTTCTCCCTATGGGTTGTCCCTCGGCGTCACCTATCCAGCGGCCTCCATCGAAACGCTGATGTCCGCCTCGCAGGCAGCGGCGGCACAATGGGCGGCAGCCGATCCGCAGGTTCGCGTCGGCATCTGCCTCGAAATCATCGCCCGGCTGAATGCGCGCAGTTTCGAAATGGCAAACAGTGTCATGCACACGACCGGACAGGCCTTTGCCATGGCGTTTCAGGCTGGTGGTCCGCATGCGCAGGACCGGGCGCTCGAAGCCGTTGCCTATGCCTATGCCGAAATGACGCGAACACCTGTCGAGGCCGTCTGGACGAAGCCACAGGGCAAGGGCGAGCCGATCGTGATGGAGAAGCACTGGCGGATCGTTCCGCGCGGTATCGCTCTCGTCATCGGCTGCAACACGTTTCCGACCTGGAACAGCTATCCGGGACTTTTCGCAAGTCTCGCGACCGGCAACACCGTCATCGTCAAGCCGCATCCGGCCGCCATCCTGCCGCTCGCCATCACGGTCGAGATCGCGCGTCAGGTCCTCGCGGAAGAGGGATTTTCACCCAACATAGTGCTGCTGGCCGCCGATGCGGCGGGTCATGAAATCACCACCGATCTGGTCCGCCATCCCTCGGTTTCCATCATCGACTATACCGGATCGAGCAGCTTCGGGAATTGGGTGCGGGCGAATGCCGGCAAGGCCGACGTCTACACCGAAGAGGCGGGCGTCAATTCCATCGTCATCGGTGCGACCGACAATTTTGCCGGCATGTGCGACAACATCGCGTTTTCGCTCTCGCTCTATTCCGGGCAGATGTGCACGTCGCCGCAGAACGTCTTTGTCCCGCGCAACGGCATTGAGACGAATGACGGGTTCAAGAGCTTCGATGAGGTCGCCTCGGGCATTGCCGGCGCGATCGATCGTTTGCTGTCCGATCCAGGCCGCGCCGCCGGAATTTGCGGGGCCGTCGCCAATCCGGCGACGCTTGGACGGATAGATGAGGCGCGGAAGCTGGGCCGTATCCTGCGCGATTGTGCGCCCGTGCCGGGCCTTGAAGGCGCGCGCACGGCAACGCCGCTTGTCATTGGTGTCGATGCGCGCGATCGCGAGGCCTATGCCGAAGAGCGTTTCGGGCCCATCGCCTTTATTGTTGCGGTTGACAATGCTGCCCACGGGGTGGATCTCGCTGCCCGGCTTGCCGAGGAGAAGGGCGCGATTACCGCTGCGCTCTATGAGACCGATGAAGCGCGCATCCTTGCTGCCGCGGATCGTTTCGCGACAGCTGGCGTCAATCTTTCGGTCAATCTGACCGGTGGCATCTATGTCAATCAGAGCGCCGCTTTCAGTGATTTCCACGTAACCGGTGCCAATCCGGCAGGCAATGCCAGCCTGACGGATGCGGCTTATGTCGCGAGCCGCTTTCGCGTGGTGATGTGGCGCCGCCCTCTGGCGGCATGAGAGGACCCTGAAATACACTTTATTTTATGGGGAGGAAAAAGACATGAAACGATCCATCGACTCCGTCGGAGACCGGCCCCGCCTGATTTCCGGGCGATCCGGCAGCCAAGATGCTGAAGATGCTGATCGACGAGATCAATGCCGGTGGCGGCGTTCTGCCATTCCGGCCTCACCGTTGGCGCGGTTTATGCACTTGTCGCGCTGGGGTTTGCCATCATTGACAACGCCTCAGACGTGGTGAACTTCGCCCAGGGCGAATTCGTGATGCTTGGCGGAATGATCGCCTCGCTCATGCGGCTGGCGTGCTGCTGCTCTTCTCGTCGAACAGAATGCGTTTGCAGCCCTCTCCATCGCAGACCGTGGCTACGTCATGGAAACGGGGCGCATCACCATGTCCGGCCCCGCCGCCGAACCCATTGCGGATGAAAACATCCGCGCAGCCTGTCTAGGAATCTGACACATGACACTGACTATCGCCCGCGAAGGCAACATTGCCGTCGTCACTGTTGATAACCCGCCCGTCAACGCCCTGTCGCAGCCGCTGCGTCAGGCGCTTGTCGAGACGGTTGCGCACCTCGACGCCGACCCCGGCACGGAAGCGGTGGTTCTTCTCTGCGCCGGACGTACCTTCATCGCGGGCGCTGACGTCAGCGAGTTTGGCAAGGCGCCGGAGCCGCCGCATCTGCCCGATGTGGTCGCCGCCATCGAGGCAGCGAGGACACCGTGGATTGCCGCCATTCACGGCTCGGCCCTCGGTGGCGGGCTCGAAATCGCCCTTGGCTGCGCGTGGCGTGTCGCCGTCCCATCCGCCAGCCTTGGCCTGCCCGAGGTCAAGCTGGGGCTGGTTCCCGGTGCCGGCGGCACCGCGCGCCTGCCGCGCCTGATCGGCGTCGAGGCCGCTGTCGACATGATCACAAGCGGCAATCCGGTCAGGGCGGCCAAGGCAGAAGAGCTCGGTCTTGTCGATGCCATTGTAGAAGGCGATCTGCGTTCGCAGGCCATCGCCTTTGCAAGGGAAGCCCTGGCAAAACCAAGACCCATGCCGATCTCGGCGCGCCCCGTTCCGGCGGTCGCCGCCGATTTCTGGCCCAGTGTCGAGAAGGGTGTTGCATCGAAAGCGAAGGGGGAGGCTGCTCCGCTCCGCGCGCTTTCCTGCATCCGCAAGACCACCGAGGCGGATTTTGCCGACGCCATGGCCCATGAGCGGGAAACGTTCCTGGCCCTGCGGCAGTCGGCTGAGGCTGCGGCCCTGCGCCACGTCTTCTTCAGTGAGCGGGCTGCCGCACGACCGCCGGAACTTGCCGGTGTTACGCCGCGGTCCATTGCATCCGCAGCCGTCATCGGTGGCGGCACCATGGGTGCCGGGATCGTGGCGGCGCTGCGCGATGCTGGTCTGCCTGTGGTTCTGATCGAGAGGGATCAGGCCGCCGTGGAGCGCGGCCTGACGAATGTGCGCGCGATCTTTGAAGGCTCGGTCAAGCGTGGGCGTATGGCGGCGGATATCGCCAAGGCGCGGATGGCGGGCGTGACGGGCAGCGACGACTATGCCCGGTTGGCCGACACGGATCTTGTGATTGAAGCGGTATTCGAGGACTTGTCGGTCAAGCGCGCGGTTTTCGCCCGACTTTCCGAGGTCTGCCGTCCTGATGCGATTCTGGCGACCAACACCTCCTATCTCGATCCGGAAGCGATCAGCGAGGGGCTGGCCCATCCAGAGCGTTTTCTCGGGCTGCACTTCTTTAGTCCCGCCCACGTCATGAAGCTGCTGGAAATCGTCCCAACGAAAAGCACGGCGCCCGATGTTCTTTCGACCGGCTTTTCGCTTGCCGCAAAGCTCGCCAAGATCCCGGTGCGCGCCGGAATTTGCGACGGATTCATCGGAAATCGCATCCTCAAGGTGACGCGTGCGCAGGCAGAGCGGCTGCTGCTGTCGGGTGCGACACCCTCGGCGGTGGATGCTGCCATGCGGGCCTTCGGGATGCCCATGGGCCCCTTCGAGGCGCAGGATCTCGGCGGCCTCGATATTGCAGCCTTCCAGCGCAAGGCGGCTCGCGAACGCGGCGAAACGCCCTTCGCGCCTGTCGCCGATCGTCTCTGCGGCCTCGAACGCTTGGGTCAGAAGTCGGGCGGCGGCTGGTATGATTATCAGGCGGGCGACAGAACGCCGCGTCCATCGGAAACGGTCGCGGCCGTCATTGCGCAGGCTGCCGCCGGCATAAGCCAGCGCACATTCACGCAAGCCGAAATTGCCGACGCCATCGTGCTGCCGATGGTAAACGAGGCAGCCCGCATTCTGGAAGAGCGTGTGGCCCTCAGGTCGGCGGACATCGATCTGGTCAAGATACATGGCTATGGTTTCCCGCGCTGGCGCGGCGGGCCGATGCACTATGCCGAGGCGCGCGGACTTCGCGAGGTGGTCCACGTTCTGGAACGACTTGCCACGGAAGGGCTTGTCGATCTACCTTGCGATGGGCTGCGCAGGGCTGCAGCGGCCGGAGGATTTGCAGTGCTGGTCGAGGAGAGGGCCACGTGAAAAGGGCCTGACCGGCCTGATCCGGATTAACGGGAACGTGGGAGGTGGAGATGCGGTCGCTGGTCACGCCGGTCTTCAAGCCGGTACAGGGAGAGATACTCGAAGCCGAAATCCGCAAGGTCTGCGGTGCCTTCGATTTCGAACCCATGCGCCGTAGCGGCTTGGTCAACGGCCATGTGAGCGCCAGACGGTTCGGTCCTTTCGATAGCGCGGTGGTCTCGCTCGAAGCGTCGAAAATCGCCCGCCACGCACGCTGTATCCGGCAGGATCCCGGCGAATACATGTTCCTTCTGGTGCAGGACGTTGGACACTGCCAGGTGACGCAGGGTGATGAAGCCGTCTGGCTTAAACCCGGCGACATGTTTCTGGTCGATTCCGTAAAGCCCTCGACATTTACCTATCAGAGCGACAACTCGACCCAAATCTCGCTGCATATTCCGCGCAGCGATGCGGTTCATCGGTTCGGCAAGGTTTGCACGGGCGGTCTTGCCGTTTC
The DNA here is from genome assembly GCF_023700755.1 of Allorhizobium sonneratiae. Classification (GTDB taxonomy): domain Bacteria; phylum Pseudomonadota; class Alphaproteobacteria; order Rhizobiales; family Rhizobiaceae; genus Allorhizobium; species Allorhizobium sonneratiae. The sequence goes on along the minus strand of NZ_JAMKOJ010000009.1, from coordinate 142,114 downwards.
GCGGCACGATCCGCTTTGGATTGCGATCCGGGCGGTTATCGCCAAGATGCTCGAAGACGGGGCGGCGCAGATGCAGCTTGGCGAAGCACTGCTTTCCCTCATCGGGGCCTATATTCTGTCGGTTCGCGGACATGGCGGGACAAATGCGGCCGAGACGCTTCTGTCGCGCGCCTTGGCGGTGATAGACCGCCACCGCGCCGATCCCGCATTCGGGCCGCAGAGTCTGGCGTCTCACCTGAACGTCTCGGAAAGAATGCTGCAGCGCCATTTCCGGCAACTCGGCGAAACCCCGAGCCACCGCATTCTCCACCGCCGTCTTGCGCTCGCCCATGACCGCCTCACCGCAGGCCATGTGCGCACGCCGGAGAGCGTGACAGCGATTGCATTCGATTGCGGCTTCAACGATTTATCCTATTTCTATCGGGAATTTCGAAAGAAATACGGAACCACGCCGGGTGCCGCGGCGCGGCTGTCCTGACGCTGCCGTCCAATACATGCGTCGCTTCAGTCCAAGTCCAGCGATCCGTCCGGCATGATCATTCGCCTCTGATGAGCGCCTGAAAGGCGGTCTGTTTGAGGAGGAAAACATGGATTACAAAGCAACGATCGGCGGAAAGCCGGTGCAGGCGCAGGCGCATTTTTCAGTCATCAACCCGGCAACGGGTGCTGAAGCCGGGCGCGCGCCCGATCTAGGCCTTGCCGATCTGGACGCTGCCGTCGCGGCGGCCAACGAGGCCTTCATGTCATGGTCGGCCCAGAGCGACGAAGCGCTTCAGGCGGCTTGTGCGGCGGTGACGGCCAAGATTGAAGAACACCAGGCGGAGCTTGCGGAAATCATCACGCTGGAACAGGGCAAGCCGATGAACGGACTCGGCTCTCGCTGGGAAATGGGCGGCGCGCACGCCTGGGCCGGCTACACGACCGCTCTTTCGCTCCCTGTGAAGGTGCTGCAGGACAATGAACAGGGCCGCGTCGAACTCCACCGCAAGCCGCTCGGTGTCGTCGGCTCGATCACGCCGTGGAATTTCCCGGTGATGATCGCCATCTGGCACATCATGCCGGCGCTGCGCACTGGCAACACGGTGGTCATCAAGCCATCGCCTTTCACGCCGCTCTCGACGCTCAGACTGGTCGAGATCATCAACGAAGTTCTGCCGGCAGGTGTCGTCAATGTCGTTACCGGCAGCGACAAGGGCGTCAATCTCGGCGCGGCCATGTCCGATCATCCCGGCATCCGCAAGATCGTCTTCACAGGCTCCTGCGCCACCGGCCAAAAGATCATGCGCTCCGCGGCAAACACGATGAAGCGCCTGACCCTGGAAATGGGCGGCAACGACGCCGGCATCGTGCTTCCGGATGCCGATCCGAAGGCCATTGCGGAAGGCCTCTTCTGGGGTGCCTTCATCAATAACGGCCAGACCTGCGCCGCGCTGAAGCGGCTCTATGTTCACGAGTCCATCCATGATGCCGTCTGCGACGAACTGGTCGCCTATGCAAAGAACATCCCGGTCGGCAATGGCATGGAGGAAACGAGCATCCTCGGTCCCATCCAGAACCGCGCGCAGTTCGACAAGGTTTCGCGGCTCGTCGCCGATGCCAAGCGTAACGGCAAGGTGCTGCTGGGCGGCGAGCCGGGCGAGGGGCTGTTCTTCCCGCCGACGATCGTTGCCGGGCTTAAGAACGGCGACCCGCTGGTCGATGAAGAGCAGTTCGGTCCGGCGCTGCCCATCATCCGCTATTCGGATGTGGAAGAAGCTATTCGCTTCGCCAATGATAGCCCGAACGGTCTCGGCGGCTCGGTCTGGTCGTCCGATATCGAGGCAGCAAAGACGGTGGCGAGCCGCATCACGACCGGGTCCGTCTGGATCAACAAGCACGGCGCGATTCAGCCCAATGCACCTTTCGGTGGCGTGAAGTCCTCAGGTCTCGGCGTGGAATTTGGCGAGGAAGGTCTGGTTGAATACACGGATATTCAGGTGATCTTCAGCTGATGGGCGGATAAACTTATCCGAACCACGGCTGTCGGTTTCCGCTCACTGTTTCTGTGAAACGCTGAAAAGCACGGCGCTGTAGCACCCCATCAGCTTCTCTTCCGGCGCCACCTGAGAAAGGTCATGCGCAATCGCTGCGTGGTCTTGAAACGCTCTGTCTGTCACAAATACTACAATGTATGTGTAGTAATAGGTTCTGCATAACACAGGATCACAGTGAAAAGGACGGGAGTGGCCGGAATGCCAAAACTGGTGCTGGAAGAGATTGCCGTTCGCTTTGGCACCTATGATGCGTTGAAGCGCGTGAGTTTCAGCGTTGAAGAGGGGGCATTCGTCACGTTGCTTGGGCCATCCGGTTGCGGCAAGACCACGCTGCTCAATGTCATTGCGGGATTTGTTCAGCCGCTGAGCGGCCAGATTTTCATCGATGGCCGCAACGTCACGGCACTATCGCCGGAGCGGCGCGATACGGCGATGTGTTTTCAGTCCTATGCGCTGTTTCCGCATCTGAGCGTTGCCCGGAATATCGCCTTCGGCCCACGCCAGAAAAAGCTGGCGCAGATGGAAACGGCCCGCCGGGTTGCAAGCCTTCTCAAGACATTCGAGCTTGAAGCCCATGCGGAAAAGCTGCCCAATGCGCTGTCCGGCGGCCAGCAGCAGCGTGTTGCGCTGGCGCGGGCACTGGCGGTTGCGCCCGGACTGGTGCTGTTCGATGAGCCGCTTTCCAATCTCGATGCCAAGCTGCGCGATCAGGTGCGCCACGAAATCCGGGCTTTGCAGCGGGATCTCGGTTTCACCGCCCTTTATGTCACCCATGATCAGGCCGAAGCGCTGGCCTTGTCCGATACGGTCTATCTGCTCAATCAGGGGGTGATCGAGCAGGCAGGCTCGCCGCGCCAGATCTATTTTCAGCCGAAAACCCGCTTTGTCGCCGATTTCATCGGGGCGGCCAATCTGCATTCAGGGCCGATTGTCGATGGCGTGATGATGACGCCGTTCGGCCCTTTGCAGGTCAATGCAGCCGACAAGGACCATGCCCTTGTCTGCTGGCGGCCGGAAGTCGTGCGCCTTGGCGGGCCACTCAGCGGCAGAGCGGCAGAAAGCGCCTTTCAGGGGGCCTATAGCGATGTGTTTGTCACGGCGGAGAAGGAGACCGTGCGTCTCCAGCTTCCCGGTCGCAACCGGATCGTGCCGGGCGCGGCGGTTTCCTTCGCCATTGCGCCTGAGGACGTGGTGCTGCTGGAGGAGAGCGATCATGGCTGACACTGTTGCGCAAAAAAACCATGCTGCACTTTCGCGACCGAAGGGGTGGGTGCTTATTCTGCTGCTGCTTCCCGGCGCTGGTCTCGTTACCGTTTTCATGGTGCTGGTTCTCTCCCGCGTCGTCATCATGTCGCTGGGCTATAATGATTTCGGTGCGACCGTCAGCCGTTTCAGCCTGACCTATTGGCAGCAGCAATGGCATGAGCCGCGTTTCTGGCGTGCTTTCTTCTGGTCGGCGGATATGGCGGCCTGGTCGGCTTTTCTCGCGGTGGCGCTGGCCTATCCCTTTGCGCTGTGGCTGCGGCGGCCGTTTCCGGGCTCGCTTTATCTCTCGGCGCTGTTGAAAGCGCCTTATCTGGTGCCGGGGCTGGTGGCGGCCTTTCTGCTGATCAATGTGATTTCCTTTCATGGCTTCGTCAATGAATTCATGGTCTGGACCGGGCTTTGGTCGCGCCCGCTCAGAATGCAGAATGACAGCCATGGCTATGCGATCATCGGTCTGCAGGTGTGGAAGCAGTTGCCGCTCGCCTATCTTCTGCTCGCCGGTTCGGTTCAGGCCATTCCCGATCCGGTTCTTCTGGCGGCGCGCGATATGGGTGCAGGCCGGATGGCCCGCTTTTTCAAGGTGGTGCTGCCCTTGTCCGTTCAGGCGATGCAGGCGGCTTTAGCGCTGGTCTTCATCGGTGCGGCGGGGGATTACAGCTTTCAGTCCGTGGCCGGTCCGCCCTCGGTCAACTCCCTTGCCACCTATATGGATAGTATCCGGATGAACAATGGCGACTGGAATGGCGCCGCCGTCGTCGCCGTCATGCTGATGGTGCTCTCGCTGGGCGGCGTGGTGGTTTTAACCCTCATCGTCCGCCTTGCAGGGCGCCTGTCCCGGAGGCTGGCATGAGCCGAACGTTTGAAAACATTCTGAGCGGCCTTCTCATCGCGATGATGGTTTTATGGTTGGCCATTCCCTTTGGCATGGCGCTTTTGTGGTCGCTGGTCGATCCGGGTCAGGCCTGGAGCTATCCGCATATCCTGCCGCCGAAACTGTCTTTCCAGCGCTGGAGCGATATCTGGCAGACCACCGCGCTGCCGCTGGCCATGCTGCATTCCTATTCGCTCGCGCCGGTCGTGGGGCTTGCCACGCTGATCTGTGCCGCTCCGACGGCTTATGTCTTCGGTCGGTATGAGTTTCCGGGCAAGTCTCTGGCTCAGGCGCTGGTGCTGCTGCCCTTGGTGATGCCGAGTTTCGTCACGGCGGTCTTCTTTGCCTCGCTTTTGATTTCCATGGGGTTTTTCGCGCCTTATCCGGCCATTCTGCTCGGTCATATGGTGATGTTCATGCCCTATGCCGTGCGACTGTTGACCGTCTCCTTTGCCCAGGTGCGCAAGGATGTCATCCATGCCGCGCGCGACCTTGGTGCATCACCTTTGTCGGTATTTCGCGTGGCCTATCTGCCGGTTTTGACGCCGGGGCTGATGGCGGCTTTTCTCATCGTCTTCATTTTGTCGATGGAGGAATTTGCGCTTGCCTTCGTTGTCGGCTCGCCGGGTTTCATCACCATTCCAACCATTCTCTATTCGTTTCTGGGGTTCAATTTCATCCGTCCCAATGCGGCGGCTGTCTCGCTGATCCTTGTCGTTCCCAATGTCGTGTTGATGCTGATTGTCGAACGACTGCTGCAATCGGCCAATCCGGCGCATGTCTCGGGAAAAGGCTGACCGCTTCCCGATCACACCGTCCCCTGTGTTCAACGGAGAAATGCATCATGCTGCGCAAATTGCTTGTTACAGCCGTTACCGGTCTTTTCCTCACCGGTCCGGCGTTTGCCGCCGATCTCGTCACCATGCCCTGGAGCAAGGTGGTGGATCAGGCCAGGGCCGAGGGAGAACTGACCTGGTATGTCTGGTATCATCAGCCGGAATTCCGCAAGGAGGTCAAGGCGTTCGAGACGCAATACGGCATCAGGGTCAATCTGCCCTCGCTGTCCAATGCCAACGATGCGCTGAACAAGGTGATGGCTGAAAACGGCCGCATGACCGGCGATATCGATGTGATCGCCATGGGCGGACAATCGGGTAGCCAGCTCGACATGGCCAAACTGTTTTACGGCCCGATCCTGCCGCTCATGCCGGAGGCGAAAAACCTGACCGATCAGGCCGAAGGCACCGACTGGAAAGGCTATGGCATCAAGTTCTGGGGCAACCAGACAGGCCTTGCTTATGACAGCAACCGGGTGAAACAAGCGGATTTGCCGCAAAGCCTTGACGATCTGTCGAAATGGATGGCCGCCAATCCGCAGCAACTGGGTTTCAACTATGAAAATGGTGGCTCCGGCCCGTCCTTCATCGAAAATGTGGCGCGCAATGTTCTGGGCCTCAAGCCCGATGACAAGGTGACGAAAGTGCCGGATCTGAAGCCGGTCTATGACTGGTTCAACACCCGCAAGGACCAGTATGTCATCACTGCCTCGAACAATGACAGTCTCGTGAGGCTCAATTCCGGCGAGTTTCTGCTGGTTCCCTCCTGGGAAGACCTGCTGACGACGCTGCAGAGAAATCACGAGATCGGCGACAACATCAAATTCTACATTCCGAAATTCGGCATGAATGGCGGCGGCAATGTCGTGGCCATTCCGGCAAACGCGCCGCATAAGGCCGCCGCCCTGTTGTTCATCTCCTGGCTCACCTCGGCAAAGACCCAGACCACCTTCAACCAGGATTTCGGCTCGGCCCCGGCCAATACGGCAGCCGACAGCTCCAAGGCGCTGGTGCCGGCGGCAGAGCGCGTCAACAGCCGCAACTGGAATGCGCCCCTGAGCGACCACGACATCACGCCCGGCTTCATTGCCAATGTCGTGCAGAAATAAGGCAGGGTTTCTCGCCTTATGAAAAGCAATGACAAACCCCGCCGAACAGGTTCGGCGGGGTTTCTGTTGAAAAGGGCCTTTATGACAGATGGCTGGCGAGAGCGCGGATGGATATGGGCGCTTCGCCGATTTCAACCCTCATTCCGGCGGCCCGGCATATGGCAGCGCCCCCGGCAATGTCCCACAACGTGGTGACAAGCTGGATGTGACCATCAAGCCTGCCCTGCGCGGCAAAGGCAAGCGCCACGGAGGTGGAGTGATAACATTCCACCGTCCAGCCGCGCCGCCGCCAGAAAAGATGTTCCTCTGCGACCTGATCGAGATCGTCGTTGACGCTGTCGCCGAGCGAGATCAGCCTGATATCTACGAGATGATCGGGGCGGCTGAACGGCATATCGTTGAGATAAACGCCTGCACCCACTTCACCGGCCAGATAGTCGCCCAGCACCGGCAGGGCGATGACCCCCAGCACCGGCTCACCCTCGGCAATATATCCGAGGGAAATGCCCCAGAGCGGCAGGCCGCGCAGGAAATTGCTGGTGCCGTCAATCGGATCGATGATCCAGCAATGGCGGGTCGCCGTGCCGCCGAATTCCTCGCCAAGCACCATTTCACCGGGAAAAGCCTCGGCAAGCCGCTGGCGTATAAGGGTTTCGACAGCCTTGTCCGCCTCGGAGACGAAATCCTGCGGCCCGCTTTTTGTCTCGGTCTCAAGCGTGCCGCGTCGTTCGAAATAATATTTGGCCAGCCCTGCTGCCTCGCGAACGATGATCGTGGCCTGTTGCAGGCGAGAAGCCGGGCTGTGAGGCATTTCAATCACTTTCTGATCCGGTACGGCTTCTGTTGAGCCAGTGCCGGAAAAGCGGGCCGCAATCGGTCTGGATGGCCCCGGCTCCTGCATCAATCAGCGTGCCCCACACGGCATCCGGATCACCCATCGCACGGCTATCGTTCAGGTCCATGTTGAAAGAGACGTCCAGCGTGTTGATCCAGAGCCGGATGTCCTGTCGCTCCAGCTCGCTGCGCGCGGCGATCAGGTCATCGAGATGGGTGAATTTCGTCTCGATCATCGGCGCATTCAGCCGCTCGATCCGGCGCAGATCCTCGGCAAAACGGCCGGGACGGGCGTGCATGATCGGCATATGCGGAATGGTGCCGATCAGGCCGAGCGTTTCGGCCAGATGGATGTCGGCATCCGGGTCGACCACGGTTTTCATGATCACGCCTTCGGCCATGTTCATGTCCATGACCAGTCGGGCAACGGCGGCAAGATCGCGTTCATATTTGGTGTCGATATTGATCAATACCCGGCCGCGTGCCGCCTCCAGCACGTCCTGCAGCAATGGCACCCGTTCGCCGCTGACGCCAGCCTGTGGTCCCCCGGCAGCATTTTTCAGGAACTGGCTGCGGATATAGCCGCTTTCCAGTGCGGACACATCGCCCTGTCCGGTGGTCGTGCGGTCAATGGTCTCGTCATGCATGACGACGAGCACGCCATCGTCCGTCGACTGGGTGTCGATCTCGACAATCTCGATCCCGGCCTTGATCGCCGCCTCAAGCGCGGCGATGGAGTTTTCCGGAGCGTGATCCCACACGCCGCGATGGGCCACCGTCAAGACGGTGTCGTGGATGCGCGAATAAAGACAAGGTTTGGCAGCGGCAAAGGCCGCAGAGGCGGACAGTCTGGTCATGGTCAGCTTTCAAGGCGCGCCGCAGAAGCGGTGCGGGTTACAGGTGGAGATTCGGGCTGTCGGCCACGCACATGCCGTGGCGAAGCGCGTCTTCAAATTATTACACTTGAATTGTAATTATTCAATGACGAAGTCGGAAAAGCCGGAAACAGGCGCTTGTCTGCCCTTGGAGACAGAAAGCAGAAACAGGCGGCAGCATATTGGAACAAAAGCTTTTTCCGTCTGCCTCAATCTTCCCGGTTGAAATTTTAGGCTGTATATGAACTCTTCCTGTGATTTTGCATTGTCGCCTGCTGCGGCAAAGCTGAGCAGACATGGATCGCAAAGCCCCTATGGATACCAAGACGCCTCTTCGCTGCGCAGCTCGCAGCCGCAACGAAAAGATGATTCTGGAAATCGTGCGCCGCCTCGATCCGGTGCAGCGTTCGGCCATTACCGGGCACACCAATCTGACACAGCAATCGGTACACCGCATTGTCGAAGACCTGATGCAGGAGGGGTTGCTGCAGGCCGGTCAGCCGGAAAAGGGTCTGCGCGGCCAGCCCAGCCCCCGGATGATGCTGAACCGTGAGGCCGCCTTTGCGCTCGGCATTTCGATCAACACCGATTCCGCCAGCCTTACCCTGCTGGATATGGCCTGCCATATCCGCGAAGAGGTGCGCATGCGCGTACGCCCGATGAGCCGCAGCCAGACGCTGGCCGAGATGAAGGACATCCTCCACCGAATGTTGGAGCGCAATGGCGTGTCCTTTGACAAAGTGGTCGGGCTGGGGGTCGGCATATCGGGTTTTTTCATTGCCGACCGGCGACAGGTCAACGCGCCGGAACCGCTGCGGGACTGGTCGCTGATCGATCTTGCGCCGATTTTTGAGGATGCATTTTCGCTGCCTGTGCGCATCGAGAACAATGCGACGACAGCCTCCGTCGCGGAATTGCTGCGCGGCGTGGGGCGCAGATGTGACAGCTTCGCCTATCTGTCGTTCAATTACGGCTTCGGCGGCGGCATCGTCATTGATGGCCGGCTGCTTCTCGGCAAAAACGGCAATGCCGGAGAAATCGGCGGTATCTACACGCCGGAAGAAGGAGAAAACCGCCCGGCCTTGCGCTATCTTCTGGATGAAGTGCGTTCACGGGGCGTCAGCGTCGATTCGATCGAAGATCTCAGCCTGCGGTTTGACCTGAACTGGCCGGGCGTGGCCGAATGGGTGGAGCGGGTGTCACCGCCGATGCGGCGCATGGTCAATGCGCTTGCAGCCATTCTCGATCCGCAGGCCATCGTTTTCGGCGGCCAGATCCCGCCGGAACTGGCCCGAATGCTGATGGCGCGGGCTGAATTCTGGACCACTCACCGTTACGATATCGGTCCCAGCCGGCCTGAACTGCTGCTGTCCGAGGTCGCAGGCGATGCCGCCTCCAGCGGTGCCGCCATGCTGATCCTGCGCGAAGCCTTTTTCGACTGAAAAAGTGGTGCCGTGACGCAATCAACAGCATCGCAAGGACTGTCTTCTGCGTAGACGGAAGAGTATCGTCTCAAAGGTTGCGGCCAATGTTGATGGCGCCGCCTGAAATGCGGATTGCCTCGGACAATTCCTGTGTGACGGCCAGCACTCTCGGCACTGCCTTTTCAATGAATTGATCGCGATTTTGCCAGCGTTCCGCCGTGACTGTGGCCGAGATGGCGGCAATGGCGTTGCCACGCGCATCGAAAACAGGGGCTGCAACCGTGCGCAACCCGTAGGCATTTTCCCCGTCAGAAAAGGCCCAGCCGCGCTGGCGGACAATGGCAAGCCTGTCCAGCAAGGCATCGAGATCGGTGATCGTGCTTTCCGAGAGCTTGATGCGCGGGCTCATCTCAAGCACACGCCGCTGAACCTCCTGTGGCTCATAGGCAAGGATCGCCTGACCAAGGGCGGCCGCATAGATCCTGACGCGCACGCCAACCCGTCTCTCCAGTTGCCGTCCGCCCATATCGCCCTGGATTCGTTCCATATACACGACATCCGGTCCGTCGATCATGCCGAGAGAGGCCGCGTCTGCAACATCGTCCAGCAAGCCGCTCAGCAAGGGGCGGGACAGTTCGCGTAGGGAAAAATGCGTCAATGTGGTGTAGCCAAGTTCGAGACATTTCAGCGTCAGCCTGAACCGTCTGGTCCTTGGCACGGCAGCCACATAGCCCTCCTCCTGCAAGGTGTGCAAAAGCCTGTAGGCCGTGCCACGGTCAAGGCCGGTGCGTTTGGCGACATCCGAAATCGACAGTTCGAAATGCTCAGGCGTAAAGCTGCGCATGACACTGAAGGCTTTCACCACCGATTGAACGGAATTTTTCGGATTGTCTTTTGCAGCAGGTTTGGCGGTCTCGGTGGTCAAGGCGGTGGACTCTGAAATGTTCGTATTGCGAACATATCATCGAAAATTTTTGGCAGATTGCAAGCTGCACAGGACAATATTTGCAACATATCGGCATAGGCGATGGCGGGCATGCCGATGAAAAATTCAAGAAATAGTAATTTTATCAATGAGATAGTCTGTGTAATTTTTTGCGGTCTGCTGAGAGACCCTCATCGGTGAAGAGAAGTCGGTCTTTGCAGCATGTTCAGCGCGGCGCTTGACAGCGCAAATCGGTCATGCCTATTTTATTGTAAATAGAGATCAAACGTTCGCATTCCGAACATTTGACATGGTCTGGCCAGCTCACATCGGGAGAAGTCTCCGTTGCCACCGCGACGGGGAAGGGTGTGATGCTTCAATCCAGGCGCAGTTTACTCTGTTTGGCTGCGACCGGCGCATGCGCAATGCCGGTCATCGCAATTGTGTCAGGCCGGGAGGGCCTGTTTGAGGAGGAGAAAACATGACACGCAAGACGTTTGGCCTGCTGGCCGCCGTATCCGGCATTGGCCTGCTTCTGGGCACCGGCGCGACATTCGCGAAGGACATGGTGAAGCTGGGCGCGCAGGAACCGGGCGGCAGTTTTTACACCTATGCCGCCACCTTTGCCAAATTGATTGACGACAGCAAAACCGCCGACATGCAGGTTGACATCATTCCGCGTGGTGGCGCTTTCGGCAATCCGACAGCGGTTGATCGTGGCATGGCCGATTTCGGCTTTACCACATCGAATACCGCCGTCTGGGCAAAGGAAGGGCTGGAGGATGTTTACAAGGGCAAGAAGGCGGAGAACATCCGTCAGGTGACCAGCGGCATGCAGACGGCCTATACGATGGTTATCGCACGCAAAGCCTTTGTCGATGAGCATCATATCAAGACGGTCGCCGACCTGTTCAAGCCGGGTGTCAACACGCGGATCGGCCTTAAACCGGCAGGAAGTCAGGTGCCGATCATTGCCGATTTCCTGTTCAAGGCCGAGGGAACCAGCCTGGAAAAACTGCGCAAGGCCGGTGAAATCACGCAGGCCTCCTCGGGTCAGTTGACCTCCATGCTCACAGACGGCCGGCTTGATGTTTATATCGAAAGTGCACCGGCCGGTCAGGCAACGGTTACCGAAATGACGCTGACCAATGACATGGTCTTCGTGCCCTTCACGCAAAAGGACATGGACGCTCTGGCGGCTGCCGGTCTGCCCAAGGGCGCCATGCCCGCAGGCAGTTTTCGCGGGCAGGACAGTGTTTACGTGAACCCCGTCAGCTATACGATGCTGATCGCCGGCAAGTCCGTCTCCGACAAGGATGTTTACAACTTCCTCAAAACGCTCGTCGACAATCGCGATTATATTGCCAAGACCCATGCGCCCCTCAAGGAATGGGATCCGGTTGCCGGTTGCCATGTCGATGCAGGATCGCCGCCGCTGCATCCGGGCGCTGCACGCCTTTGCAAGGAACTTGGCGCGGCAAACTGAAGCCCGCCGCTCTCATCAGACCCATGCCTCATCTGTCATGGCGCCTGTGAAAGACCGATGGTGAAGGCGTCATGGCCTTGCCGCCTTCACCATATCCCCTCATCGCTCGAAGAATTCGACCATGATCACCTATTCCAAGTTTCATCGCCTGCTTGTGATTGCGCTCTCTCTTTTCTATCTGGCCTTTCTGCTGAAGCAGTTCTTCTGGCCGGATGCGCCGATGCTGGCTGTGCCTGTTCATGTCTTTCTGGCGCTTGCCCTGACCATTCTGGTGACGGCAGTCAATTGGTCCGGCAGGGTGAAACTGCCCGGGCGGGCGCTCGAAATCGCCATGGTTGCCGTCTGCCTGCTGATTGCGGTTCACTTCGTGCTGGATCTCAACCGTCTGGAGACCAGACTGCCTTATATCGATGAGGTTTTCGGCGTCGATAAACTGGTCTTCGTGGTCGGTGTTCTGATCCTGTTTGAGGCGGTGCGCCGCACGGTCGGCTGGAGCCTGCTGGCCATGATCGCGGTGTTCCTGGCCTATGCCGCTTTCGGCTATCTGGTGCCCGGTCCTTTAGGCTTTTCCGGGTTTAACCTGTCGGAACTGACCGATATCATGACGATGAACACGGATGGCCTGTTTGGCGTCACCTCGTCGACAGCGATCAATTTTGTCTTTTATTTCATCATGTTCGGGGCGATCTTCGCAGCAACCGGCGGTGGCCAGCTGTTCATCGACATTGCCATGATGGCGGCTGGACGCTTGACGGGCGGCGCGGCGAAGGCCGCCCTGATTGGCTCTGCCCTGTTCGGCACGATTTCCGGTTCGGCGGTGTCCAATGTCGCAGCCGTCGGGGTCTTGACGATCCCGCTGATGCGCCGCGCCGGTTATACCGGTGAAGAAGCCGCCGCGACCGAGGCCATCGGCTCAACGGGCGGCCAGCTGATGCCGCCGGTGATGGGAATTGCCGCTTTCGTCATGGCTGATCTCATGGGCATTCCCTATACGCGTATTGCGCTGGCGGGCATTATTCCGGCGCTGGCCTTTTACGGCGCATTGTTTCTGATCGTCGATCTCAGGGCGCGCAAGACCGGTGCCGGCTCAGTCAGCATCGATACCCGCAAGCTGATCGCGCCGATCATGCCGCGCATTCATCTTCTCATCGGCCCGGTTCTCTTGCTCGTCATGCTGTTTGCCGGCTATTCTGCGCCATTCGCAGCCTTTTATGCCTCGGTTGCCGCCTTGCTGGCCCCCTTGCTGCGCGCGGCAACCCGTTACAGTTTTTCTTCCCTGTTCGAGATTGCCGTGGATGTGCCGCGGCAGATGGCGCTGCTGTCGGTTCCGCTCTGCGCCATCGGCATCATCATGGCCTCGGCCACCCAGTCCAATCTGGCGCTGAAATTCGTTTCGGGCCTTGCCGTTCTCGGCGGCGGCAATCTTTATCTGTCGCTTATTCTCATCGTCATCGGCTGCCTCATCATGGGCATGGGCCTGCCCACGGTCGCGGCCTATATCATCGGTTCGGTGATGTTCGTTCCGGCACTCGTGAATATGGGCATCGACAGGCTGGCGGCGAATTTCTTCGTCATGTTCTTCTGCGTGCTGTCGATGGTGACACCGCCGGTGGCGCTTGCCTCCTTTGCCGCCGCCGGGGTGGCGCAGGCCAATACGATGAAGACGGCCATGCTTGCCACAGGCATGGGGGCGGTCAGCTTCCTCATTCCCTTCGGTTTCGTTCAGGACCCGGTGATTTTGTGGAACGGCCCGATTGTCAATATTCTCCTCGCCTTTTTCGGCACCATGTGCGCAACGGCGGCCTGGGCCGCGGCCATTCAAGGCTTCATGCATCAGAACCTGTCGCTCATCGAACGGCTGGTCTTCCTCGGGCTTTGCATCGGCATCGTGCTTTACAAGAGCCTGTCGCCCATCTGGTGGGTGCTGCTGGCGGCTTTCTGGGTGATGATGATCTGGTGCTTCATCGCCCGCCAGAAAATCTTCGGCGACAATTCCATGGCAAAGCGGCGGGCAGCAACCGCGCATATGGATGTCGATGAACTCATGGCCCAGCGCCAAACCCTCGCCCTTCATGCGGAATGAAAAGCAAGGGCCAGCGCGGCCCTGCCACCGCCTGCCTTGAAACACTGGATCAAGACATGACCGAACCGACCCATACCGACGAAAACCCGGCAATCGACGGCGTCCTTCGTCCCCATCCGTTCATTCAGAATGCCACCGTGGCGCTGTTGCCGTCCGATTGCGTGCAAAACCATGCCGCCAATCTGCATCTGCTGGCCAATGGCGATATCGCTTGTGTCTGGTTCGGAGGCACCCAGGAAGGCATTGCCGATATTTCCATCTGGTTTTCGCGCCTGGAACAGGGCGCTAACCAGTGGAGCAAACCCGAGAAACTGTCTGACGATCCGACACGTTCGGAGCAAAACCCCATTCTTTTCACCGCACCCGATGCCTCGCTCTGGCTGATCTGGACGGCCCAGATCAGCGGACGTCAGGATACTGCCTTCGTGCGTTACCGGATTTCCAAAGACAACGGGATGAGCTGGGGTCCGATCGGCACATTGATCGATGAGCCGGGCACATTTGTCCGTCAGCCGCTTGTCGTGCGGCAGGACGGCGGCTGGATGCTGCCGGTGTTTTTGTGCCGCACCGAGCCGGGCATTGCCTGGGTGGGCAATGACGATAGCGCGGCGGTCAAAATCAGCCATGATCAGGGCAGGAGCTGGCGGCATGTGGAGGTGCCGGACAGTCTCGGCGCGGTGCATATGAATATCGTGCCTCTGGGCGGCGGACGTCATGTCGCCTTTTTCCGCTCACGCTTTGCCGATCATGTGCGCATCTCTTCCTCTCAGGATGATGGCGACAGCTGGTCGCCGGTCAAGGATTTGCCCCTGCCCAACAACAATTCCTCCATTCAGGTGACGGCGCTGGCTGATGGCCGTCTGGCCATGGTGCATAACTGGTCGAGCCGTGACAATGCGCGGGAGCGTCGTCTGTCCCTCTACGATGAAATCGAGGACGACGGTGCCGGGATATCGGTCGATCCGACGACGATCACCGACCGCCCAACCGCTTTCTGGGGCGCACCACGCGCGCCGATGACCCTGTCGATCTCGGCAGATGGCGGGCAGAGCTGGCCGATCCGCCTCGATCTCGAGGACGGCGACGGATATTGCCTGTCCAACAATTCAAAGGAAGCGCTGAACCGCGAATTGTCCTATCCCTCGATCATCGAGGCGGACGATGGCCGTCTGCACATTGCCTATACCTGGTTTCGCCGGGCCATCAAACATGTCAGCCTGCCGAGCCCGCAAACGAGCCCGCAATGATCGTCAGCAGAAGGAGCGAACAGTCAGAACAATTGGCAGACCTGCTGCTGGCGGCATCTGAGCGCGGCGCATTGCCCATTGATGTCCCTGAAGCGCTCTGGCCACGCGATCAGGCCGAAGCCGAGCAGGTTCAATGGTTGCAGGCGGCAGTGCGCGGGCCGGTTTCAGCCTATAAAGTGGCAAAGCAAGGCCCGGCAGAAGGGCGCTGGGGCGCAATCTTTGCCCGCGATACCTATAAGGCTCCGGTCGCCATTTCCGTAGACCGGCCAATGCGGGTCGAAGTTGAGATCGGCTTTCACCTTGCCCGCGATCTGACCCGCCTGCCGGCAGATGGTGCATTTTCGCGCTCCGAGGTGCTGGAGGCGCTGTCCGGCGCCTTTCTTGCGGTCGAGCTTGTGGCGGGCCGGATCGTCAAATCACCAGGCCTGTCTTCCTATCTGCAACAGGGGGACAGGCTGGCCAATCATGGCCTCGTTTATGCGGAAGAAGAGGTCGATGTCGACAATTTCGTGCAACCTCGCCTCTATCCGGTGCGTTTGACAGTCGGACCTACAGTTCTGGTCAAGGGCCGGCTACCTCATCCTTCGGGTGCCGATCCGCTGGAACCATTGGTCTGGCTGGCAAGCCGGCTGGCGCAGGCCGGTGTGGGCCTGCGGGCCGGTGCGCGCATCATCACCGGCGCTTTCGGCGGCGCCCATCCTGCTGGGCCGGGAGAGCGGATCGAGGCTGCCATCGACGGCCTCGGCCTGATCGGCTTTCAGCTCCAGTCTGAACCTGAAAAGCTCTAAATCTTTGTTTTTACGTATTTCGGACGGAAAACCGCTCTGCATTTTTTCGGCAGCCTGTTAAGGAAAAACATATCATGGTTGAAACGACGCGCCGTCCCGCCAGCCTGCCCGGAAGGGTGCTTTTGAGCGGTGTCAGTTCCGGCATCGGTGAGGCTGCTGCCGGGCTTTTGCTGGACAAAGGATGGGATGTTGTCGGCCTGAGCCGTCGCGCACCCCGTCTGTCACATGCAAGGCTCTCATGGCACGGCGTTGACATTGCCGATGCCGATGCGCTGTCGCGCGTGCTTGACGGGGTCGGCCCGGTTGATGCCATCGTGCATGCTGCCGGAATCCTGCGGCCCGGCACGCTGTCAACGCTGGATCGTGCGGAGGGCGCGCAGATGTGGCGTTTGCACGTCGATGCCGCCACCCAGATCGTCGCCCGGATGATGCCGGATCTGCCCTTCGGCGGTCGCATCGTGCTGATCGGAAGCCGCACGGCGTCAGGCTCTGCCGGTCGCAGTCAATATGCGGCCAGCAAGGCAGCCTTGCTGGCGCTGGCGCGCTCCTGGGCGGCGGAACTGGTGGAAGACCGGATCTGCGTCAATGTGGTCGCGCCGGGCGCGACGGATACGCCGATGCTGTCTTCGCCCGAACGGGCAGGACTTGCGCCGAAACTGCCGCCCATGGGACGGTTCGTCGATCCCATGGAAGTTGCCCGGCTGATCGAATTTCTGCTTTCGGATGCGGTGCCCAGCCTGACAGGCCAGCAAATCACCCTCTGCGCGGGCGCATCCTTGTGATGGCGTGAGCGCCATCACGGCGCCGGTTCGATGTCGATCAGGCGCCGCCAGTCATGGATGAAATTGCGCCGCTGAAGCTGATCCTGAGCGGCCAGCAGGGCAGGGCCGATGCGGATTGGCCGGCCAATGCCCGACTCCATCAGATCCTCAGGGCCTTCCACGCCCTTTGGCAGGCTGGCATCTTCGGAGAAGAAGAAAGAGCTACGCAAGGCCAGCGCGCGGCTGCGCGGTGAGAGCAGATAGTCGAGAAACCGCCGCCCCAGATCGCTGTTGCGCGCAGTGGACGGGATCATCGCGCCGCGTGAGAGGATGAGGGCATAGTCTCTCGGAACGATGATGCCGAGATTAGGATTGGCGCGCATGGCGGCATAGGCATAGGAGCCGAGCACGTTATAGGCGATACGGATGCGGCCAGAGGCCAGGGCGTCGAGCACCTCGCCATTGCAGCAGCGGATCACGGGTTCGACGCGGCTGACGCTTTCGATCAGGCGGCCATAGGTTGTCGAGGCCTGACGCGAATCGTAAAAGGCAAGAAGATAGCCAATGCCGGAGGCGCTGATGTCATAGGTGCCGATGCGGCCGCGATAGTCGGCAGGCTTGCGGCGCAAAAGATCGACCAGCGCCTCATGGCTCATCGGGCGGTCCTGCGGCGGCACGGTCCGTTTGTCATAGACGAAGACCACCGGCTCGAAAGTGAAACCATAGACTTCATCGCGCCAGTTGGCCCATTCGGGCACGCGCGCCGTCTCTGCCGAGCGATGCGGCACGGCACAGCCGTCATTGGCCAGCCGCACAAGCTGATCGACGGAGGAGGAGAGGATGATATCGGCGCTGTCCCGGCCCGTGGCGCAGGCATTCGCCACATCGGCGAACAGGTCGTTGGTGACGAAATCGCGCAGCTCCACCGCAATGCCGGGTGCCGTTTCCTGAAAATCGCGCACCAGCGGGCGCATGGCCTCAAGATCGGTCGCGGCATGAATGACGAGACGTGCGCTTTGCGGTGCGCCAAGCGCGGGAAAAATCTCCCGATCGCCTTCTGCCGCTTGCGCTCCTGCGGCAAGAGCGGTGAAAAGGAAAACGACGATGGCCGATAAAATCCTGCTCATGCTGTCGCCTCCCGGATCAATGGCAGTTCGAGGCAGACGGCAAAGGGTGTGGTGGCGGAGCGTTGGCGAAATCCAAGCGTTCCGCCAAGCGCGCGCGCCACTTCCGAGGCAATGGCAAAGCCCAGCCCGGAGGCGGGGCCCTGACTGCGGGTGGAAAAGAAGCGTTGCGTCACGCTTTCCCAGTCGGCGGGGGGGATGCCCGGACCGTCATCCTCCACGACAATGCGGCCGCAGCCTTCGCCCCTCTCGACGCGCACGTCGAGCCGGTTTTCAACCCCATGGCGCAAGGCATTGTCGATGATGTTGACCACGGCTTCGCGCAGGCTCAGCATGTCGCCCATCACCATCGGATTGTCCTCCGAGGCTTCGAAAGACACGACCAGATCGGGATCGACAGTGATCGGAATCGCCTGTCGAAAGGCCGCACGCGCCACATCATTCAGTGAAAGCGGTCCAAGCTGGGCGGAATCGACCCGGTGGATGACCATGGCATGGTTCAGCAACTGATTGGTGAAACGCGCCAGTTCCGCCGTGCGATTGCGCACCCGCTCCAGATGCCGCCGGTCTTCCGGGGCAAGGCGCGCGTCGTCGATCAGGCTGACCTGGGCCGACAGCGCCGTCAGCGGCGTGCGGATCTGATGGGCGCTATCGGCGACATAGCGCTGCATCAGCCGCACACGCTCGTCCAGACGGCGGATGAAATGGTTGATCGAAGCGACGAAGGGCCATAATTCGCCGGGCACGGCCACGCTGAGCGGTGTCAGATCCTGCGGATCGCGGCGTGCCAGCACATCGCCGAGATCGGCCACGGGTTTCAGCGAATAGCGGATGGCAAAGGCCGTGCCGACAAGGGCCAGCAGGCACATCAGCGCCACCAGAAGGACGGCGCGGCTGACCAGTTCTTTCACCAGCGCGCCGCGCGCTTCGGTGGTCTGCGCCACCATCAGGCTGGCCCATTCGGTTTCTCCGTCGATGGAGACGGGATGCGACAGCGTGACGATGCGCACATCGGCGCCCCGATAGACGGCATTGTCCACCAGCGGTGCGGCGCGGCTTTGCGTGACATCGATATCGCGGCCAAGATCGTCATAGCCCGTCAGGGTCTGGCCATGGGTGTCGAGTACCCGGTAGAAGATGCGGTCGCGCTGGGCGAGCCCCAAAAGCTCAAAGGCCGAAGGCGGCAGCTGTACGTCGAGCAGACCATTGACCACGACAAGGCCCTCGCTCATCTGCAGGGCCGCACCCAAAAGAAGCCGGTCATAGGCATCATCGGCGGCGGCGCGGGCATAATACCAGGCGGCGGTGATCATGGCCGCAGCGCCGATGGCCATCACCAGCCCCACGCGGCGCATCAGCCGGGAAAAGAGCGAGCTTTTATGCGCCAGCATCGGAAACCAACTGATAGCCGACACCGCGCAGCGTGACGATTCGGGTTTGGGCGCCCTCCAGTTTCTTGCGCAGCCGGCCGACATAAAGCTCGATGGCATTGGCGCCTGCGGCTTCGTCAAAACCGAACAGCCGGTCGAGCAGTTCTTCCTTGCTGAACACTTTTCCCGGTCGTGAGGCCAGCACTTCCAGCAGGGTCATTTCCCGGCGCTTCAGCTGCACCTCGCGCTTGCCGACGCGGACGCTGCGATTGGTGCGATCGAGGCTGACATCGCCACAGACGAGAAGATTGGTGGCTTCGCCGCCGCTGCGCCTGCGCAACAGCACCCGGGCGCGCGCCTCCAGCTCACGGAAATCGAAGGGTTTGACCAGATAATCGTCGGCACCGAGATCGAGCGCGCTCACCCGGTCGTCGATTTCCGAGCGCGCTGTCAGCACCAGAACCGGCACGCCGCTGCCCGCCTGACGCAGCGCTTTCAGCACGGCGAACCCGTCCATGCCCGGCAGCATGACATCGAGAATAATGAGATCGTAATCGGTAAAGGAGAGGATTTCGGACGCAGAGACGCCATCCGCCACCCAGTCGACGGTATGACCCGTCTGCTGGAAACGGCGGCAGATTGCCTCGCCCACATCCTGCGTGTCTTCAACCAGAAATATCCTCACCTCTTTTTCTTCGCATGGCTGGGGGGGAAGAATCAAGATGGCTGGCAGCGCTTACAAACGGCGATGGCCATGATTTTGACAGGATCATGACAGGAAAGCGCCTTAGTTTCACAGGTGCCGACGTCAAGGGAGAGAGTCGGTCGACCTCGGAGGAAGCCCGTTTCGTCACGCCCCATTTGCTCAACCGCTTGAAGCGGCGATGAGCTGTCGCGGGATAAAGGGATGTCCGATCAGGTCGCGACTGCATAATTCCTTAAACCGGAATCGGCTTAAGGAGAAAATTATGCAGCAAATTTAAAGCGTTACTGTGTCCTTTGTGCGCCATATATGGCGCACGGCGCTGTAAGGGTATAACGGGAGAGAAGAATGATCCGTAACATGACGAAGACGCTCGCGGGCGCATGCCTGATGACGCTGTCCATGACGCTTGTGGCCGTGGCCGAACCGGCCAAGCCGGAATGCCTGGCAGGCGCAAAACCCGGCGGCGGCTTCGATCTGACCTGCCGTCTGGCGGCCAATGCGCTGCTGGAAGGCAAGGAAATCAGCAAGCCCATGGCTGTGACCTATATGGAAGGCGGCGTTGGCGCGGTGGCCTATAATCATGTGATCAGCAAGCGCAGCAAGGATGGCAATCTCATCACCGCCGCCTCGTCCGGCTCGGCACTGTTGATCGCGCAGGGCAAGTTTGGCCAGTATGACGAAACGGCAGTGCGCTGGCTCGGCGCGCTCGGCGCCGATTACGGCGTGCTGGTGGTGGCTGCCAATTCTCCTTACAAGACGCTTGGCGATCTCGTTGCCGCCTACAAGGCCGAACCCAATTCCTTTCCGATTGCCGGTGGCGGCGCTGTCGGCTCGCAGGACTGGATGAAGGGCTCGCTGCTGGCCAAGGCTGCCGGGCAGGACCCGAAAAAGATGCGCTATGTCGCGCTGGAAGGCGGTGGCGCCGTGCTGACCGCGCTGGAAGGCGGCCATGTCAAGGTCGGCTCCGGCGATGCGGCAGAGATGGTCAAGCATCACATGGCTGGCAAGATCCGCATTCTCGCAGTCATGGCGCCGGAGCGCCTGCCGGGCGAGCTTGCCAATGTGCCGACGGCGAAGGAACAGGGTTACGACATCGACTGGCCGGTCTGGCGTGGCTATTATGTCGGCAAGGACGTGTCCGAAGAGGATTACAAGTGGTGGACCGATGCATTCCGCAAAGTCTCCGCCACGCCTGAATTTGCCAAGGAGCGCGAAGCGCGCGGCCTTTTCGAATTCACCCTGATCGGCAAGGATTTTGAAGATCGCGTCAAGGCCGATGTTGCCCGCTACAAGATCCTCGCCAAGGAATCCAGCATGTAACGCGTGCAGCGCGGATGCGTTTTATAAAACGCATCCGCGCTTCAGCACTTTAAATTTGCTGCATCATTTTCTCCTTCAATCGCACCCGATTGAAGGAAACCTGCAGCAGGCCGCCGCCTGTCCATGGCAATCATCACCCATCGATCGTCCTTCTCAGGCAAACATGCCTGTGCGCCTGTACCAGAGTGCTTGGGCCAGAGTGCCTGGCCAGAGTGCCGAAGTCAGAGTGCCGGGGCCAGAGCGCCAAGGAAGGACACAGGATCACCGAGAGACCCGCATGTCAGACGTCCATCATCCTTCCAGCCGCGCGATCAGGCTCACCGGCCGCGCTGCCGGTCTTGTCCTTCTTGTGCTGGCCATCGCCTATGGCATCGGCGGCGCCGCAATCGAATATGCTTTTGCTTCCGATCCGCTCGGGCCGCGGGTCGTGCCGATCGGTCTTGCGGTGCTGCTCGGGCTGTTCTGCCTGTTTTATCTTTATTCACCGGGCAGTGCCGAGGGGTTTCCGGCAGGCAGCCTGCTGTTGCGGGTGCTCGCCATTCCGGCCCTGCTGATTGTCGCGGCGCTGCTGTTCGAGCCGGGCGGTTTTGCCGTTTCGGTCTTCGTGCTCACTTTCGGCACGGCGCTGCTCTTTGGCGCGCCACTGGTGAAGTCGGCCATCGGTGCGGCAGGCCATGCTGGCCTCTGGTGGTTTGTCTTCGCCTATCTGCTGGATGTCTATCTGCCAGCCGGTGCGCTGTTCGGCGCACATTGACGGAAAGGGTCAAGCCATGAATTTCGACTATCTTTTGCATGGTTTTGCCGTGGCGCTGACAGGTCAGAACCTGCTGATCGGCTTCCTCGGCTGCTTTATCGGCACCATGGTCGGCGCTCTTCCGGCCATCGGGCCGATCAACGGCATCGCGCTCCTGTTGCCGATTGCCTATACGATGGGCCTTCCGGCGGAAAGCACCATGATCCTGCTGGCCGCCGTCTACTGCGGGGCGGAATATGGCGGGCGCATTTCCTCCATTCTCTTGAATGTGCCGGGTGATGCCGGCGCGGTGATGACAGCCATGGACGGCTATCCCATGGCACGGCAGGGCCGGGCGGGGGAAGCGCTGGCGCTGTCGGGCCTCTCCTCCTTTGTCGGCGGCATGATCGGCGCGGTTGGGCTGGCGCTGTTTGCGCCGCTTCTCGCCAGCCTCAGCATTGGCTTCGGTCCGGCGGAATATTTCGTGCTGATGGTCTTTGCTTTTGCCACGCTCGGCTCGATGGTCGGCAGTCAGCCGGTCAAGACGCTGATCGGCTGCACGCTCGGCCTGATGCTGGCAACTGTCGGTCTGGATGCCACATCCGGGGCCTATCGCTTTACCTTCAACGAGCCGGAACTGGGTGACGGTATCGAATTCGTCGTGCTGGTGATCGGGCTGTTCTCGGTCTCCGAGGCAATGATCATTCTTGAACATCAGGGCCGCGGCTTCACCGTGATCCGCGAGCTTGGCCGCACCACGGCGCGCTGGGCCGATATCGTCAAATGCACGGGCACGACGCTGCGCAGCGCCGTGATCGGTTTCGTCGTCGGAGTCTTGCCGGGCACGGGCGCGTCCGTCTCCAGCGCCATTTCCTATACGACCGCCAAGCGTATTTCCGATACCGAAGGCACGTTCGGCAAGGGCGATGTGCGCGGGCTGGCCGCACCGGAAGCCGCCAACAACGCCACCGCCTGCGGCGCTTTCGTGCCGATGCTGACGCTTGGCGTGCCCGGTTCCGGCACGACCGCCGTCATGCTCGGCGCGCTGATGCTCTACAATATCCAGCCCGGCCCGATGCTTCTGGTCGAGCGGCCGGAAATCGTTGGCGGTCTTGTCGCCTCGCTCTTCGTCGGCAATGTCATTCTGCTGCTGCTCAACCTGCCGCTGGTGAATATTTTCGCCCGCGTGCTGACCGTGCCGAACTGGCTGCTGGTGCCGGGCATTCTGGTGCTGTCCATTGTCGGCGTCTATTCCACCCATGCCTCGATCCTGTCGATCTATCTGATGCTGGCCATCGGAGTGGCGGGCTGGCTGTTGCGCAAAGCAGGCTTCGACATGGCGCCGATCATTCTCGGTTTCGTTCTTGGCCGGGTCATGGAGGTCAATCTGCGCAATGCGCTGGCAATCAGCGGCGGCGATCTCTCGATCCTGTTTGAAAGCACCATTTCCCTTGTGCTGTGGGCCATGGCGGTGGCGGTGGTCATCCTGCCGATCTTTCTGGCCAGGCGTGCCCGCAGGCTCAAAGCAGCAGCCTCCGCCATGGGGCAGATGTGATTGCAAAGCGTGAGGGCATTGTGCGTCTGATAACACGCACAATGCCCTCACGGCTGTTTCAATCGACCTTGCCGCGCTGCGGATAGCTGATGATCGAGAGATATTTCGCCGGCAGCTTGACGAGCTGTTCCGGCCCATGCGGCGCATCGGCGTCGAAAAACAGGCTGTCGCCCGGCTGCATCGGGAAGAGCTGGTCGTTATGGCGATAGACGACTTCGCCTTCGAGCATATAGAGAAACTCCATGCCCTCATGCTGAAAGGTGGGGAAGATGTCGGAATCCGCCGTCAGCGTGATGAGATAGGGTTCGACGACGACACCGCTCGAATTGTTGTCGATATGGCCGAGCAGATTATACTGGTGACCCGCCCGCGTGCCGCGCCGCTCCAGCTCGATACCCTCACCGGCCTTGACGAAAACGGCATTGCGCGGCTCTTCATAGGCGCGGAAAAACGCCGTCAAAGGCACGCCGAGCGCACGCGACAGCGATTGCAGGGTCGTCAGCGATGGCGAGATATTGCCGTTTTCGATTTTCGACAACATGCCGAGCGAAATGCCGGTGGCTGCGGCAAGGTCCGTCACGGTGATGCCGAGCTTCTTGCGATAGGCGCGCACCTCATGGCCAATGGCCATTTCAAGATTGTTTTGCTTTGGCTCACGCACGGCGTGCGGGTTCTGTGACAATGCCCTTGCGCTGCTCTGCGTTCCATTATGCATTTCGCTCGGTGTCTTGTCGTCTGTTTCGGCGTCCATTGCGCATCCTTTTTACGGCAGTCTACAGCATGTTTCAGCCTTGTATAAACCGTAAAAAAATTGGCAATAAGACTTTCTACAGCGCGGTTGCGTTTTATAAAACGCACAAAGGACGCTGTCGCATTTTAAATCATGCAGGTGGATCGTAGCGGAAAGTGGGAACGGTTTGGCGAACAATCCGATGCTCACACAAACCGGTGAGCATCGGAACGGTTGCGATTTTCTGTCGGATGCTTTCCGGCACCTTGTAGCTTGTCAGCGTCAGTCGGCGCGTTTGACGTCTGCTGCAAGATCGGTGCGCATGCGTTGCGCAAGGTCTTCGCCATCGGCTGGACTGAAGGTGAATTCTTCCGTCGGCGTTCCAAGCTCATCCCAGAATGCCAGCCCATTGCCGTTGGCCGCTGAAAGCAGCCAGCGCGCCGTGCCGCTGATGACGCTGGTCGCGTAGACCGTGCCGGCTGGAATATTGGCAAAATCGCCGGTTTGCAGGGTTTCCGTTCTGCCGTTCAGCGAGAGCGATAGCTGACCCTCGAGAACATAAAGCGTAACATGGGTCGTTTCATGCATGAGCGCGGGCTGGGTTGCGCCACGTCCGGCTTCGATCGTGCGCATGTCGACCTGCCCGTCGCACAGGGCGGGTGCAAGGATCTGTGTGGAGAGATGACCGGCCAGACGCCGCCGCTTGCCGTGACCCGCCTGCAGCACATAAGAGCACGGCGTGTCCGGCAGCACGCAATCGATACCGTCGCCGGAGCTTGCCTCGGCATAGACCTGTTCGGGCACGCGCATGATCCGGTAACGCTCCATGCTCATGCCCATGCGGGCAAAATCGAAGGGATGATTTTGCGGCGGCAGTCCCGGCTCTGTCCATGGGCTGCCGGCGCTTTCGAAGAAACCTTCCCAGCCGCCGGGCGCAACGATGCCGAAAAATTGCGTGCGCGGCGCAACCGATTGATAGGAATGCACGTCATAGGGTCGCACATAGGCAAAATCGCCCTCGGTCAGAATGCGGGACAGGCCGTTGGCCCAGATGCGCAGACGCCCGCGTGTGCAAAACCAGGTATCGTGTTCACGCTCATGAAAATGCAGGGGAATCGGCTGACGGTCGAGCGTCGCCTCGCAGACCACCGCCCCATAGCCGCCATTGGTCTCGTCACATCCGGCCAGAACGCGGATGATCTGGCCCGCGACATTATAGGTCTCGCCTTCGCCCTGACGCAGAATATAGGCGGCTGCCTTGCTGGCAGAGGATGTTTGCGGCTGTGTCATGCAATGAACTCCTGAAAAAGCCTGGGATTATGCCGTAAGAAGGCTCTGCCTGAAAAAGCGCAGCAGTGCTGGTGCGACACGCGCGGAATGACTGCCGGGGTCTTGCGGGCCTTCTTGCGAAAACCAGAGATGGCCCGCATCCGGCAATTCCTGCAGGCTCACCGGATAGCCCGCCTGTCTGAGCGCGGTTGCAAATCCGGCCGATTGCTGCGGCGAGACATCCCGGTCGAGATGTCCCCAGCAGAGGAAAACCGGCATGGTCCGCGCATAGGTGATCTGCCGCAAGGGTGAGGCCTGATGATAGAGAAGAGGATTGTCGAAAGGATCTGCCCCCAGCACCCATTCTGTCTTGTCCGGATCGGTGACGCTGTTGACGGCCAGATCTGCCTGCCAATGCGCCATCAGATCATAGACACCATAAATCCCGGCGAAAGCGCGGGGCGGTTTTGCCGTCCATTCTGCAGAAAGACTGGCCAGTGCGCCGAGATGGGCACCCGCCGAAACCCCGAGAATGGCAATCCGCTCCGGATTGATGCCATGCTCTGCGCCATGCTCGTGAAAATATTGCAGCCCGGAAGCGACATCCTCGACATTGCCGGGAAAGGCGGGTTGGCCCTTGAGCGCACGCCGGTAATCGATGCTGGCAAAGGCAAATCCGGCTGCGGCGAGAAATCTCCCCCAGTCCTTCAGGGCTGCACGATTGCCGCGCACCCAGCCACCGCCCGAGACGCCGATGATCAGTGGAAAGGGACCCGCGCCTTCTGGCAGGAAGAGGTCGGCCTGCAAAAGCGCGCCTGCGCTGTCCTTGTAGCTTACTGTTTGCATGTGCTCCTCCCTTTGCCTGTCACAGCCCGTTCATCGCAGGTTCCGGCGCGATGGCGGTTCAGTCGCGATATTGCGATGGGAAAGCAGATGGCACAGCACAGTGCGACGCCGTGAGGATGAAACAAGATGATATCATCATGCGCTTTCCGGACTGTGAGACCCGACGGCATCACTCTTTAAACCCTGGTGGATTCAAAGAGAAAATCATGCCGCAATCAAAGTGCTACAGCGTCCTTTTCATGGTTGCTACATCGCAAAGCCGAGCGACGGTTTTGGTGAACAGCCATGAGGCTCTGCGTTTTATCAACGCATGATGATGTGAAACCTTGCCATCATGCCTTTATGGCGATGTCTGGCGAATGCGCGTGCCTGCCGTCTCCTCCCGCAAACCGGATGCAATTCACATTCTTTGTCATTGTCTTTTTAATTGGCAGGCAGAAGGTCGTAAATGGTGAATTTATAAATTCCACCTATTAAGCGGGTCAATATATATAATTTAGCGCCTGCCAAATCCGGTGGCGCAAGCATTTCCCGTAAAAGCGCTGCAAGCGCTGGTTTACCGCAGATGGCGGTAGCTGCGGCGATAATAGAGCAGCGCCTCTTCACCCGGATCTTGCGAGAGTGCCTGAACCGTGAGGAACAGCACCCGATGGCTGCCGACATCCACGGTGGAGGCAATCATGCAGTCGAAGGAGACCATGGCGTTTGCAAGCATGGGGGAACCGGTGACGCCGGTCTGCCATTCTGCGGCGGCAAAGCGTTGATAGACGGGGGTTTTGCCGCCGAAAAGGCTGGAGAGCGTCTCATGCTCGCTGCTCAGCACATTAACGCAGGCGACGCCGTTTTCCATCACCGTGTCGAAGACCGAGGACGAGCGGTTGAGGCAGACCAGCAGGGTCGCGGGGCTATCCGAGACGCTGCAGACGGCGGTTGCGGCAAAGCCTGCCCGTCCCGCCGGTCCATCGGTGGTGACGATCGTCACGGCAGCGGCCAGTTTTGCCATGGCGTCGCGGAAGTCCTGACCTGAAACGGGAGAGGCGACTTCAAGCGGCGGCATGAAGGTCGGAATGCTGTTCATTGTCGTCATCCTTTCTGGCTGATGGGTCATGAGAGGCATGGCGGATTTAGCCCTTTTCCTGTGGCGTCGATGGGCTGGAAGGGCGCAAGTTCAAGTTTTTCCTCCAGACGTCGGGCAAGACTGGCGGCAAGATCTTCCCGCCAGGGTTTTGCGATGATCTGTACGGCAATAGGCAGGCCGTCTTGCGAAGCGGCGACCGGCAGCGTCACGACGGGCAGACCGAGAAAGCTGAACGGCCGGGTAAAGGCGGTCATGGCGCTCACAATGCGGTTCATCTGCGGGCTGTCGCCGATATCGACCGCATCCGAGCGCGGCGGAAGAAAGGGCATGACGGGGGCAATCAGCAGATCGGCATCCTGAAAGGCGGTGGCGAGAAAATCCTTCAGCATCATGGCGCGGATCTGCAAGGCCCGCACATAGATCGGTGCGGGGATGGCCAGCGACTGGGAAAGCCGCATCCGGATCTGCGGACCGTAATCCTCAGGGCATTGGCGCATCCAGTCGAAATGCACGGCACCGGCTTCGGCCATGGCCACCACATTGGCAAGCTCGGCAATGGCGGGCATATCCGGCCCGTCCACCGGCCCGATAGCCTTGACCTCGCCCCGCAGCAGGCCAGCCGTCATGGCGATGGCATCGGCCACCACCTCGTCGAGCCCTTTGGCA
Organism: Allorhizobium sonneratiae; assembly: GCF_023700755.1. Lineage (GTDB taxonomy): Bacteria > Pseudomonadota > Alphaproteobacteria > Rhizobiales > Rhizobiaceae > Allorhizobium > Allorhizobium sonneratiae. Next base: position 114,179 of record NZ_JAMKOJ010000009.1, on the reverse strand, counting down.
AAAAAGCCGCCAAGAATGCCGATACGCAGACAGGACAGATCATCGGCCAGCGCCGCCGGTGGGGGGATCGTTGCGCAGGTCGTGTCGTATCCGTCAGCCCCGGCAATCAGTTGCAGGATCAGATAGGCATCCTCCACCGTGCGCGCGAGCGGCCCGACGCAATCCTGCGAAAAGGACAGCGGCATGACGCCGTGACGGCTGACGCGGCCCTGCGTCGGCTTGATGCCGACAATGCCGCAGCAGGCCGCCGGAAGGCGGATGGAGCCGCCGGTATCGGAGCCGAGTGCGGCCAGAACGATGCCGCCGCCAACCGCTGCCGCACTGCCGGAGGAGGAGCCACCGGTGATGCGCGTCGGATCGATCGGGTTCAGTGCGCGGCCATGATGCGCGTTATGGCCGGTCGGACCCATGGCGAATTCGCTCATATTGAGCCGGCCGATCGATAGCGCACCGGCATCGACAAGCCGGTGCATGACGGTGGAGGTGCCGGTGGCCAGATGACCGGCGCGGATTTTCGAGCCGCAGCCGGTGATGAACCCCTCACGGTCATACATGTCCTTGTGGGCGAGCGGCACGCCATGCAGCGGCCCGATATTGGCTGCATCGCGCGCCAGTGCCGCATCGGCCTGGCGCGCGGCCAAAAGCGCCTCCTCCTCTTCAATGGCAATGAAGGCATTGAGCCGCGCCTTGCTGGCTTTGGCGCGGTTGAGCGCGGCTTCCGTCAGTTCCACGGAACTGACCTTGCGCGCCCGGATCAGGGCGGCGGCCTCACGCAGATTGGCCGGTTCGCTGCTCATTCTGCCCGCTCCATCAATAACCGGGTGAAATGGGCAGGCTCGACGGTGAAGAGAGCCCCGCTTGTGCCATGGGCGCAAGGGGCGATTGCTGTGCTGTCGCGCTGCATTTCATCGGCCATGGCACGCTGCTCGGCGGCATTGGCCGGACGGCCCCAGTAGATCCGGGTGAGAGCGGTGGCGATGTCTTCCGGTGTCATCAGCTGAAATCCTGCGGTTGGCGATTGCGCACGAGCTGGCTCAGCGAAACGGCGATGACGAGCGCGCCGCCGTAAAACAGGTTCTGCACATAGGCGTCGGCCCCCAGCATGGTCAGGCCGGTAATGCCGGTGACGAGGAAATAGACGCTGATTACCGCGCCAAAGGCATTGAAGCGGCCCGGCGCAAGGGTCGTTGCCCCGAGAAAGGCGGCGGCAAAGGCCGGCAGCAACAGATTGAGGCCGGAAAGCGGATCGGCAGAGCCGGTCATTCCGGCATAGAGAATGCCGCCAAAGGCCGAGATCAGGCCGGAAAGCAGGAAGGATGCAGCCCTGACCCGCTCGACGGGAATGCCGTTCAGCCGCGCCACATCGCGGCCCCTTCCGACGAAGAGCAGCTTGCGCCCGGCAATCGTGTATTCCAGGCCATACCAGATCAGTGCAGACAAAATCAGCGCGTAGAAAAAGGCCAGCGGAATGCCGAGAAAGCGGTTGATGATCACCCATTGCACCAGACCCATCGATACGCCGGAAATCGTCTGGCTGCTGCTGATCCACAGGATGAGCCCGTTGACGAAAGTGCCGATGCCCAGCGTGACGATCAGCGAATGGATGCGGAAATAAAGCACGAAAAAGGCATTGAGCGCGCCAATCGCCACCCCGCTTGCCAGCGCCACGACCAGAACGGGCACGATCGGCCAGCCGAGCTTGACATTGAGCACGGCGACCATCATCGAGCTCATGGTCAGCACCGATGCAGCCGACAGATCGAAATCGCCGGAGGTCAGCGGCAGGATGATGGCCAGTGTCAGCACCACAAGCACGGCCTGAGAGCCGAACATGGTGGAAAAGCTGCGCCAGCTCAGAAAGGAATCCGGCATCAGCGCCCCGAAAATCACGATGAGCAACAGCCAGACGCCGACAAGGGCAAAGCGTTCCCCTTCGCTTTTCAGGGAATAACGGTTTCTGCGGCCCTTGCTGATCTGGGTGGCGGGCGTATCGATGGTCGTCATTGGGCGGCCTCCGCATGATGGCTGTGGAAACAGGCTTCGGTGATGGCCTTGCGGGTGATGGCGGAGCCTTTCAGCTCCGCAACCGGGCGGCCACGGGAAAAGACGATGATCCGGTCGCAGATCTGTTCGAGCTGCTCATTGTCGGTCGAGGCGCATAAAATCGCGGTTCCGGCTGCGGCCGCCGTGTCGAGCGCCTTGAAAATCTGCTGGCGGGCGGCAAAATCCACGCCCTGTGTCGGTTCGTCCAGAAGCAGGAGTTTCGGTTCGGTCTGCAGCCATTTTGCCAGAAGCACTTTCTGTTGATTGCCGCCGGAGAGCGCGCCAAGCGGCAGGGCGGGATCGGCGGGGCGCACATCGTGAAGCTGACCGAGGCGGCCTGCCTCGCGGCGCATGGCGGCGCGGTCGAGACCGTAGGGTTTCAAAAGCGTGTCGAGTACCGGCAGGGTGATGTTGTCGGTGACCGACAGGCTGGCAATGCCCGCCGCCCCCAGCCTGTCGCCCGGCAAAAGCGCAATACCCGCCTTCTGCGCTGCAAGCGGTGTGATCCCGGACAGTGGCAGCGTGCGGCCCGCAAGCGTGATCGCGCCTTTTGCCGGCAATGCGCCGTAAAGCAGATAGGGCAGGGCGGCAAAGCCCGAGCCGATCAGCCCGGTGACGCCGAGGATTTCCCCTTCGCGGATGTCAAAGTCAAAAGGCGCGGTCTTGCCGTCGGTCAGGCCGTCAACACGGACGGCCTGGGTGCCGCCATGCGTGGGCAGGCGCTGTTTGGCAAAGGCATCGATGCGCGTGCCGACAATCGTGTCGAGGATCGACTGGCGTCCGGCGTTGCGGGTGTCGAGAATGTCGATCAGTTCGCCATCGCGCAGCACCGCGACCCGGTCGGTGATGGCGCGCACCTCGTCGATGTCATGGGTGACGATGATCACCGAGGCGCCGGTGCGCACGATCGAGCGGATGAGGGCAAACAGCCGCTCGACATCCTGCGCCGGTAAAAATGGCGTCGGCTCGTCCAGCACCAGAATGCCTTCGCCGCCATGACCGGCATCGGAGGCGCGCAGATCGGCAAAGGCCCGCAAAATGGCGACAAAGGCGCGCTCTACCGGCGAAAGGCTGGCAACCGTGGCGAAAGGATCGATCGTCAGGCTGAATTCGCCGAAAAGAGCCGAGATCGCCGCCGCCTCGGCCTTCCAGCGGATCATCCATGGGCTTTTCTGCCCGGCTGCCGTAACCCGCATGTTCTCGACAACGGTGAGCGAGGGCACCAGCGCCAGATGCTGGTGCACGAAAGCGACGCCGCGTGTCTTGATCTCCATCGGGTCGAGCGGCAGCGGCATGGTCTGGCCCCACAACACCACTTCGCTTCCCTCTTCCGGCTGGTGAAAGCCGGCCAGCACCTTGATCAGGGTGGATTTGCCCGATCCGTTCTGGCCAAGCAGGCCGAACACCTCGCCGCGGCGCACTGAAAGCGTCACACCTTTCAGCGCATAATGGCTGCCGAAGCGCATGCGGATCTTGTTCATGCTGAGAACGGCATTGTCATCCATGCGAAGGCTCCCATCGTCTGCATTGCACTGACGTGTGAAGGACAAACAGCGTTATTTCAGCATCCACAGCTTGCGGAAGCCGTCCTGATAGGCATTGCCATAGCCATCGGTGAAATTGGCGGGCACGCCTGCGGTCTTGATGTTGGATTTGTCGAACACCAGAAGCGGCACGTTGAGCTTGGCCACCTCCGGCTTGCCGCAAACCATCCGCATGATGTTGTCGATGGCGGCATAACCGGCCCAGCCGAGGCTTTCGCCGATATCCATATCGACCTGACCTTCGCGCACCATGTCGAGCACAAAGGGGGTGCCGTTGAAGCTGGCAATCTTCACCGCCCCTTCAGAGCCGGTGATGCGCAAAGCCGGAACCACGAATTGCGACATGGAATCGTAAATCGGCAGGATATAGTTGATCGAGGGATCGGACAGCAGCGCCGACTGGGTGCCGGACTGGATCTTGGTGGCCCATTCCGAAACCGGCACGTCAAGATGCTTCTGCTTGCAGGTGGGGCAAAGCTTTGTCAGCGTCTGCTGGATCGACTTGACGAAGGGAATGGAGGGCAGCACATCGGAAGAGCCGATGATCAGCACGTTCGGCTTGCCCTTGGTCTGGACATAAGCCCATGCGGCCAGAAGCTCGCCCGCATCGGTGAAATCCACCTTGCCGGAATAATCGACGCTTTTGGCCGAGGTCTGCGTGACGTCGTAGAAATGCGAGGTGCTGATCTTGAGGCCGGCGGCGCGCGCTTCGCCAAGCTGAGGCCCGAGCACGGCCGGGTTCAGCCCGCCTGCCAGATCAATGGCGTCATATTTCTGGCTCATCGCCTGGGAAATACCCTGCACCCATTGGTCGATCTTCAATTGATTGTCCCAGGTGGTGTAGGTGAAGCCCACCTCTTTGGCCGCCGCCGCCATCGCCTTTTCCAGCTCCACATCGAAGGGAATGGTCATCGAGATCGGGATCGACATGACCTTTTTCTTCGCCATGCAGCTTTTGGCGTCGAAGGCCTCGCCCGGCGGTGTGAAGACCGGCATGGCGCGGTGTTTTTCTATGATGGCGCGGGCCTCGTCCATGGGATCGGCCATCGCGGAAAGAGGGTCGGAGAGGGTGGCGATGATGGTGAAAGCGGCCAGGAGAGAGCTGGCAAGAATGCAGCGCATGATTGACGTTCCCCTTGTTATGACTCTGGCCCTTCTTTTCACTCGGGCCTCTTGCCGTGACCCGGGTTTTCCCGGTGTCCTGCTGTGCGGCCTTGAACGACCGTCGCTTGACAATGTACGGACATATTCAGAACGTCGTCAACTGGCTTTTGCCTATTTTTTTGCATTGCACATTAAATGGGCTGATGCTGCGCACCACTGGCCCGACACGCGCAAATTCTGGTCAGCCAGACAGGTTCATTCCTGTCTCGGTGCGCGATGAACGCGCCATGCGGCGATCATGCCGAGAAAGCCGAAGGTGGAGAACAGCAGGAAGCTTGCGCCATAATGGCCGGTCAACGCATAAACGCTGGCGAAGGAGGAGGGGCCGACGATGACGCCGATAAAGGTGTAAACCAGCACGCCGCCGGTCAGCGCGCCAACGCGGCCTTCCGGCGCATTATGCGCCACTTCGGCCAGAAGCACGCCGTTCCAGCCGATGGTGACGGCGCCGATCAGGATGAAAAGGACAATCTGCAGTGCGGCAGGCATGTCTGAAAGCCAGAACAGTGCGGCAAAGCCTGCGCCGCCGAGAAGCCCCAGCAGCGACAGCGTCTTGAAACCGCCGCCGATTCTATCGGCAACCGCGCCCCAGAAGATACGGCCGAAGGCGCCGGAAAGCTGCATGGTCGCGGCGACCGATCCGGCGGCCAGCAGCGGCCAGCCTGCGTCATGCACCAGGGTGACCACTGTGAAGGCCGAGGCTGAAAGCTGCATGGCGGAATAGGCAAAGCCAAGGGCTGAAAGCGTGCGTAGCCTCGGATTGTGCCAGATGAGCGTCTGTTCCTCCATCATGCCCTTGAAGACGGAGGGGGCGGGGCTGCGGCTTGCAGCCTGGCCTGCATGGGTTGCGGCCATCAGCGCCATGATGACGAGCGGTGCGGCTGCGCCGATGAGGAGGGCGGTCTGCCAGTCGAAGGCATGGGTTAGGAACGGAAAGGCAAAGCTTGCCAATATGCCGCCCAGCGGCACGCCTGACTGTTTCAGCGAAAAGACGATATTGCGCCGATGCGGCGGCGTGACCCGGCTCAGGAGTTCAGAGGCGGCGGGATTGTTCAGCCCGTAGCCAATGCCGATGAACAGAGAAGCGATAATGATCAGCGGGATGTTCGCGCTGGCAATCCCGGCAAAGCCGATGACGCAGCATAAAAGGGCTGCCTGCTCGATGCGCACCGGGCCGAAGCGCTTGACCAGCGTGCCGGCGACAGCAGAGGAAAACATGCCGGAAAAATAGATGAGGCTGATCTGATAGCCGATCCAGTAGGCGCCGATCTTGAGATCGGCCGCCACCATCGGCGCGATCGCCGTCAGCGCCAGCACGCTGGCCGTGGCAACGATCTGCACAAGAGTTGCCGCAAAAAGGGTCTGGCCAAGTGAAGACGTATGGTGGCTGGGCTGCGCCTCGGCGGCGATAAGATCCGACATGAGTGCTGATGTCCTGCTAAAAATCTGATTATGTCCGTACTATTCAATTTGATGAAAGACTGCAAGCAATCCGGGCAACTGATCGTGAATGGCCGAATTCCATTTGCTTTTCCTGTTAAAAGAGAGTTGAAAATCAGCCTTTAGAGCGGTTCCAGGAAAAGTGTGAAACGGTTTTCCGGTCGGATTATGCACTAAGGCATGTCGCGTTTTGTTGTTTTCAATGAAGCGATAACGGACATGCGACAAATGAAAGACTGAAAACGCGTTGCATGAGGCTGATCAGCCGCGACGTGCTTTAAGGTCTGTATCATGCAAGCTGGAGCGGTGGTGAATTTGGATCAGAAGCGCAAGGACTGGAAACCGGACGTCGATACCGCGCCGCTTTACCTTCAGGTTGCCCATCATCTGGAGGCGCGGATCAGTGGCGGCGAATTTCCGGTTGGTTCGCTGTTGCCGACGGAAAACGAGATTGCCGCAGCGCTCAGCGTCAGCCGTCAGACGGTGCGGCAGGCCATTGCCATGTTGCGCAACAAAGGGCGGCTTTCAGCGCGCAAAGGGGTCGGCACGCGGGTTGAGGCGGGTTTCGATCCGGAAAAAAAGCGCTTTATCGCCCATTCACGCTCCGAGCTGTTTGAGATTGCCGCCGAGACCGAATTCGTCATCGATGTGAAGGAAGAAGTTGCCGCCAAGGGCAAGCTTGCCGTGGAGCTTGGCTGCCGTCCGGGGCGCAAGTTCTTTCATATGGCCGGCATTCGCTATCCCGGCAATCGCAGCCGGCCCTTTTCCTGGAACGAGGTCTATGTCGATGCCCGGCTTGCCGGGGCAGTGCGCGATATCACCGTGGCCCGCAGCGCGATCTTCCATTATATCGAACAGTATACCGGCGAAAAAATCCAGGAAATCCAGCAGGATATTCGTCCCATTATGCTGGATGAAGAGACCGCCGCCAAGCTGGATGTGAAGGCGGGCGCGCTTGCGCTCGTGGTCACTCGCCGCTATTTCGGCTCGGGCCGGCGGCTGATCGAATATGCCTTCCAGGTCCTGCCTGCCGAGCGCTTCACCTTCACCACCACCCTGCGCGCGGAAAGCTGATAAGGCCTCAACCCCGGCCCGTTTCCGTTGTCTGGTCGGCAGGTGTCGCCGTTTTCTCCACGGATTGCCCATGCTTCAGCCGTTTGAACAGTCTGGCGGCAGGAGCCTCTGCGCGCGAATATGGCGATTGCATCAAAAATAGGCAAGCCTAAAGTTAGGGCATTTTTAACTGGACAGGCTGTGAAAATTTTGCATTAGTTCGTACATACTGCTTGCGTGTCGGTCACATATTCACGCATCGGACCGAAAGGTGGGAATCGGTTTTCGGATCATCCGATGCGAACCAAAAATTTGAAGCATCATGCCGATTCCGGTTGCATGCATGATGCGCAAAGGGGAACCACATGGATATCGGTGTCTTCATTCCAATCGGTAACAACGGCTGGCTGATCTCGACGACCTCGCCGCAATACAAGCCCAGCTTCGAGCTGAACAAGCAGATCGTACAGAAGGCGGAAAAATACGGGCTGGATTTTGCCCTGTCGATGATCAAACTCAGAGGTTTCGGCGGCAAGGCTGAATTCTGGGATTATAACCTCGAAAGCTTCACCCTGATGGCAAGTCTTGCCGCCGTGACAGAGCGGATCAAGCTGTTTGCCTCCACCGCCGTTCTGACGCTGCCGCCGGCCATTGTCGCGCGCATGGCCACTACCATTGATAGCGTCGCGCCGGGTCGTTTCGGCGTCAACATCGTTTCCGGCTGGCAGATGGCCGAATATGACCAGATGGGCATGTGGCCGGGCGATGCCTATTTCGGCTATCGCTATGACTATTCCTCGGAATATGTGCACATCATGAAAGAGCTGTGGCAGACGGGAAGCTGCACCTTCGAGGGCAAGCACTTCACCATGAAGGACTGCATGATGAAGCCGATGCCGGAAAACCGCATCGAGATCGTTGCTGCCGGCCAGAGCCCGCGCGGTATGGAATTTGCCGCTGAATATGCCGATTATAATTTCGTCATGGCCAGCGGTATCAACACGCCGACGGCCTATGCGCCGAACAACCAGAAGCTGATCGACGCCGCCGCCAAGACCGGTCGCGATGTCGGGGCTTATGTTCTGTTCATGGTGATCGCCGATGAAACGGACGCGCTGGCCGAGGCGAAATGGCAGACATTCCGCGATGGCGCCGATGTCGATGCGCTGGCCTGGATGGCGGATCAGGGCAGCAAGGACGCCAGCGCCGCCGACAACTCCACGGCAAAACATATCAATCTTCCCGAGGGCGCGGTCAATTTCAACATGGGCACGTTGGTCGGTTCCTATGCCAAGGTGGCGAAGATGCTGGACGAGGCGGCAAGCGTTCCCGGCACGAAGGGCATCATGCTGACCTTTGATGATTTCCTCGTCGGCCTCGACCAGTTCGGTCAGCGCATCCAGCCGCTGATGGCCTCGCGCGCGGCCAGCCAGATTGCGGCGGAATGACGTGACGGCGCTTGCCATGTCTGACCCCTCCCGCCTTGTTGAGGCGGGAGAAGGCTTCGATCCGCCAAGGCTTGCCGATCCGCTCATCGTTGACCGGATCTATCGCGACGGGATCTCTCAAGCAGACGATACGCCGTCTGCAAATGAGATGGCGTCCTGTCTGCCGCCTCTTCGTCAGCCTCTGCCGGAGGATCCGGCTTTTGCCGGTGTGACGCAACTGCTTGGCGCTTTTGCCGATCAGGTTTTGCGGCCTTCTGAGGTTCTGGAGCAGTTGAAGGAGCGCATTGCCGCTTCTGCCTGCGGTCGTGAGGCCGTGCTGCGTCTGGTTCCGGGCGCTGAGGAGGCCGCACGCGAGAGCGATCATCGCTATCGGCAGGGACGGCCAAGGCCGCTCGAAGGCATTGCCTTCGGCATCAAGGATATCATTGACGTCGAAGGTGCCATGGTCACATCCGGGTCGCATCTGACCGAAGATCGGGTGGCTGCGGCGGATGCTTGCGTGGTTGCGGCATTGCGGGCGGCGGGCGCCATTGCCTTTGCCATGACCGCGACGACGGAATTTGCCGCAGGGTCTCCGCACAATCCGCGCTTTGGCACCGTGTCCAATCCCTATGACCGTGACCGCTGGACCGGCGGGTCTTCGACCGGATCGGGGGCAGCGCTTGCGGCACGGCTGATGCCGCTGGCGCTTGGCACCGATACGGGCGGCTCGATCCGGGTTCCCTCCTGCTGGTGCGGCACGAGCGGGCTCAAACCCAGCCGGGAGCTGGTGTCGCGCCGGGGTGTGTCGCCGCTGTCCTGGACACTCGACCATGTCGGGCCGATGGCCCGCTCGGCGCAGGATATTGCCCGCGTGCTGCCCTTTCTGGCCGATGGCGGCAAGGCAGAGCTGCTGAAAGAGGTGGAGACAATTCTGCGCCAGCCCGGCGTTCAGGGTTTGCGGCTCGGCGTGCCCGTCAACTGGTTTGCCGATTGCGCCGATCGCGCCGTGCTGGACAATTGGCAGGCGGCTTTGAAACGGTTTGAAGAGCTTGGATGCCGCCTCGTTTCCCTGCCGCATCTTGATATCGAACGCTGGCATCAGGCAGGCTGGGTGATCCTGCAAAGCGAACTGGCGAGCCTTTATTCTCCTCGTCTCGATCGGGCGGAAGACTTCGATCCGGGATTTCTGGGGCGTCTGAAGGCCGGGCTTGGCTTTTCGGCTGCCGATTATGGTCAGGCGCTGCAAAGCCGGGCAGAGGCGATGCAGCAATGGCTGGCGGCGATGGAGACGGTTGACGCCGTGGTGACGCCCGGCATTGGCGGCGAGGCGGGCAGGCTTGCCGATCTCACCGTCGAGATTGACCGGCAGCATCTTGGCTTCCAGAGCGTCATTTCGCGCAACACCATGATCTTCGATCTCATCGGTTTTCCGGCGCTGATGCTGCCAAGCGGTCTTGGCCGCAGCGGTCTGCCGACCGGCATTCAGATCGTCGCCAAGCCGCGCCGCGATGCGCTCTCACTTCGTCTCGGCATGGCCTATCAGACGATAACGGACTGGCACCGGCTGATGCCGAAACATCTTGCCTGACGCAAAATGGCGTGGGGTGGTTCATGGATCAATAAGGGAATGACAGATGCAGCAGAACGATCTGGCCGCCAATTATGCCGGAGTTTATGAAAACCGCATCGGTTTCGGGCAGAAACCGGCACTGTTGCTGATCGATTTCGTTCAGGCCTATTTCGCGCCCGATAGTCCCCTCTATGCCGGGGTGGAGGCGGCGCTCGCCAGTGCGTTGCGCATTCGCGCTCTGGCGCGTGAAAAGGGGGTGCCGGTCATTCTGACCGGTGTGCTGCTGCATCCAAGCGGTCTCGATGGCGGACGATTTTTCCAGAAGGCCAAACCGCTTGCCTGTTTCACTGCGGGCAATCCGCTGGGTGGCTGGCCGGAAGGGCTTCACCCCTTTGCCGATGAATTCGTGGTGACCAAGCAATATCCCAGCGCATTTTTCGGCACCTCGCTTGCACCGCTTCTCACCTCACTTGGCGTCGATACCGTGATCCTGACCGGATTGACCACCAGCGGCTGTGTGCGGGCAAGCTGCGTCGATGCCATGTCGCATGGCTTCATCCCCACGGTGGTGCGCGATGCCTGCGGCGACCGCCACGCCGCCCCGCATGAGGCCAATCTGTTCGATATGAACGCCAAATATGCCGATGTGGTCAGCGAAGCCGATATTCTCGCCTATCTGTCCGGCCTCTGAGCGGCGGCTCTCCCGCCGTTTTCTCTTCACCAATTCGTCATGACCTCACGGGTATTTGTGCCTTACAAAACGCACAATGTGCACTGCAACATCAACCGACTGCTGCATTGTGTCGCATCATCACGCCGGTGGCGATCTGGATGCAGCAGCGTGAAACCGCTCTTTTTCTGGAGAACCTTCATGGCATCTGCGGCGATTGCTGCCTCCTCCCCAACCTCCTACCGCTATCGCGGCCTTCAGCGTGCGATTCATTGGGCGATGGCGCTGATCATCATATCGGCGCTGGCGCTTGGACTTTACTGTTCCTATCTTGCGCCCGGCACGCCGCTCCGGGAGTTTCTGCTGGATATTCACAAGTCTCTCGGCATGACGGCGCTGGTGCTGATCGTGCTCAGGCTTCCCGTCCGCGCGGTCTATGGCGAACCCAGCTGGCAGAAACGGCCATCGCTTCTGGTGCGCGCTGGCGCCCATGGCGCCCATATGCTGCTCTATGTGCTGATGATCCTCATGCCGGTCACCGGCTATATCACCTCGGGCGCATCCGGTCACGATCTGCCGTGGTTCGGCCTGTTCACCTGGCCGAATATCCTGCCGATGGATCGTGACCTGTCCAGACTTGCCGGTATGATCCATCATTTCGGCGCTTATACATTTTTCGCCGTGCTCGGCCTGCATCTTGCCGCGGTCGCCTGGCACCGGCTGGTGAAAAAGGACGAGGTTCTGTCGAGAATGCTGTGAGGGCCGCAAGGCCAGCGTCTCATCATGGGTTATTCGGCTAAAACAGTGTCGGCAAAACGAATATCTCAATTCTATCAATGACTTGAGATATTCGAAAATGCATATCAGGTGTCATGTGCAATGACACTTGGTCTCACAGGCTGAGGCAGAGATATTTGATCTCGAGGTAGTCCTCGATGCCGTATTTGGACCCCTCCCGGCCCTGACCGGATTGCTTGATGCCGCCGAAGGGGGCGACTTCGGTGGAAATCAGGCCGGTATTGATGCCGACCATGCCATATTCCATCGCTTCGGCCACGCGGAAGACCCGCGACAGATCGCGCGAGAAGAAATAGGAGGCAAGGCCGAATTCGGTATTGTTGGCCATGGCAATGACCTCCTCTTCCGTCTCGAAGCGAAACAGAGGGGCGACCGGACCGAAGGTTTCTTCGCGCGCGACTTTCATCTCCGTGGTGACGCCGGTGAGGATGGTCGGCTGAAAGAACAGCCCGCCCTTTTCATGCGGCTTGCCGCCCAGCGCCACTTTGGCCCCTTTGGACAAGGCGTCTTCGATGTGGTCTTCGACTTTTGCCAAGGCTTTCTGCGAGATCAGCGGTCCAGCTGAAACACCGGCTTCAAACCCGTCGCCCACCTTGATGTCGGCCACTTTCGCCGCCAGTTTTTCGGCAAAGGCATCATAGACACCGGCCTGCACATAAAGCCGGTTGGCGCAGACACAGGTTTGGCCATTATTGCGATATTTCGACACCATCGCCCCCTCGACCGCCTTATCGAGATCGGCATCGTCGAAGACGATGAAGGGCGCATTGCCGCCCAGCTCCAGCCCCAGCTTGAGCACCTGATCGGCACCTTGCCGCATCAGGATCTTGCCCACATTGGTCGATCCGGTGAAGGTCAGTTTGCGCACCTTGTCATTGGCGCACATTTCCTGGCCGATCGCTGCTGAATCGGTCGACAGTATGATGTTGAACAAACCGGCAGGCAGACCGGCCCGCTCGGCAAGAATGGCGAGCGCCAGCGCTGAAAGCGGCGTTTCGGCGGCGGGTTTCGACACCATGGCGCAGCCGGCGGCCAGTGCCGGAGCAAGCTTGCGCGCCAGCATGGCATTGGGAAAATTCCACGGTGTGATGGCCGCGACAACGCCGACAGGCTGCTTGATCACGATGATCCGCTTGTCCGGCTGATGGCCGGGAATGGTGTCGCCATAGACGCGCTTGGCCTCCTCGCCGAACCATTCGACATAGGATGCGCCATAGAGAATTTCGCCGCGCGCCTCGGCAAAGGGCTTGCCCATTTCCATGGTGAGGATGGTGGCAAGGTCGTCGGCATTGTCCACCATCAGGTCATAGAGTTTGCGCAAAACGGCGGCGCGCTCCTTGCCGGTTCTGGCAGCCCATGCCTTCTGCGCGCTATGGGCGGCGTTGATGGCGCGGCGTGTGTCGGCGTCATTCATATCGGGCAGAGTGGCCAGATGATCACCGGTGGAGGGGTTGATCACATCGAAGCTTTTGCCCCCCTCTGACGCCCCCAGCCATTCGCCCCCGATCACGGCCTTGTCTGTGACAAGGCTTTGATCTTTCAGTTTTGCAAGCAGCGTCTGTGAAATCGTCATGGCTCAGGCCTCCTTGGCGCATTCCCGTAATGTGTCTTCCAGAATGTCGAGGGCTTCGGCAAAGACCTCATCCTGAATGGTGAGCGGCGACAGGAAACGGATAACATTACCATAAACACCGCAGGTCAGCAGGATGAGACCCTTTTCCAGCGCCTTTGCCCGCACCCTGTTGGTAAAGTCCGCATCGGGCTTGCGGGTTCCTGGAAGGTTGAATTCCACCGCATTCATGAAGCCCGGACCGCGGATATCGGCAATCTGCGGCACGGCGGTGATGAGCGATTGCAGGCGCTGTTTCAGCCGGGCGCCGAGCTGTTCGGCCCGCGCGCACAGCCCTTCCTCCTCAATGACATCGAGAACGGCATTGCCGGCGGCAATGCCCAGCGGATTGCCGCCATAGGTGCCGCCAAGCCCGCCGGGGCCGGGCGCATCCATGATGTCTGCCCGTCCTGTGACGGCGGCAATGGGAAAACCGCCGCCAAGCCCCTTGGCCATGGTGGTGATATCGGCGGCAACGCCGTAATGTTCCATGGCGAACAGCTTGCCGGTGCGGGCAAAGCCGGTCTGCACCTCGTCGGCAATCAGCAAAATGCCATGGGCATCGGCAATCTCGCGCAGCTTGACCATGAAGGCCTTCGGCACCTCGTAAAACCCGCCTTCGCCCTGCACCGGCTCGATGATGAAGGCTGCGACCCGGTTGGGATCGACATCGGCCTTGAACAGTTTATCGAGCACACCGAGCGTATCCTCTACCGTGGTGCCGTGCAGCGCCACGGGGAAGGGCACGTGGAACACATCCGGCATCATCGCCCCGAAACCTGTCTTGTAGGGCACAACCTTTCCCGTCAGCGTCATGCCCATGAAGGTGCGGCCGTGGAAGGCGCCGCTAAAAGCAATAACGGCTGACCGGTTGGTGGCGGCGCGGGCTATCTTGACCGCATTTTCAACCGCTTCCGCACCGGTGGTGACGAAGACTGTCTTCTTCCTGAATGCGCCGGGAACGGCATCGTTCAGCCGTTCGGCAAGGCGTACGTAATTTTCATAAGGAACGACCTGATGGCAGGTATGGGTGAAATGGTCGAGCTGGTCCTTGACCGCCGCAATCACCCGGGGATGCCGGTGACCGGTGTTGACGACAGCAATGCCAGCGCCGAAATCGATATAGCGGCGGCCTTCGACATCCCAGATCTCGGCGTTTTCCGCCCGCTGCGCATAGATCTGCGTGGTAACGCCCACGCCACGGGATATGGCGTCTTGCCTGCGCTCGGCAATCTCCTGGTTCAGCATGTGCAGTCCTCTCACACGGTGCGGGCGGCGCGCCCGATTGTTGGCGGCGATTTCAGATGATTTCCTGCAAGAGTTCAATATCGGTCTGCTGCGATGTCACGCAAATATCCGCCGACACAAACGCTCGGGCAGATGATCTACCCTGGATTGCGAATGGATGGAAGCGGTCCGGTCAGCTATTCAACATCCAGTCATCAAGGCGTGTGCGTCAATCCCGTCGCCTTGTTGCAACATTCAGGCATGCGCAAGACGAGAACAGGTCGTGTTTCATTGTTCTCCATGAAACGATACCGTCCATGCGACACATCAAAAACTGAAAGCCCTTGCATCAGGCTGATAAGATGCAAGGTGCTTTCGTCTGCCAATGCCGAAGCCCTCACGCAGCAGTGATTGACGAGACAAGGCGGGAATTGAAGAATTCAGTCGGCTGTCAGCCATACAACGCATGGTGGGATCATTCAGAACAGGAGATCCGATCCGTGAAGCTTCCTCTTACGCTTGCTGGCACTGCCGCCCTTGTCGCTGTTTCATCTGGCGTTGCTTATGCCCGTCCCGTCACGATCACCGCACAATTGGCCGATTATGGCGGCTATCCCGCTTTCCTTGCCGTTTATATCGTCAATAAGGCCGGTGCCTATCAGGAAACCCTCTGGGTTGCCGGGCAACGCACCAGCTATTATCGCCATCTCAGAGACTGGTATCGCGGGGCCATGCGCAGCAATCAGCCGCTTGATGGCGTCACCGGGGCCAGTGTCGGCTCAGGCAATACCCTGCGCGTTCAGGCCAATCTTTCCGATGTGCTGATCAATGCCGGCTATCGCATTCAGGTCGATAGCGCCGTCGAGGGCGGTCCCGCCCAGCCCGCCGAGGTCAGCGTGCCGCTTGACAGCGCCGGTGCCGGTAAACCGGTTTCCGGACGCGGCATCATCCGTCGTTTCACCGTCTCTTTCTAAGGCAAGGTTCCCATGCACAAGCTCCATTCGCTTGCCGGGCTGATCGCCGGGCTGGTTCTCTGCGTCATTGCGCTCAGTGGCACATGGCTTGCTATCGATAATGCGCTGGCGAGCTTTTCCGCGCCCTCGATCTCGCAGAACGAAACCATCGGCCAGCTTGCGGCAAAGCTGTCGGCAGACCTGCCCGGTCTGAGCGACATCACCCGCCACCCGGATGGCACGCTGACGGCAAGTTACAGTGGCCAGAGCGGCTATGGCATGGTTCGTGTCGATCCGGCAAGCGGCAAGGTGCTCGGCCCTTTCACCGTCTCACCGCTGCTGCGCAAGATCATCAGCCTCCATCGCGCCCTGTTCATGGGTGACAGGGGGCGGATCGGCACGGCTGTTGCCGATGGAATGATGCTGGCGCTTTGCCTGTCGGGTCTGGTGCTGCTCAAGCGGCGGGCCGGAGGCTGGCGGCGGGTGTTGCTGCCGGTGCGCGGCAGCGGCATGTCCGTGCTGCATGGCACGCTGGGGCAGATGGCCATTCTCGGCCTCGTTCTGTCGTCCCTGACGGGATTATGGCTGACGGCCAGCTCTTTCGGTTTTCTGCCTGAGCCGCCCATGCCGGCCTTTGTAGAGGCAAGCCCGGGTCCGCGCATGGGTGTTGCCGACATTGCCGTGCTGGATGAAACCCCGTTGACCGAATTGAAAAAACTCACCTTTCCGGCCCCCACCGATCCGACCGATATCTATGATCTGAAAACCACATCCGGCGAAGCGATGATCGACCCGGTCACCGGCAAGGTGCTGTCTTCGGTCAAGGCCACATGGGTCGAGCGGGTGGGCGACGTGATCATGGCGATCCATACGGGCCGCGGACTGGCTGTTCTTGGCCTGTTGCTCGGGCTTGCCGCGATGAGTGTGCCGGTTTTCACCCTCTCCGGTGCCTTGATCTGGTTTCGCCGACGGGCAATGCGCCCCAAAATTGCCGAGAATGTTGCGGTGAAGAAGGCGCATATCGTTATTCTCGTCGGCAGCGAGGGCAACACCACCTGGGGCTTTGCCCGCACACTGCACAAGGCGCTGACGCTTGCCGGTGCGCGCGTTCACGTGGCGGCGATGAATGAGGTGAAAGAGGCCCATCTTGGTGCAGAGCTTCTGTTCCTTTTGACCTCGACGGCGGGTGATGGTCAGGCGCCAGCCTCGGCAAACGCCTTTCTGTCGCGTATCGAACGGCTGTCCGGGCGTCCGGCGGTGGCCATCCTTGGCTTTGGCGACAAGACCTTCGGCCATTTCTGCGGTTTTGCCGAGACCGTCGAACAGAAGCTGCGCCAGCTTGACTGGCCGATGATCATGCCGATGACGACCATCGACCGGCAATCGTCGCAGGCCTTTGCCCAATGGGGTGTGGCGCTGAGCCGGCTGCTCAAGGCCGATATCGTGCTCGATCATGTCGCAAGCGCGCCGAAGACACGTGAATTCGAGCTGGTCGCTCGCCATATCTGCGGGACCGCGACCGGCGCGCCCATCGCCGTCCTGCGGTTCAAGCCTGCACCGGGGCGTTTCTGGCAGGGCTCGCTTGACCGTTTTGGTCCCGGCGATCTCATCGGCGTCCTGCCGCCGGGCACCACTACCCCGCGCTTTTATTCTCTTGCGACGGAAAAGGCGCATGGTTTCATCGAAATCTGTGTGCGGCTGCATGAGAACGGCCTCTGCTCCGGCTTTCTCCATTCGCTTCAGCCCGGCGACAGGATCGATGCTTTTCTGCGACCCAATCCCGCCTTCCGGCCGCAGCAGGGCAAGAGCCCGGTCATCCTTATCGGTGCGGGCACCGGCATTGCCGCGCTGGCCGGTCTGGTGCGCTCCAATGTCGAGGGGCGGCCCCTGCATCTTTATTGGGGTGGCCGCCGCCCGGATGACGATTTTCCCTATCGCGACGAACTGATCCACCACATGCGTGAACGTCGTCTTGCCTCGCTGAGGACCGCCTTCTCACGGGTTCAGACAGGCGCCGCCTATGTTCAGGACCGGATTGAGGACGATAGCGATCATCTGCGCCATCTCCTGCACAATGGAGCGCAGATCGTTGTCTGCGGCGGGCGTGACATGGCCCAGGCCGTGGCGAAAACGCTGGACCGTATTCTGCATCCGCTGGGGATGACGACGGAGCAACTGAAATCCACCGGGAGATATGTCGAAGATGTCTATTGAACGCCACATCCTCAATGGCGCCACCATGGGCACCCGCTGGTCGGCCATTGTCCATGCGCCACATGCTCTGCCGCAGACCATGCTGACGGCTCGCTTGCAGGCCGCCGTCGATCAGGTCGATGCGGAAATGTCCACCTGGAAACCCCAGTCCGATCTGAACCGGCTGAATGCAGCCCCTGTCGGTGTCTGGGTCGAGGTGCCGCCGCAGCTTTTCGATCTTTTGAGACTGTCGGTCGAGATGAACGCCATCACCAGGGGCGCCTTTGACATCACGGTCGGGCGTCAGGTGGCGCGCTGGGGCTTTGGAGCCTCGGCCGGGAAGCCGGGTGAGACGGTTGAGATCGCGCGCCAGTTTGATCTGCCGGTGCTGGAATTCGACAGCATCAACCGGTCCGTTCGCAAATATATGGCAGTCTCGCTCGATCTTTCCGGCATCGCCAAGGGTTTTGGCGTCGATCGGCTTCTGGAAAGCGCGAGAGAGATGGAGGTGGAGGCGGGGCTGTTCAGCATTGATGGCGAGGTGCGGGCGCTCGGCTCCCGGCCCGACGGCTTCGGCTGGGCCATCGGCGTGGAAGCGCCAGACCCTTCGATGCGCCGGGCAGAAAGTGTCATCGAACTCAGCGATGCGGCCATCGCCACCTCCGGCACCTATCGTCATTGCCGCAGGATCGGTGACGCCATGGTGCACCATACCATCGATCCGAAAACCGGCGCGCCCTCCACCTCCGGCATCGTTTCGGCCTCGGTCATGGCTCCGACGACAGCGGTGGCCGATGCACTGGCCACAGCCCTGCTGATTTCAGGCCAGCCGCTGGCGGAAGAACTGGCAAGGGCATTGCAGCTTCGTTATCTGTTGATTGACAGAAATGGTCACACAATCACCAATCTCGATGAAGACGCCGATAAGGCAGCTTCACCCGGCACGTCACAGCATGCCGGGTTTTAAAGCACGTTGCGGCTTAACAGCCTCAGTCATGCTGCTCTGACTCTTTGTTTTTTCGCATTTCCGGACGCAAACCACCATGCACTTTTCTCGGAATGGTGCTCTCATGTTTCACTGAAAGCTTGTCTTGTGAAGCTCTTGCTGCTTCGAGAATGTCAAGAGGATATCATCTTCTGCGTAGCCTGCGACGAGCTGTGCCCCGATCGGACATCCCGCACGGGATGTTGCGACAGGAAGGCTGATGGCTGGCAGGCCTGCAATATTGACCCATCCGGTAAATACGGCATGGTCTCTTGGCCCGGCAGGTTTTGCATCGATCAGATCGGGATAAGCGTCTTCCGCGCGCCAGGGAAGGGCTGCGGCGCTGGGTGTGACGATCAGATCATAATGGGTGAAGAGGCGTGCCATGTCGGCACGCAAGGCTGCAATACCTTCGAGCGCTTCAGTATAATCCGCGCCGCTGATTGTGCGCCCGTCCTGCGCCATGGCCTGAACGGATGCGCCGCCGAGAGCGGCAAGATCAGGATAGTGCCGCATGAGATAGGCGACACCAGAACGGGAAACGATGCACCAGATCTGATTGGCGAGATCAAGATTGAACGGGATTTTGCCGAGTTCAACGTCTGCCCCCTGCCGTGCGAGCCGCTCGGCGAACATGTCCATGGCCCGGCTGATCTCCGGATCGACCGGGCTTTCGCCGAATTGCGGGATGTAGAGAATGCGTGGCTTTTCCATGCTGCGAGGTGGAGCCTGCCGAAACCAGGACCGGCGGTCGGCAGGATGCGCGCCCTTGAGCACGCCATCGAGAAGGATGGCGTCATCGACCGTGCGCGTTGCAGTGCCGATCACCTCGAAATCATGCAGGATGGCAGGAAAGCCATCTGCCCGCGCAATACGCCCTGTCGATGGTTTCCAGCCGACAAGCCCGGTATGACATGCCGGTCGGCGGATCGAGCCGCCGCCATCCGTGCCGATGGCTGCCGGCACCAGGCCCGCGGCAACGCCAGCCACCGCGCCGCCCGAGGAGCCACCCGGCGTCAGCCGTGTGTCGACTGGATTACGGGTGACGCCGAACAGATCATTGGCCGTATAGCCTTCGAGCGTCAGTTCCGGAACATTGGTCTTGCCCAGGAGAACGGCGCCCGCCTGCCGGAGCCGCGCAACCGGCAATTCATCATGCTGGGGCACAAAATCCTTCAAGGCGCGACTGCCCCAGGTGGCGGGAACGCCTTTCATGAACAGATTGTCCTTGATCGAGAGCGGAATGCCGTCCAGCAGCGAGCGTGCTTTGCCATGCGCCAGCCTTTCATCGCTTTCGCGGGCAGCACGCTCGGCGCCTGCGTAATCGATGGCGACGAAGCTGTTGAGGCTGCCGTCCCGTCTTTCGATACGTTCAAGGTAGCGGTGCAGAAGGTCCTGAGCCGTTAAAGCCCCGCTTCGCAAGGCCTGGCCCAATCCGGCGATATCCTCCGGCATGGGGGTTCCTTTCATCTGATCAGAGGGGCTTGCCGATGGAGGCGGGCAATGTGCTGGAGCGTCCAAGTCCCGCGAGCACAGTGAGCGCGATGACATAAGGCGCCATCTGCATGATATAGGAACTGACGGGAACACTCATGAATTGCATCCGAAGCTCGAGCGCTTCCGTTGCGCCAAAGACGAGACAGGCCGCCGCCGCTCCCCAGGGGTTCCAGCGTCCGACGATCAAGGAAGCGAGAGCCAGATAGCCACGTCCCCCCGTCATGCCATCGGTGAAGGTTCCGACCTGCTGAAGCGACAGGACCGCACCGCCGAGACCGGCAATTGCACCGCAGCCGATGACGGCCAGAAAGCGGATCTTCAGCGGGTCGCTTCCGGCGGCAAACACGGCTTCAGGATTTTCCCCCGTCGCACAGAGCATGAGGCCCATCTGGGTGCGGGACAGAAGAAGGGACAAGATCGCGCAGAAGAACAGCGCCAGATAGGTCAGAGGCGGCTGGATGAAGAGCAGCGGCCCGACAACCGGAATGCGCGACAGGCCGGGGATCACCCAGGGCGCCAAAGGGTCCAGATGGATGGCAAGCGGGCGTCCATTGCCGGAGAGAATGTGCAGGATATAGGTCGTCAGGCCGAGCGCCAGAATGTTGCATGTCAGGCCGGTCACCATATTGTCTGCACGGTGGCGCACGGTCACGATAGCAACGAGGGTTGCGATCAATCCGCCACCAAGGGCGGCGAAGACCATGCCTGCCGCAGAAAAACCGGTCAGCCAGGTGCCGATGACGGCGGCAAAGGCGCCCGTCAGCATCATGCCCTCCAGCCCGACGGCAAAGACACCGGCACGCTCTGAGAGAATGCCACCAAGGGCGGCAAAGATCAGCGGCGTGGCGATACGGATGGCGGCAGCAAGAAAATCGATCATGTTCGGCGCACCGTTGCGGCTAGTATGAAAAGCATCGTCGCAGCTTCGATGACCGTGACGAGCGATGAGGACACGCCGATCTGCCTCTGCATGGCAAGCGCGCCCGTTTCGAGGAAGCCGACAAAGAGGGCGGCAGGAATGGTGAGCGCCGGTTCGACTGCGCCCAGCAGCGCGACAGTGACGGCTTTGAAGCCGAAACCGCTGGAAAACCCTTCGATCAGCCGATGTTGCAGCCCGAGAATTTCCACACCACCGCCAACACCGGCCATGGCTCCGGCGCCGAGCATGACATTCCAGGTGATGGCCGCAATCGAGAAACCGGCATAGGCTGCGGCCGGTCTAGAGCGACCGGCGACGCGCACGCCAAACCCGAAAGGTGTCTTCCACAGCAGAAAAGAAGCGAGAACCGCCGAGAGTGTCGCGAGAATGATGCCGATATGAAAATCGAAAGATGGAATGCGTGGCAGCCAGACGGCGCGGGGCATCAGCGGCGATTGCAGGAAGCCTGCGCCCGGCTGGCCAAGCGCACTGGACAGCAGAAATTGAACCAGCAGCAGCGCCACGAAATTCATGAGCAGCGTCGCCAGAACCTCATGCACCCGGCGATAAAGATGAATGGCTGTGGCAAGTCCGGCCCATAGCCCCCCTGCCAAGCCCGCAGCAACAAGGGCTGCGATTGCGGCAACAGCGCCCGGCGTGCCCGGCCAGGCAAGAATTGTCGCTGTCGCGCCCACCCCACCCATGGCGATCTGGCCATCAGACCCCATGTTGATCACACCGGCGCGAAAACATAGCGCCAGCCCTGCACCGGCAAAAAGATAGGGTGAGGCGCGATTGAGTGCGACGCCGATCTGGTGTGGGGAGCCGAAGGCGCCAGCCAGCATGGCGGCGAAGGCGTCCAGCGGGTTCTTCTGCGCCAGAAGAACAAGAAGAGCAGCGACCGCAAGAGAGAGGCAAAGCGCCAGAAGAACACGTGGCAGAAGGCCCTCTTTTCTCAGCCTCAGGGAAAAACGCCCGGATGCGCCGGCTTGTGTCAATGCGCTGTCGTTCATGCGGCGCGCTCCGACATCCAAAGGCCAATCTGTGGCATATCGACCGCCTCACGTTGAACGACACCGGCCAGCCGCCCGCCCGCAAGAACCGCCACGCGATCTCCAATCGCCAGCACTTCCTCCAGTTCACAGGAAATATAGATCACGGCGGAACCGGCATCGCGCAAGGCGAGGATGCGCTCCAGAACGAAGCGGGTCGCGCCGGGATCGAGCCCCCAGGTCGGCTGGTGGGCGATGAGCACGGCCGGTTGACGGGCAAGCTCGCGCGCGATCACGATCTTCTGCTGATTGCCTCCGGAGAGGCTGCCGGCTCTGGTGAGCGGCGAAGGTGCGCGGATATCGAATTGCTGCATCAGGGCTTCCGCTCTTTTACGCGCCGGGCCCCTGTTCAACAGGCCATAGGCGCTGTAGGGCGGGCGCGCGACATCGCGCAGCATGAGGTTTTCCATGATCGTCATGCTTTTGACCAGCGCCGTCATCGCGCGATCCGCCGGCATATAGGCCAGACCGTTTCTGGTCCGGCTGGAGGGGGTCGTATCTGTAATGTCGTGACCGTCGAGACTGATCTGGCCGTCATCCGCCCGCCGCAGCCCCGCAAGGGTTTCGGCCAGCTCCAACTGCCCGTTTCCGTCCACCCCGGCAATGGCCAGAATCTCGCCGCCCTTCACATCGAAATCGAGCGGCCCGATCCCTTTTGCCGCCAATTGATGCACGGCAAGGCGGACGGGGCCTTTTTCCGGGGATTTTATCGCATAAGGCGTCGTCACATCGCGACCGACCATCATTTCGGCCAGTTGCGCCCTGTCGGTTTGTGCGACCACGGCCTTGCCAGAGACCTTGCCTGCTCTCAGAACCACGACCTTGTCACAGACATCGATCACCTCCGGCATCTTGTGGGTGATGAAAATAATGCCTTTGCCCTCGCTGCGCAGGCGTTTGAGAATGACGAGCAGATCATGGATCTCTGCCGGTGCGAGGTTGGAGGTCGGTTCGTCGAGAATGAGAAGTTCGGCATCGCGCAACACCGCTTTCAAAATCTCGACACGCTGCCTTTTTCCCAAAGAAAGATCCGCCACGCGTGCATCCGGATCGAGGTCAAGGCCCAGTCGGCGGCTGGTGTCACGGATCTTTTCAGCGATCATCTGCCGTTTCAAAAGCCTGCCCGCCTGCGGCCAGCCGAGCATGATGTTTTCGAGAACCGTCATGGCTTCAACCAGCATGAAATGCTGGTGGATCATCGCAATACCAAGAGCCATCGCCTCACCGGGATGATGGCCGGACAGTTCACGGCCCCGGAACACAATGCCGCCGCCGTCTGCCTTGACCATGCCGAACAGCACCTTCATCAGCGTGCTCTTGCCAGAGCCGTTTTCACCCAGCAGGCCAAGGATCTCGCCCGCGAAGAGATCGAGATCGATACCGTCATTGGCCCGCAGGGTGCCATAGACCTTGACCATGCCGCGCATTTCCAGAAGAGCCGCCATCGAAGTCCTCGGTTGCGTAAAGGAGGGGGGAGACGCGATAAGGTCGCGCCTCCATTCGGCGATCAACTGCCGCTGCGGGCGTCGTTTTCCGTGGGGGTGATCTTCAGCTTGCCGGAAGCGAAATCGGCGGCCATAGCCTCGACATCTTTGGCAACCGCCTCAGGAACGGCGGGTCCAAACGCCTTGTCTGCGCTGTATTTCAGCGATGCACCGGTGGTCTTGCCGCTGTCATAGCCATATTGCACAAATGTTCCGAAGAGCTTGCCGGCCTTCACCTGATCGGCGGTGCTGCCGATCATGGACGGCCAGTCTTCCACGATATTGGTGAGCACGAGATCGGGAGCAATGGCGGTCTGGTCAAAACCGCGCCCGGTGACATAGACCTTCTTTTCCTTGGCGGCCTCAACCAGACCGGCTTCGGCGGCATTCAGCTTGCCGGTCAGAACATCTGCGCCGTTGGAGATCAGCGAGAAGGCGGCTTCCTTCGCCTGGGCAGCATCTTCCATATCCTTGATATAGAGAATGGTAACCTTGGCTCCCGCTTTCGTGGCACACAGCCTGAACGCCCCGGCCTGTGCGGTGATGTTCGGCACGCCCTGCAAACCGTAGATGCCGCCAACCTTGTGCGTCTTGCTCATCCTTGCAGCCAAAAGGCCCAACTGGCAGCCGAACTGGGCGTTGTTGTAATCGATGGACATGACGTTGGGTTCAGCACCTTCATTGCCGCTGACGGCTATGAACTGGGTTTTGGGAAAGTCCGGCGCCACCTCTTCCATGGCCGAGACAAAGCGGCCGGAATGGCCGAGAACGATGGTATAGCCTTGGCTGGCATAATCGCGAACGGCTTCGGCTTCATCCGCATCGGCGACGTTTTCGCTATAGGCCGTCTTGAAGCCGTGCGGTTCCAGACTTTTGATAATGGAATAGCCAAGGGCATTCCAGCTCTGGTCGTTGATGCTGCCCGGAAGCAGGATGGCGGCCTTGTCTTGAGGCTTGTCTTGCGGCTTGTCTGCGGCAGTGGCTGGCGCAGCGACCAAGGCACAGGCAAAAGCTGTAGAGAGCATGCATATAGCGCTCGCCGTCGGCAACCGACGACGTGAAGGCATTCTGGTCATGGCGATAAACCCTCTGTTGGTTCTTGTTTTTTGCATGCATCCGGCATCGGCATAGACGCTTCCGCCGCCGGTTGGCGGAAGCGCTGTTGAGGCATCAAACCTGAACAATGGCCGCGATGGGCGCCTCGCCCGGCTTGCACTGATGCTCCGTTCCGCCGGATACGAAGATTTTGGCGTCTCCTGTGACGGAGGTGATGACGGCACCCAGTGCAGCCCGTGCATGACGCTCGTAATGGATATCGGCATCGGACAGCATGGTGGTGCGGCAACCGCGCAGCATGCCGCCAACCGGCGCTTCGGCCTTGGCAAAAATCGCCTTGACCCGCTCAAGAGCGCCATCAGCGGCGGCGTTCTCGCCCGCCGCATTGGCAATGGCCGTCAGCACCGCGTCACGATCGACAACATCGCGCAACACCGCATGGCCGATCCGCAGATCACCGCCTGCCTTTGCCGAATTGCCGAAGAGAAGAATTTCACAATTGCGCAATTCCCCGCCTGCGGAGGTATTGGCCACAGATGAGTAAAGGTCCATCCGCCTGGCGATGGCGTCGTCGCTTAGGTGGGCTTCATCCACTTCGCCAAGAGCGACCGCAACGCCAAGCGCCGTTGCGCCGCGGGCATAGGGTTTCGATCCGTTCGGGTCCGTAGTCACGAGCTTGACGCCGCGCCGTTGCGCATCGGCCACGGATGCCGGGGTAAGGAGCGGCCCCTTGACCTGCACGTAATGCACATCACCGGGATCATCGATCCCGGCCTCGTCAAGCGCGCTGCGCACCGCCTTTGCCACTTCGCGAACTTCAACCATGGTCCCGACCTCTTCCGGCAGAAGATCCCGTGTCATCGCAATCCCGATCGCCAGGCGCTTTGCGCCTGCGGGTTCGGCTTCAGATCGGGTGAAAACCGTTGTGTGCGGGCTCAACACGCCTTCCGTGCCACCTGACCAGACAAAGGCGATGCGGCTGGTCACGGCCTCAGGCGACAGATCGAGATAGGGGGCAAGAAGCAGGGAAAGCGACTGCGTTGCAAAGCCACGGGTGAAATCGTTTGCGCCGCCATTGCCTTCCGTCTTGCCGATCATGGCGACGATCTCATGCGGGTTTATACTGCCCGCCTCGATCTGCCGCCTGAGATCCGAAACATCGCCGGGATTGTCCATCCTGATCTTGTGAACACCAACGCGCATCTGCGGCTCCTTGCTATCTGCCTATATCTTATGCGAGGCTAAATCCTGTGCAAGTTGATTGGAATAAATTTCACGATGTGGAATGATGCGCAGATCGGCGACGGTGCGAGAGCCTGGGAGATCTGAAAAATATCATGCAAAAACAGGTCATTAAAGAAAGTGGCAGTGTTCAGTCCATCCATCGTGCTCTCACCATACTGGAGCGCCTCGCAGAGGCCGATGAAGGCCTGAGCCTGAAGGAGGTCGCAGCCAAAGTATCGCTGCCACCCTCCAGTGCGCATCGCATCCTCACAACCTTGCAACGTCAGCGTTTCGTTCGCTTCGATCCGGCAACCATGTGCTGGAGTGTCGGTGTCCAGGCGTTTCACGTCGGCAATGCCTTTGCCAGATCGCGTGACATGGTGACGCTCGCGGTTCCCTTTATGCGGCGTCTGATGCTGGCCAGCGGTGAGACGGTGAACTTCTTCATGCTCGACGGATCGGAAGTGGTCTGCATGGCACAGGTGCAAAGCCAGCAGATGGTGCGGGCCATCTCACGGCCCGGTGGCGGGGCTGAAATGCACAGGTCTGCGGCTGGTAAAATGATTTTGGCGCATATGAATGACGAGGATGTTCAGGCCATCATCACGCGCAAGGGAATGGCACGCTATACGGATCATACGATCACCACGCTGGATGCCCTGATCACGGAGCTCTCAACGATCCGCCAGCGCGGCTTTTCTGTCGATAACGAAGAGTTCTCGCTGGGTTTGCGCTGTATCGCAGCGCCGGTCTACGACGAGACCGGGAGCGTTCACGCCGCTGTTTCCATTGCCGGACCGGCGTCCCGCATCACCGAGGCACGCACGCAGGCCATGGGCGAACTGGTGGAAATTTGCGCCAGAAGCATCACCGCGGAATTCGGCGGATCGCCAAAACAGTAAAATCCCGAGGGCGAAATCCTGAGTTTTACACCCTGTCAGGCAACTGCCAAAGTTGCCGCACCCGGTTTATGGGTCGAGCCTGTCGCGCAACCAGTCGCCGATGGTGCTGATCGACAGTGTCGTCAGCATGATGATCAGCGAGGGCGCCAGCGGGATCCATGGGGCCTGTTCCAGATAGCTACGACCGTAGCCGACCATATTGCCAAGGTCGGTATCGGGCGGCTGAATGCCCAGTCCCAGAAAGGAAAGCCCGCTGCCTGCGAGAATGACCTCCGGGAAGGCCAGTGTTGCCGACACCACCATGGTCGCGGCGATGTTGGGCAGAAGATGGCGCAGATAAAGCCGGCCCGAGCCTGCACCCAGTTGCCTGACCGCCAGCATATAGCCCTGCTCCTTGGCAGCAAGCGCCAAGCCCCGCGTAATGCGCGCATGGCGCTCCCAGCCATAGAGGCCGAGCAGGCAGATCAGCAGGATCTGGGAGTTTCCGAAAAAGGCAAGCGCCGACAGGGCAAGAATGATGAAGGGCAGGGCCGCCTGCACATCGATGAGGATGAGAACGGCCTGCTCGATGAGGCCACCGAAATGCGCTGCGGCAATTCCCATCGTGGCGCCGAACAGAACGCCGAGGATCGTGGCGGAAACAGCAATGGTCAGGCTGACCCGGATGGAGACGATCAGCCGTGAAAAGACGTCACGGCCAAGCTGATCCGTGCCGAGAATGTGGTGAAAATCACCGCCCAGAAAGACAGGAGGCTTCATGCGCGCGCCAAGATCCATTGCCGTGATCGTATAGGGGCGGAGCTGGTCGGAGAACAGGGCAATCAGGACCATCAGCATGACCCAGACGAAAGCACAGCCGACGATAAGAGACACTTTCGGCCACCGCCAGGAACGCATAGCCTGCAATCCTTTGGGTATTGCCCTGGTTTGACTTTGCGCCGTCATGTCGAGGCTCCCCTGATGCGCGGGTCGAGCCAGCCATAGAGCAGATCGACCACCATGTTTGAGATCACCATCGTCGTTGCCACCAGAACGAGGACGCATTGCACCACCGAAACATCGCGCGAGGAGACGGAGGTGACGATGAGCTGTCCGAGACCGGGCCAGCTGAACACGCTTTCGGTAACGACGGCGCCAGCCAGAAGACCGCCGACCATGAAGCCGATCATTGTCACGACCGGGATGGCGGCGTTGGGCATGGCGTGGCGTATCACCACGGCGGCCCAGACAAGGCCCTTGGCGGAACCGGTCAGAATATAGGGTTGATCAAGCACTTCGATCATGGCCGAGCGGGTGAAGCGGGCAAGGATGGCAGCCCAGCCCGTGGCCAGTGTGATGATGGGCAGGATGGCGCCGGTCCAGTCGTGGTTGCCGCCGGATGGCAGCCAGTGCAATTGCACGGCAAAGATCAGCACCAGAACGAGGCCGAGGACAAAGCCGGGCACGGCGAAACCGGACACCGCCGCCAGCATGATGATACGGTCCTGCGTTTTACCCCGGTTGAGTGCGGCATAAATGCCCGCAGAAATCCCCGCCACGACACCCAAAAGCAGCGCTGGAAGCATGATTTCCAATGTGACGAGGACGCGCGACAGCACCATGGGCAGAACCTTCTGGCCGTCGAGCATGGAGATGCCGAAATTGCCGTGGGCAATGCCCCACAGATAATAGGCAAATTGCTGGATCAGCGGCTTGTCGAGGCCCCAGGCGGCGCGAAACGCCGCCACGGCCTGCGGCGGCGCATCGGGGCCGAGAATGACCACGGCGGGATCGCTGGTGGTTCTGAGCACGACAAAGGCGCAGACGACGACGATCAGGATCGTCAGGAATGCCCGGGCGAGGCGTCGCAGGAAGAAAATCAACATCAGGCCGACTGCCTCATCACAGGGGAAGGGGAGCTCACCAGATGGCACGCCGCCTGATGCCTGTCCGTGAGAGGCTGCAAAACGGGCACCGTGCTGCGACAGGCATCCACGGCCAGCGGACAGCGCGGATGAAAGGCGCAGCCTTCAGGGCGCTGTGAAGGGTCCGGCGGTTCGCCCTGCAGGATCGGCCGGGAGGTGGTGCGCAACGGCTGCGGAATGGAGTCGAGCAGCACCCGCGTATAGGGATGCGCCGGGGCAGAAAACACCTGTTGCGGGCTGCCCCGTTCGACGATCTGTCCGAGATACATGACGGCGACCTCATCGGCGATGGTGGCGACAAGCTTCAGATCATGGCTGATAAACACCATGGCCAGATCGAGCTTCTTTTGCAGATGGGTCAGAACGCCGATCACCTGCGCCTGGATCGAAACATCCAGCGCCGAAACCGGTTCGTCACAGACGAGAAGTTCGGGCTGTGTGACAAGCGCGCGGGCAATGACGGCGCGTTGCCGCTGGCCACCGGACAATTGCAGCGGATAGGCTTCGCCCAGATGGGATTGCAGACCGACATCGCGCATGCATTGCGCGGCAACTTCCCTGCGGCTTTCCGGCGCGCCGATGCCGTGGATATGCAGTGGTTCGACAATCTGGTCGATTATTTTCATCCGCTTGTCGAGCGCGCCGAGCGGGTCTTGAAAAATATATTGCATCTGCCGGCGCAAGGCCTTCCATGCTGGCGTTCCTGCCTGCGGCATTGGCTGGCCGTTGAAAAAGACCGCGCCTCGTGTCGGGGCGTCGAGGCCAAGCGCGATGCGGCCGGTGGTGGATTTTCCGCAGCCGCTTTCGCCGACCAGACCGAGAATGCGGCCCCGTTCCAGCTCCAGCGAGACGTCAAGAACGGCGCGCAGCGACAGAGATTTGCCGAACAATCTGGCGCGACCGGTATAATCCCGGCCGATCCCGCGCAATTCAAGCAACGCCATCGGCGATCTCCCGTTCGACGACATGACGCGGGGCCTTCACCTCGCGCGCCAATGGACAGGCTGCCAGATGCGCGCCGTTCACGGTTTGCTTTTCGGAAAAACCGGTTTCCGCTTGTCCCGGACACGCTTCAAGTTCCGGCACGGTGTCCTGGCATTCGGCCATGGCGAACATGCAGCGCGGCGCGAAGGCGCAGCCGGCGGGCATGTTCCAGGGTTCAGGCACATGACCGGGGATTGCTTTGAGGCGTTGTCCCAGCCGCTCCAGTGAGGGGGCGGCATTGATCAGGCCTTGCGTATAGGGATGGGCTGGCTCGCGCAGAATGGATGCGACCGAGCCGCTCTCGACGATCCGGCCACCGTAAACCACGGCAATGCGCTCGCAGGTTTCGCCGACCACGCTCAGGTCATGGCTGATCAGAACGAGGGCCATGCCGAGATCGCGCCGGAGCGTGTGCAGAAGATCGAGGATCTGCGCCTGGATCGTCACGTCGAGGGCCGTGGTCGGCTCGTCGGCAATCAGAAGCTCGGGCTCTCCGGCCAGCGCCATGGCGATCATCACCCTCTGGTTTTGTCCGCCCGAAAGCTCATGGGGAAAGAGGTCAACCCGCCCTTGTGCATTGGGTATCCCGACCCTGTCGAACAGGCGGATCGTTTCGGCCCGCGCATCGGCTTTGGAAAAACCGCGATGCACGCGCAACACCTCGGCCACCTGCTGACCGACCCGCTTGACCGGGTTCAGAGCGCTCATCGGGTCCTGAAAAATCAGCGCGACGCGTCCACCGCGCAGGCGCGCCAGCGCCCTCTGGTTCATCTGGAGCAGATCCTGCCCATCGAATGCCGCCCGGCCTGAAACCTTTGCTTTTTCTCCGAGAAGGCCAAGGGCGGCAAGCCAGGTCACGGATTTGCCGGAACCGGACTCCCCGACAATGCCCAGCGCCTCGCCGCGCCTGATCGTCAGATCGATCCCCCGCACGGCAGCGCCGCGCGGGAAATCGACCTTGAAATCCTCAAGCTGCAAAAGCGGAGTTTCACCCTTTGCAGGCGATGCGGATCGAGTGGTCATCGCTCAGCCCCAATTGCCCGGAGCAAAATCCATGGCGAAGGAGGGCGAGACCTGCCACTTGGCCGATTTTTTCTTGGCGGTGAAGGTCGCATTCTGGTTGATCACGCCATAAGCAGGATCTTCGCGCTCGAGAATTTCCAGCATCCGCTGGAACGCCTTCTTGCGTGCGGCGCGATCGGTCGATGTCTGCAGCACGCCACACAGCGTGTTGACGTCATCGTTCTTGTATTCACCGGCCTGAACCTGCTGACCTTGCGGGCCCCACTGATTGGGCTGCGTGGCGACCGGGTCAGGGAAGCCGCCGCCGCTCGACCAGTCGTGGATGCCGCGCTTGCCCGCGGGATCCCAGATCTGGCTCCAGTTTTCCTTCATTTCGATCTCGACGTTGAGGCCGACCTGTTTCCACATTTCAACCATGACCTGCGCATTGTTGACCTGCAGCGTGTAATAGTCGTTGAGCAGACGGTAGGGGATCGGGTCACCCTTGTAGCCAGCATCCTTGAGCAATTGCCGGGCCTTTTTCGGGTCGTATTGCGGCGCGCTCCAGTTGCTCAGATACATGTCGCCATACCATTCGAACTGATCGCCCTTCGGCACGATCGTCTTGCCCATCCAGAGCTGATCGACGATCATCTGCCGATCGATGGCATGCAGCATCGCCTGGCGGACACGCGCATCCTTCAAGGTGGGGTCGAACTTGTTGAAGGTGGTGACGCGGATATTGTTGATGATGCCGCCAACGACTTCGAGACTGGGATCGCTGGTGACGGAGGCGAACTGGTCCGGGGTCAGGTCGCAGGCCATGTCGTACTGGCCGGCACGAACGCCGTTGACGCGCTGCGCCGCTTCAGGAACCTGGGCGAAACGGATCTGCCGGAGCGGTGGCAGGCCGCCCCAGTATTCGTCATGGCTGACGAGGACAAGTTCGACATCGGGGGTGAATTTCGCCACCTTGTAAGGGCCAGTGCCAATCGGCTTGCGCGCGAAATCGAGCCAGCTCGGCGCCTCTTCGAAAGCGCGTCGGCTGATGATCTGCGAGCCGAAAGCCATGATGCGGCCTTCCAGCGTCACGTCCGGCGTGGCGTTGACAAAGCGTACGGTGTATTTGTCGCGCGCCTCGACCTTGACCAGAGACGGCCAGAGGCGACGGGCAATGGCGGGCACCTGCGCCGGCAATTCCTTGCTGCGACGGACGATGTTGTTTTGATCGACCATCATGGTCTTGTCCCAGCCTGCGGGCGTGGTGTCGCCCATCATGCGTGCGGAACCGAAGGTGAAAACCACATCGTCTGCGGTCATTTCATCGCCGTTGTGAAATTTCACACCCTTGCGCAGTTCCAGCTCGACGGTCTTGTCGTCAATGCGCTTCCAGCGGGTTGCCAGGCACGGGATTGGCTCCAGCTTGCCGAGAAGATTGGTGGCAATCAGGCTTTCCAGATAGGAATTCATGATGCGCACGCCGACATTGGACTGTTCGGTCAACGGATCGAGCGTGTTCGACGTTGCAAGCTTTTGCACCGCAATGGTGATTTCGGGGCGGGATGCCGATTGCGAAAAGGCCAGATTGGGCATGGCGAGCGCACTGCCGGTCAGCAGGATAAAGCCACGTCGGGAGGTCGTGAGCATGAATCAGTCCTTCAGCGTTTGAGAGGAAGACTTGGACACGCGATTTTCGAGACCGCGCGGCGTGCTGCGATAAGCCGTCAATGTCCGGTCGGCGTGGATGAGACGCCAGGACAGGGCCTTTTGTGCATAGGTTTTGACGATGCCGGCAAAGGCCGGATCCTCCGCCAGATTGATGAATTGATGCGGATCGGCCTTCAGATCAAAGAAAAGCGGCGGCAGGGTCGCGAAGTGAACATATTTGTAGAACTCGTCCTGAATGACGCAGAGGCTCGCCTCGTCCATGCCGACGCCCAGTTCCTTCTCGGGTTCGGAATAATAGACATCGCGGAAATCGAATTCATAATGAAGTTCGGTGCGCCAGTCGGCAGGTTTTTCGCCGCCGAGAAGAGGAAGAAGCGAACGACCGTCGCAGGCTCTGGGAATGTCGCCGCCAAGCCAGTCGAGGATGGTCGGCATGACGTCGATGCTCTCGCTAAAGGCGTCTTCGATGCGCCCGGCGCTCTCCTTGCGTCTCGGGTCCTTGATGATCAGGGGAACGCGGAAGCTCTCGTCGAAATATCCGACCTTGCCGAGCAGATGATGGTCGCCGAGCTGTTCGCCGTGATCGGAGGTAAAGATGATCAGCGTCTCATCCCATTTGCCGGTCTCGTCGAGTTCGGCAAACACTTTGCCGAGGCAATCGTCGATCTCGGTCATCATGCCGAAATAGGTGGCGCGCATCTGCTTGATGTCGGCTTCGCTCAATTCCCGGACAAAGCCTTCGGCACCCTGGAAAAAGCCCTTATTGGCGGTCTTGCGCAGGTAGAAGTCGAGCAAGGGGTGCTGCCCGGCTTCGATTTCCGGCGTTGCAGCGCGCACCGGCGCCGTCATGTCCTCAGGCCGGTACATGGCATGATAGGGCGCAGACGCAACGAAAGGCGGATGCGGACGCCAATAGCCGAGATGCAGGAAAAACGGACGCTTGCCCACGCCTTTCAGATAGCGCAGTGCCGCATCGGTGAAATAGGCCGTGTCCGACAGTTCCGCTGGCACGCGGGCCGGGCGATCGGTCGCGCCGGGCACGGCATCTTCCCCTTCCGGCAGCCAGACGTCATCGCGGTTTTCCGGCACCTTGTAGCCGTGATGTGCCAGCCAGCCGAAATAGCCTTCCTTTTCCGGCTCGAAGGCGCCCACGGGCCGGAAACCGTCCATCATGTCGCCAAGAAGAGCAAAGCGCGGATCATTTGCAGAGGTTCGGCGCGGGTCCGGAACCGACGTTGCATAACCGATCATTGCCGCATCGTAGCCGATCGCGCGCAGCGCATGGGCCAGATTGGTATGGCGGGCATCCAGAGGGATCGTGTTCTGAACGGCCCGGTGGTTCATCTGGTAAAGCCCTGTCAGAAGGCTTGCCCGGGCCGGTCCGCAGGGAACTGTGGTCGTCACATGATTGCGAAAGGTCACGCCCTCGCGGCACAGCCGATCGATATTGGGTGTCTTGAGATGTTCTGTTCCCAAGGCGGGCAGGATATCGCCGCGCCACTGGTCCACGACGATGAGAAGGACGTTGGGATGGTTCATGATCTGCTCTTTTTCCGGAAGGCCCGCGTTTTCGACGGCCATTTAGAGCAGGCTGGGTGACAGTCGGTTGACAGCGATTTGTCACGAAGGTGAAGTTTCTGTGTCCGTCTCTTGACACGGTTTAGACGCTGCCGGGCATTGCAATTGCAGCATGTCGCGTTTCGGCTTCATCAAGAAGGCGATAAAGTATATGATAAAAAACAAACACTTGAAACATTTCTGCGCGTTGCACAGGCCGCACAGATATGTCCCGGATCAGTTCCGTTCCGTGAGCCGGGCACTGCCCTGCCGCGCCATCAGGATGTGATCATAGGTGACGGCGGCGGCGGTTCGCCCATCTCCGGCCAGAATGGCAGCGACGATCTGCCCGTGTTCCAGAAAGGACGGTTCCATCCGCTCATGAAAACGAAACTGCGCCCGGCGAAAGGGGGCAAGCCGGGCGCGGGTCTGGGCGTTCAGATCAAGCAGGGGCTGATTATGCGCGCCGCGATAGAGCAGGGTGTGGAAATCCTGGTTGAAGGCCGCATAGCCGTCATGATCATTGCTCTTGACCAGCGCATGCGACTGGCGATGGGCGGCTTCAAGCTCGGCCTTTTCTTCCGGCGTCATGCGTTCGGCGCTCAACCTTGCACAGATCGCCTCCAGTTCGGCCATGGTTTCAAACAGGGCGCGAAGCTCGGCATCGTTGATGGTGGTCACGACAGCGCGGCGGTTGGGCTCCCGCTCCACCAGGCCCATGGCGCATAATTCGCGCAGGGCTTCGCGCACCGGCGTGCGCGACACCTCGTAACGTGCGGCAAGCGAGACTTCATCCAGCTTGTCGCCGGGAATGAATTCACCGGTGACGATCAGATCGGCAATCGAACGAACCAGTTGCTCCACGGTCGTTCCCGCCCGGATCATCGCCCTGCTGCCTGAATGTGTCGTCTGCTCTGTCACGGGCCTGTTCTCAAACGCTGGATATGGCTTCCTCGACGCCTGCAGTGGACTCAATCCTGTGGCCTTTCGCCATCAGGTAAAGTCCCAGAAGGAAAGCCATGGCGGCGATGAACAGCAGATAATAGGCCGGCGCCATGGGAGACCATTTCAGCATCGAGGCAACCGCGATCGGTGTCATGCCACCGAAAATCGCATAGGACAGATTATAGGAAAAGGACAGGCCGGAAAAGCGTACCCGCGGCGGAAAGGCCCGCACCATGACATAGGGCACGCCGCTGACCATGCCGACGGAAAGGCCCATGATGGCGTAGAGCACGAACATCACCATCTCCGACTGACCGGCAAAATGATAGAAGGCGAAGGTGGCCACCGCATAGAACGGGCTGGTCAGCATGAAGAATTTTCCCGAACTCATCCTGTCGATCAGCGCGCCTGCGCCTGTGGTGCCGATGATCAGGAAGATGGTGCCGACACTGGTGCCCATCAGCGCGGTTGCAGCGGAATAATGATAGATTTTTTCCAGCAATGTCGCGGTCATCAGCGTGGTGACGATCAGGCTTGCGGCCAGAACCCAGGTCAGGGCCATGGAGAGGATGACGGCAGCCGGATGGCGGCGCAGCACATCGGCGACCGGCAGTTTCACCTCAGCCGAGCGTTCCCGGCTCATGCGGATGAAGACAGGGGTTTCGCGCAGCCATTGCCTCAGATAAACGGCGCAAAGACCGAAAACACCGCCGATGACAAAGGGAATGCGCCAGCCATAGGCCAGCATCTGTTGCGGTGTCAGCAACGTATTCAGCAGGGCGGCGATCAGCGCCCCGAGCAGAATGCCGAGCGTCAGCCCCGAGCAGAGAAAGCCGCAGGCAAAGCCGACATGGCGGGAGGGCACATGTTCGGTCACGAAGGTCCAGGCGCCGGGCACTTCACCGCCGACGGCGGCCCCCTGCAGGAGCCTGAGCAACAGCAGCAGCAGCGGCGCGGCAATGCCGATGCTGGCATAGGGTGGCAGGGCGGCAATGCCCAGTGTGGAGAGCGCCATCAGGAAGATGGAAAAGGCAAAGACCCGCTTGCGTCCGAACATATCGCCGAAATGGGCAATGACGATGCCGCCGACCGGGCGGATCAGATAGCCCGTCGCAAAGATGGCAAAGGTCTGCACCGTCACCATGTAATCGGGCAGGTCCGGCGGAAAGAACAGCTTGCCGATGGCGGTGGCGAAAAACACGAAAATGATGAAATCGTAAAATTCCAGCGCGCCGCCCAGCGCCGAAAGACCGAGGATTTTGAAATCATCCCGGCCCAGTGTCGCCGACCGACTGTTTTCTGCAAATTCTGCGGCCATCTTGCCCCTCCGCCAAGCGTTTCTTTCTGTCGTTGCCCATTCTGGCGGTGATTGCAAGGAGAAAACAAAAACAGGTTTTGAGTGTTCAGGCGGTTTTTACTGCATCATTCCTGAAATCGGGTGAGATTTAAGGAATGATGCAGCAGATTTAACAGGTTACAGCGTCCTTTGTGCATTTGATAAAACGCACGGCGCTGTAACGTGACGGAGGCAAAGGCGCGCTCTGCCGCGAGAACATTGTCCCGAGAAAAGTGTGAACCCGTTTTCCGTCCGGGAATGCGACACAACAAAGGCTGAAAGCACGTTGCCTGAGGCTGATAAGCCGCAACGTGCTTTAACAGGCTGCTGAAAAAGTCAGTCGACGGCGAAGGGATTGTCCATCAGGATGCTGTCGTCGATGTCGCTCAGCACCCGTTTGCCACACAATGCCAGAGTCGTGTCGAGTTCGCTGCGGATGATCTCCAGCGCCCGCGTCACACCCTCGCGTCCGCCTGCGCCAAGGCCATAAAGGAAGGGGCGGCCGATAAAGGTGCCCTTTGCGCCGAGCGCTATGGCCTTGAGCACATCCTGCCCGCTGCGGATGCCGCTGTCGAGGTGGATTTCGATCCTGTCGCCGACAGCCTTGACGATCTTCGGCAGCATCGAGATTGTCGAAGGCGCGCCGTCGAGCTGTCGTCCACCGTGATTGGAGACGATCAACGCGTCTGCGCCACTGTCGGCGGCCATGCGGGCGTCTTCCTCATCCAGTATGCCCTTGAGGATCAGCTTGCCGCCCCATTTTTCCTTGATCCATGCGACATCCTTCCACGACAGTTGCGGATCGAACTGTTCGGCGGTCCAGGAGGCGAGGGAGGAGAGATCGGAGACGCTTTTCGTATGGCCGATAATGTTGCCGAAGCTGCGGCGCTGGGTGTTCAGCATGCCAAGGCACCATTGCGGCCGGGTTGCCAGCTGAAACAGGGTGTTGAGGTTGAATTTCGGCGGTGCGGACAGGCCGTTGCGGATATCCTTGTGGCGCTGGCCAAGAATTTGCAGATCGAGCGTCAGCACCAGAGCCGAGCAATGCGCGGCGCGGGCGCGCTCGATCAGCCTTTCGATGAAATCCCTGTCCTTCATCACGTAAAGCTGGAACCAGAAGGGCTTGCGCGTATGCAGCGCGATATCCTCGATCGAGCAGATGCTCATGGTCGAAAGCGTAAAGGGAACGCCAAAGGCTTCCGCCGCTTCTGCCGCCAGGATTTCCCCATCGGCATGCTGCATGCCCGTCAGCCCGGTCGGCGACAGTGCCACCGGCATCGTCACCTGTTCGCCGATCATGGTGCCGGCCAGCGAGCGGTTCGTCATATCCACCAGCACACGCTGGCGCAGCTTGATGCGGGAAAAATCGCTTTCATTCGCCTTGTAGGTGGATTCCGTCCACGAGCCGCTATCGGCATAGTCGAAAAACATTTTCGGCACGCGACGGCGCGCCTGGCGCTTCAGATCCTCAATCGTCAAGGCAGTCCGCATCATCTGG
This sequence comes from Allorhizobium sonneratiae, assembly GCF_023700755.1. Classification (GTDB taxonomy): domain Bacteria; phylum Pseudomonadota; class Alphaproteobacteria; order Rhizobiales; family Rhizobiaceae; genus Allorhizobium; species Allorhizobium sonneratiae. The sequence continues at coordinate 76,472 of NZ_JAMKOJ010000009.1, read as the reverse complement.
TTTCCTCATCTGGGAAGCATGCGGCCTGTGCCTGATGCCATGCGCCGCATCCTGTTCATCCTGTCGCCGCCCGCTTTTCCGGTCCGGTGGCAATCCCAAGGTTTTAGCGCGATGACACCGGTTTCGCCAAGTGGTTATCACAGGGTATTGACGCGGTGGATGTGGCGAAGGTAGCGCAACATTCATGAAAATATTTTAATTTCATCTGTCAGGATTGCATTCTGGATATGGGCGGAGATAAGCAAATTTAAATCATGAATAGGCTGGCAGGCGACAGGTTTTCTCACGCGGCTTCGTGAAAATATTTCTCCTGCATCCGGGTCTGCGGCAAAGTGCCGTTCAGGTCTGGTTGCAACGAATGGCATGGTGCGCCTGCTCACGCCTGAAACGTAAAAAAGGACAAGGGAAGCGATGACAGCGGAGATTGTGGTTGAAGGCGGGGCAAATCTCGGTGAAGCGGCCATTCAGGCGGCAATCGATCAGCTATCGGCGGCAGGTGGCGGGCGCGTTGTTCTGCCATCGGGTCTGCATCTTTGCGGGGCGCTCAGACTGAAATCGCATGTAGAGCTGCATCTTGCCGAAGGGGCGGTGCTGCGGCTTGTGCCGGATTATCAGGCCTATGCCGACAATCGGGTTTCGGTGATCGCCGAGAAATCCGACCGGGGCATGATCGTGGCCCATGGCGCCGACCATATCGCCATCACCGGACCGGGACGGATCGAGGCGGGCGGCGACCATTTCATCATCGGCAATGATGATCTCGTCGGCACCTTCATTCCGGCGGAGTTTCGCCCGCGCGTCATGGTGCTGGAGGATTGCCGCCATGTGCGCCTTGAGGCGCTTTGCGTGGACAATTCACCGATGTGGACGCTGCATTTCGTTCGTTGCGACCATGTCAGCATTCGCCATGTGACGGTCACCAACAATCGCCGCCTGCCCAATACCGACGGCATGGTGCTGGATGCCTGCCGCCATGTGCTGATCGAGGATTGCCGGATCGAAACCGCCGATGACGGCATCTGCCTGAAGACCAGCGCCGGGGCGGATGGCAAGCCGATCGGGCGCTGCGAGGATGTGGTGGTGCGCCGCGCGACGGTGTCGAGCCAGAGCTGCGCCCTGAAGATCGGCACGGAAAGCCATGGCGATGTCAGCGATGTGGTGTTTGAGGATTGCACGGTTGTCGATAGCAATCGCGCCCTTGGCATTTTCTCGCGCGATGGCGGTCATATTTCGAGGGTGCGGTTTTCCCGCATTTCGGTGGCGTGCCATGAAACACCCGATGGCTTCTGGGGCTCGGGCGAGGCGCTGACGGTGACGGTGGTGGACCGGGTCAGCGGCAAGCTTGCCGGTCGCGTCAGCGATGTCACGGTTGAGGATATTTCCGGCCGGATGGAGGGTGCCATCGTTCTGGTTTCGACCTCTGCGGCGGGTCTTCACGGTGTTCGCCTCAGCCGGATCGCTCTCACCCAGCAGCCGGGCGCGCTTGGCACCGGTCTTCGCTACGACCTTCGCCCGACAGAGGCCGATCTTGCGCCGCAACCGGAGGCGGAAGGCCGGGCCAATGCCTGGACGCGCGGGGCCGATGGCCGCATTGTCGGTCTGATCGATTATCCCGGCGGAATGCCTGGTGTCTTCGCCAGCGGTGTCGACGGGCTGGTGCTGGACGCGGTCGGGATCGACCGGCCTGCCATTCTTCCGGAAGGATTCAATCGTGAGGCGATCCTTGTGCACTGAACAGGCGTCACACGCCCTGCAATCTCGTGCTGGAACAAATGCTCGGTGCGGCAGGGTCTCATGATTTTGCCGGGGGCGCAGAGCTGTCGCGCAGCACCAGCTTGCAGCCCAGCTCCAGCCTTTGCGCCGGACGCAGCGGATCATTGGAAACAAGGCGCTGTTCGATCATGTCGAGCGCGGCGGCCCCAAGGCGTGCGCCGGGCAGATGCACGGTCGAAAGCGGCGGCGAGCTGAAGGTGGCTGGCAGAAGATCGTCGCAGCCGAACACCGAAAACTGCCCGGGCACCTTTACCCCGGCGCTCTCCAGCGCTTTCAGGCAGCCCAGCGCCAGATTGTCGGCAGCGCAGAAAATGGCGGTTGCGCCTTTTCGATCCGGATAGGTTTCCAGAAAGCTGCGCATGGCCGCCTCGCCTGCGGAAGGTTCATAGCTTGCGGCTTCAATGATGAAATCCGTCGGGGGCGCAAGGCCCGCGAGAAGAAAGGCATCGATGAAACCGTCATGGCGGCGGCGAATCGTGGTGCGGCCTGCCCATGTCATATGCAGGATGCGGCGATGACCAAGCGACATGAGGTATTCGGTGGCAAGCCTTGCCCCGAAACGGTTCTGCACGGTGATGGTGTCGATGCGCATCGACGGGTCTTCGCCATTGACCAGCACCACCGGAACAGGCAGCTGCAACAACTGACGGATCAGATCGGGCCGGTCGTCATGAATGACCACCACCGCCTGCGGTCTTTCCTCCTGGCAGACGCGCTTCACCCTCGCTGGATCGACCAGCTTGCCGGGGCTGACGCAGGGCACGATGCGCACGGCGCGTTTTTCGCATTCCTCACGCAATCCACCCATCAATGTCCAGTTGACCAGATTGAGATCGTCCTGCCGTGCCGCCTCCTCGGTGATGGCCACAACGATGGAGCGCAGCGCCGTGATCGAGGCCTTGTTGCGGCGCATTTCCAGATAGCCCAGCCGTTGTGCGGCAGCGATCACCCGTTCGCGCACGTCCCGCGTCAGGGGTGCGGTTCCGTTCAGCGCATGCGAGGCTGTGCTGAGTGAGACGCCTGCCTCTTTCGCCACATCCTTCAATCCGATTTTCATGGTCTTTTCCTCCCCCAACGACGCACCGCAAAGCACTGCTCCCGATATGCCTGCGATAGTCCTAGCGTTTTGTCGTTCAAGCCATGCGTGGATGCAAGGTGTTTCATGACGAAACGATGATGCTTTTGCGCTTTCCTTCCTGTCATGAACGTGTTACCAGCCCTCGCCAACTTCCATTTCATGCAAGTGCTCAACGGAAACGATCCTCTTTCCGTAACTCTTGCTTTTTTAAAACGAAGGAAATTGGCATGGCACGCATCGTAATGTCGGCAACCGGCGCGGAAGCGCTTACTTTCGATGATGTCCTTTTGCAGCCGGGACATTCCGAAATCATGCCGGGCGAGACCAATATCGCAACCCGGATCGCCAGGGACATCGATCTTTCGCTGCCCATCATCTCCTCCGCCATGGACACGGTCACGGAAAGCCGTCTTGCGATTGCCATGGCCCAGGCCGGTGGTCTTGGCGTCATTCACCGCAATCTGACGCCGATCGAACAGGCCGAGGAAGTGCGGCAGGTGAAAAAATTTGAAAGCGGCATGGTGGTCAATCCGGTCACCATTCATCCCGATGCCACGCTGGCCGAGGCGCTGTCGCTGATGAAGGCGCATGGCATTTCCGGTATTCCGGTGGTGGAGCAGGGTGGCCGTCCCGGCCGTCTGGTCGGCATTCTCACCAACCGCGACGTTCGTTTTGCCTCCGATCCCTCGCAGAAAATTCATGAACTGATGACCCGCGACAATCTGGTCACCGTCAATGAAAGCGTGGACCAGCAGGAGGCCAAGCGCCTGCTGCACTCCCATCGCATCGAAAAGCTGCTGGTGGTGGATAGCGAGCGCCGCTGCATCGGTCTGATCACCGTCAAGGACATCGAGAAGTCCCAGCTCAACCCCAATGCCGCCAAGGATGCCCAGGGGCGTCTCAGGGTCGCTGCCGCCATTTCCACCGGCAATGACGGTCAGGAACGGGCCGAGCGCCTGATCGATGCCGGTGTCGATATCATCGTCGTCGATACGGCGCATGGCCATTCGCAGAAGGTTCTGGATGCGGTCGCAGCCGTGAAGAAAATGTCGAATTCGGTGCGCATCATTGCCGGCAATGTCGCCACGGGTGCAGGCACGCGCGCGCTGATCGATGCGGGCGCCGACTGCATCAAGGTCGGTATCGGCCCGGGCTCGATCTGCACCACCCGCGTCGTGGCTGGCGTTGGCGTGCCGCAACTGGCCGCCGTCATGGCCTCGGTCGAGGAAGCGGCCAAGCATGGCGTGCCGGTGATTGCCGATGGCGGCATCAAGTTCTCCGGCGATCTGGCCAAGGCGATTGCCGCCGGTGCGTCCGCCGTCATGGTCGGTTCGCTTCTGGCCGGAACCGATGAAAGCCCCGGCGAGGTCTATCTCTATCAGGGCCGCTCGTTCAAGGCCTATCGCGGCATGGGCTCCGTCGGGGCGATGGCGCGCGGCTCCGCCGACCGCTATTTCCAGGCTGAAGTGCGCGATACGCTGAAGCTGGTGCCGGAAGGCATTGAAGGTCAGGTGCCCTATAAGGGGCCGGTCTCGGCGGTTCTGCATCAGCTGGCCGGTGGCCTGAAGGCCGCCATGGGTTATGTCGGCGGCAAGGACATCAGGGACTTTCAGGAGAAGGCGACCTTCGTGCGTATTTCCGGAGCTGGCCTGCGTGAAAGCCATCCGCATGGCGTGACCATTACCCGCGAAAGCCCGAATTATCCGGGCGCTGCATAATATTTGGCCTTTCCCGCGATAAAAGCCCGGATCGTTCTTGGAGGACGGTCCGGGCTTTCTATCTTTATATCCATCCAAACAAGGGAGGATGTGGATGGAAAAGCCGGTAATCACCCAGGCGATGATCGATGCCTATGATGAATATACCCATCTGACGCTCGATCGCCGCGGTTTCATGGAAAAGCTGACAAAGCTTGCCGGATCGGGAGCAGCGGCTGCGGCAATTGCGCCGATGCTGGCGGCCAGTCAGGCGCGCGCGGCGCTGACTGAGGACAATGACGCGCGGCTTCAGACGCAGGCCGTCACATTTTCCGCGCCGAAAGGCGAGATCAAGGCCTATCTCGCCCAGCCGAAAAACCCTGCCGGACCTCTGCCCGGCGTCATCGTCATCCATGAAAATCGCGGGCTCAATCCGCATATTCAGGATGTGACCCGGCGTCTGGCGCTGGAAGGCTTCATGGCGCTTGCCCCGGATTTCTTGAGCCCTCTTGGCGGCACGCCGCAGGATGAGGACAAGGCGCGGCAGATGTTTACCACGCTCGATATGGCAGAGACGGTGCAAAACGCCGTTGCCGCCCAGACCTGGCTTGCCGGGCACAAGGGCGGCAATGGCAAGGTGGGGGCGGTCGGCTTCTGCTGGGGCGGCGGGCTGGTCAACCAGCTTGCGGTTGCCTCACCGACGCTTGGCGCCGGTGTCGCCTATTATGGCATGCAGCCGAAGGCCGATCAGGTGGCGAAGATCAAGGCGCCGCTGATGCTGCATTATGCCGGGCTGGACGAGCGCATCGATGCGGGCATTCCCGCCTATCGCAAGGCGCTGGAAGAAAACGGCAAGAGCTTCGAGATCTTCATCTATGACGGCGTCAACCACGCCTTCAACAACGACACATCCGAAGCCCGTTATGACAAGAAGGCCGCCGACCTTGCCTGGTCGCGGACGATTGCCTTTTTGAAAACCCATCTTGACGGATGACATGACGCTCGCAACCGTCGCAATTGTGATGCAACCGGTGGCGGAAACGCCACCGGCATTGACGTCAATCAAATGAAGCTGCCGTCTTTGCGCCTAATGTTTCCCCATGACCGGTCCTGAGGGCTGGTGCATTCCGTTTGATGTTCAAACAATCGCTTTCATGGAGGAAACAATGGCATCGACAATGAAAGCCGCCGTGGTGCGGGAATTCGGCAAGCCGCTGGTGATCGAGGATGTGCCGATCCCGGAGCCCGGCCCGGGTCAGATTCTGGTGAAATACGAAGCAAGCGGCGTCTGCCACACCGATCTCCATGCGGCCAACGGCGATTGGCCGGTCAAGCCCAATCCCCCTTTCATTCCGGGTCATGAAGGCGTCGGTTACGTAGCGAAACTGGGTTCCGGTGTTTCCCGCATCAAGGAAGGCGACCGGGTTGGCGTGCCGTGGCTGCACACGGCCTGCGGCTGTTGCTCGCCCTGCCGCACGGGCTGGGAAACGCTCTGCGGTTCGCAGCAGAATACCGGCTATTCCGTCAACGGCACCTTTGCCCAATATGGTCTTGCCGATCCCGATTTCGTTGGCCGTCTGCCTGATCATCTCGAGTTTGGTCCCGCAGCGCCGGTGCTCTGCGCCGGTGTGACTGTCTACAAGGGTTTGAAGGAAACCGAGGTGCGCCCCGGCGAATGGGTGGTGATCTCCGGCATTGGCGGTCTTGGCCATATGGCCGTGCAATATGCCAAGGCCATGGGCATGCATGTGGTGGCCGCCGATATTTTCGATGAAAAGCTCGATCTGGCGAAAAAGCTCGGCGCCGACGTGACCGTCAATGGCCGTGCCGCCGATGCGGTGGAACAGGTGCAGAAGGCAACCGGCGGCGTGCATGGCGCGCTGGTGACAGCGGTATCGCCGAAAGCCATGGAGCAGGCCTATGGGTTCTTGCGCTCCAAAGGCACGATGGCGCTGGTTGGTCTGCCGCCGGGCTTCATCTCTCTGCCGGTCTTCGACACCGTTTTGAAGCGCATCACCGTGCGCGGATCGATTGTCGGCACCCGTCAGGATCTGGAAGAGGCGCTGGGCTTTGCCGGAGAAGGCAAGGTTGCCACCCATTTCTCCTGGGACAAGATCGAAAACATCAATGATATTTTCCACCGCATGGAGGAAGGCAAGATCGACGGTCGCATCGTGCTCGATCTTTCGTGAATGTTGCGATGCAGCATTCTTTGCAATGGCACCGGACTGACGCTCGCACACGCATTTTGTACCGCGATTGATCAGAAGGAGAGCGTAAAAACAAAGTGGTAGAGATGAACCTTCTGCCGAGTGACACGGTAATACCGGCCGTAAAGGCTTGAAGTTTAAATCATCTCACTGGATTGTGATAAGGTCGCCAGGTTTTTTCTGGCGACTTTTTTTGTGTCGATTCTGACGATCACGCCAATATGACTGCGATTTAAGGTTTTGTTTTTAAATATCTATAAAACTACACGAATATGAAATTTTAGTCATGTTTGCGATTTTGGCAAAAAACTGGACTCTTTTATGATGGATTTATTGCATTGCGTCATCTTGTTTTGACATCATGCGATGACAACGTCCTTGACCGTGACCCTGCGCAATCCAGCCCGATTGCCTTGGGCCATGATGACGATGATGGCTTTGACTGGGTAAGGCCGGATCTCCGGCAGTTTGAAAGGGCGGTGACGGATTGATGTGCCGCGCTTTGATATAGATTTGCAATTTTTGCGTGTTACGGCATCTGGTATGCGTTCGATGAAATGCAGGAGGCCGTCGGGTTGGTGATGATGGAAGGACAGTTCTGTGGCGAAACAGCATGAAAAAGTCGTTTTGGTTTTTCAGGGCGGAGGAGCACTTGGCGCTTATCAGGCTGGCGCTTATGAAGCCCTGCATGAGGCAGGCATCAGGCCGGACTGGCTGGCAGGAATTTCGATCGGCGCGATCAATTCTGCCATCATCGTTGGCAGTCCGGAAGACAAACGGGTCGAAAATCTGCGCCGCTTCTGGGAGACCGTATCCTCAGGCCTGCAGGGCAATTTGGGCGCCAATGAAGATTATCTGCGCAAGATTTCCAATGAAATGGCGGCCATGACCGGTGCGATCATGGGGGTTCCGGGCTTTTTCACCCCGCGCGCTTCCAAGCCGCTTTCGCTCTTTCTCGATCCGATGGCGCGCATCAGCCTTTATGATACGGCGCCCTTGAAAAAGACCCTGAACGAACTGATCGATTTCGATTTGATCAATGCCGGCAAAACCCGCCTCAGCCTCGGCGCTGTCGATGTGATCAGCGGCAATTTCGCCTATTTCGACAATCTCGACATTGCGTTGAAGGCGGAGCATGTTGCAGCCTCCGGCGCGCTGCCGCCGGGCTTTGCCCCGGTCGAGATCGACGGCAATTATTACTGGGATGGCGGCCTCGTTTCCAATACGCCGCTTCAGGCGGTGCTTTACGATCGCAAGATGGATTCGGACCTGTGCATTTATCAGGTCGATCTGTTCAGCGCCCGTGGCCGGATGCCGAGAGACCTGTTCGATGTGGAATCACGCGAAAAGGAAATTCGCTATTCCAGCCGCACACGTCTTAACACCGATCAGTTCCGGGAAATGCAGAAGGTGCGCATGGCCGCCAAGCGGCTGACGGAGAAACTGCCGCCCGATATGAAGGATGACCCGGATGCGAAGCTTTTGGCGCGCATCGGCAATGATTCGGCTGTGACACTGGTGCATCTGATCCAGCGGCAGGCGGCCTATGACACCCATTCCAAGGATTATGAATTTTCCCGTCGCTCCGTCGAGGAGCACTGGAAGACCGGCTATGACGATGTGATGGAAACTCTGCAGAACCCGGCCTTTATCAACCGCAAGCGCCCGGAAAACGGGATCCAGATTTTCGATCTTGCCGAACAGAGATTGAAAAGGAGATTTTGAAGATGAAAATCGATGATGTTGTCAAAAATGCCTTTGCCATGCCGCTGACCAGCCCGTCCTATCCGCCCGGGCCCTATCGCTTTGTCAATCGTGAATTTCTGGTGATCACCTACCGCACTGACATGGAAAAACTGCGCCGCGTCGTGCCGGAACCGTTGGAAATCGATGAGCCGCTGGTGAAATATGAATTCATCCGCATGCCCGATTCCACCGGCTTTGGCGATTATACCGAGACCGGGCAGGTCATTCCCGTGCGCTTCAATGGCGTCAAGGGCGGCTATGTGCATTCCATGTATCTGAACGACGATGCCCCCATTGCCGGCGGCCGGGAAATCTGGGGCTTTCCGAAGAAGCTGGCCGATCCCAGCCTTTCGGTGGTCAAGGATACGCTGATCGGCACGCTGGATTATACCGGTGTCAGGGTCGCGACCGGCACTATGGGCTATAAACATCGCGCACTTGATCTCGCGACAGTGGAAAAAGGGCTCAAGGAGCCTAATTTCATGCTGAAGATCATTCCGCATGTCGATTGCACGCCGAGAATTTGTGAGCTTGTCCGGTATTATCTCACGGATCTGACGATCAAGGGCGCCTGGGAAGGGCCGGGTGCCTTGCAGCTACATGCTCATGCTCTGGCGCCGGTGGCGGACCTGCCGGTGCTGGAGGTCAAGTCCGCCGTGCATCTTCTGACCGATCTGACCTTGGGTCTCGGCGAAGTTGTTCATGATTATCTGGCTCGCTAAAAAGGAGAATGTCCTATGAAAATCAAAGGTAAAGTCTGTGTTGTCACAGGAGCTGCCAGCGGGATCGGCGCCGAGATCGCCAAGCGATACGTCGAGGAAGGTGCAAGAGTCGTCATTGCCGATCTCAAGGAAGATGCTGCCAGCGAAAAGGCACGTGAACTGACCGCGATGGGACCGGGCGAAGCCATCGGCATCGCCATGGATGTGACCAGCGAGGATGCGGTCAACAGCGGCATTGCCAAGGTTGTCGAAACCTGGGGCCGTGTCGATGTGCTGGTATCCAATGCCGGTATCCAGATCGTTCACAAGATCGAGGACTACCCCTATGCCGACTGGAAGAAAATGCTCGCCATTCATCTCGACGGCGCATTTTTGACCACCAAGGCCTGCGTGCCGCATATGAAGAAACAGGGCGGCGGCGCCATCATCTATATGGGGTCGGTGCATTCGCATGAAGCCTCGCAGTTGAAATCCGCCTATGTCACGGCCAAGCACGGCCTGCTCGGTCTTGCCCGGGTCGTGGCCAAGGAAGGCGGCCAGCATGGCATTCGCAGCAATGTGATTTGCCCGGGCTTCGTGCGCACGCCGCTGGTCGACAAGCAGATCCCTGAACAGGCGGCAACTCTTGGGATTTCCGAAGAAGAGGTGGTGAAAAAGGTCATGCTCGGCGATACGGTCGATGGTGAATTCACCACCGTGCAGGATGTCGCCGAAGTGGCGCTCTTCCTCGCCGGCTTCGAGACCAATGCGCTGACGGGCCAGTCAATCATCGTCAGCCATGGCTGGTTCATGAATTAAACCATGTCGCGGTATTGCCATCACGGTAGTCTTTGAGACAAACACGTCACAGGCTGCTGAAAAACAAGGCGGGCGATCAATGGTCTCGTGATCTGAGAGAGCCAAAATATCGCATTCGCAGCCTGTCGCGCTTCATTGTGCTCAATGAACCGCGACAGGCTGTTGTTTTTTATGCAGGATGCAGGATCGGGATCGACAGGCAGAGAAGGCATATCGATGGAACTTGAAACCATGGCCACTATTGTCGCCAACAGGGCGCGTGATCTCTATGCGGGCCGGCGGATCATGCTGGGTGTTGCCGGGGCTCCGGGCTCTGGAAAGTCTACCCTTGCCGAGGCTGTTGTCGACATGCTGAATGCCGGGCAGCCCGAACTGGCTGCTGTTTTTCCCATGGACGGATTTCATTTTGACGATGCGGTGCTCAGACAACTGGGGCGTCTGCCCTATAAAGGCGCCATCGATACTTTCGATGTTCATGGCTTGCGCCATTGTCTGCAACGATTGAAAGACAATCGCGAGGATGTTGTTGCCGTGCCGGTTTTTGACCGGGCAATTGAAATTGCCCGCGCCGGCGGGCGATTGATCCCTCAGGGCACGGGCATCATCGTCTGTGAGGGAAATTATCTGCTGATGCGTCAACCGCCATGGGACAGGATCAAGCCGATCTTCGATCTCACCGTGCTGGTGGATGTCGATCAAGAGGAGTTGCGTCGCCGGTTGCGCCATCGCTGGGAAGGTTATGGGCTTGACGAGGAAGCAGTTGTGCACAAACTCGATCACAACGATCTGCCCAATGGAATATCGGTGATGGAAGGCAGTGCAGAGCCGGATATAAGGCTGAAGGTGATGTGACGGAGAGAGGGTCGCGAGCGCTTTTATCTGTTTTGTCTTACCACATGCGCCGGTCTTCCGGCCCTGGCATGGCGCCATGAGCCTCGCTCGAGATCATGGGAGCCATGCATTTTTCCTCAATTGACATTTGCTACTTGAGTTCCTCATTATTGATTAAATTCGACTCATAGTTTTAAGATTGAATTTTTGCCATCTGGTCCTGTTTCATATCCATGACCGGTGATCATGCATTTGTGATTGTTAGAGCATCGGCCGAAAAGGGGGAGCCTGTTTTCGGAAACATCCGATGTTCTAGAGATAACGGCACTGTTGGTTCAATAAAAAACACACAGTCCTGTGATGAGTGCAGGATCGCTCGCCAGGGTAGATTAAATTTGACATATTGTGTTGGAAACGATTCCATTGGCAAGAAAGCCACAAGAAGAAAACGATCTCGCTGGTTCAGTCAGAACCTGTAAAGAGACAGACGGATATGGAGTATTGCCAGTGCCTGCTGCACGCATGATAAAGGCTGACCTGCAGACGGCGTCGAGAGAGGCCGCGCAACAGCAATTTGGCGCCATCTGCTACAGATCGTGCGATACCGGGAAAGCGTGCGATACCGGGAAAGACGGTGTCGAGGTCTTGCTGATCACCAGCCGCGATACCGGTCGCTGGGTTATTCCCAAGGGCTGGCCGATGGGCAACAAGAAATCCCATGCCGTTGCACAGCGTGAAGCTTATGAGGAGGCAGGCGCGAAAGGTCATGTTTCCAAGAAATCCACTGGCAGCTATGTGTATGACAAGCGCCTGAAGGATGGCAGCAGTGTTGTCTGCGAAGTGCAGGTCTTTCTGTTGCAGGTTCACGACATGCTGGGAGATTATCCGGAAAAGGGAGCACGCAGCCTCGCCTGGGTGACATGCGACGAGGCAGCCCGTCGTGTGCAGGAGCCAGACCTGAAGCGGCTGTTTTTGCACCTCTCAGCCAATCCACCGAAAATTCGCCCGCCGAAGCTGCCAATTTCCGCCGATGATTAGAGCAGTGTCCCGAGAAAAGTGTGAAACGGTTTTCCGTCCGGAATTGCGTAAAAACAAGGAGTTAGAGCATCGTGCGATCACTATGATGCATTCTGTTTGCTCAAACTTGCCGTGATTGAAAAGTGCTAAAAAGCGTTGCACATGGCTTATTAGCGCCGTTTTGGGCAGTTTTACTCCCCCAACGACCTTCATTCTCAGCTGCACCTGACTGTTTCAGCCGCATGAACGTTATCGTTTTATTGAGGACAATAGAGCGCCGTGCGCCCAATATGGCGCACAAAACTCGCTGTAACACGTGTCGTCTGCTGCATCATTTTCACCTTCAATCTCACCCGATTTCAGGAATGATGCCGTAAACGCGACATGCTCTCAGTTTTTGTTTACGCATCGGATTTTTCCGAAAACCGGTTTCCCCTTTTCGGTCGATGCTTTAGAGCAGTTCCAGGATAACCGTTTCATGCTTATCTGAGGACAATGCTTTAAAGCGCCATGCCAGAAGGGATACTGCGTATGCGGGCAAATTACCGGATGCAACGGCTTTTCGTCGAAGCGGATCTTGCCGTGTCGGAGCCCATTCAGGCAACTGCCGAACAATATAACTATCTTGCCAATGTGCTGCGTCTTGGTGAGGCAGATGAGGTTCTTCTGTTCAATGGCCGCGATGGTGAGTGGAAGGCGAGCCTGCATTTTCCCACACGCAAGCGCCTGAGCATGACGCCGCAGGAACAGACGCGACCGCAACCGGCCTTGCCCGATCTGGTGTTTCTTTTTGCCCCGCTCAAAGTCGGGCGCATGGATTATCTGATCCAGAAGGCGGTGGAAATGGGGGCCGGATTGCTTCAGCCGGTCATCACCCAGCATGTTCAGGGCAAGATCACCAGTCTGGAGCGTTTGCAGGCCAATGCCGTGGAGGCGGCTGAGCAATGCGGTATTCTTGCCGTTCCGACGGTGGCTGCGCCCCTCAGGCTGAAGGACCTGCTGGAGGTGTGGGATCATCAGCGCCGCATCCTCTTTTGTGACGAGGACAGCGCCACCAACAATCCGGTTGATGCGTTGCGAGCCATCAAAGATACAAAGATCGCGTTGCTCGTCGGGCCAGAAGGCGGGTTTTCCGAGGATGAGCGCGGTTTGCTGCGGGCTCTGGACTTCGTCACGCCCATCCCTCTTGGCCCCCGTATTTTGCGCGCCGATACGGCCGCCGTTGCCGCGCTTGCGGTTGTGCAGGCCATGATTGGAGACTGGAGATAGCCAGGGGGCCTGCCGGTCGTCTCTCTCCCCTGCAGCGCGTTTTGTGCGCCATATATGGCGCACAACGCTGTAACGGAAGCGATTTTTCTCTGCATCGTTCAACAGGATTGAACGGGTCTTTCGCAAAATTTGCTTGCGCCTTGACCGCCTTCAGCCCTATCACGCAAGCGGTCTGTCTGAAGGGATAGACAACCAGCGGACGGTTTTTGCGAAAGCGCCTTCCGCTGTTGTTTTATCCAGCATTGTCTGCCCAAAGCCGCGTGGGCAGAATTTAGAACGGATCGCAGGCAAGCAACAGGGTTCTCTCCATGGCTCGTGATACCACTGACGATACGCCGCTGACGTCCCATCAGGAACTGGTCGATTATATCGCCGGCGGATGCAAGCCGAAAGAAAGCTTCCGTATCGGGACCGAGCATGAAAAATTCGGCTTTTACCGGCACGATCTGACGCCGGTGCCTTATGAGGGCGAAACCGGCATTGGCAGTATTTTGAGCGCCATGCAGGCCCGTCTCGGCTGGGAACCGATCATCGATGGTGGCCATATCATCGGCCTTGCCGGCGGCAGCGGCGAAGGGGCGATCTCCATCGAACCCGGCGGCCAGTTCGAACTTTCAGGCGCCGCATTTGCCAGCCTGCACGACACCGCCGAGGAAACCCGCCATCATCTGGAACTTGTGGCGGAGATCACGCAGCCCATGGGCATCGGCTTTCTCGGCATGGGGGCAAGCCCGCTGTGGAGCCTGGCGGAAACGCCGGTGATGCCAAAATCCCGTTATGCGATCATGACGCGCTATATGCCGAAAGTCGGTACATCCGGCCTCGACATGATGTATCGGACATCGACCATTCAGGTAAATCTGGATTTTTCCTCCGAAGAGGATATGTGCCGGAAATTGCGCGTATCGATGCGGTTGCAGGCTTTGGCAACGGCATTGTTTGCCGCCTCGCCCTTTACCGAGGGACGGCCAAACGGATTGTTGTCCTGGCGCGGCGAAATCTGGCGCGATACCGACAATCAGCGAGCCGGTCTTCTGCCCTTTGTGTTCGGGAAAAAATTCGGTTTTGCCGATTATGTCGACTGGGCGCTCGACGTGCCGATGTATTTCGTCATGCGCAATGGCCGTTACCATGATTGCACCCATATCACCTTCCGGCAGTTTATGCAGGGGGCGCTGAAGGGTGAGATCGAGGCCTGGCAGCCGACGATGGGCGACTGGACCAATCATCTCGGCACGCTTTTCCCTGATGTGCGGATGAAGCGGTTTCTGGAAATGCGCGGTGCCGATTGCGGTCCAATCAGCCATATCACCGCGCTTTCCGCCTTCTGGGTCGGGCTGCTTTACGATGATGCTGCGCTGGAAGCGGCTGACCGGCTGACGGCGGATTGGGATTATGCTGCCGTCTCGGCCTTCAGAAGTGCCGTTCCGGTGGAAGGGCTGAAAGCGCGCATAGCAGGCCGCAGTGCCGCCGAGATTGCCCGTGACGTGCTCGCCATTTCCCGAAGCGGTCTTGTCTCCCGGGGCCGCCTTGATGCGCAGGGCCGTGACGAAAGCTGTTATCTTGAGCCGATCGAGGCCATTGCCGCGACAGGCATCAGCGTGGCGGAAACGATGCTTTCCCGTTATGCCGGAGACTGGGGCGGCAGGATCGAGCCGGTTTTCACGGATTATCGCTACTGATCGTATCGGCTTCTCTCACAGCAAACGTCATGGCTGTATCCGTCCCACAGTGAGCCGGATCGGCAAATTGCCCGGTTTTGGCGCAAGCCCCTTGTGAATGTTGTGAAAAAATCCGTTTCCTGATGCAACTTTCCAGTTATAGTGCGTTTAAATGCCATAATGGCAAGGATGCCCCTCTCGCTGGAAAGCAACGCCGATGATGCCTTTGTTCGACATGATGCTCAAAGCCCAGGACGGGGCCGCCATGGATATGATGGCGCGGCAATTCGGCCTGGCGCAGGAGCAGGTTACGCAGGCGGTTGCAGCGCTGACACCGGCTTTTTCCTTTGGCCTGAAGCGCGCCGCGGACAATCCGGCCGATCTGGCCGGTTTGTTTTCCTCGCTCTCCAAAGGCAATTATGCACAGTATTTTGAGGATCTGGGCAGGGTGTTTACCCCGCAGGGGATTGCCGACGGCAATCATGTGTTGCAGCAATTGTTCGGTAGCAAGGAGATGTCGCGCGCCATTGCCGCCCAGGCGGCGCAGGTTACCGGTGTCGGGCAGGACATTCTCAAGCAGATGATGCCGGTGATGGCCGATACGCTGATGGGCGGGTTGTTCAAGCAGAGCCTCCGGCAGATGCAGGATGCCCAGACCGTGTTTTCCACCCTGCCAATGGGGCCGATGATCCAGCAATGGCTTGAGTCGGCGGGGTTTGCCCCAAAGCCGCAGCGAACCTCTTCGCTGCCGTTTGATAATCCATTTTTCACGGCATGGCGGGAGATGATGGGTGTGGAAGCCGCCAAGCCCGAACAGCAGCCCGCCAATCCCTTTCTCGACAATCCCATTGCCAAGGCCTGGCAGGAGATGATGCAGATCTCTCTCGGCCAGCCGCGCCAGCCGGAAAAGCCCAAGCCAACGCCGCAGGCCGAGGCGCGTCAGGCCATGGTGGATGCTGTCAGCGGTCTCTTCGACAGCGGTCTTGAAATGCAGAAATCCTACCAGTCCAGCATGGAAAAGATTTTCGAGACCTATATGAAAGGTCCGGCACAGGCGGAAGCCAGCTCTGGTGAGGTTGCCGGCCATGAAGCCACAGCCGGTTCGCGCCGCGGCAATGGTAAAGGTTCTGCCGACTGAGATTGTTGCTTTCGCCGATCTCATAAACCGCCAGATTCAAAATGACGGAAGAAGGCGGCAAGCGATGATAAAAAGGCCCGGCAAAGCTATGGCTTTACCGGGCAAAAGCAGGGCCGATTGGCTGTAGCCCTGCGGGGATTTCGGCATGGCTCGCAAACCATGAGACGGATTTGCGAGATTAATATGTAAAAACAACAGCTTGAACTGCAAAGCCCGTTGCTTTCCTATCCAAGGCTGAGAGAGGAATGCTTGCTTTTCTGTTCGACACGCAGGCTCAGACGGTGTGACGGATCGCTCAGAAATCCACAGGCGAGGTCATGTTCCAGCTCCGCGCGTGTCAGACCCAGATCATTCAGAAGAGAGTCATCCAGATCGCGCAGACGGATAATGTCGCGGCGATTGAGGTAGCTGCGCAGGATCGACACGGCCTTAAGCCAGGGCTGCATCCGCAGGATGGTCCTTGATGGGTTCTTGCGATGATAAAGGCTCTGCTCAATCGTTGTCATGCTCTGCTCCTCTTACGGCATGAAGAAAGCCTCGCTAACGAAGCCTTGCGGCCCTGTGCAGTCTATCCAGCCCACACAGAATGCCGTCCTATTGTCTGTTTTTGAGCGCAAGCCGCCTCTTGTCGCGCGCCCTCTCAAAGGATGATGCGTGACGTGTGGCAGTGTATCGATGGTCTTGCGCTGTGAAAGATTTTCAACTGATTTGATGGGGAGACTATGTGTGATTTTGATTGATCATACCAACGAATGTTTCTAATGATATGCATCAATCCATCTGATAGGTGACACCATGACAGCGGCGCTTGACATTGACCAGTTGCAAACTTTTGTCGCCATCGTGGATACGGGCAGTTTTACCAAAGCGGCGGATCGTGTGTTCAAGACGCAATCGGCGGTGTCCATGCAGATGCGCCGGCTTGAGGAGCGCGTGGGAAAACAGCTCTTCGTCAAGGACGGGCGCGGCAACCGGCTGACGGCTGAGGGTGAGAAGCTGTTGAATTATGCCCGGCGAATCATTCGCCTCAACAGCGAGGCGATTGCTGCCTTTGATGATAATCGTCTGGAAGGAAGCTTGAAAATTGGCACGCCGGATGATTATGCCGACCGTTATATGCCGGAAATCATTGGTCGTTTTGCCAAGACACACCCGAATGTCGAGCTTTATATCGTCTGTGAGCCTTCGGCCAGTCTGGCGGAAAAAATGACCCGGGGCGAGCTTGATATTGCGCTGGTCACGCATAATCCGGCAGCGCGATCCTCGCATGTTGTGCGCACGGAACCGTTATGCTGGGTGGCGTCGGCCAATCATCCCTTGCCGGAAGATGCGCCGGTACCGCTTGCCGTTGGCCGTCGCGATTGTAACTGGCGCCAGCTTGCCTGCTCGGCGCTGGATGCGGATGGTCGCGGCTATCAGATCCTGTTCACCAGCTGGTCTTCAACCGTGGTCGCTGCGGCCGTTCTTGCAGGAATGGCCGTTTCTGTGCTGCCGGAATCGGCGCTCAGAACGGGCATGAAAATCCTGACGTCCGCTGAAGGTTTTCCGCCCCTGCCGCCGGTGCAGATCGGCATCATGAAACGGCCGGGACTGTCATCGTCTCTCAGCAATGCCATTACCGACCATATTTCGGCCTGTCTCGACAACATCTCACCGGCTGCGGTTGAGGATGACATCGAAACGGAAATCAAGGGACATGCCCGCTATTATCCCCGCTTGCGGGCAGGGCATATCATTCCAGGCTGGTGACGGCTGCAGAATGAGACAGAGAGCATAAGCTTGATCAGGCCGGTCGGCGATCATCATGATTGGCCGATAGGGGCCGGGCTTGCGCGAAACAGCATGTCACAGGCAATGATTTTCCAGTCTTCGATCAGCCGGCTGTCGTCTTCCGCGTCGGAGACACTGCGAAAAACGGACCCTGTCAGCATGGTGACGAGACATAGGCGCCGATGCTTGGCCGCGTCCTCTTCCTGAACGAGAAAAGGCTCTAGAAATTTGAAGGCCGTCTGGCTTATTTTTTCCTGATAATCCTGGCGAATGTGCCGCAATTCCGGGTCGCTGGAGGCGGCGATCCATAATTCCCGGTAGACGGGATTGCGACGATGCAACACGGCTCCTTGAACAATAAGGGACGCAACTTCGCGATGCGCCTCATCAGCATTTCGAATCGCCTGTAACCTGATTTTAATATATTCAATCATTAAATTTAGGTGATGCTCAATAAGAGCCTTCATGATTGCCGCTTTTTCTGGAAAGAATTGATAGAGCGAACCCACAGGTATGCCAGCATTGGTCGCGATATCTGTCATCTTCAGATGAATAAAACCATGTTCAGCCAATAGTTGTTCGGCTGTCATGAGTATCTTTTTGAAACGCTGTATACTGCGTTGTTGTTTCGGTTGTTTTCGCGGATCTATCCGCGATCCTTCCTTCGGCAAAGACATCGCCGCTCCTGCCCCTTGTATTGGAGGATTCTGCTCACATCATGTGAAACATGAAATAATCGCTTAGAGGAAGGCCGTTCAAAATTGATTAATGAAAAGGAGTTAATTTGCACTGAATTTTGATTGTTTAACCATCTGCTGGCGGCTGAAACTGTTCCGTTTCGATCCGGTTGCGGCGCATTTATCTGTGTTTGCCAGCACCGTGTTTTTAAAATGATGAGTGTTCTTTTGAGGATTTAGCAGAGCGATTTACATCGTTCATTATAAATGAACGTTTTGTGCATTTATTGCTATATTTCATTGACAATCGGTCTGCATTAATCTGGCGCCAGTGAATTTGCCCAGATCATAGGAGCTGACCATGTCCAGTGCCAATAATGCGATCATTCTGGTCGCGCGCATTCTTCTTTCCGCCATCTTCATTCTGTCCGGCTTTGGCAAACTGACGGATCCGGCAGGCACCGCCAGTATGATTTCTCAGGCCGGTTTGCCGATGGCCTCTGTTCTTGCCTATCTGGCTGGTATTTTCGAGCTTGTGAGCGGGCTTTGCGTTCTCACCGGTTTTCAGACGCGGCTGGTCGGCTGGGCGCTGGCGCTTTTCTGCCTTGTCACCGGCGCGATCTTTCATGCGCATCCGATTTCCGTTCCGGGCTTTCCCGATGCGGCCAACGGCTATCTGAGTACGATGAACCAGATCATGTTCATGAAGAACATCACCATGGCTGGCGCTTATATCCTGCTTGCCACCTATGGGGCAGGCGCCTATTCGCTGGATGCCCGCCGCAGCCATCGCCCTGCGCTGGCCTGAATAGAAAGATTTTCTGCTGACAAGCATGAGAAAACCCGCCGCCTTGTGTGGCGGGTTTTTCATGATGCCTGATGTGGGAAAGTGTAAGTGGCTTGCGGCCCGCTTACAAAACCGCCCTGACGGCGTCGATGATCCGCCCAATGGCCGGATTGCCGTCATGCTCGGGCTTGCGGGCGCGCACCAGGCAGGCCTCGGAGCGCAGGATCACCCCATCCTCAAGAATTTTCAGATGATTGGCCCTGAGCGTCGAGCCTGTCGAGGTAATGTCGACGATGATATCGGCCTGTCCGGCAGCCGGTGCGCCTTCGGTGGCGCCAAGGCTTTCGACGATACGGTAAAGCTGGATGCCGTGCTGGCGAGAGAAGAACTGTTGCGTCAGCCGGTTATATTTGGTGGCAATCGCCAGACGCCGCCCATGGCGTGTGCGGAAATCGGCGGCCACATCGCCCAGATCGGCCATGCTGTCGACATCGAGCCAAAGCTCGGGCACGGCAACGACAACATCGGCATGGCCGAAGCCGAGGCGGGCGGCAATCTCCATTTTCAGATCGGCATCGGCTAGTTCCTCGCGCACCAGATCCTCGCCGGTGACGCCGAAATCCACCGTGCCATTGCCAATCTCGCGGGAAATTTCCGAGGCCGAGAGAAAGGCGATATCGATATCCTCACCCTCGACCCGGCCGCGATAGGAGCGATCGCTGCCGATGGTGACGATGGGCATGCCCGCGCGGGCAAAAATCGCCGAGGCGTCGTCTTTCATCCGGCCCTTGGAGGGCAGTCCAATGGTGATGGTCATCAGCAGGCCCTCGCCTGTTCGATACGGTCGAGCCACAGGGCAAAGCCAACGGCGGGAATAGGGTCTTTGGCGCCGAGAAGCGTCATCAGCCGGTCAAAGCGTCCACCGCCCGCCAGCACGGCGGAGGTGTTCTTCTGGCAGACTTCAAACACGAGACCGGTATAATAATCCAGCGGGCGACCGAAGGCGGCGCGATAGGTCATGCGCTCAAGATCAAGCCCCAGATCGGCCATGGCCGCAATCCGCTGTTCAAAATGCTCAAGGGCCGTCTCAAGCTTCAGACCGCTTGTCCCGGCAAAATTGGCAAGAGCCGACACCGCCTTGGACAGCGGTGCTTCCAGCGCCAGAAAGCGCTTGAGCAGGGTAAGGGCCGCCTCATCCAGCCGGATTTCGGTGAGCGCCTGTTTTTCCAGTAGCCGCCGGGCAATGTCGCGCGGGCTGCGGCTGGCATTGGTCAAATAGCCGGTTTCCTGCATGGTGCGCTCCAGTGAGGCGATCAGCCCGGCCTCGTCTCTGGCGGCAACCATGGCCTTGATCTCGTCGGCAAGACCCGCGCCATTTTGCGGACTGGCCAGCCTGTCGAGCAACTGTGTCAGATGGGTGCTGTCGCCAAAGGCATGGATCAGCCGTTTCTGCCAGCCTTGCGGCAGACCAAGTGCCTGCACCACGGCCTCGAACACGCCCTGATCACCAAGCGTCACTGTCAGGGCGCGGCCCGGCAGCAGATGGCGCAGAATATCGACGGCGTCATTGACGGCGCGGGCATCCGCCTTTGCCGTCTCCGGCTCGCCAAGATCTTCAAGACCGGCCTGATAAAACTCATTGGCGCCATCGCGGCGCTGACGGAACACCTCGCCCAGATAGGCATAGCGTTTCGGTGTGCCGGTGGCCGAGGCGATATGATTGAGGCAGACGGGAATGGTGAATTCCGGCCTGAGACACAGGCTTTCACCGGTCTCACTGGCGGTCAGAAAAATCCGCCGCCGCAAATCCTCGCCCGCCATGTCGAGAAAAGGCTCGGCAGGCTGGATCACCGGCGTATCGACACGGGCAGCCCCGCGCGCGGCAAAATCATCAAGGAGTGCACCGGCAAAATCCGGCATATTGATCAATGGCATGGATAAGCCCGGTTTTTATGTCGTTCGGGACCATCCGAACACCATCCTTTGACGCTGATGTCAATGATGGGTCTGGCTATGCTGCCATTTTTTATAGGCGAGAAAACCGCCAGCCAGCACGAGCAGGCCAAGCGGCATGATCGTATAAAGCTCATTAAAGGTCATGGCGTTTTCATCTCGTTCCACTGCTGCACGGGAATGGGAGCGCTCTCTTCCATGCTCTTATCCCTCTGATGATGCGCGTCAGCCGCGCCGCCGATCCTCGGCCTGCGCTGCCAGTATCTCCTTGACCTTGGCGACCAGCTCTTCTTCCGGCACCACGACCTGTGCCACGCGGGCCTCACGCCATTCGGTGTTATCGGTGATTTCATCGGACAGACGCTTGCCTTCGATCAGATCCTTGATCTGCACCACGCCCTGTTCGCGCTCATCGCCGCCCTGAATGATGGCGATGGGCGAACCGCGACGATCGGCATATTTCAGCTGATTGCCGAATTTCTTCCAGTTGCCCTGATACATCTCGGCGCGAATGCCCTCGGCCCGGAGCGCCTGGGTAAAGCGCTGATAGTGGCCCATCGCCCCGACATCACCATCCATGACGGTGACGAGAACCGGCGCAATCACCGCGTCCTGACCTAGTTTGCCAAGGTTTTTCAGTGCTGTCATCAGGCGCGAGACGCCGATGGAAAAACCGGTGGCCGGAACCGGCTGGCCCATGAAACGGGAGACGAGGCCATCATAACGCCCACCGCCGCCGACAGAACCGAACACCACCTTTTCGCCCTTTTCGTTGGTGACGTCGTAGGTGAGTTCGGCCTCATAGACGGGGCCGGTGTAGTATTCGAGACCTCGGACAACGGAGGGATCGATTTTGATGCGGTCGGGACCGTATCCTGCGCCAGAAACCAAAGCGCCAATTGTGTTCAGCTCTTCGACGCCTTCTGCGCCTCTTGCTGCACCGGAAACAAGGCTGGCGAGATCGGCGGCACTTGCCGCATAGTCTTGAATACTGACAAAGAAGAGCACTTTTTCAATCTGCTCTTCATTCAGTCCCGCCCCCTTGGTGAAATCACCGCTCTCATCCTTGCGGCCTTCGCCCAGCAGCAGCTTCACCCCTTCCGGGCCGAACTTATCCAGCTTATCAATGGCCCGCAGCACATTCAGCCGCCGTGCCGCATTTTCGTCGCCGCCCAGCCC
Source organism: Allorhizobium sonneratiae (assembly GCF_023700755.1). Lineage (GTDB taxonomy): Bacteria > Pseudomonadota > Alphaproteobacteria > Rhizobiales > Rhizobiaceae > Allorhizobium > Allorhizobium sonneratiae. The sequence continues at coordinate 54,166 of NZ_JAMKOJ010000009.1, read as the reverse complement.
GATGGCTTCCATCACGCCATCCAGAACCTTGCGGTTGTTGACCCGGATCACGTAATCGCCGCGCTTGATGCCAAGGGCTTCCAGCGTATCGGCCATCATCATGCACATTTCGGCATCGGCCTGCACGCCGGGCGCACCAACGCTATCGGCATCGAACTGCATGAACTGACGAAAACGGCCCGGACCGGGCTTTTCATTGCGAAACACATAGCCGGCGCGATAGGTGCGATAGGGCAGCTGGATCTCGTTGAAATTTTCCGCGACATGGCGGGCAAGCGGCGCGGTGAGATCGTAGCGCAGGCTCATCCACTGCTCGTCATCGTCCTGCAGAGAAAACACGCCTTCATTCGGGCGGTCGCTGTCGGGCAGGAATTTGCCGAGTGTATCGGTATATTCAAACAGCGGCGTCTCGACGGGATCGAAACCGTAACGCTCGTAAACCTCGCGGATTTTCGCCGTCATCTCATTGACGGCGCGGATGTCATGAGCCTCGCGATCCACGAAACCGCGCGGCAGGCGGGCTTTGAGTTTCTGTGGCTTCTTCGTCTTCTCGCTCATGATCGGCACCGGATTTGCTTGAAAATAATCACGGGTTCTCTTAGTGGATCGCGCCTTCTGCGGCAAGGCCGAAGGCTGGTCTGCGGTGTCGCTTGATGCTATGCTGCATCCAAAGGGTCTGAAACATGAATAAAGTCACGCTCAATCTTCCGGAAAAATTGCACCTTCTGCTGCGCAACCGTGCTGATGCGGCAGGAATGCGGTTCGATGCCTATCTTCTGGACCTGATCGAACAGCATCTGGACGATATGACCGATCTTGCGGCTGCCGAGGCTGCATTGGGGCGGTTGAATAAGGGCGAGGACAAGGTGCTCACCGCAGAGGAATTCTGGCGTGGCCTGGACGATTGAGTATTTGCAATCCGTTCAGAAAACAGTTCGCAAACTCGATCCCCAAACAAGACAAAGATTGCGTGATTTTCTGGAGAACCGACTGCTGGTTGCCGAAGATCCAAGACGGCTTGGCAAGGCTCTGAAAGGCGCGAGCTTCGGTCATTACTGGCGTTACCGTGTCGGCGACTACCGGATCATTTGTGACATACAGGATCACAAGCTCGTGGTTCTGGTTGTCGATATCGGTCATCGCAGTAGTGTTTATGAATAAATGATCCTCGAAGCTTTGAATTATGCCGCCACCTGGCGGGTGACGGCGAAAGACCACCGTCCCTTTATCCGCTATTCGATCAATCTCTGGTCGCGGGGGCGCCGTTGCGCCGCCGATTGGGCCGAGCATGAGGCAAACACGAAACGGGCCATCCTCTCCGTCGCATCCACCTGTCCAACCCGGCGCACGGCGGTGGTGCTGGGCTCGGGCCTGTTGCGCGATGTGCCGATCCTCGAACTCGCGCGGGCTTTCGATACGGTGGTGCTGATCGATCTGGTGCATGTCGCCTCAGTGCGCAGCTGGCTTGCGGCCAAGGGGCTGAAGACTGTCAAGCTGATCGAGCGCGATCTGTCCGGCTATACGGCGCTCAAGACAGGGGAAACCCCGGAGCCGCTGGAATTTTTGCGTCGGGTGCCGTTTCTCGATCTTGTCGTGTCAGTCAATCTTCTGTCGCAGATTGGCCGCGGGGTGGAGCGGCGCATGGCTGCGGATGGGGCGGGGGCCGTGCCGCCAGATGCCGTTTCCCGCCTGATCCGGGCGCATGTATCGGGGCTTGCGCAGGTGGCGGCCAAGGTCTGTCTGGTGACGGATACGCGCTATGAGGTGATCGACCGGAACGAATACAGCCATGAGACCGTCGATCTGATGGCGGGCGTGGCGTTGCCGGATGCCTTTGGCGTGTGGAACTGGCCGGTGGCGCCATTGGGTGAGGAAAGCCGGGATTATCGCATCATGCATCATGTGCAGGCCATGGCAGGGCCGGGGCAAGGCTGGCTGCCGTAAATCACTCTTCAGTGATTCCCTTTGCGGCGAGGCCTGATTGAATGCGCATTCTGTTTATTGATACGGTGGGCAAGAATTACGACCCGCAAACGCCGTTGAAACAGCCCATGGGCGGCACCCAGTCTGCCGGGGCCTATCTGGCCGGGGCTCTGGCGCGTCGCGGGGTCGAGGTGGCCTTCATGAACAGCGCACCTGAGGATCGGGTTGTCGATGGTGTGGCCATCCTTGCCAATGACAGTATGAACGCGGATAAATTTGCCGCTTTCAATATGGTCGTGGTGCTGTCGGTGGCGGTTGGGGAGCGGTTTCGCCGCGTTGTTCCGGCGCATGTGCCAATGGTGCTCTGGTGCGAATATGATGCCGATCAGGCCGTGGTGCATCGTCTGAGCCAGCCCGATGAGCGGGCCGCCTGGAGCGCCTATGTCATGGTCAGCCATTGGCAGCTGGAAAATTACGTTCGTGCTTACGGGCTGGAGCGGGAGCGCATCCATGTGATCGAAAATGCCGTCTCGCCCGCTTTTCTGTCCGTGCCTGTACAGCCGGCCTGGTTCGAGACGGGGCAGGCGCCGACGCTGATCTACAGCAGCACGCCCTTTCGCGGGCTCGATATTCTGCTGCAGGCCTTTCCGGCGATCCGGGAGCGGGTGCCGGATGTCCAGTTGAAGGTGTTTTCCGGGCTGAAACTTTATACGCCCGATCTCAAGCCGGAGCAGGATCAGTATCACTATCTTTATGCGCTGGCCAAAGCGCTACCCGGTGTGAGCTATAGCGGGCCGGTGCCTCAGGCGGAACTGGCCCGGCAGCTTGCCGGTGTCGCGGCGCTGGCCTATCCCAGCACTTTTGCCGAAACCTCCTGCATCAGCGTGATGGAGGCCATGGTGAGCGGCGCGGATGTGATCACCACCAGCCACGGCGCTTTGCCGGAAACGCTGAATGGTTTTGGCATTTCCATTCCGTTGTCGCGCTCCATTCCCGAACTGGTGCGCGCCTATGTCGATCTGGTCAGCCAGAGGCTGATCGACACCCGAAACAATCCCGAAGCTGCCAGCGAAAGGCGAAACCGGCAAATCGCGTTCATGCGGTCGCAAAGCAACTGGGATGCGCGGGCGGAAAAATGGATTGCGCTTGCTGCGAGCCTGCGGTGAAAAGCCTGTTGAGCCATGTCGTTATCGCAAAATTATTGTGCCAGTTTGGCTTGGTGCGCTCTCACGCATTGTTCCGGCGCATTTTCCGCCGGGAAATGCGTAAAGACAAAGAGTTTGAGTGTTTCAGTGAAACATTGAAATGTTCTCAATAATTGACAAGATGGCCGAAGCAATCCGCCTCTGTCATCATTTGCGAAGCTCACTCTATCATTCTTCCTGTGGCCGCCGGATGCATTGCCTTTGCGCGGACAATGACGCGCCTGAACGGCTCAGGTGTCATGCCACTCTTTTATCCGTTTGATTAGCTTTCATAATTTTCAAAATCACCCAGGTTCAGTGTGAACCGGACGGACTCTGGATTTCTGTATGCATGTTTGTCTTGATCGGCAAAACCGGTTTCTACTCTCTTTCGCAGCAAAGGTTAAACCGTTTCCGATTTGAGGCATTTTTCTGGAAAACCGGAAAATCGACAGATTGTGTCGATCTTTTCTGCGTGGCCTGCTTTTCCGGTGTTTTGATCTCAAGTTTCTGCTTTTGTTTATAGAGAGTTTTTAGTATGTGAATCGAATTCATTTTGTTGCATGGCCTTTACAGAGGGATGACGGGTCAGGTGACGAGCGGATTTAAGACGACTTTATAAAAGAGCAGGCGAGGCGGGGAATGAGCATATCCCTGCGGCCTTTCATATTAACAGGCTGGGGGGCGAGGCCGGTTATACCGGCTAATCTCTGCTGTTTCGGCGGATGCAGGAACAGAGGTAACACGCTGTTTGGGGCGAAACGGTTGGTTGCCAGCTACATTAGGGGTGGGGGTGAATGTGCTACACAATGTGAAGCTGGCCTTGTCCAGCGAGCAGCAAACGGATGAAATAAGTTTCAAAGCCTTTGAGCTTTCCAGCTATGCCCTGACGGAAGAATGGACCAGCGATCTGGGCAATGGCGTATTGCATCTGGGGGCCAATACGGCGGATCTGCACGGGTTTAAAACCCGCGAATGCGGGCTGCTCACCATGGTGCGCTCCTATGATCCGCGCGACCGCAGCGCTATTCTCGATCTGTTTGAAAAGGCTGCAACACAGACAACATCTTTTTGTTTTGCCACCACGATTTTGCACGAAACGGCACAGAAACAGCCTGTCTTCTGTATCGGTCGATCCATGGCCATGCTGTCATCCACCACGGAGAAAGCGGTGGCCCCCTGCACGATCAAAGGCGTTTTCATCTTTCCGGTCATCGCCAGGGACCGGACTCATTGATTTTGAAAGGCTTCCACAGCCATTCGGCCTGACGTCATGCACTGACCGTCTTGTTTTACAGTTCAGTATCGTGCGCTTTATCAAACGCACGATGCTGAAGGATCTACGGCATTATGCAGTAGGCTGGTCCGGATTTGCCTCACGCCAGGCCTTGTATTTTTCGAGATAGTCATCCCTGGTGGCGGGATAGAGGCCGATGATCGCCGCGCCTGCCTTCACCTGTTCCAGCACGAAAGCCTCATAGCTTTCCATGCCGCTGCATTCCTCGGCAATCTCTTCGGCGAGATGGGCGGGAATGACCATGACACCGTCCCGGTCGCCGACCATGACATCGCCGGGAAAAACGGCGACATCGCCGCAGGAGATCGGCACGTTGATATCAATGGCTTCATGCAGGGTCAGATTGGTCGGTGCGGAGGGCCGGGCATAATAGGCGGGCATGTCGAGCGCGCCGATGCCTTCGGCATCGCGAAAACCGCCATCTGAAACGACACCTGCCGCTCCGCGCAGCGCCAGCCGGGTGATCAGGATGGAGCCTGCGGTGGCCGCGCGCGTCTCCTTGCGTGCATCCATGACCAGAACATGGCCTGCCGGGCAGGTCTCGATGGCAACCCGCTGCTTATGATCGGGATTGCGAAACACGGTGATGGGATTTCTGTCTTCACGGGCAACGATATAGCGCAGGGTGAAGGCCTGCCCCACCATGGTCTCCTTCTTTGGGCTGACAGGTACGACGCCCTGGACGAACTGGTTGCGCAGCCCGCGCTTGAAAAGCGCCGTGGCGATGGAGGCGGTGGAAATTGTCTTGTATTTGGCGCGGGTTGCGTCTGAGAGAACGTAATCGGTCATTTTAGGCCTCTGATCTAGTAAATATCGGGTTCGCCAGCGGCTTTGCCGAAGTCGCTTTGCAGGAAATCGAAGTCACAGCCCTGATCGGCCTGGGTGACATGGCGGGAGAACAGCCAGCCCCAGCCGCGCTGGAATCGGGGTTCCGGCGGCGTCCAGGCGGCCTTGCGCGCGGCAAGGTCTTCGTCATCGACCAGCATGTCGAGGCGGCGATTTGCCAGATCGAGCCGCACGATATCGCCGGTCTTCAGCAGGGCGAGCGGCCCGCCGACAAAGCTTTCGGGTGCGACATGCAGCACGCAGGCGCCATAGGATGTGCCGGACATGCGGGCGTCGGAAATGCGCAGCATATCACGATGGCCTTTTTTGATCAGCGCCTTGGGAATGGGCAGCATCCCCCATTCGGGAAAGCCCGGTCCGCCGAGCGGCCCGGCATTGCGCAGCACCAGCACATGATCGGGCGTGACATCGAGGTTTTCATCGTCGATGGCCTTCTTCATCTCCGGATAGCTGTCGAAAACCAGAGCCGGACCTTCATGAAAATGGAATTTTGGATCACAGGCGGCGGGCTTGATGACGGCTCCGTCCGGGCAGAGATTGCCGCGCAGAACGGCAAGTGAGCCTTCCTGATAGACCGGATTGGTGAGTGGCCGGATCACATCTTCATTATAGACTTGAGCGCCTTCGAGGTTTTCCCCCATGGATTTGCCCGTCACCGTCAGGGCGGAACAATCCAGCCGCTCGCGGATCTGGTGCATCAGGGCGCGAAGACCGCCAGCATAATAAAAATCCTCCATCAGATAATCCTTGCCGGAGGGGCGCACATTGGCAATCAGCGGCGTGATGCGCCCAAGGGCATCAAGATCGTCCAGGGTGAGCGGCACACCGGCACGGCGTGCAATGGCGATCAGGTGAACGACCGCATTGGTGGAGCAGCCGGTGGCCATGGCGACAATGGCGGCATTGCGCACCGCGCCTTGCGTGAGGATGCGCTCCGGCGTCAGCCCTTCCCAGACCATCTCGACAATGCGGCGACCGCAGGAAGCGGCCATGCGTTGATGGCCGGAATCGACCGCCGGAATGGAGGAGGCGCCGGGCAGGGTCAAGCCCAGCGCATCGGCAATCGCCGTCATGGTCGAGGCCGTGCCCATGGTCATGCAGGTGCCGGCAGAGCGGGCAATGCCGCCCTGAATGCCGTTCCATTCGGCGTCGTTGAGATTGCCGGCCCGCCGCTCGTCCCAGTATTTCCATGCATCCGAGCCGGAGCCGAGGATTTTACCCGCGTAATTGCCGCGGAGCATCGGCCCGGCGGGCAGATAGATCATCGGTACCCCAGCGGAAATCGCCCCCATGACGAGGCCGGGCGTGGTCTTGTCGCAGCCGCCCATCAGCACCACGCCGTCGAGTGGATGGGAGCGGATCATTTCCTCCGTCTCCATCGCCAGCATGTTGCGGTAAAGCATCGATGTCGGCTTGGTGTTGCTTTCATCGACGGAAAGCGACGGCATCTGAACCGGAAAGCCTCCGGCCTGCAACACACCGCGCTTTACATCCTTGACCCGCTCGGGAAAATGCGAATGGCAGGAATTGAGTTCCGACCATGTGTCGAGAATGCCGATCACCGGCTTGCCCTGAAAATCCTCCTCGTCATAACCAAGCTGCATCATGCGGGAGCGGTGGCCGAAACTTCTAAGGTCGTCGGGGGCAAACCAGCGGGCGGATCGCAATTGATCTTTCGTTTTTGTCATTCTTCTATTCCAGATTGGAGCCTGTAGAATCCGGCTATTCCTTCATTCCCCATTTCAGGATCGTGTGGCGTTCGATTGTCTGAAACACGAGATTTTCAACGATGAGGCCGATGACGATCACCGTCAGCAAACCGGCAAAAACGGCGGGAATATCGAGAAGGTTGCGGTTTTCAAAGATGAACCAGCCAAGCCCGCCCTGACCGGAGGACACACCGAACACCAGTTCGGCGGCAATCAGCGTGCGCCAGGCAAAAGCCCAGCCGATCTTCAGGCCCGTCAGGATCGAGGGAAAGGCCGCCGGGATCAGAATGCGCGTGACATAGGAAAAGCCGGAGAGGCCGTAATTGGCGCCGACCATGCGCAGGGTGCGCGACACGCCGAGAAAACCGGAATGGGTGTTGAGCGCCACCGCCCAGAGCACCGAATGAATGAGCACGAAGACCAGGCTGGAGGCGCCGAGCCCGAACCAGATCAGCGCCAGCGGCAGAAGCGAAATGGCCGGCAGCGGATTGAACATCGCCGTCATGGTTTCGAGAAAATCCGTGCCGATGCGGGTGTTGATCGCCAGCACCGTGAGCAACGCTGCCAGAACGGTTCCCGCACTATAGCCCATCAGCAGGATTTTCAGCGTCGTCCAGATGCGGGCAGGCAGCGTGCCATCGGCAAAGCGATCGACAAGGGTTTTCAGCGTATCCGACAGCGTTGGAAACAGCAGCGGATTGTCGAGATGGCTGGCATAGACCTGCCATAACACGGCCAGAACGAGAATGATCAGGGCTTTGCGCACTGCGCCGATGTCCCAGATCATTTCGACAGGCGAAAGCTTCTGTTCGACGGCGGCCAGATTGTCGAAACGCTGGTTTTGTGACAGTTCGGGCGCCATGATGATGTTGGGCGATGTCATGATGGTCACTCCCTGTGGCCCGGCTCGGATGAGAAGAGAAGTGTGTGAATGTCCTGTTCGAGGGCGGCGGCTGCGGCGCTGTCATGCCTGACGGCGTCCACGTCCACCACCTCGGCCTTGACCCGGCCGGGATGCGGCGACAAAAGCAGGATCCTGTTGGAAATCTTGATCGCCTCGGCAATCGAGTGGGTGACGAAAATCACGGTGAATTTTGTTTCTTCCCAAAGCTGGAGCAGCTCATCCTGCATCTGGCGCCGTGTAAGGGCGTCGAGCGCGGCAAAAGGCTCGTCCATCAGCAGAATATCCGGCTGCATCGCCATGCCGCGGGCAATCGCCACACGCTGTTTCATGCCGCCTGAAAGCGTGTGCGGATAGCTGTCGAGCGCGCGGGTGAGCTTGACCTTGTCGATATAGAGTCTGGCCAGTTCTTCCGCCTGCTTTTCCGGCAGCTTGCGTGCCGTGATCAGCGGAAACATCACGTTTTGCAGCACGGTTTTCCAGGGCATCAGCTGGTCGAACTCCTGAAACACCATCATCCGGTCCGGTCCGGGCTTTGCCACCTGACGGCCGTTGATGGTGATCGAGCCGCTGACCGGCTTCATATAGCCGCCAACCGCCCGCAACAGGGTGGATTTGCCGCAGCCGGACGGTCCGAGCAGCACGAAGCGGTCCGATTTGCGCACGTTGAAGCTGACATTTTCCGTGGCGGTGATGAGAAGACCCGGCGTCTTGTATCGCAATGTGACATTGTCGACATTGAGAAGCGCGCCTTCGGCGGTTTGCCCGGGCGCCGGTCTGCCGGTCTGCTGTGACATATCGGCCGCTTGCAGCATGGCGAAATCCTTGTCTTGTCCAATGATGTCTTGTCCGATGATGAGTGCCAGCGCCTGTAACGACGCCGGCACGGGATCAATTGCCGTTGAGATAGGCCGAATCCGGCAGGTAATAATCGGTCCAGGCGGACGGCATGGATTTCAGCGTGCCGATCTTGTGCAGATGGGCGGCGAATTTCATCGTGCCTTCGGGAACGGTGCGATAGTCATCGATAAAGCCGGGTTCATTCATGATCTCCATCAGATCACTGATCGAGGTCTTGTCGCCGGAGATTTTCTTATAGGCTTCAAGTGCGCCTTTCGGGTCTTTCTTGATGAAGGCGATGGCCTGTTCCGTTGCCTCGCGGATCGCCTTGATCAGCAGCGGATTCTTTTTGGCGAAATCCGTGGTGGTGAAAAACGTCGCCTGGGTGAGGCCGCCGCCCATGATTTCGCGGGAATCGGTGACGCGATGAACCCCCTTCATCTTCAGTTCGATATATTGATAGGGCGGGGCGGAGAAATGGCTCTTCACTTCATGATGGGGATTGGCGATGGCGGCAACTGCGTCGGGATGGCCGAGCTGCACGGTATTGGCGTCGAATTTGTGGATCTGGCTGTCGCCGAACATTTTCGCCGCCGCCATTTGCAGCAGGATCGCCTGGGTGGAGACGCCGACGGTCGGAACCGCGATCTTGTCGCTCGGGGTAATGTCCTTCAGGGAATGAATGCGTGGGTCGTTCGAGACCATGATGACCGGCTGGGCCGAACTGGTGATGATGCCTTTGACGCGTCCGCGGGTCCTGTCCCACAAAAGCAGAAGATTGCCGGTCCCGGTGTTGACGACATCGACATTGCCGGCCAGCAGCGCATCCGTCTGGGCGCCGCCGCCGTTGAAGGTGCGCCAGTCGACGGTGAGGCCTTTGACGCCGAGCTTTTCCGCATCCTTTTCAATCAGCTTCTGTGTCTCCATCACGTGGCTGGCAAGGTAGAGAATGCCGGGCTGGCGGGTGATGGAGATCGTGGTTTTCTCTTGCGCCATGGCTGGCAGACCAAAGGCGAGCACAGCGGCAAAAACGGCGAGGCCGCGGGTGAGATTGATCATTGTTTCCTCCTCTGGAGCTTGTCCGGGTAAGGGGGAAGCGGGTTTCCCAGGACAAGCGACGACACATGAATCCCGGTCTTTCCGACAGAGCCGGACCCGGATTCAATGCACACCTCCTCGTGTGCTGCCGCATTAATGCACTAAAACATCAGTGCATCAACCCTTAAAATACGCAGGAGAGCATTTCAATGTTTGAAGGAAACACGCAAATGCTCACAGACTTTGTTCTGATGCATTTGCGGAGGGAAAACCGTTTCACACTTATCCCTCCGCAAATGCGTAAAAAGAAATCGTGAGAGCCTTCTGCCGCAGCTCTTGTGTGAAGGCAGGGATGAAGCAAGGAAGGGGACGTGTTACAGCGTCCTTGCTGCACTGTAGAAAGGAAATGCGACATGCCTGAAAAAACCGCTCTTCTCACGCTTGACCGATCGCGGCAGGTGGCGGTGCAGATCTATGAAATCCTGAAGGAGCGAATTCTGGGTGTGGTGCTGGTTCCGGGCACGGCATTGTCACGCGCGAACCTGCAGGAAGAGTTTGGCGTCAGCCAGACACCGGTTCGCGATGCCCTGCTGCGGCTGCAGGAAGAGGGTCTCGTCGATATTTTTCCCCAATATGCCACGCGGGTATCGCGCATCGATGCCAATCATGCGCGACAGGCGCAGTTTCTGCGTTTGTCCGTCGAACTGGAGGCGATCCGGCGGCTTGCCCAAGAAGCGCCGCTGGAGACGGCGGAGGCCATGGAAAGGGTTCTCAAACAACAGGAGGCGGTGGCCGAAACCAGCACCTTCAGCCAGTTCGACAGTCTGGATCGCGAATTTCACCGTGTCCTTTACGAGATGAGCGGCAATCCACTGTTATGGAAGGTGATCCGCGCCCAGAGCGTTCATCTCGACCGGCTGCGGCGTCTCAACCTGCCCATGCCCGGCAAGATGGCCTCGCTTCTCGATGAGCATCGCAGGATTGTGAGCGCTTTGCGCGATGGTGACAGTCTGCGCACGGCAGAGGCGCTCAGACACCATCTTTCCGGCACGCTCTCGATTATTGATCTCATCCGGGAAAAATATCCGGATTTCGTCAAATAGAGCAATTCAAGCAATAGAGCTTGTCAACGGTTCACGGAAAAGGAGAACGTCGTGCATCGCGGCAGACGGCTGCGATGTCCGGCCTCTCATGGCCGCTGCCAGGGCGGCATCATATTGGTGTTGAGGTGATGCATGATCCAGATCGATCCGCCCATCAACAGCACCACGATCAGCACGCCGAAGGCGAGCGCAAGGGCATTGTTGGTGTTGTCCGGGCCTGTTGTGAGGTGGAGAAAGAACACCAGATGCACGCCGATCTGGCCAATGGCGAGGGCGAGAAGAGCGGCGGGAATAGCCGGTTCCCAGATGCCCGCGCTGCCGTTTGAGACAAGAAAAGACAGCGCGGTCAGTACAGCGGCCAGAACAAGGCCGATGACATAGCTCGACAGCCCCTGGGTCACCTTGTTCCCACTGCCGGATTGCTGGCCCGGAGCGCGATCTCCGGATTCGCCTTTCTGGATTTCGGATTGTTTGCTCATGGTGCGATGCTCATCAGGTAAACGATTGAGAAAATGGCCACCCAGACGATGTCGAGGGCATGCCAGAAGAGATTGAGGCACATGATCCGCCGCTTGACATTGTCGCGGAAGCCTTTGACCTGCACTTGCGCCATCATCGTGCCGATCCACAGAAGGCCAAGCGTGATATGCAGGCCATGACAACCGACAAGCGCGAAGAAGGATGTCAGAAAGGCGCTCCGTTCCGGCCCGGCACCCTTCGAGATCATGTCGGTAAATTCCCGGACCTCGAGAAAGAGGAAGATGGCGCCGAGAATGGCGGTGACCAGAAAGGCAGCCTGAAAGCCGAGCTTGCTGTCATGCTCGTTGGCAATACTGGCCAGACCGCAGGTGAAGCTGGAGAGCAGAAGAACCGCTGTTTCGATGGCCAGGGATTGTCTGTCGAACAGGTCGCCCGGCCCCGGTCCGCCAGCGGTTTGATGCACCAGCACGCTATGGGCGGCGAAGAAGGCGGCAAACATGATGATGTCGCTCAACAGGAAAATCCAGAAGCCGTAACCGACGACGATCCGTTTGGAGGCGGGGCCGGCATCGCCATGGCCGGTGGCGCTGCTTTCATGACCGCTGCCGTGATTGCTTCGGCCCAGTTGATAGGGGTCATGGGCTTTTGCGACAGGCTGAGTGCTCATGCGACCGTCTCCGTTTTTGCGTGCTGAAAGCTCCGGCGGGCCTTTGCCTCGGTTTTTCTGATCTCCTCCAGGCTGATTTCCTCTTCCTGCCTGTCTCGCCAGGCAAAGACGACAAAGGTTACATAGGAACCGACAAAGGCAAGGATGGCGAGCCACCAGATGTGCCAGATCAGGCTGAAACCCATGACGGTGGCAAAAAATCCGCAGACGACCCCGGTTGGCGTATTTCTCGGCATTTCAATCGGGTGATAGGGCTTGTTTTCGCTGTCTTCAGCTGCGGTCAATCCATCGATCTGCTTCATGTCCCAATAGGGTTCCCGGCCTTTGACATCAGGCAGAAGGGCGAAATTATAGACGGGGGGCGGCGAGGGGGTCGACCATTCGAGCGAGCGTCCATCCCACGGATCGCCGGTATGGTCGGTGAGGCGTTTGCGGTTGCGGATGCTGACAATGAGTTGAGTGGCCTGCGCCACTGCGCTGGCAAAGAGCAGGACGATGCCGCAGCCGGCCACCAGAACCATCGGATACCAGGCGGGATCGTCGAAATGCTGCATTCGCCGTGTCATCCCATCCAGACCCAGAACATAAAGCGGCATAAAGGTGACGTAAAAGCCTGCCAGTCCCAGCCAGAAAGCCAGCTTTCCCCACCATTCGTCGAGCTGAAAGCCGAAGGCCTTGGGAAACCAGAAGGTGATACCGGCAAAACCGCCAAACACGGTGCCAGCGATGATGACATTGTGAAAATGAGCGACGAGAAACAGGCTGTTGTGCAGAATGAAATCGGCCGGCGGCACGGACAGCAGCACGCCACTCATGCCGCCGATGACGAAGGTGACGAGAAAGCCGATGGACCACAGCATGGGTGAGGTAAAGCGCACGCTGCCGCCATAGATCGTGAACATCCAATTGAAGATTTTCACGCCGGTCCCCACGGCAATGATGCTGGTGGCAATGCCGAAGGCTGCGTTGACATCACCGCCGGAACCCATGGTGAAAAAGTGATGCAGCCAGACCATGAAGGACATGATGCAGATGAACAGCGTGGCGACGACCATCGAGCGGTAGCCGAAGAGCGGCTTGCCGGAAAAGGTCGAAATCACCTCAGAAAAAACCCCGAAGGCTGGCAGGACCAGGATATAGACCTCGGGATGGCCCCAGGCCCAGATGAGGTTGACGAACATCATCATATTGCCGCCGGCATCATTGGTGAAGAAATGAAAGCCCAGATAGCGGTCGAGGGTCAGCATCGCCAGCGTTGCCGTTAAAATGGGAAAGGCGGCGACGATCAAAAGATTGGTCGCCAGCGCCGTCCAGCAGAACATCGGCATGCGCAGATAGGACATGCCGGGCGCGCGGGTTTTGAGGATCGTCGTCACCAGATTGATCCCGGTCAGAAGTGTGCCGACGCCGGAAATCTGGATCGCCCAGAGGTAATAATCGACGCCGACGCCGGGAGAATATTTCAGCTCCGAAAGCGGCGGATAGGGCAGCCATCCCGTTCTGGCGAAGGACCCCACGACAAGGCTTATATTGACCAGCAGTGCACCGCTTGCCGTCAGCCAGAAGCCCACCGAATTCAGGGTGGGAAAGGCAACGTCGCGTGCGCCGATCTGCAGGGGAACGACGAAATTCATCAGGCCGATCATCAGCGGCATGGCGGCGAAGAAGATCATGATCGTGCCATGGGCGGAAAAGACCTGATTGAAATGCTCCGGCGGCAGATAGCCGGGCGCGTCATAGGCCAGCGCCTGTTGCGAGCGCATCATGATGGCATCGATAAAGCCGCGAAACAGCATGACAACCGCCAGCAGGCAATACATCACCCCGATCCGCTTGTGATCGACACTGGTGATCCACTCCTTCCACAGATAGGGCAGATAGCCGCGCACCACGACCCAGGCGATGACGCCGAGCATGATGAGCATGATGACGGAAGCGGCGACCAGCGGGATCGGCTGATCGAAAGGGATGGCGGACCAGCTCAGTTTGCCGAACATGTCATTCTCCATTTGCCGCAGAAAGGGTAGGCTCCTGATCGACGATGGTGCGGAAAAGATCGGGAGCAACCTTGCCGTAGACGAGGGGAGCCTTGATCGTCGATGGTTTCGTGAGAGCTGCAAAACCTGCCTTGTCGAGCGTTCGGGGATCGTTTCGCGCCGTGGTGAGCCAGGTATTGAAGTCGGCGGGAGAGCGGGCATCGACCTTGAAATGCATATCGGCAAAGCCCTGACCGCTGAACTGGGTCGAGCGGCCCGTGAATGTCGCCGGATGATTGGCCATGACGTTGAGATGGGTCACCATGCCGGCCATGGTCGCAATCATGCCGCCAAGCCGGGGAATGAAGAAGCTGTTCATCACCGTTGCCGATGTCAGGGAAAATCTGACGGGTCTGCCCGCCGGAATGACCAGATGATTGACCGTTGCCACACCCTCCGACGGATAGATGAACAGCCATTTCCAGTTCATCGAGACGACCTCGATCTCCAGCGGGCGTTGATCGGCCACCGGATGGGCGGGATCGAGCTGATGGCTGCCAACCCAGATGATGCCGCCAAGGAAAATGATGGCCAGCGTCGGGATCGACCAGACCAGCAGCTCGATACGGCCCGAATAGACGAAATCCGGTCGGCGCCTGGCCTGCGTGTTCGAGGCGCGAAACCACCATGCAAAGACCAGGCAGCCGATGATGGTGGGAATGACGATGGCCAGCATAATAGTGACGGCATTGAGCAGCACCACCTTGTCGCCTTCAGCACTTGGCCCTGCCGGATTGAGCACTGAAAGAGCCGAGCAGCCCGATAGAAAAAGAGGAAGGGCAAGAAGCAGGAGAGGGCGAAATCGGGCAAGGGTTGCAAGAGACAAAGGCAAGGGCGGTGGCCTGCGAATGGGCAAGCTGTCAGTGGCTATGCCAACTGCGGCCGCGCCGCCTGCGTGTCGTCTGGTGAGGACGCGGATACATTGCAGGCTGTTTGATGGTCTGGTGCGGCCTCCCCCGATAGTTTCGATCTCGGACTGGATCTTGGCCGGTTCCCTGTCCTCCATGACCATCAGTCTACCTCCTTTCAGTACGTCGGACATTTGCCTTGTGGCGCTGCCAACCTGCTGTATGAGCTGTAAAACCCGTCCCGGTTGAAGGGATTGCACAGCCGACACAGGGCACGCGCGTTTCCATCACGGCCCCTGAACAAGAGCGGCTGCGTTTTGTTCCAGAACCTTGCGTCAGTCAGAGGCACGGATGAAGCAGATGGGGTGAAACACGCTTTGACGGGCTCTGCGGCCGCGTATCACGCGGTGATGCGATTTCGTAATGCCTGACATCGGAGAGAGCATTGTTGTAAAAATTATGCAGCAGATTTAGAGCATAATCCGACCGGAGTGAAACGAGGACGATCAAGATTATGCTTCAAAAATAGATGGTTAGAGCGCCGTTCTGATTCAATCAGAACGAAGAGAGCTCTAACACACGTTACGGCTTATCATCCTCATGCCACGTGCTTTACGCTTTGATATCGCCGTCGCTCGATACCGCCTGCAAAATCCTGACCCAGGAGCGGATGCCCTTGTGAAACGAGGTGAGGTTGTATTTTTCGTTGGGCGAATGCACGCAGTCGTCGTCGAGAGAAAAGCCGACCAGCAGCGAATCCATCCCCAGCAGGGTCTGGAAATTGCCGACGATCGGGATGGAGCCGCCGCCGCCGGTGACAATTGCGGGCTTTGGCCATTCCTGCGACAAAGCCTCTTTCGCTTTGGCCAGAAGGGCGGACTCATACGGGAGCTGAATAGCCGGAGAGGCGCCTTCGGACTGGAACTCCACCCGGCAATCGACGGGCAGTTTTGAGCGCACATAGGCGCGGAAACTGTCGCGGATTGTCTGCGGGTCCTGTTTTCCAACCAGCCGGAAAGACAGTTTGGCCATGGCTTCGGCGGCAATGACGGTTTTGAACCCCTTGCCGGTATAGCCGCCCGACATGCCATTAACCTCGGCAGTCGGTCGCGCCCAGAGCAGTTCCAGAAGCGAACGGCCTTTTTCGCCTGAGGGTGTGGAGAGGCCAATATCGGCAAGAAAGGCTGACTGGCTTTTTTCCAGTTCCGCCCAGACGGTTTTGATGTCTGCTGGGGTTTCCTCCACCCCGTCGTAAAAGCCGGCCAAGGTCACCGCACCGGTTTCATCATGCAGGCCAGCGAGAATATCGCTCAGCACATGCAGCGGATTGGCAGCCACGCCGCCATAGCCACCCGAATGCAGATCCCGTGTCGCGGCCTTGATGGTGATCTCTTCGCCCACCAGACCGCGCAGACTGGCGCAGATGGAAGGTGTTTGCGCATCCCACATGCCCGTGTCGCAAACCATGGCAAAATCGGCCTTCAACTCCTGTTGATGGGCCTCCAGAAATGGCAAAAGCGACGGCGAGCCGGATTCTTCCTCGCCCTCAAACAGAATGGTCACCTTGAGCGGCAGCCCACCCCGCACCTCTTTGAACGCCCGAAGCGCCTCAAGAAAGGTCAGCAATTGTCCCTTGTCATCCGAGGTGCCGCGCCCGGTGATGATCTTGTCGCCGTTCGCGCCATCCCGAATGGCGGGATCAAACGGATCATTGTGCCAGAGGCTGAGCGGGTCCACGGGCTGAACGTCGTAATGCCCATAAAAAAGCACATGTGGGCAATCGGCTGCCTGCCCCGCATGATGCGCCACCACCATGGGATGGCCCGTTGTGTCCCGCACCGAGGCGGCAAAACCAATGCCCGTCAGATAATCCGCCAGAAACTCCGCAGCCTTGCGGCAATGGGGCGCATAGGCCGGATCGGTGGAGATGGAGGGAATGCGCACCAGCTTAAACAATGTCTCCAGACTGGATGGCAGATTGTCATCCACACGGGCCAGAATGGTTTGAAGATCGCTCATCACATCACCCCTCTTTCGCCACTGCGATGGCTTCTTGCAAATCGCTCCACAGGGCCTCGGTGCCTTCCAGCCCGATATGCAGGCGCACGGACAGCGGATCGACACCGAAGGCCTCGGCAAAGCTCGGCGGAGCCTTCTGATTGGCCACCACATCGCCGGGCACAATCAGGCTTTCATGCCCGCCCCAGCTGACGCCGAGTTTGAAGAGCTGCAAATGATCGCAGAAGGCACGGATATTGATACCCGGTTTGAAAATGAAGGAAAACAGGCCGGAAGTGCCGTAGAGACCCGGTGGCAGGGTGTTGGCCAAGGCCGGATGACAGACCTTGTCCACCACATCCAAAGCCTGCAGGCGGTGCGCGATCTCCAGTGCCGAGGCCTCATGCGCCTTCATGCGGATGGGCAATGTGCGCATGCCCCGGATCAGCAGCCACGCGTCGAAGGGTGAGAGCTTGCCGCCGAGATAAGGCAGAGTTTCATTGCGAATTTTATCAATCAGCGCTTTGGGTCCAGCCACCACGCCCGCCACCACATCGCTGTGACCGCCCAGATATTTCGAAGCCGAGTGCAAGACGAGGTCGACACCCAAAGACAGCGGCTTTTGAAACACCGGGCTTGCCCAGCTGTTGTCAATCACCGAGAGAACGCCGTGCTGGCGGGCCAAGGCCGCCAGCGCACCCACATCATGGGCATCCATCACCCAGCTTGTCGGGCTTTCCAGATAAATCAATTTTGCGCCGGGCAGCGCCTTGGCAACCGCATCCTCATCGCGACCATCGACATAGGTCACGTCAACGCGCATCCGTTTCAGCATGGTTTCAAAAAACCGGAAGGCATCGGGATAGACGTGGCGCACCGCAACGATTCGATCTCCCGGAGAGACAAAACTGAGCACGGTGGAGGAAATGGTTGCCATGCCGCTGCCAAAGCCCAGCGCATCTTCGGCCCCCTCCAGCTTTGCCAGCATCTCTTCAAAAATCCGCACGGTGGGGTTCAGTCCGCGCGAATAGACCGGGCGTACCTTCTCGCCGCGATAGGTGGCGACCATCTCGTCATAGTCGCTGAAAGTAAACAGCGAGGTCTGCACGATCGGCGGCACCACCGCATCGAAAGCATTGCCCTCATCATGCGCGGTGATCAGCGATGCCTGTTGCAGAAAATCGAACGCTTCGCTCATTTGGACATTTCCTTGATGTCTTCTTCCACTACGGCAAGAATTTTGAGGGTTTCGCAGCGGGCCGCATCACTGTCACGATCGGCAATGGCGCAGAACAGGGTCCGATGAAAGGGAAAGGACCGGCGGGCAAAATCGGGCCGGTCAAAGGGCTTGTGCCAGAAGCGCTCGAAGGCTTCACGCATCTGTTCCAGAAGCTGCTTGAACAGTGGATTATGCGTGGCGTCGTAGATGGCCAGATGGAAAGCGAGGTCCTCCCTGCCGGATGTGCCTTTGGCAAGATGAACGCGCTCCATCTCATCCAGCTTCTGCTCGATGATGCGCACGTCATCATCCGTTCGCCGCAAAGCCGCCATGGCTCCGGCCTCAACCTCAATGCCGCGGCGAACTTCCAGCGTCTGCAAAAGCGCATCGCGCAGATTTTCCGTCTCCACCCTGAGCGGCATATGCACCGTGGCAGAACTGACCGGCTGAAGCAGATAGGTGCCGCTGCCCTTGCGGCTTTCCAGCACGCCCAGCGCCTGAAAGCGACCAATCACCTCGCGCACCGTGGAACGGCCAACCCCCAGCTCATTCATCAACTGCCGTTCCGTTGGCAGCCGGTCGCCACGCTTGAGGCCAGCCTTGCCGATATAATCCATCATCGCATCGCTGACCTGCTGCACCCGGTCCAGCGGCGATAACATGGCCAGCCGCGGTTCTGCCTTCACGACGATATCGGGGGTTGTTTTCACAATAGTCCTGTCCTCTTGCCGACCGCTTGACAATTGGTCTGACATCTTAGCACTATGCCACCGCATGAGAATGTCAAGGCACGGGAACGCCGTGACAGAACCGGATGCCTCACCTTCACGCTAAGGTGAGACAATAAAAAGAAAAGATAATCCGCAAGAACGCCAATGAAGAGTGCCGCTGAGGCGCGGACACAAAACTGGGGGATTAAAGGCATGAAATTTCGTCTTCTCGGCGGAGCTATGGCTGTTTCGGTTATGGCTTTGCTCACCAGCCCGGCTGTTGCCTTTGATGGCAAGAGCGTGGCGGCACCGGATTGCAGCTATGGCGGCAAGATCAAATCCATCGTCGCTACCGACGAATACACGGTGACATTTTCCATGTGCTCACCCGATCCGGCCTTCAAGGCCAAGGCGGCTTTCGTGCCTTTCGGCATTCAGCCAGCCAAGCATATCGAAGAGCTGGGTCCGAAGAAAAAGCTGCTGGACAACCCGATTGGCACCGGCCCGTTCAAGCTGGAAAGCTGGAACCGTGGCGATTCCATCACCATGGTGCGCAATGATAATTACTGGGGCCCAAAGCCGGCCTATAAAACGCTGGTCTTCCGCTGGAACCAGTCCGGTGCCGGCCGCCTGAACGAATTGCGCGCCGGTACGGTCGATGAAATCGCCAATATCAGCCCGGATGACTTCGACAGCGTCAAGAACGATCCTGACCTGCAATTCCTGCCGCAGGAAAGCCCCAACGTCCTCTATCTCGGCATGGTCAATACGGTTAAACCCTTCGACAATGAGAAGGTGCGCCAGGCAATCGCCATGGGTATCGACCGCAAACGCATTGTCGATAATTTCTATCCCAAGGGCTCGGTCGTCGCCACGCATTTCACCCCCTGTTCGCTGCCCAATGGCTGTGCAGGCAAGGACTGGTATGGATTTGATCTCAGTGCCGCCAAAAAACTTCTGGCCGAGGCAGGCTATCCGAACGGATTCAAGACGAAGATCTATTATCGCGACGTGTTCCGCGCCTATCTGCCGGAACCGGGCGCCGTTGCTGTAGAATTCCAGACGCAGCTGAAGAAAAATCTCGGCATTGATGCCGAAGTCGTTCCCGTTGAATCCGGCAAATTCATTGCCGACACCTCGGCTGGAAAAATCGATGGCCTCTATCTGCTCGGTTGGGGTGCAGACTATCCGCATATCACCAACTTCCTCGACTATCATTTTGGCAAGACATCCAAGCTGTTCGGCACCACTTTTGCCGACATTACCGATGGTCTGACCAAGGGCGGCACCATTGCCGACACCAAGAAGGCTGAACCGATCTATGCTGCGGTCAACGATGCCATTCGTCAGCACGTGCCCATGGTGCCGATTGTCCATGGTGCTGCTGCCTATGCTGCAAGGGCAACCCTGAAAAATGCTGCTGTACGTCCCTTCGGGTCGCCGTTGTTGCAGGACGAAATTCCTGGCAAGGATACGCTGGTGTTCATGCAGAATGCCGAGCCGATCAGCCTCTATTGCGGCGATGAAACCGATGGCGAAACGCTGAATGCCTGCACGCCCATCACCGAAACGCTGCTCAATTATGCCAAGGACAGTGGGGAGATTCTGCCCGGCCTTGCCACCAGTTGCGATGCCAATGCTGACTCCACCGTGTGGACCTGCCATCTGCGCAAAGGCGTGAAATTCACCGATGGCTCGGACTTCAACGCCAATGATGTGGTGGCCTCTTGGGCAGCGGGTATCGATGCCTCCAACCCCGCCCATGTGGGCAATACTGGCTCGTTTGACTATTTCGACTCGCTCTGGGGCGGGCTGATGAACGCCAAGAAGAAGTCGTAACGGGTGTGACACCTGGGCCAGGCGGCAGCGTCTGGCCCATCGTGTCTGACGCGATCCTTTGCGAATGCCGCTTACCCCCACTGGCTTGCCAGCCATCTCCCCCTCAAGGGGCGAGGGGGGGCTTCTTGCTCCATCATCCAATGATCGATGGCATGTGGCACGCGCAAACGGCGCAGTAAAATCTGGTAATGAGGACTTGTGATGCTCGGATATGCGGCCAAACGCCTGCTGATTTCGATTCCGGTCATTTTCGGCATTCTGATCGTGACCTTTGCGCTTGCGCGGCTTATCCCCGGCGATCCGTGCAAATCCATGCTGGGCGAAAAGGCCACGGCCCAGACCTGCGCCGCCTTTATCACCCGCTATGGTTTTGACAAACCACTGCCAACCCAGTTTTTCATTTATATGGGTGATATGCTGCGCGGTGATTTCGGCACATCGATCCGCTTTTCGCGGCCCGTGACGCAGATCATCATCGAGCGTTTGCCGATGACGGCGGAGCTTGCGATTCTCGCCCTGATCACTGCCACCGTCACCGGTGTCGGTCTGGGGGTTATCGCTGCCCGCAGGCATAATTCCGCCGCCGATGTCAGCACCATGATGCTGGCCAATGCCGGTATTTCCATGCCGGTCTTCTGGCTGGGGCTGATGCTGGCCTATTTCTTCGGGGTCGTGCTGCGCGGCACACCCTTCTGGCTGCCGCCCTCAGGACGGCTTTCCGCCGGTGTCAGCTCCATTCCCTTTTACGAGGTCTGGCACTGGCAGCTGGCGGCCGATAGCAGTTGGCGCAAACTGCTGGAATTCTTTGCCAATTTCTACATTTTCAATGCGCTGATCACCGGCAACTGGGCCGTGTTCTGGGATGGCATCCGCCATATGATCCTGCCCGTTCTGGCGCTCTCCACCATTCCCATGGCAGTGATTGCCCGCATGACCCGTTCATCGCTTCTGGATGTTCTGGGCCGCGATTATGTGCGCACGGCCCGCGCCAAGGGTGTGCCGGAAAAAAGCGTGGTGCGTGACCATGCACTGGGCAATGCGCTTTTGCCGGTTGTCACCATTTTAGGCCTGCAAATGGGGGCGCTGCTCAGCGGTGCGGTGCTGACGGAAACCGTCTTTGGCCTTTCCGGTGTCGGGCGCATGTTGGTGGAGGCGATTTTTGCCCGGGACTATCCGGTGGTGCAGGCTTTCACGGTGATGATTGCCGTCTGTTACGTCGCCATCAATCTGCTGGTGGACCTTTCTTACACCTATCTCGATCCGCGCATTCGCCCACAATAGGACACGCAATGACCCGCTTGAACAGTGTATCGGCCCATGCAGGAGCAGCCATTGTTGACGATGGCCTGATTGGCGAACCCGTGCCGCTCTGGCGGCGAACCATTGGCAGGCTGTTGCAATTGCGCTCCGGTCAGGTCGGATTGTTCATCATCGGCATGCTGGTTCTGATTGCCATTTTCGCGCCTGTGATTGCGCCTTATGATCCCGATCAGGTGCTGATCGGTGTCGAACAGGTCAAGCGCCGCGAGCCGCCCTGCATCCATCTGCTCGGCTGCGATGCCAGCAAGCCGCAGCACATCATGGGCGTGGACGGCAATGCCCGCGATTCCTTTTCGCGCATTCTCTATGGCACGCGGGTCAGCCTGATCATTGGTATCACCACCGTCACCACAGCGCTGTTTTTCGGTGTTCTGCTCGGCGCGCTGGCCGGATATTTCCGCGGCTGGGTGGACAATCTCATCATGCGGATCATGGATGTGATCCTTGGTTTTCCGTCACTGCTGCTGGCCATTGCCATCGTCGCCGTGCTCGGGCCGGGCATCCGCAATGCACTGTTGGCAATTTCCATTGTCTCGGTGCCCGCCTATGCCCGCGTCACCCGAGCCAGCGTGCTTTCGGTGAAAACACTGGATTTTGTTGCCGCCACCCGCGTGCTGGGCGGCAGCAAATGGCGCATTCTGTTTTTCCGCGTGCTGCCCAATGCGATTACGCCGATTGTCGTACTGGCAACGCTGGGGGTGGCAACCGCCATTCTCGATGCCGCAGGTTTGAGCTTCCTGGGTCTTGGCGCCCAGCCGCCAACGCCGGAATGGGGCACGATGCTGGGTTCCGCCCGCAACGAGATTTTCTCCGCCCCGCATCTGGTGTTCTTTCCCGGCCTTGCCATCATGCTGACGGTGCTGGGCTTCAACCTTCTCGGAGACGGGCTGCGCGATGCCCTCGATCCGCGCCTTCATACGTGAGGACAGCATGAGCCCACCCATTCTGGAGATCCGCGATCTCACCACCCATTTCGAAACCCGATCCGGCACAGCGCGTGCGGTAGACAAGGTTTCTTTGAAACTGGAGGCCGGACAAACGCTCTGCATTGTCGGCGAAAGCGGTTGCGGCAAATCCATCACCTCGCTGAGCATCATGGGGCTGGTGCCCTATCCCGGCAAAATCACCGGCGGTGAAGTGCTGCTGGATGGGGTCGATCTGCGCAGCATGTCACCCACCGAATTGAGCAGGGTGCGCGGCAATCGCATGTCGATGATTTTTCAGGATCCATCCTCCTCGCTCAACCCGGTCCACACCGTGGGGCGGCAGATTGCCGAGGCCTATCGCCTGCACAAGAACATGGGCAAGGCCGAGGCCGAGGCGGCGGCCATGGCGATGCTGAAAGCCGTCGGCATTCCCGATCCCAAACGCCGTATGAAGGCCTATCCGCATGAAATGTCCGGCGGCATGGCGCAGCGGGTGATGATTGCCATGGCGCTGGCCTGCCAGCCGGAAGTGCTGATTGCCGACGAGCCGACAACGGCGCTGGACGTGACCATTCAGGCGCAGATTCTCGATCTGATGCGGGATTTGCAACGGGATTTCGGCACCGCCATCATTCTGATCACCCATGACCTTGGCGTGGTGGCGGAAATGGCCGACCATGTGGCCGTGATGTATGCCGGGCAGGTGGTGGAACTTGCCGATGTGAAAACCCTGTTCAAAGCGCCAAAGCATCCCTACACGCAGGCGCTGTTGCGCTCTGTGCCTGTACTGGGCGAATCCCCGGACATGCTGGAGGTGATTGAAGGCCGGGTGCCGCAATTGACCCATCTGCCGCAAGGCTGTCTGTTTGCCCCGCGCTGCACGGCAAGGCTTCAGGCCAATGATCCGCGCTGCACCAGTACGGTTCCGGAGCTTGTCGCGCTGAACAATGCCCATCACTGTCGATGCTGGCTGACTGCGCCTGCCAATCCAGTTGAGCACAAAGAGGTGCAGCCCGCATGAGCGCCCTGATTGAAATGAACGGCATCAAAATGGCCTTTGCCGTCACCGGCGGGGCTTTCCAGCGGGTGAAAGGTTATGTCAACGCGGTCAATGATGTCAGCCTGACCATCGAACGTGGCCGCACCCTGGGCGTGGTCGGCGAAAGCGGCTGCGGAAAATCCACGCTGGCGCGCATCGTCGTTGGCCTCTATGCCCCAACGGCAGGCGACATCATCTTCGACAAAAAACAGATTGCCGGCCCCGGCATGGGCGTGGATTTCGCCTCCAGCCGCCGCATCCAGATTGTCTTTCAGGACCCCTATTCCTCGCTCGATCCGCGACTGCCGATTGGCGATTCGATTGCCGAAGGTCTGGTGATCCACGGCATTGGCGATAAGGCGTCCCGTCGCAAGGCGGTGGCCGAGATGCTGGAACTGGTGGGCCTGCCGCCGCAGGCAGCCGATCGCTATCCGCATGAATTTTCCGGCGGGCAGCGCCAGCGTATCGGCATTGCCCGCGCCCTCATCCTTCAGCCGGAATTTCTGGTGTGTGATGAGCCAACCTCGGCGCTGGATGTGTCGGTGCAGGCGCAGATTCTCAATCTTTTGAAGCGGCTGAAAAGCCAGCTCAACCTGACCATGATGTTCATTTCCCACAATCTGGCCGTGGTGCGCCACATTGCCGATGATGTGGTGGTGATGTATCTGGGCCATGCAGTGGAGCTTGGCCCGGTGGAGGCGCTGTTTGCCAATCCGCGCCATCCCTACACAAAAGCTCTTCTTTCCGCCACGCTGATCGCCGATCCGGAGCGGCGCGGCGAACGGATCAAGCTGGTGGGTGAAATGCCATCTCCGCTCAATCCGCCATCAGGCTGTCCCTTCCACCCCCGCTGCACGCTGGCCAATGACCGCTGCAAGGCGGAGATGCCGCTGATGACAACCGCCGATACGGTGCAAGTGGCCTGTCACGCTGTTGAAGAAGGCCGGGCTTAATCACTCAGGAAACAGACCATGACCTCTCTCACATCTCCCCCCAAAATCTCCATGGAAGAGCGCTCTCAGCGGCTGGAAAAGCTGCGCAGGACCATGGCGGAACAGGATATCGGTGCGGTCCTGATTGGCTCCACCGAGAGCCTGCGCTATTTCACCGGGCTGGTCTGGCATGGCAGCGAGCGCCTTGTGGGTGCGGTGATTACGCAATCCGACCTTGTCTATGTCGCACCGGGCTTTGAGCGCAGCCGGGTGGAGAGCCTGCCGCATGTGCCGGGCGAGATCCGGGTGTGGGAAGAGGATGAAAGCAGTGCCGCGCTGGTGGCATCTCTCCTGCCGCAGGGCAGCTTGCTTGCCATTGACGATTCCGTGCCGCTCTTCGTTTACAACGCCCTGAAGCGTGAAATCAGCGTCGATCGGCTGATCGATGGCGGGCCGTTGCTGCGCGGCCAGCGACTGCGCAAATCCGTGAACGAAATTGCCATCATCCAATATGCCATGAACATAACGATGGAGGTGCAGCGCAAAGCGCATGCGATGATCCGCCCCGGCATTGCCGCATCCGAGGTGGTGCGGTTTATTGATGATGAACATCGGCGTCTTGGTGCCAAAAGCGGCTCCACCTTCTGCATCGTCTCCTTCGGTGAAACCACCGCTCTGCCGCATGGCGCGGATGGTGAGCAATATTATCAGCCCGGTGATGTGGTGCTGGTGGATACCGGCTGCCGCATTGACGGCTATAATTCCGACATCACCCGCACCTATATGCTGGATGAACCGACGCCCGAGTTTGCCCGCATCTGGGCGATTGAGCGTGAGGCACAGCAGGCGGTGTTTGATGCCGCCAAGCTTGGTGCCACATGCGCCAGCCTGGATGATGCCGCCCGCGCTGTCATGCTGCGTCATGGGCTTGGACCGGATTATAAGCTGCCCGGCCTGCCGCATCGTGCTGGTCACGGACTTGGGCTTGAGGGCCATGAAGAGCCTTATATCGTGCGCGGCAATGAAACGCGGCTTGAGGAAGGTATGTGCTTTTCCAATGAGCCAATGATTGTCGTGCCCGGCCAGTTCGGCTTACGGCTGGAAGACATTATTCATATGACGTCAGAGGGTCCGTCGTGGTTTACGCTGCCGGCAAAGGGGCCAACGGAACCTTTCGCCTAGAAAGGCACGCTTTGCCTGTTTTCCCCAGCAGGCAGATGGTTTCGCCCGGAGAGCGGACGACAACATCAAAATGCTCTAGCCACCCCAAACGATCGCCTGTTCGTGACGCTCGATCAGATGTTTCAGTTCCTTGAACCGGCGGGCGATATGCCGGGCGAAGTTTTCGACAGCCGGCATCCCCGGCGCATCTTTCTGCCTGAGGAGGACCAGGGCGCGTTCTGGATGGGGGATCGGCAGGGGGAGAGCGGTGATCGAACGGTCATTGCGCATCGAAAACACGGTAGAATGCGGCAGCACCGTCAGCGCATCCGACCCCTTCAGATAGTTCACCACATTCATCAGCGAGCCGCCGGAATAGCGGATCTTGGCTTCGGTCGCTCCCAGTGAAAGAAGCAGGCTGTGCAGGTCTGCAAGGAGCGGGCTGGTCGGCGGCGGCGCAATCCAGGGATATTCGAGAAGCGAAGCCGGGCGTAATTTGCGGCTCATCAGCAGCGGATGGGTCAGCCTGCAGGCGATCACGTTGCGACCGGGCAGGATTTCCTGCGCCACCAGCCCCGAGCCTTCATCCAGAAGATCAATCGGACAGATGGCCAGATCGATCTGCCCCAATGTCAGGCCCTGCTTGAGATCGCTTATATAGCCATAGCTCTGCTCGATGCGGACATCGGCATGGATTGTCTGGAAGTCGGCGGCCATGCCTGCGATCAGGCCATCCATGAAATAGGGTGTCCCGCCAACACGAACGACGCCGCTGCGCCCAAGGCGGAAGCTGTCGATGGTCTCCGTTGCCTTGCGGGAGGCCGCAATAACGGCCATTCCGTGCTGCGCCAGTTCACGGCCCAAAGGCGTCGGCTGAAGGGGACGCCTGCCCCGGTCAAACAGAGGTTCGCCGACGCGCTTTTCCAGCAGCGCGAGTGTTCGCGAGACCGCCGGTTGGGTCAGCCCCAACATGGCCGCACCTTCCACCACGCCCCCTGCCTTCACGACAGCGGCCAATTGAACGAGATGTCTTTCATCGATCTTCATAACAGAAGCTTATATTATTTCCGAAAGAAATTATCAAATGCGTTGTTGCATCTGTTAGTTTGGCGTTGGAAATCGTTCTGGGAGGAACATGATGACAGCAGCTCGCAGCCGAGCAAGTGTCGGTGCTGCCATAACGCCGGATGTTTTTGCCGAGCGTTTCGGCGAGCGGCAGGGCGACAAGCTTCCCGCTTCGCTGATTGCCTTTGCATCTCATCTGCATGCTCTGGTGCGTGAATTACGTCCTTCGCGTGATGAGTGGCGCGCTTTCCTCAATCTCCTGATCGACATAGGCGATTACAGTGACAGGCGACGTGACGAGTGGATGCTGGTTTCCGACCTGTTCGGTATCTCGGCGCTTGTCGAAGAGCTCAATGACCGCCGGCCGCCAGCAGCAACGCCCAATACCGCACGCGGACCCTTCTACCGGGACGATACTCCGGAGCGGCCGCTCGGGGCCAATATCAGTCTCGATGGCAAGGGCGAGCCGCTCAGCGTCTCCGGCAGGGTGCTCGATCTTGACGGACAGCCTGTCAGCGGTGCGCTCGTAACGACCTGGCAGGCCAATTCCGAAGGCTTCTACGAAAACCAGCAGCCAGATCACCAGCCCGAATTCAATCTGCGCGGACGCTTCACCACAGACGCCGAAGGCCGCTTTGACTACCGGACGATCATGCCGTCAGGCTATCCGGTGCCACTGGATGGCCCCGCGGGCTCATTGCTCAAGCGGGCGGGCTTTCCGCCACGCCGTCCGGCTCATCTGCAGTTTCACATCGCTGCCGAAGGCTTCGAGACCATCACCACGCATCTCTTCGATGCGGATGATCCTGCCCTAGGCTCTGATCCGCTTTTCGCGGTGAAACCGGACTTGATCAAGCGTTTCCGCACAGCCTCGGGGCGCTGCGAACTGAATTGCACTTTCGTCATGGTGCGGATGCGACAGGAGAGACTGCGGTGAGCCGTGATTTCATCTATCAAGCCAACCGGGCCACGGTTGTCTTCGGCGCGGGCAAGCGTCGCGATGCTGGAGAATGGGTCGGCAAGCTCGGCAAATCGCGGGCGCTGGTGCTTTCCACGCCGCATCAGGCTGAGGATGCTGAGGCTATTGCGAGAGAGCTGGGCGCCTTTCGTGCCGGAACCTTTGCCGGTGCTGTCATGCATACGCCGGTGAATGTGACGGAGGACGCTGTTGCCGCGCTTCATCGCGCCGGGGCGGATTGCGTCATCTCCTTTGGCGGCGGGTCGACCACGGGCCTTGGCAAGGCGATTACGCTACGAACCGGCGTGCCGCAGATTTCGATCCCGACAACCTATGCCGGATCGGAAGTGACGCCCATCCTCGGCCAGACCGAGAACGGTCGCAAGACCACGCTGCGTGATATTGCCATCCTGCCGGATGTGGTGATCTACGATCCTGAGCTGACGGTCGGCCTGCCGAAGCAGATGACGATCGTCAGCGGGCTGAACGCCCTTGCACATGCCATGGAAGGTCTTTACGCCAAGGATCGCAATCCGATCTCAACCCTGATGGCCGTTGAATCCTTCCGCAGCTTCAAGGCATCGCTGCCGGGTCTTATCGATAAGCCTGGCGATCTCGATCTGCGCGCTGAAGCACAATATGCCTGCTGGCTGGCTGGCACGGTGCTCGGCACGGTGGGCATGGCGCTGCATCACAAGATTTGCCACACGCTGGGCGGCAGTTTCGACACGCCGCATGCCGAAACGCACGCAATCATGCTGCCCTATACAACAGCGTATAATGCCGTTGCGGTTCCGGAGCTGCTCGCGCCGATCGCCACGATCTTCGGCGAGGCTCCGGGGGCGGCACTGCATGATTTCTCGCGCTCGATTGGCGCGCCGCTCACTCTGAAGGACATTGGCTTTGAGGAAGCCAATCTCGACCGAGCCGCCGATCTGGCGTCCGAAAACCCCTACTGGAATCCCCGCCCCATCGACCGCACGTCGATCCGGGCACTTTTGCAGGCCGCTTGGGAGGGCGACCGGCCGGAGACTTGAGCATAAGGAAAGACACTCAAATCATGCAGCAGGGAGTGAGATGCATGTTTACGAGACGCGATTTTCTGAAGACCACCGCGGCCGCCGGTGCCGTGGCTGGCACTGCAGGGCTGGCAATGCCGGCTCTCGCAAAGGGTGGAAAGATCAAGCTGGGCTATGTCAGCCCGCAGACCGGGCCGCTGGCGGGTTTCGGCGAGGCTGACAAGTTTGTCATCGATAGTTTCCTGAAATCCTTCGGCGGCAAGTTCGACGTTATTGTCAAGGACAGCCAGTCCAATCCGAACCGCGCGGCGGAAGTCGCCAAGGACCTGATCGTCAATGACAAGATCGACCTGATGCTGGTCGCCTCGACGCCGGAGACTACCAATCCGGTTTCCACCACCTGCGAGAATGAGGAAGTGCCCTGCATCTCGACGGTCGCGCCGTGGCAGCCATGGTTTATCGGTCAGCAGGGCAATCCCGGTGATCCAAAGAGCTGGAAATCCTTCAACTTCGCCTATCATTTCTTCTGGGGCCTTGAAGACGTCATCGCCGTCTATACCGGCATGTGGTCGCAGATCGAGACCAACAAGCAGGTTGGCGGGCTCTTCCCCAATGACGGCGACGGTAATGCCTGGGGCGATCCGAATGTTGGTTTCCCGCCGGTCCTCAAGGAAAAGGGCTTCACGCTGACCGATCCGGGCCGCTACCAGAACATGACGGACGATTTTTCCGCGCAGATTGCCGCCTTCAAGAATGCCAATTGCGAAATTCTGACGGGCGTGATGATCCCGCCGGATCTGACGACGTTCTGGAACCAGGCCAGGCAGCAAGGCCTGAAGCCGAAGATCGCATCGATCGGCAAGGCCATGCTGTTCCCGCAGGCCGTGGAAGCGCTCGGCAAGGGCGGCCATAATCTCTCCACGGAAGTCTGGTGGACACCGACGCATCCGTACAAGTCCTCGCTGACGGGCCAGTCCGCCGCGGAGGTCGCCGCAGAATTCACCAAGGTGACCAATCGCCCATGGACGCAACCCATCGGGTTTGCTCATGCGCTCTTTGAGCTGGCCGTCGATGTCATGAAGCGTGCAGAGGATCCGACCGATGCCGATGCGGTTGCCGCCGAAATCGGCAAGTCCAGGCTCAATACGCTGGTTGGCCCGATTGCCTGGGGCAGCGACAAGCTGCCGCCCTTTGCACAGAAGAACATCGCCAAGACCCCGCTTGTCGGCGGCCAGTGGCGTCTCAAGGATGGCGGTTCCTACGAACTCGTCGTCGTCGAAAACGCGACAGCGCCCGAAGTTCCGCTTGGCGGCAAGATGGAAGCGCTGAGCTGATGGTCCAGTGCAGGCCAGCGGTTTGCCGCTGGCCTGGCTTTTCCTTGGGAGCGGACGATGACATTTCTGCAACTTGACGGGATTTCCAAGTCCTTCGGGGCACTGACGGTGGCCGATGGCATCACTTTTTCAGTTCGTGAAGGGGAGGCACTCGGCATTATTGGTCCGAATGGTGCTGGCAAATCCACGCTTTTCAACCTGATCACGGGCACAATCGGCACCGACAGGGGTACGATCCGCTTTTTGGGCGAGGACGTCACCCGTATGAGCCCGATGCAGCGCTGTCTTTCCGGGATCGGCAGGACATTTCAGATTCCGCAACCCTTCGAGAAGCTCACCGTCTTCGAGAATCTCTTGGTGGCTGGCGCGTTTGGCCA
This sequence comes from Allorhizobium sonneratiae, assembly GCF_023700755.1. GTDB lineage: Bacteria > Pseudomonadota > Alphaproteobacteria > Rhizobiales > Rhizobiaceae > Allorhizobium > Allorhizobium sonneratiae. The sequence continues at coordinate 23,397 of NZ_JAMKOJ010000009.1, read as the reverse complement.
GCAGAGAGGCGAAGGCGAGGTCGCTTGCGAATGCGCTGACATTCTCGAAGAGACTGGCCTGCTTGCCGACGCCAACAAGCCCGCTGGCAGCCTGACGCTCTTGCAGCGCAAGCGGCTGGAACTGGCCCGCGCGCTGGCCACCAGGCCGAAGCTTCTGCTGCTCGACGAAATTGCCGGCGGGCTGACCGAGGGGGAATGTGCGGTGCTTGTGGAAACCATTCGCGCCATCCACCGCCGCGGGGTCACCGTCATCTGGATCGAGCATGTTCTGCATGCTCTCAATTCGGTCGTCGACCGCCTGCTTGTCCTGCATTTCGGCCGCGTTCTCGGTCTCGGCGCGCCGCAGGACATGATGAATTCGCAGGAAGTGCGCGAAATCTATTTGGGGATGGAGGTGTGATGACGCTGCTTCAGACACATGCGCTCACGGCACGATACGGCGACTTCCAGGCGCTTTTCGGCATCGACATCACGCTGGAAGCCGGTGAGACCGTGGCCGTGATCGGCGCGAACGGCGCGGGCAAGACCACGCTGATGCGGGCGATTTCCGGCGTGCTCGCCAGCGCGCCTGAACAGATCCTGTTCGAGGGGCAGCCGATCGGCGCGCTCGCCTCGCCTGATATTGTCATGCGCGGCATCGCCATGGTGCCGGAAGGCCGCAAGCTTTTCCCCTCGCTGACCGTCGAGGAGAACCTGCTGATCGGGGCCTATGGCACGAAAGGCAGCGGGGCGTGGAACCTCGCCCGCATCTTTGATCTCTTTCCGGTGTTGAAGGAACGCCGCCATTCGCCGGGCACAGCGCTTTCCGGCGGCCAGCAGCAGATGGTGGCCATCGGGCGTGCGCTCATGTCCAATCCGAAGGTTCTGCTGTGCGACGAAATCAGCCTCGGGCTCGCGCCTGTGGTCATCAAGGATATCTACGCGGCCTTTCCGCAGATCAAGGCGTCGGGCGCCTCCATCGTCATCGTCGAGCAGGATATCGGCCATGCGCTGAAGGTCGCAGACCGTGTCTACTGCATGATGGAAGGCCGCATCACATTGTCTGGCCGGTCGGCAGAGGTCTCGCGTGAGGCGATCCACGCGGCCTATTTTGGAGCGGGCGTCCATGAACATCATTGATACGCTAGTCCAGGGCATCCTGCTGGGCGGGCTCTACGCGCTCTTTGCCGCGGGGCTCAGCATCGTATTCGGCATCATGCGGCTGGTGAACCTCGCCCATGGTGACCTGATCATCTTCGCCGCCTTCGTGATCCTCACGATCACCTCGATGTTCGGGCTCAACCCGTTCGTTTCGGCGCTCATTGCTGCACCGCTGATGTTCGCCGTGGGCTGGCTGCTGCAATATTTTCTGCTCAACCGGACGCTGGGCAAGGATATCCTGCCGCCGCTGCTGGTGACGTTCGGGCTGTCGATCATCATTCAGAACGGCTTGCTGGAGGGCTTCGCCGCCGATAGCCGCCGCGTGCCGCTGGGTTCGCTCGAGGCTGCGACCATTCCGCTCGGCGCGGTCAATATCGGCGTCATGCCGCTTCTGACCTTCCTCTCGGCAATTGTCGTCATCATCGGCCTCAACACGCTGATCTATCGTGCGCCGATTGGCCGGGCCTTCCGGGCAACTTCCGACGATCCGGTGACGGCCGGCCTGATGGGCATTCGCCCGCAGCGCATCTTCGCGACCGCGACGGGCCTGGCCATGGTGGTCGTGACGGTTGCCGCACTTTATCTCGGAACCCGCGCCAATTTTGATCCTTCCGCTGGCCCCTCACGCCTCATCTACGCATTCGAGGCTGTGATCATCGGCGGGCTCGGTTCGCTCTGGGGTACGCTCGCCGGTGGTATCGTGCTGGGCGTTGCCCAAACGATTGGCGCGACCATCAATCCAGAATGGCAGATTCTGGCTGGTCACATTGCCTTCCTGGCCGTGCTTGCCTTCAAGCCACGCGGCTTCTTCCCACGCGCAGTCGATTGAGGTGATGTCATGAGTGCAATCGCTCAGACCTGGACAATGAAGACGGGCACCCGCGCCTCGGCCATTTTTGGTGTCGCCGCAATCCTCGTGGTCGTCGTGGCTGCCGCCGCGCCCTTCCTTGTCTCTCGCGCCATCGTGCAGGATCTGTTTTTCATTCTGACCATGCTCGTCCTCGCCCAGAACTGGAACCTGCTGGCCGGCTATGCGGGACTTCTGTCCATCGGGCAGCAGGCCTTCGTCGGTTTGGGTGCCTATTCCATGTTCGGTATGGTGATCCTTCTCGGGATTGATCCGCTGGTGGCAACGCTCTTGGCAGGGTTCTTTGCCGTCCTGCTGGCCATTCCTTCAGGCTTCTTTTCCTTCCGCCTGCAAGGGGCCTATTTCGGGGTTGGCACCTGGGTGATCGCGGAAGCTGTCCGTCTCGTCGTTGCGCAATGGAAGGCATTGGGTGGCGGTACAGGAACCTCGCTTCCCGGCGAAGCGCGCAAGGCCATGTTCGGCATCGACTTTCTGAAGTCGATGTTCGACATGAAGACGCCGCAGGCGAGTGACGCGATTGCTTATTGGTGCGCGCTGGTTCTGGCTGTCGCGACCGTGCTTCTCTTCTATCGCATCCTGCGCACCCGCCAGGGTCTCGGCCTTGCCGCCGTGCGTGACAATGAAACGGCGGCCCGCGCCCTCGGCGTCAATGCAAAGCGCATGAAGGTTTTCGTCTACCTGACGACGGCCTTCGTGACCGGCATTACCGGCGCGCTGATCTATCTGCAGAAGGCGCGAATTTCGCCGGATGCGGCCTTTTCCGTCGCGGACTGGACGGCTTATGTGCTGTTCATTGTGATCATCGGCGGTATCGGTACGATTGAAGGGCCGATTGTCGGGATGATCGTCTTCTTTGTGCTGCAAAAGACACTTTCCGATTTCGGCTCGATCTATCTTCTCATTCTGGGCTTCATCGGCATCGCCACCATGATCTTCGCGCCCGCCGGGCTGTGGGGGCTATTTTCGGCCCGCACCGGCATCCAGCTTTTCCCGATCCGTCGCAGGCTCGTCCTGAATGGTTCGGAACATAGTCTTCACGATACTCGTAAGGGAGGTTTTAATGGCTAATTATTCAACTGACGTTCTGATTGTCGGCATGGGGCCCGCTGGTGGCGCAATGGCGGCGCTGCTGTCGAGCTACGGCATTGAGAACATGGCGATCAACCGCTACCGCTGGCTCGCCAACACGCCGCGCGCACACATTACCAACCAGCGCACGATGGAAGTCATCCGCGATCTGGGCCTCGAGGTTGAGCAGGAGGCCTATCTTTATGCGACGGCGCAGGAATATCTCGGCAACAACGTATTCTGCACGTCGATCGCCGGCGAGGAAATCGGCCGCATGTACAGCTGGGGCACGCATCCGAAATCCAAGGCTGAGCATCTCCTGTCGTCACCGAGCCTGATGAACGACCTTCCACAGACCTATTTCGAGCCAATCCTGCTCAAGACCGCCTGTTCCCGGGGCACACAGCCGCGCATGTCAACGGAATATGTCTCGCATGTGCAGGATGCCAATGGCGTGACCACCATCTGCCGTGATCGGTTGACAGGTGCCGAATTCACGGTGCAGTCGAAGTTCCTGATCGGTGCTGATGGCAGCAACTCCAAGGTTGCCGAACATGCCGGCCTTCCCTTCGAGGGCAAGATGGGCGTGGCGGGGTCCATGAACATCGTCTTCAAGGCGGACCTCACCAAATATGTCGCGCACCGTCCATCCGTTCTCTACTGGGTCATGCAGCCCGGCGCCGATGTCGGCGGTATCGGCATGGGCCTGGTGCGCATGGTGCGTCCGTGGAACGAATGGCTGATCAACTGGGGCTATGACATTAACCAGCCCGCGCCGCAGGTTGATGATGCCTTCGCCACCAAGGTCGCACGCGACCTGATCGGCGATCCGGATATCCCGATTGAAATCACCTCGACCAGCACCTGGACGGTGAACAACATGTTCGCCACCCATCTGCAGAAGGACCGCGTCTTCATCATGGGCGATGCCGCGCATCGTCATCCGCCGTCAAACGGTCTCGGTTCCAACACCTCGATCCAGGATGCCTTCAACCTGGCCTGGAAGGTGGCCATGGTCGTCAAGGGCGAGGCCGGCATGGGATTGCTTGACAGTTACAGCGCCGAACGTGCGCCGGTCGCGCGCCAGATCGTCACCCGCGCCAACAAGTCGATCGACGAATTCGGCCCGATCTTCAAGTCGCTCGGTCTGCTGGATTCCGTCGATCCGGTGAAGATGCAGGAAAACATGGATGCCCGTTGCGGCACGACGCCGGAAGCCGAGGCGCAGCGCAACGCCATCCGCGAGGCCATCGCCAACAAGGTCTATGAATTCGACGCCCATGGCGTGGAAATGAACCAGCGCTACAAGTCGAACGCCGTTGAAACCGACGGTCAGCCCGAGCCTGCCTTCACTGAGGATGCGGACCTGCATTTCCAGCAGACAAGCTGGCCGGGCGCGCGCATTCCCCATGCCTGGCTCTTCTCTGACGCCGGCGGCAAGGTTTCTACGCTCGATCTTTGCGGTCACGGCAAGTTCAGCCTGCTCACCGGGCCGGGCGGCGCCGACTGGGCCAAGGCGGCTGCGGCGGTCGGCGTGGAATTTGGTCTCGACATTAACGTTCATATCATCGGCCCCCGCCGTCCGTGGCAGGATTTCACCGGCGACTGGGCGCGGATCAACGAAATTTCCGATAGCGGCGCGCTTCTGGTGCGCCCCGACCACCATGTCGCATGGCGCTCGGCACATGGTGTGGCCGACCCGGCTACCGAACTGCGCCGTGTGTTGAAGACTGTTTTGTCCAGATAAGGAGACGACGATGGAAGCGCATGAGAAAGGCTTTTTCTCTGAAGAGAACTCTGTCGAGGTCGTGACGGGGCGAAATGCAAATGCAGAAAACCCGCGTCTCAGGCAGGTGATGGACGTCATAACCCGAAAGCTGCATGAGGCGGTGAAGGAGCTTGAGCCGACCCAGGAGGAATGGTTCGAGGCGATCATGTTTCTGACCAGAACAGGCCAGATCTGCAACGAATGGCGACAGGAATATATCCTGTTTTCCGACATTCTTGGCGTTTCGATGCTGGTCGATGCAATCAACAACCGCAAGCCTTCGGGCGCATCGGAATCAACTGTGCTCGGTCCGTTCCACGTCGACGGCGCGCCCATGATGGAGATGGGCGCCAATATCTGCCTCGACCAGAAGGGCGAGGACATGTACATCGAAGGCCGCATCCTCGACACGAAGGGCAAGCCGATCGAAGGGGCGGTCATCGATGTCTGGCAGGCCAATGACGAAGGCTTCTACGATGTCCAGCAGAAGGGCCTGCAGCCCGACTTCAACCTGCGCGGCATGTTCACGACGGGTGCGGACGGCCGCTACTGGTTCCGGGCCGTGAAGCCGAAATTCTATCCGATCCCCAATGACGGCCCCGTCGGCCAATTGCTGCGCGCGCTTGGCCGTCACCCGTATCGCCCCGCGCATCTGCACTACATCATCAAGGCCGATGGCTTCGAAACCCTGACAACGCATATCTTTGACCCCGATGATCCGTATATCAATTCGGATGCCGTTTTCGGCGTCAAGGAAAGCCTGCTGGCGAAATTCGATAAAACGAACGATCCGGCAAGGGCGCAAACTTATGGTTTTGAGGGCGAATTCTGGGATGTGAAGCACGATTTCGTACTTGCCGAGAAACGCTAGAGCATCGTGGCGAAAATCGGGGCAGGCACGATGCTCTCAGATTTTGTTTCCGCATCGGCCGAAAACCGGTTCCCACGTTTCGGCCGATTATCTAAGCTAGTCGTGCGCCTCCGTCCCCTGGATGGTGGCGCACAAACTTTTTTGGCAATCGGGTCTATCATGTCTTGCCGGCAGCATTTTATCTGCGCTTTATCAAACGCAGATAAAATTCTGTAACACCTTCAATTTTCTGCATAATTCTTGAGATCGATTCCACGTGAGGAATGATGCAGCAGAGCGTATTAGAGCAGTGTCCCGAGAAAAGTGTGAAACGGTTTTCCGTCCGGAAATGCGGAAAATAAAGAGTTAGAGCATTTCAATGTTTCCGTGAAACAGTGAAATACTCTAGCGCTTCGCGAAAGGGGATGGGCCTTGCCGGTCATAAAGAGAATCTGGGCGCCAGGAAGAATCAGTGGATTGGCGCCCCGTTCCCAATGCGTTTCGTCAGCTCATTTCAGCAAAGGTTGCAGCGCAACCTCGTTCCGGCGCGCCTGAGAGAAGAGCGCGATGGCGCCGAGAGCAAAGAAGCAGATTGCATAGCCTATCGCATGATAGCCGAAATACTTGATGAGCGTGCCTGCGAGGATAGGCCCAATAGCAGCACCGGTCATGAGCATGGCGGGTGTTGCCGCAACGGCCCGGCCTGACGTGTCCAGCTTGGACAAGAGACCGAAGGCATAGGTATGCGAGAAGATCATCACGGCCACATAGACTGCACCGGCTGCTGCATAAGGCGCGAAGGTGGAACTGAAGATGATGATGAGCGCCAGCGTCGCCTGAACCACCGGGCCGATCAAAACAACCTTTTCCGCCCTGACGTGGTTTTCAAGAATGGCCGCCAACGGCGCCGGAATCAGGTTTATGAAGCCGAGTACGATGAAAACGCTGGTGATGGCATCAAGCCCGAAGCCGCGATCCGTGCCGATCTGCTGGAAGAAGCCGAAGACCATGGACTGATTGACGGCCATCATGCTGACGCCGAGGATGCCTGCCCAGACGGGCAGGCCCAGTTTCTCCGGCACGCCTGTTGTCCGTTTCGCGCCATCGTTTGATGGCTTGGGAAACGCTGCAAGGGCGACCACGGCCGCGACAAGCATCAGCGTGGTGAAGATCTCAAACATGGATGCACCGCCATGAGCGGCAATGAACTTGGGTGCCGCGCCAAGAAAGACGATGGCGAACATGCCGAGCGCCGTGCCGACGATGGCAAACAGCCGGTGGGGATTGACACTTCGTCCAATCGTTCCATGCGTCATCGACAGGGCCGAACCGGCGCAGAAGCCGGCAAGAAGATGACAGGTGGCCATGATTGCATAGCCGGTCGAGAGGGAGGCAATAGCGAGCGAAATTGCAGCACAGGCAAAGCCAGCGGTCGCAACCAGGCGCCCGTTGAGGCGATTGAACCGCGGGGCCAGCGACAGACTGGCCGCGACCGCTCCCGCGAGGAAGAGGGTCACCAGGCTCCCGGCCTGCTGCGGATCGAATTTATAGGCGGATATCAGTGTGCCGACCCATACTGGCAAGGCCATCAGGTCGATCATTCCCGCCACATGCGTGACCGATAAGGCAACACGGCTTGACCATTTTTCATTCGTTGACATTTCCTCTCCTCCAAGAAAGTCCGGTTGAACGTAAATTTCTTCCCTTTTTTCCCGCCCATGCACCCTGCGCATTCCGGTGGGATGTGGCGCCTCCTCTTGCGCCGTCCCCACCGAAACCCGCTTATTGCGCGCGCGCCATCATGCGCATGAGAATGTGCGTGACCGCTTGCGCCTGTTCCAGCATGGGAATATGTGCGGCGCCCTCGATGATCGTCAGCTCCGTCCCGATTGCGTCTGCCAGCACTTTTGCAGCCGCCGGTGGTGTCGCCTCGTCGAATTCGCCGACAGCGACGATCGCGGGCATGGTGATCCTGGCTGCTTTCGGGCGGCAATCGGCAATGGCCAGAGCGTCGCAGCCGGCGGCATAGCCCTCCGAGGAGGCACGCGCCAGCATGGTGGCAAGTCCGCGGCCACCGGACGTGTTGTGCTGGCCTGGTGTGATCCAGCGTGCGTAAACGCCCTCCGCTATGGACGCCAGACCGTCAGCCCGGATTTTTGCGGCGCGCTCCTGCCACATGCGCGGATTGAGCGAGACGATGCTGGAATCGAAGACCGTGAGTGTTTTAACCCGTTCCGGATGGGTGCCCGCCACAGATTGTGCAACCATGCCGCCGATGGACACTCCGGCGAGATGGAAGGCGGGCAATTCCAGCGCCGATGCGATGTCGATGACATCCTGCGCCAGGATATCGATGGTCAGCGGCACCTGCGAAAGCTCACTGAGGCCATGGCCCCTGAAGTCCGGGCAGACGACAAAGTAATCGCGGGAAAGCGCTTTGACCTGTTCCTGCCACAGGTCGGCGCAGGCGCCGAGCGAGTGGAGAAGGATGAGCGCAGGACGGGTTTCGTCGCCATGGACGCAAACATGCAGATTGCAATTGTTGATGGTCAGGAACATGTTTCTCAGAACTCCTCATTGAGCGTCGCAAGCGCCCTTTCAACCACGGCTGTCTGGGCGGCTGGCGGCGCCTGCTCGCGTTCAAGGCGGCTGATTTCGAGTGAAGAATCGACGACGAGTTTGCAACGGTCGTAGCGACGCGCCATGAAGGCGCTGAGGCCTGCGGCAATATCGACGTTCCGGCCAATTTCCTCGCCAAGAACAAGACCGTCTTCAATCCCCATGCCCGCGCCGGAGGCCAGTTGCGGCGTGGTGGCATGGGCGGCATCGCCGATCAGGACGGTGCGCCCCTTCGTCCAGTCTTCGCCAACAAAGACCGTTTCCAGAGGGCGACAGACGATCTGCGAGGATGCGGTCAGCTTGTTACGAACGTCTTTCAGAACGCCGCCATAGGGGGACAACAGCTCCGAGAGCAGAAGATGTTGCTTTGTTTCGTCACGCCAGATGGGCTCTGCCTGCGCTTCCACATAGAACATGTACATGCTGTCTGGCGAAACCGGGTTGAGGCCGACCTTGCCTTGTCCGCCCAGAAAGAATGTGCGGCGCAGGATATCGGGGTGGCGCGGCATCATCAGGCGCCAGCAATACTGACCGGCATAATGCGGACGGGGCGCATCGGGAAAGAGCTGCTGTCGGGTTCGCGAATAGATGCCATCCGCACCGACGACCAGATCGTAACGCGCGCTTTTACCCGTGCTGAAGACGATGTTCACGTGATCGGCTTCATTTTCCAGTGTTTCAACCGTGACACCGAGCATCATCGTCGGCCCGAGCGTCAGCAGGCGGGCCGAAATGATGCTGTGCAGCGTCGGGCGCAGGATGCCGCCGGCGCTTGGAATGCCTCCAAGCGCATCGCTGCGGGTGTCGATGGTCATGAGTTTGCGTCCGTCGGTGGAGCAGACGTCGATCCCGTCCGCCGCATAGCCCTGGCGCAGGACCTCATCCAGAACCCCGAGACGGCCCATGGCACGAAGCGTCGGCCCGGTGATGGTGATGCCTGCGCCGTAGACCTTCCAGTGCGGATCGCGGTCGCAGACATCGACGGACAGACCCGCCTGCCGAAGCGCAATGGCGGCAGACATGCCGGCGATACCGCCGCCGATCACCAGAGCCTTGCGTTCAGCCTGCATGGTGGCCCCCGGCGTTCGTTCCGGCGGACTGTTCGAAACGTCCGATGCCAATGCCCGTGTACCAGTCGTTGACGGCGCGATAATAGGTGCGCTGGAAGGGAAGGCCGTCGGCCGCGCCCATGGCCGCCATCCACATGCGGATTTCTTCCGCACCATTGCCGGCGGTGTGGACGAAGTCAGTCGCGTATCGGATGACCTCATCGTGGTCGCCGGCTTCCATCAGTTCCAGAAGCCTGGAATCGAAGTCGCGGTTGACCATGCCCATGCGCGGGGTGGCGATGTCATGGCTGATGCCGCCGGTCGCCAGAATCGCGACCCGCTCGACGCCCTTGTAGTTGCGGATGGCGCGGCCGAGGAATTTGCCGAAATTGTAGCAGCGGCGCATGGTTGGCATTGGCGGCTGTACGCAGTTGAACAGGATCGGCACGATTGGCAGGTCGGGATCGAGCCCGGCAAGCTCCAGCGGCGTCAGCGCGCCGTGGTCGAGCACCATTTCCATGGAGAAGGACGGGTCGAACTCCGCCTTCAGGGCTTCCTGCAGGAGATAGGCGCCAAACGCTTGATCGCCGGTGAAAATGCGCCGCTTGGCCTTGAGCCAGTGTTCGATCGGGCTTTCATACTGTTCGCCCACGCCAATGCAGAGTGCGGGGAAATTATCGAGGAAGAAATTGTGAAGGTGGTCGTTCGACAGGACGACCAGCGCATCGGGCTTGCCGCTTTCGAAATCGCGCCCCATGGCCTCATAGGCGCCGAAGATCTCGTTGCGCAGATCGGACGGGATGCGGTCGGGAAAGTTCAGCATGACGGGCGTGTGGCTTGCCGTGTAGATGCCGGTTAGTTCAGCCATTTGTCATCTCCTTCTTTCATGAGGCTGCGGAGTGCGGCAAGCGATACGTCCTCGGGGATGCGCACGCCGATGCAATGGGCGCGCAGCAGATAGGGGTTTACGCCTGCTTCGTAGAGCGCCGCCACGTCATTGCTGCTGATCTTGTGCGCCATGTCCGCCGTCAGCTTGTAGCGGGCGAGATAAGCAGCCTTGTCCTGGTTGTAGGCTGCAAGGTCATCGGGCTTGTGGTGGAGTTCGTAGAGGACCTTGTCCAGAAGATAGGCCTCTGTCGTTGGCATCATGTGCCGCCAGTTGCTCATGGGTGTTTTCCTTTCCTAGAGCATTTCACTGTTTCACGGAAACAGTGAAATGCTCTAACTCTTTGTTTTTACGCAATTCCGGACGGAAAACCGTTTCACACTTTTCCTGGAACTGCTCTAACGTCCAGTTGATCCGCAACCCAGGCGACGATCGTGGGGACTGTGTGCGGTCCGAAGCCCATGTGTCCGCCGGGGAAAAGCCTGACTGTCTTCGGGCTGCCATGTTCGAGCAGCAGATGGATGTCAGCGATGGGGCATTGCTTGTCCTCCTTGCCGTTGACGAGCAGGAGGGGCGCGCAGGGCCGCGACAGCAGGCCCTGATCGAGCAGCGACAGGACGCGGAAGCCTTCGATATATTCGGCATCGTTGGAAGCGCCGAGCATGCGGCTGCGGGTTTCCACCAGTTCCATGAGATAGCTGTCCGGGTAGCGGGATTGTTCGACCCAGTCGCGCTGGAACATGTAGTGCACCCCGCCGCCCCAGTTAACGGCGCAACGCAGCTTCTCTGGCATCAGATGGGCAAGCTTGGTGGCCCAGTGGCCGCCGAATGACCGCCCGATAAGGCCGATCCGCGTGCCATCCAGTTCGGCATGCGCCCGGACCCATTCGATGACGGGCAGGAACTGCGCCTCACCATCGGCGCGCGCTTTCAGCGGTGACTGTCCGGTCCCGACATTGTCCATGGCAATCGTGGCAATGCCTGCGGCAACCAGCGTGTCGGAAAGCTCCGTCATCTCCTCCTTCCACGCGTCGACGCCACCCCACATAATGACGACCGGCGGGCGGGCGACGTTTTCGGGCTTGCGGAAGTAGAAGCGGATTTCGGGCTGCAGAGCCTTGTCCGCCTCGAAAGGGATCGTCACCGGGACGATCGGCGGAGAGGCCAGCGCGCCGAACTTCGCATAAGCCGCGAGTCCGAGCCGATAGCTCTCTTCCTTGGCCGGATGGTTGGGGCAAGGGAAGCGCCCGAGGAAATAGAACCCGTAAGCCTGATAATAGGCATCGCGTGCCGCCGCGAGATCGCCGGCTGCTTCCAGCGCCTTGCCCTGCTCGAGATAGCCGTTGCCGGTGGTGATCCAGGCATCTGCCCAGTTTTCGCCGTCGAGGCCCTTCAGCCCATCGATGGTGCGAAGCGTTGCTTCCGGGTTGGTCAGCCCGAGCGGATGGATCCGCTTTTTGAGCCGGTCGCGCATCCATTCCTGTGCGTTTTCCAGCGAGCGGGGGCCGGAAAGCTCCCCGGTAGTGGCCTGTTGTGTCACGATAAACTCCATAGTCTCTGGATTTTGGTCAGCCGGTATTCACCAGATGGCCGTCAGTCTTTCCCGTAGGGTATCGGCGGTCGCGAGCTTGAGGCCCAGCGCTTGCAGGCTCCGGGCGACCGGCTGGATCAGTGCGGCATTGGAACTGGCAATAGTCCCGTCCGGCAGATGCATGTTGTTTTCAAAACCGATGCGGATATGGCCGCCGAGAAGGGCGGATGCTGTGACGCAAGCGGCTTCCTGAACGCCGAAGGCGCAGGTGCTCCAGCTTGTGAAGCGATGGTTGCCCGGCATCAGGAATGGCAGGAGATCTGCCGGTTCCGACTGCTGGGCTGCTGTGTAACGGCCAAGGACATAGAGCACATCAATGTCGTCGGCCGGGATGACGCCACGTTCGAGAAGCGCCGACAGCCTTTCCTGATCCTGGCGATCGTAGAGGATGATCTGCGGGAAAATCCGCTCCTTGCGCATCCATCTCAGCAGGCTCTCAAACTCACGCTCATGCTTGGGGCCGGGCGCCAGTTCGCGCAGCGCCAATGACACTGCTTCCGGACGCAGGGCGCGGACCAGCGCGACCTGTTCTTCCGGGGTGTAGACGCCCAAAGCTTCTGTCGTGATCTGGACCACCATCCGATCGCCGACGCGGTCGCGAATGGCGTCGATCGCGGCCCGGTAAAGATCCACGTCCAGAACATGCCTGCCCTGATCGTCGCGGACATGCAGATGGATCATGCTGGCCGATGCCGAAAGACAGGCCTCGGCGCATTCTGCCAGTTCGCCAGCGTTCATTGGCAGGGACGGATGGTCGGCCTTGGTCTTGCGACCGCCATTCGGTGCGACCGTGATGGCCACAGGGGCGGTTCGGGCGGAGCCTGACATGGGCTGCGTCGATATGTCTTTCTGACCGTTCATCGAGCAAACATCCTCGGTGCGAAAGCTGGAACGTGGTCACGGCACAGCAGGGAAACACAGACCTCGAAGGGGGCGTGAGCGCGTTCAATAAAGAGTTGAGGCCACGCCTGCCCGTGGTGAACACCCGGCAAGGAGAACGAAGCGGCGCTCGTGGTCGCCCCAGCCTGAGCTGCGCCCGGGGCGCAGAAAATCGCGGCCAGACGACCGGAAAACCGATGGAAATTCAACAATTTTTCCTCCCATGCTCGACGCGACGCGAACCACGACCGGGTTCGGCCAAGTGAGCGCTCTTTCAGGCCGCCACTCCAGAGGCGAACTAAAATTGAGCATGATCAATATTCATCACTGGGAACCCGATTGTCAATCCTGAGCATGATCATTTTTTGGATTGGCGTGCCGATGCGCCGGGTGTCGATGAGCTACTGCAAGGCTTCCGGGCGCGGGGCCAGACCGCACATGATGACGCGGATCTGCCGCCCAAGGGCCTCCATGCCTTCGTCTAGTGACGGATTTTCAGCGGAAAGCCAGCGGCGGAGCTGTACCTGGTAAACTGCAAAAATCGCCTCCGCGACGCATTCTGGCGTCTCCGGCGAATAGATGAGCTTCTTCTCCATCGCGTCGGCGATGACGTCGCGAATGAGATTGTTGAGATCCGTTCGCGTCCGGTTGAAACGGTCCGCCTGCTTGCCGGACTGATAAAAATACATTTCGCGCAGGGCTGGACGAGACAGTGTCGGTCGCATGAGGAAGTATTCGAAATGCATTTGCAGCACGAAAAGGAGATTGGAAAATACTGATGCATCCGCGCGAATGCCCGCAGCCGCCTTGTGGATACACGCTTCCAACTCGTCATTGACGATCAGAAATAGAAGGTCTCGCTTCGTATCGGCATACACAAATACGGTGCCAAGACCGACACCGGCCTTGTGGGCAATTTCGCGCGTCGTCGTATCGTCATAGCCTTTCGACATGAACAGTTCTACGGCGGCTTCTTTTATATTGCGAAGCTTCTCTTCCTTGTTTCTTTCCCGCAGTCCCTGTTTTTTCACCGGCGAAACCTACTTGTGCATTTCCTGTATGATATTTGAAAACAAAGCCTTTGTCCGATGCACCGTACCAGCATCTTCTGTGGATGCCAGCCGACGGAACGACGCGAACACGCACAATCTATAAGCCAGCGAACCTGTGAACAACACTGCAAAGCGTGCTTCATGAGAGCCGTATCCCGAGAAAAGTGTGAAACGGTTTTCCCTCCGCAATTGCGGAAAAACAAAGAGTTAGAGCCTTTCACTGTTTCCGTGAACGAGTGGAATGCTCCAGCCCCGTCAAGGCTATGCGATTCATGCCCGCTTTGGAAATTTGGCGTCAAGGCTTGACCAGCCCCAGCAAATAATAATATTGATCATGCTCAATTTCTGCATTTGGAGGTGCGGAATGTGTGCTGTCTGCCCTATGGCCGGATCAGGCCAGGTCCGGGGCGGAATTGCCGTTTGGGAGGAGTGGCGCAGTGAATGCGACAAATCGGATTAAAAGCCAGAAGCCCGATGATGGGCAGGGCATTTTTACAGCATGGCGTTGTTCATCAGCTCTGGCAGGCGTGCGTTGCCTCTGATTGTCCGCGCATAGCAGGTTTTCCGCAGTTCCAGAGCTATCCCGGCAGGCGCATTCGACGCGGATAAGGCTTTCCCGTGTCCGTTCTGTCAGGGGTAAATGGGCTCTAATTTCTCTGAAAAGACAATAAAAACAGTGACCTGATTGGAAATGACGGCACTTGTGATACGACGATCAAAGGGAGGCATACACATGAACGATCATAACCGGGCGCCAGAAGCGCATGGATCTGGCGAACTGCTGATCCGGGGAGGCCATGTCCTGCCCATTGATCCGGCGATACCGGAAATGCCCAAGGGCGACGTCCATGTCCGTGATGGCGTGATCGTCGCTGTGGCCCAAAACATTGAAGCGCCGGATGCGCAGATCATCGACGCGACGAAGATGGTGGTCATGCCGGGCTTCGTTGAAACCCACTGGCATATGTGGAATGGCATCTGGCGCGGCATCGTCGATGATGCGACGGCTTATTTCCGGACACATATGCTGCTTCATCATTACACGGCCGAAGATCATTACGCCGCTGTGCGTTTCGCAGCACTGGATGCAATCAATGCTGGTATTACAACCTGTAATAACTGGGCCCATGGTGTGCGTCACAGCGAGGACGCTGAGGCCGAGATGCAGGCTTTGGTCGATAGCGGCATAAGGGCCAAGTTCTGCTACCCCTGCGTGGTCGGGGGACATGCGACGAATATCGACGACCTGAAAAATGCGCGAGACTGGGCTGAAGCGCACGGTAACGGCCTGTTGGGTCTAGGCGCACTTCTCGATGAAACGGGTGCGCATATTGAAGAGCATGTGGCGATGGCCCGCGAACTGGGGCTTCGTCCCATTACCAATCATGGCGGTTTTCTTGCCACGCCAGACCTCATCGGGCCCGAGTTCATCTTCACGCATGGTCCCGGAATACAGCCGCACGCGATCGAGCTTATCAAGGCCAAGGGCGTCAAGGTTGCGTTCTGTCCCTGCACCGATCCTTTGATCGGCAACGGCTTGCCGCCTGTCTATGCGATGAGCTGCGCGGAAGTGCCGCTCGACAATCTCAGTTTCAGCGTGGACGTCACCGGCCAGACCTCGGCCGACCCGTTTGCAGCGCTCAGAATGCTGGTGGATTCGGGCAGGATGCAGCAGGTTGAAGCGGGGAACCTGACCGGAAGCCTGCTTGCGATTGCGCAGGCGGGCATCAAATGGAAGTTCGGCTATAAGGATGCGCTTCGCGTTGGCACACTCGGCGGTGCCAACGTTCTCGGACTTGCAGACCAGATCGGTTCATTGACCCCCGGAAAGCGTGCCGACATCATTCTGGTCCGCACGGACGAGATCAATATGATGCCTGCCCGGAACATAGATCCGACCTGTCTCATGCTCCAGAACGCCAAGCCGAACAATGTCGATACAGTCATCATCGACGGTCATATTCGCAAGCGCTATGGCCAACTCATCGGCGTCGATATCGATGCCGTCGTCAGCAGCGCGGCTGCCACGCTGCACCAGTTGCGCGTTCGTGCTGCAACAGCGTCGTGTGCTTGATAAAAGGCACGATGCTGTAAGGCACGTTGCGGCTTATCAAGCTGAGTTAACGTGCTTTAAGCCTTTGTTTTTTCATATGGACATATCGTTTTAAAGCATTGTCCCGAGAAAAGTGTGAAACGGTTTTCCGTCCGGAAATGCGTAAAAACAAAGATTTAGAGCATCGTGCCGAAAATCGGGGCAGGTACGATGCTCTCATATTTTGTTTCCGCATCGGTTTATCCGAAAACCGGTTCCCACTTTTCGGCCGATGCTCTCGTGAGAGCAATAAACCGCGACATACTTTAATGAAAAAAAATGTTAGCGCGGAATATGCCGCGCAAGGCAATTGAGACGTTGATTCTGAAGAATTGAAACAAGGTTTACAGCGATATTTTTTTCCTATCGGTCAATGCAATCAAAAATTAATGATAAAATACTTTACGTTTATTTGATGCATGCCGGCATGGAATTTAATTTTGCCATAAAATAATCGTGGAATTGCCTTGATTTATTCAGCTCGCTGTAAGCTGGAAAACAAATCTTGCGCCTCATCGATAACGAGAGGCGGAACATGCAGCCCATATCCATCCTGCTACCGGATGATCCCAGTCGTGTTTTGGCTGAAGACCTGGTGCATAAGATATTCAGAGAGCGTTACAATGCCAGGCTGAGCCGCTTTCCCGAAAGGCTCGCCGTTCAGTTCGATGTCCAGGGAAATCCGCTCTGCGTCGCCGGATTGCGCTTTGCCAGCGACGGCTTCTTTTCGGAATATTATTTACGCGGCCCGGTGGAAGAAACTCTTTCTGCCACGTTCGGCTTTCCCATTTCCCGCGCTGACATTTTCGAGGTGACGTCGCTCACCAGCCTCGATCATCGCCTCACACCGGGCTTTATCCGCAATATCATCCGTTATGGGCAGATGGCTGGTTACGAGTGGTCGTTTTTTACCCTGACACATCGTCTGCACACGCTTTTATCGCGCATCGGCATTCATCCCACCTTTCTTGCCGATGCCCTTCGTGATGCCGTGCCCAATCCGGCGGATTGGGGCAGTTATTACGATGAGGCTCCAGCGGTCTTTGCGCTCGCCAATCCAGACCGTTTTTCCCCGAATGTCGCACCGACAGGATTAGCCCATGCAGTTTCTCTTTGACCGTATCAATGAAGAGGCGCGCCTGCGCCCGAATGAAATCGTGCTCAGCGACGATCATTGTCATCTGAGCTGGAGCGATTTGAAACATGCTTTGGCGCATGGTGCCCGCCTGCAAAAGGCGCTTGGATCGCGCCTTGGGCTGCTATGCAGCAATTCCTGTGACTATGTGGTGGCGCAGCTTTCGGCGGTCTTTTCCGGTATAACGCTGGTGCCTCTGCCGGATTTTTTCAGCGATGAGCAGCTTGCCACCATCGTTCAGGATGCCGCTCTTGACGCCATTTGCATAGATGCGGCCCATGAAGCGCGTGCCGCGCGGCTTGAGAAACCGTTGCATCGTCTTGTCATCCAGACAGAGCCCTGCGAGGCGCTGGCATTCACCCCCGGTTTCGGCATGATCATCTACACATCCGGTAGCAGCGGCACGCCGAAAGGTGTCTGCCACGGCGAAAAACAGCTGGAAGCGGTGGTGCGTGCACTGGCATTGGCGTCGAAGGGCAGGCCGGATGACCGCTATCTGTCGGTTCTGCCCTTGCCAATGCTGCTTGAAACCATCTGCGCGATCTTTCTGCCCATTCTGTGCGGTGCTCGCATCCGGCTGGCAACAGACATTGCCCGGCAGGTTATGCGCGGCCAGACGAGTGGCATTCTGTCAGCCATTCTGGCAGAGCACGCGAGCGCCATTGTTCTGGTGCCGCAATTGTTGCGGACACTGGTGTTCCAGTTGAAAGTGTCGGGGATGAGGGCACCCGCCAGTCTGCGCTTTGTCGCTGTTGGCGGGGCTGCGGTTCCTGCAGACAGTCTGGTGATGGCGGAAGAATTGGGCCTGCCGGTCTATGAAGGCTATGGGTTGTCGGAATGCTGTTCCGTCGTCACCCTGAACACGGACGAGGCGAAGCGACCCGGTACTGCCGGAAAACCACTGGATGGCATTCGCCTTCATATCGAAGATGGGGAAATCCTCGTCGAAAGCCCCTCGGTGATGACGCAGTATCTCAACGGTCCGCGGATGGATGGCATCTGGCGCACGGGTGATTTGGGCTCCATCGATGCGGATGGTTTTCTCACCGTGCATGGCCGCAAGGACAATCTGATCGTTACCTCGCTTGGGCGCAACATTTCACCGGAATGGGTGGAAAACGCTTTGGCCTGCGATCCGCGCATCGCGCTTGCCGTGGTCACAGGCCCTGCGGAGCCAGCGCTTCGGGCCCTTCTCATTCCTTCTGCTTTCGGACGGGACTGGTTTGCCGCAGCCGGTGAAGACGAGATCCGCGCTCTGGTCATGACGCTTTGCCGGACACTGCCTGCCTATGCCGTGCCGCAGGACATCCGGCGCATTTCCATGGAACAGGCAGCGCAAGCCATGTTGTTCACCGCCAATGGCCGCCCGGTGCGCAGCCGCATTCGCGCCTATCTCTCCCGCCCTCAGGACGCTTTGCTGGCCGAGACACTGTCTGTTTCCAGCTGATCCGAACGACCCTTTAACCCTCAATGAAATGGAGAAAACCATGAGCTTCTACGATCGCCTGAACGCAGAAACCGCAAGCGAGCGCAACGCCTTTCTGCAGATCCCGCTCGTTGCCCAGGCAACGGTTCACGGTGCGCCGCGTGAGGTCTATATCGCCTTTCTCGAACAAGCCTATCACCATGTAAAACATACATTTCCTCTGCTGGCGCTGGCGGCTTCGCGCACCAGGGACGAATATTATCAGGATGCGCTGGTCGAATATATGGAGGAAGAGCGGGGTCATGAAAAATGGATCCTCGATGACATTCGCGCTCTGGGCGGCAATGCGGACGCGGTTGAGAAGGGCGAGCCGGGGCAGGCCTGCGCCATCATGGTGGGCTATGCCTATTACGCCATAGAGCATATCAGCCCTTATGCCATGCTGGGCAGCGTGCATGTGCTGGAAGGTCTTTCCGTTATGCTGGCTGATACATTGGCCGATGTGCTGAAGTCGCAGTTTTCCCTCTCTGACGATGCCGGCTTTTCCTATTTGCGTTCGCATGGGTCGCTCGATCAGGAACATGTCGCTTTCTTCCGCGATACGATCAACGGTTTTACCGATAAGGCGGTTCAGGACCTGATCATTGCCCAGTCGAAGATTTTCTATCGCCTTTATGGCGCGATCTTTAAGGATCTGGCGAAGCTTGCGGGTCTGCGTCATGCGGCTTGAGGGCAAGCGAATACTGATCACCGGCGCCGGCTCCGGCATCGGGCGGGCGCTCGCCATAGAAGCATCGCGGCGCGGGGCGGTGATGTGTCTTTGTGGTCGGCGCGAAGATGCTCTTGTCGAGACAATGTCGTTGCTGGCGCCCGGCGCTATTTACCAGATCGTTCCGGCCGACATTACCTGCGATGCGGATGTGGACGCGCTTGTCAGCCGCTTGCGGCAAAGCTGGGGAACCCTCGATATTCTGGTCAACAATGCCGGCCAGATTGCCGCTGGCCGTCTGGACAAGGCACCCTCGCGCACAGTCGTGGACCTCTTCTCCACCAATGTCATTGCGCCTATTCTGCTGACCCAGCGATGCTTGCCGTTGTTGCGGCAGGCAAGCAAGCCGCGCATCGTCAATATCGGTTCGATGCTGGGAGAAATTCCGTTGCCGGATTTTGCCGCCTATTCGGCGTCGAAAGCAGCGATCAAGGGCTTTTCCATGGCGCTGCGCCGGGAACTTGCCCATGAGGGTGTCGCTGTCACCTATGCTGCACCGCGCGCAACCGATACGCAAGGGGCCGCATCAGTCGCCGACAAGATCACCGGCAGCAAGCTGGATGATCCGGCCCGCGTTGCCACACGCCTCTGGAATGGCGTGGAGGCAGGTCGCGACAGTCTCTATCCCGGCCCAATGGAACGCCTGTTCATGATGATACAGGCCTTTGCTCCGAAACTCATCGATCGTGCCACCGCAGCCTCTCCTGCGTCTGTCCGCACCTTTGCTCATCCTGCTCAATCTTCCGGAACGATCTCCAATGCTCAAGATTAAACCATTCATGGCCGCTGCCATTCTCATCCTTGCCGCTGGCGCTGGCCCTGTGTTCGCTGCTGCCCCCACACCGCAAACCACGACCCCGGCGCTGAATGCCGATGAGTTGCAGGTGCGCAATGAATGGGAAAAACTGAAGTTTACCCTGCCGGAAGGCACGAAACAGACACAGCTCATGAACCGGCTGGGCCAGATTGCCGATCAGCTGCCGGTAAAATATCCGAATGACCCGGCGGCCTATATCTGGGATGGTATCATCACCAGCGAACGCGCATCCATGGCCAGCATGTTTTCGGCCCTTGGACTGGCCAAACAGGCCAAGGCATTGCTGGAAAAAGCCTACGCGATGGACCCGAAGGCGCTCGATGCCGGGGCAGCAACCAGTCTTGCGGTGCTTTATTATCGGGTTCCGGGCTTCCCCATCGGCTTTGGTGACGTCAACAAGGCGCGTGCGCTGTTGCAGCAGGCAGTACAGATTGCACCGAACAATCTGGATGCCGAATATTTTTACGGGGATTTTCTGGTGGGTCAGCATGAATATGCCCATGCGCGGCAGGTTCTCACGGCGGCCCTTGCCATTCCGGTAAACCCGGATCGGCCCTTGTGGGACAATAACCGCCGTCTGGTGATTCAGCACTTGCTCAACACCATAAAGGACAAGACATGACCGCTGCCTCCAGCCATCGTGTGTGGCGACGGGTCGGAGATCAGCTCCGCCAGCCGAAAGGACTGGCGGGGCGATTGACGGGTCATTTGATGGTGCTGCTCAACCGAGGGCCCTATCGCCAAGCACTAAAAGCGCTTTCGCTACAGCCCGGAAATCGGGTGCTGGAACTGGGCTTTGGCCCGGGCCAGGGGCTGGCTGCACTGTGCAGGCTTTTCCCGAGCGCTGCTATCTGGGGGGTGGATCATTCAGAGGCCATGCTCGATATGGCATTGAAAAGAAATGCCAGGGCTGTGGAAGAGGGACGCCTGCATCTTGCATGCGGCAGCTTCACATCCTTGCCCTTTCCATCGGCATGGTTCGATAGTCTGTTGCTGGTCAATGTGCTTTATTTCTTCGATGACGCCGGAAAGGGGCTGACAGAATGCCTGCGGGTGCTCAAACCCTCTGGCCGCATCGTGCTCTATGTTACCGATCGTGCCACGATGGAAAACTGGCGGTTCTGTGAGCCGGAAACCCACCGCATATTCAATCGGCACGAGGTGGCCGCATCTCTTGAAAATGCCGGTTTTACCGCCATCGATATTCACCCTGTCCGGCTTGCCTTTGCCATTCAGGGGTTGGTGATCACTGCGCGGCGTGAGAGGTGCTAAAGCATTGTCTCGAGAAAAGTGCAGAGCGGTTTTCCATCTGGAAATGCGTGAAAACAAAGAGTTAGAGCATCTCAGTGTTTCCGTGAAACAGTGAAATACTCTAACAGTGTTGTCATGTCTGCATGGCGCCTATTGGACAATAAGGAACACGCCCCTTGATCATCATTGGTTTCAACTGGAAACCGAGAGATTGCGGACCTCGCTGCAGGTTTGCCAACACTCTTCCCAGGCCGTCATCTCAAGCATAAAAGAGCCATGAAACTGGCATGGTCAAAATCTTCGGGATAAGCCTACATTCGCTCCCAAGGATTTATCGCCATTGCCTTCGAGGTTGAAGAGAAGATTGCTATTGACCGCCCAATCATTGGCAGTCTGCATCGAAATGCCTGCGGTTGCCTGACCGAAGGCGCCGGAGCCGTCCACACCGGAGAAGCCACCCGTCAGACCAAGTTTCGGGGTTAATCGGCTGCCGTTTTCAAGGGTGAAGGATCGGGCGATTTCCGCACCAAGACTGACGCGAAACTGCTTTTCGTTGAAGCCGTCTATGGCAATGGCGTCACCGCTGCTGTTCGTGACGCTGTAAGTTTTGACGGTTTCCGAGAAATAGAGCAGGCGTAATTTCGGGGTCAGCGTTGTGGCATGGTCAAGCGCCCACTGTCCTTCAATAGAAGTGTCGGCCATCCAGCGTGTCGTATCGAAACTGCCATTCCAGAAGTCGGTGCTGATATCATTGCTCGAACCGCCGTATCGCAGGCTCGCGTTCCAAAACACACCCTTGCCGATTTCAAGAGATGTGTAAGGCCCAGCCAGCCAGCCATTGCCAGTCAGCAAGGAATCGCTGTCAGTCGGATCTGACATATAGTCATAATGGAATGACAGGCCGATCAGCGCCTTATCGGTTAGCAGATAATCGGCGCCAAGATTGAGCATGCCGAAACGCCCCCATTTGCCGCTTTCCATTCCCTGATCCTTATGGGCCAATAAAGCGCCATCGATCCATATGTTGAAAGAAGAATCATAGCCGCCCGAAGCGCCATCGGCACTGTCGCGGGCAGATTGCATCTGGGCGAGACTGGTGGAGAAGCTGAGCGACAGGCCTTGGTCTGAAGGCATCATACGCGCAGTAACCGGATGAGTCGCATTTTCCATTTGGCGCCGCTCCAGCAGGCTGGGAACGTAAATGGTGGAGGAAATCATGTTTTGGCGGCTGCGGATGAAATTATGGACATCGCTATCGATTGCGCTTGCGACCTTGGTCGGGTCGTAATTGAGCGTATAGGTCACCGTGCCGGTATTTGAGATGCCCAGAGCACTGGTAAGACTGAAATTCACCTTCACCGAACCTGAATAGGCAGGATTGGGAATAAATTTGAGATACCAGCCAAGCGTTGACGGGGTGCTGAGAGCGGCAAATTCGCCGCGAACAATTGAAATCGTTCCAGCATTCGATGGTTCGACCGCGACAATATTTGCGGAGGTGAAAGGCCCGCCTGTTGCATCGCGGGTCAGATCGACATTGTTCGGGGTTGAGCCTGGCGCGACGTTGACCACTTGATCATTAACGGTGATTGCGCGTGGCTTTACCGTCAGCGTATAGGTGGCTGTGGCCGTTGACCCGTTTTGGTCACGGACCTGAATGGTGAAGCTGTAGTCTTTGATTTCAGCATTGAGAGCGACGGTCCCGCTGATATTTCCAGTAGCAGGATCGAGCGTTAGGCCATTAGGCAAAGATCCCGATGCAATACTGTAGCTTAACGTGCCTACGCCACCCGTCGCGACAATGGTCTCACTGTAATTTTCTCCGGCCATGGCGGTTTTCGCCAGAGTGCCTGCGGAAGGTGTAAAGCTGAACGATGATGCAGCAGGCGCGACAGTCCAGGTGAAGCTGAAACTGGCCTGGCTGTTGTTTGCGTCCGTGACGATCACAGTTGGACGATAGGTTCCGGCTGTCGTCGGCGTGCCGGAGAAAACGCCGGTTGATGTGTTGAGGGTCACCCCCGACGGCTGATCTCCGCTGAGTGTGAATTGGTAGGGAGCCGTACCGCCAGAGGCGGCAAAGGTTTGGCTGTAAGCGTTGCCCACTGTTCCGTTTGGCAATGTTCCGGCGGCAGGTGTC
>NZ_JAMKOJ010000008.1 GCF_023700755.1 Allorhizobium sonneratiae | reverse complement strand
GAATTTAACAAATAAAATCATTGGGAATGGAGGCCTCGCCCGGAATCGAACCGGGGTGCAAGGATTTGCAGTCCTCTGCGTAACCACTCCGCCACGAGGCCATTCCAAAGTTTTTGCGTGTGGTGGGGCGCATTTAGAACGGTTCTTCAAAGAGCGCAAGAGGATTTTCCAAATTTTGCCGGCTTTCCACCGACCAATCTGATAATCCCGATGCAGGATATTGAAAAAACTTCAAAATTCTTGGAATGCGCCTTGGTCTTTCTCCATCACGGCCTGTCAGTAACGTGGACCTTATCCAGCCTTTGCAGGATTTCACGCATGACCTTCAGATCGCCTGCCTGCTCGGCAACTGTTTTTTGCAGATCTCTGAGTGCCGTGGCGGTGACGCCTGCCGATTGCTCGGCAAGCGAAACGCGATAGGCCAGATTGTCGAGCTTACGCAGTTCAGCGTCGGTTGATCTGAACCGCTCCTCGATCTTGCCTTCATCCGCGCTCTGTCGTGTTTCAGCTGTCAGTCGCCACCGCAACAGATCCTGCAGATCGCTGCGAGTCTCGGCCCAGACATAGCCGCCGCCGGCAACGAAGCCGGCCAGGGTTATCAGATGGATCAGCGTATTGAGGCTAATATCCATTTTGAAGCGTGGCCGGTCTTGCGTGCTGGCAGCCGTCGTCACCTCCAGAATTTTCCGGGTCAGATAAAAACGCCTCATCATGGCTTTTCCCCTTCCACCCCCTTGCGATAGCTTTGCCACCAACTGCGGCAATCCGCCGACTGGCGGTCGCGATGATCGGCAACGACCTCCCAGCGCTTCTGGGTGATCACGTGCGGCTCATTCAGGCCCGGCACAACCCTGCCCGTTTTGGCCGTGCAGGCATTGGGCAAAGTGGGCAGCGCCAACTGTGCCGTTGCCTGCCCTTTCATCGTTGCGGCCTGCTGCAAAGCCCTGTCGGTGCTGCCGCATCCGGCCAGCGCCAGAAGAAGCCCGGCAGGAAGACAGGCCATCAATGCTCTTGCAGCCATTGCAATTCCTCCGCTGTCCAGTGGGATAGACCCGGCTGGCTTGCCGCCTGCCGCTGAAGATCGGTGATTTTGGCCTCGGTTGCGGCTCTGGCGGCCTCTGTTGCGGCTTCGCGCGCTTCAGCCTCGTTTTCGGCCTGTTCCGCCGCTTCACGCAATTGCGTTTCCCGCGCCAGCCGGGCCTGAAGCGCCTCTGCTTCAGCCTTGCTCACCATGGCCGCCTCAATCACCGCCTTTTCATGCGGATAACCGATCAGCCAGTCATAGGCGCCATAGGCAAGAAGCCCCGCCGCAAGACCCGCGACAATATAAAGCTTGTCAAAAAGGGAAATCATTTCAGTACTTTCTCAAAGGTAAGATCTCAATTACCCCTCACCGGCGGCTGCGGCCTGACCATGCCTGAGGGGCCATCGCGCCAGGCATTGATCAGAATTTTGACGAGGCCGAGCAGACCGACGATTTTCAGCGAGGTCCCCTCGCTGAAGAACGGCGTCCAGTCGAAGAGCGACAGCGCTGGCACCGCCGCAATCAGCATGTTGATGATGTTGTGGAGGAAATTGGTGTTCATGCCTCACCTGCCCCGGCATCACCCGCCTCAAAACCATGGAAAAAGGCGTGTGCATAACCAGCAATCAATTCGGCCCGGTCTATGCCGTTGATGATGCGCCTTGCATTGACGAAATCGCATCGATCGTCGCCAATGTAATCGGCCAGTTTTTTGCCCGTGTACCAGCCTTGCACCATGCCGGTAACGGCGGCTTTTGCCGCAAGATCGATATCGGTCAACAGCAGATCGTAATCGGCGATCAACCGGCCATTCAGGCCGAGCTCCCTGTCGGTGCGCTCATAATTTCTGTCCCATGTCGTCTGAACAAAGCCCCGTCCATAGGCGATCTGCCCGTGATTGCGGCCCGGCACGCCATAGGGGCGCCCTTTGCCTTTGCCATATTCGGCAATCGGCTGCATGGTTTTCGCCGTCTCGTGATAGGCGGTGGCCAGCACATAAGCTGTCTGGTGCAGGCTTAAAGACTGCGCGCGCGTCTCCGCCAGAAGCGCATGGATGCCATCAACCTGCGGCTGGGCAAGCCGTCCGGAAAACAAAGGCGCACGTAGCGCCGCAAACATATTTGCGTCGTTCATCCTAGTCTCTTTTCGGGAAAATCAGATCAGGGGGAAACAGGCAGCAGCTCTCAAGCGTGCCCCGGTCTTTTGGGTATGGAAAACAGCGCATTGGCAGCCTGCCGATGCGCCTTCGCTCTGTGGCCGCTATGGCGGTATCCGCCATTGACATAGGCCAGCAGATGCCGGTTGACCGCCTTCACCGCCTCAAGCTCGGTTGCAAACACCTGCGGCTCGCCACCCTTGCCCAGAAGCGGGCGGGCACTGCCATCGCGCGGCAGTCTCAGCATGGCCCACCAGCCTTTGGTAACGGCCTGCGCATATCCCTTCAATTCATTCATCGAAATCGGCTCCTGAGAATATCACTTTCAAAAATCAACGAAACAGAGCTTGCATCGCTTCGTCTTTACGCATAATTACGTTTTATACGTAAATTTGTCAACGTAGAAAACGTAAACGCATTCTGCGTAAAAAAGATCATGCCAATGTCACCGATCCCATCCAGGCTGCGCGCCCTGATGAAACGCGCGAATATGACCATGGATGAACTGGCGCAGGCCATGGGCTATGCCCGGGCCTCCAGCATCCAGCGCTATCTGACGGATGGCGAATATCGCAAAGCCTTCATCAGTCCCGATCTGGCGCATAAGCTGGAGCAGGCCATGCTTGGCAAGGGGCAGCCGCCGATCATGAAGGCCGAGATCTGGGATATGACCGGCATGACAGAGGGGCAGTTGCCGCAAATGCGCACCCCAATGACGCCACCGGCGGCGGAAACATCAGCTGCTCACAGCCATCGCTACCGACCCCGCACGGTTGGCGCCCTGCCGGAAATCGACCTGACCC
This sequence comes from Allorhizobium sonneratiae, assembly GCF_023700755.1. Classification (GTDB taxonomy): domain Bacteria; phylum Pseudomonadota; class Alphaproteobacteria; order Rhizobiales; family Rhizobiaceae; genus Allorhizobium; species Allorhizobium sonneratiae. The sequence goes on along the minus strand of NZ_JAMKOJ010000008.1, from coordinate 242,811 downwards.
ACACGTCTGAAACCGAGATTGCTGCCCTGATTGCTGCCGATGACGCCCTGTCTTTCGATCAGGTCGTTGCCGAATGGCATTTTCCCGAGTCTTATCTGAAGGACGAGCTTAAGCTCTCCGCCCGCCACACCATCGTCATGGCGGTGACCGGTCAGGCCATGCTGCCGAGCTATCAGCCGGGTGATCGGGTGCTGGTCGATCTTTCGCAAAAGACACTGGTGGCGGATGCAGTCTACGTCATCAGCGACGGCACCTCGACGCCAGATATCCGGCGGCTGCAGCGTGTGCCGTTTTCCAATCCGCCGCAGGTGATAATCCTGTCCGACAATGCCAGCCTGCAGGCCTTCACGGTGGAGATGGCAAAGCTGAAGATTATCGGCCGGGTCTGCGGCGTCATTGCCCGCCGCTGATGTTTTAGAGACATACGGGCGATCAAGGGTGCATCCGCTAAAGGTGCTTGGTTTCTGCTCCTGCCCCATAGAAGCGTAATACAGGGCCTGACCGATATGTCGTCCGTGAAGACAAGAGGTTGGAGCACGCGCGGCAAAGTTGCCCGTTCGCATCAATAGTTCAGCCCGAAGATGATCTCCGGGCTGAACTTTTTTAATTTATCCGCAGCTAAATCAGCTGCATCCGCTCGTTGCGCCGCAGGTGTCGCACTTTTCGCAGGTGCCGTTGCGCACCATGGTAAAGTTCTGGCACTCGGAGCACATATTGCCGGTATAGCCCTGAGCGATGGAGCGCATACGGCGCTGGTTTTCCATCTTCTTGGCTTCGGCCTTGGCGGCTTCGGCGGCCTCTGCGGCGCTGTCGGTGAAGAGGCTTTCTTCTGCGACCTCTTCGGCAAGTTCCGCTGCGCGCTCCTCATAGTCACGTTTGAAGGAGACGACTTCCGAGGTGGCGACGGCCGTGGTCACGTCGAGCTTGCGGGCGGTGTTGCCGGAGAAGGCGGTGACATTGCCGGCAGCACTGGCCTTGGCCGGGCTGGCGGTGGCAGCGCCACGCGGTTCTGCCGTGCCGGCAACGGAGGTCGAGGAAACCAGCGTTGGCTTATAGCCGCGCGTCAGGCCCTTCGACACCACATCGGCCCTGCCCTCCTTCAGGCCGCGACCCAGCGCCGTGTTGTCGAAATCAGACGTATCGACATGGGCAAGGTCCTGGCGGCCGAGATAGGAGATTGCCAGTTCGCGGAACACGTAGTCGAGGATGGACGTAGCGTTCTTGATCGCGTCATTGCCGGTCACCATGCCTGCCGGTTCAAACTTGGTGAAGGTGAAGGCATCGACATATTCTTCCAGCGGCACGCCATATTGCAGGCCGAGCGACACGGAGATGGCGAAGTTGTTGATGAAGGCGCGCAGCGCCGAACCTTCCTTGTTCATATCCAGGAAGATTTCGCCAAGGCGGCCATCGTCATATTCGCCGGTGCGCAGGAAGATGGTGTGCCCGCCGATCTTGGCCTTCTGGGTATAGCCCTTGCGGCGATGCGGCAGTTTTTCCTGTTCGCGCACCACGCGCTCGACAATCCGTTCAACGATCCGTTCGGTGATGGTGACGGCCTGAGCGGCGGCGGGCTGGGCGACCAGTTCCTCCAGCGCATCCTCTTCGTCCTCATCCTCGATCAGCGAGGCATTGAGCGGCTGGGAAAGCTTCGAGCCATCGCGGTAAAGCGCATTGGCCTTCAGCGCCAGTTTCCAGGAGAGCATATAGGCAGCGCCACAATCCTCGACGGTCGCCTCGTTCGGCATGTTGATCGTCTTGGAGATCGCGCCCGAGATGAAGGGCTGGGCTGCCGCCATCATGCGGATATGGCTTTCAACCGAAAGATACCGCTTGCCGATCTTGCCGCAAGGATTGGCGCAATCGAACACCGGCAGGTGCTCGGCCTTGAGGAAGGGCGCGCCTTCCAGCGTCATCGCGCCGCAGACATGGATATTGGCCGCTTCGATCTCTTTCTTCGTGAAGCCGAGATGGTCGAGCAGGTTGAAGCTCATATCGGCAAGCTGTTCGTCGGAAACGCCGAGCTTGTCCTTCATGAAATCCGCACCCAGCGTCCACTGGTTGAAGACGAATTTGATATCGAAAGCGCTCTTCAGCGCGCCGTTGACGGCCTCGATCTTCTCATCGGAAAAACCCTTGGCCTTCAGCGAACCGGGATTGACGCCCGGCGCCTGATTGAGATTGCCGTGACCGACGGCATAGGCCTCGATCTCGGCAATCTGGCTTTCGCTATAGCCCAGCGTGCGCAGCGCTTCGGGCACAGCGCCGTTGATGATCTTGAAATAGCCGCCACCGGCCAGTTTCTTGAACTTCACCAGCGCGAAATCCGGTTCGATACCGGTGGTGTCGCAATCCATGACGAGGCCGATCGTGCCGGTCGGGGCGATAACCGAAACCTGCGCATTGCGATAGCCGTGCTGTTCGCCAAGCTCAAGTGCCTTGTCCCAGGCGGCTTTGGCATGGGCAATCAGCGCCGGATCGGTGCAATCGGCATGGGCGAGCGGAACCGGATCGACGGACAGGCCTTCATAGCCCTTGGCCTCGCCATGGGCGGCGCGGCGATGGTTGCGGATGACACGCAGCATATGCTCGCGGTTCGGGCCGTAACCGGGGAAAGGACCAAGCTCGGACGCGATTTCCGCAGACGTTGCATAGCAGACGCCGGTCATGATGGCGGTCAGCGCACCGCAGATGGCGCGGCCTTCTGCCGAATCATAGGGAATGCCCGAAGACATCAGCAGACCGCCGATATTGGCGTAACCGAGACCCAGCGTGCGGTATTCATAGGAAAGTTCGGCAATCCGGCGCGAAGGGAACTGCGCCATCATGACGGAGATTTCCAGAACGACTGTCCACAGGCGCACGGCATGTTCGTAATCGGCGATGTTGATCTTTTTCGTCGCCGCATCCTTGAACTGCAACAGGTTCAGAGAAGCCAGATTGCAGGCCGTATCGTCCAGGAACATATATTCCGAGCACGGATTGGAGGCGCGGATCGGGCCGGCTGCCGGGCAGGTGTGCCAGTCGTTCATCGTCGTGTTGAAATGCAGGCCCGGATCGGCAGACGCCCAGGCGGCGTAGGAAATCTTTTCCCACAGATCGCGCGCCTTCAGCGTCTTCATCACCTTGCCGTCGCGACGCGCCGTCAGGTTCCACGTACCATCCTTTTCAACGGCGCGGAGGAAATCGTCCTTCAGCGAGACGGAATTGTTGGAGTTCTGGCCGGAAACAGTGAGATAGGCTTCCGAATCCCAATCGGTATCATAGGTCTTGAAGTCGAGATCCTTGTAGCCCTGCTTCGCGAACTGGATGACCCGCTTGATGTAGTTTTCCGGCACCTGATCCTTCTTGGCAGCGCGGATTTCGCGCTTGAGGGCCGGGTTTTCATTGGGATCAAAGCAGGCGTCATTCTCGGCCGAGCAATTGACGCAGGCCTTCATGATCGCCTTCAAGTGCTTGGCGACAATCTTTGAACCGGTGACGAGGGCGGCAACCTTCTGCTCTTCCTTCACCTTCCAGTCGATGTAGCTTTCGATATCCGGATGGTCGATGTCGACAACCACCATCTTGGCCGCGCGGCGCGTGGTGCCACCCGATTTGATCGCACCGGCTGCCCGGTCACCGATCTTCAGGAAGCTCATCAGGCCCGAGGAACGGCCGCCGCCCGACAGCTTTTCGCCCTCGCCGCGCAGCAGCGAGAAGTTGGAGCCGGTGCCGGAGCCGTATTTGAACAGGCGGGCTTCGCGCACCCACAGATCCATGATGCCGCCTTCATTGACCAGATCGTCTTCCACGGACTGGATGAAGCAGGCATGCGGCTGCGGATGCTCATAGGCCGACTTGGACTTGGTGAGCTTGCCGGTGAAGGGATCGACATAGAAATGGCCCTGCCCCGGACCGTCAATGCCATAGGCCCAGTGCAGGCCGGTGTTGAACCATTGCGGGCTGTTGGGAGCCACGCGCTGGGTGGCGAGCATATAGGCAAGCTCGTCGCGGAAGGCCATCGCATCCTCTTCCGAGGTGAAATATTTGCCCTTCCAGCCCCAATAGGTCCAGGTGCCGGCCAGACGATCGAAAACCTGACGCGCATCGGTTTCCGAACCGTAACGTTCCTCTTCGGGCAGGTCCTTCATTGCCTTTTCATCGGCAACCGACCGCCACAGGAAGGAGGGAACGTCGTTTTCCTCAACCTTTTTCAGAATTTTCGGTACGCCCGCCTTGCGGAAATATTTCTGCGCCAGAACATCGGTCGCCACCTGGCTGAACTGCGCCGGAACATCGATATCGGCCAGCCGGAAGACGATCGAACCGTCCGGATTCTTGATTTCACTGATCCCCTTGCGGAATTCGATCTGAGCATAGGCAGACTGCCCAGCCTTGGTGAAACGACGTTCAATGCGCATCTCAATTGTCCTCGTTCAACTGGGCGCCCTCAAAAAAGGCGCAAAAAGGGATGGGCCATGCCGTTTCACCGGCAGCCGCTGGTTCGCTCGTCTAACAAGCGAGGCCAATCATCATGATGGTTTCGCTCTTTATGTTGTGATTGGCGCGTTCGCAAATACAAAATATAGTATCCACAGCTTGTTATTACCAATCACATTGTGTGGCAATTGGCTTAAATTCCACGCAAGGTCCCCGTCCCGGTCAAGCGCATCCGCCTCACCGATGTCATTCAGAACCTGTCCGCTGAATTTCAGAACCGGCCTTGTTCAGGTCTTCCGGTTCAGCCGCCGCCGCAACATAAGTTTCATTAATCGCGGAACAGAGCGCGCCGTCAAGGGCTGGTTTGTTGCCAATTCATTAACCCTACATCTTGTGTCTGAGAGCTGTGGAAAACGGGGAAAGCCTCTAGCCTAGGGAATTCAGAGACTTGGGCCCAAAGCTTGATGGTTAATGCAAAATAAAGAGATTTTTTTCCACTGTCCGATTTGCCGCAGCCCGATAATGGTGTGGAGAACAAGCTTGCCCCTTTCGCACTCTATCTAGGTTGGCAAAGGGCCGAATCATCTCGGCAAAGCTTCACGTGCTTCTGCGTTTCACCCCTAAAACAGGGGGAATGTTAACTCCTTTTCCCTAAGATGGCACTTAACTGAAAACCAACAATGTCACGACAATGGAGTGTCAGGGCACCATAAGATGTGGGCGAGAGGGCTTGTGATGATCAATAATCTGTCAATTTTGAAAAAAATCAGTTTTGTTGTCGTTATGATGGGCTTTGTTGCCCTGGCGATTGCGGGAGCTGGCGGCCTCGGTCTGCTATCGCTTGGCTCTTCCCTGCAAAACACAGGTGCGCGCGAAGAAGTGGCCCGCGAAGCCATGGATCTGCGTATCGACATCATCGCCATAAGCCGCATGACCTATCAACTGGCCCAGGAGCCGGACAAGGCGGCGGATTTTGCCAAGGAAACGGAAAAGCGCGCAGCAGAAATGCTGGCCCGTCTGCCCAAGATCGCCTCCACCGCCGACGCAAACGAACAAAAACAGCTTCAGGATATCCGTACCACGCTCGCTGACTATTTCGACACGATCCGAGGGATGGTCAGGATTGCGGGGACAGATCAGGGCAAGGACCCTGTCGTGATGCGCAAGGCGCTGGACAAGGCGCTTGACGGGCAAAAGACCGTGACGGCTGCCGTCAAGGTCTACAGCAACTATTCGGCAAAGACTCTGTCTGCTGCGCGGGCCGAGGCAATCGACAAGGCACGGACGACCATGATCGTGCTCATGGCAACGGCTGGAATCTGCCTTGCTATCGGCATGACAATCAGCACGATCCTGGCCCGGCGCGGCATTGCCATGCCGTTGCGTCGGCTCACCGCCACAATGAGCCGGCTTGCCGCTGGAGACCTCAACGAAACCATCGCCGGCACGGACCGCGGTGACGAGATCGGCGAAATGGCACGGACGCTGGATATCTTCCGCGCCAATCGCCAACACATGCTGGAGCTGGAAGCGCAGGAAGCGGCCCTGCAAAAGCAGAGCAGCGATCTTCAGTCCAGCATCAGCACCATCGTTTCCGCCGCCGCCAAGGGCGATTTTACCCAGCGGATCAGCAAAACCTATGAGGATGCCGATCTGCAACGCTTTGCCGAAAGCGTCAATACGCTGGTGGACAGCGTCGATCGCGGTATTGCCGAGGTGCGCCGCGTGATTGCCGCCCTTGCCGTTTCCGATCTCAGCCAGAATATGATGGGCACCTTCGAGGGAGCGTTTGCCGAGCTGCAAACTAATGTCAATCACACGATGCAGACGCTCCGCCAGACCATGCAGGCTATCCGTAATGCGTCGGGCGTTATCACCGGAAATTCCGGTGAGCTGAGTTCAGCCGCCAACCAGCTTGCCCGGCGCACGGAGCAGCAGGCCGCATCGCTTGAGGAAACTGCCGCAGCACTCGAAGAGATCACCACCACGGTACGCACCTCCACTGGTCAGGCGCGTGAGGCCAGCAGCCTTGTGGAAAAGACCATGAACAGCGCTGGCAAATCCGGCGAAATCGTCAAGAATGCCATCGACGCCATGGGCAAGATCGAACAATCCTCGGAAAAGATCGGCCAGATCATCTCGGTCATCGACGAAATTGCCTTCCAAACCAATCTTCTGGCGCTGAATGCGGGTGTCGAGGCAGCCCGTGCCGGTGAGGCCGGACGTGGCTTTGCCGTCGTGGCGCAGGAAGTGCGCGAACTGGCGCAACGCTCCGCCAACGCCGCCAAGGACATCAAGAGCCTGATCAACACCTCGGGCGACCATGTCAAAAGCGGTGTATCGCTGGTGCTCTCCACCGGCGATGCACTCAATGAAATCGTCAAGCTGGTCAACGACGTGAATGGTCATGTCGTCGGCATTGCCAAGGCATCGGAAGAACAGTCAACGGCCCTTGCCGAAATCAACACCGCCGTCAACCAGATGGACCAGATGACACAGCAGAACGCCGCCATGGTGGAAGAAACAACCGCCGCCAGTCAGGTTCTGGCGCAGGAAGCGCAACATCTACAGGTTCAGCTTGACCAGTTCCGGCTGGAAAACGGTGAGGGCCAGAAGAACCTGAGACAAAGAGCTGCATAAATCGAGTGTTATTGAATATCACTCTTGGCATTCCTTTTTCGAATATCTCAAGCCGCAGATGTATTTGAGATATTCGAAACCTCTTCAAGGCGAGAAGCGTGCTTTATGGTTCCTGAGCGGGAGCTGCCGTGCTCTCACGCAACCGCAAGCTGACGGCCACTTCATGAGACTGCGGCCTGTCGCTCTTCCCCGTGAGGCAAGTCACAAGTTGTTCTGCGGCAATCCTGCCGATCTGCCTGTTATCGACAAACATGGTTGTCAGAGCCGGACGAATTCGGGAGGATAATTCCAGATCGTCGAACCCGGTCACCGAAAAATCCTCCGGGACTTGATAACCGGCGCGGGCGATGCCCATCTGCACCCCCAAGGCCAATGTGTCATTGCCGCATATAATCGCAGTCGGCCGACTGGGCACTGGAAGAGCGGCAAGCCTTCCGGCACAGTCCATGCCGAAATCGAGACTTGCCTTGCCGATCATCATGCTTTGCCCGTCCAGCGACAGACCGGCAGAGGCCAGGGCTTTTTCAATACCGCGCAGACGGGCTTCGACGCGGTCGTTATCGTCTTTCGGCTGCATGACAACGGCAAAACGCCGATGTCCAAGCTCAATCAAATGGTTGGTCATGCGGGCAAAGGCCGCTTCATTGTCGAAACCGACCATGGCGTGATCTGCACCGGGACGATAGGCATAGGTCAGGACATAGGGAATGGCGAGCCGCTCCAGATGCTCATAAAGAGCAGGCGGATGGGTCTCACCGGCCAGAGCCATGGCTTCCACGCCGCGCTCGATCATGGCCATTGCCTGCTGCAAACCAAGATCGGGATTGTAATTGGAGCAGGCGATCAACAGGTTCAGCCCATGCTCGGCAAAAACACGCTGCATGGCTCCGACCTGATGGGAAAAAATTTCATTGTCCAGCGTCGGAATGATGACCCCGGCAATATGGCTGCGATTGGAGGCCAGCGCCCTGCCCGCGGCATTGGGCACCCAGCCGACGCTCTTGGCGGCGGCAAATATCTTCTCACGCGTTTGCAAGGAGACCTTTTCGGGCATGTTATAGGCACGCGACACAGTCGCCGTCGACACACCGGCCAGATGCGCCACCTCTTCCAGCTTTGCCCGACCGCTGCCCTCGCGAAGTCGCCGGGCCGCCTGTTCCTGCTGACCGGAGTTTTCCGTCATGTCCCGTCCCGTCTTGACCGCATGCCTGTCTGGTAGCGTAAAGACGATCCGCTTGGAATGGTTCGCGACGCAAGCGATAAAAAAATCTAACCGATTTAATTCCGGTCTCCCTCTTTTTTGATGGAGTACACCCGTTGACACCCTCATGAAAGCGGATCATGTAAGCGCTTACATAACGTGAGCCGCGCGGAGGAGCGCCCGGTTGCCGCGTGGGAGGCTCTGACAGAACCGACAAACGGCATCCGCCATGACGCGCACTATGGTTCTGTCATTCAAGGAGGAGAGGGCTAATGAGCACCATGATCAATCAGGAAACTGCAATCATAAAGGACAGGCCGGACACCAAGGCGCCGCCCCGGGTAAAGCGTATGCAAATTGTGTCGCTGAGCCTGCTGATGGTGGCCGGGGTGATCAACTATATGGATCGCGGCACGTTGGCGGTTGCCAATCACCGGATCGCGGAGGATCTGGGACTGTCACTTGGGGAAATGGGTCTGCTACTTTCTGCGTTTTCCTGGAGCTATGCACTGGCGCAATTGCCGGTCGGCGCGATGGTCGACCGGCTGGGGCCGCGCCGTCTTCTGGGTTTCGGCCTGATTTTCTGGTCACTGATGCAGGCGGCAGGCGGCTTTGTCACCTCGCTGTCCCAGTTCATTTTCAGCCGCATCGGGCTTGGCATTGGCGAAGCGCCACAATTTCCCTCAGCCGCCCGCGTTGTCAGCAACTGGTTTCCGGTGAGCAAGCGCGGCGTGCCGACCGGCATCTTCAATTCCGCCTCGCCGCTCGGCACAGCCATTGCACCGCTTCTCCTCACCCAGTTGCTGATCGTTCTCGACTGGCGCTGGGTGTTCATCATCACCGGTGCGGCTGGCATGGTGATGGCTGTCATCTGGTTTCTGCTCTATCGCGACCCAAAAACCATGGCGCTTTCCGCCGAAGAACGCGCCTATCTTTCCTCGGAAACAGAGGAAAAGCAGCAGAAGGTGACGCTGGGTGACTGGGCGGACCTGTTTTCCCATCGCGCCACCTGGGGCATGATCATCGGCTATTTCGGCAATGTCTATCTCAACTGGGTCTATCTGAGCTGGCTGCCATCCTATCTGGTCAATGAACGTCATATGAGCCTTGCCCGCAGCGGCTTCATGGCGTCTGTTCCCTTCTTCTGTGGCTTTATCGGTTGCCTGATGGCCGGCTGGCTGTCGGACAAGATCATCAAGAAAACCGAAGGCTCGCCCGTGCTTGGCCGCCGCATTCCGGTTGTCGTTGCCATGCTGGGCATGGCCGCCTTTACGGTACCGGCAGCGCTGGTGAAGGATAACGACATCGCGGTTTTCTGCATTTCCGTGGTCATCTTCCTGACCAATGCCGCCTCGGCCTGCTCCTGGGCGCTGGTCACGGCGGTCGCGCCGAAAAACCGTGTTGCCTCTCTCGGTTCGCTACAGAATTTCGGCGGTTTTCTCGGTGGATCGCTCGCTCCGATCCTGACCGGCTTTATCGCGGAATATTCCTCTTTTGTGCCAGCGCTACTGACAGGCGCGGCCTTTGCCTTCATTGGCGCGTGCAGCTATCTCGTGCTGGTGCGAAAGCCCATGGGCGACAACTGACATCAAATTTCAACCCCGGCTCTCCGGGTCCGGTTTTCCGGGCCCGGTGAGCCGATTTCGTCCTCAAAACGGATTTTCATCATGACAAGCCAAGCCATTCAGGGCGTCATTCCCGTTATGCTTACCCCCTTTCACGACAATGGCGAGATCGATTATCCCGGTCTTGAACGGTTGATCGAATGGTATATCGCCAAAGGGTCAGGCGCTCTCTTTGCCGTCTGCCAGTCCAGCGAAATGATGTTTCTAACGCTGGAAGAACGCGTCGCGCTCGGCCGTTTCGTGGTGGAAAAAACAGCAGGCCGCCTGCCGGTCGTCGTCTCCGGCCATATCAGCGACGATCTCGACCGTCAGATCGAGGAATTGCAGGCGATGAGCAAGGTGGGCGCCGACGGGCTGATCCTCGTCACCAACCATCTCGATCCAAAGAATGACGGCACATCCACCTTCAAGGCAACGCTCGACACGCTGCTCGCCGCCCTGCCGAAAGAGCTTCCGCTCGGGCTTTACGAATGCCCTGCCCCCTATCGCCGCCTGCTCAGCGATGAAGAACTGCGCTATTGCGCCGCAAGCGGTCGTTTCATCATGCTGAAGGATGTGAGCTGCGATCTGGAGACCGTCAAGCGGCGTCTGGACATTACCCGCGGCACGCCTTTGAAAATCCTCAATGCCAATGCCGCCATCGCCTGGGATGCGATGAAGGCTGGCGTGCCGGGCTTCAACGGCGTCTTCACCAATTTCCACCCGGACCTCTATAACTGGCTCTGGCGCGAGGGCGAAAACCATCTGGAACTGGCGTCGGAACTGGCAACGTTTCTGGTTCTTGCAGCCGTATCGGAAGCGCTGGGTTATCCGGGACTGGCCAAGCTTTACCATCAGCGCATCGGCACATTCCAAAGCATTCGCTGCCGGGTGATCGATTACGATATCCGCGAAAAATTCTGGGCACTGGATGCCGTTCTCGACAAGATCGTCGAAGGCACCGAGCATTTCCGCGCCCGCATCGCCAGTCTGTAACCACATGGCACCGTGCGTTTGATAAAGCGCACGGTGCCGCTTCTCCGCCTCAGTTTTGGAACATACAATGATAACCGGTTCTCTCGATCACTGGCAGCTTTACCGGCAAACCCTTCCTTCCGCGTTGATTTTGGCGATTGATGCAGCAACTGCGCTCGATCTCGACACTCTGCCACTTGGCAGGCACGAGATCGATGGTGACGATATCTTTCTTCTCATTCAGGAAATGACGACGCAAGCAGCGGAGAACTGCCGTCCGGAAGCCCATCGCCGTTATATCGATGTGCAAATCCTGCTGAAGGGCCGCGAAGCCTATGGCGTGGCCTTTCCCGATCCGGGACTTTTGCCACTGGAAGACCGGCTGGAGAAACACGACATTGCCTTTTATCCGGGCCGTGACAGCGAATATGTCGTCACGCTTCAGCCCCGCGATTTCGTCGTGTTCTTTCCCGGCGAATTTCACCGCCCCTGCTGCGAGGTGGGCGGCGCAACGGAAATCCGCAAGGCGGTGATCAAAGTGGATTCAAGACTGCTCGGACACTCTTGAAAATCAGCCTTTACAGCATCTTATGTGCGTTTGATCACGCACATAAGATGCTCAAAGGACGGCTCAGCCCTTGTGCCCCTTGGCGATCGGCTCCTGATAGGTAAAGCCCATATCCCAGGGGAAATAGATCCAGGTGTCCTGACTGACTTCGGTGACGAAAGTATCCACCGTCGGCACGCCCTTCGGCTTGGCGTAAACGCAGGCGAAATGCGCCTTCGGCAACATTTCGCGCACCTCCGAGGCAGTCTTGCCCGTATCGGTCAGATCGTCAACCACCAGCACGCCAGCACCGCCGTCTGTGGTCAGCTCTGCGGAAATGCCCTTGAGCAGGTTCATCTCACCCTGATTGACATAATCATGATAGGAGGCGATGCAGACCGTCTCAATGAGGCGGATGTTCAACTCGCGCGAGATGATGGCTGCCGGCACCAGACCGCCGCGGGTGATGCAGACGATGGCGCGGAAATCCTGGCCGAGACCGGCCAGACGCCATGCGAGTGCACGAGCATCACGGTGAAATTGATCCCAGGAAACAGGAAAGGCTTTATCGGGAAGGGACATGGTCGGCTCCGGCATGCATCCAGAGATCAGATACAGCCTCTGGCGCGCAAAATCATGATGAGGAGCAGCCCGCCGAAAGAGTTTACAACGTCAGTCGTTCTTCGGAACGCAGATAAGACGCCGTAACACCCTAAAGCTGCTGCGGTTCATGGGCTGGTGCTATAGGACCAATGACCGCAAAAAGGCAAGAGGGGAAACGTCAAACGCCCCCTCCTAGCCTGATTGACATGAGTTATCGTGACAGGAATGTCAGTGCCGTCATTGAATCGAGCAGAGTGCGGGTAACCCCGCCAAACAGCGCCTCCCACCAGCGCTTCTGTGAATAAGCGCCCATGACCAGAAGGTCGATGCTGGCATCCGAGAGACGGTTTTCGATATGGGCGGCCGCGTCGAGTTCCGACAGGCCCTTGTTCACCACCGTGACCTTGACGCCGTGACGGGCAAGGGTCTCGGCAATATCAGCCCCGGCCACGGTCTTGTCCATCTGCCGGTTGCGATCACTGACCACGCAGAACACCTCGACGCTTTCGGCCTGTTTCAGGAAGGGCAAGGCATCGAAAGTTGCCCTTGCCGCCTCGCGCGAGCCGTTCCAGGCAATCATCACCCGCCGGATCGGCTTCGGCTCTTTCAGAATATAGGGCACAAGCAGCACTGGTCTGCCGCTTTCATAAAGGGCTGTCTCCAGTTCGCTGCGATTGTCCGAGGCCGCCCCCTGCTCGCTCTGGGCAGCCAGAATGAGGTCGGCGGTGCGTGCACTGTCGATAAAGGAGCCGGAAACACCAAGTGCGGTGACAATATTGCGCCATTCCGCTGAAACGCCTTCCACACGCGCTGCCTCGTTGAAGCAGTTGGCGATGGCCAGCGTTTCCCGGTTGGCCATCTCCTGCATCGCTTCCAGAGCGACCGGATCAGGAATCTCCATCGGGGCCACCAAAGGCAGGGTAGAGAGGGCTTCGCTGTGCAGCCCGATCACATGCGCACCAAACTGACTGCCGAACGCCATGGAAAAGGCCGTCAATTGCCGGGCCGATTTTTCATGATCGAGAACGGTGAGAATTGTCTTGTAGGTCATGCCACCCTCCATTCATCCAACACCTTTCCCGATTTCGTCAGGAGAGGCCTTACACGCTGCGCCGGGCTTTTCGCCCACCGCTGTCGTCAACAGGAATGCGCCCTTGATGCTGCTTGTTCCTTGACTTCGATCAAACATGGGTGATCGCCCATGTTTCGGTGCATGATCAGGCCTCCAGCACCGTTTTTCCGGCCTTGATCGTGGCAAGCATCGCCTCGATTGCGACAATGGCCGCCTCAAGGGCAGGCTCGGAGCGGGCGCGCACGACAAGCTCCGTGTGAAAACCGCTCTTGCCGTCATAACGGGGATAGGAACCGATGCTGGTTTCCGGATGAGCCTTCTGTACTTCGCCCAGAGCCGTGCCGATCTCGCCCTCGCCGTAAGGGCAAGCAATGGCGCGCGACAGCACCTTCACGCCTCCCGGCAGGGTTTTCACCACATTTTCCAGCATGGCCTGAAACACCTGCGGCACGCCCGCCATGACATAGACATTCTCCACCCGGAAGCCGGGCGCGGTGGAGACGGGATTGTCGATATGCTCCGCCCCTTGCGGCATCCGCGCCATGCGCTTGCGCGCCTCGGTAAACTCCAGCCCACGGCGGGCATACATCTCGCCCATCAGGGTCATAGCTTTATCATCATGAACGCAAGGCAGGCCGAAGGCGGCAGATACGGCATCGGCGGTGATGTCATCATGGGTCGGGCCGATGCCACCGGAGGTGAAGACATAGGTATAGCGCTTGCGCAGCGCATTGAGCGCCGCAACAATTGCCTCCTGCTCGTCGGCCACGATCCGGACTTCCTTGAGGTCGATCCCGGCAAGGGTCAGCACATCGGCAAGATGGCCGATATTCTTGTCCTTGGTGCGACCGGAAAGCAGTTCATCGCCAATGGCCAGCATGGCGGCTGTAACGAGCGTCTGTTCTGTCATGGATTACGCCTTATTGAAACCGGGCTTTTATGTTTAAACCGCAACCGAGCCAAATCAAGCCTTTCAACACAGCGCGAACCAACACAAAAGCCTGATAATTCATGAGGTCAACCGTCACTCTTTGCGCTTTCCGGCCTTGACTGCATGGCACAAACCGGAGAAACAGGCGCGCGAACACAATCGCACAAGGCCGCTTGCCGAAACAGGTAGACGGAAGGCACTTAAAATGCCTCGGGCAACGCCCGTGTGGGTTCGAGTCCCACAGCGGCCACCAGCTTAATCTTGAAATTTTAGGGCTGATAAATCTTTCCGGTAAAGAAAAATTTTTCGTTACTTTTGATGTAGGCGACTTTTTTTGTAATTAATACCGACCAATAAATTTCAACCTTGAGTTATTTAAAAAATAAAATACACTTTCTAGTGTAAAATTTCATTCTAAAATATGAATTAAATCATGAAAGTACTCGCTTCCGCAAATTTCTCCGTTTCCAATTTCTCCTCTGGCGATTCAACACTAACTGCATCCGTCAAAAAGGGCGATGTCATCAAAGGCAGCCGTTTTCTTGTTGAAAATGTTACAGCCGGATCAGCCCTGATCGTTGCAACATTCTGGAAAGATGGAAAACCCATCAATGTTCAGAAAAATTTGGAAATCAATGTTCAATTACCAAATGTAAATACACTTGAAATCACCGAAGATGCCGACCAGGTTGTTATCGTTTTCGATAAAATAACATTTCCAATGGGAACTGTTATTATAAGTGTTGAACGACCTTAAAATTTACAAAGAGCGCCTTATTAGAAATACAAAAATAAGGCGCTCTAATTTAGAAATTTAATTCTTCGCCATGCCCGGCAGCGTCACGCGGAACACCTGAAACATGGTATCGACCTCAGCACCATTTTCGGCCTTGTAATCGACGCCGACCTGGTGGCCATGCTGGGTGAGGAAGTCGTTGTCATTGGCAACGAAGAGGAAATAATCGTCCGGGGTCGCCGGGTCCTCAACCGGGGCAATCGACATGGCTTCCCATTTTTCCGAAAGATTATTGCTGTCGTTGGGCTCGCCATTATGCAGTCCGAAGCGGGCGAGATCCTTTTCAGCATTGAGATCAATGAAGGAACTGACCTTGGCCACCGTCACGAAAGGATCAACCACGCCCTTCGGCGCCACAGGCTTCAGCCCGTCGAAATCGGTGTTGGCGATATCGGTCGCGCCGGAGACATCGACAAGATCGATCCTGCGATAAGTGGACTTGGCCTTTTTCAATCCCTGCCCGGCATTGCTGTCACGGGCCAGCATCAGGAAGGCCGTGTCGTTCAGTGCCAGCATTTCGCTCTGAGCGGCAACGACGGTCTTGCCCTTGCTGTCCTTGAAGCTCGGCAGCGGCACGACATATTCATGCACCAGTTTCAGATGATCGACATCGGCGGCATCGTAAACGAGAACGCGGGTGTTCATCCGGGTTTCCTTGTCGTCGCCGCCATCCTGACGGGTGGCCGACTGCAACAGAACCATCAGATATTTGCCATCCGGCGTCAGCGACATACCCTCAAAACCCTGATTGTTCTGACGGCCCGTATCCGGGTTTTTCGGTTCCGGCGCCTTGCCGCCCTCGCCGACATTGTCGGACGAGAAATTCAGCGCGCCCTTGCGCATCGGCAGAAAGGCCTTGGGCGGTTGCGTGGCGGAGATCAGCTTTCCTTGCGCCGAATAGTGGTAGATATAGGGGCCGTATTCGTCGCTGATCATGAAAGAGCCGTCGGCAAGGCGCACAATCGCTTCCGGATCGAGGGAAATCTCGCCGTTGCGGGCTTCCGGCATGTCGGGAAAACCGTTTGCCGCCTTGCGAATACCGGATTCGGGATCGAGACCTGTAAACGGCTTGCCCTTGTCATCGGTGAGCTTTTCGGTCTCGGCAAGCTTTGCCTTCAGACCGGTCTGCTCCTGTCCTTTGGCGGGTATTGCTCCCGGCGCAACCGGCATCAGGGTGAAATCGATGCGGTTTATGCGGTCATCATAGGCCGTCGTGCCTTCGACATTGTAGCCACGGTCGGGCAACAGCCACAGCGAACCGGTGTAATGGTCGCCATCCTTCTTCCATTTGGTCAGATCCATGGTCATGCCGGAACCGGAACCGAAGGTCTCGCCAAATTTGTCGCGCTGACTGGCGGGAATGCGGCCAATGGCCACCCGTCCCTTGTTGGTGATGGTCAGGCTGCCTGCCGTTGCCGTCGTATCGGCAAAGGCCACCGTTCCGTTTACGAAAACCACACCCGCACACAGAAAAGCAGCAAGCCGCGTCACGTTCTTCATGTCATCCCTCCAGCCATAACAATGACGGCAGAACCCCCTGAATTCACAGGGAACCGCCCTTGAGGAAAGACTTAATCAAGCAGAATAACAATAACGTGACAGCTTACGGTCAATTCACCTTAGGCGCCAAAGTTTTCAGGCACAACCACGGGCGGCACAATAATCTTCGCACCCGGTTTCCAGTCCGGCATGACAAGACCGCCGGAGATCAGCATCTTGGCCGCTTCTTCCGGTGTCATGTCGAGCAGCTTGAGTTTGCTGCGCGGCACGAACATCAAGAAGCCCGCCGTTGGCACCGGCGTCGGCGGCATGAACACCGCCACCATGGTTTCGCCATCCTCGTTCAGCCGTGCGGCAATCTCGCCGCCGACATCGGTGGCGACAAAGACCAGCGCCCAGGTGCCGGGACTTGGAAATTCGATCAGCCCGACCTTTTTAAAAGAGGTGGACTGATCCTTCAGCACCGTCTCGAAAATCTGCTTCAGGCTTTTATAGAGCGTGCGCACCAGCGGCATGCGCTGCAGGATGGATTCGCCGAAATTGACGATGGAACGGCCAATCAGATTGCGCCCGAGAAAGCCGATCAGGGTGATGAAGATCACCGCGATCAAAAGCCCGGTGCCGGGAATGGTAATGTTGAAATAATATTCCGGGTTATAGCGCTCCGGAATATAGGGCGTAACCCAGCTATCGGCCCAGTTGATGAAGGCGAAGGTGATCCAGACGGTGATGGCCAGCGGTGCGCAGATGATCAGGCCGGTCAGGAAATTGGTCCTCAACCGGCTGCCAAAGGAAAGTCGCTCGGGGCTGTCGCTCATCTCACCTCTTTCGTTTCCGGCTGAACATATCCCAGCCAGAATCGACCTTACTCAACTGTGACCGATTTGGCGAGGTTGCGCGGCTGATCGACATCCGTCCCCATGAACACAGCCGTGTGATAGGCCAGAAGCTGGATCGGCAGCGAAAACACCATGGGCGCGATGATCTCCGCCACATCGGGCAGCACGATGGTGGCCATGGTGTCGAGCCTGGCCGCTTTGGCCCCCGTCTCGTCGGTGATGAAGATGATGCGGCCGCCGCGGGCGGCAACCTCCTGCATGTTGGAGACGGTTTTCTCAAAGAAACGGTCATGCGGCGCAATCACGATAACCGGCATGTTTTCATCGATCAGCGCAATCGGCCCATGTTTCAGTTCGCCAGCGGCATAGCCTTCGGCGTGGATATAGGAGATTTCCTTGAGCTTCAGCGCGCCTTCCAGCGCCAGCGGATAGCTGGTGCCGCGACCGAGATAAAGCACATCCTTGAAGCGTGAAAGTTCACGCGACAGGTTTTCCATCTGCGGCTGAATGGCGTTCAATACCTTGCTCATAATGCGCGGCATTTCGGCAAGATGGCCGACCATCTCCTGCTCTTCGACGGCCGTGATCAGCCCACGCGCCTTGCCCGCCGCAACGGCGAGCGACGCCATCACCGCCAATTGGCAGGTAAAGGCCTTGGTCGAGGCAACGCCAATTTCCGGCCCGGCCAGAATCGGGAAAATCGCATCCGCCTCGCGGCCAATGGTCGATTCGCGCACATTGACCACCGCACCGATGGCCAGTCCTTCCTGACGGCAATAGCGCAGCGAAGCGAGTGTATCGGCGGTCTCCCCGGACTGTGAAATGAACAGCGCCGCCTGATCCTTCGACAGCGGCATTTCCCGGTAGCGAAATTCCGACGCCACGTCGATTTCCACCGGCAGACGCGCATAGCGCTCGAACCAGTATTTGCCGACAAGACCGGCCAGATAGGCCGTGCCGCAGGCAGAAATCGCCAGACCTCTGAGGTTTGCAAAATCAATCGCCGGATCGGCAGGCTTGACGGTCAGGCCTGCCAGATCGACATAATGCGAGAGCGCATGCGAGATCACCTCCGGCTGCTCGTAGATTTCCTTTTCCATAAAATGGCGGTGATTGCCCTTGTCCACCATGAAGGCGGCGGCCTGCGATATCTGCTTCTGCCGGCTCACCGGCTTGCCGGAAAAATCGACGATCTCGACCGTATCACGGGAGAGAATGGCGCAGTCGCCATCGACCAGATAGGTGATTTCATGGGTGAAGGGTGAAAGGGCAATCGCATCCGAACCCAGAAACATCTCGCCCCGGCCATGGCCAACCGCCAGTGGTGGCCCGAAACGGGCGGCGTAAAGCTTTTCCGGCTCGTCGGCAAACATCACCAGCAATGCATAAGCGCCCTCGACCCGGTTCAGCATGGCAAGCATGGCCGCCTTGCCGTCCAGCCCTTCGCGGCGATAGCGGGCGAGAAGATGGGCCACGACCTCGGTATCGGTCTGGCTGGTGAAAATCGCGCCCTCTGCCATCAGCTCGGTTTTCAACGCGGCGAAATTTTCGATAATGCCGTTATGCACCACGGCAACGCCATCGACGAAATGCGGATGGGCATTGATTTCGTTTGGCACGCCATGGGTGGCCCAGCGGGTATGGGCAATGCCGATTTCGCCTGCAAGCGGCTTTTCCGACAGCAGCTTTTCCAGATTGAACAGTTTGCCTTCGGCCCGGCGGCGCTCCATCGCGCCATCCTTCAGCGTTGCGACACCGGCGGAATCGTAACCGCGATATTCCAGCCGCTTCAGCGCATCCACCAGACGCCCCGCCACGGGCTGATTGCCCACGATCCCAACAATACCGCACATGATCTTTCTCCTTCACGTGACTCTGTCAGGTTCAGATTGAACCAGACACACTCACGATTCTTTTGTTTTCGTTTGTCTTGATCTGAAAAACCGGGTTCCACTTTTTCCAGACAAACGCTCGCCCGCTCAAGGAGCGGGCGAGACAGTCCTACAATGTCTGATGATTTTCGCAATGCGGTGGCGATTCACATTGGATATCGTAACGTTACGAAAAAAACCGTTATGAATGGCCGTTCTTTTTCATCGCCTTCAAGGCCACCGCCCGCTCGCGTACGGCTTTTGCCCGCTCCGGCTTCACCTCCTGCCGCGCCCGGCCAAAGGCCAGCGCATCATCCGGCACGGTCTCGGTGATCACGCTGCCGGATGCGACATAAGCGCCGTCACCAATGGTAACGGGGGCGACCAGCGCACTGTTCGAGCCGATAAAGGCGTTTTTGCCAATGCGGGTTTCGTGCTTGTTGATGCCGTCATAATTGCAGGTGATCGTGCCTGCACCGATATTGGTGCCCGCACCGATCACCGCATCGCCGATATAGGTCAGGTGGTTGACCTTGGCGCCCGCACCGATCTCGGCCTTCTTCACCTCGCAGAAATTGCCGACCTTGGCGCCTTCGGCAAGGTCGGCTCCCGGACGCAAGCGCGCAAATGGCCCAACCGTTGCGCCTGAGGCAACATGCGCGCCTTCGAGATGGGAAAAGGCATGGATCACCGCGCCGCTTTCCACCGTCACGCCCGGACCGAAAACGACATTCGGCTCGATCAACGCATCCTGACCGATCACCGTATCATGGCTTAAAAACACCGTTTCCGGCGCAATCATCGTCACGCCGGACAGCATGATCTCATGGCGGCGGCGCACCTGCCACAGGTGCTCGATCACAGCCAGTTCCGCCCGGTTGTTGCAGCCGGAGACTTCCTCCTCCGAGGCATCGACCGCGACAGCGCGACCACCGAGCGAACGGGCGATTTCCACGAGATCGGTCAGATAATATTCACCCTTGGCGTTCTCGTTGCCAATGCGCGACAAAAGGTCGAGCGCCTTCTTGCCGTCGATCACCATCAGACCGCTGTTGCAGCGGGTGATCTTGCGCTCCTCTTCGCTCGCATCCTTTTCCTCACGTATGGCCAGGAGTTCGTCATTTTTGACGAGAAGACGTCCGTAACCCGTTGGCTTTGCCGTGTGAAAGCCGATCACGGCAACATCGCAGCCACCCGCCATGGCCGCCCTTGCGGTCATCAGCGTTTCCGGCGTGATCAGCGGCACATCGCCATAGGCGACGAGGATCTCGTCATAGCCACGGGCAATCGCCTCACGCGCCGTCAGCACCGCATGCCCGGTGCCAAGACGCTCGGTCTGGGTGAAGGATGTGATCGAAAGCCCCTCGACCTCGGCAGCCCTGGACACGGCTTGCGCATCGCGCCCCACCACCAGCGCCACGTCAGCGATGCCGCTTTTCTGAACCACCTGCATCACATGGGCAATCATCGGCTGCCCGGCGACAGGATGCAGCACCTTGGACATCGAGGACTTCATCCGCGTGCTGTCGCCAGCGGCAAGAATGACGGCAAGGCAGGTGCGGCTCATGATCTTCTCCAGCCAATCAACATGGTCATATCCGATCGAGCGATCGGAAGAGGCTGTTTAACAGCTTGGCAAAAAACTACAAACGGAGAAATGTCACGCCTCATCCCCACGGGCTGACGGATGTGACGCCCGATAGTTGGCAAGCAGCTCTTCGATGGAAATGCCGTCAATGGTCGCGCCAGTCAGCCGGCAAGCTATGATCTGCACGCCAGACAGGTTGGCATTCTGAATCTGGCTCCCGGATAAATTGACGTCATTGGCACGGAAACCGGCAAGATTGGCGTTGTTGATCTGCCATCCGGTCAAATTGCTGTCCTCGAAACGGGCACCGGCGAAATTGATCTGAACATAGCGGCTGCCGGACAGATTGGCATTCACAAAGACAGAGCCAGAGAGATTGCTGTCGTTGACATCAAGCTGTTCTGTGACGCGATGAAGCTTCATGGCCCAATCCTTAAAAAAATGCCGCACAGCATGAGCTGCGCGGCACAGATTATCAGGCAGAATCAATCTGCCAAGCCTTATTTCGGCAGCTTGTCGTCCACGCCCTGCACATAGAAATTCATGCCGAGCAGGGTTGCGTCGTCAGCCTTTTCACCGGCCTTCAGCCAGGGCGTTCCGTCCTGCTTGTTGATCGGGCCGCTGAAAGGCACGATCTCGCCGGACTTGATCTTGGCTTCGGTCTCTTCCGCCAGCTTCTTCACGTCATCGGGCATATTGGTGTAGGGCGCCATGGTCAGGATGCCGTCCTTCAGACCGTCCCAGGTCTGCTCGGACTTCCACTTGCCGTCGAGGAAGGTCTGGGTTTCCTTGATGTAGTAAGCGCCCCAGGTATCGACGATCGCCGTCAGCTGCACATGAGGACCGGCCTTGATCATGTCGGAAGCCTGACCGAAGGCCTTGATGCCGCGCTGTTCGGCAACCTGCATCGGCGCGGTCGAATCGGTGTGCTGCGTCAGGATATCGACGCCCTGATCGATCAGTGCCTTGGCGGCGTCGGCTTCCTTGCCCGGATCATACCAGCTGTTGACCCAGACGACCTTCATCTTGAAATTCGGATTGACCGACTTCGCGCCCTGCTCGAAAGCATTGATGCCCATCACCACTTCCGGAATCGGGAAGGAGGCGATGTAGCCGGCCTCACCCTTCTTCGACATCTTCCCGGCGATCACACCGGCGATGTAACGGCCTTCATAGAAGCGGGAATTATAGGTGCCGACATTGGGAGCGGTCTTGTAACCGGTCGCGTGTTCGAACTTCACGTTCGGGAATTTCTTCGCCACTTTCAGCGTCGCATCCATGAAGCCGAAAGAGGTGGTGTAGATCAGCTTGCAGCCGTCACGGGCCAGACGCTCGATAGCGCGCTCGGCATCCGGGCCTTCCGGAACGTTTTCCAGATAAGGCGTTTCGATCTTGTCGCCGAAATGGGCCTGCAATTCCTTGCGGCCACGGTCATGGCCTTCGGTATAGCCGCCGTCATTAACGCTGCCGACATAGACGAAGCAGATCTTGGTCTTGCCGGCAGCCTCAGCGCCAGTCGTCACGGTCATCAGCATAGCCGCGGCGGAGGCAAGGGCGAGGGTCAGTTTCTTCATGGTTTCCCCTATGGTTTGGAAGAAGGTAATCGGTCAGAGAAGCCTAGCGGTCCGGCACGAAAGGCTTGCCAAGCGCCGCAGGTGTATTGATCAGCGTTGTGCGCCGATTATGCGAGATTGCAATCAAAACCACAATCGTCGCCGCATAAGGAAGCGCCGAGAGAAATTGCGACGGCAGGCCGATACCGAGCGCCTGTGCATAAAGCTGGCCTATCGTGACAGCTCCGAAGAGATAGCCACCCGCCAGCACTCTGGCCGGACGCCAAGAGGCAAAGACCACCAGCGCCAGCGCAATCCAGCCGCGCCCCGCCGTCATGTTTTCCGCCCATTGCGGCGTATAAACCAGCGACAGCTGTGCACCGGCAAGCCCGGCGCAACCGCCGCCGAACAACACCGCCAGATAGCGGATGCGCAGCACGTTGAGACCCAAAGTATGCGCTGAAGCGTGACTGTCACCGACAGCGCGCAGCATCAGCCCACGCCGGCTCCTGAACAGAAACCAGTGGACGCCGATGACAAGCGCAATGGACAAATAAAAGATCATGTCCTGATGAAACAGAACCGGACCGACAAAGGGCAGGCCCGACAGGACAGGGATATCAATGGGCATCAACTGCACACCCGGCGCACCGACCAGCTTTTCTCCGAGTTGACCGGACAGGCCAAGGCCCAAAAGCGTCAGCGCCAGCCCGGTCGCAACCTGATTGGCCACCAGCGTCAGCGTCAGAAAGCCAAAGAGCAACGAAAAGACCGCGCCCGTGGCAATGCCTGCCACAACGCCAATCAGCGGCGAGCCGGTATAATGAGCGGCGGCAAAGGCACCGACCGCACCCATGACCATCATGCCCTCGACGCCGAGATTGAGCACGCCAGACCGCTCCGTCACCAGTTCGCCGATGGCAGCGATCACCAACGGGGTAGAGGCGGTGATGATTGTTAAAAGCATCGCCTGAAACATCATTTTGTGCCTCCAATGACGGCATTGCGCGCCTTGGTCCAGACAATCCTGATCTTGTAGGCAATCAGCGTGTCGCAGGAGAGCACGAAAAACAGCAACATGCCCTGAAACACCCGGGCAATCTTGTCGGAAAGCCCAAGGGCAAGCTGCGCACCCTCACCGCCAAGATAGGTCAGCGCCAATACCAGACCGGAAACGATTATGCCCAGCGGATTGAGCCGCCCGAGAAAGGCGACGATGATGGCGGTAAAACCATAGCCCGGCGAAATCGACGGCTGTAGATGACCAATGGAGCCGGAGACTTCGGCAATGCCGGCAAGCCCGGCCAGCGCGCCGGAAAACATCAGGGAAAACCAGGTCATGCCCCGCGCCGAAAACCCGGCAAAGCGCCCTGCCCGTTCCGAGCGACCAATCACGTCGATCTCGAAGCCCTTCATCGTGTAGCGCATCATGATCCACACGCCAACGGCAGCGACCAGCGCGAAGATGAAGCCCCAATGGGCGCGACCAGAGGCCTCCCATATGGCAGGGAGCACCGCCTGATCGACGAAATCCCGTGTCTGGGGAAAGTTGAAGCCCTGCGGATCGCGCCAGGGACCACGCACCAGATAATCGAGAATGAACTGGGCAATATAGACCAGCATCAGGCTGGTCAGGATTTCATTGGTGTTGAAACGGGTTTTCAGCAGCGCGGGAATGGCGGCGTAAAGCGCTCCACCGATCATGCCCATCACCATCATCAACGGCAGAAGCAAAGGTGAATGCCATTGATAATAGGTCACCGGCAGATAAGAGCCAATGATCGCACCGACGGTGAACTGGCCTTCCGCACCGATATTCCAGTTGTTGGCGCGATAACAGACCGACAGACCGACGCCGATCAGGATCAGCGGAGCTGCCTTGATTGCCAGTTCATGCAGCGACCACACCTGTGTCAACGGATCGATGAAGAAACTGTAAAGGGCAAAAAACGGGTTCTTGCCCAGCGCCCAGAACATCAGACCGCCGAAAAAGAGGGTCAAAGCCAGCGCCAGAAGCGGCGATGCAATGGTGAAAAAGCCGGATGGACGGGTTCTTTTTTCCAGTTCAATGCGCATGGTCGCCCTCCAGTCCATGCAGGCCGCCCATCAAAAGGCCGATCCGTTCACGCGTCATGGTGTCCGCCGCATAGGCTGGCGACAACCGACCTTCCGAAATGGCGGCAATCGACGTCGCTACCTCGAAGATTTCATCGAGATCCTGGCTGATCATGACAATGGCCGAGCCCTGCCGGGCAAGATCGATCATCGCCTGCCGGATGGTGCTGGCTGCCCCGGCATCCACCCCCCAGGTGGGCTGATTGACCACGAGAACGGCAGGTTTGCGCTCCAGCTCCCGTCCCATGATGAATTTTTGCAGGTTTCCACCCGAGAGTGATCCTGCGTCAGGATCATGACCGCTTTTACGCACATCCATCGATTCGCAAATCCGTGCCGTGGCCTCCTGGACCGCATGACGGTGAATGAAGCCCAGCGCGCCGCTGGTATAATGGCCGCGATCCGAACGATGACGCGACAAAAGCAGATTGTCCGACAGTGACAGCCCGACCACCGCCCCATGACCATGACGCTCTTCCGGCACGAAACCGCCGCCGATCAGCCGCCTTGGATTGATTCCGGATGTTCCGACTGCCTTGCCACAAAGCATGATCGCATCATGTCTGTTCACCGGATATTCACCGGAGAGAATATCAAACAACTCACTCTGCCCGTTGCCCGCCACCCCGGCAATACCAAGGATTTCCCCTGCGCGCACACTGAGCGAGACCTCTTTCAGCGCCATGGCAAAGGGACTGCGCGGCCTGACCGAGAGCGTATCGACCCGCAGCAGTTCGGGTCCGCGTGGCCCGGTATAATCCGGCTTGACCACAGCCACTTCGGCGCCAACCATCATCCGCGCCAGCGAGGCGGGCGTTTCCTGCCGCGGTGCGCAGGATCCGGTGACCTTGCCGTGGCGCAGCACCGTGGCGCGGTCGCAAATGCGCTGCACCTCTTCCAGCCGGTGGCTGATATAGAGCACGGATCGGCCTTCGGCCTTCAGCTTGTCCAGCGTTTCAAACAGCCGGTCGGCCTCTTGCGGCGTCAGCACCGATGTCGGCTCGTCGAGAATGATCAGTTGCGGATTTTGCAGCAGTGCCCGGACGATTTCGATGCGCTGGCGCTCGCCAACCGAAAGATCGGCCACATGGGCGAAAGGATCAAGCGGCAGGCCGTATGCCGCCGAAAGCGAGCGTGCCTTTTCGGCAATGTCGCCAATCGAGACCGAACGGTCGAGCGACAGGGCAATATTCTCCGCGACCGTCAAGGCCTCAAACAAGGAAAAATGCTGGAACACCATGCCGATGCCAAGCTTTCTGGCTTCCGCGGGTGATGCAATGTCAACGGCCTGCCCCTTCCAGAATATTGCACCTTCCGTTGGCGTCAGCACGCCGAACAGCATTTTCACCAGAGTCGATTTTCCAGCGCCGTTTTCGCCAAGAAGGGCATGAATTTCACCAGGCGCAATCTGAAGATCAATACCGTCACAGGCCGCAAAGGCCCCGAAACGCTTGACGATTTTATGAACGGACAACAGCGAAGTCTGTGCTTCGACGCGGCTATGCGACACCTGACCCCCTTGCCCTGCCGCAGGCCCATATCCCGGCAGTCTTCATAGACAAGCTATATCAGTGGCTTAGCCGGACAACCGCGCAAAGCCACCAGAATTATTTGTATTGATAGCGAGTTTATCGGGGGAGGCAACTCCCTGAAAGATCATTTTTTGGATCATGCCCGATTTTCAGGCAAACACTTCGTTACCGGCGGCCAAGGGCCGGTAAAAACTGCAGCACCGCCCCGATAAAATAGAGGTAGAGGCCGGAAACGACAAAAGGCAGAAGCAGCCATGCCGGCGTATCGAAATGCACAAGCAGTGCATAGCCGCCCAGAGCACACCAGACGAGGAATATGCCGAGATTGAGCGGCCGCAGCCGCTTGACCCGCACAGGATGAAGAAAATTGATCGGCAGGAAGGTCAGGATGACCGAAAAGACCACGACGATCATCGAGGTCATTGCCGTGGCATGAATGACAAACAGCGTGAACACCACCATGTTCCAGACAACAGGAAAGCCGGAGAAGAAATATTCCTCCGTCTTCATGCCCATGTCGGCATAATAGATAGCGCTCGACATCACGATCATGCCCGCAGCGAGAAAAGACCAGGGTTGGCCGATCATCCCGCTTTGATAGAGCGCAAAGGCCGGCAACAGCACATAGGTGACATAGTCGATGATATTGTCCAGCATGTCGCCCGACCAGTTGGGCAGCACTTCCTTGACCTTGACCTTGCGGGCGATCGGTCCATCGATCCCATCTACCAGCAATGCCAGCCCCAACCACCAGAACATATCGACAAAGCGCCGTTCAGCTGCCGCCACCACACCGAGAAAGGCGAGAAAGGAACCCGAGGCTGTCAGGATATGCACGGAAAATGCCCGCATTTCCGCATAAGGCACCCGTTTATAGTTAAAAATCTTCATAATGGGTAGGACAGTCCTTTTCCGGCAAAGGCCGGGCTTACACGTCTTTGCCGCGATATTCCCTGAAATTGCCGTAAAAGCAACAGCCGAAACACCTGCCCCCTTGGGTTTTCATGGCAGATTTGCGTTTGACTGCGCCATTTCGGCCCATGGATTTTCCATGACGGGCGAATTACATGAAAGGAATGAAGCGTTTGAGGAATGATCCGATGGACAGAAGCGAAATCATCATCATTGGCGCCGGTCTTGCCGGTTCTGTCGCCGCCCTTGCTTTGGCAAGACGGGGCCGCAAGGTCATGCTTATTGCCGGCGACCGCAAAACCGATGACCGCCGCACCACCGCGCTGATGGATCAATCGGTCCGCTTTCTCGACAGGCTCGGACTTTGGGATGGGCTGAAGCCAAAAGCCTCCGCCCTTGCCACGATGCAGATCATCGACGGGACAAAACGGCTCTTGCGCGCCCCCCCGGTTGCCTTCCGCAGTTCGGAAATCGGCCTTGCGGCTTTCGGTTATAATTTCACCAATGCCGATCTCCTGAACGCCTTCAGCAAAGCGGTGGATCTGGAGCCGAACATCACCGTTATTCATAGCAATGCCAGCGCGATCGTCTTTTCCGCAAACGACGTAGCAGTCACCCTTGCCGATGACCGGCAGATCGAAGGTGAACTTGTCGTCGGCGCAGACGGGCGTGGCTCGCTCACCCGCCAGACGGCAGGCGTTTCCCTGAAAACCTGGTCGTACCCACAGAGCGCATTGGTGCTGAATTTTGCCCATGAGCTTCCACATGACAATGTCTCGACCGAGTTTCACACCGAAACCGGCCCCTTTACCCAGGTACCGCTGTCCGGCAAACGCTCCAGCCTTGTGTGGGTGGTTGAGCCGCAGGAGGCAAAGCGACTGGCAGAATTGCCGCTTGGCGCGCTTTCACAGTTGATCGAAGAGAGGATGCAATCGCTCCTCGGCAAGGTGACGGTGGAACCCGGCGTACAATACTGGCCGCTCTCCGGCATGACGGCGACCCGTTACGGCAAGGGGCGTGCCGTCTTCATCGGCGAAGCGGCGCATGCCTTCCCGCCCATCGGAGCGCAGGGCCTCAATCTCAGCCTGCGTGATATCATGACGCTGGAAGATCTCGTTGGCGCCGAACCGGACAGGCCGCTTGGCGAAGAGATCGGCGCCCGTTTCGACCGCCGCCGCAAGGTAGATGTGTTAAGCCGCACGGCAAGCGTCGACCTGCTCAACCGCTCGCTGCTCTCGGCTTTTCTGCCGGTGCAGATGGTGCGGGCGGCCGGGTTGCACGTTCTGTCGCAATTTTCACCGGTAAGACACTTTGTCATGCGCGAAGGCGTTGCCCCCGGCAAAGGTTTTGGCGCATTTCGCGAGATGGTGAAAGGGAAAATCCTCTCACGCCAGCCGTCATGAGCCAATCATCCGATCTTTGACAGGATCGGAAAGCTCTGCTGAAACCAGATCGCCAGATCGGAGACGAAGCCGAAAATAAAGGCCAGTCCTGTGAGAACGAGGAGCAGGCCCATGGCCTTTTCCACCAACCCAAGATGGCGGCGGAAACGGGCCAGAAAGCGCATGAAGGCGCCGGAAAAGCCTGCTGCGATCCAGAACGGCACGGCAAGGCCGAGCGAATAGACGGAGAGAAGCAATGCCCCCTGCTCGACCGTGTGGCGGCTTGCGGCAACGGCAAGAATCGCCCCCAGCACCGGCCCGATACAGGGTGTCCAGCCGAAGGCAAAGGCTAACCCCATGATATAGGCGCCGCTCAAGGTGGCAGGCTTGCCACCACCGGAAAACCTGGCCTCGCGCGCCAGAAGCCCGATGCGAAAGACGCCGAGGAAATTCAGCCCCATGACAATGATGATCAGCCCGCCGATCTTGCCGAGCAGATCGATATGCTGGCGCAGCATCATGCCGATGCTGGAAGCGCCAGCCCCCAGCGCGACGAAAACGGTGGAAAAGCCAAGCGTGAAAAACAGGGCGGAGAAGACCACGGCCGAACGCGCCCGCGCCGCTTCTGCCGTAACCGTAGCGCCGCGGAACTGGTCGATGCTGACTCCGGCCATGTAACAGAGATAGGGTGGCACAAGCGGTAATACGCAGGGCGACAGAAAAGACAGGGCTCCAGCCACAAACGCCGTCAAAAAAGAAATATCCATCACCCACCTTGCCATGATCTGCACTGTCATGCGCTCCGAAACTTTCGTAACCTTGTTTAACCCCTTCCGCCAACCACATTTTTTTGTTGAGCTTTCGGCACTTCCGGCAAAAATGCGGATTTATGGATTTTATGGGTTGACCATATCCGGCCGCCTGAATATGTTCCGCGCACTTCCCGAGGGGGTGTCAAACACCTTGCCGAAGACGGGAGCGCGTAGCTCAGCCGGTAGAGCAACTGACTTTTAATCAGTAGGTCCAGGGTTCGAATCCCTGCGCGCTCACCACTCTTTTCTGGAAACTTCTATTTCAAAATTGGCCGTAAAGAAGACATGTCCATTTTATGTCTCGATCCGCCTTACCCGGAGAGATCCAGAAGTTATCCATGGCTTTCTTGACCGGTTCATTTCGCGCTTTTCATTGACTGTGCTAGAATACTCATCGGGCACAGGAAAAATCTTGTGCCGCAGCGAACCGATTTTCAGGTAAAGCCCGAGTTTCAGACAAAGGATGCACATAACAGCAATCAGGACCGTCTGAAGGTCCCTCCGCAACGGAGGTCAGAGCACGGAACCAGAACAGCACTTTTTCGGAAAATCGGCCCGCATAAACAGGAAGGGAAAGAGCCGGATTGTGAAACGACACTTTTTCCTTTATGGGACCGCCTCAAACACTCATTTCGAGCGTCGCTCCCAAGACGCCAACAACAGAGACACGCTGTCATGAACCGTCGCCGCCGTATTTACGAGGGCAAGGCCAAGATCCTGTATGAAGGTCCTGAGCCGGGCACACTGATCCAGTTTTTCAAGGATGATGCCACCGCCTTCAACAAGAAGAAACACGAAATCATTGACGGGAAAGGCGTGCTGAACAACCGCATCAGCGAGTATGTGTTCACGCATCTCAACAAGATCGGCATCCCGACCCATTTCATCCGCCGCCTCAACATGCGTGAGCAGTTGATCAAGGAAGTGGAAATCATTCCGCTCGAGATCGTGGTGCGCAATGTTGCCGCCGGTTCGCTCTCACGGCGACTGGGCATCGAGGAAGGCGTGGTGCTGCCGCGCTCGATCATTGAATTTTACTATAAATCCGATGCCCTCGAAGACCCGATTGTCTCGGAAGAGCATATCACCGCCTTCGGCTGGGCCAATCCCGCCGAACTGGACGACATCATGGCGCTTGCCATCCGCGTCAACGATTTTCTGAGCGGGCTTTTCCTCGGCATCGGCATCCAGCTCGTCGATTTCAAGATCGAATGCGGCCGTCTGTTTGAAGGCGATATGATGCGAATCGTGCTTGCGGATGAAATCTCGCCCGACAGCTGCCGCCTCTGGGACATCGAAACCCGCGAAAAGCTCGACAAGGACCGCTTCCGTCAGGATATGGGCGGCCTGCTCGAAGCCTATCAGGAAGTCGCCCGCCGCCTCGGCATCATCAATGAAAACGAACCTGTGCGCGGCACAGGCCCCGTTCTGGTCAAGTAAGCTCAGGAGATCGTCTCGTGATTAAGGCCCGTGTAACCGTTACCTTGAAAAACGGCGTTCTCGACCCGCAGGGCAAGGCCATCGAAGGCGCGCTCACCGCGCTCGGCTTTTCCGGCGTTGATCAGGTACGTCAAGGCAAGGTGTTCGATCTGGTGCTGGAGGGCACGGACAAGGCCAAGGCCGAAGACGAGCTGAAAGCCATGTGCGAAAAGCTGCTCGCCAATACGGTGATCGAAAACTACGCCATCGCGCTTGACTGACATGATCTGACTGGCCCGCAGCCTTGCGGGCCTTCAACCTTTTTTTGCCATTTTGCCCAGGCAAAGACAGCCTAACCCGAACAGGATGCGAGCCGCCCATGAAATCCGCCGTTGTCCAGCTTCCCGGTCTTAATCGCGACCGCGACATGATCGCCGCACTCACCAAGATTTCCGGAAAAGCGCCGGTCACGGTCTGGCAGACGGAAACAGACATTCCCGATGTCGATCTTATTGTGATTCCCGGCGGTTTTTCCTATGGCGATTATCTGCGCTGCGGCGCAATCGCTGCCCGCATGCCGGTGATGCAGGCGATCAAGGCCAAGGTCGAACAGGGCGTCAAGGTTCTGGGTGTGTGCAACGGCTTTCAGATACTGGTCGAAGCCGGGCTTTTGCCGGGCGCGCTGATGCGCAATGCCTCGCTGAAATTCGTCTGCCGTGAAGTCAAGCTTGAAGTCGTGAATGACGACACGGATTTCACCCGCGCCTATGAACAAGGCCAGATTATCCGCTGTCCGGTTGCCCATCATGACGGCAATTACGTTGTCGATACCGAGACGCTGAAGGCGCTGGAAGACAGGGGTCAGGTGGTTTTCCGTTATGCCGAGGGCACGAATCCGAACGGTTCCGTATCCGATATTGCCGGCGTGATCAACCAGCGCGGCAATGTGCTCGGCATGATGCCACATCCAGAAAATCTGATCGAGGCAGCCCATGGCGGCAATGACGGTCGTGGCATTTTCGCCTCTGCCCTCGATGTCGTCGCCGCTGCCTGATTGTCTCGTTTCACCCTTCCTGACAGGATTGCCCATGCGCAAACTGCTGTTTCTTTCTGCCCTTTCCAGTCTGCTGGCTCTGGCATCCTGCGCCACCAAACAGGAATCAATGTCCGATAACAGCGCCTATGAGGTGATGAACCATGTCATGGTCAGCGCCCATAGCTGCTGGTTCAAATCCGGCGATCCGGCTTTCAAACCCTATCGTATGGATGCCGAACTCAACTCCTTCTCCGGCAAACCGCGCATTCTGCTGGTGCGCAAGGGCTCGAAGGATATCCGCCCGGTTCTTGTGGTTATGGCTGAAGGTTCTCCGGCAAAGGTGCAGGTCTTTGGTCCGATGATGGGTGAAACGATTGGCGAGCGCATCGGCCATGATGTCACCCGTTGGTCTGGTGGCAATACAAGCTGCAACTGAAGCTGATCGCGCGCAACATTGGTCTCCTGCGGCCTGTCCCGCAGCAAAGTGATACGGGGCCGGAATCGTAATTTCTGGGCCTGTGTGACATTTTCACCCTCCCGAACGCCGACGGTTTACGACAAGATACGCTTAACGAATCGTTTGCAGTTATGCTTTTGCGAAAGCTCGACTGCAAACGGTGAGAAGATGTGCGAGCGGATTGTCATGATACAGCCGCACGTACTTTGTTTCGTGCGGAGAAACCGATGACCTTCAGCATCCGAATGGCCCTCAAACTGGCCTGCGCCAGCGCAGCAATCATAGGGGCAACCTCATCTTCGGCTGTCGCCGGTAGCGGTGGCTCGATTATTGATGAAGTTCGACTCGGCGTGGTCACCTCGATCCAGAGCAACCAGAACGGCATTGCCGGTGAGGGCATGGTGCTTTTCGACCCGTTTCACAGCGAGACCGCTCATGGATTCTGGGAGAAGCTAACTCATCCGCGCGTGCATGTTGGCGCAGAAATCGGTTCCCGTCATCTGAATGACGAAGCTTATGCCGGTTTTACCTGGACCGTGAACATGACGGACAAGATTTTTGCTGAGGCAGGTTTTGGTGGCGTTGTTCATGATGGCGCGACCCATGACAGCAATGATGGCGGACCGAGCCTTGGCTGCAAAGTGCTGTTTCGCGAATATGCCGGTCTGGGTTATCGCTTCACCCAGCATTGGAATGTCATGGGTCAGGTCGAACATGCCTCCAATGCGGGACTTTGCGATCCCAATGACGGCATGACCCGCGCGGCTGTTATGATCGGCTATAAATTCTGACAGGATAAGATCTGGCGCAAGTTGGGTTCCGTATTGTAAACTTCCTCAAAATGAGGAGTGAAAACAATGCCTGTTTATGCACTGGGTGAGCACATACCCACCTTGCCTGATCCCAACCGCCACTGGATTGCCCCCGATGCGCACGTGATTGGTCGCGTTGTGCTTTCAGAGGATGCTGGCATCTGGTTTGGAGCGGTGTTGCGCGGTGACAATGAGATCATCACCATTGGTTCTGGTAGCAATATCCAGGAAGGCTGCATCCTGCACACAGATATGGGCTTTCCCCTCACCGTCGGGGCCGGATGCACGATCGGTCATCGCGCCATCCTGCATGGCTGCACCATTGGTGACAACAGTCTGATCGGCATGGGTGCCACAGTTCTGAATGGCGCCATAATCGGCCGCAATTGCCTTGTGGGAGCCAATGCGCTGGTCACCGAGGGCAAGGCGTTTCCCGACAATAGTCTGATTGTCGGCAGCCCTGCCCGGGTCATCCGAACGCTTGATGAAAGCGCAATCGAAGGCCTGAAACGATCCGCAGCCAGTTACGTCGCAAACTGGAAGCGATTCGCGCAAAATTTGCGCAAGCTTGCCTGAATTCCTGCAAAATCATAAGGAACTCGACAGGCCGTCAAGGGTTCTTCCTTCGTGTCATAACGAAAGGAGTTTTCCCATGGCGATCAAACAGCATGGCTCAGCCCATTGGACCGGTGGCCTCAAAGACGGCAAGGGCACGATCTCCAGCAAGAGTGGTGCGCTGAAAGATCAGCCCTATGGTTTCAATACGCGATTTGAGGACAAGCCTGGCACCAATCCGGAAGAACTGATCGGCGCTGCTCATGCGGCCTGCTTCACCATGGCGCTGTCCAAGGCCTTGAGCGATGCCGGAATGACAGTTGATAGTCTCGACACCCGTGCCGAGGTCACGCTGGACCAGCAGGATGGCGGCTTTTCGATTACGGGTATTCAGCTTCATCTCACAGCGAAAGTCAGCGGCAGCAACACAGAAAAATTGCAGAAACTGGCCGAGGAAACGAAGGAAACTTGCCCGGTGTCGAAGGCACTTAAAGCCGTGCCGATGATGCTAACCGTCAACAGAGATTGAATGAGTTGTTTGACAAAACATACTCAAGGAGTGGTCGGAGTGGAGAGATTCGAACTCCCGACCCTCTGGTCCCAAACCAGATGCGCTACCAGACTGCGCTACACTCCGACTTTTGTCTTTCGACGAAGGGCGGGATACACGCTTCGCAGCGCATCTGCAACAGGAAAATCAAACGAAAATCAGAATTAATCGGCTGTCCACGACTGAATTGGCTCAGCATCGATTTTTCCCAACAACATTGATGAAAAAAGGAAGAAATCCTGTTTATTGACCCGGTTTACCCGCGGACAGACCACTGACGATGCGGTCTCCAGCGGCAATGCCGAGATCATGGGCGCGACCGCCATTGATTTCCAGCACATAGCGGACCGGTCGATTGGACGGGATCAAATCCTCCGAAAAAGGCGTGGTTCGCTCGGCGATCCGGGTGATCCTGCCCTTTGCATCAATGAACAGCATGTCGAGTGGCAAAGGCGTATCCTTCATCCACATGATCACCTGGCGACTTTCACCGAAATCGAAGATCATGCCCTGATCGGGCGGGAGTGTCGTCCTCTGCATCAGGCCCCTCTCCCGGTCAGCGGGCTTGATGGCATATTCGACATGGAAATCATGCCGAACACCTTTGGCGGTTTCGATCGATACAACCCCCTTTTGCAGACCCGGTGCCGCCATGGCAGGCAGAATGGGGAAAATTAGGGTCAAAAAAAGCGCCATAAAGGCGCTTCTTACGGTCAGGAACATGGTCCGTGTCCTTAATGGGCTCTCGTATTCGGCAGAGGATTATCTGGATAAATTTCGGCAGCCATAAGGCCTTTGTCGCCATTTCCGAAGCGGACCAGAACAGTCTGGCCAGGACGCAATTCCGTCAGACCAAACCGGCGGAGTGTTTCCATGTGGATGAAAATATCTTCCGTGCCCTCGCCCCGCGTCAAAAAACCGAAGCCCTTGGTGCGATTAAACCATTTGACCAGTACGCGCTCAAGCCCGCTCGACGGCGTAACTTGAACATGGGTACGAACTGGCGGCATTTGCGAGGGATGTACAGCCGTGGACTGATCCATCGACAGAACACGGAAAGCCTGATAGCCCCTGTCCCGTTTCTGCACAAGCGCAACGATGCGAGTGCCTTCCAGAATGGTTTGATAACCGTCGCGGCGCAGGCAGCTGACATGCAGAAGAACATCCTGCATACCGTTATCCGGCACGACGAAACCGAAACCCTTGGCCACATCGAACCATTTGACGACACCGGTTATCTCGATCAAGTCCATGGACTCATCCGAGAGCCCGCTGAATTCCACGAACGCTTTCGCCGAAATTCTCTCCGTCATCTCAACTCGCCCCTCGAAACACCTGAACCGGACACGACAAACTGATTCCCGAACAAGAGATTAACATTTCATTAAGGCTTTTGCGCAAGCCCCTGTTTCACTTATCCGCAATTGGTTCATAGCAATATGAGCTTGTTCCAGGCTGGCGCGCAACGACAGGTTTCGTTTTAGCATCAACGCAGCCCTTCTGTGGGGTCATATTGTCATCATTGACTGGCAAGACCATGACACTATGTTTGACATCGCCTTCAAAAGAGAGCGCTCTGCCGAAACAGGAGAATTATCATGCGATATCTGCACACCATGGTCCGTGTCAAAAACATCGAGGCCTCCCTTCATTTCTATTGCACCCTTTTCGGCATGAGCGAAGTGCGTCGAATCGAGAATGAAAAGGGCCGTTTCACCCTTATTTTTCTGGCCGCCGATGAAGACACGCACAAAGCCACAACCGAAAAGGCACCCTGTCTGGAACTGACCTATAACTGGGATGAAGAAGACTATACCGGCGGACGCAATTTCGGCCACCTCGCCTATGAGGTCGATGACATCTACGCCACCTGCCAGAAGCTGATGGACAATGGCGTTACCATCAACCGTCCGCCACGCGACGGTCACATGGCCTTTGTCCGGTCTCCGGACGGTATTTCCATCGAAATCCTGCAAAAGGGCGAGAGCCTTGCCCCGGCCGAGCCCTGGACATCGATGCCGAATACCGGCAGCTGGTAAAACGAAAAAGGCCCGGAAAATCCGGGCCTTTTCTTTTGATCAATCGGGCTGATTAAGCCTTGAGGATCGACGCCCCGGCATAGGCAGCCTGCGCACCCAGCATTTCTTCGATGCGGATCAGCTGATTGTACTTGGCCATGCGATCCGAGCGCGACAGGGAACCAGTCTTGATCTGACCGCAATTGGTGGCGACAGCGAGATCGGCAATGGTCGAATCTTCCGTTTCACCCGAACGGTGCGACATGACGGTGGTATAGCGAGCCTTATGCGCGGTTTCCACAGCATCCAGCGTTTCAGACAGCGAACCGATCTGGTTGACCTTGACCAGCATGGAGTTGGCAACACCCATGCGGATGCCGTCACGCAAACGGGCGGAATTGGTAACGAACAAGTCGTCGCCCACCAGTTGCAGCCTGGAGCCGGCCTTGTCGGTCAGATATTTCCAGCCATCCCAATCGTCTTCGGCCATGCCGTCTTCAATCGAGATGATCGGATATTTTGCGGCAAGCTCGGCCAGATAATCGGCCATGGCTTCCGGCTCCAGCGTGCGGCCTTCGCCTTCCAGCACATATTTGCCGTCCTTGAAGAATTCCGTCGAGGCGCAGTCGAGCGCCAGATAGATGTCCTCACCCGGACGATAGCCAGCCTTTTCGATGGATTTAACAATCACATCAAGCGCTTCCGGCGCGCTTTTGAGACCGGGCGCGAAGCCGCCTTCATCGCCGACATTGGTGTTGAAACCCTGTGCGGAAAGCTCTTTCTTCAGCGTGTGGAATACTTCCGAACCCATGCGCACGGCGTCGCGGATCGTGTCGGCGCCGACCGGCATGATCATGAATTCCTGAAAATCGATCGGGTTGTCGGCATGGGCGCCGCCATTGATGATATTCATCATCGGAACCGGCAGGAGATGGGCGTTCGGACCGCCGACATAGCGATAGAGCGGCAGGCCCGAGGCTTCGGCAGCGGCCTTGGCCACGGCCAGAGAGACACCGAGAATGGCGTTGGCGCCAAGACGCGACTTGTTCGGCGTGCCGTCCAGCTCGCGCATCAGATTGTCGATCATGATCTGGTTTTCGGCATCATGACCGCCAATGGCGTCATAGATTTCGCTGTTGACGGCTTCAACCGCCTTTTCAACACCCTTGCCGAGGTACCGCTTGCCGCCATCACGCAGTTCGACGGCCTCATGAGCGCCGGTGGATGCGCCGGAAGGAACCGCCGCACGGCCCATGCTGCCGTCTTCGAGATAGACATCCACCTCGACGGTGGGGTTGCCACGGCTGTCGAGAATCTCGCGGGCAATGATATCGGTAATCGCGGTCATGTTCGCTCCCTATGGATTTTAGAATGAGCCATTTCTTTTCGTCCCTGTCTTACTCCATGGTCCCAAAATTACAATGACATCAGGGTGAAAGACACGAAAAAACTAATCGATTTAAAGCGCTGCGCGACACTGGCTGTCCCACGCGCTCTGCGGGATCGGATCAGACCATTTTGGCCACGGCATCAAAGGCCATCAGCTTTTCAAGCAGAGCTTGCAGATCCTTGAGATGCACCATATTCGGTCCATCCGAAGGTGCGTTATCCGGATCCTGATGGGTTTCAATGAAAAGTCCGGCCACACCGACGGCAACGGCAGCGCGGGCAAGCGTCTCGACAAATCTGCGATCGCCGCCTGTTGATCCGCCCTGCCCGCCCGGCTGCTGCACGGAATGGGTGGCGTCGAAAATCACCGGTGCGCCCATGGATGCCATGATCGGCAGGGATCGCATATCAGAAACCAGCGTATTATAGCCGAAAGACGCACCCCGCTCGCATAGCAGCACATTCGGATTGCCGGAGAAGGTGATTTTTTCCATCACATTCTTCATATCCCATGGCGCGAGAAACTGGCCCTTCTTGACATTGATCACCCGGCCGGTTTTTGCCGCCGCCACCAGAAGATCAGTCTGCCGGCAGAGAAAGGCCGGGATTTGCAGCATGTCGACAACCTCGGCGACGACAGCGCATTGCTCTTCAGTGTGAATGTCGGTGATGACCGGAAAACCATATTCTTTCTTCAGGTCGGCAAAAATTTCCAGCCCCTTTTCAAGCCCGATACCGCGCCCGCCCTTGAGCGAGGTGCGGTTGGCTTTGTCGAAAGAGGATTTATACACCAGCCCGATGCCAAGCCTGTCACAGATTTCTTTGATCGCACCCGCCATCATGAAGGCGTGATCGCGGCTTTCCATCTGGCAGGGGCCGCAGATCAGCGAGAAACGCGCCTGATTGGAAAAAGAAACCTGATGCTTGCCTTCGCCCAGCGTGACGACGGCATTGGGCTTGGCGGCGGCTTCAATTGTCACGATATACTCTCCTCAAACAGCAAGGCGACGCCCTGTCCGGGCGCTGCCGCGACGGCGATGCCACCCGGCATTTTCTGATGCTCAATGCCATTATCAGTCAGCACACGTCCTGTCACGTCGATATCCTTCACCGAAAACACCAGCGCCGTGGCAATCAGTATATCGGCAAGATCGCTGGCTTCGATAATCTCGATCGCGAGGTTTTTTGCCTCAAACAGCAGGCCCCCGCTGGTTTCTGCCGCACTGACAGCAAAAACGGTCTCAAACCAGTTCCGATACCTGTTTGGATGCCTGGCATGAAGAAAGATGCGGCTTATTCCGGTCACGCCATTGGCATGGGTTTCAAGCTGGCTTCGGTCGGCAGACAGTGGTGCAATTCTTTGGCACGTGAACAGAAAAAAACCGCTCTCATTTGCCTCAGTGGCAAAGGCCAGACGAAAACTGGCCATGGCCTCGCCGCCATCAGGAAGCCGCATGGGGCGGGAAAAATCCAGCAGACTGCCACCGCTCATCCCCTTTTCGACAAAACCGATATGATCCGCCTCGGCATCGTCAGATGCGGCAACGATGGCTGACAATCCCTCCTTGCGTTCCGTGCGGAATGCCCTGTCACGCGTAACGAACACGTTGCCGTCCAGCACAGCCCGATCGGCCTCTGCCTGACGACCGACGGCCAGAGGCTCCAGATAGGTCTTATCGGACAAAAACACACAGGCGTTCTGCGTGCCGAAGGGGTGATCAGCTGGCGGTGCGACAGTAAAACCCAGCATCTGAAAGCGCGTTACGGCGCCGTCAAGCATGGTGACTGGCAAAACAAAATGATCAACCGACCGGCTGGCGGAATGCGACATGATGGATGTCCTGCAAAGCATGAAGACAAGAAAGCGTGTAGACAAGAATCTCACAGACCGGGTGGAGCAAAGTCCAGAACCCGACCCGTATAACTTTCAACCACCATGCTGATGGGCGCACCGTCCGGCAAGGTCAATATCGCCTTGTGTTCGATCACATGATCGGGAACGGCCAAGGGCTTGCCGCTCGCAGCGGGAAAAGCTGCGCCCATATCCCATCCTTCCGGCACAGGCGACCATAGAAGTTTCGCCGATTCGGTATGTCGCTGAAAATGCAGGGGCTGCACCACCCGTCCGAAAGCACCATCGGTCGTATCGAGAACCTTGTTCATCTCGGGTGTCAACCGCGACGGCACATACCAGTTATCGGCATCAGACAACACCACGGCACCACATTTGAGCCGCACCCGCCGATAGCCCACCGCCTCGTTTGGCCCCACTTTAAGGACGCGGCGGATATCCTCTGTCACCGGCTTGTCCTGGCCGCGCACCCGCTCGGCAACGATCTTTGCCTCTTTGGCAAGCTTATGGCTTGAACACCAGCGATCAAGCGTCAAAGTGGCGCTGTCATGGCTCAAAAGCTCGGCATTGAGGGTCTGCAAAACCGCAAATGCCTCAAGACGGCCTTGCGGTGTGTCGGGCCAGGAGGAGGCGGCCAGTGCGGCAGAGGACGAAAGCAACATCACAGCGCCCAGCGACGCAAAAGCAAATTTCATGGTCCACCCTCCTTCAATTCCAATGGGACTGGAGACAGCCATACTCTAAAAATCCATGGGATTTTCGGATGTCTACCCGAGTCGCAATCCATCATGAGAGTATGACGTCTCTGTGTCAGATGCTCCAGCAAGCCTGCCAGCCGTTCTTAATAATGAAACGCGATGTGCTTTCGGCCCTGTTAGCAGCATACTCCCTCAAAATTAAAGGCTTGCAGAACACATATGGAACATATAGTGTCCGTTCTGGATTTGTTTCACAGTTTTAAGGACATATGTCGATGCTGACGCGCAAGCAACAGGAGCTTCTGCTGTTCATTCATGAGCGGATGAAGGAATCGGGCGTGCCGCCGTCCTTTGATGAAATGAAGGATGCGCTCGATCTTGCTTCGAAATCGGGAATCCATCGGCTGATCACTGCGCTCGAAGAACGCGGCTTCATTCGCCGCCTGCCCAATCGCGCCCGAGCACTGGAGGTGATAAAGCTGCCAGAAGCTATGGCAACAAGCATTCCGCCACGTCGCGGGGCTTTTTCGCCCTCCGTCATCGAAGGAAGCCGGGGGAAATTGCAGCCCGTGACGTCAACACCATCCAAACCGGTGGAAGACATCCGCAATGCCGCAAGCGTTCCGATGATGGGACGGATTGCTGCAGGCGTGCCAATTTCCGCCATTCAGAACAATACGCATGAGATTTCCGTTCCTGCCGAAATGCTGGGACAGGGTGAACATTATGCCTTGGAGGTTCGCGGCGATTCGATGATCGAAGCCGGCATTCTCGATGGCGATACTGTGATCATCCGCAATGCCACCACCGCCACGCCCGGTGATATTGTCGTCGCGCTTGTCGATGATGAGGAAGCCACATTGAAGCGCTATCGCCGCAAAGGAGCCTCCATTGCACTGGAAGCGGCCAATCCGGCTTATGAAACCCGTATTTTTGGACCTGATCGTGTGAAAATTCAGGGAAAGCTGGTGGGGCTCATTCGCCGGTATCATTAAATATACCGTCAGTTGGACCATCGTCGTGACCATCTGGCAAATCGTAACTTTGGCTTCGCCAGTTATAGTAGCGATGACGGATCCAGGGTCGGTTTTCACCGTTGAACGCTTTGGTGACTGCAAGTGTCCGGCTTTGTCTGTCTCCCAGGCTGAGTTCCAAGGCGCCAGTGCGCCTGAGTACATCCCGGCTGATAACAATGGGAGCGTTCGGCACTGAAACCGCAGAGGTCTCTGTTACGACGTTTGAAGGAACTGTCTTGTGTGCGTTCCTTGCCAGGACATCTTCTTGATCGTCGTGATCGGCACAGGCAACAGAATAGGCTGTAAGGCTTGTGATGATCAGATCG
This sequence comes from Allorhizobium sonneratiae, assembly GCF_023700755.1. GTDB lineage: Bacteria > Pseudomonadota > Alphaproteobacteria > Rhizobiales > Rhizobiaceae > Allorhizobium > Allorhizobium sonneratiae. The sequence continues at coordinate 201,788 of NZ_JAMKOJ010000008.1, read as the reverse complement.
GCATTTTGACAGGCGGCTTCGGCATAATCACGGTCGCGAAGCACGGCTATGCGCCAGCCGCCATGCATCTCGGCGAGGCAGAGACTTGCACCGCTGCACTGAAAAATGCCGGGAAAAGACAGAGCCTTGTCGCGAAGCAGCATCGTCTGTGACAAGGCCATATCGGCTGACGTCTTCCGTCGCGCAGCCTTTCTTTTCGTCTTTCCTGCCTTATCCTCTGTGTCACCGTCGCTGCTGTGCTCCTTGTTGCTGCGCCGGGGTCGTGGAATCGTTTCCGGTTCAAGGATCTGGTGGATGTCGAGCACAGTTTGCCATTGGGCAAAAATAAAACTGGAGGGATTTTTCTTGCTGATCGCAATGGAAACGCCCCCGTCATCTCCTCTCCTGTTCACGATCCCGACCAACTGCCCGTCCTCGGCAATGGCAAGCTCGGCCAGCGGCGGTTTCGGTCTTGCCAGTTCATAACCGCCAGCTGCCAGCATCATGGCAAGGCCGATCAACCGCAGACGTGTATGCAACAGTAGAAAAATGATCAGGCCCATGCTCATCACCGGCAGGAACCACGGATCGAAACGGTCAAACCGCATCACCCCCTGCCAACTGGCGACGGTGTAACCGATATCCAGCACAAGGCTGAGCCCCTTGCCCATGAGCAAGAGCGGCCAGTAATCCAGACCGAGCGGCATCAATATCATGCCGATCATTGCCGATGGCATGACAATCAGCGAGATCAACGGTTCGGCCATGAGATTGGCTTCGATGCCATTCAAGCCGATGCGGTGAAAATTCCCCGCAGAATAAAGGGAGGTCGACAGGCCGCCGATGGCAGACGTCAGCATGACGGCGCCGATCCGTTTCAAAAGCGGCCATATCCAGGTCATGAAAGGCAGCTTCTCAACGGAAAAAGACAGTTTCGGCCTTTTTGTCCAAAGCGCAAAGCCGCTGATCAAGGCGAAGGTGGCGGAAAAGGACATTTGCAGGCTGGGGCCAAGGATCTGGGACGGAGAGATCAGAATCACCAGCAAGGCGGCAAAGGCGGCATTGCGCAGGCTGAGTACCGAGCGATTGAAAAAGGCAGCCGCCAGAATAATGACCATCATCAGATAAGAGCGCTGGGCGGCAACATCATAGCCGGAAATGCAGAAATAGGCGGTGGTCGTGGCGATGGCCCCGGCTGCTGCGATTTTCTTGGTCGATACGGTTTCCGCCAGCCCGGGAATCAGGCTGAGAAACTTGCGGATACCGATAAAGAACAGCCCCCCGGCCAACGCCATATGCAGGCCTGAGATGGAGATGATATGGGCAAGACCGGAAATGCGTAGCGCCTCGTTGGCTGAGCTTGACAATCCACGCCGCTCACCCGTGACAATAGCGGCGGCAAAAGCGCCCGGATCCCCCGGAACAACCCGTCTAATTCGATTGGTGATCACATCACGCAAGCTCTGGGTCCAGCCTTCGATTTGATGCAGCAGAGAATGAAACCGCCCGTCCTGGAGCCATCCTGCCGGAGTGTCGGCCCGTTTTGGCGGTGCATAGAAATAGCCAATCGCGCCAATGCCGTCGAAATAGGAATTGAAGGCAAAATCGGTCAGTCCCGGCAGAGCCGGCCCGGAAGGAGGGCTTAAGCGCGCCCTGCCCTCAACAATATCGCCGGTCCTGAAGATTTCTCGGGAAGACCGAGCCACAAGCGCCACCCTTTGCGGCATTCGTTTGAGCTCGGGTTTTTCCGTGCCGATCAGATCGATCACATATCTTTGATTCCCACTTGCATTTTCTTCCGAGGAGATGACCTGACCCCTTATGGTTGTGGTCACGGCCTCATCGAGAAGGATGGTCTGCGCCCGAAAGGTTTCATGACTGGCCAGCACCATGCCAAGCAGGGCAAAACTGGCCGCACCAAACAGCAAACCCGCAACAGGATGGCGATAGCGCAGCTTATGCCAGCCCAAAATAGCAAGGCTGGCAAAGATCAGAAGCGGCCAGACAGAGAGATCGTCAGGCCTCGTCAGCCACCAGATCGCACCTGTACCATAAACGACAGGAGCGAACAGAAATGCCCTTCCCTGGGCCAGTTCGGCCCGTAAAGACTGGCGCAGCAAAACGGCAAAGCGCTCTGAGAAGCTGGGTAAAAGCGGTGCGGAAGGCAGGATATCTTCAACTGGATCGGCAGTGAGGCTATCCTCGTCGGAAAAATGCTGCACCGGCGAAATCCAGGGGGCAGCTTTCACAACCGGTCCCTTCGCCGGCGGCTCCCTCACCAGTGTCCATTCGTCACTGTCCGCCATCTGCCCCTTCTTGATCCATGCCCGCGGGCAGCCATGCAGACAAAAACATCTTATAAAGACAATACTGAAAAATAATGAAAATGAACGCCTTGTTAATCACCCATCTTCCGGCACACCGCCAGCCGATTGGCTGATGAAATCACAATAGCAATCCGCGGATGCGACGAACAGAGTTTACTCTTCATTTTACCTAATAGCTTTCTGGTTGTTCCATTGTGTCATTTTGTCTTTTTGCAATGCACGCTTTCTTGGTTCGATAGCTTGGCATTAACCTCTGGATCATATAGCTATCGTCACAGATGAAACTGGAGGCGAGCCGACAGCCATGCCGTAGCGCCTCGCATTCGGAGGACCACCATGACTGATCAAGGCGCAAATATCAAAGTCGGAGACAAGGCTGCCGGTTTGTCCGTACGCAGCGGTACGATCGGCCCCGACGTGATCGATATCGGCACACTCTACAAGAACACCGGCATGTTCACCTACGATCCGGGCTTCACGTCCACGGCGTCCTGCGAATCGAAGATCACCTATATCGATGGTGACGAAGGCGTGCTTCTGCATCGCGGTTATCCGATCGAACAGCTCGCCGAAAAGGGTGACTTCCTCGAAGTCTGCTATCTGCTGCTTTACGGCGAACTGCCGACGGCTGCCCAGAAGAAGGATTTTGACGAGCGCGTCACCCGCCACACCATGGTGCATGAGCAGATGACCCGCTTCTTCACCGGCTATCGCCGTGACGCCCATCCGATGGCGGTCATGGTCGGCACGGTCGGTGCGCTGTCCGCCTTCTACCACGACTCGACCGACATCACCGATCCGCATCAGCGCATGGTGGCAAGCCTGCGCATGATCGCCAAGATGCCGACGATCGCCGCCATGGCTTATAAATACCATATCGGCCAGCCCTTCGTTTATCCGAAGAACGATCTGGATTATGCCTCGAACTTCCTGCGCATGTGCTTTGCCGTGCCCTGCGAGGACTATAACGTCAATCCCGTTCTGGCCCGCGCCATGGACCGGATTTTCATCCTCCACGCCGATCACGAGCAGAACGCGTCGACCTCGACCGTGCGTCTGGCCGGCTCGTCGGGCGCCAACCCGTTTGCCTGCATCGCCGCCGGCATTGCCTGCCTTTGGGGCCCGGCTCATGGTGGCGCCAATGAAGCAGCGCTCAACATGCTGCAGGAGATCGGCTCGGTCGACCGTATCCCGGAATATATCGCCAAGGCCAAGGACAAGAACGATCCGTTCCGCCTGATGGGCTTCGGTCACCGGGTCTACAAAAACTACGATCCGCGCGCCAAGATCATGCAGAAGACCATGTATGAAGTGCTGGAAGCGACCGGTAATGCCAACAACCCGCTGATGCAGGTGGCGCTCGAACTGGAAAAAATCGCCCTCAGCGACGAATACTTCATCGAGAAGAAGCTCTACCCGAATGTGGACTTCTATTCCGGCATCACGCTGCGTGCACTGGGCTTCCCAACGGAAATGTTCACCGTTCTCTTCGCTCTGGCCCGCACCGTCGGCTGGATTGCCCAGTGGAACGAAATGATCGAAGATCCGCAGCAGCGTATCGGCCGTCCGCGCCAGCTTTATACCGGCGCACCGAAGCGCGACTATCTGTCGATGGACAAGCGCTGAGCACTCGCGTCAGCCAGCCTCAAAGAAACCCGGCCATGGTGCCGGGTTTTTTGTGTGAGGGCTGCGATGACGGCTTTGCACTTTTTGCATTTTCCCGGTTGACTGCCTTCAATTTCTAAAGGCTTTGCTTTAAGGACAGGTCCGTGCTTCGCTTGCCGGTGAAGCCGTTAAGGCTGACTGCAAGGTCCCGTCATTGTGACGACTGCGGTAAATTTGAAAGATTGAGCGGTTTTTCCGGTTGAAAACGCTCTCGACCAACACTGATGAGGTTTGCGTTCCCATGCTCGTAACTTTGCGAAAAACCGCCAATTCCTGGCTGGTAAAGGGCCTGCTCTTACTGCTTGTCGGTTCTTTCGGAATTTGGGGCATTTCCAGTTCGCTGGTCAGCAGCACGCCGGACGCCGTCATTCAGGTGGGTGATCAGACCGTTAAGGTCAATGAGTTTCAGCTGGCTTACAAGCGTGAGCTTGCCGATCTCAGTCGCCGCTTTGGCACCCAGATCACCGCAGAACAGGCGCGCTCTCTTGGTGTGGAACAGCAGGTCTATTCGCAGCTGACAGCAGGGGCTGCACTTGACCAACTGGCAAGCGACATGAAGCTCGGCCTCTCCAAGGACAAGCTGGCGCAACTGCTTGCCGAAGACCCTGCCTTCCAGAATGCCAATGGCCAGTTCGACCGCCAGCTGTTTACCAGCCGCCTGCAGAATGCCGGTATTCGCGAAAATGATTATATCGCCGAACGCTCGAAAGTGGCGCTGCGCAGCCAGATCGTCGATGCGGTGGCCTCGGGCTTTACCGGCCCGAAGGTGCTTGTCGATGCATTGACGCTCTATCGTCAGGAAACCCGATCTGTCGATTATCTGCTTCTGACGGCAGCGAATATCGAGCCGATTCAGGCTCCGGACGAAAAGACACTGCAAACCTGGTTCGATACGGTGAAATTCCGCTATCGTGCGCCGGAATATCGCAGTTTCAACTATGTCACGCTGGAGCCGCGCGACCTTGCCGACGCCAAGGCGATTACCGACGACGAGATCAAGAAGGAATATGAGAGCCATCTGCAGGCCTATGAGGTTCAAGGCTCACGTACCATCGAACAATTGACCTTCAAGACGAAAGAGCTGGCCGATGCAGCGGAAAAGCAGCTTCAATCGGGTGCCAAAACCTTCGATCAGCTGATTGCCGATCAGGGCAAGAGCAAATCCGACGTGCTGCTTGGCGATTTCACCAAAGCGCAACTGCCGGATCAGACATTGGCCGCGGCCGCCTTTGCCGTCACCAAGGATGGCGACGTCACCCCGGTGGTCGATGGCGCCTTCGGTCCGGTGATCCTGCGCATCAGCAATATAAAGCCCAGCCATACCAAAAGTCTGGACGAGGTGAAGGATCAGATCCGCGCCGATCTTGCCGCCGCCGCCGCCGCCGACAAGGTCAATGCCGTGCATGACAAGTTCGAGGATCTGCGCAATTCCGGCGCAACCCTTGCCGAAGCAGCAGAAAAAACCGGCCTCAAGCTGGTCAAGGTCGACAGCATCGACAGCCATGGCAGCGATAACCATGACAAGCCGGTCCTGCTGCCCGACTCGCCCGATCTTTTGAAAACCGTGTTCACCACCGAAATCGGCAGCGAGCCCCTTCCGCTCAATCTCGGTCGCTCCGGTTATGTCTGGTTCGAGGTGACGAAAATCGACCCGTCACGGGACAGAACGCTGAGTGAGGTCAAGGACCGGGCCACCGCCGACTGGATGAATGAGCAGCGCAAGCAGGCGCTGACAGCAAAAGCGGAAGCCTTGAAAACGGAAATGGAACACGGCAAATCGCTTGCCGATATTGCCGCCGAAACCAAGCTGACCATCCAGACAAAGGATGGCATTCGCCGCGACACAAAGGATCAGCTTTTTGGCCAGGCCGCAATTCGTGCGATCTTCCAGGGTGGGGTCGGCGCCGTTGGGGCAACCGCCGGCGAAGAGCCGATGACGGCGATCCTGTATAAGGTCAAGACAGTAGACACTCATCCGAAAACTGACGTTCTCGGTCAGGACAAGCAGCAGATCGTTGCCTTTGCCAATGCCGCAGGTGACGATATCCTCGACGAAATGGTCAATCAGTTGCAGTCGAAATATGGTGTAAAGCTGAACCAGTCTCTGGCACAGCAGGCCATGATCCGCTGATCGGGAGGGAAAGCGCATGAATGGTCTCAAGCCTTTCATCGCCAAGGTGGCAGGTGGCGAAGCACTCTCGCGACAGGAAGCGGCATCCGCCTTTGACATTCTGATGTCGGGGGCTGCAACGCCTGCCCAGATCGGCGGCTTTCTCATTGCACTGAGAATGCGGGGTGAAACGGTTGGCGAAATCGCTGGCGCCGTCTCTGTGATGCGAGCGAAAATGCTGCCGGTGAAAGCGCCCGAACATGCCATTGATATTGTCGGCACGGGCGGCGACGGCACGGGAACCTACAATATATCGACGCTTGCCGCCCTGATCGTCGCAGGCGCGGGCGTGACCGTCGCCAAGCACGGCAACAAGGCCCTGAGCTCGAAATCCGGCGCGGCCGACAGTCTGACGGCGCTTGGCGTCAATCTGGAAATCGGCCCGGACATCATCGCGCGCTGTATCGAAGAGGCCGGGATCGGCTTCATGTTTGCCCAGATGCATCATGCCGCCATGCGCCATGTCGGTCCCGCGCGTGTCGAGCTTGGGACGCGCACGATTTTCAATCTTCTCGGGCCGCTCGCCAATCCTGCCGGGGTCAAGCGCCAGTTGCTGGGCGTCTATGCGCCACAATGGGTCGAGCCCTTGGCCGAAACCCTGCGCGATCTTGGCAGCGACCGTGTCTGGGTTGTGCATGGCAACGGGCTCGACGAGATCACGACGACAGGAACAACAAAGGTTTCCGCCCTGGAAAACGGTGATATCCGTCACTTCAACCTCTCGCCAGTAGATTTTGGCGTCGAAACGGTCAAGCTTGAGGCGCTCAAGGGCGGCGATGGTGTGCATAATGCCAAGGCACTCCGTGCCGTTCTTGAAGGTGCGAAGAATGCCTATCGCGATGTCGCACTCTGTAACGCCGCTGCTGCGCTGGTTATTGCCGGCAAGGCTGCAACGATCGAAGAAGGCATGGCATTGGGCGCACAATCGCTTGAAAGCGGCTCAGCCCTTGCCCGGCTTGAAAAGCTGATTGCCGTCTCCAACGGAGGATAAGCATGAGTGATATCCTGAAGAAGATCGAAGCCTACAAACGGGAAGAAATCGCCGCCGCCAAGACGGCCCTTCCCCTTTCCGAGATCAAGGCTCGCGCTGCCGACCAACCCGTCGCACGCGGATTTTACAAGACGCTCAAGGCAAGACAAGACGAAGGCCGTTTTGGCCTGATTGCGGAAATCAAGAAGGCCAGTCCGTCCAAAGGTCTGATCCGTGAGGATTTCGATCCGCCATCGCTGGCAAAAGCCTATGAGGAAGGCGGCGCAGCCTGCCTATCCGTCTTGACGGACAAGCCAAGTTTTCAAGGCGCTCCGGAATTTCTCATCGCAGCACGGGCGGCTTGCGCACTTCCGGCACTGCGCAAGGATTTCATGTTTGAAACCTATCAGGTTTATGAGGCTCGCAGTTGGGGGGCAGACTGCATTCTGCTGATCATGGCCTCGCTTTCAGATGCAGAAGCCGCCGAGCTTGAAGGCGTGGCCCATGAGCTCGGCATGGATGTGCTGATCGAGGTACATGACGAAGCAGAGATGGAGCGTGCGCTTCGTTTGACGTCACCGCTTGTTGGCATCAATAATCGTAACCTGCGCACTTTCGAGGTCGACCTTGCCGTTAGTGAGCGACTGGCCTCCATGGTGCCGTCTGACCGGCTTCTGGTCGGCGAAAGCGGCATTTTCACCCATAGCGATTGCATGCGGCTGAAAGCGTCCGGCATCAACAGTTTTCTTGTCGGTGAAAGCCTGATGCGCAAGGCCGATGTCAGGTCCGCCACGCGAGAATTGCTGACTGGCAAGAGTGCCAGTATTGCTGCCGAATGACAGCGGGTCTGACCCATATTGATGCGTCCGGCGAGGCGCATATGGTCGATGTCGGCGACAAGAATGAAACCGTTCGTGTCGCAACAGCGGAGGGCCATGTGCGCATGGCCCCCGCAACACTGGACCTGATCCTCGCTGGCAACGCCAAGAAAGGCGATGTGATCGGTACCGCGCGGCTTGCCGGTATCATGGCAGCCAAGCGCACCGCCGATCTCATTCCGCTTTGCCATCCGCTGATGCTGAGCAAGGTTTCCGTCGAGATCAGCGAAAACCAAGCCTTGCCCGGTCTTGTCGTGCGCGCCACGGTAAAGCTCACTGGCAAGACCGGCGTTGAAATGGAGGCGCTGACGGCGGTGTCCGTCGCCTGCCTGACGATTTACGACATGGCAAAAGCCGCCGATAAAGCCATGGAGATCGGCGGCATCCGGCTTTTGGAAAAAACCGGCGGCAAATCCGGCCCTTACCGGCTGGAGGAGGCTGGCTGATGGCGCTTTTGCCGGTTGAGCAAGCGCAGGCGCGGCTGCTGGAGAAGGCTCATCCGCTGACCGGAACGGAAGACGTGCCGCTGTCTGTCGCACGTGACCGCATTCTTGCAGCCGATGTTCATGCAAATCTCACCCAGCCGCCGTTCAACGCCTCTGCCATGGATGGTTATGCGCTGAAGAGCGAGGACGCGGCTGAGGCCGGGGTCGAGTTGACCGTGGTGGGCGAATCGGCTGCCGGTCGCGCTTTTACCGGCACGTTCAGTCGCGGCGAATGTGTGCGCATCTTCACCGGCGCTCCGGTTCCCGATGAGGCGGATGCCGTTCTCATTCAGGAAAATGTTAAAAAGCACTCTGACGAAAACCGCATCATCGTGCTGGAACCGGTCGGCAAAAACCGCAATATCCGCCCACGCGGTCAGGATTTTGCCGCAGGTGACAGGCTGATGACGGCTGGCACCTGTCTTGGCTTTTCCACCATCATGCTGGCTGCTGCCTCCAACAACGCTGTGGTCCGCGTCTATAAAAAACCGCTTGTTGCGCTGATTGCCACCGGTGATGAACTGGTGTCTGCGGGAGAAATACCGGGGCCGGATCAAATTATTGCCTCCAACAGCTACGGCCTGAAAAGCCTTGCTGAAAGCCTTGGTGCCGAGGTGCTCGATCTGGGTCTGGTGCGCGACGACAGGAAAGACATCATCGCCGCCATTCGCCGCGCCGAAGCCGCGGGCGCCGATGTGCTGGTCACGACGGGCGGTGCGTCGGTCGGCGATCACGATCTGGTGCAGCCTGCCCTGCTGGAGGCGGGCATGGTGCTCGATTTCTGGAAAATTGCCATGCGGCCGGGTAAACCTCTGATGGTCGGACGGCTCGGACCGATGACGGTGCTGGGCCTGCCGGGCAATCCGGTCTCCAGCATGGTCTGCGCCCTTTTGTTTCTGGAGCCGCTCATCTGCCGTCTCGGCCATCGCCAGAGACCGGACCGGCTGAGAATGGCCCGCACCGCCACAGCCCTTGCCGCCAACGACCAGCGGCAGGATTATCTGCGCGCCAGGATTATGAACGAGGATGGGGCTGCAATGGTGGCAACTCCCTTTTCCCGGCAGGATTCCTCAATGATGCGGGTGTTGGCTGAAGCCAATGGCCTGATCATCCGCCCACCACACGCGCCAGCGCTTGAAGCGGGCGCGCCCTGCCCTGTTCTTCTTCTTGATCTGTAAGGCTTGGAAAAGGCACGCTTCAACCCTATCTCCTCAAAAAAGGAGCAAGACGTTGAAATTCATCCGCAATCAGCTTTTAAACCGCGTAGAACCAAGACTGCTTCTGGCGCTCACGGTCCTTGGCGGACTCCTGCTTGCTTTCGCCAAGATCAGCGAGGATGTGGTGGAGGAGGAAAGCCATGCCTTCGACAGGGCAATCTTGCTGGCACTGCGGTTGAAGGATGATCCTTCGATGATGATCGGCCCGCATTGGCTGGCATTGGCAATGCGCGACATTACCAGCCTGGGCGGCTTTACACTGATTTCGCTGATCACCCTTTTATCGGTTCTCTATCTCACCGCCGCACGGCAATATCGCAATGCCGCTATCGTCACGCTGGCGATCACTTTCGGCGCGCTGGCCGAACGCGGCTTGAAGCTGCTCTTTTCGCGCCCTCGACCAGAAATCGTGCCGCATCTGGTCGAGGTGCAGACCATGAGCTTTCCAAGTGGCCATGCGATGATGTCGGCCATTACCTATCTGACACTGGGGGCTATGCTGGCCCGCGCCCAGCCCACCCGGCGTCTGCGGGTCTTCGTCATCTTGAGCGGGCTGTTGCTGACCCTGCTCAGCGGCACCAGCCGTGTGTTTCTCGGCGTGCATTACCCAACCGATATTCTTGCCGGTTGGACGGTGGGCGGTGCCTGGGCTTTGATGGTGTGGATGATCGCCGACTGGCTAAACCGCCAGGATAGAGGAGAGACAAAAAATCAGTCTCGCTCCGATCCGCCGAAAAGCTGATCGAGAAAGCGCGGGTCAAGCACCTTTTCCAGTTCCAGCGCCACATCATCCAGCGCCTGCTCAACCGATTGGCGATAGTTTTCGCTGGTCTCGAGTACGCCGAAATCCTTGAGCAGGGCCGCGCGAAAGGCGTCATTGGCAAAGAGCCCATGCAGATAGGTGCCGAAAACCCGGCCATCGGCTGAGGTTGCACCATCGGGAACATTGCGAATCGACAGCGCCGGACGCGCGCAATCCGGCCCCGTGGTCTTGCCGAGATGAATTTCATAGCCCTGCAGCGGCACATCGTAGTGCAGAGCGCGGGCCGGACTGTTGGCCACCGTCTTTTCCGGGGCCATGACGGTCTCAATATCAAGTAGACCGAGCCCTGCCACTTTTTTCGGCAGACCTTCAAGGCCAAGCGGATCATCAACGCTTTGCCCCAGCATCTGATAGCCGCCGCAAATGCCGATGATCCGCCCGCCTCGGCGGCGATGGAGTTCAAGGTCGCGGTCCCAGCCCTGCCGACGCAGATCCTCAAGATCGCCAATCGTGGATTTCGAGCCCGGCAGGATGACGAGCGCAGCATCGGCAGGCAGGCGCTCACCGGGGCGGACATAGACGAGATCGACGGCAGGCTCTGCCGCAAGCGGATCGAAATCGTCAAAATTGGCGATGCGTTGCAGCATGGGAACGGCAATTTTCAGCGCGCCGTCCGCGCTGCGGGTCAATCGCTCCAGCGCCACGGAATCTTCGGCGGGCAATCTGGCCGCCGCCTTCAAAAACGGCACGATGCCGAAGGAGGGCCAGCCGGTATAGCGGCCAATCGCCTTGATTCCATCGGCAAACAGGCTCTGGTCGCCGCGAAACTTGTTGATGATATAGCCGCAGATCATCCGCCGATCCGCGTCCGGGAGGATCGCATGGGTGCCGACCAGCGAGGCAATCACGCCGCCCCGATCGATATCGCCGACCAGCACTACAGGCACATTGGCGCAGGTGGCAAAGCCCATATTGGCAATATCTCCGGCGCGCAGATTGATCTCGGCGGGCGAGCCAGCCCCCTCGACGATCACCAGATCCGCCCCGGCCTTGATCCTGTCGAAACTGTCGAGCACCGCCCCGAGAAGCTGAGGCTTCAGCCGTTGATAATCGCGCCCAGCAGCCTGACCGAATACCTGGCCCTGCACCACGATCTGACTGCCGTTTTCGCTTTGAGGCTTCAGAAGTACCGGGTTCATATGCACCGACGACGGCACCCCGCAGGCCAGCGCCTGCAGCCATTGCGCCCGGCCGATCTCGCCGCCATCATCGGCAACGGCGGCATTGTTTGACATATTCTGCGGCTTGAAAGGACGGACATTCAGCCCCTTCAGGCGGGCCAAACGGCAAAGACCGGCAACGAGAACGGTCTTGCCGACATCCGAGCCTGTTCCCTGCAGCATGATGGTGCGCGTCATCCGGGTCTTGTCCTCACGCTGAAATCATCCGGCGCTTATCGCCTTTCAGACCGGACAAGTCAAAGAGCTCAGTTCGCCAGTGCCGCGCGAAAAAAGGCGACATAGCGATCCTTCAGCCCCGGCTGCAGCCGGTCCACCAGCATCAGAGAAAGCTGGAAGCGTGTGAAACTGTCGGCTTCCTCGGTGATCATGGTGCAAAGCGCCAAAGCGTGGTCGTCGAAACCGGCGGGATCGTCCGCCACCCGGCTGGTGAAATCGAGCAGCAGGCCGGAGCTCAACCGTGCGGTCAACTGCGCCTTGTCATCCTCGCCAAGCGCCACGACCGGTGAGGATACCAACACGAAAAGGTCGAGATAGGTCAAAAGTCGCATCCACAGCGGCGAGGCTTCCGGCAGGCCAGCCTCCCGGTAAAGACCGGCCAATGAAGCCGCAGATGTCTGCGCATCGGCCCAATTGCCCAGCCGATAACGATAGCGGATCGAGCCATCGAAGAGAACCGGCCCGCAGGCCAGCTGGCACAACACGACAGACCAGTCGGTATAGGCGCCGCCATTCGGATGAAAGGCCGTCAAAAGACGCATGATCCCCTGCAAGGTCCGACGGCGAAAGATGCTGTAAAAGGCGCTGTTTCGGCCGCCCGCTTCGCTCAGATAGGTGCGCATCCGCTCGGCCGGGTCGGCGCCCGGCAGGCTGAAGGTTCGTGTTGCCGAAACACTATCGTTTTCCCCCACTTCTTCACGCACGGGAAAAAGCCCGGCTACGCCTGCGGGAAGACAGGCAAGGTCGACGGATGGTTCACCCGCATCGGCAAAGATCAGATCGTCATCCGCCATGGGCATGATGAAGTCGGTTTCTGCTGCCTGAATAGCACAATTGAAGTTGAACAGCGCCCGCTTTTCCCGACTGGCAAGATAGCGGAGCCTTGGCGAGACACTCTGGCAAAACCGTTGTTTTTCAGGATCGTCGGCACTGTCGGCAACAATCAGCAACGCATCGCGAGCCTCACAAAACGCCAGGGCGCTTTCAATCGCCGCCCGGCTTTTCTCAAGCGGCTTGTTGCTTGGCATGGACAGGCTCAGCAAGGGCATGGAAACGGCCATCGTTCACGTGCCGGAAATCGCTGCCTGAATGAAGGCAATATATTTGTCCTTCAGGCCGGGCTGCAACCGTTCCGCCATCAGCATGGCCAGTTGAAACTGGGTAAAGCTGTCCTTTTCATCCAGCACCATTTCGGCAAGCTGCAAAATATCCTCGCCATAAAGCGCCGGTGTTTCCGCCACCTTCTGAACAAAGGCACCGAGAAGCCGGTTGACGGTATGCTTGCCAAGCTGCTGCCGTTCGTCGATCGACAGCGGCGATCCCACCCGGTTGACCAGCACGAAGACATCGAGAAACAGAAGAAGCGTCTCGAAATGCATCGCCATCTCCGGCAGGCCAGCCTCCTTGAGCAGGGAGGCGCGCATGGTCTCGACCTGTTCTGCCGTCTGCCAGCGCGAGGCATTATAGCGATAGCGGATCGTGTCATCCTTGCCCATCTTGCCGGAAGAAAACAGGCTCAAGGTGAGCGCCCAATCGGCATAGGCGCCCTTTGTCGGGTGATGGCGCAGGAAAAGATCCATAACGGATAGCCAGATCTCCCGGCGGAAGATCGAGTAGAAAGCAGCATTGTCTGTAACGAAGGACAGATAAGCGAACATGCGCTCCGCCGCCGTTTCGTCTTCCAGCGCAAAGGCACGCGTCGCAACGGTCTGGCCATCCGGCCCGAAGGTTTCGATCACCGGCAAAAGACCGATATGATCGAAGGGAATATCGTCCAGATCGACCGCTTCGATGCCCTCATCCGCCACGATGGCATCATCATCACCAATCAGCATGATGAAGGGCGTCGTGGCGGCGGAGACGGCATTGAACATATTGGCAAATGCGTTTTCCGCCTGGCTTTCCAGCCAGATAAGCCGTGGAGAAATCTGCTCCAGAGCTGCACGCTTCTCAGCCTCACCCGAATTATCGGAGATGACGAGAAGCGCATCACGTGCCTCGCAAAAGGCAAGCGCGCTGTCGATGGAAGCACGCGCTTCGGCAAGAGGCCTCCGGCTTGGCATGCAAAGGGTCAAGGCGGGCATGGTGTCTCCCTGCACAGGCGCGCAGCCTGAAAATGACTTGAAACGAATCCTGACAAAACAGAGAGAGACAGTCGGCACAGAAAAGGGTTATGTCAATCAGAGGCAAAACAGGCCGCAAGCCTCGCTCAAGCTTGACTGCGCAGACCCTGTTCTGCGGTCAGACACCTGAAACCGGAGAGGAAAATGCCGATGCCCTCTGCCATGGAAAGAGCCATGCAGCTCTATCAGGCGCAGGATTTTGCCAGCGCCCGCATCCTGCTTGAAGCCGAAAGGGACCGTGCCGCCCTGCCCCTGCCGGGCCTTCTGATTCTTGCTCAGTGCCAGGCGAGGCTTGGTGACAATGCATCTGCGGCAACACTTTATCGTATCGCTGCCGATGCGATGGAAGGCGTCCCCGATAAGATCGCACTCCTGTCACTGGCCCTGACGCTGTTGCGCACCGCCGGACGTTTCGATGAGGCCCATGACGTCGCCCGCCTGCTGCTCGGGCTTGATCCACGCCATCAGGAAGCAGCTTATGTCTTTCGTCACACTTTACGCCAGCGGCTCGATATCGAAGAACAGCGAAGTTCCAATGCCGCCATCCTTGCCGGAATGCGCCGAAACGACCCCTTTTATTTCGGCATTGAAAGCCCACTCAACCATATTGCCTGGTGCGCGGACGAGGCCTTGAACAGCCGCGTGACGTTTGTCGAGGGCGCTGCCGCTTTTACACCGGAGGATCGTCATCGCCGCAGGCACCGGCCGCATGTTTATTCCCAAAGACCGCGGGTGGGCTATCTCTCCAGCGATTTTTCCGATTGTCACGCCACGATGCAGCTTTTGCAGGGCGTGCTGGATTTTCACGATCCGCAGGCCATCGATTTTACCCTGTTTTGCCATACCAGCCCGGCCATGATTGCCGCCGACGGTGATTTTCGCAAACGTCATGCCGAGCGTATCGTCCCGCTGGGCCATCTTGACACGGAAACAGCCTGCGCTGCGATCCGGGCGCGCCAGATCGATATTCTGGTCGATCTCAAGGGACACACGCTCGATGGCCGCCTCGATATCGTCAATCGCGGGCCAGCCCCGATACAAGTCGCCTATCTCGGCTTTCCCGGCAGCCAGACAGGGGTGGATTGCGATTACATCGTCACGGACGCCATTGTGACGCCGCCGGAAAGCCGGCCATGGTATCATGAGAAATTCTGCCTGCTGCCGGACTGCTATCAGCCGAATGACAATCTGCGCCGGTCGCTGCCGCCGCCCTTGTCGCGCAAGGCGCTAGGCCTGCCGGAAGGCCGCTTCATCTTCGCTGCAATGAATGCCATCCGCAAAATCACGCCCGACTGTTTCGATCTGTGGATGGAGATCCTGCGCCGCACCGGCGACAGTGTGTTATGGATGCTGAGCGGTGGCGCGCTGGCAGACGATCATTTTCGCCGTGCCGTTGCCGCTGCTGGCATTGATCCGGCCCGTGTGATCTTTGCCGCCAAAACCGGCTATCTCGACCATCTCGCCCGCCTTCCCGCTGCCGATCTCGGTCTCGACAGTTTTCCTTATAATGGGCACACCACGACCTCGGAACAGTTATGGGTGGGGCTGCCACTTGTTACCAAACGCGGCACCCATTTTGCCTCACGGGTCTCCGAGAGCCTGCTGCACGCCATCGACCTGCCGGAAATGGTTGCAGACAATGATGCTGCCTTTGTCGATCTGGCCGTGAGGCTCTCGCAAGAACCGGAGACACTGGCGGCTTTGCGGCAAAAGCTCATCAAAAACCGGCGTATCGCGCCACTCTTCGATACAGAGCGTTACACACGCCATCTTGAAAAAGCCTTCGTCATGATGATCGAGCGGGCGCGACAAGGGCTGGAACCCGATCATTTCGCCGTTCCCCCTTTGCCGCCGCGCAGCAGTCCCTTTGCCATCGGCCCCTCTTCTCTGGGTTGCGGCGCAAGCTACGCACCAGTCCGGCCTGATTAAGCAGAACACGATATGACAATCCGTTGCAGGAGGACAGAATGTCACCACCCAGCGCCCCCTTTCCTGACCGCGATACGGTGTCTGCCAAGCTGAGCAGCCTGGGTGAGGAGGATCAATCCTTTCTGACCCTGTTGCTGGAAAATCCGCAGCAGGATGAAGCTCTGGCAGAAGGGCTTTATCTCTATCTGGAAACGGCGGCACAGGCGAAATTCCTCAATTCGCTGAAACTGGAACGCGCCGGGGAATGGCTGGGCAACACCGCCCCTGCAAGGCTGCAGATCCGCCTCATGGAAATCGCCCGTTCCAGCCAGCATGCCGCCTATCACGCTTTTCGCCAGGGACTGGTGCGGTCCGGCGGGCTGGAGCGCGCCTATCCGAAATCGGCACTCTAAGGACCATGCAGGACACAGAGAGACTGGCCCGTGCCATGCAGCTTTACAAAGGCGGAGAGACAGACGCCTGTCTCAGCCTTTTGCAGCCGGTCATGGACAGCGGAGAACGGCCATTTCCGGCGGTTTTGCTGGCGGCGCAATGTCATGCGCGGCTGGAGCAGAATCTCGAAGCCGCCCGGCTTTATGTCGAAGCCGCCGGTCAGGCTGCCGGCAATCGCGAGCTGCTTTATCTTTTGGCAGCGCGTCTCTATCTGATGGAAGAGAAGGACGAGGAGGCCTTGCCGCTTGCCTTCAAGGCGGTACGGGACGATCAATTCGATCCGGAAACGCACAATACTGTGCGGCGCCTGCTGCGCTCCCGGCTGCTGATCGCCAAGGCAGAGGCCAGCAATACCGCTGTGCTGAAGGGAATGGAGAGTCGTGATCCGGCCTTTTTCAAGGTCGATGATCCCTATGATCATCTGCTGTGGTGCGGTGATGAAGCGATCAATCACCGCCAGACCCGGATGTCCAAGGGCGAAGCCTTTACCCCGGCCTCAAAACAGGCGCGGCGCAGCCTGCCCCTGCCGGGAAACGACCGGATCAGGATCGGTTACCTCTCCGCCGATTTCTGCGATCAGCATCCGACAATGCGCCTCTTTCGCGGCGTTCTCGCGAGCCATGACCGTGAGCGCTTCGATATTCACCATCTTTGCATAACCCCGCAAAGCATGATTGCCCATGACCGGGGGTTCCGGGCTGATCTTGCCAATCTGCACTGCCTGCCCAAGGATGACGAGGCGGCAAAAGAAATGGTCCGCAGCCTCGATCTCGATATTCTGGTCGATCTCAAGGGGCACACCAAGGATTGCCGCATCAATCTGGTCAATAGCGGCCTTGCCCGGCTGCAGGTGGCCTATCTCGGCTTTCCCGGTTCCGCTTTCGGCATTGATTGCGATTATGTCATTGGTGATAGCATCGTCACCCCGGATAGCGCCCGACCTTATTATCATGAGAAATTCTGTCGCCTGCCGGACAGCTATCAGGCCAATGACAATCTGTTTCGTCCTTTGCCGCCGCCTGCTACCCGCAAGGATCTCGGCCTGCCGGAAGAGGCCTTCGTGCTGGCCAGTTTCAACGTTGTGCGCAAGATTTCACCACAAACGGCAAGGCTGTGGGCGCGGCTGATGGCGGCAATCCCGAATGCGTTGTTGTGGATCCTCTGCCCACCTGCAACGCGGCAAAATTTTCTGGATCACATGGTGTCCCTGGGGGTATCGGCAAGCGCCATTCATTTTGCCGATTTCTACGGCTACGAGTCCCATCTCGCCCGGCTGCAATGCGCCGATCTCGGCCTCGACACTTATCCCTATAACGGTCACACAACCACATCGGACAAGCTGTGGGCGGGCCTTCCCGTCTTGACCCACAAGGGCAGCAATTTTGCCTCACGTGTCTCTGAAAGCCTGCTTCATGCCCTCGGTCTCGATGAACTGGTGATGCAAACGCCCGACGATCTGGTGGCCTATACTGCCCGATTGGCGCAGGATCGGGACACCCTCGTGACGCTTCGCCGCAAACTGGGCGAAAACCGATTCCTGAAACCGCTCTTCGATACGGAACGCTTCACCCGCCATCTGGAAAGCGCCTTTACCCTCATGGTTGAGCGGGACCGGTCGGGGCTGGAGCCGGACCATTTCGATGTGCCTCCGCTGCCGCCGCGCTGTCATCCCTTTTCTTGTCCGCTTGTTGGGCATCATCCGCGATGACGGCAAGGATCGGACCCAGCGGCGCACCCCGATCGATACGCTGGTTCTGCGGCTCGGCGATGGCGGAAATGCTGCCATCGAGAAAGAGCGCATTCGGCGTGTGCAGGTCATCACGAAACAAAAGCGCCATATCGTAAAAGCGTACCGGATCCTCGCTGAGCACGAAGATGACATCGCCTTTGTCATCGACACCGACACCATTGCGAATTTTCAGGCTATCGCTATCGGGCAGGAAACGGGGATGAATCCTGCCATCAATCACCAGCATCGGCCCGGACTGCGTGGCCATATCCGGTGAAATGCCGGAGTTGAGAAAGGCCTGTGTTTCCATCACACCGGCAATCCGGCCCTCTCGGTAAAAAACCCCGTTCGGCTTGAGATAGAAATTGCCCCAGCCATCACCGGTCACTGCTGGTTTCAGGGTCATGCCATTGGCAATGAACAGACCGGCCGGATCGAGATTATCCAGATACATGCCGCCATTCATGCCGAAAACCAGTCGCCTTCCCTCTGCCGAAAGCTGGCTCTGCAAACGGTCGAAACCGGCATAGGGAATACCGTCCGGCGCGTGATCATAAAGACGGATCATGTCGTGACGGGGATCGAAACGGCAAATGCGATAGGCGACCCCACGAAACATCCAGTCATGACAGAAGCCGGTTTGCGCCATAACCGGCACGGGCATCAGCGCCATCAGGATTGTGGCCAACTGGATCAGGTATGAGCCGTTGATTTTAAGATAGTTTATCCCCAAATCCTTCATGACGGTTGCGATATTCCACTTTACAACTTTATAATTTCATTAATTAATAATTAACGTGAGAACTGGAGCCGAAGAGCACCACGAAGGGTAGAGGCAAGTTATGCTCATACCATGCATGACGACCAGCAATCACAGCATAAACCGTTTTTTGTGAGGCAAATCCAAACAAAGCCACGTATGCCACCCTGTCAGCATCAAGGACACTTCATGCCAGTTTTTACATTTGCAAATACCAAAGGTGGCGCGGGCAAAACAACCGCTGTCATGATTCTTGCCTGCGAACTGGTTCGCCGGAACTATCCGGTTACCATTATCGATGCCGATCCGCGCGGCTGGATCAGCCGTTGGTATGACATGTCGGATCTGCCGGCAGAGCGTCTCGATGTGATTTACGATGTCACGGAAGACACAATTGAGGCGATTGTTGCAGAAGCCCGCCAGCGGGACGGTATTGTCATCATCGACCTGCCGTCGATCCATGATGCGCTGCTGGCAAAATCCGTCGGGCTTGCCGATCATGTTTTCATCCCGGTTCAAGGCTGCGCCATGGATGCCGCTGGAGGCGCCGATATTCTTGACCTGTTGCACGAACTGGAGCTTGGTTGCGGCATCCATATTCCCCATTCGGTTGTCCTGAACAGGGTCAATGCCGCTGTCACCACACGGGCCTTGCAGGCCGCACGCAGTTTTCTCATCGACCGCCATGTTCCTGTGATGGAAACGCCCCTCACAGAGCGCGCCGCCTATCGTGATATCTTTGACAGGGGCGGTCTTTTGCATGACCTCGATCCGGCTCAGGTGTCCAATCTCGCCAAGGCTTTGGAAAATGGCGGACGTTTTGTCGATGAAATCCTGACTCTGGCAGCCATCCCGTCCCGTTCGGCCACGTCTGAACGAATGCCCCAACAGCATGCGGCCTGAGAACATCTGGAACCGGCAGCACGCGAAGGTTAGATCCTAAACAGTCATCCCACAACAAACAGTCTTCATCATGGTCAACGAAACCACATGATGAAGACTGTCTAATCCTTATTCATTCATACTCAATGTCGCGCCATTGGTGCGGCTGGCGCTCATCTCGCGCGGCTCATGAGTGGCAATCGACGCCATGAGGTGAATGAAAGCCGCAGTCATGACAAGAGCCATGTAAAACGCACTGGATTTGGCCAGAAAACTCAACGACATGCTACGTCCTCCCTCAACGGTGACATTCGTTTGTGTTTTCACTGCAATGCAGGACCATCTGGACAGGAACAGCTGCCCTATGCATCCGCTATGCAATGCTTCCTGAAGCTTTTAACGCATTACAAAATCTCGAACCTTGCGGACCGATATTTCACCCCTTTTCTGCTTGTTTTGCGAGAGGGGTGAAACATCTCTCCTTGATCAAATCACCACCAATCCGGCTTATTGAGCCGAATGGGCAACATCCTGGGTCGCGTCCTTGGTGGCGTGCACGGCATTGGCCGTATCTCTTCCCATTCCCCGGATCGTGTTTCCGCATGAGGCAAGCGACGTGGCGCAAATAAGCAGGGACGCAACAGCAACAACAGTTTTCATCTTCATGGGAAACCAACCTCTTTTTGACAGAAGAAACGGATCTTGATGTCCGGTATCACTCAACGCATGAGCGGGAAAAAAGTTCAGCCCGCAGCGATGATTTTCTGCCCATTTCGACAGGAAAACAAGCAGTCGCAACGAGGAAGCAAAGATGTGATTGCAGCCCTGTCACACCAGCAGGGCGCGATGGCAAAAGCCCCGGTTTTTCTCTTGCCGAACCATTGCGTAAACCGGAAACAATTCAGGATATTATACAGAGAATATAAGGTTTTACAGCATCTTATATAAGCTTGACTCAATGCATGACGCTGCAAAAACAGGTGGCAGCCTTTTGCGTGTAGAGTTTTATAAAAGCCCAAGCTCGGCCAGTTGCCGTTTCAGCTCATCCGGCATATCGTCATGGTCCGATCCGGCCATAAGGTCGCGCGGGGCATCCTTGGCGTCGAGATAGCGCCAGCCCTGAAACGGACGGCGGGGCGCCGGGCTGGTTTCGATCACTTCCGGGCCAAGCACGAGTTCACAGCGATTGACGCCATCGCCGCCGGTAAAGCTGACGATATCCAGAAGTTTCTGCCGCGCGGCAACCTGCCCCTTGATGATCCAATAAAGCGAGCCGCCATCCAGAAGCTCTTCAATCCGCTTCGGCACCATGCGGGTCACATGCGAACTGTGCGGCTCAAGCCCGGCGGAAACGGCAACAAGTGCCCGTTCGGCCACCCATTGCCTGAGGTCATCAAGGCTGTCGGCGCCGACACAGAGTTTGATCAGATGTAACGTCATGCTCTCTTGTCTTCATCAATGATACGGGCCGGTATGCTTCCGGCATGAGAGCCGGAGTTGCTGCACAAGGCGAGAAAGCTTTAGCCAGCTTGTGCAGCGACCGACATCTTATCTATCGTTTCGAGGCAAGCGTTCAATCAACATTCGACGACATTCACAGCCAATCCGCCAGTCGAGGTTTCCTTGTATTTGTCGCTCATGTCGTTGCCGGTCTGGCGCATGGTCTCGATACAGGCGTCAAGCGGCACAAAATGGCTGCCATCTCCCTTGACCGCCAGGGATGCTGCGGTCACGGCCTTCACCGCGCCCAGAGCATTGCGTTCGATACACGGCACCTGAACCAAGCCGGCGACAGGATCACAGGTCATGCCGAGATGATGCTCCAGCGCGATTTCAGCGGCATTTTCAATCTGTTCGGGCGTGCCGCCCATCACGGCGGCAAGTCCCGCCGCCGCCATGGCCGCTGCCGAACCGACCTCGCCCTGACAGCCGACTTCCGCACCGGAAATCGAGGCATTGTGTTTGATGATGCCACCAATTGCCGCTGCCGTCAGCAGATAGTCGCGAATGCCATTCTCATCGGCATCGGGATGAAAATGCTGATAATAGCGGATCGTGGCAGGGATAACGCCAGCTGCACCATTTGTCGGCGCCGTTACAACCCGGCCGCCCGCGGCATTTTCCTCGTTTACCGCCATGGCATAGACCGAGAGCCAGTCATTGGCGAGCACCGGATTGAGCCTGTTGGAACGCCACTCTTCCTGCAGTTTGTCATGGATCGCCTTGGCCCGACGCTTGACCTTCAGGCCGCCGGGCAAAATTCCCTCCTCGCGCAGACCGCGATCGATACAGCTTCGCATCGCCTGCCAGAGATCGTCCAGACCGGCATCGAGACTGGCGCGGTCCATCATCACTTCTTCATTCGCCCGCTTCATCTGCGCAATCGTCAGCCCCGAAGACGCCGCCATGGCCAGCATGTCCCGTGCCGAGGCAAAGGGATAGGGCACTTTCAGACTCTGCGCGGCAGGCTTTTTTGCCACCGTGCGCATCGCCTCAAGCTCGCTGTCGGTCACGACAAAGCCGCCACCAATCGAATAATAAATACGGGTCAACAGAATGCGCCCATCCTGATCGACAGCCGAAATCCGCATGCCGTTGGCGTGCCCCGGCAGAGATTGCTGCTTGTCAAAGATCAGATCCGTTTTCGGCTGGAAGGCGTAACCGCGATGGCCCGGCGGCATGACCCTGCCGGTTTTTTCCACCTCTGCAACAATCGCATCCATCCGGTCCGGATCGACACTTTTCGGCTGCTCTCCGGTCAGGCCGATGATCACCGCCCGATCCGTTCCGTGACCGATGCCGGTAAAGGCGAGCGATCCATGCAGGCTGACCTTCAGACCATGCACCACAGCCCCAGCCGGACGGGGCCATTCATCGGAGAGCACAAGATCAAGAAACCGGTTGGCTGCCGTCATCGGTCCCATCGTGTGGGAACTGGACGGGCCGATACCGATCTTGAACACATCGAATACGGACAAAAACATGGGGCACTCTTGCGGTGAGAGAATGAGCAATCTTGTCGACCATTGCTTAAACCATCACCACCGGCATTTCTGCCCCTGTTGCGACAGAATTTCTGCAAATTAAGCAGTTGAATGACCGAAGAGCGCCTGATGGGACAGATGCCACAACCGCCATCCTTCATGTAAAATTGCGAGCAATCCTGCCTTGAGCGAAAGGCCCCCATTGTTTTCAAAGTATATTAACCACATCATCAGGCATTTACAGATTTCTTCAATCGAAATCATGAGGAAATCCGGTCAAAACGACACATATCAAGTGATTTCCATACAGCTTTCACGGCAATACCCCCACCAGATCGCACCAAAACGATACATATGCCGTCACATGAAACCAACGGGAAAGCGAGAAAAAATTACAAAATAGCACATCAATACAATGACTTAATTGAAATTTCTCACTCAGGCATCAAGCCGTGTCGCTCGTTATCCTATAAAAAACAACTCAAATTTTAATCAAATTTTCCTCAAATATAAATCAAATTTATTTTGCATTTAATACTTATTGATCTCGAATTTGTACTTAAATTGATTTCCAGATTTTGCGACCGGTAAAATTATCCATGGCAATACTCTTCTCATGAACCGGGGAGAGACCCAATGACAAAAAACAACAGATTCGGTTTCGCCATTTTCCTTGCTGCTGCAACGCTCAGCCTGTCCAGCCTTACGGCCGCAGCTGCTCCATTGACCATGGAACTGACGGGTCGCACCAGCCAGCCCATCGGTCATTACGATTTCTGCAAGGAATACCCCAGAGAGTGCCAGCCGCTAGCCGGTGGCGATGCAGGCCCCGCTCATCTGACGCCTGAGATGTGGAAAACCGTTCTGGACGTCAATTACACGGTCAACACCACCGTGCGTCCGGAAACCGATTTGCAGCAATATGGCGTCGAGGAAAAATGGGAATACCCCACATCCGGCGCCGGTGACTGTGAAGATTATGCACTGATGAAGCGCAAGCTGCTGATCCAGAAAGGCATTCCGACATCGGACCTGTTGATGACGGTGGTTCTTCAGCCCAACGGCGAAGGTCATGCCGTACTGACATTTCGCACCGATCGCGGCGATTTCATTCTCGACAACATGCGCAACAAGGTCATGCTGTGGTCCGAAACGGAATATACCTATCTCAAGCGTCAGGATGCCGCCAATCCGGGCGCATGGGTCAAGATCGAAGATGGCCGCGCCGCCTATGTTGCCTCCATTCATAATTAATGCTGCACCATGGATCGTTTATCGATCAACGGCCAATTAAGAATATCTTAACCATAAATCACGATCCTCTCCCAAGACCCGAAGGGCGGTTTCTGACCGCCCTTCGCTTTTTGCGACAGGACGCGCATCGCCGTGAGCAGCAGGATCGAAGAAGAGGAACAACCCCTCCTGTCCAGCAGGATGATCACAATGATCCTTCTTGCAGCAACAGGTCTGTGTATCCTGTCATCCCTGATGGTCTATGGCAGCGCGCCCCTGGGCAAGCTGCTTTTACGCAACGGTCATTCAGACAGCACCGTAAAGCGCAGCATCACCATCGGCCTCGACCACCTCACCCTTGAAGACAACAGCATTCGCTTTCAACGTCAGCGTCACGATGGCGTCATGGGCCGCATCGATCTGGAACTGCTCTGGCCGGAAATGCGCGGCTTTTCCAACGCCGATCGTCTCCGCTTCGATGACATCAATCAGGCGGACGGCCTGATCTTTCTTCAATTGTCGCAAAGCACCATGTCGCGCGATATGTCAGGTCGGGTGGAGCCGATTTACAGTCAGCTTTTTTCAGGCCCTCCAGAGGCCGGCCCCTATGGCCTGACCCTGCACCATTTTCGTAAGGGCAGCGGTTATGATGGCGAGGTACTGTACACCGCGAGAACTCCTGAGGGTAAATACTTCGCCATACGCTGCCTGATTATCGATGACATAGCCGCAAACGGGGGCGATGCCTGCCAGCGCGATGTGCATGTCGGCAAGGATCTCAGCCTGCTTTATCGCTATTCCCGCGCCCGATTGAAGGACTGGCAGGCCATCGAGACCTCCCTCGGCGCCTATGTCGATCGCCATCTGGTCGACGCTGCACCAATTCATTAGAATTTTCTGAAAACAAGAGCAGAAATGGCAAGCTTTTGTTCAGCATAAACCTCTTGGTAACGCTAAACCTCTATGATTGAAAAACACGTCGCTGGGGGGCGGCAAAGTTTGAAATTCAGGATCGAGTAAAGTGTTGAAAGTGCAAGTTGCCAGCCTCCTTGGCAGGAGCGCGACCGTTCGGCATGTTGTCCGCCTTGCCGCTCGCGTCGGCATTGTCGCTGCCGTTTCCATCTCATCTGCCTATCCGGCCACAGCAAGGGCCGGGTATTCGCCGCCCTATTCTGAATTTGTGATCGATGCCAATACAGGCAAGGTGTTGCACGCGGAAGCCGCAGATGAGTTGCGCTATCCGGCATCGCTCACAAAGATGATGACGCTTTATCTGACCTTTGAAGCTCTGCAACAGGGTCGCCTCCGGCTTGGTAGCGAAATTCCTGTATCTGCCCATGCGGCCGGCCAGGCGCCAACCAAGCTCGGTCTCAGAGCCGGTAGCCGGGTCCGGGTTGAAGACTGCATCCTCGGCATTGTGACAAAATCGGCTAACGATGCCGCAGAGGCGCTGGGGGAATATCTGGGCGGTGGCTCGGAGGTCCGGTTTGCTCAGATGATGACGGCCAAAGCGCGTGAACTCGGCATGACCCGCACGACCTATCGCAACGCCAATGGCCTGCCAAATTCCGGGCAAAAAACCACGGCGCGCGATCAGGCAAGGCTTGGCATCGCCCTTCATGACCGTTTTCCGCAATATTATCACTTTTTTTCCGTACAGCGCTTCGTATTCGGCAAGACGGTCGTTCGCGGTCATAACCGCCTGATCGGCAGTGTGCCGGGCGTTGACGGGATAAAAACCGGCTTTATCTATGCATCCGGCTTTAATCTGGTCACATCGGTACATATTGATGGCAAGTCTCTTGTCGGTGTGGTGATTGGCGGCACGACAGCAGCTTCACGTGACAAGCGGATGCGCCAGCTGGTGGCAACCTATCTGCCACAGGCATCCTCCCGTGGAGCACGGCCCCGTCTTGTTGCGCATGGCCATACTGTTCCTGCCCCCATTCCCAATTCCGAGCGCCATGAAGAGGCAGCCGTAGAGGTCCCCACCGCTGACATTCCGCTTCCCGGCAAGCGTTATGGCCGCGAAAATGTGGACGAGACGGCCTATTCCCAGAATGGCGATGGCAATCACGCTACCGCAGCTATTTCCCGGCAAATTCTTCTGGAAAGCCCGGTTCCCAAGCATCGACATGGTCGTCATGGCGAGCATTCGCAAAACATTCCCGCCAATGTCGATCGCACCGTCACCTCCTCAACGGGCGACGACACGGCTGGCTGGTCCATTCAGGTCGGCATTTCTGATGAGCGGGACCGCGCCATTAAGCTGCTTGAACAGATCAAACACAAGGCAGGCGGCGCTTTGCGCAGCGCCCGGATGGAGGCCACACCGTATGGCGAAGGCAAGAAGAAGCTTTATCGCGCTCGCTTTGTTGGTTTCAAGGATGAAAAGCTTGCAGTGAATACCTGCCAGACGCTTAAGAAAAAAGGGGTGAAATGCTGGGCGTCAGCCCATTGACCTGCCGCATGCGGGGGCATCCGGGCCGTCAATCCCATGGAATCCCCTAGAGCAATTCCAGCAAAATCGTCACACGGTTTTGCGTCTGGAGTTGTGTGAAACCAGAGAGTTAGCGCAANGGGGCATCCGGGCCGTCAATCCCATGGAATCCCCTAGAGCAATTCCAGCAAAATCGTCACACGGTTTTGCGTCTGGAGTTGTGTGAAACCAGAGAGTTAGCGCAATTCCAGGAAAAGTGTGAAACGGTTTTCCGTCCGGAAATGCGGAAAAACAAAGAGTTAAAGCCTTTCAAGGTTTCCGTGAAACACTGAAAGGCTACAGGACGCAAACTGTTATGTACAAAATCGAAGCGAAACTGCACGACACTTTCGGCCAGCATCGCTTCAGAACCTCGAAATAAAGTTATGAGTACGAGGATCACAATGGCCAGCAACGAAAATCACCGAGGACCGGAAGAAGCCTCCGTGCATCCCTTTACCTATAACCCGAGAGCCAGCCTGTCACCGCTTCATGACGCTGCCATCCGCCTCGCCGATCTCGGTATCAATCGTCCCCGTGCAAAGACACGGGAACTGATGAATTTGCTGCTGAGCCACGGCGCCCGCGCCTGGCGCTATTCCCAGCCCCCGGCAACCATTCATCTCTATATCGCGCGCCAAGCTGCCAAAGTGCCGGTCGTGATCCGGCTGCGATAAAAACCACCACGATCACTCACGCCACCGGTCGCTTGTTCACAGACTGGCAAGCGTCCAGGTCACGATATCGGAGCTAACCTGAGAGAAGGCGCCGGACAGGGCATCGATCATCGCCTGGCGTCCCTCGCCCTTCACCGGCACGGTGGCTGAAAACAGCTTTTGTGAAATCACGGTGCCGTTGCGATCGTTGAGCAGTTTCACCGAAATGGCAACATTGGCGCGCGCCGGTCCGTTGGTGTCAATCTCAAAGGTCCGGATATCAGTCAGCAGCTGATCATCGACCGCCAATCCCTGTCCCGGCTCACCGACACCGCCGAGCTTGCCGGTGTTTTCAAAGGCAGCAACCAGTTTTGCCTGCACCATGTTCGGCAGCGTGTCGCTCCATTGCGAACCGGCCAGATACTGCATTTCCGTGCCCGAAACCCGAACGACAATCATGTTGCTGTCGAAAGCTTTCAATGCAGTCGGATTGGCGATCAGCAACTGCCGTTTGGGCAGAGCACGGCCTTGGGCTGCGACACGCAGGCTTGCCAGATCATAGGTATCGCGCGAGGTTGTGCCACAGGCCGCAAGACCCGCCGCCATCAGAGGCAGCAGCACACATGCACCAATCTTCGGGAAACCCTTCAGGCTTGCCGCCATGACCCATACCCTTCTCTGCTTGTGCTGGACATGTTCCAGAGCTTTCATCGACGCATCCGCCCATCATACTGCTTGACATTGTCGCCGCCGAAAATAAGCCGTTGCGGATCACGATTGAGATTGGTGATCGTGTCGTCGAGATTGCGCACCGTCTGACGGGTTTCGTTGACCAAAGTCGTCACATCGCCAAGACCGGATGACGAAAACTTCTTCAGATTATCGGCAATCGGCCCGATTTCCTTATTCAGGTTGTCGGCAACGTCCTTGATCGACTGCAAGGTGGCGCGGGCCTGCGCCGACAGCGAATTGGTATCATCGGAACCAAGCAGCTTATCGACCTTGGCCAGAATGCCGTCCACTCGGGTCGAGGCATTGTTGAGCCGGTTGGCCATCTGGGTGAAATCGCTGATCGCCTGATCGATATCCTGTTTGCGGTTTTTCACATCACTGCTGACCGACTGAATATCAGCCATGGCCTGACGGGCCTGCGCTGTGGCGACAGAAACATTATCGACAATGCCGGAAATCTTCTGGCTGTCGATGGCGGCCACCAGCTTGTCGACCCGGTCCAGCGTGCCGTCAGCCTTCAGACCGAAATCGTTGAAGGTTTTTGCCGTGGTGGAAATATTGTCCACCGCCGTGCCAATTTTGCCCGATGCCTCTGCCACATTGCGCGTAAGGGTCTGGGTATTGGCCAGAATCTGATCGACCTTCTTCTTGTCCACGGCTTTCAGCAAATCTTCGGCTGCGGACAAGGTTGCATTCAACCGCGCAGACACACCCTTGATCGTATCCGACAGCGCACTTACACTCTTGAGAAAGGTATCGATGCCCTGGGCATTGTCGGCCAGCGCCTTGGAAAAGGTTTCGGCATTTTTCACCGTATTGGTCAGGGGCTGACGCGAATCCTGCACAAAGACCTGGATTTGCGAAATGGTGTCATCAGCCTTCTGCATGATCTTGTCGGCTGTCGCCAAAAGATTGGTGACACTGGACTGATCCGCCATCAACACGGCGCGCTTGCCATTCTTCTCAGCCAGCTTGAACAGATCCTCACCACCGGCACCACCCGACAGTTCTACATAGGCCGAGCCGGTCAAGCCCTGGATTTCCAGCACTGCCTTGGTGTTGGAGCGGATCGGCGCATCCTCCTGCACCTGGGTCTGGGCGAGCGAAAAAGCCGGATCGTCCCGGTCAATGCTGAGCCCGGTGACCGATCCCACCTGAATACCGTTAAAGCGAACGGGCGAGCCGACACTCAACCCGTTGGCTGAGCCGGGGATGCGGATGAGCAATGGCAAGGTTGGGCCGCCGCGGCCATATTCCGCCATCCAGTAGATAAAACCGAAGGCGGCCAGCACCACGAGCACCGTGAAGAAGCCGACCAGAGAGTAGTTCGCTTTGGTTTCCATGGTGCCTCGTTCACTCTTGCCCAGCGCCAAGGGCTTGTTGTTTGGGAATATTGCGCGCCCGCTTACCGCGGAAATAGGTCTTGACCCATTCCTCATCGCAGGCCAGCATGTCTTTCAGGGTTCCGTCCACCATCACCCGCTTCTCACCCAGCACCGCAATACGGTCGCAGACGGAAAACAGACTGTCGAGATCGTGGGTGACCATATAGACCGTCAGGCCGAGCGTGTCGCGCAGTCTTGCGATCAGTTCGTCAAACTCTGCCGCGCCGATTGGATCGAGACCGGAGGTCGGCTCATCGAGAAAAACGAGATCGGGATCAAGCGCCAAAGCTCGCGCCAGACCGGCACGCTTGATCATGCCGCCTGATAGTTCCGACGGATATTTGTCGCCGGCATCGGCAGCAAGACCGACCATTTCAATTTTCAGATAAGCAAGCTCGTCCATAAGCCATTGCGGCAACTTCAGATATTCGCGCATCGGCAACTGGATGTTTTCCTTGACGGTCAGTGAGGAAAACAGGGCTCCCTGCTGAAACAAGACGCCAAGGCGGCTGTCGAGACGGTTCTTTTCATCCGAACCGGCCGAATCATAATCAACGCCAAGAATGCTGATCTTGCCACTGCGTCGCGGTAGAAGCCCAAGCACAGTCCGCATCAGAACGGACTTGCCAGCCCCGGATGGCCCGATAAAGCCGAGAATCTCGCCGCGCCAGACATCGAGATCGAGATGATCAAGCACCAGCTTATCGCCAAAGCCGACCGTCAGGCCGCGCACCGACAACACGCTTTCACGCTCTCCCGTTTTCTTCTGCTGTGTCAAGCTTTGCTGCTCCACTGCCGCACTCCTAAAAATTGATTGCGGCATAGAACATGGCAAACAGCCCGTCCATGAGGATAACAACGAAGATGGATTTGACGACGGAAATCGTCACGTGATTGCCGAGCGACTCGGCGCTGCCGCCGACCTTCATTCCTTCGACCGCCGCCACGATACCAATCACCACCGCCATGAATGGCGCTTTGATCAGACCGGCAGCCAGCGTGCCATAATCGATGGCTTCGTGCAGACGTGAGATGAAGACCTCAAACGTAATGCCCGAATAGGCCCAGGACACGATCGCCGCACCGAAGAGCGCGGCAAAATTGGCAATGACTGTCAGGAGCGGCAGCGAAATGATCAAGGCAATAAGCCGCGGCAGAACCAGAACACCGATGGGATTGAGCCCGATGACTTTCAGCGCATCGACTTCCTCACGCATCTTCATCGAACCGATTTCGGCAGTGATAGCGCTGCCCGATCGACCGGCGATCATGATGGCGGTGAGCAAAACGCCAATTTCGCGCAATTGCAGAATGCCGACCAGATCGACGACAAAAACCTCCGCGCCGAAATAGCGCAACTGAAACGCGCCCTGCTGGGCAATGATCGCCCCGATCAGGAAGGACATCAGCAAGATGATCGGAACGGCCCCCACCCCCATGTGGTCAATCTGGTTGACAATGGCGGGAATGGAGGTGTGACGGCTGCGCTTTTCCTTGGACTGCGCACCCCTCACCGCCGAACCTAGCACATAGGTCATCGCCACCATGTCTTCCCAGACGCTGACGGTGAAGCGCCCCACAGGCACCAGAAGACGCTGATAGAATGGCGTGTTGTCCGGCTTTTTTTCGGGCAGTGGCGGCTGTTCCGGCAGGGCGGCAATCAGTTCTCGCATCACATCACTGCCGCCGACGATCCTGGCCTCCCCCTCTTTGGCGATCGCAAGCTCAATGCGCCGGATCAACCACGCGCCAGAGGTATCGAGACTGCTGATTCCGGAAATATCGATCTCGACACGATGGCCAAGCAACGGCTTCAAGTCCTTGAGATGCTTGACGACGATATCGATACTCGTGTTACGCCATTGTCCGCTCATGCGCAGGCGCTTGCCCTCACCGTCCGTGAGGTCTTCCATATCAACCGTTGCGCTCGTCATCTGTTCGGCACTCAAAACCCGCAGACTTTCAACAGGATCATCCTTTAGAAGCGGGCCTTCTGTCGCCCGACCGATGCGCGACTATACTCCTGCCAAACGACAAATCCACCAATTGCGATAAGAAAAAGTGTCGATTCACCCTTTCTCAACACTTTCGTGGGTGTAGAGTTGATATTTATGCAACAATACAATCGACCAAGGGTATTGAAAATAGCTGAATACCCGTCTTGAGCGTCTCAGCGTTTTTTTAAACGCTAAAACGCTTCATACATTTTATGACGATTATCAAAAAATTGGGCACACCCACACTGGCCTGCTTGCTTTCAGGCAGGCGTGCGTTCAGCAACAGAAAGACCGTCAAGCGCGGTCGGCATGTCCACCTGGCGCGGAATGCGCACCGGCTCCACCGGGCCGATCAGCCGGGGTTGCGGCATGTCAGCATAACGCTTGCCCCACTCGATCAACTCGAAGCGTCCGTCAATATCCTCAATCACGGCGGTGCAGCTTTCCACCCAATCGCCGGTATTGATGTAATGAATGCCTTCAACGGTTTCCATCACTGCGTGATGAATGTGTCCGCAGATCACGCCATCCACCTCATTGCGGCGCGCTTCCTCGGCCACGACCTTCTGAAACTCGCCGATGAAGTTCACGGCATGTTTGACCTGCAGCTTGGCCCAGGCCGAAAACGACCAGTAAGGCATACCGAGCTTGCGGCGGACCATAGACAGGACAACATTGATGGCGATCGCCATATCATAGGCCCAATCGCCGAGATAGGCGAGCAGACGGGCATTGCGCACAACGACGTCGAACTGGTCGCCATGCAGGATGAGATAGCGTTTGCCATCGGCCGTTTCATGCACCATGCGGTCAAGCACTTCGATGCCGCCGAAATGGGTTCCCGGAAACGCGCGCAGGAATTCGTCATGATTGCCGGGAATATAGACGATGCGTGCGCCCTTGCGTGCTTTGCGCAACAGTTTCTGCACCACGTCATTACAGCCTTGCGGCCAATACCAGCTGCGTTTCAGCCGCCAGCCGTCTACAATATCGCCAACGAGAATAATGGTTTCGGCATCATAACAGCGCAAAAAATCCAACAGAAAATCTGTTTTGGAGGCTTTCGAGCCAAGATGCACATCCGAGATGAAAAGGGTCCGCACCTTGCGTGCTTCAGGGTCGTCGCTCACGCAAATGTTCCTTCTGCGCTCTTGATCCATAAAGCTCACAAACCAGACTCGTGTTTCAGGAAGATGACACAACTGTGAGGCCATGCATTTCCATGGCGTCTAAGCCTGCTTATCCAAAGCTATGAGACACGAGCGTCGGGAAAAAACGATCAGCGGCTTTCGCCCGATCCTTAAAGCACGTTGCGGCTTATCAGCCTCAGACAAGGTGCTTTAAGTCTTTGTTTTGTCGCATGTCCTGTGTCGTTTTATTGAGGACAATAAAACGCGACATGCTTTATCCCTCGCGCACCGAGGTTATGGTGTCGTGAATCAGCTTGAGAAGCTTGGGGGAATCAATGTCGGTTGCCACCTGTTTTGACGGCAGATTGTCCCAGTCGCTCGGGCCGAAACCTTTCCCGTCGGGCTTCTGGATGGTCTGACCATCGGCGATACCGCCGCAGACCACCCGCACCGCCCCGCTGCGCAGCGTGAAAAGCTCTGGCGCCACCACATAGGCGCAGGCGCAGCTGTCATGCACGACCATGCCATCCGGCACCTGGCCTTCATAAAATTTGATATAGAACTGTGACAGGTCGAAGAGAAGTTCGGCGCGTTTTCCCGCTGCATCGCGAATATCGGCAAGGGCCTGACGCGTCATGACCGTTTTCAAGGTCACATCGAGACCGATGGCAACCACCGGCCAGTCGGCGGTAAATACCAGATCGGCGGCTTCCGGATCGCCATGAATATTGGCCTCCGCCGCCGGCGTGACATTGCCATTCACATCGAAAGCGCCACCCATGATGACAATCTGACGGACAAGCGGTACGATACCGGGATCCTCCTTCAGCGCATTGGCGAGATTGGTCATGCGGCCGACCGCGACAATCGTCACCTCGCCCGGATTGTCCCGCACGGTATCGATGATAAAACGCGCCGCAGGCCGTGGATCAAGAGGTACATCCTCGACCATATCCGGCACCCCGATATTGCCGAGCGCATCATCGCCGTGAATCCAGGTGGGAGGCGCATGAAAGACGCGATGCGGAATGAAGGTTTCCCCCGCACCCCTCGCTACCGGCGCATCGATCTTCCATTCACGTTTCAAAAACAAGGCGTTGCGTGTGGTGGTTTCGATGGTTCCATTGCCGAAAACCGTCGTCACGCCCAAAAGATCGATGTCTGGGTGGTGGTGCAGGAACAGGAGCGCCATGGCGTCGTCCACGCCGGGATCGGTATCGAAAATAACTTTATGCACTGAGGTCACCGTATTTGACAGAACTGGAAAAGGCTTTACGCATCGAGCATTTCACGCACCGCGATCGCAAGCTGCTTGAGCGAGAAGGGCTTGGGCAGAAAGCCGAATTTGGCGTCGGCTGGCAGGTTGCGGGCAAAGGCATCCTCAGCATAGCCGGAGACAAAGATGAATTTGAGGTCTGGATAGGTCTTGCGCAATTCCTTGAGCAGGGAAGGTCCATCCATTTCCGGCATGACAACGTCCGAGACGACGATATCGACCGCCCCCTTCAACTCTTCCATAATATCCAGCGCCTCAACACCGGACCCCGCTTCATAGACCGTATAACCGCGGGTTTCGAGCATCCGCTTGCCGCCGCGGCGCACGGCGTCCTCATCTTCGACCAGCAGAACGACGGCTGATTTGCCGGTCAGATCTTCCGGCTCGGTCGGTGACTGGCCCTGTCCGTCGGCGACAACGGCATTTGCCCGCTCGGCTCCAGCCTGAGCCGGGTCCTGGATGGCAACGCTTTCCACCACATGGCGCGGCAGGAAGACGCGGAAACTGGTGCCCTCGCCCACTTCCGATTCCAGATAGATATAGCCGCCCGACTGCTTGATGATGCCATAGACCATGGCCAGACCAAGCCCCGTTCCCTTGCCAACATCCTTCGTCGTGAAGAAGGGTTCGAAAATCTTGTCGATGATTTCCGGCGCAATCCCTGTACCCGTATCCGACACCTCGACCAACACGAAATCCTCATGCGGCAGGCCGCGATAGTTGAAGGCGGCGGCTTCCGCTCCGCTGATATTGCGGGTGCTGATGGTGATGCGTCCACCATCCGGCATGGCATCGCGGGCATTGACGCAGAGATTGATCAGCACCTGCTCGAATTGCGACAGGTCCGCCTTCACCGGCCAGAGATCGCGGCCATAATCGACGGTCAGCTTGATATTGGTGCCGGAAATCAACCGATCGACCAGCATCCGCAGATCGCCGATCACGTCCGTCAGGTTCAGAATAGAAGGCCGCATGGTCTGCTTACGTGAGAAGGCCAGCAATTGCCGCACCAGAACGGCGGCGCGGTTGGCATTGCGCTTGATTTCCATCAGATCGGCAAAACTCGGATCGGAAGGACGCGCCTGCAAGAGAAGATGGTCGGAGGAGAGAAGAATGGCCGTCAGCACATTGTTGAAGTCATGGGCGATACCGCCCGCCAGCGTGCCAACCGCATTCATCTTCTGCGTCTGGGCCATCTGGGTTTCAAGCGCCTTCTGATCGGTCACATCGACAGCATAGACAATGGCCGCCTCTTCCGGCGCTTCATCGCTCTGATCGATCACCGCATTGACGTAATAACGGAAGTGGCGGCTGTCATCATAGGGGTGGCGCGATTCCATCGGCGCGATATCCACCTGCCGGTCGCGCGCGGCCGCCAGTGCTTCCTGAAAGCGCGGACGCTCGTTTTCATGCAGCACCCGCTCCAGCTTGACCTTGCGGTCAATATCATCGCGCGAGACCACATCGGCAAAAAACTTCATGAACGGCGCATTGGTGCGCAGAATGCGGCCTTCGCCATCCACCGAGGCAATCGCCATCGGCGTATTGTTGAAGAACCGGGTAAAGCGCATCGAAGCGGAACTGTCGGAGCGCTCATCACCGCCACTTTCGAGCCTCGCCAGCACGATGGTGCGGCTTTCACCCGGCGCTCCGTCACGGGCCGAGCGCACCCTATGCACGAGACGGGCCGGAAAACTGCGGCCATCAGCCCGGCGCAGATCAAGATCAAGCGTTGCCGTGCGCGTGAGGCCCGGTTCGGCCTGCACCGACTGGATCAGCGCCATGCCCTCGCCCGCGACAATATCCTTGAGGAACATTGCACCGGGAGAAAACTGCGTCAGATCAATGGCAAGCCATTCGGCCAGAGTCGCATTGAGATAGAAGATTTCCCCCTTGCGGCCAGCGGAGAAAAAGCCCGCCGGCGCATGATCGAGATAATCGATGGCGTTCTGCAATTCTTTGAAAAATCGCTCCTGATCGTCCCGCTCTGCGGTGATATCGGCAATCTGCCAGATCTGCAGGCCGCCATGACCGCCGGAGCTGACCAGCCGTCTGGCCCTGAGCCGATACCAATGCGCACCTGAGCCGTTTTCAGAAAGCGGGCCCAGCGGTTTCAGCAGCCGGAATTCCTCATAGCCGTCCCGGTCCTGTCTCAGACCGTTGATCAGCCGGTAAAGCGCCTCGCCCGCCTCGCGGTGGCGTGACAAAAGCGCTTCGAGCGTCTGCACCTCCGTGGCGCGCCGCGCGCCGGTCATGCGGCCATAAGCGGCGTTGGCATAAATAATGTGTCCGCGCGGATCGGTGATCAGCGTTCCTTCATTCAGACTGTCGAGAAAGGCGCGGCCCAGACCGTCCGACGGCGTCTGCGGCATGACTTCGATGAAGCCGATAATCGCCGAGACGAGAAAGAAAATGCCGACAATGGCAAGAACACCAAGCACGCCGAGCACGATCTGATTGTCGAGCTGATCCCTGAACACCACGAAGGCAGCCGCCGCCCCGAGCAGGGCAAGCCCCATGATAACGATTCTGAGCGCCGCGCCCCCATGGGGCCTGCGATCGACGAGCGGCCCCTGGCTGTCGTCGTGATGCGGCTTATTCGTCATGCGCCCCTCTTCCGGCTTTAAATACCGCCCGGACCTTAAGGGCGGAATCGCAATTTGTACAATCTTTACCTTGTTGTTGCGTCAGCCAAAAGGCTCACAGGGGCACCTTTGGAAAACTTCCCCTTACAAACTCACAGGTTTGCCCTATTCTTAATTCAGAAGCAGCTGGCATTCTGGACAGACCGGCGAAAGCGTGACACTGAAACGAGCCGGAATGCGATCGCCAGACCGGATCGATTGAGGCCGTAAAGAGGCCGCCATATCGGTTCCTGATTTTATCATGCCCGCACGACAGGAGGGATAACGCGACCATGATGGACGATATTCTGAACGCCTATGGCGAACGCCTCATCATAGCCGTTGGTGGCGTTTTTCTTGCGCTGATCGTTCTTGTCGTCGTTCTGTGGCTCATCCGCCACCGGGCTCCGTCTCCCTTCGTGCGCGGCGGACGCAACCGTCAGCCACGGCTTCAGGTGCTTGACGCCGCTGCGGTCGATGCGCGACGCCGTCTGGTTCTGGTGCGACGCGACAATATCGAGCATCTGATCCTCATTGGCGGGCCAACCGATGTTGTCGTCGAAAGCGGAATTGGCGAGCCGAAAGCCTGGCTATCCGGTGAGCTTGCAGCACACCCCTCCCTTGCCGCTGGCGAAGAACGGCAGGAGTCTGCCCTTGCAAGCCGTGGAAAGCAGGCAAGCCTTGCCCCGGCCACCAGCGAAACCGAAACGCCGAGGCCAGCAGCCGAGATCAAGACAGGCCAACCGGCCAGACCGCAGGTCAGACATCAAAATCCGGAGATGCCCACGGCAAAAATGCGTGCTGCGCCCGCGACAGCCCCTGCTGAAGGTGCCTTGCCGCTGCGCCAGCCCCAGCCTGCTCCTCGCCCTGTTGCCGAGCAGAGACCGACACCGGTAAAATCCCCACCCGTCACCGAAGCCCCTGTGACTGCGCCAAAACCTGCACCGACCCCCTCCATCGATGAGGAGAGGAAACCAGCGATTGCCGCGCAGGAAGCAGCGCTTGTGTTCGATGCTGCGCGCGAGCGGGTTCTGGCCCAACCGCCGGCACAGACTGAGACACAGACACAACCATCTGCTCCGGGACCGGCGCATATGCGCTCGCAGCCGTTTCCGCCTGAGCGTTTTATCCGCAGGGCAGAAGATCCCGCCCCAGAAATCCCGTCTGAACCGGCTCCAGCGACGAACCAGCCGCGTTCTGAGCCGGAACTGGACAGTCTGAAAAGCGATTTCGAAAAAATCCTCGACAATGAGGACCTGGTGAAGCCGGTATCGCGCCCGACCGTCGCACCACCTGTTGCCAGAAGCCTGCCGCCGCTTGAGCCTGCACAGACTGCCGCTCGCCCTGTGCAGGTGCGTGAGCCAAGCGTGTCCGGCGGTGGCGAAAGCGATCTACAGGATGAAATTGCCCGGATCTTTGGCGATATGGAACCGCCGTCCAAGCCCTGACCCAATCCTTGATCTCGACGCACGTTCCTGCCGCAATCTTCTGGATGGCATGAAAATATGCCATCCGTCACTTGAGATACATATGACCCCGCGCTAAATGCCTTTTCAACAACACGTCGGACAGCCCATAAAACATGGCATGAGACTTCGACGTATTCTTGATTAAAAACAGTGTTCTGGCGATAGCGTTTTCAGCCTACCCCTCTTGAACGCCGCCGCAAGACAAGCGATGAGGCAGGATAACATTGATCAAAATTAAGGTGTAAATCTTTTCATGCACAATGCGTGAGGATAGCGCTATCAGGCCGTCCAGATGGCGGTTTTCAAAGAGCAATCTCTCATTCTGACGCGCGCTTTCTACATTTCGATTTCAGACGATCTGCAGCCGGTGAGAGATCAACCCCTTACCCGGACATGACTCGCAGAACAGCAACGACCTCCGTTCCCGACCAGAGACAAACTCTGTTTATCAACCCAGGCGCTGCCTCCCACGCCGCGCATCAACAAGAAGAACCGAAAAATGGCAGGACTTCAAACCGCTTCGACCGGCACACGATCGACAACAACGCAATCCTCATCCCACGCCTATACGGGCCCGCTGATTGCACTCACCTCGCTTTTCTTTCTCTGGGGCTTTATTACCTGCCTCAACGATATTCTGATTCCGCATCTGAAAAAGGTCTTTGACCTGAACTACACCGAATCCATGCTGATCCAGCTGTGCTTTTTCGGTGCCTATTTCATCGTGTCGCTGCCTGCGGGCGCGCTGGTCAAGCGGATCAGCTACAAGGGCGGTATCGTTGCCGGTCTTCTGATCTGCGCCATCGGCTGCGCGCTGTTCATTCCGGCGGCAAGTCTGCGTGTCTACGGGCTGTTTCTTGGCGCACTCTTCGTGCTGGCCACCGGCGTGACCATTCTTCAGGTCGCCGCCAATCCCTACGTCACCATTTTGGGTGCACCGGAAACCGCGTCCAGCCGCCTGACTCTGACACAGGCTTTCAACTCGCTCGGCACCACGGTTGCGCCTTTCTTCGGCGCGCTGCTGATCCTGTCTTCCGC
Source organism: Allorhizobium sonneratiae (assembly GCF_023700755.1). Classification (GTDB taxonomy): domain Bacteria; phylum Pseudomonadota; class Alphaproteobacteria; order Rhizobiales; family Rhizobiaceae; genus Allorhizobium; species Allorhizobium sonneratiae. Next base: position 163,019 of record NZ_JAMKOJ010000008.1, on the reverse strand, counting down.
GACCGAGCTTGCGGCAAACGCCACGCCCGAACAGATCAATGCACTGCGCACGGCGGAAGCTGCGGCGGTGAAATTCCCCTATCTGCTTTTAGCGATTGCCTTTCTGGTTCTGGCGGCGATTTTCGCCTTCCTGAAGCTGCCAAAGGTGGAAGAGGAAGAAGAGACGCAGCATATTGGCCATGATGCCGGTTCTGCCTGGAATTATCGCCATCTGGTGCTCGGCGCCGTCGGCATTTTCGTCTATGTCGGCGCGGAAGTCAGCATCGGCAGCTTCCTCGTGAATTTCCTCGGCGACCCGACCATTGCCGGTCTGAAGTCTGAAACGGCCGCCAATTACGTCTCTTACTACTGGGGTGGGGCCATGGTCGGTCGCTTCATCGGCTCGGCGGCCATGCGCTACATCGATGACGCCAAGACGCTGGCCTTCAATGCGCTGGTTGCAGCAGCCCTGCTGTTGATTACCGTGCTGACCACCGGCCATTTCGCCATGTGGGCGATCCTGTCAATCGGCCTGTTCAACTCGATCATGTTCCCGACGATTTTCAGTCTGGCGCTCAAGGGTCTTGGCCGTCACACCAGCCAGGGATCGGGCATTCTTTGCCTCGCCATTGTCGGCGGTGCGCTGCTGCCACTGCTTCAGGGCGCACTTGCCGATCATTTCGGCATTCACCTCGCCTTCCTGATGCCGATCGTCTGCTATCTCTACATTGCTTATTATGGGGCCATCGGCTCCAGACCGGCAGCGTAACGAAAAAAATGGCGGGCGTAAACACCCGCCATTTTTGCCTATAGTCCTGACGTCATGCCCGGCCTTGAGCCGGGCATCTGCCATGGTCTATCATCATGAAACGTCGATAGGATGGCTGCGGCAGGTGATCCTCGGGTCAAGCCCGAGGATGAGGAACACGGTTTGTGTCAGGCGCGCTATACGTTACTCAGCCAGTCGTTTCTTCTTGCCCACATTGCGCAGTACATGCGAAAATCCGGCATTGTAAAGATCGCTGTCGCGGAATTCGACATCTCCAAAAACCTTGCCGACAAGGATCAAAGCCGTGCGGGTGATCTTGGCCTTGCGCACCTCCTCCGCCATGTCTTTCAGCGTGGTGCGAATGTAAAGCTCATCCGGCCAGGTGGCGCGATAGGCGATCACCACCGGGCAGTCCTCGCCGTAATAGGGCGTCAGCGTTTCCCTTATATGGGTCAGATTGCGGATCGACAGATGAATGGCGAGCGTGGCGCGTGATCTTCCGAGAATCTCCAGCGTTTCAAATTCAGGCATCGAAGATGCCTTCATTTCGGTGCGGGTGATGATCACCGTCTGGGCAATTTCGGGAAGCGTCAGTTCGGTTTTCAGCCGGGCTGCGGTGGCGGCAAAGGCCGGTACGCCCGGCACGACGTCATAAGGAATACCGAGCGCATCGAGCCTGCGCATCTGCTCGGCAATCGCGCCATAGATCGACGGATCACCGGAATGGACGCGGGCGACATCTTCGCCCCGCGCATGAGCGCTGACGATCTCAGCAAGGATATCGTCAAGATGCATGGGGGCCGTGTCTTTGACCAGCGCGTCTTTGGGTGCTGCCTGGACAATCTCTTCCGGCACCAGCGAACCGGCATAAAGGCAGACCGGGCAGCGCTCGATCAGTTTCAGGCCGCGCACGGTAATGAGGTCTGGCGCGCCGGGGCCGGCACCGATGAAATAAACGGTCATCTCAGTCTTCCTTTACCATGCCAGTGCCTGCCTTGCCGGAATAGCCGCGCGGCGTATAGACCCATGTTTTGCCGTCACCCATCCGCACACACCGGCTCTCGGAGGAGCCGACCACCACCACAGTCAGCATATCGACATCATCGACATTCAGGTCGCCAAGCGGCACAATCCGCAACGTCTCACCCGGACGTCCGAGATTGGTGGCAAGAATGACCGGCGTATCGGCGGGGCGGAATTTCAGCAGCGCATCCCGCGCATAGGCAAGCTGGGTGCGGCGCTTCATTGAGACGGGATTGTAGAAAGCGATGACGAAATCGCCCTCACCCGCCGCCTGTACCCGCCGTTTTATATGCTCCCACGGTGTCAAAAGATCAGACAGCGAGATGGTGCAGAAATCATGGCCGAGCGGAGCACCGGCACGCGCTGCCGCAGCCTGAAGGGCGGAAATGCCGGGCGAGACCTGTACCTCGATGCGCCGTGCCGCATCAGACACGCCGCCCTTGTCAAACAGCTCGAACACCAGCGTCGCCATCGCATAAATCCCGGCATCGCCGGAGCAGACAAGCGACACAGTCTTGCCCTCGCCCGCCAGCTCCATGGCGTGCACCACGCGGGCTTCTTCCTTGCCAAGATCGAAATCATGGCGGGCCTTGCCCTGAACCAGCGGCCCAAGCAAATCCAGATAGAGCGAATAGCCAATCAGATCGCTGCTGTCTGCGACCATTCGGCTCACTTCCGGCGAGCGCCAGCCTTCGGACCCCGGCCCGATGCCGACGACGAAGAGCTTGCCGCGCGCCCGGCCCATGGGAAGAATATCGAGCGGGGATTCTGCCCGGCCAATTGCGGCTGTCACACCTTTACCCTTGCGCTTGGCCAGCGCGAGAGCACCATCCTGACCGACGGCGGCAAGGGCCGCCCCTTCCGCCACGCCATGGCAGCCGACCTCGGCAAAGACAACATCCGATGGATTTTGCAGCCGATCCCGCTCGGCCTCCAGCATTTCAGCGGTGAAAAACCGGGCAGGCACGGAAAAATGTGCTGCAACTGCATGAAGAGCCGCCTCATCCGCCTTGAGATCAATGGAGGCAAGTGCCGCGAGACTTTCGCGTGCATAACCACCCGCAGCCAACAGCTCTTCGGCAAGCGCAATGGCCTCGGCACTGTCGGCGTGACGTTCCGCCCCCATGCCGAGCACAAGGGTTTTTGGGTGATAGACCAGCTCCAGCGGACTGGGCGTCGTGACGCGATCGGTGACGGTCAGTGTGACCGGACCGTTCTCGGCAAAAGGCAGACGCGATGTTTCAAGCCAGTCCGCCTTACCATTGAGGCGCACACTCACGCCCGCGACAAGTTCGGCCATCACCGCCTTGGCCTGATCGGGATTGGCCAGCACATAGCCTTCCGGTGGCTGATCGAGCGCCACGCCAAAGCGCAGATCGCCCGCCGTGGTGATGGCGGCATGGGTTTGTAAAGAGCCAGCAATCTGGCGGGCAAGATCGTTTGCCCCATGGTGACCACCAAGAAGCGGCACGACCGAGGCCCCGTCTTCCGAAAGCGCAATGACCGGCGGTTCCTGCTGCTTGCCGGACAGAACCGGCGCCAGCAGGCGGATCAGTGCACCGGAGGCCATGATGGCGATGATCGAACGCCCGGCCTGAAACAGGGCCTGTAGATGGGGCTTCACTGCCTCGAAACCGAGATCGGCCCCGCTCACGCGGGACGTTGCGCCATGCACCTCGCCGCCCGTTATCTCTGCCACGCGCCGGGCAAGCGGCAGCGCCGTCTGCGAGAGGATGACGATAACGGGTTTGTCTGGCTCAGGCATCGCGGTCTTTCTGTGTCAGTTGTTCCTGACCCTTGTAAATCAGGATCATCGAAAAATAGGGAGCGCTGTCTTCCGCCACCTCGGCAAGCGGCAGAATGCGTTCTTCCGGCAGCGTCACGCGCTCGATATAGCAGGCAAAAGGGGTCAGCCCCATCGCATCGAGCAGCGCGCGGATGCGTGGAAAATGCCGTCCGAGCTTGATGATCGCCGCCGCATCCGTGCTCTCCAGCCGGGCACGCAGATCGTCATTGGCAAGCGGCCCCGGCAACACGGTCAACACCTCATTGCGCGCCGCAAGCAGCCGCCCGGACTGCGCCGCCGCCGCCATGACCGAGGAAATGCCCGGCACGATCACGGTGTCGTAGCGCTCCGCCAACCGGGAAAACAGATAGATGAAGGAACCGTAGAAAAACGGATCGCCCTCACAGAGAACCGCAACATCAGACCCGGCATCAAGGTGATGCGACAGCATCTCCGCCGCAAGGTCATAGACCTCCTGCGCCGGAAACCGCTCCACCCGCATCGGCACGACAATCGGCACTTCCAATTGATCGGCACGAAGATAGGGGGCGGCAATGCGGCGGGCAAAGCTTGGGCCGGTATCGGGCGCCGGATAGGCAATCACAGGTGCAGAGGTCAGGATGCGGTGGGCTTTCAGCGTGATCAGTTCAGGATCACCGGGGCCAAGGCCCAGACCGTAGAGGGTTCCGCTCATTTCACCACGCTCCAGATCGTCACCGGCATCAGCGATTTCCAGCCGCAATAACGCCCGACCGGGGCCGCACGGGCAACGGACAGCCGGATCATCTCGCCGCCATGAAGGCCCCGCAGCTCGGTAAGCCGCGCCTCACCTTCCAGCGTCACGGCATTGGCCACCAGCCGCCCGCCGGGCTTCAAAACCTGCCAGCAGGTCTCGAACACACCAAGCCCTGTGATGCCGCCGCCGATGAAGATCGCATCCGGCGGCTCCTGCCCTGAAAGGCAGGCGGGGGCCTGCCCTTCGACGATGTCGAGATCCGGCGTGCCGAGCGTCTCGGCATTGTCGCGCATCATGGCGATCCGTTCCGTCTTCTGCTCGAAGGCGATGGCGCGCGTGCCCATGCCGAGCCGCAGCCACTCAATGGCGACCGAGCCGCAGCCTGCCCCAACATCGTAGAGAAGCGCGTTGGGAAAGGGTGAAAGCTTTGCCAGCGTCACTGCCCTGACCTCGCTTTTGGTCAATTGTCCATCATGGCGAAAAACCTCATCCGGCAGACCGGGCAGCGGCGGCAGGTTCGGGCCCTGCCCGCAATCGATCGCCAGCGTATTAAAGTCTGCAAACACGTCGTTCGTGGCACAAAGCTCTACTGCCGTCATGACGATATGCCGCTCAACGACCCCGCCCATGTGCTCCAGCACATGGCAGAGAGCCGCGCCAAAGCCGCGTTCAACAAGACGCTTCGCCGCCTGTTTGACACTGTCGCCATTCGAGGTCAGCGCCAGAATGCGGGCCTGCGGCAGGATATGGCGGTTGAGATGGCTGAGCGGACGGCCATGCAAGGATATCTGCGCCACCGCCTGCAAGGGCCAATGCAGCCGGGCAGCGGCCAGAGAAAAGGCCGAGGGACTGGGCAGCACCCGCATCTCCTCCGGCTTCATAGAGCGCAGCAGGGTTGCACCGATGCCGTAATGCATCGGATCTCCGGTAGCCAGCACCGTGACCGGCTTGCCTTTCAGCGACAGAACCGCCTCCAGCGTGGGGCGAAACCCGGCTCCCCATGTCAGAATGCGCTTCACCTGCGGCAGGCTTTGCCCGGCCAGCGCTTCCAGCCGCTCGCCCACCACCAGCACCTCGGTTTGATCGAGGGCGCGGCGCTGCTGCGGGCTCAAACTGTCGAGACCGCTATCGCCCATACCGATGATGGTGAGCCAGGCCTCAGTCATGCCCGCCAAGCCCTCCGGCCAGTGCATTCAGCGCCGCAGACGCGATGGCAGAACCACCACGCCTTCCTTTCAGGGTAATGAAAGGCACGCCACGGCTGTTTGCGGCCAGTTCCGCCTTGCTTTCGGCTGCCCCGACGAAACCCACCGGAAAGCCGAGGATCGCCGCCGGTTTTGGCGCGCCCTGATCGAGCTTTTCCAGAAGACGATAAAGAGCGGTCGGCGCATTGCCGATCACCACCACCGCCCCATCCAGCATCGGCAGCCAGAGGTCCACCTGAGCCGCCGACAGCGTTGTCGTATTCCAGGCTGCCAGCGGGCGCACCCGCACATCCTTCAACAGGCAGACCACCTCGTTTTGCGCTGGCAGCAGCTTCTGGATAATGCCATGGCGGACCATTTCCGCATCACATAAAACCGGCGCACCGGCTGCAAGCGCCGCGGCCCCCGCCTGCACCACGTTTTCAGAAAACTGAATGTCTTCTGCCACATCCACCATGCCGCAGGCATGGATCAGCCGAATGATCATCGGCTGCAGATCGGCGGGAAAGCGCGAAAGATCGGCCTCATCGCGGATCATGGCAAAGGATTGCCGATAGATTTCGGCGGGAGAGCGCAGATATTCCAGCCCCGGCCGCGCATCCTTCTCACCTGTCATGCCGTCATTCAAAGAAACGACTGTCTCAATCACCTTATGCCCCGTCCCCAAAATCCAGCCTTCTTCCTTAAGCGCGCACCCCACATGCGCATTGCTCAAGCCATCAGGCCGTTCCAATAATTTTTTCAAAAGGCCAGCACTATCAAGTCGGAGAAACTCCGCCGCCATATGGCGCACTTGAGCCTGATCCTTCACCTCGCCTTCTTGCACACTGGCGGTAAAAAGCGAGGGATAGATTTCCGCAAACAGAATCTCTGCCGAAAAATCAGAGGAAAACCCGGTTTCGAACGGCCAGACAGCCAGTTTGCACCGTTCAGGATGACCTTCGAGAAAAGCCGAAAGCCGGGCAATGCCCAGCATGGACTGACTGCCGACCGATCCGGCATAGGCCATCTGGAACACAGACTTCGCCGTTTTCGCTGCCTGCTCCGTCAGGCGAAGCGCAAAAGGCGGATCGCGTGGCACCGGCACGCGCTTTTCCGGCAGGTTTTTCAATTCAAGACCAGCAGGCCTGCCCCAGAACCGTGGCGCATCGGCAAAACAATCCCGGTTCCAGCGATCGGCGACAAGAAAGCGGTTGTTACGATTGTCCGTATCATCCTCAATGTCCCGTTCCAGCGCCCGCCACACGCTTTGCCAACCAGCCTCGCCGGTGATGCGCTGAGCCGTACCTTCCGGATAGGCAAAGGAGAAATCGAAACCAGCCAGCAGACGCTTTCCTGACGCAAGCGTCTCGTCCACCAGCGTTGAAAGCCGCGCCATGAAGGCGGCGCGGGTTGGAAAATTCTCCAGCCAGACAAGGCCCGCATCCTGTTCGACAAGACAGGCCCAGAGCGAATTGCTCCCCGTTACCGGGCGGTTCGCGCCGGACCAGTCGACGATCAGAATGCTGTCGAACAGCGCCATTCAGCGTTTCTTGCTCATGGATTTCGGCCCCAGCGGATGATCGGCATGCGGATAGGGCGCATGATGATGGCCATGCTCATGGTCATGCGCGTGGCCATGGTGGTGATCATGGTGCTCGTGATGATGGTCGTGACCATGACTGTGATCGTGGGCGTGATCATGATGGTGATGGCCGCATCCGCAATTCGGCCCATGCTCGTGCCCATGATGATCCTGATATGTGCCGGTTGATGGCGCCGTCATCACTGCCTCCAGTTCCGCATCGGGCGCGGCGTTGAGGAGATGACCATATTTGCCGCCCAATGTCGTCGAAACGGTGTAATCGAAGGCGGGTGTGAGCGGGTTCGGCTCGGCATGGCTGTGCACTGACGTCCAGGGCAGACCATGCTTTTGACAGAAATCCGGATCGCGACAGGAGGCATCGCAATCGCCCTTGCAGGGACAGTTTTCCAGCCCCCCGCCAATGCCTTCGACATGATGGTGATGGCTTTCCTGCGGCAGGCCGAGATGGGCTTCAAAGCCTAAAACCTGCTCACGATATTTGCACATCTGGCAGTTCATCACCGCCGCACCGTCGAGGATTTCCTTGACCCTATCCTGAAAGGCATCGAGCACCAGCGGATGATCGTTCAGATAAGGCGCCTTGACGAACTGGATCTGCGGATGGCGGGCCGCCACCTCGTCGGTATAGCTGTAGATGCGCTTCACCAGCACGCCGGTAAAGAGAAAATAGGGAAAGACGACAATGCGCTTGTAGCCGAGCTTTGCCGCATGGGTGAGCCCCGGCTCGACCAGCGGAAAGGTCACGCCGGAATAGCAGGTCTCGCCCCAGCCGAAGCCCATGCCTTCCCAGAGCATGCGCATCACTTTGGCGACATTGGAATTGGCATCGGGATCGGACGAGCCGCGCCCCACCACCATCAACAGCGTCTCATGCTTGTCAACAAAACCATGTTCGGCATTGGCGGCATCGATGGCGGATTGAATCCGGTCGCCCGCCGCACGGATCATTTTCAGGTCAATGCCAAGCTCACGACCGTAATTGATGACGAAACCCGGATGCTGCGCCTGATAGGTGTTGAGCACGGAGGGAATGTCGTTCTTGGCGTGACCGGCCGCAAAAAGCATGCCCGGCACGGCCAAAACCCGCGTCACCCCCTGTTCGCGCAGGCTGTCGAGACCGGCGGCAATCACAGGATTGCAAAATTCCAGATAGCCGTATTCCACCGGCATATCGGGATTTTTCGCCTTCAACGCCTCGGCGATGACAGCAAATTCGCGTGCCGCATTCTGATTGCGGCTGCCGTGGCCGCAGACCATGATTCCGAGTTTTTCCGCCATGTGCTCAAGGCCCTTCTGCTTCGTTCAATCGATATGTACGAAGCGCCGGACCCTTGCCGAAGGCAAGCATTTCCATGGCATTTGGACAGCTCCGGACTTGGCCCTCGGATTGAGTCAGCCGCACCGGACCGCAGCCTGTCGAACAGGCGCCGTCGCACATCTGTCTTTCATTTAGCGAAGGGGGCTTGCCCGGTCAAACCGGAATCGACAGGCTTGCGAAAAAGCAATGCGAATGCCATGAACAAAAGCCTACTTCCCTTACGGATTTCTATAAATGACCGATATTGCCTTCCAGACATTCCTGTTCCTGTTTTTTGCAGCTTTTACAGCCGGTTTTATCGATTCCATCGCCGGTGGCGGCGGGTTGATCACCATTCCCGCTTTGCTGATTGCCGGTATTCCACCGCTGGAATCGCTCGGCACCAACAAGCTGCAAGGCATGTTCGGCTCAGCCTCGGCAACGATTGCCTATGCCCGCAAGGGCCATGTGAACCTGAAGAAACAATTGCCCATGGCCGCCATGGCGCTTTTGGGCAGCATGATCGGCGCCAGCATCACCACCTTCGTGCCGGGCGATGTGCTCAAAGCATTTATGCCACTGCTTCTCATCGCCATTGCCGTCTATTTCGCCGTCAAACCGAACATGTCGGATGTCGACAGCCATCAGCGGATTTCACCCTTCGTTTTTGGCCTCACCTTTGCACCGCTGGTCGGGATGTATGATGGCATTTTTGGCCCAGGAGCAGGCTCGTTTTACATGCTCTCCTTCGTCGCCATGGCCGGTTCCGGCATGCTGAAAGCGACCGCCCATACCAAGCTCTTGAATTTCGGCTCCAATATCGGTGCGTTCCTGATCTTCGTTTTCAATGGCGTGATTTTATGGAAACTCGGTATCGTCATGGGGATCGGCCAGTTTCTCGGCGCCCAGACCGGCTCCAGACTGGCGATGAAAAACGGGGCAAAGCTGATCAAACCACTGCTGATCGTCACCTGCGTCTGCCTTGCCGGAAAACTGCTGCTCGACCCGACAAATCCGCTGCGCGTCTGGATTGGCGTGTAAGCCCCTGTCATATTTGCGGGATAGAAGACCAGATAAGCCGACGTCTTTCTACAGGCCGTCGCCGCACAACCATGCCATAAACTGGCGTGATTTTTGCTTTTAACCATTCACATTTCGCAATGCAGCGCTTGAGCATCGTTCCGTGAAACCTGCGTAGCGGTTTTCCATCCGCAGATGCGGAAGAAAAACGTCAGCGCATAATCCGATCGGAGTGAAACGAGGACGCTCAAAATCATGTTTCAAAAATAATTGGTGAGAGTGTGCCAGGTTCAGATTGAACCAGACAGTCTCTCAAGACAGATTTCAGCGTCAAAATTCAGGAAAGATTTGTTCCATGGTTCTTTCTGTTTCCGCCTGTCGCAGCCTTTATCCTGAACCTCACAAGACCATCCATGAGATGGCATACCCGATCGATACGCATCTCGATTCGCTTTATCTTGCGCGGGTCAGTGGTTACGACTTCTGGAAAGGTGACTGGAAGGCGACGCGCACATCGCCTGCCATCGCCCTGATCAAGGCGATCACGCCGAAAGGGATCAACAAACCGCTCTGCGACCATGTCAGCGGCCCGGATTTCATTGCAGGCGGCTATGGCGGGGCCTGTTTCAGCGCCCATGCCTTGTGGGAAAACCTGTTTTCCGACCCGTTTTTCGATCCTTGGAAAAACTGGCTCGATCATGCCGCCTATGTCCGACAGATCGTTGAAACAAGCAGCGGACGCATGCGGCTTACCGCCACGCCCGCCGCCGTCCGGCAGGCCAAGGCAGAAGGACTGCGCTCTGCCATTCTTTCCGTCGAAGGGGCGCATGTGCTGGGCGCAACCGGCAAGGCAACGCAGGACTTGCGGCTGAAGCGCCTCACGGACATTGCAAAAGACGGTGCCGCCTATCTCACCCTCAACCATTTCTGCACCACCGATATTTCTGAAGCCGGTTATGCGCCGACCAATCCCTGGCGCAAGATCGCCGGTGGCGGGCTATCAGCTTATGGCAGACATTTCGTCGAAACCGCCATGGAGGCCGGTCTGCTGATCGATGTCTCGCACACCTCCAGTCAAGGCATTCTCGACACGGCAGCCATCGCATTGAAACGCGGCGTTCCGGTCTTTGCCTCCCATGCCGCATCCCGCAGCATAACGGCAGGCACGCAAACCAGCGCCTCGCGCCATCTCGACCGGGGCCTGAACGACGCGGCCATTCGCGCCATCGTCGAGACCGGCGGCACGATCAGCGTGATCCTCTCGCCCTATTTTCTCAAGCATGCGACGCTTGCAAACGGCAAACCGGACCGGGATGCCGATCTGGTTTTTGTCATCCGCTATTACGAGAAACTGGCGGAACTGATCGACGGCATGGGAATCACCGACGATCCATGGAAACATCTTACCTTCGGCAGCGATTTCGATGGCGGCATTTCCAGCATACCGACCGGCATGACAAGCGGCGCGGATCTGCCGAAACTGACTGAGGCCATGCTCGACGCCGGATGGCCGTCAGAACGCATTATTGATGTCTATAGCGAGAATTTTCTGCGCGTCTGGCAGGCAGCGCAGGCAAAAACCGGAGATCCATCCGCTCAAAACACCGCCAGCATGACCGCGCCCGCAGCAATCATGCCGATGGCGAGCCAGTGAATGGCCGAGAGCGTTTCGCCGAGAAAAACCACGCCGAAAATCGCCACCATGACCACGGAAAGCTTGTCCACCGGCGCTACCTGCGAGGCCTCCCCCAGCTTCAGCGCCCGGTAATAGGCAAGCCAGGAGGCCCCGGTCGCCAGACCCGACAGGACAAGGAAAAGCCAGGTCTTTGCGCCAATGGAAGAGAGCGGCTGCCATTGCCCTAAGGCAAAGACGATGGCTGCAATCACGGCAAGAATGACGACGGTGCGGATCAGGGTGGCGAGGTCCGAATTCACCCCCGCCACGCCGATCTTGCCGAAAATCGCGGTCAAAGCGGCAAAACAGGCCGAGAGAAACGCCCAGAAAGCCCAGTTCTGCGCCATCAATATTCCACTCCAATCTGCGCCTTGATGCCGGAGCGGAAGGGATGTTTGACCAGTTCCATCTCCGTCACCAGATCAGCCATTTCTATCAGCTCGTCCCGCGCATTGCGACCCGTCAGCACCACATGGGTCATAGGCGGCTTTTCGGTGGCGAGAAAATCCAGCACCTCATCCAGCGGAATATAATCATAGCGGATGGCGATGTTGATCTCATCCAGCAGCACCATGTGATGGGAAGGATCGCGGATCAACGCCTTGGCCTTTTCCCAGGCGGCGCGGGCCATTTCGGTGTCGCGGGCCTTGTCCTGCGTTTCCCAGGTAAAACCTTCGCCCATAGTGTGAAAAGCACACAGATCAGAAAAACGCGCCAGGATCAGATCACGCTCGCCGGTGGACATCGCCCCCTTGATGAACTGCACCACGGCGCATTTGCGGCCATGGGCGATGTGGCGGAAAATCATGCCGAACGCCGCGGAGGATTTGCCCTTGCCCTTGCCGGTATGCACGATGATCAGGCCCTTTTCGCCGGTCTTGGTCGCCATGATCTTGTCGCGCGCGGCTTTTTTCTTCGCCATCTTTTCCGCGTGGCGAGCAAGGTCTTCGGGCGTGGTGGGTGTCATCTCTTCTGTCATAATATCTTCCGGTCAATTGGCAGCGACAAGGTCTGTCAAATCATATTTCGCCGAATTGCTGCGGGGCGTCCAGAGCCCACGCTCTATGGCCTCCATCAACCGGGCGGCCATTTCGGAAAGCGCAGGCGGATTTTTCTCGGCCATGAAAGTGCGCACCCGGTCATCCAGCACGAAAGCGCGATAGACTGCCTCGAAATGCGGCGGCCTGACCGCGCCTGTGGTGGCGGCGAAGGCGAAGAGATAATCCACCGTGGCGGCAATCTCGAAGGCACCCTTGTAGCCATGGCGCATCACGCCCTCGATCCATTTCGGATTGACGACGCGGGCGCGCACCACCCGGCCGATTTCCTCTTCGAGCGAGCGGATCACCGGTCTTTCCGGGCGGGAATGATCGTTGTGATAGACGCCGGGACGTTTTCCCGACAGGCTTTCCACCGCCGCCGTCATGCCGCCCTCGAACTGGTAATAATCATCGCTGTCGAGAAGATCGTGTTCGCGATTGTCCTGATTCTGGATGACGGCTTCCAGCCCGCTCAGCCGCTCCTCGAAGAGGCGGCGCTCGGCCTTGCCCTCCTCGCCCGCCCCATAGGCATAGCTGCCCCAGACGAGATAGGCCTCGGCAAGATCAGTGCGATTGTCCCATAATTTTTCATCGATCAGCGCCTGAAGCCCCGCGCCGTAAGCGCCGGGTTTGGAACCGAAGACGCGGTATCCGGCCTTGCGCTGCGCCTCGGCCTCACTCAAACCGTCCTTCACCATGCGCGCCGTTTCGGCCCGCATGCGTGCGGCAACCGGATTGTCGCCCTCATCCTCCTCCAGCGCTCCGACGGCGCGCACCGCCTTGTCGAACAGCGCAATCTGATCGGGAAAGGCATCGCGGAAAAAGCCGGAAATGCGCAAGGTGACATCCACTCTTGGACGGCCAAGCTTTGCCATCGGCACAATCTCGAAGCCTGTCACCCGGCGCGATGCATTGTCCCACAGCGGCTTGACACCGATCAGCGCGAGCGCCTGGGCGATGTCGTCGCCGCCGGTGCGCATGTTCGACGTGCCCCAGGCGGTCAATCCGAAGGCGGTCGGCCAGTCGCCATGATCCTGCACATAACGGGCAATCAGAAGCTCTGCGGATTTTTGCCCCAGCGCATAAGCGGCAGGGGTCGGCACGGCGCGGCTGTCGAGCGAATAGAAATTGCGCCCCGTCGGCAACACATCGGGCCGTCCGCGTGTCGGCGCGCCCGATGGGCCGGGCGGCACGAAACGCCCATCCAAGCCTTTAAGCAATCCTGTGATTTCACCGGGACCGGAGCGGATTACGGAGGGTTTCAGCCGGGTCTCGATTTCCTGCAACACGGCCTGCGTTCTCGGCCAGTCTTGCGGGCATGGCACCTCGCCGGAGACAAAACTGGCCGCCAGCACTTCGATGCGCTCAACCGTGTCGCCGAGACTGCGCCAGGGATCATTGCTGACAGCCTCAAGAAGAACGGGCCTCTTACCGGTCCAGGGATCGGAAAAGCGGCAATCGAGCGGATCGAACGCGCTTTTTCCAAGGCAATCTTCCGCAATCGCCCGCTGCAGGCTGGCATCGCCGCCCTCACCCTGCCCGCGCGGCACCCGCGCCAGCGCCACGGTCAGATCGGTCAAAAGCCGCCCTTCCGGCGCACGGCCGAAAATATGCAGACCGTCGCGGATCTGCATTTCCTTCAGATCGCAGAGATAGGCATCGAGTTTTTCCAGCCTGACATCGGTTTCCTCACCGGGCGCAATTCCGGCATCGTCCTCAAGCCCGATATCGGCGGCAAGATCGACAATCTGCTTTTGCAACAGCCTGACCCGGCGTGGATCATGGCCAAGCGCCTGATAATATTCATCAACCAGCGCTTCGAGATCCTTCAGCGGCCCATAACTTTCCGCGCGGGTGAGCGGCGGGGTGAGGTGATCGATGATCACCGCACTTGTGCGGCGCTTGGCCTGCGTGCCCTCACCCGGATCATTGACGATGAAGGGATAAAGATGCGGCAGCGGCCCGAAGACCGCTTCGGGAAAACAGGTGTCCGATAGCGCCAGAGCCTTGCCCGGCAGCCATTCGAGATTGCCGTGCTTGCCCATGTGAATGACCGCATCGACGGCAAAGACCTGCCGCAGAAAAGCATAGAAGGCCAGATAACCATGCGGCGGCACGAGGTCGGGTGAATGATAGCTGTCTTTCGGATCGATATGATAGCCACGCGCCGGTTGAATGCCGATCATGATCTTGCCGAAGCGCATCAAGGGAAGCGCAAAGCCACCATCGATGAAAAAAGGATCCTTTTCCGCCGCACCCCATCGAGCCTCGATCTGCTGCTGCACCCGAGATGGCAAGCCGGCTAAGAACTCTCGGTAGTCGGCTAAGGATATCTGTTCGCGAACAATCCTGCCCTGAATGGCCGCATTGGTTGGCCCTTGCATCAGGGCTGCCATCAGGTGATCACCATCTTTGGGAAGATTTTGAACATCATAGCCCGATTCGGCCAGCGCTTTCAGCACTTCCATCGTGCCAGCCGGCGTATCGAGCCCGACGCCATTGCCAAGCCTGCCGTCACGGTTCGGGTAATTGGCCACGATCAGCGCGATGTGGCGCTCGCCAGCGCTTTTCCGTCGCAGCCGCACCCAGTTGGCGGCAAGGCTTGCGACAAAATTCACGCGCCCCTCATCCGGCTCATGCCGAACCAGATTGGCCTCGACCTTTGCATCATAACGGGCAACAGATTTGAACGACACCGCGCGCGTCAGCACCCGGCCATCCACCTCCGGCAGCGCCACATGCATGGCAAGATCGCGCGGATTGAGCCCCTGACTGGCCTCCTGCCACATGGCTCGGCTGGAGGAGGAAAAAATCACCTGAAGCACAATGGCGCCGTCTTCGTCCAGAACCGTGCCGGAATAATCCTCACCCGGCGATGAAACGGCAAAACCGGTGGCATTCAGCACGATCTCGGGTCTTGCCCGGGCAAAAATCGCCCGCAAAGTCTCGCTGCTCACTGCATCTTTCAGACTGGTGACAAAAACCGGCAGCGCTGCCAGCCCATGTTTCGCCAATGCCGCAATCAGCGCCTCGACGGGCGCGGTCTCGCCGCTTTGCACCAGAGCACGATAGAAGGCGATCGCGGCAATCGGACGTTTCTCATCATGTGCCACCGCCTTCCACGCCTCGACGCCAATCACGCCCTTGGCCGGCCACCAGATTCCGGCCTTGAGCAAGGGTTCGGCTCCGGCCGGCTTTTCCGCCCCGGTCAGAAGCGCCTCGGCATAGGCGATGAAGCGGGTGCTGTTTTCGCCGCCGCCTTCGCAAAGATAGGCCCAGAGCGCCTGACGATCCTCCTCGCTGACCGTGTTGAAGCCATCGAGACCGGCATCGGGCTTGTCATCGCCCGGCAGCACGGCAATCAGCGAACCGCTTTTTCGGGCAGCGGCAGCGAGCGCTTCCAGCGCGTGATGAAAATAGCTGGCTCCGCCCAGCGCCCGCACCACGATCAGCCGGGCATGGCGGGCAGTGCGTTCGATATAGGCATCCACCGACATCGGATGCTTGAGGTTCATCAGGCTGGCAAGCCGCCAGCGTTTCATGGGTGGTCGCACATCCGGACCAGCCAGAGCAGAAGCCATCGCTGCAAGCTCGGTATCGGCGGCGGAGAGAAACAGGATGTCGCCCGGCGTCTGGCCGAGATCGATCGCCTCGTCTCCATCGCTCAACGATCCTTGCCGGGCAAGCAGCAGATGCATGGCTTACACTGCCTTGCCGATGGCATCGGCAATCGCGGCCTGATCGAGATCATGCAGACCGATCACCACCAGACGGCTTTCGCGCGTTTCGCCTGACGCCCATGGCCGGTCGAAATAGCTGTCGATACGGCTGCCGACCCCCTGCACCACCAGCCGCATCGGCTTGCCCGGCACCTCGATAAAGCCCTTCAGCCGCAGCACGTCATGGGCCTCGACAATCTCTTTCAGTTTATCGACAAAACCGGCAGGATCGGCGACGGCCCCCAGCGAAACGACGAAACTGTCAAACTCGTCATGGTCGTGATGATGCTCATGCGGCTCCCCGCTGTCATGCAGGGCCTCATGTTCCAGCTCATGATGGCTCTTGCGGTTGACGATATCGGCCTCAGAGCCTGCACCGAGGCCGAGAAGCACCATGGCCGGAACCTCGCCATTTCTGGCCTCGATCAAAGCCGGTTTGCGGGCAATGCGTCCGGTCACCTCGGTCCTGACGCGGGCAAGCCCCTCGCCATCGAGAAGGTCGGTCTTGTTGAGCACAATCAGATCGGCGCAGGTCAACTGATCCTCGAACAGTTCCTCGATCGGGCTTTCGTGATCGAGACTGTCATCGTCTGCCCGCTGTGCATCCAGCCGGTCATGATCGTCGGCAAAGCGTCCGGCGGCAACGGCGGCACTATCGACCACCGTCACCACGCCATCGACGGTGACGCGGGTGCGGATATCCGGCCAGTTGAAGGCGGCGACCAACGGCTGCGGCAAAGCAAGACCCGAGGTTTCGATGACGATATGGTCGGGCCTGACCTCGCGTTCCAAAAGCTTCTGCATGGTCGGCACGAAATCATCGGCAACGGTGCAGCAGATGCAGCCATTGGTCAGTTCGATAATGTCGTCCTCGCTGCAATTGTCCGCGCCGCAGCCCTTCAGCACCTCGCCATCGACGCCGAGATCGCCGAATTCATTGATGATCAGCGCGATTTTCTTGCCGCCTGCATGCATCAGCATGTTGCGGATGATCGTCGTCTTGCCCGCACCGAGAAAACCGGTGATCACGGTGGCGGGAATTTTCTGCTGCAACATGGGGTCAACCTTTCATTTTCAGGGGCAGGCCAGCGGCGACGAAGAACACCTCGTCGGCTTCGCTGGCAATCATCTGGTGAAGACGGCCCGCATGGTCGCGGAATTCCCGCGCCATGCGGTTTTCCGGCACGATGCCAAGACCGACTTCGTTGGACACGAGAATGACAGAGCAGGAAAGCTGCGGCAGAAGGGCAGCCAGTGCCGCACTCTCGGCGGCAATGTCGCGCCCCTCCTCCATCATCAGATTGGTGAGCCAGAGGGTGAGGCAATCGACAAGGATCACCCGCCCCTTCTGATTGAGACGCAACAGCGTCTGCGTCAGCGCCAGCGGTTCTTCATGGGTGGTCCAGAGCGGGCCGCGCTCCTGCCGATGCCTGTCGATGCGGGCGCGCATCTCCTCATCCCATGCCCGGCCCGTGGCCAGATAATGGCGCTCGAAACCTGTGGCAATGGCGCTTTTCTCGGCAAAAGCGGATTTGCCGGAGCGCGCACCTCCGAGAACGAAGGTGCTTTTTGCTGCGGGATTGTTCATAGGCTCACCGCCCGTCTGCCGGCGTGGCGTAAAGACCGCCGGACCGCGGGGCAAAGGCCGGAAAGCTGCGCGATGCAGGCATCGCCTGCGGCATCGGCACTGCCCGCACATCCGCTTTCGGTAAAGCCATGGCGCCGCCAAAGGTGGAGCGCTCAGAGGCAGCATTCTTTTCAGCAGGCGGTGAAACGGGCAGAATGGCCTGCGGCTTTGATCGCGACAGAGGCAAAGCGGCAAACACCAGCGCCGCAATCAGCAGCACCAGAACAGCAAGGCCAAGACAATGATAGGACATGAAACTGAGCACAACGCCGAAAGGCGAAGCGCTATGTCCGAGTACAGGGGATGGACTCATCCCCTGCGGCGGTGCGACCACCGCTGAAACCTGTTTCGCCACGACAACCTCCGTGCTGGCGTCGGGGATTGCTCCCCCCATGGGCTTTTCGCCCGTCACGGACGGCAGGTCTCCTGGCTCGCAATGTCAGGACGATCAAGTCAGGATGATCGATCCTTGCGGATTTCCCTCACCTTCCCAGAGCGTCACGCAAGACGAAAAGGCGGACGATTCGTAGAAAAAAGAGGCGTCCAACCCCGGCTGATCGTCTTGCCACTCCAGTGGTTTTTCCGGCCTCTCCTTCCCGCCGCCGCCCGCACCCTGCGGACCGTCACGACGGTCTTTTGAAACCGGATGGAAAACCCTCACTGCTCTACAGTCGCGGGGTCGGCTGCGTTTGGCGCTCCCGGCATGGGTCGGCGCTTTCGCATTCCCTTTTGCTTTTCAACCCGACGTTACTCAGATCGAAAACCATCCAATAAAATACTGATAGAGTGGGCTGACGGCCAAGTCAATTGCGGCGAAGAATGCGCCATGCCCCTTTGATGGCCCATGGCGCTTCAGGCAATCGCTTAGAAAACTGGCGTTACGGATGACGGCGCGGTCCGTGACCTGGCATGAACCGGGGGCCACCATGACCATGGCCACCACCGGCGGCAATTGCGCCACCCAGCAAAGCCCCGCCAATAAGACCCAGAGCCAATGCGGCTGCGGCATCGTCATGATTGTCTTTCACCCGGCCTTCCAGAACCGGACCGCGCGGCACATGACGGCGAACAGCCACTTGCTGGTTGAGCCAGTCTTCATAGACACCGGCGCTATCCTGGCGCAAACGCATCAACTGATCAAAACTCAGATAGCCCGTTACCGGTGCGCCGACAACGGCCTGCCAGCGAGAAATGGCCGTGCGGGTACGCTCACCGAAACTGCCATCGGCGCCGCCGGTCGGATAGCCGATGGAGGTGAGCCTGCCCTGCACTTCACGCTTCGTACCCCTGTCGAGAAACACGGCTTCCGTGGCGGGCGTTCCAACCGTGAAGCCCGGTGGCGGCGGTGGTGGCGGCTCGCTGGGCCGAGACACTTCCACCGGTGCCGGAGCGACTGCAGGCGCTGCCTCGGCAATACGGTTTTTCGCCATGGCCGCAAATTTGCCATTCGGATAGGCGGCCAGATAGGCCTTGTAGTCACCGGGTGTATTGCCAGCCATGGCCGCCTGCCAGACCGCCAGTTCCTGCTGCCATTGCTGATCGCCGCTATTGGCCGTTGCAGCTGCCGGAGCCGCCGTTTCCACCGCAGGTGCTGACACAGGTGCGGTTGCCGTTGGTGCTGTTGGTGCTGTTGAAACACTCGCGTTTACAGCCGACTGTGCAAAGGCCGTTTCAGACACAAGAGATACGCTCACCATGCCAGCCAGCATGGCGCGTCCAAATTTTGAAAATTGCATTTATCCCCACAACCCCGCAGGAAAAGCATCATGACAACAGCGTTGCCGCAGAAGCTTTCCCCACAGATCATAAACAGGCTCTCGATATGTGTTCGTTTGTCTTTTCGGGAAAAAGCTACTCCTTTCCCCGGACGAACTCTAAAGAGAGCGGTGCCCCTTACCGTTGTGAAGTATCACCATTGACAACCAGGATAGCAACCACAAATTACAGATTATACTAAAAAATTTTCTTGTATTATTTTATTAACCTATCAAGGGGCGAAGCTGACAGAAGCGAATATGCCGCCTGCATCTCGTCAAAACGGGCATCACGGCGCGCCTGTGCCTCGGCATCCGTCCCCCAGTGCTCATTGGTCCAGTCCTCATCAAGATGGGCAAGCCGCCAGGTCTCATCAAGGTTCAAAAAGCCATCGGCCAGCGCCAGAGCCAGAGCGACCGAACCGGTCAGCGTTGTCATGACATGCAAGGCAGATAGCGGCAGCGGCGAGCAGTAACGTTCGATGGCGCGGCGGAAGGCGGCGGCGGACTGATCCGGCTGCTGTTGATGCATGATGCCGCTGACGGTGATGAGCCTGACACCATGGGTTTCCACCAGCCAGGCAAGCACCGGGTTCCAGGCCTCGCTCTGGCGCTCAACCAACGCCTGCGGCTCTTCAGCGCGATAGCAGAGAAGATCGGAACCGGAAAAGCGGACAAGGTCGTCTATCACCTCGTCGAGACTGTTGGCCACCGCATCAAGCGCAGTATTGACCAGCCGGGAGACAGGCATGGCCGCCGGATTGATCTCCTCGGCCTGTGCACGCCATTCCTCAGCCACCAGTTCGGCCACGGCTTCTGACGGCAGGATAAGCTGCCGCTTGACCGGTGTCTTGATCGAGCGGCCATCCAGCAGGACGGCAAATCCGTCGTTCGCTGCCTCGACCGTCACCTCTTTGTAGAAGCGTTTTGGCAGCGGTCGTTTCATCTGGATCTGGGCACGGCGCACCGGATCGGGATCGCTCGGCTCCGGTGTCAGCCCATCAAAAATATCGCGCATATCGAGAACTCTTCAGAAAATCAGGTCGATCAGATCGATTGGTTCAGCTGCAATCGCGTCGGCTCCTGCCTCCTTCAAGGCCGGAACGGAACAATAACCCCAACTGACACCGATGGCTTTTGCGCCCGCCGCCTTGGCCATCTGCATATCGTAGATCGCATCGCCAATGACAATGGCATCCTGGGGGTGAATGCCGATTTCATCGCAGCATTCCGTCACCATCGCCGGATGCGGCTTGGAGGGGCAGTCATCCGCCGTGCGACGCACGATGAAATGCTCCGACAACCCGTGATGATCGAGAATGAAGGTGAGGCCGCGGCGCGATTTTCCAGTGACGGCACCGATCAGCATGTCATCGCGCGCGGCAATCCTCTTCAGCACCGTATCGATGCCATCGAAGAGCGGTTCGTGAAACTGCGATGCCTTGCGCAGGTCTGTAAACAGCGACTTGTAATGGGCCGCCATGGCAATCGCCTCGTCATCGGCATGGGTTTTGCCGTCAAGCCGTGCAATGGCAATATCCAGCGTCAGGCCAATGATCGATTTTGTCTGCACCAGATCAGGCACCGGCTTATCGAAGGCGGTGAAGGTGCGGATCATGCCCTCATGGATGGTGCCGGCGCTATCGACCAGCGTGCCGTCGCAATCAAAAAGAACCAGCTTCATTCCTCGACATCCCCGCCATAATCCTGATCGAAACCCAGCAGGTTCCAGGTCTGCACCATATGCGGCGGCAAGGGGGCCGTGACCTTCAGCCGCCCGCCGGAAGGATGGGGAATATCGATATGGCGGGCATGAAGATGCAGGCGCTTCTGCACACCGCCGGGAAAATCCCAATTCGGATCGTCGATAAAATATTTCGGATCACCGATGATCGGATGACCGATGGAAAGCGCATGGATACGAAGCTGATGGGTGCGCCCGGTATAGGGCTCCATTTCCAGCCAGGCGAGGCTCTGGGCGGCCGTATCGATCACCCGGTAAAAGGACACGGCATGATCGGCCCCCTCTTCACCATGTTTGGCGATCCGCATCCGGTCGCCATCAATGGTCTGTTCCTTGACCAGCCAGGAGGACAGCTTGTCTTCGCGCTTGCGCGGCACGCCCTTGACCAGCGACCAATAGGTTTTCTTGGTGTCGCGCTCGCGGAAAGCAGCCGTCAGCTTTTGCGCCGCACCGCGCGTGCGCGCCACGACCAGCACGCCTGAGGTGTCGCGGTCGATGCGGTGCACGAGGCGCGGCTTTTCGCCCTTCGGGCTGGTCCAGGCCTCCAGCATTTTATCGATATGGCGGGCAACGCCCGATCCACCCTGAACCGCAAGACCCGCAGGCTTGTTCAGCACGAAAACCTTGTCATCCTCATGCAGCAGCATACGCGCCAGAAGCTCGGCATCACCGGAATGTTTCAGCTCTTTCCCGGCGATCGGCCCTGCTTTCGGGCCTCTTGCATCGACATCGAGCGGCGGCACACGCACCATCTGGCCCGGCTGAACCCGGCTGTCGCTTTTCACCCGCCCGCCATCGACGCGCACCTGACCGGAGCGCAGCAGTTTCTGCAACTGCCCGAACCCCAGCCCCGGATAATGACTCTTGAACCAGCGGTCGAGGCGCATGCCCGCCTCATCCGCATCGACCTTGATATGCTCTATACCTGCCATGGGCGCTTATTCCTTTTTAAGCGCAGGCTTTACCCTATTTCACAGCCGGAAGAAAACCATGGATCAGAAAAAAGCACGCCCAACGCCAAGACCGGCGAAAACAGCGCACAGCGCAAGCCCGACACTGCCCAGGACATAGGCTGCCGACCAGGCAAGATCACCCCTTTGGGCAAGGCTGATTGCATCCAGCGAAAAGGACGAAAACGTGGTGAAGCCACCCATGACGCCGGTGACGAGAAACATCCGCATATCCATGGAAGCATTGAATTTGCGTGCAATCATCTCCGCCAGAAGCCCGATGCAGAAGGAACCGACAATATTCACGGCAAATGTGCCCCAGGGCAGAAAGGGGCCAAAAAGGCGCACGGCAATCACACCGGTCCAATATCTCAGCACCGAGCCGATACCACCGCCAACAGCCACGAAAAGAACATGCTTCATCAATGCCGATCCTTTCTGATCCTATCTGTCACCTGTCAATTCACCTGACGGCTTCGGGCTTTGCCGTCAAGGTCACGGACAGGCAAAACCGTCCATCGAGGTACAAACAGGCATATGTCAATATTTTGCCTCGCCTCACGTAAAAATCGCCTCAGCTTGGAACATCGATAAAATTTAAGCGTTAAAGTCAAAACTATATCCACGCAGATATGTTTATCTTCTGAAACAGCACGAAATTCTCTGCACAATTGCAGGTAAAAATGCCGTTGAATACTCATGTTGAAGATAAGACTCGTTGAAACACGTTTTGGTGATGCGCCATGACCCAGATTCTGTCGGTGTCCGCGACAACCGCAGGCTATGTTGCCGATACTTTGAAGCCGCCCGCGAAGGTGATGCGGCCGAATTATGTCGAGCAGATTTCCCGCCAGATCAATATCCGCAAGGACAAGGATGCAGCCAAGGCTGAAGCGATAACCCGCGCGGCCATCACCACTCTGACCGAATCCTCGGCTCTTGGTCTGTTTTTCATGAAAGCCGGCGAAAATGAGCAGCCCCGTGCTGGCCTGAAACAGACTCGCGATGCCTATGACGAAGCCGAAGCGCTGAGCAAAGGCACGGTCTGAACCCTGCGGCGTCTGCCCCGCAAGCAGCCTGCCTTGCAAAACGCACCACAAATCGCACCATGTTTGTGCCTTTTGCACGTTTCGAAATCGTTGCCATCCCTGCACAGTGTCTGCCGTCAATCCATCCATCATGCCCCGGGACAGGATCGACGGCTTGACGATAAGATCACGTTGAAGACCAAGGGAAAGGTTGTCGCGCTCCCAAGGGAATGCTATTGAGCGCCAAGTGATAAGCCCATTCGACGAGTTTAAGAACCGATGTTTCACGCTCCGCTGATCGCACCGTCGATCCTCGCCGCCGATTTTTCCCGTCTGGGTCAGGAGGTGTCCGATGTGGTCGAGGCCGGCGCAGACTGGATTCATCTCGACGTGATGGATGGGCATTTCGTTCCCAATATTTCCTTCGGCCCCGCCGTGATCAAGGCGCTGCGCCCGGTGACGAAAGCCGTGTTCGACTGTCATCTGATGATTGCGCCTGCCGATCCCTATCTTGCCGCCTTTGCAGAAGCGGGCTGCGATTACATCACCGTTCATGCCGAAGCCGGGCCGCATCTTCACCGCTCACTGCAGACGATCCGGGCGCTCGGCAAGAAAGCGGGCGTTTCGCTCAATCCGGCCACGCCGGTTTCCGCGCTCGAGCATGTCATCGACGATGTCGATCTGATTTTGATCATGAGCGTCAATCCAGGCTTTGGCGGCCAGAGCTTCATTCCCGCCGCCGCCGAAAAGCTCAGACAGGCAAAAACGCTGATTGGCACCAGGCCGGTGGCTCTGGAAGTCGATGGCGGCATTACCGTCGAGACGGCGCCGCTGGTGACCGCGGCGGGCGCCAATGTTCTGGTTGCCGGTTCCGCCATCTATAAGGGGCAAGGGGTGGATGCCTATCGCAAGACCGTGGCCGCGCTGAGGCAGGCCGCCGAGGGAGGTCGCGCTTGAAACACTGGTTGACCCGGACGTTGGCCGCCGGACTTCTGGCCTTCTCCGCCCTTCCCGCTTTTGCCGGTGACATAGCCGCCGTGCACCCTCTCGGCTTTTCTGCCGATGGCAGCGTATTCGCCTTTGAGGAATATGGCATTCAGACGCCATCCAACACCGCCTATTCCAATATTTACGCCATCAACCTGAACAACAACACCTTTCTTCCTGATACGCCGGTGCGCCTGCGCGGCGAGGATGGCAAGGGCGGACTTGCGGCCATTCGCCAGCAAAGCGCCGACAAGGTGGCGCAGATGGTCAGCCAGTATGATTTCAAGGATCATCCGGGTGAGATGGTGGCCTTCAATCCGGTGAGCGAGGCTGGTGTCGATCCGCATAGCCTCAGCTACCGCCTGCGCGCAACAATGCCGCTGACCGGGCAGCCCTATACGCTGACTCTGGAAGAGCTGGATGAAGGCGCCCCTGCGGCCTGCAAGGATGAAGCGCCGGTGATCAAGGGCTTTCGCCTGCGCATGACGCAGATTGCCGGGGCCAAGCAGGACAAGGTGGTGTATGAGGACGGCCATGTGCCCGCAAGCCGCCGCTGCCCGACCGGCTATCGTCTGGGCGGCGTGGTCACCTATCAGGCCTCCAACGGCAATCTGGTGCAGATTGCGCTCGTGCTGGTTCTGACCCCCTCTTCCGATGGGTCCGACGGGCGCTGGCTGGCCATTCCTATAAAATTATAGGATCGGTTGAGATCGGCCATAAGGTTTGCTAAGAGCCGGTCAAACCCCACTGACGATCCGTTTTACGCATCTCCGAAGGGGAAGCTCGCTTCCCCATTTATGGACATGATCTAGCCCAAGGAAAGTTCGAGCCGATGATCCCGCGTTATTCCCGCCCGGAAATGGTTGCCATCTGGTCGCCGGAAACCAAATTCCGCATCTGGTTCGAGATCGAGGCCCATGCCTGTGATGCGCTGGCCGAGCTTGGCGTGATCCCGAAAGAGGCGGCAAAAACCATCTGGGAAAAAGGTGGCGCTGCCGAATTCAACGTGGCGCGCATTGACGAGATCGAAGCCGTTACCAAGCATGACGTCATTGCCTTTCTCACGCATCTGGCCGAATTCGTCGGGCCGGACAGCCGTTTCGTCCATCAAGGCATGACCTCTTCCGACGTGCTCGACACCACGCTGAACATCCAGCTCGTGCGCGCCGCCGATATTCTGCTCGCCGACATGGACCGGGTGCTGGCCGCGCTGAAGACCCGCGCCTTCGAGCACAAGGATACGGTGCGCATCGGCCGCAGCCACGGCATTCACGCCGAACCGACCACCATGGGCCTGACCTTTGCCCGTTTCTATGCCGAAATGAAGCGCAACCGCGAACGTCTGGTCAATGCGCGGGCTGAAATCGCCACGGGTGCCATCTCCGGCGCGGTTGGCACTTTTGCCAATATCGATCCGCGTGTGGAAGAACATGTCTGCGAAAAACTCGGCCTCGTGCCAGAGCCGGTCTCCACGCAGGTCATTCCGCGTGACCGCCATGCGATGTTCTTCGCAACGCTCGGCGTGATTGCTTCATCCATCGAAAACGTCGCCATCGAAATCCGCCACATGCAGCGCACGGAAGTGCTGGAAGCCGAAGAGTTCTTCTCTCCGGGCCAGAAGGGATCGTCGGCCATGCCGCACAAGCGCAACCCGGTGCTGACCGAAAACCTCACCGGCCTTGCCCGCCTGGTGCGCATGTCGGTCGTTCCAGCCATGGAAAACGTAGCCCTCTGGCACGAGCGCGACATCAGCCACTCCAGCGTTGAACGCGCCATCGGCCCAGACACCACCATCACCCTCGATTTCGCCCTGAACCGTTTGGCTGGCGTTGTTGAAAAGCTGGTGATTTACCCGGAAAACATGCTGAAAAACATGAACAAATTCCGCGGCCTCGTGATGAGCCAGCGCGTGCTTCTGGCTCTGACCCAAGCCGGCGTCTCCCGCGAAGACAGCTACCGCCTCGTGCAGCGCAACGCCATGAAGGTCTGGGAACAGGGCAAGGACTTTTTGGAAGAACTGCTGGGTGATACGGAAGTGCGGGCCGCGCTCTCCGAAGAGCAGATCCGCGAGAAGTTCGACCTTGGCTATCACACCAAGCATGTGGATACGATTTTCAAGCGGGTTTTTGGGTGAGATTTATCTCCGGAAAACACCGGCACCCGAATTCCGGTAAAATCATACAGTAGCGTCGCACCCATATTTTACTGCGACGCTATAAACCCAAACAAAGGGTCGCATAACATCTGCCAATCGGAAATAACGATGACGCATTTTCTTGTTCGCCTTGCGGATGCCCGATCACAGCTGATGACCTCCTCATTGGTGAAGGCGCATGTCACTTGGCTTCATCAATTGCATAATCGAGGCCAACTGGTTCTGTGCGGCCCTTGTGATGATGGAACAGCCATCATCGTCCTTCGTTGCGAAACAATGGAAGAAGCGTCGCGTATATCTTCCAGCGACCCGTTTGCAGAAGCCAAAGCCTACAGTCAACGCTCCATCGTAAAATTCAATGCTGCAACGCCTGAAAACAACTTTCTGCTAAGGTAGACCGACCAATTCTGAAAGGCCACATCTTAAGAGCCTATCAGTCCCGCTCAACAAAGATCGTCGCTCAAATATTGGTGTTTGGGCAACCTATCCTGTTGAGCGGCAACCTTTTTATCATTTTTGTATAACACACCATTGACCTCAACTGTGGTTGAGGTTCTATAAACTCGATCAACCCACAACGCGACGTCCAATACCAATGGCAGCGCAGAACAAGGAGTTGATCATCATGGTCCAAATCAACGGTCTATACGAAACCCACCTGACCGTTTCCAATCTTGAACAATCCATCGATTTCTATCGGGATGTTGTCGGGCTTGAACTGGCCCACAAAATACCAGCCCGCGATGTTGCCTTTTTCTGGATTGGTGGACGAGAGCGCTCCATGCTCGGCCTGTGGTCAATTCACAGCTCGCCCATGCAAATGAAACTGCATACCGCGTTTCAAACATCACTTGAGCAGGTGTTACTGGCACCGGACTATTTGCGGTCCAAAGGTGTTCTTCCTCTCAACCTGAGCGGAAACGCAGAAATCGATCAGCCAATTGTTTTGCCATGGATGCCCGCAGCCAGCGTCTATTTTCGCGATCCAGACGGCCATTCGCTGGAATATATCGCTATACTGCCAGAACCACCCCGCCCGGACCTCAGCGCCACTGCAACCTATACAGAATGGCGTGGCCTTCACCAAAACACAAAGCCAGAATGATCCATCAGACAAAAATGCCGTCGCAAAATCTGATTTTGCGACGGCATTTTCAATCATTTACAGCTCGAAACCCTTATTCAGGCAACTTCCTCACCGCTCCCTTGTCCGCGCTCGTTGCAAAAGCCGCATAGGCCTTCAGCGCCGTCGTGACATTGCGCTTGCGCACTTCCGCAGGCTTCCAGCCCTTGGCGTCCTGCTCGGCGCGGCGGGTGGCGAGTTCGGCGTCGGAAATGGCAAGGCTGATCGTGCGGTTCGGGATGTCGATCTCGATCTTATCGCCATTCCTGACAAGGCCAATCGTGCCGCCATTGGCCGCTTCCGGCGAGACGTGGCCGATGGAGAGACCCGAAGTGCCGCCGGAGAAGCGGCCGTCGGTGATCAGGGCGCAGGCCTTGCCGAGGCCCTTGGATTTCAGGTAGCTGGTCGGGTAGAGCATTTCCTGCATGCCCGGCCCACCCTTGGGGCCTTCGTAGCGGATTACCACCACATCGCCCGCAACCACTTCATTGCTGAGGATGGCCTTCACGGCAGCGTCCTGGCTTTCATAGACCTTGGCCGGACCGGTAAATTTCAGGATGCTTTCATCCACGCCTGCGGTTTTGACGATGCAGCCGTCCAGCGCGATATTGCCCTTCAGCACGGCAAGCCCGCCATCCTTGGAGAAAGGATGCTCGACAGAGCGAATGACGCCCTTTTCCCGGTCGGCGTCCAGTTCATCCCAGCGCGAGGATTGTGAAAACGCCACCTGCGTCGGCACACCGCCGGGGGCGGCGCGGAAGAATTCACGCACCGTCTCAGAAGTGGTGCGGGTAATGTCCCAGCGCTCGATAGCATCGCCAATTGTTTCGGCGTGAACGGTCGGGCAGTCGCGGTTGATCAACCCGCCGCGATCCAGCTCACCGAGAATGCGCATGATGCCGCCTGCGCGGTGCACATCTTCCATATGCACGTCCTGCTTGGCAGGCGCGACCTTGGACAGGCACGGCACCTTGCGCGACAGACGATCAATATCGTCCATGGTGAAATCCACCTCGCCCTCGTAAGCGGCAGCGAGAATGTGCAGCACCGTATTGGTCGATCCACCCATGGCAATATCCAGCGCCATGGCATTTTCAAAGGCCTGTTTCGAGGCGATGGTACGCGGCAGCACCTTGTCGTCGTCTTGCTCGTAATAACGGCGGGCGAGATCGACGATCAGATGACCGGCCTCGACGAAGAGGCGCTTGCGGTCGGAATGGGTGGCGAGCGTCGAACCATTGCCGGGCAACGACAGGCCCAAAGCCTCTGTCAGACAGTTCATCGAATTGGCGGTAAACATGCCGGAGCAGGAGCCGCAGGTCGGGCAGGCGGAACGCTCGATGACCTGCACATCCTCATCCGTCACCTTGTCGTCGGCGGCGGCCACCATGGCATCGACGAGGTCCAGCGCCACCGTCTTGCCATGCAGCACCACCTTGCCCGCTTCCATCGGCCCGCCGGACACGAAGACGGCGGGAATATTGAGCCTCAGTGCCGCCATCAGCATGCCGGGCGTGATCTTGTCGCAGTTGGAAATGCAGACCATGGCATCGGCGCAATGGGCATTGACCATATATTCAACCGAGTCGGCGATGATTTCGCGCGAGGGCAGCGAATAAAGCATCCCGTCATGGCCCATGGCGATGCCGTCATCGACAGCAATGGTGTTGAATTCCTTGGCCACGCCGCCAGCCGCCTCGATTTCGCGGGCAACGAGCTGGCCGAGATCCTTCAGATGCACATGGCCCGGCACGAACTGCGTGAAGGAATTGACCACGGCAATAATCGGCTTGCCGAAATCGCCATCCTTCATGCCGGTGGCGCGCCAGAGGCCGCGCGCACCGGCCATGTTGCGGCCATGGGTGGTGGTTCTTGAGCGATAGGCTGGCATGGGCATGTCCTCGACAGATTGTGTTTTTTGTTTCACGCATTTCCGGACGGGAAACCGGAGATCACTTTCCCTGGAAATGCTCTTGTTTTACGCATTTCCGGACGGGAAACCGGGAACCACTTTCCCTGGAAATGCTCTTGTTGGCGCATTTCCGGACGGGAAACCGGAGACCACTTTCCCTGGAAATGCTCTTGTTTGGCGCATTTCCGGACGGGAAACCGGAGACCACTTTCCCTGGAAATGCTCTTGTTGGCGCATGTCCGGACGGGAAACCGGGAACCACTTTCCCTCGAAATGCTCTTGTTGGCGCATGTCCGGACGGGAAACCGGGAACCACTTTCCCTCGAAATGCTCTTGTTGGCGCATTTCCGGACGGGAAACCGGAGACCACTTTCCCTGGAAATGCTCAAGACACGCCCTGTATCCACGGCGCACCGTCTTTTCTAAGAGATTTCCTAAGCAATCCAACCGTCCCTGTCACTATCGCCGCAGCGAAAAACGGTACGGCAAACGGCACCGGAACAGACCGCGAAAGCACGCTTTTGTGAAACGATAGACTGATAAACTGCAAATTTTGTTCTGGCGGCCTGTAATCTTTTCGCTTCAATCTACGTATATAGGATAATCAATCATGCCCATCAGAGGAAGCCGTCATGTCTGCCTTTCGCCCGCCGCATATTCCTGAAAGCGAAGTGACCCCGAAAGCGCTTTACCTCAAGCGCCGCCAGATCATTGGCGGGGCGGCAGGCGCATTGGCACTTGCCGCTTCAGGTGAGGCACTGGCGGCACCGCTCACCGGCAAGCCGACCGATTACAAGGTACCGGACAAGCTGACGCCGAAAAAGGATGTCACCACCTATAACAATTTCTATGAATTCGGCACGGACAAATCCGATCCGGCCGCCAATTCCGGCGCCTTCAAGCCCCTGCCCTGGAGCATCGAGATCGGCGGCCTTGTTGCCAAGCCGCAAAAGCTGTCCATGGACGACATCATGAAGAGCTTTCCGATGGAGCAACGCATTTACCGGATGCGCTGCGTCGAAGCCTGGTCGATGGTCATTCCGTGGATCGGTTTTCCGCTTGCCTCCCTGCTCGACCGGGTGGAACCGCTGGGCAGCGCCAAATATGTCGCCTTCGAAACCGTCGTACGCCCGGACCAGATGCCCGGCCAGCGGGGCTTTTTCCAGCCGATCAGCTGGCCCTATGTCGATGGCCTGAGAATGGACGAGGCACGCAATCCGCTGACGCTGCTGGCCACGGGCCTTTACGATGAAACCCTGCCCAATCAGAACGGTGCCCCGATCCGTCTTGTGGTTCCGTGGAAATACGGCTTCAAGGGGATCAAATCCATCGTCAAGATCACGCTTACGGAAAAAGAGCCGCCCTGCACGTGGAACATCATAGCGCCGAATGAATACGGTTTTTACGCCAATGTGAACCCGCATGTCGATCATCCGCGCTGGAGCCAGGCCACGGAGCGGCGCATTGGCGAGGATTCCGGCCTTTTCGGCGGCAAGCGTATCGATACGCTGATGTTCAACGGCTATGCCGATCAGGTGGCCAGCATGTATACGGGCATGGATTTGAGGAAATATTTCTGATCATGGCCGGATTTTCGCTGTCTGCCCGGCAGAAATCGCTCTCCGTCTGGGCGCTTTATGTCATTGGCCTGTTTCCGGGCTGTTATGATTTTTATCTCGGCATTTATGGCGAGCTTGGTGCCGATCCGGTGCGGGATTTTGAACATGCACTCGGTATCTGGGCCTTGCGCTTTCTCTGCCTTGGCCTGGTGATTACGCCGCTGCGCGATCTGGCACGGATCAATCTCATCGCCTATCGCCGGGCGCTGGGGCTGATTGCCTTTTATTATGTTCTGGCCCATTTCGCCATTTATCTGACACTGGACCGCGGGCTGATCTTCTCATCCATCCTCGGCGATATTCTCAAACGTCCCTATATCATGCTGGGCATGGCGGGGCTTATCCTGCTGATCCCGCTGGCGGTCACCTCGAACCGCTGGTCGATCCGCAAGCTCGGCAGCCGCTGGATCACCCTGCACAAGGCCGTCTATCTGATCCTACCCGCCGGATTGCTGCACTTCATCCTGTCGCGCAAGTCCTTCACGCTGGAACCGGCCTTTTATACGGCGGTCGTCATTCTGCTGATTGCCTATCGCCTGATCCGTCCAACACTGATGCAAAGGCGGCGCGCCAAACCGAAAACGGCATAACGAAACCGACAGCGCGGATCACGCTCATGAGCTTCAGGCAAGCTCGACATCTTAAAGCATCGCTATCTTTGCAATGTCAGTGATGCCGTGACCGATCAAGCCCTCATCTTCGACCAAGCCAAATCCCTCGATGAACACGGCCAGCGCGAGACAGCGCTCGGCCTTATCCTCAATGCGCTCGCCAGTGATCCGCTGCTGATCAACACGATTGCAGCCGATTATCGCAGCCCCTTCGCATTGGCCGTATTTCAGCGCCTGCGCGCGCTTTACCCGCAGGATGCCTATGTGCGCATGACGCTCTGGCACCTGGCGCGCGAGCAATGCGATTATACGGTGATGGCCGAAGAGGAGCCGAAGCTTTTGACCGATATCGCCGCAGGCAAAACCGAAGCCCTTGCGGCAGAGCAGCCACACGGCAATCTCATGTGGCAGGAGGATGAGGGGCTGAACCGTCTCGCCCGGTTGATCGGTCCTTTCACGCCCTGGTCGCCACAGCTTGGAAAACACCGCCGCGCCATGGCGCATAACTGGGCGGACAAGATCAGGATCGGCTATCTGAGCTCCGATTTCTGGGATGATCACGCCACCATGCGCCTCTTCCGCAGTGTTTTGACGGCGCATGATCCAAAGCGCTACGAGATCGTGCTTTTCTGCTATACGGACGAGAAAATGCTCTCGTTCGACCGGGGCGGACGCAGCGAATGGGGCCGGATCGTTCTGCTTGCCGGCAAAAGCGACGAGGAGGCGGAACGCCTGATCCGCCAGGAACAGATCGACATTCTCGTCGATCTGAAGGGCCATACCCGCGGTACCCGTTCCAATCTGATGAACCGGTCGCTGGCGCCCGTGCATGTGCAATGGCTGGGTTTTCCCGGCTCCTGCATCGATGTGGACTGCGATTATGTTATCGGCGACCGTTTCGTGCTCCCGGACAGCTCTGCCTGCCATTATCACGAGGCATTCTGCCGTCTGCCGGAAAGTTATCAGCCAAACGATCCGTTCCATCGGCCTTTGTCGCCGCCGGTGAAGCGGCTCTCGCTCGGATTGCCGGAAGGTCGGGTCATTATCGGCGCCTTCAACAGCCAGCGCAAGAATACGCCTGAAACGCTGCGACTTTGGGCAAAGGTGCTGCAAGACAATCCTCAGGCACTGCTCTGGCTGATGATCGACGGGCAGAAAGCCCGCCAGTCTACGGCCGCCTTTTTCAAGACCCTCGGCATCAAGCAGTCGCAACTGCTCTTTGCCCCGAAAATGGCCTATGACGCGCATCTCGCCCGCGTCCAGGCGGCTGATTTTGCCGTGGATACCTTTCCCTATAACGGGCATACAACCACGTCTGACATGCTGTGGGCGGGCGTGCCGGTCATCACCCGCAAGGGCAGAAACTTTGCCTCGCGCGTGTCGGAAAGCCTGCTCAATGCCATCGGTCTGCCGCAGCTTGTTGCCGAAGACGAGGCTGGTTTTGTGGCACTGGCCAGCGACCTCATCCGCTATCCGGAAAAACGTGCCGCCCTCAGGCAGCATCTCGACAGCCAGCGCTTTATTGCCCCCCTCTTCGATGCCGAACGCTTCTGCCGTCATCTGGAGAGTGCCTTTGAAACCATGGTGGCGCGGGCGCAGAAAGGGCTGGATCCGGCACCTTTCGATGTTGCGGCGCTTCCTGAGCGGAGATCGCCGTTCAGTTCAGCCGAAGCCATAAAAGGATGATGCGGAGCATGAGCGCGAGCGAGCAACCGAAGCGCCTCGTCGAACAGGCCATTGCTCTGGTGGGGCAGGCACAGAACAGCCCGCATGGGTCACAGCAGGCCGATTTTTACGCCAGAGCTGCACGCTTGATGCTGTCTGCCGGCGAGGATGAAACGGCACTGGCGCTGGCCGAACAGGCAAACCATATCGATGCGACCAATGCCGATGCTGCCTTTGTACGGCTGAAGACGGCGCGCCAGCTCGATCCTGCCAGTCAACAGGCATTGCTTGGCTGCCTCTGCGCCAGCGAGGCGGTAGAACACCTTCTGTTTGCCGCCAACAGTCTGGCGGAAAAGTCGGACAATCCCTTGACCTTGCCGCTGTTCCTCAAACTGCGGCAAAGACAGCCCAATAACCAGTTTGTCCGCATGTGGCTGATCGGTCTTGCCCGCAGTCAATGTGCCTATGATCTGCTGATGCCGGAGGAGGACGCGATAAAGGCGGATATTGCCGCAGGTCGTCTCGACTTTCTCGAGGTCACCTCCCCCCATGCCAATCTCATCGGCATTGAGGATGAGGCGCTGAACCGGCGGGCGGGCTATATCGCCATCGCGCCCAAGCCGTCTGACGCCGTCCGTCATCTGCGCCATTCCCGCCTCAGGCCCGATGACGGAAAAATCCGCATTGGTTACCTCTCCGGTGATTTCTGGGACAATCACGCCGTTTTACGGCTGGCGCGCAGCGTGATAGCCGCTCATGACCGGCACCGCTTCGACGTCACGCTGATCTGTTATACACCGGACCATCTCAAGGCCTTTGATGAGGGAGGACGCCAAGAATGGGGGCGCATTCTTACCATCGGCCAGATGAGTGACGACGAGGCCGAAGCCTGCATTCGGTCGGAACAATTCGACATTATCGTTGACTTGCAGGGCCACACCCGTGGCTCCCGCTCACAATTGATGAACCGGGCGCTGGCGCCGGTGCATGTGCAATGGCTGGGCTTTCCCGGCTCCTGTCAGGAGGTGGATTGCGATTATGTGATTGGCGACCGTTTCGTGCTGCCCGACAGTTCGCTCCCGCATTACCATGAAAAATTCTGCCGTCTGCCGGAAAGCTATCAGCCCAACGATCCGGTCCACCGCCCCCTGCCGCCACCGGCCCAGCGGCTGGCACTGGGCCTGCCCGCCGAGAGGCCGGTGATCGGTGCGTTCAACACACAATGGAAAAACACACCCGCCACGATCAGGCTCTGGGCGCGGGTGCTGAAAGACAACCCGCAGGCGCTGCTGTCCATCATGATCGAGGGTCAGGCCGCGCGACAGGCCACCGCCGCCTGTTTCAAAAGCCTCGGCATCAAGCAATCGCAACTGCATTTTGCCCCGAAACTGCATTATGCCCATCATCTGGCAAGGGTGCAGGCCTGTGATTTCGCGCTCGACGCCTTCCCCTATAACGGCCATACGACAACATCGGACCTTCTCTGGGCCGGTGTTCCGGTTATCACCAAAAAGGGCAGCAATTTCGCCTCCCGCGTCTCGGAAAGCCTGCTCAACGCCATAGGCCTTGCTGAACTGGTGGCGGAGGATGAGGACGGTTTCGTCGCGCTGGCCAATAGCCTCATTGCCCAGCCGGAAAAACGTGCCGCGATCAGGACGCATCTTGAACAGAACCGCTTCATCGCACCGCTCTTCGATGCCGAACGCTTCTGCCGCCATCTGGAAACCGCCTTCACCATGATGATGACCCGCGCCCGGGCCGGTGAGCCACCCGATCATTTCGACGTCTCTGCCCTGCCACCGAGGCAGGAGGCTTTCATCTCACGATCAGTCGGTTGCAATGAAGATGGTCGCGCTCCGTAAATGCGTAAACACAATACCTTAAACCGGAATTCGGTTTAAGGTATTATGCATTAGATTTAAGGCGTTACAGCATCTTATGTGCGCTTGAGAAAACGCACGATACTGTCAGGAATGAAGCCAAAGATCGTTACATCGCCTTACTTGACGACATTGATCTTTGTCACCACATCGGCAACTCCGCCCATCTGGAAGGATGAGCGGGTACGGACACGATCAGGCCCGAGATAATGGGGGGCGGATGTATAATAGACCACGGTGCCGCGCACTTTTTTGGTCCTGCATTTGGCCAAGACTCCTCGCGCAAACAACGGATAGACAGGTTCGGTCACGACATTGACAGAGCCGTGCTGCGGCTCTTGGAGAATACGGATATTCGGCACGCCGTCAGCCGTGCAATCCGGATTGAGATGCCATGCCTGAGCAATCTTCGTTCGCTCACCACTGACTGCCGTAATCCCGTTCTGTGCATGAAGATGAGAGCCTTGCGTCGTGACACAGGAACTGAGCGACACACAAACAGCGACCGACAATAATGCACATGAAAAACCCCGCATAACCCCACTCCCACATCTTAAGGTTTTATAAATCACACCCGCACAACAGATGGCTCGGGAAGCGTCGCAGTCTCCTGCAAGGACAGTCCAATCACTTTTGCGTGCCTGCGTGACAGGAGTTGTTTTTCCCGCCATCCCGATAAAAACGGAACTCTCATCCACCCTCTTTCGTTTTCAGATCATAATCCGGTCGGAGTGAAACGAGGACGATCAAGATTATGAATCGAAAAGAAAAGATGAGGCCGCCGTTCTGATTCGATCAGATCGAATTGCGTTCTAAAACCAGCCCAGAGAGGAGATTGTCTTATGCGATTGCCGATGATTGTTTTGGCGGTAGCGGCCCTGGCTCTGCCCTATCCGCGCATGGCCGTTGCAGCGAGTTTCGACTGCACCAAAGCCAGTCTCATGCCTGATGAAAAGACCATCTGCGCCAATCGCGACCTCAACGATCTCGATGTGAAGATGGTCACCACTTTCGATCTTCTCTCCGGGCTTCTCGCCATGGGCAGCCGTGGCGATCTTCAGGATCAGCAGGCCGCCTGGCTCAAAACCCGGCAAGCCTGCGGGCCCGATGCCGCCTGTATCCGCAAGGCCTATGACATCCGCCTGCAACAGTTGAAAGACGTGTACGATCATCTGCCCCGTCCTATCTGAGAGGCGCAGGAATCGGGTGGAATCCCAAGTCTGAACCATGACAATGCCGGTATCGCCAACAGAAGAGAGTACCGCCATGGTTGCCGTTCACTTCACCGCCCTGCCTTCTGACGCCGTCAAGGCGCTGCGCCAGGGATCGCCGGATGCCTATGGGCTTTTACCGGAAAGGGATATTTCTCCCGGCGGCTATCCCTGCCGTCATTGCCTTTACATGATTGCCGCGGGAGAGCCCTGCCTCACTCTGGCGTACCGGCCCTTTCCCGCCCTTCAACCCTATGCGGAAACCGGACCGCTTTTTCTTCATGCCGAAGAATGCACCCGCTACGAGGCGAGCAACAGGCTTCCCCCCATGCTGGAAAGCCAGGATTATATCCTGCGGGGTTACGGTGACGATCATCGCATCGTTTATGGAACAGGCGCCGTGACGGCAACCGAAGCCATTGTCGATCGCGCTTCGGCCCTTCTCGAACGGACGGAAATCGCTTATGTGCATGTCCGTTCGGCACGCAATAATTGTTATCAGTGCCGGATCGACCGGGCGGAAGATCGCTCGCCCGGGTGATAAAACATAAGCGGAGGGGATTTCATGAAGATTGCCATCATCAATACCGGCGGCACGATCAGTTGCGTCGGAAATCCCCTTGCGCCGATGTCGAGCGCCGCCTTCAAGGCGGCATCTGCCATTCATCTCGATCCGATTCTCAAGCAGACATGTCCCGGCCTCGACCTTGATTATGTCACCGATCTCGCATTCCCGGAAAGTGCGAGCGGTATGCTGGACAGCACCAATCTGCAACCTTCAGACTGGTGCCTGATCGCCCGATATATTCTTGAACATTACGACGAGGCCGATGGCTGGGTGGTGCTGCATGGCACCGATACGATGGATTTCAGCGGCACGGCACTGTCCATGCTGCTAGGCCGCTTTCGTGCCGATGGCACAGCGCTTGCCCAGCTCAGCAAGCCGGTCATTCTCACCGGTTCGCAGGTGCCGCTTTTCCACGCCGATCAGGCAGGAATAATCACGGGCATGAGCTTCAACACCGATGCATTCCAGAATGTCTGCGGTGCGGTGGCGGCCGCCGCCACAGGTCTTGCCGGTCTCTATGTCTTCTTCAACAGCCATCTGATGCGCGGCAGCCGGGTGGTGAAAACCGATGCCAATCAGTTTCATGGCTTCACCTCGCCGAATTTTCCCGATGTCGGTCAATATGGCATTACGCTCACGCTTGACGCCAGGAATGCTCTGCCCTTTCCGCTCTCGGATGCGGTCAGCCTCGATCATCCGACAGCGCGAGCAGCCACACTGGCGCAATTGCAGGCCATTTTCGACCGGCTCGATCAGGTGCCGGTGATGCAGCTCAACGCCTTTCCCGCTTGGTACCGGCCAGAGGCCGGCACGGCGCTCCTTGCCAATCTCATCCGCGCCGTCACAGCTGAGGGCATTCGTGGGCTGGTGCTGGAAGCCTATGGCGAGGGCAATTTTCCAAGCGGCAACCCCAACGAGCCGGAAAAAGGCGCGATTGCCCGTGCATTGAAAGAGGCCGCAGATCAGGGCGTGGTCATTGTCGACAATACTCAGGTGCTGAAAGGTGCGGTGGATTACAACGCCTATGCCGCCGGCGCCTGGCTTCCAGGCATCGGCGCACTCAATCCCGCCGACATGACGCCGATGGCCTCGCTTGCCAAGCTGACCGTGCTTTTGGCAGCACAGGACTTCAACGGCTGGACCGCAGAGGATCTGCGTTATCTGATGCAGGTACCGCTGGTGGGAGAAATGCAGGATGGGTCACGTCTCGACAGCCGGATGCGTCCGGTCATGCTGCCCGGTCAGGCGCTGACCACTTTCACTGGCGGCGCGACATTGAACAACCTGCCCGCACACGGCCCCGTGCTGAGCGATGCCGCAGGCCATATTCTCTGGGCCATGCTGGAACAGCAGGATGCCGCCGCCCTGCCCGGTCGCCTGCTGCTGAAAGAGGATGGAAACCTGATCTTTTACAGCCGGAACGGCAAAGTGCTCTGGCAAAGCGGAACAACTTCCAGCGGAACCGGAGCGACTCTTCTGAGCCTCAGGCAGAATGAGGGTGACAAGACCATTCGCCTTGCCATAACCTGCCAGATAACCGGTAAGGTGATGTGGGAAAAAACCGTTTCGATGTGAAGCGGGGCAGATATCATGCCGGTGAGAGCGGATAGGAAGATGCGCCTCATCATTCTCCTGTCATGATAAGGATGCAGTTGCTTTTAAAAGAAGCGTCCTTACGGTGTCGGACATCTATCAAATGCCGACACCGTCCGGCCCTCTTTCGCCAGATGCTTCCGGATCCAAACCCAGCGCCAGGAGCCACACATGTCTCTCTTTCACGACAGCCATCCCATAAGTCGCCGCTATCTTCTCGGAGGGCTTGCCGCAACCGGCGCTCTGGTGGTTCTCCACCCGTTCAGCGCCCGCGCTGCAGCCAATCAGGCCCATCTGCGGCTGATGGAAACCACCGACATCCACGTCAACCTTCTGCCCTACGACTATTATGCCGACAAGCCGAATGACACGCTTGGCCTGTCGCGTACGGCAAGCTGGATCGACAAGATCCGCACCGAAGCCACAAATTCCATGCTGATCGACAATGGCGATCTTCTGCAGGGCAGCCCCATGGGCGATTACATGGCTTACAAAAAAGGCATGAAGGCCGGTGACGTGCATCCGGTGATGAAGGCGATGAATGTTCTTGGCTATGATTGCGGTACGCTTGGCAATCACGAGTTCAATTACGGCCTCGATTTTATGTTCAACACGCTGGCCGGGGCAAAATTTCCCATCGTCTGCGCCAACCTGACCAAAGGCCAGCTGGCTTCCGATCCGAAACAGGATGATCTCTAT
Organism: Allorhizobium sonneratiae; assembly: GCF_023700755.1. Classification (GTDB taxonomy): domain Bacteria; phylum Pseudomonadota; class Alphaproteobacteria; order Rhizobiales; family Rhizobiaceae; genus Allorhizobium; species Allorhizobium sonneratiae. The sequence continues at coordinate 124,059 of NZ_JAMKOJ010000008.1, read as the reverse complement.
TTCAAGCCTTTCATCATCCTCGACAAAAAGATCAAGGATGGTAGCGGACAGGAAAACACCGTCAAGGTCGGCTTCATCGGCTTCCTGCCGCCGCAGATCATGGTCTGGGATGCCAAGAATCTCGAGGGCAAGGCCCAGACCCGCGATATCGTCGAGGCGGCAAAGGCCTGGGTGCCGGTGATGAAGGAACAGGGTGCCGATATCGTCATTGCGCTCTCCCACTCCGGCATCGATGGCAGCGGCCCATCTGATCGTATGGAAAATGCCTCGCTTTATCTTGCCGGCGTTGACGGGATTGACGCGATTTTCACCGGCCATCAGCATCTCGTCTTCCCCGGTCCGAAAACCTGGGACGGCATCAAAGGTGCTGACCCGGTGAAAGGCACGCTGATGGGCAAGCCCGCCGTGATGGCCGGTTTCTGGGGCTCGCATATGGGGCTGATCGACCTGCTCTTGGAAAAAGACGGCAAGAGCTGGAAGATCGTCGATTTCACCAGCGAGGCCCGTCCGATCTATCATCGTGACGAAGCCCGTAAAGTGATTGCCGATGTCAAGGACAAGCCGGAAATCGTCGCCGCCGTCGAAAAGGAACATGAGGCGACGCTGGCCTATGTGCGCACGCCGGTTGGCAAGACCTCCGCGCCGCTTTACTCCTATTTCGCGCTTGTGGCCGATGATCCGTCGGTGCAGATCGTCTCCAATGCCCAGCTCTGGTATATCAAGACCATGCTGAAGGAGACGAAATACAAGGACTATCCGCTGCTGTCGGCGGCAGCTCCCTTCAAATCCGGCGGCCGTGGCGGACCGGATTATTATACCGACGTTCCGGCGGGCGACATCGCCATCAAGAATGTCTCCGACCTTTATCTCTATCCCAACACCGTTCAGGCCGTGCTGGTGACCGGAGAGGACGTGAAAGACTGGCTGGACATGTCGGCTGGCATTTTCCATGAGGTCAAGCCGGGTGCCAAGGATGCGCCGCTGATCAATCCCAGCTTCCCGTCCTACAACTATGATGTCATTGATGGCGTGACCTATGAAATCGATCTTTCCCAGCCCGCCCGTTACGATGAAGACGGCAAGCTGATCCACGCAGATGCAAGCCGCATCAAAAATCTGAGCTATCAGGGAAAACCCATTGATCTGAAACAGCAGTTTGTCGTCGTGACTAACAATTACCGTGCTGGCGGCGGTGGCAATTTCCCTGGCATCAACGCAAGCAAGGTCATCTTTGTCGGCCCGGACACCAATCGCGATGTCATCGTGCGCTACATTGTCTCCGAGGGCACGATCAATCCATCGGCGGACGGAAACTGGCATTTTGCGCCCATGCCCGGAACAACTGCCGTGTTTGAGACAGGGCCGAAGGGACGCGCTTTTGCGGGTAAAGTCGTCGGCGCAAAAATCGAGGACGCCGGTGACGGCGCGAATGGGTTCGCAAAATATCGTCTGCTGCTCTAATGGCAGTTGCGTATAACGCGCGAGACTGCTGCCAGGGATCCATCTCTGGCAGCACCATGCTGCAAAGCGGGACACTCCACGACGCTTTACTCGCAACTCGGTTGCCAAATTTCGCATACCATAAATTTTATGGATTAATCGGCGTTTTTTTCAAAAAACCCCTATAATCTGACATTGATAAACGGAATATCCATGTATATCATAATTTATATTAGATATTAAAAATTCATATATAAAAATCGAAAGTACGAAATCATGATTTATAATTGAATTAATTTCAAATATTATCGTTATATTTTTGTCGATATTTTGCAAGTATAAATCTTGGATGACGAAATTATATTATATTAATTTATTTCGTGTATTGATAAAATAATACTACGAAATACGATGGCCTATACGACGATCAGGACGGTTGCCATCACGCTAACGCATCATAAAGGTCGCAACCTGCAGAAATGCGCCCACAGCTGTAAAATTCCTTTTCTCCGAATGTTGATCTGCGCACAAAAACTGTCGCCGTCTGAAGGCCTGAGATCCGTCAGGATGCCGTAAACGTCGATGGGAGTGATGGGCCCCGCATAGTCAGACAACAACAGGGATCCCCTCTGAAAAATCCTGATTTTGTTGAGCAAGCAATTGAAAAAAACTTTGCGGCCACACCAATTGCACGGAACTATGCTTTTCATTTTAATCAATATCGATTAAATACAATCATTATTGCGAATGCGAGCATGATTCATTTTTTCTATTTGCCGCAACGCAAGTTAGACAGATTATGGATTGTATCTGGCAGCAACAGAACTTTCCACAGATTGAAAACATGCAAAGGCCTTCATAGAAAATATGCAATCATAAACTGCAGACATTTTTCACTTCAGAGCTTGATAGAAAGAGGCTTCAGGATGAGGCATGAAAAATGACTATTTTACGAGCCTCTCTGTAAGGCATTGAAAATAATGCTGCAGTTACAACCATATAAAGTCGGCAGAGATTTAAGGAATTATGCTGTAAATTTAAATATTTACAGAAAGTTCAATGTGTTTAATGAAACACATGATGTCATAGCAGGCAAAGCGCTTGGCGGAGAATGAAGCCTTCCTCTTGCTGCCAGCCATGCACATACAGATAACGTTCTGCAAGACAGAATCAGGCTGCATTTCGACAATGAAGAGAGCTTGGAACGACAAAATATAGACTTGCTGTCGGGGTAAGGGTTTGCCTGACTGAACATCGTACAGGGCAACCGACAGGGAGAAAACGTGGGACAATAAAAATGAATTCAGCGTCAACAAACAGGGGACAAAACGGTGATCTTGCTGCGCAAATTCTTTTTGCCATGCGCAATATGGGAGTTTCGCCGCTGCCACGCAACTATGAATTGTTTTATGAGGCTTATATCGGCTCCAATCCTGCTTTGACGCGGCGCCTTGTCGCCCTTGGCGCTAAAGCCACGCAGGAAGATCTCGATATAATTTCGGAGGAATTTTTTTCTCATAATTCGAATCGACTGGTCGAAAACGCACATTCCCGACTGACAAACGAACTGGACAATATTGTACGCCTGCTCAAGCAGGAACAAAGCGCCCTTAGAATCTACAGTGACCTGCTTGAGGAAACCAATGGCCGGATCAATGCCAAGAATCTGGCCAGTGTCGAACTTGTGCGCAATGCGATTACTCTTCTGAGCCAGGCAACGGGCGACACTATGGCACGTGGTGAAAAGACGGTTGCCAGTTTTAACCAGAAATCCGCAGATATGGATGCCGTGCGGCGTGAACTTGATGAATACAAGCGTATCGCCAACACCGATTCGCTGACACGTCTTTCCAATCGTCGTGCCTTCGATGAGCGGATGGCCAATCTTTTCAATCAGACACCGTCTGCTTCAATCGCGCTGATCCTGATCGATATCGATCATTTCAAGACCGTCAACGACACATTCGGTCATCCGGTTGGTGACAAGATTCTGGCCATTGTCGCCGGCCTCATCCGCGCCTGCCTGTCGCGCGAGACTTTTGCCGCAAGAACTGGGGGCGAAGAATTCGCCGTCATTGCCGAAGGCTCGAGTGAAGACATGCAGGCCATGTGCGAAAAGATCAGGTCCAGTATTGAGGCGACCCCCTTCCGCAATTCACGGACCGGAGTGAATTACGGTCCGATCACCGTGTCGCTAGGTTATGCTTTTGCCGTCAACTGTCAGGATGCATCAGAACTTTACGGACGTAGCGACGTCGCCCTTTACAATGCCAAGAACAGCGGCCGAAACTGCATTCGCGCCTATAATGAAGAAATACAACGCGAGCCGACCAAAAGCTGGCTTATCTACAAGGGTCAAGGCTGACAGCAGCAGCCAGATATCGCTATCTATCTATGCCGAGCAGGACGCACAAAGACCACGAATCTCGATCGTGGTCTTTTCCATTTTGAAGCCACGCCCCTTGGTCCAGTCCTCAAGACGATGATCGATGGTGTGATCGTGAAATTCCTGCACATGGCCACAGCGCTCGCAAATGGCAAAGGCAACTGTGCCATGGGCGCAGCATTGTTCCTCGCGGTGCGAGCAGGCGACAAACGCATTGAGGCTTTCAAGCCGGTGGACCAGACCGAATTCAAGAAGTTTTTCAAGAGCCCTATAGACCTGGAGCGGGGCGCGAAATCCCTGATCGCGCAGCTTGTCGAGAATTACATAGGCCGATAACGGCCCCCCGGCCTGTTCGAGGGTGTGAAACACCAGCGACTGATTGCGGGTCAGTGCATGGCTGCCCAAGGCATGTGATGTCATGGCGATCATCCTTTCATGGCGGCGGCGCGCCGATACGGCAGCAGGCTGAAGAGAAACAGGCAAAGGGCCGCGACCACAATCGAGGGGCCAGACGGCGTGTCATAGTGAAGCGACCCCATAAGACCGCCCATCACCGCCAGCGCGCCGATAAGCCCGGCCAGGATCGCCATGATTTCAGGCGTTGCGGCAAACCGTCTTGCCGTTGCTGCCGGAATGATCAAAAGGGCGGTGATCAGCAAAATTCCGACCAGCTTCATGGCAATCGCGATAACCAGCGCCATCAGCAGCATGAAGATGAGCCGGGTCGGGCCGACAGCCAGTCCTTCGGCAATGGCGATGTCTTCATTCACCGTTGCGGCAAAAAGAGGACGCCAGATCAGGCAGAGACCGACGAGAACCGCCAGTCCTCCAATCCAGACAACCATCACATCCTGACTGGAAACAGCCAGAATATCCCCGAAAAGATAGGCCATCAGATCGATGCGCACCCAGGTCATGAAGGCGACCAATACCAGGCCGATCGCAAGCGTTGCGTGGCTGAGAATGCCAAGCAGCGAATCGGCCGACAGACCGCGCTGTCTTTGCAAGGCGAGCAGAAGCACCGACACAAGGGCTGCCACGATAAACACGGACACGGTCAGATTGAGGGAAAACAACAGCGACAGGGCAACACCCAGCAGGGCGGAATGCGCCATCGTATCACCGAAATAGGCCATGCGCCGCCAGATGACAAAGCAGCCGAGCGGCCCCGCTGTCAGGGCAAGACCGATACCGGCAAACATGGCCCTGATGAAAAAATCATCCATCATGACCAGTGCCCTCTGCATGGCGATGCGTATGATCAGAATGATCGCCGTGATGGTGCCCGTCCTGCGGATGGCAATGATCGGTGATACTGCCATCGTCATGCAGCACACGACCATCCGGCAGATGCGTGTGATCGTGGCGATGATTATACACCGCAAGCGTTCTGGCTGCAGCGCCGAAAAGTTTGCGATATTCCGCATTCTGGCTGACGCTTTCCGGCGTTCCCCGGCAACAGACATGGCCATTGAGACATATGACGGTATCAGTCTCCGCCATGACCATATGCAGATCATGAGAAATCAGCAGAACACCGCAACCGCTCTTGCGGCGGATGGTTGAAATCAGCTCGTAAAGCGCGATCTCTCCGGCAAAATCGACACCCTGCAAGGGTTCGTCCAAAACCAGAAGATCCGGTTTTCTGGCAAGCGCGCGCGCCAGAAGCGCCCGCTGAAACTCGCCGCCCGAAAGATGCTGCACAGGCGACCGGGCAAGATGCGGTATGCCCACCGCCGCAAGCGCGCTGTCTATATCGGCATTTGAGAGCCTGCCGGTCATGGTCATCAGCCGCTTCACCGTCAGCGGCATGGTCCAGTCCACGGCGATTTTCTGTGGTACGTAACCAATGCTGATCGCCCCATGCCGCCGCACTTCGCCTTCATCGGGGCGCAATATGCCGGTCGCAAGTTTCGCCGTTGTCGATTTTCCCGAACCATTCGGCCCGATCAGGGTCACGATCTCACCGCGGTGGACAGAAAAATCGACGCCGCGTACCAGAAAGCGCCCGCCACGGCGAAAGCCCGCACTGGTCAGGGTCACCAGACAATCGTCTTCGACGGCTTTGAGCACGGATGGAAAACTCCCTTGTCTGCCTGTTGCGCCCGATCAGGCCGCCATACCATCAGATTGCATCTGACCGGCACTCTAAACATTTGATTTCGAGCATGATTTTACCGATCCTCGCCCGACCCTGTTCGAGTGATACTCTATGACACAGCTGATAGGCTGTTGCAATCAATGTAATAACATTACATAAGATCGGCAAGAGTGAAAGAAAGGACATATCCCGTGGAAAACCGCATGCATCGCCCTGCCCTTGTGCTTTTCACCCTGATGGCCAGTATGTCGGCAGCCTGGGCGGCGCCGAATGTTGTCGCCACCATCAAACCGGTCCATTCGATTGCCGCCGCCATCATGCAGGGGGTCGGTGAGCCGAGCCTGCTGGTGGATGGCGCCAATTCCCCTCACAGTTACAGTCTCAAGCCGTCCAAGGCGCGCGCCCTGCAGACCGCCGATATCGTCTTCTGGATCGGTCCGCAGCTCGAAGCCTTTATGTCCCGGCCGCTTGCCAGCCTGAACAGTACAACCAGGATTGTCACCTTGAGTGGCGCCCCTAACGTCAGGCTCCTGCCTTTGCGTGAAGGAGGGTTGTTTGAACCCGATGCCGATGAAGATCATGCTGGCCATGATGATCATGGCGAATATGATATGCATATCTGGCTCGATCCCGACAATGCCAAAGCCATGGCAGCGGCCATGGCCAATGCCCTGATCGCCAGGGATGGCGACCATGCGGATGCCTATCGGCGCAATCTGGCTGCCTTTGATACCAGAATTGACGCCATGGATAAGGGGATCGTCAAACAGCTTGCCGACCTGCCGGCAAAACCGATCATCGTCTTTCATGACGGCTATCATTATTTCGAACATCACTACAAGCTGGCCGTGACCGGATCGATCTCCGTCAGCCCCGAAACCGCGCCGGGAGCCGAGCGGATTGCAGAAATCCATGACAAGCTGAAAGCATCAGGCGCTGCCTGCCTGTTTGCCGAACCGCAATTTCCCTCACCCATCGTCAAGGTGGTGGCTGAAGGCACGCCAACCCGCACCGGGCTGCTCGACCCTCTGGGGACCGAGCAGGCGGATGGTCCCGATCTTTATCCGGCCCTGATGCAGGACATGGCCAAGGCGATGGCCGACTGCCTGAAATCCTGATGCCCTGAACATTTTATCGAAACCCTGTCAGGCTCAACCGCGCCTGACAGGTCTCAGCGGATAGACAAGCCGAAACTTGCCCAAGTTATGTTACGTTATATCATATAGGTGAAACATGAACACAAAACTGCCTGTCACAGTCCTGTCCGGCTTTCTTGGTGCCGGAAAGACCACACTGCTCAATCATATTCTGGCCAATCGCGAGGGCTTGCGGGTGGCAGTGATCGTCAATGATATGAGCGAGGTGAATATCGACGCAGCACTGGTGCGCGATGGCGGGGCAAACCTGTCGCGCACCGATGAGCAACTGGTGGAAATGAGCAATGGCTGCATCTGCTGCACCTTGCGTGACGATCTTTTGACGGAAGTGCGCGCACTGGCCCAATCCGGGCGCTTCGATTATCTTTTGATCGAGGCGACCGGCATTGCCGAACCGCTGCCCATTGCCACAACCTTTGAGTTTCGCGACGAAGACGGGCACAGCCTCTCCGACATTGCCCGGCTGGATACCATGGTCACCGTTGTCGATGCCGCCAATCTGCTGAAGGATTATACCTCTGCCGATTTTCTCTCCGACAGAGGCGAAACAGCCGGTGACGACGATGAACGCACTCTTGTCGATCTTCTTGTCGAACAGATCGAATTTGCCGATGTGATCGTGCTCAACAAGATCGGGATCGCCGGACCTCAGCGTCTGGATGCGGCGCGCAAGATCATTGTCGGGCTCAATCCGGATGCCCGGATCATCGAGACCGATTTTGCCCAGGTGGCCTTATCAGACGTGCTTGGCACAGGACTGTTTGATCTGGGCCGCGCCGAAACCCATCCCCTCTGGTTCAAGGAACTGCATGGGTTCAAGGATCATATCCCCGAAACTGAGGAATATGGCATCCGCTCCTTTGTCTACAAGGCAAGACGCCCGTTCGATCCCGCCCTGTTTCAGCGCTTTATCGAAACGCCGCTCCCCGGTGTCATCCGGGCGAAAGGCTTTTTCTGGCTGGGCACCAGGCCGCATCATGTGGGGGAATTCAGTCTGGCTGGTCCGCTGGTGCGCACCGGGCGCATGGGGCTGTGGTGGGCCTCCGTGCCGCAGGAAAAATGGCCTCAAGATCCGGGGTTTCTCAGAGCCATGCAGCCTTATCTTGATCCCGTCTGGGGCGACAGGCGGCAGGAAATCGTCTTCATCGGCGCCGATCCCATGCATGAACAGGCCATTCGTGACGCTCTCGATGCATGTCTTATCCCGGCTTCAGACTTCTCACCCTCGCAGTGGCGCAATCTGTCGGATCCCTTCCCGGCCTGGGCAGCACCTGCCCTGTAACAAGACAGATTTCTAAAGCACGTTGCGGCTTATCAGCCTCATGCAACGTGCTTTAAGTCTTTGTTTTGTCGCATGTACGTTCTCGTTTCATTGAGGACAATGAAACGCGACATGCTTTAAGGACAATTAATGGCGCCTTGGGTTTTATAAAACGCAAGGCGCCAATCATATGGCCGTTTTGCTCGAACGGATCAGCGGACCAGCATGCAGCTGCCGCCTGCCTGACGGTAACGTTCGCAGAGCGCTGCCGCCTCATCCTTGCTGCCGCCAGCAATCCGGACACGATAATACGTCCCCTTGCCGGGGATTTCAGCGGGCTTGATATCATGCGCCCGGCCGCCGATCACGCCCGCGAATTTGGACGAAAGCCGTTCATAGCTCTTGCGTGCGTCTGCCTCCGACGGCAACGACGAAATCTGGATATAATAGCCGCCGCCAGCCGCTGTGGCCGGAGACGTCTGGGCAGCAACGGGCGCTGCCAGAGACGCCCTTTGCACAGCAGGGGCTGAGGCAGCAGGCACAGACCGAATGTTAGGACGGGCAACAGGCACAGGCATGTTGGGTGCCGGAACGCCTGTGAGATCGCCGCTATCCGCAGCCGGTTGCTGAGCAGTTGGCGTCGCCGCTGTTGTCGAAAAACCGGCAGACGCCAGGGCCTGATCGGTCGTTTCGTTTGCCGGCGGTGCGTTAAGCGGCTGAACCTGCTGATCCTGCGATGATGCAGCCGGTGTTGCTGACGACGATCCGGTATCCGCCGCCACCAGCGTACCATCCGGGCGCACGATCATGGTCTTCACCCGTTGCGGCGTCACCAGAGGCTGACCATTTGCAGACGCCCCGTTCTGAGCCGCATTTGCGTCAGCGCCCGTGTCGCTGTCCATCGGCATATTGGTCATGTCGGTCTGTTTGCTCACATCCATGGGCTGTTCTTCGGATGTGATCAACTGCTTCTGCTGCGGCTGCTCGGAACCATCGCCGGAGACGCGCTCGTAAACCGCCTTGTTCTGGTTGGGTACAACCTTGCCGCCGGGATTGGTCGGCACCACCTTGACCGGTGCCTTGTCAGCCATGACGATGCGAGGCTTACCCCCTTCAAGCGCCAGTGGGTCTTTCATCTTCAACCAGGCATAGACCCCGCCACCAGCAACGAGAAGAACGACGACCGCCGCGGCAGCGACAGCGATCATTCGACCGCCACCAGAATGTTCGGGGTCATAATCATCCATCCTGCCTGTCTGATCGAGAGAGACATCCGCCACTCCGGCAGAAGCCATCCCCGAAGAAGAAGAACGAAACGGTCCGGTTTCATCAAGGCTCTTGCGGAAATCCTCCTCAAGGGCCTTTTCGAAAACGTCGAAATCATCCCCTGGCAGACTACGTACCTTTTCCACGACAGGAGGAAGGTCTGCCCTTGCCACACGCACTGCTGACGGCTGCTCGGATGGTGCTTGCCCGGCGACCGGAGCAGCCGCCGTCTTGCCACCACCATGACCAGCCTGATTGAGCAGGCTGGCAAGCTCCGCATCGATATCGAAATCATAATCAGGCGTGTAGCTGACCGGCTTCTTGTCTTCGACTGGCGGCAGGTCCGGCACATGCAGATGCGATACAGGCTCCAGTAATTCATCCTGATCAGCAATTTCTGCATTGTCGAACGGAAGACCGGGCACATTATCCGCGACAGGTGCCGGAGCAGGAGTTGGAGCTGGAGCAGAGACAACAGGCCTTTTCACCAACGCGGCAGGCGCAACCGGGGCGCTGACAGGCCTTGCAACCGGCGCAGGCTCAGGCTTTGCAACAAAATGGACCGGCTCCGGAGCAGGCACTGCCACCGGCTCCATTTCGAGATCGGAGAGATCGAGGGTGATATCCTCAAGATCGAAATCCAGATTTTCCAGCGGCTCATCCATTGCGGCCTGCGGCGCAACGCTCGGCTGAGACGACGATGCCTCCATCCGCGGCTCCATTCGCGCCTGGACGGGCGGCTCCTGAAACAGAGCTTCGCCTGACGCTAGAGCTGCAAAAAAATCACCCGAGGCAGGTTTGCCGGATGAAGACGGCGCACTGAGCGCATCATAGCGAACGGCTTCAAAAGACGGCTCAGTCCGTGTCGGCGATGGCGAAACCGGCGAGGGAGCAGCCAATGTTTCGCGGCGTGCACTCAGATCCAGCTCCGGCTCGACCGATCGTTGATGCATAACGGGCGGCGCAGCACTCGATATGGGAGGGGGCGAAAAACCAAAATCATAATCGGGTTCCTCAACCGGCTGCGGCGCCGAGGAAACAGGCACTTGCGGCGGGCTGGGCTGCTGAAAGACCGGCTCTTCAACCCGTCGTGCCGGGGTTGCCGGACTGAAATTGGCCAGCGGCAGGCGATGACTGCCATAGCCGCCTTGCGGATCGGCTGCACCATGGCGCACAGATGGTGCGGTTGCAGGCGCAAGCTGCGGCTCCATCGACCATTCCAGCTCATCAGCAAGGGCATCGCCGCCGGAATAAACGGGATCCTGCGGCTGCTGCGATGGCGAAGCATAGGATAAAGTCTCACCTACATATGTCTCATTGGGCGCTGCCACAGGCTCTGATGGCACCTGCCCCCAGGACAGGTCGTGAGATCCGCCATATCCGATTCCAGTCTCGGGCGCGGTCATCTCGGGTTCTTGTCGGCGAGCAACGGGTGCATCATAGCCGACAAGACGGGCAAGCTCCGCCAACGGGTCGTCATCGGCAAAGCCGCGCCCGCCAGCGTCCCTGTCATATGCGGATTGTTTTTGCACCATACCCTGATCCACTTGCTACGCGACACATCGACAAGCCGGGAGTAACGGGCACATGCATCACACTATCGCATTTCCTCCGGCGCATCCGTGCCCGTAATTGCCAAGCCGGATTTCAAAACAGAGGCGACAGCATGAACAAGCCCAAGCCTGGCCAAGGTCAATTGTCGGTTTTTATCGTTAACAAATCGTAATTCCGGCTGATCTTTACCCTTATTCCAATGCGCATGGAAGGAGCTGGCCAGATCGTACAGATAAAATGCGATGCGATGAGGCTCCATGGACTGGGCGGCTGCCTCAACGATACGCGGATATTCTGCAAGCTTTGCAATCAGTTGCAGTTCCGCCGGATCGCCAATTTCGCTGACGGCATCCTTCATCGCAGCAAGATCGGCAGTTACACCGGCAAAAGCCTCTTCCGCCTGGCGGAAAATCGACATGCAGCGGGCATGGGCATATTGCACGTAGAAAACCGGGTTATCCTTCGACTGCTCCGTCACCTTGGCAAAATCGAAATCCAGCGGCTCACTGTTCTTGCGATAAAGCATCATGAACCGAACCGGATCGCGGCCCACTTCATCCACCACATCACGCAAAGTGACAAAGTCGCCGGAACGTTTCGACATCTTCACCGGCTCGCCATCACGATAAAGCTTGACCAGCTGGCACAGAAGCACGGTCAGCTTCGAGGCACCTTCCGACACCGCCCGTGCCACGGCTTCCAGCCGTTTGACATAGCCGCCATGATCGGCGCCCAGCACATAGATCATCTGCGAAAAACCGCGGTCGAACTTGTTCTTGAAGTACGCGACATCAGCGGCAAAATAGGTGTAGCTGCCATCGGACTTGATCAGCGGCCGGTCAATGTCGTCACCCACTTCGGTCGAGCGGAACAGGGTCTGCTCGCGGTCTTCCCAATCTTCCGGCACCTGCCCCTTCGGCGGCGGCAGCGCGCCACGATAGACATGGCCCTTGAACGTCAGGTCGTTGATCGCTGTGCGAATGGCCGCGCCGCCATCGGCATGAAGCTGACGTTCGGAGAAAAACAGGTCGTGATGCACATTGAGTGCGGCAAGATCCTCACGGATCATCGCCATCATCGCATCGATGGCGCGTTCCTTGACGATTGCCATCCACTCTTCTTCCGGCATGGTGTGCAGCTTGACGCCATAGTCGCGCGCCAGCGCCTCGCCCACCGGCTTCAGGTAATCACCCGGATAAAGACCGGCAGGGATCGCGCCGACGCTTTCGCCCAAAGCCTCGCGATAACGGATGAAGACAGACCGCGCCAGAACATCGATCTGGGAACCGGCATCGTTGATGTAATATTCCTTGGTGACGTCATAACCGGCAAAACCCAGCAGGTTGGCAAGCGCATCGCCAACCACGGCACCCCGGCAATGACCGACATGCATCGGACCGGTCGGATTGGCCGAGACATATTCGACATTGACCTTCTGACCGGATCCAAGATTTGATCGACCGAAATCCACACCTTCAGCCATCATGACCGCCAGAAGCCGCTGCCAGTAACCGACAGAAAGGCGGATATTCAAAAAGCCGGGACCGGCCACCGAAACCTCGGCGACATCGGCATCCTGCTTCAGCTTTTCGCCGAGAAGATCGGCCAGCACGCGCGGCTGAAGGCCCAGAGGCTTGGCAAGGACCATAGCGGCATTGGTGGCGGCATCGCCATGGCTGGCATCGCGCGGCGCTTCCACGACAATCCGGCCAAAATTAAGCTCGCTTCGGTTTTCCTTGACGATATCAAGGGTTTCAAGAGCATTCTTGATGCGGGCTTCAAAATCGGCAAACAGATTCATGGGAATAATCCAGACAATGAGACATGCGCGCCGGTCGCAAAACCGGCATCTTGGACGTCTGCGACCAACCTGCGAACCATGGATGAAACCACCTGCTGATGATCGCTAGACGCGAGCAAAGGCCTGGCGCCCTTCAGGAGCGCCAGACGCCACGCGCTTTAACGCAAATCCGGCGTATGGTCAAACATCTGCCGATGAGCGCGCTCGGCATAGGTATCCGTCATGCCAGCCAGATAATCACCGACATGGCGCGCTTTCGCCGGCGTTTCCAGCCCGGCGATATGCTCCACCCAATAGTCACTCTTCATCAGGGCGGGATTGTCCATATAGGCATGGAACAGATCAGCGACAATCTTGGCCGCCGCCGCACGGATGCGCATGATATCGGGATGCCGGTAGATTCTGGAAAACAGCAGTTTCTTGATCTGTCGGTCCGTCTCAGCCATCGCATCGGAAAAGGTGATGATGGTTTCACCGGCCTGACGGATATCATCGGCGGACATGGGCCTGATCCGCGCCAACCGCGATTGCGCCACCGCAATCACATCCTCGACCATGCGGGTGATCTGGCGGCGCATGATCTCATGCGTAAAACGCTCCGGCTCCAGCTTCGGATAGCGGTCATGCACTTCGCGCATCAACCCGGCCAGAAAAGGCACCTCCTCCAGCATGTCGAAGCTGAGATAGCCGGAACGCAGACCGTCATCGATGTCATGGGTGTTATAGGCGATATCATCGGCCACAGCCGCGGCCTGCGCCTCAAGGCTGGCATGGGTATGAAGGTGCAGATCCTGCAACTGACAATATTCGACAATCGGCAAGGGCACAGGTCCACGGGTTCCCTCGCCATCCGCCGTCAAAAGCGGCCCGTTATGCTTGACCAGCCCTTCGAGCGTCTCCCAGGTCAGGTTCAGTCCGTCAAATTCGGCATAGCGCCGCTCCAGTTTGGTGACGATGCGCAGCGACTGGGCATTGTGATCGAAGCCGCCATAGGGCTCAAGCAACTCATGCAGCGCATCCTCACCCGTGTGACCAAAGGGCGTATGGCCGAAATCATGCACCAGTGCCACGCCCTCGGCCAGATCCTCATCAATGCGAAAAGCGCGCGCCAGCGCCCGGGCAATCTGCGCCACCTCGATCGTATGAGTGAGCCGCGTGCGATAATGATCGCCATCAGGACCGATGAAAACCTGCGTCTTGTGCTTCAGCCGACGAAAGGCGGTCGTATGGACGATACGGTCGCGGTCACGCTGGAAATCGGACCGCGTCAGGCTGGAGCCTTCCGGATAGAGCCTGCCACGGCTGGTCCATGGATCGGCGGCAAAAATCGCCCGCTCGCCAAAGCCGAAACCCAATGCATTTCTATCGATCGTCATGCCGTCCCTATCCTGCCCCATTGACGCCCTGCCAGCTAATCCATACCTATATAAGCAAAGAAACGCCTGCATCCAATGACAGGATAAAGGGTGTTTCCAGCTTTTATGGTTATAAGAGAGGGATTTACGGCTTGCCGCCGGAGATGCTCTCAGGTTTCTGCGGGTCTTGACCCCGTTGTGAGGCAAAAATGACATCCAGAACTGTAACGCTTTCCCAAAATGCTGCCCGCCGCATTCAGCGAATCATCGCCGGCGAAGAGGGCAAGACCGCCCTTCGCGTTTCCGTCGAAGGCGGCGGCTGCTCCGGCTTTTCCTATAAATTCGACCTCGAGACCGGCCCTCAGGAGGGCGATCTGGTGGTGGAGCGTGATGGCGCCACTCTGCTGGTCGACGAAATGTCGCTGGTCTATATGGAGGGTGCGGAAATCGATTTCGTCGATAATCTTCTCGGCCAATCCTTCCAAATCAACAATCCCAATGCTGTTGCCAGCTGCGGCTGCGGCACCAGCTTTGCCATCTGATTTTTGCAATCTGCCTCTGGCCTCATCGGCGCTTTGCGATAAAAGACATCATGATCAGCAAAGGATGAGGCCATGAAAATCGCCACCTGGAACATCAACGGTATCAAGGCCCGCATCGATAATCTGCTGCAATGGCTGGAAGCAGCAAGCCCGGACATTGCCTGCCTGCAGGAAATAAAATCCGTTGATGAGTCCTTCCCGCGTGAGCCTATTGAAGCGCTCGGTTACCACGTTGAAACCCATGGACAAAAGGGGTTCAATGGGGTTGCGTTACTGTCGAAAGTCCGTCCCGATGAAGTCAATCGCGGCCTGCCGGGAGATGCGACAGATGAGCAGGCACGGTTTATCGAAGGGGTGTTTTCCGTTCCGTCCGGCGTTTTACGCGTCTGCTCGCTTTACCTGCCCAATGGCAATCCAGCCGATGATCCGGTAAAATATCCCTATAAACTGGCCTGGATGGAACGGTTGAAACGCTTTGCCGAAGAACGGCTGGCGCTGGAAGAGCCACTGATTCTCGCAGGCGATTACAATGTGATCCCGCAGCCGCATGACTGTTTCGACCCGTCTGTCTGGGCGCAGGATGCCTTGTTCCTGCCTGAGACACGGGCGGCCTTCCGCCGTCTGACTAATCTCGGCCTGACGGATGCCGTGCGCGCCACCACAGATGCGGTTAAACTCTACAGTTTCTGGGATTATCAGGCCGGAGCCTGGCAGAAAAACAATGGCATTCGCATCGACCATCTCCTGACATCGCCAGAGGCAACCGACCGGCTGATCTCGACGGAGATCGACAGGCAGGTCAGAAGCTGGGAAAAGCCCTCCGATCATGTGCCGGTGATCGGTCATTTTGCATTTTGATTTGCATTTTGATCGGCTCCTCTGCCGCCCTCAGGGCTGCTGGGAAACCTCTGGCGCCATGGCCACGGCGACACGACGAACCTTTTCATCGGCAAGCGAAAAGGCCCGTTCCTGCAGATCCTCGATCCAGGGGCAGTCCTTGGGCGCACATTTGTCGATGGCCGCGGTCATGAAGGCCAGACCGCGCTCTTTTTGACCTTCCTGAAACAGCACATTGCCAAGCAGCGCCATCGCACCGGCATGCCCATTCTTGCGGGCAAGGTTGAGCCACTTCTTCGCCTGCTGAACATTTTTCTTGCCGCCCTCGCCATTCAGCAACATCCTGCCAAGCTGGTACTGGGCATCTGGAAAACCAAAGGCCGATGCCGCCTGGAAGTAAAGCTGGCGCGCCTGATTGAGATCGATCTTCACAGGACTGTTGGCAATGCCCTCACGATAATAATGGGCCAATGCCATCAGGGCATGGACAAAATAGACACTGTCTTCCGAGCCGGGCTCAACGCCCTGATCGGCAATTTCCGAATAGATCTTGAAGGCTTCGTAGTCGTTCTTCACCACGCCATCGCCATCGGCATACATATTGGCCAAAGCCCAGCGTGAGCCGGTATGACCCTTTTCTGCCGCATAGCGATAGGCCTCGACAGCATCCTCTGTATTGCCGTTTTTCTGGGCGTTATAACCGAATTTGAACAGATCAAAGGGACCGGAATCCTTGGAGATGCCCGATTTTATATCGAAGGCGCGGGCCGAAGGACAATTGCAAAAGCTGAGCAACAGTACCGAAACGGCAATGGCAAGGGAACGCTCCCACACCGAATTGACCATTCCATATTTCACAGTCAACATTTCAACTACACCGGTTCTTGTTTGCGCAAGTAAAGCACATCAATTGCCCAGCCCGCCCTTGCAGTTCAAAACCGCCAAAAGGAAGCCGGCAAGGGTTTAGCCCTGAGATTTTACAATTCATCCATAGAGCGATTTCGACGAAAACATGTTGATATCCGGTAAATGCTCGCCATGTTTTCGTACATAAACTCTATTCAAGGCAATACTAAGACACTGATCAAGAGCCAATACATGCTTCTGCATTGCCTTAACATTCCCTCACCTAACGAGACCACAGACACGATTGGCCGATATTGCCAAAAAGGCGGCGACAATACAGCCGTGGAATCACAGGATAGGCAAAAGCTTGAAGCTTTACTGATCTGAACAATGCAGTTTAACCGAACTGCACAGGATTGTGCCCCCGATGGTAACCGCATCTGATGAGCGCATAACAGTACTTGCTTCAAAACCCCTGACCCGAAACAGCGATGCTCTCCCTTTGTGGCGGGAAATGGACATAATCATATCGCCAGAGGGTTGACGAAGAAGAGAATGAGGACGTTGCAAATTAGCAACAAAACCGCTGATGTGATCAGCAATAGGACTGGTCAGACAAGACCTTTCAGACACAAGAAAGCGAAAACGAAAAAAGGGAGCGAGAACGCTCCCTTTTTTCTCCCCTCTCACAATCAGAACTTGATCGAATAACCGCCACCGAGCGAATAGGCCCAATTTGTGCCTGTTGTTGCATTGAAGTTTGCGCCATCGACAATGTATTGGCTGCCGCCAGAAATATAGGAAACAGCGCCGCCGAGCTTCAATTCACCCGGACCAAGCTTGACCAGAGCGCCAGCACCCAGCGTCCACGTGTCGGTCCAGATGTCCGCGCCGCTGCTGACACCCTTATCCCAGGTCACATTGACCGTGCCGGAAACTTTTTCAGAGAACTTGTGCCCAACACCGGTCTGAACGGTCCAGCCATCCTTCCAGTAGTAAGCATCATGCTGGGCGCCCAGATAGGTGATGTTGTAGTCCAGTGTCTGAAGCACGCTCCAGTCCGTCCACTTCACCGAGCCATAAACAAGCCAGTCAGGCGCAATACCCGATTGAAGGCTGAGCTTGACGGATTGCGGCAATGTCCCCGTGCCGTTGGCGGAAACAGCCGACGATCCAATAAAGCCGGCAAGGGCAATCGGGGTAAAATCACCATCGGTCTTTTGCTTGACGGCAGAGCGATACATCAACTGCGCGCGCATGGCGTATTGCGGAATATCGTAGCCGACACCCAGACGATAGCCGAGCGAACCATCATCCTTCAGATGCAGATTGCCGTAGTAGGAATAGGCGTTGTAATCGAAATCCTGAATGAAACCGCCACCGATCAGGAACAGCCGACCGGGACCGGCATCGAAATGCAAGGCGCAGGTCAGACCATATTCATTGGTGGTGAATTTCTTTTTGGAATAGTAATTCGGCGCTGTCGGCACAGCATGGTCGGCGGCCTGAGCCTGCGCGCCATAATTGGACGATCCGCCAAACGGCTGGGTATACGTGAAGGCGCAGCCAAGCGGGTCGAATATCTGCGTCTTTGCCGCAAAACTTGGAATGGCGAAATCGTCGCTGAAGGCACCATCCGTTGCCTTTACACCGGATATTGTCTTGTACTTGACTTGCGGCTTGACATAAATAACGCCGCCGCTGATCACGGTTCCATCCTGATACAGAATATCCGTATCAGCCTCCCCCATCGAGAAACCGCCTGCGTTGGCCCCTGTCACGCAAGCCGTCAGAACGGCGAGCGAAAGAAACCCTGTCCTCATATCAAAATACTTCATAAATCCCCGCTCCATAAGGTACTAAGGCAATCATACAATTGACATTTTCAAACACAATCACCGTCCCAGCACCTGCCTGCTGCCGCTCACGATAACAATTGACGTAAAAATTCCAACGACAAGCAGACACTGGATGATCTTTAAAACACATTTTTAAAAAACATATAAAACTTCCACACTGGAGAAATTTTATTTCAAACATTCATCGATCTGTGTCCTATGCGCAACATTTGCAATTTTGATAAAAAACAATGGTTTTCCAAGCTGAAAACGATTTCATGCGACGCAGCATGTTCAAAAATGTCGGAATCAGCATGATCGCTTTGCGCAGACGCAAAAATGCAAACATCAGCTATAAAATAAGAAGATAAAGCAGCAGAAATCATTTTCTAATTTTCTGCTGCATTGCAAAATCTCAAAAGACGGTCGCCGGTTTCAAGATCGGGCGAGACGCCATCAAATCCGTGCCCAAAAGCGAATGATCTTCCTGAAACAACATACAAAAAGAAAGGAACCGAACCTGATGCTGACATCCTTAAATCGATTCCGGTTCAGGAAGAAAATCATGCAGCAGATAAATTGCTGCAGCAACGTTTGTTATAACGCATTGCGGGACGGAAAACCGCTCCACACTTTACCTGCATTTCTCCGGCAGGCTGATGAAAAGCCCGCCTCCGGCGCACTCTGACCCTTGCAGGCACAGGTATCATCAAAATCAAGACGGCTCACAGATAGACCGCGACATGTGGTATGATCGGCTGGTAAGGCACCTCAAACAGATCCTCACGCTCAAATCGGCTGCCGGTACGCGTCAGTCGCATCATAACGCATCGGTCTGCGCTAACCATGATCGGTGCCAGCAAAATACCATTATGCACCAGTTGCTCGGTAAAGATTTTCGGCATGGAGCTAAAAGCCGCCGTCACCAAAATTCGGTCAAAGGTTCCTTCACCCGGCTGGCCATTCATACCGTCCCCATGGCGCAGGATCACATTGCGGATACCAAGCTGGTCAAGCCGTGCCTGAGCATCCGTCACCAGGGTTTTATAGCGCTCCACGGAAATGACCCGTTCCGCAAGTCGGGCCATGACAGCCGTCATGAAACCGCTGCCGGTGCCAACTTCCAAGACACGCTGTGCGCCTGTGACCTTCAGCCGATCCAGTAACCGTACAGCCAGATCGATCCCTTCCATGAAGGATCCGCATTCGATTGGAATCGTGCCGCTGGAGTAAGCCTGATCCAGGAGATGGTGAGCGACAAATTTCGAGCGCGGTGTCTGTTCGACCGCCGTTAACAGATTGATATCGGAAATACCTTCGCCACGTAGCCTGAGAACTGTTGCAGCAAATCCTTCCCGTTCGAGCATGGCAGGTTTCAAGAAGGATCCCCAGTGTCCAGAACCGCAGCAATGTTATCCTGCACGGCATAATCGGTCATGTCCAGCTTCAACGGCGTAACGGATATTTTTCTGTCACGCAAAGCCCTGATATCGGTGCCTGCGCGGAAATTGCCCTTGCGGTCACCAAATCGCAACCAGTAATAAGGCAGCCCCCGCCCATCCAGCCGCTCTTCGACACTCAAGCCGAAATCGAGTTTGCCTTGGGAGGTCACCTCGACACCTTCGACCTCCTCCGGCTGGCAATTGGGAAAATTCAGGTTCAGCAGGGTGCCGGGTGGGATCTCCGCACTCATAAGCTTGCCGATCAGATCCGGCGCAAGCTGCTCCGCCACCTGCCAGGGAATGCTGTCACCCGCCACATAGCTATAGGCCTGACTGAGCGCGAAGGAACGCACCCCATGCACGGTGCCTTCAATGGCGCCAGCAACCGTACCGGAATAGGTCACGTCATCAGCCAGATTGGCGCCTGCATTGACACCGGAGAGCACCAGATCAGGCTTGCCGGGCAGAACCTGCCGAATTGCCATGATCACGCAATCGGTCGGCGTCCCGCGCAGCGCAAAGCGCTGTGGGGCAATTTCGCGCAGACGCAAAGGTTCCGACAGTGTCAGCGAATGGGCAAGACCGCTTTGATCCGTCTCCGGCGCCACGATCCAGACATCGTCGGAGAGCTTTCGCGCAATCCGCTCCAGAACGGCGAGCCCTTCCGCATGGATGCCGTCGTCATTGGTCAGCAGAATGCGCATATCGCTCCTCTCTTATCGATCAGGATGCTTTTTCAATCCGGGTAATGCCGCCCATATAGGGCAGCAGCACGTCCGGAACAGTGACAGAGCCATCCTCGTTCAGATAGTTTTCCAGAACAGCAATCAGGCAGCGACCGACCGCCGTGCCGGAGCCGTTCAGCGTGTGCACGAAGCTGGTGCCCTTGCCATCCTTGTTGCGATAGCGGCCATTCATCCGCCGCGCCTGAAAATCGCCGCAGACAGAGCAGGAGGAAATTTCGCGATAGGTGTTCTGTCCCGGCAGCCAGACTTCAAGGTCATAGGTCTTTCGCGCACCAAAGCCCATATCGCCGGTGCAGAGCGTCATGGTGCGGAAATGCAGGCCAAGCCGCTTCAACACCTCTTCGGCGCAGGCCGTCATCCGCTCATGTTCGGCAATGGCGTTCTCGGCATCGGTGATCGATACCAGCTCGCATTTCCAGAACTGATGCTGGCGCAGCATGCCGCGCGTATCGCGACCGGCAGAGCCCGCTTCCGAGCGGAAGGAAGGCGTGAGCGCGGTAAAGCGCAGGGGCAGAGCCTCGGCATCGAGAATTTCGCCTGCAACCAGATTGGTCAGCGTGACTTCGGCTGTCGGGATCAGCCAGCGGCCATCGGTGGTGCGAAACAGGTCTTCGGCGAATTTCGGCAATTGGCCGGTGCCAAACATCGCGTCATCACGCACCATCAGCGGCGACGACACTTCCGTATAGCCATGTTCGCGCGTGTGCAGATCGAGCATGAACTGGCCGAGCGCCCGCTCCAGCCGCGCCAGTTGGCTGGTCAGAACGGTAAAACGTGCGCCCGAAAGCTTGGCGGCACGCTCGAAATCCATATAGCCCAGCGCTTCGCCAATCTCGAAATGCTCTTTCGGCGTATGATTCCAGCCGGGCTTTTGACCATGGATGCGGGCAACGACATTGTCATGCTCATCCTTGCCAACAGGCACATCGTCCAGCGGCACATTGGGGATGCGCGATAATGCGTCGTTCAGCTCCGCCGTCAGACGACGCTCTTCCTCTTCTGCTGCGGGAAGCGTGTCCTTGAGCGCCGCGACTTCGGCTTTCAGCCTGTCCGCCAGTTCCATATCTTTCTGGCCCATGGCCATGCCGATCTCTTTCGAGGCGGCATTGCGGCGGGCCTGCATATCCTGCATGGACTGAACAACCGCACGGCGCTTTTCATCGAGCGCAATCAGGCTGGCAGACTGGGGCTCGGCGCCGCGCTTGGCCAGCGCCGCATCGAGAGCCTCGGGGTTCTCACGAATCCATTTGATATCGAGCATGGTCGTTCCGCAATGGTTTGATCATAAAGGTAAAGCGGCTGACACCGGCAGCCGCCTTGTGAAAGGGCAGAGTCGGATGCCTCAGCTGTCGTCGCGGGTGGTCATCTCTGTCGAGCTTTCCTCACCGCGCGCGGCACGCTGACGCTCCACCATGCGCGCAGCATAGATCGAGACCTCGTAGAGAAGGATTGTCGGCAGGGCAAGACCAACCTGCGACATCGGGTCCGGCGGTGTCAGCACAGCGGCAAGAATGAAGGCGATGACGATGAAATATTTCCGCTTTTCCGCCAGCCATTTGCTGTCAAGGATGCCGACACGGGCGAGAAGCGTCGTCACCACCGGCAACTGGAAGACCAGACCGAAGGCGAAAACCAGCGACATGATCAGGCTGAGATATTCCGACACTTTCGGCATCAGCGAAATCGCCACATCGCCCTGCCCCGGCGCCTGCTGCATTGACAGGAAGAACCACATGACGGTTGGGGTAAAGAAGAAATAGACCAGACAGGCGCCCATGAGAAACAGGATGGGCGACGCGATCAGAAACGGCAAAAAGGCCTGACGCTCATTCTTGTAAAGGCCGGGCGCAACGAATTTGTAAATCTGCGCGGCAATGATCGGGAAGGAAATCACCATGGCGCAGAACATCGCCACCTTCACCTGCGTGAAGAAAAACTCCTGCGGCGCGGTGTAAATCAACTCTGCCTTTGCCACATCGAGATGTGCCCAGACCACCGCCCATTTATAGGGAACGACCAGCAGGTTGAACAAATGCTTGGCAAAGAAGAAGCAGACGATGAAGGCAATGAAAAAGGCACCAAGCGACCAGATCAGCCGCGTGCGCAACTCCATCAGATGCTCGATCAACGGCTGGGGCTTGTCCTCGATGTCGTCGCTCATGCCTCATCCTTGCCAGGTGTTTGCGGTGCCGTCACGGCGGCCTTCACCTCTGTTTTATCGACCGCGGCTTTCTTGCGGGTCGCTGTCTTTTTTGCCACCGGAGCGGTCGCATCCTCAGCAACAACCGGTGTCTTTGCCCGGCTTTTGCGCACCGTCGCAGGCTTCACCTCGGCAGCGGCAGGCTGAGAAGACGGGCTGGCAGCCTCGGATTTGACAGCCACTTTCGGCCTGGCAGAAGCGGCAGCCCGCTTCGGCTTGGCAGGTGCCTTTTTCAAGGAAGCTGCAGCTATATCCTGTGTCGTTTCAGCCGTTGCCGTTTCGGCAGATTTGACCTTGCGCGGTGCGCGCTTTGTCGCGGGTTTCGGTGTTTCCAACCCGGCTTTGACCGGATCGGCCTTGACCACAGGCTCTGCCGTCGTCTGTGGTGCTTGAGAAACGACTTGTGCCGGTTTTACCGATGACGGCTCCGCTTTCGCAGCCAGCGGCGGCACATCATCCGGCCCCATCGGCTTTGCCGGTTCACCGAGAAGTGGCACATCATGCCCCTCATCCTCGGGGAAATGATCGACCTGGGTTGCCCTTTGCAGATCCGACTTCAGATCGGCGCCCATCTGCCGCAGCGGATTGATCGCCTCGCGCAGCGCATTGGCTGGATTGAGGCTTCTGGCATCATGGATCGTGCGGCGCACATCATCGAGATCGGCCTCACGCAAGGCTTCGTCGAACTGGGCGCGAAAATCCGCCGCCGTCCGACGCAGCCGCGAGGTCATCTTGCCAAACGCCCTCAGCATCGGGGGAAGGTCTTTCGGCCCAACCACCACGATCATCACGATCGCAATGATCAGCAACTCGCTCCAGCCTATATCCAGCATTCTTCACGCTCCGCAAACCGCCGCCATGATCTGAAAACAACCATATTGTGCATGGCTGGCCAGACCTTAAGGCGACGTGCCGCTTATTTATTATCTTCTGGCTTATGATCCACGGTCTTCGACTTCTGCTCCTCCTCGTCGTCGGCCATGCCCTTCTTGAAGCTCTTGATGCCCTTGGCGAAGTCGCCCATCAGTTCCGGAATCTTGCCACGGCCGCCAAAAAACAGAAGAACGACCACCAGAACGATCAGCCAATGCCAGATACTCAACGAACCCATCGGCTCTACTCCTTATTCAACCCTTCTCCTGATTTAAGCAGACATTTGCCCATGCGCAAACGAATGTCAGCTTAAATCGCTCTTTCATCCGCTTTTTTTAGAGTGTGGTCCGAGGAAAAGTGGAAACCGGCTTCCCCGAGAAGACAAACGTAAACAAAGCAAAGACTCGTTTATGTTGATTGGCATGTCAGACAGGGGGTGGCAAGCAGGAAGCATGAAAGCCCTGACTTTCCTATGGGATTTCACAGATTTGTCACCCCGCGTCATCGTCTTCAGCGCCACCGGGCACAAGCAGCCCCAGTTCCTCGATATCCTGCGCCGTCATCGGGTCTTCATCCTCTGACAGGTCTTCGGTGTTTCCGGGCAAAGGCACATGAAAATTCGCCGGAATGCGCCCGGTGAGCAGGCCCGTGCCCTTCAACTCCTCCACACCCGGCAGATCGCGAATATCCTCAAGGCCGAAATGATCGAGAAAATCCCGTGTCGTACCGAAAGTCACCGGGCGGCCCGGTGTGCGCCGCCTGCCGCGAAAGCGCACCCAGCCCGCCTCCAAGAGCACATCGAGCGTGCCTTTCGAGGTCTGGACGCCGCGGATATCCTCGATTTCCGCCCGCGTCACCGGCTGATGATAGGCAATGATCGCCAGAACCTCCAGCGCCGCCCGCGACAGTTTCCTGACCTCTGTCTGCTCGCGACGGATGGCAAAGGCAAGGTCTGACGCTGTGCGGAAAGCCCAGTGATTGTCGATGCGCAGCAGATTGACCCCGCGTGGCGCATATTCGGTCTGCAATTGCCGCATCAGCGCCGCTATGTCGGTGCCGCGCGGCAGACGTTCGGCGAGAAATGCCTCCGAAACCGGCTCTGCCGAGGCAAAGACCAGAGCCTCGACGATACGCAGCGCCTCCCGCCAGCGGTGATCGTCGAGACCGGGCAGTTTTTGCTGGCGCGCAGCCTCTTCCTCATCCCTCATGCGCAGTCTCCTGAGGCACCGCCGCCCTGCCCGATCCGCCGCGCATGAAAATCGGCTGAAAGGCCCCCGCCTGGCGCAGTTCCAGCTTGCCCTCGCGCACCAGTTCCAGCGAAGCGGCAAAGGCGCTGGCCAGCGCGGTGATGCGTTCGGAAGGATCGGCAAGATAATCCAGCAGATATCGGTCAAGCGCCGTCCAGTCGCTCACCTCGCCGATCATGCGGGAGAGCAGTTCGCGCGCATCCGTCAGCGACCAGACCCGCCGCCTTTCGATCGTCACCTGGGTAAAGGCCTGCCGCTGACGCAACTGCGCATAGGCCGACAGGAGATCGTAGAGGCTCGCTTCAAAAGCCGATTGCACCCGATCCGGCACATGTTCAGGCGCACCACGGGCAAAGACATCCCGGCCCAGCCGGTTGCGGTTGACAAGCCTACCCGCCGCATCGCGCATCGCCTCCAGCCGTTTCAGCCGGAAAGCAAGCGCTGCCGCCATATCCTCACCGGATGGCTCGTCATCCCTGGTCGGTTGCGGCAACAAGAGCCGCGATTTCAGATAAGCAAGCCATGCGGCCATCACCAGATAATCCGCCGCCAGCTCAATGCGGATGCGCCGCGCCTCTTCGACAAAGCGAAGATATTGCTCGGCCAGCGCCAGAATGGAAATGCGCGACAGATCGACCTTCTGATTGCGCGCCAGATACAGCAAAAGATCGAGCGGACCTTCAAACCCGCCGACATCGATGACCAGTGCCGGATCGCCGCTGGCGCGCTCTGCGTCGCCTTCCTGCCAGAGAGCCCCCATCGGCACGGGCAGGCTGGCCGTTGCATCCGCCATCGTTTAACCCGTCGCCATCAGGGCGGCAAATTCGTCACGCAGCGCCGCCTCGTCACCAGCCTCGCCGGGACCGAAAGCGGCTTCCACCGCCTGCGCCCGCGCAAGACTTGCGCCAGCCAGCACCGGCACTTCCTTTGCCAGCGCCACCATATCCTCCATGATGCCGTGGCAATGCAGCAGCACGTCATTGCCCGCCGCCATCACCGCTTTCGCCCGCTCGGTCATCGTGCCTTTCAGCGCGTTCATGGAGATATCGTCATTCATCAGCAGCCCACCAAAACCGATCAGGCCGCGAATGACCTCATCGATCATCACGTTCGAGGTCGAGGCAGGAGAGGCCGGATCGAAGGCGGAATAGACGACATGGGCGGTCATTGCCATCAGTTCGCTATTCAGCTTTTGAAAGGGCGGAAAGTCATGCGCCATCAGCGCCTCGCGCGATGCATCGACCACCGGCAGTTCATGATGGGAATCGGCCATGCCGCGTCCATGGCCGGGAATGTGCTTCAACACCGGCAGCACGCCGCCCGCCTTCAAGCCCGCCGCAGCCGCAGCTCCAATCGCCGCCACCGTTTGCGGATCGAAACCATAGGCCCGGCTGCCGATGACATTGCTGGCGCCTTCCACCGGCACATCCAGCACCGGCAGGCAATCGACATTGATGCCGTATCGCATCAGATCGAAGGCATGCAGCCGCGACATCACCCAGGCGGCGCGAAGCCCCTTTTCCTGATCCCGGCGATAAAGATTGCCGATCTCCTCGCCGGAGGGATAGCGCGGACACATCGGCTCGCGAATGCGCTGCACCCGCCCGCCTTCCTGATCGATCAGCACAGGTGCGTTGCGCCCGCCGACCGTTTCGCGCATCGATGCCACCAGATCGGCAATCTGGCTGGCATCGAGACAATTGCGGGCAAAGAGAATGAAGCCCCAAGGCTGCTGGTCCTTGAAGAAGGCCACCTCGTCGGCGGTGAGAACCGGGCCGGATGAGCCCAAAATCATGGCTTTTGTCTCTGTCATTCTCAACAAGTGCCATGGAATTGAAAAAGCCGGTAGGGTTCTACCGGCTTCTATACACAACAAACTGGATCATCGTGGCGATCAATAGATCGCCGCACCGCTGCCCCAGGGGCCGTGATGATAATCCTTGCCATCGACGCGGTCGAAACCATGGGCGCCGAAGAAATCGCGCTGCGCCTGAATGAGATTGGCGGTGCCGCGACCCCGGCGATAGGTGTCGAAATAGGAAAGCGCCGAGGAAAGCGCCGGAATCGGCAGGCCGGAGAGCGCCGCATGGGAGACCACCCGGCGCAGAGCGCCGTCGGTTTCCTTGACCATCTCGGAAAAGGCGGGCGTGACGATCAGGTTGGCGACATGCGGGTCCTTGGTGAAAGCGGAGGTGATTTCATCGAGGAACTGCGAGCGGATGATGCAGCCGGCGCGCCAGATCTTGGCAATCACCGGCATGGGCAGCGACCAGCCGAACTCTTTCGAAGCCGCCGCCATTACGGCAAAGCCCTGCGCATAGGCCGCAATCTTGGCCGCCAGCAGCGCGCTTTCCAGATCGGCGATCAAAGCTTTTTTGTCGGAAACGGAGTGTGCTTTCGGCAGGCCGAAGAGCTTTTCCGCCGCCTCCCGCTCCTGCTTCTGCGAGGAGAGCACGCGGCCCGCCACAGCCGCTTCGATGCCGGTGGCAGCAACGCCGAGGTTTTGCGCCTCGATGACCGACCATTTGCCGGTGCCTTTCTGGCCTGCGGCGTCGAGGATCATGTCAACCATCGGCGCGCCGGTGATCGGGTCTGCCGCGCCCAGCACCTTTTCGGTGATTTCGATCAGATAGGAGTTGAGGCGACCCTTGTTCCAGCCGGCAACCACCTCGGCAATCTCACCCGCCGACAGCCCGAGCCCGTCGCGCAGGATTCCGTAAATTTCGGCAATCATCTGCATATCGGCATATTCGATGCCGTTATGGATGGTCTTGACGAAGTGGCCCGCGCCATCGGTGCCGAGCCAGGCCACGCAAGGATCACCGTTGAACTTGGCGGAAATCGAGGTCAGCACCTTTTCCACCCGCTTCCAGCTGTCTTCCGTGCCGCCGACCATGATCGAAGGCCCATGCCGTGCGCCCTCTTCGCCGCCGGAAACGCCCATGCCGATAAAGGTCAGGCCGGAATCCTTCAGCGCGTCGAAACGGCGGATCGTATCGTGGAAATTGGCATTGCCCGCATCGATCATGATGTCATTGGCGGCAAGATGCGGCTTGAGCAGCTCCATCTGCTGATCGACGGGATCGCCCGCCTTGATCATGATGATGATCGGACGGGGCGGCCGGATGGCGGCGACAAATTCCTCGATCGTGTCGCAACCGATGATGTTGCCGGCCAGATCGCCCGCCTCGCCGAGAAATTCATGGGTGCGCTCATGGGTCCGGTTGTAGACCGCAATGCGATTGCCTTTCTCGGCAATGTTGAGCGCGAGGTTGGACCCCATCACGCCAAGACCGATCAGTCCGATTTCCGCCTGTTGCATGGAAAGCTCCACTTCATGCTGATCACAATTCGATGCTGCATAATTGCGCAAATCAAACGCGATTTGAACAATGATGCAGCAAAGTTTCATCCGCGTGCACACACGATATGCGCCACGTTGCCATCATCTTTTGTCACTCCTTGCCGTCCCCTGCAAGGTTGAAAGACGTCAAGGCCCGACAAGGGGCGCGGTGCTGAACACATCGATGAGGTAGATCAGCCCCGCGCAAAAGCAAGCAGCTGCCTGCGGCAAAACCATTGATCTGGATCAATGCCACCTTTGCCGTAGCTGCCATTATGAACCACTGCATTGGAAAGCGCCGGGCGGAGAGATGGTTCCGACGCATTTTTTCAATCTGTCCGCCAGACGACCGACCGCAACGCGCATCGCAAGACCGCGCCTCACCATAAACCGACAGGCCGCGGCTTGACGGAGAGCAGAATGACGAAAAGCACCGATACCGAGCTGAAACCTGCCTCACTCCTGCCCTTTTCCCGCGAGGCCGCGCCGCTGCCGCCCTGCGACACCAGCGTGGAATGGCTGAAACGCGCCCATACGGAACAACTGGCGCTGTGCAACGAACTCGAAGACATCGCCGACTCGCTGCCCGCCAACATCAACCGGCAGAAATGCATCTATGCGGCCAAGGCGCTGACACCCCTGATCCGTGGCGTGCATCATTATGAGGAGAGCATCCTGTTTCCCTGGCTGGAACGGCAGAGCGAAAACCGCCCGCACTTGGCCGAAACCCTGAACCGGCTGAAATTCGAACATTGCGAAGACGAATGTTTTGCCGAGGAACTGACCGATTCCCTGCTGAAACTGGCCAGCAAGGACGACGTCAATGTCGAAGCCATCGGCTATATGCTGCGCGGCTTCTTCGAAGGCCTGCGCCGCCACATCGCCTTTGAACGCGAGCACCTGCTGCGCAATCTTGGCGAGATCGGGCCGTAATCGCGATACCAATAAGTTAAGAACTTATTGTTTAATATATTTAAATCTACAATAAATAAAAAAGAGAAAAATGATCAATCATAAATATTTCTAAGAACATAAATTGCACGATCACCAGTAACACTAAGGAAATCTATAGCATCAGAGACATCATCAGAATATATAGGCCAATTTTTAAAAACAAGATTGCTAGGAATTAGATCTCCTTCATGGGCTATCCTGTTGCGCCATTTCCATATATCATCTAGCTTTTTGGTTGTAATTTTAGAATCAATACCCCCAAATTTTGCCATTTCAGTCCAAATATCAATCTGGACAGTTTTAAAAGCATCTTTGATATTTTTAGAACTTACGAAAGATTTGTAGGCATTCTTCCTACGAATAATTTGATCAACAACTTTTTCAATATCAATTCCATCAATCTGTATTTCAGCTAAAGAAACCTCTAATTGCAGCGGCTTACCATTTGCCAAATGTTGAATAGATACAATACGTATCAACTCATGCATCAAAAAATCAAAGGCACCAACGCCTAGAAGAAGAGCCCCACGCAAAAGTGGCGATCTATGAATAGATTCATCAGAAATACTTAAAACACTAGACGCATCTCGAATAGCTTGATGAAATGCTAGCTCACAAAAATTATATATCATTCAATATAAAATCCGATAAAATGATTATCTTTTTCGCTCCTTGACTATATATATTATCAAAGTTTTCGACACTAGCCAGTTGATTGTTCGCGACAGAACCAGAATTTTTAATTTCTTCTCTTGTTAAAGAAAATACAGGCTTAGACAAATCTTGAGATATTGCTATCAAACTATTAAAGTCTGGAACTTCCATTATAAATTTCTCTGGAGGACTAGACGCAAATACGTATTTATCTAGGCAGTGTCCCCATAAACGGGGTTCATCTTGGCGGCGGTGTGTGATTCAATCTCCGTGAAAGGAGAATGCCATGCGCCGTCACGAATTGAGCGACGAAGAATGGGATGTCATTGCACCGCTTCTGCCAACCAATACCCGTGGAATTGAACGTGTTGACGACCGCCGAGTGATCAACGGCATCCTGTGGCGTTTCAGAACCGGTTCGTCTTGGCGAGATGTGCCGGAGCGTTATGGCCCGCGCACGACGCTTTACAATCGGTTTTCCCGCTGGCGCAAAGCAGGTGTTTGGGATCGCCTTCTCGACGCTGTTTCAAAGCGTTATGATGGAGACATCGTGATGATCGACAGTTCTTGTGTCCGCGTTCACCAACATGGTGCCAACGCAAAAAAGGGGGATCTGCAGATCCTTGCATGGGACGTTCGCGCGGCGGCCTGACGACAAAAATCCATGCTCTTGTCGATGCTGATGGCTTGCCGGTTCGTCTGGAGTTAACCGCAGGTCAGGCGGCCGATGCTCCTATGGCTGAAAAGTTGCTGAGCGACGTTCAGCCCGGAACAACGATCCTTGCCGACAAGGCATATGACACCGATGCCATTCGTAACTTCGCCAAGCAACGCAAATGCTGGGCGAATATCCCAGCCAAAAGCAATCGAAAGAAGACATTCAGCTTCAGCCGCTGGGTCTACCGTCAGCGCAATCTCGTGGAGCGGTTCTTCAACCGCATCAAGCAGATGCGTGGCCTCGCGACGCGATACGACCGGCGCGCTGATAATTATCTCGCCGCCCTCAAACTTGCGGCGGCGAGGATATGGATTGCCTCAGCTAATGAGTCCGTGGCCTAACTCAAGCGTTAATCCAGCATCTTTTAGACTCTGAATCAAAGGGCCACTCATAATATCAGCCAAATCATCGAACCACTTTTGGAAAGCGCGTGTTGGCTTCACCTCCGTTTGACCGTCTCTTGATCTTCTTCTGTAGTTCTGAACAATAGAACCTATATATTTGGGCAGTTTTTGCTTCCAAGGATAGTCTGCGCCACGTAATATCTGATGTGATCCAGCTGATTTTGACCATTGAGCCCAGTTGGGAAGCGTTGAACTAAGAGAGCGCAAGGCCATTCCTGAAAAAAAGTCAGGAGCCATTGGAATTATAAAACCATCACTACTCATAAGTAGATTTTGGTTTAAGGAACCAAGGCTCGGGCTAAGATCTATTAATACAATATCAATATCATTATGTTTCGCAGCAAGATTTATGGCATGACTAAGTGCACCAGGAATATTTTGGAAATTTGTGAGAGATCCAGATAGTTCGTGGGCTATAGATAACCTTCCCTCGTACTCACTAAGCCCAACATGACCAGGTAAAAGATAGAGATTTTCCCGTCCTTCAACAGTTTGCACCTCAGGCGTTGCTATTGGCCTAGGACGACCGTCAAATGCTGGCGCTACAGCATCTCGTATGTTTTTCGGTTTACTTTGATCGTCTGAATTAAATGGATACTCATCCTGATGCGAATATTCTAGAACAAGACCAGTAAGATTACATTGCGGATCACAGTCGACAAGGAGAACCCTTCGGCCCAATTCAGCAAGTTTCCATCCAATATTAAAGGTGGAAGTCGTTTTGGATACACCACCTTTATGATTAAATAACGCTATTTTTATATGCTTTTTCGGCTTCATAAGAACCCCTTAATAACAATCAGTAATTGCATACACAAAAACATTTAAGAAGGCAACACTGCAAAAAAGCTACACTCTTGATTGCACAGCGTACAACAAAAAATAATCACATATCACCGCCCCGGCCTCCCCGTTTTCCCCTTCGTCCGCCCCTTGCGCTTCTGCTCCGTCGGGTCTTCGTAAGAGCCGACGCCGGTCTTGCCGCGGACGAGCGGGCGGGGATCGTCCGGGGACAGGCGTTCTGCCTGGCCTTCGAGAAGCGGGCCTTTTCGGCCGGACGAGGTTTCGGGCTTTTCCGGCAGTTTGCCGGGCACGGGTTTTTCCGTGCGACCGACGGTCATTTCGTCGAGGGTGTTTTTGCGGAAGAGGCCGGGTTTTGCATCCGCGCCCTCATCCGATCCCCTGCCGTTTGCCGCTCTGCTTCCTTGGGGCTGGCCCGAGGATGACATGCCGTCCACGGCATCGGCGGCGCTCGATCCGCGATCGACCGATTGTTTCGACCAATCCTCGCCTTCCATCGTTTCCAGTTCGATGGCTTTGAGCCGTTTGATTTCGTCGCGCAGCCGGGCGGCCAGTTCGAAATCGAGATCGGCGGCGGCGTCGCGCATCTGTTTTTCCAGCGCGTTGAGGTGGCTTTGCAGATTGTTGCCCACCAGATGGCCACCGGCGGCAAAACCCTTGCCGCTCGCGCCGGAAATGTCGGCGCGGACGTGGTCGCGCTCATAGACCGAATCCAGAATATCGGAAATCTTCGCCTTGACCGATTCCGGCGTGATGCCATGCTCTTCGTTATAGGCCACCTGCTTTTCGCGGCGGCGGGCGGTTTCATCCATGGCGCGCTGCATCGAGCCGGTGATCTGGTCGGCATAGAGAATGACCTTGCCATCCACGTTGCGCGCGGCGCGGCCAATGGTCTGGATCAGCGAGGTTTCCGAGCGCAGGAAACCCTCCTTGTCGGCATCGAGAATGGCAACGAAGCCGCATTCGGGAATATCCAGCCCCTCGCGCAGCAGGTTGATGCCCACCAGCACGTCAAAAGCGCCCAGCCGCAGGTCGCGGATGATTTCGATGCGTTCCAGCGTGTCGATATCCGAGTGCATATAGCGCACCCGCACGCCCTGTTCGTGCAGATATTCCGTCAGGTCTTCCGCCATGCGCTTGGTCAGCACCGTGACCAACGTGCGATAGCCCTTCTTGCTGGTCTCGCGAATTTCGCCCAGCACATCATCCACCTGCGTCTTGGCGCTGCGCACTTCCACCGGCGGATCGATCAGGCCCGTGGGACGGATGACCTGTTCGGCAAAGACGCCGCCTGCGGCTTCCATTTCCCAATTGCCCGGCGTGGCGGAGACGGCAACCGTCTGCGGGCGCATGGCGTCCCATTCCTCAAAGCGCAAGGGGCGGTTGTCCATGCAGGACGGCAGGCGGAAGCCGTATTCCGCCAGCGTCGCCTTGCGCCGGAAGTCGCCGCGATACATGCCGCCGATCTGCGGAATGGTCACGTGCGATTCATCGATGAAGATCAGCGCATTGTCCGGGATATATTCAAACAGCGTCGGCGGCGGCTCGCCCGGTTTGCGCCCGGTGAGATAGCGCGAATAGTTTTCGATCCCGGCGCAGGAGCCGGTGGCCTCCAGCATTTCCAGATCGTATTTCGTCCGCTGCTCCAGCCTTTGCGCTTCCAGCAGACGCCCTGCCCGCTCCAGCTCCGCCAGCCGATGTTTCAGCTCGTCCTTGATCGACCGGATCGCGCCGTTCAGCGTCGGGCGCGGCGTGACATAGTGCGAATTGGCGTAGATTTTCACCGTCTTCATATCGCCGGTCTTGTGGCCGGTCAGCGGATCGAATTCGGTGATCGCCTCGATCTCGTCGCCCCAGAGCGTGATGCGCCAGGCGGCATCCTCAAGGTGGGCGGGGAAGATTTCAATCGTATCGCCACGCACCCGGAAGGAGCCGCGGACGAAATTGATATCCTGCCGCTTGTATTGCTGCGCCACCAGATCGGCCAGCAATTGCCGCTGGTCCAGCCGGTCGCCCACCGACATCTGGAAGGTCATGGCGGTGTAGGTTTCCACCGAGCCGATACCGTAAATGCACGAGACCGAGGCGACGATGATGCAATCATCCCGCTCCAGAATGGCGCGGGTGGCGGCATGGCGCATGCGGTCGATCTGCTCGTTGATCGAGCTTTCCTTCTCGATATAGGTGTCGGAGCGCGGCACATAGGCTTCCGGCTGGTAATAATCGTAGTAGGAGACGAAATATTCCACCGCATTGTCGGGGAAGAAATTCTTGAACTCCGAATAAAGCTGCGCCGCCAGCGTCTTGTTCGGCGCAAGAATCACAGCGGGTCGCTGCGTTGCCTCAATCACCTTGGCCATGGTGAAGGTCTTGCCCGAGCCGGTGACGCCGAGCAGAACCTGCGACCGTTCGCCATTGTTCAGCCCCTCGACCAGATCGGCAATCGCCGTCGGCTGATCACCAGCGGGCTTGTATTCCGACGCCATGCGGATGGCGATGCCGCCTTCGGATTTCTCCGGCCGCGCCGGGCGATGCGGCGTCCATATCTGGCCGTTCTTGAACAGCGGATTGCCGGATTCGATCAGTTTTGTCAGCGCATCCACCGTGGCGGTCACGCCGTTTTGCGCCAGCTTGCCCGCCTCTTCCAGACTGACATCCATGCCCGCCACCGGATTGAGACCGGCAGCCGCGCGGGTTTTCGGGTCAGATGACGCACCGATGGAAACGCCCCGCGATGTTTTGGAAGATGTTGTTTTTGGCGTAGCTGTTGCGCTTTCGGCCTTCTTCCGCGCCTCGATCTCGATCTTCTTACGATGTTTGCCTGCTTTCGAGGCAAT
Source organism: Allorhizobium sonneratiae (assembly GCF_023700755.1). Taxonomy (GTDB): domain Bacteria; phylum Pseudomonadota; class Alphaproteobacteria; order Rhizobiales; family Rhizobiaceae; genus Allorhizobium; species Allorhizobium sonneratiae. The sequence goes on along the minus strand of NZ_JAMKOJ010000008.1, from coordinate 89,456 downwards.
CTCGCGCTGGGTCTCAATGCCGGACGATTCCGCCTCCGCCTCAAGCTGGCGCACCCAGTCGGCGACACTGCCGCTCAACGGCGCGCCCTCGAAGGCAGCCTGCGGCGCTTCGGCAAAGCCGCCGTGCGCGTCCTCGGCATCCTGATCCGGCAAAGACGGTGAAGGGGATTTTTTCGATGATCTGGCCATGACGCTAATATGGACAAGACCGGCGGCAAAGAAAAGTGCATCGACAGACAATCAGAACAAAAAAGCAACAAGATAAACCATTGATTGCGTAAACTATATAATACACCAATCACAAAAATGTCATGACCGCAAGCGGAACAATGCGAGCTATCAATATTTATCGAGGAGAGCCGACAGAGGAGGAGATCTCATGGCCTTTCTTGCCCCCTTGCGCCAGTTGAATCGGCAGCAGCGCAACACCGTCATCGCCAGCTTTCTTGGCTGGACGCTGGATGCCTTTGACTTTTTCATCCTCGTCTTCGTGATCAAGCATATCGCGGCGGAATTTCAGGTCAGCATTCCCGCCGTGGCAACCGCGATTTTCCTCACTCTGGCCATGCGACCGCTCGGCGCGCTGCTCTTCGGGCTTGCCTCAGAACGCTTCGGCCGCCGTCGTACCCTGATGGCCGATGTGCTGCTCTATTCGGTCTTCGAGCTGCTCTCCGGCTTTTCGACAGGCCTAACGATGTTCATCGTGCTGCGCATGCTGTACGGCATCGCCATGGGCGGCGAATGGGGCGTCGGTGCATCGCTGACCATGGAAACCATTCCGAAAGAGGCGCGCGGACTGATTTCCGGCCTGCTGCAGGCGGGCTACCCCACCGGCTATCTTCTGGCTTCGCTGGTGTTCTTCTTCCTGTTTCCGATTGTCGGCTGGCGCGGCATGTTCTTCGTCGGCGCTCTGCCTGCGCTGCTGGTGCTCTATATCCGCCGCAATGTTGAGGAATCCCCCGCTTTTGTCGCCCGCAAGGCGCGCGGCGATTCGCAACCTTTCCTGAAAGTGTTGAAAGGCAACCTGCCGCTGTTCATCTGGGCGGTGCTGCTGATGACCGCCTTCAACTTCCTCAGCCACGGCACGCAGGATATCTATCCCACCTTCCTCGAAGTGCAGCGTGGCTATGACAACCACACCGTCGGGGCCATCGCCATTGTCTATAACATAGGCGCAATCCTTGGCGGTCTCTGCTTCGGCGCACTGTCGCAGAAGCTTGGCCGTCGCCGCGCCATTGTGCTCGCCGCGCTGCTGGTCATTCCCGCCAGCTGGCTCTGGGCCTATGCACCGACGCCGACCCTGCTGGCCATCGGCGCCTTCATCATGCAGTTCTTCGTCCAGGGTGCCTGGGGTGTCGTGCCGGTGCATCTGAACGAGCTGTCGCCGGACGAGGTGCGCGGCACCTTCCCCGGCTTCGTCTATCAGATCGGCAATCTGCTCGCCTCCGGCAATGCCTCGCTGCAAACCGGGCTCGCCGCCGGATGGAACAATGATTATGCACTGGCGCTGGTCATCGTTGCCGTCACCGTGGCTGTCGCCGTGGCGGTTCTGGCCGGCTTCGGCTATGAAAAGCGCAATGTCGCCTTCGCCGATAGCCATCCTAACCCCTCTTAAAATTCAGGACACGGCGCTTTCCGTTTGACATTGGGGATGGGGTGGTTTCATTGCCATTCCATCCCAAGGCTGCAAAAGCAAAGCATGACGATGAAAACCCTTGAAACATCCGGCGTCGACCGCGCCATGGCCTCGCTCCGTTCGCTTTTCGAGCCGACGCCGCTGCAACTCAACCTGCATCTGAGCGCGCTTTACAACGCCCGCATCTATCTGAAGCGCGAGGATCTGACGCCGGTGCGCTCCTACAAGGTGCGCGGTGCGTTCAACTTCTTTTCCAAGGTCATCGGCGGCGGGCCAAGCACGAAAACCTTCGTCTGCGCCTCGGCCGGCAATCATGCCCAGGGCTTTGCCTTTGCCTGCCAGCATTTCGGCGTCAAGGGCATGGTGTTCATGCCGGTGACGACACCGCAGCAGAAGATCGACAAGACCCGCAAATTCGGCGGCGACTTCATCACCATCCGGCTCGTCGGCGATATTTTCGACCAGTGCTACAAGGCCGCACAGGATTTCGTCACCGAGACCGGCGGCACCATGGTGCCCCCCTTCGACCATGCCGACATCATCGAGGGTCAGGCAACCGTGGCGGCGGAAATTGCCGCGCAACTGCCGGAAGGAGAAACCATCGACCGTCTGGTCATGCCGGTCGGTGGCGGCGGCTTGAGCGCCGGGATCACCGGCTATTTTGCCGATGCCCTGCCCGCATCCGCGTTTCTCTTCTGCGAACCGGAAGGCGCGCCGAGCCTGAAGCGCGCCTTGGAGGCAGGCCATGTCGTCACCCTGCCCAAGGTGGACAATTTCGTCGATGGCGCGGCGGTGGCCCGCATCGGCGAGGCCAATTTCGCTGCCCTGAAGCGCTTTTCCAGCGATCAGGTGATGCTGGTGCCGGAAAACGCCATTTGCGGCACGATCATCGACATGCTGAATGTCGAGGGCGTGGTGCTGGAACCGGCAGGCGCTCTGGCCATTGCCGCTCTTGGGCTTCTGCCGCGCGAGGCGATTGCCGGGCAGACCATCGTTCTCGTCGTCTCCGGCGGCAATTTCGATTTCGAGCGTCTGCCGGATGTCAAGGAGCGGGCCATGCGCTATGCGGGATTGAAGAAATATTTCATCCTGCGCCTGCCGCAACGCCCCGGCGCGCTGCGCGATTTCCTCAATCTGCTCGGTCCCGATGACGATATCGCCCGGTTTGAATATCTGAAGAAATCGGCGCGCAATTTCGGCTCGATCCTGATCGGCATCGAAACCACGGCGCGGGAGAATTTCACCGGCCTGATCCAGCGCTTCGATGAAAACGGTCTGGGCTTTGAGGATATTACCGAAAATGATATCCTTGCCAATCTGATCATCTGAGATCGCGCCATGGCAGCCGGACACTCGACCATGCTGCGCCGCCAATGGATGAAGGCCTGCCTGATGACTGCCCTGTTTCCCGATCTGATCTTCGACAAGGCTTTTGCCGGGCAATCCAAACCTGATGCCCCAGATGCCATCGTCGATCCGCATTCGGGCGCAACAGCATCCCAACCGGTCTATGCCACACTTACCGAGGCGTTGCAGGCCGCGCCTGCCGCATCGGCCAAACCCTTCCGGGTTTTGATCGGCCAAGGCCGGTTTCATGAAAAGCTGGTGATCGACAAGCCGAATATCATGCTGATCGGCGCAGGCATCGATGCCACGATTTTGAGCTTCGATGCCTTTGCCGGCGGCGAAAAGCCCGGCGGCGGGCATTGGGGCACCAATGGTTCGGCCACCGTCACCGTGCGTGCACCGGGCTTTGCCGCCCACAAGCTGACGATCCGCAACGACTTCGATTTTCTGGACAATGACCGGCGTGACCCTTCCGCCTCCGATCGGATTGGCGCCAGTCAGGCCGTCGCCCTGATGCTGGATCAGGGCGCAGACCGCAGCCTGTTCGATCAGGTCGCTCTTATCGGCTATCAGGACACGCTGTATGCCGATGCCGGGATAAGTCTGTTTACCCGCTGCCGCATAGCCGGAAATGTCGATTTCATTTTCGGTGCGGGAACGGCGCTGTTCAGCGATTGCGATATTGTCAGCCGCAGACGTGGCATGGCTTCGATCAGACCCGCCGGTTTCGTTACGGCACCGAGCACGAAGCTCGAAGATCCTTATGGACTGATTTTCCACGGATGCAGACTCATCCGGGAAGACGGCACCATCCCCAAGGCCAGTCATTATCTCGGACGGCCCTGGCATCCGACCCGGACCTTTGCCGATGGCCGTTATGCCGATCCGAATGCTGTCGGCCAGAGCCTGTTCATCGATTGCGAGATGGACGATCATATCGACAGTCGCGGCTGGACCGAGATGACCGGGCTGGCGAAAGACGGCAGCCGCCGCAGTTTCTCTCCCCTGAAAGAGGCGCGCTTTTTCGAATATCGAAGCCACGGCCCCGGTGCCGCCATCAATCCGGACAGGCCGCAGCTCTCCCATGAAGAGGCCAGCCGGTTTTCACCGGACAAGGTGTTGGGCGACTGGTTTGCAGCGCTTCATCAAGGCCAGTGAACCATGCCGCGAAAATCGGCAGGACGGCCTGATTTTAAGCAGGCAACGCCCCCAATATGCAGGGCAGCAAGGCAAGTCCCACATCACAATATAATATTAGATATTGAAATCAATATTTTAAATCAAAAACCGCCCCTTTGAAAAAACGAAATCCAAACATTGGCACGATGATTGCTTTCTATATTACCGAGTTGGCCGCTAGGGTTCCGGCGCTTTAATCTGTTCGTCTGCTTTTCGGAAAAACCACACATGGGTTTCCTCAAAGCAAGCACCAGAAGCGTGACTGGTCCGAGAGCAGCCACCGGCGGGGGAGACATCCCGTCGGGTGCACGGCGGGACAAAAGCCCGGGAGACCTCGTTAGCCAAGGGATTGGCGGCGTTGGTCTGTGCCGATCCCTTTTGACAAAACAAAGGGGAATGATATGCGAACTCTGAGCAAATTGCTTTCACTTTCACTGATCGGCGCAGCCCTTGCCTTTGGCGCGTCCACCTCTGCCGAGGCGGCACCGAAAAAGGAATTCAAGGTTGCCTGGTCGATCTATGTCGGCTGGATGCCCTGGGGGTATGCCGCCGATCACGGCATCGTCAAGAAATGGGCGGACAAATACCACATCAAGATCGATGTCACCCAGTTCAACGATTATGTGGAATCGATGAACCAGTACACCGCCGGTGCTTATGATGCGGTGACGCTGACCAATATGGACGGGCTGTCCATTCCCGCCGCCGGTGGCGTCGATACCACAGCCGTCATCGTCGGGGATTTTTCCAACGGCAATGACGCGGTGATCCTGAAGAACAAGGACAAGCTTGCCGACATCAAGGGCCAGAAGGTCAATCTGGTGCAATATTCGGTGTCGGAATATCTGCTCAGCCGGGCGCTGGAAAGCATTGGAATGAGCGAGCGTGACGTGAGCGTGGTCAACACCTCTGACGCCGATATGGTCGCCGCCTACAAGACGCCGGACGTCACCTCGGTCGTCACCTGGAACCCGCTGGTCTCGACCATTCTGCAGGACCCTTCCGCCCACAAGGTCTTCGACAGCTCCCAGATCCCCGGCGAAATCATGGATCTTATGGTGGCCAATACGCAGGTGCTGAAAGACAATCCGGATTTCGGCAAGGCGCTGGCGGGCATCTGGTATGACACGGTCAAGCTGATGATGTCCGATACGGCGGCAGGCAAGGCCGCAAAGACGGAGATGGGCAAGGCCTCCGGCACCGATCTTGCTGGTTTCGACAGCCAGCTCGCCGCAACGAAGCTCTTCGACAAGCCGCAGGAAGCCGCAAGCTTCACCGCCTCGGCCAAACTGCCGGAAACCATGAACCGGGTGCGCAAATTCCTGTTCGCCAAGGGGCTGCTTGGCAATGGCGCCCCCTCTGCCGATGTCATCGGCATCGAAATGCCCGATGGCAAGGTGCTGGGCGACAAGGGCAATGTGAAGCTGCGTTTCACCACCACCTATATGGACGCCGCCGCCAAGGGCACATTGTAACGCTGCCTGCCATCCAGCTTTCTACCGTGACCCTCGGTCCTGACCCGAGGATCTCCCGAAACAGGCACATGCCCGGCACAAAGCCGGGCATGACAGAAGACGCGGCGAATGATCCTTGCCGTACAGATAACGGAGCGACCCCATGCGGCTCATCAATCGAAAACCGGGCAATGGTGCGCGTCTGGCGCTGGGCTGCCTGCCCTTTGCCGCCTTGCTGATCGCCTATGCCGCAGGCTCGGCCATGCGCCTTGCCGAAAACCCGAATGACAAGCTGCTGCCCGGGCTGACGGCGCTGGTCAGCGCCATCAACCGCATGGCCTTCATCGCCGATCCGCGCACGGGCGATTATCTGCTGTTGACCGATACCTTGAGCAGCCTGACCCGGCTTTATTCCGGCCTTGGCATTTCAGCGGCAATTGCGCTGGCACTCGGGCTGCTGATCGGCCTCATTCCACTCGTCCGGGCGCTGATGGCACCGTTCGTTGCAGCGATTTCCATGGTGCCGCCGCTGGCGCTTCTGCCGATTCTGTTCATCGTCATGGGGCTGGGTGAAGCCTCGAAAGTGACGCTGATCGTCATTGGCGTCACACCGATCCTGATCCGCGATCTGGCACTGACGGCGCTCGCCCTGCCACGAGAGCAGATCGTCAAGGCCGAGACCCTGAGCGCCTCGAGCTGGCAGCTTGCCCTGCGCGTCATGCTGCCGCAAATCCTGCCGCGGCTGATCACGGCGCTTCGGCTGCAGATCGGCCCGGCCTTTCTGTTTCTGATTGCGGCAGAAGCGATCTCCTCGGAAAGCGGACTGGGCTTTCGCATCTTTCTGGTGCGGCGCTATCTCGCCATGGACGTGATCTTTCCCTATGTCGCCTGGATCACGCTGATTGCGGTCCTGAGCGATTATCTGCTCGACCGGCTGCGCATCGGTCTCTTCCCCTGGTCCGAGCTGGAGGCGCGATAATGAGCGAACTGACCATTAAAAAGCTCTGGAAAGAATATGGCGACCAGATCGTGCTGGAAAACGTCTCGATCGACATCGCCTCACGCGCCTTCGTGGCTTTGGTCGGTCCTTCCGGCTGCGGCAAGAGCACGTTTTTGCGCATGTTGCTCGGGCAGGAACAACCGACGCAAGGGGAAATCCTGCTGGACGGCAAACCGCTGCCACCGGAACCGGGGCCGGATCGCGGCGTGGTCTTCCAGCGCTATTCGGTGTTTCCGCATCTGACTGTGCTTGGCAATGTGCTGCTCGGCAAGGAGTTGTCCGCCGCCCGCTTTGCCGCCCGCCTTTTCGGGCAAGCGCGACGCAGCGCAATCGACGAAGCCCATGCCATGATTGCCGCCGTCGGCCTTGCCGGATCGGAAGGCAAATATCCGGCGCAGCTTTCCGGCGGCATGCAACAGCGCTTGGCGCTGGCGCAGGCGCTGATCATGAAGCCGCGTGTGCTGTTGCTGGACGAGCCCTTTGGCGCGCTCGATCCCGGCATCCGTGCCGAAATCCACCAACTGATGAAAACGCTCTGGCACGAAAACCCGATGACCGTGGTGATGGTGACGCATGACATGCGGGAAGCCTTCACGCTCGCCACCCGCGTCGTCGCCTTCGAGCGTCCGCGTGACCGGCCTGAGGAAAAGCTGCGCTACGGCGCCACCATCACCAGAGACATTTCCATCTGGCCGCCACGCCAGGCCGGAACCGCTTCCATTTTTCGCCCAGACCGGGACGGCCCGGTCAAGAAAGACGGGCCTTACCGGGACGACCCGGCACATCGTCGATAGGAGAGACACATGCATATCCGACGCTCTGCCGAAGAGATTGCCGCCAACCGGGCGCGCTATGAGGAACATAAGAAAAAGGGGCTGGAGTTTGCCCCCAAATCGCTGCCGGGTAAAAGCGCCCTGCCCGCGCCCGATCTCGATGAAAAAACCGTGGTGCATCAGGAGGTCATCCCCGGCGGCTGGTATTGGTCAACGCGAGTGAAGGCGCTGGAAACGCTGCGCATTCATCTGACCCACGGCTTTTCCACCGTCTCATTGATCGCCTGGAACGCATCCGACCCGGTGGAGCGGCTGAACCTGCCCGACACGGCGAAACTGCAATGGACCACCGGGCTTGGCAAAGGCAGGGTGATCTTTTCCGATATGGGCAAGGTGATGTTTTCCATCACCGAAGACAGCAGTGGCGCCCATGATTGCCTGATGGGCGGCTCCACCGCCGCCGCCAATGCCCGCAAATATCAAGGCTCCAACAGCGCCGCTATCAGAAACAGCCGCGACAACTTCGTGCTGATGGCCACCAAGGCCGGACTTTCCAAGCAGGATATTCCGGCAGCTTTGTCGCTCTTCGCCCCCGTTCGCGTCGATGCCGAAGGCCGCTTCCAGTGGAAGCCGGAGCTGCTGAACGAGGGCGATTACGTCGACCTGCGCGCCGAGATGGATATGATCGTCGGCTTTTCCAACTGCCCGCATCCGCTCGACCCCAATCCCTCCTATGCGCCCAATCCGGTGACGATCACCCGTCTTCAAGCGAGGGAACCCGCCGCAGATGACCTCTGCCGCACCGCCACCGCCGAGGCCGTTCGCGGCTTTGAAAACAACGCTCTGGCCGCGCTCTGAGGAGAATGAACATGTCCCAATTCAAAGCTACCTCCCCCGCCCGCGTACCGGACAATGCCGTGCAGGAGCATTTCATCCCGGCGGAAGCGCCCTTTTCCACCTTGGTGAAACAAGGCCAGATTCTGCGCATTGAAGACAGTTACGGTCAGCAGGCCGTCGATACGCTCTTCTACAATGCCGAGGATTTTTCCGAGCGTTATTCCAGCCAGGATACGATGCGAGAACAGGGTGCGGCCTATATCTCCACCGGCACGAAGATCATCTCCAACGAAGGCCGGGTGATGCTGACCATGGTGGCCGACAGCTGCGGACGCCATGACACCTCGGCAGGTGCCTGCTCCTGCGAGAGCAACACGGTCCGCTTCGGCCATGGCACCAAATATCTCCATGCCTGCCGCGACAATTTCGTGCTGGAAGTGTCCAGACACGGCATGAGCAAGCGTGACGTGGTGCCGAACATCAATTTCTTCATGAATGTGCCGATCGAACCCTCGGGCGAGATGACCATTGTCGATGGCATTTCCGCGCCGGGCGATTTCGTCGAACTGAAGGCGGAGATGGATGTGCTGCTGGTGATTTCCAATTGCCCGCAGATCAACAATCCGTGCAATGGCTTCGATCCGACCCCGGTGCGCGTTCTGGTCTGGGACAGTGAGGTCTGAACCATGTTCAAAAAGGTTCTGATTGCCAATCGCGGCGAAATCGCCGTGCGGATCATCCGCACGCTCCGGAAAATGGGCATTGCCTCGGTTGCCGTGCATTCCGATGCCGACCGCTTTGCCAAAGCCGTGCAACTCGCCGATGAAGCGGTGCGGCTTGGCCCGGTACCGGCTGCCCAAAGCTATCTCGATGTCGAGGCGGTGATTGCCGCCTGCAAGGCGACGGGAGCTGAGGCCGTGCATCCGGGCTATGGCTTTCTGTCGGAAAATATCGGCTTTGCCGAACGGCTGGCGCAGGAAGGCATTGCCTTTATCGGCCCCACACCGGCCAATATCGCCGCTTTCGGGCTGAAACACACCGCCCGGGAACTGGCTGAGAAAAGCGGCGTGCCGCTTCTGCCCGGCAGTGCCCTGCTCGACAGCGCCGAGGAGGCGCTGAGCGAGGCCGAGCGGATCGGCTATCCGGTGATGCTGAAATCCACCGCCGGCGGCGGCGGCATCGGCATGCAGCTCTGCGCCGATGCGGCAGCGCTGAAAACGGCCTTCGACAGCGTGCAGCGCACGGCAAAGGCCAGTTTCGGCGATGCCCGTGTCTATCTCGAACGCTTCGTCGCCAAGGCGCGCCATGTTGAAGTACAGATCTTCGGCGATGGCGAAGGACGGGTGATTGCGCTTGGCGAACGGGATTGCTCGCTGCAACGGCGCAATCAGAAGGTCATCGAGGAAACCCCGGCACCGGGCTTGAGCGATGATGTGCGCCAGCGTCTGCACACAGCGGCGGTGTCGCTGGGTCGGTCGGTGAATTATCGCTCCGCCGGTACGGTGGAATTCATCTACGATCCGGCCCGGCAGGAATTCTATTTCCTCGAGGTCAACACACGGCTTCAGGTCGAGCATCCGGTCACGGAAGAAGTCTTCGGCATCGATCTCGTCGAATGGATGATCCGGCAGGCGGCGGGTGAGGATGTGCTGACCGGCACGGAAAACCTCACCCCGAAAGGGGCCGCCATCGAGGCCCGCCTCTATGCGGAAATGCCCCATGCCGATTTCCGCCCCAGCGCCGGGCTGCTGACAGAGGTGCAGTTTCCGCAAGGCGTGCGCGTCGATGGCTGGATCGAGACCGGCACCGAAGTAACACCCTTTTACGATCCGATGCTGGCCAAGGTGATCGTGTCCGGCGAAAGCCGTGAGGCGGCCATCACGGCTTTACAGCAGGCGCTGGACGGTTCTTCCATATCAGGCATCGAAACCAATCTCGATTATCTGAAAGCCATTGCCGCCTCCGATCTGTTCAAAAGTGCCGATGTCGCCACCACGGCGCTGAAGGATTTCCGCTTCGTGCCGGATGTGGTGGAGGTGATCGCCCCCGGCGCGCAATCCAGCCTTCAGGAGCTGCCGGGACGGCTGGGGCTGTGGCATGTCGGCGTGCCGCCGAGCGGGCCAATGGATGAGCGCTCCTTCCGCCATGCCAACCGGCTGGTGGGCAATGACGATGAAACAGCGGCGCTGGAGCTGACGGTCTCGGGACCGATGCTGACATTCTTCTCCGATGTGACGGTGGCGCTGGCGGGGGCCGTCATGCCAATGATGCTGGATGGCGCGCCCATTGCCCATGATACGGCCATTCCGATCAAGGCAGGACAGACGCTTGCCATCGGCAGCATCGAGGGGGCGGGCCAGCGCGCCTATCTTGCCGTCTCCGGCGGCTTTGCCGCCCCTGTCGTTTTGGGTTCCCGCGCCACCTTCGGGCTTGGCCAGTTCGGCGGCCATGCCACCGGCACGCTGAAAGCCGGCCATGTGCTGCGGCTGGCGCGTGCGCCTCAATCCGCACCAAAGCCAGCACAGGAACCCGCGGAACTTTCCCGCCACTGGCAGGTGGGCGTGATTTACGGTCCGCATGGCGCACCGGATTTCTTTCAGGATGAGGACATCGAAACCCTGTTCTCCACCGATTACGAGGTGCATTTCAACAGCGCCCGCACCGGCGTGCGGTTGATGGGCCCGGCCCCGAAATGGGCGCGCAGCGATGGCGGCGAGGCAGGCCTTCACCCCTCCAACCTGCATGACAATGCCTATGCCATCGGCGCCATCGATTTCACCGGCGACATGCCGATCATTCTCGGTCCAGACGGCCCAAGCCTCGGCGGCTTCGTCTGCCCGGCGGTGATTGCGGCGGATGAGCAGTGGAAGATGGGGCAGTTCAAGCCGGGGGATAAAATCCGGTTCTATCCCGTGGCACGGGATACAGAGCTTCTCGCCGGTCCAGTCGTCAAACGCCTCCCGGCCGAAACCGGCTCTCCAATCATTGGAGCAGACCAATCCGGCCCCGTCTCCGTCACCTATCGCCGTCAGGGCGATGACAATCTGCTGGTCGAATATGGCGAGATGCAGCTTGATATCGGACTGAGACTGCGCATCCATCTGCTGATGCAAGCGGTACAGGCGGCGAAACTGCCCGGCCTGATCGATCTCACCCCTGGCATCCGCTCATTGCAGATCCATTATGACGGCGCGTCACTGCCACGCCACCGGCTACTTGGACAATTGCAGGAGATCGAAAAGAGCCTGCCCGATATGCGCGTTGTCACGGTGCCGAGCCGCACCGTCTATCTGCCGCTTTCCTGGAACGATCCAGAGGCAGAGCTTGCCATGCGCAAATATCAGGAACTGGTGCGGCCAAATGCGCCCTGGTGCCCCTCCAATATCGAGTTCATCCGCCGCATCAACGGGCTTGCCGATGAAGAGGCGGTGAAGCAGACGATTTTCAACGCCAGCTATCTGGTGATGGGGCTGGGAGACGTCTATCTTGGTGCTCCCGTGGCAACACCGCTCGATCCGAGGCACAGGCTGGTGACAACGAAATACAATCCCGCCCGCACCTGGACGCCGGAAAATGCCGTTGGCATCGGCGGGGCCTATATGTGCATCTATGGCATGGAGGGGCCGGGCGGCTATCAGCTCTTCGGCCGCACCATTCAGGTGTGGAACACATGGCGCAAAACGCCGGTCTTCACCAGGCCCTGGCTTCTCGATTTCTTCGACCGCATTCGCTTCTTCCCCGTCAGTCACGACGAACTGATGGAAGCGCGTGACGCCTTTCCGCATGGGGCCTATCCGATCCGCATCGAAGAGGGCCGTTTCTCCTATGGTGCCTATGAGGCCGAGCTTGCCGCCAATGCCAGTGGCATTGCCGCCTTCAAGCAACAGCAACAGGCGTCCTTCGAGGCCGAGCGCCAGCGCTGGAAGGATCAGGGCCTCGATACGTTTCAGGTGGATGACGGGGGTGGCCCCGGCCTTGACGGCGATGTGCCACCCGGCTGCATCGGCGTCGAAAGCGCCGTGCCGGGCAATATGTGGCGGCTTCTGGTCGAGGAAGGCCAGACCGTTCAGGCCGGAGAGCCGATTGCCATTATCGAATCGATGAAAATGGAAGTGACCGTAACTGCCCACGCAAGCGGAATTCTGCGTGAACTGCGTGCGGCCCCCGGCCGGACGGTAAAAGCCGGCGATGTGATTGCCATTCTGGAGACGAACTGATGCTGCCGACCATTCTTGACCTGACCACGCTGCGCAACGCCTATGCAGAGGGGCTTTCGCCCCTTGCTCTGGTGGAGGAGGTGATTGCCCGCCGCAACGCCTCTGCCGATCCGGCGATCTTCATCACGCCGACAGCCGATGAGGATCTGCGCAACGCGGCAAAGGCACTGATCGCGCGTGCGCCGGAGCCAAACAGCCTGCCGCTCTGGGGCATTCCCTTTGCGGTCAAGGACAATATTGACGTCAAGGATCTGCCAACCACGGCAGCCTGCCCGGCCTATGCCTACGAGCCTCTCGACGACGCCACCGTGGTGGCGCGGCTGAAGGCAGCAGGCGCACTCGTCATCGGCAAGACCAATCTCGACCAGTTCGCCACCGGACTGAATGGCACGCGCTCGCCCTATGGCGCGCCGCGTTCGGTTTTCGATCCGGCCTATGTGTCGGGCGGTTCCAGCTCCGGCTCGGCAGTGGCCGTGGCCTCGGGCCTTGCCACTTTTGCGCTCGGCACCGATACGGCGGGATCGGGCCGGGTGCCCGCCGCCTTCAACAACATTGTCGGTATCAAGCCGACACCGGGTCTGGTGCCGAATTCCGGCGTGGTGCCGGCCTGCCGCAGCGTCGATGTCGTCACCGTCTTTGCCGCAACCGTTGGCGATGGCGTGACGATCCGTAAAGTGATGGACGGCTATGACGCGCGCGACCCCTTCTCCCGCCCGGCCAGCCCCGCAAGCCTTCCCGCAACGGCACTGAAGATCGGCGTTCTGGCCGAGGGAGAGCGCGAATTTTTCGGCAATACCGCCTTTGAAGCGCTCTATGACGCCGCCATCTCGCGGGCGAAAACCTTGGGCGCTGACATCGTTCCCTTCGATTACGCCCCCTTCCGCAAGGCGGCAGAACTGCTTTACAACGGCCCCTGGGTAGCGGAACGGCTGGCGGCCGTGAAAGATTTTCTCGACAGCAATGCCGGGGATTTTGACCCCACGGTGCGCAGCATCATCGAAGGTGCGAAAGCCTATGACGCCGTCAATGCCTTTGAGGGGCTTTACCGGCTGCGCGCACTGGGCCAGCAGATGCGGGCTGAATGGGCCAAGGTGGATGTGCTGATGCTGCCGACCTCGCCGACCACCTATACGGTCGAGGACATGCTGGCCGACCCGATTGCCCGCAACGGCCATTTCGGGCGCTACACCAATTTTGCCAACCTGATGGGCTGTGCGGCCATCGCCATTCCCGCAGGCTTCGATGAGGACGACCATCTTCCTGCGGGTGTCATGTTGATCGGACCCGAATTCAGCGACGATGCCCTTGCTCCCTTCGCCGATGCCCTGCACCGCGCCGCAGACTGCGGCATGGGCAAGGACAAGGCCGCCCGCCTGCCGGAAGACAGCAAGGTCAAGGCTGCGGATGACGGCATGATCCAGATCGTCGTGGTCGGCGCGCATTTGACCGGGATGCCGCTCAATCACGAACTCACCGGACCCGGCGGTTTTCTGGTGCGGCGCTGCCGCACCGCCGCCGATTACCGGCTGTTTGCCCTGCCCAACACCACGCCGCCGAAACCAGGCCTGCTCCGCGAGCCGGGCTTTGCCGGGCCGGGTCTGGAGGTCGAGGTGTGGAAACTGCCAGCCGCCGCCTTCGGTCGCTTCACTGCCCAGATTCCGGCGCCTCTCGGTATCGGCAAGGTAACGCTGGAGGATGGTGAGCAGGTGTCCGGTTTTCTCTGCGAAGCGCATGCGCTACAGGGTGCTGAAGACGTCACAGCCCATGGTGGCTGGCGCGCTTATATTGCGTCGCGCAAGGCCTGATCACGGCTTGCAAGCTTCATCAGCCTGTGCTCATTCATCGGGGTGAGGGACCCCGATGACAGCTTTTTCAAACGATTCGTCCAGCATTGTTCGTGGCATGATGCTGATGGGTGGCACCATGCTGGTTTTGCCGTGCATGGATGCCATCGCCAAATACATGGCCAATGTCGAAAACATGTCGCCGGGGCAAGTGACCTTCTACCGCTTTTTCTTCCAGCTCTCGTGCACCCTGCCCTTTCTGCTTCTGCTGAATGGCCGCTCCGCTTTCTCGGCGAAACGCCCTTTGATGAACCTGCTGCGCGGAGCCCTGCATGGGGCGGCGTCGCTCTGCTTCTTTGCGGCGGTGAAATATATGCCGCTTGCTGATGTGTTCGCGATCTACTTCGTCGAACCCTTCATGCTCACGGCCCTTTCGGCGATGTTTCTGAAAGAGCGGGTCGGCTGGCGGCGATGGCTGGCCATTTTGATTGGCTTTTGCGGTGCCATGATCGTCATTCAGCCGAGCTTTGCCCTGTTTGGCTTGACCTCGCTTCTGCCCGTGCTGTGCGCTTTTCTCTTTGCCCTCTACATGTTTTTGAACCGGGCCATCGGCATGGCCGATTCGCCGATGACCATGCAGACCATGGCCGGAATGGGCGGCACTTTCTTCATGGGTCTCATGATCCTCATAGGCACCAAAGCAGGAAATCCTGATTTCACGCCATCCTTGCCTGCAACAGCCAAGGGGCTTTGGCTGCTGATCCTGTTGGGTGTTCTCTCCGGCTATCTTCATCTTCTGGTGGTGAAGGCTTTTCGTATGGCACCGCTGTCTGTGCTGGCCCCCTTTCAGTATTTCGAGATCATCGCCGCAACCATACTCGGCTACTGGCTCTTCGGTGATTTTCCCAGCCTGTCCAAATGGTTCGGCATTGTTATCATTGTCGCCTCCGGTCTCTTCATACTTTGGCGGGAACAGGTACGAGCCCGCCAGAGTGAGCTCGCGGCATGATGTCAGCCCTGACCCGACAGGGAATAAGGACACAACCATTTTTGGCACTATGGCTCGTTTCCGCACATATTAAAAGTTGAGTAACCACACTTATTAGGCTGGTTGCAAGACCTCATGCCCTAGACCCATTTCCGGTTTCATGATGAAACGAGGACATAAAAAATGAGAGATTTTCGCCTCTCCTTTCCGGCCAATATGATTGCCGGAAAGAGCAGGATGGATCGGCATGACGTGATCCTTCTGAAAACCTATGGGATGCCCCAGGGCGCGCGCTCGCGCGAAGATGCACTGACACTTCTGGTTCTGAATGACTGCTGTCCGGAAAAATGTCCGGAATGGCCGGATTATTTCATCGAACAGATCGCCCATTACATCGTCTTTGTCATGGCGCCCGAACGCTGGCTCAACACCGCCAAGATGCAGTGGATCGAACGCATCTTCACCACGTTCGGCGTTGCCAACTCACAAACAGAACAGCGGTTGCTGGCAAGAATAATCGAACTTTTGCCTTTTGTACCAACCGGTCTAACGGAATTCGCACAACCTCATCCCGAGCATGTCGCGTTTTAGAGCATTGTCCCGAGAAAAGTGCGTAGCGGTTTTCCCTCCGGAAATGCGTAGAAACAAAGAGTTAGAGCGATTTGGTGTTTCCGTGACACAGTGAACCGCTCTAACGGTTGAAAGCAAATGTCGGCAGCATGAAAACCACGAGCAACGTTAGGCTTTGAGTGGAATTTAAAGAATTTGATGTTTGTCGATCATTCCACTGCCCTTTATGACATTATGGATGAGAACATCGTCACCAAGCCGGCATCAGAGCAGAAAAGGAATGACAATGACCGATCATCCTGTCGAGCATGGCATTTATGTCGATGCCGACGCCTGCCCGGTCAAGGCAGAAATATTGAAAGTGGCGCAACGACACGGTTTGCCGGTTATTTTCGTTGCCAATTCCGGCCTCAGACCTTCCCGCGATCCCATGGTACGCCATGTGATTGTTTCAAACAGCTTCGACGCCGCCGATAACTGGATTGCCGAACGCGTCGGTCACGGTGACATCGTGGTCACAGCAGATATTCCGCTTGCATCGCGTTGTGTTCAGGCTGGCGCGCTGGTCACGGGTCCGACAGGCCGGATCTTTGATAACGGCAATATCGGCATGGCATCGGCCATGCGCGATCTTGGTCAGCACCTGCGTGAAACCGGGGAAAGCAAAGGCTATAATGCCGCCTTCAGCCCGCGCGATCGCTCCCGCTTTCTGGAGGCACTCGAACAGTTATGTCGTCGTGTGACAGCCTGAAGCGCATGCACTTGATACGATGAACACCGCCCGTCCCCTTACTTCAGAACCGCCTATTCCATCAACATCATTGGAACGAAATGTGAGAGCCAGTCTTCGGAGCAATCCGAAGCGATTCCACTTTTCTATATAAATGCTCTACCTTTTTGTTCTTGCGCATTTCCGAACAAAAAACCCCTACAGCGAGTTTTGCGCGCCCAATATGGCGCACAAAACTCGCTGTAGCACGTTTCATCTGCTGCATCATTTTCACCTTAAATCTCACCCGATTTAAGGAATGATGCAGTCAGCACTTTTCTCGGGACAATGCTCTCGCAAACAGGTTCAAACGCTCCAACTATTCCGTGGCGTTCGATAACACGTAGACGTCTGTCAGGGAGAGCATAATGGCCAACCAGTCCCATCAACGTTATTTGCGGCTGAAACGCCGCCACAGTCCCTTTTACTTTGCGCTCACCGGCATGGCGATCACCCTTGCGTTCGGCCTGTTTCTGCAGCCGCGTCTGGCGATCGAAGCGGCGGCCATCGTCTTCTTCCTCATCTATCTGGGAATGATGGCCAAACGCATTCCCCGCATGTCATCGGCAAAGCTGAAGGCCAGCCCGGAGCGCGATGACGAACCCGCGCCGGTCATTCTATTCATCACGCTGTTTGCCGTCATAGCCGCTGTGATCGCACTATTTAATGCCCTTAACCGCGCCCATAATCCCAGCAATGTGGAAGTCGGACTGGCTTTTGTCTCGGTCATTCTGGGTTGGTTGACCATTCACACCATGTTCGCAGCTCATTATGCGCATCGTTTCTGGCGTCATCGGCAAGGACCAGATGGGCTGCAACAGGATAAGGGACTGGAATTTCCGCAAACAGCAGAACCGGACGGCACTGATTTTCTTTATTTTTCTTTTGTCATCGGCATGACAGCCCAGACTTCCGACGTTGCCATCACCACCTCATCCATGCGGCGGATGAATCTGGCCCATGCCGTCGTTTCCTTCTTTTTCAATACAGTTCTGGTCGCCGCCGCCGTCAATACCGTGCTGTCACTGGCGGGTTAACCTCTTTCTCCGGAAATAGTTGAAAACGATTTTCCCAACATGAGATGCGAGCACACGACATAAGCCTGTACACAAAACATCAGGCAGAGGTTTTGCGCGCCTGCAGCATCGAGAGAATGATTTCAGCTCCCGCCTCTCCGGCTGGAGCCTCTGTCTGCATGGCGCTCCAGACCGTCTCGAAACCGGCCAGCATGGCGTGGCGCTCCGGCGTGTCTGTGGTCAGCCGCTCCATCCAGCGGATCAGCGACCCGGCACGGATCTGTTCGTTCAGATATTCCGGCACAATCGGATAATCGGCGATGATGTTGGGAAGCGCCCCAGTCCAGATCTTGATACGCTTATGCATGAGCTTGATCAGCCAGTCGGTCTTGTAGGTCGAAACCATCGGCACACCCGCCAGCGCCAGCTCAAGGATCACCGTACCTGAAGCGGCCAGAGCAGCATCGGCTTCGGCAAAAGCCTGCCACTTCATCTCCTCACCCAGCACGATCTCGGGCAGCACCGTCCAGCCGGCCATGGCATCGCGGATCTGCGCCTCCCGCCGCGCCACGGCCGGCAGCACAAAACGCGTCTGGCCATTGCGCGCGACATAATCATGCACGACATCGCGATAAATCGCCATATGAGCGGCCACTTCGGCGCTGCGCGAGCCAGGCAGCAGCAAAATCGTCTTCGGCTCATCGCGCGCCGGAACGGTTCTGAGCGCCCGCGCCGAACGGCAGGCCAGAACCGCCAGCTCTGATGACAATCGATGGCCGACAAAATGGGTTGCAGGCCCGCCGAGCCGCTGCATCACTTCAGGCTCGAAGGGCAGAACAGCCAGAACCGCATCGACATAGGAGAGCATCGCCTGCGCCCGGTATTCCTTCCAGGCCCAGACGCTTGGACAGACATAATCAATCACAGGCACACCCGGCAAAGCCGCCCGCACCTTCTTCGCCACGCGGTGGGTGAAATCGGGACTGTCGATAATCAGCAGAAGATCGGGACGGGCTGCAGCAATCGCTTTCGCCGTCTGATCAATCCGACGGATGAAATGTGGCAGGCGTGCCAGGATCTGCGTCACGCCCATCACCGACAATTCCGAAAAATCAAACAGCGACTGCAACCCCTCCGCCTGAAGCGAAGGCCCGCCCACACCGATCAGCCGGATATCACCGGCGTAAAGACGCTTCAGGCCGGCAATCAGGTTTCCACCAAGCAGATCGCCCGAGACCTCACCCGCCACAACCGCAATTGTCAGAGGTTTGTCGCTCACCTTGCGTCTCCAGCTTCGATGCCTGTGATGAACAACCCCGCCCTGTTTGCTGCGTCAAGACTGTCCTCACGCTGCAAAAGCAGCGCCCTGCCCGCCTCAACGGCAATGCCGGCCAGCCCGGCCTTTGCCGCATTTTCAACTGTGGAGAGACCAATCGCCGGGAGATCGGCGCGGACATCCTGTTGCGGCTTGGCCAGTTTGACCAGCACACCGCGTCGTTTTGGAGAAATGCGGCCTTCGGCGCGAAGGTCTGCCACCCGTTGCAGCATCCGATCCGTGCCTTCGACGCCCTCAAGCGCAACAATCCGCCCGCCGACAACCACCGCACCCTGCCCGACATCAAGTCGCCCCAACGCCTCTGCCGCTGCGACGCCAACCGCAATATCTCTCAAATCGTCATGACCGGGTTTAACGTCCCCCAGAGGGCCGGTTTCGGCCAGAAGCTGCGGTGCAATCTCATGCGCCCCGACCACCCGGCAGCCCTGCGCCTCAAGCAAGGTGATCACCATTTTCAACACAGCATCGTCACCACCGGAAATCAGCGTGCGAACCACCGAGGGAAGTTTCAGCAAAAATCGAAGATTGACGTGTATTTCCTTGAAAGCAGGACGTTTTTTTACACCACCGGATAGAACGACACGCTCGATGCCATGGCGCTTGATCAAGCGGCCAAGGCCTGCCATGTCGCCAACGCCAATCACGGCGTGATCAAACCCGTCCCAACGTCGATCCGTTTCATTCTTCAGCGGCAGGATAAAGGGATCTTCACCCGCAGCACGCGCTGCCCCGGCGACATAGACCGGCAACAACCCGTTGCCGGCAATGATCGCCAGTCGTCCAGCCATGGCTCAGGCCTTGCCGCGGAAGGGCGAGGACAGGGCACGATCACCTTCCGCTGCGATGAAATCGAAGATTTCCAACGCCTCCTGGCAATCAGAAAACTCATCCCGCAGGGAAGCAGCACGTTCACGAATGGCGCCTTCTTCCTCGAAAATCGCTTTGAACGCCTTGCGCACCCGATGGATCGTTGCCCGCTCGATACCGGCTCGCGTCATACCGACAACATTGAGGCCTCCGAGCAGACCGGGATTGCCGTTCAACATGCCGTAAGGGATGACATCGTAACTGCAGGCGCTCAAGCCACCGATAAAGGCCTGACGCCCGATGCGGGTGAACTGATGCACCGCCGCACCGCCACCCAGAATGGCTCTGTCAGCAATTTTGACATGGCCGGCCAGCATCACATTGTTCGACAGAATGATGTTGTCACCGAGTTGGCAATCATGCGCCACATGGGAATTGGCCAGAAACAGGTTGCGATTGCCAACCACCGTATGGCCGCCGCCTTCCACCGTCCCGCAATTGATCGTCACCCCTTCACGCATGGTGCAGCCATCGCCGATCGTCAGCGTTGTTTCCTCACCATTGTGGTGAATGCTCTGCGGCTCGCCCCCGATCACAGCATTGGGAAACATCCGGCAGTTCTTGCCGATCACGGTCTTGCCGGTCACCACGACATGCGAAAGCAGTTCGCAGCCATCCCCCAGAACGACCTTCGCACCAATGTGGCAGAAGGGACCGATCACGACATTCTCGCCGATCACCGCGCCATCCTCGACAAGGCTGAGCGGGTGAATGCGCGCGCTGGCAGCAACAGCGCCCATCATTGCTGGTCCTTGCGAACGATCATGGCCCCGACATCGGCCTCAGCCACCAATGCGCCATCCACCTTGGCATCACAATGGAATTTCCAGATATTGCCACGCTGTTTCTGCTTGACGACATGAAACTCAACACGATCGCCCGGCACAACAGGCTTACGGAAACGGGCATTGTCAATCGTCATGAAGTAGACCAGATCGCCGCCATTACCGGCATTGCGCGCGCAAATGGCCCCCGCCGTCTGCGCCATGCCCTCAATCAAAAGAACGCCCGGCATGATCGGACGCTCGGGAAAATGACCGGTAAAATGCGGTTCATTGGCTGTCACATTCTTGATGCCGATGGCAGAATTGTCGCCATCGATCTCGATAATCTTGTCAACCAGCAGGAAGGGATAGCGATGCGGCAGGAGTTTCATGATCTCCACAATATCCGCACTGCCCAATTCAGTCTTCTCAACGGTCATGTCTACCCCTTTCTCGACTTCGTCCTGCTGTCCGAACGACTCAGGATTTCCGCGCAATCGCGCAGGAAATCCGCAAGTGGTCTCGCTGGAATGCCACCATATTTTCCGCCAGGCGGCAAAGATCCGACAACACCGCTATAGGCGGCAATCTGCACACCGTCGCCGATGGTTATATGGCCATTGATACCCGCTCCGCCGCCAATCATCACGCCATCACCGATCACCGTACTACCGGCTATACCAACCTGAGCAACAATGCCGCAATGGCGACCGATCCTGACATTGTGTCCGATCTGAACTTGGTTATCGATTTTCGTGCCTTCACCGATCACCGTATCATCCATTGTCCCACGATCGATCGTCGTATTCGCTCCGATCTCGACATGGTCCTGAATGATCACCCGGCCGATCTGCACAATTTTTACCATGCCGCGTGGGCCCGGTGCATAACCGAAACCGTCCTGCCCGATCCTTGCACCATTATGAATGATAACGTGATTGCCGAGATAGGCTGCCAGAATACTGGCACCGGCGGCGATCGTGCAGTGACGCCCGATCTTGACGCCCTGCCCGATCACCGAACCCGCGCCAATATGAGTGCCTTCACCAATCTCAACGCCTGCGCCGATCACTGCCATTGGCTCGACCACGACACCATCTTCCAGTCTCGCCGATGGATCAACGAAGGCGGCAGATGAGACCTGCCGGGCGGCAACCTCGGTAACAGGGGCCGGCGTTTGTGCCAAAGGATGCAGAATCTGTCCGGCCAAGGCAAACGCACCATGGGGATTGCTGCAGATCAGCACAGGAATATGGCCTGGAACAATCGATTGCAGACCTGGCTCGCATAGCACAGCACCGGCCTGACAGGTTTCAAGTTCCTGCTTGTTCTTTCGGGAGAGAATATAGCAAATGTCCGAGGACTTCGCCCTGTATACCGGGGAGACAGAGCGGATGACAACATCACCTGCCCCATCCGCTCCAATCAATTCCGCCCCAAGTCGATCCGCCAGTTCACTGAGGCGAATACCCGCATGGGGAGGAAAAAAATCATGATACTCCATTATGCTCTTATCCTGGACGAAACCATTCAACTCAGGCTTCGACTACAGAAATCAGAACTGGTTCGCAATGGAGAATCTGAACTGCTGCACCTTGTCATAGCTTTCTTTTACAACCGGCTGTGCAAAATCGAAACGCAGGGGACCGAAAGGAGACGCCCAAACGACGCCAGCACCGACAGAAGCCCGCCACGACATGGAATTACCTTCTACACCACTCGGATCCGATACGTCAGACCCGTAAAGTGTTCCAGCATCCGAAAATACGGCAAGCCGCAGACCGATATCCTGAGAGATACCCGGGAACGGAGCAGTGGCTTCGGCAGAGGCGGTGATATACGTCGTACCGCCAAGCGCATCGCCATCCTTGACCGTACGCGGACCGATACCATTGTTTTCGAAACCACGCACCTGCGTGCCACCAAGCTGGAACTGGTCGAAGACATGCAGGCCGTCACCGGTCGAGAACACATGACCGCCACCGATCGACAAGGAGCCGATGATGTCTTGTTGATCCGACAAGGTCTTGTAATAGCGGGCCTTGCCGAACAACTTATAGTAGTTCGAATCACCGCCGAGACCGGCATATTCCTGAGTCACAGTGGCGTAAATGCCCTCATGCGGCATCGTCTGACTGTCGAGCGTATTATAAGTCAAGGACTGCGACACAGACGAGACCGTCCACGGGCTACCCTCGATCAGATCGATATAGGTCTGCGACATGGTGTCATCAGACGTACCTGCAATTCCATCAGCGCCGAAGGCACCGTTATTGCGATACTTGATCTGCTTATAGGTGTAACGGAAGGTGGTCGCCAGCTCATCCGTGATGGGCGCAGTCACACGGAAAGTGCCACCCTGCTCGTCGTACTTATAATAATCATTGCTGCTGGTCGTGCTCTTGAACAGATCGAAGCCGACCGCAAGACGGTAACCGAGGAAATAGGGCTCGGTGAAGGACAAGTTGTAGGTCTGACTGTCGTCCGTACCAGCACCCGCTGCAACACGGATATACTGACCGCGACCAAGGAAGTTCTTTTCTTCCACCGATGCTTCGAGAATAAGACCCGAACCGCCAACAGAATAACCAGCACCGATACCGAATGAGCCCGTCGGCTGATCTTCAACATTCACGACGACAATAACGCGGTCCGGCGCACTGCCCTGTTTCGTCGTGATATTGACCGAGCTGAAATAGCCCAGAGCTTCAAGCCTGCGCTTGGCGCGAGCAATCATTTCCTGGTTGAAGGCATCGCCTTCGCTGAAATCGAATTCGCGACGGATGACATAATCGCGCGTACGGGTGTTGCCACGGATTTCGATCCGCTCGACATAGGCGCGCTCACCCTGATCCACCATATAGGTCACACCAATCGTGCCAGTCTGCGGGTCACGATTGCCGCGCGGCACGATGCGCACGAAAGGATAGCCCTTGGCCGACACAGCCTTGGACAGCGCTTCCATGGTCTTCTGAATCTTGCTTGCGTTGTAGACGTCACCCTTCGACGTCAGAAGCTGCGACTTCAACTGCGACGCATCGATATTCGGAACGCTGCTCTCGATATTGATATCGCCGAAGGTGTATCTGCGGCCCTCATCTACAGAAATATTGATCGTGTAGGCATTGGTCTGCTCATTCAGCGACGCATCAGCCGACAGGATACGGAAGTCTGCATAACCATGATCATAATAGAACTGACGCAGCAGATCCTCATCCGAATGCAGCTTCTCCTCGCTGAAGACGTCACGGCGCGTCAGGAAGGAGAGCGGATTGGACTTTTTCGTCTGCATCACCGAAGCAAGACGGCTATCACTGAAAGCGTGATTGCCGCTGAAATTGATCGCAGCGATCTTGGTGCGATCACCTTCATTGATGACGAAGGCCAGATTCACCCGCCCAGGAGAAACCTGATAGGTTTGGGTCGTTACCTTGACGTCATTACGCCCAATGGCAGCATAAGCCTGCTTGATGCGCTCAATATCGGCATTCACCATTTCGGTGCTGTACGGACCAAGGGGCTGGGTCTTTACGATCCCGGAAAGCTTGTCACTCTTGATCTTGCGATTGCCATTGAAAACGACCTGATTGACCAGCTCGTTTTCCTTGACCTTTACGACAAGGGCACCACCGGAAACGGAAATGTTCACATTGGCGAAGAAGCCAGTCTCGTAAAGACGTTTGACCGACTCATCGATGTCGCTGTTGCTAAAAGCCTTGCCCGGCTTGATCGTCAGGTTGGACTTTACCGCGTCAGAACCAACGCGGGACGCGCCCACAACCTCGATCCGCTGAATTGTCGCAGCATTAGCAACAGAAGCGGAAGTGACCACAGCGAGGCCCGCGCCCAAGGAAACTACACCAGCAGACAGCGCTACCGCTGATACCGCGTTCAACAATCTTGAACCAGCCTTCATGTGAACTTCTTACCTTTTTTCCGTTGTCCCTCGGTCCTGAAACCGACTCCGGTCCGTTCGTGGTTTTAACCGCTTTTCCTCTACAAGCAAGTGCGCGCGTTAATTTCCATTTACTTCATTTGGATGCGTGGCCCATTCGCCACTACCAAGTTGAATTATGGTAAACAAACCATTGCCGCCGTTGCAAGCGTAAGCCACGTTCTGACTGTTTCCATGCACAAGGAAAAGACAGCCTGCAAGCGGAATTTTTGATTTTGCATGAAACCACCGGCATTTATCCAAAAATCCGCTGACAAAAACACATCACGGTCCTTGGACGCCAACCGTCCCAAAACATGACATCCCTCAAGCGACCACGGCTCACTTACACTGTCTTTTACCTGTTTCCTGAACCATCGGGCCAGTATCGGCCGAATGCGTAAAATTCAGCCGATCAAACGGCTGATATCATTCCAGGTCGCAAAGACCATCAGGCCGAGAATCATGGCAAAACCGATCCGGAAGGCGATATCCTGAACGCGGGCGCTGACCGGCTTACCGCGAAAAGCCTCCAGCAGGTAAAGCATAAGGTGGCCGCCATCGAGAACCGGAACAGGCATCAGATTGATCATGCCAATCGAGACGGACAGGACCGCCGCCAGTTGCAGCAACGCGCCAATGCCTAGCGTCGCCACCTGGCCGGAGGCCTGCGCCACCCGAATCGGCCCACCCAACTCATCGGCGCTCAGGCGACCGGCAATCAAGCCGCGCAGATAGTCCACCGTGCTGGTCACAATCGACCAAGTCTGCCGTGCACCTTCGACGAGGGATTGACCAAGGTTCAGTTTTTCCACACGAAACTTGCCGACACTGGCCGTGGTGATCACCCCGATCTGGCCGACTTCGGAGACATTACCGAATCGATCCTTAACCTCTGTCGGGCGGGGTGTGATCGTCACATGAATGACTTTATCGCCCCGCTTCAGCGTTACGGCAATGGGAACGCCCGGACGGAGGCTGACATATCGCACAACGTCCTCGAAGGTCGTCATCCTCTCGCCATCGAGCGCGGAGAGCACATCCCCCGGCATAACGCCTGCCGCTGCGGCGGCACTGTCTGCCTTCACCTCTGCAACAATCGGGTCTGATACGGCCCGTCCGTAGAGAAAGAAGGTCGCGGAAAATATCGCAATCGCCAGCAGGAAATTAAAGATCGGACCGGCGGCCACCGTGGCAGCCCGTTTCCACAGCGCCGCACCATTCAGGGTCTGCGCCTTTTCTTCCGGTGAAAGCGCCGCATAGGCCTCGGCATCCGTCGTGCTGGCGGCATCGGCATCACCGAAAAACCGTACATAGCCGCCAAGCGGGATGGCGCTGAGTTTCCAGCGTGTGCCATGCCGGTCATTGAAACCGATCAGTTCCGGACCAAAGCCCAGTGAAAAGGCCAGAACCCTGATACCAGACAGACGGCCGACCAGATAATGTCCCATTTCATGAATGAAAACAATCAGGGACAGCACGACGATAAAGGGGATCAGATATCCCGTCAGCATGTGAATCATCGTGTCTGTTCCGCCCTGTGGTTGTCATTGCGCCGGATAAGCCCGACCGCATACTTCGCATTAGGCGATATTTAAGCCGATAATAAGCTCTATCGCAATGTCCTGACCAGCTTACAGGGTCCGTTCCTAACCGCCAAGACCGAAGAACAGTCTGCCGAGCGAATCCATATCAGGTGCTGCGCCGGCCGCCATGAAGCAGGCAATGATAAAAGCGGCAGCGGAGGCAGCAAGCAACCCGTCCACCCGGTCCATGACGCCGCCATGGCCAGGAATAAGCCGACCGGAATCCTTAACCCCGAAGCGACGTTTGATAAAGGATTCAAACAAATCCCCCATCTGAGAAAATACGGACAGAACGAGCGAAAGCAGCGGAATCCACCAACCCACACTGGAGAAAAATCCAAATGCGACGATAGAGCCACCAGCAATGCCAGCAATCGTACCGGCAATGGCGCCAGACCAGGTTTTGCCGGGCGAAATACGTGGCGCAAGCTTTGGTCCGCCAATGGCTCTACCGATGAAATAGGCGAGGATATCGGTACTCCAGACGATGACAAAAACAAACAGCATGGCAACGAAGCCGAGGGCATCATCACCTCGAATGGAGGTCAGTGACACCATGCACAGACCAGCATAAAAAACGCCGCCTGGCAGCCACCAGTTCAGCTTGCGCAACAAAGCAAGCAGAATAAGCGTTAGGCCGCAGCCCCCCAGAATTGGCAGGCTAAAGGACGAATCGCCCAAAACAAGATTGAAAGCCAGCACCACTATGACCATCCAGCCAACGGTTTTGGCCCGAAGCGTACTGTTGTCTTTCTGGGTAATCTCACTCCACTCGAGATAGACCGCCACACCGATAACGACGGAAAGCAGCCTGAACGCCATACCGCCCATGAATGTGGCGATAAGAACCACAATCAGCATGACGATGGATGAGAGTGTTCGCAGCTGCAGTTCCTTGCTCATGCCATTACGTCTCCGCACCGGCCGCGGCTGGCTGGAGTCCACCAAACCGACGACTGCGGGCGGAATATCGTGACAGCGCCGCCAGAAATTGTTCTGCGCCGAAATCAGGCCAGTATTCCGGCACGAACATCAGTTCCGCATAGGCCGCCTGCCAGAGCAGGAAATTGGAAAGCCGCTCTTCACCGCTGGTCCGGATGATGAGATCGGGATCAGGCATGTCATGTGTATCGAGACGTGCAGCGATCTCCTGCTCACACACAGACGAAGCTGCCAGTTTGCCGGACAAGACATCATCGAGGACAGCCTTCGCAGCCCGGGTGATCTCATTGCGAGCGCCATAATTGAAGGCGATCACCAAGGTCATGCCAGTATTGCCGGAGGTACTGTCTTCCGCCTCACAAAGGAGTGCCAGAATATCGGGCTTTAATGTTGTGCGCTCGCCAATCACCCTGACGCGGACATTACGGGAGCGCAGTTCCGCCAGATCGCGACGGATAAAGGTCTTCAACAGACCGAAAAGATCGTTGATCTCGGCCTCGGGCCGACGCCAGTTTTCAGAGGAAAAGGCAAAAAGGGTCAGATAACGCACCCCGACCTCGCCAGCTGCGCGCACGACATCGCGAACACTGCCCACGCCCTGATGATGACCGAAGCTGCGCGGCAGTCCGCGTGCCTTCGCCCAACGGCCATTACCGTCCATGATGATGGCAACATGGTCCGGAAGGCCGGCTTGTCTTTCGTGCGTGGTCATATCAGGTCCCGCAAACGGATTGCAGCTGGGGAAAGGCGAAGATCTTAAGCAGATGCTAGAACATGTTCCGCCCGGCTTAAAGCCTATTACAGCGCCATGCGCAATATTATGGCGCACGGAGGTTCGCTGTAAAACTTTATATCTGCTGCATAATTTATTCCCCAAACCGATTCCGGTTTCAGAAAGCATGCAGCAGGCAAGAGAACATGCTCCGGCAAAGCAAGGGTGCGATCCCGAATATTCAGGAAACGCCGGATGCGTTAGACCTGCATGATTTCCTTTTCTTTTTCAACGAGCAAACGATCGACATCAGAAATGTTATCATCGGTCATTTTCTGAACTTTTTCAGAAAGACTGCGCGCATCGTCCTTGCCGATATCGCCATCTTTCTCGGCTTTTTTCAGGCCTTCCATACCGTCGCGTCGCACATGACGAATGGCGACTTTGGCATTTTCAGCATAGCCATGCGCAACCTTGACCAGCGACTTGCGCCGTTCTTCGTTGAGTTCGGGCAGAGGAATGCGCAGCGTCTGGCCATCCATGATCGGATTAAGACCGAGATTGGATTCGCGAATGGCGCGATCCACCGCACCCACCATGGTTTTGTCCCAGACGGACACGCTCAACATGCGCGGCTCGGGAACGGTAATATTGGCAACGGCATTCAGCGGCGAGCGCGAACCATAGGCTTCGACGGTCACCGGATCGAGAATATTCGCCGAGGCGCGCCCGGTTCTGAGCGAAGCAATATCGTTTTTGAAAGCCTGGATCGCGCCATCCATGCGACGCTTCAGATCGTTGAGGTCAACCCCTGCAGTCATGCTAGATTCTCCATAAATTTCGGCCATATGCCTTCAAAACCGGGAAATGCCGGCTCTGTCAATTGTCGCTGACGATGGTTTTTACGCCGCCACCTGCCAGAATCTCACCAAACCCACCCTTTTCATGAATGGAAAACACGATAATCGGGATCTGGTTTTCCCGCGCAAGCGCCACGGCGGCAACATCCATGACAGCGAGCCCCTTGCTCAACACCTCGTCATGGGTCAGATGGTCGAAACGGGTGGCGTGCGGATCCTTCTTCGGGTCAGCCGAATAAATGCCATCGACCTGTGTGCCCTTGAAGATCGCCTCGGCCCCCATTTCCGCGGCCCTCAGTGCGGCAGCCGAATCGGTGGTGAAGAAGGGATTGCCCGTGCCGCCGGCAAAAATCACGACACGGCCCTGAGCAAGATGATGCAGCGCCACGCGCTGGGAAAAGCTTTCGCAGATTTCGGGCATGGCAATCGCGGACAGGACCACTGTATCGATATTGAGCTTGCGCAGCGAGGTGGCCAGCGCCAGCGCGTTGATCACCGTGCCCAACATGCCCATGTGGTCACCGGTTACCCGATCGCCGCCCTTGGAGGCGACGGCGACGCCGCGGAAAATATTACCGCCACCGACAACGACACCGACATCGACGCCCATGGCGCGAGCCTCGGCGATATCGCCGGCAATGCGATCGGCCACGGCGACATCGATGCCAAAGCCCTGCGCGCCCATCAGCGCTTCACCGGAGGCTTTCAACAGAACACGCTTGTAGAGTGGCTTGGAGGTCATGGTCTCTCCTCAGGCATGAGCGAGCCGGAAGAACGGCCCCGGCAGATGCGGACGAACGAAAATGGATGCTCTAATGACAGCCCGCAATTCGTGGGTCTGTCATTTACACATGCCCGATACACGAAGGGCACCGCGTTGTCACGCGATGCCCTGCATTATCCCAACATAAGCGCTGGTTATCGAAATCAGCCCTTGGCGGCAGCGGCCACTTCAGCGGCGAAGTCGGTTTCTTCCTTCTCGATGCCTTCACCAAGCAGCAGACGGGCCATGCCGGTGATTTCGATCGGCGCGCCAACATCCTTTTCGGCTTCCTTCAGCGCTGCAGCAACCGTCAGATCGGGATTGATGACGAAAGCCTGCGACAGAAGAGCAACTTCTTCAAAGAACTTGCGCATACGGCCTTCCACCATCTTTTCGATGATGTTGTCCGGCTTGCCCGAAGCACGGGACTGTTCAATGAACACATTGCGCTCACGCTCGGCAACGGCGGCATCCACTTCCTCGGAGCGAACAGCCAGCGGGTTGGTCGCAGCGATATGCATGGCGACCTGACGACCGATGGCGGCAAGAGCATCCTTGTTGCCGGTGGACTTCAGAGCCACCAGAACGCCGAGCTTGCCAAGACCGTCGGTGACGGCATTGTGAACGTATGTAGCAACGACACCGTCTTCGACCTTGAGCTGGGCGGCGCGGCGCAGCGTCATGTTTTCGCCGATGGTGGCAATCGCATCCTTCAGCGAATCGGCAACGCTCTTGCCCGTGGCCGGATAGGCGGCGGCAGCAACAGCCTCAACCGAACCGTCGGTGGTCAGGGCCACCTGAGCAATGCCGCGCACCAGATCCTGGAAGGCATCGTTGCGGGCAACGAAGTCGGTTTCGGAGTTGACTTCAACGACAACAGCCGTCGTGCCGGCGCTGGCGATGCCGATCAGGCCTTCCGCTGCGGTGCGGCCCGACTTCTTGTCGGCCTTGGCGATGCCCTTGGCGCGCAGCCAGTCGATGGCGGCTTCCATATCACCAGCCGTTTCGGCCAGAGCTTTTTTGCAATCCATCATGCCTGCGCCGGTCTTTTCGCGCAGTTCCTTCACCATTGCAGCAGTGATTTCGGTCATTGTTTGCCTCTTGTTGAGTTCATGGGGCACGCAGCCAAGCGCATCTGAGGGAATCACCCCGCAGTGCGGGCGGCACCCAAGCCGGGCACGAGTTGTACCCGAAACTGTTACAGCGTGATGAAACCCGTCTTCATCACGCGACAGAACAGGCCAGTTGTTTTAAAAAACGGATTTTCTTGTTTCCTGGACACAAGAGAAATCACTTGCCTGAATGAAACAGGCCGCCTTACAGCCAGATGCTGCCGGCGGCCCGCGCATGTCTTGGGAATGGTCAGACCATTCCGCTATCGATCAAGCCTCAGCGCCGTCTACCAGAGCAGGCTCGATCGGGGCTTCAACGGAAGCACCGAGATCGCGGCCCGAAGCACCCTGCTGACGGGCGAGGCCGTCGATGGCAGCACGCGAGATCAGATCGCAGTAAAGAGCGATAGCGCGCGATGCATCGTCATTGCCCGGGATCGGATAGTCGATCAGGTCCGGATCGCAGTTGGAATCGATCACGGCAACGACCGGAATACCAAGACGCTTGGCTTCGTCGATAGCGATCTTTTCCTTGTTGGTGTCGATGATCACCATCAGGTCGGGGGTGCCGCCCATGTCGCGGATACCGCCGAGAGCCTTGTCCAGCTTTTCGCGCTCGCGCTCAAGGTTCAGGCGTTCCTTCTTGGAATAGCCCTGAGCCTCGCTGTTGAGGATTTCGTCGAGCTTGCGCAGACGCTGGATCGAGTTGGAAATGGTCTTCCAGTTGGTCATCATGCCGCCGAGCCAGCGGGAGTTGACGTAATACTGGGCCGAACGCTTCGCGGCGTCGGCAACCAGATCGGAGGCCTGACGCTTGGTGCCGACGAAAAGAACGCGGCCACCGCGCGAAACGGTGTCGGAAACAACCTGAAGCGCGCGGCTCATCATCGGAACCGTCTGGGTCAGGTCGAGAATGTGGATGTTGTTGCGGTCGCCGAAGATATAGGGCTTCATCTTCGGGTTCCAGCGATGGGTCTGGTGACCGAAGTGAACGCCGGCTTCCAGCAGCTGACGCATGGTAAAATCAGGCAAAGCCATGCCTTGGAACTCCTTTTCCGGTTGAACCTCCGCAGTGCAAACAGCGACTTATCAGGCCGCCACCGGGCGGAACGGGCCGGATGTCTCCCGGCCAATCCCAAGCACCACGTGTGGAATGGGGGTCGCCTTATAGCGATTTTCACAGTAAATCAAGGCTTGGAAGAAAAAATCACCGAAAGGATGGATATTTTCCCTCGCTTTGCGGCGACATCCTCATTGCTGCTGATCACAGGCAGGTTCAGGCAGAAGATCCAGCTTCGACAGCTTTCCGGTCAGAACGATATCGCCGTAATCCAGCGTCAGATTGCGCGTCACACCGTTATCATAGAGATCGAAGGTCTGGGTATAGCTCGGCACCTGATCGCCGCCAGAGACACTGTCATCATAATAGGCGATCGACACCGGATAATAGCGGTGATCGGGCAGCAGTTCGCCCTTTTTGCCCGAACGCCCGGCAGGGCCGATCACCGTGGTCGTCAGATAGCTCTTGTCGCCGTCTTCGGTGCCGTCAAAGACACGCGCCTGAAACAGATGGCCACCGCTTTCGGCCTTGCGCAACAGGTCGATCATATGTTCGGTGGGAAAACGCGCCGCCGCAAGCGTCAACTGCTTTTTTTGCGGTTCCAGCAGATCCACCTTCAGCCCCTGCGCGCCAATGACAGCAGCCCCCTTGATGTTCCGGTCGATCTTGTCATCGGTATAGGATTTGGTTTCAAAGTCGAAACGATGGGCGAGAACATTCTCGAATGTCCGGATCTGCTGATCGGTTATATTCACCTGATCGCCGGTATCGACCTTGGTGACGAAGCGGAAATTCGTCGTGTAGCCCGCACAGGCGGAGCCGGAAAATTCATAGACCATCCGCCCGCTCATATCCTCGACACCGGACTGGTCCGTCGCCTTCTTCAGCGTCACATCGTAGACGGCGCGATGCGGTTGCAGCCGGATTGCCTGCGCAGCCTCCCTGCCCGGCGTCACAATCGTGCTTGCCGTCAACGCCATTACCAGGGCCAAGCTCGCCTGCGCCATGCATATTCTCCTGTTATCCGCACCGACTGATGCTATAACATCGTGCAGAAAGTTTGAATTGGCACAATGTTATAAGGTTTGTACCTGCACATCGGATCATCCGAAAACCGCTTCACACTTTTCGGTCCGATGCTCTATAAGACCAGCCGTGTCAAAAGCGAGGCATTGCCTGCTTTGCCTTCAGCTTTATCACCACGTTTCATCAATCCAATCCGCGGGAAAACTCATGTCCGACAGCATTGACAGCCGACTGAACGCCCTTGGCATCCTTCTTCCCGTCGCCGCAGCGCCGGCGGCCAATTACGTTCCCTATGTCATCAGCGGCAATCTGCTTTATCTTTCCGGTCAATTGCCGCTCGAAGCAGGCAAGATTGCAGTTTCCGGCCTTCTCGGCAAGGATGTCTCGCTCGCGGATGGCCAGCGTGCTGCCGAGCTTTGCGCTATCAACATCCTTGCCCAGGCCAAAGCGGCGCTGGGTGATCTGGAACGCATCGTCAGGGTGGTCAAGCTTAATGGCTTCATCGCCTCCGCCCCCGATTTCACCGAGCAGCATCTGGTGATGAACGGCGCGTCCAACCTGATCGCCAATGTTCTGGGCGATGCCGGAAAACATGCCCGCGCCGCCGTTGGCATGGCCGCACTGCCGCTCAATGCCGCCGTTGAAGTGGACGCCATCATGGAGATCCGCCTGTGATCGACGCAAACTGGATCAAGGACGTGCCCGTTGCCCATCGCGGCCTGCACGACATGAACAAGACCGTGTGGGAAAACACGCTTTCAGCCGCCGCCCGTGCCATCGAAGCCGGTTTTGCCATTGAATGCGATCTGCAATATACCACAGACAGCGTGCCGGTGGTGTTTCACGACGACGACCTGCAGCGGCTTTGCGGTATTCCCGGCGATGTGCGCGCCAAAACCGCAGCGGAACTGAAGCTTCTCTCCATCGGCGGCACGAAGGACAAGGTGCCAAGGCTGAAAGACCTGCTCGATCTGGTCAGGGGGCAGGTGCCGCTCATCATCGAACTGAAGGGCCGAAAGGACGATGACGAAGGTTTTGTCGAGGATGTGCTGGAGGCTCTCTCCGGCTATCAGGGCAAGGTCGCGCTGATGAGTTTCGACCATCACCTTTTGAAAGAGCTGAAGGCGCTCAACTGCCCCTATCCGGTCGGCCTCACCGCCGAAGGCGTGAATCCGGAAACCTTCTTTGCCCATGACGAGGCCATGCAATACGGTCTCGATTTCATTTCCTACTGCGTCGCGCATCTGCCCAACAGCTTCATCGAAGCACAGCGGGCGAAAAACATTCCGGTGATCACCTGGACCGTCAGGGATGAAATCATGCGGAAGCACACCTATACTTATGCTGACCAGATGACATTCGAGGGCTTCGATCCGCGCGAAGCCGGATAAGGACGAACCATGAGTGGCGATGTGACCATCAAGGTCGTGCAATCTTTCAAGGAGATTGATGCCGACGGATGGAACAGGCTCACAGGCGCTGCCCGCAACAGGCCGGGCGGCGTCTATAATCCCTTCAACAGCCATGCCTTTCTTTCATCTCTGGAAGAATCGGGATCGGCCACCGCCAGAACCGGCTGGCTTGGCCATCATCTTCTGATGGAGGATGAGGACGGTGTGCTGCTAGGGGCGCTGCCCTGCTATCTCAAGAGCCATAGCAAGGGCGAATATGTGTTCGACCAGGGCTGGGCCGATGCTTATGAACGAGCAGGCGGCGATTATTATCCCAAACTGCAATCCGCCATTCCCTTCACCCCCGCCACCGGTCCGCGGATCATGCTGGCCGAGGGCATCGATCCCGCCAGCGGTCATGCAGCCCTTGCCGCAGGGCTTTCACAGGCAACGGAAAGGCTCGGCATCTCTTCCGCCCATGTCACCTTTCTGCCGGAAAGCGAGCTTGGCGCCTTTGAGACAGCGGGCTTTCTGCACCGCACCGACCAGCAGTTTCATTTCATCAATCGCGGCTATGGCGATCACGAAGCCTTTCTTGCCGAACTGTCATCCTCCAAACGCAAGAACCTGCGCAAGGAGCGCCGCACGGCGCTGCAAAACGGTATCACCATCGACTGGCTGACCGGCAAGGATCTGACGGAAGCCATCTGGGACCAGTTCTACGCCTTCTACATGGATACCGGCAGTCGCAAATGGGGCCGCCCCTATCTGACGCGCGATTTCTATTCACTGATCGGCGAGCGCATGGCCGACGACATTCTGCTGGTCATGGCCAAACGCGATGGTCGCTATATTGCCGGCGCGATCAATTTTATCGGCGAGGAAGTGCTTTTCGGCCGTCACTGGGGCTGTATCGAGGATCACCCCTTTCTGCATTTCGAGGTCTGTTATCATCAGGCGATCGATTATGCCCTTGCCCACAAGCTGAAAAAGGTCGAGGCTGGCGCCCAGGGCGAACACAAGCTGGCGCGCGGCTATGAGCCCGTTATCACCCATTCCGCCCATTTCATCAGCCATCCGGGCCTGCGCCGCGCCGTTGCCGCCTATCTGGAGGAAGAACGACGCGAGGTGGAACATATGGGCGATTATCTCGGCGGCCACACCCCCTTCCGCAAGGGCGAGCGGCAGCAGCGGGAGGGTGAAGAGCAGGATGGCTGAAGGCTTGCGTCGCGCCCCTCACCCGTTATACATCAACGGCAAATGAGGAGATGTCCATGACCGTTCCGGCCTATGATCCTGAGAATATTTTCGCCAAAATCTTGAAGGGGATCATTCCCTCGGTCAAGCTGTATGAGGATGAGGATACGCTTGCCTTCATGGATGTCATGCCGCAGGCGCCGGGCCATCTTCTGGTTATCCCGAAACAGGGATCGCGCAACATTCTCGATGCCGATCCCGTCGTTCTCGCCAGGCTGATGCCGGTGGTGCAGAAACTGGCCATCGCCGTCAAGCAGGCTTTCGAGGCTGATGGTGTCTATATCGCTCAGTTCAACGAACCGGCTGCCGGGCAGACGGTGTTTCACCTGCATTTCCACGTCATTCCCCGCCATGAAGGCGTGGGCCTGAAGCCGCATAGCGGCAGTATGGAAAAGATCGAGACCCTCACCGCCCATGCGGAAAAGATCAGGGCCTGCCTGTCATAACCAGACGAGCCCCAGCGCCAGCAACGCCAGCGCCACCGTCACGCCGACAATGATGCGCTGGCCTGCAAGCAGGAAGGCGATAAAGCCGATGGCGGCGGCGGCAAGCCGCAGCCATAAGGGGGATGCGGCCAACGCACCATTTGGAAAGACGATCAGCTTGGCGGTCAGCGCCATGACCAGAGCCGTCGCCACTGCCCGCACCCAGTAAAGCGCCTCGGAGCCCTCCTTCAGCCGGTTACCGGCAATGACGCCGAGCGTGCGCCAGACATCAGTTGCCATCCATCCGGCAATGATGATCACCACATAGGGCCAGTAATGGTCGATCATGCCGCCGTCTCCCTGTTGGCGATGGCCTTGCGACCGCGAATGAAGAACCGGTCGATCAGATAGGCCACTGTTCCGCCGCCAAGCCCGGCAACCAGAATATCGAAACCCGGCATCAGCACGGCCAGCAAAGGCCCGGCCAACACCCCGATGACGAAAGCGATCTTCACCACGCTCTGGCGTCCTGTCGCCCAGATCGAGGTCAGGAAATAAATCGGCGTCAGAAAAAACAGCACGCCCGCGACCAGCGGCGGAAACTTCGTCACCAGCCCGTAACACAAGCCGACAAGCAGCGTGTTGACCGTGACCAGCGTGATGCCAAACCCGGCGAAATAGGCCGTGCGGGCGACACGCGGCACATATTTGAACTGCCCCATCGAATAAACCCAGGCGGTGACAGCGACGAAATGCGACAGAATGATCAGCAGCCAGGTCGGCGTTTTGTCATTGCGCATTTCCGGCACCAGCGACGCCACCATCGGCATCATCCGGATCGATGAGAGCGTCACGGCGATGAAGCAGGCAACAAGGCTCGCTCCGCTCGACATCATGCCGACCAGGATCAGCTTGGCCGGCAAGGCCCAGATGATAAAGGTCATGAACATCGCTTCGTTGCGCGCAATACCGCTTTCGGCGGCAAAGGCGCTAAAACCAATGAAGGAGGTCATGAGAATGAAGGCTGGCAGGCTGAAAATCCCACGCATACCGGCAAGGAAATATTTCAGTCTGGAGACGGAGACCGTCTCTGCCTCGGACAGGGAGGGGGCATTCATGAAGAACTTCCAGAAAGAATGATGCCGGGTTTTTTAAAAACCCGGCATCATAAGAGATATCATCTATGTCTTATTTCTTTTTCGGCACCTTGGGAACCGATGATTTCTTCGATGCAGCAGCCTCGACCTCCGGCTCCGCCTTGGCCTTTTTCGGCCTGGCGCGCGGCTTGGCCATCACTTCGCCGTCATCAGGCTCTTCAGCCTGCACCTCGGTTTCCGGCTTCGGCTTGACGCGCCCTTCATCGGCAATCGCTTCCAGCGCCAGCTCTTCGCTGCCGTCCTCGCCGGACTTGACGCCCACCTTGACGACACCACCCTTGCGCAGCTTGCCGAACAGGATCTCATTGGCCAGCGGCTTCTTGATATGCTCCTGAATGACGCGCGACAGCGGCCTGGCCCCCATCTTTTCGTCATAACCACGCTTCGACAGCCATTCGATCGCTTCCGGTGCAAGATCGAAGGTCACGCCACGCTCGGAAAGCTGGGCTTCGAGCTGCATGACGAATTTCTGCACCACCTGATGGATGATCTCGGTCGGCAGCGGCGCGAACGGAATGGTCGCATCCAGACGGTTGCGGAATTCCGGGGTGAACAGGCGGTTCAGCGCCTCCTCATCCTCACCCGTGCGCTTGGACGAGCCGAAGCCGATGGCGGCCTTGGCCATTTCGCTCGCTCCGGCATTGGTGGTCATGATCAGGATGACATTGCGGAAGTCGATCTTCTTGCCGTTGTGATCGGTGAGCGAGCCATGATCCATCACCTGCAACAGGATGTTGTAGATGTCGGGATGGGCCTTTTCGATCTCGTCCAGCAGCACAACGCAATGCGGATGCTGATCGACGCCATCGGTCAAGAGACCGCCCTGATCGAAACCCACATAGCCGGGAGGGGCACCGAGCAGGCGCGAAACCGTATGCCGTTCCATATATTCCGACATATCGAAGCGCAGCAGTTCCACGCCGAGCGAAGCGGCAAGCTGCTTGGCCACTTCTGTCTTACCGACGCCAGTCGGGCCGGAGAAGACATAAGAACCGATCGGCTTGTTCGGCTCGCGAAGCCCGGCACGCGCCAGCTTGATCGAGGTGGACAGCGCTTCGATCGCCTTGTCCTGACCGTAAACGACCGAGCGCAATTCCTGCTCCAGATTGGCGAGCACCATCTCGTCATCCTTGGAGACGGTCTTGGGCGGAATGCGTGCCATGGTGGCAATGGTGGCCTCGATCTCCTTTTCAGTGATCAGCTTACGCCGTCTCGACACCGGTAACAGCATCTGCGCCGCCCCCGTCTCGTCGATCACGTCGATCGCCTTGTCCGGCAGTTTGCGGTCGCTGATATAGCGGGCCGAAAGCTCCACCGCCGTCTTGATCGCCTCGTTGGAATAGCGAAGCTTGTGATATTCCTCGAAATAGGGCTTCAACCCCTTCATGATTTCGATAGCATCATCGATCGACGGCTCGTTGACATCAATCTTCTGGAAGCGGCGCACCAGCGCCCGGTCCTTCTCGAAGAACTGGCGATATTCCTTGTAGGTGGTCGAACCGATGCAGCGGATTGCCCCGGAGGAAAGCGCCGGCTTCAACAGGTTGGAGGCATCCATCGCCCCGCCGGAGGTGGCGCCGGCACCGATGACGGTGTGGATTTCATCGATGAACAGCACCGCGCCGGGATAGTCTTCCAGTTCCTTGACGACCTGCTTCAGCCGCTCTTCGAAATCGCCGCGATAGCGGGTTCCGGCCAGAAGCGTGCCCATGTCGAGCGAGAAGATTGTCGCATCGGCAAGCGCCTCCGGCACCTTGCCTTCAACGATGCGCTTGGCAAGCCCCTCGGCAATGGCCGTCTTGCCAACACCGGGATCGCCGACATAAAGCGGATTGTTCTTCGAGCGGCGGCACAGAACCTGAATGGTGCGATTGACCTCGTCATTGCGGCCGATCAACGGATCGATCCGGCCATTTTTGGCCTTTTCGTTCAGGTTGACGCAATAGGCCTTCAGCGCATCCGGCTGCTTCTTGGCGGCCCCTTCTTCCTGCTCGCGGGCGGGCTTGGGCGCTTCCGTCTCGTCTTCGGCCCCGCGCGGCGTGCGGGTCTGCGAAGCGCCGGGGCGCTTGCCGATGCCATGCGAGATGTAATTGACGGCATCGTAACGGGTCATTTCCTGCTCCTGCAGGAAATAAGCGGCATGGCTTTCGCGCTCTGCGAAGATCGCCACCAGCACATTCGCCCCGG
Source organism: Allorhizobium sonneratiae (assembly GCF_023700755.1). GTDB lineage: Bacteria > Pseudomonadota > Alphaproteobacteria > Rhizobiales > Rhizobiaceae > Allorhizobium > Allorhizobium sonneratiae. The sequence goes on along the minus strand of NZ_JAMKOJ010000008.1, from coordinate 50,507 downwards.
TCACTTCCTCGCGACCGGAAGATTGCACATGGATCACCGCCCGCTGGATGACACGCTGGAAGCCGGAGGTCGGCTTGGAGTCCTCGTCATAGCCGGTGATCAGATTGGACAGTTCATTGTCGACATAATCGGTAACGGTCTTGCGCAAAGCGTCGAGATTGACATTGCACGCCCCCATGACGGCGGCGGCGTCGGAATCGTCGATCAGGGCCAGCAGCAGATGTTCGAGCGTCGCATATTCGTGATGCCGCTCGTTGGCATAAGTGAGTGCCTGATGGAGGGCCTTTTCCAGGCTCGGAGCAAATGTTGGCACGGTCAGATCCTCATTTCTTTTCCATGACGCATTGCAGCGGGTGTTCGTGCTGCCGCGCGAAGTCCATGACTTGGCTTACCTTGGTTTCAGCGACCTCATAGGTGAAGACGCCGCATTCCCCTACCCCGTGGTTGTGCACATGCAGCATGATGATGGTTGCTGCTTCTCTGTCTTTCTGGAAAAACCGCTCCAGAATATGAATGACGAAATCCATGGGTGTGTAATCGTCATTCAGAAGAAGAACGCGATACAGGTTTGGTTTTTTTGTCTTTGGCTTCGTGCGTGTGATGACGGAGGTACCCCGTCCCGGGCCATCTCCGTTTGTCTGTTGTGCCTGCATGACGATCGGTTTAGCGATCATGTCCGTCCATTCTCCCGAGGTCTGGTCCTTATGCCCTGGCGAATCCCCGCCCGACCTCTCAAAAGCATAAGGTAGTGCATTTTGGCGCGATTTTAAGCCTCTCGCCACGCAGTGCAAACAGAATTGCGCTAAGCCCTCGAAAAACCCCGGAAGATCAACTCTTCCGCCAGCATCTGCAAAGCCTGCCACCTCAGGCTTTGGGTTTGTCTACGGCCTCTTTCGCCCTTTCGTTGCACCATTCATCCACTCTGCCCATGAAGTCCTGCCCGAAGCTTGTCAGAAGCCCGCTCAGCCTTCACCGACAACAATGCGCCAAATCCAAAAAAGTGCAAACAGCGACGAAAGAATAATCTCGATACGCCGGAAACCGGCATCCGGATTGCAAAACGGATGGTAAAATCAACGTGTGACCATCACGTCAGATGATACATATCGGCCAAAACAACAGCATGAAGAAAGAAGCCCCTTCAAAAACCAAGACTTGTCAAAAAATTGTCGCAAGCCGCTTGCCAGCCCAGCAGAGCGCCATTATAAGGGCGCCACAACACGCGCCCTTCGTCTATCGGTTAGGACGTCAGATTTTCATTCTGAAAAGAGGGGTTCGACTCCCCTAGGGCGTGCCATTAATTTCCACCATCATGTAATCATCATCTTGTCGCGTTCAAGATATGTGCATCACAGCGCTGGTGCGGCATCGATGATGCGCAGCTGAATGCGCCGTGTGCCCTGCCAAAGCTCTGCGCCCAAGGTTCCTGCCACGTGAACCGCCTCGCCCCGACGCGACAAAAGCAGATCGCCAAGCGGCGTTTCCCCGGCGCGAAAGGCAATGGCCTCGAGCCGGCTGCCATCCGGCCCTTCCAGCGTCACCTTGACATGATTGGTACCGATCAACCGGCTGTCGCGGATGCGATGGGCAGGCACGGCGAAAATCGGCTGCGAATGGCCGGAACCATAGGGACCGGCACTTTCGAGAAGATCGATCAAAGCAAGCGTGGCGCCCGATGCGCCCAGCGCCCCGTCGATCTTCAGGGCGCGATTGGCGGCAAGCGTCATCACGGTTTCGCGCGACTGATCGTCGAAAAAGCTTCTGAGTGAACCGAGCTTTGTCCGCTCCACCGTCAGACCCGCCGCCATGGCATGGCCGCCGCCCTTGACCAGCAGACCGGAATCGACGGCGGCACGCACCATTTTTCCCATATCGAAACCGGGAATGGAGCGACCGGAACCGGTGCCCTTGCCCATCGCATCAAAGGCAATGGCAAAGGCCGGACGCTGGAACCGCTCCTTGAGCCTTGCCGCCAGCAGCCCGACAATGCCCGGATGCCAGCCTTCGCGCGCCGTGACGATCACCGACGCCGTTTCGCCCGTGCCATATTCGGCCATGGCTTCGGCCTCGGCCTCGGCCAGCATCGCCGCCTCCATCGCCTGACGCTGACGGTTCAGCTCGTCGAGCTGCGTGGCAATGGCCTCGGCCGCATGGGCGTCATCCATGGTCAGCAAGCGGCTGCCAAGGGCGGCATCGCCGATGCGTCCCCCGGCATTGATACGCGGACCGATGAGAAAACCGAAATGATAGGGCGTGACCGGCCCGCCAATGCCCGCCACCTTGAAGAGTGCGGCAAGCCCGGCATTCTGCTGATGGCGCGCGGCAATCAGCCCCTTGACCACATAGGCGCGGTTCAACCCCTTGAGCGGCACGACATCGCAGACCGTGGCCAGCGCCACCAGGTCGAGAAAGGCAAGAAGATCGAGCGAGCGGGCCTGTGGATGCCCACCCTCCCTCAACTGCCGGAGCGTTGCGACCAGCACCATGAACACAACGCCCGCCGCACATAAATGTCCCTGGCCGGAGAGATCGTCGCTGCGATTGGGATTGACCAGCGCATGGCAGGGCGGCAGCTCATGGCCCATCTGGTGGTGGTCGATCACCACCACATCGATACCGCGCCGATGCGCTTCAGCCAGCGCCTCATGGCTGGTCGAGCCGCAATCCACGGTCACGATCAGTTCCGCGCCGCGCTCGATCAACTGGCCGATGGCGGCGGCATTCGGGCCATAACCTTCAAAAATCCGGTCGGGAATATAGATTTCGCTCTCCACACCGAAATGGCGCAGAAACCGGTAAAGCAGGGCCGAAGAGGCGGCACCGTCCACATCGTAATCGCCGAAGATCGCCAGTCTTTCACCCTGTCTGACGGCCCTTGCAAGGCGTGCCGCAGCCTTGTCGGCATCGGTCAGCGTCGAGGGATCGGGCATCAGAGCGCGAAGGGTGGGATCGAGAAAGGCCTTCGCCTCGGCCACACCGACGCCGCGCCCTGCAAGCACACGGGCGATCAGCTCCGGCAGGCCCTGGCTTTGTGCCATGGCCAGCGCCCGGTTAAGCCCGGCCTGATCGAGCCGCGCCACCCAGCGCTGCCCGCTGGCAGAGGTTTCCACATTGAGAAAGGCGCGGTCAACGGGATCGGCAGGTTCCAGCATGGCCTCTCGGGATCATCAAACGGATTTCGGCCGCTCGATGCGGATCACCTGCGGCTCGCCCAGCAGATAGCCTTCTTCCTTGATGGCCGCAACCGCCTTGCGCACCGCGCCTTCCATGGTCGCATGGGTGACGAGAATGATCGTCTTGGCATTTTCCGATGCGCCAGAGCCGGAATGCTGGACGATGGATTCGAGCGAAATGCCGTTCTCCGCCATCTGCGTGGCGATGCTGGCAAAGACGCCGGTACGGTCCATCACGGTCAGGCGGATGAAATAGCCGCCCTCATGCCGCTTCATCTTGGCTCGGGAATAGGCCTCCAGCAGATGCGCCGGGCGACCCAGCACCGGTACGCGCTGTGCACCGGGGCGGCTCTTGGCGATGTCGGTAATGTCGCCCAGCACGGCAGAGGCCGTGGCATTGCCACCGGCACCGGGCCCGACCATCAGAAGCTCGCCGAGAATATCGGATTCCACCGCCACAGCATTGGTCACACCATCCACCTGGGCGATGACGGAATTGACCGGCACCATGGTCGGATGCACACGCTGTTCGATGCCGCTCGCCGTTTTCTGCGCCACGCCGAGCAGCTTGATGCGGTAACCGAGATCGCGCGCGGCCTGAATATCCTCAATGGTGATGTTGCTGATGCCTTCGAGATAGATTTCGTCGGCGGCAATCTGGTTGCCGAAGGCAAGCGTGGTCAGGATCGCCAGCTTGTGAGCCGTGTCATTGCCTTCGATATCAAAGGTCGGATCGGCCTCGGCATAGCCGAGACGCTGGGCTTCCTTCAGGCAATCGGCAAAGCTCAGTCCCTCCTTTTCCATCCGTGTCAGGATGTAATTGCAGGTGCCGTTCATGATGCCGTAAATGCGCGAGAAGCTGTTGCCGGTGAGCGATTCTCTCAGCGTCTTGATGATCGGGATGCCGCCCGCCACCGCCGCTTCATAATTGATCAGCAGACCCTTTTCCTCGGCAAGCTTTGCCAGTTCGACGCCGTGTTTCGCCAGAAGCGCCTTGTTGGCCGTCACCACATGCAGGCCGCGCTTCAACGCCTTGCGCAGTGAGCGCTCGGCCGGACCTTCCGCCCCGCCGATCAACTCGACGAAAACATCGATATCGGCCTTTTCCGCCATCTCCACCGGATCGTGAAACCAGGCAATGCCCGTCAGATCGAACCCGCGATCCTTGTCTTTGTCGCGAGCGCTGACCGCGGTAATGGCAATGGGTCTGCCGCAGGCAACGGTGAGTGCATCCATGCGGGTTTGCAGAATGCGGGCCAGCGACGCGCCAACGGTGCCAAGCCCCGCAATGCCGATCTTTAAGGCATCAGCCATGAGAAAATCCTGATATGCTTTTATCGATAAAGGGACGGTCCGGGCGGACCGTCCGGAAGAGACCTCAACGGTGGGCGTTGAGCGAAATGACATTGTGCAGCGTATCTTCCGCCGAAGACAGGAAGCGCTTCAAGTTGCGCGCGGCCTGACGGATGCGGTGCTCGTTCTCGACCAGCGCGATGCGGACATAATCATCGCCCTGCTCGCCGAAGCCGATGCCCGGTGCCACGGCGACATCGGCCTTTTCCACCAGAAGCTTGGAAAACTCCAGCGAGCCGAGATGGCGGAATTTTTCCGGGATTTTCGCCCAGGCGAACATGGTGGCCGCCGGCGGCGGCACCTCGAAACCGGCCTTGCCAAAGCTTTCCACCAGCACATCGCGGCGGCGCTTGTAGACATTGCGCACCTCGGCAATATCGGAACCGTCGCCGTTCAGCGCATAAGTTGCGGCCACCTGAATGGGTGTGAAGGCGCCGTAATCGAGATAGGATTTTACCCGCGCAAGCGCTGCAATCAGCCGCTCATTGCCGACGGCAAAGCCCATGCGCCAGCCGGGCATGGAGAAGGTTTTCGACATGGAGGTAAACTCCACCGCCACATCCATCGCACCCGGCACTTCCAGAACGGATGGCGGCGGATTGCCGTCGAAATAGATCTCCGAATAGGCAAGGTCGGAGAGCACGATCAGGTCGTGCTTTTTGGCAAAGGCAATCACGTCCTTGTAGAAATCGAGCGAGGCAACCCGCGCCGTCGGGTTGGACGGATAGTTGATGATCAGCGCCAGCGGTTTCGGGATCGAATGGCGCACAGCCCTTTCCAGCGGCGGAAAGAAGCTATCATCCGGCTCGATCGGAATGGAGCGAATGACACCGCCGGTCATCAGGAAGCCGAAAGCGTGGATCGGATAGGTCGGATCAGGGCACAGGATCACATCGCCCGGTGCGGTGATCGCCTGCGCCATATTGGCGAAGCCTTCCTTGGAGCCCAGCGTGGCGACGACCTGCGTATCCGGATTGAGCTTCACATTGAAACGGCGGGCATAGTAAGCCGCCTGGGCGCGGCGCAGGCCCGGAATGCCCTTGGAGGAGGAATAACGATGAGTGCGCGGATCCTGCACCACTTCGCAGAGCTTGTCGACGACAGCCTGCGGTGTCGGCAGATCGGGATTGCCCATGCCGAGATCGATGATGTCCGCCCCCCCGGCGCGCGCGCTGGCTTTCAAACGGTTGACCTGTTCGAAAACATAGGGCGGCAGTCGCCGGACTTTATGAAACTCTTCCATCTCAGACCTCGTTGAACGGCAGACACGCTGCCGCGGGCGATCCGTTATCATCGTGTTTGACCCCGCAAACGGATCGGACAAAGCGGGGGTATCAGCATATTCGACACAGTCTAACTTCAAACCGGATTCGGTTGAAGAGCTTTGTCTCATCCGCAATGGGGCAGAAAAACGATTTTATTCTGGCAAGATCAAAGAAGACAGTCCTTACTGGCTGGCGTCTTTGGCATCCTTGATCGCCTTGAGGCGGCGTTTGTATTCCTGATCGCTGATCTTGCCACTGTCATGCAGACCCGCAAGTGCCGTCAGCCTGTCCTGCATCGTCTTTGCCGCGCTGTTGCCCATCTGCTGGTTTGCGGCGGTGATCGGCTTTGAAAACTCCGGATAGCCGTCCTTGTCCACGTAGGAAGACGGCGCAAGTGCCGGCGTCGGATAGTGTGTCGCAGCACAGCCGGCAAGCGCCAGAACCAGACCCGTGGCGGCAAGGCGGGCCGGTGTGGAAAGACGGTGGCGCAAAAAGGCGATGGCAGTCATCATATCATTCACACACAAGGTTATAGCGTTGATTGCTGCCTGCCCTGCCCATGCACCGGATAACATCGGCACACCACGGCAAGAACACGCAGGACGTGCAAAACATGGTGGGCAATGCCGTTCCATCCCTTGCACGGTCTGGAACTTGTAGTCATTTTCGGGCAGGATAGGCAAATATAAAAACCATAGAGTGATCGGGGAGAGGCACGTTGACCACAGCATCACAGGGAGAAAATAATGCTGGCGCATCCTCTTCCGGCTTCGACAAGGCTCTGATCGAGCCTTATATGGTGAAAAATCCTGAAGCTCTGGCGCTCAACATGGCCAAGGCGATGGAGAATCTCGGCAAGGCCGCATCCTCCTGGATTGCACCGCGTGAAAAGGGCGAAGTGGTCGATCCCGTATCCGAGCCGATGGTGGAAATGGTCAAGACCGTCTCACGCGTCGCCGAATACTGGATGGCAGACCCCGCCCGCACCGTCGAGGCCCAGACCCATCTGATGACCTCGCTGTTCGGCGTCTGGATGAACAGCATGGCGCGGCTTTCATCCCCGCCCGGCGAGGCACCCGCGCCAGAGCCGATCAAGGACAAGCGGTTTGCCGATGCCGACTGGCAGAAACATCCGTTTTTCAATTTTCTCGGCCAGTCCTATCTGGTTCTGGCCGAATGGGCGGAAAAGCTGGTGGACAACACCGAGGGTATCGACCCGCATACCCGCCACAAGGCGAGCTTCTACGTGCGCCAGCTGACGGCGGCGCTGTCGCCAACCAATTTCGTTATGACCAACCCGCAACTTTATCGGGAAACGGTGGCAACCAGTGGCGCCAATCTGGTCAAGGGCATGAAAATGCTGGCCGAGGACATTGCCGCCGGCAAGGGCGACCTCAAACTGCGCCAGACCGATATGAGCAAATTCGCCATCGGCCAGAACATGGCGCTCACCCCCGGCAAGGTCATTGGCCAAAGCGATGTCTGCGAGGTGATCCAGTATGAGCCATCGACCGACAAGGTGCTGAAACGGCCGCTTCTGATCTGCCCGCCCTGGATCAACAAATTCTATATTCTCGATCTCAACCCGCAGAAAAGCTTCATCAAGTGGTGCGTGGATCAGGGCCATACGGTCTTCGTCATCTCCTGGGTCAATCCGGATGAGCGCCATGCCGAAAAGGACTGGCTTTCCTATATCCGCGAGGGCATCGATTTTGCCCTCGACAAGGTGGAACGCGCCACCGGTGAAAAACAAGTCAACGCCATCGGATATTGCGTCGGCGGCACGCTTCTGTCTGCCGCCATGGCGCTGCATGCCAAGGAAAACAACCGGCGCATTGCCAGTGCCACGCTGTTTACCACGCAGGTGGATTTCACCCATGCGGGCGATCTGAAGGTCTTTGTCGATGAGGAGCAATTACGCGGGCTGGAAGAGCGGATGCGCCGCGAAGGCTATCTCGACGGCTCGAAAATGGCCGCCGCCTTCAACATGCTGCGCGCCTCCGAACTGATCTGGCCCTATTTCGTCAATGCCTACCTGAAAGGGCAGGACCCGACCGCCTTCGACCTTCTCTACTGGAATGCTGATTCGACCCGCATGGCGGCGGCCAATCACGCCTTTTACCTGCGCAACTGCTATCTCGACAACACGCTGGCGCAGGGCAAGATGCAGCTTGACGGCAAGACGCTGTCGCTCAAGGACGTCACGGTGCCGATCTATAATCTGGCCACCAAGGAAGACCATATCGCTCCGGCGAAATCGGTCTTTGTCGGCTCCAGCTGTTTCGGCGGTCCTGTTACCTATGTGATGAGCGGATCAGGCCATATTGCCGGTGTGGTCAATCCACCGGACAAGCACAAATACCAGTTCTGGACGGGGGACAAGCCCGAAGGCGTCTTCGAGGATTGGGTGAAGACGGCAACGGAAACGGCAGGCTCCTGGTGGCCGCATTGGCAGGCCTGGGTGGAAAACCTCGACAACAGAAAGGTCGATGCGCGCAAACCCGGCGGCGCGGCACTCAACACCATTGCCGATGCGCCGGGCAGCTATGTGCTGGAACGTGTCTGAAAACTGATGCTCTTCGATCCACCCCTGGTCGCCGCCACGCTCAAGCGCCGCTACAAGCGTTTTCTCTTCGATGCGACCCTCGAAACCGGTGAGGAGATCACCGGTTTTTGCCCCAATACCGGCTCCATGCGTGGCCTGACGGCACCGGGTTCGCGCATCTTTCTTTCCGATCATGCAGGCTCCAGCCGCAAATACCGCTATGGGTTTGAAATGATCGAGGCAGACGGCACGCTGGTCGGTGTCAACACCGCCCTGCCGAACCATCTGGCGCGGGAGGCAATCGCTCTTGGGCTGGCGGATGATCTCGCCGCCTATCCGACGGTGCAGACAGAACGGCGTTATGGCGAAAATTCCCGTATCGATCTTCTCCTGTCTTCACCGAACCGGGCCGATTGCTATGTCGAGGTGAAAAATGTGCATTTCATTCGCAGAGCCGGGCTTGCCGAATTTCCCGACAGCGTGACAGCGCGCGGAGCAAAACATCTTGATGAAATGGCAAGGCTTATCGAAAACGGCAAACGGGCGGCGATGCTTTACATCATTCAGCGCGAGGACTGCGAAGCTCTGTCCATCTGCGAAGACCTCGATCCAGCCTATGGCCGCGCCTTTCGCGCCGCCCGGTCTGCCGGAGTCGAGGCCTTTGCCGTGAAGTGCCGGGTAAGCCCGCAGGGAATAGTTCCCATCACTTCTGTGCCGGTGCGGTAAGCAACCGCTGTCCTTATCCGAGAAAATGCAGGCTGATATCGGCCAATGTGCCAAGGCAGAGGATGGAGAGCGCGCCCGCCGCAACCACGCGGCCACCTGAAGCCATCAGGCTGCGCAGATTGACCGAAAGACCCAGCGCCGCCATCGAGACCGTGGTCAGGAGACCGGAGAGCATCGAGGCCGGTTCAAGAGCAACATGCGGCAGAATATCGAAAGAACGGGCAATCATCAGAGCGAAGAAGCCAAGGATGAACCAGGGTGCGAGATGCTTCAGCGTCACTGACGACTTACCATCGCCGCCCGCCACCAGCCCCAGCATCAGAAGAACAGGGCCGAGCATCATGACCCGGATCAGCTTGACCACCGTGCCGGTTTGCAGGCTCAGCAGACCGAGCGGGGCAGCTGCAGCCAACACCTGCGGCACGGCATAGACGGTCATGCCGGCCAGAATGCCGTAATGGCGCGGATCGAGCCCCATGACCCCGGCAAGCGGCGGCAGGCCGAGCACGACGAGAATGCCAAGCGCTGCGGTAAAGGCGATCGAGGCGGCAACATCATCGGCATGGGCATCGATTACCGGAGCGGCGGCGACAATGGCCGAATTGCCGCAGATGGAATTGCCGCAGGCGACCAGCAGCGCCAGCTTGTGCGGCAGGCCAAGCGTGCGCCCGATGCCGTAACTCAGCGTCAGCGCCATGATCACCACCGCCACCACCGCCACGATCAGCCCTGCCCCGTTTCCGGCAATCTGCTTGAGGCTGATCGAAGCGCCGAGAAGCACGATGGCGATTTCCAGAAGCAGCTTGGCGCTCATATGGATACCCGGCGCAAAGCGGGCGGGAAGCGGCCGGACCGTGTTGATCAGCGTGCCAATCAGAATGCACCAGACCAGCGCATCGACCGGCGTCTGACCGGTGAACCGCTGCAACAGCGCAGTGACAGCATAACCGGCCCCCGAAACGGCAAAGCAGAGAACCAGACCGGAAAGCGGCGATTGTCCAGTTTGAGATGAAAACATTGGAACCTCCATGTGTTGGCTCCGTTATGCGCTTCCCATTCATGCAAATATATCGCATAATATAGCATATTTCTTGTAGAAAAATTGGATAATTATGACACTCGAACAACTGATGATCTTCATTGCCGTCGCCGAGCGTCAACATATCACCCAGGCTGCGGAAGCGGTGCATCTGACCCCGTCGGCGGTCAGCGCCGCGATCCGGGCGCTGGAAACGACCCATGACGTTCAGCTTTTTGACCGCATTGGCCGGGGTATTCAATTGACGCCAGCCGGACGGATGTTTCTCGATGAAGCCCGCGCCACGGTGGCCCGCGCTGAAAGCGCCACCCGGATGCTGGCGGACCTCAGCGGCCTGAAACGCGGCAAGCTGACGCTTCAGGCAAGCCAAACCGTGGCCAGCCATTGGTTGCCGCGTCAGATGATGGCCTTTCATCGTCTTTACCCGAACATCGACCTGTCGCTGACCATCGGCAACAGCCGATCCGTCACCATGGCGGTGGAGGAGGGGCAGGCAGAGCTGGGCTTTGTCGAGGACGAGATCAACAGCGACCTCGTCTCCGGCACGATTGTTGCCACTGACGAGATGGTGGTGGTTGCGCCACCCGGCCATCCGTTATTATCGGCTTCCGGCGACATACGCCCTGCCCTTGTCGCAACAGGCTGGATCATGCGCGAAGAAGGTTCCGGCACCCGCAATACCTTTGAAGCCGCCCTTCTCGCCATGGGCATTGACAAAGCCTCGCTCACCATTGCGCTGACATTGCCCTCAAACGAGGCGGTGCTGTCGGCCCTGCCGGACAGCCTTTGCGCTGCCGCTTTATCAAAAGCTGCCGCTGCTCCATGGATCGAAACGGGGCGACTTGTCCTTGCCCCCGTTCCTCTGCCGTCACGACATTTCTCCGCTCTTCGCCACCGTGAGCGGCGTTTAAGTGGTCTGGCCCGCGCTTTCATGCAGGTCTCCATCCTCAAGTGAAGCCTTTTCCGCCGCTTGACGATAGACGAACTCCCACTGCCTGCGCTAATAAGGAGCAGAAGATTCAGGAAGAGACGTGCATGGTAACCTATATCGAAGCGGCAACTTCGCCTTTGAAAAACACCGGCGCCATTCGCCTTTACGGAGCCGATGGCTTCGAGGGCATGCGCAAGGCCTGTCAGGTGACGGCCCGCTGCCTCGATGAACTGGCAGCGCTCGTAGCCCCGGGCGTCACCACAGCCGCCATCGACCGTTTCGTCTTCGAATTCGGCATGGATAACGGTGCCCTGCCCGCCACGCTGAATTATCGCGGCTATCGCCACAGCGTCTGCACCTCGATCAATCATGTGGTCTGCCACGGCATTCCCGATGACAAGCCGCTGCGCGAAGGTGACATCGTCAATATCGATGTCACCTATATCGTCGATGGCTGGCATGGCGATTCCAGCCGCATGTATCCGGTCGGCCAGATCAAACGCGCCGCCGAACGCCTGATGGAAGTGACGCATGAATGTCTGATGCGCGGCATTGCCGCTGTGCGTCCGGGCGCCCGCACAGGTGCCATTGGTGCGGCGATCCAGAGCTATGCCGAAGCCGAGCGCTGCTCGGTGGTGCGCGATTTCTGCGGCCATGGCGTCGGCCAGTTGTTTCACGACAGCCCGAACATTCTTCATTACGGCCGCCCCGATGAAGGCCCTGAAATGCGTGAAGGCATGATCTTCACCATCGAGCCGATGATCAATCTCGGCAAGCCGCATGTGAAAGTGCTCTCCGACGGCTGGACCGCCGTCACGCGCGACCGATCGCTGACGGCACAATATGAACATGCTGTCGGCGTGACGGCGACGGGCTGCGAAATCTTCACGCTCTCCCCCGCCGGTCTCGATCGGCCCGGTCTTCCTCCCATTCAGGCATGATGCGATGAGCCGCCCCTTTCCCGACATGGACGATCTGCCTTTTTCCGGTTCACCGGGAGCGGATATCGATGGAGAAGAGGACGAGCGCGGCTTTTTCGCCGAACAGATGCCGAAGCGCCAGAGCGGACCGGCGCAGAAAAAGCAGGCAGCCGCACAACCGGAAAAGCCGGAAGCCCATTATCACGGCCATCGCGACCGGCTGCGGCTGCGGTTCAAGGACAAGGGCGAAGAGGCGCTGGCCGATTACGAAATCCTTGAACTGCTGCTCTTCCGCCTGATCCCAAGGCGCGACACCAAGCCGATTGCCAAGGCGCTGCTCGACCGTTTCGGTTCGCTGGCCGGTGTGTTCGGGGCAAAGCTCAGCCTGTTGCAGGAGGTGAAAGGCGTTGGCGAGGCGGTGGCGCTCGACCTGAAACTGATGGGTGCTGCGGCGCAACGCATGCTGAAAAGCGAAATCAAGGGACAGCCCGTCCTCTCGTCCTGGTCCAGCGTCATCGATTATTGCCACGCCGCCATGGCCTATGAGACCACCGAGCAGTTCCGCATCCTGTTTCTCGACAAGCGCAATGCGCTGATTGCCGATGAGGTGCAGGGCCGCGGCACCGTGGATCATACGCCGGTCTATCCGCGTGAAGTGGTGAAACGGGCGCTGGAACTCTCCGCCACCGCCATCATCCTCGTGCACAATCATCCGAGCGGCGACCCCACGCCGTCACGCGCCGATATCGAGATGACCAAAACCATCATCGACACGGCAAAACCGCTGGGGATAACCATCCACGATCACGTGATTATCGGAAAACAGGGCCATGCCAGCCTGCGCGGGCTGCGTTTGATCTGATTGCGTTCATCTTCGGCCGTGTAAGATGTCATCAGAACCGAAATCCGCCGCCCAAAGCGGCGCCATATCGGCAAGCTTCTCCTGACGGAGACGATTGCCACGACCAGACAGGACAGAGCCTTGACCCGCACCATCACCGCCGCCTTCATTCTTGCCATGCTTGTCATGCCCGTGACCGGACAGGCCGAACCTGCCAAACCGGATCGCTGCACCCGCGAAAACGGCACCACCGTCTGCCGCAGCATGATGAAGCCGCCGCACAAGGTTTCCGAAGCCAGCCGCCGTCTGCACCATCATCGCGCCAAAAGCATCGACCCGATCATCACCTGCTCAACCGGCAAGGACAAACCCTGCGTCCCGGTAAAGCCAAAGCCGTAAAACCTGTCATGCCGGATGCGGCCCGCAGATGTAAGCTCCAGCCCGATGATGTCTTCATGATCCGAGATTCAGCACCGTTTCATAACGAAACGGTTAGATTGTTGCAGTACAACATAAATCGAACTATCCAACCAACTGGATAGGCGATTTACGGGAATGACAGCCATGTACCAATATGATCTCATCGTCATCGGCAGCGGTCCCGCCGGACGGCGGGCAGCCATTCAAGCGGCCAAGCTTTCCAAAAAGGTTCTGGTGGTGGAGCGTGGCGGCCATGTTGGCGGTGTCTCGGTGCATACCGGCACCATTCCCTCGAAGACGCTGCGCGAAACGGCGCTGAACCTGACCGGTTGGCGCGAACGCGGCTTTTATGGCCGATCCTACCGGGTCAAGCAGGATATCCGCGCCGAGGATCTGCGCCGCCGGCTGCTGATCACCCTCGATCATGAGGTCGATGTGCTGGAACATCAGTTTTCCCGCAACCGGGTGCAGCAATTGCGCGGCCTTGCCCATTTCCTCGACGCCCATACGCTGGAGGTGAAAAAGGATGATGGTGAAATCATGCATGTCACCGGCCAGTCGATCCTGATTGCCGTCGGCACCCGTCCGCACCGTCCTGAAACAATCCCCTTCGATGGCGAGCAGATCATCGACAGCGACGAGTTGCTGGACATCAAGGAGCTGCCACGCTCGATGATCGTCATCGGCGCAGGCGTCATCGGCATCGAATATGCGACGATCTTCAGCGCGCTCGATACGCAGGTCACCGTGGTTGAACCGCGTGAGACCATGCTCGATTTCATCGATCGGGAAATCGTCGCCGATTTCACCTATCAGCTGCGCGACCGCAACATGAAGCTGATTTTCGGTCAAGCGGCGGAAACCATTGAAAAACTCAACGGCAAATGCCGCGTCACCTTAAAAAACCATCGGGTGCTGATCGCCGATATGGTGCTGTTTGCCGCAGGCCGTATGGGCGCCACCGACACGCTCAACCTTGAAGGTTGCGGGCTTAAGGCGGACAATCGCGGACGGCTCAAGGTCAATCCCGAAACCTTCCAGACGGATATTCCCAATATCTATGCCGCAGGCGATGTCGTCGGCTTTCCAAGCCTTGCTTCGACCTCAATGGAGCAGGGCCGCATCGCCGCCCGCCATGCCGTTGGCGCACCGGCACAGGAACCACCGCAATATTTCCCCTATGGTATTTATGCCGTGCCGGAAATTTCCACCTGCGGCCTGACCGAGGAAGAGGTGCAGAGCCGCGGCATTCCCTATGAATGCGGACAGGCGCTCTTTCGCGAAACCTCCCGCGGCCATATCATGGGGCTGGAAAGCGGGCTGCTGAAGCTGATCTTTTCGCTGAAAACCCGCCGCCTGCTTGGCGTGCACATCGTTGGCGAAGGCGCGACCGAACTGGTCCATATCGGTCAGGCAGTCTTGAACCTGAAGGGCACGGTGGATTATTTCGTCGAAAACACCTTCAACTATCCGACCCTTGCCGAAGCCTACAAGATTGCCGGGCTGGATGCCTGGAACCGGATGGGCGAAGCGCAGAAAAGCGCCTGATACTTGCCCGATATTTGCCCGATATTTGAAAGAACCGATGGCGGATTTTGACATTCTTTCCCTCAGAGCGGGGGCGACTGCGGCGATTGCCGCAGCCGATCTCGACCTGAAAACCGATCTGGCGCAGGAGACGGCACGACGCTGGCATGCGCGAAAGCTTTCCCTGCGCTCGCCGCTCGATCCGACCTTGCCTGAACGCCCCGGCCGCCCGGCAAAGCCGGAACTGGTGCCGCCCAAGGCCACGGAAAAACGCTCGCTGCATACGCTGCCGGGCCGCATCGCCATGCTGCATGCTCTGGCCCATATCGAGCTGAATGCCGTGGATCTGGCGCTTGATATCGTGGCCCGCTTTGCCGCAGAACCGGTGCCTCATTCCTTCTTCGACGGCTGGATGCAGGTGGCCTTTGAAGAGGCCAAACATTTCCGCCTGGTGCGCGACCGCCTCAGAGTTCTGGGAGCCGATTACGGTGACATGCCTGCCCATGATGGGCTGTGGCAGGCCGCCCATTCCACCCGTTTCGATCTCACCGCACGGCTCGCCGTCGTGCCGCTGATCCTTGAAGCGCGTGGCCTGGATGTCACCCCTTCGCTTCAGGAGAAGATGCGCGAGACCGGCGATATCGCCAGCGCCGATGTGCTGAAAATCATCTATGACGATGAAAAAGGCCATGTCGCCATCGGGGCAAAATGGTTCCGCTTTCTCTGCGCCCGCGAAAGGCGCGACCCGGCCAAGACCTTTCAGGCGCTTGTGCGCAGCCATTTTCGCGGCACGCTGAAAGCCCCCTTCAACGATATTGCCCGCGCAGAAGCCGGGCTCACCCCATCCTTTTACCGGGCGCTGTCTTCGATCAGTCACGCCTGAACGGCGCAGACCGGACCAAAGACGGATTTCAGCAGGTGAACCAAGTGTTTAGCATGGTTAATCCACCCAGATGACAATAATAGTTTGTTAACCATAACGCGTTCTAATCAGCCCGATGATTCCGCTCCCCCACCGGGACTGGCAACAGTCGGGAGATCTTGATGCGCAAGAACAGCATGACAGGCTTTGCCGGCAAACCGCGCAAACAGCATGTGCTGATTCTGGCCTCCGGTGACACCATCCGCCATATGACGCTTAAGCCATGGATGGCCGGTGTCGCGATTGCCTTTGTTGCCGCAGCCATTGTCGGCTATCTCGGCGCCACCGCCTATCTGGTGATGCGCGACGATCTGATCGGCGTTTCCATGGCGCGTCAGGCACGGCTGCAGCATGATTATGAAGACCGCATTTCGGCCCTGCGCGCTCAGGTGGACCGGGTCACCTCACGCCAGTTGCTCGATCAGCAGGTGGTCGAGGAAAAGCTGCAGACACTGCTGGAACAGCAGATGGCCCTGTCTGCCCGTAGCGGCAGGCTGGGAACCTTGCTCGATCGCGCTGAAACCTCCGGCCTCACCCCCGACACCTCGAAGGAAACCGCCGCAACCCTGCAAAGCCGCCAGCAGGCAGAGTTGAATGATGCCCCCTCTGATGCCGTTGCCGATAACAACATGGCTGACAGGGCCGATCGCGTCTTTCAAAACGTGACGCTCTCCCTCAAGCGGATCGAGCAGACACAGCAGGCCCGCATTCGCAATCTGACGGAAGCGGCAGACAGCAAAGCCGATGCCATCGACGCCGTGTTGAAAAACAATGCCATCAAGGTGGATGCGCCGCAGGAGGGCAAGGATGCCATGGGCGGCCCTTTTATCGATGCCAATCCAAAACTGGGTGCAGACACCTCCCTTAACGGCCTCGACACCGCCCTTGACCGGTTGGATGCAGCCCGCAGCACCGTCAAGGACATGCCTTTCGCCAATCCTGCCCCCACCCATGAAATCACCAGCCCCTTCGGCACCCGCACCGATCCTTTGCTGGGGCGTCTTGCCATGCATCCGGGCGTGGATTTCCGTGCCGGGATCGGCGCACCGATCCGCGCCGCCGGAGCCGGAACCGTGGTCTTTGCCGGTCAATCCAACGGCTATGGCAATATGGTGGAAATCGACCATGGCCAAGGTGTCACCACGCGCTATGGTCATATGTCGAAGCTGTTGAGCCATGTCGGCGAAAAGGTCGAGGAAGGCCAGGTCATCGGCCTTGCAGGCTCCACCGGCCGCTCCACCGGACCACATCTGCATTACGAAATCCGCCGCAACGGCGTGCCGGTCAATCCGATGGGATTTCTGACCTCAGGCTTGAAACTGCATGCGATTCTTGAATAACGGACGACTCTCACCGCCCGCTTATTCCTTTTTGCTTCACAATGAACCGGATGTTCACGTTTCCCATATAAAATACATATGACTAATGACAGATATGGGACGGCTATGTGGCTTGAACTGCACGATGGCGATAATCTGCCGATTTATGTCAACATGGACAATGTTGTCGATTTTCGCTGGTACGACACGGAAAAATTCACCTGCCTGATCACCACGGCCCCGTTTGCGGAAAAGCTTCATCAGCTTTATGTGCGTGAAACTGCGCGTGAAATCATGAGCAAAATTCAGGAAGAGCAGCTCAAGCAAAACAGGCCAAGACAGGGGTGAGACAATCCAGAGGTGACTTTATTGCGTAATCAGATGTGAAACTTTCCAAGTTTATACGCTGATCACAGGTTTGCCCAATGTCCCGCCCCTCTCCCGTTCTCCTCTGGTTCCGCAAGGATCTGCGCCTTGCCGACAACCGTGCCCTTCAGGCGGCAATTGCCACCGCAACACCGGTCATACCGGTCTATATCCACGAGCCTGCGGACACCGGCACCGGACCGATGGGACAGGCACAGGCCTGGTGGTTACATCATTCCCTTGAAAGCCTTGACAGATCACTGCAAAAACATGGTCTAAACCTGGTTCTCAAAAGCGGAAAAGCCGATCAAGTTCTCGAAGACCTGATCGAAAGGACCGGCGCTGACACCATTCACTGGAACCGTCGCTACGATCCGTCCGGCATGGCGGTGGATGCGAAACTGAAAGCTGATCTTGCTGCGCGCGGGCTGACCGTTCAAAGCCATGGCGGCTTTCTGCTGCATGAGCCGACAAAGGTGAAAACGGCAAGCGGCGGTCCGTTCCGCGTCTATACGCCCTTCTGGCGGGCACTCGAAGCTGGTGGCGATCCGCCGCCGCCCATCGATTGTCCGTCCAGCATCACAGGCCCACAGGCAATGCCAGACAGCGAGCAACTAAAGGACTGGCAGCTTCTGCCGGTCGGACCGAACTGGGCGAAAAACTTTACCGATTTCTTTCAGCCCGGTGAGGCGGGCGCGCAGCAAAAGCTCAAGCTTTTCATCGGTAAAGGACTTTCGGGCTATCGGCATTTGCGGGATTTTCCGGCTCTGCCGCACACCTCCCTGCTCTCGCCGCATCTGGCGCTGGGAGAAATCACGCCCGCGCAGATCTGGCACGCTACTCTGGGCCTTGAGGATGATATTGCCACGGAAGATTATGTGCATTTCCGCAAGGAACTGGTCTGGCGGGAATTTTCCTACCACCTGCTCTCCCATTTTCCCAAGCTTGCGAGCGAAAACTGGAACAGCAAATTCGATGCCTTCCCCTGGGGGAAAAACGATCATTTTCTGTCAGCCTGGCAAAAGGGCATGACCGGTTATCCAATCGTCGATGCCGGAATGCGACAGCTTTGGCGCCATGGCATCATGCACAATCGCGTCCGCATGATCACCGCCTCTTTCCTGATCAAGGATCTGATGATCGACTGGCGCGAAGGCGAGGCCTGGTTTGCCGATACGCTGCTCGATGCCGATCCAGCCTCCAATGCGGCAAGTTGGCAATGGGTGGCAGGCTCCGGTGCGGATGCGGCCCCGTTTTTCCGCATCTTCAATCCGGTGACTCAGGGGGAAAAATTCGATCCCGATGGCGATTACATCCGCGCCCATGTGCCAGAGCTTGCCAGATTGCCCAATCAATTCATCCACAAACCCTTTGAAGCCCCGGAGCAGGTTCTGAAAGCCGCTGGCGTCGAACTGGGCAAGACCTATCCGAAACCGCTTGTCGATCATAAACAGGCGCGGGAGACAGCCCTCAAAGCCTTCAAGGACATCAGCGGGCAGGAAGCATAGTTTTCCTTCTTTGCCCCCGGATCGGCAATGGCATTTCTTGCCAGAGGACGCTTGCCGGTTGAAAAGACAGGGCTTATGTTCATGTGCAAATGAAAGCGCGGTCATGTCTTTTCACCCTTCCGTCCTTGATGCCATCGGCAACACACCCCTCATCCGTCTGAACGCGGCCTCCGAGGCCACAGGTTGCACGATTTTAGGCAAGGCGGAATTTCTCAATCCCGGCCAGTCGGTCAAGGATCGTGCCGCGCTTTACATCATCCGCGACGCGGAAAAACGCGGCCTGCTGAGGCCCGGCGGCGTGATTGTCGAAGGCACGGCAGGCAATACCGGCATTGGCCTGACACTGGTGGCCAAAGCGCTCGGTTATCGCACCGTCATCGTCATTCCCGAAACCCAGAGCCAGGAAAAGAAGGACGCGCTTCGCCTTCTCGGCGCAGAACTGGTGGAAGTGCCCGCCGTTCCCTACAAGAACCCGAACAATTACGTCAAACTCTCAGGCCGTCTGGCCGAGGAACTGGCAAAGACTGAGCCGAACGGTGCAATCTGGGCCAATCAGTTCGACAATATCGTCAACCGTCAGGCCCATATCGAAACCACGGCGCGGGAAATTTTCGAAGCGACCGATGGCAAGGTGGACGGTTTCATCTGCGCGGTTGGCTCCGGCGGCACGCTGGCGGGAACGGGCATGGGCTTGAAAGCGCTGAAACCTTCGGTGAAAATCGGCCTTGCCGATCCCGATGGGGCTGCTCTTTATGATTTCTATACGAATGGCGAGCTGAAATCCGCTGGTTCCTCGATCACCGAAGGCATCGGTCAGGGCCGCATCACCGCCAATCTCGAAGGCTTCACTCCCGATTTTGCCTATAAGATTGCCGATAGCGAGGCCCTGCCAATCATTTTCGATCTGATTGAGAAAGAAGGCCTCTGCCTTGGCGGCTCCTCCGGCATCAACATTGCCGGCGCCATCCGGCTGGCCCGCGATCTCGGCCCCGGCCACACCATCGTGACCATTCTGTGCGACTATGGCAATCGCTATCAGTCGAAACTGTTCAACCCCGCCTTCCTCAAGGAAAAGGGCCTACCGCAGCCGCAATGGCTGAACAAAGGCGCACCCGCCCTCAATATTCCCTATCAACCTGCCTGAAATGTGAGACATCATGCCGACCGCACCGCTCTTCCGTGAAGATTTTTATCTTGCAACTGCGGAGGCCGTGGTCACGGTCGTGCATGAAAATGGTGCCATCGAACTCGACCAGACCTGTTTTTACGCCACGTCTGGCGGCCAGCCGGGCGATACAGGCTTTCTTGAACGCGCCGATGGCAGCCGCATTCCTCTTGGCGTAACCCGGCACGGAGCCGACAAAAGCATCATCCTGCATCAGCCGCTCGAGGGCACGCCTGCTCCGATTGTGGGCGAAAAGCTTACTCTGCATGTCGACTGGCCGCGCCGCTACAAGCTGATGCGGATGCATACGGCCTGCCACCTTCTGTCGGTCGTCTGCCCCTTTCCCATCACCGGGGCTGCGGTTGGCGAGGAGGAATCGCGGGTTGATTTCGACATGAGCGAGACCATCGATGCCCATCGCGTGACAGAAGACCTGATGCGGCTTGTACGGGAGAATCACCCGGTTTTCCTGCAATGGATCACCGATGAGGAGCTCGCCGAAAATCCCGGTATCGTCAAATCGAAAAACGTACGCCCGCCCGTTGGTTTGGGTCGCGTTAGCCTTGTTTGCATCGGACAGGATTCCAGCGTTGACAGCCAGCCCTGCGGAGGCACACATGTCTCTGAAACTCAGGAGGTTGGGGCGATTCACATCGCCAAAATCGAGAAAAAGGGCAAGGAAAACCGGCGTTTCCGCATTCGTTTCGGGGAAGCGCCCTCAATCTGACGCCCGATAACGACGGAGAAAAGCATGTCCGCGGAAAGAAGCCGTTTTGTCGTGTCTGCCGAATGGGTGCAAAAACAGCTTGGCGCGCCGCAATTCCGGCTGGTCGAGGCGTCGTGGTATCTGCCTGCCCACAAGCGCAACGGCGCGGAAGAATATGCCGCCGGCCATATTCCCGGTGCCGTCTTCTTCGATCAGGACAAGATTGCCGATCACTCCACCGGCCTGCCGCACAGCCTGCCCTCGCCGGAAAGTTTTGCCGAAGCCGTCGGCGAAATGGGCATCAGCGAAACCGACACGATCGTCGTCTATGATGGCCCGGGTCTGTTTTCCGCCCCGCGCGTCTGGTGGATGTTCCGCATCATGGGCGCGCCGAATGTCTTCATTCTCGATGGCGGCCGCGACGGCTGGGTGGCCGAAGGACGACCAATGGAAAGCAGCGCCCCTGCGCTGAACCCTGTCGCCTTTCATCCGAACTTCAAGGAAAGCCGGGTGACCTCTTTGATCGACATGCGCGAAATCGTCGACGAAAAGACCCGCCAGATTGCCGATGCCCGCCCGGCTGGCCGGTTTACCGGCGAAGAGCCGGAACCGCGCCCGGGGATGCGTTCCGGCCATATGCCGGGCGCACGCTCCGTGCCGATCTCCAGCCTTTCAGAAAATGGTCGTCTCAAGGATCTCTCCACGCTGCGTTCGCTGTTTACCGAAGCGGGAATCGATCTGACCAGACCGGTGGTGACCAGTTGTGGTTCCGGTGTTACGGCAGCGGCAATTACGCTGGCACTGGAATCGCTTGGCCATCACGACAACACGCTTTATGACGGCTCGTGGTCGGAATGGGGTTCGAAGAAGGATACGCCGGTTGAAACCGGTCCGGCCGAACCGATCACCTACCGCCTGCCGCAGCCGCTGACGGCCTCCGTCACCAGGCTGGAGATGACTTCTGCACCAAAATCCAGCCTGCCGGTGCCGGTGAATATCCAGACAGCCATCATCCGGGCCACATCCATGCCGCCCGCCTATTACCGCTTTCTTTATCGGCAGGTGGGTGCGCGGTGGCACTGGTATCAGCGACTCAGAATGAACGATGACGAACTGAAAGCCATCATTCACAATCCGAAAGTGTCAATCTCGGTACTCTACGTGAACGGCGCGCCTGCAGGCTTTTTTGAACTGAGCGAAATGGACAACGGCTCCATCGAGCTTTCCTATTTTGGTCTGTTCGAGCACGCACTGGGGCTTGGCATCGGCAAATGGTTCCTGCTGCAGGCGCTTTATGCTGCATGGCAGAATGCGCCCGCCAAAGTTACGGTGATGACCAACACGCTTGACCATCCCCGCGCGCTGCAACTCTATCAGCAATTCGGCTTCTCACCGGTGGAGAGCTGGACGGAACTGGTGCAGCCGCCGACCGATCAGGAATTGATCGATCTAATGCGCCGTGATTATGCGGCCTTGTGACAAAAAACGGGCGACATATCGCACATTACAGCATGGTGCCGCTTTATAAAACGCACGATGCTGTAAAGCATGCTGTATTTTATTGCCGACAATAAAATCATAACATACATGAAACAAAAATAATAAATCCTGTCGCTTTAAATCATATTTATCGCGACAGGATTTATTGTTTTTGGCAGTAATACGAAAACATTATGACGCTTTGTTTCTATACAATTTCGGAGATAAAATTGCACCTCAATTGTCTTGCGATAAGGCTCTCGTGGAATGAATTTACAATTTGAGTCCCGATTTCCTCATGTGCTGCACCCAAAACTCAAATTGCGTAAATTCCATATCGCAAAAGCCATATATGCATAAAATGCACCGAGGATATACCAGCGATCATACAACGCATAAAGCGGCCGACACCGGTAGCATCATCCCCAAAAAAACAATCTAAAATTGCAACCAAATTTAGACGAAGTGTAAAGTTGACAATACCTTACCTTCCTATATCAGCTTTAATACATGACGGCATACAACCAAAAGATCAACGTCACATAAAACAAGAAGTCATATGAACGACGCATTGTGGTATAATTAACCTCTAAAAGGCCACGTCACCTAGTAATTATAATAGATTTTTAAATTTATACTCAATGGCTGCAGTCGATATTTTCTGTTAAATATAACACATGCAAGAAGCAGATACGGTTAAGATGAGCAGCATAGAGCACATGGTAAAGATAGGCATTGTGGGCGCTGGCATGGTCGGCAGCGCATCTGCCTACGCTCTGGCTCTTCGAGGGCCCGCCCAGGAAATTGTGCTTGTCGATCAAAATAACGAGCTTGCCGTTGCGCAGGCAGAAGATATCGACCACGCCATTCCATTTTTCTCTTCAATCAGGATCAGAGCAGGAACTTACGAGGATCTTGAAGGGGCTGCAATCATTGTGATTGCCGCTGGCGTCAGCCAGAAACCCGGTGAAACACGGATCGAACTTCTGGAGCGCAACCTGGCTGTGTTTCGCCATGTCATCTCACGGATCATGACCGTTGCGCCTGACGCCATACTGCTGATTGCCACCAATCCGGTCGATATCATGACCGATTTCACCACGCGGCTTTCGGGATTGCCAGCATCGAAAGTGATCGGCACCGGCACAATGCTCGATACGGCACGTTTCCGGACGCTGCTCGCCCATCATCTTCAGATTTCACCGCAGGGCATACACGCCCATGTTCTCGGCGAACATGGCGATAGTGAAGTTCTAGCCTGGTCAAGTGTCAGGATTGGCGGACTGCCCCTTGAAGTCGTCGCGGCCTCACTGGAGAGACCACTTGACGTGCAGGCAAGGCAAAGCATAGACACCGCTGTCCGCAATGCAGCCTATCATATTATCCGTGGCAAGGGCGCCACCTATTTCGGCATTGGCGGAGCGCTTCAACGCCTCATCGAAGCAATCCTGCGCGATGAAAACGCTATTCTGACAGTCACAAGTTTGACACCAGCCATTGCCGGCGTCGCATCTGTGACGGCCTCCATTCCACGCGTCATCGGCCGGACTGGCATCGTACATGACCTGCCTCCCAACCTCGATGAAGCGGAAACGCGTCTTCTTTACAAGAGCACAACATTATTAAAATCACTAACCGAAAGTATTGATTAGTAAATCATAAATTTACATTTATAGCGTCAACGGAACTTCAGATGGAAAACAGAATTCTTACAGAAAATATGAATTTAAAGTTAGAGAGGTTCCAGAAAAGATCGATGGATGCCGCCTTTCTACTGAAGGCAACATCTCATGAACATCGGCTGATGATCCTGTGCATATTGTTGAATGGTGAACAGACAGTTGGCGAGCTGGAGACATTTCTTGGACTGCAGCAGGCCATTGTTTCGCAGCAACTTGCACGCCTTCGTATGGACAATCTGGTGGAAAGCCGTCGATCCGGTCGCAAGATCTATTATTCGATTGCCGATGGAAAGGCCCGGGAAATGATCCTGTTTCTCTATCGGCTTTATTGCAGCGATGACGAGTACGACAACTCAGAATGCTCACATGTGGCAGACTAGAGCGTCGGCCGAAAAGTGGGAACGGGTTTTCGGAAAAACCCGATGCGGAAACAAAATCTGAGAGCATTGTGCCCATTCCAATTTTCGTCCCGATGCTCTAAATCGATTTCACTTTAAGCCATTATGCATGAGGTCAAAACTCAACCAGCAAGGGTGTTCCATCCCAAGAGCGCCCCTCTCTCATAGGAATGCTCTTAAACGTCACCGCATTAAAACCGACGTGATAGCGCTGCGATCATCCGGCAAGCGCAGTGCGTTTTTTCCTGCCAAGAACCGGTTTCGTCGGCATCTGAGTTTGACGATATTGCTCAAGCCAGTTGGGCACACGATCGGATGGCATGGGGCGGGCAAAGAAAAATCCCTGACCAATCGCGCAGCCCATATGCTGCAAAACGGAGAGCTGTTGCGTATCCTCGACCCCCTCGACCACGATCTCAATCCCAAGAGTTTTACCAAGCCCCACCAGCGCCACAATCAGCGCCTTGTTGGCATCGGATGCGACAACATCGGTGACAAAACTGCGGTCGATCTTAAGTCGGGCAATCTTTAGGCCGATCAGATAGGCCAGCGAGGAATAACCGACGCCAAAGTCGTCAATAGCAAGCTTATATCCGCTCATATCAAGCCGCTCCAATTGAGGACCGGCAATATCCGGATTGAGAATGGCCTCTTCGGTAATTTCAACCTCAAGCAGATGTCGTTCAACGCCATAGGTGAGCGTCACCTCATTCAACATATGAGCGACATCATAAAGGGCGAATTCTCGCGGTGAAATATTGATTGCGACCGTCGCTTCCGGCAGGTCCAGCGATTGCAGGCGTTGCAGAAAAAGCGCTGTCTGACAAGCGATACCAGTGGTCAGCCGTTCAGACAACTGCATGGCATAGGCGGCATTGATGATATCCGGTGGAGCAATAGATCCAAATTCGGGATGAAACCAGCGAATCAATGCCTCAAACCCGACGATGCGACCTGTTTCCAGATGAATTTGCGGCTGGAACCAGGTTTCGATCGTACCGTTATCAATCGCCGCCTGCAGATCCTGCTCGATGGCATGTTGCCGGTCAACCTTGCGCTTCAGGTCAGGATTAAACTGACGAAACTGTTTTCGTCCCTGGGTCTTTGCCTCACCAAGGGCCAGATTGGCGGCTGCAATCAATCGGTCAGCATCATCGGCATCATCGGGAAAACAGGCAAGACCGATGCTGGCGCTCACCTGCACGCTGGTGCCATGCACAACAACCGGCATGGCCTGTTCGTCCAACAGCCGACAGGCCAGTGAAATGGCCTGTTCTTTTGCCTTGTCGTGGCGAATAAGCACTGCAAAAGTATCGCCACTGATCCTTGCCGTGGTCACATAACTGCCCGCAGCCGACTGGATACGCTGACCAAAAACCGCCAGATAATGATCACCTCCACGCTGGCCGAAAATGGTGTTTACGGTCTGGAATCGATCAACGTCAATCAAGAGCAATGCCACGGACTGGCTTGAAACCCGTGCAGCAGCCAGCGCACCATTCAGTTGACCGGTAAAGTAAAGCCGGTTTTTCAGTCCCGTAACGGAATCCCCATTGGCCAGAGCTTCCAGCCGAATGTTTTTGTGTCGAATGTCTTCATTCACGCTGGCCAGTGTTTGAGCATAGCTTTCCAAGCGCAATTTGGCCATTTCGCCTTCAACGAATCGGCGGTCGGAGCGGATATTGACAAGGGCCATCACCAGACCGATCAATCCCATATTGATTGCGCTAACGATACCGATAAAGCCTCCATGGCAGGCAAATTGATAAATCAGCGCCAGAATAATCGGCATCGCGAAGGCAAGAGCAATGGCACTCGCTCCCGTCTGGCGGCAAAGCACCGTACCAATCAAGCCACCCATGAGCACAAGAACCGCTGCGCCACTCTGTAGCAAATCGATGGGAACGACAATCGTTGGCAGCATGGCCCAGAGAGCGCCATGCACCCCATACACCGCCACCATAAACCGCAGCACGACACGGGGATATCGACTATCGTAGGCGTAATACAGGAAGGTCCGTGAAATCGTATAGCGCAACACGGTAACAGCCAGAGCAGCAACCAGCCAACAGCCAAAGGCTACATCATTGCGCTCAAGGAGAACCATCAGGGCAACAATGGCAAGCAGCGCACTAAGCCCATCGAGAAAAATAAATTTACGGGCGCTCAGAGCGACTTTTGCCCGAATTTTCTCTGCGGCAAGCGCTGTCATATCGGTTTGTTTTGCTAATCCTGAAAACAAATTGATACCTCTCAGCACCTCGCCAGCAACAAGGTAAAGCCTTTTTACAAAAGTTACAGTCCGCAATCGCAACAGACCAAACGGCCACCAACACTTCAACCAATACTGCATTGATAAAACGTAGGGTTTAATCCATAATGAGCAAATATCGATAAAACTTAGTAAATTCAGTTGCTAAACTTGAAATTGATGAGCGGATTGAGCCTTGATGCAAGGATAAAAAGCGGTGTCTCGAGTGCCAATCACATGCGGTTCAGCAGCCCAAATGGACTTTCAACACTCTTTTCTGCTGATGGATAAACCGCTTCACAATTTTGCACCACTTGCTGTAGATGTTGAAACAAGGTGCAATCCATCTCCTTGATTCATGATTGGAAAAACGAAGCACATTGAATGTGTTACAGCATCCTGAATAAGATAAAGCACTGGATGCTGGCGTGAGACAGCTCAAGGTCATACGCGGCATGACGCTTTACAGCGCGGTTGCGTTTTATCAAACGCACAAAGGACTCTGTAGCACCTTAAATTTGCGGCATAATTTTCTCCTTAAATCTCACCCGATTTAAGGAATTATGTAGTCGATCGATTGGCATTTAAACGTGATGCGGTAGCGTATAGGTTGATATCGTGGCAGATCATACAGTAATGGCGTCCAGGCTCGACAAACTGCCACGCATAGGCATTCTGGACAGTCTCCGAGGTTTGGCCCTGCTGGCCATGGCCTCCTACCATTTCACCTGGGACTTATCCTTTTTCGGCTATATCGATCCGGATACGGCCATTTCCGGCCCCTGGCGCATTTATGCCCGCTGCATCGCCTCCAGTTTTCTGTTTCTGGTCGGGTTCAGCCTGGTTCTGGCGCATCGCAAAGGCGTAAACCGGCCGGCTTTCGGCAAGAGGCTTGCACAGATTGTCCTTGCTGCCTTGGCAGTCTCCGTCGCCACGTATTTCGTCATGGGCAAGGGATGGATTTTCTTCGGCATCTTGCACGCCATTGCTCTGTTCAGCCTTCTTGCCCTTCCCTTCCTCAGACTGCCGCTCGCCCTGACGGCGATTGTTGCAATTGTTTCTCTGGTGTTGCCGTTTCATGTCAGTTCCAGCTTTTTCGATACACCGGCGTTGTGGTGGGTTGGCCTGTCCCAGACCCTGCCGGTGTCAGACGATTATGTTCCGCTTTTTCCCTGGTTTGCCCCGGTTTTGACGGGTATCATCGTTGCCAGGCTCTGCCTGCGCTATCATCTGATGGAAAAGTTGGCCGGTCTGAGACAAGGTCCATCCCTGCTGAGAATGGCTGGCCGCCATAGTCTCGTCTTTTATCTGGCGCATCAACCGCTTCTGATCGGCACTGTCTATCTGGCCAGTCTGATCCTGCCACCACCACCGCCCGATAGAGTTGCAGATTATAATCGCAGCTGCCAGCAATCCTGTGTCGCAGGCGGCAGCACGGCCCCTTTCTGCACACGCTTTTGCAGCTGTACGCTCGACCGCCTGCAACAGGGTAATCTGCTTGCACCACTCCAGTCTGGCACCATCATAGCGTCGCAGGATACAAGGGTCCTGAAACTGGCACGGGAATGCACGATTGCCAGCCAATAAAGGGTCTGTCACATGAACGCCTATCGTTTGAAGCCGCTGAAATATCCTTGGCCGCCGCTTCTTTATTTCGGCGCCTGTGTTTGTGCCTTGTGTCTGCATATTTACATCACGCCTGCCCGCCTTTTCGACAACCAGAGCCTTGTCGTGATGATGGGCGGTGCCCTGACGGCCGCAATCGGCCTGAGCCTGAGCCTCTGGGCTATCCGTACCCTCTTGGTCTATGACACAACGCTCAGCCCGCGTCGTTCAGCTCTCCGGCTGGTCACAGACGGGCCATACCGCTATAGCCGCAATCCGATCTATCTCGGCTATACATTGCTGATGATGGCGGCAGGGCTGCTCAGCGGCAATGGCTGGCTCATCATTGCAGCCCCGGTGGCTGCCGCACTGACAACGCTGATTGCGATTCGCTGCGAGGAAATGCATCTTCTCGTCCGCTTCGGCGTCGATTTCGAACGATACTGCCAGCGCACCCGCCGCTGGCTGTAACCGTGCCCTACGGCATCACTGTCTCATAAAACCGAATGTGAGCTTAAGGAATTACACCGTAGAAACAAAGAGATCGATTATTACATCAAGGATTTGAAACACATGCTCGACATATCTGCTCACGAAGATGTATTTCAAATCCACAACACTGGTGTTTTTCCAGATTTGCAGTCGAACAACAGACATTAATCTTGCTGCAGCGCCCTGCCTTTTATAAAATACACAAAGGACGCTGTAGCACTTTAAGTTTTCTGCATCATTTTCTCCTTAAACCTCAACCGATTTAAGGAATCACGCATTAAAGCACGTTGCGGCTTATCAGCCTCATGCAACGTGATTTAAGTCTTTGATGTGCCGGATGGACGTTATCGTTTCCTTGCAGACAATGAAACACGACATGCTTTAGAACCAAGCTCCAACAAGGCCAACTCAAAACTTTTCAGGAGCCAACGCCGATTTCCACCATACGATTGAGACAAGCATCTTCGGCCAGATCCAGTTCGGCAAGTGTTTCATCGATATCCTTGCGTTTTTGCCGCAAATCCTCGCGCTTTTCATCGATGCGTTTCATCATCAGTTTCAACTGGCCGATTTCCCCCGGCGGCTCCTTGTAGACCTGAATGATTTCCCGAATTTCCGCCACTGTGAAACCGATGCGCCGTGCCCTCAGGATTTCCTTGATCAGGTGCCGGTCTGCATGGCGATAAAGGCGCGTGCGTCCACGCCGTTCCGGGTGGATGAGACCTTCATCCTCATAAAATCTCAACGTCCGCGTGGAAATTCCAAATTCGCGGGTGAGCTCCGTGATGCTATAATGCTTGTTCAATGCTCCGATATCCGTTTTTTGTCCCGACCAGAGTATGATGTAACTTTGACGTAAAAGTCAATTTTTGCTTTCATTGCGCCGCATCACATCGATATTGCTGCGCAAATTACAGATATCACCACAAGCATAATCCAGGCCGAATCGATCAGCCGCAGGCCCGCCATGATCGCCTGCCCGTTTATGTCGCGGCGACCCGCCGCATTCATCATCGGCTCTGAAACCCGCTCGCCCGCATAAAGCCTCGGCCCAGCCAGCGCCACGTCGAGCACACCGGCGGCGGCTGCCTCCGGCCAGCCGGAATTGGGCGAGCGATGCAGACCGTGGTCGCGCATCATCACGGAAAAACCGCGTCTTGCCACATTACACCCTTGAAGAAGCCCCCCCGCAAGCACGATCAGCAGGCCGGAGAGACGGGCTGCCGGCCAATTGGCAAAATCGTCCAGCCTGGCCGCCGCCCAGCCGAAAGAACGGTATTTGTCCGATTTATGCCCGATCATCGAATCAGCTGTGTTCAGCATTTTATAGGCAAACAGACCCGGTAGACCGAAAAGCCCATACCAGAACGCTGGTGCCACCACACCATCGGCAAAGTTTTCAGCAAGGCTTTCAAGCGCCGCCCGTACCACGCCAGCCTCATCGAGAACGGCAGGATCACGCCCGACAATCATGGAAACGGCCTTGCGCCCCTCGCCAAGCCCTCCCTGCTTTAACCCGTCCGCAACGGCACGCACATGATCGAGCAGGCTTTTCTCAGCCAGCAGCACAGACGCCACCACGATCTCCAGCCCAAGGCCGAGAACGCCGCTCGCGGCAAACAGACAGTGCAGAGCATGACCAACCACAATACTGATAATCAACAGCAGCAGGATCGACACAAGACCGAGACTGCGGCGCAAGCCATCGGCAAAGACCGGACGATTCAGCAACCGGTCGAACAGAGCGATCCCTTTGCCGAATATTACTAC
Source organism: Allorhizobium sonneratiae (assembly GCF_023700755.1). Classification (GTDB taxonomy): domain Bacteria; phylum Pseudomonadota; class Alphaproteobacteria; order Rhizobiales; family Rhizobiaceae; genus Allorhizobium; species Allorhizobium sonneratiae. Next base: position 20,104 of record NZ_JAMKOJ010000008.1, on the reverse strand, counting down.
CGGATGTGGCACATGCCGCCAGAGCCAAGGCGGATCGCCGACAACACGATCCAGCAGCAGCGCCAGAAACAGCAGAGCAAAGGAATAATCGCTCATCTCGACCGCCATCGGGAAAGAGATGCTGCAAGCCGTAAATCCGCCTCGGCATTGGGCGGCAGGCCGATACGCATCCAATCCGGTGCATAATCGAAAATGCGGGTCAATATCCGCTCCCGCGCCAGATGTTCATGCAAGGATTGGGCATTCTCATCCTCCACCAGCGCAAAAAGGGGCGTCCCACCAGCAACCTGGAGACCGGCTCGATCAAGAACGGTCATCAGTGCCTTCTGACGGTGCTCGATTGTCGCCTGCAACGCCATACGGTCAGAGGCAAACAGTGACACCGCCAAAGACAGGGCCGGACCGGAGACGGCCCAGGGGCCAAGCCCTTCGGCAAACATCGCCAGCACATCCTCATGCGCTATAACAAAACCAAGCCTTAAGCCTGCATAACCAAAGAATTTTCCAAAAGATCGGAACACGATCAATCCGGGATGACGAAAAACCTCCCCGGCCACGGACAGCTCTGGCGTGAGGTCAGCAAAGGCTTCATCCACCACCAGAAAGCCGCCCTGCACCTGCATCTTGCTCGCCAGATCCTGAAGGACAGACGACGCGATGATCCGCCCCGTCGGATTGTTGGGATTGACGACAATGGCAAGCTTATGTTCCGAACCGATCGCATCGATCGTTTCAACGGCATCCACCGCCCGCCCGGCCAGCGCCAGCACCCGGCCATATTCACCATAGGTGGGGCTGAGGATTGCCACGCGCGCCTCTTGCCTAACAAGTCGCGGCAGAAGCTGGATAGCCGCCTGCGTACCCGGAACGGCCAGCGGCAAAATCGGGCCGGATCCGTAAAACGCCTGCGCCGCCTGCCGGGCAGCGGCCTCAAGTTCCTGATCCGGTAGCCGATGCCAGACCCGCGGCGCAATCTCCGCAAGTGCAGGCGGACAGGGATTGATGCCCGTCGACAGATCGAGCCAGTCCTCGATGGCGCCGCCATAACGGGCCGCCGCGGCAGCCAGACCGCCGCCATGCCGGATCGGTTCTTTCATGCCCCCGCCTCCCCGGCAAGATCGATCAGATGCATATAGGAACCAGCCACCCGCCCGCGCTTCAAACCGACCGGACCAAGCGGCTGGCCAAGCGCATCTTCCGCCTCAAACAGGCGCTCAGCCTCACCCTCAAAAACCAGTGTCGAATAATGAAACTCATGCGCCGTCATCGGGCGGGTAAAAATATCCCGTGTCAGCGGCGTGAGGCGCCGATAGCCGAGATGGCGCTGACGCATGGCAAAGCTGGTTTGAACCGGCAAAAGCCCCAGCATCGGATGGGTCGTGTTCGCCGCATCTGTCAGGCTGTCGCCAAGCACCATATAGCCACCGCATTCGCCATAAATGACGGTCCCTTTTTGGGCTGCAGTCTGCATGGCTGTGCGAAATCTCTCAGCCGCGACAAGACGCCCGGCATGAAGCTCGGGATAGCCGCCCGGCAGATAGATGGCATCGGCATCCTCAGGCGGCGCTTCATCATCAAGCGGTGAAAAGAAAGAGATTTCAGCACCGCGCCGCCGCCAGCTCAGCAGCATATGCGGATAGGAAAAGGCAAAGGCGGCATCCTTCGCCACCGCAACCTTTTGCCCAAGCGGTGGCAGGCGGACGATATTGGCATCCGAGACAGGCATCGGGCTTTGCCGGCTCGCCATCAGCAACCGGTCGAGATCGCAGTTCGCTTCCATGATCCGGGCTGCTCTTTCGATGAAACCCTCCAGATCGTCATGCTCTGTCGCCTGCACCAGCCCCAGATGCCGCTCGGGCAGTTTTAACGCCTCACAGGCAGGCACGCCCCCCAGCACCGGCATGGCTATGCGCTCCAGCGCCTGCCGCAGCATGGCCTCATGGCGGGCACTGCCAACCCGGTTTAAAATCACGCCTGCCACGACGAGATCGGCACGAAAATCGGCATAGCCTTTGACCAGCGCCGCCACCGAATGGGACATCCTTGCGCAATCCACCACCAGCACGACCGACAGGCCCAAAAGAGCTGCCAGATCAGCGGGCGTGCCGCATCCATCGGCAGCACCGTCATGCAGCCCCATCATCGCCTCAACAATCAGGATTTTGCCGCCGCGGACATGCAGCGCGGCATTGGCCAGCAGAAGTTCGTCACGCATGGCCCAGGGGTCGAAGTTGAGACAGCTCTCGCCGCAGGCGGCCGTATGGAAGGCCGGATCGATATAATCCGGCCCCGCCTTGCCGGGTGCAAGCGCCACGCCCCGGTGCTTTAACGCCCGCAACAGGCCCAGGGTCACCGTGGTCTTACCGGAACCGGATGCAGGCGCGGCAATCATCAAACCGCTCATGGCTTACCCCTTTCCTGATCAGCGGCAAAAGGGTCCGGCAGCAAATTTCGCCCTGCAAGCGCGCCCAGCCAGTCAAGTGAAGGCCGCAACCCGACCACAGCGCCGATCACGATCATGGCGGGCGGCTCAAGCCTTGCCTCAATCATCGCCGCCTCTGCCTCACCAAGGGTCGTTTCCACCACCTGCTGACGAGCGGTTGCAGCATGGCAGACAAAGGCCAGCGGCTCATCGGCAGCTCTTCCGGCAGCCAGCAATTGCCTCGCGATATGACCAATATGCTTCATTGCCATATAGAGGACGATCACCGGAGACCCTTTGGCGATGGCGGCCCAATCGATACGATCCGGTACGGAGCCGGAAGAATCATGACCGGTAAGAAAGGTCACGGCATGATTGATCTCACGATGGGTCACTGGAATACCGGCATAAGCCAAACCGCCAATACCTGCGGAAATACCCGGCACAATGCGAAACGGAATAGCGTGTTCGACCAGTGTCAGCGCTTCTTCACCGCCACGCCCGAAAACAAAGGGATCGCCTCCTTTGAGCCGCAGCACCCGTTTTCCGGCCTTTGCCAGTTCCACCAGCCGCAGCGAAATGTCACGCTGCTTCGGCGAGGGCTTGCCGCCACGCTTGCCTGCATGTTCGATCAGCGCATCAGAACGGGCATAGGCAAGGCAGCCAGTATCAACCAACGCATCATGGACAACGACATCGGCCTGACGCAACCCTTTAAGCGCCAGAAGCGTCATCAGGCCCGGATCACCCGGCCCTGACCCGGCAAGCCAGACATGCCCCGGCAGAAGATCCGGCAAGGTTGCGAAAAGAGCGTCATCCATCACGTTATTCTCTGAACCATCAAGGGGCCGCATTCCCTTAAGCGCTGTGCGTTTCATCAAACGCACAAAGGACGCTGTAACCTGTTAAATCTGTTTGCCACTCTTGCGCTTCACGGGGCAGCCTTTTCCCATTCGCTCCATCCGGCAATCACCGCATCGGCAAAGGCTCCGCCCACGCGATAGGCATTGGTCACAGCCGGACCAAAACCGCCAGATTTGGCCGTTAGCGACTGGATCGGCGTTTTTCCCGGCGCTTCGCGATCGAAATTGGACGCCGTGCGCAAAACCAGAATACGGTTGAAATCCACCCGGCCGGCATCCGCACCGCGCTTCAGTGCGGTTAAAGAGGCATTATCCTCCATCTGGGTGGTGCAATAATTGGCTTTGCCGTCGGTGGCAAGCGCGGCAAAACGCGCTGTTGCTTCAGCCTCCTTGCTGCCATGCCAGTAAGTATCGCCAGAAACCGTATCGCAAATGGCAACCTTCGGCGGCTCTTTCGCCGCTTTCTGCGGATATTGCGCGCCATAGGCCTTGGCCGCATCACTGTCTAGAAGCGGAGTAGCCCTGGTCAACGCATAGGCCTTTTCTACGAGCGCAGCATTCAAGGCGTAAACTTCGGTCCCGGCCCCCCATTTCGCCTTTTCTGTTGGCGAGCTGGCACCTAACGGCACCTGACCATCCGGCCAGCCGGCGGAAATCTGCCGTGCGTCAATATCATGGCGCAAACCACCATCGACGACATAGCGCGCCCACAGCGCCGACCCCAGACTGGCTTTGGCGGGATCGACACCGGCAATACCGTCGATGAGAATATAGGTCTTCCGCAGATCGAGCCGATCGCTGAAAACCGCCGCCATGACCGAACTTGCGGCATTGGCATAGCCGATGTCCGTGGTCATCACACACAGGCCTTTGGTATCACAAGATATCTCGGGATTGTCCTTCGATAGTCCCGGCACCTTGAGCTTGTCCTTCAGATCACGGCTCTCCAACCAAGGCTTGGTTTCTGCAGAAAACATGGTGATGACCAGGACTTTCGGCGCAACAACCGCAGCAGCATGGGCTGACGAAAATCCCAGCAGGGCAGAAAACCCGAAAATGGACAGCAGATCTTTGAAATCGGGCATAAAACACTCCCCTCGCTGAAATCGTTTTGGCACCACTGCCGCGATAGGTCCGCTTCTACGGAAGGATTGAGACCTTTCCACTCGACCGCTTCGCAAAGGGCGCGCATATCAGAATCACACCGCTTACCCTGAAAACTGTCTGCTTTTGTTGCAAAGCTTTCAACCGGAAAACCCTCAGCGACAGAACCGATACCAATGCCTCGCATCAACAAAAAAGCCGGATGGAGACCATCCGGCTTTTGAAATACTATCGGTACAAGATCATCAGGCTTCACAATGAATAGACCGATGATATCACGCTTTGACATGAACTGTCGAAAGTGGCGAAAACCGGTGACCCGCGCTTTCGCCCGACACTCACGATCAAGCAGCTTCGGCTGCGTCTGCCTCAGCAGCAACGCGAGCCTTATCGGCCGCACCCTTTGCATCGACGTCGCGTTCGACGAACTCGATGACAGCGAGCGGAGCATTGTCGCCCTGACGGAAGCCAGCCTTCATGATGCGAAGATAACCGCCATTACGGGTGGCATAACGGGTGGCAATCGCATCGAAGAGCTTGCGGACGGCGTCCTGATCCTTGATCTGGGACACAGCCTGACGGCGGGCATGAAGGTCGCCGCGCTTGCCAAGCGTAACCAGCTTCTCGACGATCGGACGCAGGTCCTTCGCCTTCGGCAGGGTTGTGACGATCTGCTCATGGGTGATGAGCGAAGCTGCCATATTGGCAAACATGGCCTTGCGATGGCTCGCGGTACGGTTCAGCTTGCGACCGGAATTCTGGTGGCGCATTGCTATTCTCCTTTTGTGCAGGTTATCGCCTTTGGCGATCCTGCCGTTTCCTGACACATACAGGCATTCGCCTGCAGTTTGACTGGAAAGGCAGTGTATCCTGCCTTCTTTATGGTTCGGTCCGATCAGACATGCGGCTCACCGCCTGCCGATCAGTACTGGTCTTCGTAACGCTTGGCGAGATCGTCGATGTTTTCCGGCGGCCAGGCTGGAACTTCCATACCCAAATGCAGGCCCATGGAAGCGAGAACTTCCTTGATTTCGTTCAGCGACTTGCGGCCAAAATTCGGCGTGCGCAGCATTTCGGCTTCGGTCTTCTGAATGAGATCGCCAATATAAACGATATTGTCGTTCTTCAGGCAGTTGGCCGAGCGGACAGACAGTTCCAGCTCATCGACCTTCTTGAGCAGAGCAGGATTAAAGGCAAGCTCGGTAACCGATTCTTCCTCTGCCTCACGCTGCGGCTCGTCGAAGTTGACGAAGACGGACAGCTGATCCTGAAGTATACGGGCGGCAAAAGCCACGGCATCCTCACCTGAAACCGATCCGTCGGTTTCAATGGTCATGGTCAGCTTGTCATAGTCGAGAACCTGACCTTCACGGGTGTTTTCCACCTTGTAGGACACTTTCTTGACCGGCGAATAAAGACTGTCGACCGGAATGAGACCAATCGGCGCATCTTCTGCCCGGTTGCGTTCTGCGGGCACATAGCCCTTGCCGTTATTGACGGTGAATTCCATGCGGATTTCAGCACCATCGTCCAGCGTGCAGATCACGTGATCCGGATTAAGGATCTCGATATCGCCAACCGTCTGAATATCGCCAGCCTTGACGACGCCCGGGCCCTGCTTGCGAACGACCATACGCTTGGAATCGTCGCCTTCCATCTTGATGGCGATTTCCTTGATGTTGAGGACAATGTCCGTCACATCTTCACGCACACCCGGGATAGACGAAAACTCATGCAGAACACCATCGATCTGCACAGCCGTCACAGCTGCACCACGCAGGGACGACAAGAGAACACGACGGAGCGCATTGCCGAGCGTCAGGCCAAAGCCTCGCTCCAGCGGCTCGGCAACCAACGTTACCTTTGCGCGACCACCAGAGGTGAACTCCACCTTGTTCGGCTTGATCAGTTCCTGCCAATTCTTCTGAATCATTGGATAACCTTCCATTCGTCACCACCATCCAATCGTGGCGACCGATCATGAGAAGAACCGGGCCTCCCTGAGGAAAACCCGGCTGGATGAAGAACCATCAGACCCGGCGCTTCTTGCGCGGACGGCAGCCGTTATGCGGGATCGGCGTCACGTCACGAATGGACGTGATCATGAAACCGGCAGCCTGCAGAGCGCGCAGAGCCGATTCACGACCCGAACCGGGACCGCATACTTCAACCTCAAGCGACTTCATGCCATGTTCCTGAGCCTTCTTGGCGCAGTCTTCGGCAGCGATCTGTGCTGCGAACGGAGTGGACTTACGCGAGCCCTTGAACCCCTTGGCGCCTGCCGAAGACCAGGCAATCGCATTGCCCTGGGCGTCGGTGATGGTGATCATCGTGTTGTTGAAGGTCGAATTGACATGGGCAACGCCCGAAGAGATATTTTTGCGCTCGCGACGACGGACGCGTGTGGCTTCCTTGGCCATGTATGTTCCTTTCGTTGATCTCGACACCGCCGTAACACCAGCGGCTCCACCGAAGGGCTTCCCCTTCAAAACCAAAACAAGGCCGGCGCTTGTGCGCCAGCCTTAATTTCGTCTTTTGACGAAACTTACTTCTTCTTACCGGCAATAGCCTTTGCCGGACCCTTGCGGGTGCGAGCATTGGTATGCGTGCGCTGACCGCGAACCGGAAGACCGCGACGATGACGCAGACCGCGATAGCAGCCCAGATCCATCAGACGCTTGATATTCATTGCCGTTTCACGACGCAGATCACCTTCGACCTGATAATCACGGTCGATGGTTTCACGGATGGCCAAAACCTCGGCATCCGTCAGCTGATGAACGCGACGATCGGCAGAAAGACCGACCTTGTCCATAATTTCCTGTGCAAATTTCGGGCCGATCCCATGAATATAGGTCAGCGCGATAACAACGCGCTTTGCTGTTGGGATGTTGACGCCAGCGATACGTGCCACGCCTATTCTCCTTGCGTTCCAGTTGCCATCCGGCAAGTGGTCTCTTTCATTGACAGCCCTTCACACGGCCGCCGATTGCTTGTTTGGGTTCTCAACAGCCCGCAAAGGCCAACCCGGTCTTCCCGAGAGGAAGAACGCGCCGACCATTGAGCTATCGCGAGTTGGCGCGCTGTTTAACGGAATCGGATGCAAAAAGCAACCGTACCATTGAATTATTTCCCGTCCGCCCCGACAAAACCGGAGAGAATTGCTTCGATATCGGCCGTTACTGCATCGATTTCACTCATGCCATCAACGGTCGTCAGCAGGCCCTTGGCATAGTAATAACCGATTAGCGGCGATGTATCCTTGTAGTAAGCCTGCAGCCGAGTCTTTACCGTATCACGATTATCATCGGGCCGACGTTTGAAGTGGGTAGAGCCGCACTTGTCACAGACACCGTCAACCTTCGGCTTCAGATTGTCATCGTGATATCCCGTACCGCAATTGGCACAGGTATAACGCCCGGCAATACGATCAGCCAGAACATCATCATCGACTCTTATTTCGATCACTCCAGAAAGAGCCAGACCTTTTTTCTTCAGCATCTGCTCCGTGGCATCCGCCTGAACAAGTGTTCTGGGGAAGCCGTCAAGAATGAATCCTTTTGCACAATCCTGCTGATCGATTCGCTCCGAGACAATGCCGATGACAATGTCGTCCGAGACGAGATTACCGGCATCCATCACAGCCTTCGCGCGCTGGCCGATTTCCGTGCCGGCAGACACGGCGGCCCTCAGCATATCGCCTGTCGAGAGTTGGGGAATCCCATATTTCTCGACAATCCGCTGGGCCTGAGTGCCTTTCCCCGCACCCGGCGGCCCCAATAGAATCAATCTCATTTGCCCCTCTTTCCTCCACGCAATTTCGATTTCTTGATCAGCCCCTCATATTGCTGGGCAATGAGGTGCCCTTGCACCTGTGCTACCGTATCGAGGGTGACGCTGACAATGATCAAAAGCGACGTACCACCAAGGGATAATGGCACACCTGTCTCAGAAACGAGAATTTCAGGGAGGATACAGACAAAGACCAGATAAATGGCACCGACGAGTGTAATGCGCGTCAGCACGTAATCGATATATTCCGCAGTCCGTTCCCCGGGACGAATGCCCGGTATGAAACCACCATGCTTTTTCAGATTGTCGGCCGTGTCCTTCGGGTTGAACACAATTGCTGTATAGAAAAACGCGAAGAAGGCAATCAACACAGCATAAAGCACCATATAGGCGGGCTGACCATGGCCAAGAGCGCTGATGATGGTCGTTGCCCAGGCCGGAAGCGTCGAGGTGCCGGTGAAGCCTGCGGCCGTCGCCGGCAACAGCAGCAGCGAAGACGCGAAGATAGCCGGGATAACGCCGGACGTGTTCAGTTTCAGCGGCAGGTGCGAGGTATCGCCTTGGAACATTCGGTTGCCGACCTGACGCTTCGGATACTGGATCAGCAGACGACGCTGCGCCCGTTCAAAGAAGACAATCAACGCGATGACAAGGATGGCAACGACGAGAACCGTCAGAATGAGCGGCGTCGACAGAGCACCCGTACGGCCAAGATCCAGCGTCCCGGCAACGGCTGTCGGCAGACCAGCGGCAATACCAGAGAAAATAATCAGCGAAATACCATTGCCGATGCCGCGCGAGGTGATCTGCTCACCCAGCCACATCAGGAACATTGTGCCACCAAGCAGCGTTACCATGGTGGTAATGCGGAAGAACCAGCCGGGATCAATCACGAGACCGTTGCCATGCTCAAGCCCTACAGCAATGCCATAAGCCTGCAAGGCACCAAGGGCCACGGTACCATAACGCGTATACTGGTTGATGATCTTGCGGCCCTGCTCGCCTTCCTTCTTCAGGTTTTCAAGCGAGGGAACGACAGAGGTCATCAACTGCACGATAATCGACGCGGAAATATAAGGCATGATCCCGAGGGCAAAAATAGCCATGCGCTGCACGGCGCCACCCGAAAACATGTTGAAAAGGCCGAGAATCCCGCCAGCCTGCCCTTTGAAAGCAGCCGCATAGGCTTCCGGATTAAGACCCGGCAGCGGGACATGCGTCCCAAATCGATATACAAGAAGAGCGGCCAGCGTGAACCAGAGACGCTTTTTCAAATCCTCAGCCTTGGCAAAGGTTGAAAAGTTCAGGTTCGAGGCCAATTGTTCCGCTGCAGAAGCCATAAAATTCTCCGCGACACCGCATTCAATCGCCACAAAAGGCATTGAATAAATTCAGTTTCCCCTAGGACAACCAGGCAGCAGAGATTGCGCAGCAACCAGATGCCTCACCTGAAGGTCCGGATTTCTCCCCGGCGAATGATGATCCGCCCAATTATCGTGAGGCACACATATGGGAGAAAAATCGCCCGGTGTGAAGCACTCCGGGCGATTTAAGCTATCAATTATTCGCTGGCAGCAGCTTCGGCGAGAAGCTTGATGCTGCCGCCGGCTTTTTCGATCTTCTCGACCGCAGCCTTGGAAGCACCCATAACTTCAAGCGTCACCTTAACCTTCAGCTCGCCATCGGAGAGAACGCGAACGCCGTCCTTTTCACGACGAATCACACCGGCAGCCTTGAGAGCAGCGGCATCGATCGTCGCGCTGGCATTCAGCTTGCCAGCATCAATTGCCGTCTGAATCCGGCCAACCGAAACGGTGACGAATTCGGACGCAAAGATGTTGTTGAAGCCGCGCTTTGGCAGGCGGCGATAGATCGGCATCTGACCGCCTTCAAAACCGTTAATGGCAACGCCAGAACGAGCCTTCTGACCCTTGACGCCGCGACCACCGGTCTTGCCCTTGCCCGAACCGATACCGCGACCAACGCGCATACGGCTCTTCGAAGAACCTTCGTTATCCTTGATTTCATTCAGTTTCATGACAAATTCCTCCGTCTCACGTCTCGTCGACGACGCGAACGAGATGCTGGACAGCACGGATCATGCCACGAACCGAAGGCGTATCTTCCAACGTGCGGACCCGGTGCATCTTGTTGAGACCCAGGCCGATCAGCGTCTTACGCTGGATCTCCGGGCGGCGAATGGGCGAACCGATCTGTTCGATCGTGATCGTCTTCTTGGCTTCAGTATTGGCCATGTCCCAGCTCCTTATTCTTCAGAACCGTTGCCGGAAGCGGCGCGACGAGCCTGCAGGGTCGCATATTTCAGGCCACGCTGAGCAGCGATGTCCTTCGGATGAACCTGATGCTTCAGGGCGTCGAATGTAGCGCGCACCATGTTGTATGGGTTCGAGGAACCCGTCGACTTGGCAACAACGTCATGCATACCGAGCGTTTCGAACACGGCGCGCATCGGACCACCGGCAATGATACCGGTACCGGCCTTGGCAGAACGAAGCAGAACCTTGCCGGCGCCATGGCGGCCATGCACGTCATGGTGCAGGGTACGACCTTCACGCAGAGGCACGAAAATCATGTCACGCTTGGCCGATTCGGTTGCCTTACGGATGGCTTCCGGCACTTCACGCGCCTTGCCATGACCGAAACCAACGCGACCCTTCTGGTCGCCAACAACAACGAGAGCGGCGAAACCGAAGCGACGGCCACCCTTGACAACCTTTGCGACGCGATTGATTGCGACCAGCTTGTCGACAAATTCGCTGTCACGCTCTTCACGGTTCTGACGCTCTTCGCGCGAACCACGCTTATCCTGTGCCATTGTCCTTTTCCTTTTTCTTTTCCGGGTGCAAACGGCAGTTTACAAAAAAATTCCGCCCCTACCCTCTTGCGAGTTTAGGGGACGAAATCGGAACGAGGGGCTAATGCCCCAAATCAGCCCGGATCACAAGAGCCGGGCTGGATATTTTTAGAAGGTAAGACCACCTTCACGGGCTGCGTCGGCCAAAGCCTTGACGCGACCGTGATAGATGAAAGCACCACGGTCGAAAACGACTTCCGTCACACCGGCTGCCAGGGCGCGCTCTGCAACGAGCTTGCCAACGGCAGCGGCGGCGGCAACATCGGCCCCCGTCTTCAGCGAGGACTTCAGACCGGCATCGAGAGTCGAGGCCGCAGCCAGGGTCGTACCAGCCACATCATCGATGATCTGGGCATAGATGTTTTTCGAGGAGCGATGAACCGACAGCCGCGGACGGCCATTGGCCACCGCCTTGAGCTGACGGCGCACGCGATTGGCGCGGCGCACCAGAGCTTCTTTACTGCTTGCCATTTCGCGTGTTCCTTACTTCTTCTTGCCTTCTTTGCGGACAATCCGCTCTTCGGCATACTTGACGCCCTTGCCCTTATAGGGTTCGGGGCCGCGATATTCGCGGATCTCTGCAGCGACCTGACCGACCTGCTGCTTGTTGATCCCCGAGACCACGATTTCCGTCGGCTTCGGAACGGCGATGGAAATGCCCACCGGCGGCTCATAAACAACGTCATGGCTGAAGCCGAGCGACAGCTGCAGGTTCTTGCCCTGCAGGGCAGCACGGTAACCAACACCGTTGATTTCGAGCTTGCGCTCGTAGCCATCCTTCACACCCTTGAAGATATTCTCAATCATGGTGCGGGACATGCCCCACTTGGAGCGGGCATCCTTGGTTTCATTGATCGGCTTTACAACAACAGCGTTGTTTTCAAGCGCAACCGAGATTTCGTCATTAGCGACGAAAAACAGTTCGCCCTTCGGGCCCTTGGCAGTCACTTTCTGGCCATCAACCGTGGCCGTGATCCCTGCAGGAACCGGAACGGGCTTTTTACCGATACGAGACATGTTTTTATCCTGTCTGTTCGCTAGGGAGACCTCTGCACTGTCTTAGAAGACAGAGCAGAGAACCTCACCACCAACATTCTGTTCACGCGCCTGGTGATCGGCCATCACACCCTTCGGAGTCGAAAGGATGGTGATGCCGAGACCATTCGCAACCTGCGGAATGGACTTCACCGAGACATAAACTCGGCGGCCCGGCTTGGACACGCGGCCAATCTCACGAATGACCGACGAACCTTCATAATATTTCAGCTCGATCTGCAGCTCGGACTTGCCGTTGCCGAGATCGACATGAGTGTAACCGCGAATATAGCCTTCGGCCTGCAGCACATCGAGAACGCGAGCACGCAGCTTGGAAGCCGGCGTGCTGACCAAGTTCTTGCGGCGGGCAGCGCCATTGCGGATACGGGTGAGCATATCGCCCAACGGATCAGTCATCGTCATATTACCCGTCTCCTTACCAGCTCGACTTCACAACACCCGGCACCTTGCCGAGATTGCCCAGTTCGCGAAGCGCGATACGCGACATCTTGAGCTTGCGATAAAAGGCGCGCGGACGGCCCGTCACTTCGCAGCGGTTGCGAATGCGGGTCTTGGAACCATCGCGCGGCAGTTCGGCCAGCTTAATGGTTGCCTTAAAACGCTCTTCAATCGGCAGCGTCTGGTTCATAATGATCGCCTTGAGGGCAGCACGCTTGTCAGCCTGCTGGGCGACGGTCTTGCGGCGGCGCTTGTTCTTTTCAACTGCGCTTGTCTTCGCCATATCGAAGTTCCTCTTCTACGCTCGTCGTTACGGTTATTGACGGAACGGGAAGTTGAACTCTTTCAGAAGAGCTCGAGCTTCGTCGTCGGTCGTCGCCGTCGTGCAAACGATGATGTCCATGCCCCACATCTGATCAACCTTGTCGTAGTTGATCTCAGGGAACACAATGTGCTCCTTGATGCCCATGGCGAAATTGCCACGGCCGTCAAAGCTTTTCGGGTTCAAACCGCGGAAGTCGCGAACGCGCGGCAGCGCGATGTTGATCAGACGGTCCAGGAACTCGTACATGCGAGCGCCACGAAGGGTAACCTTCGCACCGATCGGCATGCCTTCACGCACCTTGAAGCCTGCAATCGAGTTGCGGGCACGTGTAATAACCGGCTTCTGGCCGGCAATAGCAGCGAGATCGCCAGCAGCAACAGTGGGCTTCTTGGAGTCGGCCGTGGCCTCACCTACGCCCATATTGATAACAATCTTGTCCAGCTTCGGAATCATCATTTCGTTGGCGTAGGAGAACTTCTCCTGCATGGCCTGACGAATGCGCGAAACATATTCGCTCTTGAGCCGCGGCTCATACTTGGTCTCAGCCATCGATCACATCTCCCGAACGCTTGGCAAAACGGACCTTCTTGCCATCAACCACTTTGAAGCCAACGCGGGTCGGCTTACCGTCCTTGTCAGCAACAGCAAGATTGGACAGATGGATCGACGCTTCCTTGCTGATGATACCAGCTTCCTGGGTCTGCGTCTGGCGCTGATGGCGCTTGACGACATTGATGCCGCGAACGACAGCACGGTCTTCCTTCGGCATCACCTGGAGAACTTCACCGGAACGACCCTTGTCTTTACCGGTCAACACGACGACCTTGTCGCCCTTACGAATCTTTTGCATCGTCATCGCTCCTTACAGGACTTCCGGAGCCAGCGAGATGATCTTCATGTGGTTCTTGGCGCGAAGTTCGCGCGGAACCGGTCCGAAGATACGGGTGCCGATCGGCTCTTTCTTGTTATCGATAAGAACGGCTGCGTTGTTATCGAAGCGGATGACGCTGCCATCGGGACGGCGGATGTCCTTAGCGGTCCGAACGACCACCGCCTTCATCACATCGCCCTTCTTCACGCGGCCGCGCGGAATAGCTTCCTTGATCGAAACGACGATAATGTCGCCAACAGAAGCATATTTACGCTTGGAGCCGCCCAGCACCTTGATGCACATGACACGACGCGCGCCGGAATTATCGGCAACGTCGAGGTTTGTCTGCATCTGAATCATGTCAGGTCGCCTTCTCGTTATACCGGAACGGTTGGGCTTCGCCCCCTATTCCGGCTCATGGATTTTTATCGATTTCGAGCGAGGAGAAGGACTTGCCAAGGCGGTTTCCCGTCGGGGACCTTCCCTGCGCTCAAAGCAAAAAGGAACGCTCGGTGTGGAGCGTTCCTGCGCCATTGCGCTGCTTCATACAGATTTTTCGTCGGAACGCAAGGGCTCACGACAAAATCTCTGTGTTTCAAGCCTGGGCGGAAACAACCGTCCAACGCTTGTCTTTGGAAATCGGCGGGCATTCCTCGATGGAAACGATATCGCCGATCTTGTACTGGTTGTTTTCGTCGTGTGCCTTGTACTTCTTCGACCGGCGGACGGTCTTCTGAAGCAGAGGATGAGCGAATCGACGTTCGACACGGACAACAACTGTCTTGTCGTTCTTATCGCTGACAACGACGCCCTGCAGAATGCGTTTAGGCATATTATTCTTCCCTTAAGCCTTGGCTTCCGCCGCCTTCTGGCGGGCAATGGTTTTGACGCGAGCGATATCCTTACGGACTTCGTTGATGCGCGAGGACTTCTCGAGCTGGCCGGTCGCTTTCTGGAAACGCAGATTAAACTGCTCTTTCTTCAGCTTTGCCAGTTCGTCCTTCAATTGATCAGCGCTCATGGCGCGAACATCTGCGGCTTTCATCGGCTTGATCCTTACTCTGCAATGCGCTGTACGAAGCGCGTCTTGACCGAGAGCTTGGCTGCACCGAGGCGCAGAGCCTCACGAGCGATCTCCTCGCTAACACCATCGATCTCGAACATCATACGACCAGGCTTGACCTTGCAAGCCCAGTATTCGACGGAGCCCTTGCCCTTACCCATACGGACTTCGGTCGGCTTGGCCGTGACCGGAACGTCAGGGAATACACGGATCCAAACGCGGCCTGCACGCTTCATGTAGCGGGTAATCGCACGGCGAGCCGCTTCGATTTCACGGGCGTTGACGCGGTTGGGTTCCTGAGCCTTCAAGCCGAATTCACCAAAGGCAAGGTCGAAACCGCCCTTGGCAACGCCCTTGATGCGGCCCTTGAACTGCTTGCGGTACTTGGTACGCTTTGGCTGCAACATTTTCTTACTTCTCCGAGCTTATCTTTCGCCAGCGTCAATCAAGCGTTTTCACGACGGCGCTCGCCGCGTTCGCGACCCTGCGCCGGCTGATTGTCACCTTCGAGCGAACGGCGTTCAGAAGCCATCGGATCGTGTTCAAGGATTTCACCCTTGAAGATCCATACCTTCACGCCGCAAATGCCGTAAGCGGTTTCAGCTTCGGCTGTTCCGTAATCAATGTCAGCGCGCAGCGTATGCAGCGGCACGCGACCTTCGCGGTACCATTCCGTACGAGCGATTTCAGCACCACCGAGACGACCGGCGCAGGTGATCTTGATGCCTTCAGCGCCAAGACGCATGGCTGACTGAACGGCACGCTTCATGGCACGACGGAATGCAATACGACGCTCGAGCTGCTGGGTGATCGACTGAGCCACCAGCGTCGCATCGATTTCGGGTTTGCGCACTTCAACAATGTTGAGATGCGTTTCCGAATTGGTCATTTCAGACAGCTTCTTGCGCAGCTTTTCAATGTCTGCGCCCTTCTTGCCGATGATCAGACCCGGACGTGCCGAATGGATCGTGACGCGGCACTTCTTGTGCGGACGCTCGATAACCACCTTGGCGATACCGGCCTGCTTCAGCTCCTTCATCACATAAGCGCGGATCTTGAGATCCTCATGCAGAAGCTGACCATATTCGGCATTGTCGGCGAACCAACGGCTATCCCAGGTACGGTTGATGCCGAGGCGGAAGCCGATCGGATTGATTTTCTGACCCATTATGCGGCCTCCCCTTGGACTTCGACTTCGCGAACGACAATCGTCAGATGCGCGAAAGGCTTTTCAATGCGGGATGCACGGCCACGGCCACGGGCGTGAAAGCGCTTCATCGTGATCGACTTGCCGACATAAGCCTCGGCGACGATCAGCTGATCGACATCGAGATCATGGTTGTTTTCGGCATTGGCGATGGCGGATTCAAGCGTCTTCTTCACCGCGCCAGCAATACGCTTGCGCGAGAATTCGAGGTCGGCCAGAGCGCGGTCAACCTTCTTGCCGCGAATCATCGCGGCAACCAGGTTGAGCTTCTGCGGGCTGACGCGGAGCGTACGCGCAACAGCCTGCGCTTCATTGTCCTTAAGCCGGCGTTCGGCTTTTGCCTTGCCCATGGTTACTTCCTCTTCGCTTTCTTGTCCGCACCGTGACCGTAATAGGTCCGGGTCGGAGCGAATTCGCCAAACTTGTGGCCAACCATGTCTTCATTGACATTGACCGGCACATGCTTGCTGCCGTTATAAACGCCGAAGGTCAATCCGACGAACTGAGGCAGGATGGTGGAGCGACGGCTCCAGATCTTGATCACTTCGCTGCGACCGCCTTCACGGACCTTCTCGGCTTTCTTGAGAAGATAGCCGTCAACGAAGGGGCCTTTCCATACTGAACGAGCCATTTCTGACTACCTCTCTTACTTCTTCTGATGGCGGGTGCGCATGATGAACTTGTCCGTAGACTTGTTCTTGCGAGTGCGCTTGCCCTTGGTCGGCTTGCCCCACGGGGTCACCGGATGACGGCCACCGGAGGTGCGGCCTTCACCACCACCGTGCGGGTGGTCGACCGGGTTCATGACAACGCCGCGGTTATGCGGGGTCTTGCCGCGCCAACGGGTACGGCCAGCCTTGCCATCGTTGATGTTGGCGTGGTCCGGATTGGAAACGGCACCAATTGTCGCCAGGCAGGAGCCCGGGATCAGGCGCTGCTCACCAGAGTTCAGGCGCAGAATTGCCATGCCCTGATCGCGACCAACCAGCTGAACGTAAGCGCCAGCTGAACGGGCAATCTGCCCACCCTTGCCCGGCTTCATTTCAACATTGTGAACGATCGAGCCAACCGGAATATACTGCAGCGGCATGGTGTTGCCGGGCTTGACGTCAACAGCCTTGTCGGACGCGATCACCTTGTCACCGGCAGCAAGACGCTGCGGAGCCAGGATATAAGCCTGCTCACCATCAGTATAGGTCACCAGTGCGATGAAAGCGGTACGATTCGGGTCATATTCCAGACGCTCGACTGTGCCTTCGACATCGAACTTGCGACGCTTGAAGTCTACCAGACGATAGGTCCGCTTGTGACCGCCACCAATGAAGCGGGCAGTGATGCGGCCGAAGTTGTTACGGCCACCGCTCTTGGACAGACCCTCGGTCAAAGTCTTGACCGGCTTGCCCTTCCAGAGCCCCGAACGGTCAACGATGACCAGCTGACGCTGGCTCGGTGTCGTGGGATTGAAGTTTTTCAATGCCATTTTTCTGTTCCTCAGAGACCGGTGGTGACGTCGATGGACTGACCGTCAGCAAGCGTGACGATCGCCTTCTTAACGTCGGACTGCTTCCCGGCGAAACCGCGGAAACGCTTCACCTTGCCCTTGCGGACGAGCGTGTTCACGGCCGTGACCTTCACACCGAAGAGAGCTTCCACAGCAGCCTTGATTTCAGGCTTGGAAGCAGTCTTGGCAACATTGAAGACCACCTGGTTCTGTTCCGATACCAGAGTGGACTTTTCGGTGATCGAGGGAGAAACGATCACGTCGTAATGGCGCAGATCAGTCATTTGAACCGCTCCTCCAGAGCTTCAACCGCAGCCTTGGACAGCACGAGCTTACCGCGGCGCAGAATGTCGTAAACATTGATGCCCTGAACCGGCAGAACATCGATATTCGGGATGTTGCGGGCTGCGAGCTTGAAATTGCTGTCGATTTCAGCGCCACCGATAACGAGGGCGTTGCTGAGGCCGAGGCTCTCGAAAGAGCCGACCAGCGCCTTGGTCTTGGCTTCCGTCGCGACCAGATCATCAATCACGATGAGGTCTTCAGACTTCAGCTTGGCCGAGAGCGCATGACGCAGAGCGAGAGCACGCACTTTCTTCGGCAGATCGATCTCATGGCTGCGAACAACCGGACCATGCGCCTTACCACCACCGCGGAACTGCGGAGCACGAGCAGAATGGTGACGAGCGCGACCCGTGCCCTTCTGCTTGTACATCTTCGTACCGGTACGGGAAACTTCCGAACGGCCCTTGGACTTGTGGGTGCCCTGCTGCTTCTTGGCAAGCTGCCAGCGAATCATGCGAGCGATGATATCTTCGCGCGGCTCCAGGCCGAAAATGGCGTCAGACAGCGAAACCTTGCCCGCATCCTTGCCATCGAGGGTCTTGACATTGAGTTCCATGATCAGGCTCCCTTACTTCGCGGCCGATTTGACGGCGTCGCGCACGATGATCCAGGAACCCTTGGAACCAGGCACAGCGCCCTTCACAAGGATCAAACCGCGATCTTCATCGGTGGAAACGACTTCGAGATTCTGCGTCGTCACGCGGGTCTGACCCATGTGACCGGCCATCCGCTTGCCCTTCCACACTTTGCCCGGATCCTGGTTGGAACCGGTCGAACCATGCGAACGGTGCGAGACCGAAACGCCGTGGGTAGCGCGCAGACCGCCGAAGTTATGGCGCTTCATCGCACCGGCAAACCCCTTACCGATCGTCGTGCCCGTAACGTCCACGAGCTGACCGGCAGCGAAATGACCAGCCTTAAGCTCGGCGCCAATTTCCAGCAGATTGTCTTCGGATACGCGAAACTCGACGAGCTTCGCCTTGGGCTCAACATTTGCGGCAGCAAAATTGCCGCGCATCGCCTTGGACGTATTCTTGACCTTGGCCTGACCAGCGCCGAGCTGCACGGCAGTATAGCCATGCTTGTCGGCAGTACGCTGAGACACGACCTGGCAATTATCCAAGCGCAGTACTGTTACTGGGATATGCTCACCGGCGTCATTATAGACCCGGGTCATCCCCACTTTCTGTGCAATCACACCTGAACGCATCGGTTCATTCCTCTTGAGAGTCCTGTCGAGGCCTCACGACCCGGACTTTTCTCTTGTTTAAGGATTCCCTTCAATCATCACGATCCTGGGGTTTCCCGTTTCGAGAAGACGTTGGCAAACGCCACGTACCTTCCTTGTTATTACGGCTCTCGCCGGAATCTGTTTTTAAAGCTTGATCTCGACGTCAACGCCAGCAGCAAGGTCGAGCTTCATCAGAGCATCGACGGTCTGGGGAGTCGGATCGACAATGTCAAGGAGACGCTTGTGGGTGCGCATCTCGAACTGTTCGCGGCTCTTCTTGTCAACGTGAGGCGAACGGTTGACGGTGAATTTTTCAATACGGGTCGGAAGCGGTACCGGGCCGCGAACGCTTGCACCGGTGCGCTTCGCGGTCGAAACGATCTCGCGCGTGGAAGCATCGAGGACCCGGTGATCAAACGCCTTGAGGCGGATGCGGATATTCTGGCCGTTCATTCGACTTGTCCTTGTTTCTTTTCTTGTTCCCCGCAAACGCGAGAGACAGTGAATTACCAATGCTGGTCGGCCCCGTATTGTCAAAAATCACAGAGATGTCTCTGTCACTTTACCGTATCAGGGCCCCACCAGCGCAACCCATCAAAGGATCGCAAAACCTGTGCAGAGCCAAAGGCAGAATGAAAACGCCTTCTGCCTTGTGTGTGGCGGGGCAATACACTGTCCCGGCCGAGTCGTCAACATAGTCTTGAAAAAATAAGCGCGACCCTAAGGCCGCGCCGATTGATTCAAAGGTTCGACCGCTTACTCGATGATCGAAGCGACATCCCTGCGCTTAAGCTTATCCGAAAACCGTTTCACACTTTTCGGGCTTAAGCTTGCCGGCGCCGCGTGCAAATCGCGCTTGCGCGCCATTTGCACATCCTAAATGCGTCGGCAGCTTTCGGATCGTCGCAGCCAACGTCGAGTAGAGATTACTCGATGATCGAAGCGACGATACCGGCGCCGACGGTGCGGCCACCTTCGCGGATTGCGAAGCGCAGCTTTTCTTCCATCGCG
>NZ_JAMKOJ010000007.1 GCF_023700755.1 Allorhizobium sonneratiae | reverse complement strand
TTCATTTCTTGCGGCTATGACCCCGAGTAAAGTGGACGTGCTCTAAGATTTTGTTTCCGCATTGGTTTTTCCGAAAACCGGTTCCCACTTTTCGGCCGATGCTCTAAATCGGGTGAGATTGAAGGTGAAAATGATGCAGCAGATGAAACGTGCTACAGCGCCGTGCGCCATATTGGGCGCACGGCGCTGTAGCGTTGATCACATTCTCATTGATGAGGTTATCGTCGAAGAGACCGACGGGCTGAAACCATTCGGTTTCAGCCCGATTTTGGCTCAGGCCGCTTCCTCAACAGCCTGATTGCGGGCACGGATCAGCAGTCGATCGCTACCGGCGCTGATATGAACGGTGGTGCCGTCCAAGACCGTGCCCGAGAGGATCTGCTCGGCCAGAGGGTCCTGCAGATATTTCTGAATGACCCTTTTCAGCGGACGTGCGCCATAAACCGGATCGTAGCCCTTGTCCGCCAGCCAGTCGCGCGCCTCGGTATCGAGATCGATGGTGATCTTGCGCTCCGACAGCAGTGAGACCAGACGCTGCATCTGGATATCGACAATCGTACCCATCTCGCTGCGGCGCAGCCGGTGAAACAGGATGATCTCATCGACGCGGTTGAGGAATTCCGGCCGGAAAGCCGACTTTACCACATCCATGACCTGATCGCGCACGCTGTCGACATCCTGACCTTCACCAAGGCTGGTCAGATAGTCCGCGCCGAGGTTGGAGGTCATGATGATAATCGTGTTCTTGAAATCCACCGTCCGGCCCTGGCCGTCGGTCAGGCGTCCATCGTCCAGCACCTGCAACAGCACGTTAAAGACATCGGGATGCGCCTTTTCGATCTCATCGAACAACACGACCTGATAGGGCTTGCGCCGCACCGATTCCGTCAGCGCACCGCCTTCCTCATAGCCAACATAGCCGGGAGGTGCACCGATCAGCCGGGCAACGGCGTGTTTTTCCATATATTCCGACATGTCGATGCGCACCATTGCCGTCTCGTCATCGAAGAGGAAGCGGGCAAGCGACTTGGTCAGCTCCGTCTTGCCTACCCCGGTCGGACCGAGGAAGATGAAAGATCCAATCGGTCTGTTCGGGTCTTGCAGACCAGCGCGGGCGCGGCGAACCGCTCTCGAGACCGCCTGCACCGCATCTCCCTGACCAACCACGGTCTTTGCCAGTTCGTCTTCCATGCGCAGCAGCTTTTCCCGCTCGCCTTCCAGCATCTTGTCGACCGGAATACCGGTCCAGCGGGAAACGACATGGGCAATATTATCCGGTGTCACCACCTCCTGTACCATGCTGGCAACCCCGCTGGCATCGCGCGCTTCTGCTTCGGCCAGCTGCTTTTCCAGATCGGGGATCACCCCATAGGCCAGTTCGCCAGCACGCTGGAACTCGCCCTTGCGCTGGGCAATGGCCAGATCGTTGCGGGCTTCATCAAGCCGTCCTTTCAGCTCTGCGGCAAGACCAAGCTTCTGCTTTTCCGCCTGCCAGCGGGCCGTCAGGGCATCCGCCTGTTCTTCAAGCGTCGTCAGCTCGGTTTCCAGCCGTTTCAGCCGGTCGGAGGATGATACGTCGGTTTCCTTTTTCAAGGCTTCGCGCTCGATCTTCAGCTGAATGATCCGGCGATCCAGCTCATCCAGCTCTTCCGGCTTGGAATCCACCTGCATCCTGAGACGGGATGCCGCCTCATCCATCAGGTCGATGGCCTTGTCCGGCAGGAACCGGTCGGTGATGTAGCGGTTCGACAGGGTCGCCGCTGCGACAATGGCCGAGTCGGAAATGCGAACCTTGTGATGCTGTTCGTATTTTTCCTTCAAGCCGCGCAGGATGGAAATCGTATCCTCCACCGTCGGCTCATCCACGGTGACCGGCTGGAAGCGGCGGGCCAGTGCCGGATCCTTTTCTACATGTTTGCGATATTCATCCAGCGTGGTGGCGCCAACGCAGTGCAGCTCGCCACGGGCCAAAGCCGGCTTGAGCAGGTTTGACGCATCCATGGCGCCATCGCTCTTGCCCGCGCCGACCAGCGTGTGCATCTCATCGATGAACAGGATGATTTCGCCATTTTCGGCCTGGATTTCGCTCAAGACCGATTTCAGCCGCTCCTCGAACTCACCACGATATTTCGCGCCTGCAATCAGCGCGCCCATGTCGAGCGCCATCAGCTTCTTGTCTTTCAGGCTTTCCGGAACATCGCCATTGACGATGCGCAGCGCCAGCCCTTCAGCAATGGCGGTTTTACCGACGCCGGGTTCACCGATCAGCACGGGATTGTTCTTGGTCCGGCGCGACAGAACCTGAATGGTGCGGCGGATTTCATCGTCGCGACCGATCACCGGGTCGAGCCGACCCTCGCGGGCTTCCGCAGTCAGGTCACGGGCAAATTTCTTCAAGGCGTCAAAGCCCTGTTCGGCAGTGGCACTATCGGCGGTGCGGCCCTTGCGCACGTCATTGATCACCTGATTAAGAGCCTGCGCCGTCACCCCGCCCTTTTTCAGGCTGGCGGAGGTGGAAGCCGAGGTCTCGATCGCCAGCGCCAGAAGCAGACGCTCAACGGTGACGAAACTGTCGCCAGCCTTTTTGGCGGCGTCCTCCGCCGTGGTGAATACTTTTGCCAGCGGCTGCGACAGATAGACCTGCCCGTTGCCACCGGAGACTTTCGGCAGTTTGGCCAGTGCTGCGTCATTGGCCAGCCGCACTTCCTTGGCATCGCCACCGGCGCGCGCAATCAGCGATGCTGCCATGCCCTGATCGTCGTCGAGCAGCACTTTCAGGACATGTTCGGGTGTGAACTGCTGATGCCCTTCCGAAAGCGCATGGGTCTGGGCAGATTGCAGAAAACCGCGTACCCGCTCGGAATATTTTTCAATGTTCATTGTCGCTCTCCATTCTCCAGACTGCCCGTTGCGGCACAATCCAGCACTTGAGGATCTGGCCCCCTATCAAGGCGGACCACGATGGGGAAGCGGCGAACCTTGCCTGCTTCCTGGCAATCTCCGTGACTGCACAGGAAATCATGCGTGCGTTTCAATCGATGACAACATCCTGCAAACCTTTGAGAAAAGACATGACATTGTCACCGGCCGCATCCCTTTCCACGCTGATATGGGAAGGAATTTTCGTCCTTTAAAGAGCAGCTTATCGGAAAAATCCGCGCCGGAATTGATATGAGGCAAAGCGTGGGGAAACAGAGCTCAGAAAAAACCCCGCCTCAACGAAGACGGGGCAAATTTCACTGAGACAGAAACGTCTTATTCGCTGGCTGCGGCCATTTCCGGCTGACCGGCGTGATCACCATCGCCAGCATCGCCATCGCCAGCATCCGGTGCGGAGCCGTCCTCGGTCTTGCGACGGGTGCGGCGCGGACGATTGGCAGCGGTTCTGCGCCGGGAAGTGGCGCGCTCCTTGCGTCCGGTCTCGGCCTGCTGCGCAACTTCTTCGGCAGCAACCTCCGCCTCGACAGGCGTATTATCGATGACCGGCTGCGGGCCAGATCCGGCAATCTCGACCTCGCGGCGCTCAACCGGCTGCGGTGCAACATCCGGCTGGGGTTGCCGGGCGCGATCGACGACAACCGTCTCCATCTCGTCACCATCGGCGTCGAAGCCATCACGATCGCCGTAATCGCGCTCGTCGCGCTGCATCCGGTCCTGCATATGCGCCTGGGCGGCAGCGATGATGCGGTTGTAATGCTCGGCATGCTGCAGATAGTTTTCGGCCATGACCCGGTCGCCGGAGCCTTGGGCATCGCGCGCCAGAGCCATGTATTTTTCGGCAATATGCTGGGCCGTGCCGCGGATTTTCGTATCAGGACCGGAACTGTCATAGATCCGGGTCAGCGGGTTGGAGCCCTTGCGGTTGAAACCGTTATTGTTTCCGCCGCCATTGCTACGCCCCCGACTGCGCTTGTTTTGCTGTCCTGGCCTCATCGATTACTCACCTGATTTCTGTCTTGCTGATATAAGGACGCCATGGCCGTTCCGGACAACCGGAACAGGGTATCACGCGCCACGGGCCATGCCGCGCCATCGCAACATACTGCCGCTGGTGAACTTTAAAATTATATGATCCACATACCCGGAAAACTTCGTGCCACGAACCGCTCCCAAAGGAGCTCTACGAGGTCAATTCAGACCCGAACGAATCTTTATTCATTCCCCGCTACCCGGCATGTGAGCGCAACCTATCCCTCTTCTTTGGGAAAACCAAGTCTTTTCTTCAAAAGGTCAAGCGAGATTCTGAAGAAAATGACAGTTTTTTACGAGCCTTGCCGCGTTGCAGCGTCAAAAACAGTGACAAGAAGCCGACCCGGTTCATCCTCACAAGGTCATGCCTGCTTTGTCTTGAAAATCAGAACGCGATCCTGTCCGGCGTGATCGCGCAATGCTTCAATCCGCTTGAAACCCGCATCCTCAAACAGATCGGTCACGGTCTGCTTCTGATCGAAACCGATCTCAAGTCCCACATATCCGTCTGGCTCCAGACAGGCCTCTGCCCCGGCGGCAATGATACGATAACAGTCGAGCCCGTCAACACCGCCATCCAGAGCCCTCGCCGGGTCATGGAGGCGAACCTCAGGCTCAAGTTCGCCAATCATTCCTCTTTCAATATAGGGTGGATTTGACACGATCATGTCAAACCGCCCTTCAATTGCATCGAACCAATCGCTATGGCAGGTGGCAAACCGATCCGACAACCCGTTCCTCCGGGCATTTTCCCGCGCTGTTTGCAGAGCCCCTTCGGAAATATCGGTTGCCAGTGCGCGCGCCTCAGCGCATTCGTTCAACAAGGCAAGTGCTATTGCGCCGGTCCCGGTTCCAAGATCCAGAACGCGTACCGTCCCTTTCTCTGCTGCTTGTCTCTTTAAATAGGGCAGAAGCGCATCAACGACAAGCTCGGTATCGGGTCTCGGCTCCAGGGTTTCCGTCGATAAAGCCAGCTCAAGCCCGTAAAAATTTCGTGATCCGAGAATACGATAGACCGGTTCGCGCGCGTGACGCCGGACAAGCGCCCTCTCAATCCGCTCAAGCGCCTCCGGGGACAGCACCTCTTGATCCTTCAGCACCAGATCGCCAAGGCTCCAGCCCAAAATCCCCGCAACCAGATGTCGGGCATCGCCTCTCGCATCCGCAATGCCTGCTGCGGCAAGCTCTTGACGTGCCGCGGCCAGGATCATCGCAACCGTGATTGGGTGGGCCTCGCTCATGCGGTGTTTTCGCCCAGTTGCGCCAGTTGGCCCGCCTGATAATCGGCAATCAGCGCATCGACCACCTCATCGATCTCGCCCTCCATCATCCGGTCGAGTTTGTAAAGCGTCAGATTGATGCGGTGATCGGTCACCCGGCCCTGGGGAAAGTTATAGGTTCTGATCCGCTCCGACCGGTCACCGGAGCCGACTTGGCTCTTGCGGTCGGCGGAACGTTCGCTGTCGGCACGCTGGCGCTCGATGTCGTAGAGCCTGGAGCGCAGCACCTGCATCGCTTTCGCCCGGTTCTGGTGCTGGGATTTTTCCGAACTGGTGACAATGATGCCAGTCGGCAGATGGGTGATGCGCACCGCCGAATCGGTGGTGTTGACGTGCTGGCCGCCCGCACCGGACGAACGCATCGTGTCGACCCGGATATCTTCCGGGCGGATTTCAATATCGATCTCTTCGGCTTCCGGCAACACCGCCACGGTGGCTGCGGAAGTGTGGATGCGCCCGCCCGCTTCTGTTTCCGGCACGCGCTGGACCCGGTGCACGCCTGATTCGAATTTCAATTTGGAAAACACACCGCGACCGGAAATCGTTGCGATGATTTCCTTGTAACCTCCGGCTTCGCCCTCGCTTGCCGACAGGACTTCGACCTTCCAGCCCTTTGAGCTGGAAAACCGTTCATACATGCGAAACAGATCACCAGCAAAAAGCGCCGCCTCGGAACCACCGGTTCCGGCACGGATTTCGACGATCGCGCTTTTCTCGTCAGCGGCGTCTTTCGGCAGGAGCTTGATCTGGATATCCTGTTCCAGCGCCTCGATCCGGCTCTCCACCTCCGGCAGTTCCATCTCCGCCAGTTCGCGCATCTCCCGATCGGTCGCCTTGTCGGCCAGCAGCGCTTTCAGACCGGAAAGCTCGCTGAGGCATGCCTCATAATCGCGAATAACCTTTACCAGCGGCTGCAACTCGGCATATTCAGACGCGAGCTTCACATAAACATCAGCGGCAGGCCCCGCAGACATGCGCGCCTCGATCTCGCCGAAACGGCGCTCAAGTTCACGCATTTTATCGACAGGAAGCTTCGCCACCCTTCACTCCGTTTTTCGTGATCATTTGATGTCAGACAGGAATGCCGTTTTCCTCGGCAAAACGGGTAAGGAATTCACGGCCGCTTTCACCCGGCCCATCCTGATCGAGATATGCATTCAGCTCCGCCGCCAGTTTGCCGATATCGAGCTGCAGGATCATCGCCTTGACCGGGCCAATCGCCGTGGGCGACATCGACACGGACCGGAACCCGATGCCGAACAGCGCCATGGACGACAAGGGGCGACCCGCCAGTTCGCCGCACAGCGTCACCGGCGTCGAATGCCGTTGGCCGGCCCTGACGATATCGCGCAGGATCCGCAAAAATGGCTTTCCGAGCGGATCGAAGCGATCCGACACCCTTGCATTGCCCCGGTCCACCGCCATGGAAAACTGAAAAAGATCGTTGGAGCCGACAGAGACGAAATCCACCTCCTCCATCAGCTCGTCCAGTTGCCACATCAGCGCCGGCACTTCCAGCATCGCGCCGAACTGGAAGCGGCGTGGCAGGCTATGGCCGAATTTCGACAGATGCTGCACTTCCTTCTGTAGCAGATCACGGGCGGCGCGGATTTCCGCCACTTCCGTCACCATGGGCAGCATCATTTTCAGGTCACCGCCGGCAGAGGCTTTGAGCAGCGCCCGCATCTGAGTGCGCAACAGGCCGGGCCGGTCGAGAGACAGGCGGATCGCCCGCCAGCCCAGCGCTGGATTTTCCTCTTCATGGCTGCGGAAATAGGGCAGAACCTTATCACCGCCGATATCGAGCGTGCGGAAAGTGACGGGACGGCCCTTCACCTGCTTTAGCACATTGCGGTAAAACGCTTCCTGCTCATCCACTTTCGGCATGGTGGAAGCGATCATGAACTGCAGTTCGGTGCGGAACAGTCCGATCCCTTCCGCTCCTGATTCGGCCAATTGCGGCAGATCGACCAGAAGACCGGCATTCATCAGCAGATTGATCTTCTGGCCATCCGTGCTCACCGGCGCAACATCGCGCAGCGCGCGGAACTGTTCCTGCCGCCGTGCCCGCAGGCGAACCTTTTCCTCATAGGCCTTCTGCACATCGGGCATGGGCCGCAAATGCACGCGGCTGTCATCACCATCGATGATGACCGGATCGCCATTTTCGGCCAAAGCCACCACACCCGCGGCCTGACCGACCACCGCAATGCCCATGGCGCGCGCAACGATGACCACATGGCTGGTGACGGCCCCTTCTTCCAGCACCAGGCCGCGCAGGTTCTGCCGCGGATAGTCAAGCAGTTCCGCAGCCCCCATGGCACGGGCAAAAATGATCGCATCATTGGGGAAGGATTCGATGCTGCTGCCGGAAAATCCGGTCAATTGCCTGAGCAAACGGTTGGCGAGATCGTCGAAATCATGCATGCGCTCGCGCATGAAAGGATCGGTGAGGCGCATCATCCGCGCCTTGGTGTCGCTCTGCACCTTTTCCACCGCCGCTTCCGCCGTCAGTCCGTTATGGATCGCCTCTTCCATGCGGCGCACCCAGCCCTGGTCATGGGCGAACATGCGATAGGTTTCCAGCACCTCGCGATGCTCGCCCTCCATCGACACCTCGCGGCGCGACAACATGTCGTCGATGGAAATCCTGAGCGAACCCAGCGCTTCGGCCAGACGCGCGCGTTCTGCCTCCGCGTCGTCGTTCAACAAATTGGTGACGACAATACGTGGCTCATGCAGCACGACATGGCCGAGGCCGATGCCTTCATTATAACTGTCGCCCTCGATGGTGACCGGCCTTGTCAGATCAAGCTCGAGGCCCGGCCGGGTAATCGTTTTCAATTCGCCCGTAGCAATCATTTCCGCCAGCACCATGGCCGTGGTTTCCAGCGCCTCGACCTCATCTTCGCGATAGGTGCGCTGCGCCTTGTTCTGCACGACAAGAACGCCAAGACTGCGACCGGCGCGCAAAATCGGCACGCCGAGGAAAGAATGATAGATCTCTTCCCCCGTTTCCGGCAGGTAACGGTAAGCGGGATGCGCCTGGGCATCGGAAAGATTGAGCGGCTGGGCCGAGGCGGCAATCGTGCCGACCAGACCCTGCCCCATTTTCAGCTGCGACAGATGCACCGCATCGGGATTGAGACCTTCGGTGGCGTAAAGCTCCAGCACGCCGTCGGAGCGCAGCACATAGACCGAGCACACTTCCGCAACCATATTGCTGGCGATCTGGCGAACAATACGATCAAGGCGCTCCTGCGGCTCGAGCGGCTCCGCCATCAACTCGCGCAGCCGTCTGAGCAGGACGCGCGGACCCGCAGAAAGCTCTCTCATCGCGTGCGGTCTCCCAATGCTCTGACAATAAGCCGACAGCCGCCAAACGATCAGCGGCTGCGCTCTGTCACTATTCCGGGCCCCGCCAGATTCCGAACGAACCGGAAGGACCCATTTTCGTTGTTATCGCATCGGCCTTATGCGGGAACGCTGAAGGCGTCTCGCTCCGATGATCGAAACTGGCAAATTCCGCCGCTTCATTCAACCCTTATCAAGCCCGTAGCAGGAATGAAGTGTGCGAACCGCCAGTTCGGCATAGGGGCCATCGATCAGAATGGAGATCTTGATTTCCGAGGTGGTGATCGCCTTGATGTTGATACCCTTGTCGGCCAGCGCCTTGAAAGCGGTGGCGGCAACGCCTGCATGGCTTCGCATGCCGATGCCGATGACCGAGACCTTGACCAGACCCTTTTCGCTCTGGGCAACGTCAAAACCGATCCGATCCTTGTTGTCGGCCAGAACCTTCAGCGCCTTGTCGGCATCGCCGGAGGGAACGGTGAAGGTCATGTCGGTACGCGACCCGTCTTCGGAAATATTCTGCACGATCATATCGACATTGATATGCGCTTCGGCCAAGGGTCCGAAAATCGCCGCCGAAACACCGGGCCGATCGGCCAGACGGCGCAGCGAAATCTGGGCTTCATCCTTGGCATAGGCAATGCCGGTGACAACTTCCTGTTCCACGATCTCATCCTCGTCGCAAATCAACGTGCCGGGTGGGTTGAGCAAATCGCCCATGCCCGGCGCATCGGGATCCTCGAAACTCGAACGCACGAAGGTTCGCACCTTGTGCACCATTGCCAGTTCCACCGAGCGCACCTGCAGCACCTTGGCGCCGAGCGAGGCCATCTCCAGCATTTCCTCAAAGGCGATCTTCTTCAGACGCCGCGCCTTCGGCTCGATCCTCGGATCGGTGGTATAGACGCCGTCCACATCGGTATAGATATCGCAACGGTCGGCCTTGACGGCAGCCGCAATGGCGACAGCCGACGTATCGGAACCGCCACGGCCAAGCGTGGCGATGCGATTGTCCGGACCAAGCCCCTGAAAACCGGCAATCACCGCCACCTGGCCCTCACCCATGCGTCGGATAATATCAGACCCGTCGATCTCCTTGATGCGCGCAGCACCATGGGCATTGTCGGTGCGGATCGGGATCTGCCAGCCCTGCCAGGAGCGGGCATTGATGCCAAGCGATTGCAACGCAATCGCCAGAAGACCAGACGTGACCTGCTCACCGGAGGCCACCACCGCGTCATATTCGCGCGCATCGTAAAAGGGTGAAGATGCGCCCGCCACCTTCGGCGTCGACTGCACCCAGTCGACCAGCTCGTTTGTCTTGCCGGACATGGCAGACACGACAACGGCAACCTCATGGCCGGCATCGACCTCTCGTTTGACATGCCGCGCCACATTGTGGATGCGTTCCAGATTGGCGACGGAGGTTCCGCCGAATTTCATCACGATGCGCGCCATGACCTGACCGTACGACCTCTTGAGCCTGTTGCAGACAGCAGAAACCGGCTGTCCCAAAACGGCAAACGAAAACAAAACCTCAAGCAGGCAAGACCGGAAACCCTCCGGCTTTCCTCACGCTTTCCCCCGAGGGAAATGCAGCTTGCGGCTTTTAGCCAATTCATCATCGCGGCGCAATCGCCGTTTCGCGTTTTACCGGCGATCAAACCGGCCATCGCCGCAAGCTGTCAGGCCTTTCATGAAGATCGACTACGCATCAAAGGCTTGCGACCGGAAAACCGGTTCCCACTTTTCGGACATCCTGAAGTTTCTGGCAGGATGCCTTATCCGAAAACCGGTTCCCACTTTTCGGACATCCTGACGTTTCTGGCAGGATGCCTTATCCGAAAACCGGTTCCCACTTTTCGGACATCCTGACGTTTCTGGCAGGATGCCTTATCCGAAAACCGGTTCCCACTTTTCGGACATCCTGCCGGGCCCGCAAACGCTTTTGTCATAATTTTAATGTACCCCATTCGGCCACAATTGCAGTAGAGAGACGGCAATGCATTCATGCGCTTCGGGCAAGACCACATCATCCACTGGTCCTTGCGGCAACGCATGACAGGAAAGGAGCCTTGCATGTCTGCCGAGACGCAAGCGGAAACGCAGGACGAACTGAACGATGAGACCGCCGCTGCCGATGTCTGGTGGCGTACCGCACTCATCCGCTATGGCCGTCCGCTTGCCGCCATCTTCCCGCTGATCATTTTTGCCGCCGTCGGTTTTGCGATTTATCGCCTGACGGAAGAGGTCAGCTATGACGATGTGGTCACGGCCATGAGCACGACCGGCTATGACCAGATCGGCCTTGCCGTGCTGTTTACCGTGCTGAGCTTCATGACGCTCGTTCTTTATGACTGGAATGCGCTGGAATTCATCGGTCGCAAACGACCGCTGGGCGAAGTGGCGCTGACCGCCTTCAGCGCCTATGCCGTCGGCAATGCGGCGGGCTTTGGCATGTTGTCGGGCGGCGCGATCCGCTATCGCGCCTATGCCCGCGCCGGGCTCCAGCCGGATGAAATCGGCCGGGTCATCGCCTTCGTCACGCTGTCCTTCAGCCTTGGTCTTGCGGTTTTGACCGCCATTTCGCTTCTGCCGATGTCATCGGAAATCGCGCCCCTGCTCGATATCAATGTCATCTGGCTCAGAGTGCTGGCCATCGGCATTCTCTTGGGCTTTGCCGTGCTGATCGCGGTTGGCCAGCGCCGCAGCCTGAGTTTCGCCGGCGTTACCCTGCGGCTGGCCGACACGCCCACCCTGTCGCGGCAGTTTCTGGTGACCGTGGCCGATATCGCCTTTTCCGCCTCGGTCGTCTATTCGCTCCTGCCGGAAACGGCAGCGATTTCCTGGCCCGCCTTTTTCGCCATTTATGCGATTGCCATTGGCATCGGCATTCTCAGCCACGTACCCGCCGGCATCGGCGTGTTCGAAACGGTGATCATCGCCGCGCTCGGCCCCACCACCAATATCGATTCGGTGCTCGCCTCGCTGGTGGTCTATCGTCTCATCTATTATGTGCTGCCGCTGGTCATCGCCATTTTCATGGTGATCGTCACCGAATTTCGCTATGTGTCGAAATCACCGGCACTGGCGGGCGTCGGCCGCACCGCCAACCGCATCGCCCCGCCGCTTCTGGCCACGCTAACCTTCATTCTCGGCGTCATGCTGATCTTTTCCAGCGTCACGCCAACGCCGGAAAGCCGGCTGGAATTTCTCGAAAGCGTGGCCCCCCTTTCCGTCGTTGAAGGCGCGCATTTCTTCTCCAGCATCATCGGCCTGTTTCTGGTGATTGCCGCGCGCGGTCTGGCGCAGCGGCTGGATGGTGCATGGTGGGCCGCGTTGATCGGCGCCTGCTGCGCCTTCGTGCTGTCGCTGCTCAAATCCTTCGCCATATTCGAAGCGTCATCGCTGGCCGTGCTCATTCTCGGCCTCTTCGCCTGCAAGCGGCTCTTCGTCCGTCCGGCCTCGCTGCTGCGGCAGGTGCTGACCACCTCCTGGCTGATGGCGATTGCGCTGATCTGTATCTGCGCCTGCTTCATCCTGTTCTTCGTCTATCGCGATGTGGATTACAGCCATTCTCTCTGGTGGGAATTCGAGTTTTCCGAGGATGCGCCGCGCTCGCTGCGCGCCATGCTGGGCCTGACCATCTTTTCCACAGCACTTGCCGTTTTCAGCATGTTGAGACCTGCGGCCCTGGCGGTCAAACCTTCCTCTTCAGAGGATGTCGACAAGGCCGTCAACATTGTCAAAGGCTCGGATCTGGCCGACGGCAATCTGGTGCGCACGGGTGACAAGGCGGTGATGTTCTCGCCCGATGGCTCAGCTTTTCTGATGTATGGCAAGCAGGGCCGGTCCTGGATCGGTTTTCTCGATCCGATCGGCCCGAAAAAAGCCCGTGACGAACTGGTCTGGCAATTTGTGGAAGCCGCGCGCCTTGCGGGGTGCCGCGCGGTTTTCTATCAGGCCTCTCCCGCGCTGCTTCCCGCCATTGCCGATGCCGGAATGCAGGCCTTCAAGCTTGGCGAACTGGCCAGTGTCGATCTGGCCCGCTTCGATCTCAAGGGTGGTAAATGGGCCAATCTGCGCCAGACCGCAACCCGCGCCGAACGCGATGGTTTGAGCCATGAAATTGTCGGAACCGAAGGCGTTCCGGCCATTCTCGAGGATCTGCGCGCCGTCTCCGACGCCTGGCTTGCCCAGCACAAGACGCGGGAAAAAGGCTTCTCGCTCGGCGCCTTCACCGATGACTATATCGTGAGCCAGCCAGTGATCGTGCTCCGCCGCGAAGGCCGTATCGTTGCCTTCGCCAATATCATGGTGACCGACACCATGGCGGAAGCCTCTATCGATCTGATGCGCTTTGCCCCCGATGCACCGAAAGGCTCTATGGATTACCTCTTCGTCAGCCTGCTGACGGCGTTGCGCAGTGAGGGCCACAGGCATTTCAACCTCGGCATGGCGCCGCTGTCGGGCCTTTCGCGTCGGGAAATCGCCCCCGTCTGGGATCGTATTGCCAACACATTTTACGAGCACGGTGAGCGCTATTATAATTTCAAGGGTCTCAGGGCGTTCAAGGCCAAATTTCATCCCGAATGGCAACCGCGTTATCTGGCTGTGTCCGGCGGACTCAATCCGGTGATCGCGCTGCTCGATGCAACTCTCCTGATCGGCGGTGGCCTGAAAGGTGTCGTTAAGAAATGAAACGAATTGTCTCTCTGTTTGTCTGTAGCCTCCTGTGTGTCGGACTGGCAAAACCGGCGCTTGCCGATGCCCCGAAATACCAGCTGGGGGACATTCCCGATCCGGTAATCGCCTTGCCGGATACGACAGCCAAATCCATTGTCTTTCTTCTGTCGGACAAGGATGGCTGGAATGACAAGATGCAGGCTGAAGCAGACAGATTGCGCGGCAATGGTTCGATCGTCGTCGGTATCGACACGCCGAAATATCTCGCCTCGCTGGACAAGGATTACAAATCCTCCACCGATGACGATAACTGTATCTATACCGTCTCCGATATCGAGGAACTGTCGCACGAGATCCAGCGACAGTCCGGCGGCAATGCCTATATGACACCGCTGGTGGCTGGCATTGGCGAAGGCGGAACGCTTGCCCTGGCCATTCTGGCGCAGACACCCAATGCCACGATCGGCGAAACGCTTGCCGTCGATCCCGGCGATGTCATTCCCCTGCCCGACCAGTTCTGCACGCCGGCCAACAAGGTGGTCAAGAATGGCGGCATCGTCTATGGCCTGACCGATGGCGATCTGCCCGATCCGGCCACGGTGCGCTTTACCACCAATGCCACCGCCGATGGGCGCAGCCATGTTGCCGACCTGCTCAAGGATCATCCCGATATTGACGTGGCCGATTCCGACAAGGATCCGTTCCAGACCCTGTCGGAGGGCATTGATGACATGATTGCCGCCACCTCGAAGGAATCCGAACCGCTTGGCCTGCCGCTGACCCTGCTCGATGTCAACAAGACGAAAATGGACACGCTCGCCATCGTCTATTCCGGCGACGGCGGCTGGCGCGATATCGACAGTGAAATCGCCGCCACCTTCCAGAATGAGGGCCTGCCGGTCGTCGGCATCGACAGCTTGCGCTATTTCTGGTCCGAACGTCAGCCGAAGGAAACGGCGGACGATCTCGCCCGCATCATCAGCACCTATACCAAACGCTGGAAGGTCAAGCATGTGCTGCTGATCGGCTATTCCTTCGGGGCCGACGTCATTCCCACGGTTTATAATCTTCTGCCGAAAAGCCTGACGGCCAAGATCGTCCAGGTCTCGCTGCTGTCGATGTCGCATACCGCCAATTTCGAGATTTCCGTCAGCGGCTGGCTCGGCGGCAAGGGAAGCGCGCTCAAGGGCGATCCGGCCAAGGAAGTCGCCAAAATGCCCTCAGGTCTGGTGCAATGCTTTTATGGTGCCGACGACGTCGAGGATGATGCCTGCCACAGCCTCGATCCGACAAAGGTGGAGGTTGTAAAGATGGAAGGCGGTCATCATTTCGACGGCAATTACGAAGATGTGGCCAAGCTGATCGTCGCCCGTCTGAAAAAACAAAAGCTTGACTGAAGCGTGACAGTCTCAAGAATAATAAAAAGGGCCGCCTGAAAGGCGGCCCTTTGTCGTTTCTGATACCAGACAGATTCTCGCTTGTTTTACGTTCGTTGGTCTTTTCGGGAAAACTGATATCCACTTTTCCCATAAAGCTTTATTTCTGCGGCGGCGGGCAGTCATTCGGCCCGCAACGTGGCGGACCCCGGTGATCACCCGGCGGCGGAACATGTCCAGCACCCGGTGGTGGACGGTGTCCTGCATCCGGCGGCATGGGAGGACGGCCCGGACCCGGACCATGCATATCTTGTCGATGCATATCTGGCCGATGCCTGTCTGGACCACCGCGCCAGTCGGGACCGCGCCTATCTGGACCATGGTCACGTCCCGGATGCATCCAGCGGTCAGGGCCGGGTCCTGGAGGCATACCTGGTGGCGGGCCGGGTGGTGGCCCAGGTGGCATATCGCCGCGATGCCAGACCGGCATGGGCGGTGGTGCGCGGCGCCATCGGTCCCGCTCACGATAAAAATCCCGGCCGCGATAGTGGTGGTCCCAATAATCGCCGAGGCTGAAGGTAACGATGGGAATACCAAGCGGCTGGTAGTAATCCGGTTCCAGATAAACACGGCGGCTGGAATAGACCGTTTGTATATAGCTGCCGGACATCCATCCGCGATAGCCCTGATAGCGGACATCACACCAGTTCGCCGTGGACAGGCAACCATAAATCTCGACAGGACTGCCTGCCGGAACCACGTTGACTGCCGGATAGCCCGTGCTGGGCCCGGCGCGCAAATTCACATTGGCCGTTGCAAAGGCCTGTGCTGCCTCTGCCAGAGCCGGCAGGGACAGAACGATCAAACCTGCCAGGGCTGACCGATAAAGTGGTTTCATCTTTTTGCTCCTTCAGCCCGCGCAGGTGTTTCACCGTGTGCAGGATGATAATGGTGACAGTGCAAAACAATTTTACACGTCACAGAATTCATGGTCCTGATTTGTGACAATTCTTCGATAAGCAGATGGTAAACGAACAGACCACATGCTTGTTCCTGTATGACCCGGCACATCCAGCGACTAAAATTGCGCGTAAACAGAAGCAGCAGCAAAGCGAGGACAAAATTCTTTCAGTTCGCCCTATGAGGACTTGACTTCGTCCATGCTTGGGCCGACCTGACACAGACATACGCGAGCTGAGAAGAAGGATGGCAGGAGAAGAACGATGAATGAGAGCGCCCGGACAACCATCGATCAGACGGAAGTGGACCGCTTTTCCGCCATGGCAGCAGAATGGTGGGATCCGTCAGGCAAATTCAAGCCGCTGCACAAGTTCAATCCGGTGCGTCTCGCCTATATCCGCGACAAGCTATCCGATCATTTCGGTCGGGACGCCAAAGAACATCAGCCGCTCAAGGGCCTGCGCGTTCTCGATATTGGCTGTGGTGGCGGTCTGTTATCCGAGCCGGTGGCGCGCATGGGCGCGAATGTGTTGGGGGCGGATGCCTCGGAAAAGAATATCGGCATTGCCCGCGCCCATGCCGCCCAGAGCGGCGTTGGAGTCGATTATCGCGCCGTCACCGCCGAGGAACTGGCCGCAGCGGGTGAAACATTCGACGTTATTCTCAATATGGAAGTGGTCGAGCATGTCGCCGATGTGGATTTCTTTATCTCCACCTGTGCTGGCATGGTCGCACCCGGCGGGTTGATGCTGATCGCCACCATCAACCGCACTCTCAAGGCCGCAGCCCTTGCCATCGGCGCCTGCGAATATGTGCTCGGCTGGCTGCCGCGCGGCACCCACCAATATGAAAAACTGGTGCGCCCGGACGAGCTGGAAAAGCCGATTCTGGCCAGCGGCATGGAGGTTGTCGAAAAGACCGGCGTGTTTTTCAACCCCTTCCTCAACCGCTGGAACCTCTCCTCCGACACCGATGTCAATTACATGATGCTGACCCGGCGCCCGAAAGACTGAGGAAAGTTGTCAGTTTACCTCATCGGGGAAGACAGGCAGGGGGGCGACCTCGATGCCTTCCTCGATCAGCTCGCGGGCTTCCTCAATGCTGGTGCTACCGATAATGCCGCGTTGATCGGCTTCACCATAATGGATCTTGCGTGCTTCCTCGGCAAAGCGCTCACCAACATCCTCGCTGTTGGCGCGAATGGCGGCCACCGCCTCCTTCAGCTTCAGATAGGCTTCACGCTGCGCCTGGTCATGCACCATGATCTGGCGCTCTTCTTTCCGCCGCCCGGTGGCGACGGACGGCGCCATCAGCGGTTTCGTCACATTGGCCGAAGAGCAGACCGGGCAAGTCAGAAAACCGCTGGCCTTCTGCCGGTCGAAATCGGCGCTTTCGGAAAACCAGCCCTCGAATTCATGGGCATTGTCACAGATCAAGGCATAACGGATCACACCGTTACCCCTCCTTTCGCCAGCGCCGGCAGGATATCGAGATTGAAATCGCGCGCATTTTTCAGATTGGGAATTTTCGCCCGGACCGAGCGGACCTCGGCTGGATCGATCTCGGCCACGACCACAG
This sequence comes from Allorhizobium sonneratiae, assembly GCF_023700755.1. Taxonomy (GTDB): domain Bacteria; phylum Pseudomonadota; class Alphaproteobacteria; order Rhizobiales; family Rhizobiaceae; genus Allorhizobium; species Allorhizobium sonneratiae. Next base: position 266,334 of record NZ_JAMKOJ010000007.1, on the reverse strand, counting down.
CCTCGCCGGCATCCGGCCCTTCAGCCAGAATACGCCCCCAGGGATCGATGATCAGCGAATGGCCATAGGTTTCACGGCCATCCTCATGCAGCCCGCCTTGCGCCGCGGCAATGACGAAGGCGCCGTTTTCGATGGCGCGAGCCCTGAGCAGCACGTGCCAATGCGCCTCCCCCGTCTGGCGGGTAAAGGCTGCCGGAACCGTGAGGATCTCGGCCCCCGCCACCGCCTCGGTGCGGAACAGATGCGGAAAGCGAAGATCATAGCAGATGGCGAAACCCAGTTTGCCGAAGGCAAGATCGATCACACAGGCCTGCTTGCCCGGCTCATAGGCCGCACTTTCGCGCCAGCTTTCACCATTGTCCAGATCGACATCGAACATATGGATCTTGTCATAGGTGGCAAGCTTGCGGCCGTCCGGCCCGAAGAGCAGACCTCGATTGGCGATCTTGCCATCGGCGCGGGCAATCGCGGTCGAGCCGACATGGACATGGATGTTCAGCTCGGCCGCAAGCTTTTTCGCCGTGACGGCAATGATATCGGCCTCCTCATCGCGCAAGACGGCGCGCAACGCATCGCGATTGCGCTGCAGGGAGCCGGTCATTTCCGGCGTCTGAACGTAACTTGCCCCTTCGCGTGCTGCCTGCCGCACCAGCCGCTCCATGGTTTCGGCGTTCTTCTCCGGCTCTGTGCCGGAGCACATTTGCAGGGCTGCGACTTTGATGACACCCATGATCCTGCCTCACGCAGCCAGAAGCGGGTCGAGCTTGCCAGCCCGGTCCAGCGCATGCAGATCATCGCAGCCGCCGACATGGGTGGAGCCGATGAAAATCTGCGGAAAGGTGTTGCGACCGGATTTTTCCACCATTTCCTGACGCAGCTCGGCATTGCCGGTCGCATCGATTTCGGTGAAATCCACCCCCTTGCCCTGCAACAAGGCCTTGGCGCTAGCGCAATAATCGCAATATTTCCGCGTATAGATCGTCACGGATGCCATCGAACTCTCCGGAGGTTTCAAGAAGAATGGCAAGGACCGCAACCGGACCCGCCATGATCAAAGACTGTTCATCATATAGGACCGGACACCGCCATTGCAAAGGTCAAAACGCTGACCTCCGCCGCGCCTGCCTTCCGCAGCGCCCTGGTTGCCGCCTTGACGGTGGCGCCGGTGGTGTAGACGTCGTCGATCAGCAGCACATGACGGCCCAGCACCGCATCGCGGCGATGGTCGGGAACGCGAAAGGCATTGCGGACATTGTCTTCCCGACCCTTGGCCGTCAACCCCACCTGCTTTTGCGTGCGCTTCACCCGGATCAGCACGCCCGGCAGGAAAGGCTTTTCCACCCGCTTCGCCAGCGCCCGGGCAAGCTCTGCCGACTGATTATATTGCCGCGAAAACAGCCGCCAGTAATGCAGCGGAACCGGCAGAATGACATCGGCGCGGACAATCGCCTCCTGTCCTGCCCTTGCCATCCATGCCGCCATCATCGGCGCAAGCTCGGTACGATCGCCATATTTCAACCGGTGAACCAGATCGCGCGCCGGTCCATCATGCACGGCGACGGAGCGCAAGCGATCAAAGGGCGGCGGTTCGGCAATCGCCTCGGCGCTGACCATGCCGGTCCCGGGATCATAGCTGAAAGGCAGCCCCAGAACCTCGCAATAGGGCCGTTCAATGAAGCGCATTGCCTGCCAGCAGGTCGCGCATAGGCCACCACTTTCCGCCACCGGCATGGCGCAGGCCGAACAGGATGGCGGATAAACGATGTCTCGCAAAAAATGACCGCTAACGCGCAGTCCTCGCCAGCCAAGACCGGCGATGCGCCGATAAGTCTCATTCTGAGTGAGAGCGGACCTTATCGTCAAGATGCCACCTGCAATGCCATGGCCACATCTTTTAGTAAAGAATTAGCGGGTCGGCACCGGCGTTTCACCGCGATAATCGTAAAAGCCGCGACCGGATTTGCGTCCGAGCCAACCGGCCTCGACATATTTTACCAGAAGTGGACAGGGGCGGTATTTGCTGTCAGCAAGCCCGTCATGCAGCACCTGCATGATCGACAGGCAGGTGTCGAGCCCGATGAAATCGGCAAGCTGCAGCGGTCCCATCGGATGGTTGGCGCCAAGTTTCATCGCAGTGTCGATGGCTTCGACGGAGCCAACGCCTTCATAAAGCGTATAGATCGCCTCATTAATCATCGGCAGCAGGATACGGTTGACAATGAAGGCAGGAAAATCTTCCGCAACGGTGATGGTCTTGTCCAGCGAACGGACGAACTGCTTGGCCGTCTCGAAGGTCTTTTCTTCCGTGGCAATGCCACGCACCAGTTCGACCAGTTTCATCACCGGCACCGGATTCATGAAATGAATGCCCATGAACCGCTCTGCCCTATCGGTGGCCGAGGCAAGACGGGTGATCGACAAAGAGGACGTGTTGGTGGCGAGAATGGCCTCCGGCTTCAACACCGGGCAGACCTGGGAAAAAATCTTGCGCTTGACGCTCTCGTCCTCGGTTGCCGCCTCAATCACCAGATCGGCCGCGGCCAGATCCTGCACATCGGTCGAGCCGGAAATCTGCGAAACCGCCTGTTTGCGCTCGTCATCGGCCAATTTACCATTGGCAACCTGACGGGCCATATTGCCATTGATGGTGGCAAGACCGGCCTCTATGCGCTCCCGGGCAAGATCGTAAAGCATCACCCTGTATCCGGCCATGGCCGATACATGCGCGATGCCACAGCCCATCTGCCCCGCCCCGATAATTCCCACGGTCTTGATCATGCTGTCCTGCCCGTTTCCTACCCTGTCAAACCGGTCATCCGCCAGTATGGCGGGGCCGTTTGCACCTCTTTTCCGGGTAAACCCGGATTGTCATCTACTGTTTTAATGCGATGCAGCAGGCTTTTCCAGCCTATAAACACACAAGTGTCAAACAAAAGGCCGCGTGGTGAACGCGGCCTTGAGACGAACCCCTCAAACCAGCCTTAAAGGGCCTTTTCCAGCTCCGGCAAGGCCTCGAAGAGATCGGCGACCAGACCGTAATCGGCCACCTGGAAGATCGGCGCTTCCTCGTCCTTGTTGATGGCAACGATAACCTTCGAGTCCTTCATGCCCGCCAGATGCTGGATCGCGCCGGAAATGCCGCAGGCAATGTAAAGCTGTGGTGCGACCACCTTGCCGGTCTGGCCGACCTGCCAGTCGTTCGGCGCATAACCGGCATCGACGGCGGCGCGCGATGCCCCAACAGCCGCACCGAGCTTGTCGGCGACCGGCAGGATAACCTCTTTGAACTTGTCCGAGGAGCCCAGCGCACGACCACCGGAAATGATGATCTTTGCCGAGGTCAGTTCCGGACGTTCCGAGGCCGAAAGCGCATCGGAGACAAAGCTTGAAAGACCAGCGCTTGCTGGCACGGAAACCGCTTCGATGGCGGCGGAACCGCCTTCGCCGGCAGCGGCAAAGGAGGCCGTACGCACGGTGATGACCTTTTTCGCCTCTGAGCTCTGCACCGTCTGGATGGCGTTACCGGCATAGATCGGACGTTTGAAGGTGTCGGCGGACACCACCTCGATGATTTCCGAAATCTGCACGACATCGAGAAGAGCTGCCACGCGCGGCAAAACCGTCTTGCCAATCGAGGTGGCCGCAGCAATCACCGTGTCATAGCCGCCCGCCAGCGAGACGATCAGATCGGCCAGCGGCTCGGCAAGCCCATGGGCAAGATCGGCGCTCTCGGCAAGAAGAACCTTGGACACACCGGCAAGCTTTGCCGCCGCATCGGCTGCCGCCTGAACACCTTGGCCCGCCACCAGAACATGCACGTCGCCGCCGATTTTCGACGCGGCGCTCAGCGCCTTGGCGGTCTGTTCGTTGAGGCCGGATGCATCGTGTTCCGCCAGAAGAAGAATGGTCATACTATATCTCCCGATCCGAATTAAAGCACGCCGGCTTCGTTTTTCAGCTTGTCGACCAGTTCGGCGACGGAGCCAACCTTGACGCCTGCCTTGCGGCCACCCGGTTCTTCCGTCTTCAGCACCTTCAGACGCGGGCTGACATCGACGCCGAAATCGCCGGGCGTCTTCTTGTCCAGCGGCTTTTTCTTCGCCTTCATGATATTGGGCAGCGAGGCATAGCGCGGCTCGTTGAGGCGCAGATCCGTGGTGACAACCGCCGGAAGCTTGACCGAAACGGTCTGCAGGCCGCCATCCACTTCACGGGTGACGGTGGCTGCACTCTCGCCGATCTCAACCTTGGAGGCGAATGTCGCCTGCGACCAGCCGAGAAGGGCGGCCAGCATCTGGCCGGTTTGGTTGCTGTCGTCATCGATCGCCTGCTTGCCAACGATGACAAGCCCCGGATTTTCCGCAGCGACAACACCTTTCAGCAGCTTGGCAACCGCCAGCGGCTCGACGGCTTCGTCAGTCTCGATCAGAATGGCGCGGTCGGCCCCCATGGCCAGCGCCGTGCGCAGCGTTTCTTCCGCCTTGGCCGGACCGATGGACACGACAACCACTTCCTCCGCCTTGCCCGCTTCCTTGAGCCTCAGGGCTTCCTCAACGGAGATTTCGTCGAAAGGGTTCATCGACATCTTCACATTGGCAAGCTCGACACCGCTGCCATCCGGTTTCACACGGATTTTCACGTTGTAATCGACCACGCGCTTTACGGGCACAAGAATCTTCATAGGGTCCTTCCTTGCTCAAAGCGGGTGCTTTCCACCCACCGCATCAGTCTTTCGCATCTCTACCGCCCGGCACCAGAGGATGTCACGGGTGAGAATGCCCTGCACAACTCATCTGACACTGTCTGCGAAACGTTCACATCCTGATCGTCGATTGGCGACATGGATACGCATTTTTTCTTCCATGACAACAACCGGCCCGTTCCTCCCGGACAATGCCAAGCTCTATATAACTTTTACGTTCACGTCAATTATCTGGCGCCGACTGTCGTCCTCTCAACGGTTCTGGCCCGGCACCCAGAGAATGTCAGCCTTGCCGTCCTCATTGGCGATGCGCGCTGCAACAAAGAGAAAATCCGACAGACGGTTGACATATTTCAGCGCTGGCGCCGACACTTTTTCCATCGGCACCTGCATCAGGTCGACCATGATCCGCTCCGCCCTTCGGGTGATGGTGCGGGCAAGATGCAGATGGGCTGCCGCCGGTGAACCACCGGGCAGCACGAAGGAGGTCAGCGGCAAAAGCCGGGCGTTCAGCGTATCGATGTCACGCTCGACCCGTTCCACCTGGCTGTCGGTTATTCTCAGCGGTTCCCAGCTCAAGGCCTCGCCTGTGTCCGGTGTGGCGAGATCAGAACCTAGATCGAAGAGATCGTTCTGCACCAGAAGCAGCATCTCATGCACGGGGGCCAACGTCTCGGTATAAAGCCGTGCCATGCCGATGGCGCTGTTGGCCTCGTCGATCGTGCCATAGGCCTCGACGCGCAGATCTGCCTTCAACCGTCTTGGTCCCGTCACCAGCGCGGTGGTGCCGTTATCGCCGGTGCGGGTATAAATCCTGTTCAGCTTAACCATGAAACCCTTGCTTTGTCTGTTTGGCGCAACGGATTGTCCGAAAACCGCTTCACACTTTTCGGTCCGATGCTTTTATCCACGCATCGGATCATCCGAAAACCGGTTTCCACTTTTCGGTCCGATGCTCTTTTTCACGCATCGGATTTTCCGAAAACCGGTTTCCACTTTTCGGTCCGATGCTCTATCGTCCGCCACCCGTGATCCAAAGTGTCAACATGATGAGAATCACGGCGGCAGCCTGCAGCAGGATACGCAATTGCATCAGCTTGTTCGAGCGATTGGCGTCGCCGCCCGTCATCATGTTGTAAAGGCCGCGCACCAGAACAAGCACGACCACCCCCATCACCAGAAGCGCCAGAACGGTAGTGAATGACGACATGAGAACGGCCTCCCAGCCCGTATGATCCTCGTTATGGCCTTGCCGTTGCCGGACATCTCAGTCAAGCACCGGCATCGTCGATCAGGAACGGTCAGTCGAGCGATCGCATGATCCGGTAGAAAAGATCGGACGGCAGCACCCGTTTCAGCAGTGTCCCCTGCTTTGCCGGTTTGGTCACGAGATAATGCGGCCGGGGGCGGCGGGCGGTCAAGGCGTGGGTGAGCACTTTATAAACGGCATCCGGACCGAGCTTGTGCGGGTTTTTCTTACCCGTGCCGGAAAGCCGCGCCAGTTGCCGCCGGTAATCCTCGGCATGAACGGAATGTTCGACATCGACATTGCGGCGAATGGCATCCAGCGCATTGGCGGTAAAGCGGCTTTCGATCGGCCCCGGTTCAATCAGGCTGACAAAGACACCGCTGCCGTCCAGCTCCATTCTCAACGCCAAAGACAGGCCTTCCAGCGCATATTTCGAGGCGGTGTAAGCCCCCCGCCAGCGATAGGGCAGGAGCCCGAGGATCGACGAACATTGCACGATCCGCCCCTCCCCCTGACGGCGCATCACCGGCACGATCTGCTGCGTCAGCGTGTGCCAGCCGAAAAAATTGGTCTCGAACTGTTCGCGCAGCACAGCGGTCGACAGATCCTCGACCGCGCCAGCCTGCCCGTAGGCGCCATTGTTGAACAGGGCATCGAGCCGCCCGCCGGTGCGCGACAGCACCTCTTGGGTCAGGGCAAAAATGCTCGCCTCATCGCGATAGTCCATCAACAGCGCTTCGATGCCGTCTTTTTCCAGCCCCGCGAGATCGTCTGTCTTCCGCACCGTGGCGAAGACCCGCCAGCCATCGCGTTTCAAAGCACGGGCGGCATAAGCGCCGATACCCGACGAACAGCCGGTGACGATGATGCTCTTCGGCTCTGCCATGTCTGATCCTCTTAAAATCACGCTTTCATGCCCCATATGGGTTTGAGACACGGGGCGCGCGCATATGGGGCATTGATGAAAGGCTATTTCAAACTGTTCTACAAGGCCATCCGCGACAGCGTCGTGCATTTCATCGATGCCGATGGCTTTGCCATGGCCAGCCATATTGCGCTCTCAGTGCTGATGGCGGTCTTTCCCTTTCTGATTTTCGGCACGGCCATGGCTGGTCTGTTCGGCGCGGATTCCTTTTCGCAAACCGCCATCCATTTCATCTTCGACACCTGGCCGGAAGACATTGCCCGGCCGATTTCCCAGCAATTGATCGAGGTGTTGAAAGAACCACGCGGCGGTCTTCTGACCTTTTCCGTCCTGGCCGCGGCCTATTTTGCCTCCAATGGCGTTGAAGCGCTACGCACCGCACTGAACCGCGCCTACAGGGTGACGGAAGAACGGCCCTGGTACATCACAAGACTGGTCAGCCTCGGCTTCGTCCTGCTCGGCGTGCTGGTCTTTGCCACGGTCAGCGTGCTTTTGATTGCCGTGCCGGTTGCCCTGCGCTTTGCCGAAAACTGGTTTCCTTTTCTGAAAACCGTGCTTGCCGACATCGCCGACTGGAGCGTGATCGGCACACTGATCCTGCTGACAGTCGGGCTGACACTCGCTCATCTGTGGCTGCCGGGCGGACGCCGCCGTCTGATCGATGTTCTGCCCGGCATTGGCCTCACCCTCTTCCTCTGGCTGGCGGGGGCCTTGGGCTTTGCCGCCTATCTCTCCGGTTTTGCCAATTATGCTGCCACCTATGCCGGGCTTGCATCGCTGATGGTGGTGCTGATTTTTCTCTACATGCTGGGCGCGCTCTTCATCATCGGGGCAGAGTTCAATGCCTCGGTCATGGTGCTGAGGCGCAGCCGCAGACGGGAGAAAATGCGCCAGCAGGCGCTTTCAGGCAAAACCGAGCCGGTGTCGCAGAGCGGAGGCTGATACGCCGTCTTCCCGCAATTGCCGGATGCCCGCCGCCTTCTCGCTTTTCGACAGTTTTCGGCCATCCTCTCCCAGCACCAGCCGATGATGGGTATAAAACGGAACAGGCAGATCGAGCAGATGCTGCAAAAGCCGATGCACGGATGTGGCGTGATAGAGGTCTTTGCCCCGCACCACATGGCTCACGCCCTGTAGCGCATCATCGACCACGACCGACAGGTGATAGCTGGAAGGTGCATCCCAGCGCCAGAGGATGACATCGCCCCAGGCGGCGGGGTCGGCCGTGATCCTCATCGCATCTTCGTCTGTCTTTTCCGTCCAGACCAGCGGCGCGGAAAGCTGTGCCAGAGCATTTTCGTTTTCCCGCATTTGCGGACGGAAAACCGTTTCACACTTTTCCTGGACATGCTCCAGCTTTTCGTTTTTCCGCATGTCCGGACGGAAAACCGTTTCACACTTTTCCTGGACATGCTCGAGTGCCCTGTCCATGTTCAGCCGCAGCATGTGGCGCGCGCCCGCGGCAATTTTTTCCGCCGCCACAGCCGGGTCGAGATCGCGCTCACCCACCGGATAATGCAGTGCGCCATCGGGATCGCGCCGCCAGGGCCTGCCGTCCGCCTCACTTTGCGCGGCAATCGCCCTGATCTCCGCCCGGCTCAGAAAGGCCGGATAAATCAGTCCCATCGCCATGAGCCGGTCCAGCGCCTGCCGATAGGCATCAATATGCTCCGACTGCCGCCGCACCGGCTCTTCCCAGCCGATACCCAGCCAGTGCAGATCGTCATGGATGGCGGCTTCATACTCCGGCCTGCAGCGGTCGGGATCGATATCCTCGATCCTGAGCAGCAGACGCCCGCCATTTTTGTCTGCCCAGGCCTGATTGGTCAGCGCCGAAAAGGCATGGCCGAGATGCAGATAGCCATTCGGGCTGGGGGCGAAACGATAAACGGGTTGCGACAATGCAGACAAGAGCAGTCAACTGTTCGATACTGAGGAGACGATAATAGGATAGGGGGCGAGACGAATGCAAGCATACCGGCCAATTCAAGAACACAGGATTGCCGATGAAGCCGATCTTGCCTTTGGCCTTGAACGGCTTTTGGCGCTTGACCCCAGACTGGAAACTGTGGCCAGGGCCTGCGGATCATCGTCTCTGCCGCTGCGGCTGGCAAAACCGGGCTTTGCCGGTCTTTCCTTCATCATCGTCTCGCAAATGGTCTCGCGCGCCAGTGCGCTCGCCATCTGGTCGCGGCTGGAAGCGGCAATGGGCACGGTGACGCCTGCCGCCTATCTGGCACTTGGCGATGAGGGTTTGGCGCTTGGTCTGTCACGGGCAAAACATGCCTGCCTCACCGGACTGGCCCAGACAGTGACGGCAGGCGGGATCGATCTCATCGCCCTGCTGGATCGGGATGGCGAAGACGCCATGGCGGAACTGACCCGCCTTCGTGGCATTGGCCTGTGGACAGCGGAGGTCTATCTGATGTTTTGCGGCGGTCACGCCGATGTGTTTCCCGCAGGCGATGTGGCGCTGCAAAGCGCAGTCGGTCAGGGACTTGGCCTCGAGCGAAGGCCCGACAGCAAGGAATTGCAACGGATTGCCCTTGCCTGGCAGCCCTGGCGCGCGGTCGCCGCCCGGCTTTTCTGGGCCTATTACGCGGCAAATGGACGCAAGGATGCAACGCCTGTGACCAAATCAGCATGATTCGACGGGCTGTCAATTATTAGGCTTCACAATCCTGTAACAGCGCGCCTAATATAGAAGGGTAAGATGCCGAATCGATCAGGAGAATGCCTTGACGATTGCAGTCTCACCACAGTCCTTGCCGGCCCTCGTTTTGAATGCCGACTACAGGCCACTGAGTTATTATCCCTTGTCGCTCTGGTCCTGGCAGGACGCGATCAAGGCGGTCTTTCTTGACCGTGTGAACATCATCGCCGAATATGATCATTCGGTCTGTTCGCCGAGCTTTTCCATGCGGTTGCCCAGCGTGGTGAGCCTTAAAACCTATGTTCAGCCGACGCGCAATCCCGCCTTCACCCGTTTCAACGTTTTTTTGCGCGACAAATTCCAGTGCCAATATTGCGGCTCACCGGATGATCTGACCTTCGATCACGTGACACCCCGTGCCCATGGTGGGCAAACCACCTGGGAAAACGTCGTCGCCGCCTGTTCGCCCTGCAATCTGCGCAAGGGGTCAAAACTGCCCAAACAATGCAATATGTTTCCGGCGCAAAAGCCTTATCAGCCGAGCGTGCAGGACCTGCATAACAATGGCAGGCTGTTTCCGCCGAACTATCTGCATGAAAGCTGGGTCGACTATCTCTACTGGGATTCCGAATTGCAGCCGTAATAGACACTGCCAATCGTAGCACGCAAATAGACCGGTCCGTTTTACGGGACCGGCTTTATTCTTTTTGATCACTTGATGCTGCGAAAGCTTTTGAAAGCAAAGCCCGCCAGAATGAGGCTGGCAACCACATTCCAGCCTGCCAGCGACACGCCGAAAATTCTCAGCGCCGCCTGATCACAGGATGGTCCCTTGAAGCTGTTAAGCTGCGCCAGAATATCGCCCGTGCCGGTAAATCCCGCCCCCGTGGTGGCTGTGCAGGCACTAGGCCCTTCCCAGAAATGCCACTCGACACCGGCATGATAAATGCCGATCCCTGCACTGATCAGCATGATCACGCCCAAAAGCAGCACCAGATTGCGGATCACTTTGGCCGGCAGGCCAAGGGCGGCCATCAACACCGTCAGCATACCGATGGCGGCACCTATATAATAAGGCTTGCGCTCCAGCAGGCAGAGTTCGCAAGGAATATAGCCGCCGAGATATTCAAAGCAGAGCGCACCGCCGACAACCGCCGCCATGCCAAGCGTCAGAAGCGCGGCAACGGTCAGGCCGGAACGGGCACGGGAAACAGACGTCATCAACACATCTCCGTCAAACGGTTTTCTATCAAAACTCAGCCGGCCCCATGGGCAAGCAACCGGTAGGCGATATAAAGCAAAATGACCAGCCCTGCACCCCAGAGCACGATCCGGCCCAGCCTCTTCTCGATAAAGTGACGAATCGGCTCGCCATACCGTCTCAAAAGCCAGGCAAGAACGCAGAAACGCGCGCCCCGCGCCACAATCGCCGAGACAATGAACAGCCAAAGGTTCACATGGGCAACGCCGGACAGGATCGTCACTATCTTGATTGGTGGCAGATGCGCCAGGCCCGACGTGACGAGCAACAGCACGACGGTGGCATAATCCACCGAATGGCGTAGCTGATCGAAGGCTTCCGCCTTGCCGTAAAAGGACAGAATCGGCCGTGCCAGGCTTTCATAGGCATAATAACCGATCAGCCAGCCGGCAATGCCGCCCAGAACCGAGGTCACCGTGGCAATCGCCGCATAGCGCCAGGCCCGCTCCGGCCGCGCCAGCGCCATGGGAATGAACAGCACATCGGCCGGCACCAGAAACACCGAACTCTCGACAAAGGAAATCACCCCGAGCCAGATCTCGGCGGACTTGCGCCCGGCAAGCGACATGGTCCAGTCATAAAGGCGACGCAGCATGGTTTTCCTTCAAAAAAGAGGGCAAAGCCACGCCTTTATGCGGAAAGCACACCCGCCTGTAAATGGCTTGAACATCAGCTTCTTCCTGTTTCGTCTGACAAATTCTGAAAAATCATGGTTGACCGAACCCCGGCACTTCGTATAGTCACAGCCAATCTTTCGGCCCCTTTGGCGGAATTGGTAGACGCGCCTGACTCAAAATCAGGTTCCGAAAGGAGTGCTGGTTCGATTCCGGCAAGGGGCACCACTTTATCTCTTCACACTGATGCGGTCTGACGACCGTTGCCCTCCAGAGGGGACGCCGGACAACCGGCGACGGCCCTTGGCCTTGCGAAGCCAAAGGCTCCAGGGTTATCTCTTCCCGCTGCCGTGATCTGCGATCACTGCGCTGCAGAGGGGCCGCCGGACAACCGGCGACGGCCCTTGGCCTTGCGAAGCCAAAGGCTCCAGGGTTATCTCTTCACGCTGCCGTGATCTGCGATCACTGCGCTGCAGAGGGGACGCCGGACAACCGGCGACGGCCCTTGGCCTTGCGAAGCCAAAGGCTCCAGGGTTATCTCTTCCCGCTGCCGTGATCTGCGATCACTGCGCTGCAGAGGGGCCGCCGGACAACCGGCGACGGCCCTTGGCCTTGCGAAGCCAAAGGCTTCGAGACGAAAATCCCAGCTGCAATGCAAAATAATCCGGTCTAGATTGTGCAGATGCGAAGGCGGTGATACCTTCAAGAAAAATTTTCTCAGGCTGCGTTATGTTTCTTCCCCAAGCCGCCAGCTATCCAGAGCTTTACGATCGTTTTCGCTGGGACATCCCGTCCTCCTTCAATATGGGGCGGGTGGTGTCCGACGCCTGGGCTGAGAAGGCGCCGGATCAGATCTGTCTTGAGCATTTCTCTCCGGATGGACGGCACGGTTTTCTCACCTATGGTGCGCTGGCCGAACAATCCTCCCGCCTTGCCTCGGCGCTTGACGGTCTTGGGATAAAACCGGGGGATCGTGTCGGTCTGCTTCTGCCGCAAGGTTTTGACGCCGTGATTGCCCATGTGGCACTCTACAAGCTCGGGGCGATTGCCCTGCCGCTTGCCCTGCTTTTCGGCGTCGATGCACTCGAATACCGCCTCAAGGCGGCGGGCGCCTGCACTGTCATCACCAATGATTTCGGTCTGACCCGGCTTTTGCCGATCCGCGCCCTGCTGCCGGAGCTGCGCCATGTCATCGCAACCGGTAAAGCCGATGACGGCATCCTGCCGCTTGCAGCGCTGATTGAAAGCGGCGATCCCTGCTTTTCCGGCCCTGACACCGGGCCGGACGATCCGGCGCTGATGATCTTCACCTCCGGCACGACCGGCGCGCCAAAAGGGGCTCTGCATGGCCATCGTGTTCTGGCCGGGCATATTCCCGGTTTTCAGCTCGCCCATGATGGATTGCCCCGTCCCGGCGACCGCATGTGGACGCCCTCCGACTGGGCCTGGGCGGGCGGATTGTTGAATGCGCTGATGCCGGCGCTGATGCTCGGCGTGCCGGTGGTTTCGTCTCCGGCGCAGAAATTCGATCCGCATATGGCCTTTCGCATCATGGCCGAGATGAAGGTGACAAACGCCTTCATTCCGCCGACGGCGCTTCGGCTGATGAAGGCCGTACAAAATCCTCGCGACCATTACGATCTGGTGTTGCGCAGCATCGGTTCTGCAGGGGAATCTCTTGGGCGCGAGACCTATGAATGGGCCAAAACCGCACTGGGCATGACCCCCAACGAGTTTTACGGCCAGACGGAATGCAATTTCGTGCTCTCCTCCGCCGCCCATCTCGGCGTCAGCCGGGCAGGCGCGATCGGCAAACCGGTGCCCGGCCACCGCGTCGCCATTGTCGATGAGAAGGGCCTTGAGGTTGCGCCCGGCAAGATCGGTCAGGTGGCGATTGCAAGGCCCGATCCGGTGATGTTCCTTGAATACTGGCGCGATCCGGACGCGACCGCGAAAAAATTTATCGGCGATTTCATGCTGACTGGCGATCTCGGTCGTCAGGACCGGCAAGGCTATATCGAATTCTTCGGCAGGGATGATGATATCATCACCTCTTCGGGCTATCGCATAGGTCCCACAGAAATCGAGGATTGTCTTCTCTCCCATCCCGCCGTCAGGCTGGCTGCTGCCGTCGGCAAGCCGGACCCGCTGCGCACGGAAATCGTCAAGGCCTTCGTCGTTCTGGCCGATGGCTATGAGAAAAGCACGGAACTCGCCCGCGACATCGCCGATTGGGTCAAGCTTAGACTGTCCATGCATGAATATCCGCGTGAAGTGGAATTCATCGACACCATGCCGCTAACCACCAGCGGCAAGGTGATCCGCCGTCTGCTGCGTGAAATGCCGCAAACGCAAGCCGCACAGTAGAGAGTAAGACACTTCAGTCGTTCCGATTGAGCCGTCCCAGCACCTTGTCACGCAGAATACGGGCAATATTGCGCGTATTGCGGTAAAGATGCAGCTGTCCGGCCACCTGACGCACATCGCGGTCGCTGCTCGGCCTGAGGCCGATCACCAGCGTCCCCATCTCTTCGCGCTCCCGCCAGAACCGGCTCATGATCGGATGATCGGGAACGGCGCAACTGTCGGTGCGAACGATATTGGCGTCATCGAGATGCCATTCTGTCAGTCGCATCATCAACAGCTTGCCGGGGGAAAAGCCATGATAGCGCTCATCATAGGCGGTTTTCCAGGTGAAGGCTTCCGCTCCCATGATGAACACCACCATGGCGGCGATGGCGCGCCCATCGAGGTCGAGCGTGTGAATACGCACGGAATCCGTGGCGGCTAGATTGGTGACGGCCTCGCGGGCAAAGGCGGCACGCAGCCGGTCCATGACCAGCGCCGTACGTTTTTTGCCCTTCCAGCCGCTGGCCTCCAGCGCCAGAAATTCTTCCATCCGGGCCTGAACCTCATCCGGCTGACGGGCAACCGCATAGGTCAACTCTCCTTGCCGGCCAAGCTTGCGCATCTGACGGCGCATATCCCGCACATGGTTGCTGGACATGGATTGCGCCAGATAGGTCTCGCCATCCTCCAGACTGTCAAGCATGGGCCGGCTCGACAAATTGGTGACGGTCAGGGGCAGGTCGCGATTGATCGCCAGCGCCTTGAACATGCGAGCCACCGGTCCATCGAGCCGAACCTCCGGCAGAACCAGAACCGAAGGCAGCTTTGCCTCTTCCATCGCCAGCGCATCGAGCAGATTATCGATGGTTTCCGCCGCATCCTCACTATCGATCAACGGCGCACCGTAAGGGGCATAGGGATTGACCCAGCTGCGCAGAATGCTTGGCCCCAGGGCAAAGCCAGGTTTTTCAATCGAAAACGGCAGAAGCAGGCGGATACGGCTCCTGTCGTTGCGGTCATCGCGAATGAGGGCGAGACGTACCTGACGGTCATCGATACGGGGGATGGCCGGGACAAGGAACCGTGCCGAAAAAAACACGTTCGGCTCCAGCGCCCGGCGTGTCAGGAAGTCCATCTCCGCTTCCAGCGCATACCCCGTCTGCGGCGGATAAAGAGAAAAGCTCCGCCCAGGCCTGCCCACAGCAAACTGGAAGTCCGGCTTGGGCATGTTTTCAATGCCGCCATCGCTGGCATAGATGTCATCCGAATGCCCAGAAAGCGACAGGGCTGCATCCTTGTCAAACGGAAAAGACTTGAATTCAGGCACGGGACTTTCCTTCAAGGCGCGACAGGGGATCGGCGAAAACAAAAAGAACGGTTCCAAGCGCCCATCGGACAGCACCATGCAACAAAAGCGCCTCGGTCAGCATGGCCAGTGCCGTCGCCAGAGCCGCACCTGTCAGTCCGTAGAGCGGGATCAGCATCGTATTGAGACCCAGATTGACGGCCAGCGCAACAACATAAAGACCGACACACAGATTTTGCCGCCCGGCCATGGTCAAAAGCATTTCACCGGGACCGATCATCGCCTTGGTCAGGGCGCCACAAAAAAGGATCGCCATCAGCGGATAGCCAACAGTAAAACTGGGACCGAACAGCCCAAGCAGGAATTTGCCGCAGGCCAGGACCAAGAGACCGATGACAAGCGAGGGCCAGAAGGTCCAGCGCGCCATCTTCCCGGCAAAGGCAGCCAAAGGTCGCAGATCCTCTTCATTCATCAGCGCGGAAAACCGCGGCCCCGCCGCCGCCTTGACGGCAAAATAAACGAATTGCACCAGCGCCATGGTCTTTGCCGCGGCAAAATAAATCCCGACATGATCCGGCGGCAGATAAAATCCGACGATCACCACATCCGAATTGGTCAGAAGAAACAGAAAGCCCTCGATAAAGAAGATCGGCAACGCCACCTTGAACCAGGCGAGAAACTCGATCCGCCATACACCCGGCAAAAATTTGTTGCGTAGCCTGATTGTCACCGTCAGAAACTGGCTGATCGTCGTCACATAGGTGGCGGCAAGGGCGGCCTGCATGGCCGTTGTCGCCGTATGCGGCAGGCCCAAACCCACCGCCGACAGCATGAAGAGCAGAATCAGAACCGGACGGATGATATAGGTGGGGCTCAGGGCCGCCACCGGCCAGCTATTGGCCCGCGCCGTACCATCCAAAACATCGCCCAGCGCAATCATCGGCAAAGCGAAGAGGCCAAGAAATAGCGGCGTCATGTAATACCCGGCAATCCGGTCTCCGGCAAAATGCAACACCACCAGACCGATCAGAGCGATTGCGCTGGCCAGCCCCATGGCAAACAGTCTGACCGTTCCTGTCAGGCCACGGATGGCCTCGATTTCATTACGGGCTTGATATTGCGGCAGAAACCGGATGACGGTCGAATGAAAACCAAGACAGGACAGATTGCCGGCCAGCACCACCAGGACCCAGACAAAAACAAAGATACCATACTCGAACTCGCCCATCAGCCGCGCCTGGACGATCTGCGAAAGGAAAGCGATCGCCGCGCTGACAATGCGAATGATGAAGGCCGCAAGCGCCATGGACTGCGCCTGCCCCACATCATCATCACGGTTAAGCATCATGGCAAGACGGTCAATACGGCTGCGCAATGGCGGCGGCAAATATCGGGCGATGTGTTCAACGACTGCAACAATCACGTGCAAATTCACCTTGACTGGCAAAGGTTACCGTATCATTCCTGAAAAAGGGCAGGATTCAACGAATCATCCAGCACATTCAAACTGTTGCATGACAGCGCACCTGCTGCGTTTTATCAGAGCCCAGGAACGGCAAACCAGCAACATGCCTGCGACCAGCCCCCGGTAAAAGACACAAAAAAGCTTACGGCACCCGGTTGCCAGCCGAACGCACCGTCAAACGTCTGTCTGACCTTTATCGATCAAGATTAAGATTAAATTACCAAAGAACCGAATTTTTTAAATATTTACCGCGCCTGCAAAAGATCTGAAACCGATGCAGGCGCGTTAAATACTCACTCAAACCACGTAGGTTCCGTGGCAGTGCTTGTATTTCTTACCCGAACCGCAAGGGCATGGCTCGTTTCGGCCAACACGGCCCCAGCTTTCGGGATTGTCCGGATTGCGATTTTCACCGCTGACAGCCATCATCCGCGATGCAAATTCATCCTGCCCAGTCATCGGATCAAGATGATGCGCCTGCATGACCGGCAGCACCGGTTCCGGCGGCGCTTCCTGCATGATTTCCACCCGCATCATCTGGGAGGTGACGGTCTCGCGCATATTGGCCAGAAGCGCCTGGAAAAGCTCGAACGCCTCAGCCTTGTATTCCTGCAGCGGATCGCGCTGGGCATAGCCACGGAACCCGACAACAGAACGCAAATGATCGAGATTGACGATATGCTCGCGCCACAGCGTGTCGATGGTCTGCAACAGCACGGAGCGCTGGATGTAGCTCATCAGTTCAGGGCCGAAACGCTGGGCCTTTTCTGCCATCACCTTGTCGGCAGCGGCTTTGATCCGCTCGACCATATCGTCTTCGGCAATACCCTCTTCCGTAGCCCATTCTTCAACAGGCAGATCGAGATTGAGGGTTTCGGTAACGCCGGTCTTCAATCCTTCGATATCCCACTGCTCGGCATAGGCACGCTCCGGGATATGGGTACGCACCAGCGTATCGATCAGTTCATGCCGCATATCGGTGATGGTCTCGCCCAGATCTTCGGCATCCATCAACTCAACCCGCTGCTCGAAGATCACCTTGCGCTGATCGTTGAGCACGTCGTCATATTTCAACAGGTTCTTGCGGATATCGAAGTTGCGGGCCTCAACCTTTTTCTGCGCCCGCTCCAGCGCCTTGTTGATCCAGGGATGAACGATGGCCTCGCCATCCTTCAAGCCCAGCTTCTGCAGCATCGACTCCATCCGGTCGGAGCCGAAAATGCGCATCAGATCGTCCTGAAGCGACAGATAGAATTTCGACCGGCCCGGATCGCCCTGACGGCCGGAACGGCCGCGCAGCTGGTTATCGATACGGCGGCTTTCATGACGCTCGGTGGCAATCACGTAAAGCCCGCCAGCTTCAAGCGCCTTGGCCTTGAGTTTTTTCACTTCGTCGCGGATTTCCTGTTCCTTGGCATCGCGCTCGGGACCGGGTTCCATGCCTTCCAGTTCCCGCTCCAGCCGCATGTCGATATTGCCGCCAAGCTGAATGTCGGTGCCGCGACCGGCCATGTTGGTCGCAATGGTCACGGCGCCGGGAACGCCGGCCTGAGAGACGATATAGGCTTCCTGCTCATGATAGCGGGCGTTCAGAACCTGAAAATTCTTGAAGCCGGATTTGCGCAGCAGTGTCGCCAGAAGCTCTGATTTTTCAATCGAGGTGGTGCCGACCAGAACCGGCTGACCTTTTTCATGGGCAGCCCGGATTTCCGTGATGATCGCCTGATATTTTTCCTCGACGGTCCGATAGACCTCGTCATCCTCGTCGATACGGGCAATCGGCAGATTGGTTGGCACCTCGATGACGTTCAGCCCGTAGATATCGGCAAATTCCTCGGCTTCCGTCGTTGCCGTGCCGGTCATGCCGCCAAGCTTCGCATACATGCGGAAATAATTCTGGAAGGTGATCGAGGCCAGCGTCTGGTTTTCCGGCTGGATCGTCACCTTTTCCTTGGCTTCCAGCGCCTGATGCTGACCTTCGGAATAGCGCCGTCCCGGCATCATACGGCCGGTGAACTCATCGATGATCACCAGCTCGTCATTGCGGACGATGTAATCCTTGTCGCGCTGGAACAGCTTGTGTGCCTTCAGCGCATTGTTGATGTGATGGACGATGGCGACATTTTCGACATCGTAAAGCGAGGCGCCTTTCAGAAGGCCAGCGTCCTTCAAAAGACCCTCCAGCTTTTCGGTGCCTTCCTCGGAGAAGTTCACAGTGCGCTGTTTTTCATCCAGCTCGTAATCCTCTTCGCTCAGCATCGGAATGAAGGCGTCGATGGTATTGTAAAGCTCGGAGCGGTCGTCGAGCGGACCGGAAATGATCAGCGGCGTGCGCGCCTCGTCGACCAGAATCGAATCCACTTCATCGACGATGGCGAAGTTGTGACCCCGCTGCACCATCTGGCTGCGCTCATATTTCATGTTGTCGCGCAGATAATCGAAACCAAGCTCGTTATTGGTGGCATAGGTGATGTCGCAGGCATAGGCGGCCTTGCGCTGGTCATCATCCAGGCCATGCACGATGACGCCTGTGGTCAGGCCGAGGAAGCTGTAAAGCCGGCCCATAATGGCCGCATCGCGGCTGGCGAGATAGTCGTTGACGGTCACGACATGCACGCCCTTGCCCGAGAGCGCGTTGAGATAAACGGCAAGCGTCGCCACCAGCGTCTTGCCTTCGCCGGTCTTCATTTCGGCAATGGCGTTTTCATGCAGGATCATGCCGCCGATCAGCTGTACATCGAAGGGCCGCATGCCCAAAGAGCGTTTCGCGGCTTCGCGTGCAACGGCAAAGGCCGGCACCAGAAGATCGTCCAGCGTCTTGCCGGCCTTGATCTGCTCACGAAATTCGAGGGTCTTTGCGGCAAGTTCGGCGTCACTGAGCGCCTTGATGCTGTCTTCCATCGCATTGATGGCAGCCACGCGCGGCCGGTGCCCTTTGATGCGGCGATCATTCGAGGAGCCGAAAATTTTACGGGCGATGCCGCCGAAGCTGACCATGGCCATGGTCCTTTCTGAAATCCGTCACAAGATTTCGCCTCCGCCAGCCTTGTGAAACCGGACGAAGACGTTGCGTCCATCAAACTGCTCTGGACGCGGGATTGCGTGACAGATAAGAGGGGGGTCGGATTATGTCAACGGGACAGCATAGACCAGAAGCGCCACATTGCCGTGGTTTTGGGAGATTATGGTCTCGTCGGCTGTTTCGGTCGGCCTCTTACAAAGGGTATTCTTTATGGTCCGTTCTCACAAACTTCTGCTGGCCGCCTGCGCGGCTCTGGCCGTCTTCTCCACCTCCGCTCTGGCGGATGATCCGGTCGTCGCCAAAGTCGGCACGCTGGAAATCCATCAGTCCGAGCTTAATCTGGCCATGGCCAATCTCGATCCGCAATTTGCCCAGATGCCTGAGGCGCAAAAGAAAGTTGCCGCCCTGTCCGGCGCGATCGACGTGAAGCTTCTGGCTGGCGAAGCCAAAAGCGAAGGACTGGAAAACGATCCCGCCTTCAAAGAGCGCATGGCCTTCATCAAGGACCGCGAACTGCACAATGCCTTCTTCAAGAAATATGTCGTCGACACCACGACCGACGCCGAAGTCAAGGCTCGTTACGACAAGGAAATCGCCGCTCTTCCGAAAGAAAAAGAAGTTCACGCCCGTCACATTCTGGTGAAGACCGAGGCCGAAGCCAAGGCCATCATCAAGGAACTGGACGCCGGAAAGGATTTCGCCACGCTTGCCAAGGAACATTCCACCGATCCGAGCAAATCGGATGGCGGCGATCTCGGTTACTTCACCAAGGGCCGGATGGTGCCGGAATTTGAAAAGGCCGCCTTTGCGCTGAAGCCCGGCACCTATACCGAAACGCCGGTCAAGACGCAGTTCGGTTACCACATCATCAAGGTGGAAGATGTGCGCGACGCCCCGCCGCCGGCCTATGACGATGTGAAGGATCAGGTCCGCCAGCTGGTGATGCGCGACAAATATCTGGCGCTGCTTGAAAAGGCCAAGACCACCGAAAAGGTCGATATTCTCGATCCCGAGCTGAAGAAGGGCTATGACGCCATCAACCAGCCGAAGCAGCAGGCCGCTCCGGCTCCGGCACCGGACGCAGCTGCCGCGCCCAAGCCCTGATCTGTCACCCTGGCCCGCCTCTCTCAGGCGGGCCAGTTGCCCTCCTTTCGCAGATTCCCCGGTTTTGCAGGTCTTTTGCCATGTCCGCCAGCGTCTCTCCCCTTGCTCCAAAAGAATTCGCCGCCATGCCGCCCATTCGCGGCGTCGCCATGGCCACGGCCTCAGCCGGCATAAAGTATAAAAACCGCACCGACGTGCTGCTGATGGTATTTGACAAGCCGGCCAGCGTCGCGGGCGTGTTCACCCGCTCGAAATGCCCTTCTGCGCCTGTGGATTTCTGCCGGGCCAATCTGCCCCACGGGCTGGCCCGTGGTGTGGTGGTCAATTCCGGCAATGCCAATGCCTTTACCGGCGTCAAAGGCAGGCAGGCAACGGACATGACGGCCAAAGCCGCTGCATCGGCGCTCTCCTGCGGTGAAAACGAAATCTATCTGGCCTCCACCGGCGTCATCGGCGAACCGCTGGATGCTTCGAAATTTGCCGGCGTGCTCGACGCCATGACCGCTGAAGCCAAAGGCGATTTCTGGCTGGAAGCGGCAAAGGCGATCATGACCACCGACACCTACCCGAAGGTGGCGACCCGCACCGCCGAGATCGGCGGCGTTGCTGTCCGGATCAACGGCATTGCCAAGGGTGCGGGCATGATTGCGCCGGACATGGCGACCATGCTTTCCTTCGTCGTCACCGATGCCAATATTGCCCCTGCCGCCCTGCAAAGCCTGCTGTCGGCAGGCGTTGGACCGAGCTTCAATTCCGTCACCGTCGATAGCGACACCTCCACCTCCGATACGTTGATGCTGTTTGCCACGGGTGCGGCGGCAGAAGACGGTCAGGCACGGGTCGAAAGCGCCGATGATGCCCGCCTCGACGGCTTCCGCGCCGCGCTCAACGATCTCCTGAAAGATCTGGCGCTGCAGGTGGTTCGCGATGGCGAAGGTGCGCGCAAGATGATTGCCGTGACCGTCAAGGGCGCGGAAAACGATGCCGCCGCCAAGCGCGTGGCGCTTTCGATTGCCAATTCGCCGCTGGTCAAGACGGCCGTTGCCGGGGAAGACGCCAATTGGGGCCGCGTGGTCATGGCCGTCGGCAAAGCCGGTGAAATGGCGGACCGTGACCGCCTTGCCATCTGGTTCGGCGAGATCCGCGTGGCGGTGAACGGTGAACGCGACCCCGCTTATTCCGAGGCGGCCGCCAGCGCCGTGATGAAACAGGACGACATTGCGATCACCGCCGATCTCGGCCTTGGCAAAGGTGAGGCCACCGTCTGGACCTGCGACCTGACCAAGGAATATGTTGCAATCAATGGAGACTACCGGAGCTGATGGGAATGCAGGAGCAGTCGGGAACCGAGGTCAATCTGCCGCAGGTCCGGCGTCTGGAAGCCGTCAGCTTTCGCGCATGGCCCGCAGCCTTGGTGCAGTATGATGGAAGCTGGCAAATCAGGCTGACCGGAGGTCACCCCTCGAAACGGATCAACTGTGTTGTCGCCCTCGACCGCTCGGACACGCGCGACATCAGGCTCAGGCTGGAAAAGGCATCGCGCAAGTTCGAATCCTATGGCAGGGCGATGATGTTTCGGCAAACACCTCTGGCCGCACCGGAGATCATCGATATCCTGCAACAGGACGGCTGGAGGCACATTGAGGAAAATCTGGTGATGACGCTCGATCTCAATGCTCTTGACGGCTATGAGGCGATGGACCACCTGCCAACCCATGATATCGGCCGTTTTCTCGATGCAAGCATCGCTCTGCATAATGACGACCCCGCGCTCAAGCCCGGACTTGCCGAGGTCATCGGCAATATAAAACCGCCTTATGGGCTGTTCCTCAAGGAGGCGCCGGGCAATGACCTGATCTCCTCGGCGATCTGCGTGCAGGATAACGATATAGCCGGTCTCGTTCAGCTTGTGGTGAACCCGGATTATCGCGGTCGGGGCGAAGGGTTTGAATTGACCTATGCCGCCCTGCGCTGGGCACGTCTGCGTGGCGCACGACTGGCATGGCTGCAGGTCACCGCCAATAACAGCTCCGCCCTTTCGCTCTACCGCAAACTCGGCTTCACCGAAGCCTATCGCTATGTCTACTGGAGCCCTGAGAGCAGATCATGACCCCGCGCCCCATTCTTCTGGTCGCCGCCTGTGCGCTTGTCGATAGCGATGGCCGTATTCTTCTGGCGCAGCGGCCGGAAGGCAAGCATCTGGCCGGATTATGGGAGTTTCCAGGCGGCAAGGTCGAACCGGGTGAATCGCCGGAGGAAACCCTGATCCGCGAACTTGACGAAGAACTCGGTGTCACAACAAAAACCGATTGTCTTGCTCCCCTCACCTTTGCCAGCCACACCTATGACAGCTTTCACCTGTTGATGCCGCTTTATGTCTGCCGCCGGTTTGAAGGTCTTGCCCATGGCCGTGAGGGACAGGTGGTCAAATGGGTCCGCCCGCAGGATATGCGCTCCTACCCGATGCCGCCAGCCGATGAGCCACTCATTCCCTTCCTGCTCGACCTTCTGTGAGGAAAATCATCTGCCAAACCCGGCATTTGACTGATCCTCGGCTATTATTCCCCTGATTTTCAGAGGTCTTGGTTCCTTTGCCGGCGAATCTCGCTTATGCTCAGCCTGCTGGGGGCGATTCCACTTTTTCCGCATCGCTTAACAGAGTGTTAATCACCCTGCCTGCATTATAGTGAATATAGGATTGCTGTAGCGTATTGGATCACTGCAGCAACTGGCACAGCGTCTGCCTGTTTTATCACAGGCGTGCTCGTGTCGTTGGCAGGAAGGTGACAGACAGGAATGGTGTGCCAGTGGCCGAAGCATGGCTCCGGACGGGTGACATCAGGCCGATATTGAATCGAAGCCTTTGATAAACATTGAAAATGCTGCATGGCTGCATGCCAAAGAAGCAAAACAGACAAAACGGCCATATGCGATATGGCAACAAGGATGGGATGATGAGCAAGGACGTTGAAAGGAACGGGCGGCAGTCGCAACGTGCGACGTCCAGATCCGCAAGAATGGGTGTTATCAATCTTGCGCTGCTGTTTGCTGTCGCCGCTGTGGCCATAACTCTGGTCGTCACGCCTCTTCTTTCGGATAAAAACGATTCCGGCCAGATCGCATCCGCTCCGGTAGAACTGGATACGCTGGCGACAGGTTCGATTTCCACAACGACAGATCAGGGCAAGCGATACACCATCCGCCGCAGCGTCTTGCAGAAAACGCCTGGTGCGGTTTGTATCGTCGACCCCTCCAACGGCAACAATGGCTGCTGAAACATTCAGCGAAAGCCCATGTGTTTTATCAGAAGTATATAAGGCGCCGTCCCAGCGAATAGGATTGACTGCGACAGGCTTTATCATTTGCTTTGCCGACTATATATATTGTTGCATGAAGAACATGAAACACGGCATGGTTTAGAGCAGTTCCAGGAAAAGTGTGAAACGATTTAGCGTCCTTTGTGCATTTTATGAAACGCACGGCGCTGTATGCGCAGCAAAATGCTTCATATCAAAACAATTCTCGCCCTATCTCTGAGATGATGACAAAAGCATCTTTAGTGGCCAGATCACGCTCGCGTCGCCGTCATCTTGACGAACACACGCTCTGGAACAGGTACGGAATTGACGGTTTTATCAATATAATCAGTTTTTTCACTCATTCACTTCTGACCAGATAAAACCGGGATGCTCTCAGCATATCTGCTCAGTGACACGGTTCCGCTGGGCACCTGCGCTAAATTCTACAGTCAAAATTCATAGGATAGATAAAAATCTCGAGCGTTCCTTGAGCCTCTCTTAACCCCCTGCCCCTTATGTATAAAGGAAGAACTGTAAGAGGTGGGGCACTGTGGTACGGAAATTTCTTCAAGAAACATCTGGCGCAACTGCCATTGAATATGGACTGATCGTCAGTCTGGTAAGCCTTGGTCTTTTTGCCGGTCTGAGCAATTATTACAATGCCTTCACCCTGATCTTCAATTTCATTGTTGCCCATATGGCCGTCTGAAAATTGCATCTTCAGAAAGCAGATGTCGTGACACAATGCTTTTAAGATGGAAGAACGTTTTTGAGCGCATCAGCCAGCCTGATCTTGGCCGATCCCGGTTTCAGCGGTTTGGCCTGACTTTCATGCGGTGACCATCCGGACACATAAATGATCGAGAAACTGGCCCGAATGCGACCATCCGGATCACTGAACCGTTCGGCGTAAAGCTCAGCGGCCCGCATAAAAAACCTTCGTGTTAAAGGGATACGGCTGCGATCGAGCATCGGGTTGGTCATTCCCATGGCGCGCAGATCGCGCATCAACCCGAAAAGATTGTCGTAACGCACCGTATAGTCTTCAACATCCACCACCGGCAGCGAAAAACCGGCCCGCTGCAACAGACTGCCCATATCGCGCACATCGGCAAAGGGAATGACTCTCGGGCTGGCACCCCCGCTCATCTCGGCTTCGGTCGCCAGCAATACGTCGCGCAATTCACCGAGCGTTCCCGCCCCCGCAAGAGCGGCGAGAAAAAGCCCGTCCGGCTTCAGCGCACGGCGGATCTGAATCAGGGCGCCGGGAAGATCATTCGCAAGTTGCAGCCAGAGCGGCGCCAGAATCAGATTATACTTTTGTTCCGCAAGACCAAGATGGTCGAAATCTGCTGCCGTCTCAGAGCCATGGGCGCTGATTTCGGCCTGATCCATCTGCTCGATCCGGCCCGTTTCCACACAGGATCTGGCCACTCGGCCATCCATGCCATTCATTTCAGCCGCCATCTCGAAACGACGCTCGACAACACTGAGACGTTCCGCCAGTTCCTTTGCCACAATATCCAGCAGAAAGCCGGCACCGGGATCGGCGATCCTGAACGCACGTTGCCGGTTGCGCAGGATTTGATCTTTATCGAAAAGCGAGGTCATGCTCAGCACCCTGAACGGATTGATCGATCCGAACACTGGAAAGATTTCTGGCCCACACATAGGCGTGCGACGCCAGGCTGGCAACCGGCTGCCCCGATTTTGCAACCTGTTCACAAAAGTTTGGAACGATGCTCACCAGCAGGCAAAAAAAAGGCCGGCTGAAAGCCGGCCAGAAAATCTTCGACTGGAAATCGAAGCGCGAAATGCAAGCAAACGGGCAAAATACCCGCAGGGTCGTCGTCAAAGTGGCATTGCACAATCCGGAAACCGTCAGGCCAATAACACCGGACCGTTTATAGCGTCGTACGTTTAATAAACGTACATAAGATGATGTAATATTTTAAATCTGAAGATGACCATTGTCACAGACGGATCAAACCGTCGCATCACCAGGCAGGCTCAGCTGGTTCAGCACATCGCTGCCATAGGAGAGACCGCTACTGATCGATGCTTCCAGCTTTTCCAGCAACTCCTCTTCAATATTGCCGGTATTGCTGCTGTCTGAACTCGAGGACGTGCTGCTGGTGCCGGACGACGTGGAGGTGCCGGAACTGCTGTCGCTCGACGTAGACGACGTTGATGCGGACGACGTCGAACTTCCAGTTGCGCTGGTCGATGCCGTGGACGACGTGCTGTCGTCAGACGTCGCGCTTGCGGCATCCGATGGCGGTGGTCCGAGCGGCGGCGGCATCCGACCGCCCGTGCCGAGCATGGCCAGGCTGTCGCCAGTCGTGTCGTCGTCATCACCCGTCTGACTGGTGGACGTCGTGGACTGGGAGGCTCCGGTCAACGCGGAGAGCCAGGACGCCAGATCTTCGTCGGAAGAACTGTCGGAAGAATCGCTCGTCGAGCCGGTCGTTGTCGAACTGCTGGACGAAGCGGTCGACGTCACACTGTCGCTATCGGCATCGGCGGGCGGCGGACCAGGTGGTGATGGCGGCATTTGACCGTTTGCAGCCGTTGCCGTGGTCGTGCAGGCGCTGTCACTGCCGGTCGATGTGCTATCGGTACCATCAGCCGTTGCTGACGACTGGCTAAGGCTCATCAATTGCGACAGCCATTGCTGGAATTGAGCGCCAGCATCGGTTGATGTGGTATCGTCCGTATCGGAACCCGACGCACTGCTCGAATCGTCCGATGATAGTGCGTCCAGAAGGCTGTCGCCCGAGCCGGAACTGTTCTTGCCCTTAGAGAGACTATCGAAGAGTGATGAATCACTATCTGTATCGCTGGTGCTCGTCTGTTTCTTCACATTCGCATAGGAAAAAAGGGAATTGCTTGTCCCTGAAATCTGCATTGGCCTCTCTCCGGTTCTGGCCGTGCCTCAGTTTCGCCGCATCCCGTTCCGTCCCCAAACGGCGTTCCGCCATTCCGAATTACTTGCATTGACTTGCCTGAAGCTGATGTTGAGGCCTGCTCAGCGTCAGGCTGTGGCTGACAAGCGCAAGACATTGCCTGAGGTGAGAGACACGATCTTCTTCACCGTCACGATAGGGCATGGGCGAAAAGGCAATGTCCATCAGCATCCGTGCAAGCGATAGAGTATTGCCAACCGTGATCACGCCTCGGCGAACCTGTCCGTCCAGCCAATCGGCCAGTTCATGGCGTGATCGTTCTGCCCCCTCACGCAAAAAAACATCCCGCAATCTGGGATGATCATGAATATCGCGCAGGATGGCGCGAAAAAAAGCCCGCCGCTCCTCCTCTTCTTCCGCAGTCAGATCGATGAAAAAAATCATCTCCAAGACCTTGGTAAAAGGCAGATCCTCATGCTCTGGCCGCGGCAGTGCCAGCATTTTATGCCGATGCTCGGCCACCACCGCCCCGAGCAGGGTCTCCTTTGAGGGGAAATATCGATAGAGTGTCTGCTTGGAAATATGGCAGAGGCCAGCAATTTCATCGGTGGTCGTGGCAACATAGCCCTTGGCCTTGAAGGCTTGATAACTGGCTGACAAAATTGCGTCACGTTGCCGCTTTTCATCCTTTGGTGGTCGCCCGCGGCGCGTGTTTACCTTTTCTTGCCGTTTATTCATGCTAGCTCCGGTTGACATGCAAAAGGTGAAAGATTTATCGGTACGTCATGGTACTTAAAATATCAAAGCAGTCCAGAGCATCTGCCGTAAAACCGCAGAACAGGCATGGCGGACAGGCCGCCGGAAATGGAACATCGTGAAGCGGCGAGCTTGGATCATCATCGTTTTTTGCGTTGCCATGGCGGGCGCCGTCAGCCTTTATGCCGCGCTGAAAAAAAACGGCAATGGAACCGATGGCTTGCTGACGGCTGATGTCAAGCGCGGCACTATCGAAGAAACGGTGCTGGCAAACGGCATTTTCAAGCCCTATCGGCTGGTGGCAGTGGGGGCGCAGGTTTCCGGTCGCATCACGGCGCTGCATGTCAAAGTTGGCGATACGATCAAGAAGGGCGATCTGGTTGCCGAAATCGATTCCGTCACCCAGCAGAACAGCCTCAAGACATCCGAAGCATCTCTTGCTGATTACAAAGCGCAGAAGGTTGAGGCCGAAGCCACGCTGATCAATGCGGAACTAACTCTTGCGCGACAGAAAAGACTTGTTGCCGGCAATTCCGGCACACAGTCCGATCTCGAAAGCGACCAAGCCACCCGAGACAAGGACAAGGCCGCAATCGATTCGCTCAACGCCCAGATTGACGAAGCTGAGGTGGCGGTGGCAACCGCGCAGGTCAACCTGGCCTATACCCGCATCACGGCGCCCATGGACGGCACAGTGCTTGCTGTCGTCAACCAGCAGGGCCAGACCGTCAATGCCGCCCAGACAGCGCCCACCATCGTTATTCTCGGCCAGTTGGACCGGATGGTGATCCGTGCTGAAATCTCCGAAGCCGATATTCTGCATGTCAAACCGGGACAAAAGGCCTATTTCACCCTGCTCGGCGATCCCGCCACCCGTTACAATACCGTATTGCAATCGATCGAACCGGCACCGGAATCGATCACCAGCGACAGCAGCGTCACCTCTTCCTCATCCTCCAGCAGCAGTTCCAGTAGCTCGAGCAGTTCCAGCAGCTCGGCGATCTATTACAACGGCATCCTGACCGTCGATAACCCGACCGGTCGCTTCAGGACCTATATGACGGCGGAAGTCCATATCATTCTCGGTGAAGCGAAAAACGTGCTGACCGTGCCCTCCTCGGCGCTGTCCATGAGCGGCAAGAACGGCAAGGCCGAGATCAGCGTCATTGGCAAAGACGGCCATATCAGCCGCCGCACTGTCGAAATTGGCCTGAATGATGGCATTAATGCCGAGATCAAATCCGGTCTTGCAGAGGGCGAGAAGGTGGTGATCGGAACGGCTGTCACCGAAACGAGCAGCAGCCGTTCATCCATGCCGCCGCCACCGGGAATGTAAGCCATGGCAATCATCAAACTCTCCAAGGTCACGCGGCGCTATCTGTCCGGCGATGAGGAGATCGCCGTGCTCAAACAGGTCGATCTCGCCATTGAAAAGGGGGAGATGGTTTCGATTATCGGCCCGTCCGGCTCGGGCAAATCGACCCTGATGAACATTCTCGGCCTGCTCGACCGGCCAAGCGAAGGCGTGTATGAAATCGGTGGCCAGCGCACAGACCAGCTGGACAGCGATGCGCTGTCGGCCTTGCGGCGCGAGCATTTCGGCTTCATCTTCCAGCGCTATCATCTGCTTGGCGATCTGACAGCGCTCGGCAATGTCGAAATGCCCGCCATCTATGCCGGCACCCCTTCGCAACGACGTCGAGAGCGTGCCCGGGCGATCCTGGAACGGCTGGGCATGGGCGAACGGCTTGGCCACCGCCCCGGACAATTGTCCGGCGGTCAGCAGCAGCGCGTCTCGATTGCCCGCGCCCTGATGAATGGCGGCGAGGTCATCCTTGCTGATGAGCCGACCGGCGCGCTCGACAAGAACAGCGGCGAGGAAGTGCTGCGCATTCTCGATGAGCTGCATGGCGAGGGCAAGACGATCATCATCGTCACCCATGACGCCAATGTCGCCGCCCGTGCCGAACGGATCATCGAGATCGCCGACGGAAACATCATCGCTGATCGCCGCCAGGAAAAACAACCACAACCGGAAAAGCGCGGCACAGACATATCCTCCCCAGACGCCAGCCAGCGTTTTGCCTGGCTTGGCCGGTTGAGCGAAGCCTTCACCATGGCGCTCAAGGCGTTGATGTCGCACCGGCTGCGAACATTCCTGACCATGCTCGGCATCATCATCGGCATTGCTTCGGTGGTCAGCGTCGTGGCGCTGGGCAATGGCACCCAGCAGAAAGTGCTGTCCAATATCAACAGTCTCGGCACCAACACGCTGGAAATCTTCCCCGGCAAAGGGTTTGGCGATGTGCGCTCCGCCAAGATCACCACGCTGAAGGTTGCCGATGCCGAGGCGCTGGCCCGGCTGCCTTATGTGGCGGCGGCCACGCCTACAGTCTCCACCTCTGGTACGGTGCGCTCAGGCTCCACTGTCGCCAACGCGCTGATCAACGGTGTCGGGTCACAATATTTCGATGCCAAGGGATCGAAATTACTGGCCGGGCGGTTTTTCAATGCGGAAGGCGTCACCTCAATGAGCCAGGAAGCGGTGATCGACGACAATGCCGCCTCCACCCTGTTTGGCAAGCCCTATAGCAATGCGATTGGCAAGACGGTGTTTCTCAACACGGTTCCGGTGCGCATCATCGGTGTGATCGAATCGCAGCAGGGCGGTTTCGGCTCCAGCTCGAACCTGTCGGCCTATCTGCCCTATACCAGCGTGCAGGCCCGGTTTCTAGGTGACATGTCGCTGCGCAGTGTGACGGTGCGCGTGGCCGATGGCATCGACAGCTCGACCGCCGAAGCCGCCGTCACCCGCTTTTTGACCAAGCGGCATGGGGAGAAGGATTTCTTCATCCTCAACACCGACGACATCCGCAAGACCATCATCGCGACCGCCCAGACATTGACCC
The DNA here is from genome assembly GCF_023700755.1 of Allorhizobium sonneratiae. Taxonomy (GTDB): domain Bacteria; phylum Pseudomonadota; class Alphaproteobacteria; order Rhizobiales; family Rhizobiaceae; genus Allorhizobium; species Allorhizobium sonneratiae. Next base: position 235,814 of record NZ_JAMKOJ010000007.1, on the reverse strand, counting down.
TGCTGGTTGCCGCCATTGCCGTCATCTCGCTGATTGTCGGCGGTATCGGCGTCATGAACATTATGCTGGTATCGGTGTCCGAGCGGGTGAGCGAGATCGGTGTGCGCATGGCGGTCGGCGCGCGGCGTCAGGATATTTTGCAGCAATTCCTGATCGAGGCCGTGCTGGTCTGCCTGATCGGCGGCAGTCTCGGCATCGGCTTTGCCCTGTCGATGGGCTTCACCTTCAGCCTGTTCGTCAAGCAGATCAGCCTTGTCTATTCCACAAGCTCGATGGTGCTGGCCTTTACCTGCTCCTGCCTGATCGGCCTTGTCTTCGGTTTCATGCCGGCACGTAATGCCTCGCGTCTCGATCCCGTGGCTGCGCTGACCACCGACTGAAGCATCAGGAGGAAAGCCGGGTCCGCGCCTCGCTGCGGATCCGATCCACCATGGACCGCAGGCCATTGGCGCGCTGGGCAGACAGATGCTCGATCAGCCCCAGCCTGCCGAACAGCGCCAGAGCATCATAATCAGCAATCTCGGAGGCTTTTCGACCGCTATAGGCCGACAGCACGATGGCCACCAGCCCCCGCACGATATGGGCATCCGAATCGCCTTCAAGGGTCAAGACGGGATCCGGCCCGTCACCGGGATGAACCACCAGCCAGACCTGACTGGCACAGCCGCGGACCTTGTTCTCCCCGGTGCGCTTGTCCTCCGGCAAGTCGGGCAGCGCCTTTCCCAGTTCGATCACATAGCGATAGCGATCCTCCCAGTCGTCGAGAAAGGCGAAATCGTCGATAATCTGGTCGATGGGGGTCATGGCGTCCAAAGGCTTCCGTTCATTCACAAGATCATGGACAGGCCCTGTCACACAACAAGCCTGTCCGGTGGAAAGGCGATCCACGCTTCCATATAGAGCCTCGGTCGGGAAAGGGGAATCCGGTTTTCGCAAAAACCGCGGGGCGAAAGCCTGGTGCCATTCCGTGTTCTGACAGAAAACGCAGGCCGGAGGACCAGGAAGACGTGATCAGCCTTCCGGCTTCGGCCGGGGGATCGGAACCGAAATCCGCAAGGGTTCGCGCACGCTTGCCGTCACCAAAGGGTCGGACCCTGCCGTCTGATGCGCATCGGAAGCGGCATCGACAGCACCTGCCGCCTGCCCTGCCTGCTGTTTTGTCTGGACAGGCTTGTCGCCGAACTGGCGGTTAAGAATTTCATAAGCCACCTTGGCGCCTTCGCTGGCGCGCTGGCCGATGGCGCTCAGGGTTTCGGCTCCCTTCACACAGACATCCGGCTTTTGCTGACACAGCCCGCCAAGATAATCATAGAGGCCACTTGCCGCGGCAATGGCCGTTTGCGGGTCGAATTTGGCCTCCTGAGCCGTATTGGCGTCCTTGCCGCCGCCGAGAAACGACAGAAGAACCAGAACCAGGGTAAACCAGAACGCGCCTTTGATCAAAAACCACATCGCCGCCACTCGTTTCGTTATGCGACAATTTTGCCGCCTCATCCGGTTGCAATTTCCGGATGTCTGGATCGATCATAGCCAGAGCATGCAAATGGCGCTTTGCAAAAGCTCATCGTATTTTCTGAGAATTTACATAAAATTCGATCTTTCGATATTTGACCCGCATTTTCGTCAAATTGTAGCCTGACGGGTTAAGCATAATTGTGGCTGTGAAGCTGGTTTTGCAGGATTTCCAGCACCTGCGCCCGCCACAAAGATTAACATAACTGGAAAATTACGGAAAATCCGTCGCTTACGTCCAATTAACCATATTTTGCAAAGCATGGTTCGCCTGTCTCGTTCCGGGGCGAAAACGTCTTTTTCCGGCGGTTTTGTGCAAATGCCTTTATCTTTTCCTTAAGGCAGCGACCTCTATTGTGAACCCATTAGAGAGGACCGCTTCGCGGATGGTGAGCGTGCAGGTATTGGGTCAAATCGCTGTTCGGATCAGGTCCGGTTTTGAGGCTGCCATAGCCTCAGCGGTCATGCGCGTCGCCGGAGAGGGCAAGCCATCTCAGCCAGAGGTTGTTGCCGCCCGACACGTGGCCCTCTTTAGCCTGGCGCTGCTTCTGATCATCCCGGCCCTCTTGTCGATCGAGCAAAGCATTGCGCTTGCCCTGCCGCTGGGTGTCGCTCTCGCAGCCGCCTTCTTTCTTATGGCCCTTCCGCCCATTCTTTGGCTTGCGCGCCGCAAGACCCTGCCTGACCAGGATATCTGGCGCTCGATGCAGACCGTGGAAGGCGAGGACCTGTTTTCCGCCCGCTCGGCGCTGATGCCGGGTCTTGCCTTTCTGCTGGACAGTCAGGCGCGCATGGTGCGCATTGGCGGGCGCGAGATGAGCGATTTCCTGCGTTGCCTGCGCGAGCCGCTGGGCCGGCCTTTCATCGATCAGGTGCATGTCACTGACCGCATTGCTTTTGTCAGCGCCATCGACGCCCTGCGCATGGGCGAGAGCCGCACAAGACTGGTATTGCGTCTGGCCATGCCGGATCCGGCCAACGGCCAGATGATGAGCGTCGCTCTCGACATGACCACCTGCACTGTCGGCCAGCACGGTATGAACGGGATCTTCGTACAGATGCTCGATGCAACCCGTGAACAGGCGTTGGCCGAGCGCGTCGATACGCTGAGCGAGGAGTTGCAGGAGGCCCATGAAGCCAAGACCCGCTTCCTCGCTGCCGTCAGCCATGAACTGCGCACACCCTTGAACGCCATTCTCGGTTTCTCCGACATTCTGATGGGCGACTATCTTGGCCGACTTGAGGATGAGCGGCATCGCGAATACGTCCGGCTGATCCGTCAATCGGGCGGTCATCTGCTGTCGGTGGTCAACACCATGCTTGATATGAGCCGGATCGAGGCGGGGCGTTACGAACTGATCGTCGAACCCTTTGCCGTTGCCGATGTCGTGCAGGATTGCGAAAAAATGCTCGGTCTTCAGGCGCGGGAAAAAGGGCTCGCCCTGACCAGCCGCATTGCCCGCGATGTTGGCGAACTGTCTGCCGATCCGCGCGCTGTTCGCCAGATCCTGATCAATCTTGTTGGAAACGCGATAAAATTCACCGATGCCGGTGGTGTTGTCACCATCGATGCGTCACGATCTGCTCATCATATTGTCATTTCGGTCAGCGATACCGGTATCGGCATCGCTGAAGAGAAGGTCGCCGAGCTTGGCCGTCCCTTCGTCCAGATTCAGTCCGATTACAGCCGCCGCTATGACGGTGTCGGTCTTGGCCTGTCCCTGGTCAAAGGGCTGGTTGCCCTGCATGGTGGCGCCTTGTGCATGAAGAGCAGGCCCGGCGAAGGAACCGTTGTGGAAATCACCCTGCCTGCGGATGGGTCCGGTGTCGGCAAAGTCCGTGATGACAGGAACGGTGTTGAATTTCCGCCACGTTTGCAGGCTGACATGCAGGGCCAGCACCACGTGAGCGGCCGACAGGAAGGATTGGATGGCAGCGCGAAAGCGAAAATCGCCTGATAAAAAAAAGCCGGTTCGCAAGCAGAAGGGACTTCTGACGCGGGCTGGCCTTGGCTTTTTGCATCTTCTTGCCCGCCATCCGGGAAAAATCGGCGGTACCTTGACCGTCTGCCTTGCCTTTTCCTGCGTTGCCGCCAATGCCATCTGGTATCAGCCGGAGCGCCATCCCTCTCCCTTTCTGCGCACACGCGATCCCGGCAATTTCAACGCTATGCCCGGTTTCAACCCCTTTGCCGAGCGCAAGGGTCATTTAGGCGATGTGACCACGTTTCGTATCGAGCGGCAAAATACAGATACGCCAAATCCGCCCGCAACCGCAGTGGCCACGGCCTCCCAGCCCGGCACAGACACAAAGCTGGTCAGCGACACGCAGAGCGAACTGCAGCGTCTTGGTCTCTATAACGGCCCGACGGACGGGTTAAACAATCCGGCATTATCATCGGCCATCAGCCGCTATCAGCAGCGCATCGGCCTGCCGGCAACGGGTGAGGCAAGCCGTGATCTTCTTGCCGCCATGAGCCTCGATCAGGCCGCAGCCTCCATTGTACCCAAGGAGCGGCCAAGCTCCATGGAGATCGCAGACAAGACCGACACCCGAAACACATCGTCCTCTATGGCAGCCTCTCAGGCCGATCCGATTGCAGCCGCCATCCGCAATGCGGAAAAAACCCTACCCACGCCGACACCGGTCTCCGCCCAATGGCAGAACACATCTCCTCCCGTCCTGGACGCTGCCAATGCCGACCCGGCGATGATCAGCGCCATTCAGCGCGGCCTGAGCCATATTGCCTATAGCGACCTCGACAGCCCCGGCGTTTACGGACAAAAGACCAAGGCCGCCATTCTCCACTTCCAGCGTCATTATCATCTGCCCGTCGATGGTCAGCCCAGCCCCATCGTGCTAAAGAAGCTAAAATCGATCGGTGCCCTATAAACAATGACAACATGTGAGCCATGACGATGCGCCTTCGTTCCGACATGGTGGTTTCGGCCCTGATGCGCCGCGTTTTTGCCGCAGGCGGTTTTGCCGCCATTGAGCACAAGGGCATGGATATGGCCGGGGCCATCTTCGTGCGTCAGCGTTTTCGCGATGGCCTGGAAACGCTTTACGCGCCTGCACCGCAAAGCCTGCTCGACGACGACAGCGCTGCCGAACGCCGTTTCGAGCGTCGTCTCGACAGGGTCGAGCGCGAGGCGGTGGACACGGTCATGACCCGCGAGAGGCAATGGGACGGCGATCTCTGGCTTGTTGAGATCGAAACCGAAGAGATTGGTGATCTTTTGCCTCTGACGTGACCTGTCTTTTGGTTTCACGCGGAATAATCTGCCAACAGAAAAGCCCAAAAACCCGTCATGCTTTTTCGATCAAAAAGCAATGGCCGCTTGAGGTCTTCTCGCTGGCGAGAAGGCGATGCCCATCCTCATGACAGAGATGGGGAATGTCGATACCGGCCAGCGGATCGGTGGTTTCGACCCTGAGCCTTGCGCATCTGGTCATGGACGCCAGTTTTTTACGGGTTTTCAATACGGGAAGCGGACATTTGAGCCCTTTCAGATCCAGAGAGAAAACCGGATCATCCTTTTTGTCCCCGCTCATCGCGACCAGAATTTCCAGAAAGGTTTGGCGGCGACCTGCTGGGGAGGCGCATCGAAGGCGGTCATGGTTGAGGGCGCGCCGATGCTGTTCGGATTGGCAGGCGGCACCGGCCCGGTTGCAGGCAAGGACATCATCGCCGTCTCCGAAGGATCGACGCCTGCCGGGCTTGCCGGGTTCGAGGGGTCAACGCCTGGATTGGTTGGCCCGATACGGCTGGTTTTCCCGCCCGTCGCAACGGAAGCAATCATGGTTTGCGGTGCCGCTGCACCGCCATCTGCCCCTCCATGCCCGGCGCCTCCATGCAATGTCGGATGGGCGGGATCGGCGACATCAGCAAGATCAAGCAACTTGCCCGCCTTCAACGCTGAACCGGTGGGGGCAAAGGCCGGATCATGGCCTTTGCGCAGATCCGCCACCAGCGCCTTGCGCTCAGCCTCGGTCGGATCATACCAGACCTTTTTGGCATACGTCTTCATCGCCTTGGCATAATCGCGCTCATAGGCGGAATTATAGGCGGCAACGGCGGCTGTCAGCTGCGGTGACATGCTCATGGGCGGACAGGCGGCATTGGGATTGAAACCGTGACCGGGCGCCGCCTTTTCATTGAACACATAACGGCGAGAACACACCGCCACCTCCGGCGGACGTTGGGTGATCTCGAACTGGTCATAACCAGCCTTCAGCATTTGCCAGAACGGATAATGCGGGCTGAAATGGTGGCGCGCCATGTTTTCCGCCGTCATGCGGAAGGGAAAGGCTTCAAGCTGCACCGTCTGCTGGCCGCCGCGAAACGCATCGCGGGCAAAGGCGTAGATTTCCAGAATCTGCGCATCGGTCATCGAATAACAGCCTGAAGATGAGCAAGCACCATGGATCATCAGATTGGTGCCCGTAAAACCGTTGACGCTGTCGTAACGGTTGGGAAAGCCGGTGTTGATCGCCAGATAATATTTGGAATAGGGGTTGAGATTGGCAGGCGTCAGCTCATAAAAGCCTTCCGGCGCCTGACGGTCGCCCTCCTTCTCCTTCGGACCGAGCCGCCCCGACCAGGCGCAAATCTGGTAGTCGGCGATTTTGGCAAACTTGCCGTCACGCTTTTCCTTCCAGATCTCCAGAACGCCTTCTTCCTTGAAGATACGGATGGCAATCGGCGAATTACGATCCATATTGAGGGCAGCCATCTGCGTCAGAATCGAATCCGGCAGGGGCTGTTCGACCTTGTTCTTGACGTTATCGGGAAGTTTCTTGTCAACGACGCTATCAAGCGTGTCGTTGCAGCCCCACAGCATCAGGGCTGCCACGAAAACTGGCAGAACAGACAGAACGGATTTCCGGGCGATCAGCATGGCGCGCCACCATTTTCCCATAACAACGGACAGAGCCGTCCGCAGATAATCTGCATACGTCCCGGAACAGATTTCCGCAAGCGGGGCAGCACGTTGATCATCCGCAGATCATGGCAGATCATGGTTTACAAACCGTGAAAATGCCGCGAGAGTCCACAGCCGGACGCCTGATCGCCATGAATCGATTATTCGCTAAGGGCTTCATTCCCGATCAGGCAGAGCGTGTCATTTCGACATTCCATCCGGGCCTGCCGGACAAATGAGAGGGGCAAAAGGCTGCAGGAATGCACGTTTTGCCCTTCTCTGTACGACCCCTCAAACCCGTTAAAGATTGCGGCCAATATCCAGGAATTTTTGCCGACGCGCCTTGCGCAGATCTTCGCCGCTCAGGACAGAAAGCTCCTTGAGCGCTCCGGCAATGGTGTCACCCGTCTGGTCGATGACCGTTTCCGGTCCACGATGGGCCCCGCCGATCGGCTCGGGAATGATGCCGTCGATCACGCCCAGTGCCTTCAAGTCTTCCGCGGTGATCTTCATATTGCTCGCCGCCTCCTTGGCGCGCGAGGAATCGCGCCAGAGAATGGAAGCCGCCCCTTCCGGCGAGATCACCGAATAGATCGCATGTTCGAGCATATAGACGCGGTTGCCGGTGGCAATGGCAATTGCCCCGCCGGAGCCGCCTTCGCCGATCACCACAGAAATTACCGGCGCCTTGATGTTCAGGCACATTTCCGTCGAGCGGGCGATGGCTTCGGCCTGACCGCGCTCTTCCGCGCCCACCCCCGGATAGGCACCCGCCGTATCGACCAGCGAGATCACCGGCAGGCCGAAACGGTCGGCCATTTCCATGATGCGGATTGCCTTGCGATAGCCTTCGGGACGGGGGCTGCCGAAATTATGCTTGATCCGGCTTTTGGTGTCATTGCCCTTTTCCTGACCGATCAACACCACGGGCTCACCGCGAAAACGGGCAAAGCCTGCCTGAATGGCGGCATCCTCGGCAAATTTCCGGTCACCAGCCAGGGGGGTGAAATCGGCAAACAACCGCTTGGCATAATCGATGAAATGCGGCCGCTGCGGATGACGCGATACCTGAGTTTTCTGCCAGGGATTGAGCTTGGCATAAATCTCTTCCATGGCTTCGCGCACACGGGTCTCGAGACGGCCGATCTCTTCCGAGGTGTCGATGCTCTCATCCTCGCTCTTGAGCTTCTTCAACTCGTGAATCTTGCCTTCGAGGTCGGAAATGGGCTTTTCGAAATCGAGATAATTGATCATGAGGTCCGTTCCGGTCCGTTACTCCTGCTCATCCCCCTGCTTATCAGGGAGGCGGTCGGGCTTCTAATCGGTGTTTTTCCCATATTTTGCAAGTGGGTGATGCGTTTCGACCAGAATCTGCAGCTTTTCATCCAGCACATGGGTATAAATTTGTGTCGTCGAAATGTCGCTATGTCCCAATAATTCCTGAAGAATGCGCAGATCTGCCCCATTTTGCAAAAGATGGCTGGCAAAAGCATGACGCAGCACATGGGGAGAGACCGCCTCAGGCGCCAATCCGGCGCGAACTGCCAAATCTTTCAATTCTCGCGCGAAAACCTGTCGCGGCAGGTGTCCTTCCTTGCTGGCGGCCGGAAAAAGAAACCCTGCCATTTTAGGGTTTTCATCTGCCTTGTCCGCCTGCGCGCAACGCCGGGCCTCGCTGTATCGTTTCAGGGCATCGATGGCAGGAGCAGAAAGCGGCACCAGCCTTTCCTTAGCCCCCTTGCCGCGGATCATCAGAAATCCGCCCTCCTGACGCAGGACATGAGCCGGCAGCGCCACAAGCTCACTCACCCGCATGCCAGTGGCGTAAAGAAGTTCGACCAGCGCCAGCCGTCTGAGGCGTTGCAGCTTGTCAGGGCCATCCATCGCAGCTTCATCGGCCGCCAGTTTCAAAAGCCGGTCCACCTCTTCGATCGTCAGCGTCTTTGGCAGTGACAAGCGTTTTTTCGGTGCATCGAGAATGGCCGTCGGATCGTCGCCGCGCAGCCCTTCGCTATAAAGAAACCGAAAGAATTGCCTGAGCGCCGAAAGCCGTCGCGCCTGTGAGGCGGCTTCGTATCCTTTCTCAGTCAGATGCGCCAGATAGGCCGAAAGATCGGCGCTGTCAGCCGTTTCCAGCCGCTTTTGCCGCCCCGACAGAAAGGCAACGACATCGGCCAGATCGCGGGCATAGGAGGTCAGTGTGTTTTTGGCAGCACCACGCTCGGCGCTCATCATTTCCAGAAAGGCCTCGATCCGGGCCTGATCCATTCCGGCCATGGGGCAACTCCCTTGCATCTGTTGCGTCATCACGGCTTGACGTCGGGCCAGCATTTGTCAATAGGGTTGCAAAACGGTTAGAACAAGGCTGATGACCCAGATTCTCGCTCCGCCCGAAGAAACCCTTGCCGAACGGACACGTCGCCTGCTGGGCCGCAGGAGGCTGGTTTTCGTCGGCTTGATGGGGGCCGGCAAGTCTGCGATCGGCCGTCTTGTCGCACAAAATCTGGGCTTGCCCTTCATCGACACCGACAACGAAATCGAGCGTGTGTCACGCATGACGATCAGCGAATTGTTCGCCGCCTATGGCGAGGCGGAATTCCGCGCGCTGGAAACCCGGGTGATCAAGCGGCTCCTTCGCGGCGGCCCCAAGGTGGTCTCCACCGGTGGCGGCGCTTTCATCAATGATCGCACCCGCGCCCAGATCGAGCGTGGTGGCCTCTCCATCTGGCTGAAAGCCGATCTCGATACTTTATGGGAACGGGTCAACAAGCGCGATCACCGTCCGCTGCTCAAGACCGAAAATCCGCGCTCTACGCTGGAAAAGCTGATGAACGACCGCTATCCCATCTATGCGCGCGCCGATATCACCGTGCATTCGCGCAATGAGCGCAAGGAAACCGTTGCCGCCGATGTGATGCAGGCGGTTGTCAGCCATTTCCAGAACAAGCAGGACCAACCATGACCGACAGGAGCAGCAGCGAGCGCGTCGTTCACGTGCCTCTGGGCGAACGCGCCTATGACATCATCATCGGCGAAGGCTTGATCGAGCGGGCCGGCGGCGAAATTTCCACCCGGATCAAGGGCCGTAAGGCGGCCATTGTTACCGACGAGCATGTTGCGCCTCTCTATCTGGAAAGCCTGATGGATGCGCTGGAGGCTGATGGCATCGACGCCACCTCCTTCACCCTGCCTGCCGGCGAAAAGACCAAAAGCTTCGACAATCTGCAAAAGGTTTGCGACGTGCTGCTCGAAGCACGTATCGAGCGCAACGACACGGTGATTGCGCTCGGCGGCGGCGTGATTGGCGACCTCACCGGCTTTGCCGCCGGCATTGTCCGGCGCGGCGTGCGCTTCGTACAAATTCCCACCTCTCTGCTTTCCCAGGTCGATTCTTCCGTCGGCGGCAAGACCGGCATCAATGCCCGCCAGGGCAAGAACCTGATCGGTGTGTTCAACCAGCCGGATCTGGTTTTGGCTGACACAGGCGTCTTGAACACGCTGAGCGAGCGGGAATTTCGCGCCGGCTATGCCGAAGTGGCCAAATATGGTCTGATCGACCGACCGGACTTTTTCACCTGGCTGGAAGAAAATTGGCGCGAGATTTTTGCCGGCGGCCCGGCACGGACGCAGGCCATTGCCGTGTCCTGTCAGGCCAAGGCCGATGTCGTGGTGGCCGATGAGCGCGAACAGGGCCGTCGCGCACTGCTCAATCTCGGCCACACCTTCGGCCACGCGCTGGAAGCTGCCACCGGCTATGACAGCCGCCGCCTCGTGCATGGCGAGGGTGTCGCCATCGGTATGGTGCTGGCCCATGATTTTTCCGCACGGCTCAATCTGGCAAGCCCGGATGACGCCAGACGCGTGGAACGCCACCTGCGGGAGGTCGGCTTGCCGACGAGCATCCGCGACATTCCCGGCGATATGCCCGGCGTGGAGACCTTGATGGCGGCCATCGGTCAGGACAAGAAGGTCAAGAGCGGCAAGCTCACCTTCATCCTCACCCACGGCATCGGCCAGTCCTTCGTCGCCGATGACGTGCCTTCGGCGGAAGTGCAAAGTTTTCTCAGCGAAAAACTCTGAATGCTTTGAGCCGAAACCCCGCCTTCACTTTCTCTTGATCGGCCCCGATCTTTACCAAAGAACGGCTTCTCCCGGCGCGGCAGGCTCGATTGCCAGCGCATGAAGACCCGCATCAAGCTCTGGCCTCAATAGTTCCGTCACCGAGCGGTGACGGGCAAGGCGGTTCATGCCGGAAAAGGCAGCGGCAACGATTTTGACCCGCATATGGGTTTCGCCCGTGCCTGTCATATCCGGCTGATGCCCGGCATGCAGATGGCTTTCATCGATGACGGCCAGCCGTTCAGGCGAAAAAGCCGCCGTCAGCTTGTCTTCGATCCTCTGGCGCAGCGACATGAACAGACCTCATTTTCCATTGACGGGTTCAACCCTCCTAAAAGGCAATAACAATCTGATTTGTCAATTCTTGTCGTGAGGCCCGTCTCACCCCATAATTTGCGGATGAAACTCGACTCACGATATTTCGACAAGATCCGGACACGGCGCAAGAAGGCCGACGAACCGCAACAGCCGATCGCCACTTGCCAGTGGGACGGCTGTGACAAACCTGGTGCGCATCGCGCACCCGTCGGACGCAATGCCGAAGGACAGTTTTTTCTGTTCTGTTTCGAGCACGTCAAGGAATACAACAAAGGCTATAATTATTTTTCCGGCCTGTCCGATGGCGAGATCGCTCGTTACCAGAAAGAAGCGATCACCGGCCATCGCCCAACCTGGACGGTGGGCGTCAACAAGGCCGCCCGCTCGGCACCCCTGCAGTCCAACGCCCGCTCCGGCTCAGCCGCCTCCCAGGCCCGGATGAAGGACCCGTTTGGCTTCGTCCATCAGGCGCGCGGCAATGGGTCGCGCCCTGAGCAGCAGGGTCGCAAGCTCAAGACTCTGGAGGCAAAAGCCTTCGACACACTGGGATTGACCGGCGGCGCCAGCGCCGATGCGATCAAAAGTCGCTATAAAGAGCTTGTCAAGAAACACCATCCGGATGCAAATGGCGGAGACCGTGGATCGGAAGATCGTTTTCGTGAAGTGATCCAGGCATATCAATTGTTAAAGCAAGCCGGTTTCTGCTAGGAGTAGTTGGATAACCTAGCCTGTTTGCCTGAAGAATGCGCCGGTCGGTCCGTCCGGCATGGAGACATGATGAGCAAAATTGATCTTGATATCGCCAACATGCCCGATACGACCGTATCCGTCCGGGAGGTGTTCGGCATCGACAGCGACATTCGCGTACCGGCCTATTCCAAGGGCGACCCTTACGTGCCCGATCTCGATCCCGACTATCTTTTCGACCGGGAAACGACGCTGGCCATTCTGGCGGGCTTTGCCCATAATCGCCGCGTGATGGTGTCCGGCTTTCACGGCACCGGCAAATCCACCCATATCGAGCAGGTTGCAGCCCGGCTGAACTGGCCTTGCGTGCGCGTCAACCTCGACAGCCATGTCAGCCGTATCGATCTGGTCGGCAAGGACGCGATCGTTCTGAAGGATGGCAAGCAGGTCACCGAATTCAAGGACGGCATTCTGCCCTGGGCCTATCAGCACAATGTTGCGCTGGTCTTCGACGAATATGATGCCGGTCGCCCGGATGTGATGTTCGTGATCCAGCGCGTGCTGGAAAGCTCAGGTCGCCTGACGCTGCTCGATCAGAGCCGGGTCATCCGCCCGCATCCGGCCTTCCGCCTGTTTGCCACCGCCAATACGGTCGGTCTTGGCGACACGACCGGCCTTTACCATGGCACGCAGCAGATCAACCAGGCGCAGATGGATCGCTGGTCAATCGTTACCACGCTGAACTATCTGCCACACCAGAAGGAAGTCGATATCGTTCTTGCCAAGGTCAAGAGCTTTGCCGCAAACGAGGCAGGGCGTGACAACGTTAACAAGATGGTGCGTCTGGCCGATCTTACCCGCGCTGCCTTCATCAATGGCGATCTGTCCACGGTGATGAGCCCGCGTACGGTGATCACCTGGGCGGAAAATGCCGAGATCTTCGGCGATATCGCCTTTGCCTTCCGCGCCACCTTCCTCAACAAATGCGACGAGCTGGAGCGCACCTTGGTGGCCGAGCAATATCAGCGCGCCTTCGGTGTCGAGCTCAAGGAAAGCGCCGCCAATATCGTTCTCGGCGCCTGAGCGGAGAAGGGATCATGGCAGGTCGCGGTGACAATTCACAAGCAAGGCCCGGTGCTGCGCCGGATATGGAGCCGGTCAAGCGGGCGATAACCGGCTGTGTGCGCTCCATTGCCGGAGACGCTGCGGTGGAAGTCTCCTTCGCCAATGAGCGTCCGGGGCTTGCTGGCGAACGCATGCGCCTGCCGGAACTGTCGAAACGGCCAACCGCCCATGAACTGGCCGTCACCCGCGGGCTGGGCGATTCCATGGCGTTGCGCCTTGCCTGCCATGATCAGAAAATTCACAGCGCCATGGCCCCCGAAGGGACCGATGCCCGCAGCGTTTTCGATGCGGTGGAACAGGCGCGGGTGGAATCGATCGGCGCCATGCGGATGAAGGGCGTTGCCAACAATCTTCATTCGATGAACACCGAAAAATACGCCAAGGCGAATTTCTCCGGCATCGAAAAGCGCGAGGATGCACCGCTTTCCGAAGCGGTTGCCATGATGGTGCGCGAGGCACTGACCGGTCAGAAACCGCCCGAAAGCGCTGGCAAGGTGCTCGATTTGTGGCGGCCTTTCCTGGAGGAAAAGGCGGCTGGCGATTTTGCCGGTCTCGCCGATGTTGTCGAAGACCAGCAGGCCTTTGCCCGAGTGATCCGTCATATGCTGTCGGCCATGCAGATGGCCGAGGATTTCGGCGATGAGGCGGACGAAGCCGAGGACGAGGATCTCTCCGAGGAAGATCAGCAGCGCAGCGGCGAGGAAGAGCAGGAAAACTCTCAGGAGGAAGCCGGAGCCGAAAGCGCCCCCGCCGATGAAAGCGAAGCGGCGGAAGAGCAGATGGAAGACGGCGAGATGGACGGCGCCGAAATTTCCGACGACGATATGAGCGACGAGGGCGACGAGGACAGCGAAACCCCCGGCGAGATGCGCCGTCCGGCAAGCCCTTTCGACGATTTCAACGAAAAGGTCGATTATCACGTCTTCACCGAAGCCTTCGACGAGGAGGTCGGCGCGGAGGATCTGTGCGACGAAGCTGAGCTGGACCGGCTGCGCGCCTTTCTCGACAAGCAGCTTGCTCATCTTCAGGGCGCGGTCGGACGACTGGCCAACCGCCTGCAGCGCCGCCTGATGGCGCAGCAGAACCGCTCCTGGGATTTCGATCTGGAAGAAGGCTATCTCGACCCGGCCCGGCTGACGCGGATGATCATTGATCCGATGCAGCCGCTCTCCTTCAAGCTGGAAAAAGATACGAAATTCCGCGACACGGTTGTCTCGCTGGTGATCGACAATTCAGGCTCGATGCGTGGACGGCCAATCACAGTGGCGGCCACATGCGCCGATATTCTCGCCCGCACGCTGGAACGCTGCGGCGTCAAGGTCGAAATTCTGGGCTTCACCACCAAGGCCTGGAAGGGCGGGCAGAGCCGCGAACAATGGCTGGCAAGCGGCAAGCCGCCCATGCCCGGACGGCTGAACGATCTGCGCCATATCGTCTATAAATCCGCTGATGCCCCCTGGCGGCGCTCGCGCCGCAATCTCGGCCTGATGATGCGCGAGGGTCTGCTCAAGGAAAATATCGACGGTGAAGCGCTGATGTGGGCGCATAACCGCCTGATCGGTCGGCGCGAGCAGCGCAAGATCATGATGATGATTTCCGATGGCGCCCCGGTCGACGATTCGACGCTGTCGGTCAATCCGGGCAATTATCTTGAACGGCACCTGCGTGCTGTGATCGATCAGATCGAGACGCGCTCGCCGGTGGAACTGCTCGCCATCGGCATCGGCCATGACGTCACACGCTATTATCGCCGCGCCGTCACGATTGTCGATGCCGATGAACTGGCAGGCGCCATCACCGAACAGCTCGCCTCGCTCTTTGACGACAAGCCCGCCAGAAGCCCGCTCGGTACCTACCGTCGGACCGGCTGAAACCGCTCTGACAACGAAAACAACACTTGATAAGTGTTTCAAAGAAAAATACACAATTTAAGATTTTACAATCCGCATGGATGGCTTTCCATCGATGCGGATATTTTTTTGATACTCTCGGAAAAGGGCAATGAAGCATGGCCGAAACAGCGCTGACCCTTTACATCATCCGCCACAGCGAAAAACCGGGGGAGTCCTGGCCAGGACCGGGCCTGAACGCCGACGGTGTTGAGGACAAACACTCTCTGGTCATTCGCGGCTGGCAGCGCGCCGGTGCCTGGGCTGCATTTTTTATCAATGGCGGAGCGGGCCAGATTCCACAAACCGTCTATGCCGCCAAACCGGCGACAGTCGACAATCCCAAAGAGAGCAGCCGCCCTTATGAAACCGCCCTGCCCTTTTCCGAGCGGCTCGGCCTTGCAGGCCCGGACGATCGTTTTGCCAAGGGAGAAGAAGCCGCTCTTGTGACGGACCTGCTGGGCTTGAGCGGTGCTGTTCTCGTCTCCTGGGAGCACAAGGCGATTGTCGATGCCATCATTCCGCAGCTGCCGCTGAAATCCGGCATCAGCCCCCCGACGACATGGCCGGGAGACCGATACGATGTCGTCCTGCAGTTCGACCGCAAAGCCGGAGACAGCAGCTTTTCCTATCAGATGCTTTGCCCCTGCCTGCTATCCGGCGACAGCGCCACACCGTTTTGATCATGGCACAACCGCTGACCAAAGCAGCGGTTGTGGACCTGCTAGGGCATTTCCGGACGGAAAACCGCTATGCAGTTTTCCTGCAAATTCTCTAGGCAGCAAGCCAATGCAGTGCCTTGTTCTGCTCATAGACAGGCAGGCGGGCCACAAGACCGTCGAGACCGTAATAGTGGCCAGCACGCCGCAGGATCAACACACCCAGCGCAAGCGCATAGATGAGATGATAATCGATCATGAAGTCATTGACATTGTCGATATAGGGAAAATCCATATGCGCCGTCCAATAGGTCACCATGATCAGGATGGCGAAGGGGGCGCTGGCGCGCACGAACAGGCCGGAGATCAGCGACAGGCCGATCAGCATATGGCCATATTCCACCAGGAAGGCCACAACCGGCAGAAAAGACGATTGGGCGAGCGGGCCATAGAGAAAGTGGAAGGTCTTGGTGCCGGACAGAAAATTTCCAACATAGGCGTTATTGCCGAAATGGTGGATCGAGGCCCACAAAAATACCCAGCCAATGGAAATGCGAATAAGGGCCAGCAGAATGCGTTCGGCCTGGGTCGATCTATCGATTGTCATCATGGCGTTATCCTCTAAAAAATGGCTCAAGACAGTGTCTGAACGCAAGATAAGCGAGGATTGGCCACTTGCTTTTGACTTAAGTCACAGGCAGAGGCAGACGAGACGATAAAACGCAAAAAACCTGAACGGCAGGCCATTCAGGTTCATTGCAATCAAAAGTCTGGCAAACCGAAGTTCGACAATCAGGCTGCTGCTTCAGCGCCCTTCTTGACGATCTGGCGACGCAGCAGGCGGGCGCGCATCGACAGCTGCTTTTCGTCAGCCTTCAGCAGGAAGGCATCGAGACCACCGCGATGCTCGACAGAACGCAGAGCAGCAGCGGAAACGCGCAGACGATAACGCTGGCCGAGAACGTCGGAGATCAGCGTGACATCGCACAGGTTCGGCAGGAACCGGCGACGGGTCTTGTTATTGGCATGGCTGACATTGTTGCCCGACTGGACGCCCTTGCCGGTCAATTCGCAAACACGGGACATTGTGCACCTATTTTCTTCTTGGCAATCGGAATGCAGCCCGATCAATGCGGGGTCGCAATCCAACGCGGTCTGATTGGAAAGTTGCGGTTCTATAGTCAGCTTGCGGCCCCACGTCAAGCCAAACTTCAGGCCAAACGTCAGCATTTGCCGTATTTGGCCTGTCTTTCGGTTATGGTCCTGCCACAGTGACAGGCATAATCATACCATCTTCTGTTTCACTCCGGTGTCTTGCCATGCGTGTTTTTCGCTTCCACCTGACGGCCTGCCTCCTCGCCATGACCATCGGCCAGACATCGTCACCGGTCTGGGCGGCCACGCGGACAACCACCGAATATCGCGTCACCATTCTCGGTATTCCCGTGGCGCGCGCAGCCTTCGCCACGGACATAGACACGCCGTCCTACTCCATCACCGGCACGATTTCGTCTGCCGGGATCACCACTCTGTTTGTCAGCCTTCTGGCCACCACCACCGTGAAGGGCCAGATCGTAGGCGACCGGCTTTCTCCAAGCACCTATCGGCTGGTTTATACCCGCGGCAAGAAAACCCGCATCTATGACGTCGGCTATAGCCATGGCGACGTAACCAGAACAACCATCGCACCCGAACCGCATCGCGATCCCGATCGCTGGATCCCGGTCAGCCCTGCCGACCTCAAGAGTGTGCTTGATCCGCTGGGCGGACTGATCCTGCCCGGCAATGCCAATCTCTGCCACCAGACCCTGCCGATCTATGATGGCGAAAGCCGTCTCGATCTTGTGCTCTCGCCCAAGGGCAAGGCAAGCTTCAGCGCGGGAAAAACCTCTGGCGAGGCCATCGTCTGCGGCGTGCGCTATGTGCCGAAATCCGGCTACAGCCGTGGCCGCGACGATATCGAGTATCTGCGCAAGGCCACCTCCATGGAAATCTGGTTTGCGCCGACCGGCACAATGAACTTATATGCGCCTGTCTATGCGCGCATTCCCACCCGCATCGGACCGCTTTCGATTACCGCAACCAAATTCGGCCCCTGACAGGAAGCATAATGAAGGTCAAGGCAACGCTGATCGGCTTTTCCGCCATTCTCATGTGGTCGCTTCTGGCGCTGTTGACGGCAGCCTCGGGTACCATGCCGCCATTTCAGCTGTCCGCCATCTGCTTTGCCATTGGCAGCCTGCCCGGGATCGTGACCTTCGTCGCCAGCCCGGCCCGGCTGAACAATCTTCGCCAGCCATGGCCGGTCTGGGCAACCGGCATAGCGGGCCTTTTCGGCTATCACTTTCTCTATTTCACGGCATTGCGCAATGCACCAGCCGTCGAAGCCGGGCTGATCGCCTATCTCTGGCCGCTGCTGATCGTCTTCGGTTCGGCACTGCTGCCGGGAGAAAAACTGCGATGGTATCATATGGCTGGCGCACTGGCGGGCCTCGGCGGCACCGTACTGATTGTGGCGCGCGAGGGCGTCGCCTTCAATCCTGCCTATGCGCTGGGCTATGGGGCCGCCTTTGCCTGCGCCTTCACCTGGTCCGGTTATTCGCTGCTGACCCGCCGCTTCGGCGCGGTCTCCACCGATGTGGTGACCATTTACTGCATGGCGACAGCAATCCTGTCGCTGATCAGCCATATCGGGCTTGAAACCACGGTCTGGCCCGAAAGCGGCAGCCAGTGGCTGGCCATTGCCGGGCTCGGCCTCTTGCCGGTGGGTGCAGCCTTCTATGCCTGGGATTATGGCGTGAAGAACGGCGATATCCAGCTTCTGGGCACGGCAAGCTACACCGCTCCGCTTCTCTCCACCCTGATCCTCATCCTCTTCGGTTTTGGTGAACCGAGCCCGCGTATTCTGATTGCCTGCCTGCTGATCACCGGCGGGGCGGCCCTTGCCGCCAGCGGCATGATGCGGCGGCAAAAACCCGCATGACATCACCCCGGCTGCCAGCCGGGCGGAGCCATGACGAAACTGGAAAAATCGAAGCCGGGCGCGACAGTGCAGCCGACAAGGGTGAAGGCGCCAAGGCTTTCAGCCGCCTGCCAGTGACCGGCGGGAATGACAGCCTGCGGCCGCTCACCCTTGAGAAGATCCGGCCCCAGCGTCACGGTTTCAACAGCATGGCCGTCAATGCTGCTGCGCAGGCAAAGCGGCGCACCGGCATAATAATGCCAGACTTCGGCCGCATCCGTCACCTTGTGCCAATGAGAGCGTTGCCCCGCTTCCAGCAGATAATAGATGGCGGTGGAATGGCCGCGCGGCAGATCACCGCTTCTGTCGCGAAATGTTTCCTTATACCAGCCGCCTTCAGGATGCGGCAGCATGTCGAGGGCAGCGATGATCTCAGCGGCCGTGACCATCAGAAATTATCCTTGCGCTTGCGGATTTCGGCAAAGACCTCCTCATTCGTCTTCGTCTCCATGATCAGGTTGCGACGGATCTTCGGATCGGCAGCGCGCAGGAAAGGATTGGTTTCCTTTTCCAGATAAAGCGTGGTGGGAATTGTAAACCTGCCCTCGGCGCGCAGAGCCTCGATCTCGGCAGCGCGCGTCTTCAGCCGTTCATTGTCCGGATCGATGGTCAAGGCAAAACGGGCATTGGACAGCGTATATTCGTGACCGAAATAGATCGTCGTTTCATCCGGCAGCACACAAAGCTTCTGCAGGGAACGCCACATATCGGCGGCAGAACGCTCGAACAAGCGGCCACAGCCAAGGGCAAACAACGTATCGGCGGCAAAAAGCAACTTGGCATCGGGGAAATGATAGCAGATATGACCGGCAGTATGACCGGGCGTTTCGATCACCTGCACCCGGTGCGGGCCGAAGAGAAATTCGTCACCATCGGCCACGCTGCGGTCAAGGCCAGGAATGGCGACCGCCTCGTTGACCGGCCCGATGATCTCCAGACCGTAACGCTCCTTCAGCGCCAGATTGGCCTCGACATGGTCAATGTGATGATGGGTGGTGAAGATATGGGTCAGTTTCCAGCCGCGTCTTTCGGCGGCGGCGATGATTGGCCCTTCTTCCGGCGCATCGATAGAGACCGTCAGACCGGTTTCAGGGCAATGAACCAACACGCCATAATTGTCCGAGCGACATGAAAAAACTTCGATCTCCGGTGTTTGCATCGGTACTATCTCCCTGACTGCCTGTAGATAGGCCCTAATCTAGTCATCGGGGACTTGATGTCCAACCGCCCGATGCTAACAATATGCCCATGCATGTGGATATCGTCGATTTACGCCAGTTTTATCATTCGCCCCTCGGCAGACTGACAGGGCAGTCGATCACCATGGCGCTCGCCTCGATTTGGCCGCCACTGCCGGAAGAGCGGCTGGTCGGCCTTGGCTATTCCATTCCCTATCTCGACCACTTTCGCGCCGATACCGAACGGACATTTGCCTTCATGCCCGCAGGACAAGGTGCGGTGAACTGGCCACCGGGCGAACTATCGGCAACGGCGCTGGTCTTCGATGAGGAATTGCCGCTGCCGGACAGTTCCATCGACAGGGTGCTGATGGTGCATTCGCTGGAATTTGCTGAAAATCCGCGTGAGACGCTGAAGGAAATCTGGCGCATTCTCGCCCCCGGCGGACGTCTGGTCATCGTCGTTCCGAACCGGCGCGGGGTCTGGGCGCGCATGGAACATACGCCCTTCGGTTCGGGGCGTCCCTATTCGCGCGGTCAGTTGACGGAATTGTTGCGGGAAACCAATTTCACACCGGGAGCAACGGCGGAGGCGCTGTTTTTTCCGCCCTCACGCTCGAAAACCGTGCTGGGGTTGCGCGGCGCTTTCGAGCGCTTCGGTCGTGTCGTATCGCCTGTTTTTGCCGGCGTGATCATCGTGGAAGCGCAAAAACGGCTCTATCAGGGCCTGCCGCTTGCCGTGCGCGCCTCACGCCGGGTCTTTGCCCCGGTGCTTGCGCCACAGGGCATTCCCAGCACCCGCGAGGCTTCATCAGCGCTGCGGCGCACCCTCGACAAAATAACTGTTCCGGGGTAAGCGATCCCATTCTTTTCCAGTCGATCAGCAGGATGACAATCATGGTCAGCGACATGAACCAGCCCGTTCCGCGTCCGGGCATTCTCGATATTGCCGCCTATGTGCCGGGCAAGGAACATGCGCCGGGTGTCGAGAAGGTGTACAAGCTGTCCTCCAACGAAACGCCACTCGGACCGAGCCCCCGCGCCATTGACGCCTTTCGTCAGGCAGCCTCCAGTCTGGAACTCTATCCCGATGGCCAGGCCATGAAGCTGCGCGAAGCAATCGCCAGCGTTTACGGCCTCAATCCGGGCAATCTCCTCTGCGGCAACGGTTCCGACGAACTTCTGGGATTGCTCGCCCACACCTATCTCGGCGCAGGCGACGAAGCGATCATCACCGAGCACGGCTTCCTCGTCTACAAGATCCAGATCACTGCGGCTGGCGCCACACCCGTGACCGTCAAAGAGCATGACTGCCACGTTGACGTCGACGCCATTCTCGCCGCCGTGACGGAACGCACGAAAATGGTGTTCATCGCCAATCCCGGCAATCCGACCGGCACCTATCTGCCGGGGTCGGAAATCCGTCGTCTTGTTGCCGGTCTGCCGAAGCATGTGCTTTTGGTGCTGGATGCCGCTTACGCCGAATATGTTCGCCGCAACGACTATGAAGCCGGGCTGGAAATCGTTTCGGAAAACCGCAATGTCGTCATGACCCGTACCTTCTCCAAAATCCATGGGCTGGCGGCGCTGCGCATCGGCTGGATGTATGCGCCTGCCGCCGTCATCGATGCCGTCAACCGGGTGCGCGGCCCCTTCAATCTCAGCGCTCCGGCGATTGCCGCAGGCGCTGAAGCCATTCTCGACCGCGATTTTGCCCATCAGGCGGCTGATTTCAACGTCAGCTGGATCCATCGGCTGACGGACGAATTCACGGCTCTGGATCTCAAGGTCACACCTTCGGTCACCAATTTCCTGCTGATCCACTTCCCCGATGAGGATGGCAAGCGGGCAGCAGAGGCCGATGACTTTCTCACGAGGCGCGGCTTTATCCTGCGTGCTGTGCGCGCTTACGGCTTCAACAATGCCCTGCGCATGTCGATCGGCACGCAAGAGGCCAATCTCGGCGTCATTGCCGCCCTTACAGATTTTATGGGACAGGCCGCATGAGCATCCAGCCGTTCAAACGCATCGCCCTGATCGGCATTGGCCTGATCGGTTCATCGATTGCGCGCGATGTGCGCAAGCTGGGACTTGCCAGTGAAATCGTCGTCTCCACCCGGTCGGCTGCAACGCTGGAGCGGGCCGAGGAACTGCGGCTTGGCGATTTTTACACCACCTCGGCGGCAGAAGCCGTCAAGGGCGCCGATCTGGTGATTGTCTCGGTGCCGGTCGGCGCCTCGGAAAGCGTGGCCTTACAGATTGCCCCGCATCTGCGCCCGGGCACCATCGTCACCGATGTCGGCTCGACCAAGGCCTCGGTCATTGCCCAGATGCAGCCCCATCTGCCGAGCCATGTGCATTTCATTCCCGGACACCCGCTGGCCGGCACGGAAAAATCCGGCCCCGATGCCGGATTTTCCGGCCTGTTCAAGGGCCGCTGGTGCATCTTCACGCCCCTGCCGGACACAGATGCCGAAGCGCTTGCCCGCCTGCGCGGTTTCTGGGAGGCGTTGGGCTCGCGGGTCGACGAGATGGACCCGCAACATCATGACAAGGTTCTGGCCATCGTCTCGCATCTGCCGCATATCATCGCCTACAATATCGTTGGCACGGCGGACGATCTGCAGACGGTGACGGAATCGGAAGTGATCCAATATTCCGCCTCCGGTTTCCGCGACTTTACCCGTCTGGCCGCCTCCGACCCGACCATGTGGCGCGATGTCTGCCTGCACAACAAGGATGCCATTCTGGAAATGCTGGCGCGGTTTTCCGAAGACCTCGCCTACCTGCAAAGGGCCATCCGTTGGGGCGAAGGTGACAAGCTTTACGAATTGTTCAGCCGCACCCGCGCCATCCGCCGCTCCATCGTCGAAGCCGGTCAGGATGTCGACGTGCCGGATTTCGGTCGCCACGCGCTCGACAAAAAAGAGTGACCTCGTTTTACACCGGTGGAATATTGCCGATCGGGATAAAGCCCAGCACCACGACGCCGCGGGTGATCTGCAAGGTCACCTGCCCCTGGTTCTGACCGAGGAATAATGCCTTGATCACCTTGGCCACCGTCTTGATTGTTCGTTGTTCATCGGGATAGGCTCCCATTGCCAGATCACGCCAGCCATCCAGCTTGTTCACCGACAGTTTCAGCGTGCCGGAAACAAGACCGTTTTCATCAATGCTCAAGGGACCACTGGCGGTAATCGAGCGTCCTTCTCCGGCATTCAGCTGAAGCCCGTTGACGGTACCGGTCAGACCGTGCAGTTCGATCGGCTTCGGATTGTCGATATCCAGAATGCCTGCCTGCCCTAAAAGCTTGACATCGAGATCGATCGACAGAGGCGGCAGCGGCGGCATATTTTCCGTTGCCCCGAAATCCATGTTCTGCACCTGACCGGAGGCTGCAAGATCGTCTCCCTCGCGCTCCAGACTCGTATGGATACGGGCAGCATTGATCTGCATGATCTTGCCCGTCAGAGCATGGGCCACAGTTGAGCGCAGCCGGTCAATGGTGAGCTCCTGGGAATCGATGCCACCAATCCCCGTCGTCATGCTGGAATAGAGACTACCCCAGTCGAAGGACATGGAAGCACCGCCGCCTGTCTGGATAATGGCCGGGCTGTTGATATTGAGACGCACCATGCCGGGATGAAAAATTTCCGCCGCAGAACGGAAAGCGCCAAAGGAGCCGCTCAGTCCATTGGTCTTGTTGGCAAAGGTGACCTTGGCGCAATTCAACCCGATATGCAGCGGAAACCCGCTCATATGCATTTTCGAGCAGGTCAGCGATGCCGAAACAGGATTTTTCCCATTGAAGGCTTTTTCAAGCTTCAGCGTGGCGTAATGGGCGGCCGCAAGCCAGGCGACGCAATAGATCACCACGAAGACAAGAATGGCCAAAAGACCCAATAACACGGTCTTGCCTTTTCGAACGCCTTTCGAGGACCCGTCCACCCGCTCTGCCATTCCCATGGATGTCTCCTCTGTCCGCCATGGTTTTACATCGACGCCTCTTGTGCGCCATGCCACTCAACTCTTATATAGCGCCGCGCGCCGTCACTGACACTTGGCGACGATAAGCCGCTCTGAACAAGACCTGTTTCCCCTTGAGCGAGATTCGGCTTCAAACAGCATGAAACAGGAAGGCAGCCAGCATGAACCCAATTTTCGTCGGGTCTGCACCTTCCCCAGACAAGAGTTTACAGGCGATATGGACGAATTTTGGGTGTTTGGCTACGGATCTTTGATGTGGAATCCGGGTTTTCCCTATGAAGAGCAGATCAGGGCGCGTGCCCACGGTTTTCACCGGTCGCTGTGCATCCGCTCCTTCGTCCATCGCGGCACCGAAGCCGTGCCGGGTCTGGTACTGGGGCTCGATCGGGGCGGCTCCTGCCAGGGGCTGGCCTTCCGCGTCAGCAACGAGACATGGCTGCAAACGCTCGCCTATCTGCGCGAGCGTGAGCTTGTCACATCGGTCTATCTCGAACGACACCTGCCCTTGACCCTTGCCGATGGACGACGCATCCAAGCGCTCGGCTATGTGGTGGACCGCAGCCATCACCAATATGCCGGCGCAATCACCGTCGAAGAGGCTGCCGCAATCGTGCTCCGCGCCACGGGTCGCTCCGGCCCGAACCGCGCCTATGTCGAAAATACCGTTGCCCACCTCAAGGGCATGGGCATTCGCGACCGATGGCTGGAGAGACTGGCAGACTCTCTTCACACCGACATCTGAACCGGCGCATTCCCCGCAGATAATATCGCAAGCCGCGCCTTGACCGTTTCAGGCAGTTCAAGACCGGGATTGTCCTTGACCATATCGACGAGCAGGGCGTCGCTTGCCGCCTCCAGCTCTTCAATCAGCCTTGCGAAAAAAGTGTCCGGATCGAGGCCTGGCGCAATCGGCGGCAGGATGCGAACCTTGTAATGGCCCGGATAGCGCATCAGGCTGCGGCGCGGCCAGAACAGGCCGGCATGCAGCGCAACCGGCACGACCGGCACCTTCAGATCCCGATAGAGCCGGGCAATGCCGTATTTGTAATCTGGCTCGGCTCCCGGCGGGCGGCGGGTGCCTTCGGGATAGATAATCAGCTGGCGACCGCTTTTCATTTCCTCGGCCGTGCGCTTCATGACTTTCAGCATTTCACGACCGCGCGCGCTGCGATTGACCGGGATCATCCTCTGCTTTTTCGCATACCAGCCGAAAAGCGGGATCGCCATCAGCTCGCGTTTCAAAATATAGACAGGATCGTCAAGAACAGGCAGCAGCGCATAGGTATCCCAGAAGGATTGATGCTTCGGCGCAAGAATATAGCCGCCCTTTGGAATATTCTCCAGACCTTCGATCTCGAAGGTCATACCGACGATCACCCGCATCAGCCAGTGGTTGGAGCGTGCCCAAGCCTTGACGATGCTGTCATAGGCCCTCTTGCGCGGCAATAGAAAATAGATCGGCGACAGCACGATCATTCGCACGATGAGATTGGCATAGAAGAGAAGATTGAACAGCAGGGAGCGCAAAGCAAGCATGAAAGGGCCATCGGCTGGAGTGTGTCTGAAAAGGAGTAAATCGGCGAATGAGGCTTCGGATTACCTTGTTTTCGTTTATCTTTTCGGAAAATCTGGTTCCATTTTTCCGAAGATCACACTTACAGGAAACTGCTGTCAAGCGAAAGACAACATCAGGCCTTGCCGGAGGTTTCCTCATCGCCATGAGAACGGCCATGATGGGCAAAGGCATGTTTCTGGCTACGCTCGACATCGGCGGGCGAGCGCAGACCCTGCCATGCACCCCAGCCGATCCGGTCACGCAGACTGGCGACGATGATCTTGGCATATTCCGACAGAAGGGTCCGCAAGGCGTTGGGATCGGTATACCAGGCCTTGACCAGCAGATCGCCATTGACCACCGGATAGGGAATGAAGTGTGTCTGGTGATCGATGCGGCGCAACTCCATCAGGCTGCGCTCGATGTGATAATTGCTGGTGACGACCAGAACCGATTTATAGCCCTTGTCGTGAATCCAGCGTTCCGTCTCATTGGCATTGCCGATCGTATCGATTGCCTCATAGCCCATATCCACGCAACAGGCGAAGAGATCGGCCGAGCTTTGCGTCATGCGGCGGATTTGCGCCGGCGTGGTCGTCGGATGCACGCCGGAAATGAGCAGACGCTTGCCCGCGCCGCGCCGGAGCAGATCCACCGCCTGATCGATCCGCTGATAGCCGCCGGTCAGCACAACGATGGCATCGGCCTTGGGATCGACAGGCGGCTTCATCGTCGAGACCATATCGGCAAAATGCAGAAATCCGCCGATAAAACCCGCCACAAGCAGAATGACCACATAGCCGCCGAACCGCAAAAGACGGCGCAGCCTGTCCTTTCGGTTGAACAGCCGACGAAAACCCTGCGCAGTGGTGCCGGGCTTTTCCGTCTCTGTCTTTCTGTGGCGCATGTTCATGGCCCGCACATTCATTCTCTTCGGATCTGCATTGGAATATTGCCCCCACCGACCATGCAATAGCGGCAGCAAAAGGGAGCAAGGCGCTTCCCATCCTCTTATTTTTCGGTCCGCCACAACGCAACCGCCTCTGTGAGAACGTTTCAGTGTTTCACGGAAACGTTCTCACTCTTTGTTCTTCCGCATTTACAGGAAAACCGTACGCGGTTTTCCTGTAAATGCGGAAGTCGGCAGCGGCATACACCATGTCAATCAGCGGGCAGACCGCCGCTGCGGCTCGGATCGGATCGGATGAGATCAATTTCATCGATTGCCCGCATCACCGTCAGGCGAGCGGTGACAGTGGTCAAAAGCGCAATCACCAGCATGGTGGCGAAAATCCCGAGATAACCGGTCCAGCCGATTTCAAACCGACCGAAAAGTGCTGCCGCCTGATCGCTTTGCGGTGTGGCAAGTGTATGATTCTGCCAGAAACTCGCCAGCGCAAACAGGCTCGTGGCGACAAGCCCGCCCGCAGCCGAGCCCTTGAGGCTGATTTTCAGAAAATGTTTCTGGAATTCGCGCGCGACGAACAGGCTTTCGGCCCCGACAAAATGCAGAACCTCGATGATGTGCCGATTGCCGGACAACGCCCCCCGCGTGGCAAATACCACCGTCAGGATCATGGCGGTAAACACCAGCAACAGAATGGCAAAGCCGATCAGCACCGTGGTGTGCGCCATGGAGACCAGCCTGTCCACCCAGGTGCGGTGATCGTCCAGAGACGCTTGCGGAATTTGCGCCGTCAGAAGATCGCGCATCGCCTGAAAATCCGGCGGGTGGTCTTCGTCAATGGTAATGATCACCAGCCGCGGCACCGGAAGGTCGTGAATGTCGAGACCGCTGCCCAGCCACGGCTCCAGCAGACGGGCGGTCGCCGCCTCATCAACGATCTGACCGCTCTTGGTGCCGACAAAGCTCAGGGCGATGGTCTTGGCCTTTTCGAGTGCCGCATTCATATCCAGCGTGTCGTCCGGCTTGATCTGGATGGTGATCTCCCGCGAAATCTGGCTTTGCCAGCTGGCCGCCGTCGCCCTGACCATCGACACCGCACCCAGCGTCAGACAGGCCAGAAAGGCCATGATGGCAATCACCACCATCAGCGCATTGCCCTGAATATTGGAGGGCGGCAGGATAGGCCCGATCGGGCGCACGGCAAGATCCGGGCGGCGGGCACGAGCCTGACCGGGCGGCGGCATGGCAAGCGAAGCAGGAATGGGATCACGCTCACTCATAAATATCGAGCCGTCCCTCCGTCAGGATCATCCGCCGGGCATCGACCTGATCCATCAGCACAAGATCATGGGTGGCGATGACCACCGCCGTTCCCAGCCGGTTGAGTTCGAGAAACAGGCTGAGCAGGCGGCGCGCCATCGGTGGATCGACATTGCCGGTCGGCTCATCGGCCAACAGGAGTTCCGGTCGGTCAATCAGGGCGCGGGCGATGGCGACACGCTGCTTTTCTCCACCGGAGAGAATGGGCGGAAGGACATTGATCCGTTCGCCAAGCCCGACCCATCGCAACAGTTCCAGCACATCCTGCCTATAGGACGACTCCTCCTTGCCGCGCACCCGAAGCGGCAGGGCGACATTCTCATAGGTGGTCAGATGGTCGAGCAACTGGAAATCCTGAAAGACAATGCCGACGCGCCGGCGCAGAAGCGGTAACTCATCACGCGGAATCTGGGTGATATCGCGGCCAAAACTGCGGATCAGCCCACGGGTAGGCTTCAGCGACATGAACAGCAGCCTGAGGAGCGTGGTCTTGCCCGCACCGGAAGGCCCGGTCAGGAACTGGAAGGAGCGTTTCGGGATGTCAAAGGTCAGGTCGCGGAGAATTTCCGGTCCCATTCCGTATCGCAACCCGACATTCTCGAAGTGAATCAAGAGACACCCGCTCTTCTTAGCCCGTCAAAGCACTTTTTACCAACGCATCACGATCGGACGCAACCGGTTCATGGCTTAAAGCTTACATCCTTGCCGCAGATGGATTTTCGTTTTGTCTCTGTCAGACGCTGTCTGACACCAAGAATAGCCCATCCACACGATCACGACTCATCAAAAACATGATTCGACGATGAGCGGCAACAGTCATCATAACAGAACCGCTTTGCATCTGCGCCCTCCATGCACCTTGCAATGGCTGCTCAGGTTGAGGCCGGCAAGTCTCTTGCTCAGCATTTCAAGCCTTTCGGCTCAACCTTAGAGGATCGTTAACCATTAAAATTTACCTCTTGTAAAAGAGGTTTCGGCCCGCGCCGAGACGCCTGCGGATGTTGAAACCAGCGCCGATTGGCGCAAGAGGAGGCGTGCATGGCTGTTTTTCGCTCCCGTCGGGCAAACGCCGAACCGGACATCGACCTCCTGCCGCCCGAGCGGCCCGCAGCGCGCACCCGCCCGGCCCTGCATCTGAGCGCCGATTTTGAGGATGCCCGGTTCGTAACACTGAAAAATCCGGTTGAGGATATACGGAGCCGCATCGAAACCGGTTGGCACGGGAAAAGCGTGACAAAGCCACCGGCACTTGTGTGGCATCATCGGCTGAGCAACATGATGACGGCGGCAGAGAGACAGTTGCGGCGCATGCCAAGACGCTTCTTTCTGTCCTGGCTTGCCGTGGCCTGTCTGGTGGTGTTTCTCCTGTCTGGCGGGGCCGGTCTCTTTCTCAGCCCCCCGCCTGCGGCAGTGGCCATCAACCCGCTGGCCTTTACCCATGTGACCCTGACACGGCAGCAGGCGGCGGGAATGCCCGTCCTGCGCATCAATGCCATCATCCTGAACCAGACGGACCGCTATGAGCCGCTGAAACCCATCCGCGCCGAGCTTTACGATGACGGACACCTGATCTCCACGACAGTGATTGCAGCCCCTGCCCTTGGGCTCGGCCCAGGAGAAAGCCGCGGATTTTCCGCAAGATTGCGCCATCCCGGCGGCAAGATACCGGAACTCAAACTGTCTTTCGGCAAGGAGACTGCACAGGCTGCCAGAATGTGATATGGGCAACCACCACAAAAACCGGAGTGATCATGCCTATCGTGCGCGGAAAAACCATTGAACCCCTCTTCACCGCCGAAACCATTGCCGCCCGCAACATCGAGCTGGCGACAGAGATTGCCAAAGGTCCCTCTGACGATCTTCTGGTGATTTCGGTGCTCAAGGGCTCCTTCGTCTTTGCCGCCGATCTGATCCGGGCGCTGCATCATGCCGGTCTTGCGCCGGAAGTGGAATTCATCACGCTTTCCAGCTATGGCGCCGGCACGGTGTCGCGCGGGGTGAAAATCATCAAGGACATCGACAGCGACGTCAAAGGCCGCAATATCCTGCTCATCGACGACATTCTCGAATCCGGTCGGACGCTGAAATTCGCCCGCGACCTGATGTATGAGCGCGGCGCAGCCCATGTCTCGATTGCCGTCCTGCTCGACAAGAAGGTCAAGCGGCAGGAAGATTTCGAAGCCGATCATGTCGGCTTCGAATGCCCCGACTATTTCGTTGTCGGCTATGGCATGGATGTCGCCTATGCCTTCCGCGAACTGCCCTTTGTCGGTGTCGTCACCGGCGATGCCGCCTGAGAATCAGCCGGACCCTGACCGGGTCCGGCTTTGCCTGAATGCAAACCGACAAAGGCGAAGATCTTTCAATTTCGTTAAAGGCCTCAAAAGACAAGTCGTGAAATTTGCGTCAAAGCGAAACATTTCCGACGCAGATTCAAGTATATTATTAACCATACCATCGTCCAGGCCGGGACTTGTTTACCGATCGCAAAGGAAAAACTGGTGATTTGATCGCCAGGATGAGAAATATAAGCGATTCGAAAAACGCTTCAGGCAATCTGCCTGCTGGATTGTCCTGAAAAAAGACATTTACACTTTCCAAACCATGACGGTGCGGGAACGGCTCATCAAGGGAATGTGGGTATGGCCAGGATTTTGATCACCGAGGATGAGGATTCGTTGCGATCCTTCGTTGCCAGAGCATTGAGGCTGGATGGGCATGAAACCCATGAGGCCGCCGACGGCGCCGAAGGACTGGAACTTCTGGCCACCACCGATTTCGACCTGTTGCTCTCCGACATCCGCATGCCGGTGATGGACGGGATCGAACTGGCGCATCGCGCCCATTCAAGCTTTCCCGGCCTGAAAATCCTGCTGATGACCGGCTATGCCGAACAGCGCGAACGCGCCGAGGACCTGATGGAAAAGGTCATCGATGTCGTGGCCAAACCCTTTGCCCTGCCCGATATCCGCAGGGCCGTGGCCGTCGCGCTCGCCTCNTGCTGATGACCGGCTATGCCGAACAGCGCGAACGCGCCGAGGACCTGATGGAAAAGGTCATCGATGTCGTGGCCAAACCCTTTGCCCTGCCCGATATCCGCAGGGCCGTGGCCGTCGCGCTCGCCTCCTAGTGGATTGAATTTGACATTTGATACCCATTTGCGGCACCCTCTGAGATCAAATGTCAAATTCTTAAAAATCCAATAGAAACATAGTGATAGCGAGCGGTCTTTATGATCGTAACATTGGCACTCAACGGTGCAGCAATCGGTAGCAAATGTTACGATCAGACCACGAGAGTTTGTCAGGGAAAAGTGGTTACCGGTTTTCCCGCAAAGACAAACGAAAACAAAGAATGGTACTGCATAATTCCTTAAATCGGAATCGATTTAAGGATAAAATTATGCAGCAAATTAAAAGTGCTACAGCGACCTTTGTGCGCCATATATGGCGCACGGCGCTGTAGAGTCTGTCTGGTTCAATCTGAACCTGACAGACTCTAAGGGCAAGAGGATCTCAACCATTCAACGATCTTACTGCAGATCGAGCAGCCGCTCCAGATAGCGGCGCTCTTCCTCGGGACTTGCCTGATCACCCAGCTTTTCCCGGATGGCGTCGAGAATCTCGCGGGCCCGCTGTACATCGATATTATCAGGGATCTTGACCTCTTCACCGGTTTCAGGGCCGGAATTGGGCCGCGGACGACCAAGAGGGTCCCGCCCGGCCTGATTGCCACCCGGCTGGCCCTGACTGCCGCGCATAGCCTGCATCATCCGGTTCATCATCTCTCTTGCGCCTTGCCGCAAGGCTTCCAGTGCCCGTCCCTGCGATTGCACAGCGCCCTCTCCATCTCCCTCACCGAGGGAGCGACCCGCACGCCCCATTTCCTTGCCCGCATCGCCAAATTTCTGGCCGGGATCGATACCGAGCTTGCCAAGGCCCTTTTGCACCTCGCCCAACTGCTTGCCCAATTGATCCTGCCGCTCGCGCAAGCCTTTCAGCGCCTCGCGCAATTGCTCATCGCTCATCCCGTCGCCCGGCGATGGCTGTTTTTTAGCCCCGGAACCGGGATCCTGCTGCTGGTCGGGATCAAGCCCGTCCATGCCATCATGATCCAGGCCATCATTCATCTGCATCCGGTCCTGCAAGGCCTGATCGAGCTTGAAGGTCTCATCCATCAGCTTCTGCTGATCGCGCATGATCCGGCCCAGCTTTTCCATCTGCTGTCGGGTTTCCCGGGCCTGCCTTTGCTCTTCCGGTGAGGGCGGACTCGGACGTCCGGTCTGCAGATTGTTCATCAGCCGCTGCAATTGCGACAACATCTGCTGCGCGGCATCCTTGTTGCCGGAGCGGGCCAGATTTTCAATCTGGTCCATCATCGTCTTCAGGTCCTGCTCACTCAACACCCGGTTTTGCGCATTGCGCTCGGCCTGCTGGCTGTTTTGCGGCGGTTGGCGGGCAGCAAGCGCCTTCAGATAGTCCTGCATCGCCTTGCGCAAAGCATCCATGCGCTGCTTGATCTCCGCATCCGACGCATTGCGGTTGAGAGCATCTGAGAGATCCTTCTGCGCCTGCGCGAGTTTCTGCTCGGCCTCGGCCAGTTCTCCGCCATCGATGCCAAGGGCAATCTGCCAGAGATAATCGGCCGTGTCCTTGAGATCATCCGTGTTGCGGGCAAGCTTCATCCGCATCCGCGCCGAGGTGATCAACAGGTAATGGGACAGATTGGGGATGGTTTCATCGGCCCTGAGCGTCAAAGCCTCGTTCAGTGCAATGGCGCGCGGCAACTGCCGTGTATCGCGGGCAAAAACCTGCCGCTCCTCCGCCACCGCTGCCGCCAGCGGCTCGACGAAATTGCGGCTCGGCATGATCATCTCGACCGGCGCACTGCGTCCCTCCTGCCCAAGCCCGTCCTTGGCCACGAGGGTGATGCGCACCTTTTGGCCCGCCCAGGGACTGTCGGAGAGATTGCGGCTGGTAACGGCCTTGACCTTCTTTTCATTATGGCCCGGCAGATCGAGCCGGTAGTCCGGCAACGGATAAAGCGGCTTGGCATTGGCATCCGCATCGACAGGCACGATTTCGGCATGGGCCTCCTGCAGGCCGTAATCGTCGCTTGCGGTAAAGCCGATCTCCAGCGCGCCGTTGACCGTCGCTTTCGGCTTGCCGTCAAAGGCGATCACCGGCGGCCTGTCGGGCACGACCGTCACGGCCCACTGCCGTTTGCCGACCGTCAGCCTGCCGCTTTCGGCGAGCGTCAGCGCCAGACTTTGCCCCTCATTCTCCTGTGCATCCTGCTTTTGCGGCGATTGAAAGGCCACTGTCTTGCCGCTGGAGTCCAGTCTGTAGGCAGCATCCGCATCTTCGACACTGCCACTGACGCGGATTGTCAATTGCGATTTGAACGGCACAGAAAGCGATGCAGCGCTTTCGCCTTGCGTTCCCGCCCCTTGCGCTCCCACCCCTTGTGTACCTGTCAGGAAAATCGGCGCACGGCCCGTATAGGCGGGCGGCGTGATCCAGGCGTCGAGCCGCAGCCCCGGCTGATCAGCGCTGACACGGTCAAAGCGCAGGGCATCGGCGATCTCACCCGCCCCGTTCGAGCCGGAATAGGCAAAGGCCACCGCCAGCATCAGCGCCGGTATGGCGCGCAACCCCATCCGGTCAAAACGGGCAATATCCGGCCTTGGAAAACCCGGATCGAGCCTGGAAATCGTCTCCGCCATACGCCGCCGGTGCTCGGCATAAAGCGCTCTGGCAAAGGGCGTGTCCAGTGCCAGCGGATCCGTCTGCGCCAGAACAGGTTGATGTGGCAGACGATTGCGCTCTTCCAGCATACGGTCGGCGGCCGATGTCGTTGGAAAGCGCAGTCTCAATAACGGCAGGAGCGAAGCGACAAAGCCGAAAACCAGACAGAAAACCACAGGCCAGCGCATAAGCGCAGGCATCTCGCGAAACAGGCCGAACCAGGCAAGGGAAAGGAAAACAGCCGCAAGGCTCAAGGGCCAGAGCAGAAGCGGGGCCAGACTTTCGCTGAGAAGAACCAGCTGCGCCAGAACGCGGTTGACGCTTATACGACGGTTGAGCGCGCGCTCCGTCCCGCCCTTGTTCTGCTCATCCTGTTTCCTGCCGGGCAAGGCCATGCATCCTCTCCGCATCCTTTCCGGTCTTGCGCCGGTCGGGCTGCTCACTGCCGCTTCACGGATCGGTGATCCTTACCGGTCAGGATAGCATTCTTTATGGCGAAGACGAGGGGAAGGCTGCATTATCCAGCCTGATCGTTCAGCCAGTCCGGAATTTTATCGAGCCCGATCAGCTCTTCATACGTCTGGCGCGGACGGATGACATGGAAATCAGCCTCCTTGACCAGCACTTCCGGCACGAGACGGCGGGTATTGTAGCTGGACGATTGCGTTGCACCATAGGCACCGGCGGACCCGATGGCGAGAAGATCGCCGGGCTTCGGCTCGGCCATCTCCCGGTCGAGCGCCAGATAATCGCCGGTTTCGCATACGGGACCGACAACATCCGCCTTGATCCGTGGCGTCTCTGCTGTGGCCAGCTCAACCGGGCGCAGATCGTGATAGGCTTCATAGAGCGTCGGGCGGATCAGATCGTTCATCGCCGCATCGACGATGACGAAACGCTTCTCGCCGCCATCCTTCACGTAAATCACTTCCGTGACCAGAATACCGGCATTGCCGACAATCAGACGTCCGGGCTCCGCCACGACACGGCAGCCGAGACCGCCAAGCTGCTCCTTGAGAACCGCCGCATAGGCGGCAGGTTCCGGCGGCGGGCTGTTGTCGCTCTTATAGGGAATGCCAAGACCGCCGCCGACATCGACGTGATCGATCCGGTGTCCATCCGCGCGCAGGGTCTCGACCAGTTCGCGCATCAGCCGGAAAGCATCGGCAAAAGGCTGAAGCTCGGTGATCTGGCTGCCGATATGCATATCGATGCCGCAGGCCTCGATACCCTTCAACTCGGCCGCGCGGGCATAGACGGCACGGGCACGCTTGAAGGAAATACCGAACTTGTTTTCCTTCTTGCCGGTGGAAATTTTCGCATGGGTGCGGGCATCGACATCGGGATTGATGCGAAAGGAAACGCGCGCCTTTTTACCCGCTTTCAAAGCCCGCTGGTTCAGAACTTCCAGCTCCGGCTCGGATTCGACATTGAAGCAGTAAATACCCGCTTCAAGCGCAAAATCCATTTCCTGCGGCGTCTTGCCAACACCGGAAAACACGATGCGGCTGGCCGGAATGCCCGCCTCAAGCGCCCGGCGCACCTCGCCTTCCGACACCGCATCGGCACCGGCGCCGAGCCTTGCCAGCGTTTTCAGCACTGCCTGATTGGAATTGGCCTTCACCGCATAGCAGACCAGCGCATCCAGGCCGGACAGCGCCTCGGCAAAGACCTGATAATGGCGGGTCAGCGTTGCGGTGGAATAGCAGTAAAACGGTGTGCCAACAGCCCTGGCAATCTCGGCCACCGACACATCTTCGGCGTGGAGCACGCCGTCACGATACTGGAAATGATTCACGAAAAGGCCCCGTCAAAGCAGCGGATCGAGGAGAAAATGTTTTTGGGCCGGTTTGGCCGTGCCTGCCTGCCCCTGCGGGGCTGCCGCCGGGCTTGGCGGATCAAGCTCACCCTTGCGGCCACACCCGGACAGGCCAAGACCGACCGAGACCAGAACGACGGCGGAAATCATCACTCTCACATTTGAAGCGGTCATTTTATCCTGTCCGGCAAAACTCTTCATTCTCTCCTACCCAAAAACCGGCTGTCTGTGCACCCTGATTTTTGTGATCGATCCATGCCGGCCCGTGATCAAAACCACGGGACGCGACATGACAGGAGATCAGTTGCGTGCACGCCACCATTTGATCTGCTTTTTCACCTCGTCCGGTGCGGTGCCGCCATAGCTCTTGCGGCTGGCGACGGAGGCATCGACGGTCAACACCGAATAAATGTCCTCGGTGATGGCGGAATGGATCGCCTGCAAGTCTTCAAGGGTCAGATCGGCAAGATCGCAGCCCTTGTCTTCGGCCAGCGCCACGGCACGGCCCGTCACGTGATGGGCGTCGCGGAAAGGCAGGCCTGCCTCACGCACCAGCCAGTCGGCAAGATCGGTGGCGGTGGAATAGCCGCTGCCGGCGGCAGCACGCATACGCTCGGTGCGTACGGTGAGATCGCGGATCATGCCGGTCATGGCCGCCAGCGCCAGTTCGAGGCTTTCGGCAGCGTCGAAGACCTGTTCCTTGTCTTCCTGCATGTCCTTGGAATAGGCAAGCGGCAGGCCCTTCATCACGGTCAAAAGGGCAATCAGCGAGCCATTGATCCGGCCGGTCTTGGCCCGCACCAGCTCGGCGGCGTCCGGATTTTTCTTCTGCGGCATGATCGAGGAGCCGGTGGAAAAGGCATCCGACAGGCGGATGAAACCGAATTGCGGCGTCGACCAGATGACGATCTCTTCGGCAAGCCGCGACAGATGGGTGGCGCAGATGGCCGAGATCGAGAGAAATTCCAGCGCAAAATCGCGGTCGGAGACGGTATCGATGGAATTGCGGGTCGGTTCGCGGAAGCCGAGCGCCCTGGCCGTCATATGCCGGTCGATGGCATAGCCGGTTCCGGCCAGCGCCGCCGCGCCGATCGGGCATTCATCGAGATGCTCGATGGCATGGCGCACGCGCTGGCGATCCCGCCCGAACATTTCCACATAGGCAAGGCAATGATGGCCGAAGGTGACCGGCTGGGCGGTCTGCAGATGGGTAAAGCCCGGCATGACGCTGTCGGCATGCTCTTCGGCCCGGTCGAGAAAGGCGGTGATCAGATCGCTCAGCAGACTTTCGGCCTTCTGCAGCTCCTCCTTGACCCAGAGGCGGAAATCCAGCGCCACCTGATCGTTGCGCGAGCGGGCGGTATGCAGGCGTCCTGCCGCCGGGCCGATCATCTCGGCCAGACGGGCTTCGATATTCATGTGAATGTCTTCGAGCTTGCGCGAGAAGGTGAAGCGGCCTTCCTCGATCTCCGTCTGGATGGTTTTCAGCCCCGCGACAATTTTATCTTTATCCTCAGGCGAAATAATGCCTTGATGGGCCAGCATGGTGGCATGGGCAATCGAACCGCGAATGTCCTGCGCATAGAGCTTCTTGTCGAAATCGATGGAGGCGTTTATCTCCTCCATGATGGCGGCCGGGCCGGAAGCGAATCGACCGCCCCACATCTGGTTGGAGGAGGTTTCGTTCTTCATTTCCTCAGCCATGGCGACAAAATCCTGGAGACGTCGATGACGAAAAAGAGACCGCTCGGGCTTCCTTCCGCCAGATTGATTATCATTGCGGCGATTGCCGGGCTGATTGCCGGCGCGGTTGCGGTATACGTGAAAGAGACCGGGTCTGGCAATGGGGCCGAACAGGCCTCTTCCGGCGGCTGCCACGCAACCACTGCCGAAATCAAGGCGCTCGATCCGCTGATCCATGGCGAGGTGGCGGCCCTTGTTGCAGCCAATCCGCCACGCATGATCGACGGTCTGACCTTTACCGACGCCAAGGGGGACACGAAAACCCTGGCCGATTTCAAAGGCAAACCCCTGCTGGTCAACCTCTGGGCCACCTGGTGCATTCCCTGTCGCGAAGAAATGCCCGCCCTCAACAGCCTGCAGGCAGCGATGGGAGACAAGGATTTCGACATCATCGCCATCAATATCGACACGGGTGGCGACGAGAAGCCGAAAACCTTCCTGAAGGACTATCATATCGATAAGCTCGCCGCCTATCGCGACGCCAGCATGGCCTCGTTCAACACTCTGAAGAAGCAGGGCCTTGCCTTCGGTCTGCCGGTAACGCTGGTGCTCGACCGCAAGGGCTGCCTGATTGCCTCGATGAACGGGCCTGCCGCCTGGGCAAGCGAGGACGCCAAAAGCCTGATTGCCAAACTGAAAACACTTTGAATTCAGATAGAGAGACGAGATCATGATGAAAATCTGGGGCCGCACCAATTCCACCAATGTCAAGAAAGTTCTCTGGATGGCCGAAGAGCTTGGCCTGACCTATGAGAGGATCGATGCGGGCGGTGCTTTCGGCGTCGTCGACGATCCGGCCTTTCGCGCCATGAACCCGAACGGGCTCGTTCCGGTTTTGCAGGATGGCGATGTGACCTTGTGGGAATCCAACACCATTGTCCGCTACCTTGCCGACGCCCATGGCGGCGAGCGTTTCGGATTCGCCTCTGTCGCCGCAAGAGCAGGGGCGGACAAATGGATGGACTGGACCTCCGGGACGGTCGCCGTCCTCATGGTGCAAATCATCGTCGGTTATGTGCGCACCGCGCCGGAAAAACGGGACATGGAAAAGATCAAAGCCGTGACGGAGACGCTCGGCCAGAAGCTCGCCCTTGCCAATGCCGCTCTCGAAGATCAACCTTTTCTTTCCGGCGCCAACCTGGGCATGGGCGATATTCCGCTCGGCTGCTTCATCTATCCCTGGTTCGAACTGCCGCTGGAACGCCCGGACCTGCCAGCGCTTGCGGCCTGGTATGAACGCCTGAAACAGCGCCCCGCCTATCAGACCACGGTCATGATCCCTCTCACGTGACAGCCGCAGCAGCGTTTGCCAGGCAAAATGGCAACCGCTTTTCCGTCAGGACACGTTCTATCGCATGGCCGCTTCCGTCCAAACACGGATCGGCATCGACCGAGATCGCGGTGGCTCATAATGACGAGCGAGCGCCAGAAGCCCGGTCTTGAGCATCAGCTTGGCGGAACGGGCCGGCCATTGCCGTTCCCGTTCCACGCTTTCCAGCCCTTTGCCGAAACAGCAGACATCGAGCACAACGCCGGAAAGCTCAGGACCAAGCGCATCGATGGCAGCATTCACCCGGTTTCGGGCCGAGAGCGCGGTATCGCATAAATCCGGCGTGACAGGACGGCCTTTCTGCTTTTGCGCAAGCCTTGGCTGCCAAGAGGCGGTCATGCGGGGTTGCAATTGGCCCTTTTCAAAATCCGCAGCCAGCTTTTCGCCAGCAGCTAGAGCGTCCTGCGGGAAATAAGACTGTCCATTCCGATCTTTCAGTCGGAATAGAGCTGATAGTGTCGAGTGATCGCGATTATGCGTCGCAGTCTGCCAGCCTTCCGGTCCATCGATGCGGATCTCTGCCCGCTCGCCATGCTGGGCGGAAAAACCCTCCTGAGCCTGCGCCTGCTCCATGCGCAGGAGGAATGCCGCCGCTTCCGGCAGGGTTTCCAGCCTCTCCCCCTGCTGGCGCAGCAAGCCATCGGCAAGTGCCTTGCGCAGCATTGCCGCAGGAAAGCGCGCAAGCAGCATGTCGTCCTCACGCCGGAAGATTCCGACACTGTCATCAGCCTCCTGCCGCGCCACAACCTTGCGATTGGCCAGACGCAAGAGCCGCGCCATGCTTTTTCGCTCATTCATAGCGATATCCTTTCGCAACGCTCGACATGGCAGAGACAATCCGCTCCAGCCCTATCAACAACTCGTCCAGCGCCTTGTTATCGCGGCGGTCTTCGATCACATGGCAGGCATAGCTGACTGTGCTGCGATCATAGCCAAAAGCCAGGGCCACCTCGTTTTGTGGAAGCCCTAGAACCACATGGCACAGATACATGGAAATCTGCCGCACCTGACTTCTGTGCCGACGGCGATTGCTGCGCTGAAGTGCGGGATGCGCAAGAAGTCCCATAACCTCATCGGTCACTCTGTTAACGCTATGGCAAAGGGCACGTGTGGCGATATCAGCCGACAAGGAACTATCTGATGGAATATCGAGCATAATGAAATCTCCCAAAATAGGATTTTATTCATATAATGCTCAAAAACAGGGTGAATAAACTTTTAGCGCAACAATGCCTTGAGTATTGATTTTAATATAGAAATTCAAAATAATCAGAATGAATAAAGGATTTTATTCCACATCTCAAACAGGAATCCATAAATTTTAAGGGGTTTATTGTGCAAGGCACAACTCTAAACAGAAATTCAAGTAAAGATTTGAATATGCTGTATAATTCCTTAAATCTCACTGGATCTTAAGGAATGGTGCCGTCACGCCTTATAGAAAACCCGAGCACGTCAGGCATGCGCGAGAACCGCTCAGAATTTCATTCCGGGGATAGCGAGCGGATTGCTGTCAAGCGCCTGACGATCGGCACGATCAACACCAATTTTGCCTGTAAAACTGTCGAACAAGGAACGGACATAATCCTCATCCAGACCATCGACAATCAGAACCATGCGGCTGCGCCGGTCAGCCTGATCAGGCCAGGCTGCAAGGCGATGAGGCGGGGTAAACATGCTCTGCACCCCATGAATGACGAGAGGCCGGTCCGGATTGTCACTCAGGGCGAAAATCGCTTTCATGCGCAAAAGCTTCGGACCGTGGGCAGAGCGCAGGAGATCAATGAACATCTCCAGCGCCACCGGTGCAATCAAACCATCATGAAGCAATGAAAAGGAGCGAATACTGTCGCCATGACGCGAATGATCATGATGGTGATGGTGATGGTGATGGTGAGCATGGTCATGGTCATGGTCATGGTCATGGTCATGGTCATGGTCATGGTCATGGTCATGATGGTGATCTGGATCGTCCGCCTCGTCCAGAAGCCAACCCATGACATCGGCAGATTTGGTCGCGGGATCGTAAAGCCCGGTCTGCAAAAGGTCAGCCTGTCCGGCGGCATCGCTCTCGGCCATAACAATCGGAGCACGTGGATTAAGCGCCCGTAATCGGTGATGAACGGCATCGAGAGCGGGGCGGTCACCCGCGTGTGTTTTGCTCAGCACCAACCGGTCCGCCACCGCCACCTGCCGCCGCGCCTCTTCATAGCTGTCAAGCGTGGCAAGCGCATGGATCGCATCGACCACCGTCACCACCCCCTCAAGCTGAAAAGACTGCGAAAGAACCGGATGGCCGATGACCGACTGCATGACCGGCGCCGGGTCGGCCAGACCGGTGGTTT
This sequence comes from Allorhizobium sonneratiae, assembly GCF_023700755.1. Lineage (GTDB taxonomy): Bacteria > Pseudomonadota > Alphaproteobacteria > Rhizobiales > Rhizobiaceae > Allorhizobium > Allorhizobium sonneratiae. The sequence goes on along the minus strand of NZ_JAMKOJ010000007.1, from coordinate 195,627 downwards.
CAATAACCACCCGCGACAGTCGGGCAATCCGGCCCGTCTGCATGGCATCCATCAGTTCGGCAAGCGTATCAATCAGCTCACCGCGCACCGTACAGCACAGGCAGCCATCGGAAAGCGCAATCATCGAATCGCCCGAGGACTCAACCAGAAGATGGTCGATCCCGACCTCGCCGAACTCGTTGATGATCACCGCGGCGTCCCGCATGGCGGGATCTTTCAAGAGCCGGTTGAGCAAGGTCGATTTGCCCGCTCCGAGAAAACCGGTCAGGATCGAAACGGGAATGCGATCGGCAAAGGCGGCCATGAGATGAGCGTCCTTAACGTGGTTTCGTCTTCAGCCTCTTTAATTCCCAGGCCGTTGCGACGGCATGGGCACACCACTCATCTGCTTCAGCGAGGCCTTCTTGTTCTTGACCGGTGTTGGCGCCGGCGGCTCGGTTCCGGGAATGAGGCCGGCAAAGACGGTGACGGGTGGTGCTGTCATCTCATGAATATAGGGCGATTGCGGCTTGAGACGACCGCTCGGATCACGGGTCTCGCTGCGTCTCTTGCGCGCTTCCGTCGAGCAGATTTCAGCCGAAATATCATTGACGGCGTCCAGCCCTTCCGGGCTTTCGGGACGAAGGGCGGCAAGCGGAATACCGCGAGCCTGCGGCTCATCGAAATATTTCTGCAAGAGATCGGCAGACATATCGGCCCGCGCCATCAGACTGTCGGCACCAAGCACGACGGACAGCAATGTGCGACCATTGCGGGTGGCGGAGGTAACCTGATTATAGCCAGAGGCGCAGATATAACCGGTCTTCATCCCGTCTGCTCCGTCGAAACGGCCGATCAGCATGTTGACATTCGGATAGACATGCTTGCCGGTGTTGATCGCCTCGATACGGAAATAGCCGGAATATTGCGGAAATTCGCGCCGGATCGTCACCGCCAGAACGGCCAGATCGCGGGCCGAGGTATATTGCCCCGCCTCCGGCAGACCGTTCGGATTGACGTAATGGGTGGAAGCAAGACCGAGGCGGGCGGCTTCCGCATTCATCCGCTGGACGAAACCTGCCTCGCTGCCCCCAATCCGTTCGGCAATCGCCATGGCGATATCATTGGCGGATTTGACCAGCATCATCTTCAGCGCATTGTCGAGGGTCATCTTCGCGCCGGGGCGGAAATACATTTTAGACGGGGCCTGTGCCGAGGCGAGCGGCGTCATCGTCACTTCGCTGTTGAGTGTCACCTCGCCCGTTTTCAGGGCGCGAAAGGTGACATAGGCCGTCATCAGCTTGGTCAGCGAAGCCGGATACCACTTCTTGAAGCTGTCCTGATGCTGCAGCACCGTCATGGTGTTGACATCGACGACCAGAATGGGATTTGCCGCGGCAACGGCAGGTATCAACAGAGCGAACAGGGCCAAAACGGCAACGCTGCGCCGGACGAGACTCAAGATCATGAGAAACAGCAACCTCTCTTGACGGGTATGTTTCCGGCTGCGGCGAATGTCTCTCGCAACGCGCCACCATATGCCCTATAAGACATGACATGGCGAAGCAATGGCAAAGCAACATCGCCGCGTCAATCGCAACTTCGCAGGATAAAGCCGGAAAGCACCAGCTTCCCAAGCATGTGATCAGGAAGTCCTATGCCCATTTTGAACCGAGCCGCCGAACTGGAAGCCGATGTACGGGAATGGCGGCACTATTTGCACCAGAACCCGGAACTGCTTTACGATGTCCACGACACCGCCGCCTTTGTTGCCGAAAAATTGAAGAGCTTCGGTGTGGACGAGATTGTCGAAGGCCTGGGCAAAACCGGTGTGGTTGGCCTCATTCATGGCCGCAGCGGAGCATCCGGCAGGGTGATCGGCCTCAGGGCCGACATGGACGCCCTTCCCTTGTCTGAAATCACCGGCAAACCATGGGCATCCCAGCGGCAAGGCATGATGCATGCCTGCGGTCATGACGGCCACACTGCCATGCTTCTGGGCGCAGCCCGCTATCTGGCAGAGACCCGCAGCTTTACCGGAACGGTGGCGGTCATCTTTCAACCCGCCGAGGAAGGTGGCGCCGGCGCCGATGCCATGATCAAGGATGGGTTGATGGAACGCTTCGCCATCGAGGAAGTCTATGGCATGCACAATATGCCGGGCATGGCCGTCGGCACATTTGCCATGCGCAAGGGCGGCATCATGGCCGCGCCCGACAAATTCTTCATCACCATCAAGGGCCGGGGCGGCCATGCCGCCGAACCACATCGCGCCATCGACCCGATTGCCATCGGGGCGGAAATCGTCACGAACCTGCAACTGATCGCGGCGCGCAATGCCAATCCAGTCCACTCGCTGGTGATTTCCGTCACCCGTTTTCAGGCTGGCACAACCCATAACATCATTCCTGAAGAAGCACATCTGACCGGCACGGCCCGCACCCATGACGACGCTATGCAGGACCTCGCCGAACGGCGCATCCGCGAAATCGCCACCGGCATCGCCGCCGCCCACGGAGCAAGCGCCGAAGTCGTTTATGAGCGCCCCTGCCCCGTCACCAGCAATCATCCGCAGGAAACCGATTACGCTGCCCGCGCCGCCATCGACATCGCAGGCGCGGCCAATGTTAACACCGCGGTCGAGCCCTCTATGGCCGGAGAGGATTTCGCTTTCATGCTCAAGGCCCGCCCCGGCGCCTATATCATGATCGGCAACGGGGATACGGCCGGGCTGCACAATCCTGCCTATGACTTCAATGACGACGCGATCGCCTATGGCATTTCCTACTGGGCCAAGCTGTGCGAGCAAAGGCTCGGCCCTGCCTGAGTGCATGATGAAAGGACTTGGCTTTCATGCGCCGGTTTTGTATGGAGGAGCATGATGGTCCCGTAGCTCAGCAGGATAGAGCATCAGATTCCTAATCTGAGGGTCACGCGTTCGAATCGCGTCGGGATCACCATATCGCCCAGAGCTTGTCGTACAGGAAACCAAGCTTCTTTGCTTGAGAGCACAATCCGAACGGAGTGAAACGAGTATCGATAAGATTGTGCTTCAAAAAGAAAATCTTGGAGCGCCGATCTGATGCAATCAGATCGAATCGCGCTCTAGGGATAGAAAATCCTCACCTTGCCGTGTTGATGTCATATTTTCACGAGCTTTTTGGATTTAAGACGTAAAATCCCGAGGACAGAGCCGGGCGAACCGCGCATCGGTGAGGGCAAAGCTTGCAAGCCCCTCGATTTTGGAGTGAACAGGTGAGCATAAGAAACGCGAAAACAGAGATGGCGAACCAACCCACTCCTCATCCCGTGCGCAGGCTTCCATCAGAGCGTAATGCCCTGATTGGCCCGACATCGGCCGCCCGCTGGCTGCTCGTCGCCATTCTGCTGGCGGGGGTCTACTTCTTTTATGGCTTTGTCGTGCCTATTCTGGCCGCGACCGTTATCGGCATTGCCAGTTGGCCACTCTACCGGCGTATCCTGTCCCTGACAAAGGGGAACCGGACGGTCGGCGCGACCGTGGCGATTATCTTTGTCGTCTTCTTCATCGTCACGCCGATCACGCTGGCCGGGCTTTACGCAGTCAACGAAATCAAGCATTGGGGCGCCTGGGCACTGAAAGCCAATGAAATCGGCGCCCCGGTTCCCGACTGGATCATTCAGATCCCATTTGCCGGACCGTGGCTTGCCGGCCACTGGGATCAATATGTCGGACATCCCGGTTCCTTGGGCGAAGTGGTGCAACTGGTCAGCGGCGCCAATATCGGCACCATCTATCGCGGCATTCTCGTGATCGGCAGTTCCGCCTTCCATGGCATACTGACCCTGCTCTTCATGCTGATCTCGCTGTTTTTTGTCTATCGCGACGGCGAGCGCATCGTGGCGCAGGTGGATACGGTCGGCGAGCGGATCCTGCCGAGCCGCTGGACAAGAGTGTCACGCCTTGTTCCGATGACCATCAGTTCCACCGTGACCGGCATGACCATGATTGCCGTTGGTGAGGGCATTGTTCTGGGCTGCGCCTACTGGATTGCCGGCGTCTCCTCTCCCGTTACCTTCGGCATCATCACCGGTTTCATGGCGCTGATCCCAGGTGGCGCTCCACTTTGCTTTACGCTGATGTCGATCTATCTGGCCGCAAAGGGATCGTTGATTGCCGGTCTCGGCCTTCTGGCCTGGGGCACGCTGGAACTGTTTATCGTCGACAAGACCTTGCGTCCGCGCCTGGTCGGCGGCCCGATCAAGCTGCCTTTCCTGCCGACCTTTTTCGGACTGGTCGGCGGTGTGAAGACAATGGGCCTGCTCGGCCTGTTTGTCGGTCCGGTCATCATGGCCATTCTGGTGACCATCTGGCGGGAATGGCTGATCGAGGCACAGGACGCAAAAAACGAGTCCCGGGCATAATCTCTTCAATCCGCCGGGATTGAACAGTCAGTTGAATCATCCCTATTCAGGTAATATAACCAAGGCGTATGGCCTTGGCGATCGCCTGGATACGATTGACCGAATCGAGCTTGATGGTCGCCGATCCAAGATAGGCATTGACCGTATGCACAGACAGGCCGAGATTTTCGGCAATCTCTTCACTGATCCGACCGTCGCCTGCCAATTGCAGACAGGCGATTTCCCGATCGCTCAAAGCCTCCGAGGGTGCATTTTTACGTTCACTGACAGCAATAAGATCCACCATTAAACGGCAGCAGCGATTATGGATGTCGATAATCACATCTGCAGACAGGTCCACCGTCGCCTGAAAGGCAAAAATGACATAACCGTTGCCCACAGTGCCGAGCCGCACGGGAAAGGCAATGCCGCCATAAGACAGTGACGTCGTGGGAAGACGGCTCATAAAAGCGGTGAAACTCCTGCTGCCACAGCAAACCACTTCATCCTTGCTACTCCAGACCAGCGGCAGCAGCAGGTCATCAAGATGGGTCAATAACAGATCACCATAGCAACCGATAAAGGCATCGCTGTTGACACCCACGGTCCAGCTTTCAAAATCGCAATGCAGGCTGCGTTTGCGCGGCAGTCCGGAGCCTGCGACCCGGAAGACGGCAAAACTGCGGGCGCCTAAGGCTTTCTGCATGGCGATCAAACGCGGAAAAAGGTCGCTTCTGGCAGAAACCATCCGTACGCGCGGATCACCCCCGGCCGTCATGCGGCCACTGGATATATCTGCATTAAACGCCATATTCCCTCTTTCTCAAACAAGATTGTTCCGAACCGCATAGGCAATTGCCTCGGATCGGGTCTTGGTTGCCGTCTTACGCATGACGCTGGTGATGTAATTGTTGATCGTGTTGCGCGAAATGCCCAGAATGGTCGCAATTTCATCGCTGGTCTTGCCTTCCGCAATCCAGAACAGGCATTCAAGTTCCCGTTCGGTCAATTCGAAGTCACGATCCGCTTTTTGAGACCTTGCCGACGACAGACTGACACAATAGGCCGCCAGAAGACCGACATCCCGCAGCCGTTCTGGCGAAATAACATAGCCTTCGGGCAGCAGAAGAACGAATCCCAGCCGTGAGCGACCGACATTGAAAAGAACGGAACAATATTGACGGCTGACACCGTCCGGCACATCAAGCTCGTCAGGCAACATGCCAAATTTGGCCTGCATCAGTGTCAGGCATTTTTCCAGCTCCGTCACACGCGTCGCTGAGATCACCATATCTGCGGCAAGTCCGCGCACGAGATCGAAAGGCCAGTTTGCCGTCACCACAAAATCAAGACCATTGTCCTGAATGAGATCATAGCGCGCCAGGAGATAATGCGACGCACCGGCATAATCAGCCAATAGGCGCATGCAGTTACGGATATTTCCCAAAGCGGCTGCCGATGATAGCTGTCCGATCATGGCATCACGGACAGCTTGTCCCTCAGACCTGTTCGACGCCAGATTTCGAATCCCTTGACCGCCTGATGGCTCAAGGAGTTCCATATGCATATCACTCCCCTTTCAAGGGAAAATCGGCCGCCCTTCTCTCTGCTTTACTGCGCAAGCCGCCCATTCCGCAGTTTCGCCACAGGATCCGGGTATAATGCCGAATCACCTGATCCGATTGTAAAACATATGACCGCAAAGTGTTACCTGCTTTTGCGTGACCCACAGGCTTGCATTATCGGCAGAAAATATCCGAATATTCGGAATCACATAAATTAATTTAAAAACAAGAGACTAGATAACGGTAGAGCCTCACTGACGACGGGTTTCCTGTCGAAAGACCGTCACAAAAGTTCAAACGGGAACTCAGATGAGAAAGGAGCTTGGATCAGATTTCTACAGAATCATGCGTTTTATCAAACGCATATAAGATTCTGTAACGCTATAAATTTGCTGTGTAACTCCTTCGTCACTCGATCTCAAACATCCTGCAGAACACCGAAATCTGTCTAAAACTCACAGCTGCTACATAATTGCTTAAACGGAAACGGTTTAAGCAATTATGTAGCAGATTTAAAGCGTTAGAGCGACCGTTATGCGCCATGTTTGGTGCTCGGCGCTATAAAGCGTTTCCGTATTTCGGGACCAAAACCGTTTCACACTTGTGCTGGACATGCCCTAAATCCCGGCTTGAAAACGAAATTGCGCCAGTAGAACTGGCGCAATGATTCTTTCTCGATTTGAAGAGGTGGACGACCTGTTGCGACCGGGAAGGATCAGGCAGCGTTTTCGACCGCCCATTTGCGCAGGATCTTCGCCGCACGCTCTTCCGAAATTTCCACCATCCGTGCCAGCCTGCGTTCCGGACCTTCCTTGACGCGACGGTTGAAACCGCCATTCGGGTCGTTGTCCAGCGCCAGCACATCATCGGCACTGTCAAAGCCGAAGTCGGAGCCGAAGCCGTCCATCAGCGCGCCGCCGCCAGCATCAAGCCCTGGCGAGAAGTCCGGCAGTTCCAAACCGCCCATGCCTTCGCTTGCCCCTTCGGCGGCAACACCACCACCGCCCATCGAACGGACCATCGGACGAATACCCATCCAAACCACAAGGAAGGCAACGGCAAGGAAAGCAACCGAGTTGATGATGCCTGCCATGTTGCGGCTCAGAATTTCCATGATGCTCGGACCGGTCGGTGCCGCATCCAGAAGCTGATTCTCCAGGAAATCCATGGCCGTGACAGTGACGACATCGCCGCGCTTGGGATCAAGGCCGGCCGCCGAACTGACAATCTTCTGCATTTCTGCCAGATAGGCATCGACCTTGGCCTGATCGGCCGGCTTGCCGACCATGGCTTCGATGCGCTGGCGGTTGACGACAACTGCGATGGACAGTTTCTGGACAGTGTAGCCGGTTTTCACCGTGGCAACTGTCTTCGTATTGATTTCGTAGTTGGTCTGCTCTTCTTTCTTGTTCTGCTGGTCAGATGATTCCGGACCGCCGCTGCCACCCTGCGGCGCTGCTTGCGGAATGTTCTGTTCAACAGTTGCCGCAGTGTCCTGCTGGCGCGACTGCGATTTCTGATCATCCTTGGTGACACGCGTCGAGCGCGCCACCTGGGAATTGGGATCATAGATCGTTTCCTGGATTTTCTGCTGATCCGTATTCAAATCCGCCGTCACACTTGAGCGGAAGTTGTCCATGCCAAGAAAAGGGGCCAGAGCCTTGTCGATGTTAGATTCGACTTCCTTCTGCATGGTTTCGGCAGCCGTCAGGTTACGATTGGCAATCCCGCCGGTCTCATCGCCTGTCGCCAAAAGCTGACCTGTTGAATCCAGAATTGTCACATCATCGACCTGAAGCCCCGGGACAGCCGAGGCAACCAGATGCCGGATCGAGGGTGCAGCCTTGCGTCCGATCGCATTGCTGGCACGGATCATCACAGAGGCTGTCGGTTTTTGCTGGCCCTCACGGAAATTGCCAACATCCGGCATGACGATATGCACACGCGCCGCTGCAATGCCATTGATCTGCTGAATCGTGCGGGCGATTTCCCCTTCAAGCGCCCGCACACGGGTGACTTGCTGCATGAAGGATGTCAAACCAAGCGAACCGACATTGTCGAACAGTTCATACCCGGCTGTGGTGCTGTTAGGCAGTCCGCGCTCGGCCAGAAGCAGCCGCGCCTTTCCGGTCATACCAACCTGCACCTGAATGCTTTTCCCATCCGTGCCGGTCTGAAATCCGATACCTGCTTCCGCCAGCGCAAGGCTGATCTGATTGATGTCGGAAGGTTCAAGCCCGACATACAGGGTTTCATAAGCGGGTTTGTTCACATAGATCGCACCGCCGATGATCAAAGCCATCGACACCAGACCCACCCCGGCCATCGTCCACAATTTGGCCGGCCCAAGAGCCGACAGGTTTTTGAGGACTTGCATCAATTGATTCAACAGATTCATTCTGTCTCGCACCGTCAAACAGGAGGTTTCGGCATTACTCTACCCAACCCTAGGATTTGAAACTTGTGCGAACGTTTCCTTCAAAGAAAAAGGAACAGCGCAGCAGAGCTGCTCGACACGAAAACCCGCCTGAATGTTGTTGCTATCATATGTCAGCCCCACTTTTCCCTCAGCGAAGCAGACTTTTAAACCGAAGGTGGGTTCGTTATACAGAAATATGGATGTTGAAAACGAGCCCCGTCTCAAACGAAAACAGAAACGGTTTTTTTAAAAAAACAACAAAAACATATAGAAAAGACTGACTCGCAGGCTCAATATAAGCCTGATAGGCATCTCCCGTGTTTCAATGAGACATGTCGTGCCAGCTTTCCGGCTGGAGTTGCCAATAATCACCCCTCAAGACCATATCGTGAAGCTTTATTCACCCAACATGCTCTCGCAGTATGCTCTGATCATAAGTGATCAGAAAAAATCGAAATCACCGGAAGCTTTCGTCAAGGGTTGCGAATGCCCATGGCGCAGACCGTCGCCCAAAGCCTTCTGCATTTCGCTCAGTTTCACCAGGCTCAGCGCCGTGGTCATGTCGACCTTCCACTCTGAGGAAACATCAGCTGTGATCGTATCGATAAATTCAGCAAGACCGCGGGATTTCTGCACGGCAAGATCGATACCCTGCAATATCTTCAGAGTTTCAATCGATTCCATCGCCTTGGGGCCACAAATTTCCAAGACTTGCGGTTCGATGCGCTCGATCAGATAGGCAACATCGTGCAGTTCCGTCACAACACGCATCAGAATTTCAGGCAATGATTCTTCCACGTTCGTGGTCTCCGTTTTATCCTGCTTCTTCATCAATTCAACCTGTCGTGCTGGATCAGGTTGCTGCGGAGCTCTCCGATATGAATACGACACTGGGACAGTCCTATCCAAATCAACAGGCTGCCCGTATCAAATACACGCCACGAAACAGCATCGGTTCTCGTATTCACGCTCAACCTCCATTTGCAGCATATCTTTTGTCGGGCTGCAATAATCAATGGTGGTTTCCAGTTTCATCTCCCCAAGCCGATGCTCGTTGACTTTCTGTTCTAGCCTGCTTTCCTTAACAATATTAGAACTTTTTGCTAAACAAATACAAGAATATGGCGACCGCCGTACCATGGATTTCGGATAGGCCGCTTAGTCAGCAACGCGCAACCCATCCCACTGGCGACTGGTCAGTATGGGGCATGATCTGCCCCCTCAAACCATCCACCTTTCCGATGCAAAACGCTGCCAGGCCGTATTGCAGACCTAGAAGAATTCGATCGAACTTTCGACCGGCTTTTGTGCGGGCGCCGGCTTGTGCGACCTCTGCTGCTCGAGCGCAACAGTCTTCTGTGTTTCGGCACCAGTCAACGGATACTGACGGGCACGGCCACTGATAGGCCAGTATTCCAGCTTGCGTCCATGCTCGCCACCTGTCGATGAACCGACGACCTTGATACCTTCATCCCTCAGAAACTGCATGGCAAAGGCAGCATTCTGCTCACCGACATTGGAGAAGGTCGCAATGGTTTTTGCACCTCCGAAAATCTTTGCCTCAAGCCGATCGCGCCGTGCCCCCTTCTTCAGAAGACCGTTGATCAGCAATTCCATCAGATGCACGCCATAACGCGTCGCATCGCCCCCGCCCATGCCCGGAGAGGCGGAACCTGGCAGGAGGAAATGGTTCATTCCCCCCACCCCGGCAACGGGATCGCGCATGCAAGCTGCGACGCAAGATCCCAGAATGGTGGACAGGACCACATTCGGATCGCTGATCACCTTGTATTCACCTTGAATAATATGGACCCTGCGTGACGCAGCTTCATCGCTCATTTCAATGCTCCGAAAACAGCTTCGATCGCCGCTTTCATCTTTTCGATGGTAAACGGCTTTGCCAGAACGTTATTGGCTCCCAATTGCGCCGCCTTCTGCACCAGCGCACGGTCGCCCTGGGCCGTCAAAATGATAAAGGCTGCTTTTTTTGTTGCCGGATTGCTGCGCACGGCCTGCAGCAGGCCGAGACCATCCATCTTCGGCATGTTGAAATCCGAAATGACCAGATGATGGGGTTGCTGCGCCATGATCTTCATGCCCTGCTCACCGTCGCCGGCGGCAGTGATCTGCTTGAAGCCAAGTTGGGTAAGAGCGTCGCTGAGGAGGAGACGACTGGTAACCTGGTCGTCCACAATCAGGACTTTGATTTTTTCAGCTATTGACATTATTCGTAACCTTCTTTCCGTGCGGCCGTTAGTTTTAAAATTTCTTCGCCGATTGATCCAAGCGGCAATTGATGCTCGACAGCGCCCAGTTCATAGGCGACGCGAGGCATACCATAGACCACACAGGTCTTTTCATTCTGCCCAATGGTCCGCGCGCCTGCGCTTCTCATTTTCAGCATTCCGGATGCTCCGTCTCGCCCCATACCGGTCAGTATGACGCCGACAGCATTGCGCCCGGCCACTTCCGCCACCGAATCGAACAGAACGTCGACCGATGGACGGTGCCCATTCACAGGCGGCTGCTCCAGCAGACGGCAACTGGGTGCCGATGCATTGACCACCTGTAGATGCCTTTCCCCACCCGGCGCCAGATAGATCTTACCGATCTGCAGCCTGGCGCCGTCCGTTGCTTCCTCCACCACCGGTGCACAAAGCCTATTCAACCTGTCGGCAAAGCTTTTTGTAAAAGCTGGCGGCATGTGCTGCGTAATCACGGTTGGAGGGCAATTGCGTGGAAATTTTTGCAGGACCGCTATCAGCGCCTCAACCCCACCTGTTGAAGAACCGATCGCGACAATCTTTCGTCCCACCCGAAAATCAGCAGCCGGAGCAACCGCTGCGGGTGCGCTGGCTGCGGCGGTCGGAGAGCGGCGACGCTGCGAACGGGCAGCCGCCTTGACCTTGTCCGCCAGATCGCCGAAGGGCCGTGGTTCACCTGGCATCGGCTTGCCGACACAATCGAAAGCTCCGATTTCCAGCGCCGCAAGCGTCGCTTCGGCACCGCGATGGGTCATGGCCGAGACCATGATCACCGGCATCGGGCGAAGCCGCATGATTTTTTCCAGAAAATCGAGACCATTCATGTTTGGCATCTCGATATCAAGGGTCACTACATCGGGATTGAGCTGCTTGATGGCGGCACGCGCCTCCATCGCATCGCCAGCCTGGCCGATCACATTGACTTCAGGATCGGAATTAAGAACAGCCGTAATCAGGCCACGCATTGTGGGGCTGTCATCGACCACGAGAACGCGAGCGGGTACCGTCATGCTCTGCGCCCTCCATGTTTGCCGATATATTTGTAGGTGGTGATGCCGGTATTGTCGAAAAGCGCCTTGGCGTCACCAGACACACGTTCCGAATGTCCGATATAGAGCATAGCCCCCTCGTCCAGCAGACCGGCGAACCGTGACCAGATCTTCATCTGGGTGGGTTCATCGAAATAAATCACCACATTGCGGCAGAAGATCACGTCGAAAGGACCCTTGAGTGGCCATTGCGCCATCAGGTTCAATTCGTTGAAGGTAATCAGCCGCTTGACCTTGTCGTCAATCTGGAATTTGCGGCGGCCGTTGATGTCCACCTCACGAAACCATTGCTTGCGCATGGCCGGATTGACGGTTTCAAGCGCTGTTTCGTCATAGGCGCCAGCCTTCGCCTGGGCCAGAATTTTCGGGTCGATATCGGTCGCCAGGATACGAAAATCGTAATCGGCAGCATTCGGCAGCAAGGACAGAACTGTCAGAGCAATCGAATAGGGTTCCTGACCGTCGGAACACGCAGCAGACCAGATACGTGCCCGTCCTCCACTTTTCACCCTGTTGATCAGTCCCGGCAGCACCTCGGTGCGCAGATGATCGAAATGATGGTTTTCCCGGAAAAACCGGGTGAAATTGGTGGTCAGATGCGACAGCATCTCACGGCGAACATCCGCCCCTTCCGGTGAAGAGACAAGAGTGCAGTATTCCCGAAATCCACGCAGGCCGAGATTGCGGATATGCTTCGATAATCTTGAATAGACAAGCGACGCCTTGCTGTCATTGAGCGCGATGCCGGCATCGGCATAGATCATCGCAGCAATCTCATTCAGATCGCGCCTTGTCAGCGGATATTCACCGCTGGCCATGATCTCGTCGTCGCCATGACGGCTATGCGTGGTGGAAACCGGTGTCATGCAGCTTCGCTTTCACTGTCAGAGAAAAGACTGTCGAGTTCGACCAGGCAAATCATTCGCCTGTCGATCGACAGGATGCCTCGGGCATATTGACGTTCCAGATCCGAAGAAATCTCCGGAACCGGCTGTATGCTATCATCTGTCACAGTCAGGATATCCGAGACCGCATCAACGAGCAGGCCAACCACTTTTGCCCGCACCTGGGCAACGATGATGACATGCCGCGCCGTCGGCTCCACAGGCTTCATGCCCAATCGGCTGGAGAGATCAATAATCGGCAGGACCGCACCGCGCAAATTGATGACCCCCATCACATAATGAGGAGCGTGCGGCATGGGCGTTGCCTGTGTCCAGCCGCGAATCTCGCGGACAGACATGATATTGACGCTGAACTCCTGATCACCGATGCGGAAGGCGATCAGTTCGCGGGCTCCCTGAGCCAGATTTTTGACCGCATACGACATGAATTATCCTGCGACAGCTAACGACATTTCCTGCTTGAGAGATTGACCGCGCGATGCCGCAACGACGGCATCCACATCGAGAATGAGCGCCACCCGGCCATCGCCGAGAATTGTTGCAGCCGCAATGCCCGGAACATGGGTATAGTTGGCTTCGAGGCTCTTGATCACCACCTGACGCTGGCCCTGGATAGCGTCGACCATCAGCGCGCGCTGACCGCCACCTTCCGATTCGACCAGAAGCGCAACACCATCCATCGGGTTGGCCTGCGTCGAACGGAAATTCAGGATCCGGCCAACATCCACCAGCGGGCAGAAGCTGTTGCGGATCGAGATCAACCGCTGGTTTGCGCCGAAGGAGTGAATATTCTGCGCTTCCGGCTGCAAGGTTTCGACAATCGCCGTCAGCGGCACCACCAGCGTCTGGCCGGCAACGGTAACGACCATGCCATCGAGAACCGCAAGCGTCAGCGGCAGGCTCATGGTAAAGGTCGAGCCCTGGCCAGGTCGGGAGCTGATCGAAATACGGCCACCGAGCGCCTGGATCGAGCGTTTGACCACGTCCATACCGACACCGCGGCCGGAAATGTCGGAGATCTTGTCCGCCGTGGAAAAGCCCGGCATGAAGATCAGGTTGTCGATTTCCTCATCCGAAAGGTTTGCGTCAGCCGGAATGAGATCGTTGTCAATCGCCTTCTGACGTACCTTCTCACGGTTGATGCCGGCACCGTCGTCGACCAGTTCGATGACAATACGGCCAGACCGGTGCTTTGCCGTCAGCTTGACCGTGCCTTCCGGGTTCTTGCCGGCGGCTGCCCGCTTCTCCGGCGTTTCAATCCCGTGGTCAACGGCATTGCGGATCATGTGGGTGAGCGGCTCGGCCAGCTTGTCGATAACAGTCTTGTCAACTTCGGTATTTTCTCCTTCCGTCACCAGACGGATGGATTTGCCGACCATGTCGGCCACTTCGCGCACGATGCGCGACATGCGCTGGAAGACAGGCTTGACCGGCTGGGCGCGAATGGCCATGACCGAGTCCTGGATTTCGCGGGTAAGCTGCTGCAGCTCTTCCAGCCCCATATTGATCGATGACGTACCGTTGTTATCGTTCTCGATAACGCTCTGCGACAGCATGGCCTGATTGATGACCAGCTCGCCCACCAGGTTGATCAGGCGATCGACGCGGTCAAGATCGACGCGGATCGTCTGGCCAGCGGCATTGTTGGCCTGGTTTTGTGCGGCGGCAGCGGCGGCAGCTGCAGCGGCGGCAGGCGATTCCTTCTTATCCTTGGCTGCCTTCTCCGCCATATTGACAACTTTCGAGGCCGTTTGTGCCGCCTCGACCGCCTCGGAAACAAGCGATGCCTCACTGTCAACCTCGTCTTCCGAGGCTTCACTGACATCGTCATCGAGAATGGACAGATCGAAGGGAACCGGCACCATCGGCAGCTCTTCAGCGCCTTCCGCCGGTGTTTCTTCCACAAGCTTCACCTCGAGATCGCAATCCCATTCGGCAAATTCGAAAACAGTGCGAACACCTTCCTCGCCCTTTTCCGTCTTGATGACGATCTTCCAGGAGAAATAAGCATCTTCCGGATCCATGGCATCAAGCGTGGGAACGGAATCGATATTGCAGTTCAGGCTCATCTCACCGATGCGCGACAGATCGCGCAGCAAAAGGGCGGCATCATTGCCCTTGGCGTAAAGATCCCGGCGGGGCTTGAACAGAACCTCAAGTGTCGGCGGAATGATGACCGCTTCTTCCTCTTCGGGAAATTCCTCAAAGGAGAAAGGAATGGGCTGAAAACCGCTGTCATCGGTCGGCGCAGGCTTTCCCGCCGCCGGGGCGCTGGCGACAGGCTTGGCAACCGGTGCGGCGGATTTGGCAGCCTTGGGCGCAGGGGCAGCTGCCGTTGAAGAAGGAGCAGGCATCTCACCATTGGCAAGCGCTTCCAGCTCCTTGACAAGGCCGCTGGAACGGCTCTCATCGACACTACCGCCATCGCGGGCGGCATTGGTCAGGTCCGCCAGCACATCAGCCGAGCGGAGCATGACCTTAAGGACATCCTGTGTCGGCTCCAGCTTATTGGATCGAACGCAATCAAGGGTCGTCTCGAAGACGTGGGCAAAGGAAACCAGATCGTCGAGACCGAATGCGCCGGCACCTCCCTTGATGGAGTGAACGGCACGGAACACGGCATTGACCGTCTCGGGATCACGATCCCCATCGTTCATTTTCAGAAGACCCGATTCCAGTTCGGCGAGCTGTTCCTCGCATTCCTGGAAAAAGATCTCTTTGATTTCGTTCATATCCATCGCAGGAGACCCTGTTTTTTAAGCAGTTACACGTTCAATCGCGTCAATCAGCTTGGTGGGATCGAAAGGCTTGACGATCCAGCCGGTCGCACCGGCCTGGCGCGCGCGGTTTTTCTTTTCCGCATCGCTCTCCGTGGTCAGCACCAGGATCGGCACGGCACGGTATTTCTCGTTCTTGCGAACACCTTCGATGAAACCGAAACCATCGAGGCGCGGCATATTGATATCGGTGACGATGACATCAGGATTGCATTCCTCGAGAACCTCGAGACCTTCGACACCATCTTCTGCCTGGATGGTCTCGAAACCCGCATTGTTCAGCGTCACGAGCAACATGTTGCGGATGGTTCTGGAATCATCCACGGTAAGCACTTTTTTCTTCATTGCCGGATCTCCGTCGCGATCAGTTGATCTTTATTCAAGCCCATAAGCTGTAGCGTTTTGGTAAAGGCGTCAGACGCCTTCGAGATGGAAAAGGACTGCTTGTCTTCTTCCCAGGTACGCGCACCCGAGACCAGAACCTGGGCGCAAAGGGCGCCCATGCGCTCAACTCCGGATGCATCGATTTCAACAGCACCGCCCCGCAGGGACAAAAGCTTGTCCTTCAGCTGAGATGCTTCATTCAAATCCAGCACCGAAGCGAGCGTCAGCTCGTTAGATGCACCATTCTTGGTCGGCATAGGCTCTTTCCCTACTGTGTTTCTTTCGCAGTCCCTATTAATGTAACCCGGTTAAAAAACTGGTTTTACTCCGGCTCGGAAAACCATTTTTTACGCGCGGCCATTTTTCGTTGTATAAGAGCTTCGTAAACAAACCGCTCACAAACCGAAGCCTCCCGCTTGTTTTGGCAGTAAAAAATCACTTTCCATGCCTTCTTCCGGAACAATCGGAAGGGAAATGCTTGGTTGCATCATCTCAGCCTGTTGCTGCGGCTGAAGACCCGCCCCGGAGTTGGTAGCCGTCTTCCTCGTCGACCGCTCCAGCGTGAATTGCCGGACCGTGTCACCAAGCTCGAGAATAACAGTGTGCAGATCGGCGCTGCCGCCCGCGATGCGGCGTGTGCCGGTGGCAATCGTTGCACACCGTTCATCCTGCTGGGCAAAATCCCTGACCAGTCCGTCAAGCGCCTCTTTCTGTTCCGCCGTTTCAATCGCCAGACCGCGCAACGCCTGATCGATATGACCCACCTCAGCTATGATGCCGGTAATCTTTTGCTGCGTGCCGTTGACGATCTCGACCCCTGCCTCGACCTGATCCTTTGTCGTCGTCACCAGCATCTTGATCTGGCGGGCCGCATCTGCCGATTTCTGCGCCAGCAAGCGCACTTCCTGCGCGACGACAGCAAAGCCCTTGCCAGCCTCACCGGCGCGGGCTGCCTCGATCCCGGCATTCAAGGCGAGAAGATTGGTCTGAAAGGCGATTTCATCGATGGTACCGATGATCTCGCCGATCTGTTCGGCCGAGGTTTCGATATCGGCCATGGCCTCAATCGCCCTTCCCGCCACAAGACCGCTTTCCTCGACCGCCCTGGCGGTCCGCACGACAGCGGCCTGGGTGGCCTCCGTCTTGCCGGCGCTTGCATGGACGGCTTGCGTCACCTGCCGCAGGCGCTCACCGGCTTCGGCAAGCGCCAGAGTGAGTTCATCGGCCTGCTGGCTTACCGTCTCTCCCTGATGGTGCAGCTCGCAGCCCGTTGCCTCAAGCCGTGTCTGTGCATCGCCCACCACTGACAGGGCGCTGGCAATACCGTCCAGCGCCGCATTGAAGTGCACCGCCAGATTGCGATAATCTTCGATCACATCCTCGTCGAGCCGCACAGACAGATCGCCCTGCAAAAGCGCCTCAACCGTGCCGGAATAGAGATCGCGGGCCATCTGACGCTCTTTTTCACGCAGCGCAGTCAGGTCCCGTTGATGACGAAGACGCAATTCATTGAAACGGAGAGAAACGGCAATCTCGACATCCACCATGACAAGCCGGATCAGGCCGCGGATCAACCGCTCCATCTGCTCGGCGCGTTTGCGCGAGGAGGGCATGAAACCCCGGCTGGCGAGGTCGGCGAAGACACTGCCCACCAGATGCTCGAGCACCACGCCATGTCCGGCAATCTGCCAGCGCGGCTCAAGCCCGATCCGGCTTTGCGTGTCGGCCATGACCTTCACCCGCTCGGCATAAAGAGCATCGAAGCGGGCGTCCGTCAGCACCTCCCAATGGGACTGCATCAGATCATGCAGCCGATCAATCTGTCTTTCGCTGGAAAACTGGCGCATGGCCTCGGGCGTGGTCTGCAGCCGGTGAAAAAGATCGCGAAGCCCCTCCGCAAGTGCCCCTTCAAGGGCCGGGCGACAGCTGCGAAGCTCCGCGCAGACATCAGCGTCGAGCCCAGCAAACTGCAACCTGCCACGCAGGCTGCCTGCCTGTGCTGCTGCTGCTCTTTCTGCCGCGTCCTGCCGCTCCAATGCCGATCCCCGCCAGTTCAATTCTCCGTGCATCGATCCAGACTGAGGCGTAAGCCGGGTTTGGAAAACGATCCACAAAAGAAGCAGAGTGCACATCCATGGCAAAAACCATTGCCGCTATGCACCGGAGTAATGAGGGTCCTGTTCGCCTGAAATGCCTCAAGCTTGCTTTGCATTTGCGGACAGGAAACTGGCACCCCAATTTCCCTGGAAATGCTCAGCTCTCGTCAAACGAAGAACCACTCACTACGTCAAGTTGAATTGAAACATCGTCGATGGCGGGTTTTGCGCAACTGTTAACGCGTTGTAAAAGCCGCATCGTCGTGATGATACCGGTCCGGCCGGTACGACGGTGTGGCATCATGCCCATGAGAACGGAAAGGTCCCATTCCGACGTGTCCAACAATCTTTATGGTTAATTTCTTGACCGATCGTTAACGACGAAGTGATGAGGAACGGCAGATGCGTCAAAATAAAAATTTATTCTTGTCTTTCAGTATTCCATCGAGACAGTTCAGCTTCGCGCAAGATGCGCCTGCATGAATGATCCGACAGAGCTGAAGCACTGAAAGGAACAGACAATGATTGTTCTGGATATGGGCATTGTGCTGGGTATGAGTGCCGCCGTGATCGCCGCAATCACCATTGTCGCGGTATCATGGATGGAAGCAACAGCCGGACGCGATACGGCCCGCCGTCAATCCAACCGGTTCTGACGGTTGAGAGGCGCCTGCAGCACCGTGCGCTATATATGACGCACAAAGGTTCGCTGTAGCTCTTTATATGTACTGCATCATTTTCGCCTTCAATCGCACCCGATTTAAGGAATTATGCAGTAGGGCAGACCTGTTCACTTGTTTCATGCTCTCGTGCACCAGAGCATCGGATAGACACCGGAATCGAGCCGACGTTCTATCCTTCCAGCGCCTCGCGCAGCATTTCAAGCTCAAGCCACTCCTCTTCCATCCGCGAAAGATCGGCACGCAGCGCCTCAAGCTCACCAGCCAGCCGGTGAAAGGTCGCGGCATCCTTGGTAAAGAGCATGGGATCGGCCATTTTCGCCTCACGGGCAGCGATTTCCTTTTCAGCCTTTTCCATCTCCTTCGGCAGGTTTTCCAGGGCAAATTTCTGTTTGAAGGACAATTTGCCCTTGCCCGGATTTCCGGCCGTTTTCTGGCTCGGCGCTGCGTCTGTCGCCTTGGCTTTTTCGGCCTTTTCCGCCCGCTTGCGTTCGTCTTCGGCACCCTTGCGCTGGGCAAGCATGTCGGAATAGCCGCCCGCATATTCGATCCAGCGACCGTCAGGCGCATCCGGATTGGCGGGCGCAATGGTCGAGGTCACGGTGCGGTCGAGAAAATCACGGTCGTGGCTGACGAGAATGACCGTGCCGGAATAACCAGACACGATTTCCTGCAACAGATCGAGCGTTTCGATGTCGAGATCGTTGGTCGGTTCGTCGAGGATCAAAAGGTTGGAGGGTTTCGCCATGATGCGGGCCAGCATCAGCCGCGCCCGCTCACCGCCGGACAGATTGCGGATCGGCGTGCGCGCCTGTTCCGGCTGAAAGAGGAAATCCTTCATATAGCCGGTCACATGCTTCTGCTCGCCATTGACCAGCAGGTTTTCGCCGCGTCCGTCGGTCAGATAATGGGCAAGGCTGTCATCCGGGTTCAGATCCTCGCGCTTCTGGTCGAGCACGGCGATCTCCAGATTGGTGCCGAGCTTGATCGTGCCGTCATCGGGATCTAGCTGGCCAGTCAGCATCTTCAGCAACGTGGTCTTGCCCGCGCCGTTCGGGCCGATCAGGCCGATGCAATCGCCGCGATGCACGCGCAGAGAAAACGGCTGCACGATGGCGCGCTCACCATAGGATTTGGTGATCTTCTCCGCCTCAATCACCAGCTTGCCGCTGTCCCTGCCCTCGCTGACGGTTGCCGAAATCGTGCCCTGAGGCCCTTTATGGCCACGATAATCGGCGCGCATCTGCTGCAATTGCCCCAGACGGCGCATATTGCGCTTGCGCCTTGCCGTCACGCCATAACGCAGCCAGTGTTCTTCCCGCTCGATGGCACGTCCAAGCTTGTGCTGGGCCACTTCTTCTTCTTCCAGCACCTTGTCGCGCCATTCCTCGAAATGGGCAAAACCGCGATCGAGCCGCCGCGACGTCCCACGATCAAGCCAGACGGTGGCGGTTGAAATCTTTTCGAGAAAGCGACGGTCGTGGGAAATCAGCACCAGCGCACTGCGGGTCTTCTGCAATTCGCCTTCCAGCCATTCGATGGTCGGCAGATCAAGATGGTTGGTCGGCTCGTCCAACATCAGAATATCCGGCTCGGGCGCCAGAACCCGCGCCAGAGCAGCCCGGCGGGCTTCACCGCCGGAAAGGCTTTGCGGGTCTTCCTGACCAGTCAGGCCGAGATGCGAGAGCAGATAGGTGACGCGATAGGGATCGTCTCCCGGTCCAAGCCCCGCTTCGGCATAGGCCTGCACCGTGGCAAATCCGGCAAAATCCGGAGCCTGTTCCAGATAGCGGATGGTGGAGGACGGATGGCGGAACACCTCGCCGGACTGCGCCTCCACAAGCCCTGCAGCAATCTTCATCAAGGTCGACTTGCCGGACCCGTTGCGCCCGACAAGGCAGATGCGGTCGCCCGGTTCCACCTGCAGGTTTGCGCCATTGAGCAGCGGCGTGCCGCCAAAGGACAGGACGATGTCATCAAGTTTCAGAATGGGCGGGGCCATGGGGCTCAAGCTCCGGTAAAATCATAGGGACGGGCCAGAAGGATCGCGTCACCGCTCATCAACGAGACGGTCACAGGCCCTTCCGCCACATTGGAAATCGTGCGCGACGAGCCGAAAGGCAGATCGAAACCGTCGAGTGGGTAACGCGCACCCTGAATGGAAAGCCCGGTCAGGGCCGAAAAACCGAGCACGGAAAACAGCGATCCCTGCGGCAGATCAAGCGTGAGAGACCTGCCCGGGACCAGCGGCCAGGCCTCCTCCCAACCCGAACTCAACGCAACATGAATGCCTTGTCTCGACAGGGAAAGCGCAATTAAAAGATGCATCAGCGCATGATCGGAGCGTTCACCGGCCAGAGCGCCGACAAGAATGAGCCGGCTCGCGCCGCGCTTCAACGCTTCCTCGATGGCGATCTCCCCATCGGTCAGGTTTTTCTGCGCCGGATAGGGCTGGCGAGGCACATCGGGCGCGGCATCGAGCGGCAGATCGGCGGAACTGTCGAAATCACCCACCCATAATTCCGGTTTGAGCGACAGCATGGCAGCATGGCGCATACCGCCATCGGCGGCTATGCTGCGGCTGGCGTCAACCGCAGTTTTGAGCCGCTCCGTCGGCTCGATCGGGCCGCCGAGAAGAATGGTAAAATCAGAAACTGTCATGGCTTTGCCATAGCGCATTGCGGGCAAAAAGCAAAAGCCGATCTCCGCAGGTATTCACCAATCACGCAATGAATACCTGAAGAGATCACTCTGCTGCATCAAAGAGCCTGTGCAACAGAGGTTGAAACGCGACGTGTTCTTAATCAGCGCGCCCTGCCCGGTTTTGGCAACAGGCCCTCACGCTGGGCTTTCTTGCGCGCCAGCTTGCGCATGCGGCGCACGGCCTCTGCTTTTTCACGGGTGCGCCGCTCCGAGGGTTTCTCATAGGCGGCGCGCGCCTTCATTTCACGGAAAACCCCTTCCCGTTGCAGCTTCTTCTTCAGCGCCCGAAGCGCCTGATCGACATTGTTGTCTCTTACGATAACCTGCATGTCATCTCCTCGGTTTCGACAAAAGGATGAGAACCGCCCCGGTTTGAGGTTTGTCGGGAAAAAACGGGACAGACCATCCCGAAAGACAAACGAAAACAAGGAAATTCAGGGCCTCTTCAGGCAGGTCGCTAGACGCGCAGACCCCGAATACGGTCGATGTCGCTTTCCAATGAGAGCGAAAGCCGGAAACAAAACAGGCGCAAAGGATGCGCAAAACTTCCGGCGAAAGATTATCTAAGGATTAACCTGACAAATTCAAGAGCATAGGGGCAGAAGTCTCAACCTGCGTCTTTGCTGCGCCGCCGCAAGGTTTTCGGTTGAAATGCGGCGGAAGCTGGCGTAATCACAATTGTCTTTGTGGTGATTTGGCCGGTCGGCTTGCAGCCACGTTAAATAAATCGCTAAAGGACCGAGGCAAGTTGAAGACTTTCCGAGGCCGGTGCGAAGCAAGCTGCCGGGTGTGTTTTGCGTAAACAGATCCGGTTCGCATGAACCGGTCGGTTCAGAACAGGAAAGTCGATAAACCATGCCGATCAAGATCCCCGATACGCTGCCTGCTTTTGAAACCCTTGTCAGCGAGGGCGTGCGCGTGATGACGGAAACGGTGGCGGTGCGCCAGGATATTCGCCCGCTGCAAATCGGCCTGCTCAATCTCATGCCAAACAAAATCAAGACCGAAGTGCAGTTTGCCCGGCTGATCGGCGCGTCACCACTTCAGGTGGAACTGTCTCTGGTCCGGATTGGCGGCCACAAGGCGAAAAACACTTCGGAAGAGCATCTTCTGTCCTTCTATCAAACCTGGGAAGAGGTGAAGGAGCGCAAGTTCGACGGTTTCATCATCACCGGCGCGCCGGTGGAAACGCTGAATTACGAAGAGGTCACCTATTGGGATGAACTCTGCGCGATCTTCGACTGGACGACCACCCATGTCCATTCGACGATGAATGTCTGCTGGGGTGCGATGGCGGCGATCTATCATTTCCACAAGGTGCCGAAACATCCGCTGTCCGAAAAGGCATTCGGCGTTTATCGTCACCGCAATCTTGCGCCATCCTCCATCTATCTCAACGGGTTTTCCGATGATTTTCAGGTGCCGGTGTCACGCTGGACGGAAGTGCGCCGCGCCGACATCGAAAAAGTGCCGGAGTTGAACATCCTGATGGAATCGGATGCCATGGGTGTCTGTCTCGTGCAGGAGACCTTTGCCAATCGGCTCTACATGTTCAACCATGTCGAATATGATTCAACCTCGCTGGCGGATGAATATTTCCGCGACATCAATGCCGGTCTTCCCATCCGCATGCCGCATGACTATTTTCCCCATAATGACGACAGTCTCACACCGCAAAATCGCTGGCGCAGCCATGCTCATCTTCTCTTCGGCAACTGGATCAACGAAATGTACCAGACAACGGCCTATGAGCTGGATGAAATCGGCAAGGATCGCGCATAAACGACACATACGTCACGGACATGAGCGTGCTGATTGCAGAGGAGAGGTGAATGCAGCGGGAGATTTTCGGCACGACGGCCAGCGGCGAGACCGTTGAGCGGGTACAGATTCATGGCGGTGGCCTGACGGCCTTCATTCTCACCTGGGGCGCGGTCATTCAGGATCTGCGGTTGCAAGGTCATGCACCGCCGCTGGTTCTGGGCTTCGATACCTTCCCCTCCTATCCGATGCATTCGCCCTATTTCGGCGCCACACCGGGACGTTGCGCCAACCGTATCGCCGGCGGCCGTTTCACGCTTGACGGCGTCGACTACCAGCTGGAATGCAATGAGCGCGGCGTCAGCCATCTGCATGGCGGCAGCGACGGGATGGGCAAGCGCAACTGGACGATCACCGATCTTGCCGACGACCGGGTGACACTGACCATCACCGATCCCGACGGCAGAGGCGGCTATCCTGGCACGCTCGAGGCGCAGGTTACCTATTGGCTGAAACCGGGCGGCACCCTGTCCGTCACCTATGAAAGCATCACCGATCAGCCGACGCTTGCCAATCTCTGCCAGCACTCTTACTTCAATCTCGACGACAGCCCGGATATTCTCGATCACGAATTGATGATCGCCGCCGAGACCTATCTGCCGGTCGATGACGATCTTATCCCGACAGGAGAACAACGCCCTGTTTCCGGAACCCCCTTTGATTTTCGCGAAAGCGGTGTCTTGCGGCGGCTGGAAGACGGTGTACAGGTCGGTTTCGACCATAATTTCTGCCTGTCGAAAGACCGCGTTGCCAAACGACCGGTGGCACGGCTCAAGAGCATGAAATCCGGTGTCAGCATGACGGTGCTGACCACCGAGCCCGGCGTGCAGTTTTACGCCGGCGCCAAGCTTTCCCTTGCCGCAGCAGGACTTGAAGGCCGCCATTATGGCGCTTTTGCCGGGCTTTGTCTGGAAACGCAGATCTGGCCGGACGCCATCAACCAGAAGGGTTTTCCCTCTGCCATTCTCCGCCCCGGCTCCATCCTGCTTCAGGAAACCGATTACGTCTTTGTCAAAGAATAAGCCGAAGCTTCAAACGCTTTAAAACCGTTTTCAATCGACGGCAGAATCTGCACCACATCGAAATAGGGCACGGCAAAGAAAGGACTGTCGCGCAACCGTTCCATCACGCCATAAAATGCTTTCATATCCTCTGTTTCAAACAGGGCGATGTCGGTGCAAAACCCGCAAAAGGCTTCGGCATCGAACAGACGCACACGCACATCTGTCTGATCCAGTGCCGATGAAAAAGCCGCCTGCGCAATCGCATTGCGCTGCGGCCGGCTTAGGGAGAGCCAGCCCGGCCGGGTTTTGAGAAGAACAAAAATGCTGAAGGGATTGGGAATGGTCGTCATCAGAGGCTCCTGTTGCTTAACCTTACATACGGAGTAAGTTAAGACACGATGATAGCCTTGCGTACTCGCCTTTCATGACCGAGATCGACCCCAGAAAATACCCGCGTCAGGCCCGCTCGACCGCTATGGTGGAGGCGATTGTCGAGGCTGCGGCTCGCATTCTGGAAACCGCGGGTCCGGAAGGTTTCAACACCAATGCCATAGCGGAAAGGGCCGGTGTCAGCATCGGCAGCCTTTATCAGTATTTCCCCTCAAAACAGGCACTGGTCGCAGCGCTGATCCGCACTGAGCGGCAGACATTTCTGAACGCACTGCATAAGCACAAGCTTGCCGCCGGGGAAGGCACTCTGGAGGCCATGCTGGAGGGCTTCATTGACGCCGCCGTCAACCACCAGCTTCTACGCCCCGCCCTCTCAAACCATCTCGAACTGGCAGAAACCTCCCTGCCGCTCGATCCGGAAACACAGGAGCTGAACGTCAGCATCACGCGGCTTATTGCATCCGTGCTGAAAGATCATGACATCGACCGGCCAGACACAGCAGCGCAAGATATTTTTGCCATGGCCCATGGCATGGTGGACAGTGCCGGCAGGGCCGGGGAAACCGACAGGGCCGATCTTGCCGCCCGCCTCAAACGCGCCGTATGGGGCTATCTTGCCTTGCCATCCGAGCCTGTGCGATGACCGGCAAAAAACAGCAATGGCTTGCCGCTCCTGTCAAACCCCTGTAGAGGCAGGGATGTTTGCACACCATGCCGGACTGTTTCATGACCCAATCCTTTGATCCGCCGCGCCGCCTCACCATCATGGGCTCGACCGGCTCCATCGGCACCAGCACGCTCGATGTCATCCGCCAGCAGGGCGGGCGCGATTGCTTCGAAATCATGGCGCTCACCGGCAACAGCAACATCGCCCTTTTGGCCGAACAGGCGATCACCACCGGCGCAAAACTTGCCGTCACTGCCGATGAGACGCAATACAAAGCCTTGCAGGACGCTCTTTCAGGCCATGGCATTGCCGTTGCCGCAGGCGCGAGCGGGTTGCAGGAAGCGGCAAGCCTTGAAGCCGACTGGGTGATGGCGGCGATTGTCGGCGTGGCCGGTCTGAAACCGACGCTGACGGCTGCCGCGCGTGGGGCCGATATTGCCCTTGCCAACAAGGAATGTCTGGTTTCGGCAGGCGATCTCTTCATCGAGACCATCCGCAAAAGCGGCGGACGGCTTCTGCCGGTGGACAGCGAACATTCGGCGATTTTCCAATGTCTGGACGAGCGGCATCGCGATGCGGTGGAGCGCATCGTGCTGACGGCATCGGGCGGCCCGTTCCGCAGCTTCAGCCGCGAACAGATGGCCGATGTCGATGTGGAAACGGCACGCGCCCACCCCAACTGGTCGATGGGGCTGAAAGTGTCGGTCGGCAGCGCCTCGATGTTCAACAAGGCGCTGGAAATGATCGAGGCAAAATTCCTCTTCGATCTTGCCCCGGAACAGGTCGAGGTTATCATTCACCCGCAATCCATCATCCATTCCATGGTTGGCTACACCGATGGTTCCGTCCTGGCCCAGCTTGGCGTGCCGGATATGCGCACAGCCATCGGCTATGCCTTGAGTTATCCGCATCGTCAGCCGCTCGATGTCGATCGGCTCGATTTCGCCCGCCTGTCACGACTGGATTTCGAAGCGCCCGATGAAAAGCGTTTTCCAGCCCTCAGGCTGGCGCGGCAGGTGCTGGAACGCGGCGGTCTGCAGGGCGCCGTCTTCAGTGCCGCCGAGGAAGCCGCCTTCGACGCCTTCGTTGCCGGTCACATCCGCTTTCTCGCCATGGCCGATGTGGTGGAAGAGGTGATGGACGATATGAAACATCTGCCCAAGGCCAACAGTCTCGATGATATTTTCGCCGCCGATGCCGAGGCGCACCGGCGTGCAAAGGACTGTGTGTCCCGCAAAGCCTTATAATCAGAGTTCGGCACAGACGGCGGCCCGCAGGCGCTCGACATACGCGCCGTCGCAACCTTCCAGCGCCGTATTGCTCATGCTGACCACCGTCAGCCCGGCCTGCGGCACGATGAACCAGGTGTTGCCATAGACACCGCCCCATTGCACCGCCCCCGGCGGCAGGGCCGTCTCGGCCGCTGCCGGATCGGTGATCACGGCACCGAGAAAACTGAACCGCTTGCCGGGACGATCCATCGGCACATCACCGATCTGGTTGGCAAGCGCAGCATTTGCCATCTCCACCGACATCAGCGGACCGCCGCCCGTGCGGATGGTTTCGAGAAGCGTCAGCACATCGAGCGCCGTACCCGCCATTCCGCCACCGCCGGACTGAAAGGCGCGCGGATTAAAAATCCGCGAAGGCGAAAAGGCTGGCCCCTCCCCCGACGGCGCCTTTGCCTGCCATGGATCGTCCATGCGTTCGGCCCGCATCTCGCCATCGCCGTAAGGCACGGCTAACCGAGCCATATCCGTGACGTGAAACCGCGCATCCTTGAGCCGCAAAGGCTGACAGACATGCTCGACCACTGCCGCTTCCAGCAGAGTCCGGCTCTCGATCGACATGAAATGGCGCGCCAGCGGATTGGCCGGCTCCGACGTGCTCACGGCGGCCGTCTCCTGCGCATTGCTGGCGGCGTGGATCTTCGCAACCACGCCACCAAGAATATCGGTGGCCACCGAATAAGCCCAGCGCTCGCCGGGCGCAAAGGCCAGCGGAATCGCATTGTGCCGGCTGAAATTTTCCTCAAGTGTCAGATCGGTGTCGAGCAGGCCGAGATTGATCGCCCGCTCGCGCGGCAACCGTTGCAGCGCCGGATCATAGGTCAGACCGGAGGTATGGGTCAAAAGATGCCGAACCGTGATGGCGGCGACCTTGCCAGCCGGGGTCTTTGGCCGGAACCAGGGCAGGTGATCGGACACCAGATCGTCCAGCCCCAGCAATCCTTTGTCGATCTGGCTCAGTGCCGTTGCGGAGACAAAAGGCTTGGTGACAGAGGCAAAGCGGAAAATCGTATCGAGCTGCACCGGAATGCGCGCCTCGCGGTCGCCATAGCCTATGGCGCGGCGCAGAACCGGCTGACCGTGGCGAAACACCATGACAACTGCGCCAACGAGCTTTTCACTGGCCACAGCCTCGTCCAGCACGCGGTTGACCCGCTCGGCAATCGACATGCCCACCCTCCCTCAAACACAATGCGGGCCATGTGACCATGACCCGCACAATCGATGCAAGAGGCAAAAGCAAAAATCAGGCGACAGCACGCGCCAGCGCACAGCGCGACCACAGCTGATGCAGCGCCCCGACCAGATGGTCAAGATCAGCATCCGAATGAAGCGGCGTCGGCGTGATGCGCAGCCGTTCGGTCTTTTTCGGCACCGTCGGATAATTGATCGGCTGAACGTAAATATTGAAACTGTCGAGAAGGATGTCGGAAATCCATTTGCACTTGGCCGCATCGCCAACCATGACCGGCACGATATGGCTCGGATTGTCCATATGCGGAATACCGCGCGCATCCAGCATGGAGCGCAGGCGACGCACCCGCTCCTGGTGGGCGAAGCGCTCGATCTGGCTCGTCTTCAGATGGCGGATCGAGGCAATCGCACCGGCAGCCAGCGACGGCGGCAATGCCGTTGTAAAAATGAACCCGGAGGCGAAGGAGCGAATGAAATCGCACAGCGCGCTGGAGGCGGCGATATATCCGCCCATAACGCCAAAGGCCTTGCCGAGCGTGCCTTCGATGATGGTCAGGCGGTGCATCAGACCGTCACGTTCGGCCACGCCGCCACCGCGCGGGCCATACATGCCAACCGCATGCACCTCATCGAGATAGGTCATGGCGCCATAGCGGTCTGCCAGATCGCAGATCTCCTTGATCGGGGCGATGTCACCATCCATGGAATAGACCGATTCGAAAGCAATGAGCTTTGGTGCCTTCGGATCGGCAGCCTTCAGCTTCGCTTCCAGATCCTTGAGATCATTGTGCTTCCAGATCACCTTTTCGCATTTGGCATAGCGGATGCCCTCAATCATCGAGGCATGGTTGAGGGCATCGGAAAAAATGATCAGGCCTGGAATTTTCTGGCCGAGCGTACCAAGCGTCGCCCAGTTGGAAATATAGCCGGAGGTGAAGATCAGCGCCTGTTCCTTGCCGTGCAGATCGGCAAGCTCCTGTTCGAGCAGCACGTGATAGTGGTTGGTGCCGGAAATATTGCGGGTACCGCCGGCACCGGCACCACAGTGATCAATGGCCTGATGCATGGCGGCAATCACCTCGGCATTCTGGCCCATGCCGAGATAATCGTTGGAACACCAGACCGTAACGTCATGAGCACCGGAGGGCGTATAGCGCGTGGCACGGGGAAACTGCCCCTGCTGCCGTTCCAGATCAGCGAAGACGCGATAACGGCCCTCTTCATGCAGACCGCCAAGTTCGCTTCTGAAAAACGCCTCGAAATCCATTGCCTGTGCTCCAATCGTTCTAAAGTCTCTTTTGAAAGCCTTCACGCCCTCGGTCAAGCTCTTTTGTAAAACCATTCTAAACTGCGACAATCTGCGCGATCCGCACAGCCTGACATCCAGCATTTCCTGATCAGCGATCTGTGTCAGAAAACCACCAGACTGAATTTGACCTCGATCAAGTTTGCCCATGGCTCGGGGGCAATTTCAGAAAAGTGACATAAAGAAGAGCCGATAAAGCCACAGAAATCTGCCAACAGGACTTAAGACGCGCTGCTTTGCTTGCCCAATCTCTTCTTCCATTTGCCCCTTGGCGCGCATTATCATCCAACAAGATTCTTCAACAATCCCTAATATGAAGAGCGGCGCACATTTTTCCGTGAGGATGAAAGCCGGAAAGACATGAAATCTTGCGGCACGTCCTTAAAAAACGCCTTATTTTACCGTGGACTTTCATTGATCGGACGATATGTTACCATCGTCGTCCGACGTGAAGATACGTTAAGAGACAAAATGATTTCGCTCCAGCCGGCCGGATTGGAGAGGGAGCGACAGATAAAAAAGCGCTGTCGTGCAGGGACAAGACCCGGATAACCGGGATCAACCATGGAGATGAAGATGAAGAAGGCTATTATTCTGGCGCTTGCAGCCCTGTCGGTCGCAAGCTGCACCCCGACGGAACAGGGTGCAGGCATCGGTGCTGCCTCCGGTGCTGTCATTGGCGGGATCGCCACGGGCAATGTTCGGGGCGCAGCCGTCGGCGCTGCCATCGGCGGCGTTGCCGGGGCGGTAATCGGCCATGTCAGCGAACAGCCTGGCCAGTGCTACTATCGCGACCGTTATGGCCGCCGTTATGTCAGCGCCTGCCCGCAGGGATACTGATCTCGAACGGTCTGCGGAGCGACACTCGTTTCGCAGACCCGTCCTGGGGATGCCTAACCGGATAGCGGTCTATTGCCAATTGTCAGTTTTTCGTCTTGTGGCTTTATTCGATGGGTTGGCGCGGTTGGCCTTGCGGCAACGCTGGTTGCCTATCCGCTGCATGCCGACGCCTTCAGTCTGTTCGGCATTACCCTCTGGGGTAAGGACGACAAGACCACCGATATCATCGATCCTGTGCATTATGATGTCACGCTCGATGCAGGCGGCGCGGACAAGGCGCTAAAAAAGGCGCTGGAGAACAGTTCTCTTCTGCTACAGGACAAGAAAAAACCGGTCTCCGGCGATCTTGGCGTCGTCATCAAAGCGCGGGACGACCGCGACCGGCTGGTGGCCGCCCTTTACGAACATGCCCGCTATGGCGGCATCGTCACCCTCCGCGTCAATGGCGTCGATCTCGATGCACTCCCGCCCAATCCCAGTTTTCCCCGCAATCGGCCTGTGCCTGTTGCCATCACAGTGACGCCCGGTCCGGTTTTCCTGTTCGGGACGATCAGACTGACCGGCGATGCGGGAAAACTCGATCCGGCTCATTATGGGCTGATCCCCGGCAACCCGGCCGATTCACTGACCATCATCAAGGCCGCGGACAAGATGGTCGAGGATTTGAAGGCGCAAAGCCGGCCTCTTGCCCATATCGTCACCCGTCAGGCGGTGGCCGACCATAAGAACAACAGGGTGGACGTGACGATCGCCATCGATGCCGGTCCTGTCGCTCCCCTCGGTCCTGTAACGGTTTCGGGCGCAAAAGCTGTCAATGCCGGTTTCATTGAAAAATACAGCCGCCTCAAACCGGGGGAGCCCTATTCTCCCGAGGCGATGCGCAAGGCCACGGATCGGCTGCGCAAGCTCGGTACCTTTTCCAGTGTCACAATCAAGCCGACCGGGCGACTGAACCAGAATGGCGCCATGCCGGTCGATATCAATGTCTCTGAGGGAAAATTCCGCTATTTCGGTTTCGGCGCCACCTATTCGACGCTGGATGGCGGCGGTCTCGAAGGTTATTGGGGTCATCGAAACCTGTTTGGCAGCGCCGAACAATTGCGACTGGAAGGCTCAGTCAGCGGCCTCGGGCAGAATGGCGGTCTCGGCAATCTCAACTACACCACCGGCATCACCTTCACCAAACCCGGTTACCTCACCCCATCCGGCACGCTTCAGGCGAGCCTCAAGGCGGCAACGCTGAACACCGATCCCTATGACGCCAAAACCATCACCGGAAAACTGGGCTATTCCTATGAACTGAACGATACCGATAAGGTCTCGGCAGCCACAGCATTGGACTACGCCCGTATCGAAGACGCTTTCGGCACCAATAAATACCTGACCTTTTCGGTCCCGCTCGATTACGAGCGCGACACCCGCGACGACAAGATGAACCCCACGACGGGATATCGTGCGACGCTGAGTGCGGCCCCAAGCTACGAATTCCTGCATGGTGCAGCCTTCAGCAATTTTGAAGGCTCGATCTCAGGCTATTACGGGCTCTTCAGCGATGACCGCGTGGTGCTGGCGGGCAAAGTTTCGGCGGGCACCCTTCTCGGCAGCGGCGATCTTGCCGACATTCCGGCGACACGGCGGTTTTTTGCCGGTGGCGGCGGTTCGGTGCGCGGCTATTCCTATCTCGGCATTTCGCCAAGAAACAGCAATGGCGACGAAACCGGTGGCCTTTCCTATGTCACGACCTCGCTTGAAGCCCGCATCAAAATAACCGACGAAATCGGTCTCGTGCCGTTTTTCGACGCTGCCAGCGTTTCCGACAGCCGCCTGCCGGATTTTTCCGACGTCAAGGCAGGCACAGGTCTCGGCCTGCGCTATGCCACACCCTTCGGACCGATCCGGCTCGATGTCGCCGTGCCGCTCAATCCTTACCCCAATGGTGACAAATATGGCGTTTACATTGGTATCGGGCAGAGTTTCTGAGCCATGCTGCAATCCTCGGCAATACCCGGTTCCATTTCCAGCGGCCTCTGCTATCAGACAAGAGATTTACAGGGCCCGGCATGTCATCATCACACAAAAGACGCTGTAATCCTTTTAATGAGCTGCATGATGTTCTTCTTGAAACCAGACCGGCTTGAGGAATTTTGCAGTCCCCGCCTGCGGAAAGGGACAATCAAACCATGAGTTCGCCCTCATCCTCCCTCGTCCGCGCTTTGCAGCTGTTTGCCTATGGCCTTGCCGGTGTCTGTGCCCTGCTGGTGATTTGCGTGACGCTGATCACCGCCACCGATGCCGGTAACCGGTTCGTCGGCGGGCTGATTGGCAGGCTCGCATCCAATCCCGGCCGCATCGTGACGATTGACGGGCTGCATGGCCTTTTGAGCGGCAGGCTCCAGCTCGACAGCGCTACCCTGTCTGATGCCAAAGGCCCCTATGCTGTTCTCAGCAATCTCACCGTCACCTGGTCGCCGCTGGCGCTCCTGTCGCGGCGCTTCGAGGCGACCGAGGTAACGGCTGGACGGCTGAGCCTGATGCGGCAGCCCATGCCCGAGCCGACATCCGCCGACACGAACAGCAGCACCGGCTCCGATAACAGCTTTTCCCTGCCGGTTGCCATCGATGTGAAACATCTTGCCGTTGCGCGGATCGAACTTGGAAAACCCCTGTTCGGCAAGGCGGCCACCCTTTCGCTCACAGGCACCGTTTCCGCTGACAGCCAGACCATCGATACCGATCTCGCTCTGGATCGGATCGATGCGGCGAAAGCATCGCTGACAGCAAAGATCGGCTATGCCCCGGCTGAAAACCGGCTCGTCATCGATGCCCATCTGAAGGAGGCGAAAGACGGGCTTCTGGTGACGATGATGCAACTGCCCGGTTCACCGGCACTCGATCTCGACCTCGCCGGTAGCGGCCCGCTCAATGACTGGCGCGGCACATTGAAGGCGGCACTGGACGGAACGCCGCGCCTCACGATTGATGCGACCCATAAGAGCGATGCCACAGGACGGATGGTGACTTTGAAGGGGGCCGGCCAGTTTGCCAGCCTTGCGCCACCTGCATTTCGTTCCCTGCTGTCCGGCGATACCGATCTCAACATCGCGGCCCATATCGGCAAGAACGGCGCCATTGCCATCGAAACGGGGCATATCGACACTGGCAGCATGACGCTGACGGCAAGCGGCACCTATGACCCCGAGGGTCAGAATGACCTCACCGCCAGCCTGACCGGGAAAAAGGGACCCATCGCCATCACCTGGCCATTGGACAAGGGTGAGCTTCAGACCGAGATCGATGCACTCACCTTTGCCCTCAAGGGACCGGCGCAAAAAGCTGGCCTCATGGCTGAGGCAAAACTGAAAACGCTCTCTTTGCCGGAATTTCAGGCCGGAACCATCGCGCTCACGGCCAGTGCCGGACAATTCGACCTCACTCGCCTGTCCGGCAGCATCGATGCAAGACTCGATATCGCGCAGGCCTCCTCCACCAATCCCGATCTCAACCGCGCTCTTCAGGGGCCGACACGTCTTTCGCTTCCGCTGACCATCACCAATGGCAAACGGCTGACGGTCGAGGCGCTCAGGCTGACGAATGGCGCGGTGGACGGCACCGCAACCGGAACCTATGATCTGACGACCAAGGCTGCCGATGCCATCTATCGGCTGGCCATTCAGGGTGAGGCGCTGCCCAAGCCCTGGTCAGACAAGATCAAGGACAAGATCACCCTCTCAGGCAAAATGCAGTATTCTTCCGAGCGCGGCCTGAACCTGCCCGGTCTGAACCTTGCCTCGAACCTTCTCTCGGCCAAGGGATCGGCAAGTCTTGCAGACGGAAAGCTGACTGCCGATCTTGCCGGACGTCTGAACGATCTTGGTGCGCTTCAGAACACGGCCAGCGGCGCAGCCGATTTCAGTCTGAGCGCAACAGGACCACTTGATGCGCTTGCCGCCAAGGCACGGGTGGAGATTGCCAAAGCGAAGCTTGCCGGCCATCCTTTGAGCGATTTTCTGGTGACCGCCTCGGCCGATCTCAGCCGCACTGCGCCAAATGGCAAGCTCAACGCCAAGGGAAAACTCTCCGGCAAGGATGTCGTTGCCAATCTCAATCTCACCAGCCAGAATGGCCTGATCAGCCTGCCGGATCTTAACCTGACGGTGGGAGAAAACCGGCTGGATGGCTCCTTGCAGCTCGATAAGGCGTTTTTGCCCAGCGGCAAGCTGAGCTTCCACTTGCCCGATCTCGATCTGCTCAGCGCTCTTGCCGGGCAATCGGCCGCTGGCGACATTGCCGGTGCGCTTGATCTCGACGCCAAAGACGGAAAAATTGCTGCAACCCTCAACGCCAGCGGCACAACGATCAAGACCAATGGCATCGTCATCGACAAGCCGGATGTGAACATCACCAGCACCGATCTTGCCGCTCTGGCACTTCAGGGAACGGTGAAGGCCGCACATGTGGCAAGCGGCACAAACAGCGTCGATAACCCGGTCGTGACCTTGAACCAGGCAGACGCGACCACCACCATCGATCTCAAAGCCGGTTTCGAAGGTGCGCCGCTGAGCGCCAGAGCACAACTGTCCAGCCAGGACAAGGTCACGGTCGTTACCCTGCAAAGCTTTGCCGCAGCGCCGCGCGGCATTGCCGTGACGCTATCGAAACCGGCGCGCATCACGCTGGCCGATGGCGGTGCAACCATCGATGCCTTGATGCTGAAAGCCGGAAGCGGAACGATCACTCTTGCTGGCAAGGCCGGAAACGATCTGAACCTAACTGGAACGCTGGCCAGCCTGCCGGCCTCTCTGGCCAACGGCTTTTCCGCCGGTCTCGATGCGGAAGGCGATATTTCCGGCAAGCTCACAGCCACCGGAACCAGTCAATCTCCCAAAGCGGCCTTCAGCCTGACCTGGGACGGTGCGCGCGTGGCACCCTTGAAAAGCGCCGGTCTGCCGCCGCTGAAGGTGGATGTCTCCGGCGATATCGCCGACAACCGGCTGACGGCCAAAACCAGCGTTACCGGCGCCGGTGTTTCTGTCTCCGGCGGCGGAACACTCGGCCTGAGCGGCACCAAACCGCTGGACATGCGCTTCACGGCCGCCATTCCGCTGGATGCCGCCCAGGGCCTTCTCACACCGCAAGGGCTGGTCGCGCAAGGCAAGGCGGACGGCACTGTCAGCCTCAGCGGCACGCTTGCAGCACCTGCCATCAGCGGCAGCGTCACGGCCGACAAGGCGCGTCTGATCGATGTGCAACACAATATTGCCCTGGAAAATATCAAAGCCGATATCGGCCTCAGCCAGGATACGATCACCGTCAACAGCCTGACCGGCACGATTTCGGCAGGCGGCAAGGTGGCCGCCTCCGGCACGATCGGCCTCAAGGGCGAGGGTCTGCCAGCCGATCTGGCCATCACCCTCGACCATGCCGTCTATGTCGACGGCTCTCTGGTGACGGCGACAGCCGATGGCAAGCTGACGCTCAAGGGGCCACTCACCAACGGAGGTCTTCTTTCGGGCAAGCTCAGGCTGGACAAGACTGCCATCACCATTCCCTCGAAACTGCCCGGCTCAATTGCCGAACTGAACATCCGGCATATCCATGCCCCGCCTGCCGTGCGGCAACAGATCAAGGCGCTCGACCAGGACAGCGGCGCCAGCGCCGGTCCGGCCAAGAACGCGCCACTTGCACTTGACCTCACTTTGAGCGCACCCTCACAGATTTTCGTCCGCGGTCGCGGCATCGATGCAGAGCTCGGCGGCACCGTGGCCATTACCGGAACCGTGGCTGCCCCCCAGGTCTCCGGAGCCTTCAACCTGACTCGCGGGCGGATTGTCATCCTCACCAAGCGTCTGGATTTCAGCAGCGGCAAGATCACCTTCGGCGGCGGACTGATCCCGATCATCGATTTTGTCGCCTCCAGTACCTCCGGCAGTACAACGCTCAATGCCAATGTGGAAGGCATCGCCACCGATCCCGACATCAGCTTCAGTTCCTCCCCCGCCCTGCCGCAGGACGAGGTTCTGGCCCAGCTGATTTTCGGCCAATCCATGTCAAAGCTGTCACCCTTGCAGATTGCGCAGCTTGCCGATGCGGTTTCACAACTGGCAGGAGGCCGCTCGACATCGCTGTTCACCAGCCTGCGCAGCGCCATCGGCGTGGACGACCTCGACATCAGTACCGATTCCAAGGGCGGCACCTCGGTCGGGGTCGGGAAATATCTGAACAACAAGACCTATCTTGAGTTCCAGCAGAGCAGCGAAGGCAGCAAGGCGATCATCAATCTCGATGTTGGCAAGGGCGTCAAGCTCAAGGGAGAGGCCGGTGC
Organism: Allorhizobium sonneratiae; assembly: GCF_023700755.1. Taxonomy (GTDB): domain Bacteria; phylum Pseudomonadota; class Alphaproteobacteria; order Rhizobiales; family Rhizobiaceae; genus Allorhizobium; species Allorhizobium sonneratiae. The sequence continues at coordinate 159,590 of NZ_JAMKOJ010000007.1, read as the reverse complement.
CAGCGGCTCGACCGGCGGTGGCATTTATTATGAAAAGGAATATTGACCACTCTGTTGAACGGTCCTGCCAAGGCTGAATGCGTTGATAAAACCGCAGATTTCCCGCAGCAGTTTAGATTTGAGAAACATTCTGGCGTTATGGTTCTGCTAAGCGTGAACAGAGACAGACGTTAAACCTGCCCTGCGCGCACAGTATTGTAACAGGCGAAACATCCAGTCTCCGGGCGCAACCGGATCGGGTGTGTGAAAGGTGGGACGAAAGCCATGGCAACTCCTTTGAACTCCACCAGTTTCGGTGGCGAAAACCTTGAAATCATTGCATTTCGTCTGCACGATCAGGAATTTTGCGTCAAAACCACCACCATCCGCGAAATTCGTGGCTGGGCGCCATCAACGCCCATTCCGCATTCACCGCCGGATGTGATCGGTGTGATGAACCTGCGCGGTTCGGTGATCCCGATCATTGACCTCGCCTACAAGCTTGGCATGCGCAGCACCGTGGCCAATGAACGTTCTGCCATTGTCGTGGCGGAAGTGCACAATATGGTTATCGGCATGCTGGTTGATCGCGTCTCCGACATTCTGACCATTTCCTCAAGTCAGGTTCAGCCGGTACCGGAAGTATCCGCCTCCTTCGACAAGTCCTTCTCAGAAGGCATTATCGCCAATGAAAACGGTATGATCTGCTTCCTCAATCTCTCCAAAATGTTCAAGGGCAGCGACTTCGACGATCTGGCGGCGTAAGCGCTCAACCTTTAACCTCCTCCTCCACCTGCACAGCCCCGGCTCCGACCGGGGTTTTTTTATGGTGTCACGACGACCCGACAGAATGCCAGCCAATAGATATCCACCGGACAAGATCAATCCACCCTTGCCGCAAAGCTTAAGAAAGCGTTAAGCTCGTTTACAGGCTGAGGGAAACGGGTCTGTGGGAAAGCGCATCCGCATACCGCGACACATCGGTGATCAGGGCGCGAATCGGCGACAAAACCGGTATCCCTCATCACGGATGGAACACGGTCGGGAACCGGCTGCTGCAAAAAATCTGTAGGGACGGAAGATGACGACGTTATCCATTGAAGTGCGACCGGCATCAGCCGCCGATGCGGTTGCCTTGTCGAATGCCCATCGTCAGGCTTGGCAATATACCTATTCCGGCCTCATTCCGCATAAGGCCCTGACGCGGATGCTGGAGCGACGTGACGTTAGCTGGTGGCGCAAGGCGATCAACGGTCCAGCCACCGTGCTGGTCGCCGATATGAATGGCGACATTGCCGGCTATGCCACGATGGGTCTCAACCGTGCGCGCGGCCTGCCCTATGACGGTGAGATCTATGAGATTTATCTCAAGCCGGAATATCAGGGCGTGGGTCTTGGCCATGTGTTGTTTACCGAAAGCCGACGGCTGCTGAAATCGCTCGGCTGCCGCGGGCTTGTCATCTGGTGCCTGGAAGAATGCCAGCAGGCCGCCAGTTTCTTCCGCTCCAAGGGTGGCACCGATGCCGTTGAAGGCATGGAGGATTTCGATGACGTCAAGCTGAAAAAGCTTGGCTTCGTCTGGGGCTGACGAAACGGCGAAAGCCTTGCCTTTTCAGCCGTCGTCAGCGGTTGCTTTACCGGAAAAAAACCTTTACCAAACCGGGGATTTCAACCATCCCACGGGGTTTAGATATGCGTATTGATGCGATCTCGATCGGCAAGAATCCGCCGGAAGACATGAATGTGATCATCGAGGTTCCGGTCGGCGGCCAGCCGATCAAATACGAGATGGACAAGGAGTCCGGCACGCTCTTCGTTGATCGCTTTCTTTATACGCCGATGACCTATCCGGGCAATTACGGCTTCGTACCGCACACGCTGTGCGAAGACGGCGATCCGCTTGATGTTCTGATCTGCAACACCCGCCCGCTGGTGCCGGGCTGCGTCATCAATGTCCGTCCGATCGGTGTCATGCTGATGGAAGACGATGGCGGCAAGGATGAAAAAATCCTCGCAGTCCCAGTACAAAAACTGACTCGTCGCTATGACAAGATCGCCAATTACACCGATCTTCCCGAAATCAGCCTGAAGCAGATCCAGCACTTCTTTGAGCATTACAAGGATCTGGAACCCGGCAAATGGGTCCGTATCGACGGTTTCCGTGACGTCGATGTCGCCAAGACCCTCATTCTGGAATCGATCGAACGCGCCAAAAAGGCCTGATCGTCATTTCGTCAACGCGTCAATCCGCGCTGAGAGATCCTCCGGTTCGCCATCGAGCCGGAGGATTTTTTGTCTGGCCGTTTCACCGGAAACAAAGCTGAAAGAGGATTTCGCCACACCGATCCGCTTGGCGAGAAACACGATCAAGGCCTTGTTGGCCTTGCCCTTTTCCGGCACAGCCGTCACACGTACCCTCAGATGCGCCTCACCTTCGCCATTCGTCTCGACTCCCTCAATCGCATCGCTCCCCCCGTTTGGCGTCAGCCGCACGGCAAGCCGAAGATGATCGGAAAAGACCTTGTAAGGCTTCACCGCAGGATCATCGGCGCAATCGTGTTCCACAGGAAGGAGCGCAGGAAAAAGATGATGAGCAGCACGACAATCGGCGACAGGTCGATGCCGCCCAGATCCGGCAGAATGCGGCGGATGGGCTTCAGCACCGGTTCGGTGACGTTGTAAAGAAACAGCCCGATCTGATTAACGAAACGATTGCCCGAATTGATCACATTAAAAGCATAAAGCCAGGAATAAATCGCGCTGGCGATCAAAATCCAGGTGTAAAGGTTCAAAGCCAGATCGATCGTCTGCAGCAGGGCGAACATATGCATCTCCATTCATATCTTGGCGAAGATTTAGCTATTGAGACCGCAAGGGGCAAGGGCTGCCTTGCAAGCATTGATGATTCATGTTTAACGCGATGATGAAACGGGGCTTGCAATCCAGAAAGCCGCCGCAGAAAGAAAGATCATGTCCGTATCCGCCTCCGGTGATCGTTTTGCCGCTTTTCGTCACTCTGCCTATACCAAATTTTTCGCTGCCCGGTTTCTGGCGGCTTTTGCCACGCAGATCGTCAGCGTCTCCGTCGGCTGGCAGATGTATGAAGTCACGGAAAATGCGCTCTATCTCGGTCTGATCGGGCTGGTCCAGTTCCTGCCCGCACTTCTGCTGTTTCTGGTCACCGGCTTTGCCGCAGACCGTCTCAACCGCCGCATGATCATCGCCGTCTGCCTGACGGTCAGTTCCATCTGTGTCGGCCTGTTTCTCGTCATGACGCTGAACAATGCCTTCGCGCCGCTGCCGGTGCTGGTCATCCTGACGATTTTCGGCATCGAACGCGCTTTCATGTCTCCGGCTGTGCAATCGCTCTCGCCCAATCTGGTGCCGGAGCAGGATCTGGCCAATTCCTTCGCCTGGAACGCATCGTCCTGGCAGACAGCCTCCATTCTAGGCCCCGTTGCCGGCGGCCTGCTTTATGGTGTCAGTGCCGCCACCGCCTATAGCGTTGCACTGGCCTGCATGGTGGCGGGTGCATTTCTGGTTATTCTGGTGCCGAAACCGGTGCAGCGCACCGTCAACGAGCCGAAAACCCTGAGCTATCTTCTGGCCGGCTTCAAATTCATCCGGCATGAAAAAGTCGTTCTCGGCGCCATTTCCCTCGACCTTTTCGCTGTGTTGCTCGGCGGCGCCGTGGCGTTGATGCCGGTTTACGCCTCGGATATTCTGACCATGGGGCCGATGGGCCTCGGTATTTTGCGCTCTGCTCCAGGCATTGGCGCCATTTTGATGGCCGCCTATCTCGCCAGCTTTCCCATACGCCACCGCGCCGGTGTCGTCATGTTCATCGGTGTTGCCATCTTCGGCGTGTCGACGCTGGTTTTCGGGCTGTCGAGAATCTGGTGGGTTTCGGCGCTGGCGCTGACGGTGATGGGCGCGGGCGACATGATTTCCGTCTATGTGCGCGAGACCCTTCTGGCACTGTGGACGCCGGATGCCGTGCGCGGCCGGGTCAATGCGGTCAATTCGGTCTTTGTCGGCGCATCGAACGAACTGGGCGAGTTCCGCGCCGGCACAATGGCCCATTGGCTGGGGCCTGTTCCGGCCGTGGTCATCGGTGGCCTCGGTACGCTGGCCGTCTCGATCATCTGGTCGCTCGGCTTTCCGAAACTGCGCACCATCGATACGCTGGAAGCGCCGGATCAGGCCGAGGCTGGATAAAGCCGTAGTTCTTCCTCAAACACCAGATCGAGAAAACGCCAGAGCCAGTCGCGCAACGGTGCATCATAGACCATGCGTCCGGCAAGATGTGCACGCCCGTTCTGCGCATTCGGCAAGGTGAAGCGGGATGCACCATGCACCACCCAGCGCTGCATCATCGCCCGGGTGAGTTCGGCGTGAAACTGCACACCATAGGCTTTATCGCCATAGCGAAAGGCCTGATTGGGGTAGATATCGCCTCTGGCCAGACACGTGGCGCCTGCCGGTAGATCAAAACCTTCGCGATGAAAGTGATAGACCATGCTTGGCCAATCCGGCAAAAGCGCCTTGCCTGCCTCGGTCGCCTCAACCGGATACCAGCCGATTTCCACCTGCTCATCCGCGCGCGGGCCAACCCGCCCGCCCAGTTGCCGCACCAGCATCTGCGCACCAAGACAGATGCCAAGATAGGGACGGTTCTCCTTGAGCGGTACCGAGAGCCAGCCGATTTCATCACGGACGAAATCTTCGTTGTCATTGGCGCTCATCGGGCCGCCAAACACCACCGCACCGCTATGGCCAACCAAGGTCTCCGGCAGGGGATCACCCAGAACCGGACGACGGATATCGAGGGAAAACCCCTTTTCGATCAACATCTGCCCGACACGACCGGCACTGGAACGTTCCTGGTGCAGGATCACCAGAACGGGGCGCAAGCGGCGCTGTATTTTTGCGGGATCATGAAGCATCCGTCTCTCCCACCTGTCCGGCGCGGGCAGCCGCCCCCTTGCGTGACAATACCCGGTCCCGGTCGGAAACCCCGAGAAGGTCGGCAACCCTCCAGAGAATATGATCCTCCATCTCCGTGCGCACGCCATCGGCATAGACGATGTCCCAGAGCACACCGACCAGTTCCAGCCGCTCCTCTGCCGTCAGACGCCGCTTCAACTCCGAGGTAAAACGATAATAATCGACCGCCTCACTCTCGATCTCGAGACCAGTTTCCAGAACGGATTCCAGCTTCTCCTCATCAAGTCCGTAATGCTCTTTCAGATTCTGCCGCAGACTTTCCCTTTCCGCCTCGCTGATCGAGCCATCGGCTTCCATCACCTGAAAACAGAGGGCAGCAATCAACACCCTCGTATCGTCATGACTGAAATGGGACGAGGGTGACGTGTTCAGCAGTCCCTGAAAAAAGGCATTGAGGCTTTCCAGCATAAGGTGTCCATCTTCGTTTGCATGATCGTCTTGAGGGTCAGGCCAGTTCCCCTCCCTCAGCCTCACCGTCAATAAAGGTTGAGACGGACTTTTTCATCCGTTCGGTTGGGGTCCTTGACGCCCGGATCATCGGGCGGGCGGCCATGAAAGGGACCGGCACCGTCAACCGTGGCGGGTCTTGCCGCCGGCTCACCCGCGGTCGTAACGGGCTGTTGCGCAACTGTTTCCGCCGGAGCCGCCGCCGTTTGCGCAAGCGGCGGCAAGTCGGCCAGCATCGCCGCACCGCTGATGACATGGCCGTCCTCAACCGGACCGCTCAATTGCGCATAAGGCACTTTCCATTCGAAAGCGTCGATCCTGCCGCTGACCGGTGAGAAGGGGCGCCAGCTTTCCGAGACCTGCCCATCGGCCACCCAGGCCGGGTCGCGCGGGGCTTTCAGCGCCTGCGCCATCCAGTAGCGGATGCGGGCCTGATCGCCGGTTTCGATATCCTCGATATCGGCCAGAAGCAGGAAAACGCGCTCGCTCGGGGAAAGCCGGGCTGCCGCTTCCGCCTTGCTGCGTGCCTTGTTGAAGTCATGAGCTTCAAGCGCCATTTCGGCAACAACCAGCAGAGACTCGACATTGTTGGGTTTCAGATGTTCCAGCCGTTCAGCACGCTTCAACCGGTCGAGCGCGCCATCGCCCGGACGCGCCCGGGCATAGACCCGTGCCACTTCCGGATGCGGCTCCTGTTTCCAGGCGCTTTCCAGCACGGAAGCCGCCTTGCGCAGATTGTCTTCGCGGATCAGCGCCCTGGCCGCCGTTACGGCTGCCGGAACAAACCCCTTGGCCAGTTTGAGGGCATTTATCGCATTGTCGCGCGCACCCGCCGGGTCGCCGTCCAGCTGATCGACAGCCTTGGCGGTCAACAACACGGCCTTCAGCCGGTCGGCTTCGGCACGGCGCACGCCATGGGCAATGCGCTGGCGATCGAGCAGATGGATCGCCTCGTCCCATTCGCCATTGCGGCATCGATGCTCCAGCGTCGCCTTGGCCGCCCAGGGCAGATAGGGGGCTTCTTCCGCTGCCTTTTCCGCATATTGCCGGGCGGCTTCATGCGCACCGGCGCGGCTTGCCTCAAGATAGAGGCCGCGCAAACCGTATTCACGGGTCTCACTGTCACCCACCATCTGCTCAAACAGGCGGCGTGCCTCGTCATGCTTGCCTTCGATCAGCGCGGCTTCGGCCTCCAGCATCAGGATCAACGGTTCTCGGCTCGACGAAATCAGACCCTTGGCGCGAGAACTCATCCGCCGCGCCATCTGCGCATTGCCAGCCCCTGCGGCAATCAGGCCGGTGGAGAGCGCCTTGTAGCCGCGGTCACGCTTGCGGGCACGGAAATAGCGCCGCACCGAATGCGGCGAGGTCCACAGCGTGCGCAACAGCCACCAGAGGATCATCACCACAGCAATCAGGGCCGCAACGATCGCCGCCGCCACCGTCAGGCTCATATCAATCTGCTGGCCCTGAAAGACAATCTCAACATCGCCCGGACGATCGGCCAGCCAGGAAAACCCAAAGCCGAGAACAAGGATCAGCAGGACATAGGAAATGATACGGATCATGCGCTTGCTCCCTCAGCCCTGCCGTGCGGCAATGGCGCGCGCCACCGCAGCCGATACGTTGGTTTCCACGGCGATGCGGCCATCAAGCGCCGTCTTGAACGCCTGCGATGCCGCCTTACCTGCCTGCGGCAGACTGTTCCATTCCTCGGCCGCCCCCTTCAGATCGCCATTTTGCAGCTTGTCGCCCATGCGCGCGACAATGGCCGCCGGGCTCGTACCCTCGACATTGCCGACCGGACGCACCTTGATCAGCGATTTGGCACTGGCCCAGAGGCGCTCGCCGATATCGGCGCTTTCGGATGGCTGGTCGATGGCGGCAAGAATGCGGTTGGCCACCGGATCGAAATCACGGATCAACTGGGACCGCGAGGCGACACCCGTCGCAGCATAGGGTTTGAGCGCGGCAATCGCCGGATCATCCGGCACCACCGTTGCCAGCGTCTGCAATTCACTGAGGAAAGGCCCACCCCTGTCGGCTGCGGTTTTCAGGGCCGAAGCGGCAATGGCGCGGGCGATCTGAATATTGCCGTCAGGCCGGTTGACCTTGGTTTCCAGTGCCTCAACCCGGTTCACCAGATCGCCCTGCCCCTTGGTCAGGCTGTCAAGCCTCCCATCGAGTCCAGCTTTCAGCGTGTCGATTGATTGATTGGTGGCAGCAAGCTTTCCCTGCAAATCGCTGATCGCGGGGCCGGCATCACCACCGTTTCCAGCCGGAGCCGCCTGTTCCAGCCGGGTGATCCGTGCTGCCAGCGCCGACGTATCCGTTGGCTTGATGTTGCCAAGATCGGCCTTCAACGCCTCAACCTCACCGGACAAGGCGGCAAGCCTGTCCTGCCCGCTCTGAGGACCGAAGGCAGGCAGAACGCCGGCATATTGCAGCCCGCCCATGCCGATCAACGCCACAAGCCCACCGGCAATCCCGGCGGCCAACATGGCCGGGCCGCGACCCTTGGTCGCAGACGCTTCCGCGCTTTTGCCCCTGACATCCTCATTAGCCTTGTCTTCTGGCGTGTCCGCTTGTGCAGCAGACGGGACCTCGTCTGCGGCGGAGGGTTCTTCCTGCGTTTTTGCCTGTGCAGCACCCGTAGCCTGGTCGTCCTTGTCGAGTTTTTCGTCCTTCACGGTGGATGCGGCCTCACCGGTCTCCGACGTGTCTGAAACCCCGGTTTTGACAGCCTCTTCCGGCGCGGCATGCGAAGAGGATGCGCCCTGCTCTGTCGAAGGGGTCGATACGGCAGCAGCCTCTGCGTCTCCGGCAGGCACGCGCTCAGTCTCCGGCTTCGGCACCTCGGTTGCCTTGAGATCGATCGTCACCGGTTCGGCGGTCGATTTGGAACGGCGTGGGGGTTTTCCGGAAACCATGGCAACCTCGTTTTCACTGTCTCGTCAGATATTCGCCGGTTCTGCAACAAATGTCTTCCCGAGAATTTTAACAGGGCGGGATTTATCCGTAACCGGAAGCCGGCTGGTCAACCATCCCGCTCGCTTGTGAAAGTAGTCAGGGATGATGCGGAAGGAAAGAGGCTCCCGCCATTTTGCCTGCCATGATCTCACCAGGGTCCAGAAAAGTGTCCCGCCGCTTTCCAAAGAGAACCTGTATTAAAACAAAAACTAAGCTGGCAAAGCCTTGGCCTGCCAATGAAAGTCTGCTCAGCTCACAAAAGAGTAAACAGGCTTGCTTCATCCGGCGCGGAGGCGATTTCAGCGCGTTCACGCCAGCCTGGCGCCAGCGCCTCCGCCACCTTTGCGCTCAGGCACAAAAATCGCGAACGGCCAAAAACGGCCCCGTCCAGCACATCGAGTGGCAGCGCCATGAAGCGCCGCGCCGTTTCCGCCGAATAGATGAGAACTGCGTCGACCGGAATATCCTGCAGCCTTTCGCGCAAACCTTGTTGGTCATAGCAGACCGTTTCCATCCGATAGGCATCGGCCACACAAAACGGAATAGCATGGGCGTCAAGCCCCTTTTCAAAGCCGCGCGCACGGGGCTGGCCTGCAAGATAAAGCAACGGACTGCGCCAATCGATGGGTTCGTCAGACACACGCGCGGCCAGCACGGCGCCATCGCCCTCGGCGGTGATTATGTGCTTGAAGCCGAGCTTTTCCGCCGCGTCTGCCGTCTTTTTTCCAACACAAAAGACGGGCGTGGCTTGATGCGCCACAAGCGTTTCCCGCAGCGGCAGCAAGGCGCGACAGGCCTCGGCACTGGTGAAGGCAAGAGCGGAATGCCCCTTGGCAAGGGCGGCCAAAGCCTGATCCGGCTGATGCACCGGGCTGGCAAGCGGCAAGAGAACCGCAGAATGGCCCAGGTCTGCAAGACGTTTCGCCGTCTTGCGCCCTGCCTCTTCTGCTCTCGTCACCAGAACGCGCATTTGGTCTCCCGCCGATCCTCACCAGCTGTCGAAAAATCCTGTCCCGGCCTTTTCCCGGATCGCCTCGCCCGCCGACCAGCCAAGGGCAAAGGCGTCACCAACACCCCCTTCTGCGGCAATGTCGTGAAAGACAGTGCCATCCGGTGTCAGGATCGTGCCGGTAAAGCCCAGGCGTTCGCCATCGGAAACGGCAAAACCGGCAATCGGCGTTCGGCAGGAACCGTCCAGCGCTGCCAGAAAGGCACGCTCGCAGGATACCGCGTCAAAAGTCGGGCGGTGATTGACGGGAGAAACCAGATCGCGCACCCGCCGGTCATCCAACCGCGCCTCGATGCAGATCGCCCCTTGTGCAGGCGCAGGCGGAAACCGCTCGAGATCGAGATATTCCGTGATCACCGCCTCCCGGTCGAGCCGTTTCAATCCCGCGACAGCCAGAAGCGTTGCATCCACCTCGCCCTCGGCAAGCTTGCGCAGACGTGTTTCCACCGCCCCACGATAGGTCACGACCTGAAGATCGGGCCGCAGCCGCCGGATCAGCGCCTGCCGTCTGAGCGATGCCGAGCCGACGACCGCGCCCTCCGGCAAATCGAGCAGTTTCGGTGCGGTCCGCCCGATCAAGGCATCGCGCATGTCTTCACGCGGCAGATAGGCGATGATACCGAGACCATCGGGCAGCGCCGTCGGCATGTCCTTGGAGGAATGCACGGCAAGATCAAGGTCACCGGAGGCAAGTTGCTGCTCCAGTTCCAGTGTGAACAGCCCCTTGCCGCCAATCTCCGCCAGCGCCCGATCCGTGACCCGGTCACCGGTGGTGGACAGGACCACGATTTCAAACATTTCGGCAGGCAGGCCATGCGCCGCCATCAGCCGGTCACGGGTTTCATGGGCCTGGGCCAGCGCCAGCGGGCTGCCGCGCGTGCCGATGCGGAAAGGTTTCGTTTGCATCTGAACTCTTCCATTGTTACCGACATTGCTCGTACCCATGTTTGACACCAACCGCAACCGATCCGAGCCCCGTTCCTGCGCCCCCATGACCTTATCCTTGACAATTCTCGGCATTGAAACCAGTTGCGACGAAACCGCCGCCGCCATCGTCACCCGCCATGCGGACGGACGCGGCGAGATTGTTTCCGACGTTGTGCTGAGCCAGCTCGACGAACACAGCGTCTATGGCGGTGTCGTGCCGGAAATTGCCGCCCGCGCCCATGTCGAGGCGCTCGATACGCTGGTGGAGGAAGCACTCGCCAAGGCCGGTCTGCGTCTCGGCGATGTCGATGCCATTGCCGCCACCGCCGGTCCTGGCCTGATCGGCGGACTGCTGGTCGGGCTGATGACCGGCAAGGCGCTGGCCCGCGTGGCGAAAAAACCGCTTTATGCCGTCAATCATCTGGAAGGCCATGCGCTAACGGCGCGGCTGACCGATGGCGTCTCCTTTCCTTATCTGATGCTGCTCGTTTCCGGTGGCCATACCCAGCTCGTTCTGGTCAAAGGGGTGGGCGATTATCAGCGCTGGGGCACCACCATCGACGATGCGCTGGGCGAGGCTTTCGACAAGACCGCCAAGCTGCTCGGCCTGCCCTATCCCGGCGGTCCCGCCGTAGAAAAGGCCGCAGCCACGGGTGACGAGCGCCGATTCAGCTTTCCCCGTCCGCTGGTCGGCGAAAAACGGCTCGACTTTTCCTTTTCCGGGCTGAAAACCGCTGTCCGACAGGCAGCCGAGGCAACCGCGCCGGTGAGCGATCAGGATATTGCCGATATCTGCGCCTCCTTCCAGCGCGCCATTGCCCGCACCATGGACGACCGGATCAGCCGTGGGCTGGAACGGTTTTCAGAGGAATTTCACGATTTTGACGGCACACCCGCCCTGATTGTTGCCGGGGGCGTTGCCGCCAATCAGGCGCTGAGATCGACACTGACCGGCCTGTGTGCACGGCACGGTTTTCGCTTCATCGCGCCGCCGCATCATCTGTGCACCGACAATGCCGCGATGATTGCCTGGGCCGGGCTCGAACGCATGGCGCTCGGCCTGCCGGCCGATGGGCTGGATGTGTCGCCGCGCTCTCGCTGGCCGCTCGATGAAAAAGCAGGCGCGCTGCTCGGTTCCGGCAAACGGGGCGCCAAGGCATGAGCACAACAAGCAGCCACATCGCCGTCATCGGCGCTGGCGCCTTCGGCACCGCCCTGGCTGCAGTTCTGGCGCAGGAGGGACGCGACCATGTGACCCTGATCGGTCGCGATGCCGCTCTGATGCACGATCTGGCGCAAAAGCGTCAGCATGAGCGGGCGCTGCCCGGGGTGAATTTGCCTGCAACATTGACGTTTTCCGCCGCGCCGCAGGCGCTGGCACGCGCCGATACCGTCCTCTTTGCCATGCCCTCGCAGGCGCAGTCCGAGGCCGCCGAAACCTATGGTCCCTTTCTTGCCGCAGAGGCCATTATCGTCACCTGTGCCAAAGGCATTGACCGGCAAAGCGCCCGGCTTCTGACGGATCTGCTCGACCGGGCCCTGCCGCATCATCCGGTTGCCGTCTTATCCGGCCCCGGTTTTGCCATGGATATTGCCCTTGGCCTGCCGACAGCCATGGCGCTGGCCGCACCGTCGATGGCGCTGGCTGAAGATCTGGCGCGGGCACTGTCCACCAGAAGCTTCCGGCTTTATGCCAGCGACGATCGCATCGGCGTGCAACTGGGAGGCGCGCTGAAAAACGTGCTGGCCATTGCCTGCGGCATTGTCGAGGGCAAGGGGCTGGGCGAATCGGCCCGCGCGGCGCTGATTTCACGCGGGCTTGCCGAAATGTCACGCCTGGTCGAGACCATGGGCGGCCATGCGGAAACGGTGCGCGGCCTGTCCGGTCTCGGCGATCTGGTGCTGACCGGCACCAGCCATCAATCGCGCAATCTGCGCTACGGCATCGGCCTTGGCCGCGGTGACGCCGCAGCCACGCAAGGGGCGCTGGTGGAGGGGGCCTTTGCCGCTGCCGTGGCCGCCCGCCTTGCCGAACATCACCACATCGATATGCCGGTCACCCGGGCGGTGGCCGACATTATCGACGGCGTGCTTGACATCGATCACGCCGTACAGGCTCTCATGACCCGTCCGATCACCAAGGAATAGGAGTTGTCTCCATGATTTTTGCCGTTATCTGCAATGACAAGCCCAACCATCTCGATCTGAGGATGGCGACCCGCCCACCCCATGTCGAATGGCTGAACGGGCTGAACGCCAATGGCACCTTGAAAATCGGCGGTCCTTTTCTCGATGCAAACGGCAAGCCCTGCGGCTCCATGCTGCTGATTGCCGCCGAGACGCTGGAAGACGCAAAGGCAATTGCCGCTGAAGACCCCTATGCCAAGGCCGGGCTGTTTGAAACCGTGGACATCCGGCCCTATAACTGGGTCTTCAACAATCCCGAGGCGTGATCCTTCATGGCATTCTGGCTCTATAAATCCGAACCCTTCAAATTTTCCTGGGAGATGCTGAAGGCCAAAGGCGAAGCCGGCGAACAATGGGACGGGGTGCGCAATTACCTCGCCCGCAACAATATGCGGGCGATGCAGCTCGGCGACAAGGGCTTCTTCTACCATTCGAACGAGGGTCTGGAAGTGGTCGGCATTACCGAGGTTGCAGCGCTCGCCCATCCCGATTCGACCACGGACGACCCGCGCTGGGAATGTGTCGATATCCGCGCCGTCTGCGACATGCCAAAACCGGTGAGCCTGAAAGATGTGAAGGCCAATCCGAAACTGGCCAATATGTCGCTCGTCACCTCCATGCGGCTTTCGGTGCAGCCGGTGACCGAAGAGGAATATCTCGAGGTCTGCCGCATGGGCGGCCTTGATAATCCGCCGCGTTAAGATGACAGCGACACGCGACCCGGAAGGCTTCATCCGCGCCAATACCGCGCTGATCGCACCGCCGCATGTGCCGGAAATTTCGCTGCATCTGGCCAGCGAAGTGCATGATCTATGGCTGAAGACCGAAGAAGAACTGGCAGACATCGGCCTGCCGCCGCCCTTCTGGGCCTTTGCCTGGGCAGGCGGGCAGGGTCTTGCCCGCCACATTCTCAATCATCCCGATCTCGTGCGTGGCAAGCGGGTGATCGATTTCGCCAGCGGCTCCGGTCTGGTGGGTATTGCCGCGAAAATGGCGGGTGCCGCCCATGTCACCGCTGTCGATATCGACCCCTTCAGTGCAACCGCCATACGGCTGAATGCGCAGGCAAACCGCGTCGAGATCGACTGCCGCTCAGAAGACCTGATCGGCCAGAGACCCGATGCCGATCTGCTGCTGGCAGGCGATGTCTTCTATGACAAGAGCTTTTCTGACCGGCTGAAAGACTGGTTCACGGCCCTGACCCGCGATCACATCTTGGTGATCGTCGGAGACCCCGGCCGCTCCTACTGCCCGAAAGAGCAGATGACGGAGCTTGGCTCTTATGCCGTGCCGGTCACACGGGTTCTGGAAGACGCAGAGGTCAAGCACACCACCGTCTGGCAATTCACTGGTTAAATCAAAGTATTTTCAATGGGATGGGCGCAGGACGCACACACCATATGCGTCTTCGCAGTGGCGGTCTTCCATCAGGCTTGCCACATCAATCACCGTGGCTTTCGGCGCCAGAACCGCCTGATCCGCAGCGGCAGGCTCGTCACAGCCAAAGGCTGAAACCGGCACGACATAAGTGCCGCCCTTCACCCGAAATCCGATGATCGAATTGCCAGCACCATGATGGGAAGACGAAATTCTCACCACGGAATTGCCGGCAAATGCCGGAACTGCACCGGCAAAACCCGGCAGGATTGCTGCGGCGAAAACCAGAATTCTTTTGACGGCAGACAACGGCAGGGACATCACGGTTTTTCCCGCAACAAGAGTATGGTTAATGAAAGATTAACCTCTTTTTTGCGAAAATCAATCTGCCTGACGCCTATCCTATCGTTTTTCTTAAGGAATTCTCCCTAACCTCCCAGCCGGACGCTCTTGAGCCGCACCGCACAATGCCAATCGATTAAAATAACACTGGTTGGCAAAACTGCCTTGTCCTTGATCAATGAGGCGATTAAAGGTCCAAGATGACGCACTGCACTGCGCAAAGTTGCGCCCTATATCAGCGTGGGGGCCCAAAAGTGGTCCGCACAGAAACGCCGTGAGGACGAGATGGCGAATGTGACAAAACAACGGCCTTTGTCGCCGCATCTGCAAATCTACAAATTCATCCCGACGATGGCGATGTCCATCATCCACCGCATTACCGGCGGCGCTCTTTATGTCGGCACGCTGCTGGTCGCCTGGTGGCTGATCGCAGCATCGGTCGGGGCGGATTATTACAATTACGTGTCCTGGTTCATGGGCACTTTTATCGGCAGGATCGTGCTGTTCGGCTTCAGCTGGGCGCTGATCCATCACATGCTGGGCGGAATGCGCCATTTCATGTGGGACCTTGGCTATGGGCTGGAAAAGCATTTCAACACCCGTCTCGCCAAGGGGCTCATTGTTGTTTCCGCCGGTCTGACCGTTCTGGTCTGGATCGTCGCGCTGATCATTCGCTAAGGAGGCCCTCATGGATATGCGCACCCCTCTCGGCAAGGTTCGCGGCCTCGGCTCCGCCAAGGACGGCACGGAACATTTCTGGCGTCAGCGCCTGACAGCCGTGGCCAATGTGCCGCTTCTGCTGTTCTTCATCTTCTTCATGCTGATCTATGCAGGCGCCCCCTATGAGGACGTCGTCTCGGCGCTGTCCCATCCGGTTGTTGCCGTGATTATGGGCCTCGTCGTCATCTCATCGCTGATCCATATGAAGATCGGCATGCAGGAAATCATTTCGGACTATGTGCATGCGGAAATCCCGCGCATGATCGTCCTGATGCTCAACACATTTTTCGTGACGCTGGTTGGCGGGCTCTGTCTTTTCGCCATCCTGAAGATCGCGTTTGTAGGATAAGACCATGGCATCGACAGCTTCTTCCGCACAAAACGGTCCTGCCCAGTCGGGCAAAGCCTATACCTATGTTGACCACGCCTATGACGTGGTTGTTGTCGGGGCCGGCGGCGCAGGCCTGCGCGCCACACTCGGCATGGCCGAACAGGGCTTCAAGACCGCCTGCATCACCAAGGTTTTCCCCACCCGCTCCCACACGGTTGCAGCCCAGGGCGGCATTGCCGCCTCGCTGACCAACATGACGCCTGACTGCTGGCAGTGGCATCTTTACGACACCGTCAAAGGCTCCGACTGGCTCGGCGACGTCGACGCCATGCAGTATCTCGCCATGGAAGCGCCCAAGGCCGTCTATGAGCTGGAACATTACGGCGTGCCCTTCTCCCGCAATGAGGAAGGCAAGATCTATCAGCGTCCCTTCGGCGGTCACATGCAGAATTACGGCGAAGGCCCGCCGGTACAGCGCACCTGTGCTGCCGCCGACCGAACCGGCCACGCCATTCTGCACACGCTCTATGGTCAGTCGCTGAAGCACAATGCCGAATTCTTCATCGAATATTTCGCCCTCGACCTGATCATGTCGGATGATGGCCGCTGCACCGGGGTTGTTGCCTGGAACCTCGATGACGGCACCATTCACCGCTTCACCGCCAAGATGGTGGTGCTGGCAACCGGCGGATATGGCCGCGCCTATTTCTCCGCCACCTCGGCCCATACCTGCACCGGCGACGGTGGCGGCATGGTTGCCCGCGCCGGACTGCCGCTTCAGGACATGGAATTCGTTCAGTTCCACCCGACCGGCATCTATGGCGCAGGCTGTCTGATCACCGAAGGCGCGCGCGGCGAAGGCGGCTATCTGGTCAATTCCGAAGGCGAGCGCTTCATGGAGCGTTACGCGCCTTCCGCCAAGGATCTTGCCTCGCGTGACGTCGTCTCGCGCTGCATGACCATGGAAATCCGCGAAGGTCGCGGCGTTGGCAAGAACAAGGATCACATCTTCCTGCATCTTGACCATCTCGATCCGGCGGTTCTGCATGAGCGCCTGCCGGGCATTTCCGAAAGTGCGCGGATTTTTGCCGGCGTCGACGTGACCCGCGAGCCGATCCCGGTTCTGCCGACGGTGCATTACAATATGGGCGGCATCCCGACCAACTATTGGGGTGAGGTGCTCAATGCCGACAGCCAGAACCCGGAACGTATTGCCCCCGGCCTGATGGCTGTGGGCGAAGCCGGTTGCGCCTCGGTGCACGGGGCAAACCGCCTTGGCTCCAACTCGCTGATCGACCTCGTGGTCTTTGGCCGCGCCGCCGCCATCCGCGCCGCCGAAGTCATCGACCGTGCATCACCGATCCCGGCCCTGAATACGGCTGCCTGCGACCGGATCATGGACCGGTTCGACGCCATCCGCCATGCAAAGGGATCGACGCCGACCGCCGTGCTGCGCGACAAGATGCAGCGCGCCATGCAGGAAGACGCAGCCGTCTTCCGTACGCAGGAATCGCTCGAAAGCGGCTGCCAGCGGCTCTCGGCCATCTGGAGTGAAATGAAGGACATCAAGGTCTCCGACCGCTCGATGATCTGGAATTCCGATCTGGTCGAAACGCTGGAACTGCACAATCTGATGCCGAACGCCATCACTACGGTCTTCGGGGCGGAAGCCCGCAAGGAAAGCCGCGGCGCGCATGCCCGCGAAGACTACAAGGACGGTCCTTTCGCCGGTCGCGACGATGAAAACTGGCGCAAGCATACACTCGCCTGGGTCAGCGAGGCTGGTGAAGTGAAGCTGGATTACCGTCCGGTTCACACCGAGCTGATCGCAGACGGCATCGATCCGAAGAAGATCGCGCCCAAGGCCCGCGTCTACTGATTTGAGGATAAAAACATGGTTGAACTCGCTCTACCTAAGAATTCTCAGGTCAAGCCCGGCAAGGTCTGGCCGAAACCGGCAGGCGCCAAGAACCTGCGCGAATACCGCATCTATCGCTGGAGCCCGGATGATGGCGACAATCCCAGCATCGACACCTATTATGTCGATACGGACGATTGCGGCCCGATGGTGCTGGACGCCCTGCTCTACATCAAGAACAAGATCGATCCGACCCTGACCTTCCGTCGTTCCTGCCGCGAAGGCATTTGCGGCTCCTGCGCCATGAATATCGACGGCACCAACACGCTGG
This sequence comes from Allorhizobium sonneratiae, assembly GCF_023700755.1. GTDB lineage: Bacteria > Pseudomonadota > Alphaproteobacteria > Rhizobiales > Rhizobiaceae > Allorhizobium > Allorhizobium sonneratiae. The sequence goes on along the minus strand of NZ_JAMKOJ010000007.1, from coordinate 142,105 downwards.
CCTGCACCAAGGGCATGGATGAGGTCAACGGCACGGTGAAGATCTATCCGCTGCCGCATATGCCGGTGGTCAAGGATCTTGTGCCGGATCTGACCAATTTCTACGCCCAGCACCGTTCAATTGAGCCCTGGCTGAAAACGGTCTCGCCGACACCGGCCAAGGAATGGAAGCAGAGCCATGAGGACCGCCTGAAGCTTGACGGTCTTTATGAATGCATTCTCTGCGCCTGCTGCTCGACCTCCTGTCCGAGTTACTGGTGGAACGGCGACCGTTATCTCGGTCCCGCCGTTCTGCTGCAGGCCTATCGCTGGCTGATCGATTCCAGAGACGAGGCCAAGGGTGAACGTCTCGACAATCTGGAAGATCCCTTCCGGCTTTACCGTTGCCACACCATCATGAACTGCGCGCAGGCCTGTCCGAAGGGTCTCAATCCGGCAAAGGCCATTGCCGAGATCAAGAAGATGATGGTTGAGCGCCGCCTCTGATCGGCCCTGTCGCCGCCAGCCCTGTTGCAAATCAAAAGGCTGGCGGCTCACAAAATTTTGAGGCAAAAGCGCACCATCCTGATACAGTCTTTTCTGTTTCAGGCAGTGCTTTTGCCTTATTTCCTTGATTTGGTCCTGGTCTTGACGCTAATTTTTTCCCGTTCACGGCACAGGCTTTCAAAAATCAGGCAACCGGGAGTATGAAAATGAAACTGAAACTTGCGGCGACGGGCTTGTTTGTCATCATGGCGTTGACCGGCTGCCAGCGGACGTCAAGCGATTACGGTTCATCTTCATTGCCGCCTCTGGCAGCGCAGCCTGTTCCCAATGTTCAGTCCAGCCAGTTGCCGCCTCCAGGCGCTTCATCATCGCAGTTTCCCACAGCACCTGCCACACAGCAGCAATCTGCAGCCTTGACACCGAATGCCGGAGCCCCGGCCACGGCTCAGGATTTCACCAAGGATCAGCTGGTCGGTAGCTGGCATGTGACAAGCGGCGCGACAAGCTGCGATATGTTCCTGACGCTGACCAATCTCGGTGGCGGTTCGCGCGGCGGCACACGAGGCTGCGTCGGCCCGCTGACCACAATGGGCGCTTGGGATGTGGCCAACAAGCAATTGCAGCTCAAAGATCGTGACGGAAATGTCATCGGCACGCTCTACAAGATGGCCGATAACAATTTTTCTGGTACGACCAGCGCCGGTCAGCCGATCAGCCTGAGCCGGTAATCGACTCATGCCGATGTATATCCCGTCGCTACCCGTCAACGGGGCGGCGGACGCAAAGACGCAACAGGAATAAGCAAAGAGATGCCAGAACCCCAAAAAGGTCTGGCTTTTCTTTTGAGAATGACCTTTCACCTGTCGATCATGCCGGAGTTACAGAATGCCGATCGTGCCTGCTTATGGTTCAAGCGTCCGCGAGGAATTGCAGGCTCTTACACAGTCCGGTGCATTGATGTCCGATCCGGCGCAAATGATGGTGGCCGATCATCTCGACCGCATCCTGCTCGATCTCAAGGCTCAGAAACCGGCGCGCAAGTCGTCGGCGCTTGGCTGGATTTTTGCCAAGCGCCGCTCTGAAACCTCCCCTGTTCAGGGTCTTTACGTGCATGGCAGCGTCGGGCGCGGCAAGACCATGCTGATGGACCTGTTCTTCAAACTCGCCCCGATCGAGAAAAAGCGACGAGCGCATTTTCACGAATTCATGGCGGATGTGCATAGCCGTATTCATGCCCATCGGCAAAAACTCAAGGCCGGGGAGACCAAACAGGCCGATCCCGTGCCCCCTGTGGCCGAACAACTTTGCGATGAGGCCACCCTTCTGTGTTTCGATGAGTTTACCGTCACCGATATTGCCGATGCGATGATCCTGTCGCGACTGTTTACGGAACTGTTTGCCCGCGGCTGCATTCTGGTGGCAACCTCCAATGTCGAACCGGACAATCTTTACCCGGACGGACTCAATCGAGGCCTGTTCGTGCCGTTTATCGGGTTGCTGAAACAGCATGTCGAGGTTTTGTCACTCGATTCCCCTCGCGACTATCGGCTGGAAAAAATGCAACGCCTGCCGGTCTATCTGTCGCCGCTGACGCCGCAAACGGAACGAGAGATGGATCATGCATGGCAGGTTCTGACCCAGGGCAAACCGGAACAGCCTATGGACATACCGATGAAAGGCCGCTCCATCACCGTTCCCCGCAGCGTTGACCGTATCGCCCGGTTCAGCTTTCGCGATCTGTGCGAACAGCCGCTTGGAGCCAGCGATTTCATCGCCATCGCCAATCGTTTCGACACGCTGTTCGTTGACCGCATTCCTCTGCTTGGCCCGGCAAAGCGCAATGAGACCAAGCGCTTCATCATTTTGATCGACACGCTCTACGACCATCATATCCGTCTGCATGCCAGTGCCGCTGCTGAGCCGGAGGCCCTGCTCACCGAGAAAAAGGGTACGGAAGGCTTCGAGTTCGACCGAACGGCATCGCGCCTTTTCGAGATGCGCAGCGCCGACTATCTCGGCGAAAAGATGCAGGAGCACTGAAGTGTGAAGAATTCGTGACTTAAATTCTTACCTTTACGTAAGAAAATTATAGTCTAACCGATTGAAAAATATAATAACGCAAATATTGTTTGCGTTTTTTTGCCTATCAGGCTATGCGAGAGACCCAAGGGCGGGCCTCCTTAAGCGAGTGCGTGCCTTGAGTTTGGATCGAAAAGGAAGCACTTCAATGGCGCGCAAAAAGATCGCACTTATTGGTTCTGGCATGATCGGTGGCACACTGGCGCATCTCGCCGGCCTGAAGGAACTGGGCGACATCGTCTTGTTCGACATCGCAGACGGCGTACCGCAGGGTAAAGGTCTCGACATCGCCCAGTCATCGCCGGTCGAAGGCTTCAACGCGAAGCTGTCCGGCGCTTCCGATTACGCCGCCATTGAAGGCGCAGACGTGTGCATCGTCACCGCAGGCGTTCCGCGCAAGCCCGGCATGAGCCGCGACGACCTGCTCGGCATCAACCTGAAGGTCATGGAACAGGTGGGTGCCGGCATCAAGCAATATGCCCCGAACGCCTTCGTCATCTGCATCACCAACCCGCTCGACGCCATGGTCTGGGCCTTGCAGAAGTTTTCCGGTCTTCCGGCCAACAAGGTTGTCGGCATGGCCGGCGTTCTCGATAGCGCCCGTTTCCGCCTGTTCCTCGCCGAGGAATTCAACGTTTCCGTCCAGGATGTCACCGCGTTCGTTCTCGGCGGCCACGGCGACACCATGGTGCCGCTCGCCCGTTACTCCACCGTCGGCGGCATTCCGTTGCCCGATCTGGTCAAGATGGGCTGGACCACCCAGGAAAAGCTCGACCAGATCATCCAGCGTACCCGTGATGGCGGTGCTGAAATCGTCGGCCTCCTGAAGACCGGTTCTGCTTATTATGCGCCTGCCGCCTCCGCCATCGAGATGGCTGAGTCCTACCTCAAGGACAAGAAGCGCGTCCTGCCCTGCGCCGCACATCTGACCGGCCAGTATGGCGTCAACAACATGTATGTCGGCGTGCCGACCGTGATTGGTGCCGATGGTGTTGAACGCATCATCGAAATCGAACTGAACGGCGATGAAAAAGCCGGCTTCGAGAAGTCCGTCGGCGCTGTTGCCGGCCTCTGCGAAGCCTGCGCCACCATTGCCCCGGCTCTGAAATAATTCCTCACGCGCACACTGGCGAAGGCTGGAAACGGCCTTCGCCAGTGTTTGACGTTTATGTTTCAATCTAAGGCCCAACGATAGGACCAGACGATGAATATCCATGAATACCAGGCCAAGGCTCTTCTGAAGGGCTATGGCGCACCGGTCGCTGAAGGTGTCGCGATCCTCTCCGCTGATGAAGCTGCAGATGCGGCGAAAAAGCTGCCCGGCCCGCTTTACGTGGTCAAGAGCCAGATCCATGCTGGCGGTCGCGGCAAGGGCAAGTTCAAGGAACTCGGCCCCGATGCCAAGGGTGGCGTTCGTCTGGCAAAATCCATCGACGAAGTCGTGGCCCACGCCAAGGACATGCTCGGCAACACACTCGTGACCGCCCAGACCGGTGAAGCCGGCAAGCAGGTCAACCGTCTCTACATCGAAGACGGCGCCGATATTGCCCGCGAACTCTACTGCTCGCTGCTGGTCGACCGTTCTGTTGGCCGCGTCGCTTTCGTCGTCTCCACCGAAGGCGGCATGGACATCGAAGCCGTTGCCCATGACACACCGGAAAAGATCCACACCATCGCGATCGACCCGGAAACCGGCGTCACCGCTGAAAATGTGGCGAAGATCTCTGCCGCGCTCGCGCTCGACGGTGTGGCTCTGGAAGACGCCAAGTCGCTTTTCCCGGCGCTCTACAAGGCCTTCAACGAGAAGGACATGGCGCTTCTGGAAATCAACCCGCTGATCGTCATGACCAATGGCCATCTGCGCGTTCTCGACGCCAAGGTTTCCTTTGACGGCAATGCGCTGTTCCGTCACGACGACGTCCGCGCCCTGCGCGACGAGACGGAAGAGGATTCCAAGGAAATCGAAGCCTCCAAGTGGGATCTGGCCTACGTTGCCCTCGACGGCAATATCGGCTGCATGGTCAACGGCGCCGGTCTCGCCATGGCGACGATGGACATCATCAAGCTTTACGGCAAGGAGCCGGCAAACTTCTGCGACGTCGGCGGCGGCGCCGGCAAGGAGAAGGTTGCGGCAGCCTTCAAGATCATCACCGCCGACCCGAAGGTTGAGGGCATCCTCGTCAACATCTTCGGCGGCATCATGAAGTGCGACGTTATCGCCGAAGGCGTGATCGCAGCCGTCAAGGAAGTCGGCCTCAAGGTTCCGCTGGTCGTGCGTCTGGAAGGCACCAATGTCGAACTGGGCAAGAAGCTTCTGAACGAATCCGGCCTTGCCATCACGGCTGCCGACGATCTGGACGACGCTGCCAAGAAAATCGTTGCGGCGATCAACGGCTAATTTGAGGGACCGCAAGATATGTCGATTCTCGTCAACAAGAACACAAAGGTCCTCGTACAGGGCCTGACCGGCAAGACCGGAACTTTCCACACCGAACAGGCGCTGGCCTATTACGGCACGCAGATGGTCGGCGGTATTCACCCTAAGAAGGGTGGCGAAAACTGGACCGGCTCCAAGGGCGAAACCCTGCCGATCTTTGCAACTGTTGCAGAAGCCAAGGAAAAGACCGGTGCCGACGCATCCGTGATCTATGTTCCGCCGGCGGGTGCAGCAGACGCCATCATTGAGGCGATTGACGCGGAAATTCCCTTCATCACCTGCATCACCGAAGGCATTCCGGTGATGGACATGGTCCGCGTCAAGGCCAGGCTGGAAAAATCCAAGTCGCGCCTGCTCGGCCCCAATTGCCCGGGCATCCTGACACCGGAAGAATGCAAGATCGGCATTATGCCGGGCTCCATCTTCCGCAAGGGTTCGGTCGGCATCGTCTCGCGCTCCGGCACGCTGACCTATGAAGCCGTGTTCCAGACCTCGAATGAAGGTCTTGGCCAGACCACGGCTGTCGGCATCGGCGGCGATCCGGTCAAGGGCACGGAATTCATCGACGTGCTGGAAATGTTCCTCGCCGACGAAGCCACGACCTCGATCATCATGATCGGTGAAATCGGCGGTTCGGCGGAAGAAGACGCCGCCCAGTTCCTGATCGACGAAGCCAAGAAGGGCCGCAAGAAGCCGATGGCCGGCTTCATCGCAGGCCGAACCGCGCCGAAGGGCCGCACCATGGGTCATGCCGGTGCTGTGGTGTCCGGTGGCAAGGGTGATGCCGAATCCAAGATCGCGGCCATGGAAGCCGCCGGCATCAAGGTGTCGCCGTCCCCGGCCCGTCTTGGCAAGACGCTGGTTGAAGTCCTGAAGGGCTGAACGACCTGATGAAAAGACAGGCGGGTATAAAATGCCCGCCTGTAACGACGATTTTGACACCGGCGCGCTTTGGCGCACAACCGTCGAAATGACATGATGGAACAGATCTCCATCCACCAGCGACGCGCAAGCCTCGGCTGGAATATGCGTAAAGCCGAAAATTCGGTATGACCACAAGTCGGGAGGCGGGCTTTGGAGCCCGCAGAAAACCATGGCAAGGCAAGAAGCCAACGAGCAGTTTCAGATCACGTCCTTCCTCGACGGATCGAACGCGATCTATATCGAGCAGCTTTATGCGCGCTACGAAGAAGATCCAAATTCGGTCTCCGCTGAATGGCAGGCTTTCTTCAAGGCGCTGGGAGACAATCCCGCCGATGTAAAGAAGGCTGCAAGCGGCGCCTCCTGGAAAAAGAAAAACTGGCCGATGACGCCCAACGGTGAACTCGTTTCCGCGCTTGATGGAAACTGGGGTCAGGTCGAAAAGGCCATCGAAAAGAAGGTCAAGGACAAGGCTGAGGCTCAGGCCGCCACAACCGGCAAGCCGGTCTCCGAGACGGAAGTGTTGCAGGCGACCCGCGACAGCGTGCGCGCCATCATGATGATCCGCGCCTATCGCATGCGCGGCCATCTGCATGCCAAGCTCGACCCCCTCGGCATTGCGACGGCGGTTGAAGACTATAACGAACTGTCGCCGAGCAATTACGGCTTCACCGAAGCCGATTACGGCCGCAAGATCTTCATCGATAATGTTCTGGGTCTGGAATATGCCACGATCCCGGAAATGATCGACATTCTCGAGCGGACCTATTGCACCACGCTCGGCGTCGAATTCATGCATATCTCCAATCCGGAGGAAAAGGCCTGGATTCAGGAGCGCATCGAAGGCCCGGACAAGGGCGTCGATTTTACCGCCGAAGGCAAGAAGGCCATCCTCTCCAAGCTGATCGAGGCCGAAGGTTTCGAGCAGTTCATCGATGTGAAATACAAGGGCACCAAGCGTTTCGGCCTCGATGGCGGTGAATCGCTGATCCCGGCGCTTGAACAGATCATCAAGCGCGGCGGTCAGGACGGGCTGGAAGAAGTCGTGCTCGGCATGGCCCATCGCGGTCGTCTCAACGTTTTGACCAATGTGATGCACAAGCCGCATCGCGCCGTCTTCCACGAATTCAAGGGCGGCTCCTTCAAGCCCGACGAAGTCGAAGGCTCCGGCGACGTGAAATATCACCTCGGCGCCTCTTCCGACCGCGAGTTTGATGGCAACAAGGTGCATCTGTCTTTGACGGCCAATCCGTCACATCTGGAAATCGTCAACCCGGTGGTCATGGGCAAGGCCCGCGCCAAGCAGGACCAGCTCGCCAAGGTCTGGGAAGGCGACGTGATCCCGCTGAAGGAACGCGCCAAGGTTCTGCCACTCTTGATCCATGGCGATGCTGCCTTTGCCGGTCAGGGCGTCGTGGCGGAAATTCTCGGCCTCTCCGGCCTGCGCGGCCACCGCGTGGCCGGTACCATGCATTTCATCATCAACAACCAGATCGGTTTCACCACCAATCCGGCCTTCTCGCGCTCCTCGCCCTATCCCTCGGATGTGGCCAAGATGATCGAAGCGCCAATCTTCCACGTCAATGGCGATGATCCGGAAGCCGTGGTCTATGCTGCCAAGGTCGCTACCGAATTCCGCATGAAATTCCACAAGCCGGTGGTCGTGGACATGTTCTGCTATCGCCGCTTCGGCCATAATGAAGGCGATGAACCGTCCTTCACCCAGCCGAAGATGTACAAGGAAATCCGCGCGCACAAGACCGTCGTCCAGCTTTATGCCGACCGTCTGATCGCCGAAGGCCTGCTGAGCGAAGCCGAATTCGAAAAGATGCGGGCCGACTGGCGTGCAAATCTGGAGCAGGAATTCGAGGCCGGTCAGGCATACAAGCCGAACAAGGCCGATTGGCTGGACGGCGCATGGTCCGGTCTGCGCACCGCTGACAATGCCGATGAGCAGCGCCGTGGCAAGACTGCCGTGCCGATGAAGACGCTGAAGGAGATCGGTCGCAAGCTCTCCACTATTCCCGAAGGCTTCAAGGCACACCGCACCATCCAGCGCTTCATGGAAAACCGTGCCCAGATGGTCGAGACCGGCGAAGGCATCGACTGGGCCATGGCCGAAGCTTTCGCCTTCGGCTCGCTGGTTCTCGAAGGCCACAAAATCCGTCTCTCCGGTCAGGATTGCGAACGCGGCACCTTCTCGCAGCGCCATTCGGTGCTCTACGATCAGGAAACCGAAGAGCGCTACATTCCGCTTGCCAATCTCGCCCCGAACCAGGCCCGCTACGAGGTCATCAATTCGATGCTCTCGGAAGAGGCCGTGCTCGGCTTCGAATATGGCTATTCGCTGGCCCGTCCGAATGCACTGACGCTGTGGGAAGCCCAGTTCGGCGACTTCGCCAACGGCGCTCAGGTGGTCTTCGACCAGTTCATCTCCTCGGGTGAGCGCAAGTGGCTCAGAATGTCCGGTCTCGTCTGCCTTCTGCCGCATGGCTATGAAGGTCAGGGCCCGGAACATTCCTCCGCCCGTCTGGAGCGCTGGCTGCAGATGTGCGCCGAAGACAATATGCAGGTTGCCAACTGCACGACGCCGGCCAACTATTTCCACATCCTGCGTCGCCAGATGAAGCGCGATTTCCGCAAGCCGCTGATCCTGATGACGCCGAAATCGCTGCTGCGTCACAAGCGCGCCCAGTCCACTCTGGCCGACATGGCGGGCGAAAGCTCGTTCCACCGTCTGCTGTGGGACGATGCGGAAATGATCAAGGACGGCCCGATCAAGCTGCAGAAGGATGCCAAGATCCGCCGCGTCGTCATGTGCACCGGCAAGGTCTATTACGATCTGCTGGAAGAGCGCGAAAAGCGCGGCATCGACGACATCTACCTGCTGCGTATCGAACAGCTCTATCCGTTCCCGGCCAAGGCACTGATCAACGAACTGTCCCGCTTCCGCAATGCGGAGATGGTCTGGTGCCAGGAAGAGCCGAAGAACATGGGGGCATGGTCCTTCATCGATCCTTATCTGGAATGGGTTCTCGCCCATATCGACGCCAAGTATCAGCGCGTGCGCTATACCGGCCGTCCGGCCGCTGCCTCTCCGGCAACCGGCCTGATGTCCAAGCACATCGCGCAGCTTGAAGCCTTCCTGGAAGACGCCCTGGGCGGCTGATGCCGCCCGCCACACTCTTCGCCCGAAACGCCCTAAGATCAATGGAATCCTCATTATGGCCACTGAAATCCGCGTCCCCACCCTGGGAGAATCCGTCAGCGAAGCCACGGTCGGCACCTGGTTCAAGAAGGTAGGCGATGTCGTCAAGGCTGACGAGCCGCTCGTTGAACTCGAAACCGACAAGGTCACGGTGGAAGTTCCCTGCCCCGCCTCCGGTGTTCTGACCGAAATCGTCGCCCAGAACGGTGAAACCGTCGGCCTCGGCGCCCTGCTCGGCCAGATCGCCGAAGGCGCTTCCGCCGGTGCATCGGCTCCCGCCGCCGCAGCGCCTGCCCCTGCTGCTGCCGCTCCGGCTGCCCCCGCCGCTCAGCCCGCAGCATCGGCTTCCATGCCGGCCGCCCCGGCAGCTGCCAAACTTGCCGCCGACAACAACATCAACACTGCCGATGTCGATGGCTCCGGCAAGCGCGGCCAGGTGCTGAAGGGCGACGTTCTCGCCGCCATCTCCAAGGGCACGACCGCTGCCGCTCCGGCACCGGCTGCCGCCGCCCGTCCGGCCTCGTCTGCCGACGATCAGGTGCGTGAAGAGCGCGTCAAGATGACCCGCCTGCGCCAGACCATCGCCAAGCGCCTGAAGGACGCCCAGAACACCGCCGCCATGCTGACCACCTATAACGAGGTGGACATGAAGGCAGTGATGGACCTGCGCACCAAGTACAAGGACATCTTCGAGAAGAAGCATGGCGTGAAGATGGGCTTCATGGGCTTCTTCACAAAGGCCGTCACCCACGCGCTGAAGGAACTGCCCGCCGTCAACGCTGAAATCGACGGCACGGACATCATCTACAAGAACTACTGCCATATCGGCATGGCTGTCGGCACGGACAAGGGCCTCGTGGTTCCAGTGATCCGCGATGCCGACCAGCTGTCGATTGCCGGCGTCGAGAAGGAACTCGGCCGTCTTGCCAAGGCAGCCCGCGACGGCAACCTCTCCATGGCCGATATGCAGGGAGGCACCTTCACCATCACCAATGGCGGTGTCTATGGCTCGCTGATGTCCTCGCCGATCCTGAATGCACCGCAGTCCGGCATTCTCGGCATGCACAAGATCCAGGAGCGTCCGGTCGTGGTTGGCGGTCAGATCGTCATCCGTCCGATGATGTATCTGGCGCTGTCCTATGACCACCGCATCGTTGACGGCAAGGAAGCCGTCACCTTCCTCGTGCGGGTCAAGGAAAGCCTGGAAGATCCGGAACGTCTGGTTCTCGATCTCTGATCCGGCTATTTGTCTTTCGTCAGCGGCGTGCAATTCACCGCCGCTGACGTCAACCGGGGAGCCTTCCAATGCAGCCGAGTTTTTTTGCCGCCTCGCCCATGCTGCCGCTGATTGGCATCAGCATCGTTCTTCTCGTCGTTCATATTCTGCTGCAGGGCATGACCGCCACGCGGGAACTGGGAACGACGTGGAATGCCGGCCCCCGTGACGGCGACCGCAAGCCGGAAGGAAAGCTCGCAGGCCGCGCTGCCCGCGCCTCGATGAATTTCCGTGAAACCTATCCTGCTTTTCTCGCCCTTGCCTTTGGTGTCATTCTGGCAGGCGATCCCTCAGGTCTGGCCCGCATGGGCGCCTGGCTGTGGCTGGCAGCCCGTCTGCTCTATATCCCGCTTTATCTCACCGGCATTCCTTATATTCGCTCACTCGTCTGGGTCGCCTCTATGCTGGGCCTCGCCATGATGTTTATTGTGCTGATGTTTTAACCATAAGGGGAATCGGAGCCATGCATCCTTATCTGATCGAACTTGCCTCGCTAATGGCGATTTTTTCCTTCGCCATCGTGTCACCCGGCGCAGACCTTGCCATGGTCATGCGCCAGTCGATCCTGCATGGCCGCCGGTCTGCCATCATCACCAGTTTCGGCATCGGCACCTCGCTGATGTTTCATGTCACCTATACCATTCTTGGCCTTGGACTGATCATTTCCCAGTCGATCTATCTGTTCAACATCGTCAAATGGTGCGGTGTGGCCTATCTGATCTATATCGGCATCAAGGCATTGCGCGCCGGCAAGGCGGACATGTCGGTAAAGCCCGAAAGCCCGGCTGAAGCGCGCAAGGTGCAGTCTTCGGCCAAGGCCTTCGGTCTCGGTTTTGCCGCCAATGCGCTCAATCCCAAGCCGGTCTTCTTCTTCCTGTCGATCTTCTCCACCGTGGTCAGCGTTCATACGCCGATGATGGTGAAGTTCGGCTATGGACTGGTCATGGCCAGCTGCCTGATCGCCTGGTTCATCGGCGTCAGCGTCTTCATGACCACACCGAAAATGCGCGCTGCCTTCTCCCGCGCCAGCCAGTGGATCGATCGGGCAAGCGGCGCGGTCTTCATTCTGCTTGGCCTGAAGCTGGCAACGGAAAAGGCAAGCTGAGCTTTCTCCCATTCGGGCGCAGTCTTGCGCCCGCTGAATTTGCCGCTGTCCGCTGCGACAGCGGTACCAAGACAAAGGAACGACTGAAATGGCTTATGATCTTGTGGTAATCGGCTCCGGCCCCGGCGGTTATGTCTGCGCCATCAAGGCGGCGCAGCTGGGCATGAAGGTGGCCGTGGTCGAAAAGCGCGCCACCTATGGCGGCACCTGCCTCAATGTTGGCTGCATTCCGTCCAAGGCGCTGCTGCATGCCTCGGAAATGTTTGCCCACGCCGCCCATGGCATGGCCGATCTCGGCGTCGAGGTTGCCGCCCCCAAGCTCAACCTTGAAAAGATGATGGGCCACAAGGACAGCGTGGTGAAAGCCAATGTCGAGGGCGTCGCCTTCCTGTTCAAGAAGAACAAGATCGACGGCATTCAGGGCACCGGCAAGATCCTTGCCGCAGGCAAAGTCTCCGTCACCAATGACAAGGGCGAGGAACAGGTTCTCGAAACGAAGAACATCGTCATTGCCACCGGCTCCGAAGTCGCAGGCATCCCGGGCGTTGCCGTCGATATCGACGAAAAGGTCATCGTCTCCTCCACCGGCGGCATTGCACTCGACAAGGTGCCGGGCAAGATGATCGTCGTCGGTGGCGGCGTCATCGGTCTCGAACTCGGCTCGGTCTGGTCGCGTCTTGGCGCCAAGGTCACGGTGGTCGAATATCTCGACACTATTCTCGGCGGCATGGACGGCGAAGTGTCGAAGCAGTTCCAGCGCATGCTGGCCAAGCAGGGCATGGAGTTCAATCTCGGCGCCAAGGTCACGGCTGTCGAAAAGGCAGGCGCTGGCGCCAAGGTCACCTTCGAGCCTGTCAAGGGCGGTGAAGCCCAGACGCTGGAGGCCGATGTCGTGCTGGTCGCCACCGGCCGCAAACCCTATACCGCAGGCCTTGGCCTTGAAGAGGCGGGTGTTGCGCTCGACAATCGCGGTCGTGTCGAAATCGACGGCCATTTCCGCACCAATGTCGCTGGCATCTACGCCATCGGCGACGTGGTCAAGGGTCCGATGCTCGCACACAAGGCCGAGGATGAGGGCGTGGCGCTTGCCGAAATCCTCGCCGGTCAGCATGGGCATGTGAATTACGACGTCATTCCCGGCGTTGTTTACACCCAGCCGGAAGTCGCCTCCGTCGGCAAAACGGAAGAGGAACTCAAGGCCGCAGGCATTGCCTACAAGGCTGGTAAATTCCCCTTCACCGCCAATGGCCGCGCTCGCGCCATGCAGGTGACGGACGGTTTCGTCAAGGTTCTGGCCGACAAGGAGACCGACCGGGTGTTGGGCGTGCATATCGTTGGCTTCGGCGCTGGCGAAATGATCCACGAAGCTGCCGTGCTGATGGAATTCGGCGGGTCTTCCGAAGATCTCGGCCGCACCTGCCATGCCCATCCGACCATGTCGGAAGCGGTGAAGGAAGCGGCACTCGCCACCTTCTTCAAGCCGATCCATATGTAAGCAAAGCAAAGGGGCTGGCTTTAAATCGCGCCAGCCCTTCCATACACGCTACGATTAAAAACGCGCCTGATCATGTCAGGCGCGTTTTTTATGCACACGGCAACGATAACCGGACTGAAAAAGACAAGTATTATATTTACGTAATATTGAAATTCCACATTTCGCCAAACGTATAATTGTGCAAAATGCAGGTGAAGCAGCGTCTAGTCCGGTAACCGGATGGGATCGCCGCAGAACTGGTTTTCACAGGCGGGTTCATTTTCATTCGCTCGGGACAGGACCTTCATCGACCCCCATATTCAGCCTGTTGACAGGTTTTTCTTCTTCTGTCGCCCGATCGAGAACAGATAAAAGGACTTTTCAAAATGGCTTCGACGCCGGTCACAGGCTATACATTTGCTCAGCGCGCCGTACATTGGCTGATGGCGCTTTTGATTTTCTTCAATCTGCTCTTTTCCGACGGCATGGAACACTGGAACAGGCTTGTTCGTCATGGCGAAACGGTTACAGCCAATGACATCGCCAGTGCCAATATTCATGCCTATGTCGGCATTGCCATTCTGCTGCTGTTTTTTGTGCGTCTAGCCATGCGTCTCAGTTACGGCGCACCGGACGCCCCTGAGGAAGAGCCGCCCCTGATCCAGCTCGGTGCGAAGATCGCCCATTACACGCTTTATCTGCTGTTCCTGATCATGCCGCTGTCCGGCATCGCGAAATATTATTTCGGCTTGTCGCTACCGGGAGAACTGCATGGCGGCATTTTCAAAGTGGCGCTTTGGGCGCTGATCGTCGCCCACATCCTCGGTGCCATGGTCCATCAATTCTACTGGAAGACCAATGTGCTGGCGCGCATGACCACCGGCGTCAAATCGTAAGCCAAGGCTGTCGTGATCGTGCATTCATCTGATCACGAGAATAAAGCTTGCCAGCTTGGTAACCCCGAGAAACTTGGCTGAAGGGCATAAAGGAAATCATCCAAAGACAGAAACCTGTGCCTGAAGGAGGCAACAACCAAAGCCTCCTTCTCAAGGCGCAAGGTTCTGTCATTTTATTTCAACCTTTCTGTCAAAACAGGAAAAGGCTATCATCACGTCACCAGGGCCGATCGGCCCTGTTTTGCGCAAAGATCAGCCTATCTCTTGACTTTGACCGGATTTTGCTGTTTATCGCGCCAATCTGCGACGAGACATGACTCCGAGCCACCGACCGGGACCCCTTGTGGTATAAACAGATCCCGGAGGTCAACACCCGACAGCGCGATGCGCCCTCGGGTGGTTTTTGGCTTTGCATCTTGTTTTTGCCGCCGCAAGAGACGAGATTTCAGTGTCACCGCTGAAATCGATGAAGGAAGATCAGATGTTTGAAAACCTCCAGGACCGCCTTGGCTCCATTCTGAATGGACTGACCGGCCGTGGCTCGCTGTCGGAGGCGGATGTCTCGGCGGCGCTGCGGGAGGTTCGTCGCGCCCTGCTGGAAGCCGATGTCGCGCTGGAAGTGGTGCGCAGCTTCACCGACCGGGTGCGTGAAAAGGCGGTTGGCGCTGCGGTTCTCAAATCGATCAAGCCCGGCCAGATGGTCGTCAAGATCGTCCATGACGAGCTTGTCGAGATGCTGGGTGCCGAAGGCGTTTCCATCGATCTTCATGCACCGGCTCCGGTCGTGATCATGATGGTCGGCCTGCAGGGCTCGGGTAAAACCACCACCACCGGCAAAATCGCCAAGCGGCTGAGCGAGCGCGAGCGCAAAAAGGTGCTGATGGCCTCACTCGACACGCGCCGCCCCGCCGCGCAGGAGCAGTTGCGCCAGCTTGGTGTGCAGACCGGCATTGATACGCTGCCGATCATTGCCGGGCAGTCGCCGACGGATATCGCTTCGCGCGCCGTGCAGGCGGCAAAGCTCGGCGGTCATGATGTGGTGATCCTCGATACGGCTGGCCGCACGCATATCGACGAGCCGCTGATGGTCGAAATGGCCGACATCCGGAAAAAGGCCAATCCCCATGAAATCCTGCTGGTCGCCGATGCGCTGACCGGTCAGGACGCCGTCAATCTTGCCCGCAATTTCGATGAGCGCGTCGGCATTACCGGTCTTGTTCTGACCCGTATGGATGGCGATGGCCGTGGTGGTGCGGCACTTTCCATGCGCGCCGTCACCGGCAAACCGATCAAGCTGATCGGGGTTGGCGAAAAGATGACGGAGCTGGATGAATTTCATCCACGCCGCATCGCAGACCGCATTCTCGGCATGGGTGATATCGTTTCGCTGGTCGAAAGGGCTGCCGAAACCATCGATGCCGAAAAAGCCAAAGCCATGGCCGAGAAGATGGCCAAGGGCAAGTTCGACCTCGACGATCTGGCCGAACAGCTGAAGCAGATGCAGAAAATGGGTGGCATGGGTGGCATTATGGGCCTGATGCCGGGCATGGCTGGCATGAAGGACAAGATGGCTGCCGCTGGCCTCGACGACCGCCTGTTCAAGCGCCAGCTCGCCATCATTTCTTCGATGACCAAGGCCGAGCGCGCCAATCCCGACATTCTGAAACATTCGCGCAAGAAGCGCATTGCCGCAGGCTCCGGCACGGATGCCAGCGACATCAACAAGCTTTTGAAAATGCACCGCCAGATGGCCGACATGATGAAAATGATGGGCGGCAAGAAGGGTGGCGGCATGATGAAGCAGATGATGGGCGGCCTTGCCGGAAAAATGGGGCTGGGCGGCGGTATGCCGGATCTCACCAATATGGACCCGAAACAGCTTGAAGCGCTGGCCAAGCAGGCGGAAGCAGCAGGCATCAAGCCGCCTTCGGGATTTGGTGGTGGTATGGGCGGCGGTCTTCCCGGTTTGGGTGGTGGAAAACTGCCAGGACTTGGGGGAGGTTTGTCAGGCCTTCCCGGCCTACCGAAAAAAAAGTGAGGATGTTCGCCTGTGATTGACCCAGCTATCAAGCAAGAACTCGCTGGCTACCGCCAATCGATCGATAATATCGATGCGGCTCTGGTGCATATGCTTGCCGAACGGTTCCGCTGCACCAAAGCGGTTGGCGTGCTCAAAGCCCTACACGACCTTCCGCCTGCCGATCCGGCGCGCGAGGAATACCAGATCGAGCGTTTGCGGCGGCTTGCCCACGATGCCGATCTGGACCCGGATTTCGCTGAGAAGTTCCTGAACTTCATCATCAAGGAAGTCATCCGGCATCATGAAGCCATTGCCGCCGAACATGGCGGTCAAACCGAACAGACCGCCTGACGGCGGCCTCAACAAAAACCGGTCCGCCAAAGCGGGCCAAAGACCCTAAGGAGTAACTCATGTCCCTCAAGATTCGTCTCGCTCGCGGCGGTTCCAAGAAGCGTCCTTATTACCACATCGTCGTTGCCGACGCCCGCAGCCCGCGCGATGGCCGCTTCCTGGAAAAGCTCGGTTCCTGGAACCCGATGCTCGGCAAGGACAGTGAAAAGCGCGTTGAACTCGACATCGAGCGCGTCAAGGAATGGCTTGCCAAGGGTGCACAGCCGACTGACCGCGTTCTGCGTTTCCTTGATCAGGCCGGCCTTGCCAAGCGCGACGCCCGCAGCAACCCGGAAAAGGCAAAGCCGGGCAAGAAGGCTCAGGAACGCGCTGCTGAGAAGGCTCAGAAGGCTGCTGACGCTGCCGAAGCTGCTGCCTGATCTTGCTTTGTGCACCCTTGGGCAGACCGTGGCCTGAGGTTGAACAGCATGAAAACAATCAGCATCATGCAGCATCTTTCATGATTTTGATGAAGGCTGATGGTGCCAGAATGCTTTTATCGACGGGCGGCATGGGATCATGTCGCCCGTTTGCCGTTGAAAGTCTTTTGCAGTTTGCTCCGAAAACCGATGGCCTGTTTTCTGAAATCCTGCTTAAAAGGCTCAAACCTTCTCTGTCCAAGCAGGGGCTTTGATGAGCAAACTTGAAAATCCCGTATTGATGGGTGTGATCGGTGCAGCGCAGGGGCTGCGCGGCGAAGTCAGGGTCAAGGTCTTTACCGCCGATCCACTGGCCTTTGGCGATTATGGCCATTTACACAGTGCCGATGGTCGGGTTTTCGAAGTGCTCGATCTGCGCGAGGCCAAGAATGTCGTCATTGTCCGTTTTCGCGGCGTCAATGACCGCACTGCCGCTGAGGCGCTGAATGGGCTGGAGCTTTTCATCGACCGCAATGCGCTGCCCGATGAAGATCTCGATGAGGACGAATTTTTCTATGCGGATCTCGAAGGTCTGGATGTTTTCGACGCAAGCGGCAAAAGCTATGGCGCGGTAACCGCCGTTTTCGATTTCGGCGCTGGCGATCTTCTGGAGGTCAAAGGGCCGGGCAAGCGCCCCGTTCTCATCCCCTTTTCCGAAGCGGCGGTACTGGAAATCGATCTCGAGGCCGGCAAGCTGCTGATCGATCCGATTGCCGCCGGCCTTGTCGATGAAAATCCCGATGACCCTTTCGATCCGGAAGGACGCATCGACAGGAAGGGACCGCAGAAGAAAAATCCGGGCAGCAAAGGCGACGGCGCATGAGCTTTCATGCGACGGTGCTGACGCTCTACCCGGAGATGTTTCCCGGTCATCTCGGCCATTCCCTTGCCGGACGGGCGCTGGAGCGCGGCGACTGGCGAATGACGACGGTGCAGATCCGCGATTTTGCCCTCGACAGGCATCGCAGTGTCGATGACACCCCCGCAGGCGGCGGCGCGGGCATGGTTCTGCGACCCGATGTGCTGGCGCGCGCCATTGATTCTGTCGCGGATGACAGCCGTCCGCGGCTGTTGATGAGCCCGCGCGGACGACCGCTCACCCAGGCCCGCGTGCGCGAACTGGCGAGCGGCGATGGGGCTGTGATCGTCTGCGGACGGTTTGAGGGCGTGGATCAACGCGTCATCGATGCCCGTCAACTGGAAGAGGTCTCGATCGGCGACTACATTCTCTCCGGCGGCGAACCGGCGGCGCTGATCCTGCTCGATGCGGTCGTGCGCATTCTTCCCGGCGTCATGGGCAACGATCTCTCCGGCCTGCATGAAAGCTTCGAGGACGGTCTTCTTGAACATCCGCATTATACAAGGCCGCAGACCTTCGAGGAACGGGAGATCCCCGCCGTGCTGACCTCCGGCAATCACAAGGCCATCGACCTCTGGCGGCAGGAGGAAGCCTTGCGACTGACCCGTGAACGCCGCCCGGATTTGCTGGTTTCCAGGAAAAATCCGTGACGAAGGGATGACAAGCGGGTAGAATTGGTGTATGGCCACGCCCGGAAATGGGTGAGCTTTATGTTCTCCCGTCTGCCAAAACAAAGAACCGCGTAACCGCTCCCGCCTGATGGCGTATCCCTGCGGCAAGGACTTAAGGGATAGTGTTGAGCGCTCTGGCTGTTTCAGAAGAACGTGAAAAGGTAAGACCATGAACATCATTCAGCAGCTGGAAGCCGAACAGGCCGCCAAGATCGAAGCCCAGCGCAAGCTTCCCGAATTTTCTCCCGGCGACACGCTGCGCGTCAACGTCAAGGTTACGGAAGGCAACCGTACCCGCGTACAGGCCTATGAAGGCGTATGCATTGCCCGTTCCGGCGGTGGCCTGAACGAAAACTTCACCGTCCGCAAGATCTCCTATGGCGAAGGCGTCGAGCGCGTTTTCCCGGTCTATTCGCCGCTGGTTGAAAGCGTCGAAGTGGTTCGCCGCGGTAAGGTTCGCCGCGCCAAGCTCTACTACCTGCGCGACCGTCGCGGCAAATCTGCCCGTATCGTCGAAAACACCGGCACCCGCGCCCGCAAGCTCAACGAAGCAGAACGTGCCGCTATCGCCGAGGAAAAGGCTCGCATCGAAGCTGAAAAGCTGGCTGCCGCTCAGGCTTTGGCCGCTGAAAAGGCTGCTGCTGAAGCCGCCGAAGCTGCAAAGGCTGCCGAGGGTTCGGCTGAATAAGCCTTATGTAACAGGCAAAATGAAAAGGCGGCCTTTACGGCCGCCTTTTTTATAGGCTGATTGCGGGATCGAAGACCGCATCGGCGTTTTCTGAAAGCCGGTGCACCGTGTGTTGTTCAAGCGCTCTGGTCAACTGGTTGACATCGCCCTGCAACGCATCCGGCGCAATCAGATTGCCGATGGTGAAGTCGAAGCGACGGCCTTTCTTGTTCAACAACTCATAGAACACGGTCATGTCGCGCAATTCGGTTGACCAGTTGGCGAACCAGTAGAACAGGCCGGAATTGCGTGCCTTCATATGCACCGGCAGGATCGGCAGATTGTATTTGCGGGCAAGACCGATGGCAGAGGTTTTCCACGGCCGTTCATTCAACCTTCCATCGGCCCAATAGGCGATGCGGCCTGAGGGAAACAGAATGGCGACCTTGCCTTCTTCGATGGCCTGATTGGTCAGAACAAGCGTCTCACGCGTCTTCAGCTTGGATTTATACTGTTCGCGCCACTCGACCGGAATGATCATTTCAACGAAGCGGGGATTGACGCGGGCGGCGTCACGATTGGCGAAGACCACCATATCGGGCCGACTGTCCTTCAACAGATCGAACATGGCCACACCATCGGCAATGCCGGTCGGATGATTGCTGACCAGCAGAAAGCCGCCCTTTTCCGGAATACGTTCCCGGTTGGTGACGTGAAGATCGAGATTGAGCAGCTTGCTCATGTAATCGAAGGACTGAAAGCCGGAGAGACCTTCGATCGCATTGGCGAAATCGATCGCGCGGTCATAGCGCAGTAGCGTGTAGAGAAACGGTCGCAGCACTGGCCAGAGCGGATGATTGACGATGCGCGTTCCGCGTTCGGCAATCAGCGTATCAACGATATGGCCGGGTTTCCCATGGGAGACGAGGCTGAGCGTTTCGGCAATCTGGCCAAGCATGGTGTGGGATGACTTTTGCGGCACGGGACCTGGCGCTCCTTAGGCAGACGAATGTGAAAAGCGGCGGCGAAGAAAGAGAAATCGTTCATTCTTCCCTAACGGCTCTTCCTCAATGTGGTGCTTTAACTGGCAAAGCAAAGGGGTGTTTCTGTGACGGACCTGGTTATGATCGCCGCTGACGATCTGTTGATGGAACGGCAGCAGTGGCTTGCCAATTTAAGAGCAGAACGCAGGCTTGCGGACAATACACTTGATGCTTACGAACGCGATACCAGACAATTTCTTCACTTTCTCAGCGGGCATTTGGGCGGGCCTCCCTCGATTTCGGAGATTTCTGCGTTACGCCCAGCCGATCTGCGCGCCTTTCTTGCCTTCCGGCGAAAGCATGGCGATGGCGCGCGTTCACTTGGCCGTCACCTTGCCGGGGTGCGTTCGCTGTTGAAATTTCTGGAGCGCAAGGGGCTGGTCAATGCCACCAGCGCATCGGCCATTCGTTCGCCTCGCCAGCCGAAGTCGTTGCCCAAACCTCTGTCGCCAGAGCAGGCGCTGAAAACCGTTGCCGCCGACAGCCAGATGCAGGAGGAAGCCTGGATTGCCGCGCGCAACAGTGCCGTTCTCGCGCTGCTTTACGGCTGCGGATTACGTATCGGTGAAGCGCTCTCGCTCACACCCGCCGATCTGCCAGAGACAGCGACGGTGCTGAGGATCAACGGCAAGGGTGGAAAGACGCGGATCGTCCCGCTTCTGCCGGCCGTGCTCACAGAGATCAATCGCTATCGCAGCCTCTGCCCCTACCCGCTCGCGCCCCGCGAGCCGATGTTCCGCGGCGCCAGAGGAGGACCTGTGCATGCCGCCATCATCCAGCGCGACATGCAGCGCCTGCGCTCTGCGCTCGGCTTGCCGGACACTGCTACACCTCATGCGCTGCGCCATTCCTTTGCCACGCATTTGCTGAGCGGCGGCGGGGATTTGCGCTCCATTCAGGAATTGCTCGGCCATGCCAGCCTGTCAACCACGCAGGTCTATACCGGCGTCGATGCCAGGCGTCTGATGGATGTCTATGCCCGCACCCACCCAAGAGCAGTCACAGCAAAAGCGTGACGCGGTTTCGTGTCAGGAACTGACCTAGTGGTCTGATCGTAACATTTGCTACCGATTGCTGCACCGTTGAGTGCAAATGTTACGATCATAAAGACCACTCGCTATCACTATGTTTCTAGTGGATTTTTAAGAATTTGACATTTGATCTCAGAGGGTGCCGCAAATGGGTATCTAATGTCAAATTCAATCCACTAGCTTAAGGTTTTGTTAAAAGCTGGTCTGCTTAACCGGATCATCTAAAGCCAGAGGATAGCCAAGGGATGGCGGACATGATGCAGAGCCTGCACGGGCATAAAACAGCCGAGCCTCGTCATTGGCGTCGTATCATGGTGCTGGCGGAGGGTGTTTGCTCCGCCATTCCGTTGATGCTCCTGTTGCTACTGCTCTTTACGCTTGCCTTTGCTGCGAGCGCCCGGGCCGATAACTCCACGGTCTGTACCGGCCATAACCTCCTGCCTCAGATGGAGGCTGAGCAGCCGAAGCTCTATCAGTCGATTGTCGATCAGGCGGCCAAGGTTGAAAATGGCAGGACGATCTTCTGGAAAATAGAAAAACCAGGCATCAAACCCTCTTATCTGCTTGGCACCATGCATGTCACTGACCCGCGGGTGCTGGCCATGCCAAAGGGGGCAGAGGCAGCTTTTCAGCAAACCGACACGATCATCGTCGAATCCGATGAAATTCTCGATGACAAGAAGGCGGCTGCAGCACTTCTGGCCCATCCCGATCTGACAATGTTTACGGACGGCTCAACCTTGACCAGCCACCTGACACCACAGCAGGCCGAAGAGCTGGATGCCGGATTGAAAAAACGCGGCCTCAGCCTGTCCGCCGTCAACAAGATGAAGCCGTGGATCATTTCCAGCTTTGTCTCGCTACCGGCCTGTGAACTGGCCCGGAAGGCCAAGGGGGCTGATTTTCTCGACAAGCGACTGGCGGAAAATGCCGCCAAGGATGGCAAGAAAGTTGTCGGCCTTGAAACCTTTGCCGAACAGTTGCAGGCGATGAACGATCTGCCTTTGAAATTTCATCTGACATCGTTGATCGAGACGCTACAACTGGGCGACAGGATGAGCGATATCATGGAAACCATGACCGATCTCTATCTCAAGGGTGATGTTGGCATGATCATGCCGATGCTTGAGGCGGTGGACCCAGACAAGGGAGCGGACAAGGAAAACGGCTATGCCGCTTTTGAAAAACGCATTGTGCTGGACCGTAACAGGATTATGGCTGAGCGGGCGGCTCCTGATCTCGCCAAAGGCAATGTATTCATGGCCGTAGGCGCCATGCATCTGCCGGGGCCGGACGGCGTGGTCGCTCTGCTGGAAAAACAGGGCTTCAAACTCACCCCGCTATAGCAACGAGCGAAAAAGTGGTCAGCGCTTTTTCGCGAGAGCATTTCCAGGGAAAGTGCATAGCGGTTTTCCGTCCGTAAAAGCTCAAAGGGCATATCCAGTAAAAAAGCGCGAATTTGCCATGTGCAAATCCGCGCTCTTATGAAAATTTTCTCGTCGTGACGACGCCGGATGCTTATCCGTGCATCAACACACCGTTCAGGTGTGTGAGCTCCATGAGAAAATGCTCGAGCTTTGTCCGGTGCTCATGATGCTCGGCATCGTCCAGTTCGGCCTTGGCTGCATCAATCCGCTTCAACAGCGTGTCACGGTTCATATCTTCCACCGAAACAGCGCTCTCAGCAAGCAGAATGCACCCTGTCGGGGTGATGTCGGCAAAGCCGCCAAAGACAACATATTTTGTCGTGCGACCTGTAGAGAACTCAACCGTGACAACACCGGGCTTGATGGTGGTCATTGTCGGTGCGTGGTGAGCCATGACGGTCATCTCGCCATCGGTTGCAGGAATGACAACCTGCTTGACCTGCTCCGAGACCAAGAGACGCTCCGGCGAAACGAGTTCAAAATTGAAATTATCGGCCATGGCTATTCACTTCTTTAAGGAGGCAAGAAAAGGCGCAGTCACAATAAACTGCACCCTTTTCCATAATCAGGCAGCGACGGCTGCCAGTTTTTTAGCCTTTTCAATGGCTTCATCCATGGAGCCAACCATGTAGAAAGCCGCTTCCGGCAGATGGTCATAGTCGCCATTGACCAGGCCCTTGAATCCCTTGATCGTGTCTTCCAGCGAAACCAGCTTACCAGGCGAGCCGGTGAAGACTTCTGCAACGTGGAAGGGCTGCGACAGGAAGCGCTCGATCTTACGGGCGCGAGCAACCGTCTGCTTGTCGTCTTCAGACAGTTCGTCCATGCCGAGGATGGCGATGATGTCCTGCAGGGCCTTATAACGCTGCAATGTCGACTGCACCTTACGGGCCACTTCATAATGCTCTTCACCGATGATCATCGGGTCAAGCATACGCGAGGTGGAGTCAAGCGGGTCAACGGCAGGGTAGATGCCCTTTTCAGCGATGGAGCGCGACAGAACGGTCGTTGCATCCAGATGCGCGAAGGACGTTGCCGGAGCCGGGTCGGTCAGGTCGTCGGCAGGAACATAAATCGCCTGAACCGAGGTAATCGAACCCTTGGTCGTGGTGGTGATGCGTTCCTGCAGGGCGCCCATGTCGGTTGCCAGCGTCGGCTGATAACCAACGGCAGACGGAATACGGCCAAGCAGAGCCGAGACTTCGGAGCCTGCCTGGGTGAAGCGGAAGATGTTGTCGACGAAGAAGAGAACGTCCTGCCCCTTGTCGCGGAAATCTTCAGCAATCGTCAGACCGGTCAAAGCAACGCGTGCGCGTGCGCCCGGCGGCTCGTTCATCTGGCCGTAAACCAGAGCGCACTTGGAACCAGCGGCAGAACCGCCGTTTTCATGCGGATCGACATTGACCTTGGATTCGATCATTTCGTGGTAAAGGTCGTTGCCTTCGCGGGTGCGTTCACCCACGCCGGCAAATACCGAGTAACCACCATGCGCCTTGGCGACGTTGTTGATCAGTTCCATGATCAGAACGGTCTTGCCGACGCCTGCGCCACCGAAGAGGCCGATTTTGCCGCCCTTGGCGTAAGGCGCAAGAAGATCGACGACCTTGATGCCGGTGACCAGAATCTGGGCTTCCGTCGACTGCTCGATATATTCAGGAGCAGGCTGGTGAATGGCGCGGCGGGCCTGTGTCGGAACCGGGCCAAGCTCGTCAACCGGCTCACCGATAACGTTCAGGATACGACCAAGCGTTTCGTCACCGACCGGAACCGAAATCGGTGCGCCGGTGTCGGATACGGGCTGGCCGCGCACCAGACCTTCGGTGGAGTCCATGGCAATGGTGCGGACCTGGTTTTCACCGAGATGCTGGGCCACTTCGAGAACCAGGCGGTTGCCGCCATTATCGACTTCCAAGGCATTCAGGATCGGCGGCAGAGAGCCGTCGAAGACCACATCGACGACAGCGCCGATAACCTGGGTCACCTTGCCGGCGGCGGGAGATGTCTGGGCCATGTTCTTACCCTCTTTCTAGCTCAGAGCGCTTCCGCGCCCGCAATGATTTCAATCAGTTCTGTGGTGATCTTGGCCTGACGCTGGCGGTTGTAGGAGAGCGTCAGCTTGTTGATCATTTCCCCGGCGTTTCGCGTCGCATTGTCCATGGCGCTCATCTTGGCGCCCATTTCACCAGCGACATTTTCCAGAAGCGCAGTGAAGATCTGGACAGAGATGTTGCGCGGAATGAGATCGGCGAGGATCGCACCGGCATCGGGTTCATAGTCATAGATGGCCGTGTTGGCACCGGTATCGGTATCGGCTTGGCCGCCAGCCTGAGCCGGAATGAGCTGCTGTGCCGTCGGAATCTGGCTGATCACCGATTTGAACTGCGAATAGAACAGCGTGCAAACGTCAAACTCACCCTTGTCGAACATGGCGATCAGCTTGCGGCCAATGGCATCGGCATTTTCAAAGCCGATGCGCTTGACGTCGCGCAACTCGGTACGATCAACGATCAGTGCGGCAAATTCACGACGCAGACTGTCATAACCCTTTTTGCCAACGCAATAGATCTTGACCGTCTTGCCTTCAGCAAGAAGACGACGGGCATGATCGCGGGCAAAGCGGGCGATCTGCGAGTTGAAGCCGCCGCACAAACCGCGTTCGGCGGTGCAGACGACGAGAAGATGCACATCGTCCTTGCCGGTTCCGGTCATCAGTCTCGGCACACCTTCACCGCTGCCAACCGCCTGGGCAATATTGGCCAGAACGGCATTCATGCGTTCGGAATAGGGCCGGGCAGCCTCGGCCGCCTCCTGCGCGCGACGCAGCTTCGCCGCGGCGACCATTTTCATCGCCTTGGTGATTTTCTGCGTCGCCTTAACGGAGGCGATCCGGTTTTTCAGATCCTTAAGTGAAGGCATCCGTTATCCGTCCTTGGCTTAAGAGCAATCAGGCAAACGTCTTGGCGAAGGCATCAAGTGCAGACTTGAGCTTGGCCTTGGTGTCGTCGCTGATGGCTTTTTCGGTGCGAATGGCGTCCAGAATGGCCTTGCCTTCGCCGCGCATATAGCCGAGCAGAGCCTGCTCGAACTTGCCGACCTGGGCAACGCTCAACTTGTCGAGATAGCCGTTAACGCCGGCAAAGATCACGACAACCTGTTCCTCGGTTTTAAGCGGCGAGAACTGCGGCTGCTTCAGAAGTTCGGTCAGACGCGCGCCACGGTTCAACAGGCGCTGGGTTGCAGCGTCAAGGTCGGAACCGAACTGGGCGAAGGCGGCCATTTCACGATACTGGGCAAGCTCGCCCTTGATCGAACCGGCAACCTGTTTCATCGCCTTGATCTGGGCAGAGGAGCCAACGCGCGAAACCGAAAGACCGACGTTCACAGCCGGGCGGATACCCTGATAGAACAGGTCCGTTTCCAGGAAGATCTGACCATCGGTGATCGAGATGACGTTCGTCGGAATAAAGGCCGAGACGTCATTGCCCTGGGTTTCGATAACCGGCAGAGCCGTCAGCGAACCGGCGCCACGCTCGTCAGAGAGCTTGGCGGCGCGCTCGAGCAGACGCGAATGCAGGTAGAAAACGTCGCCCGGATAGGCTTCGCGGCCCGGCGGACGGCGCAGGAGCAGCGACATCTGACGATAGGCAACAGCCTGTTTCGACAGGTCGTCATAGGCGATCAGCGCGTGCTGGCCATTGTCACGGAAATATTCGCCCATGGCGCAACCGGCGAAGGGTGCGAGATACTGCATCGGCGCCGGATCGGAGGCCGTTGCGGCGATCACGATCGAATATTTCAGCGCGCCACGCTCTTCGAGAACCTTGACGAACTGGGCAACGGTCGAACGCTTCTGGCCAACAGCGACGTAGACGCAATAAAGCTTGTCGTTGTCCGGACCGTTGTCATGGATCGGCTTCTGATTGAGGAAGGTATCGAGAATGATCGCGGTCTTGCCGGTCTGGCGGTCACCGATCACCAACTCACGCTGGCCACGGCCGACCGGGATCAGGGCGTCGATAGCCTTGAGGCCGGTGGACATCGGCTCATGCACCGACTTGCGCGGAATGATGCCGGGAGCCTTGACGTCGACGCGAGAGCGGCGGGACGTGTTGATCGGACCCTTGCCGTCGATCGGGTTGCCGAGCGCATCGACGACGCGGCCGAGCAGTTCCGGACCGACCGGCACGTCAACGATGGCGCCGGTGCGCTTGACGGTGTCGCCTTCCTTGATGTCGCGGTCGGAGCCGAAGATAACCACGCCGACATTGTCGGATTCGAGGTTGAGGGCCATGCCGCGAATGCCGCCGGGGAACTCGACCATTTCACCGGCCTGAACATTGTCCAGACCATAGACGCGGGCAATGCCGTCGCCGACGGAAAGAACCTGGCCGACTTCGGAAACTTCGGCTTCCTGACCAAAGTTCTTGATTTGATTTTTCAGAATTGCGGAAATTTCCGCGGCGCGGATATCCATCAGCCAACCTCTTTCAGTGCAAGCTTAAGGGTGGAAAGTTTTGTGCGAAGAGACGTGTCGATCTGGCGTGAACCGATCTTGACGATCATGCCTCCAAGAAGGGAAGGGTCGACCGTCAGGGAGAGCGCGACAGATTTTCCTGTGATGCTCTTCAGCGCATCTTTCAATTCAGTTTCCTGTGCGGGGCTCAACGCATGGGCCGAGGAGACCTCGGCTGCGATTTCGCCGCGGTGACGCGCGAGAGCGGCGCGATAGGCGGTGATCATGCCGGAAACGGCAAAAAGGCGGCGATTGCCCGCCACGACTTTGAGAAAATTCGTCACGAGGCGGCCAAGGCCGGCCTTGTCACACAGAGAGGCGACGGCTGCCACCTGATCTTCTGCGGTGAAGACAGGGCTTTTGACCAGACGCTGCAAATCCTCGCTCATATCGATCATCGCCTGAAACCGATCGAGATCGGAACCGACGGCATCGATTGCACCTTCTTCCAGCGCAAGCTCGAACAAGGATGATGCGTAACGCTCGGCAACGGCGGACGTGAGCTGTAAATGATCTGCCACGGGCGCAATATTCCCTGATCTGGAACCAAAAGGATCATTAAGCGCGCAAGGCGCTAGACCCGTTTGATATCGTTTACGTTTTCCCCCGGAAACACAAACAGTGAGGCTTGCGTTGTCCAAAATTCGCGGTCCGTCTAGCATAGGATACCGGGACCTGCAACACGCCTATTACCCGATTGAGCGGCAGGAGCAACCCAGTTTTGACGATTTTGTGATCCGGTTGCGCAAATTCATACCATTGACATGGCATTTTTCAAATCTCGTCAACGGCTATGATCCGTCAGGCGACAGGTATGAGGCATAAAGGGGACGCCAATGATCGACAAGCTGGAATATTTTCTGGTTCTGGCCAGGGAGCAGCATTTTGGCCGCGCTGCAGAAGATTGCGGCATTTCGCAGCCGACGCTATCGGCGGCGATCCGCCAGCTGGAAGATCAGCTGGGGGTCATCCTGATCAATCGCGGCTCCCGGTTTCAGGGTCTGACCCCGGAAGGGCAGCGGGTTCTCGAATGGGCGCGGCGTATCGTGGCCGATACGCGCACGCTCAGGGAGGAAATGCGCGCGACACGCACCGGCCTTGCCGGTCATCTTCGTCTGGCCGTCATACCGACGGCGCTATCCATGGTGCACCGGCTGACGGAGCCATTTCAGGCGCGCCATCCGGCTGTCACCTTTCAGATCCTCTCGCGCAATTCTCTGCAGGTGCTGAGCCTGATCGAAAATCTCGAAGTGGATGCCGGGATCACCTATTTGAATGACGAGCCCCTGGGGCGGGTCACGTCGGTTTCTCTTTATAGTGAGCGATATCATCTGATCACTGCGTCCGGCACACCGCTTGCGGACAGAGACAATGTGCGCTGGGAGGAACTCGCCGGTCTTCGCCTTTGCCTATTGACGCCAGACATGCAGAACCGCCGGATCATCAATCAACACTTCACCGAGGCGGGCATCGAGCCGAAACCCACACTGGAATCCAATTCGATGATCGTGCTCTTTTCCCATATCCGCACGGGTCAATGGGCCTCGATCATGCCAAGAAACCTCGCGGAATCCTTTGGTTTTCCAGAGCAAATCCGGATGATCCCGATCGTCGAGCCGGTCGCTGAACATACGGTCGGCCTTGTGGCGACCCATCGGGAGCCGCATACGCCGCTGGTTTCGGCGTTGCTGCACCAGGCAAAGCAGTTCGCGGAAGCGAGATAGTTTGATAGTTTTTTTCTATCGCGTAACGGAACCGCGATATTGATTTTCCTCTGAGTTCCCGCTCATCCTGTCGTTGAATTGGCAATTGCAATGTTTGCGATGTGTTTATGATTTTCATAAGAGATGCACGGCATGATTGATGCCGGTCGGAAAATGAAGGCAGGGAGGCTCTTTTAATGACTATTCGTGTGGCCGCCGACGCTGAGGCGGCCCGTTTGAGCGCAATCATCGAAAGCCTGAAGCAGGTGGAGGGGCCTTTGCTGCCGATCCTTCATGCGGTTCAGGCAGAATTTGGCCATATTCCCGAAGGCGCCAAGGATGTGATCGCCAAGGCACTGAACCTGTCGCGCGCCGAAGTGCATGGCGTGGTCAGCTTCTATCATGATTTTCGCGCTGAGCCTGCCGGGCGGCATGTGCTGAAACTCTGTCGGGCGGAAGCCTGTCAATCCATGGGCTCTGAGCCTCTGGCAGAACGGGTGAAGGCGCTTCTCGGCATCGACTGGCATGAAACAACGGCGGATGGGAGAGTGACGCTGGAGCCGGTTTTCTGTCTCGGGTTATGCGCCTGCGCTCCTGCGGCCATGCTGAATGATGAGGTTCATGGCCGGTTGGACGAGCACTGTCTCACCGGTCTCCTTGCGGAGGCCCGGCAATGAGCGTGACTGTTTTCATTCCCCGTGATGCCGCCGCTCTCGCTGTCGGCGCGGATAAGGTGGCGGCTGCCATCCGGAAAGAGGCGGCAGAGCGTAAGCTGGACGTGACCATTGTCCGCAACGGCTCGCGCGGTCTTCTCTGGCTGGAAACGCTGGTGGAAGTGCGCACAGGCCATGGCCGTATCGCCTATGGCCCGGTCAAGCCATCCGATGTGCCATCACTGTTCGATGCCGGGTTTCTGACCGGCGCGAATCATCCACTCTGTCATGGCATGACAGCGGAGATGCCCTTCCTCAAGAACCAGACGCGGCTCACCTTTTCCCGCTGCGGCATTACCGATCCGCTGTCGCTTGACGATTACCGCCATTACAAGGGTCTGACCGGCCTGGAAAAGGCCATCACCTATACCCCGTCGGATATTGTCACCCTGGTGACGCAAAGCGGTCTTCGCGGGCGCGGCGGTGCGGGCTTCCCGACAGGCATCAAATGGAAGACCGTGGCCGACGCCAAAGCGGATCAGAAATATATCGTCTGCAATGCCGATGAGGGCGACAGCGGCACCTTTGCCGACCGCATGATCATGGAAGGCGATCCCTTCGTGCTGATCGAAGGCATGATCATTGCCGGGATCGCGGTTGGCGCCACCAAGGGCTATGTCTATACCCGTTCGGAATATCCGCATGCGATTGCCACGATGCAGGCAGCCATCGAGATTGCTCGGAAAAACGGTCTTCTTGGACCATCGGTTCTGGGTTCGCCCCATGCCTTCGACATGGAAGTGCGCGCGGGAGCTGGCGCCTATGTCTGCGGAGAAGAAACCTCGCTTTTGAACAGTCTCGAAGGCAAGCGCGGCGTGGTGCGGGCCAAGCCACCGCTTCCGGCGCTGGAAGGCCTGTTCGGCAGGCCAACCGTGGTTAACAACGTCATGTCGCTCGCCTCCATTCCGGTGATCCTCGACCGGGGCGCGCAGTTCTACCGCGATTACGGCGTCGGCAAATCGCATGGCACGATCCCGATCCAGATTGCCGGCAATGTC
This sequence comes from Allorhizobium sonneratiae, assembly GCF_023700755.1. Lineage (GTDB taxonomy): Bacteria > Pseudomonadota > Alphaproteobacteria > Rhizobiales > Rhizobiaceae > Allorhizobium > Allorhizobium sonneratiae. The sequence goes on along the minus strand of NZ_JAMKOJ010000007.1, from coordinate 111,770 downwards.
AAATATGGCGGGCTTTACGAGACCGCTTTCGGCCTGACGCTGGGCGAAATCGTCAACGAGATCGGCGGCGGCACAGCATCCGGTCGTCCGGTCAAGGCAGTGCAGGTCGGCGGTCCTCTGGGGGCGTATTTCCCGCCCTCGCTGTTTGATACCGTCTTCGATTACGAGGCCTTTGCTGCGGCAGGCGGATTGATCGGCCATGCGGGTATTGTCGTCTTCGACGATACGGCGGATATGCTGAAACAGGCCCGTTTCGCCATGGAATTCTGTGCGGTGGAAAGCTGCGGAAAATGCACGCCCTGCCGCATCGGCTCGACACGCGGTGTTGAAACGGTGGACCGGATTGCCAAGGGCATCGAGCCGGAAAAGAACAAGGCCCTGCTCGAAGACCTGTGCAATACGATGAAATTCGGCTCGCTCTGTGCCTTGGGCGGCTTCACCCCCTATCCGGTGATGAGTGCTCTGACACATTTCCCGGAGGATTTTCAGCCGGCCCCCCTTATTGAAGCTGCGGAGTAATCTCCATGTCTCTCATTGATGAAATCGACTACGGCACTCCTGCTTCCAGATCGACCGAGATGGTCACCTTGACCATTGACGGGCGTGAGGTGACGGTTCCTTCCGGCACTTCGATCATGCGCGCCTCGATGGAAGCGGGCATTCAGGTGCCGAAACTCTGTGCCACCGATATGGTCGATGCTTTCGGCTCCTGTCGTCTCTGTCTGATCGAGGTTGAGGGGCGCAACGGCACGCCAGCCTCCTGCACCACGCCGGTTGCGCCGGGCCTTGTCGTCCATACCCAGACGGAACGGCTCAAACAGATCCGCAAAGGGGTGATGGAGCTTTACATCTCTGACCATCCGCTCGACTGTCTGACCTGCGCCGCCAATGGCGATTGCGAATTGCAGGATATGGCAGGAGCGGTCGGGTTGCGCGACGTGCGCTACGGTTATGAAGGCGACAATCACGTCAAGGCGCGGGAAGCGACGGGCGACATCAATGCCCGCTTCATGCCGAAAGACGAGTCGAACCCCTATTTCACCTATGACCCATCGAAATGCATCGTCTGTTCGCGCTGCGTGCGCGCCTGCGAAGAGGTGCAGGGCACGTTTGCGCTGACCATAGAAGGCCGTGGCTTTGACAGCCGGGTGTCACCCGGCGCGCATGAAGCATTTCTTCAATCGGAATGCGTCTCCTGCGGGGCCTGCGTGCAGGCCTGTCCGACGGCGACGCTGACGGAGAAATCCGTGATCGCCATCGGTCAGCCGGAACATTCGCTCGTCACGACCTGCGCTTATTGCGGCGTCGGCTGTTCCTTCAAGGCGGAAATGCGCGGCGAAGAGCTGGTGCGCATGGTGCCGTGGAAGGATGGCAAGGCCAATCGCGGCCATTCCTGCGTCAAGGGCCGGTTTGCCTATGGCTATGCCAGCCACAAGGACCGTATCCTCAACCCGATGGTGCGCGAAAAAATCACTGACCCCTGGCGGGAGGTGAGCTGGGAAGAGGCCCTTGCTCACATCGCCTCCGAATTCAAGCGCATCCAGTATCAATATGGCCGCGATGCCGTGGGTGGTATCACCTCCTCGCGCTGCACCAATGAAGAGACCTATCTGGTGCAGAAGCTGGTGCGTGCCGGTTTCGGCAACAACAATGTCGACACCTGCGCCCGCGTCTGCCATTCGCCGACCGGTTATGGTCTCGGCCAGGCCTTCGGCACCTCGGCGGGCACGCAGGATTTCGACAGTGTCGAACATTCCGACGTGGTGCTGGTCATTGGCGCCAATCCGACTGACGGTCATCCTGTCTTCGGTTCGCGGCTGAAAAAGCGGCTGCGCAAGGGGGCGAAGCTGATCGTAATCGATCCGCGCCGCATCGATCTGGTCAAGACGCCGCATGTGGAAGCCGCCTTCCATCTGCCGCTGAAGCCCGGCACCAATGTTGCGGTGCTGACGGCGCTGGCCCATGTGATTGTCACCGAAGGGCTGGCCAACGAGGCGTTTATTCGCGAGCGCTGCGACTGGTCGGAATTCGAGGACTGGGCCGCGTTCGTCGCCGATCCGCAGCACAGCCCGGAAGAGACGGAAAAGTTTACCGGTGTTCCGGCTGCCGATCTGCGCGGGGCTGCCCGGCTTTACGCCACCGGCGGCAATGGTGCGATCTATTACGGTCTCGGTGTGACCGAGCACAGTCAGGGTTCGACCACGGTGATGGCGATTGCCAATCTCGCCATGGTCACCGGCAATATCGGTCGTCAGGGCGTCGGCGTGAACCCGTTGCGTGGGCAGAACAATGTCCAGGGCTCCTGCGACATGGGCTCCTTCCCGCATGAACTGCCGGGCTATCGCCATATTTCCGATGACGCCACCCGCGAGACCTTTGAAAAACTCTGGGGCGTGACGCTCAACAACGAGCCGGGGCTTCGCATTCCCAACATGCTGGATGCGGCGGTGGAAGGCACGTTCAAGGCGCTTTACATTCAAGGCGAGGACATTCTTCAGTCCGACCCGGATACCAAGCATGTGTCTGCCGGTCTGGCGGCGATGGAATGCGTCGTGGTGCACGATCTCTTCCTGAACGAGACCGCCAATTATGCCCATGTCTTCCTGCCGGGCTCGACCTTCCTGGAAAAAGACGGCACCTTCACCAATGCCGAACGCCGCATCAACCGGGTGCGCAAGGTGATGACGCCGAAAAACGGCTATGCCGACTGGGAAGTCACTCAGAAGATGGCGCAGGCCATGGGATTGAGCTGGAATTACAGCCATCCCTCCGAGATCATGGATGAGATTGCTGCAACCACGCCAAGCTTTGCCAGCGTTTCCTATGCCATGCTGGAGGAAAAAGGCTCGGTACAATGGCCCTGCAATGAAAAACATCCAGAAGGCTCGCCGATCATGCATGTCGACGGTTTCGTCCGCGGCAAAGGCAAGTTCATCCGCACCGAATATGTGGCGACGGACGAGCGCACCGGTCCGCGCTTCCCGCTGCTGCTCACCACGGGTCGCATTCTGTCCCAATACAATGTCGGGGCGCAGACACGGCGCACGGACAATGTCGTCTGGCATGACGAGGACCGGCTGGAAATCCATCCGCATGATGCCGAACAGCGCGGCATCAAATCCGGAGACTGGATCAAGCTTGCCAGCCGGGCGGGGGAAACCACGCTTCGCGCTCTGATCACCGATCGTGTGGCCCCGGGCGTGGTCTATACCACCTTCCACCACCCGGATACGCAGGCCAATGTCATCACCACCGATTATTCTGACTGGGCGACCAACTGTCCGGAATACAAGGTGACGGCAGTGCAGGTCTCGCCCTCGAACGGGCCGAGCGAATGGCAGCGCGATTATGAGGAGCTGACGCGCAAATCCCGCCGCATTGCCGGCAAGCTGGAAGCGGCGGAATAGGCATGGGCAAGGGCAAGAAGGCCAGCCGACAGGTGAGCGACATGCGGTTTCAGGACGGCGTTTTGACGCCGTCACACCGCAACGTGCCGGAAGAGGTACCGATTGCCTTCTCCTATGGCGGCTCGACCCACGCGGTGATGATGGCTAGTCCTGCCGATCTGGAGGATTTTGCACTCGGCTTTTCGCTGGCCGAGGGCATTGTCCGCTCGGCAGACGAAATTGTCGCCATTGAACCGGTCGAAACCGACAAGGGCATCGATGTGCAGATCCGCCTGAAAGATGCGACGGCGGATGCGTTGGTTGCCCGTCGTCGCCGCATGGCCGGGCCTGTCGGCTGCGGTCTGTGCGGCATCGAATCCATCGATCAGGCCATGCGCCCGGTGACCGCCGTGACGGACCCCGGCTGGCGTTTGACACCGCAGATGATCCGTGAGGCCATGGCGGAACTGGCCAGTCGCCAGGCGCTGAACCATGAAACCCGTGCCGTTCATGCGGCGGGATTCTATCTCGCGGGGGTTGAACCCGGTCTGGTGGCGCTGCGTGAGGATGTCGGGCGGCACAATGCGCTCGACAAGCTTTCCGGCGCTGTCTTGCGCGGCGGCTGGAAGGGGGCGGATGGCATGGTAGTCGTGACCAGCCGGTTGTCGGTGGAAATGGTGCAGAAAACCGCGTTGCTCGGTGCGCCGGTGCTTGCGGCAATTTCCGCGCCGACGGCGCTCGCCATCGAGGTGGCGGAAGCTTCCGGCATCACCCTGATCGGCATTGCCCGCGACAGGGATTTCGAGGTTTTTGTTCGGCCCGACCGGCTGGACATCGATCGTTCGGCAGATCGTCTCGATGTCCTGAAAAGACAGATGAATGGATAGAACAGGGAGGCAACGCCATGTCGCATGATGAAATCGCCGCAAAGCTTGTCCGCATGGCCAATCAGATTGCCGGTTTTTTTCGCTCGCAGCCGGAAGAGACGCAGGTGGAAGGCATAGCCAATCACATCAACAAGTTCTGGGAACCCAGAATGCGCCGCCAGTTTTTTGCGATGATCGAAGAGGGGCATGACGGATTTGATCCGCTTGTCATCCTGGCAGCCGATAAGGTCAACCGTCCTGCCGCAGTGATGGAGGTGAAAGCCTCAGCCTGAGCTGGCGTATTTATGGCAGGTGTGCCGCCATTGCCCGGCATCACCTGGGGCAGGAATACAGTTCCCGGAAGGATCGGGAAGAAGAATCTGACACCGCCCGATCCTTGACGGGCGGGTGAGACGGACAATCGCTGGGGGTTTCATGGCGATTGTTTTCATGTCTGCGCAAGCAGTGATTTGAGTATGGGCATATCTGGTCCGAGGGAGGACTCAAACGCAATGTTCGACCGACTGAAAAAACAACATATCGTCGCTGAAGACGGTTTTAACCGCTGGAAGGTTCCGCCAGCATCGATCGCCATTCATTTATGCATCGGCTCCGTTTATGCATGGAGCATTTTCAACCCGCCGCTGACCAAGGAAATGGGCGTCGTGGCCGCCTCTTCTTCGGATTGGGCGCTGCAATCTGTCGTCTGGATTTTCTCCGTTGCCATCGTGTTTCTTGGATTGGCGGCGGCTTTCGGTGGCAAATGGCTGGAAGAGGTCGGCCCGCGCATGGTCGGCGTGACGGCGGCTTTTTTATGGGGTGGTGGTTTTCTGATCGGTGGGCTGGGCATTGTCACCCACCAATTGTGGCTCTTGTATTTCGGTTACGGCGTGCTGGGCGGTTGCGGTCTGGGTCTCGGCTATGTCTCGCCGGTCTCCACTCTGATCCGCTGGTTCCCCGACCGTCGCGGCATGGCGACGGGTCTGGCGATCATGGGCTTTGGCGGCGGTGCCATGGTGGCAACCCCGATCAATGAGTGGTTGCTCGGCCTTTATTATCATGCGCCGCAATATCTTGGCGCAGAAACGGCGGTCAAGCTGGTAACCGAAGGCGGGCGCCGCATGGCCGAAGTCAACGGCCATATGGTGGAAGTGGTGACCGCCACGGCCAAGCAGCTGGCATCGGCACCTGTTGCCATGCAGCCCGGCGTTTATGTTGCCGGAACCGGCAATACCGGTGCCGCCATGACGTTCTTCACGCTCGGCATTGCCTATTTCATCGTGATGATGATTGCCGCCTTCTCCTATCGCGTGCCGCGTGAGGGCTGGAAACCGGCCGGCTGGACGCCACCGACGGCGGATGCGGCCGCCAAGCGGATGATCACCAGCCGTCATGTCGATATCGATCAGGCGCTGAAGACACCGCAATTCTACCTGCTCTGGATCGTGCTCTGCTTCAACGTTACGGCAGGCATCGGCGTCCTCAGCGTCGCCAAGACGATGATGACGGAAATCTTCGGCACGACGCTGCCCCTGGTGGTGGATTCGGCCTTTGCCGCGACTTACGTCTTCATGATTTCGGTGTTCAACATGGTGGGACGTTTCTTCTGGGCGTCGATTTCCGACTATATCGGCCGCAAGAACACCTATTTCGTCTTCTTCGTGCTGGGCATCGCGCTTTATCTCTCCGTTCCTTATGCGGCAACGCAGGTTGGCGCGCATCCGGCAGTGATGTGGCTGGTGCTGTTCTACGGCGCAACCATGATCATCTTCACCATGTATGGCGGCGGCTTCTCCACCATTCCGGCCTATCTTGCCGATATTTTCGGTACGAAATATGTCGGCGGCATTCATGGCCGCCTGCTCACCGCCTGGAGTGCGGCGGGCGTGCTCGGCCCGCTGGCCATCACCCAGCTGCGTGAAAGCTCGATTGCCGGTTCGATCAAGGCGCTGGCCGCCAAGGTCGATCCTGTCGCCTTCCAGCAGAAGTTCGGCGCCGGCATGGATCAGCTCAATCAGCTCGTTGCCAGCAAAACGGTCACCATTGCCCGTCTGATGGAAATCGCACCCGCAGGCACGACCGATCCCACACCGGGCGTCTACAACACCACCATGTATGCCATGGCCGGTCTGCTGCTGGTTGGCCTGATTGCCAATGCTCTGGTGCGCCCGGTCTCGGAAAAACATTATATGGATTCGTCCGAAACTGGAGAAGCGGCCAAGCCCGTGCGTGGCGTTGCCGGTTCTGCCAGCAAGGCCTGAGACGGTTTGGTTTTACAGCGCCGTGCGCCATATATGGCGCACAAAGGTCGCTGTAGCACATTAAATTTGCTGCATAATTTTATCCTTAACTCGATTCCGATTTAAGGAATTATGCAGTAACCTTTTGAACGAACAAAGGGCGGCGTTGAGCCGCCCTTTGTCATTGTAAGACGGTTGTGAAAGACGGTTGTCGCGCAAATGTGTTGGGTCATTGTTGCCGATACCCGTTTTACGACAGCATCTGCTGTTGAAGCCATGCCTGAAAGGACTAAGTCTATCGGGGAGTTTATCCGACGGGAGCTTTCTCATGCGCTACAATCAACTGGGACATACGGGACTTTTCGTCTCGGAACTCTGCCTTGGCACCATGACCTTCGGCCCTTCCGGCGAAGGCAGCAACTGGGGTGCGATTGCCGATGTCGATCAGGAGGCGGCGGACCAGATCGTCGAGCGCTCCATCGCAGCCGGGATCAATTTCATCGATACCGCCAATGTCTATTCCTTCGGCACCTCCGAAAAATTGCTGGGACAGGCGCTGAAAAACCTCAATATTCCTCGTAAGGATGTGGTCATCGCCACCAAATTCTACGGTATGATGGGGCCAAAGCCGAATGATCGCGGCGCCTCGCGCGGCCATATTATGGATCAGGTAGAGGCAAGTCTTGAGCGGATGCAGATCGACCATATCGATCTCTATCAGGTGCATGGCACGGATACGGTGACGCCGATCGAGGAAACCTTGCGGGCGCTGGACGATCTCGTCTCGCGCGGGCTGGTGCGCTATATCGGCCTTTCCAACTGGCAGGCCTGGCGGATCGCCAAGGCGCTCGGCATTTCCGAACGCCGGGGCTTTGCCCGCTTCGAGACGGTGCAGGCCTATTATTCGATTGCCGGCCGCGATCTGGAACGCGAGATCGTGCCGCTGTTACAGGAAGAAAAGCTGGGACTGATGGTATGGTCGCCACTGGCGGGCGGGCTGTTGTCGGGCAAATATGGTCCGGGCGCACCGGGCAATGGCGAGGGCCGCCGTGCCGCCTTCGATTTTCCGCCGGTGGACAAGGATCGTGCCTGGGCCTGCGTTGCCGTGATGCGTGAGATTGCCGAAAAACATGGCGCCAGCGTTGCCGAAGTGGCGCTTGCCTATATTCTCGCCAAGCCTTTCGTCACCAGTGTCATCATCGGGGCAAAACGGCTCGATCAACTGGAGCAGAACCTCAATGCGGTGAAACTCAGACTGGGAGACGAGGATATGCGCCGCCTTGATGAGGCAAGCGCTCTTGCCCCGGAATATCCGGGCTGGATGCTGGAACGGCAGGGGGCAGGCCGTATACCGCAGCCTTTTGTGCCGGAAAGCTGATAAAAAAAGCCGGTCAGGTTCATCCGGAACCTGACCGGCGGATCATTGGATGATCAAAGAATGATCAGGCCTGAGCGGCCTTGGACTTTTCGAACCGCTTGCGGTCATTCGGGTCCAGATAGAGCTTGCGCAGACGGATCGACTTCGGCGTGACTTCAACCAGTTCGTCGTCCTGAATCCAGGAGAGCGCGCGTTCCAGCGTGAACTTGATCGGCGGGGTGAGCTTCACGGCTTCATCCTTGCCGGCAGCGCGGATGTTGGTGAGCTTCTTGCCCTTCAGAACGTTGACGTCGAGGTCGTTGTCACGGCTGTGAATGCCGATGATCATGCCAGCATAGACCTTTTCACCGGCATCGATGATCATCGGGCCGCGATCTTCCAGGTTGAACAGGGCGTAAGCCACGGCTTCCCCGGCTTCGTTGGACAGAAGCACGCCGTTGACGCGGCCACCGATCTCACCCTTGTAAGGCTGATATTCGTGGAACAGACGGTTCATCACCGCCGTGCCGCGCGTGTCAGTCAGGAGTTCCGACTGATAGCCGATCAGGCCACGGGTCGGGGCATAGAAGCGCAGACGCACGCGATTGCCGCCGGAGGGGCGAAGCTCGACCATTTCGGCCTTGCGCTCGGACATTTTCTGCACGACCGCGCCGGAATGCTCTTCATCGACGTCGATCACCACTTCTTCGACCGGCTCCATCAACTGGCCGGTGGCTTCGTCCTTGTGCATGACGACGCGGGGACGCGACACGGCAAGTTCAAAGCCTTCGCGGCGCATGTTTTCGATCAGAACGGCAAGCTGCAATTCGCCACGGCCGGAAACGAAGAACGAATCCTTGTCCGCCGATTCTTCGATCTTCAGCGCGACATTGCCTTCGGCTTCCTTGAACAGGCGGTCACGGATGACACGGCTCGTCACCTTGTCGCCTTCGGTGCCAGCCAGCGGGCTGTCATTGACGATGAAGGACATGGTGACGGTTGGCGGGTCGATCGGCTGCGCCGTCATGGCCTGGGAGATCGAAGGATCGCAGAAGGTGTCGGCAACCGTGCCCTTGGAAAGACCGGCAATGGCGACGATGTCGCCCGCATGGGCTTCTTCGATCGGCTGACGCTCGATGCCGCGGAAGGCGAGAATCTTCGAGATACGGCCCTGTTCGATCAGATTGCCGTCCTGGCCCAAAACCTTGACAGCCTGGTTCGGCTTGATCGAGCCGGAGGCGATACGGCCGGTGATGATGCGGCCGAGGAAGTTGTTGGCTTCGAGTATCGTGCCGATCATGCGGAACGGACCTTCCTCGACGGTCGGGGCCGGAACATGCTTGACCACGAGGTCGAGCAGAGGAGCCAGACCTTCATCGGTCGGGCCTTCCGGATTGTGGTTCATCCAGCCGGCGCGGCCCGAACCATACAGGATCGGGAAGTCGAGCTGCTCATCGGTGGCATCGAGATTGGCGAAGAGGTCGAAAACCTCATTGACCACTTCATCGGCGCGGGCGTCGGGACGGTCGATCTTGTTGATGGCAACGATCGGGCGCAGGCCCACTTTCAGCGCCTTGCCGACAACGAATTTCGTCTGCGGCATCGGGCCTTCGGCGGCGTCGACCAGAACGATGGCGCCGTCCACCATGGAGAGAATGCGCTCGACCTCACCGCCGAAATCGGCGTGGCCGGGGGTGTCGACGATGTTGATGCGGGTGTCTTTCCATTCGATTGAGGTCGCCTTGGCGAGAATGGTGATGCCACGTTCTTTTTCGATGTCGTTTGAATCCATCACGCGTTCCATGACGCGCTGGTTTTCACGGAACGAGCCGGATTGTTTCAACAGCTCATCGACAAGCGTGGTTTTGCCATGGTCAACGTGCGCGATGATCGCAATATTGCGAAGGTTCATAGTCAGCTTCTCTGATGGTTCTGGCGAAAAAGCCGCAACAGGCCGATGGGCCAAGGCTAGCGCCTGTTCATTTTGCCGCGCTCATAGCCTGTTTTTTGCAAATGCGAAAGGGGCAAAGCAGTAAGACACCGCTTTGCCATAAATGAAATCGGCGTAAATCGGCAGAAAACCGACCGGCTTCATCAAAGTTTCACAAAGGTCAGGCGGCAAGTCCGCGCTTTTTCAGCATGGCGTCCGGGCTCGGCAGACGACCACGAAAGGCCTTGTAGGTCTCTTCCGGATCGACAGCGCCGCCAATGGCATAGACATGCGTCTTCAGCCGTTCCGCCATGGCAGGGTCGAAGACATTGCCGGTTTCCTCAAAGGCTTCGAAAGCATCGGCGTCGAGCACTTCCGACCACATGTAGGAATAATAGCCGGCTGAATAGCCGTCACCGGAAAACACATGCTGGAAATGCGGCGTGGCATGGCGCATGACGATGGCTGACGGCATGCCGATCCTGGAAAGCACCTCTTTCTGCACCGCCATCGGATCGTCCACCTCGCCTTCATGGGTGTGGAAGGCCATATCCACCAGTGCGGAAGAGGTGAACTCCACCGTGTCGAAACCGGCATTGAAGGTCTGTGCCGCCAGAACCTTGTCGAGCAGGGCCTCAGGCATCGGTTCGCCGGTTTTATAATGAACCGCATAGGTTTTGAGAACATCCGGCACGGTCAGCCAGTGTTCGTAAAGCTGCGAGGGCAGCTCGACGAAATCGCGCGACACGCCTGTGCCGGAGACGGAGGGATAGGTGACATCCGACAACATGCCGTGCAGCGCATGACCGAATTCGTGAAACAGCGTGCGGGCGTCATCGAGCGAAAGCAGTGCCGGCTTGCCTTCTGCCGGTTTGGCGAAATTGCAGACATTATAGATGATCGGCAATTCGCCTGCCGCACCATTTTTCAAGGTCAGCCGGTGCTGTGACTGGAAGGAACTCATCCAGGCACCCGAGCGCTTCGACGAACGGGCGAAATAATCGCCGAGGAACAGCGCTTTCAGGCTGCCATCAAGATTGCGGATTTCATAAACGCGGACATCCGGGTGATAGCCGGTGATGTCCGAGCGAGCAACAGCCTTGATCGCGAAGAGTTTTTCGGCAACGGCGAAGCAGGCCTCGATGATCTTTTCCAGTTGCAGATAGGGCTTGAGCTCAGCTTCGGAGAAATTGAACCGTTCACTGCGCAGCTTTTCCGCATAATAGCGCCAGTCCCAGGGGGCGACCGCATGGTTCTTGCCCTCGGCGGCAATCAGAGTTTCGAGATCAGCCTCTTCCTTTTTCGCCTGGCTGACGGCCTTGTCCCAGACCCGCATCAAGAGGGTGTTCACCGCCTCCGGCGTCTTGGCCATGGTGTTGTCGAGCTTGTAGGCGGCGAAATTGGCGTAGCCGAGCAGAGTGGCTTTCTCCTTGCGCAGCGAAAGCGTTTCCTTGACGATGGCGCGATTGTCGCGTTCGCCGCCATTTTCGCCCCGCGCCACCCAGGCCTTGAAGGCGATTTCGCGCAGATCACGGCGCTCGGAAAAGGTCAGAAAGGGTACGATCACCGAGCGCGACAGGGTCACCGCATAGGCCTCGCCCTTGCCGCGTGCCTTGGCGGCTGCGGCCATGGCGTCGAGCAGAAATTCCGGCAGACCGGCAAGTTCCTCTTCTTTTTCAAGCGGCAACGCCCAGCTCGATTCGTCGCCCAGCACATTCTGGCCGAAATTGGCGCCAAGGCTGGCCAGCCGCTCGTTGATCGCCGCCAGCCGTTCCTGCTGGTCCTTGGCCAGTTTTGCGCCCGAACGGACAAAGCCTTTCCAGTGGCGCTCCAGCACACGGGTCTGTTCCAGCGTCAGACCCAGCGTATCGCGCGCCTGCCACAGCGCATCGACGCGGGCAAAAAGAGCGGCATTCATGCTGATTTTCGAGTAATGACGCGACAGTTTCGGCGCAATGTCACGCTCCAGCGCCTGGATCGTGCTGTTGGTGTCAGCGCCCGCCTTGTTCCAGAAGAGAGCTGAGACGCGCGACAACCCGTCGCCTGCGATTTCCAGTGCGGTAATGGTGTTGTCGAAGGTGGGTGCTTGCGGATTTCCGGCGATCTCGTCGATTTCCGCTGCATGGTTGAGCAGGGCCGCCTCGAAAGCCGGGGCGAAATCCTCGTCACGGATGGCGTCGAAACGCGGCAATCCATGCTGTCCGGTCCAGGATGTCAGGGTTTCATAGGCGTTTGCGGCAGAACTCATGGGGCATATCCTTCTCGTCTTTCAGATCAGATATAGGACATTCCACGGCAAACGCGAACCCGAATTTGGAAATTCGCGGCAATGTGGAAGGGCACGTTGCCCTTTCTCCCTCATGCTCGGGCCTGACCCGAGCATGTGCCGGGATTTACCGCGCGCAGGACGTTTCGCGTGTATGAAACTCCCTCCACGTCGTCCCGGTCGAGTATGTCTGCCAAGCAAGGCAGATCCTCGCCACAAGGGCGAGGATGACGTCGAGAAAGGCAGAACCGGTTTGCAGGAAGAAGGCCCTTACTTGCCGAGATTGCGCTTGGCGAGTGTACGCAGGCGCAGCGCATTGAGCTTGATGAAGCCGGCGGCGTCCTTCTGGTCGTAAGCGCCCTGATCGTCCTCGAAGGTGACGAGCGTGTCGGAATAGAGCGACTTGTCGCTCTCGCGGCCGATGACCATGACATTGCCCTTGTAGAGCTTCAGCGTCACTTCGCCCTCGACATGTTCCTGGCTCTTGTCGATCAGCGCCTGCAACATTTCGCGCTCCGGCGAGAACCAGAAACCGTAATAGATGAGTTCGGCATAGCGCGGCATCAACTCATCCTTGAGGTGAGCGGCACCCCGGTCGAGCGTGATGCTTTCAATGGCGCGGTGGGCAGCAAGCAGGATGGTGCCACCGGGGGTCTCGTAGACGCCGCGGCTCTTCATGCCGACGAAGCGGTTTTCAACCAGATCGAGGCGGCCGATGCCGTTGTCGCGGCCATAATTGTTCAGCTCGGCCAGAAGCGTCGCGGGCGACATTTCAACGCCGTTGATCGAGCAGGCATCGCCCTTGCGGAAGCCGATCTTGATGACGGTCGCCTTGTCGGGAGCGGCCTCCGGCGAAATCGTGCGCATATGCACATATTCCGGTGCTTCCTTGGAGGGATCTTCCAGAACCTTGCCCTCGGAGGAGGAGTGCAGCAGGTTGGCGTCAACGGAGAAAGGGGCTTCGCCCTTCTTGTCCTTGGCGACAGGAATCTGATGTTCTTCGGCAAAGTTCAGAAGGTCGGTACGGCTCTTGAACGACCAGTCGCGCCACGGCGCGATGATCTTGATGTCGGGGTTGAGTGCATAGGCCGACATTTCGAAACGCACCTGATCATTGCCCTTGCCGGTTGCGCCGTGGGCAATGGCGTCGGCGCCGGTCTTTTTGGCGATTTCGATGAGGTGCTTGGAGATCAGCGGCCGGGCAATCGAGGTGCCGAGCAGATAGACGCCTTCATAGACGGCATTGGCGCGGAACATCGGGAAGACGAAATCGCGGACGAATTCCTCGCGCACGTCTTCGATGAAAATTTCCTTGATGCCGAGCATTTCGGCCTTCTTGCGCGCCGGTTCCAGTTCCTCGCCCTGGCCGAGATCGGCGGTAAAGGTCACGACCTCCGCTCCGAGTTCGGTTTGCAGCCATTTCAGGATGATCGAGGTGTCGAGACCGCCGGAATAGGCGAGAACGACTTTTTTCACGTCTTTGGGAAGCGCCATGAGAGAAGGTCCGTCTGTTGCAAGGAAAGGGCTTTGGTCAGGCCCGGTCATGTCTTCTTTTATCCGCTTTCAATCGTCGTGCAAGGCATAAGCAGTGTTTGGGCAGGAGCGTTTTGCCGCGATGCTATCAGCCAGCCCATTCGCCCAGCCATTGCCAGGTCCTGTGCCCGGTTCTCATCCAGGTCATTTGAATGTCGCAAAAACTGTCCCATATGGTTCACTCGACAATCAACGAAACAGGAGGATGAAGCATGACGGAATATTCCTCGGTGATTGCAAAGGACAAGGTTGCCGTGGTGACGGGCGCTGCCTCCGGCATTGGCCTTGCCGCGGCAAAGGCTTTTGCCAAGGCTGGCATGTGCGTGGTGCTTGCAGATCTTCCCGGCGACAGACTGGCGGAGGCCCGCAAGCAGGTTGCCGGTCTTTCCGCCGATCCGGATCACGATATCGTCGCCATCGAAACCGATGTCAGCAAACTGGATGAGCTGGAGGCGCTGGAACGGGCCGTTTTGCAGCGGTTTGGCCGGGTGCATCTTCTGATGAACAATGCCGGCATCCAGCCGGGGTCGAGCCTGTTTGGCCCGAAAATGAACTGGGACAATGTGCTTTCCGTCAACCTGATGGGCGTCATCCATGGCACACGGGTTTTTGCCCCCGGCATGATCGGCCATGCGGAGGCGGCGATGATCATCAATACCGGCTCGAAACAGGGCATCACCACGCCGCCGGGCGATCCGGCCTATAATGTCGCCAAGGCGGGGGTGAAGGTGTTTACCGAGGCGCTGGAGCATGAATTGCGCAACACGCCCGGCTGCACCGTGTCGGCGCATCTGCTGATCCCGGGCTTCGTCTTCACCGGCCTGACGGCCAATGGCCGCACGGAACGGCCGGCAGGGGCCTGGACGCCGGAAGAAACAGTGGATTTCATGCTGGAAAGCCTGAAGCGCGGAGATTTCTATATTCTCTGCCCGGACAATGATGTCGATCGCAAAACCGATGAAAAGCGCATGGCCTGGGCCATGGGCGACATCATCGAAAACCGTCCGCCGCTGTCGCGCTGGCATCCCGATTATGCCGATGCCTTTCGCGTTCATCTGACGAAATGATACCGACAGATCCGACGCACTGGAACGTCGGACAATGATGCTCCTATGGCAAACAGAAAGGGCGGCCCGAAAGCCGCCCTTTTGTCATTCTTGATCCTGTCGATTAACGGCGGTCGCCGAGGAAACGCAGCAGGAACATGAACAGGTTGATAAAGTCGAGGTAAAGCGTCAGCGCACCCATGATCGCCTTGCGGGAGGCGACTTCATAGCCATCACGCTCGTAATACATTTCCTTGATCTTCTGCGTGTCATAGGCGGTCAGACCGGCAAAAATCACCACGCCCAGGATCGAGATGGCAAAAGCCACCGCAGAAGATTGCAGGAAAATATTGACCAGCGAGGCAATGATCACGCCGAACAGGCCCATGATCATGAAGGAGCCGATGGCGCTCAGATCACGTTTCGTCGTGTAGCCATAAAGCGACAGCGCGCCGAAGGAGGCCGCGGTGACGAAGAAGGTCTGGACGATGCTCTGGCCGGTATAAATCAGCGCCAGCGACGACAGCGACAGACCGACAAGGGCGGCATAGGCCCAGAAGGTGGTTTGAGCTGCGGAAACGCTCATGGAATTGATCCTGAAACTCAGGAAGAACACCAGAGCCACGGGAGCGAAAATGACCACCCACTTCAACGGGCTGACGTAAATCGCCTGACCGAAGGCTGTCAGCTGCCCGTTGTCGATCGCGAACTGAAATGCCAGAAAAGCAGCGATGCCGGTAATCGCCAGACCGAGCGCCATCAGGTTATACACCTTGAGCATGTAAGCGCGCAGGCCCTGATCGATCACCTCGGCGGAACGAGCGCCGCTGCGAGCCTGATAGTTGCGAAAGTCAGACATTGTTTCCTCTCAATTAAGTTCCGTTTCTGTCACGTTTCGGGGCTTTCCTGTGCGGATAAGGCCGAGCGCGGCTGCGGAACTTCAGCTTTGCCGGTAATAATATGTGAGTCCTTGGATCAAGATACAAGAGGCGAAAGCTTAAACTCTTGTCATGATCGCGTGACAGGATCTATCCCACCCCTCTACGCTATAACTCCCTGAGCACCGGGGCCGCTTTCTGGCCCAGAACACGCCAGGTGCCGATCAGGCCGATGCCGATGGTGGCAATCAGCGCCACTGCCACGGTGGCAATAGCCACGGTTGGCAAAAACACCGCCGGCAGTTTCATGATCTGGTTGACGACAAACCAGCCGGCGATACTGCCCGCCATCAGCGCAAACAAACCGGTTGACAATCCAAGCAGCAGATATTCGTAGGTGAAAGCGCGGATCAGCATCATGCGGGTTGCACCGAGCGTCTTCAAAACGACGGCATCATGGGTGCGGCTGCGATTTCCGGCGGCAAGGGCCCCGGACAGAACCAGAACCGAGGAAAACAGCGCAATGGCGGCCGCCGCCCGGATTGCCTCGCCCAGTTGGCCAAGAATGTCGTTGACGACGCTGAGCGCTTCCTTCACCCGTACACTGGTGATCGTCGGATAGGTTCTGGTCACGGTTCTGACAATATCGGCTTCTTCCTGCGGACCGGCTGCCGGATCGGTCAATGTCGCGATCCAGGCATGGGGTGCACCGGCAAAGGTGTTGGGCGAGAAGATCATGACGAAGTTGATCGACAGGGATTGCCAGTTCACCTTGCGGAAATTGGCGATTTTCGCCGTGACGGTCCGGCCCAGAACATTCACGGTAACAGTGTCGCCTAGCTTCAGCCCCAGTGCCTTGCCTTCCGTTTCAGAGAAGGAGACAAGCGGCTCTCCCTTGTAATCGGGCGCCCACCATGCACCTTCGCTGACGGTCGCATTTTTCGGCGGTTCAGCGGCATAGGTAATGCCGCGATCGCCGCGCAGCACCCAACGACCTTCGGAGGGAACATTTTTGGCGTGCACTTCCGTTCCGTCAAGCGCCACGATCCGGCCCCGCAACATCGGCACCTCCTCGATCCGTCCGGCGGGATCGAGCTTTTTCACCAATGAACGAAACCCCTCAAGCTGATCGCGCTGAATGTCGATGAAAAAGAAATTCGGGGCTTTTTCGGCCAGCTCACCACTCAGATTGCGGCGCAGATTGCCATCGATCATCGAGATCGACACCAGCAACGCCAGCCCGAGGCCAAGCGACAGAATGACCGAGGAGGTCAAGGCGCCGGGTCGGTAGATATTGCCGATGGCAAGCCTGAGCGCCGGAGAAGGCAGGCGTGGGCTCTTGCGCGCCAGCGCGGCCACGCCCCAGGCAACGGCGCGCAAAACGGCAAAGCTTGCTGCCATGGCAATGAGGAAGAAAATTGCCAGCCGCCGGTCATAGGCTGTGATCACCGCCAGAAGGCCAAGCGCCCCGATGGCAAGCCCCGCGGCCACAACATAAGGCCAGGACGGCAGGCGACGCGCCTCAAATCCCTGTTCGCGAAACAGGGCGGTGGCCGGAACCTCCCGCGCCCGTCCAAGCGGCATCAGCGCAAAGGCGAGTGTTGTCAGCGCGCCGAAGACGAGTGCCAGCAGCAATGCGCCGGGATACAGGGAAAGATCGGGGTGGATCGGCAGGAATTGTGCCAAATAGTAACAGGCGATCCAGGGCGAGACCGCGCCCAGGAGAAGCCCGGCGGCTATGCCGAGACTGGCGACCAGCATGATCTGGAACAGATAAACTGCAACCACGGTAAAGGCGGGTGCGCCCAGACATTTGAGCGTGGCGATGACGCTGCGTTTGCTGTCGAGAAAGGCGCGCACCGCATTGGCCACGCCCACACCACCGACAATCAGCGCGGTCAGGCCGACCAGCGTGAGAAATTGCGAAAAGCGGGTGATGTTATCGGTCAGGCCGGGCGCTGCATTGTAACGGGTGCGGGTTGCCCATCCGGCATCCGGGAAGCGCTCATTTGCTGCCTTTTCAAGGGTTTTGACCGGCAGAGCACCAGGCCCGAGCCGGATCTTGTAGGCATATTGCACCAGGCTGCCGGTCTGGATCAGATGCGTGTTCTTCAGGGCTGCGGCAGCGACCAGAATGCGCGGGGCAAACCCTATTCCATCGGAGGCGGCATCCGGCTCTGTTGCCACCGTTCCGGTAATGACGAAAGGGGCAGCGCCGATCATCAGGGTATCGCCGAGCTTCAACCGCAGCCGGTCGAGAAGCAGCGGAGCGACCACAGCACCATAGCCTTCCGGTGTTTCCGCCAGAAGTGTGGAGAGAGGCTTGTCAGGACTGGCGACAAAATGACCATAAAGAGGATAGGCCTGATCCACGGCCTTGATGTCCACCAGCGCCTGATCGGAGCCGTCGCTCAGCCTGGCCATGGAGCGCAGACTGGTTGTGACCGTCAGTTTTCCCAGGCTTTGCAGATAGCCCAGCTCCTCAGGGCTGGCGGGGCGGTTGGTCAGTTCGAAGCGGATATCGCCGCCCAGCAGAGTCTGGCCCTGATTCTCGATGGAACGGGTGATGGCGGTGGACACCGAATTGACCGCCGCAATCGATCCCGTGCCAAGGGCGATACAGGCGAGAAAGATGTAAAATCCTTTCAGCCCGCCGCGCAATTCGCGCAAGGCCA
Source organism: Allorhizobium sonneratiae (assembly GCF_023700755.1). GTDB lineage: Bacteria > Pseudomonadota > Alphaproteobacteria > Rhizobiales > Rhizobiaceae > Allorhizobium > Allorhizobium sonneratiae. The sequence goes on along the minus strand of NZ_JAMKOJ010000007.1, from coordinate 93,593 downwards.
GCCGGAAAGCTGTCTTCAGGCGGCGCACCATCGGAGCACTCATGCCGGAAGCGCCTTGCGGTCGCCCTCCCGGATACTGTCGCCTGTCTGTTCGATGCGCCCGGATCGCACCTTGATCTGTCTTTCGCAACGCGAGGCAAGGCTGACGTCATGGGTGACCAGCACCAGCGTCATGCGCCGCTCCACCTGTTTGGCAAAGAGAAGATCGGCGATCTGGCGGCCCGTGGCGCCATCGAGATTGCCGGTCGGTTCGTCGGCAATCAGCACCGAAGGCGATGGGGCAAGCGCGCGGGCAATCGCTACGCGCTGCTGTTCTCCGCCGGAGAGCTGGCCTGGATAATGGCCGAGACGTTCACCAAGGCCGACGGCCTGCAATTCCTTGCGGGCAATATCGAAGGCATGGGGCACATTGGCCAGCTCCAGCGGCACGGCGACATTTTCGAGTGCCGTCATATTGGCGATCAGATGAAAGGACTGAAAGACGATGCCGATATTGCGGCCGCGAAAATCGGCCACCGCATCCTCGCTCATCGCATGGAGGGGTGTGTCCTTCACATGAATTTCCCCCGAATCAAGCCGCTCCAGACCGGCCATGACCATCAGAAGTGTGGATTTTCCCGATCCCGATGGGCCGACAATGCCGACTGACAGGCCTTCGGCGATGTCGAGATCGATGCTTTTCAGCACATGCACGCGGGCCGCTCCCGATCCGAGTGTAAGATCGGCTCTGCGTAACTGAATGATCGTTTTGCTCACGCGCTTTAGGCCCTATATAGAGTAAAGTGAACATCCGCACCGCGGGGTTATGGTTCCCATGAACTTAGGACAGTTCTCATGCATCTTAAAGCAGGCCGTCTCCACTTCGCAATCTTTCTTGTGTCCGGTCTGCTGGGCGTTTGCGCGCTTTCGCCAGCAGCCACGGCGCAGGATTCCAGCTCAAACCCGGTCGCCGTTCAGGCGCCGGTGGCAAATCCTGGGCAGGACCAGCCACCTGCGTCTGCCCTTGCGCCGTTACAAAACAATGACGACACCATCACCGATGTCCCGGTGACCGAACGGCAAGTGCAGATCATCGGCCTCGGCGACAGTCTGATGGCTGGCTATCAGCTTCCCGGCGATCAATCCCTGACCAGCCAGCTGGAAAAAGCGCTGCAGGACAAGGGGCTCAATGTCAGCATCGGCGATGCCGGCGTATCGGGCGACACCAGCGAGGGCGGTCTGTCACGGGTAGACTGGTCTGTTCCCGACGGGACCGATGGCGTCATTCTCGAACTGGGCGCCAATGATGCGCTGCGTGGCATTGCCCCGGAGGAAACCGAGCGCAATCTTGCCGCCATCATCCAGAAACTGCAGGCGCGCAAGATCGCCGTGCTGCTGGTCGGCATGATTGCCCCGCCGAATATGGGCGTGGATTATGGTCGCCGCTTCAATCCGATCTACAAGCGTCTGGCGGACAAATATCATCTGGCCTTCTATCCCTTCATTCTGCAAGGAGTTGCGACCAATCCGAAACTCAAACTCTCCGATGGCATGCATCCCAATGCCGAGGGGGTGAAGGTCATGGTCCACAATATGCTTCCCACGGTGTTGAGCTTCGCAAAAGCTTTGGCGGATAAACATAATTAGGGACTTGTTTACCGTTAAGAAGCATGATTCGATTCAGGTCAGGCGTTGGTGAAGTGCCGCTACCGGTTCGCAAGCGCCTGAACAGCATTTGCATTCAATTCGGGGAGCTCGCCATGCCGAGATTGTTTACTGCCCTCGAAATTCCGCGCAATGCGGCGTTGAGCCTGTCTTTGTTGCGCGGCGGTCTTCCGGGAGCCCGGTGGATCGATGTGGAAAACTATCACATCACCTTGCGCTTTATCGGAGACGTGGATGGCCGCACGGCAGACGAGATCGTCGACCGTCTGGACCGGATCGACCGGCCCGAATTTTCCCTCAGCCTGAACGGCATCGGTTCTTTCGGTTCGAAAAAGCCACATTCCATCTGGGCTGGCGTAACGCAAAATGCCGAGATGAGCGCGTTGCAAGGTGAAATAGAGCGGATCTGTCAGCGCATCGGCCTGCCGCCGGATCCCAGAAAATTCACGCCGCATGTGACGCTGGCGCGGTTGAAGTCAGCACGGCTTGACGATGTCATTCACTACCTTTCAGGGCGCGGCAATTTCCAGACCGCGCCCTTTCTCGTTTCGCGCTTCGTTCTTTTGTCCTCGCGCGAATCGGTGGGTGGCGGGCCTTATCTCACGGAAGAGGCGTTTCCACTCTATGAGTCGCGCGCCAAAGCCAATTTTGCCACCAGTCTTGAGCATCCCTGGTGAAGCAGGCCAAAGACGGTATCGAAACCGCTTTTTTCGCCATAATAGGGGTCTGGAATATCCATGTCCCGCTCAAGCGTTGCACGACTGAAAAGGTCGATGACGCCTTTTACGTCGGCTGAATGCGCGGTCAGGGCGGCAAGTGTCTTCTGATCCATGGCGAGAATGAGATCATGGCGCTGCAAGAGCGGGCCGGTGACCTGCTGAGCCCGCTGGCGAGAGAGGTCAATGCCGTGACGGGCGGCCGTTTCGATGGCGCGACGATCCGGCGCTTCGCCGATATGCCAGGGGCCGGTTCCAGCTGACGCGCACTCTATGTCATGCTCCAGCCCCGATTGGCTGGCAAGATGGCGAAATATGCCTTCCGCCATGGGGGAACGGCAGATATTGCCGAGACAGACAAACAGCACGGATGTGACCGGCATGACCCCTCTCATGAGACTGAACGTGGATTGACGATGCAGTATGAACAGCTGAATAGAGATGCAATAGAGGCAGGACTGAAAAATCTTTCCGGCTGGTCGCTCACCGACAACGGCAAGGTGATTGTCAAGACCTTTCAGTTCAAGGATTTCAAGGCGGCCTTCGGCTTCATGACGCAATGCGCCCTGATGGCTGAAAAGATGAACCATCACCCGGAATGGATGAATGTCTATGCGACGGTGACGGTCCGCCTGACAACCCATGCAACGGGTGGCCTGACCCGGCATGATCTTGATCTGGCCGCAGCAATGAATGGCCTGATCGCAGACGCATGATTGAAATTGCAGATGGTGCATCCCAGATAAATCCAGTGCCCCGATAGCCGATGACCTGTGAAGGATGGCCGGGCAAGAGAGATGCGTCATGGATGATGTGAAGATCGGTGAGATCCTGCTGCCCGGCAGCGAGGAAGAGCAGGCCCGTCAGGAAAAAACCGTTCGCAGCCGCTTCTGGCCGGTGATGAAGAAAGCGGTCCGGCATATCCCGTTCAGCCGGGATGTGATTGCCGCTTTTTATTGCGCTACGGATCGGCAGACGCCGCTCAGGGTAAGAGGAATTCTTCTGGCTGCTCTGGCCTATTTCGTCATGCCCTTCGATGCTGTGCCGGATTTTTTGGGATTTCTCGGTTTCACCGACGATATTGCCGTTCTGACCATGGCGCTATCGCTGATCGACGGACATATTCGCGAGCATCATTATGCTGCAGCCGATCAGGCCCTGGCCGATGGTGTCGACGGGAACAGGAGCGCTGACCGATAGGTTCAGCACCTATCCTCGCCACATTGTGAAGTGTCATGTTCCTGACCGGACCTTATCAGTCCAATTCCTGCCGAAATCCTTGTGTTGGTGAGCCGGCAACTGTGAAATCCGTATCAATTCTGTGTCCTGTTTTCGTTTCCAGGTCTCTGTCAGCGCGGTAAAAGCCGGTTTCTGTCTCTCATTGGAGCTGCGTTGACACTTTGGTAACCTAAATTAAGTCACATTGAGGAGGATGACGTGGCTGGTGCAGGCGACGGATCCGTCTGGATCTTGCATCTTACTGGCATGAGGGCAAAGCGGAAAACCGGCTGAGCCTATGATATGCGGCAAGCAAAACAGGGTGCGTGTCTGTGACGTCAGTCGGGGCAGATGCGTTCCGGTCTTTGATGATCGACGAAAAAAGCGGCAGGAAAAAAATGTTTATCAAAAGAATTGCAACCGCCCTTGCACTGAGTGTGGCCATTGGCGGCGTGGCCATGGCGCAGGCGCCCAGCCCGACACGTATCGAGCAGTTCAAGGCCTGGGGCGCCTATTCTTACAAACAAGGCAAGAACACGGTCTGCTATGTGCTGTCGGTGCCGACGGACAAGCAACCGGCTTCGGTCAATCATGGCGATGTGTTCTTCATCGTTTCGCAGCGTCCAGGCCAGAATATCTCCTATGAGCCGCAGGCCATGGTGGGCTATCCGCTGAAAGAAGGCTCCAAGGTGACGGTGAAGGTCGATACCAAGAGCTTCATCATGTTCACCAAGGACAATTCCGCCTGGGTTGAAAATGCAGCGCAGGAGCCGGAATTGGTGGCGGCGATGAAATCCGGCAAAACCATGTCGGTCGCTGCCGTTTCCTCACGCGGCACCAATACGTCCTATACCTTCTCGCTTCAGGGTATTTCCGATTCCTTGAAGCGCATCGAAAAGTGCAAGTAAGCTTTTTGATCGGATTGTGATGATTCCTCTGGAATGAAGGGCCGGTGACGGCCCTTTTTCCGTTTGTATCCTCCCTGGCCGATCGACTGTGTTGACGGTCGCGAAAACCGTGCTCTTGTTTTTGTCACTCTTTCAAGGGGTGACGGGAGGCCTTTTTGATGATAAAGGGCTCGGCAATCGTGCCTTATGCTCGATCCGCCAATCCTGTTTTGTGCAAGCGAAGAGATTGACCTGCCCCCTTTCCTGCCGATGTCAGGAAATGGTGTTCCGGTTTCCGCATCATTGCCCGGATTGGCTTCGGCTTAAGAAATTCTACAACACATTTACAGCGCCGTGCGCCAAATATGGCGCACAAAGGTCGCTGTAACACTTTTAATCTGCTGCATAATTCCTTAAATCGATTCCGATTTAAGGAATTATGCAGTAAAATCTTACAGCATCTTATGTTCGCTTGATAAAAGGCATGATGCTGTTGTGACGAGGATAACCATGGCAGCTCTGGAGATGGCCATCGACCGGTCCGGTTCCCCCATGACCGCTGGCGCTATAGGCAGCGAAAAACCCTGTCTCATTGGCGCAACGCGCGAAGAGATGGGCGAGATGCTGCGCTCCATCGGGGTGGCCGACAGACAGATCCGCATGCGTGTTTCACAATTGTGGAACTGGCTTTATGTGCGTGGCGTGTCCGATTTCGATCACATGACCAATGTTGCCAAGGAACTCAGGGAAAAGCTGAAGGCGAATTTCTCCATTGCCCGGCCTGAGATCGTTCAGGAGCAGGTTTCCAATGATGGCACCCGCAAATGGCTGTTGCGGTTCCCGCCGCGCGGTGCGGGGCGGCCCGTCGAGGTGGAGTGCGTCTATATTCCCGAAGAAGGGCGTGGCACGCTGTGCATTTCCAGTCAGGTCGGCTGCACGCTGACCTGCACCTTCTGTCATACCGGCACACAAAAACTGGTGCGCAATCTCACGGCGGAAGAAATTCTCTCCCAGCTTCTCCTCGCCCGCGACCGACTGGGCGATTTTCCCGACCGCGACGTGCCTGTCGGTGCAATGATCCCGGCGGAAGGCCGCAAGATCACCAATATCGTCATGATGGGCATGGGCGAACCGCTCTACAATTTCGACAATGTCAAGAAAGCCTTGCTGATCGCATCCGATGGCGATGGTCTGTCGCTGTCGAAGCGGCGTATCACGCTCTCCACCTCAGGTGTCGTGCCGGAAATTTTCCGCACGGGTGAGGAAATCGGCGTCATGCTGGCGATATCGCTGCATGCCGTGCGCGACGAGTTGCGCGACATGCTGGTGCCGATCAACAAGAAATATCCGTTGAAAGAACTGCTCGACGCCTGTCGCGCCTATCCGGGCCTGTCCAATGCAAGGCGCATCACTTTCGAATATGTGATGCTCAAGGATGTGAATGACAGTCTTGACGATGCCAAGCTGCTGGTTCAACTGCTCAAGGGCATTCCGGCCAAGATCAATCTCATTCCCTTCAATCCCTGGCCCGGCACCAATTATCAGTGTTCTGACTGGGCAACGATCGAGCGCTTTGCCGATTTCATCAATCAGGCCGGCTATGCCTCGCCGATCCGCACGCCGAGGGGTCGCGATATTCTGGCGGCTTGTGGGCAGTTGAAATCGGAATCGGAACGCATGCGCAAGACCGAACGTCTCGCCTATGAGGCGATGATGATTGTCGGTCACGGCGAGGACGATTGATCACTGCGCCACTGACTTACATTATCGGGCCTGCGTCATCAGGATCTTGACGGCAAACAGTGAAAAGACGCCGGCAAAGGTATAATCGATGCCGCGCAAAACCTGCGGATTGCGTTGCAGCCAGTCCGACAACCTGTGTGCCGTCAGAACGATGGCGATGGTGATGGGCAGGGATATCAGCATGAACCAGAAGCCTAAAAACAAAAGCTTGCCGGTCACATGCGGGTCATGGGCGCTCACGAACTGCGGCAGGAAGGTCATGAAGAAAATAATGACCTTGGGATTGAGCAGATTGACCCATATGCCATTGAGGAATGCGGCCTTGGCGGTGCCCTTGCTACCGCCTTCGGGTCTTGCAGTGAATTTCGAACCTTTGCGGACCGCCTGAATGGCCAGCCAGCCGAGATAGGCCGCGCCGCCGCTTTTAAGCACCAGAAAGGCCGTGGGCGAAGCAATGATCAGGGCTGAAACGCCGAAAGCGACCAGCATGGTGTGCACAGTAATGCCGAGATTGGTGCCAATCAGCACAGCAAGACCAGCAAGCCGACCATCGCGAAGGGATCGGCTAATCGAAAGCGTCATGTCCGGTCCGGGCGTTGCCGCAAGAAGCAGGCAGGCGGCACTGAAAGCGGCTAGCGTCGGAAGGCTTGGAATGAAGTCCATATCTGCTCCGGCCCGCTGGGTTCCGCCTTCAAACAGGCTTGATCGAAGGCCATCCCAGCAGCTTTTTAACATCAACGCGTCCCCATGCGCCTTTTCAACGCATGATGTCTATTCATAAATCTGAATAAGCGTGAGCCGGGTTTTATCGCAAGCCTTATTCGACCAGTTTCAGCACCTTGTCGAAAATTTTCAGAACCTGGCGTAAGTCCTGGCCGCGTTTGAGGATCATGCCATTGGCGTTCACCACGCTATAGGCACCCTGCTTGGCGGCGAGTTTGGGATTTTTCTCGATGCGGTAAAGCGGCATTTCACCGGAGCGCTTATAAACGGAAAAGACCGCCTTGTCCTTGAGATGGTCGAGCGCATAATCGCGCCACTCTCCCTCGCCGACCATGCGGCCATAAATCCAGAGAATGGCATCGAGTTCCTTGCGGTGGAAGGTCACCGGCAACGGGTCAAGATTTTGCCGGTACTCTTTCAGATCGACAACGGCGGCAGAACGCGAGGCGTTCTCCTCACCGTTTTCCTTCAGTCTTTCCGGCTGCTGATCGGTCATCAAACCTCCTTCGCTGGCCTTGTGACACTGGCATGACAGTGTGCCTCAGGAGGAAAAAAATGCAAGCTCAGAGCCGGTTTCCCTCTACTCGCTCTGCAGCTTTTATGGCGGCACCCATATCATTGCCCGCTGGAGTACAACGCGCCTATACAGATTTTGGGATGATGACAGCGTCACGATGCCAAATCCTGAGTCGTGCACTCAAAAAACAATCCGGCAAAACCCCTCAATCCCTATAGTTTTTATGTTTTGCCGCATTTCAGTCAAAACAGCGTCCCATTTTTGGGTTCTAAAGCATATCTCTTCTTCAGCTGACGCGTTGGCGTCAGGGTCCGGTCTGGTACATTGACCCTTACCCCCAGCCCCCTAATGTACGGGCCGGACCTCATGAAGAGGCGATTTTCATCTGTATGACATTCTGTGTCTTGGCGCCGCCTCTGCGTGGCCGTTATCGCCTGTCTTTCCCTTATTCGTCAGTATCGGATGTAGCGCTTGCATTGATCAGACCGTTTTGCGGCTGATTGGCCTGTGGCGCCATGACCATGGTCGCGCCCAGAATCTTGCCGGGATCGCCATTTGCGTCCGAAGTTTGCAGCAATACGGCAAAGCCATCGCAATCTTCCGTGCGCAACACCTTGGATGGCAGGGTCAGATGCATATCCGCACCGCGCCACAGACCGACAGACTGAATATCCTTGACGCTGTTCCAGTAGGTGAGATGCTTGCCCTTGTTTTCGCCCTTGAGGACGTCAACATCCTTCTTGCGGGTGAAATAGACAACCACCACATCGGCCTTGCCGCTGCCTGAACCGAGATTGATCAGAACCTCATCACCCTTGATCGCGGCAGAGACTTTCACCGTCAATCCATTGCCCTGCTGCTTGAGGGTGTTGAGTTCGCCGGAAAGATGCGCTGCATCTGTTCCCTTCATCTGCATCTGGCCATTGACCACAGCCTGCGGCGTATAGACCCCGCTGCGCCCAAAACTGCGCGCATAGGCATATTGCCGGGCCGTGTTGCCGGAAGAGCCCAACGTGTCGCGCCAGCCACGATAATTCCAGTAATCGACATGATAGGACAGGGCCACGAGCGCCGGATTTTTCGCGAGGCTTTCAAATACCTTGTCTGCGGGAGGGCAGGAAATGCATCCTTGAGATGTGAACAACTCGATGACCCCGGATGGAGTTGTCCCGGCAGCAGGTGACATGTCTTCGGCCATGGCTGGCAGCGCCGCCATCAGGACGATCAGAAATGTCACAAGTCTCTTCACCATCATCGACATGATTCCATTTTGCTGGACATCGTCCCATCGTAAATTAAGCAGGGAACAGTCAAATTCTCAAGATGAACCCGGAATAGTCCGCACGTCATGCTGTTATGTATCCAACCGGGGAGATGGACAGCGTCGGGCCATTGGCTATCGTGAAGGCAAGAATAGGCGGTGAAACGATCAATACCAAGTCACGTTGGGGTGAGGCGTATCGAGAGTAAGCCGCCTTGTCAGAAGGTTAGCTTTGCGCATGAAAAAACCGCCGGATTACTCCGGCGGTTTCCTGTGTTTCGCAAATATGGCCGATTATGCGGCTGCGAGATCGCGCAGAACCGTCTGCAGGATGCCGCCATTGTTGACATAGGTCACTTCGTCCAGCGTATCGATGCGGCAGATCAGCGGCACTTCCTTCACCGAACCGTCGCCATAGGTGATCTTGGCGATCTTCTTCTCGCGCGGCTTGATTTCGCCGTCGAGACCTTCGATCGTCACCGTCTCGTCGCCCTTGAGGTTGAGCGAGGCCCAGGTGGTGCCTTCTTCGAAGACGAAGGGAACGACGCCCATACCGACCAGGTTCGAGCGGTGGATACGCTCGAAGGACTGCGCAACAACAGCGCGCACGCCGAGCAGGTTGGTGCCCTTGGCAGCCCAGTCACGCGAGGAGCCGTTGCCGTATTCCACGCCTGCAAAGATGACCAGCGGAACGCCTTCTGCCTTGTACTTCATGGCAGCATCGTAAATCGACATCTCTTCCTTGGACGGATAGTGGATGGTGTAGCCACCTTCCTTGCCGTTCGGGCCGAGCATGTGGTTGCGGATGCGGATATTGGCGAAGGTGCCGCGCATCATCACTTCGTGATTGCCGCGGCGCGTGCCGTACTGGTTGAAGTCGGCGACCGTCACGCCGTTCTCCATCAGGTAGGCACCCGCCGGAGACTGCGCCTTGATCGAACCGGCCGGAGAAATGTGGTCGGTGGTGATCTTGTCGCCGAAGAGGCCGAGAACGCGGGCATTGACGATGTTGTCCACGCCCTTGCCAGCCTGTTTCGCCATGCCGACGAAGTAAGGCGGGTTCTGCACATAGGTGGACTTGTCGTCCCAGGCATAGGTCTGGCCTTCCGGCACCTGCACGGCCTGCCAGTTTTCGTCGCCCTTGAACACGTCCGCATATTTGGTTTCAAAGAGTTCGCGGGTGACGTATTTCTGGATGAAATCCTGCACTTCGGCAGAGCTCGGCCAGATGTCCTTGAGGTAGACGGGGTTGCCGTTCTGATCTTCGCCGAGCGGCTCCGTCGTCAGGTCCTTCTGCACCGAACCGGCGAGCGCATAAGCGACGACGAGCGGCGGCGATGCCAGATAGTTGGCCTGAACGTCCGGAGAAATACGGCCTTCGAAGTTACGGTTGCCGGAAAGAACGCCAGCGGTGATCAGACCCTTGTCGTTGATGGTCTTGGAGATCGGGCCGGGCAGCGGGCCGGAATTGCCAATGCAGGTGGTGCAGCCGAAACCGACCAGATTGAAGCCGAGTGCATCGAGATCCTTCTGCAGACCGGACTTCGACAGATATTCGGCCACGACCTGCGATCCGGGCGCCAGCGATGTCTTGACCCACGGCTTGGACTTCAGGCCCTTGGCGGCGGCGTTGCGGGCCAGAAGGCCTGCGGCGATCAAAACGCTCGGGTTCGAGGTGTTGGTGCAGGACGTGATGGCGGCAATGCAGACATCGCCATGGCCGAGATCGAAGTTTTCACCGTCGACGGCATAGCGATTCGTCAGCTGGCCGGGCTTCTTGTAATCGCTTTCCAGCGCGGTGGCGAAGTTCGGCGCGATGGTTTCCAGCGGCAGGCGGCCTTCGGGACGCTTCGGACCGGCCATGGACGGCACGACGTCGCCGAGATCGAGTTCCAGCGTGTCGGTGAAGACGAGGTCGGAACCGTCATTGTCGCGCCACATGCCCTGTGCCTTGGAATAGGCTTCGACCAGCGCGATGCGGTCCTTGGCGCGGCCGGACATGTCGAGATAGCCGAGCGTGGCGCTGTCGACGGGGAAGAAGCCGCAGGTCGCGCCATATTCCGGGCCCATATTGCCGATGGTGGCGCGGTCGGCGACCGGCATATTGTCCATGCCCGGGCCGAAGAATTCAACGAATTTGGAAACGACGCCCTTCTTGCGCAGCATCTGCACGACGGTCAGAACGAGGTCGGTGGCGGTGACGCCTTCCTTGAGCTTGCCGGTCAGCTTGAAGCCGATGACTTCCGGCAACAGCATGGAGACCGGCTGGCCGAGCATGGCCGCTTCCGCCTCGATGCCACCCACGCCCCAGCCGAGAACGCCGAGACCGTTGATCATCGTCGTGTGGCTGTCGGTGCCGACGCAGGTGTCGGGATAGGCGATGGTTTCGCCGCCTTCTTCCTTGGTCCAGACGGTCTGGCCGAGATATTCGAAATTCACCTGGTGACAGATGCCGGTGCCCGGAGGAACCACGCGGAAATTCTTGAACGCCTGCTGGCCCCATTTCAGGAAGCGGTAGCGTTCGCCATTGCGCTGGTATTCCAGCTCGACATTCTTGGCGAAAGCCTGCGGTGTGCCGAATTCGTCAACAATAACCGAGTGGTCGATGACGAGATCGACGGGCACCAGCGGGTTGATCTTTTCCGGATCGCCACCGAGCGCCTTGATACCGTCACGCATGGCGGCAAGGTCGACGACGGCGGGAACGCCGGTGAAGTCCTGCATTAGCACGCGGGCCGGGCGATAGGCAATCTCGGCTTCGGTCTTGCCCTTGTTGACGAGCCAGGCGGCAACGGCCTCGATATCGGCCTTGGTGACGGAACGACCGTCTTCATTGCGGAGCAGGTTTTCCAGCAGCACCTTCATCGAATAGGGCAGTTTGGAAACGCCCTTGAGGCCGTTTTCCTCAGCCTTCGGAATGCTGTAATAGACATAGTCCTTGCCATCGACGGAAAGCGTCGAGCGGCAATTGAAACTGTCAAGCGATTTGGTCACGGTAAAAACCCCGCTTATTCTGATAGCCAACACAAACGTGCGGACGCCTATGCACTTCATGCACATCAGGATGCGGGTACGACCATTTCCGCTGTCCGCCCGTGAAAACTGCTCCTCGCAATCTCCAAGTTCGGCGCTAGGATGATGAACACGCCGGCCGCTGGCGTGGTTGCAGGTCTTATAGAGAATTTCTAAGAACTGTTCCAGACGGGTTAAGTGCCAAACGGAACAAATTTTTTTCAGGGCGAAGCTTCGCCGGAAAGCGGGGAGAAATGCAGCTTCTGGCCGAGGGACTTGCCGCAAAACGCGGCGGGGATTTCCTGTTTCACGGCCTCACCTTCCGGCTTGAAAGCGGGGAAGCGCTGGTTGTGACCGGGCGCAACGGCTCGGGAAAATCCACCCTGCTCAGGGTGGTTGCAGGCCTGTTGCGTCCTGAGGTGGGCAGCGTTCTTTTCTTTTCCGAATCAGCTGCAGAGCCCTTGCCCGCTTACGAAGCCTGCCACTATCTCGGCCATAAGAACGGCATGAAGGCGGAACTGACCGTGCATGAAAATCTCGACTTCTGGCGGCGCTATCTCGGCGATTTTCAGGGTGGACATGGCATGGAGATTGACGAGGCCGCCGATGCTGTCGGCCTTTCGGCGATCACCCATCTGCCCTATGGCTATCTCTCTGCGGGTCAGCAGCGGCGTTTCGCCATGGCGCGGCTGCTGATTGCCTGGCGGCCCGTCTGGCTGCTGGATGAACCGACAGCAGCCCTTGATGCACGTGCCGACCGGCTGTTTTCCGCCCTGGTGCGTGACCATCTCGACAAGGGCGGCATCGTCCTTGCCGCCACCCATCAGCCGCTCGGCCTTGGGGCGGCCAGAACCATGGAGATGAAGGGCTTTGACGACAGCGCGCTGGAGGCTGTTTTATGATCGCGCTGTTTCTTCGCGACCTGAAACTGTCGCTTCGCGCAGGCGGGGGCGCCCTGATCGGGGTGCTGTTCTTTCTCACCGTCGTTGCCGTCATTCCTTTCGGTGTCGGGCCGGATATGGCGCTTCTGGCGCGCATTGGCCCGGCCATCGTCTGGATCGGCGCGCTGCTGGCCGCGCTTCTCGGGCTTGATCGGCTGTTTCAGGCCGATCGGGACGATGGCGCGCTCGATCCGCTTTTGATGCAGGAGACGCCGCTGGTTTTGACCATCCTGGTCAAATGCCTGGCGCACTGGACGGCAACCTGCCTGCCGCTGGTGATGGCCTCGCCGCTTCTCGGCCTGTTCATGAATATGAGCGAAAAGGCCATCGGGGCGGTGATGTTGACGCTTTTCGTCGGCTCGCCTGCCATTGCGTTTATCGGAGCGGCAGGGGCCGCGGTGGCGGTGGTCTTGCCGCGCGGGGGGCTGCTGGTGTCCATTCTGGTCTTGCCGATGACGATCCCGGTCTTGATTTTCGGTGTCAGCGCCTCTTATGCGGCGGTCTCCGGCCCCGGCTCGTTTTTGACGCCATTTTTCTATCTTGTTGCGCTCACCCTGTTTTTCGCCGTGATCGGGCCGCTGGCGGCGGCCATGGCGCTGAGAAACAGCAGTGATTGACGAAACTATGCGCTTGATGGCCCGCTAGTGGTTTGATTCTGACATTTGCATTCCATTTGCGGTCCGGTCGAGAGCAAATGTCAGAATCATAAAAACCACTAGTAACTTTATGATTCTAGTGGAATTTAAGAAATTTGACATTTGAGTGCTGCGCATGACGAAACCGAGGCTCAAATGTCAAATTCATTCCACTAGCATGAATTGCGGCTGAGGCCGAATAACGGTAAAAGGCAGCATGAGCGAACAGAGCCTTGCGATCTCCAAAATCAGCGATCTCGCCAATCCCACCCGGTTTCTGGCGCTGGTTGCCCGTATCGTGCCGTGGATGGCGGCTTTGACCGCCGTTCTTTTTGTCATCGGCCTCTATTACAGCCTGACATCGGAGCCGGATTATCAGCAGGGCGATACGGTCCGGATCATGTATATCCATGTGCCTTCCGCCTGGCTTGCCATGATGTGCTATACGATCATGGCGCTGTCGGCCATCGGCACTCTGGTCTGGCGCCATCCGCTGGCCGATGTCAGCCACCGCGCAGCAGCGCCGCTGGGGGCGGTCTTCACTTTCACCGCGCTGGTCACCGGCTCTTTCTGGGGCAGGCCAATGTGGGGCACATGGTGGGCCTGGGGCGATGCGCGGCTGACCTCGGTCTTCATCCTGTTTCTGATGTATCTCGGACTGATTGCGCTCAACCGCGCCATGGACGATCCTGCGCGGGCAGCACGTGTCAGTGCGGTTCTCATTCTGGTCGGCTTCGTCAATATTCCGATCATCAAATTCTCGGTGGACTGGTGGAACACGCTGCATCAGCCGGAAAGCGTCTTTCGCATGGGCGGACCGACGATTGCTCCGGAATTCCTCAGGCCGTTGATGATCATGGCCTTGGCCTTTACCGCGCTGTTCTTCACGCTGCATCTTCTGGCCATGCGCAATGAAATCTGGCGCAGACGCATCATCGCCCAGCGCCGCATGGCTGCACGTCTGGCGGCGCGGGAGCAGGCGGAATGAAATATGCCTTTTATATTGACACCGCCTATGGCGTGACGGCTGTCGCCATCATCGTGACCATTGTCTGGATCTGGATTGAAGGCCGCATCCGGCAAAAACAGCTGGCGGCGCTGGAAAAGGCCGGTCATGGCCGCCGTTCCGCCCGCCCGCCGCAGGAGTTGGAGCGGTGAGCGAAAAAACCCGACCGACATTTTCCCGCTTTATCATGGCGGCCATTCCGCTTGCGGTTTTTGCCGGTTTTGCCGGTATTGCCGGGAAAATGCTCTATGAGCAGGATGTGGAGGGTGTGAGCGCCAGCGAAATTCCCTCTGCCCTGATCGGTAAAAAAGCCCCGGCGCTCGATCTACCAGCCCTGCCGGGTGCGCATGTTCCGGCGCTGACCACGGCTGCGATTTCCGGCAGGCTGGCGCTGGTCAATGTCTTTGCCTCCTGGTGCGTGCCCTGCCGGGATGAACATCCCGTTCTTCTGCAACTGAGCAAGGACCCGCGCCTGACCATTGTCGGCATCAATTACAAGGACAGGAGCGACAATGCCCTGAGATTCCTTGGCGATCTCGGCAATCCCTACAAGGCGATCGGCATCGATCCGCAGGGGCGTGCGGTCATCGACTGGGGGGTCTATGGCGTGCCGGAAAGCTATCTGATCGCCCCTGACGGCACGATCCTTTACAAGCGCGTCGGGCCGTTCGATGCCCAATCCGTGGAGCAGGGGCTTTATCCGGCGATTGAAAAGGCACTTGCGCATCAAGGGGCAGCTCAACCGGACAAAGCCGTTAAAGCGCCCCCTGCCACGCCTTGATTGCCTCCACCGGCCAGACCAGCATCAGCACATTGAGGGTCAGGTTGTCGCGGATGAGGTAGCCGGTCAAAAGCTCGAAAAACACGGCGATAGCAACCGTCAGCCAGACCGGCGCGCGGGCGGCGAAGAGGAAACCTGCCGCCATGAACAGCGTATCCATGGCCGAGTTCAGAATGCTGTCTCCGGCATAGCCGACCGCCATGGTGGTGGCGCGATAACGGTCGATGATGATCGGTGAATTTTCCAGAATTTCCCAGAGGCTTTCGATCAGGGTGGCAAGCGTCAGCCGCTGGCCGAATGTGCCCCTGCGCAGCACGAGCCAGCCAAGACCGTAGAAGAGAAAACCGTGAATGATATGAGAGGGCGTATACCAGTCGGCGATATGCTGGGAATTTCCCGGCGTGTTGACGCCGGGCTCGAACAGTTTGACATAGCCGCAGGCGCAGATCCAGATGCGACCCATGGCATGTTCGCTCACCACCTGGGCGATGAGAATGATAAGAGGAACGATCAGCCAGAAAGAAAGAGCCTGCGTATTGTGCGGCTTTTTCACCTGTGCCGTCACTTCTGGCCCTCCTTTGCCTTGTTATCCAGCGAGTGCTTCATGATCAGCGGCATCTGGGCGAGCGTGAAGGCAATGGTGATCGGCATTGTGCCCCAGACCTTGAAATTCACCCAGACCGTATCGGAAAAATTGCGCCAGACGGCCTCGTTCAGCACGGCGAGAAACAGGAAGAACAGGCCCCAGCGCAGGGTCAGTTTTTTCCAGCCCTCGTCATCGAGCTGGAAAGCGGCATTGAACACATAACCAAGCAGAGAACGGCCAAAGGCAAGCCCGCCGAGCAGCACCACGCCGAACAGCGCATTGACGATGGTCGGCTTCATCTTGATGAAGGTTTCGTCCTGCAGCCAGATCGACAACGAGCCGAAAATCAAGACGACGACGCCGGAGACGAAGGGCATGATCGGCAGGTGCTTGAAGACGATTTTCGAGACGATCAGCGCCAGAACCGTTGCCGCCATGAACAGGGCCGTAGCGATGAAGAGCGGTCCGCCGATTGCAGAGAGTGCCGGAAATTTCGCCGCCAGCCACTCGGCCTTGGTGTTGCCGAAGAAAAACACCATCAGCGGCCCAAGCTCCAGCGCCAGCTTGAGCAGCGGGTTGTGCTTTTCCGTTTCGCTGGGATTTGGGCTGAGGTGGTGCTGGTTCATCATCCTACCATCGTCAAAGGTTATTACTGACAGTGCCGGTTTCACGGGCAAAGCCGGGTTCAGGGGGCGACACCGGCAATGGCACGGGCAAAATCCTCGGCCTCGAAGGGTTCGAGATCGTCAATGCCTTCGCCGACACCGATGAAATAGACCGGCAATCTGTGTTTGGCGGCAATCGCCACCAGAATACCACCGCGGGCCGTTCCGTCGAGCTTGGTCATCACCAACCCGTTCACACCTGCGATATTGCGGAAAATCTCCACCTGTTGCAGGGCGTTCTGGCCGGTGGTGGCGTCGAGTGTTTGCAGCACGGTGTGCGGCGCATCGGGATCGAGCTTGGCCAGCACACGGACAATCTTTTCCAGCTCCGCCATCAACTCGGTCTTGTTTTGCAGGCGACCGGCGGTATCGATGATCAGCACATCGGATTTTTCCGCCTTTGCCTTCTCGAAAGCGTCATAGGCAAGACCTGCGGCGTCGGCACCAAGTTTTGTCCCGATAAAGGTGGAGCCGGTGCGATCCGCCCAGATTTTCAGCTGCTCGATGGCGGCGGCACGGAAAGTGTCGCCCGCCGCCAGCATCACCTTGAGGCCCGCGCCGGAGAGTTTTGCCGCAAGCTTGCCGATGGTGGTGGTCTTGCCGGTGCCGTTGACACCGACCACCAGAATGACATGCGGCTTGTGATTGAGATCGAGCGCCAAAGGTTTGGCCACCGGCTTCAGCACCTTGGTGATTTCCCCCGCCATGATGCGGGCCACATCATCACCGCTGACATCCTTGCCATAGCGCTCGGAGGAGAGTGCATCGGTGACGCGCATGGCGGTCTCGACCCCGAGATCGGCCTGGATGAGCAGGTCTTCCAGCTCTTCCAGCGTGTCTTCATCCAGCTTGCGCTTGGTAAACAGCGCCGAAATCTGTCCGCTCAGCTGCGTGGATGTGCGAAAAAGCCCGGCCTTGAGACGCTGGAACCAGGAGAGTTTCGGCTGCGCCTGCGGTGTTTCATCTGCAACCGGCAGGTTGGTGGCAAAGCCCTTCGGCAAGGCAATGTCGCTCTTTTGCGCTTCGGCGTTCTGCGTCTCACCATCGTCTTCGCCCGCGACAGATGTTTCTGGCTCAGGGCTGGGCAAAGTGTCGTCCAAGCCATGTTGGTCAACGGCTTGGGCCTCGGCGGCGGCAGCAGGATCGTCTTCAGTCTCTTGCCGTTGCGGGGTGGCAATTGCCTCTTCCTGTTCCGTCTCCGACGTCAGGTCATCGGCGGGGCCGCCTGCCGTTTCCATCTCTTCCGGCAGAACCGGGTCTTCGGCAAGCGGCAGATCCACCGGCGTCTCGATGACCGGCTCGACAGGATGTTCGGCGACCTCGAGCGGCTCCGGCTTTGCGTCTTGTGCACCGTCTTTCGCGGCGTCCTTGCCGAAGGTAAAGACTTTCTTGATGAAACCGAGCGCCATGGGTCTTCTTTATCGTCTCAGGCGGCGACATGCGCTGCCGGTTCAAAATTCAGGTGCCGGTCATTGTGGCCGGCAATGGTGACCTCGGCAAGCATGCCGGGGGCAAGGCCCGGCGCGGCAACGAGGGTGAAGTCTTCCGTATGCGCCATTTCATTGCGCTCGACCAGCAGCTTCTGCCTTGTACCGACCAGCCTTTGCAGATGGGCCTTATGTAAGCTTTCGGCCACGATGCGCAAGCGGGCGGCGCGGGCTTTCACAAGTCCCCTGTCCAGTTGCGGCATGCGCGCCGCAGGCGTGCCGGGGCGCGGGCTATAGGGGAAGACATGCAGATGGGCAAGGCCGATCTCTTCCGCCAGCCTTGCAGAATTTTCCGCCATGTCTTCCGTTTCCGTCGGAAAGCCGGCGATCATATCGGCACCGAAGCTGAATCCAGGGCGCAGCTCCCGCACCTGCCGGGCAAAAGCCAGCGCATCGGCATGGCTGTGGCGACGCTTCATCCGCTTCAGGATCATGTCGTCGCCATGTTGCAGCGACAGATGCAGATGCGGCATGAAGCGCGGTTCTTCAGCGATCAGATCGAAAAGATGTGTGTCGGCCTCGATGCTGTCGATGGAGGAGAGCCTCAGCCGCAGGATTTCCGGCACCTGCTTCAGCAGGGTCTTGGCCAGAAGCCCCAGCGTCGGCTGGCCGGGCAGGTCGGCGCCATAACTCGTCGCATCCACCCCGGTCAGCACCACTTCGCGGTAGCCGCTTTCAGCGAGTTTTCGGGCCTGTTCGATCACCGACCCCATCGGCACCGAGCGGGAATTGCCACGCCCGAAGGGGATGATACAGAAGGTGCAGCGATGATCGCAGCCATTCTGCACCTGCAAAAAGCCGCGCACATGGCCATCGATATGGCTGACCATCTGTGGCGCGGTTTCGGTGACGCTCATGATGTCGTTGACGAGGATCTTTTCTTCCGCCGCAACACCGAAATCCGGCAGATGCCGGTAATGTTCTGCCTTGAGCTTTTCCTCATTGCCGAGAACGGCGTCGACTTCGGCCATGTTGGCAAAGCCTGCGGCGTCGGTCTGGGCGGCGCAGCCGGTCACGATGATGCGCGCTTGCGGATTTTCCCGCCGCGCACGGCGAATGGCCTGGCGTGCCTGGCGCACCGCCTCGGAGGTGACGGCGCAGGTATTGACCAGAATGGCGTTTTCCAGACCGGCCTTGGCGGCTTCGGCCTTCATCACTTCCGATTCATAGGTGTTGAGGCGACAGCCAAAGGTGATGACCTCGATTATGGCGTTCCGCTCCCGATCCGAACTGGTCACGAGGCCGCTGCTCCGTTTGCCGGATCGTCGAGCCGCTCCCATGCACCGCTTGCCGGATCAAGCCGGCCCGCCCATTCCCATTCGGCGGGGCCCGTCATGACCACCTTGTTGTCGCTTTCGCGCCAATCGATGGTGAGCGCCTGCCGGTTCGGGCTGGAGGCGACGGTGACGGCAACCTTGCGCCCCGTGCGCCCGGTGCGCGCACCGGAAACGGCAGCGGCGCAGGCGGCAGAACCACAGGCCAGCGTCAGCCCCGCACCGCGCTCCCAGGTGCGCGTCACCATTTCGGTGTTCGAGATCACCTGGGCAAGGGTGATATTGGCCTTTTCAGGAAATATCGGATGGTTTTCCAGAAGCGGACCGAAGCGTTCGAGATCATAGGTCATCGGGTCGCGATCGACCCAGAAGACGGCATGGGGATTGCCCATGGACATGGTCGAGGGTGAATGCAGCACCGGCTGATCGATCGGCCCGATCTGCAATTCGATACGGGCTGTGTCGTGAAATTCCTCGGCAAGCGGGATGCGGTTCCACTCGAAGACTGGCTGTCCCATATCGACGGAAATCGTGCCGTCCTCATGCTCGATGGCATTGAGAATTCCGGCCATGGTCTGAAAGGTGAAGGCCTTCTGCCCGGTTTCTGCCGCCAGCGCCTGCACGACACAGCGTGTGCCGTTGCCGCAGGCCTGGGCCAGCGTGCCATCGCAATTGATGATGTCGATATAGGCGAAGGTGGCAGGGTGTCTCGGATCGTGGATCGCCATGATCTGGTCAAAACGGGTGGCCGGATCGGCCGCAAGAGCAATGGCGGCCTCAGGCGTCACCCTGTCGGTCCGCCCGCGCATATCGACGACGAGGATCTTGTTGCCAAGCCCGTTCATCCGCGCAAAATCGACCCTGCTGTCCATATGTTTCACGATCCCGTTTGCTGTGTCTTTGCCGGACGTCCGCCTGCGCATTCGACCGATGCGAAATCTTCTTCGCCTAACCTATCATGGTTGCGGAACGTCGAAAACCTCGCCCGCGTTGAGCGCACGAAACCGATCCGGCTCGATGTCGGCTGCGATCAGCGCCTGCTGCAACTGTTCCGGCGGCTCGCCCATCGGTTCATCGGTCAGACGGAAGGTGCCGAAATGGTGGCCTATGGCGTAAGAGGCCCGGCAGAGACGAAAACCTTCCACCGCTTCCTTCGGGTCCTGATGCTGTCCGCGCATGAACCAGCGCGGTTGATAAGCGCCGATCGGCAGGATGGCAAGGCGGAATCCGCCATATTTTTCCGCCGCCGCGCGATAGTTTATCCCGTTGTGAAATCCCGTGTCACCAACATGGTAGATCGACCCTGAGGAGGTGGTCAGGACAAAGGCCGCCCATAGCGCCATGCAGCGGTCTCCGACACCGCGCGCCGACCAGTGATGGCAGGGTTCAGCGGTGATGGTGATGCCATCCCATTCGGAAAAACCTTCACCCCAGTCGAGCGAGACGATTTTGGCCGCAGACAGGGTCCGACGGATCAGGGTCTCATTGCCCAGAGGAGTGATGATGATCGGGTGAAACTCATCCTGAAGACGCTGCAGCGTCTCGAGATCGAGATGGTCATAATGATTATGGGTGACCAGAACGGCATGAATTTGCGGCAGGTCCTGAAAGCGTATGCCGGGCTCGATCACCCTGCGCGGCCCAAGGCTCGTAAACGGACTGGCGCGCCTCGACCACACCGGATCGGTCAGCACATTCAGCCCGTCCGTCTGGATCAGCATCGAGGCATGGCCGATCATGGTGACCCTGAGATCGGCTCCGGCGACGTGAGGCGGCGCCTTGACCGGCCCCTCCGGCAGGCTGACCCGACGTGGCCATCGGGCAGGCTTGCCCCTCAGTTTCCAGCGCAGAATATCAGCAGCACCCAAGGGCGGCACGCCGCCCGGATTGAAAAAACGGGTTCCGTCGAAATGATCTGTCACCGGGCCTGAATAATAAGGGTTCTTCACGCGGTTTCCGTTTGTTCCGAACGTCTCAGAGGATTCATAGAGCATGATATGTAAACCCGACTCGCCTTCATAAAAAGGGGGGGGCACACAATCTTGATTATGTACAGACAGGCTTGACCAGGCGCAGGCATGGCCTTGCCGCAGCAGAGGTGGTGACTGCGGCCCGATATCCAAAGAAATGCATGCAATATCTTGGTCGGGCGTCGTCATGCACGGAACATCAATGTCAAACTCCATTCAGTCCACCAGAGTCGGTGAGACATGGGAGTTTGTCAGGGAAACGTATGCCTTCCTCAACGACGCAAGGTCAGTCCACAAGACCGAAGGCATAGAGGAGCGGCAGAGCTGCCAGAACGAAGACCCCGATCAGAAACAGGCATCGCCTTGGCTTTGCACCATCAAAAACCAGAGAGACGACAAGACCGCCCCCCCCTCCCAGCAAGGCCAGCCCCAAGGCCAGATAGACCATCGGCTGGGCCAGCAGCAAAGCAGCGACACCCGCCCCTGCCATGAGGCCTCCCGTAAGCCGCCAGACGGCTTTTCCTTGACGGTGCCCTTCAACGAAAGCCTGGAACATCCCGGGAGTGACAATCATCAAGAGCCCAATCAGCGACAACAGTACCGATCCCGCATAGGCGAGTTGCTCGCCAGGATCTGTCGGAAAATAAAATTGCATGTCACCTCCCGGTTCAGTACGCAGCCCGCCAACTGTATCTCTTGTCCTCTTTTCTGCCTGAGAACAGGCAGAAGCGATGGCGGTTTATAAGAAGCTTTGCGGATCGACATCCACCTGTATCTGCAAGGAGCGGCGTTCTTTTGGCGCCTGTTCCAGCATCACGCGGACAAAACCCTGCATATCGCTAGATTTTGCCCCATGGATCAGCAGCCGAAAGCGATAACGCCCTCTGATCAGCGCCAGGGGCGCCTCCGCCGGTCCAAGGATGGCAATCCCCTTGGCTGGAGGAGCAGCCTGCCGCAAAGCCCGGGCATGGGCCTCCGCATCGGCCCGATTGTCCGCCGAAACGATGATGGACACCAACCGCCCGTAAGGCGGCAAAAGCGCCCGCTCACGCTCGGCAATCTCACGCTGGTAAAACGCCTCGGCATCCCCGGAAACGATCGCCTGCATCACCGGATGCTGCGGCTGATAGGTCTGCAACAAACCATGGCTCTTGAGGCCGGTTCGCCCGGCCCGGCCTGTCACCTGGCTCAAAAGCTGAAATGTCCGTTCTGCCGCGCGCGGATCGCCATTCGCGAGGCCAATATCCGCATCGACAATCCCCACCAGCGTCATCAGCGGAAAGTTATGCCCTTTGGCGACGAGCTGTGTGCCGATGACGATATCCGCTTCCCCCTTGGCAATGGCTTCCAGTTCCAGCCTCAGACGTTTGACACCACCGAGATCGGATGACAGCACCAGAATGCGTGCCTCGGGAAAATGCTTTTCCGCCTCCTCGGCAATGCGCTCCACCCCGGGCCCACAGGCAACGAGATGGTCCAGCGTGCCGCATTCCGGGCAGGCATGCGGGGTTGTTTCAGCATAGCCGCATTGATGACACTGGATTTGCCCGCGAAACCGATGCTCCACCAGCCAGCTTGAACAATGTGGACACTGAAACCGATGGCCGCAGACCCGGCAGAGCGTCAGCGGCGCATAACCGCGGCGATTGAGAAACAGCAGCGCCTGCTGCTTTTGCGCAATTGTCTTGCCAATGGCGCGCAACATGACGGGCGAGAGAAAACCGCCGCGTTCAGGCGGATGTCGGCGCATATCGATGAGGTGCAGGTCCGGCATGGCGGCATCGGCAAAACGGGTCGGCAGATGAATGCGCTTGTAACGGCCTGCAAGACTGTTGACCTGGCTTTCCACCGAGGGCGTTGCAGAGACCAGCACAAGGGGGATGGAGGCAAGACGCGCCCGGACCACGGCCATGTCCCGGGCATTGTAGAACACCCGGTCCTCCTGCTTGAAGGCCGGGTCATGCTCCTCATCGACGATGATCAGGCCCAGATCGGCAAAGGGCAGAAACAGGGCCGAGCGCGCGCCTGCCACGACACGGATATCGCCGCTGCCCGTCTGCCGCCAGACCTTTTCGCGGGTGCGGGTGGCCAGATCGGAATGCCATTCCGCCGGTCTGGCGCCGAACCGGTCTTCGAAACGCTGCAGAAATGCCGTCGTCAAGGCAATTTCCGGCAAAAGAATCAGCACCTGACGTCCCTGTCTCAGGGTCTCGGCAATCGCCTCGAAATACACCTCCGTTTTGCCGGAGCCCGTAACGCCATCAATGAGACTGACGGAAAAACCGCCCTGGCGCACATCCTCGATCAGTATCTCGGCGGCCTCCTGCTGCACGCCCGCCAGCCGATGCGGCGTATAATCCGGATCAGGAGCGGCAACCAAGGGCGGCGGCGGCAGGAACACCGTTTCAAACACGCCCTGCTTGACCAGACCGTCAATCACCGAGAGCGAGACACCCGCAGCATGGGCAAGCCCGCTGCGCGTCCAGCTCAAACCGTCGCGGGCCAGTTCCAGCGCCTTTTGCCGTGCCGGTGTCATCCGCTCCGGTACATGGCCGCAAAAGCGCAAACCTTCAACCATCGGCTCGGGATCGAGCGCTGCCGGTGCGCGCAAGGCCATGCGCGCCACCAGCCCCGGCGGCGACAGCGTGTAGGAAGCGACCCAATCGATAAACCGGCGCATGGTCGGATCGAGCGGCGGACAATCGAAGACCTGTTCGATGGGGCGAAGCTTGCGGCTGTCGATCACCGCATCTGCGTTTTTGCCATCCTCGTCCCAGACCACGCCGATCACCTTGCGCGGGCCAAGTGGCACCTGCACGACAGCGCCCGGTTCAGCCCGCAACGGTTCCGGCAAGGCATAACTATAGGGTCCCGGCGTCGGCAAGGGCACCAGAACAGACACAGTTTTTTGCGCAGCCGGCTTTTGCACCAGCGGGCCGAACAGATCCGACGATTCGCGTTTCATCCCGAAGACCATGCCGTGTTCCGGCCCAAAATAAAAGACGGCTGCGACGACAGGGCACAGGTCAAAACCGATCTTGGCATTGAATGGCGGCATGACGCCTGTTAAGCCAGTCCATGTTTGTTGCGGGAAAACAGATGGGCGGCATGAAGCGAATGGGACGGATGGCTGTGCACGCGCTTTGCGTGCTGGCTTTGGCCGCCATTGGTTTTGCCCATGTGATGCCGACGATGGTGGCCGATGCCGGCAATGTTGCCGATCTTGCCGCCTATCGCCTGCCTGACGGCTCTCTTCCAAGCCTTTGCGTGACGGACAATGAGGGCACAGCGCAAGAGAAACAGCATCACCACCTGGTGGATCGCCCCTGTCCGGCCTGCCGCATCAACGCTTCGACCCTGCTGCCGAGCCCGCCCGCAACGGCGATGTCCGTGCGGGACTGGTTTTTCATCGATGCTCCTGAGAGCGCGCAGCCTTTGCTTCTGGTGCATGAGCTTGCCCTCCTGACGCTGGCCCGCCCTCCACCGACCCTGATGACTGTCTGAACACCCCATTGTCAAACAGCATCCAGAAGGATCGTCATCATGAAAACTCCATTTGCTCGCCTTGGCGCCCTTGCCTTTGCCGCCACCCTTGCCTTGACGGCCCAGGCCTTTGCCCATGCGCATCTGAAAACCATCGTCCCGGCCGACAAGGCCACCGTGGCGACCGCACCGAAACAGCTGGTCCTGAACTTCACCGAAGAGCTGAACCTGAAATTCTCCGGCATTGAATTGACGGGTCCGAAGAATGAAAAAATCAAAACCGGAACGGAAAGCCTGAGCCAGGACAAGAAAACCCTGACCGTGCCGCTCGAGGGCACGCTCGCACCCGGCGCCTACATGGTTGACTGGCACGCCCTGTCTGAGGACGGCCACAAGACCCACGGCATGACCAGCTTCACCGTCAAGCCGTGAGCCCGGAACAAATCCTCATCGTCAGCCGCTTTGCGTTTGACAGCGCGGCCCTCCTGTTATGGGGGGGCCATGTCTTCCTGTGGATCGTGCTGACCGACCCGCTCAGCGCCCGGCTGGAAAGGCGGCTTGCTCCCCTTTACGATCTGGCGATCACCGCGCTCATTCTGGGTCTTGCCGGAAAATGGGCCGCCACCATTGCCCTGATCGGCAATGGCTGGAGCGATCTCGGCCATGTTTCCCTGATCCGCGACATTCTCCTCGACACCCGCACAGGCCTGCAACTGGGCATACAGATGGCGCTGACTCTGGCTCTGCTGGTGACCTATGGTCTTTCCAAAGCCCGCAGACCTCAGAGTGTCAGCCTGTTGGCGGCATTGCTGCTGGCCAGCATGGCCATCAGCGGTCACGCCGCCATGCATGACGGGCTTCTCGGCACGCTTCTGTCGGCCAGCATGGTTTTGCATATTCTGGCCGCCAGCGCCTGGCTCGGCTTTCTGCCGCCTGTGGTGGTGCTGCTGGAAAAGCTGGCGTCTTCTCCCCGTGACCGGGATGAGAGCATGGAGGGGTTGATCCGCTTCTCGACACTGGGTCATGTCGCCGTGGCCGTGACCCTGATCACCGGAACGTTGAACAGCTGGCTGATTGTCGGCACACTCTGGCTGCGGCTGGACGTTCCCTATCAGCGGCTTCTAGCGGTGAAAATCCTGCTGGCACTGGTCATGACCGGCCTTGCCATCCTCAATCGCTATCGCTTCGTTCCCCGGCTGAAAACCAGCCCGGACAAGGCGCTTCACACCATTCGTTCGGCCACGCTGGCGGCCATCGCGCTGGGGCTTGGCGCCATCGCTCTTGTGGCGGCTTTCGGCATCATGGATCCAACGCCTTATGCCTGAGCCGGAAGGTTGCAATACCGGCGATATGCCTCACCCAACCCGGGTTTCAGCGCTTCGATCAGCGGCAGACAGGCCAGTACGGCCTGCTCCGGCTGATCATGCTTGTCGAAATCCGCCATGGCCCGATGAACGGCCTCAGGAAACCGCTCAGGTTGCGATGCCAGATATTCACGGAAGTGATAGAAATACATTTCCTGGGCATTGGCGAGCAATGCTTCCTGTCGGACCGCAGCCGAAAGCGGCAGACCATCCCAGGCGAGCAGACCATGCAAATCCAGACCTTGCAACAGGAACAGATAATCTACCGCATTTTCCGGCAAGCCCGCCTGCTGCATCAGCCGCTTAACAGCACCGTCCTGCCTGACAGGATCGCTCCACTGCTCGAAATCATAGAGATAGACCCGTGCCGGATCGGCCAGCACCTTGCCGCAGGCCAAAAGGGCAAATATCATGCTCCAGTCGCCATAGGCACCGCGGGTCGGATGGTGCCGCTCGAACCGCTTGACGATAGCGGCAAACACCGCACTGCGATAAATGCTATAATAGAGTGCATTGTTGCCGCCATTGGTATGGCTGTATTGGCGGAACCGCTCATGCGGCCCCTGCCCATCGATTGAAGCACAAGTGATATGTCTGATACCGGTCGCGTCCTGCCACGTCAGCGTCTGCGGTCGCACGGCAACCACATCGGCGGCAAGTTCGGCCAGATCGAGCGGGACAATGTCATCCAGCAAAAAGACCGCATCGTCATCGGCCATCGGCATCAGAAACGGCGTCTCCACCTGTTCCAGCGCCATGACGAGATTGGCCATCGCATCGCAACCAACCGTGTCAATTCGCCGAAGCCGGGGGCCCAGACTCTGGAGCCAGTCAGCCTTCAGCGGATCGGCGGAATTATCCGCGACAATGATCTGAGCATCCGTTTTTTCGGCATAGACCAGCGTCGTTTCAATCGAAAATCGGCATTCGGGCAGGCTGCGCCGGCTGGGCAACACAATCGTCAGCAAACGCATCAATGAAAAGACCCTTGTGAATCCGCGAGAGCTTATCGCGAAATACATCTATTCAACGATACTGACAAGAAAATAAGGAGATGCCTTATAAATATCCTCCAAGTTTAAGGAGGATCTGGAGCGGGCGAAGGGATTCGAACCCTCGACCCCAACCTTGGCAAGGTTGTGCTCTACCCCTGAGCTACACCCGCTCACTAGATCATCGGTTCGGGGTAGTTCGCTGAACCGAAGGTCGCTTGTTTGCGGCGACGGGGGCTATATGACCCAACTGATTTGCGAATGCAACAGGGAAATGACAGTTTGTCGGAGATTTTTTCCAACTCCTTGTGAAGTCATTGCGAAAACTGGAAAATTTCCAATCCTGACACAGGCTGATTGCCTTGCGGGCCACCAACCCTTATGACTGACAGCCGACATTGAAAACCTGTCGCCGTGAATGCGATCATCGCGACATGTTCCAGGCAGGACCAGCATGACAAGCAACACCCCGAAGACCCGTGACCAGCTTTTTGCCTTTCTCGACAACCTTGGCATTCTCCACACCACGAAAACCCACGCACCGGTTTTTACCGTGGCGGAGGCGGTGGCACTGCGGGATGAAATTGCCGGCGCCCACACAAAAAACCTGTTCGTCAAGGACCGCAAAGACCGCTATTTTCTTCTGGTCGTGGAGGAAACCGCCACAGTCGATCTGAAAACGGTTCATCAGGTGGTTGGGGCAGCCAGCAAATTCTCTTTTGGCAAACCTGAACAGCTTATGGAATTTCTGGGCGTCGTGCCGGGGTCTGTCACCGCCTTTGGCGCGATCAACGATGTGGACAAGGCCGTTACCATCGTGCTCGACAGCGAGTTGATGACCCATGAGATCATCAACTGCCACCCCCTGTCCAACGATGCCACGACCTCGATCCGCAGCCAGGATCTCATGCATTTTCTTGAGGCGACGGGACATCACCCGCTTGTCTTGAAAGTAACGTCCTGACATACGATTTATACCATCAGGAATGGTGCAGTATGCGCGAGACTGTTTCCATCCGGTTCGAAGATCATCCTTGCGCAGAATGCGCTGACAAGAGCCAACACATCGTCCAATGTCTGCTCGAACCGGGCCTGGGCCGGGCCGGATTGAAGAGCATAATCCGACCGGAGTGAAACGAGGCTTTCACTTTCGCCGGAAGACAGACGAAACACAGGATTCATGATGTCCGTGCCGTTCGCTCAGAACCGGATGGACATCAACAAAACAGGGTCGGGAGACGGCAATGAGCAATACAGGCAATCCTTATGGTGGCTTTGCGGGGCAGATGACCGGACAGGTCAAGTTTGGCGCAGACACCCCACCCCAGGCCGCCGGTGGTCTGATCAAGGATACGACCACCCAGACATTCACCAAGGATGTGCTGGACGAATCGCGCAGACAGCCGGTGCTCGTGGATTTCTGGGCGCCATGGTGCGGGCCCTGCCGACAACTGACCCCGGTTCTTGAAAAGGTTGTGAATGGCGCCAAAGGACGGGTGAAGCTGGTCAAGATGAATATCGACGACCATCCCTCCATTGCCGGTCAGCTCGGCATTCAGTCCATTCCCGCCGTCATTGCCTTTGTTAACGGTCGCCCTGCCGACGGCTTCATGGGCGCCCTGCCGGAAAGTCAGGTACAACAGTTCATCGATCGTCTGGGCGGCCCGGAAGGCGGCGCCGATCAGGCCGAAGAAATCGAGATGGTGCTGGAAGAGGCCGCAGGCCTCCTCGATCAGGGCGACTATGAAGGGGCAGCCCAGCTTTATGCCGCCATCAATCAGGCCGATCCGGACAATTCGAAGGCTGTCTGCGGCATTGTCGAATGCCTGATCGGTCTCAACCATCTTGCCCGGGCACGCGAGGTGCTGTCCGGCCTCTCCGAGACGCTGGCCAAGGCCGCCGACATTCAGGCAGTGACGAAAAAGCTCGACCAGATCGAAGAAGCGCGCAAACTGGGAGACCCGGTGGCGCTTGAACATCAGCTGACGCTGTCGCCGGACGACCATGATGCACGGATGAAGCTTGCCAAGATCCGCAATGTCGAGGGCAAGCGACAGGAAGCAGCCGAGCATCTTCTGACGATCATGAAAAAGGACCGCGCCTATGACGATGACGGTGCGCGCCGGCAGCTTCTGCAGTTTTTTGAAGTCTGGGGCCCCACCGATCCGGCAACGATACAGGCACGCCGCAGACTTTCCGCCATGCTGTTTTCCTGAACCGCGATCAGGATGGCAAGGGGGCAAACCGCCATCGCGGCCGTGTAAAACGGCATGACCGCAGAGCGAGTGCCTGAACCGGTCCGGCAGAGGTTTTCTCTGAAAGGCCCGGGTTTCCAGACGATCACAGGAGATGACAATCATGTGCGCGGTCGGAAGCGTTTCCTGTTTTTGCCGTCAGGCAGATAGAGTGGGTAGCGTGTGGCGGGTCGGAAAACCGGTTCCCACTTTTCCGGACAAGAAATGAAGAGAAGATCGTTTGTCTGATCGGAAAACCGGTTCCCACTTTTCCGGACAAGAGATGAAGAGAAGATCGTTTGTCTGATCGGAAAACCGGTTCCCACTTTTCCGGACAAACTATGTGGAGGATAAGATGCAAGTCGGCAATGCCCGTTATCTGACAGCAGAGGATCTGCCCGAAACCGTGCCGGTTTTTCCCCTGACGGGTGCTTTGCTGCTTCCGGCAGGACAATTGCCGCTGAACATTTTCGAGCCGCGCTATCTTGAACTGTTTGATTTCGCCCTGCGTGGCAACCGGCTGATTGGCATGGTTCAACCCTCTCTGACAGAGCCTTCGCCAACCGATGGCGGTCAGGCGGCCCTTGCCCCGGTTGGCTGCCTTGGCCGGATTACCTCCTTTGCCGAAACCGGGGACGGACGCTATATCGTCTCGCTCAGTGGTCTTTGCCGGTACAGGGTGATCAGCGAGGTGCGCTCGCATCATCCTTTCCGGCAGATCAGGATATCGCCCTTTGTTACCGACCTGAGCGCCGCCCAGGAAGAAGAGAGCGTCGATCGCAGCCGTCTTCTGGCAACCTTTCGCGCCTATCTCGAAGCCAACACGCTGGAAGCCGACTGGGACAGTGTTCAGCGGGCCAGCAACCTGACTTTGGTGAATTCGCTCTCGATGATGTCCCCCTTCGGACCAGCGGAAAAACAAGCGCTTCTGGAAGCCCCGGATCTCAAAAGCCGTGCTGAAACCCTGATAGCCATTACGGAAATCTATCTGGCGCGCGGATCGGGCGAGTCCGACCGGACCCTGCAGTAAAGGGGATACCATGGATCATCGTATGCATGGGGCAGACCCCAAGATGCTGGAGCTTCTCGTTTGCCCCCTCACCTATGGCCGCCTGACGCTGGATCGTGACCGCAACGAACTCGTCTCGGAAAAGGCAAAGCTCGCCTATCCGATCCGCGACGGCATACCGATCATGCTGGTCTCTGAAGCCCGCAAGATCGAGGATTGAACATCTGCAACATCCTGTATTTTATCCAATACAGGATGTTGCAGAGCGTCAACCGGTAACCATTGAAGTTACAAAGCATGACCGGCGAGAAGCTTCGGCCCATCCTTGATCGCCGTTCCTGCCGCTTCCGTAATGAAATAGCTCTTCAGCTTCGGCAGACGATCCACCAGCCCCAGACCGAAATCGCGGGCAATGCGCAACGGGGTGATATCGTTGGAAAACAGCCGATTGAGCACATCAGTCGTTACCCCCATACGGAAGGTATCGAAGCGCCGCCAGGTCTGATAGCGTTCCAGTACCGTCAGGTCGCCGATATCGAGACCAAGCCGGTCGGCATCGACCACGGTTTCGGCCAGCGCCGCAACATCCTTGAAGCCAAGATTGAGGCCCTGGCCCGAAATCGGATGAATGCCATGGGCTGCGTCACCCGCCAGTGCCAGCCTTTGCTTGACGAAGGCGCGTGACAGGGTCAGCCCCAGCGGGAAGGCGCGCCGATCGCCAACACTGCGGATCGCGCCGAGCTTATGGCCGAAACGCCGTTCCAGTTCCGTTTCAAACACCAGATCGTCGGAGGCAACAAGGCGGTCTGCATCGGCGCTACGCTCTGTCCAGACCAGCGACGAGCGGTTGCCCGTCAACGGCAGAATGGCAAAGGGGCCGGCCGGCAGGAAATGCTCTTCCGCCACGCCCTGATGCGGCCTTTCATGCTCGACGGTCGCAACGATCCCAGATTGTCCATAGGACCAGGTCACAGTCTTGATCCCTGCCAGATCCCGCATATGCGAGCGCACCCCGTCACAGGCAACGACAAGCCGCGCCGAAAGAACCGTGCCGTCATTCAGCGTCACCTCGGCTGACGCGCCGCGATCGGCAAGCGCTTCGGCCTTCACCCCGTTGCGGATGACGATGCCCGCCTCTCTGGCGGCACGCAGAAGCGCCCCGACCATGGCGACATTCGGCACCATGTAGGCAAAGGGCCTGCCTTCCTCGACAGCCCCGTCAAAGGTGAGAAAAACCGGACGCACCGGATCGGCTGCGCGCGAATCGGTGACGATCATCTTGTGGATCGGCTGCGACTGCGTTTCGATCTCGTTCCAGACACCGAAAACATCAAGCATCCGCGTGGCCGCGGCAATGATGGCGGAGGCGCGCGGATCCTTTTGCCATGCATTCTCCGGCGAAGCTTCGATCACCGTGATCTCAAGATGCGGGGCCGCCGTCTTGACGGCAAGGGCTGCGGCAAGACCGACATAGCCTCCACCAACCACAATCATATCCGTCATCCGTTGCTCCCTTGTCGCTCAAGCATGTCGCGTTAAATTGCCCTCAATGGAACGACAACCGACATGCGAAAAAATAATCGCTAAAGCGCGGTTCAACCCAATCCAGCAAAACGCGCCGCGCTTTAGTAACGCTCTGTTTGTCTATATAGATCAGCTTTGTCTGTCTTCCTACCATCGGAGCCCTTGCAAAATGACGCAGCCCCCTGTCACCGAGACCCCGGTAGACCTCCTGTTGAAAACGCTCGACCTGGAGCCACTGGAAGTCAATCTGTTTCGCGGCACGAGTCCTCAGGTCGGCTGGCAGCGGGTTTTCGGCGGACAGGTCATTGCCCAGGCGCTGGTTGCCGCCCAGCGCACAGTGGACGAAGAACGCCCAGTCCACTCGCTGCATGCTTATTTCATG
The DNA here is from genome assembly GCF_023700755.1 of Allorhizobium sonneratiae. Taxonomy (GTDB): domain Bacteria; phylum Pseudomonadota; class Alphaproteobacteria; order Rhizobiales; family Rhizobiaceae; genus Allorhizobium; species Allorhizobium sonneratiae. Next base: position 61,539 of record NZ_JAMKOJ010000007.1, on the reverse strand, counting down.
CGTCCCGGCGATCCGTCCGTGCCGATCATCTATCAGGTCGAACGCCTGCGCGACGGCGGCAGCTTCGCCACCCGGCAGGTTCTGGCCATTCAGCATGGCAAGGCGATCTTTTCCATGCTGGCGTCGTTTCAGCATGAGGAAGAGGGCTATGACCACCAGTTTGCGATGGCCGACATTACCCCGCCGGAACAACTGATGGGGGAAAAGGAAATTCGTGACATGGTCCTTGGCGACGCTCCCGCCAATGTCCGCGAGTACTGGAGCAGACCCCGCCCGGTGGAATTTCGCCCCACCTCCTTCCGCCATTACATCAGCAAGGAAAAACTGGAGCCGAAAGCTGATTTCTGGGTGCGCATCACCGGCCCTATGCCGGATGACCGGCGGCTGCAATGTGCTGTTCTTGCCTATCTCTCCGACATGACCCTCCTCGACGTCTCGCTTTATGCCCATGGCGTGTCGATTTTCGATCAGCGCATTCAGGCTGCAAGCCTTGATCACGCCATGTGGTTTCACAGATCCGCCCCGCTTGACGACTGGATGCTCTACACCCAGGACAGTCCAAGCGCCTCAGGTGCGCGCGGCATGTCCCGTGGCGCAATCTACACACGCAGTGGTCAGCTTATCGCCTCTGTGGCCCAGGAAGGCCTGATCCGGAAAAAGGCAAATGATTAATTATTAGGCATATTATTGCGTTTGCGCAAAAATCATGTGCCTTTTGCTCAATCATTTGCCTTTTTCTTGATTGAGAAAAGATTCATCTATAATTTTCAATAGGTTAATTTCTCAACCCAATCTGGCACGCCGTTTGAATGTCATGAGGCAGTCGAAGCTGGCGCATGCTGGCGCTCGGCACGGAGAGCGGCTCTAAAAGCCGAGGATAAACCAGAGGATGGGAAACCAGATGAAGATTGTGATGGCCATCATCAAGCCGTTCAAGCTGGACGAGGTGCGCGAAGCCCTCACGGCTGTCGGTATCCAGGGCCTGACCGTCACCGAAGTCAAGGGCTACGGGCGGCAGAAGGGACATACGGAAATCTATCGCGGGACGGAATATGCCGTCAGCTTCCTGCCGAAATTGAAGATCGAAGTGGCCGTTCCTTCCGACCTCGCCGACAAGGCCGTCGAGGCGATCGCTTCCGCCGCCAAGACCGGCCAGATCGGCGACGGCAAGATTTTTGTCTATTCGATCGATCAGGCCGTGCGCATCCGCACGGGCGAAACCGACACCGAAGCCTTGTAAGTTGAGCCGTCAAGGGGAGTTTACAGAAAATGACATCCACCAACCTCAAGTCTCATGCCCTGCGGTTTGCGGCTGCCGCTGCGGCCCTGATGGCGCCGGCCATTGCCTTTGCCCAGGATGCGGCACCTGCAGCTGCTGCAGCGGCCACCACCGCAGCTGCGGCTGTGCCGAACAAGGGTGACACCGCCTTCATGTTCATTTCCACCATTCTCGTGCTGTTCATGATCGTCCCGGGTCTGGCGCTGTTTTACGGCGGGCTGATGCGCGCCAAGAACATGCTGTCGATCCTGATGCAGTGCACGGTGATCGGTTGCGCCGTCATGCTCATCTGGGTATTTTACGGCTATTCCTTCGCTTTTGGCGGCGGCTCCAACCCCTTCTTCGGCGGATTCGCCAAGATGTTCCTTGCCGGCGTGACCACCGACACCACGGCAGACACCTTCACCAAGGGCGTTGTCATCCCGGAAATGATCTTCATGCTGTTCCAGATGACCTTTGCCGCCATCACACCGGCGCTGATCATCGGTGCCTTTGCCGAACGCATCAAGTTTTCCGCTTCAGTGCTGTTCTGCATTCTCTGGGCCACCTTCGTCTATTTCCCGGTTGCTCATATGGTCTGGGATTCGCACGGCTATCTCTTCGGTCTCGGCGCGCTTGACTTTGCCGGCGGCACCGTCGTCCACATCAATGCCGGTGTTGCCGGCCTTGTCGGTGCACTCATCATCGGCAAGCGCACCGGTTACGGCAAGGACATGATGGCACCGCACTCGATGACGCTGACCTTTGTCGGTGCCGCCATGCTGTGGGTCGGCTGGTTCGGTTTCAACGCCGGTTCCAACCTGGAAGCCTCCGGCGGCGCGATGCTGGCCACCGTCAACACCTTCGTCGCAACCGCAGCGGCAACACTCTCCTGGTGCGCGGTCGAATCCTTCACCCGTGGCAAAGCCTCGATGCTGGGTGCCGCATCCGGCATGGTCGCCGGTCTGGTTGCCGTCACTCCGGCTGCCGGTATTGTCGGCCCGATGGGTGCCATCGTGCTCGGCATCATCGTCTCGCCTCTCTGCTACTTCTTCGTCTCCGTGGTGAAGAACAAGTTCGGCTATGACGATACCGCAGACGTTTTCGGCGTTCACGGCATCGGCGGTATGTTCGGCGCCATCGCCACCGGCATTTTCGCCAGCTCCTCGCTCGGCGGCGTCGGCTATGCTGCCGGCCAGACCATGGGCGGTCAGGTCATGGTGCAGATCCAGGCTGTCGTCATCACCATCCTGTGGACCGGCATCGGTTCGGCCATCCTCTACAAGATCGTCGATGCCATCGTCGGCCTGCGCGTCAGCGTCGAAGCCGAACGCGAAGGTCTCGACCTCGCCTCCCACGGCGAAGCCGCCTACCACTCCTGAGCACTGTGGCCCTTTGGGGCAAACATTCGCCCATCAATCCGGCCCGGACGCCAGCGTCCGGGCTTTTTTCATCCCCGGCAGACCGCAATCAAGCGGAGATGTTGTCCCTGATGCGCCATCATGGAGTTGATCACATGCCTTGCGATATCGGCGATCCTGCAATCCGCCACCGTGAAAAAACATTGGTTAAAGGAGTATTAACCTCATCACGCTTATCCTGATATCCAATGTCCGATTCGCGCGCCGATGAAACCGGACTCTTTCCTCACCTGCCATGAAAGGCTGACAGCGAGACGGGAATGAGTAAAACCACCCTAGCATTCATGGAGGAACGATCGCCCCGTGCGATCGTCGCCGGATTTATTCTGCGCCAGTTGATGACGCTGGTGGGTTTTGCCCTGTTTGCCGGGCTTATGGCGGCTGTTGCAGCACTTGCGACCTGGAATGTCGACGATCCGAGTTTTTCCTATGCGACAAGCCGTCTGCCGACAAACCTTCTCGGCTATTCAGGTGCGGCCTATGCCGATCTTTCCATGCAGTTTCTGGGACTGGCATCGGTTGCGGCGCTGCTGCCGGTGCTGGCCTGGTCGCTGTCGCTGATCTCCGGTCGTGCCATTACCCGCCTGCCCCGGCGTCTGGCTGCCGCCGCCGTTGGCGCTGTCGTCGCCTCGGCGGTTTTTGGCTGCTTCCCTCCGCCCAGGACCTGGCCGCTACCCTGCGGCATTGGCGGGGTGATCGGCGACATGATCCTGCGCTTTCCGGCACTTTTCATCGGCACCTATCCAACCGGCACCTTTGCTATGGTGTTGGGGGCGCTGCTGTCCATCCCCATGTTGTGGCTGATGCTGTTTGCCGCAGGCCTGATCGGCCGCGAGACGGAAGACGACCTTAAGGCACTGATGCAGAAAACCGCCAGAGCATCTGCCAAGGCTGGCAAACGCCAGCCTCAGGAGGACAACGAAGAAGAGGATGCCGACCGCCCCGGCTTCATCGCCGTCATGGCCGGCGGCAGCGTTCATGCCTGGTATACCGCCCAGGCACGTATGCGCCGCATCTTTGGCATCCGGCCGAAACCGCGTCAGCAGCACACCCCCGATCAACCTTATGACTTCAATGAGGGCATGGCCGATGACGGCTATGATGACGATCAGAGCGACCTGCGCGCCGATCCCGATTTTGCCGCCGGACGCAGAGCAACCTCGGGACAATCGGCAAATGGCATGCGACAAAGGGTTGAACCGCCGCTGACCATGGCAGGCCGGGGACGAGCTGCAGACGATATCCTCTATGACGATGAGGATGAAAACCCGCATGGCAAAGCCCTTGCGCCCTCGCGCACGGCATCGGCACGCCAGCGCCCGCGGATGACAGCCGCACCGGAGCAGCCGCGACAGGCGGGTGGTTTCCAGCTTCCCTCGGTGACGCTGCTCGCCGAACCGCGCAGCATTGCCAAGGACCCAACCCTGTCCGTCGACCAACTGGAGCAGAATGCCCGGCTTTTGGAAGGGGTTCTCGACGACTTCGGCGTGCGCGGCGAAATTATCGAAGTCCGGCCCGGCCCGGTCGTGACCCTTTACGAACTGGAGCCTGCGCCCGGCATCAAGTCGTCGCGCGTCATCGGCCTTGCCGACGATATCGCCCGCTCGATGAGCGCGATTGCCGCCCGCGTCGCCGTTGTTCCGGGCCGCAATGCCATCGGCATCGAATTGCCGAACCGCTCGCGCGAGACCGTCTATTTGCGCGAACTGATTGGCAGCCAGGATTTCCATGGGTCCAAAGCCAAGCTCGCGATGGCGCTGGGCAAAACCATCGGCGGCGAGGCGGTGATTGCCGATCTCGCCAAGATGCCGCATCTTCTGGTCGCTGGCACCACCGGCTCCGGTAAATCCGTGGCGATCAACACCATGATCCTGTCGCTGATCTACCGCCTACCGCCGGAAAAATGCCGGATGATCATGATCGATCCGAAAATGCTGGAACTGTCGATCTATGACGGCATTCCGCATCTACTCTCCCCCGTCGTCACCGATCCGAAAAAGGCCGTCGTGGCGCTGAAATGGACCGTGCGCGAGATGGAAGAGCGCTACAAGAAAATGTCCAAGATCGGTGTGCGCAACATCGACGGCTTCAATAGCCGGGTCGAGCAGGCGATGGAGCGCGGCGAGGTGCTGACGCGCACGGTGCAGACAGGCTTCGACCGCCAGACCGGCGAGGCGATCTACGAAACCGAGGAATTCGACCTGAAGCCCCTGCCCTATATCGTCGTGGTCATCGATGAAATGGCCGATCTGATGATGGTGGCGGGCAAGGACATTGAAGGCGCGGTGCAGCGGCTGGCGCAAATGGCACGCGCAGCAGGCATTCACGTCATCATGGCAACCCAGCGCCCTTCGGTCGACGTCATCACCGGCACGATCAAGGCGAATTTCCCGACGCGCATTTCCTTCCAGGTCACATCGAAGATCGACAGCCGCACCATTCTCGGCGAACAGGGGGCAGAACAGCTTCTCGGCATGGGCGATATGCTTTATATGGCCGGTGGCGGGCGTATCCAGCGCGTCCATGGACCTTTCGTCTCCGACAATGAAGTCGAGGATATCGTTGCCTATCTGAAAACCCAGGGCGCGCCGGACTATCTCGACGCCATCACCATCGATGAGGACGAGGAAGACGACGATGTCAGCGCCGCAACCGGCAGGCTGGCAGGCTCCGACGATCCTTACGATCAGGCTGTCGCCATCGTGCTGCGCGATGGCAAGGCTTCGACCTCCTATGTGCAGCGCCGCCTCGGCATCGGCTATAACCGAGCCGCTTCACTGATCGAGCGGATGGAGCAGGAAGGGATTATCAGTCCGGCCAATCACGCCGGCAAACGGGAAATCCTCGTACCGACAGAAGCCGACATCATTGATCGATAACGACCGGACTGTAAAAGTGAAAACCGGTGTCCTCCCGCAAAATCCGCAAAAAACACCCATACGAGCGGGATCGTGCCGTACGGACCTGCTTCGGGCAATTCTACTCACTGGAACGTTTGTTGCATCACGGCATTATCATCGGCAAGCATCCCGTCCAATGATGATCCTGTCATCATCACGCCGCCTTCATGCCCCATGACTTCTGCCAGAAGGAGATCAGAATGTACAACAACAAGGCCACTCCGGCTGGTTTTCTCACCATCAACCGCCGCCGTTTTCTGGCCCATAGCCTCGCCGGTCTTGGTGTTGCAGCCACCGCAGGGCTGATCATGGGCGAACCCGCGCGGGCGGAAGAATCCAGCACCGCCCAGCGCATTGCCGACCACTTCGCCTCGGTCAAGACCATGATGGGCGAGTTCGTCCAGTTCGGACCACGGGGCGATCAGACCGCCGGGAAATTCTATATCGAGCGCCCCGGCAAGCTCCGCTTCAATTATGAGCAACCCTCACCGTTAAGGGTCATTTCCGACGGCAACAACATCGCCATCGGCAATGTCAAGCTCGGCACATGGCAGGTCTATCCCCTGTCGAAAACACCGCTCAGCCTGTTGCTCGCCGACAAGATCGATCTCTCCCACCAGATGGTGAAGCAGGTCAAGGAAGAGCAGGATCTGACCACCATCGTGCTGGGCGACGATTCAATCTTCGGCAATCAGACCATCACCCTGATGTTCGACCCCAAGACCTTCGAGCTGCGGCAATGGACGGTAACAGATGCCCAGGGCAAGGATACGTCGGTGATGATCTTCAATGTACAGCAGGGCGTGAATTTCGACCCACGGGTGTTTCAAGTACCCTATGACGAGATCCATAAAAACTGACCGAGGCTTTTCTCCGCATATGCAAAGCCGTGGACATGAAAAGGCGCGTCTCACGCGCCTTTTTTGTTTCCCCCGTGCCGATGGAGCGGTATGAAAGATCAGTTTCGACAGCAGGACACACGCAATGGCATTTTCACTGACCACCTGGAACATCAACTCCGTGCGCCTGAGAATGCCGATCGTCGAGCGTTTTTTGACCAGCCACCAGCCGGACATTCTCTGCCTGCAGGAAATCAAGTGCCAGAATGATGAATTCCCCTCGGACGCGATCAAGGCCCTCGGCTATCCGCATATGCTGGTCCATGGCCAGAAGGGCTATCACGGGGTGGCCATCGTCTCGAAACTGCCCTTGAGCGAAGATTATCGCCAGGATTTTTGCGGCGTTGGAGACAGTCGTCACATTGCCGCAATCGTCAGAGCCGGCAGGACGCGCATCCGCCTGCATAATTTCTACGTTCCCGCCGGCGGCGACGAGCCGGACCGGACGATCAATCCGAAATTCGGCCACAAGCTCGATTTCGTCGAGGAAATGAAGGCGCTGTCTGCCACAGCAGAAAAGGACACGGCTTCCATTCTGGTTGGCGATCTCAACATCGCGCCGCTGGAACACGATGTCTGGTCGCACAAGCAGCTTTTGAAAATCGTATCCCACACGCCTGTAGAGACCGAAGGACTGACCGAGGTGATCCGGCGCGGCGGCTGGGTGGACCTGATGCGCGAACTGGTCGATCCCTCGCAAAAACTCTATACATGGTGGAGCTACCGCGCCAAGGACTGGGACGCCGCCGACCGCGGCCGCCGTCTTGACCATATCTGGTCGTCGCCCGATCTGAGACCAGCGCTCTCCCGCATCGAAGTGCTGCGCGAGGCCCGCGGCTGGGACAAACCTTCAGACCATGTGCCGGTAACGGCATGGTTCGATCTTTAACAAAGCGGTTCGGAAATGCTCTAGCCGGCCAATTACCGGAACCGGTCCTCCAATGCCTTGGCACCCTTCGCCAGCGCCAGCAGGCTGTCGCGGATTCTCTGCTGCATGACCTGACCAAGCGAAGGATATTCTTCAAGAAGGCGGTGAAACAGTGAGCGGGGAATGCGCAACACCTCCGCCTCTTCAAGCGCAATCGCGGTATATTTGCGCTCGACCATGGTGGCGAGCGCCAGTTCCGAGAGCATGGTCCCTTGACCGGCAACGGCTGCCACATGAGCCTTGCCGTCATGCCCCGTCTCGATCAGTTCGAAACGGCCACGCGCCACCACATAGGCACATTCTGCCGGCGCGTGCTGGCGAAACAGAGGCTGGCCCTGCCCGATGCTTTTGCGTTCTGCGCCAAAGGCGATGAGACGCAATTGATCGACATCCAGCCCCTGAAACAGCGGCTGGCCTGAAAGCAATTGCATGTCATCGCTGAGCGCCATTCACCTTGACCCGTGTTAAAGGATGTCGCGCGTTAAAGCACGTTGCGGTTATCAGCCTTGGTCAACGTGCTTTAAGCCTTTGTTTTGTTGCATGTATGTTATCGTTCAATCAAGGGCAATTGAACGCGACATGCTTTAGGGGATGATCTTGTATCCGCCGTTTTCCGTCACCAGAATTTCGGCATTGGATGGATCTTTTTCTATCTTCTGACGCAGGCGATAGACATGGGTTTCCAGCGTATGCGTGGTCACCCCGGAATTATATCCCCAGACTTCTTCCAGCAGCACGTCGCGGGTGACGACTTTCTGCCCGGCCCGGTAGAGATAGCGGATGATGGCGGCTTCCTTTTCCGTCAGCCGGATTTTCTTGCCGTCCTCGGTGGTCAGCAACTTCTGACTCGGCTTGAACAGATAGGGACCGACGCCGAAGGTTGCATCCTCGCTCTGTTCGTGCTGACGCAATTGCGCCCTGACCCGCGCCAGAAGCACAGCGAAGCGGAACGGCTTGGTGACATAATCATTCGCCCCGGCTTCAAGGCCAAGGATGGTGTCCGAATCGGTGTCATGGCCGGTCAGCATGATCACCGGAGCCTTGAACCCGCTTTTGCGCAGAAGCTTCACCGCCTCACGGCCATCCATATCCGGCAGGCCGACATCCATGATCAGCAGGTCCACCTGCGCATTGCGCGCGGTCTGCATGCCTTTTGTCGCCGTGCTTTCCTGCTGGATGGAAAATTCTTCATAAAGGGAGAGCTGTTCCACCAGGGTTTCGCGAAGGTCGTCATCATCATCAACCAGAAGAATTGTTCGGGCTGTCATTCGTGGTATACTCCCATCATCGCCGCTGGAATTTGTGCTTCGGAACCGTGAAAATTCTCTTCCCGAAAGACAAATGCAAACATAGTAGCCAAAATCCGCTCAAGCCATCACACACGATGAAAGACATCAGCGGGTGGTCTTTATCGTCAAGACATTGTCTTACCTAATCATGTCAGACTACAAGAAAAACCGTCACACAAGCAAAATCGCGTGAGCATCATGGCGAAATCGAGACGGAATGTCACATTCGGCCTTCACACTCTCGTTGTCCGACCCGTGGGAAGGCAAAAGAGCCGGGCCATTTTACAGGCCGGACCGCTGAGATTGCTCGCCGCGCTTGGCCGTTCCGGCATCTCAAGCCTGAAACGGGAAGGCGATGGCGCAACACCGCGGGCAAGCATGCGCCTCATCAACGGCTATTATCGCGGCGCCGGACGCAAAGCCATTTCAACCTCTCTGCCCATGCAGCCGATCCGGCAAGACAGGCTCTGGTGCGACGATCCCGCCCACCCCGCCTATAACCGCCCTCTTCGCGCGCCCTTCTTTGCCTCGCACGAAACATTGTGGCGCAAGGACGGTCTTTACGATCTCTGCCTCGTGCTCGACTGGAACATCACCATGCGAAAAAGAGGCTGCGGCTCGGCGATTTTCTTTCATCTTGCCCGGCCCGGATACACACCGACCGAGGGCTGCATCGCCCTCCATCCTCGCGACATGCGCCGTCTTCTGCCATTTTTGACAAGGAAAACCAGAATGGTTGTTTCCTGAGACAAAACCTTGTCATGTCGCAACGGCTTCCCATGTAAACAGCAGCGCCCCTTCGCCGGCGTTTTTCTCACACAACAGGGAGAATACCCGTGGTCGATCAACCTTCCTTGCGTTTTCATGACGGCAAAAGCATTCCTCAACTGGGCCTTGGTGTCTGGCAGACCCCCACTAACGAGGCAGCCCATGCGGTGAGCGCGGCCCTGTCCACTGGCTACCGGCATATCGACACCGCCGCCATCTATGAAAACGAAGAGGGCGTTGGAGACGGCATCCGTGCCTCCAGCATTGCCCGCAGTGATATTTTCCTCACCACCAAGCTGTGGAACAGCGAACAGGGTTATGACAGCACGCTGAAAGCCTTTGATGCCAGCCTGAAGCGTCTCGGCACCGATTATGTCGATCTCTATCTGATCCACTGGCCCGCGCCTAAAAAAGGACTTTTCGTCGACACATGGAAAGCCTTTGTCCGGCTGAAGGAAGAAGGGCGTGCCCGCTCCATCGGCGTTTCCAATTTTTATCCGGAGCATATCGAGAAAATTGTCGCAGAAACCGGCGTCACGCCGGTGATCAACCAGATCGAACTGCATCCCGATTTTCAGCAGAAAACCGCCCGCGCCTTCCATGACAAGCACAAAATCCTGACGCAATCCTGGAGCCCGCTCGGCCAGGGCAAGCTGCTCGACCATGACGTCATCGGCAGGATTGCCGCAAAGCACGGTCGCACCAGCGCCCAGATCATCATCCGCTGGCATATCGAAAACGGTCTGGTGGTCATTCCGAAATCGGTGAAAGCATCCCGTATCGCGGAAAATTTCAAGGTCTTCGATTTCACCCTGGATGCCGACGACATGCGTGCCCTTGCAGACCTCGACAGCGCCTCGGCCCGCATCGGACCCGATCCGATGACAGCGACCTTCTGACACGTCATCGCATCAGGTCAAACAAAAAGGGCGGCCCACAAAGGCCGCCCTTTTCACAATCAAAGTCACAATCGCTTATGTCCAGTCGCGGATATCGACGAAATGCCCGGCAATCGCGGCGGCTGCCGCCATGGCGGGCGAAACGAGATGGGTACGGCCCTTATAGCCCTGACGGCCCTCGAAATTGCGGTTGGAGGTGGAGGCGCAACGCTCTTCCGGCTTCAACCGATCGTCGTTCATGGCAAGACACATGGAGCAGCCCGGTTCACGCCATTCGAAGCCTGCATCCTTGAACACCTTGTCCAGACCCTCGGCTTCCGCCTGTTCCTTGACCAGACCGGAGCCCGGCACCACCATGGCAGAGACGGTGGCGGCAACCTTTTTGTCCTTGATCACGGCGGCAGCGGCACGCAGATCCTCAATGCGGCCATTGGTGCAGGAGCCGATGAACACCCGGTCGATGGCGATATCGGTGATCTTCGTGCCCGGCTTCAGGCCCATATAGTCGAGCGCGCGCCATTTCGAGGCCCGCTTGGTTTCATCGGCAATGTCATCCGGATTGGGCACAACACCCTGAACCGAAATCACATCTTCCGGCGACGAGCCCCAGGACACGATGGGCGGCAGATTGGCGGCATCAAGCACCACCGTACGGTCGAAATGGGCGCCTTCGTCGGAGAAGAGCGATTTCCAATAGCTGACCGCCATATCCCAGGCCTCACCCTTCGGAGCACGCGGCTTGTCCTTGATATAGGCGAAGGTGGTCTCGTCCGGCGCAATCAGACCGGCGCGGGCGCCGCCTTCGATCGTCATATTGCAAACGGTCATGCGGCCTTCCATCGACAGCGACCGGATCGCCTCACCGGCAAACTCGATGACGTGGCCGGTACCGCCCGCCGTGCCGATTTCGCCGATGATGGCGAGGATAATATCCTTGGCGGTCACACCCGCCGGCAATTTGCCGTCGACGCGCACCAGCATGTTCTTCGCTTTTTTCTGGATCAGCGTCTGGGTGGCGAGAACATGCTCGACTTCAGACGTACCGATGCCGTGCGCCAGCGCGCCGAAAGCGCCATGGGTGGAGGTGTGGCTGTCGCCGCAAACAATCGTCATACCCGGCAGGGTGAAACCCTGTTCCGGCCCGACAATGTGAACGATGCCCTGACGCTTGTCCTTTTCCGAATAATATTCGAGGCCAAAGTCACCGGCATTCTTCGCCAGCGCCTCGACCTGAATGCGGCTTTCCTCGTTCTTGATGCCTTCGGCACGATCCGGCGTGGTCGGCACGTTGTGGTCAACGACGGCCAGCGTCTTTTCCGGCGCATGAACCTTGCGTCCGGCCATGCGCAGACCTTCAAACGCCTGCGGGCTCGTCACCTCATGCACGAGGTGGCGGTCGATATAGAGAAGACAGGTGCCATCCTCCTGGCGATCCACCAGATGGTCGTCGAAAATCTTGTCATAGAGGGTACGGGGTGCGCTCATGGCTGTTCATCCGTCAAAAGGTTGAAAGGTTTTGATTGTTTATGAAAATCTCAAGGCCTGCCAAATGGCGGTCCTGTCTGCGCCATCTCAGCGAAGTCGGCTGTTGAACGCGCCCTGGATGCGCGCAAAAAAACGGGCCGGCAGACGCTTATGGTCCTGCAGCACGTAAATATCAGGCGCGAGACATCCGAATTTCGATCCCATGCGCTGTCCTCTAGCAGTTTCCGGGGCAAACGGCAATTCAAAGATTACGGATCAAAGATTGGCCCTCTTTGCCTTTCCCCTCAGGAGAGCACAAAGGAGGAAGCCTTCATGCCCTGAACGGCCCGCTCATACAGGGCGCTCAATGCGCGCTCCAGCAGGGCACAATCGGCTCTCATAGAAGCCTCATCCACCTTCACGCCACCGGTTGCAAGCGCCTGACGAAATCCTGTCCGCACCTCGGGTTCGTTCAGAATACGGCAGCAAAGTTCGACATAGCCCTTCTCATCAGCAGCAATTAAGTCCTTGAGATTGCAGGCACTGAGTACACTCGCGCTTTTGCGGGCGGCAAGACTGCCGCCGCAGAAAGCTGGCCACGGCACCCCTGCAGCCAGCGCCATGGCTGCGGCTTCGCTGTCATTCATCGGATAACAATCGAGCCCCAGATCGGCAAGCCCGATGCTGTCGAGGCAGTCCCGATGCGAGGCGGTATCGGTCAACAGCAGCCGGTTTTCGGCAATCCCATGGCGTTTCAGCCATGTCGACAGATGCACGAGAGCGATCTCATCCGGGCACCAGAGCCAGAGCAGGCTGTCTTTGACCGCGCGCAGAATGGCAAACCATAGCCTGGCGGTTTTCGGGGAAATCGCCTCTGCCGGATGAAACGCGGCGGCAATCGGCCGCCCCTGTGGCAGGCCAATCGTCGCACGGGTCAGTCCTGCCTTGCCGTTTGCAGCCATGATCGGCGGCATCGACCTGGGGAGGGTGACGACGGCCTGCGCAAGCCCCCCATCGCGCATCTTTGGCGCCGTGACAGGATCGGTGATGAGATAATCAACAACAAGACCGATGCGCGGCCCCGGATAGCTGGGTAAAGCCACATGCACCGTCGCCAGCCGATGGCAAAGCAGGTGTTCCGTGTCAGGACAGGCATGGCCAAAACCATCGATGAGGATGTCGAGACCGGCCTGCCTGATCCGCGCCCGCGCCCTATCGCTATCAAGCCCTTCAAGGTGAATATGCGGAACCGACACCGGCAATCGCGCATCCGGGCGGCGGGAGAGGATCAGCACCGGTTCGAACCGGTCTCGGTCATGCGCTGCGGCAAGCGTTGCAATCGCCTGAACGGTGGGTCGATCCAAAGAGGCCGACCCGATCAGATAGCCGATATGAAGCCGCTGTTTCGGTTCCGCTTTCGGAAAAGCCTCCGCCTCGGGGACCGCAAAACGGGCAAGATCGTCGAGCAGTCCCTCATCATCACACCAGCAGAGCTGGTCGAACGGCGCATCGACCGATAAAAAATCCGGGTCCATACGCTTTTGCCGGTCCATGACCCATTGATCGACGACGGCAACCTCATCGATCAACAGGCTGCGGCGTAAAAGATGACGATAGCGCCGCCAGTTTACGGCATCGAACGAACCGGATCGCATGGTCTGTCGGCCATTGGCCATATCCTCCTGCCAGGTCTTTCGACGCCTCAATAGATCGGCATTGCCCATTTTTTCAATGAGCGAGGTCAGAAGGGCCGCCTGCTCCGGCAAGACCCCAAGAGCAAGTGTGTAATAGTGCTTTGCTTCGGCAAATTTCTCCAGTTTCGCCGCCGCCTGCCCTGCAATGAGCAGGATGGGCGGCTCAAACACCGCGCCCCGATGTGCTGCCGCCTGAAGCCGCTCAAACGCCTCCGCGACGTCTCCGTTGCGATAGGCACTGATGATCTCGGTAAAATCCGCCGTCATTACGCCTCCCGTGACAGACGGCTTCATCAAACACCCCGGCTCCACAAAGGAGGTGGTTCCGGGTGAAAAGACGAATCCGTCCCGACCTCTGACGTCAAGATAAAAGACGCCGCACGGGAACAAAATCCCATTTCAAACATTAACACGACATTCGTGGCAGATGAAGCGTCACCGGGCACTCCGCCGATATCCGGTTCGTATTCACTGCGATGATCCAGAGTGTCGTGTTTTGCGTATCCTTGTTCATGAGAAAACTCTTATGAAATAAGAACTTCGCATCGAGCCTTTGCTATTCCAAGGCGTTTTGACCGGAGAGCGTGATGAATTCTCAAGCCGCTGATAAGAAGTTGATAAAATTTGCCATGTCGGCTCCCTATCTCGACCGCGACGAGGAGCACGATCTTGCCGTGCGCTGGAAAGACGATCAGGATCAGGATGCCCGCAACCTGATCGCGCTGTCGCATATGCGTCTGGTCATTGCCATGGCCTCGCGCTTCCGTGGGTTCGGCCTGCCGCTGAGCGATCTTATACAAGAAGGCTATATAGGGCTGCTTGAAGCGGCGGCAAGGTTCGAACCATCCCGCGACGTGCGTTTTTCTACCTATGCTGGCTGGTGGATCCGCGCATCCATGCAGGATTATATTCTTCGCAACTGGTCGATTGTGCGGGGTGGCACCAGCTCCTCGCAAAAAGCGCTGTTTTTCAATCTGCGCCGCCTGCGTGCCAAGCTGGCCCAGGGTGACCGGCAATTGACCGACCGGGCCATCCATGAGGAAATCGCCACCGCCCTTAAAGTCAGCATTGCCGATGTTCAGGCCATGGATGCACGCCTTTCGCGCAGCGACACCTCTCTGCAGGCGCCAATTTCCAGCCAGGGAGAGGAAGGTGGCGAGCGTTTGGACATGCTGGCCAGCGACGAGCCAACCCCGGATGAGCAGGTCAGCGAAATCATCGACAGTGAACGCTGGAACGGTTGGCTGAAAGTGGCGATGACCAAGCTCAATCCGCGCGAAAGCCGCATCATTGAGGCCCGCCGCCTGACGGAAGACTGCGCCACATTGGAAGAACTGGGTGAGGAACTTGGCATTTCCAAGGAACGGGTGCGCCAGATCGAAACCCGCGCACTGGAAAAACTGCGTAGCGCGCTTGCCGACGTCCATCCGGAAATGGCGGCCTGAACGCCGCCATTTCATTCCTGCTGTTGAGATTGACCAGCACCTTGTCCTGAAATGCTTTTCCCGGTCACAATTGTGGACGTAAAACCGGGAACCACTTTTGCTGCAATTGCTTTGTTTATCGCAATTGCGGACGCAAAACCGGAAACCACTTTTGCTGCAATTGCTTATTCCGCAACAATCTTGACCCGGCTGCCGACGGGCGGCATCTGGCCGGATGAGAGATTATTGAGAACCTTGAACAGTTCCAGCTTGCGGTCCGTTCCCATCATCCGCCCCGACAGCGTGGCCAGCGTATCGCCCGTGCCAACGGTAATGATCCTGATGCGCAAGGGTTTCAGGCTTCTTGCCTCTTCTGGAGTCAACCGGCGGAATGTTTTGCGCAGCACCTCGGCTGTCGGCTCCAGTTGATCACTGCCCTTCGGCACCGCGGTCAGGAAGCGGAAAATCTGGTTGTTATAACGCACCACGGTAATGTCGAAATCCCAACGGTCGGCGCTGGCGCGGGCATTGGCTGCCTCCATGCCATTGACCTCGATCCTGTGGATCGTCTCCGGCAGAAGCCCCGTGACCCAGCCACTGGAAATGTAATTGGTCAGGCTCTGGTGATCGGCGTCCGAGACACCGTCAAAGCGCACCGCAACGTCGCCGGGTCCGGTGGCCATGACCGCTTCGACCTTGTTGTCGATATGAAAATCATCCGGCACATCGAAGCGGATACCCAGCGCCGTATGCAGGAAAGTGTGTCCGCGCACATAGCCTTCCTGCGGACTGTCGCCATAAAGCAGCCCGTCTATGCCATCCAGATAATAATCGCGCCCCTTGTCACCGGTTGACCCTTCCGGCCCGAAGGCTTCCGCATGTTGCCGCGCCAGTTCCACCCGTTGCGGCGTGCTGGGGTGGCTGGAGAGGAAGTCCAGGCTCTGATCGGCATTGGGGTCGGTGGAATTGAAATGCTGGTAGGCTGCCATCGTATCGAGAAAGCGTGCCGCCGCATAGGGATCGTAACCCGCCGTGCCAAGCGTATGCACCCCGATGGCATCGGCCTGCAGCTCCTGCTGGCGCGAAAAGGCCGCCAGTCTCAGCTTGCCGCGCGCCAGCGCCTGCTTGCCGGCAAGATCGCTGGACAAGACCTCGGCCACCACCTTGCTGGCAATCACCTCCGCCTCTTCCCGCTTTTGCCGCTCGATGCCGTGATTGGCCGTCACATGCGCCATCTCATGGGCCAGAACCGCCGCCACTTCGGACGCGTCATTGGCCAGCGCCAGAAGCCCGCGCGTGACATAGAGATAGCCGCCCGGCAACGCAAAGGCGTTGATTGCCGGCGAATTGAGAATGGTGATACGATAGGATTGCTGCGGATTGTCGGAGGCCGCCGTCAGCGCCCCGGTAATCTTGGCCACCAGCCGCTCAACCTTGGCATCATGATATTCGCCGCCATAGCTGGCCAGAATGCGCGGATGCTCACGCGCGCCCATCTGCGCCCGCGGATCGTCCTTCTGTACCTGCTGCACGATCTGCGGAGTGGGCGAAGGCTTGATATTCGCCTGATAGGCCGGATCGAACAAGGATGTGCAGCCGGATAGAAAAGCGAGCGCCACAACGACGGAAACACGCCTGCCCCCTGCACTGCCTTCCAGCAGCGCACTTCTCATTCCGCCATCCTGTCTAACCACATCGCCCATAGCGAACGGCTTTTGCCCCCTTGCGTCTGTCACGGCGCCATCGCCGCCTGACACATCATCACACCCTGTTTTGCGTCATCGCCCCGGCAAGCAAGTCAGCATTCGTCAGAAAACATCCGATCAACTTACCAAATCTCATAACATCATCCTATTGATTCTATAAAACATCGCACTGCACAAGCGTGTATCACCATGTCAGAAAATATTAATGAATGCATCGATTTGTTCCTTGACGGCCCTTGCCAGTCCGGAGCGTCGAAAATAAGGCGCTGCCATGCCTTCGATTCCTCGGAAAACCCAGCATCTGTCGGGACTTTCTGCAGGAGATCTGTCACGACAGGCATTGCTGAAATCAGCCGATCTTTCCATGGAACGGGACCGATCAAAACAGAAGCTGTGACAGAGAAAACACGGCTGCGACCTTTTTGCGACCCTTGCGATCCTTAAAACCCGAGCCCACTTTTCGGGCCGATGTTTTTTCCCCGCATCGGCTTTTCCGAAAACCGGAAGCCACTTTTCGGGCCGATGCTATGCCCTCAGGCTCTGCCGTTCCACAACACATCCCCCGTCGATCCGCCAGAGATCATCGGCCAGACGCTCCACCTCACGGTGGTCATGCGTCACCAGCACGACAGTGTTACCCGTCTCACGATGCAGATCGATGAGCAGATCGGCCATATCGGCGCGCAAAGCCGGATCGAGAGCCGCAAACGGTTCATCGAGCAGCAGAACCGGTCTTCTGCGCACCAGGCTGCGCGCAAAAGCTGCCCGCTGTTTTTCTCCGCCCGATAACGATCCTGGCTTGCGTTTTTCAAACCCGGCCAACCCCACCCGCTCCAGCGCCTGCGACACCGATTTCCGCTCCTCGCCTGTCAGCTTCAAAGAAGGATCGATGCCAAGACCGATATTGGTCATGAGATCGAGATGAGCGAAAAGATTATGCTCCTGAAAAATCAGTGAAATCGGCCGTTTTCCCGGCAAAAGCCGGGTCATGTCCTCACCCCCGATCCGCACATGGCCGTGGCTCGGCTGGACAAACCCGGCAATCAGATTGAGCAGTGTCGACTTTCCCGCCCCTGAAGCCCCGGTGATGGCGGTTATCCGTCCCGCCGCCATGTCACCGTCGAAGGCAAAATCTGTCTCGCCGCGCCGCAGGCCGACATGATCAAGTGTAATCGATGCGCCATCGCCCGTTCCCTCTCGCATGTCTATTCCTTTCTGCCCTGCCCTGCCGTACCGATCAGGGTGAGCGCAAGACAGACCAGCCCCAGCAACAGCGCCATCCCATCCGCATCGCTGGTGCGATAACTGCCTAGCCGGCTATAGACCAGCAAAGGCAGCGTCGTCAGCCCCTGTGAACCAAACAGGGCAACGGCGCCGAGATCACCCAGCGACAGTGCCATGGCGAAGGAAAGCGCCATCAGAACCGGACGGCGAAGACCGGGATAATCGACATGACGCCATTTGGCAAAGCCTCTGATATTCAGTGCTTCGGCCAGACGCTCGGTTCTGGCGCGATGGCTGGCGATGGCCGGATCAAGCACCCGGATGGCAAAAGGCAAGGCCATCATGGCATTGATCGCCACCACCACCGGACCGGCGAAATGCGCCGGATCACCATAAGGTCTGAGCATCAGGAACCAGCCGGTGGCCAGCACAATCGCGGGCACAAGCAGCACCAGCGAGGCTGATGCCTCCATGATTTTGGCAAGACCCTGCGCCATGCCGCGACGCGGCAGCGCAGAGCGCGCCGTAATAAAAGCAAGGCTCACACCAAGCGCCAGACTGGCAGCGCAAAACGCAATGATCAGACTGGTCGAAAGCGCATCGAGAAAATCAGCCCCGCTCACCAGCCGGACAAGATCGCTTTTCAATCCGGCCACAACAATCTCGATCAACGGCAGCAGCAGGTAAAGACTGGCCAGAACCAGCAAAACCCCATCCCAGAGCCGCGCCGACAGCGGGCGACCATCGAAGCGGATCAGGCGTTTCTCTTCGACCGGCCCGGTATCCTCCG
The DNA here is from genome assembly GCF_023700755.1 of Allorhizobium sonneratiae. Classification (GTDB taxonomy): domain Bacteria; phylum Pseudomonadota; class Alphaproteobacteria; order Rhizobiales; family Rhizobiaceae; genus Allorhizobium; species Allorhizobium sonneratiae. The sequence goes on along the minus strand of NZ_JAMKOJ010000007.1, from coordinate 42,875 downwards.
GTGCCGGAAAGACAGCCAGAATCACAAGCAGCAGGGCCGTGACCGCCAATTGCAGCAAGGCCAGCGCCACAGCCTGCGGCGGGTCGAAATCAAACCGCAGCGCCTGATAGATCGCCACCTCCAGCGTCGTCGCGCCCGGTCCCCCGCCAAGGGTCAACACGAGAGTGAAACTGGTGGCGCAGAGCATGAAGATCAACCCTGCCGCACCGGGAAGAAGCCCGCGCACCGCTGGCCATTCGACAAAGCGAAACACCGGCCAGGATGTCATGCCAAGACCCGCCGCCATCCGCCAGTCGTCGGCGGGCACCCGTTCCAGCCCGGCCAGCATCAGACGCGCCGCAAGGGGAATATTGAAAAAGCTGTGCGCGATCAAAATCCCCGTCAACCCATAGACATCGACGGGTTCCGCCTTGCCGAGCCAGCCCAGCAGGCTGTTGATCATGCCATGACGACCCCAGACACCGAGAATACCGAGTGCCCCGATCAGCGCGGGCAGCCCCATGGGCAGCGCCATCAGCCGGATCAGCCACCGTCGTCCGGGAAACTGCCGCTGCCGCGCAACAGAAAGCGCCACTGGTAGGGCGAAACCGACTGAAATCAGCGTTGACAGGCTTGCCTGCCAAAGCGTGAAGCGAAGAATGTCGATGGTATAGGCGTCAATCCCGCCAAAGACCGCACCGCCACCTGTCGAAAGCAGAGAGACGACGGCGAGCACAATGAAACCCGACAGCAGGCCAAGACATACCACGCCCATGGCGATGCGGCTTCGTCTTTGCCCTGCCGTCAACATTCCTCGCCCTTATCCGTCACGTGACTGTTATTTGGCCATGGCTGTCTGCCATTCGGCAATCCAGGCCTTGCGATGGCTTGCGACCTCTTCCGGGCTCATCAGAAAAGTCCTGGTCGGCTTGACCAGCGTGTCGAAAGCGGCCGGCAGCGGCGAAGACGTTTTGGCAACCGGCATCATCCAGTTATTGGTCGGAATCTGATCCTGAAAGCCGGGTGTCAGCATGAAACGCAGAAAGGCTTGCGCCAACTCTTTGTGCTTGCTGTTCTTCAGCATACCGGCCACCTCAATCTGAATATAATGACCTTCGGAAAATTCTGCCGCCTTGTATCGGTCGGTATGCTCCTCGATCATGTGATAGGCGGGCGACGTCGTGTAGGAAAACACCATCGGCGCTTCGCCCTTGGTGAACAGACCATAGGCTTCCGACCAGCCGGGCGTCACCGTCAGCACTCGGTTTTTCAGCTTTTCCCAGGCCTTGGGTGCATCCTTGCCATAGACGGATTTGACCCAGAGCAGCAGGCCGAGACCGGGCGTGGAGGTACGCGGATCCTCGATCACGATCTTCTGCGACGGATCGCCATCCACCAGGTCCTTCATGCTGTGCGGCGGGTTTTTGAGCACCTTGCTGTCATAGACCACGGCAAAATGGCCGTAATCATAGGGCACGAACACATCGTCCTTGAACCCGCCCGGCACCGTCACGGCAGAGGTATCGATGCCATGGGGGGCAAACAGTCCGGTCTCCTTGGCTTCTGCCACCAGATTGGTGTCGAGGCCAAGGGCGATATCGGCGCTGCCGGTTGCCCCTTCCAGCTTCAGCCGATTCAACAGCGCCACCCCATCCTCGACCCCGACGAATTTCACCGTGCAGTCGCAGGTCTTTTCAAAGGCAGCCTTGACCTTTGCCCCCGGGCCCCATTCGGCAATGAAGCTTTCATAGGTGTAGATGGTCAGGACCTTGTCCTCGGCTCTGGCCGCCACCGAACCCAAAGCGGAAAAGATGAGCAGCGCCGAGGCCGCAAAGGTCACAGTCTTTGACATGGTCAGGCGCATGGCCTCTCCTCTTCAAACAGATTGCAGCAGGGGATGAGGGCGGCCTTGTCGTCGCATCTAATCCCTCCGCCGGTGTTAACCGGATCAGGTTCAGCGGGTTGGCCTTGCCTCTCAGCCCGTTGCGGGCACCCCGTTAGATCCTTTGTCCCATAAAGTGAAACGCAAGCGCTTGCAAGCTACATTGCCTGCCCGCATCACCAATGATCGTTAACCAACGCGCGCTAGACTTGATCCCGTGACGGCAACGGCAAAACCCGATGAATGCAGACAAGAACAGCGACGATCTTTCCGTGACCTCGGTGCAGGACATGCCGTTCGGCGCGCAATTGCGGATGGCCTGGCAATCCTTTCAGGCAAGCCGGGTGCGTGGACGCATCATTCTGTTATCCTTGACCCTGCTTGGCGTCATCCTGCTTTTGACCTATGGCCAGTTGTTGCTCAACCGCTGGAACCAGCCCTTCTACAATGCGCTGGAAAACCGCGACCTTGGCAGTTTCTGGCATGAACTGCGCAATTTCTTTCTGATTGCCGCCTTTCTGGTGGTCATCAATGTGGCGCAGACCTTTTTCAGCCAGATGACCGCGCTTTACATGCGCGAAGGTATTGCCCGTGACATGGTCGATCAATGGCTGGCAGGACGACGCGCCTACCGGCTGTCGGTTTCGAGCCCGCTTGGGGTCAATCCGGACCAGCGCCTGCACGAAGATGCGCGCAAACTGGCGGAAACCACCACATCGCTGGCCATCGGCATGGTACAGTCAACCATTCTGCTGGTCAGCTTCATTACCGTTTTGTGGGAACTCTCAGGGCATTTCGCCCTGCCGCTCTTCGGCCACCAGATCGTCATTCCCGGCTATATGGTCTGGGCGGCTCTCCTCTATGCCGGGGCCGCTGCCATCGCCAGCAATATTGTCGGCGCGCGACTGACCCGGCTCAATGCCGCCCGCTATGCCCGCGAAGCGGAACTGCGCGCCGCCCTGATGCACGGCAATGAACATCTCGAACAGATCGCGCTTGCCCATGGCGAGGATGTCGAGCGGGCCGCGATCCACACCACCATCGACCGGGTTCTGTCGCTGATCCGGAAACTGGCCTATGCGCTGACCAATCTCACCTGGGTCTCGGCCAGCTTCGGCTGGCTGGCGATGATTGTGCCGGTGCTGATTGCCTCACCGGCCTATTTCACCGGCGCGATGAATTTCGGCGGGCTGATGATGGCGGCCTCCGCCTTCACCCAAGTCTATACGGCGCTGCGCTGGTATGTCGACAATTACGGTGCCATCGCCGACTGGAAGGCAACCCTGCTCAGGGTCATGGTGCTGCGCGCTGCCCTGACAGAACCGGGCCTGACGGAGGAAACGAAAGGCACAATCCGCATCGCCAGCGGCAAAGCCGGCGAAATCGCCTTTGATGATCTCTATATCCGCACCCCGGCTGAAGCCGATGCCCAATGGGGCGGCTATCATATTCGCGAGAACAATCCCGTCATTGAGGCGGGTGAGCGGATCATGTTCAACGGCGATCCCGGCGTCAACCGCCGCCATCTGTTCAATGCCATGGCCGGGCTCTGGCCCTATGGCGAGGGTACAATTCATCTGCCGTCAGACGAAACGATCCTGTTCCTGCCACACACACCCTATATTCCCGAAGGCAGGCTGCGCGATCTTCTCGCCTATCCGCAAGATGCCTCGCTATATAGCGATGAGGCCATGGTGACAGCACTCAAGGCCGTCAGGCTGGGCAAGCTCGCAGGCGCGCTCGATGAACGGCAAAAATGGTCAAACACGCTGGATAAGGATGAGCAGATGGCGCTGGCCTTTGCCCATCTTGTGCTGGCAAATCCAAAATGGGCCGTCTTCAACGAAGTGCTGGAAGGGTTGGAACCGGACAGCACCACCGCCCTGCTCGAAGTCTTGCGGACGCTGCCGCACACGACCTTTCTCTATCTTGGTCGCTCGCAGGCCTATGCCGATGCGTTCTCCCCGCGGGTGTTGCATCTGGAACGGCTCGATGTGCCCGTGCCGGAGTGAGGGGCATCTCATGCCAAGGCACAAAGATACTCACGCATCATCGGGGATAAACTGCGGATTCCAGACAACCTCCCAGACATGGCCATCGGGATCACGGAAATAGCCGGCATAACCACCCCAGAACGTCTCCTGAGCTGGCTTGATCATATCGGCGCCCGCCTTGCAAGCCGCACACATGACCGCATCCACCTCATGCCGCTCGGCAACATTATGACCAAGAGTAAACGCTGCGGCTATATTTGCTATTTGCGGCTGACCCGTATCATGCGCAAGATCGTCACGCCCCCAAAGCGCGAGTTTTACAGCGCCGTGCGCCAAATATGGCGCACAAAGGTCGCTGTAACACTTTTAATCTGCTGCATAATTTTATCCTTGAATCGATTCCGATTTAAGGAATTATGCAGTAGATCGGCAACGCCCAGGGTAACGACACTGATCCGTGGCTTCATTCTTCTAACCTTATCCCCTGCATCATGATGCCATAAAAAAACCCGGCAAAGCCGGGTTTTTTGATCACGCTGTCATTCAGTCAGCCCTTATGCGGCTTCTTCTTCCTGTGCTTCGTCTTCCTCGATCATCTTGCCACGCTTGGGGCCCTTGGCAAGATTGACTTCAACGAGACGGACAGCTTCGGTTTCCGACATCTTGTTGACGGCGGCGATTTCCCGCGCCATGCGATCAAGTGCTGCTTCATAGAGCTGACGTTCGGAATAGGACTGTTCCGGCTGGTTTTCAGCGCGATAGAGGTCACGCACAACTTCAGCAATCGAAATCAGATCGCCGGAATTGATCTTTGCATCATATTCCTGCGCCCGACGCGACCACATGGTGCGCTTGATGCGGGCCTTGCCCTGAACGACCTTGAGGGCGCGATCGACGAAATCCGTTTCCGACAGCTTGCGCATGCCAATGCTGACGGCTTTGGTCACGGGAACCTTCAACCGCATCTTGTCCTTGTCGAAATCAATAACAAAAAGCTCCAGTTTCATACCGGCAACTTCCTGTTCTTCGATGGCGCTGATCGTTCCAACACCATGGGCGGGATAGACGATCGCTTCACCGGTTTTGAAACCCTGACGTGTTGAAGATTTTTTCTGCTGGGTCGTCATTCGCTTTAAAAACTCCCTGTTACTAAATCGGCAACAGCCGATACCGGGCCGCAAGGTCCGGATAAGACGGGGGAACCGTCGGGTGACACCATGCTGATCCGCGCACGACGAAAAGAAAAACCAAGGCACAAGCGAACTCAGCGGCGAGGTTGATTTGCCCAAGTCTTCGCTTTCGAGGATTTTTCAGCTTTCGTGATTGGTCAGGGCATAAAAATGCCCGAACGTTGGAACAGTTCGCAAGTGGTACCACAAAAAAGTGAGGAAATCAATATTTTACTGTATGCAAAGATCTTGACGACAGAGATCTTGTCGGAGCCTCGCCTTATTTCGGGCAGAACCCCGCTCCCACACAAAAATCCCAAACACAGTTTTAACAGTCTGTTTTACAACAAAAAATTCCACAATCCGCATGAACTGCCGTCGCAACCGCTCTTCTTGCTGCGACAAACAGCCTGAAACGAATCAAAAAATTGCATGGCAGACCATGCGAAATCACAGGCTTCACGGAAGAATGATGACAATCGCACTTCAAGGGCAGAACTTGCCGGTTAGAGCATCGACCGAAGAGTGGGAACCGGTTTTCGCAAAAAGCCGATGCGGAAAAACAAAGCGTTAGAGCATGGCGCATTTCATAAAATGCAAGCCGCAATGCAGCAAGAGATGTTACGAGACAACGAAGAGCAAACTGGCGGAAATCCGACAGGAAACTTGCCCGATCAGTCTCCTGCGCCGGGCTTTTCCGAAAAATACTGCTCGAACTTGCCTTCAACGCCATCCATTTCCTTGGCCTCGGGCAAGGCGTCGCGCTTGGTGGTGATGTTGGGCCAGATGCGTGCATAATCGGCGTTGATTTTCAGCCACTTGTCCAAACCCGGCTCTGTATCGGGCTTGATGGCCTCAGCCGGACATTCAGGTTCGCACACACCGCAGTCGATGCATTCATCCGGATTGATGGCGAGAAAATTTTCACCTTCATAGAAGCAATCCACCGGACAGACTTCGACGCAGTCGGTATATTTGCAGCGGATGCAATTGTCGGTCACGACATAGGTCATGCTGTACTCCAGAAATCTCGAAATGTCAGCGCAGGAAGAAGCAATCTGCGACGATACAACGATCACAATCCCGCACAGGATACGTCAAAGGCCAGAGTGAGCTACTGCTTTCCATCCGCGCTTGCAAGGATAATTCATCCCTGCAAAATACAGGATTGAGTTATTTTTGCTCCGGATAGCAATCGGTCAGACTCAGCGTAAAACCGAGACCTGACAAGCAACGCATAGCCAAGACACCGAAAAATGAAAAGGCCGAACAATGTTCGGCCAGTCATTACAATCTACCAGATAGGATTGGAACACCATTCCGTCTTTCGGCTCAATACCTTAAGAGAGCCTGGAGACCGAAGCTGCCAAGCGATCAGGCGCTTTCCTTGACCGTCAGAACCTGGCGACCGCGATACATGCCGGTCTTCAGGTCGACATGATGCGGACGGCGCAGTTCGCCGGAATTCTTGTCTTCGACATAGGTCGGATTCTTGAGAGCGTCAGCAGAGCGGCGCATACCGCGCTTGGACGGGCTCGTTTTTCTTTTCGGTACAGCCATTTAACTTACTCCAGGTGACGGTCGCAACACGAAGCCCGGCCCCATCAGGACCAACCGGCATCTGTCACGATCTCGGAATTTTGCGGGCTTATACATGCCACAGGCGGCTTTGACCAGTCCCTTGCGGCATTTTTTTGATTCAAAAGAAACGCTTGGCCTGTCGCATCGTGTCGGCGAGAACCGGATTACCGGTTTTCACCGCCCCGATGCATCAAACAGGAATCGAGACGATCAGCGCAAAAGCAGCGTCATGCCTCATCCTCGGGAACGATCCACGGCTCGGCAAGCGCCGCATCACGCCAGGCAATCCAGGCCGGATGCGCCTCCATGCTGTGCATATAGGCGTGCGTATCGGAACGTTCCGTTAATTGATAGGCCGAAAACCGGTTAACCACAGGCGCATACATGGCATCGGCAGCAGAAAAGCCGCCGAAGAGATAGGGGCCGCCAGAGCGCTGCAATTGCTCCTGCCATATCCGTTCAATCCGCGCCACATCGGCCATGACGGCATCGTTAACGGCAATCTGTCCCGGCTTGCGGCGGAAATTCATCGGGCAGGCCCCACGCAACGCCCGGAACCCCGAAAGCATCTCCATGGAAATGGAACGTGCAATGGCTCTATCAGCCTGCTTTTCCGGCCAGATCCCCCGATCCGGAAAGAGCTCTGCTGCATATTCGATGATCGAAAGCGATTCCCAGACCGTCACGGAGCCGTGCACGAGAACCGGCACCTGACCGGACGGCGAAATGGCCTTGATCTCGCGGTTGCCGCCAGGAAAATCGAAACGCACCAGCTTTTCGTCAAAGCCTATTCCGGCAGCCGTCAGCGCTATCCATGGCCGGAAAGACCAGGAGGAATAATTCTTGTTGGCAATATAAAGTGTCAAATCGGTCATCGGGTTTCCTGTTCCTGCTGAAATGGGCATGTCATACGAATTATCAGAAGGGAGAACGACACAACCAGCGCCAAATTTTCATCTCACTCATCAAGGCAGGTGATGTAAGGGCCGGCATCGCGGGCGCGCCGCTCAACCACTGCCGCCAGCCGCCGCAACCCCGGGCCAGGCCTGCTGGCATTGCGATCGATCGGATTGGGCAGGGACACCGCAAGAAGTGCGGCCTGGCGCAGACTGAGGCGATCGGCGGAGGTCTTGAAATGATAACGGGCAGCGGCCTCGGCGCCGTAAATGCCCGGCCCCCATTCGGCAATATTGAGATAAAGCTCCATGGTGCGGCGCTTGGGCCAGATGCGATCGGCAATCAACGCATAAGGAATCTCCAGCGCCTTTCTCAGATAGGAGCGGCTGTTCCATAAAAACAGGTTTTTCACCGTCTGCATGGTGATGGTGCTGGCGCCGCGGGTTTCATCGCCATCCATGGCGTCGTCGATCACCGCATTCATCTGCACCCAGTCGACACCGTGATGGGAACAGAAGCGTCCGTCTTCCGACATCATCACCGCCTTGATCAGATTGGGCGAGATCCTGTCCAGCGGCACCCAGTCGCGTTGATAGGATTGAAGCATCAGATGATCGGCCAACATCGGCATCGACAGCGGATGCAGAAAAGGCAGCCGGTACACCAGCATCAGCATGATGGGACACAGGGCCAGACACACCAAAATCCTGACGATCCGGTTCAACACCACTCTGAGCCTTTCCGTCCTTGGCGGTTGATCAGCGTGAACCGCCTGATCCGGTGCCTCCTCCATAGCCAAACCAGAAGCCCCCATTGCCCCATGAAACCGGCATGTGCCTCAAAATGAAGGTAACTTGCCCGGCGCTCTCGCCCAAAGACTTAAAGCATGTTCTGTTCAACGAAAAGATCACAACCTGTCTTATGCAGCATTTCCGAAAAGGCGAGCCCTGCGGCAAGAAAGGCGCCTGGGCGACAGAACCAGGCACCGGCGCGAGAGCAAAACCTGCACCGTCCAGATAAGGGTTGCGCGCTCCCTTGCGTCATGCCAAACATCGCCCGCGTCCCGCATACCCTTCCCGACTGTACTGCACCGGTCTTCGGCTGCTCCTGTCTGGCGGTCACGGCACGCTGGATATTCATGCGGAACAGTCAGTCATGTTCGATCATCGTCTCATTACGGTTGCCACACGCATCCAGTCGTTGCTGGAAGAGGTGCTGTCCTTGACACCGCTGGAGGATGAGATCACCCGTCCCGAGCGGCTGCTTCTGGCCATGCGCCATGCCGTCCTCAATGGCGGCAAGCGGTTGCGCCCGTTTCTGGTGGTGGAAAGCGCCCGGCTGTTTGACGCTGATGAAGAGGCTGCCTTGCGGGTGGGCGCAGCGCTGGAATGCCTGCATTGTTATTCGCTGGTGCATGACGATCTGCCCGCCATGGATAACGACGATCTGCGCCGTGGCCAGCCCACGGTGCATGTCGCCTATGACGAGGCAACCGCCATTCTGGCGGGCGACAGCCTGCTGACCTTCGCCTTCGACATGATTGCCGCCCCTGAAACCCGTTTGCAGGAGACGGCCAAGCTGGCGCTGGTGCTCGCCCTTGCCCGCGCCGCCGGACTGGGTGGCATGGCTGGCGGGCAGATGCTGGACCTTGAAGCAGAGAAAAACCCACCGGATGAGACCGGCATCGTCACGCTACAGGCAATGAAAACCGGCGCACTTCTTCGTTTTGCCTGCGAGGCGGGACCGATCATGGCCGGGGCCCCGGCCGCGGATCGGGCGCGGATGCGCCAGTTCGGCGAAATCATCGGCCGCGCCTTTCAGCTGGCCGACGATCTCCTCGACCTGACTGCCGACAGCGCCACGCTCGGCAAGGCGACCGGCAAGGATGCAGGACGCGGTAAAGGCACGCTTCCGGCCCTGAAAGGGCAGGACTGGGCCGAGAGCGAACTCGATCGACTGGTCGATCAGGCTGTCGCGGTTCTCGCGCCCTATGGCGACAAGGCCTCTATTCTGGCAGAAACCGCCCGCTTTATCGCCAACCGCACCCATTGATCCTTGAGACCGTCAGTCCGATCAGCCCATTTTACGCAAGATCACGGACGGTCAGCTGACATTTCACAGCGGTGAAAATCGCGCGTTACAGGATCCATGATCCACAATTCCCCGTTGGAAATATCGAACCAGGCACCATGCAGGGACAGCTTGCCCGCATCTTCCAGCGCCCGCACATAGGGAAAGGTGCGCAGATTGTCGATGGAATTGCGGATGGATATCCGTTCCAGCGCCGTCTGCCGCTCGGACGGGGTCATGATCGAGGCATTCTGGATCTGCTCGGCGGCGGGGCGCACGAGGTTCATCCATTTGCCGATGAAGTCACCCGGCGACAGCGGCTCGGCATTCGGATCGAGGGCGGCACGGATGCCACCGCAGCGGCCATGGCCCATGACCAGAATATCCTTGACCTTCAGGGCCTGAACGGCAAATTCCAGCGCCGCCGAGGTCGAGTGATACTGACCGTCCGGTTCATAGGGCGGCACCATATTGGCGACATTGCGCACCACGAACAATTCGCCCGGCCCCCGGTCGAAAATCGTCTCCGGTGCTGCACGCGAATCGCAGCAGGCCACCACCATGGTTTGCGGATTTTGTCCCTGATCGGCCAGCGCACGGTAACGTTCGCGCTCGTCGGCATAGCGACCGCTCATGAAATTGCGGTAACCGTCAAGTAAAGAGGCTGGAAATTGGCTCATGATTTTCGATTATCCCGGCTGCAAATAATTGACAAGTGCTGAAATACGCCGCGACCTTACCGGGAGGCTCGCATTTGCGAAATGCATTTCAATGCCCCTACCCTTTGCAACACAGCATTTGCTTACGAGGTGGTATTGCACGTGCTGCCTGACTGTCCTGATTTAGGCTTGCCCCCTCCGCTCGGGTCGCATGGAAACTGTCGCGCCTCAACGCACCGGACGGCTTGCCGGATGCACCAGCCGCCGCACCTGCACCAGCGCCATCGGGTTCGCCAGGCTCGACTGGTCCTGCTGCAAGGTCAGTTCATTGCTTTCCCGCTTCAGGGTGCGGGCCAGAATCTCATAAACGCTGGCGGTTGCCGTTTGCAGCGCCTTTTCCTCATCGCTGCCCTGCAACAGCCTTGCCAGCAGCAGCGCCGAAAACAGATCGCCAAGCCCGTTCGGCGCCCCTTCGATGGCCCGATGTTCGGCCAGAAGCGCATGACGGCTGGAGAGCAGCAGATTGCCGATGCTTCCCGCCATCATCGGCACAGCAGAGGTGACCGCCATGCAGGCTGGCCCGAGCGACAAGGCCGCCTCGATGATATCGTTGTTGCTGTCCAGCCTTGCCCCGGCCATCCAGGCCAGTTCGTAGCGGTTCGGTGTGGCGATATCGGCAAGCGGGATCAGATGGTCGCGAATTGCCGTGGCTGTCGCCTCAGGCACATAAAGCCCACTGAGATCGCCCATCACCGGATCGCAGAGATAGACAAGATCCGGATTTTTCGCCTTGAGTGCGGCAATCAGCCGGGCGGCGGCAAGCGGCTGGGACGGACTGCCGAAATAACCGGTCATCACCGCTCTGACCTCGGATATCCAGGGCGAGCGCTCGAGATCGGCCAGAGCCTGATCGAAGTGAGTATGATCGAACAAGAGGCGGGTCGAAGGACCATGCCCCGGATGCCAGGGCAGCACCACCGTCGGCACCGACCAGACCGGAAAACCGAGACTTTCGAGCGCAAAGACAGAGGCACGGTTGCCCACAGAGCCGCGCATGACATGGCTGGAGATGGCAATGACGGCATGAGCCTGAGAAACCGGCATGAGAAGAGGTCATCCTGAAACGTTGATGCAGCCCTTCTTTAGAGCATGTTGCGCACAGGTGGGAACTGATTTTGCAGCAAGGCTGGCTTTCGCATGAAAAACATTTTTCCAATCACCCGCCGCCATATGAATCTGCGATTTCTGCGACCTCAGACGCATGCCCCGGACTGGAGGCGAAAGCGAAATCCCTGCCGATTTTCAGGATTTTTCGTCAAAAATCGACAAAAATTGATGGAATCCGCGTAGTTTTTTAGATTTTTCACCAAAAATCTCATCAAAAAAGCCAAAATCGGGCAATTAGCTTTCGATTTCTGAATTGTGCTCAAGGCCACAATCATTATACGGTGAAGGCGGTAAGGCAACAACGACGCGGCGCATTCTGTCAAAGGCGCAGGCAAAGCAGTCAGACTTTTTAACCGAATGCATATCTCCTGAAATCCATGTGGGTACGGGAATAGGGCAAGCAACCTGTCTTGGGAGGACATCGTGGCAGCAACGAAACGGGTAAAACGGGAACAGCTTTTCGATCTGGCCCGAACCGGCAAGGACAAAGGCGCGACAATCGATCCTCTCACCCTGTTCGGGCGCGCCAGCGACGATGACCTTCAGCATTATGACGGGCCAATGCTGGCTGCCGCGACAGCGCGCGCTGAAGACGATCTCAAAGCCTTCGACGGAAAGACGCCGCATATTACGCTTGCTCCCATCGAGGAGGTCACCGTCAAGGGCGCACCGGTGACGGTTCTGTCAATCGTCGAGCGCAACAAGCCTTTCCTCTACGATTCGGTAATGGGCGAGGTCACCAGCCAGTTTCGCGAGATTTACCTGGCCGTTCATCCCATCCTCGTCAATACCGGCAGCGGCTATGGTCTGGCCGACAACAAGACTGCCGCCGAAGACAAGATCAGCTATATTCAGCTGCATCTGGCCGCTCTCAGCCCCGATCAGGCCAGCGGTCTGGTGGCCCGATTGAAGAGCGTGCTCACCCAGGTCGACACGGTTGCCGCCGACTGGCAATCCATGCTGAGTCTGCTCGATACGGCCACAGCCGAATGGACCGCGCAAAGCGGCGTTCGCCGAAAACACGAGCGCAGCGAAGCCATAGCCTTTCTCGACTGGTTGCGAGACGACAATTTCACCTTCCTCGGCATGCGCGAATATGTCTATTCCGGCGAGGGTGAAAACGCCACGGTCGAGCGCGGCAAGGGTCGCGGGCTCGGCATCCTCTCCGACCCGGATGTGCTGGTCCTGCGTCAGGGCCGCAATGCCGTGACCACCACGCCGGAAATCCTTGCCTTTCTGCAGGGGCCGGAAGATCTGATCGTCACCAAGGCCAATGTGAAGTCCGTCGTCCATCGCCGCGCCTATATGGATTATATCGGGGTCAAGCGTTTCGATCCCTCCGGCAAGGTGGTGGGAGAACTGCGCATTGTCGGCCTGTTCACCGCCACGGCCTATACCCATTCCGTCACCGAAATTCCGCTGTTGCGCGCCAAGGCGGAAAAGATCATCCGCCATTTCGGCTTTGATCCCCTGAGCCATTCCGGGCGCATGTTGCAAAACACGCTGGAATCTTATCCGCGCGACGATCTGTTCCAGATCGACACCGATCTCCTCGCCAGCTTCTGCGAACAGATCATGGATCTTTCCGAGCGTCCGCGCGTGCGGGTTCTGCCGCGCATCGATCATTTCGACCGTTTCGTCTCCCTGCTCGTTTATGTGCCGCGTGAGGAATATGATTCACGGGTGCGCGAGCGCATCGGCGCCCATTTCGTCAATGTCTATGACGGTCGCGTCTCCGCTTATTATCCGGCTTTTCCGGAAGGCGGTGTGGCGCGGGTGCATTTCATCATTGGTCGCTCGGAAGGCAAGACACCACGTATTCCGCAGGCCCGGCTGGAAGAGGCCGTCAAGGCGATCACGGCCCGCTGGGACGACCGTTTTGCCGCCCTTGCCCCGATGAAAGCGCCGCGCCTTGCCGTGACCCGTGCCTTTGAGGAAGCCTTTACCCCGGAAGAAACCGTGGCCGATCTGCCCCGCATCGAAACCTGCCTCAAGGGCGCGCAGGTTTCCATCGGCTTTCACCTGCGCGAGACGGCGGAAGGAAAGGCGCTTTATCTCAAGGTCTTCCATGCAGGCCACCACCTGCCTTTGTCGCGGCGCGTGCCGCTTCTGGAAAATCTGGGCTTCAGCGTCGTCAGCGAGCGCACCTACGATATTGGCGTCAGGCCCGCCAGCGGCGCCGAAACCGAAAAACTGGTCGTGCTGCATGACATGGAGCTGGCCGTGCGGGCCGGACACAGTTTCGATCTGGCAAAACAGGCCAAGCCTGTCGAACAGGCCTTTCTCGCCGCCTTCAACGGGCTGAGCGATAATGACGCCTTCAACCGGCTGGTGTTGAGCGCCGGTCTGAGCGTGGGAGACGTGGCGGTGCTGCGCGCCTATGCCGCCTATCTGCGTCAGGCGGGACTTGTCTATTCGCTGACCTATATTGCCGAAACGCTGAACAAATATCCGGCCATTGCCGTCGATCTCTTCAGCCTCTTCCATCATTCCTTCGATCCTACTCTTTCAGAAAAGACCCGACCCAAAAAACTGGCCGAGCTGCGCGAGCGGATCGAGACGGCGCTGGCCTCGGTACCAAGCCTGGATGACGACCGCATCCTGCGCCGTTACCAGAATGCGGTGGATGCGACACTGCGCACCAATTACTTCCAGAAGAGTGACGGCGGCATCAAACCGATGCTGGCCTTCAAATTCGACCCCCAGCAGCTCGACGGTCTGCCACAGCCGCGGCCTTTCCGGGAAATCTTCGTCTATGGTGCGGAGGTAGAAGGTGTGCATCTACGCTTCGGCAAGGTGGCGCGCGGCGGTATCCGCTGGTCGGACCGGGCGCAGGATTACCGCACCGAAGTTCTCGGCCTCGTCAAGGCCCAGCAGGTGAAGAATGCGGTGATCGTGCCGGTTGGGGCCAAGGGTGGCTTCTATCCGAGGCAGATGCCAAGCCCGGTCAGCCGCGAGGATTTTCTGCGCATCGGTCGTGATGCCTATATGACCTATATCCGCACGCTGCTCTCCATCACCGATAATATTCAAGGTGGCGATATCGTGCCGCCGGAGGATACGATCCGGCTCGATGGTGACGATCCCTATTTTGTCGTTGCCGCCGACAAGGGCACCGCCACCTTTTCCGACACCGCCAACGGGCTGGCGCGGGACGCCGGTTTCTGGCTGGACGACGCCTTTGCCTCGGGCGGCTCTGCCGGTTACGACCACAAGAAAATGGGCATAACCGCCCGTGGTGCCTGGGAGGCGGTGAAACGTCATTTCCGCGAAATCGATGTCGATATCCAGACAACGCCGTTCAGCGTGGCGGGCGTCGGCGACATGTCCGGCGACGTCTTCGGCAATGGCATGTTGCTGTCGCGCAAGATCCGGCTGATCGCCGCCTTCGACCATCGCGACATCTTCATCGATCCCGATCCGGACATGGAAAAATCCTTCCGTGAGCGTGAGCGCATGTTCGCCCTTGCCCGCTCCAGCTGGCAGGATTACGACCGGTCCCTCCTGTCCAACGGGGGCATGATCATTGCGCGGACGGAAAAATCCGTGCATCTCACGCCGGAGGCCGCCGCCGCCATTGGCATCGACAAGCAGACCGCCACCCCCTTTGAAATCATGACCGCGATTTTGAAAGCGCCGGTCGATCTTCTCTGGTTCGGCGGCATCGGCACCTATATCAAGGCACTGTCGGAAACCGATGCGGATGTGGGCGACCGTGCCAATGATCCAATCCGCGTCACCGCCGATGAGGTGCGCGCCAGAGTGATCGGCGAAGGCGCCAATCTCGGTGTGACCCAGAAGGGCCGCATTGCCTTTGCACTGAAGGGCGGGCGGCTCAATTCCGACGCCATCGACAATTCGGCGGGCGTCAATTCCTCCGACGTCGAGGTCAATATCAAGATCGCGCTTTCGACCGCCGTTACCTCCGGCAGGCTCGACATGCCGGCACGAAACAGCCTGCTTTCCTCGATGACCGATGAGGTGGCGCATCTGGTGCTGCGCAACAACTATCTGCAATCGCTGGCCATTTCGCTGACCACACGGCAGAAAGAGGCCAATCGCGACGAACTGTCCCGGCTGATGAGCGTGCTGGAAGCCTCCGGGCGGCTGAACCGCAAGGTGGAAACCCTGCCGGACGATGCCAGCCTTGCCGAGCGCTATGCCAATGGCCAGCCGCTGACCCGCCCGGAAGTGGGCGTGCTGCTCTCCTATGCCAAGATTGCGCTCTTCGACGACCTGATCGAAACCGGCCTGCCGGACGATCCCTATTGCCAGAGCCTTCTGACCGGCTATTTTCCTAGGAAGATGCAGCGTAGCTATCTGAGCGACATTGAAGGCCACCGGCTGCGGCGCGAAATCATCGCCACAGCCCTTGCCAATCATGTGATCAATCGCGGTGGACCGGGCTTCATGGTGTTCATGGCCGACGCCACCGGGGCAGGAACTGAAGCCATCGTCAAGGCCGCTCTTCTGGCGCGGGACGGTCTCGATCTGTCTGCGGAATGGGCGAGAATAGATGCACTTGATGGCAGGATCGACGGCGAGGTGCAGAACGATCTCTATGATCGCATTGCCTTCGTCTATCGCGCCTTCACCAAGCTTGCGGTCGATACACGTCTTGCGTCAGGCGACCTGTCCGAGGCTGTGCGGAAAGTTCGCTCGGCGGTCAAATCGATCAAGGGCTTCAATCGCGCAATGATTTCAGGAGATGAACAGGCGGAGATCGCTGCCGATGCGGCAGCCATGACCGGCTCAGGCGTTCCGGAAGATCTCGCCGCATCGCTCGCCGATCTGCGCCGCCTGATCGTCACGCCGGAAATCATGGCGATTGCCGAAGGCGCCGGTGCCAGCCTCAATCGGGCTGCCGAAGGGTATGACAGGATCAGCAGCCTGTTTCGCATGGGTCGCCTGCTTTCGTCTGTCGGCAAAATTCCGGCGAATGATCATTACGACACGCTGGCACTGTTCCGCAGCCTCGACCTCATCCTGTCTGCCCGGCGCAGCATCGTGATTGAGGCGTTGACCCAGCATGGCACCAGCCGCGATCCGATTGCCGCCTGGCGCTCTGCCGATTCCATCAGGATCAACCGTCTTGGCAGCGAACTGATCACACTGGCGGAAGGCGAACCCAGCCTGTCGCGCCTGACGGTTGCCGCCAGCCTCCTGACCGACATCGCCCATTCCCGGCGATAAAGGTATACAACAAAAGCCTCTGCCCCTTGAACTGCAGGGGGCAGAATGCCAGTCTCCCGCTTACAGCGCCGTGCGCCCAATAGGGCGCACAAAAGTCGCTGTAACAGTTTTAATCTGCTGCATCATGTTCACCTTCAATCTCACCCGATTTCAGGCATGATGCAGGAGCGGGAGAGACGGGTAATGAATGACGGTCAGCAGCAGGCACAAGTTCAGGCAAATCTGCCAAAGGATAGCCACATCACAACGCCTGCATTGCCCGCCAGCAAATCCGGCATCTTCGGCTGGATGTTTTTTGACTGGGCAGCCCAGCCCTTTTTCACCGTTGTCACCACCTTCATTTTCGGCCCCTATTTCGTCTCCCGCTTCACCCATGATCCGGTGAGTGCCCAGACCGCCTGGAGCAATGCCGCAACGGTTGCCTCGCTGTTCATTGCGCTTTTGTCACCCGTTCTCGGCGCGATTGCCGACAGAAGCGGCGCACGCAAGCCATGGATTGCGTTTTTTGCCACAATCAAGATCATCTGCCTGCTGATGCTCTGGCAGGCCGCCCCCGGCACATCCATGCTCTATCCGCTGGTGTTCTTCAGTCTGGCGTCGATTGCGGCAGAATTTTCCATCGTCTTCAACGATTCCATGATGCCATCACTGGTGCCTGCGACTGCCGTGGGGCGCATATCTAACACCGCCTGGGGACTTGGCTACCTCGGCGGCATGATCGTGCTGATCACCGTGGTTCTGTTCTTGGCCGCCAATCCTGAAACGGGCAAGACGCTTTTGGGATTGCCGCCGCTTTTCGGACTCGATCCCAAAACCGGCGAGGATGCCCGCATCACCGGGCCGATTGCCGCGATCTGGTATTTTCTCTTCATCCTGCCGATGTTCCTCTTCACCCCGGATCATCCGAAAGGGGAGAGGCTGGCGAAGGCCGTACGCGCCGGCATCGCCGATCTTGCTGCCTCCCTTGGCGATGTGCGCAGACGACCCGGCATTGTCCGTTTTCTGCTGGCCCGGATGGTCTATCAGGACGGAGTGAACGGCGTGCTGATCCTTGGCGGCGTCTTTGCCGCGGGCATGTTCGGCTGGTCGACCATGGAAATCGGCATCTATGGCATCATTCTCAATGTCGTGGCGATTTTCGGCTGCCTTGCCGCCAGCCGTCTCGATGGGCTGTTCGGCTCCAAGGTCATGGTGATCATCAGCCTTGTCCTTTTGCTGACAGCCTCTGTCGGCATCGTTTCCACCGGCAGGGATTTTACCGCCTTCGGCCTGATCAGCCTGCCGGTTCACGAGACCGGCGGCCTGTTTTCCACCTATGCCGAAAAGGCCTATATTCTCTATGGCGTGTTGATCGGCCTTGCCTTCGGCCCGGTTCAGGCCTCTTCGCGCTCCTATCTCGCCCGCAGCATCACCCCTGACGAAGCGGGACGTTATTTCGGCATCTATGCCCTTTCAGGTCGGGCGACGAGCTTCATGGCAACCCTGTCCTTTTCGCTGGTCACCGCTGCCAGCGGCTCGGCCCGGGCCGGTATGGCCATGCTGATCCTGTTTCTTGGTGGCGGTCTCCTTCTTCTCCTGCGCACCCCTTATCCCGCCAATCGCAGCGCATAAAAAAAGCCGGTCTTTCGACCGGCTTTTCCTGCTGAATTGTCCATCACCCGAGCGTCACGACAAAACTGTCGCCCGAGGCAGCAACGGCTTTACCATCAGCCGTCACCTCATAGCCTGAGCCATCGGCCTTGCGGCTGACATCAAGCGCAACCGTCTTGCCGGAAATCGTGACCTCCGCCTCATACCGATCGAGCTTTTCAGGCAGATTGGGACGTAGCGCCAGCGCTTCGCCCTGACGGTGAATGCCGAGGATGCCTTCCAGCGCAAAGCGATAGAGCCAGCCGCCGGAGCCGGTATACCAGCTCCAGCCGCCGCGACCTTCATAGCCCGGCCCGCCATAGACATCGGCGGTGACGATATAAGGCTCGACGCGGTAGCGCTCCGCTTCCTCGCGGCTTTCGGCATGATGCACCGGATTGAGCATGGAGAAGACCTTCCAGGCCTCTTCCGTGCGGCCAAGCTTGGCAAAGGCAAGCCCTGTCCAGATCGCGGCATGGGTATATTGACCGCCATTTTCGCGCACGCCCGGCGGGTAGGAGCCGATATAGCCCGGATCGAAACGGCTGTTTTCAAAGGCGGGGGTGAACAGGCGGACAATGCCGTTCTCCTCATCCACCAGCCGTTTCATCACCGCATCCATCGCCTTCTGCTGGCGTTCGGGATCGCCGAAGCCGGAGAGAACCGACCAGGACTGGGCAATGGCGTCGATCTTGCACTCATCCGACAGGTCGGAGCCGAGCGGATCGCCCTCGTCGAAATAGCCACGACGATAATGTTCACCGTCCCAGCCCGCCTTTTCCAGCGCCGCTTTCAGGCTCTTCAGCCGCTCGCGCCAACGTTCGGCCCTTGCCTGATCGCCGCGTGCCTCGGCATAAGGGGCAAAGACGGTGAGGCCATGCGCCAGAAACCAGCCGAGCCAGACGCTTTCGCCGCGACCGGCAACGCCCACCCGGTTCATGCCGTCATTCCAGTCGCCGCCGAGGATCAGCGGCAGGCCGTTGGTGCCGGTGCGGCTGACGGCAAGGTCGAGCGCGCGGGCGGCATGTTCGTAAAGCGAGGCTTTTTCCGTCGAAACCTCCGGCTTGAAGAAGGCGTCGTGACGGCCAATCGCCAGTGTCGGCCCGTCGAGGAAGGCAACCTCATCGTCGAGCAGCGCCGCCTCACCCGTTGCCTCGATATAGGCGTGGATCGCATAGGCAAGCCACACCACATCGTCAGAAATGGTGCTGCGGATACCGGCACCGGTCTTAGGCAGCCACCAATGCTGCACATCGCCTTCCTTGAACTGGCGCGAGGCAGCCGTCAGGATCTGGCGGCGGGCCAGCGCCGGTTCGGTGGTGAGGAAGGCAAGGCTATCCTGCAACTGGTCGCGGAACCCATAGGCGCCCGAGGCCTGATAGAAAGCGACGCGCGCCTTGATGCGGCAGCCGAGCGTCTGATAAGGCAGCCAGTGATTGACGAGATTGTCAAACGACTTGTCGCCGGTCTTGACCTTGATCCGGCCGGTGACATCGCCCCAGAAGCGTTTTGCCTCGTCAAGCGCCGTGGCAAAGCCCTTGGCCTTGGCTTTGGCGAGTACAGAACGTGCCTGATCCGCCGTTTCGGCATCGCCCATCAGGAAGGTGATGGTCTTTTCTTCACCGGGCTGAAGTTCGATATCGACCGCCAATGCCGAGCAGGCATCGCCTTCCGGATCGATAGAGCCGGAAAGGGGCGAGGCCTTGAACACCGCCTGCGGCATTTTCAGCGAGCCGTGCCGTCCGATGAATTCGCGACGGCTGGAGGCAAAGCCACTCATCGGCTCGATCGCGGTGAAGAAGGCAACGCGACCGGAATAGTCGATGCTGTAGGGGTTGGAGGCGAAGAGTGCGCCGCTTTCCTCATCCCGCGACGTCAGAATGAAGGGGGTTGTGCGGATCGGATTGATGCCGAGCAGCCATTCGACATAGCCGTAGCTGCGCAGACGCCGTGGCGTGTCGCCTGTGTTGCGGATGGTGAGCGCGGTGTAACGCACCGGCTCGGCCTGATCGACCGTCATCGCCAGTTCGAGCTTGAGGCCGACCGCTTCGGTCGAGAAGCGGCTGTAACCAATGCCGTGACGTGCTTCAAAGGCGGCATCGTCACGATGGCTGGCCGAGGCAATCGGCGAGACAACCTCGCCGCTTTCGAGATCGGCGACATAGAAGGTCTCACCGCTGCGGTTGGCAACCGGGTCGTTGGACCAGGGGGTCAGCTGATAGTCACGCGAATTGGTGCTCCAGCTGAAGCCAGCCCCTTCCGCCGAGACGTGGAAACCGAACGTATCGTTGGCGATGACATTGATCCACGGATGCGGCGTTGCCTGACCGGGGGAAAGCCGCACGACATATTCCGAACCGTCGGCGCTGAAACCGCCGTAACCGTTCCAGAAATCGAGATCGGAGCCGTCCACCACAATCTCGGGACGGGTCTCGCGCCCGGCCATGACCGGCACCGGCGGATACCAGTCGGTATCGACGGCGTCGGCTCCGCGCGTGGCGGCAAAGAGTTCAATGGCATGCTTGACCTGATCGGTGATCTTGCCGTTCTTGGCATGGAAGACGACACGGGCAGCGGCCAGCACCGCATTCCAGCCGCTTTCGTCCATCAGATCGCGGCGCACGGTAAAGACATGGCTCTGGCCGCCTTCCGCCTGCTTGGAGCGCATGCTTTCGGCCAGTTGCTCCAGCGCATGCTGCATATCCTGGGCGTAGGATGCGGCCCGCTCGTTCAAAATGACCAGATCGGTCACGACACCATGGCGCATCAGGTAATCCTGAGCAGAAAGCGCCTCCTTGACCACCTCCGCATCCATCTCGTCATTGATGCGCAGGGCAAAGATCGGATAATCGCCCGAGATTGAATTCGGCCAGAGCGTCGATTGCGAGGCAAGACCGGCGCGCACCGTTTCCGGATCGGCACGCAGATGCATGTCGGGATAGATCAGATAGCGTCCCAGATGCTGGAAGGCGGCTGCCTGCTGCGAGGTGATGCCGATATGGCGCATCTCGACCTGGGTTCTGGTCCAGGCATGCAGCATTTCATGATTGAAGGCATCGGCATGGCGATAGCGCTCGATCGCTGCATCGACTTCCTGACGGCTGGGAGCGGCGATGGTCCAGTAAACCAGCGTCACCTTCTTGCCTGCCGGAACGCGCACGCTGCGGCGCAGCGAAGCAATCGGGTCCAGCGTATAACCCTGAGTGCCCGAAAGCGTTGCGCCGGGATCGAAGGCGGCAGCCTCGGAAAGCGTGCGGCCCCGACCGATGAAGCGATAGCGGTCGGTTTCAAACTCGGTGGTGCGGCTCTGGCCGGAATCGTCGGACACCAGATGCGCCACGCAGATATCCGGATCGCTCGGCGAACGCTTCTTGCGCTCCACCCGGATCACATCGCCGCGGCGGCCAAGCTCGGTCTTGATGAACATGCGCGAGAAGGCCGGATGGGCAATGTCGGAATCGTCGCTCGACAGCACCGGCTCCATATAGGACGTCACTTCGATGAAGCGGTCTTCCGTGCCGGTATTGAGCAGGGTCACGCGGCGGCCTTCGGCATCATGCTCGGTGGCAACCACGCATTCGACCGTCGAGGTCAACGTGCCGACCGTCTTGGTGAATTCGGCCTTGTCGTCGCTGAAGACGACGCGGCTCTTTTCCTCGGCTGCACGCCGGGGGGCAGCCGTTGCCGACCACCATTCGCCGCTTGCTGTATCGCGCAGGAAGATGAAGGTGCCGGAACGATCCTCGGTCGGGTCAGGCTTGAAACGGGCAACGGTCAGCCCGTTCCAGCGCGAAAAGCCGGTGCCGGTTGCCGTCAGCATCACCGAATAATGACCGTTGGAAAGCAGGACCAGTTCGCGGTCCTTGGCCAGCGGCTCGCTGATCATGCGGATTTCAGGCCGCAGCAGATCGGCCTGCCCCTTGCCGGGGGTGGATGGCTCGTATTTGCCGCTCATCACCGGAATTTCGCGTGGTGCCTTTTCCTGCAACAGCAGCTCAGCCGCTTCGATCACCGGATCGGCATGGAAAAGCTCACGCAGGAGCCCGTTGAAGGTCACATTGGCAATTGCCGCAATCGACATGCCGTGATGGTGGGCATAATAGTTGTAGACCACCGCGCAGGTCTTGCCCTTCGGCACACGGGTCGGGGTAAAATCCACCGCATCATGGAAGCCATACTGGCCCAGCGCGCCGAGCGCTCTCAGCTTGCGCAGATTGTCGGCTGCTGCTTCCGGATCATACTGGCTGGCGAGGATCGAGGCATAGGGTGCGATGACGGCATTCTGGCCAAGACCGCGTTTCAGACCCAGCGTCGGAACGCCGAAATTGGTATATTGATAGGCCAGAACATGGTCGCGGGCGTTGAAGGCCGCTTCCGAAATCCCCCAGGGAATATTCAGCCGCTTGCCGTGATTCATCTGCTCCTTGACGATCAGATTGTTGGTCTGGTTGAGAATCCCGCCCTGACGCTCCTGCATGACCAGCGGCGGCATCAGATATTCGAACATCGAGCCGGACCACGAAACAAGCGCCGCACGTGAGCCGATCGGCACCACCTGACGGCCCAGCTTGTACCAATGCTCGGTCGGCAGATCGCCCTTGGCAATGGCAAACAGCGATGTCAGACGCGCTTCGGACGCGAGAAGGTCGTAGCAGGCCTCGTCCAGTTCCAGCGTTTCGACCCGGTAGCCGATGGACAGAAGCCGCCGCTCCTTGCGGAACAGGAAGGCGAAATCCATCGAGAAAGCGAGGCTGCGGGCCCGGTCGCGCAGGCTGGCAAGCCGCAGGCGAAGCGGCTCGATATCGGAGAGATCGAAGCCGCTGTCAGCCTTGTGGGCCTCACAGACCGCCACCAGCGATTCACTCCAGCGCAACACGTCGGTGCTGTTGTCGGAGCGCAGTTCATGATGCAGGTTTGCCGCAAGCTTCTGAATGTCGCGCGACAGAACCGTCAGATCCGCCACCTGGATCGAGGCGAATTCATGCTCGCGCTTGACCGTTTCAAGCGCATTGAGGAAGCCGGTGATGCGCTCCATCAGCCGTGTGCGCAGCGGACGGACGATCTTGCGGTCGTCGGGCAGATCCTTCAGCGCTTCCAGCAGAATGCCGCCGACATCGCCGATGCCGTCGAGATTGCCCTGCAGATAGGCGGAAGGCGCCTCCGCCCAGTGACGGCAGGCAGAGGAGACGGCGATCAGGTGACCGGCAAGGTTGCCGCTGTCGACCGCCGAAATATAGCGGTTGCCGAGCGGCTTCAACGTGTCGGTATGATACCAGTTGAACAGATGGCCGCGGAATTTGTCCATCCGTTCCACCGTGCCGATGGTCTGTTCGAGCTTTTCGATGGTCTGCTCGAAGCTCAGCCAGCCAAAATGCCGCGCCGAGACGATGGAGAGCAGGAAGACACCGATATTGGTCGGCGAGGTACGCCGCGCCACGATCGGCTCCGGCGTTTCCTGAAAATTGTCCGGCGGCAGATAATGTTCGCCGGCATTGGCGAAGGTTTCGTAATAGCGCCAGGTGCGGCGCGCAATGCGGCGCAGTTCCACCTTGGTCTCGTCCGGCACTTCAAGACGATCTTCGGTCTCGGCAGACTGGCTGACATACCAGGCAACCAGCGGCGACAGCGCCCACATCAGCGTGAACGGCAGACCAACCAGCGCACTATAACCCGCCTCGCCCCAGGCGAGCGCGAAAGCGGCAATCGCCAGCACCGGCGCATAGCGCATGGTCTTGTAATAGGTGAGAATGCTGCCCTGCGCCACCGACTGGATCGAGGCTGCCGTGCGCCATTCGAGCAAGAGCTTGCGGCTCACCGTCATGCGGTAGATCGAGCGGATGATCGCATCGGCCATCATGCAGGCCATGTCGGCGATGAAGACAATGCGAAGCGCAACCTGGGCATTGGCGCCCTTCATGTCATTCAGCAGCGACTGGAAATGTGCCGCGGGCACGATATCGGTCTGGCGCGGCACCAGCGCATTGATCAGCGAAATGGTCGGGGCAACGAAGAGGCTGAAGATCAGCAGCAATTGCCAGATCAGCGTGTCGAGCGGGTCCATGGCGAACCAGCCGATGATCGAGGCGGCAAACCAGGCGATCGGGGTCAGCGACCGGCGCAGATTGTCGACCATTTTCCAGCGCCCCAGCGCGGTAATGCCGCGACCGGGATCGAGAATATAGGGAATGAGCTGCCAGTCGCCACGGGCCCAGCGATGCTGGCGCGAGATTTCCACCTCGTAGCGAATGGGGAAATCCTCGACCAGCTCGACATCGGTCACCAGCGCGCAGCGGGCAAACGAGCCTTCCAGCAGGTCGTGGCTGAGGATGGTGTTTTCATCGATCCTACCCTTGATCGCCGTCTCGAAGGCATCGACGTGATAAAGCCCCTTGCCGGTGAAGCTGCCTTCGCCGGTAATGTCCTGATAGACGTCGGAGACAGTGAAAACATAAGGATCAAGGCCGCGATTGGTCGAAAACACCCGCTGGAACACAGAGGCGTCCTTGCCCGTGGTTAGCGAGGGCGTCACACGCGGCTGGAGAATGCCGTAACCGCTGATGACGCGGCCCGTTTTCGCATCATGCACCGACCGGTTGATCGGATGATACATCTTGCCGACCAGCTTGGTGACAGCATCGCGCATCAGCCTGGTATCGGCATCAAGCGTCATAACATATTGCACACCCTCCGGCACCGTATTGGCGCCCGGCAGATAGGAAGTGTCCTTGTCGCCGCGCAACAGAAGGTTCAGCTCGTGCAGCTTGCCGCGCTTGCGCTCCCAGCCCATCCAGCAATCTTCCTGCGGATTGAACAGGCGGCGGCGATGCAGCAGATAGAAAGGCGT
This sequence comes from Allorhizobium sonneratiae, assembly GCF_023700755.1. Taxonomy (GTDB): domain Bacteria; phylum Pseudomonadota; class Alphaproteobacteria; order Rhizobiales; family Rhizobiaceae; genus Allorhizobium; species Allorhizobium sonneratiae. The sequence goes on along the minus strand of NZ_JAMKOJ010000007.1, from coordinate 17,811 downwards.
TCTGCCGGCATCACGATAGCGGGTATTGAGGGCGGCAATTTCGCGCTTGGCATATTCCAGCACTTCGAGATCGGCTTCGCTCTCTTCGGTCTTGGCGTCCGGCCAGTCGCTGAGCAGGGCGAAATAGACCTCGCCGCGCGGATTGGTCAGATAATGGACCTCAAGATTGCGCACAAGTTCATCGACATGGTCGCGCTTGGAAATCAGGCAGGGAACCGCAACGAGGGTGCGCGCCTGCGCCGGAATGCCCTCCTTGAATTCATAGCCGACCAGACGGGCCGGTTTCATCATATAGGTGGCGAGCGTGTTGAAAAGTCCCGTCGCCCCTTCCGAGGCCGGTAGCGCAAACAGCGCCACCAGAACAACGATCAGCGGCAGGGAAAGACCGGCATAGGACAGATACCAGGCAACCAGCGCCAGCGCCAGCGCCGTCAGCGCCAGAACCGGAAGGGCAATCGCCAGCCAGTGCAGCCGCTTGAAAGCACGCGTCAGCGCGGTGTGGATCGGCACCCGGTAACCGACGGCGCGTTCCAGCTCCTGGCGCCGGTCACCAGCCAGAAAACTACCGACATTGGAGGGCGCATCGCTGTCCCCGCCAGACTCGGTTGCCGCAGAAACCGCCAGATCGACTGCGGTCTGGGCAATGTCCAGCTCGGTCTTTTCCGATCGCTGTGCCAGTTTTTCAATGGTGGTGCGATAGCTGTTGCGCGAACCGAAATCCAGCGCCTCGTAATCGCTGTGCGTGCGCAAGATCTTGTCGACATGGCTGACCTCTTCAACCCAGACAGACCATTCGGTGTCGTCAATGGTGCGCAGCCCCTTGATGATGCTGCCCATGGTGACATTGCCGGAAGACAGCCGGTTATGTTCGGCGGCCATCGCCTCTTCGGGCGTGCGTCCGTTCAGTTCCAGCCGCTTTTCCAGCCATTCGACAGCCAGAGCCGAGGTCTGCGAGCCGTTGCGCAACCGGTAAAGGAACTGCGTGGCGAAGGTATTGTCGTCGGCCAGCGGCTCCAGCGTCGCCAGATAGTCGCGGCAGGCCGCCTCATCGGTCAGGCGGATCACCTCGTCGGCGGCGGCATTGGCCTTTCGGCGCATCTGGCGCGACTGCTCGACGCGGGTGGAAATCCGCCGCAGATTTTCGACCAGCACATAGCGCACCATGGAGGGCAGAGCCCAAAGCTCACCGATCTGCAGCGGTGTTTCGCTCTGATAGCCTTCCGCCAGCGCCGTCAACCCGTCGCGGGTGACGGTCGAATGGGTATGCGCCACATAAAGCCAGGCCAGCGCCAGAACGCGGGGAATGATCCGGTCGCCGACCTTCGTCATCACCAGCTGCTTGTAGAAGCGCCGCGGAAAATCGCGCCGGACCTCCTGAATGGCCTCTTCGATGATATAGTGATTGTCGAGCAGCCATTCGGCGGCGGGCGTGATTGTCGCCCCGGCTTCAACATCCACCGCCGTTGTGCGGTAAACGCGCAGGATTTCCCGCTCATTTTCCTTGTGACGGGCAAAAAATTCGAAATCGAAAAAGCCCGGCAGCGTACCTGAAACCTCGCTTGCCAGCGCCTTCGCCTTGTCACGCAATTCATCGATGGTGAGATAGGGGGCGCGGATGGCATCGTTATGGTCGATGTCGCGGGGCGCTTGATGCGGCGTCGTGGTTTGGGACATGATCTCTTAAATCTGTTCAAGGCAAGAGTGGATTTCCTGCAACGATCCTTAAAGCGGATTTTGCTTAACGGACCATTATAGGGTGTATGTAACAATCAGGCGTGTCGCCTCACGCAAGGCTCCTGGACGGTAAGATAGGGCGTAACACGACCCCGCACAGGGACAGGATGATGAAGATCATCATGTCCGATCCCAGCCTGTCATCATGACCATAGCTTTGCTTCATGAGGCCGTCTCCACTTTTCCCTGTCACGTTTTATCAGCCTGACAAAATGGCTTCTTCTGCTTGAACCCAAGCTGAACAAATGCAAGAATCGGTGCTCACCATTTCTATTGGCCATCTTCATTGGCTGCCTTATCCGGGCAAAACCGGCAAGAGTGTCATGACCGTTCACATTCCTAACGATATGCCGGATGTCGTCGCCATGCGGCGCTATCTGCATCAGCATCCTGAACTTGGCCTTTCTGAAATCCATACCTCGGATTTCGTGGCAAAAAAGCTTGCGGAGATGGGCTATACGGTAACACGCGGGCTGGCAAAGACCGGCCTTGTCGCAACCCTCAGAAACGGCTCATCAGCAAAGTCCATCGGCATCCGCGCCGATTTCGACGCCCTGCCCATCCATGAGGAAACCGGTGCCGATTACGCCAGCAAAACCGCGGGTCTGATGCATGCCTGCGGTCATGATGGCCATACCGCCATGCTTTTGGGGGCGGCGAACATTCTGGCCGAACGGCGCAATTTCGATGGCACGATCCATCTGATCTTTCAGCCTGCGGAGGAAAATTTCGGTGGCGCACGGCTGATGATCGAGGATGGTTTGTTCGACCGTTTTCCCTGCGATGCCGTTTTCGGCCTGCATAACGAACCCTCGATTCCGCTCGGCCATTTCGTCTTCGGCGCGGGGCCGGTCATGGCGGCAGTCGATGAATGCCGCATCACCGTGATCGGCCGCGGCGGTCATGGTGCAGAACCACAGGCCACCGCCGACCCGGTCGTTGCCGGCGCCAGCATCGTCATGGCCCTGCAAACCGTCGTCTCCCGCAACATCCACCCGCTCGACTCCGCTGTTGTCACCATTGGCGCCTTTCATGCCGGCGCTGCCAGCAATGTCATTCCCGAACGGGCCGAGATGCTTTTGACCATCCGCTCGCTCGATCCTGCCGTGCGCGATACGCTTGAAACCCGCATCCGCGCCATCGCCGAGTGTCAGGCGCAAAGCTATGGCATGACGGTCGAGATCGAGTATGAACGCGGCTATCCGGCAACGGTGAACCATGCGAGAGAAACCGCTTATGCGCGCGCTCTTGCCTGCCGTTTTGCCGGCGACGACAAGGTGCATGACATGCCGCGCCCCACCATGGGCAGCGAGGATTTCGCCTATATGCTGGAAAAGCGGCCTGGAACCTATTTCTTCCTCGGCACCGCCCGGACTGAAAACGATCCACCGCTGCATCACCCCCGCTATGACTTCAACGATGACGTCATCCCGACCGGGGTGGCCTTCTGGGTCGAACTTGCCGAGGATTTTCTGAAAGCCTGATAGAAAAAGAGGCCGACAAGGCCTCTTTTTCTTCTACTGAACCGGCTGCTTACCGGGCGTTCACCGCCACCTTCTCATCGTCCTTGAGCAAGCCGCTGGTGTGCAGGAGGGCGGCAAACCGCCCTCCCATGGAACGCAATTCCTCATAACCGCCCATTTCGACAATGCGGCCATGATCGAGGAACAACACCAGATCAGCCTCACGCACGGTGGAAAGCCGGTGCGCGATGATGAATGTGGTGCGGTTCTGACGCAGCCGGTCGATGGCCTCCTTCACCCGCTCTTCGGTTTCCACGTCCAATGCGCTGGTGGCTTCGTCCAAGACGAGGATCGGCGCATCTTTCAAAATCGCGCGCGCAATGGCGATGCGCTGGCGCTCGCCACCGGAAAGCCGGTTGCCACGTTCGCCGACATGGGTATCGAAACCGTTGAGCCTGCTTTCGATGAAATCGGTAGCGGCAGCGGCTTCCGCGGCTTTCTTCACATCCTCATCGCTGGCCGCATCCTTGCCGAGCCGGATATTGTCGGCAATCGAGCGGTTGAGAATGCCCGCATCCTGAAACACGGTGGCAATCGAATGACGCAGCGAATGACGCGTCACATGGGCGATATCCACGCCATCGATGAGGATTTCACCCTGCTGCGGCTCATGCACCCGCTGCAAAAGATTGATCAGCGTGGTCTTGCCCGCCCCGGTCGGTCCGACAATGGCGATGGTCTGACCAGCCTTGACCTTGAAGGAAACGTCCTTGACCCCTTGCGTGGTGTTGGCAAAATCGAAGCAGACATGGCGGAATTCGACATCGCCGCGCACATGCTCCAGTTCCTGCGCCCCCACCGGCTCGTCCCGCTCCTTGACAGAGTCTTCGAGGACATAAAAATCCTCAAGCTTGGCGCGGGCCTCGAAAATCTGGCTGGAGAACTGCCGCATCTGGTCGAGACGGGCAATCAGCAGATTGGCAAAACCGATAAAGGCGATGACATCGCCCACCTTCAGTTCGCCCGCCTGCACCAGCATGGTGCCAATGACCAGAATGATCAGCATGGAGGCGGTCGAAGCGATCCGGTTCAGGCCGCTGGCAATCGCCCACCAGTCGAGAACCGGATATTGCGCCGATAAAAGATCGGAGGCGAATTGTTTCAAAGCTGCGGTTTCGGACTGAATGCGGTTGTAGCTGTGAATGACGGACACATTGCTGATCGTGTCGCTGACATGGGAAAAGACCGTGTGGTAGTGGCTTTCCACCGAGGCCTGACCATCCTTGGTTTTTTCCATCACCGTCTTGCCGATGATATAATAAATGATGCCAAGCACGAGCAGCACCGCCGTCAGACGCAGGTCCATCGACATGGCGGTTGGAATGAGCAGCGCCAGTGCCACGATGGTGGCAAGATGGGTGCGCATGAATTCCAGCCAGAGTCCGAACAGCGTCTCGCTGGCCCGTAAAAGCGTATGCAGCGCATGGGACGTACCGCGCTGATGGTGCCAGGACAGAGGCATCGAAATGATCCGCCCGAAGGCTTCCGTCAAAAGGCTGGCGCGCCGGCCATGGGCCAGCCTGTCCGCCTCACGCGCCACCAGCACGAAAGCCACCGTATTGAAGATGCCGAACCCGCCCCACATCAAGAGTATATTCGTCACCGGCTTCTTCGCCGAAATAGCGTCGATGATCCAGCCGAACAACACCGGCTCGGCAATAGTAATCACCGCCAGCGTGATGTTGGCCAGCACTACAACAGTGACTTTCAGCCGGTAAGCGCTGAGATATTGCAATGCGCGCCAGTAAATCTGCAATAGGGACATGGCGACAGTTACTCCTTGCGGCAAGCATATCCGGATCGGAAACCCGATATCGGCACCTCAAAACATCGTGAACCCAGCCAAAACCGGCACGATACCCTGTGTTTTATTGTTTCATCGGGCATGAGCGGTAAACTGGCTCCCGTTTTCTGACCCGGCGCATTTGCGTCATGGCGCCCCCGAAAATGGGGCCATCATGGCTGACATTGCCTGACCAGACACAATGCCTTCTCATATATCATTGTTCGAACAGGATTTTTAACCAGAAATCAGTAGCCAGACCTCACAAATCCTGCTTAGCTTTCGCCCCTTAACCATGGCATAACCATGACGAAACAACCTTCACAAGGAGCGTTGATCGTGAGGATAAACCTTGCAAGCTGAACGTTGCCTGTACAAAGGCGACGATGGTATGGGATGACTGAAACGCGCATGGGTCTGCTTTTCTTGAAAAAGATCAAATACAAAAACATTAACGAGTGGATAAGCACGCATTCCTTCTCATTCTGGTTGTGAACGTGCTTTATTTGCCAAGGGGTTTCAAGCATGTATTTTTCAAAGGATTCGTGGGGGCCATTTTGACCGTCAATCATATCATTCAGTTCATTGTCGTATCCGCAAGCCTCAGAACCCGTGAAGAGCTGCTGCTTGAACTGGAAAAGCTTTTGAATGCCTACAGGTTCGAATATTACGGAATCGTGCGAACGCCACGCCCCGATGAAGAGCCGATACCGCAGGTGATGGCGGAACGCTGGCCGGACAAATGGTCCCAGCTTTACCTCAACAAGAAATTCGGCCTGATAGACCCGACCGTACGCTATCTGTCGCAGGCCCAGCGCCCCTATCGCTGGAGCGATACGCTGTCAGCCTTCAAGGACGATCCGCAATACAAGCGGATGCAGCGCATGATGGGCGATGCACAGAAATTCGGCCTTGAAGACGGCTATGTCTTTCCGCTTTACGGTCGCGGCGGTCTGCTGGGCAACATGACCGTCAGCGGACATGCCGTCGATCTCAGTCCACTCGACCTGACCATGCTTGACGCAGCGGTCCGTTCAGCCTTCTGGCGACTGGTCGAACTGTCGGGCCATGCGGATCTTTTCAGCCCCGTTGAAAAGGTCGAGGTCAGGCTGACCAAGCGGGAGATGGAAATTCTTCATTACCTCGGTGAAGGCATGACCTCGAACGAGATGAGCAAGCTGCTGGAAATTTCCAACCACACCGTCGACTGGTATGTGAATGAGTTGCAGGACAAGCTGACAGCACGCAACAGACAACACATGGTTGCTCTTGCCTTCAGACTGGGTCTCATCCGCTAAGCAGGGCTCCCTGTCCGTCTTTTGCCATCTGCAGACAACAGACCCCACTGCCTGATGTGTTCTGGCGTCCTCAACAGGACACAGACATCATGGCCGGATCGAAGGATGCACATGAGCAATTGCCATTGGAAATAAGGCTGGCTAATCTCTTTGTGAGCAACTGCAAAAACAGTTGATGATGAGGAGAGCCCGATCCGTGTCCATTTCCAAAATTCTTGTTGCCAATCGCTCCGAAATCGCCATTCGCGTCTTTCGCGCTGCCAATGAGCTTGGCATCAAAACCGTCGCTATCTGGGCTGAGGAGGATAAGCTTTCCCTGCACCGGTTCAAGGCGGATGAAAGCTATCAGGTCGGGCGCGGCCCGCATCTGCCGCGCGATCTGGGGCCGATCGAGAGCTATCTTTCCATCCCGGAAATCATTCGTGTCGCAAAGCTCTCTGGCGCCGATGCCATCCATCCCGGTTATGGCCTGCTATCGGAAAGCCCTGAATTCGTCGAGGCCTGCAATGAGGCAGGTCTGATCTTCATCGGTCCGACGGCTGAGACCATGCGCCAGCTCGGCAACAAGGTCGCCGCGCGCAATCTGGCCGTCTCTGTCGGTGTGCCGGTGGTGCCTGCCACCGATCCCCTGCCCGAAGACATGGCAGCCATTGCGACAATGGCCGAAGAGATCGGATACCCGCTGATGCTGAAAGCGTCCTGGGGCGGGGGCGGACGCGGCATGCGCGTCATTCGCTCCGCCGGAGATCTCGAACGGGAAGTGACCGAAGCCAAGCGCGAGGCAAAGGCCGCCTTCGGCAAGGATGAAGTCTATCTCGAAAAGCTGGTGGAAAATGCCCGCCACGTCGAAAGCCAGATCCTCGGCGACACTCATGGCAATGTCGTCCATCTTTTCGAGCGCGACTGCTCGATCCAACGCCGCAACCAGAAAGTGGTCGAACGCGCCCCGGCCCCCTATCTCAGCGAAGCGCAGCGCCAGGAACTGGCCGGTTATTCGCTGAAAATCGCGTCCGCGACCAATTATATCGGCGCCGGCACGGTCGAATATCTGATGGATGCCGATAGCGGCAAATTCTACTTCATCGAGGTCAATCCGCGCATTCAGGTGGAACATACCGTCACCGAAGTCGTCACCGGCATCGATATCGTCAAGGCGCAGATCCATATTCTCGAAGGCGCAGCCATCGGCACGCCGGAATCGGGCGTGCCGAACCAGGAGAACATTCGCCTCAACGGGCACGCGCTGCAATGCCGCATCACCACGGAAGATCCGGAACAGAACTTCATTCCTGATTACGGCCGCATCACCGCCTATCGTTCGGCGGCGGGCTTCGGCATCCGGCTCGATGGCGGCACCGCCTATACCGGCGCAATCATTACCCGCTATTACGATCCGCTGCTGGTCAAGGTCACGGCCTCCGGCACCACGCCGCAGGAGGCAATCAGCCGCATGGACCGGGCGCTGCGCGAGTTTCGCATCCGCGGCGTCGCCACCAATCTGACCTTTCTCGAAGCGATCATCGGCCACCAGAAATTCCGCGACAACAGCTACACCACCCGTTTCATCGATACGACGCCCGAGCTTTTCGCCCAGGTCAAACGTCAGGACCGCGCCACCAAGCTTCTGACCTATCTGGCCGATGTCTCGGTGAACGGCCACCCGGAAGTGAAAGGTCGGCCCAAACCGTCACAAAAGGCCGCAAAGCCGGTTCTTCCCTATATCGAGAGGGAGGTGCCGGACGGAACCAGGCAAAAACTGGAAGCACTCGGACCGAAAGGCTTTGCCCGCTGGATGCGCGATGAAAAGCGCGTGCTGATCACCGACACCACCATGCGCGACGGTCACCAGTCACTGCTGGCCACCCGGATGCGCACCCATGACATGGCGCAGATCGCGCCGGTCTATGCCAAAGCATTGCCCAATCTGTTCTCTCTGGAATGCTGGGGTGGAGCAACCTTTGACGTCTCCATGCGCTTTCTGACGGAAGACCCCTGGGAACGGCTGGCGCTGATCCGTGAGGCCGCGCCCAATATCCTGCTGCAAATGTTGCTGCGTGGGGCAAATGGTGTCGGCTACACCAACTATCCTGACAATGTGGTGAAATATTTCGTCAGACAGGCGGCCAAAGGCGGGATCGATCTTTTCCGTGTCTTCGACTGCCTGAACTGGGTGGAGAACATGCGCGTCTCCATGGATGCCGTGCAGGAGGAAAACAAGCTCTGCGAAGCCGCCATCTGCTATACCGGCGATCTGCTGAACAGCGCCCGGCCGAAATACGACCTGAAATATTACACCGCTCTGGCCAGCGAACTGGAAAAGGCCGGCGCGCATATCATTGCCGTCAAGGATATGGCGGGTCTGCTGAAACCCTCTGCCGCCAAACTGCTGTTTACGGCGCTGCGGGAGGCAACCGATCTGCCCATCCACTTCCACACCCATGACACATCGGGCATTGCCGCCGCCACCATTCTGGCGGCCGTGGATGCCGGTGTCGACGCCGTGGATGCAGCCATGGATGCCTTTTCCGGCAATACGTCGCAGCCCTGCCTCGGCTCCATCGTCGAAGCGCTCTCCGGCACGGAACGCGATCCGGGGCTCGATCCGGAATGGATCCGCCGCATCTCCTTCTATTGGGAAGCCGTCAGGGCGCAATATGCCGCCTTTGAAAGCGATCTGAAGGGCCCGGCCTCGGAAGTCTATCTGCATGAAATGCCGGGCGGCCAGTTCACCAATCTGAAGGAACAGGCCCGCTCGCTCGGGCTGGAAAGCCGCTGGCATGAGGTGGCCAAGGCCTATGCGGAGGCCAACCGCATGTTCGGCGACATCGTCAAGGTCACTCCCTCGTCCAAGGTTGTCGGCGATATGGCACTGATGATGGTGGCACAGGATCTGACCGTCGCCGATGTCGAAAATCCGGCCAAAGACATTGCCTTCCCGGAGTCGGTCGTCTCGATGCTGCGTGGCGATCTTGGCCAGCCGCCCGGTGGCTGGCCACAAGCGCTTCAGAAAAAGGCACTGAAAGGTGAACAAGCCTATAGTGTGCGGCCAGGCTCGCTGCTGAAGGAGGCCGATCTCAATGCCGAGCGCAAGGCCATCGAAAGCAAGATCGGTCGCGCCGTCAATGACAATGAATTTGCCTCCTATCTGATGTATCCCAAGGTCTTTACCGATTTTGCCCTGGCCACCGACACCTATGGCCCGGTTTCGGTTCTGCCGACACCGGCCTATTTCTATGGCATGGCCGATGGCGAGGAACTGTTTGCCGAAATCGAAAAGGGCAAGACATTGGTGGTCGTCAATCAGGCGATGAGCGCACCGGATCAGCAGGGTCTGGTCACCGTGTTCTTCGAGCTGAATGGCCAGCCGCGCCGCATCAAGGTGCCGGACCGCAGCCGTACGGCATCCAGTCTTGCCCGCCGTAAGGCCGAAGCAGGCAATCCAGCCCAGATCGGCGCGCCGATGCCTGGCGTGATTTCACGGGTCTTCGTTGCCGCAGGACAGAGCGTCAAGGCCGGTGATGTGCTGCTCTCCATCGAGGCGATGAAGATGGAAACCGCCCTTCACGCCGAAAAAGACGGCACGATCAAGGAGATTGCCGTCAAACCCGGCGATCAGATCGACGCCAAGGATATGTTGGTGCTCTACGAAACATAAGAGAGAGGCTGCGCTGAGCCCGAAAGGGAATGACAACGGATAAATGTTTCGACAAAATGTAACGCAGCATTTACCTGTCGTTGTTTAATTGATGCTAAGACACAAAAAAGCGTTCAAACGAGGTTTTCCGTGCCCTTAGCATCCTATTCGGTCCAGCGTGGCTCTGACCGATCCGAATTTGAACAGAAATTGACCGCAGCTCATTCTCGCATCGAGAAAGTCTTTCTCGATGGCGGAGCTCTTCTCGTGTCGGTCATGGAGATATTAAACGGTCTGGCGGATAATCTCGACCGCCTGACGGGTATTCTCGATGGCGAGACGACAACGCAGACAGTCGCTGAACTGCGACGCACCATCTCGGATCTGGCGGCTCTGCCAGAAAGGGCCGCAGCGCGTCAGTCAAGTTTCACTCAGATTTCCGATCTCTGCGATTCGACCGCCGCCCATGTGCAGGAAATGCTGGAGATCATTCGCTATCTGAAAACCTTTGCCGTTACGGTGAAGATAACAGGGGCGGGTCTTGCCGAGTTTTCCGGTTTCGCCGATGAAATCCGCGAGCGCATCCAGTCAGGTGCAACAGAAATCGACCGTTTCGCCAATCAGCTGGCCACCATGCGCGGACAGCTCGATACGGTGCGGTCTTTCTCCGACGGCATTCTGGCCGATTTCAGCGCGACAATTCCCGCCATCGTCCGCTCCCTGCAGGAAAGCTCTGAGCAACTGGCAAAACAGCATCAGACCATGGCGCGGACCGCCAACGAGGTCAAAGCCGTAACCAGGACCGTCCAGTCCAAGATCGGTACGGTTCTGTCCGCCCTGCAGATCGGTGATATCACGCGTCAGCGCATCGAGCATATTCAAAGCGGCTTTGTGCACCTGAACGAGTTTCTGGATGCAGGTGGACTGCCCGATGCATCCCTTGCCGCCGACCTGCGCCAGATCGTGCTTCATCTCGGCCACGCGCAGCTTGAAGAAACGTTGAATGATTTTCGCACCCAATGCGGATCGATCACCGCCAATATGGCCAGCTTCACCAGTGAGGCTGCCCATATCCTGCATCTGCGCGACGATCTCAACCAGTCCGGCGGCAATGACGACACCAGCCTGCTGCATCGCATGGCTCACGATATCAGCCATGCCTGCGAGCTATCGAAACGGGTGCAGGAGCGCAGCCAGGAATCGGATTCCATGGTGGCATCCGTCACTCACTCTGCGCAGTCTCTGCAGGCCGGTATAGAAATCATACGGGCCATCAAAACCGATATTCACTATATGGCACTCAATTCAAACCTGCGCTGCTCGCGCCTTGGCGACGCCGGGCGTTCGGTGAATGTGGTCAGTGGCGAATTGCGCAGTTTCGCCGCCAAGCTGGAAGCCCCCGCGGACAACATCGTCAATGATATGCGGCACGTCGAGGAGGCATCTTCCTTTCTCGCCAATGATGACAGTGACGATATCGACCATATCGATGAACCGCTGAATGCTGCGCTCAATGCGATTCGTGCCGTGGCAGCCGACATGGACAAGGGGCTGGCAGACTTCAACCGCGAAGGCGACCTGGTGTTCAGCCGTATCACTGAAACCGTTCGCAAACTCGATTTCGAAACCGCTCTTGGCGGGGTTCTGGAAGAGTGCCTGCGCATAGCAAGAACGAAAATGCAGCCGCTGCCTGCAACCGTGCTAGATCTGGCTCTCAGCGCTCAATCTTTGAGCGAACGTATATACGCCATCTACACCATGCAGCAGGAAAGGGATATCCATCAAAAGTTCCTGCCGGTGGATGTGACTCAAGAGGTCGGAACACCCCAGTTAAACCAGACCGATGAAGACGACGATCTCTTTGCTGCGGCCCTGTTTTAAAGCATCTCCTGTCGACGACAGCATAATTCCTTCAATCGATTCCGATTGAAGGAATTATGCTGTATCCCGAGAAAAGTGTGAAACGGTTTTCCGTCCGGAAATGCGTGAAAACAATGAGTTAAAGATTTTCGGCGTTTCTGCGAAACACTGAACAGTACGAACTGACCAATAAAAATGAACTTATTCTATTAGAAATTGAATCTCATATTCATTATTTAGCAAAATTTGACTTTTTTTGGAATTAAATTGTTCCAGGCTATTATGATAAAACTCATCTGACACAAAATATCGAAAATTTTATCATTTTAACTGCCGAAACGTATCAGCCATCCTATAATCCGTTTTAAAAATGCAGCTTATAAGCGAAGATGATTTTTGACCTGTGATTTTTTATTATATTCATTAATAAAAAAGATATACAAACTGGCAATAACGGTGACTGGAAAACAATTCGTTCATTCCGACTGAAATATCATTAGCCATAAAGAAAAAACTAATGTTTCTGGGTAATGATGTTAGGGCAATCTTAACGCCACAGCGTGAGACTTTAGCGGGATTGAAAGATTTCAGACTGCCAAAAGCAGTCTCCAGACTACCCGCCGCATGATGCGGACCGGTTTTCTCATGTTCGTGAAAATTGAATACGCTTGTTGAAGCGCAGTTCTGCATCGGGCTTCCGTGCGGAACCCTCCGACGTGTGCGCATTCCAGAATTGCAATGGAGCTTCCTTTGCATGCGGTTTTGATAGATGACAGCAGATCGATCCTGGTAGCGCTTGGTCAGGAACTTGAAAAAGTTCCTGACCTTGTCGTTGACAGTTTTCTCGATCCGCAACAAGCCATAAACGCCTGTCAGAATCGGCAATATGACATGGTCCTCGTTGACTATAACATGCCGAAATTGAACGGCATCGACGTGGTCACTATCCTGCGCGCCATGTCAGGCTATGATCTTGTGCCGATCATCATGATCACGTCGATGCGGGAAACCTCGGTGCGCCTCAACGCGCTTGAGGCCGGCGTGACGGAATTTCTGACGAAACCGGTGGAATCACTTGAGCTCAATGTTCGTGTGCGCAATCTTCTCAACCTGAGAAAATCGCAGGTGGAGCTTGCCCAGCGGGCGGACGATCTGATCGAAGCCGTCAACATCAAAACGGCAGCACTTGCAAAAAGCGAAGAAGAAATCATCTGGCGTCTGGCCCGCGCGATTGAATATCGCGACGGCAATACTGGAGACCATGTGTCGCGCGTCGCCCGAATCGCCATGTTGATGGCGCGTGAAATGGGCCTTTCCGAGCCATTGTGCCGCATGATCTATCTGGCCACGCCTTTGCATGATGTGGGCAAGATCGGCATTCCAGACCATATACTCTCAAAGCCGGGCAGCCTGACGGAAGAAGAGCTTGGCATCATGCGCCAGCATGTCGAAATCGGCGTGCGTATTCTGGAAAACGGCCAGTCTGATCTGCTGCAGGTGGCAGAACGCATCGCTGGCGGTCATCATGAAAAATGGGATGGCAGCGGTTATCCGTACGGCCTCAAGGGCAACAGCATTCCACTTGAGGCCCGCATCGTGGCCTTGGCCGATGTCTTCGATGCCTTGTGCGCGGAGCGCCCTTACAAACCAGCCTGGACACTGGAAAAAGCACGCAAGCATGTCCACAACGAAAAGGGTCGGCATTTCGATCCCGCCTGTGTTGACGTCTTCGAACGGCTCTGGCCGCAGGTCGTCAAGATCATGTCCGGTCAGGAACAGACAGACAACCTGATCATGGACAAGGTTCCACCGCTTGCACCCCATGAACTCAACCAGACAGCTTCTTCCTTGCAGACAGTAGGGGGTCGATACTGATGAGCAAAGATGACGTTAATGCACACCGTCTCGAACTGGATCCAATCCTGACCATTCGAACGATCACCGAGATTCACGAACAAGTCATGTCGGCCCTGAATGAGGTTCAGCATCTTGAGATCTCTGTACCGGAGGTGGGTGAAGTCGATTTGAGCTTCCTTCAACTCATCGAGGCCGCGCGGATCACCGCCGAGATGGAAGGAAAACAGATTTCCCTGGTAAGGCCCGCCTCGCAGCAGTTGCGAGATCTGCTCGAACGCGGCGGCTTCCTGACCGATATGGACCCCAATTCTCGCACCTTCTGGTTACATGAAAGGCAAAATCAATGAGCGCCCATATTCTGACCGTGGATGATTCCGCCAGCATCAGAATGACAACCAAGATCGCCCTGACCGGAGCAGGCTATCAGGTGACCGAAGCCGTGGATGGGCTCGATGGCTTGAACAAGGCCAAATCCGGTCGTTTCGATCTGATCGTCACCGATCTCAATATGCCGAACATGAATGGTCTGGCAATGATCGAGGCCCTGCGCAAATCACCGGCGCATATGGGCATACCGATCATCTTCCTCACCACCGAATCGGATGCGGACATGAAGAACCGGGCCAAGGCAGCAGGTGCCACCGGCTGGATCACCAAACCCTTCAATGCCGACCAGTTGGTCAAGATCGCCCGAAAGGTGCTTGGCAAATGAGCCAGTTGGACCCTATCCAGGTATTCCGCACCGAAGCGGCCGAACTGTTCGAACAGATCGAGAGCGGACTGCTCGATCTGCTTGAAGATCTGTCCAATCACGATCAGATTGATGCCGTCTTCCGCGGTCTGCACACGCTGAAGGGCTCCGGAGCCATGTTCGGCTTCGAGGCGCTGGCTGCCTTTACCCATCATTGCGAGACCGCTTTCGACAAGGTTCGCAAAGGAGAAGTGCCTGCCACGGCAGAACTTGTGGCAGCCGTTCTCGAAGCGCAGGATCATATGAAGGCGCTGGTGGACAAGCCGAATGGCGACCACGATGCCATGAGCGAACATCTGCTGGACAAGCTTCGCGCCGCCGTCGGCGGACAAGCGGGCACGGCAGGGTCTGCACCCGCTCCCGCACAGGTTGCCAAACAGGCCACCCCGGAAAACGGGCTCACCCATTACCGGCTGAATTTCCGCCTTCCCGCCAACGCAATGGTCAACGGCACCAATCCGCTGGGTCTCCTCGATGAACTGCGTGAGCTGGGCGATTGCACTGTCGCGGCAAACTGCGCGTCCCTTCCCGATCTGGCAGCGCTGGTTCCAACCGATCTTTACATCGGCTGGACCGTCAATCTGATCACCGACAAGCCGAAATCCGACATCGAGGATGTCTTCATCTTCGTGATGGACGATATGGAATTCGTGCTTGAGGAAATCGGCGGAAAAGCGGTCCAAACCGACACCAGGACCATCGAAGCGGCAGCGCCCGCCGAAACGCGTGCTGACGCTCCAGCCAAACCGGCAGCACCGGTCGCTGCGGCACAGCAACCGGCCAGCACCGGGGCGACAGATGGAAAACACGCCAAAACTGCGGAAAACGTCAAGGTTCCGGCCGAAAGGCTCGATGAACTGATGGATCGGGTGGGTGAACTGGTCATTGCCCAGTCACGCCTGTCGCAGCTTGCCGGCTCAAGCGCCGATATCATGCTGCGGGCCGTCTCCGAAGACGTCGAACGGCTATCCGGAGAGCTGCGGGATACGATGATGGTCCTGCGCATGGTGCCGGTCGGCAGCCTGTTTGCCCGCTTCCGCCGCCTGGTCCACGATCTTGCCCGTGAAACCGGCAAGATGATCGAACTGGAAACCGAAGGCGAAACCACCGAGGTGGACAAGACCGTGATCGAGCGCCTTGCCGATCCGCTGGTCCATCTGGTGCGCAATTCCATCGACCACGGCCTGGAACCGCCGGACGAGCGCCATGCAAACGGCAAGAGCCCCACAGGGAAAGTTATTCTGTCAGCCCGTCAGGCTGGCGGGGAGGTGGTCATCACCATCAAGGACGACGGGCGCGGTATCAACCGGGACCGTGTCCGCGCCAAGGCCGAATCCTCCGGTCTGATCCAGCCGGGCGCACAATTGACCGATCAGGAACTGCTGCAGCTGATTTTCCAGCCCGGTTTTTCGACGGCCAGCCAGATCACCAATCTGTCGGGACGCGGCGTCGGCATGGATGTGGTCAAGAAAACCGTCGAGGCGCTGCGCGGCATCATCGATATCCGCAGCGAAGAGGGTCGCGGTTCGGAGATTGCCCTGCGCATTCCTTTGACGCTGGCGATCATCGACGGGCTTCTGGTCCGAGTTGGAGCCGGCTGCTACGTCATCCCGCTCGCGGCGGTCGAGGAATGCCTTGAACTGTCGCTGGAAGACGATCTGCGCTCACGCGGACGCAGCTTCATCTCGCTGCGTGACAGCCTCGTGCCGTTCCTCAGACTGCGTGATCTCTTCCAGACCGGCACCGAGCCCGATCCCTATCAGAAAGTGGTGGTCATCTCGACCGGTGACGAACGAATTGGTCTCGTGGTCGATCAGATCATCGGCGATCATCAGACAGTGATCAAATCCATGTCCAAGCTGCATCATGATGTCGTGACCTTCTCCGGCGCGACCATTCTCGGCGATGGCAGCGTCGCGCTGATTCTGGATGTAACCCATCTCGTCAGTGTCGGGCAGAACCAGGAGGCGCAATTGCGGGTGGCAGGATGAACGTACAGGCAGGAAAACGCGATTTTCAAACCCTCTGGAAAGGTCACGACGAACTGGCCGTTCTGACCTTCAACCTCAATGGCGAAACCTTTGCCATCGAGGCGATAAACGTGCAGGAGATCCTCGATCTTCTGCCGGAGACCAAGGTGCCTGGCGCCAAGCCCTATGTCTCGAGTGTGATCAATTTTCGCGGCAAGGTCATTCCGCTCGCCGACATCCGGCTTGCTTTCGGCATGGAGGTCCGCGAACCGACCATCGACAGCCGCATCATCGTTCTTGAACTCGACATCGAAGGCGAAGCAACACTTGTCGGCATCAGAACAGACAGAGTGTTCGAGGTAACAACCCTGCCGCGCCATGCCAGCGAACCCCCTCCAAGCGTCGGTATGCGCTGGCGTGCGGATTATATTGAATGCCTTGTGAAGCGGGACGGACAATTCATTATCCTTCCCAATCTCATGGCAATATTTTCACTGACACAAGAACGGGGCGGCGTTTCCAGCTCTGGCCTTTCCAACAATTGAGATAGAAAAATGCGTTTCACGATCAAACTGAAACTGGCAATGACCTTTATGTTTTTGATCCTGTTGCTCGGGATCACGGCAATGCTTGGTATTTCAAGTGTATCGACAATGAATACTATCCTGAGCGAAATGCTGGACGGTCCCGTCTCCCGCCTGCAACTGACGCAAGAACTCAAGATCGAAGAACTGCAGCAGATCAGACAGCAGAAAAACCTGCTCCTGGCGCAGACCCCGGAAGAAACCAAGACTGCTCTCGACCAGATCAATCAGGCGCGTTCCGCATACGATAAAGCTTTCTCAACGGTCCTGTCAAAAGCGACGGAAGAAGGAGAAGCCACCTGGAATAAACTGTCAGCGCTGTCACAGGAGTTCCGCAAACAGGATGATGCGATCCAGGCCTATGTGCAGGCTGGAAACACCGCCGCCGCCCTGAAGATATCAAATGGCGACAATCGCAAGGTGATTGCTGGCATGGATGAACTGCTGGCCCAGATTACCGCATTGGAACAGGGCAGGCTCAAGGCTGCTGATGTTGCAACAGATGTCGAATATGCTCATACGCGCCTGATTCTGGTCAGCCTCGCCGCTGGCGCGGCAGTCATCTCGATCATTGCCGCCCTCTGGATCGTCATGAGCATCAGCAAGGGTATCCATAGCGCCGTCTCAAGCGTCCGGAAGGTCTCTGAGGGCGATCTGACCGAATTTGCCGAGATCAAGACCCGGGACGAAATTGGTGAGTTGCTTGGTTTCGTCAATTCAATGATCGAGCGTCTTCGCGGCGTAGCGGGTGACGCCCTGACCGCCTCTGATTATGTCTCCTCCGGCAGCCAGCAATTGTCGTCTGCTTCGGAACAGG
>NZ_JAMKOJ010000006.1 GCF_023700755.1 Allorhizobium sonneratiae | reverse complement strand
TCTTCTATATCTTAAGCCACCTTCGGGTGGCTTTTTGCGTTGGAACCGAAAGCGGACATTGTTAAGACCAAGTTGCTTTTACAAGGCAAATCCAAAAGGATCGGGGTCACAAGTCCGGACAGCGAGATAGCATCCTTGCCCGGTTACGAGGGGATCTTATAAAATAGTCTAACTTGTTATCCTCACACCCCACCCAATGTTGCTACCTCAATCCGAAGAGCCGTGCACGAACATAATTGAGATGCGAATTCATTTGCTCTTCAGCCCGATCGGGATTGCCGGATTTGATCGCTGCAACGATTGAAGCGTGCTGCGCATTCGTATCATGGGGCGCCATATCCTCGCCGAAGACATCGTTGAGCCTTGAATCGAGCCCCGAGCGGCCCTGGCTTCGCAGCGTATCGTAAAGGAGAACCAGCAGGCTGTTGTGGGTAGCCTCGGCGATCAAACGATGTAACCGCTCGTCCAGCAGCTTCCACTGTGTGTATGAGCGCGTTGATGCAAGATCCGAAAGGCATCGCTCAAGTGCTGCCAAGTCAGCTGGCCGGGCAGCGATCGCTGCCTGGGCTGCAATTTGCGGTTCAAGGACACGGCGCGCGTCCATCATGTCGCCGAGACTGATACCTTCCGTCCATTCCGGCGACTTCGGATCGATCTGGCGCTGGCCCACAAATGTGCCCTTTCCCACGTGACGCCAGATCACGCCTTCGTCTTCCACCTTCTTGAGCAAAGTTCGCAAACGACCGCGCGAAACGTCGATCAGTTCGGCGAGTTTCGGTTCGGGAGGCAGTTGTTTTTCACCGTCCTCCGCCAGTTTTTCGATGTATGCGCGCAAACGCGCCATATCCCCGGTGGCGTTCGTCATCTTTGATCCCCTGCGTATGTCTTGCTTCTAACCGCACGCAAAACCGAATACAACATAAATCAATTGCTATATTGATATGCATCAATATGAAAATAAGGTGACTTAAAGTTACGAAAATCGCTTATTGATGTGAAGGGTACAACATGGCGAGCGCACTCGCAGAGATTAAAAGGGATACGTTGTTTCTGGACCCGCAGGACATAGAGCGATCCTTTTCATGGGAACTCGCGGTCAAGACGCTGCGGGCCACCTATGGGTCAGCAGTGTCCGATGCAATGTTTCCTCCACGGACCATGGCAAGAGGAAACGGTCTTTGGCTCCGGACCCTTTCCGGTGTCTTGCCTGATGGCAACGTGATGGGCGCGAAATTGATCGCGGCCAATATCCGGAACGGCCGGGCCAGCTATCTCATTCCGCTTTTCGATCAGGAGACTGCTGAACTCATCGCTCTGCTTGATGGGAACAATATCACCGGTTTCCGCACCGCTGCGACGACGGCGCTTGCGATCGACACCCTGGCATCACCAGGACCTGTTTCCGTCGGCGTCTTGGGAACCGGCTTCGAAGCACGAAATCACCTGCGTGCCCTGGCTGCGGTTCGCGAGATTTCCTCTGTTACCGTCTTCAGCCCTTCACCGGGTAGCCGTGAGAATTTCGTCAGGGAGATGGCGTCGACTGGACTGGTGGTCGGCAATGCGGACAGTGCGCGTAGCGTCGTCGAGTCCGGCTGCAATGTGTTGATTTGCGCCGCCCGCTCGCGCGGAGAGCAGCCTCTCTTCGAGGGTGAATGGCTCCGTCCTGGAACGACGGTTGCGTCAATCGGCTCGACCCTTCCGGAGCAACGCGAGGTGGATCCCGTCACGATCGAGAGGGCCAGTCTCATCGTTGCGGACATGCCCGACGAGGTGTCGCACGATACGGGCGACATGCGCGCTGCAAGGGCTGCGGGTATCCCGTTTGAACAGAAACTGGCTTCGCTGGCGGACCTGATAGGTGGGCGTTGTGCCGGCCGGCAGTCGCACGCCGACATCCTTCTTTACAAGTCCGTCGGGGCCGCTCTGCAAGATATCGCGGTCGCTGCTGCCTGCGTTGAGCAGGCCACCCGGCTCGGCCTTGGAACCCCGCTCCCACGAACGATAAGGCCTGTATTGAAATGACCATTCGTCAAATAAGTGTGCCGCATGACAGGCTTTCAGATCCAAACTTGTGGAAGACGTCTGCATATGTGGACGGAACATGGGTCGATACAGGCGATCGGGGCCGCTCCACCCTTTACAACCCTTCGACGGGAGAAAAGCTCGCGGACCTGCCGTTGTTGAGCAGCCAACAGGTTGCCCATGCCATTTCGGCTGCGCATCGCGCCTATGGCAGCTGGCGCAAACAGACAGCAAAGCAAAGATCTGTTGTGCTGCGCCGCTGGTTCGACCTGATGACGCAAAATGCGGATGATCTGGCTCGGCTCATTGTGCTGGAGGAGGGTAAGCCCTTTGCAGAGGCCAAGGGCGAAGTGGCCTATGCCGCCTCCTTCGTCGAGTGGTTTGCCGAAGAGGCCAAGAGGGTTCGAGGCGATGTTATGGCGGCGCCCGAGCCAGGCCGACGCATTGTCGTCTTGAAGGAGGCGGTCGGAGTTTGCGCGGCGATCACGCCGTGGAATTTTCCTGCTGCAATGATCACCCGCAAGGCTGCGCCGGCACTTGCCGCCGGTTGTACGATGGTGGTGAAACCTGCCGAGCAGACACCTCTGACGGCGCTTGCACTGGCCGAACTTTCTGAACGTGCGGGCATTCCGGCCGGTGTGTTCAATGTGGTGACGGGTGTCGCGCGTGAAATCGGCGCTGAACTGACCGGCAACCCACTGGTGCGCAAGATCACCTTTACCGGATCAACCGAGGTGGGGCGGATATTGCTGGAGCAGTCGGCCGCCACGATCAAGAAAACCTCGATGGAACTGGGCGGAAACGCGCCGCTGATCGTGTTCGACGATGCCGATCTCGATCTGGCGGTCGACGGGATGATCGCCACCAAATACCGAAACACCGGTCAGGCGTGCATCAGCGCCAACCGGGCCTACGTGCAGGCAGGCATCCACGATCGCTTCGTTGCTGCTTTGGCTGAGAAGGTGTCGCGACTGAAGGTCGGCGATGGCTTTGAAACCAGCGTCCAGCAGGGCCCGCTCATTGACGGCGCCGCGCTCGAAAAGGTGGAAGGCCACATTTCAGATGCGGTGCAGAAGGGCGCGAAAATCATCTGCGGTGGCAAACGTCATCACCTTGGCGGCTTCTTCTTTGAGCCGACCGTCCTCGCAGGGGTGAGCCGCGACATGCATGTGACCAAGGAGGAAACCTTTGGTCCCGTTGCTCCTGTTCTGCGCTTCGAAACGGAAGCCGAAGCGATCGCCATGGCGAATGACACGGAATTCGGCCTGGCTGCCTATCTGTTTTCGAGTGATGCAGCGCGGATATGGCGCGTGACCGCCGGCATCGAGGCCGGCATGGTCGGCATCAATACGGGCCTGATTTCGAATGAGGTCGCCCCCTTCGGGGGTGTCAAGCAATCCGGTCTCGGACGGGAAGGCTCGATCTACGGGATCGAGGAATTTCTGGAAAAGAAATACCTGGCCTGGGAAGGCGCTGGCGAAGCAATCTAAAAGGGTGATGATCTGATGGTTTCTTACAAACGAAATGAAGCAAGGGACTGGGCACGGGAACGGCTGGTCGGCGCCGTCAACTGCACGATCCCGTCTTTTTCCGGGGATATGACGCGGCTGAACGAAAAGGCTATTCGCCATGACACCCGGCTGGCGATCGAACACGGTTTTGTCGGCTCGCTTGGCGTCTCCGAAGTGTCCATAACCCTGCCGGAATATATCGACTTCCTGCAGATGATGAAGGATGAAGCAGGCGACAAGCTGGTCGTTGTGCATCACGCGAGCTGGAACACGCTGGAGCAAAACATCGAGGCCGTAAAGCTTGCCGAAGCAGCTGGTGCTGAATTCGTTCTGCTTTCCTATCCTCCGGCCTTTTACCCGGAGAGAGAGAACGACATCTACGACTATACGAAGGCGCTGTGCGATGCGACCAACCTGGCCGTCATGCTGTTCCCGATGTTCCTGTGGGGTTTCAACACGCGTGTGCATCCGTCAGATATCCCGACATCGGTGATACGCCGCCTCATTGACGATTGCCCCAACATTGCAGCGATCAAGGCTGAAGGCGGTTTCCCGTCCATACAGAGCGTGATCGAGTGTAACCGCCTGTTCGGCAAGGAAGTGGTTATTTCCATGCCGATCGAAGGGGAGCTCATTCCGCTTTCCCAGATCATGCCGATCCAGCTCTCGGCAACGAGCGATCATGAATATTGGGGTCCACTCATTCCCCAGGTCATGAAACTCCTGCGCGACGGAGATTATGACGCGGCAACGGAAATCTACTGGCGCATGCATCCGGCGCGCAAGGCCAAGGGTATGGTCGCGCAACAGATGCATGGCGGCTTTTTCATCGACCGATATGTCTGGAAGTTCCAGGGATGGTTGCAGGGTTATAACGGCGGCCCGTTGCGCATGCCAACGCAGCGTATCCACGATCCGCAGATGTTCGCCCTTCGCAAGGGGTTGATCGATGCCGGTTTGAACCCGAGCATGGACCCATCAGGGAGTTCTTCATCGGTCGCAATCCGATGTAACGGCGGGTCAGTCAGCTGCTGTTCGACAGCACCCCCGTCTTGTTCATCTCAGGCCGGGGTTGCTTCAACGCGTTTCAACAGGGGAGGAACGCATGTTGAAAACGGTACTGCAGCCTTCCTTAAACCGGAATCGGGTTAAGGAGAAAATGATGCAGCAGATTTAAAGCGTTACAGAATCTTATGTGCGTTTGATAAAACGCACGATGTTGTAGCCGTCGTATATTTCCAGTCTTGAGCTACCAATCGCCACTCTTGTGCCGAGGATATAAAGCACAAAAATATAAATCGATGCGCCGGTGGCGGCGGTGATGGCAAGTTCAATGACAGGATGAAAATGTTCACTGCTGATGTGATTGCGTAAAATGGCAACACTGATGGTCATCACCAGTGTTGCCACGGCAATCTTCCAGATATTCTGCAATTGCGCCACCATGCCGATGCCCAGAATTTTCCGGGCATAATAAAGATAGAAAACAGTCATGATGGCTGACAGGACGACGCGCGCATAGCTGACGCCCAAGCCGGCATAGAGATAAAGACCGATCGACAACAGCACGAGCCTGAAGGACAGATCGATGATGTTCAGCCAGAACACCACGTAAGGCTTGCTGGTTGCCAGAGAGACGGAATAAAGCACCTGAAAATAGGGAATGGGGATGACGGACAGGGCGAGGATATGCAGGTAAGGGGCGGCTTCCCTCCATTTTTCTCCCAAGAGGATCGTTGTTGTCAGATCCGACGTCAGAGAGATGCCCACACAGGCGGGTAGAGAGATCAGCATGGCGAAGCGTGCGGTCTTCAGGAAAGCGGATTTCATGCGGTCATGGTCAGAGGCGATCAGTGAAAAGGCCGCCATGACAGATTGCAGCGCCGGACCGATCAGGCTTTGGGTCGGGCTTGTCGCCAGATCGCTGGCGACAGCATATCGACCCAGCGAGACCTGATCGCTGGTAAAACCGATCAGCAGACGGTCGAATTGCCAGTTGAGTGCCGAGACCAGCTGTGCAGCGGTGAACCAGCCGATGAACCCGGCAAAATCCTGTAACTGCCCCAGAGACAGCCGCGGTCTATACGGTGCAAGCCAATAGGAAATCATGGTGCTGGCCAGCGAGGCGCCGACGAAATTGGCCGCGAGCGCCCAATAGCTTCCCCCCGCCAGGACGGTGGTGATCGCCGCCGTGAAGGCGACAATCTTGCCGCCGAATTCCATCAGGAATGTCTGGCGAAATCCCAGCGCCCGGCTGAAATTGACCATGGCCGGGCTGTAAAATCCCCTGATGACCGGCCCAAGCGAGAGAAACAGGATGAGAGGCATCAATTCCGGTTTGTGATTGATGAGTGCGAAAGGCCAAAGTGCTGCGATGATAATCACGGCAATGACGCCACTGCGCAGCATTCCCAGCGTAAAACCCGTGTCGAGATGATCCTGTGTAATCCTGTCCAGGCGGATCAGCGCCTGGGTCACGGGGATTTCCAGGATCGTATCGACCACGACGACAAGAGACATGGCCAGCGCCACCAGTCCGAAATCGGATGGGGTCAGAATGCGGGCGAGAACAAGCAGGGTAAAAAAATCGATCAACCGGCCCATGGCGCGGGAAAAAACCAGCCAACTGGCCCCCTGGAGTGTCTTGAATGCAAACATGACAAACTTTCTGATCGGCTCCAGCCCGTGGACGCATGATCGGTCTCCGGCTGGCTGAACGGACTGTAATGCTGTTATTTTATTCTGCAGCCTGCATTTCGACCTGAGAAGACGCCTGGTCGCGTAAGGTTGCAGCAAGATTTTTGTAGAGCTTGCGGGTGTCGTAGTGATGTTCCACGGTATCGACGGCGGCCTTGCCAAGGCGTTCTTTCATGGTCCAGGCTGTTTCAATTGCTTTGGCCAGCGCCGACGGATCTCCGACATCGACAAGAAGGCCGTTGACACCATCTTCAACCAGCATTTGAAAGGAGCGTATGCGGCTCAAAACCACGGCGGCGCCGCAGCCCATGGCTTCGAGCGCGGCAAGGGCGACAGCTTCATTGGCGGACGGCATGGCATAGACGCCGCAGGTCTGCATCATGGAGCGAATGGTCTGACGGCTGAGGAAACCGTGAAATTTGACCCTTCCGGTGACGCCATGGGTGGCGGCGCAGCGTTGCAAAAGACCAAGATCCGGCCCGGCCCCGACAATATCCAGCGTCCAGTCTTCGGGCAGCAGGGCGAGCGCTGCAATCAGGTCGCTCGTACGCTTCTGCCGGTTGATCAGCCGGGCGACTGTGAGGATGGATCGGGCTCTGCTGGCTGTTGGCAGCGGGAAAAACTGGCTGAGATCGCAGCCATTCGGCTGGAGGATCGGCCTTCCGCCATAGCGGCGGACAATGTCGCATTCATTGGCAGTCTGGCAATAGATGGCCTGTGTTTTGGAGAAGGCCGACCGTTTGAACCATTTCAGCACCCCTTTGGCGACCCCGCCATGGTCGGCGGCTGTCACCGGGCGATTGACGCGTGCCGTGATGTGATCGAAGCGTCCGCTCCAATATTCCTGAATATAAAGGAGCGCGATATCGTCCTCAACCATGGCGGATTGCAGGGCGGGCATGAAGGCCATGGTGTTCAGGCGCTCATCCGCATAAAGGGTATAGGGATTGGTGCGGCACACGCGCTTCAGCCAGACCCGTTCAAAAGGCCGGTACCAACCTGCAAGCGGCAGAAAGCGCACGGCGATACCAGTATCGGTTTCATGAAGCCCGTCCTGCTGCAGTGAGGGGATGTAAAGAATGGGTTTTATGCCGTTTTCAACCAGACCTGCGCCATAATACCAGCACCAGTCATTGCGATAGGTTTGCAGATAGGATTGAACCGTCTGGTTCTGAAAGCGCCCGAAATACCCCTCGAAAGAACCGCAACTCAAAAGCATGGCAATCTTCATGACAGCGTCCTTTTATCCCTAGCGGTTTCAGCCATTGTGCCGTGGGGAGTGTGTGGATGAACAAACGTCTTTTTCCTTGATCACGTTTTCCTGTGTCCGGAAAAACGCCTGACCACATGGGCCATCTCCAGGGCCGTGAGCAGAACGGGACCAAAGGTGGAAAAATCGCGGGCAATCGCTCCTTCACGCCACAGGTTCGATTGTATGGCGCGCAGACGAGCAAGGACATTTCTGTCCGTGCTGGTGGTCATCGCATCGACATAATCAAGCCGGCCAAAATCGACAGAGCGCTTTTCGACATCGAGAATCTGAAGATCCGATTTGTCCGGATTGGTGATCGCTTGTTTGAGCCGCCTCCAGGCGGTGGCCGCATCGTCCAGAATATCAATGCCACTTTGCAGGGTTTCGATATAGTGCAATGCCCCGAGAAGCAGCGGATTGAGCCTATCCTGTGGCAGGGGGTAGGCAATATATCCGCAATTGGCCTCGACAGTTCCATCGGGCAGAGCTTTGAACTGTCGGACCGAGGGAATGGCAGGCTCGAAAAGGCTTTCGATGATGTGCCAGTAGCGAAGGATCACCGTTTCTCTGTGGAAGGGGTCATAGGCATTACACTCGACCACAAGCCCGGCCACCTTGCCGAAATGATCCTCCGGTAGACCTTTATAGTTGCAGCGGGCAAACTGAATGGTTTCAAAATTCTTCGCTGGAAAACCGGCGCTCAAAAGTCGCTGCGTACTGCCATAAAGTCCTGTGTCACACAGGATCAGGCGTGTCGCGCCGCCGCTGACCGTCTCGAGATGGCGCTCAAACAGGTCTGTCTGCTCCTGAATGTCGTTGCACAGTTTGCTGGCAAGGGGGTGATCCAGCATGGCATAGAAGTCTCCCGCCGTAAAAACGCGGTCCCAGCTTTCCGGTAGATCATAATCTACGCCACCAAGGGCATTGGCGACCTCGCGAAAGCTGCGTCCATGAAATTCCCGCTGGATTTCATCGAGGGCGGCGGGCGTCCGCCGGGCAATGGCCGCGCGAGCGGCAATCAGTCTTGAAACCAGAAGGGTTGCGCGCGGCACAACAACAGGCAGACCAAGCTTTTGCGTCACACGTTCAAACGCTTCACGTATTCCGGCGCCGCCACGGGCACAAAACAGAAGGGTTGCCGGTCCTTGCAGGCTTGCCTGTTGAACATAAAGCCAGATCTTGAGACAAAACTCGGCTACAATCGGTCCGAAAACCCTGTGTCCGTAGTCAAAACGTTCGCTAAGCTGGGGGATATTGCTGCTCTCCAAGGGGTTTTTGCCAGTCATATAGTGTTTTGACAGGCTGTATGCCCCATTGACCCGCGTCAGGGTGCGGGCAATGGAAGCCCTGGGCATATGCATGGTTCTGATGCCCATGCTGGCCGGAACGTCCTTATCGGCAAGGCGGTCATCGCCAAGGTGCAGTATATGATGGGGGGCAACTCCTTCCTGTTCCATCAGCAGATGGAACAGACCGCCATGGCGCTTGGTCTGTTGCTCATCTGCACTGGAATAGATGCGGTCGATCAGGCCGGGACCATGAAAATGGTTGATCAGTTCGCCAATGGCCTCAGCCGACAGACCCGTATCGCTGACGGCAACAATCCGTTGGCCAGCTTGCCGCAACTGTCTGAGAAAGCGTGCAAGGTCCCCATTGGCAAGCAGCGAGCGCTTCTCGATTGCCAGTTCCAGAGCGATGCGGTCTGCAAGGAGACGGTCGGGTAAACCGAGCAAAGCCAACTGGTTGGCAACAATATCGGCAAGCTTGACCTCTCCATGAAGTTTATGAACGTTCAGTGCCTTATAGGCCATGGCTTGGGCGATTGAGCGCGCCTTGACGAGGTGATGGCTGTCAATCGTGAAGCCGCGCTCACTCAGGAGACGGGAAAACCGCATTTCACCTTCTGCAACACGCGCAGTCTGAGATTTATAGTTGCGGAGCAGAAGCGTGTCGAAAATGTCGGTCGAAACAATACGGATATGGCTCGGCAAATGCTTGAGCATATTGAAACGGCCCCCAAAGTGTCATGCCCCGGGAAAAGAGCGGAAAGACATGTTAGAATTGAATATATATAAGATTAATGTTAAATCTATTGTGAAATTTTACAAATTTTATTTTTTCATCCTATATACTTGAATATATATGCAAAAAATGCATTCATTAAAGGAAACGACTGTTATCGTATTTTTTGAGGGTGAGTTTTAATCACTCATCAATTGAATCGAAACGGAGTTTGAAAAATGTGCGGCGTTTTAGGCTGTCGCGCTCTCTTCTATGTGTTTTGCAATTCGTCAATGCTGTGCCGCCAAAGCTCATGAGTGGGGCTAAGAAAGATACGCTTTACTTGATATTTTGCTTCTTTGGATTTATTTGTAAATATATTGCATGATTGATTGAGATTTTAAAAAATAATGAATTAAGAAATTTTGAAAATTTCAAGAATTATTAGTATAAATAATGTGAATTATACAATTAATATGATTCTGTGGATATTGATCATTATTTGACTTGCGATTCTAGGGAAATAGTGAAAATAATAAATTTATATAAAAATTTTAAATAAATATGATTAGTGTAAATATTGTAGCGCGCGCCGTGAGATTCTGGGCTTAAGCGTATTCTGGATTTTCCATGCCTGTCAGAGGGCATCAGTGACATCGTGCGAAGTTGACAGGATGGAAGGGCCGGGCATGAAGCATGATGACACGATAGACGTCTTTGATACCATCGTTCTGGGGGCGGGAATCTCGGGTCTGGTATCGGCATCCGTGCTGACCCGCCAGGGGGCGGGCCGGATTCTCGTTGTTGACGATTATGCGCATCTTGGCGGCAATCATATCGACTGGTCGCACGGCGATTACAGTTTCGACATCGGCAGCCTGATCTTTCAGGATGATTCACCGCTGTTGCAGCATTTTCCGGAACTTCTGACGCTTTATGTGCCTGTCGAGCCGCAATGGGCGCGGCTTAATCCGCAAGGTCGCATTACGGCCTATCCCATTTCCATCAGGGACGATGTTCTTCGTGCGGGTCCTCTTGCCATGGCGCGGATCGGCTTTTCGCTCGTCCACGCTCGGCTGTTTCGGCGTAAAATGCGGAATGCTGAGGATTTCGCCCGCTATTGGATCGGTGCCTACTTTCTGCAACGCTCCGGCCTGAGAGCCTATATGACCCGGTTTTACGGTCGCGAGCCGCATCTTATCGACCTTGAACTGGCGATGAAGCGGATGCTCTGGATCAGCGAAAACGCCTCGTTTCGCGCCATCCTGAGCCGTCTTCTATCTCGCCGCCGCCCTCAAGGTCCGGTCAACCGGCAGATGGTGCGTCCGAAAGAAGGCTTTGCACCGCTTTACCGCCTTGTTGAGCAAAGATTGCGCGAGAGCGGTGTGGCCTTCTGTCTCGGCAAACCGGGCCGATCGATCGAAAAGACCGATGCTGGCTTCATCCTGCATGTGGATGGCCATATTTTTCATGCAAAGCATATCGTCTCCACCATCCCCTTGATGCGGACCATGGAGCTTTGCGGCCTGCCGATGACCCGAAAGCTGGAAACAATCACTCTGATTACTCTGTATTTCAGTTTTTCCGGGCGGCGCGGTTTCGAGCAGTCGATCATCTATAATTTTTCGAACAAGAGCGCATGGAAGCGGCTGACTGTCTATTCTGATTTCTACGGACGTGCCCATGGGCGTGAATATTTCGCCGTTGAAGTCATCGCTGATGTCTTGCGGGGCGGTGTTGAGGATGCCGAACGTGATTTTCGCCTTCATTGCGCTGAAAATGGTCTTTTCGACGGTGATCTGATCCTTGAAGGCAGTCAGAAGCTGGAAAATGCCTATCCGATCTACAGCGAAGGTGCAGCGCGGGATGCCGCCGCTGCAATCGAAACCCTGTCCTCTTTCGGCATAACTTCCTTCGGGCGGCAGGGAGGATTCAATTATCAACCGACCGCCCGTGTTTCGACACTGGATGCTGAAACAGCCTTAAACGACGGTTGAAACAACATTGCCTTTTGCGCCGTCTGCTTAGGCCGTGGATCCAGCCTACTGCATCATTCCTTAAATCGGCGTGGATTTAAGATGAAAATGATGCAGCAGATGAAAAGTGTTACAGCGATTTTTGTGCGCCATGTTTGGCGCGCGGCGCTGTAAAAACACGCTATGATTTTCCCGTAATATA
Organism: Allorhizobium sonneratiae; assembly: GCF_023700755.1. Taxonomy (GTDB): domain Bacteria; phylum Pseudomonadota; class Alphaproteobacteria; order Rhizobiales; family Rhizobiaceae; genus Allorhizobium; species Allorhizobium sonneratiae. The sequence continues at coordinate 289,160 of NZ_JAMKOJ010000006.1, read as the reverse complement.
CAGAGATTTACGATCCTGTGGTAATTGCGGTCATATGGAAAAATAACTCTTTTAAAATAGTGTAACTAAAAGCATTGACTGACTATGTCAGGCGGCAATAATTGGCGATGACAAAATTTTTTTCTGATGCGGATATGTTTTATAGTCGCGGATTTTGTATGGGCTGACTGAATTAACCGCAATAATTAAAACATGGTCTGTATTGTCCGGAAGTTTGTAGCAAAAACGTTCCATACACATGATAAAGACATTGTCATCAGGCTGGGGCACATCATGCGTATCTTGCATCTTCTCAATCATACGAACCGACTGAATGGACATGTCCATGCTGCTGTCGATCTGGCTTGCGAGCAGGTCAGGCAGGGGCATATGGCCTGCATCGCCAGTGGTGGTGGCGACTTCGATCCGTTACTGACGCGTTTCGGGGTGGAGACGACACGGATCGATCACACGCGCAAGCCGCTGACCCTGTTGAAATCGGAGATGGCCTTGCATGGTCTGATCCGCCGGTGGCGGCCGGATATTATTCATGCGCATATGATGACCAGTGCTGTGCTGGCATGGCCTCTCTGCCGGTTGATGGGCACGCCGCTGGTAACGACCGTCCATAACGAGTTTGAAAAGAGTGCCATACTGATGGGCCTGGGTGACAGGGTCATAGCCGTCAGCGAGGCTGTCGGCCTCTCCATGGAAGGTCGCGGTGTCTCTTCGGCAAAGTTGCGTGTGGTGCTGAACGGTACGATCGGGTCTGCCCGCTTTGAGGGCCGCTCGGCGTTTAAGGCCGATCTCGTGTCTCCCAGTATTGTGTTTGTTGGCGGCCTGCATCCACGCAAAGGCCTGCCATTTCTGATTGAGGCCTTCAATCAGGTTTATCAGATCTATCCGCAGGCCAATCTCTACATCATCGGGGAAGGGCCGCATGAGCAGGATTATCGCCAAATGGCGTCGGGATTGCCATCGTCTTCGGCCATTCATTTTCTCGGGGCGAAAGAAGATCCGTTTGTCTGGATGGCGGCGGGCGATATTTTCGTGCTGCCATCTTTGGCCGATCCGGCCCCTCTGGTCATCTGCGAGGCCCGCGAGGCAGGCTGCGCGGTGATCGGCTCTTCTGTTGGCGGTATTCCGCAACTGCTGGAGCATGGAGAGGCCGGAATCATCGTGCCGGCGGAAAATGCTGGGGCCCTTGCCGAAGCGCTTGCTCTGCTTTTGTCAAACAATGCCGTTCTCAATGAGTGGAAACAGCGTAGCCAGACCCATATCGAGCGATTGACCATCCGGCGGGTGGCAGAGGAGACGCTGGTTGTCTATCGCGAGGCCTGCAAGGCACGCGGTCAATCCGTTCCGGGATAATCCTCACGGACCGTCGTGCTGAACGCGCAACATTGCCATGATCAGGCCGTGGCCGGATCTTTGTCCGGCCTTCAGCCGATAGGCAAGGCCGCTCCTTGCGTTGCGGTTGGGCAGCAGCGCCGTCAGCAAAAAGAACAGTGTGATGAACAGCCGTGTTCGGCTGGAAAAACGCTGTCGCCAGAGAGCCTTGAGAAGCTGAAACAGCATGATGCTCGAGATGCGCCTGCCTTCGGCCACGCTGAGATAGAGGCTGCGTTCAAGGTGAAAATAGGCTCTTTCGCTTTCGACCAGTTGATGATCCATACCCTTGCTGGACAGGAAGTGGCGCAGATGGGTCATTCTCTGCTCAAACCGCAACAGATCCCGCCTGAGGGAGCGTGCATCCAGTGGGCGGCCAAGGCCGGAATCATTGCGATCATGTACCCGATAGCGCACCAGCGTCCTGCTGAGACTGACGATGTCGCCGAAAAACGGGGCGGCAAACAGGATGACACCGTCTACCGCGCGATCGTAATCGACCTCATATAGCAGGTCGAGAACATCGCGACGGAAAACATTGCCGGAGGTTGGCGGTGTAGCATAGGTGCCATCGCGCAAGACGCTGTCCATAACGTTTTTGCGGTTGCGAAAATCGTCAAATGTGAGCGGTGCCAGCGGCAGGAGATGTCCGTTCTTGTCGATGCGGTTCATGGAAAACTGCAATTTGGCGACATCATCATCCAGCGTTTCGAGAAGCACGGCAATCGAACCCGGCTCCATCACATCATCAGCATCGAGAAACAGGATGAACGGTGCCGTGGTCTGTTTCAAGCCTTCGAGACAGGCGGAAAGCTGGCCACCATTCTCTTTCCTGACGGCGGGAATGCCGTAGCGGCAGATGATATCCCAGGATCCGTCCGTCGAACCATCGTCGATCACGATAAGCTCGCAACCGGCCTGTTTCTGGTCAAGTACACTTTCGATGGCCTCGCCGACATAGGCCGTATAATTCCAGCAGGTGATGATCACGGCCAGTCGCGGGGGCGTTGCTGTCATGCTTTGGCGTCCGCCATATCGGTCGTGCCGATCACCGTGCCAATGACATTGGCGCCGACATGACGGTAGCGCTGCATCACATCGATGACATCGTCTCGCGTCGTTTGTCCGGCAATGGCAACAATGATCACGGCGTCAGCCTGCACCGCGAGCGCCAGACCGTCAGCCGTATGCTCAAGCGGGGGCAGTTCGATCAGGACATTACCCTGCTGGCTGGCCGTATCCATGATGCGCCGGGCAAAGGAGCTGCGAAAATCGGCATAAAGATTGGCTTCGGCATTGTTGGAATGGATCGGCACCACGGTGATCTGGCTGTTGCTTCTGAAAACCACGTCGGAGAAGGGCGTGCGGTTGACGATCATATCGGCAAGCGTGGCGGCAAAGCCGGAAATCTTGTGCTGGCCTCGGGCGTTTTCCAGCATCACCGTAACATGTCTGCCGCTGCGGTTCACCAGTTCGGCAAGGCCGATGCAGACCGTTGAGGCTGCACTGGTGTCATCGCATCCGGCAATCGCAATAATGGTATTGCCCTCCCGGTCCTTCTGTGTTGTGGCAAGATCGACAGCGGTGCGCAGATCGCGAATGGCGGAAAGATATTTTGAGCCCTGCTGTTCTGAAAACAGGGCGACAATATCCTTCGGGCTGGCAGCAGAAAAATTACCATCCATGGGCGGCAGTTGAACGATGCCGAGGCAAGGCAGGCCAGTTTCTTGCGCAAGTTCCTGCCAGTCGCCCACCCGGCGATCGAAACTTGTCTTGAGCACGGCGGCACCGATCCCGGCAAACAGACCGATAAAGGCACCAAGGGCAACAATCAGGTTCCTGCGCGGTGCAGAAGGTCCAAGCGGCAATTGCGGCGCCCCGATCACCCGGGCATCCGCATCCGGTGTCGCCTGGGTGGGCAGTGTACCGCTTTTCAGCGCAGCCGTGGCGGTTTCCACTTCGCCCGCCAGGGCATCGATCCGCCCCTGCAGGGCCACCGCTCCGGCCACAGCCATGCGGTATTTGCTCTCGATGGCCTGAAGTAGATAGGCCGAAACGATGGCATTCGTCACCTTCTGCGCCATGGCCGGATCGGATGATGAATAGGAAATGGCAATGACATAGGACTGGCCGATCCGGTCTGCCGAAACATGCTGGGCAAAATTGGCAAAGGCCAGTTGCCGTTCGATATCGTTGGTGCGGGCAACGGCTTCACGCTTTTGCGAAAAAAGCCGCAGTTTCAAGCTTTGCAACAACCCGCTCAGGCCGCTCATCGGGCCGCGCGATTGTGTCTGCACATCCCGGTTGCCATAGAGATTGAGGCCATTGAAGACCGTTAACAGCAGCCGTTCCGAGCGAATGACGACCAGTTCGCTATCAACCCGGGCAAGATCAAGATCGCGTGGTGACGTATTCACGCCTGCCGTATCGAGCTGCCTTGCAGGCTCCAGCAGCAGTGTCGCTGTCGATTGGTAGACCGGCGGCAATGTCAGGGCATAAAGGGCCGACAGAATGATCCCTGCCAGGGTAAAACCCCCAAGGATCAGCCGGTGCCGCAGAACGAAACCAAGCGCAATGCGCAAGGGCGGCTCCTGATGATCCGGATCGAAGCCATCGATCTGACCATTCTTTCTGGCGGAAGGTTCATGCGGGGAAAACCGTGTGTCATTCATTTTTGCTGCTCCACCGCAGGACGATGTCCTTTGTCTTTATCCATGAAGAGTTTTGCTGCTTTTTCCGGTTGCAGCGTGCCGCGTAGCACATCGGCAAAGCCGGTCAGGTTGCCCTTGAGCCGACCGATCCGGTCGATATAAGGTTCTGGCTTCAGCGACAGGACGAGATTGCTGGCCACATTGCGGAAGATCTGTCCGCCTGCCTCCTGAAGCGAAATCGTGCCTTTGCCCAGCATGTAAAGCGGATTGATAATCTGTGAATAGCCAAGCCGCAGACCGCTGACGCGGCCCGACTTGCTGCCCATATGCACGCCAAAGGCCTGGCCGCATTGCACCAGAAGGCCGCCCTGTCGGGCAAGGGCGGCACCGAAATCGCGATCTTCCAGCCAGCCATAGAGAACCAGACGCTCATCGAAACGGAGCGATCCGATTGCAGCGTGGCGAAAGGCCATGTTGCAGCCGTAAGGACTGTAGGACGGCATCCATAATGCGTCTTTGGAGCTGGATTGTTCCAGAATGGATATGGCTTCGGCAAAGCTTAGACCCGGTCCCTTGATGCCATCGGCAACGACGAGGCCGGTAAAGCCGGCAAGACGGTTTTCATCCTGAAATGCCCGCACGGCAGCAGCAAGCCAGTTGCGGTCAGCGACGAAATCATCATCGAAGAACACGACGATATCGGTCTCGGACGAAAGGGCCGCAAGCGCCGTGTTGCGTTGGGCGGCAAGGCCGCCGGGGCCGGTGATGATCTCGACTTCGTCCAGTTGGCAGAGGTCTCCGGCATCGGCAGGATCGACTGTCGATAGAACCACGCGCTGTGGTTTCAGCGTCTGATGGGCAAGAAGATGGCGAACCGTTTCACTGACAACGGCAGGACGTCCGCGTGTGGCAATGGCGACACTGACCGACAATGCCGGGGCGGTCGCATAGTTGGCCAAGGCAGAAGGTGTTGCTTGTGAAAGCCTTTTGCCCGGCGTTTCGCACAGCGCGAGATAACCTTCTGCGGTTGTGCGCCAGGAGAAGTTTTTCATCTGGCGTCGCCCCTTTTCGATGAGGTCTTGTCGCAGATCCTGCGCGCCAAGCAGGGCCTTGATATGATCGAGCCATGGCTTCGCATCGAAAGGCGAGGCAAGCAGGGCAGCATCGCCGCAGACGTCCGGCATGCTGGCGAGATGGGATGAAATGATCGGGCAGCCTCTTGCCATGGCCTCGACCAGCGGCAGGCCAAAACCTTCCGTGAGGGAAGGAAAGACAAGGCAGAGGGCCCGGTCGAGAAGAAAGGCAAGGTCATCGTCACTGACCCGGCCAAGCAGGCTGACATTCGCATGTTGCTGCATCTGTGCCGCCGGGAAAATATCGCTGCCGCCGCCGGCAACCACCAGATCGATCCCCAGACGGTCAAGATCATCGGCCAGCGCCAGAAGCAGTTGCAGATTTTTGTGCTTTGCGCGTGAGCCGAGCAGAAGAATGAACTGACGTCCGGTCGCGGCGATCCGACGATCGTAAAAGGTGCGGGCAAGCTCTGCCCTCTCCGGGGACCAGGTCAGGGCATGTTCGTGTCCATTGGGCAGAATGGCGATATCACCGAGAGGTATCTGCAGATGGCGGGCAATCTGCCGCGCCGAGGATTGAGAGACGGTGGCAACCCGCAGGCTGCGTTTTGCGATCCATGGCTGGAGAAGGCGATAATAGGCCCTGAAGCCGCGGCTATAGCTTTCCGGCATGGTGAAGACATTGGCGTCATGAATGCACACGATCTGATTGCGGATGACGACAGGGGCAGTGTTGCACAGATTGAGCAGTCTGCTGCCATGCAGCTGTGCGGGGAGGACTGATTGTTCCCAGGCGTGACCGGAAAGCGGTCCCGTCTTCAGAACTGGAAACTGAGGCGCCTGTACCTGAGGCTTCTGGCGCGGCGCAATGATGCGGACGGTGTCTTTTTCTGTAACCAGACTTTCCATGGCTTTGAGCGTATGAAAGGCATAGCGCTGCACGCCGGTCTGGTTTTGCGACAGAAAACGTCCATTGATGGTAAGACCATGGTGCTTCGTCATCGCAATGCTCCTGCAGGTCGATGGCTTTGCCGATAGAGAATGTGTCGCGCATGAAAGGTGCTGGCGCTGCCAAGCCCCGCCAGAATGAAGAAAAACAGTCCCTGATCGATGGTGGGGCTTAAGACGAGATCGCCGATCAGCAGACCGAGGCAGCCATTGCGGCAGGCGATGTGCATAACATTTCTGTGGGTCGCTTGATCGGGATTGTCCGTGCGCTGTGCCGTTCTTTTGGTGCTGGCGACATGCAGCAGCGGCCGGCCGATCGCGCCATAGAGAAACGCCAGATAGAACAGGGTGCCGGGAATGCCGACACCTGCGAGGAGGGCGAGCGCAAAGCTTGAGGTGCGCACGGTGCCGAGACCGACTCCCATGCCAAAGCTGTCGAAAAAATTCTGCAGAGCGTAGTTGTTCCAGGAGCTGCGCTCCACCCCGGAATCCGACTGGGCCTTGTTGAGGATGACCATATCGATATAGTTGTAGATCGTCTGCCAGATCCTGGCGTCCAGCGCCAGGACGAGCCCGACCACGACGATCAGAACGGGTACGGCCAGCAGTGTCAAAAACCCGTAGGTCCGCAACCGTCTTTGCCAGATCAGTTCAAGGCCGGTTGCCATCAGCACAGCCAGCATCACCGGCAGACCTGCCACCCCGGTGGAGGAGGTGGACAGGACCAGCATCACCGCAGCCGAACCGGCCAGCAGGCCTGTCAGAGCGGGGCGGTATCCCGCCAGCCACAAGCTTCCGCAAAAGCCGAGAACACCAAGTGTCGAGCGGGAAAAAGACGAGGTCTCCGGAAAGGCGCCGACAATCCGCTTCAGACCGGCAATCGTTTCTTGCGTGTGCATCGTGTAGGTAGCATTGCGGATGATGGAGAGCAGATCCTGATGGCCAGTGTAAAAGCTTGCAAGGTCGAGCAGGGCGAAGATCAGATTGGCGAGGCTGTAGGCGAGAAGGCCTTTGATCACGGCAGCGCGTCCGGTTTCAGAGGTGGCAAGAGCAGCCGTAATGCCAAAACAGATCAGATCGGCAGTCATGTAGAGGCTTTGCGTCACATTGCTGGAAACAGGCGCCAGAGGAACCGTGGAGCCGGTATCGGCATAGATCGTCGTGCCAAGCGGCAGGATGTCGGTTGCGCCAGCCAGCAGGCGGGGGACAAAAAACGCGCTCAGAATACCGTAGAGGGCCAGCAGGAGCAGCCAAAATCCAGGTTTGCCCATCTCGAATTGACGAAAAAAACAGGCCAGGGCGCGCCGGTTCACAAGCAGCGGGATGACGAGAAATCCGAGCAGCAGATGACCGGGCAGAATATTGGCTGCACCGATCAGCATGGCGGAGGCAGACCCCAGAATACAGGTGATACAGAACCAGACGAAAAGAACAGACATGCTGCTGTTCAATCCGATCAGCCCGGCCAGGATCGTCAGGACACCAATGAACGCGACACTCATGAAATTTCCCTGACTGAAAACACGTTCGGATCAGGCCCTCTTCTTTGTGGCCTGGATGCCTTGCTGACGATTGCCCCGATTTGGACCGTCCTGTTCTTGCTGGTCCGCATGATGCGGCATGGACATCGCATAGCGCACCTGTCGTTTGAGATCCCTGTTCACTCGGCCAGAACAAGCAGGGAATATCCCCCCAGACTGCGCACCGTCAGATCTGGAAACAAACGGAAGAGAATTTTTCGCGGCCAGCGCATGATCTGGCTGGAGAGGGCCTGATTGGGCAATTCCAGTCGGCTTGCGGTATATTGATAATCGATAATGGAATAGCCGCAGTCCACCAGTGTCGCCAGAGCCGTGTCCTTGAAGAAGTAATGAAGATGACCGACCTGTTTTCGCAGATTGGTGATCGGCCATCCCCGCAGCACGGACTGCGCCGACAGATCCAGCGGGATATGAAAAATCTTGTAACGGCCAAGGGGCTTCACCCCTTTGATGAAGCCCAGATAATCGTCAACATGCTCGATGACATCAGCGAGCAGGACAACATCGGAATGAATGTCCTTTTCTTGAAGAACGTCACCGAAGTTGAAGCAGACCGACGCATTCTCCTTCAGTTTCGCCCTTTGAAACGCATGGGGAGAAATTTCATATCCGGTGAAATCAACATCAGGATAGTGTTTGTGCAAATTCAGCAAAATTTCACCCGTTCCGCAGCCGACTTCGAGAAAACTCCGGAAATCAATCCGGTTGCGCGATAGAATGTCGGCGACCCTGCCGGCTTTCCACGGTGAATCTTCCTCGTGCCAGCTTGGGTTGAGCTCGGCATACTGATCGGAGATATAAATATCCTGCACTTGAAACTCCCTACTGGCAAGGTATTGCTTTTGTTCATGCGGGGGGTAAGCGATATGATCGGGCCAAGCAAAAAACTTTGAAGATCAGTAACTTCCGTGACTTGCAAGAACAGCCGGCACCGTCTTTATGATGATCTGTATGTCACGCCAGAAATTCTGCTCCTCGACATAGCGCACATCCAGGGCAACGCGCTCGGCATAGCTGACATCGTTGCGGCCGCTGATTTGCCACAAGCCGGTCAATCCTGGCCGGACTTTCATGTAATCAGCAAATTTTTCGCCATAAAGGTCCGCTTCGGATACAGTAATCGGTCGAGGTCCAACGATACTCATTTCGCCACGAAGGATGTTAAACAACTGTGGCAGTTCATCAATGCTTGTTTTTCGAAGAATGGAACCAAGAGGAGTGATCCGCGGATCCTCTTTCAGCTTTCGTGTTGCATCCCATTCTGCACGGGCAGCGGGATTTGTAGCAAGATGCTTTTTTAATGCTTCATCGGCATCTCGCACCATGGTCCGGAATTTCATGCACGGAAACAGGACGCCATTCTGGCCGATGCGACGGTGAGAAATGAAGATGGGGCGTCCTTGAAGCGTCAGCAACAACGCACACATCATGATCATGAAGGGGCCTATAGCAATCAGCCCTAACACAGAAAAACTTATATCTAGCAGGTATTTCGCACTGAAAAACTTTCTGGAACGCGCAGCTTTCAACGTAAGCCCACGCGAAGAAATATTATCTTGCGAATTATAAATTCCGCTCCCTAAAATTGCATTTATTCTGCGGTCAATATCCAGCTCACTCATAGCAAACGTACCCCCGAAATCCCCACTATACACAACCTTAATATAGAAATTCCGCATTGCACATAGGATTTTACAAATAATTAACTATTTGACAAGCGGTAAATGTATGATTATGAATCAATTCGATAGTAGAATGCATGATATGCATGCGTTTGTGAGTTGGATTCGCTTTTTATATTGCGTGGGTTAGCTCATGCTGCAGCTGCGAGATGCATGGGTGGTGCCAAGGTCGTGAGGGCGCCCCTCACTTCGCAAATACCGTAGAATTGTTGGCGAAATGTTCTTTCTTGTTATGAACTGGGTTGATGATGCGTGTTGCGTTGGTTCATTATTGGCTGCTGGGCATGAGAGGAGGCGAAAAGGTTCTTGAGGCTCTCTGCGAACTCTTTCCGCAAGCCGATATTTACACGCATGTTTATGATAAAACTTCTGTTTCTCCGGTCATAAAACGTCACAAGGTGACGACATCTTTTATCGATCGACTACCCTATTCCCGAAAATACTACCAGAAATACCTGCCGCTGATGCCCATGGCGCTGGAACATCTTGATCTTGGCGATTATGATCTCGTCATCAGCAGTGAATCCGGACCGGCAAAAGGTATCATTCCGAATTCGTCAGCGGTCCATATCTGCTATTGTCATTCGCCGATGCGGTATCTGTGGAACATGTATCGCCAGTATCATGACGGAACCAGCGGGCTGACACGTTTGATGATGCCACCTCTTGCGCATTATCTACGCACCTGGGATGTGACCACCGCCCAGCGTGTCGACGCGTTCGCGGCCAATTCGCACACGGTTGCCGCACGAATCCGCCGTTATTATCGCCGTCCGTCAACGATCATTCATCCTCCTGTCGACACGGTTGGTTTTCAGCCGGTGCCGTCTTCCGAAATTGGCGATTATTATTTGATGGCAGGTGAACTCGTAGCCTATAAGCGCCCCGATATTGCCATTGAAGCCTTTAACCGGATGAAGGCGAAGCTGGTTGTCATCGGTAAGGGCGAGGAGTTGAGGCGTCTCACAGCGCTGGCGGGGCCGACCGTCACGTTGATGGGGGCGCAGCCTTTCGAGGTGCTGAAACATCATTATGCCCGCTGCAAGGCTCTTATTTTTCCTGGCGAAGAAGATTTCGGCATCGTTCCGGTTGAAGCCATGGCCAGTGGCCGACCTGTTATTGCCTTTGGCCGTGGCGGCGCGACGGAGACGGTCGTTCATGACAAGACCGGACTGTTTTTCGATGAGCAGTCGGTGGAATGTCTGATCGATGCGGTCGAGGCCTTTGAACGATGGTCCTTCAATCCTGCCGATGCACTTCAGCGCGCCTCGCTTTTCGCCGCAGGACAGTTCAAGCAGAATTTCAGTGCCTTGGTGGACAGTGTCATGCAGGGCGAACCGCACGTATATGACCATGCCGGCGGCCCTGTGACGGGGCAGGATGCAGGGCATGCCTGCAAAATTCAAGCAAGCTCGGGAGTGGAACCATGGCCGGATCCTTTGTCGCTCATGCACTGATGCGTTGGGGCAAAGTGCCTCAAGCTGGCTGGCTGGCGCGGTTAGCGATGGTTGTTCCGCTTTTTGCTGGTCTGTGGTTTCCCTGTGCGGCGTTTGCCCAGGATTATCTGGTCGGTCCTCAGGACAAGCTGAAGATCAGCGTCGTCGAGTGGCGGCCTGTGACGGCCACAGCTTACGAATGGCAGCCCCTGACGGGCCAGTTCATGGTGTCTGCGGCGGGCAATCTTTCCCTGCCGATCATCGGTATCGTTCCGGTTTCGGGCAAGACTGTCGAAAAGATAGCCGCTGAGATCAGCGAGCGTCTGCAAAAGCAGGTTGGCTTGCAGAAATCGCCGAGCACCTCCGTGGAAGTTGCTGAATATCGTCCCTTTTACGTTGTCGGCCTTGCTGCACGGCCCGGTAAATATCCTTTTGTTCCGGGGATGAGCGTGATTGAGGCGTTGAGCATTGCTGGCGGTGTCGCCGGTCCGGTCAATGGCGATCTGCTGGCCATCCAGCGTCAGGTTTTGACGGAGCGTGGAGAATTGCGGTCGCTTGATGTGGAGCGCCTGTCCTTGCTGGCGCGGGAGGCGCGGCTGAAGGCGGTTGTCGATCGTGCCGACAAGGTAACCTTTCCCAAGGAGCTTCTGGACAAGGCGAAACGGGCCGATATTGCCTCGATCCTTCAGAATGAAGAGAGCCTGTTCAAGAGCACAAAGAGCAATATGGACAGTGAAATTCAGACTCTGAAAAAAGCAAAGACTTTCGCCAGTTCGCAAATTCAGGTGCTGAAATCGAAGGAGGCGACGCTCAAGAACCAGTCTGATATGGCGGACAAGGAATTGGGCAGTGTCAACAAGCTTATTGCCCAGGGTGTTGCATCCGCCAATCGTCAATATGGTGCAGCGCAATATGTCTCCGAACTGCATAGTCGCTCGCTTGATGTCTCCATGGCATTGATTTCGGTTCAGCAATCGATGGAAAAGAGCGATTGGGAAATGAACACCGTGCAGGACAAATATCGTGTCGAGGCATTGGGACAATTGTCGCAGGTGCGTGACCAGCTCGCCGCCAATCTGCAGAAGAGCGAGACCGCGCGGGCTTTGCTGGCCAATCTCGAGGCCCATGCGCCGCAAATTGCGGCCACGGCTGAAAACGATATGGAAAGGCCGCTGATCACCACGATTTTGCGAACGGTTGATGGTGAAATGCGCAAGATCGCCGCCACGGAAGCAACGCCGATCCAGCCGGGCGACGTTATTCAGATCGAGCGGGAAAAGAGCGATCCGGCACAGTCCGGTATGACGATTGCACCCGCAGGCGATAAGGACGCTGCCGCCGATACAGCGCAGCCCGCCGTCAAACGGTTCTGATCGCCATGCGGTATATAAAAAATATGATAAGGCCTGCATTGCATTGTGCGGGCAACGGGTAGGGATGGATGTGGCAGATTCTGTCAGCGCTATCCCGCGTCCTTTCAGGCTTGGGCGCTGCTGCCGCCAAAAATACAGCTTTTACGGGTATTTTTGTTTGAGGCGCTTGAGTTAGCCTGCCTTGTCGCCTATGATGTTCCTGGAGCATAAGGCGAAAAAGCGGGAGCCGATTTTCGCCTGGTTGGAACCGTATTCTATCCTTGGCAAGGGTGGGGCTGGCGGTTGATACGAGGGGAAGCACGCTATTGGTTATCGCGAGTCTGATGATCGCCTTTGCGATCGGGATAGTCAGTTCATTGCGGTTCCCAGTGCTTGTTTTTGCCTTGATCGTGTTTTTGAGCATCTGCGTTTATGCTGTTATCCGACTCAGTCAGGGGGATGGTGTCTTATCGGTTATCCTCTGGTCGCTCCTTTATGAGTGTGCATTCGCTGCCGGGGTTATCGCCGTTGTGATGATACGGTTTTTCACTGCGCGTCTGAGGAGCGGACGGACCGGAGAGGGCAGAGTGAAATCGGAAAACGAGATCGGCTTGCAGCCATTTTTCACGATGGACATGCTGCTGATCCTGGGCAGCGCTCTGCTTGGGTTTTGGGATTGAAACCTTGCAGACCATGCGTTTCATCTGCGGCCTATTTGGGCAGGCGCATTTCGCCGGGCAGATCCTGTGGAGAAAACAGGGCGTTATGAGCCTGATTGAGAGCAATTGCGACCGCGCCGATCAATGTTGCGCGTGTTCCCAGCCTGCTGGTTTCCAGATCAATCCTGCGGCGGCTGAGCCTGGGCAATTCTTTTTCGATCAGATTGAAGATCAGAGGATGACGGCCCGTATTGCCCCCCAATACGATTTTTTCCGGATTGATCATCGCATCGACCGAGACAACGAGAAGAGCAGCAAGACGCGCTGCTGCAGTGATGACGGATAAAGCCGGCTCCTGACCAATCTCAGCTTCTGCCAGAAGGTCGCGTAAATTATCAGCCCTGCCGCCTTCCGCAGTGTAGCGGGCAAGAATGGCCTTTGCCCCCAGCGCGGTTTCGATCGCGCCACGCTCAAGGCTTTCTCTGGCGTAGGGGTCGAAACCGAAAGGCAGATAGGCAATTTCACCAGCTGCTCCTGTCGCGCCCTTGATCAGCTTGCCATCGATCAACATGCCAAGTCCAATCCCGGTGCCAAGGGAAAGGAAGGTGGAATTGGTCAATCCGGCGCTGCACCCTTTCCAGGATTCGCCAAGCGCTGCGGCGTTGATGTCGTTTTCGATCACAACATCACATCCCAGCGTTTCGCTCAGCCGATGGGTGATGTTGAGGCTGCCAATTTCGCCCATATTGGGCGCAAGCGACAGATGCCCGGTTACCGGATCGACAACGCCCGGCAGGCCAATGGCGGCCAGAAGAATTTTTTCACGGGGGATCTCCTGCTGCTTTAGGCCATCTTCAACCATGGTCTGCATGAGTTCGATCAGCGCTTCGCCTGTTCGCTTGTCTGAAGGATGTTCGCTTTCATAAACGATCGTGCCGGACATCGAGACGATGGCAATGCGCACCGTCGTCGCGCCAAGATCAATGCCAAGGGCATAACCACCGGTTTCTGCGACTTCATAGGTCACGGCGCTGCGTCCGACCTTGCCGCTGATGACCCCTTTGACCCTGACCCAGCCTGCGGCTTCCAGATTGCGGATCACTTCCGACATGGTCTGTTTGGAAAGACCTGTCTTTTTGGCGAGAGAGGCGCGGGAGGTTGGACCTTCCTGAAGCAGGACATCCATGACGGCGCGCACGGAAATCTGGCGAAGGACGGGAGGCTGCTGGCTGCGTTGCGTCATGAAAGATCCGGCTGGCGAGGCTATATGATTCGGTGGCTCGACAATCTCTCCTATGTAGCGCCGAACGCAAAGCTTGCGAAGCCTCTGCGTTTTGTCTACGGATGGTCTTACTATTTATGTTCGGCAGCTTGACGAACTATAATAATGCTCGCTACTGTCATGTCTATGATGGGCGTCCTGTCCTGCGGTTTGAAAAGAGGGGTTTTCCATGGCTGAGCTGACGCTCTCCGGTCTCAAGAAAAGCTATGGCACACATCAGGTCATTCACGGCATTGACTTGAGCGTCAGAGACGGTGAGTTCGTTGTTTTCGTGGGCCCTTCCGGTTGCGGAAAATCGACGCTTTTGCGCATGATTGCCGGTCTCGAAAGTGTCAGCGAAGGACGGCTTGCGATTGGCGGCGAGGATGTGACCGAGCGTGATCCGGGCAAGCGCGGCATTGCCATGGTGTTTCAATCCTACGCCCTTTATCCGCATATGACGGTCAGGCAAAATCTGAGCTTCAGTCTGGAAAACCTCAAACTGCCCAAGGCAGAGATCGAAGCGCGCGTGGCTGAAGCTGCACGAATGCTGGCGATCGACACGCTGCTGGAGCGTCGTCCGATGCAGCTTTCGGGTGGCCAGCGCCAGCGTGTGGCCATTGGCCGTGCCATCGTCCGCGATCCGAAAGTCTTTCTGTTCGATGAGCCCCTCTCTAATCTCGATGCGGCGCTGAGAGTTCAGACCCGCGGTGAGATCAGCCGTCTGCACAAGCGCTTGGGTTCCACGATGATTTACGTGACCCATGATCAGATTGAGGCCATGACCATGGCCGACCGGATTGCGGTGTTGAATGGCGGTCGGCTTGAGCAGTTCGGCGCTCCGCTCGAACTGTTCGAATATCCGGTCAACACCTTTGTCGCCGGCTTTATCGGCTCGCCGCGGATGAATTTTTTCGATGGTGTGATCGAGGCCGCAACGCAGGAGAGCGTAACAGTCCAAGTGCCTGGTTTTTCCCCGGTGACCGTGAAGGTCGATGGCAGCATGGCGAAGCCGGGCCAGAAGGTCATTTTCGGATTCCGCCCCAATCATGTGCGCTTGACGGGTGAGGCGAATGACGATTGCCTGCGTCTGCGGTTCTCCATTGGTTATACGGAATGCATCGGAACGGAAACCTATCTTTTCGGCCAGGTTGACGGCAATGACAAGGATACGGTTCTGCATCTGGCCGATCATCTGAGCGTGGCCGAGGGAGGGATGATGGATGTCCTGATCGATCCCGCCCGTTGCCATGTCTTTGACGCCGAAACCGGGTTGGCTTTTGCAAGGCGAAGAGCGGACGGAACCTTATATTAAGCCTTATAAACACGGTTTCCGTATCCATTGGCCCATGCCGTAGACCACCAGCCTCAAGGATCGATATCCCATGAGAATTGAGATTGCCAAGACACCGCAAGCGGCAGCCGAAAGCATTGCCGCGCGCATCATAAAGGTGCTGACGGAAAAGCCGGATGCGGTGCTGGGTCTTGCCACCGGCGCTACCATGGAGCCGGTCTATCAGGCATTGATTGCCGCGCATCGCCGCGGTGAGGTCAGTTTTGCCCAGGCCATGAGCTTCAATCTCGATGAATATTGCGGCCTTTCGCCGACCCATCCCGGCTCCTATCGGGCAACAATGAACCGGCTTCTTTTCGATCATGTCGATATCGATCACAGCCGCACCTTCGTGCCGGATGGAGCAATGGCCGATCCGGTTCTTGCTGCCGCTGATTACGAAGAACGGATCGCCGGGGCTGGCGGCATCGATCTGCAATTGCTGGGTATTGGCCGCAATGGCCATATCGGGTTCAATGAGCCGGGATCGGCTTTTGACAGCCATACGCGGCAGGTGAGCCTGCATCCGGAAACGCTCAAGGCCAATCAGGGCTTTTTTGCCGATGGCTCTGTGCCGCATCACGCCATCACCATGGGCATTGCCACCATCCTTGCGGCAAGATCCATTCTGGTTCTGGCAACCGGCGGCGCTAAAAGCACGGCGGTGTCGCAAGCGATCGAAGGGCCGGTTTCGGCAGAGTGCCCGGCTTCTGCCCTGCAGCAGCATGGCGATGTGTGCTGGGTGATGGACACAGCCGCTGCTGGGGGATTGAGCCGCGCAAAAGCATCCTGATCACAATTTGAATACGAGGGCAAAAGGACCGGGGTGACGTAGTTCACACCCGGTCTTTTTCTGTCACAGATCGGCCTTGCCGGCAGAAATTGCCGCTTCAATCGCGGCGCGGTGGCTGAGAATGACGGCGGCGTGCATCCCCGTCCAGCCTTGCAGCAGAGAGCCTCTGGCAAAGGGCGGCGAAAAATATTCGACCGATCCCATCCAGCCGTTCTCCAGACTGGTCTGCCACCAGCGCAGCATCGGATAGGTCCAGCCATCAAGACCGTATTTCAGCCGCTGTTCGGCATAAAGCGCCGAGAGATAGGGCCAGTCTGCACCATTGTGATAGCGATAGGCAAAGGCCGATTTGGCCCGCGTATCGGCAGGTCGTTTGAAGGGGGGCCAGGCGCACATCACGCCCCAGTCGCCATAGGGCTGACGGCTGTTGTTGCGGCTTTCCAGCAGGGTGGCGACGTGATCGAGCACGATCTTTGCCCGCTCCGGGCTCACTGCGTTGAAACGAAGCAGCGTCAGGCTGTCGAGTGTCAGGTGATCCTCGACGAAATCGCCCTTGACGCCATAATCGGCATACCAGCCCTGCGGCGTTAGCAGCACGTCATCGAGAGAGGCCCGAGCCTGCTCTGCCACTTTTGCGGCCTCTTCGGCCAGCGCCGGATCGCAATCGGAACCGTATTTCACCAGGCAATCGAGCGCGCCGATCCACAGGCCGATATTATAGGCGACGTAACCGTGGCGATAGACATTATCGGCCCAGTCGCGGTCGGTGCGCGGCTTTTGCGGCAGGCCGTTTCCGGCTGTGTCGAAGCGGCGATAGCGGCGATAGATCGTTTCCACCGTTTGCCAATGATCTTTCATCGGGCTGCGGTCTCCGGTGGCGTCGATATAGTCGCCGATGCACAGGATGAGAAACAGCGGACTGTCGAAATGGTCGCTCCACCAGTCGGTGGGGCGCAGATGTTCTTCCTTGTAAGTCTTGTTGGTGGTGCGGTATTTTTCCCATTCCAGCCCCTGTGCCGGACCGGTGAGAATGACGCCGCTCGGGGCCTCGCCGTCGGGTTGCACGCCTTTGGCCAAGAGGTCGATCTCATCGCGCACCGCCTGCGGTTCCAGCATCAGCAGTGCCTGAAGCGTCCAGTATCCATCGCGGAAATAGGTACGCGTGGGCGCGCTATAGGCCTGTCCGGCGGCAAGACCGAGAAAGCTGCCGTCTTCGGCCCGGCGAATGGAGGAGAGCGCCGCATGGGTGCTTTGCAGGGTCATGGAGCGCATCAGGGGCGGTGCGGCGGGCAGAAGGTCGCAGCGGGCGACATAGGCATTGCATTCCGCGATGATTGTTTCGCTGGACAGCGAAAGGCCGCGTTCGGCCTCCGTCATGCTCGCGCCTGTGGCAATGACGATGTCACCATCCTGACGGCTTTCCACCAGCGTGACACCCCAGGGCGTGGTGGCGATACGACGCTTGCCCTTGCGCTCCACTTTTTGCGGCGCGGTCAGTGCGCCCCACCAGGCACAGCGGCGACTGGGCCGCAGCGATTTGAGCTTTGCGCCGCGCAGCAGCACGGCGGGCGCCGATTGAGCCACATAGAGGCCTTTGTCACCAGCCAAGACGCGGTTCGGCGCATAGAGAAACGGACCGCTCCATGGTTCCAGAGAGAGATTGGCCATGCGGCCTGAACCCCAAAGAGAAATTTCCAGACGGCCCTCGGGGAAAAAATCGCCTTGCAGGCGAGGGGCCATGAAAGCGAGCTGTAAGGGCAGGGTGCTCTCGGCCTGCCCATCGGGGCGGGCAAGGGCGGTTTCAATGTGTGTCGCGGTCATGTCAGCCTCCCTGCTGATGAAGGACATTCGTCTGTTGGCATGCGTCCAAGGCTAGATATATGGCTCCGACCATGCCTGCTTCCGCGCCGAAAGCGCTCGGCTCCAGGCGACAGTCAAAGGGCAGAAGCGGGGTGAGATAATGCCTGAGCCGCTCAAGAAAGACCGGCTGGGAGCCGATGCCGCCGCCGATCACCGTCACGGCCGGATCGAGCAGAACGGCAATGGCGGCAAGGCCGAGAGAGGCGGTTTTGGCCAGCCGTTCGATATCCCCCTGACAGGCAGCGTCCCCTGCCGCCGCATGGGCAAACAGCTCGGCAACGCTGGACGCCCGGCCTTGATGCTGAGCCAGAATGCCGACGGTGCCAACCTGATCCTCGTAAAGCCCGTTTTCAGAATCGGGTGCGCGATCATGGGCGGCTTCACCCATCGGCAGGAAGCCGATTTCGCCTGCTCGGCCAAGGGCGCCGCGTAACAGTTGCCCTTCAATAACCGTGCCCATGCCAACTCCGGTACCGTAGGACACAAAGACCAAAGACTGCTCCCCTTGACCGGCACCCGCAACGGCTTCGCCATAGGCAGCAAGGTTGACGTCGTTTTCAACCGAAACCGGGAAAGGCAGGTGAGAGGATAAAAGCTCTGCAAGCGGCCGGTCAGTCGGCAAAGCGAGGTTTGGCGAGAGCGATGCAAGCCCTGTCTGCGGTGAAACCGTGCCAGGAACGCCGACCACCATGTGTGCCACATCCTTTGGCTGAAGACCGGTCTCGGCAATCAATGCCAGGGCCAGATCGGCAATCTGGCGGATCACCGGCACTTTGGTACCGTGACGGGTCGGTTCCTGACGCCTTGCCAGCACCTGTCCCCGTGCGTCTGCCAAACCGCCCAAAAGTTTGGTGCCGCCAAGATCAATGCCGATGACATAAGGATTGGCATGGGATGGCGCAGCCAGATCCGATGCCTGAACACGAATGGCGGCTGCGGTTTTGAGGGTCACGAGAATGGTCTCTCCATATTTGTTCGGCACGTTGACAAATTTAGTAGGAGACACCGGCTATCGCTGTCAAGCACTTGATGACGGTGAATTATGCCATAACGCATCCCGTGTGGGCTTTAGTGAAATCGTTGAAAATGGAGCGCTTGCGCTCCTGCCTACGTCCTGAATTGGCTCTTTTCAGCGTGTTCAGGACTTACGGTATCCGTTGAGCATTTCAGAACGTCTGCGCCATGCTATCATTGCTGCGATAAAAATCATGGTTGTGTAAACACTGACAAATTGCCAATCTTCAAGAAAATCATGCTAGAGCGGTTCCTGGAAACGTATGAAACGGTTTTCCGTCCGGACATGCGGAAAAACAAAGAGTTAGAGCATTTGAATGTTTCCGCGAAACAGTGAAGTGCTCTAGGGTCAAAACTCAATCAGGATGGGTGTTCTGTTGAACGGGATGGGATTGTATGGCAGCGAACAAGCGCTCGACAAGGCCGGTTGGCCTTGTCGAGCATTGTTCGCAATCAGGCGGCCCATCCCGTTCAACCCTTTGGGCAAGGCGTATTTTGTGCCTGCGGGCGTCGGAAAGGTTTGAAAATGGGGAGCATGTCCTGCACCTTTCCTTCTACTCAGACACAAAATACGCCTTGCAGAACAACCATCCTGATTGAGTTTTGACCCTAGTGGTTTGATTGTGACATTTGCTACCCGTTTGCGGAACGGTTGAGAGCAAATGTCACAATCATGAAAAACACTCTTAACTTTATGATTCTCCTGCATTATTCCTGAAATCGGGTAGGATTGAAGGAGAAAATGATGCAGCAGATGAAAAGTGTTACCGCGAGTTTTGTGCGCCATATTGGACGCACGGCGCTCTATTGGAATTGAAGGAATTTGACGCTTAACTCAAGCGCGTGAGGAAGCCGGGACACAAATGACACATACATTCCAATAGAGCCTTTGAGGAAAGTGAAGTGGCGGTTGTGCCGCCGGAAATGCCGATGGAAATGCGTCTTCTGAAAAAGGGACATCACATATGACGTTTTGGGCTGCCTTCAGAGTGCTCCTGTCTACGGTTTTCGGGTTTTGTCTGGTGACAGCGGCGATGGCTGCGCAAAAACCGCTGGTCATCGGCATGGCGACCGAGCCGACTGGTCTTGATCCGACCATTGCCGCGCCGGTGGCCATTGGTCAGGTCACGTGGCAGAATATTTTTGAAGGTCTTGTGACGATTGACGAACATGGCACAATTCAGCCACAGCTCGCAAAAAGCTGGGTCATTTCCGACGATGGTCTGACCTATCGATTCACATTGCGTCAGGATGTGCGGTTTCACGATGGAGAGGTTTTTAATTCGGCGGTAGCAAAAGCATCGCTTGACCGCGCACGAGGCGATGGATCGGTCAATCCGCAGAAACGGTTCTTTGCCACGATCACTGCAATTGAGGATCCGGATCCGGCAAGCCTGATTATACGACTGTCGAAGCCGACGGGAAATCTGCTTTACTGGCTGGCCTGGCCATCCTCATCCATCCTCGGCACCAAAAGTGCAGCCAATGACAGGACGGATCCCATTGGCACCGGACCCTATCAATTTGTGCGCTGGGACAAGGGTGACAAGGTCGTGCTTGCACCCAATCGCGATTATTGGGACAAGGCCCATATGCCGAAGCTGTCGGGAGTCACGTTCCGCTTCATCAGCGATCCTCAGGCCGAAGCCGCGGCGTTGAAGGCTGGCGATGTCGATGCCTTTCCTGAATTCATGGCGCCGGAACTGTTTGACAGTTTCAAGACCGATCCGAAACTGGTGACGGTGATCGGCAATACCGAACTCAAGGTGGTTGCGGCCATGAACAGTGATCTCAAGCCCTTTTCCGACAAAAGGGTGCGTCAGGCACTGATGATGGCAGTAGACCGCAAGACCCTGGTGGACGGGGCGTGGTCAGGCTATGGCACCGCTATTGGCAGCCATTATACCCCGAACGATCCCGGCTATATCGACACGACGAAAGTTCTGGCCTTCAATCCGGCGAAAGCCAGGGCGCTTTTGTCGCAGGCCGGCTATCCGAACGGGTTCTCCTTCACCCTGAAGATGCCGCAAATGACCTATGCCACCCGCTCGGCACAGATCCTGCAGGCGCTGTTTGCCGATATCGGCGTGACAATGACCATCGAGCCGACGGAATTTCCCGGCAAATGGATCAATGATGTGTTCAAGGCCCATCAATACGAAATGACGATCATTGCCCATGCGGAGCCGATGGATATCGATATCTATTCAAGACCCGATTATTATTTCAACTATCATAATCCGGCCTTCGACAATGTGATGAATGCAGTCGAGGCGACTTCGGATCCTGCCCGGCAGAAATATCTTTATGGCAAGGCGCAGACTATACTGGCCGAAGACGTTCCGGCACTCTATCTCTTCGTCATGCCCAAGCTCGGTGTATGGAACAAGAACCTGACGGGGCTTTGGAAGAATGAGCCTATCCCCTCCAATGTCCTGAGAGACGTTTCCTGGCAGGATTGACAGATATCAGCCATGCTGACCTTCATCATCAAGCGCATCGTCAGTCTGGTGCTGACGCTTGCGGTGGTCTCGCTTTTGATTTTCACGATCATGTCGGTGCTTCCGGGCGATCCGGCGGCCATCATGCTTGGCACCTCCGCCCGTCCTGACACGCTCATGGCGTTGCGCCACACGATGGGGCTCGATCAACCCTTGCTGGCGCGGTATCTACACTGGCTTGCTGGCGTTCTTACCGGCAATATGGGCGTGTCCTCCACCTATGGTGTCCCGGTCGCAGGGCTGATCTGGGTGCGCTTGCAGCTCACTTTACCGCTTGCTCTGTTTGCAATTGGGCTTGCTATGGCGATTGCCCTGCCGCTCGGTGTCGTGTCTGCCAGAAGGCGGCGTGGCCCGGTCGATTATCTCGTCGGGTTGCTCTCTCAAGCTTTTATTGCCATACCAGCCTTCTGGATGGGGCTGTTGCTGATCATGGTCTTTTCCCTGTTCCTGCCATGGCTGCCGGCCGGTGGGTTTCCGGGCTGGCAGTCCGGTGTGATCAAGGCATTGGCGGCGCTCGTTCTGCCGGCTATTGCTCTGGCCTTGCCGCAGGCCGGTGTGTTGACGCGGGTGACCCGCACGGCGGTGCTGGAGGTGATGCAGGAAGATTTCGTGCGCACTGCCATCGCCAAAGGCATGAGCGAGGGGGCGGCGCTCTGGCGGCATGGTCTGCCAAATGCGGCGATCCCGGTCGTGACTGTGCTCGGCCTGCAATTCACCTTTCTGATCGCCGGTTCCGTTATCGTTGAAAATCTCTTCGATCTGCCCGGTCTTGGTCGTCTTGCCTATCAGGCGCTGACACAACGGGATCTGATTGTCATGCAGGATGTGGTACTGCTGTTTGCAGCCATCGTCATTGTGGTGAATGGTCTCGTCGATATTTCATACCGGCTGATCGATCCGCGTGTGCGGGAGCAGGCGTTATGAAACAAGGCTTGCGTTCTCCACAGCTGTTGATCGGCAGCGGCTTTATAGGGCTTTTCGTTTTAATTGCCCTTCTGTCGCTGGTGTGGACGCCGGTTTCCCCGGTGAAAATGCAGATTTTACAAAGACTGAAACCGCCCCTTACCGACGGTCTGCTTGGAACAGACCAGTTTGGCAGGGACATGGCCGCGCGTCTCATGGCAGGGGCGTGGAATTCTCTGGTCGTTTCGGCAAGCTCCGTGGCTCTGGGCGGTCTGGCTGGAACAACACTCGGTCTGTTGTCGGCGGCACGAGGTGGAATGATTGAAGCGGTGATCATGCGCATCAATGATGTGCTCTTCGCCATCCCGCCGATCCTGTCGGCCATGATGCTGGCCGCGTTGATGGGCGGTGGGCGGATGACGGCCATTCTTGCCATCGCCGTCTTCATGGTTCCGGTTTTTGCCCGGATCACGGCCGGTTCGGCCCTGCAGATCTGGGCACGCGATTATGTGCTGGCGGCAAAAAGCATCGGCAAGGGGCGGCTGGCGATCACCATCGATCATGTCCTGCCCAATATTCTCGGCCAGATCGTGGTTCAGCTGGCCATTCAGCTCGGTCTTGCCATTCTGACGGAAGCGGGACTTGGCTTTCTCGGGCTTGGGGCGCCGCCGCCAACGCCAAGCTGGGGGCGGATGCTGGCCGATGCCCAGACCTATATGGCCACTGCCCCCTGGCTTGCTCTTTTGCCGGGTCTGGCGATCGCGCTTGTCGTGATTGGCTTCAACATGCTGGGCGATGGCCTCGGCGCGCTTCTCGATCCCAAAAGCGGGAGGTGAGGCTGAATTCAATCATGGATTGATTGGCATAATGGCAAGATAATTTTGTATGTATTGCAAACTGTTTGCGACACCCTTAGGGTGCCTAAAAGAAATCCCGAAGCTGCGGAGGATCGGGATGGGTTGGCGTAAGCAAGAGGAGGATTTTCATGGTTGATATTCAGCAGATCATCGGCGGCAAGAAGGTTGGCGCGCTGTCTGGCCGCACATTTGAGCGGATCGATCCTTTTACCGGCAAGGTGGCAACGCGTGCACCCGCCTCCGGTCTCGAGGATGTGAAAGCCGCTATTGATGCAGCCCAGGCCGTATTTCCCGCATGGTCGAAAACCTTGCCGGAGGAGCGCCGGACCCTTCTGCTGAAAGCGGCAGACATCATGGCCTCCAAGGCAGAAACTTTCGCCCAGTTGATGATTGCCGAGACGGGCGGCACCGCCCCATGGGCCGGTTTCAACACCATGCTCGCCGCTGGCATCTTGCGTGAAGCCGCCGGTATGACAACCCAGATCCAGGGTGAGGTCATTCCGTCGAACAAGCCCGGCACGATTGCCATGGCTCTTCGTCAGGCCGCAGGGGTTTGCCTTGGCATTGCACCGTGGAATGCGCCGGTCATTCTTGGCACCCGCGCCATCGCCATGGCGCTGGCCTGCGGCAATCCGGTCATCCTCAAGGCCTCGGAAGCCTGCCCGGCCATGCATGTGCTGATCGGCGAGGTGCTGGTGGAAGCCGGGTTCCCCGACGGTGTCGTCAATGTTCTGACCAATGCCCCGCAGGATGCCCCCCAAATTGTCGAGGCGCTGGTTGCCGCGCCTGAAGTACGGCGCGTGAATTTCACCGGTTCCACCAAGGTCGGTCGGATCATTGGTGAGTTGTGTGGCCGCCATCTGAAGCCGGCCCTGCTCGAACTTGGCGGCAAGGCACCCTTTATCGTGCTGGAAGATGCCGATATCGATGCTGCCGTCAATGCTGCCGCCTTCGGCTGCTATATGAATATGGGCCAGATCTGCATGTCGACCGAAAGGCTGATCGTGCATGAAAAGGTTGCCGATGAATTTGTCGAGAAGCTGGCTGCCAAGGCTTCGAAGCTTCCCGCTGGCGATCCGCGCGGCCATGTCGTTCTGGGTTCTCTGGTCAATCCGGAGGCTGCCGTCAAGATGCAGGCCTTTATCGATGACGCTGTTGGTAAAGGTGCAAAGCTGGTCGCGGGTGGCAAGGTTGAAGGAAGCGTCGTCGAAGCGACCCTGCTCGATCAGGTCATGCCCGGCATGCGCAGCTATGACGAGGAAAGCTTCGGTCCGGTCAAGCCGGTCATTCGCGTCAAGGATGAGGAAGACGCGATCCGTGTGGCCAATGATACGGATTATGGCCTGTCATCGGCCATCTTCAGCCGCGATATCAAAAGGGCCATGGATGTGGCCGCTCGCATTCAGTCCGGCATTTGTCATATCAATGGACCGACCGTCGGCGACGAGGCGCAGATGCCCTTTGGCGGCGTGAAGGATTCCGGTTATGGCCGGTTCGGCGGCAAGGCGGCGATTGCCGAATTCACCGATCTGCGCTGGGTCACCATCGAAGATCCAAACCAGCATTACCCCTTCTGAGACAGAAAAGCCTCCCGGAAACGGGAGGCTTTTTCCATTTATGCATAGCGGCTAAACGCCAGATCCTTGCTTTCGATCTCGGGCTTTTTGCCACTGACGAGATCGGCCATCAACCGGGCCGAGCCGCAGCTCATCGTCCAGCCCAGAGTGCCGTGGCCGGTATTGAGGTAGAGGTTTTTGAACGGGGTTGCGCCGATCACCGGCGTGCCATCCGGCGTCATGGGTCTGAGGCCGGACCAGAAGGTGGCTTGCGCCATATTGCCGCCGGGGAAAAGATCGGTGACGGAATGTTCCAGCGTGCGGCGTCGCGCTTCGCCGAGATCGTTGGTATAGCCGGAAATTTCCGCCATGCCGCCCACGCGGATGCGATCCCCCAGCCTTGTGATGGCGATCTTGTAAGTCTCGTCCATCACGGTCGATTCCGGCGAGCGGGCCGGATCGACGATCGGAATGGTCAGCGAATAGCCTTTGACCGGATAGACCGGAAGCGAAATCCCAAGCGGTTTTAAAAGGATAGGTGAGAAACTTCCCAGCGCCATGACGAAGGCATCTGCGCTCGCAAGCCCCCGGTCTGTTTCAACGCCGGTGATGCGCCCGCCTTCCGCCACGAGGCGGCGAATGCTGCGGCCATAGTCGAAGACCACACCGTTTTCCGCTGCCATCGCGGCCAGCGCATTGGTGAATTTGAAACAGTCGCCGGTTTCGTCCTTCGGCGTCAAAAGACCACCAACGATCTTGTTACGCGAGGCGGCAAGTGCAGGCTCGACCCTGATGCAGGTATCCGGATCGAGAACCTCATAAGGAATGCCGTCGGCGGCCAGCGCCTTCACATCCTTGGCGGAGGCCTCGAGCTGGGCCTCAGTGCGGAAGAGTTGCAGCGTGCCCTGCATCCGCTCGTCATACTGAATGCCTGTGTCGGTGCGCAGATCGGCCAGCGCCAGACGGCTGTAATCGGCCAGCCGCAACATGCGGCTCTTGTTAACGGCATAGCGGGCCGAGGTGCAGTTCGTCAGCATCTTCACCATCCAGGACAGCATGGCCCCGTCGATTTTCGGACGCAGGATGAGCGGTGCATGTTCCATGAACAGCCATTTGAGTGCTTTCATCGGAATGCCGGGCGCAGCCCAGGGCGAGCAATAGCCGAAGGAGACTTCACCGGCATTGGCAAAGCTGGTTTCCAGCGCCGGGCCGGGCTGGCGGTCGATCACCGTGACCTCGTGTCCTGCCTTTGCCAGATACCATGCCGTGGTGACGCCGATGACACCAGCGCCGAGAACAGTGACTTTCATGGGTTTTTCCCGAGATATCAGAGATAGATGCGGTGATAACGCTGGCCAAGACTGGTCAGGATTTCATAGGAAATGGTTCCCGCCTGAGCGGCGACCTCCTCCAGCGACTGCTGCGGGCCGATGATGTCCACCAGCGTTCCAAGCGGCAGCGCGCCTTCCGGCAGGGCAGAGATATCGACGGTCATGCTGTCCATGGAAACCCGTCCGACAATGGGGAGCCTGACACCGTTGAACCAGGCGGCACCCCGATCGCTCAAGGCGCGTGGCAGCCCGTCAGCATAGCCTGCGGCAAGGGTGGCAAGCCGGGTTTCCCGTGTCGTGACATGGGTCGCGCCATAGCCGACTTTGGTGCCAGCGGGAACCGTCCGGGTCTGAATAACACGCACCGCGAGCCTGACGACCGGCCTGATCGCGCCTTCAGCCAGATCAGAAGGAACACCGCCATAAAGTGCAATGCCGGGACGGACCAGATCGCCGGTAAAGCTTTGCCCCATGAAGATGCCGCCGGAATTGGCAAAGCAGAGCGGAATGCCGGGGAAAAGCTGCCTATACTTTTGCATGTCAGCCAGTTGATCGGCGTTCTGAACGCTTTCGCGCTCATCGGCAGAGGCCAGATGGCTCATGATATAGAGGCAATCGATATCCTGCATCAGTTCGGGATGGGCCGCAAGACGGGCGGCCTCATCCGGCGACAGGCCGAGACGCGACATGCCGGTATCGAATTGCAAAAGAGCGGGAAGCCGCTTTCCGAGCATGGTAGCAGTACGCTGCCAATTGGCCACCTGTTCCAGAGAGTTGAGCACGGGAATGAAGCCCTGAGCGCTGGCATAGGTTTCACCACCGGGCATCAACCCGTTGAGAATGAAAATCTGTGCATCATCCGGTAAAGCGGGTTTCAGGGCGGCTGCTTCCTTGAGATGGGCGACAAAGAATTTGCGGCAACCCGCCGCATAAAGAACCGGCGCGACCTTGGTGGCAGAAAGCCCATAGGCATCGGCCTTGACCACAGCCGATGTCTCGGCAGGTTCGGCCAGACGGCACAGGGTCCGGTAATTCTCGGCCAGAGCGGTAAGATCGATGGTGAGACACCCTGAAAGCGCCTCTGTATTCAAGGAAAGGCTGATTGGCATGTCCATTGCTGCACCCCATTTTTTCAAAGGATAACGCAATAATCGGGCAATGTTCTTCCAATATCGGTTATTTTATTGCAATATGGTGCTGTATTTGCAATTTTATCTCATATGTTTGAGGAAAATGCCATGCGCGGGCTGGACAGTATCGACCGGAACATCATTCGCCAATTGCAGCTTAATGCGCGCATCAGCAACAAGGATCTGGCGGAAGCGGTGGGGCTGTCGCCGTCTGCCTGTCTCAGACGCCTGACATCCATCGAGAAGCAGGGCTATATCCGCGGCTATACCGCCCTTCTTGGCCAGGGCGAGGACAATGACGGCATCACCGTGATCATCAATATCACGCTGGAACGGCAGGCTGAGGATTATCTGAGCCGGTTTGAGGCGGCGATCCGCAAATTTCCCGAAATTCAGGAATGTTTCCTGATGGCTGGCGGTCTCGATTATATGCTCCGGATCGAACTGGACAGTGCCCATGAATTCGAGCGCGTCCATAAGGATATCCTGTCGAAACTGCCGGGGGTGGCGCGGATTCAGTCGAGCTTTTCCATCCGCAACGTGCTGAAGGCACGACCTTGAAAAATGTGCTGAAGGAACGACCTTGAACGACGTGCTGAAGGAACGACCTTGAACGACGTGCTGAAGACGCGGCCCTGAACGGTGAATTTCAATAGCCTCTAAAATTACAGGGATTTATCCTCTTTTGATCAGGATCAAAGGTGGGCTGGTCGCGCGGGTCTAGTCTCTGATCATTGCCACAGCAGAGTGGCTCACAGCATAAGTCGACCGGCGTGGAACGAGGTCGATATATTATGCGGTTAACAAAAACTGAGAGCTTTGACGGCAAGACCCGGCAAGAATGACCTTTGCCGTGCGTGATGATCTGTGTCTGCCGTTGTCAAAACAGGAGGATTACATGGCTTACGCAACAATCAATCCTTATAGCGGTGAAACAGTCAAAAGCTTTGCCGATGCAACGGATGGTGAAGTCGATGCCGCCATTGCCGCTGCCGATCAGGCGTTTCAAACCTGGAAGACGAGTTCCTTCAAAGACCGCGCCGCCGTCATGCACAAGGCTGCAGACATTCTGCGCCGTGACTGCGATGCTTACGCGCGGCTGCTGACTTTGGAAATGGGCAAGCTGATTGGCGAGGCACGCGCTGAAGTGACGCTGTCTGCCGATATTTTCGACTATTACGCCGTCAATGCCGAACGTCTGCTGGCTCCTGAAAAACTCCCTGTCGCCGACAAGGCTGAAGGTGAGGCCATGCTGGTCTGTGAACCGCTTGGCGTGCTTTTGGCCATCGAGCCGTGGAATTTCCCCTATTACCAGATTGCCCGTATCATTGCCCCGCAATTGTCGGCGGGCAATACCATGCTTTTGAAACACGCTTCCAACGTGCCGCAAAGTGCTGCCGCCTTTGAAAAGCTGATGCTGGAGGCCGGGCTGCCCAAGGGCGCATTCCTCAATCTTTATGCCACGCGCAGCCAGATCAACCGCATTCTCAACGATCCGCGCGTGCATGGCGTGGCGCTGACCGGTTCCGAAGGGGCTGGCGCAACAGTGGCTGCCGAAGCGGGTAAAGCGCTGAAGAAATCCACCATGGAGCTTGGCGGTTCCGATGCCTTCATCGTGCTGGCGGATGCCGATCTGGAGAAAACGGTGAAATGGGCGGTGTTCGGTCGTCACTGGAATGGCGGTCAGGTCTGCGTGTCTTCCAAACGCATGATCGTCGCCGATGAAATCTATGATGATTTTGTCGAAAAATACCGCAAGGGCGTGGCTGGCCTGAAGGCTGGCGATCCCTTCGATCCCTCGACCACGCTTGCCCCTTTGTCGTCACAGGGCGCGGCCGATGAAATTCGCGAGAAAATCGCCGAGGCCGTTGGCTATGGCGCCAAGGCGGAAGAGGTTGGCCCGCCGGTGCCCAATCAGGGGGCCTTCGTTCAGCCGACCATCCTGACCGATCTCGGCGATGACAATCCCGCCCGGCATTGGGAGTTTTTCGGGCCGGTGTCCATGCTTTTCAGGGCAAAGGACGAGGATGACGCCATTCGCATCGCCAACGACTCGCCCTTCGGTCTCGGCGGCTCGATCTTCACCCACGATACACGCCGCGGTGCGGAACTGGCAAGGCGGATCGATACCGGCATGGTGTTCATCAACCATCCCACCATGGTCAAAGCCGATCTCCCCTTCGGTGGCGTCAAACGTTCCGGCTATGGTCGTGAACTGCTCGGCCTCGGCATCAAGGAATTCGTCAATCATAAGCTGATCGACGTCGTCGATATCGATGCGCCCTTCTGAGTTTAAGATTGTAAGCCTCATCTCGTAAGCCCGTCAGGCCCTGGCCGCGTCATGGATGATGCGGGCAGGGCCTATTTATCGTTTTTGTCGATCCACCGTCTCAGAAGAATTGAATTGTTTTCCCTCTTTGCCACCTGTACGTTCATACAGCGCCGTGCGCCATATATGGCGCACAAAACTCGCTGTAGCACTTTAAATTTGCTGCATAATCGAGGGTCAGATATTTGCGTTTCGTTGCTTGTTGTCTGCTTGCCGTCATGCTGACGGGTGTTTCCGCCTTTGCAAAAGATCATTCATCGCAAAATCATGGGGCAGATCACGCCGCCGCCGATGATGGTGAGGCAAAAGCGGCAGGTCTCCTCTCTCTTCTGCCACCGAACGCGGTGACGGAGCATGTGCTCAAGACGGAGACGGGAGAGCTTGCCTATACGGCAACCGCTGGAACGCTGGCGCTGCGCGGCGGCGATGGTGCGGTCACGGCAAAAATCTTCTACACCGCCTATCGCGCCAAGCAGCAGACAGCAAACAGGCCGATCACCTTTGTCTTCAATGGCGGGCCGGGTGCAGCCTCCGCCTATCTGCATCTCGGTCTGGTCGGGCCGAAAATCCTGCCCTTTACCGGTCAAAACAAGGATGGCACCCAGCCGCAGCTTCAGGACAACCCGGAAAGCTGGCTTGCTTTTACCGATCTGGTGCTGATCGATCCGGTCGGCACCGGCTGGAGCCGGGCGGCCAAGGATGACGACAATGCCGATTTCTGGAAGGTGCGCGAGGATGCCGAGGCGCTGGCGAAAGTCATTGCGCTTTATGTCCAGGACAATGATCTCGGTGCCCGGCCCAAATATCTGCTGGGTGAAAGCTATGGCGGATTTCGTACCGCCAAGGTGGCAAGGAGCCTGAAGGATCGTCAAGGCATTCTGGTGTCCGGCCTGATCATGCTGTCGCCGCTTCTGGATGGACGTTTTGTCTTTGCCGACAGTGAAGACCCACTGGCCGCTGCCCTGCAATTTCCCTCGCTGGCCGCCGCTGCGATGGAGCGTCGTCATGATTTCGACCTGACGGCACTTCATGCTGCGGAAACATTTGCCATGCATGATTTTCTCACCATCCTGGCCGGACCGACACCGACGGGCAAGGCGGCGGATGACTTTTTTGGCAAGATTGCCGCGATGACCGGTGTTCCCGAAGACAGCGTGCGCCGTACCCGCGGTTTCGTCGGCAAGGTTTATTGGAAAGAGGCCGCCGGTGAGGGGCATGTGGTCAGCCCCTATGATTCCGGCGTCTCCGACGTCGATGCCTATCCGGAAGACAGTTATCTGAGAAATGACGACGCCATTCTGGATGGCTATACCCGCGCCTATGGCGGCGCATTCGCCGATTATGCGCGCAATGTGCTGAATTTTAAAACCGGCATGACCTATAACCTGCTCAACGAGACAGTCGCCAGGCAGTGGAAATGGAATGGCAGCCATGGCGGCGAAAGCCGGGTGACGGCAACGATTGCGCCGGACCTTCGCGACCTGCTCTCCACCATTCCGTCGCTAAAAATCATGATCGCTCAAGGGTATAGCGATACGCTCTGCCCTTACAGCGCCGCCCGCTATCTGATCGACCATCTGCCGCCGGCGCTTGCTGAAAACCGGGTGCAGCTCAAGCTCTATCATGGCGGTCACATGTTCTATACGGATGAGGCCTCGCGCAAGGCGGTCTTTGCCGATGCCGAGCATTTTTATCCGTAAAAGAGTTCTTCAGCGGGCTGTATATTTCGCATCCACCGCATCGATGGCATCGACATTGCCCGCCGAACGACCGTTCGGATCGAAGCTCAGGTCGAGAAAACTGTCGGCAATCGCCTTGGCCAGTTCCGTTCCGATCACCCTTGCGCCCATGGTGATGATCTGGGCGTTGTTGGACAGTGCTGCCCGCTCGGCGGAATAGGTGTCATGGGTCAGGGCGGCGCGAATGCCCGGCACCTTGTTGGCGGCAATGCACACACCGATGCCGGTGCCGCAGACCAGTATGGCCTTGTCATAGGTCCCGTCGATCACGCCCGAGGCGACGCGATCGGCCAGATTGGCGTAAAACTCGTCCGGCCCCTTTTCGGTATGCGAGACCTCGTAGACCTCGTAACGGCTCTTCAGATAATCGGCCAGCAGGTGTGCAAGACCTTCGCCCGCGCTGTCTCCGGCTATGGCAAGTTTCATGATATCCTCCTCATAAATGCTTGGCGCAACGGTTCAGAATGTCCAGATAGCCCTCGACCGACCAGGCCGAGCGACCGATGAAAAGCCCGTCGATATGCGGGCTGGCGATCAGCTCCTCGCAATTGCCCGGATTGACCGACCCGCCATAAAGACAGGGAATGGTCCTCCCGAGCATGTCGGCGGCAATGGTGGAAATGTCGCTGTGGCGGGCATCGGCATAATCGGCGCTGGCGGGAATGCCGTGTTCACCAATTGCCCAGACGGGCTCATAGGCGAGGATGATCGGGGCGTTTTTCTGCGTTCCGTTCAGCTTTGCAAGCGCGCCGCGCACCTGCCGCGCCAGCACGGTGCTTGCCTGCCCCGCCTCACGTTCAGCAAGGTTCTCGCCAATGCAGATCAGCGGAATGAGGCCGTGACGCACCGCCGCCTGCACCTTCAGTCCGACGGTCTCGTCGGTCTCGCCGAAATGGCTGCGGCGTTCGGAATGACCGAGTTCGACCAGATCGAGGCCGCAATCGGTCAGCATGGGCGGTGAAATTTCCCCGGTCCATGCGCCCTGATCGGCCCAATGCATGTTTTGCGCGCCCACCTTGACCGGGCTTGCCGCAAGAGCAGCCTTGACCTGACGGGCGGCAGTGAAAGGCGGAATGACAAAGGGCTGAAGGCGAGGGTCGCCGCAGATATCGGCGCCTTTCAGGCCTTCGGCAAAGGCTTCGGCCTCGCCAAGTGTCTTGTTCATCTTCCAGCTCGTGCCGATCCAGGCAGGGTTTGCGCGCGTCATCTGGGTCATAGGTCCTTGTCGTTGATCAGGTACCGGGCGGTGGCCTCATCGGTGATCAGCCCGTACAGCCGGTTGCTCAGCAAAACGGCGCGGATCGCTTCGGCCTTCAGCCTGCCGCCGGCCAGCGCCACCAGTCTTTCGCCTTTTTTCTGCGGGAAATGGGCCGCCAGCGTCCTGTCCGTCAGCGCGGTTTCGAGCACGCGGCCTCTCACGTCGAAGAAATGGCCAAGCAACTCGCCGACACCGCCCTTGGCGGCGATCTCTTCGATTTCGGCGAGATCAAGCATGCCCGATTGCACCAGTTGCGCATGACGATCGACCGTGCCGATGCCGGTCAGTTTCAGATCGGCGCGGTTGGCCATGGCGAAAACCTCACCGACGCCGCGCTGGGCCAGAAGCACATCGCGGTCCTCCGCCGTATTGGCAAAGAAGGGAACCGGCATGACATAGGCGGCGGTGCCGGTTTTTTCCGCCAGCCGGTGCATCACGTCATAAGGATTGGCGGCATAATGGCGGGTAAGCCCGCCAAGCAGCGAGACGAAACGTACTTTGCCGCCATTCAGCCGTGGCAGGTGATCGACAGCAGCCGAGAGCGTGCGGCCATGGCCAAGGCCGATCACCTGATCCTCGCCGCGCTCGATTTCGCGTTTGAGAAAGCCCGCTCCCGCCAGCGCCAGCGCCTTGATCGCCAGCTCATCCTCGCCAAGATCAGGTACAACCTCGCAATAATCGAGACCGAAGCGGCGGCTGAGCTGCATTTCCAGATCGGCGCATTCGACGATATCGCCATCGATGATCACCTTGACCGCGCCATCCGCCACAGCCTTGGCAATCAGCCGATGCGCCTTGACCGAGGCAATGCCCAGACGCTTGGCAACGGCAGACTGGGTCAGCCCGCCGACATAATGCAGCCAGGCGGCGCGCAGGCTGAGAGAAACGTCCGGATCGTTCATCGTGCTGTTTCCTTTCCGCCCATGATCCGCCTCATGCCGCCTGTTCGAGTATGGAGAGCAGGACCTTTCGGGAAAGCGCCACCGGATTGGTCTTCATCGAGGAGGCGCTTTCGGCCATGACGGCTGCTTCATGGAAATGCTCGGGCGTAAAACCCAGCGCCGTGAGCGACCTTAAGCCATGCGCGTGCAGAAACTCCGTGAAGGCTTCGGGTGCTTGCTCTGCCGAAACGCCGAGCGCTTTGCCAATCAGACCAAAGACCTCATCAATACGTTGACGGATGCCCGCATCCTCAACGGCGGCCCGATTGGCCAGAAGGCCCGGCACCAGCAAAGCCCCGCAGATTGCCCCATGCGGTGCATCCATAAGCCCGCCCAGCGGTCCGGCGAGACCATGCACCACGCCAAGACCGGCATTGGCAAGCGCCAACCCGCCGCACAGGCTGGCAAAGGCCAGATCGTCACGCGCTGCCTGATCTTCGCCCTGCATAAGGGTGACGAAGGCGTTGATGCCATCTGGCAATGCACCACGCACCAGCGCATCGCTGATGCGATTGGCCGCATTGGATATATAGGGTTCGATCAGTTGCGTCAGCGCATCGAGGCCGCAATCGCGGGTAAGAGCTTTCGGAGCGTGATCGGTCAGGGCAGGATCGACAATTGCCAGTCTTGCCAGCATGGCCGGATCGCGCAGGCTGACCTTCCGGTGATGCTCCGGCACGCCGATCACCGCATTGCGGGTAACTTCGGCGCCGGTGCCGGCAGTGGTGGGGATGGCGATGAAGGGAAGGGGCGTCTCTTCAAGCGGCAGACCGGAACCGACCACTTCCAGATGATCGATGACCGGGCGGCCGCTTCTGAGAAGACCGGCAATGGCCTTGCCCGCATCGAGAACCGCACCGCCGCCGAGGCTGACAACCACATCCGGGCGATGGACACGGGCGGCTTCAAGCCAGGGCTCCAGCGCTGGAAGCGCCGGCTCGCCTTCAACATGCAGGCACAGAAGATCCGTGTCCTGCCGGTTCAGATCTGCAACAAGCCATGCCGCACGGGCGGCATTTGCACCGTGGACTAGCAGAATGCGGGAACCGAAGGCGCGAATGCGCCTTGCTGAGTCCCGCGCGCTACCGCGCCCGAACAGGATTTCTGTGGCTGTGCGAAAACTGAAAACGGTCTCATTCATCCTCGGCTCCTTTATGACAGGTGCAAATCACCTGCTCCGGTGTCGATGAATGGCGCCCAGAAGGCAATGCTTTCGGCAATCTGTGGGATAACCTCGCGGTCGTTCGGCTCCCTTTCCTTGAAGGACAGTTCGAGACAGATTTCATTGTTGACAGCGCCGCCAGTGGCAAAAGCCTCCAGAAGCGGTTCTGGCTGAATGCGTCCCCTGGCATTGAAGTCGGCGGTAAAGGGCCGGTGCCCGCCCTTGTCCATCAGGCTCTGTTTGATGTGGATGATCGGCGAGTGCTTCGGCACCGCCCGCGCCCAGGCATAGGGGTCGTAATCATCGGGATTGTCGGATGTAACATCGCCATGGTCGATATCGGCCATCATCCACATCGGCACGGCCATATCGGCTTGCTTCAACCGTTCCTGCAGCGCCAGACAGGACTGAATGGTTTCGCCAAACTCCCGGCCAATGCTCATCGGCTCCCAGAACAGGAAGGAAAGACCGGCGGCGCGGGCATGGTCGGCCACGTCGCGCCAGCAATCAATGGCGATGTTGATCAAATCTTCCCGCCGGATGGGATCATCGTAATCGCGATAGGTGAAGATGGCGAATTGCGTGCCGACCGATGTGCCGCCGAGATCGGCGATGATATCGGCAAAGGTCTTGAACCAGTCGATATAATAGCGGCGCACCTCGGCATCGGGATGGCCGAAATGGTTGAGACGGCCATAAGGCCCGGTCATGCCGGAGGTCACGCGCACGCCGGTTCTTGCCATCGCCGCCTTCATCTCCCGCGTCAGGCGGCTCAGCGTTGAGGCAGGCCAGGAGGGATTGATGAATTCATGGGTCAGTTGCAGATCGCGAATTTTCAGGTCGCGCGCCACGGTGTCGATCAGATCGTCCGGTTCGGCAAAGCGATTGACCAGCGGATTGGTGTTCAAGGAAAGCGTCAGTTCCATCACGTTGTCTCTTATGCTGCCTTGGCGACTTCGGTGTCGAACCATGCCCGGAAAGCGGCCAGTTCCGCCTCGCTCAGATGCAGTCCCTCCTTGGTGCGGCGTTTGAGCACGTCGTCAGCGGTTTCGGCCCATTCATGGGCGGCGAGATAGCGCACCTCGGCCTCATAGAGCTGTCCGCCGAAGTGACGGCCAAGACCGGCCAGATCCTGCGCAGTTCCAACAAGCGCGTGGATGCGGGTGCCGTAAAGCCGCCCATAATGCTGCATCAGCGCCCGTGGCATCCACGGATAATGGCTCTTGAGGCTCTCGCTGAAGGAGGCGTAATCGGCACCCGCGATATCGCCGCCGGGAAGCGTCGCCTTGGCCGTCCAGTCTTCTCCCATGCCGGGAAAGAAGGGGGCGAGCTTTTGCAGCGCATGTTCGGACAGTTTGCGAAACGTGGTGATCTTGCCGCCGAAGACATTGAGCAACGGGGCATCCCCGGTCCTATCGAGATCGAAGACATAATCGCGGGTGACGGCGGAGGGATTGCCCTTGCCATCGTCAAACAGCGGGCGCACGCCGGAAAAGCTGGTCAGCACATCGCTTCGGCGTAGCTTTTCCTTGAAATAGCGGTTGACGGCGGCAATCAGATACGCGATCTCGGCCTCATCGGCGCTGACGGCTTCGGGCGCACCGTCATAGGCAATGTCGGTCGTGCCGATCAGCGCCTTGTCACCCTCGTAAGGGTTGATGAAAATCACCCGCTTGTCATGGTTCTGCACCAGATAGGCCTGCTGGCCGGACCAGAATTTCGGCACGATGATATGGCTGCCCTTGACGAGGCGCACCTGACGGCGGCTGTTCGATCCGGCAACCCGGTTGATGATATCATTGACCCAGGGACCGGCGGCATTGACCACCGCTTTGGCCTTGACGCTGCGCACGGAACCGGTGCGGCTGTCGCGCAGCTGGCAGAGCCAGACGCCTTTTTCGCGCCTGGCGCTGAAGCAGGTGGTGCGGGTGAGAATGGTCGCGCCTTTTTCGGCGGCATCCACGGCGTTCAGCACCACGAGACGGGCATCATCCACCCAGCAGTCGGAATATTCAAAGCCTTTTGTGTAGCTGTCGAGCAGTGGCTCGCCTTCCGGTGCGCGGGTGAGATCCAGCGCCCGCGTGCCCGGCAGTTTTTTGCGCCCACCGAGATGGTCGTAGAGAAACAGGCCAAGCCGCACCAACCAGGCCGGACGGTCGCTCGGGCTGTGCGGCAGCACGAAACGCATCGGCCAGATGATATGGCTGGCGGAATTGAGCAGCACTTCGCGCTCGATCAGCGCCTCGCGCACCAGCCGGAATTCGTAATATTCCAGATAGCGCAAGCCGCCATGCACCAGCTTGCCCGAGCGCGAGGACGTGCCTTCGGCCAGATCATCCTTCTCACACAGGATGACCGAAAGCCCGCGGCCCGCCGCATCGCGGGCAATGCCCGCACCATTGATGCCGCCGCCGATCACCAGAAGATCGATGCTGTCAGGGTTCATGTGAGGCTCCATGGGCAAGCGTGTGAGAGGCGAAAGGACAGAGGTTCATCCATGCGCCTCCAGCAATGTTTCCGCTGTCTCTGTTCTGCCGGTCGTGGCCGGTGCGGACGAAAGATCCGACCAGACCGGCTGCAATGCCCGCCGTGTGGCGGCATAGGCGGCATAAAGCCGGTCGAAGCGGGCGCAATCCGCCATGACCGGAGGTTCCGGCGCATCAAGCAGCGGCGAGACCCAGTCTTCGATACAGTCGTCCATCATGCCATAGGCACCGATGGCGACAGCGGCCATCATCGCGGCACCGGCAGCGCCCGCCTCTTCGCGGCTCGATATGCGCACCGGTGCGCCAATGGCGGCAGCAAGGCTGCGGCGCAGCGCTGTGGAGCGGGCGGCACCACCGCTTAAACGCAATTCGGCGGGCATGTCGCCCATGGCGGCATAGCAGTCACGGGTGGCAAGGCTTAATCCCTCGATGACGCTGCGCACCAGATCGGCAAAGCGATGGCGGCTGTTCAGCCCGGTAAAGCCGGCGCGGGCATGGGGATCGACAAAGGGGCCGCGTTCGCCCGCCTCGGAAATATAAGGATGATAGAGAAGTGTGCCCTTCTGGCTCTGGTTGAACCAGTCATCGATCCGGGGAATAAGGTCGCTCAGGCTGGTTTCGAGACCGCACTCGCTGATCAGATCGGCAGCGAGTGACAAAAGCCAGTCGAGATTGATGGTTGCGCCCATATTGGTCTGGACCTGGGTGACGATGCCCGGCAGCGGCAAAGCGATGACATAGCCGGTGCGTGCCGTATTGAGTGTCACGCTCGAGACCGGCTTGGCTCTCAGATGCACCCCTGTCGAGCCAATGGCGGAGCAGGCGGCATTGGCTCGATGGCTGCGCACACCGGCGCCGAGCGCCGACATGGCCATATCGACATAGCCAAGTGCGACCGGCGTGCCGGTGAGCAGGCCGCAGGCGGCCGCCGCCTTTGCCGTCAAGGGATCGGTCTGCTGGGTTCCTTCAAGAATGGGCGGCAGCAGGGCGCGGCGATGAGAAAGGCCAAGTGTTTCCAGCACAATCGGATCATAGGCGCGCGTGCGGAAATTACCGAAGGTGAAGCTTGCTTCGGACGGATCTGTGGCGCGAACCCCGGTGAGTTTCAGATAGAGCCAGTCCTTGCAGTGTAGTGCCACCTCGGCCCGGTCGAGAAGCTGGGGACAATGGCGATCCATATGGGCCATATGGCTCCCCTGCTGGCAGGTGTTGAGGCCAGTGCCGGTCGCGCTAAAGCGCGCCTTGTCCATCTCGCCAGCGGCAAGCTGGCTGACGGTGGACGCGGCGCGGGCATCGAGCCAGAGCCATGCGTCACCCACAGGTGCATTGTCCTTGCCGACAAGCCATGTACCGTCGCCCTGGCCGGTGACCGCAAGGGCTGCGGTGCGGGCAGCAAGGCCGGGCAGTTTTTCACCAAGCGCCTTCAGGGCTTTACAGCAGTCTGCCCATGTCTGGTCGAGTGACTGGGTGACGGAGCCATCCTCGCCGGTCTGATAATGATTGCGCACGGATGCGACAGCCAGTTGTTGACCGGCAAGGGTAAAGGCCACAGCCTTCATCACCGAGGTCCCGGCATCGATGCCGATGATGACATCCGCTTTTGCCTGTTTCACCGCAGCCTCCTCAAACCGCTGTTTCACGCTCCTCCTCCGGAGCGTTGCCGATCCTCTGTCGGCCTCGTGGTCTGTCACTGTGATGGGAATGATCCCATGAGAGTGAGGTATTGATAACATAGAATTATCATAAGTCTCGTAAAAAATTTCTCTATGAGATAATTTTTGCGCATTGTCTGGAAGATATGTCGCGTCCCTTATCCGTGACAGCAAGAAGGCGGGGTGATGGATGGGGGCTGGTTGTTGCTGCTTCGCAATAGATTGGTTGCGGTTGCAATCGATCAATCATATCGCATGATTTGGGTTATATTGCTGTATTTAATAGATGATTTTTTAAATTTCATGATTTTGACCAAGCAATGGATGCTGAAGGCAAGGCTTTGCAGATCATCTGTCTGTTTTGTTGGGGTTGTGGATCGATATTTTGATATCGTCAAAAAATCTGATCAGAGGCAATTGACAGCTCTGATAAATTATAACATGTTTTGGATAATTTATAACACATATCTATCATTGATGGCGATATGGGTGAGGTCATAACCCTGAGGAGAGCGGGGGAATGGCGCAGACGGATACCGGCGTGTGATCTTCGGGTTCCGGCTGAATGGAGGTTTAAGCAGGTGGTCGTTGTCCGACACGGATCGCTTGTGCTTGAGGAGGAATATCGTGACAGGTTTGAGATTATGCAGCTCCGTACTGGCTGTCTTGTTTTCCCCTGTGCGTGAAAAGCGCGCAGGCCGCATCTGAACCCGTTTCTCTATCATCCTTCCCGCCTTGTCCGGCGTTTGCTGCGGCACGCTGACCGCGTGCTTTTGCGTTATGACGAAAAGCGCTGACTGAAATGCCTGGAGGTCTAGAACTTATGAATGCGACGACAGCCGGAAAGCAAAGCCAGGCAGCTCCTGCGGCGAAGCAGGAACGTGTCAAGCCATCCTCAAGAAAAACCCGGTCCTATGGTGTGATAACGGTTGCGGTGCTAGCCATTCTCGCGGCCATGGCGTTCGACACCAAAGTGGTCAAAATTGGCTCTGCCGACGATTTTCGCGCCAAGGTCTTTTCGCCGCAAACCTATGGCGCCGAAGCCTTTCCCAAGATCAAGGCCGATGTCGAGGCGCGCGCTGTCGATGCGGTGAAACTGGCGCAGGCGATCACGGCAGACAAGCAGGCGGCAACCAAGACCTATGGGGTGCCTGCGGGCATTGGCGCGGTCTTCC
Source organism: Allorhizobium sonneratiae (assembly GCF_023700755.1). Lineage (GTDB taxonomy): Bacteria > Pseudomonadota > Alphaproteobacteria > Rhizobiales > Rhizobiaceae > Allorhizobium > Allorhizobium sonneratiae. The sequence continues at coordinate 249,169 of NZ_JAMKOJ010000006.1, read as the reverse complement.
CGGTGAAATTCACCGGCACTGTGACCGAGCGCAAGGCCAATTACAATGTGGTCAAGATCGATGGCATGGATCCGGCAATCACCGTCAGGGTTCAGACCGGTCCGGCGTTGAACGGCACCGATCTGCGCGATGCCACCGGCAAGATCACCTTTGGCCAGTTCGTCAACCAGATCCAGTATCAGGATGCCGGTTCCGCCATCAACAACGAAGTGAAAAAGGACGTTCTGGCGACACTCAAGCCGGATGAGCTGACCGGCAAGACGGTGAGCGTTGTCGGCGCTTTCACCCTGATCAATCCGAAAAACTGGCAGGTCACGCCCGTCAGCATCGAGGTCAAATAGGATGGCGACGATGATGGCTGAGGAGACAGGCAAGACCGTCGTTCTGGCGGCGCGCAATATTGCCAAGTCCTATGGCAATATCCATGCCTTGAAGGGTGTGAATTTCGACATCTATCAGGGACAGGTGACGACGCTGTTCGGCGAAAACGGGGCGGGAAAATCGACCCTGATGAAAATCCTCTCCGGTGTGGTGCAGCCGACATCCGGCGAGATTGTGCTCGATGGTACAGCCGTCAGTTTTGCCAGTTCCTCCCATGCGCGCGACCTTGGCATTTCCATCATTCATCAGGAATTGAGCCTCGCGCCGAACATGAATGTGCGCGACAACATCTTCATGGGCCGGGAAATCATGACAGCGACCGGCGTCGATTTCGCCGAGGAAGAGCGTCAAACCCGCCTTTTGCTCGAAGAGCTGGAAGAGGATATCGATCCGCTCACCCCTGTCGAGGAACTGCGGCTCGGTCAGCAGCAGATTGTTGAAATCGCCCGCGCCCTGTCGGTCAATTCGCGCATTCTCATAATGGACGAGCCGACCTCGGCACTCAGTGCCTCCGAAGTGGCGGTGCTGTTCAAGGTGATCGGCGATCTCAAACGTCGTGGCGTCTCGATCGTCTATATTTCCCACCATCTGGAAGAGGCGTTGCAGATCACCGATCATGCCGTGGTGCTGCGTGATGGCGCGATGACCGCTTATGCCGAGCGCAAGGACATCGATCTCGAATGGATCGTCCGCAACATGGTTGGCGATGGCTTTGATCTCGGTTCGCCACCCACCGGCTATGACTGGGGTGAGGTGGCGCTTTCTGTCGACGGGCTGACGGTCATGGACCCGTCCGGGGCTGGTTTCAAGGTGGTGGACGATCTGTCGCTCTCGGTTCGCTCCGGGGAAATTCTCTGCATCTACGGCTTGATGGGGGCGGGGCGCACAGAGCTTATGGAATGTATAGCCGGGCGCCTGAAAGCCACAGGTGGACAGGTGAAACTGAACGGGCAGGACATCACCCATTTCAGCATTGCCGATTGTATTGCAAGCGGTCTGGCGCTGGTGCCGGAAGATCGCCAGCGCGACGGCCTGGTGCAGACGATGACGGTCGGCGCCAATCTGTCGCTTGCCAGCATTGGCAGTTTCGCCAGCCGGTTTTTCACCTCACCCGGTCGCGAGCGCAGCCTGATCGAGGATGCGATCCGCCGTGTGCATATCAAGACCGATGGTGGCGGGGCCGCGATCGGCTCGCTCTCCGGCGGCAACCAGCAGAAAGTGGTGATCGGCAAGATCCTGGCGACCAGGCCGGATGTCATCCTGCTGGATGAGCCGAGCCGGGGTATCGATATCGGCGCCAAGGCGGAAGTTTTCCGGCTTCTGGCCGAGGGGGCACGTCAGGGGCTGGCGGTGATCTACACCACATCGGAAGTCAGCGAATGCCTGGCAATTGCCCATCGTATTCTGGTCATGCGGCGCGGCAGGATTTCCGCCGAATTCGGCCCGGATGCGACGAAGGAACAGATCATGGCCGCCTCCGGGCAGGCTCTGGTCGCAGATGATGCGCAAGGGGAGCAATGACCATGGCCGCCATCACGACATCGGAGAAGAAAACCATGGCCCGGCAGGCAAAACGCAAACTCAATCTGGCGCAGATGCTGTTCGAAGCACGGGCATTTTTCGCGCTGATCGCCATCATCGCCGTGTTTTCATCGCTGTCGCCCTATTATCTGTCGGTCAATAATTTCCTGATCATGGCCTCGCATGTGGCGATCTATGGTCTTCTGGCGCTTGGCATGCTGCTGGTGATCCTGAATGGCGGCATCGACCTCTCCGTCGGCTCGACCCTTGGTCTTTGTGGTGTGGTCGCCGGTTTTCTCATGCATGGCGTCACCTTGAAGGACTATGGGATCATCCTCTATCCGCCCGTCTGGGTGGTGGTGGTGTTGACGGCGCTGCTTGGTGCTTTCGTCGGGGCGGTCAACGGGGTGCTGATTGCCTTCCTGCGGGTGCCGCCTTTCGTCGCCACGCTCGGTTCGCTTTATGTGGCGCGCGGTGCAGCGCTGCTGATGACCAACGGGCTGACCTACAACAATCTGAGCGGCAAGCCGGAGCTTGGCAATACCGGGTTCGACTGGCTGGGTTTCAACCGGCTTGGCAGCGTGCCGATCGGCGTTCTCATTCTGGCGGCCGTGGCCATCTTGTGCGCCGTGCTGTTGTCGCGCACCGCCTTTGGCCGCTGGCTCTATGCTTCGGGCGGCAATGAACGGGCGGCAGAGCTTTCCGGCGTGCCGGTGAAGCGGGTGAAGATTGCCGTCTATGTCCTGTCCGGCATCACCGCCGCTTTTGCCGGTCTGGTTCTGTCGTCGCAATTGACATCTGCCGGGCCGACGGCAGGCACCTCCTATGAGCTGACGGCGATTGCCGCCGTGGTGATCGGCGGGGCGGCCCTGACCGGTGGGCGCGGCAATGTGCTCGGCACCATGCTTGGCGCTTTCGTTATTGGCTTTCTCTCGGACGGTCTCGTCATCATCGGCGTCTCCGCCTATTGGCAAACCGTCTTTACCGGCGCGGTCATCGTGCTTGCCGTGCTGCTCAACAGCATTCGTTTCGGTCGGCGTTAGAGTTTGTTCTGAGAAAAAGTGGAACCCGATTTTCCCGAAAAACAAACGGAAACAAAGAAATAGAGAGTCTGCCACTTTTGATGTCTCCGGCTGCACGACGATTGGCCGGACATAAAGAATTCGCGCCGGGGAGGGGCTGCCCCACAGGCCGTCGCGGAAAGCCGCCGGGAAAACCGGCATCGCCTCTGCACATGGAAAGGGAGTGAGATCATGTTCAAGCAGGGAATGAAACTTATGATGGCCGCCGCCGCGGCTTTGCCGCTGATGGCCAGCGTCGCCTTTGCCGATGGATTGATGACAATCATCGTCAACGATCCGTCCAACCCCTATTGGTACACGGAAGGCCAGGTGGCGAAAGCCACAGCGGAAAAGCTGGGCTACACCGCCACCGTCAGCGCCCACAAGGGTGATACCAACACCGAAAGCCGCCTGATCGATACGGCCATCACCAACAAGGCCAAGGCAATCATTCTCGATCCCGCCAATGCTGATGGCTCGATCGGTGCGGTGAAAAAGGCGGTTGCCGCCGGCATTCCGGTCTTCCTCGTCAATGCCGAAATCAACCAGGAAGGTCTCGCCAAGGCTCAGCTCGTCTCCAACAATGCGCAAGGGGCAGCCCTTGGGGCGACGCAATGGGTGCAGGATGTCGGCGACAAGGGTAATTATGCCGAACTCTTCGGCGCGCCTTCCGACAACAATGCCGCCACCCGTTCCAACGGCTATGAAACCGTGCTGTCGCAATATCCCGATCTGAAGCGGGTTGCCAAGGAAGTGGCCAACTGGGACCGCACCCAGGGTCATGACAAGATGCAGTCCATTCTTCAGGCCCATCCCGATATTATCGGTGTGATCAGCGGCAATGACGAAATGGCGCTGGGCGCAATTGCGGCACTGAAGGAAGCGGGCAAACTCAGCCAGGTCAAGGTTGGCGGTTTCGATGGGTCTCCCGATGCCGTTGCGGCGATCAAGGCCGGTGAACTGCAATATACCGTGCTTCAGCCGGTGGCCGTCTTCTCCGCCAAGGCCGTGGAGGAAGCCGACAGTTTCCTCAAAACCGGCAAGACCGGCGCATCCAGTGAAAAGCAGCTGTTCGACTGCCTGCTGATCACCAAGGACAATGTGGCGAAATATACCGCCCCCTTCGTGCTGTCCAACTGAAACGGGAAGGGAAGCGGGCAAGCCCGTTTCCCTTTTTCGCAATGTTTTGCTGACAGGACCGGAATCGGTTACTGAGATATATATCTGATAGGACTGCGCCGATTGTGATCATAACCGGATGAAACCGTGAGCGAAAAAGCCAAAATCGAAACGCTGCTGGCTGAAGAACTGCCAAGCGACAGCCGCCATGCCAGGCAACTGGTGCGAAGGCAGCTGATTGCCGAGGCGGTGATGGCGGAAGGCTCGCTTCGTATCGAGGATCTGACGGATCGCTTCGGTATCAGCCTGATGACGGCGCATCGCGATGTCGATGATCTGGTCAGTCGCGGCCTGTTCCGCAAGACGCGCGGTATCGTTTCGGCCACACCGACCAGCCTGATCGAGGCCAGCGACGTTTATCGGGCCAGTCGGCAGGGGCGGGAAAAACAGCAGATTGCCGATGCGGCCCTGACCTTCATTGAGCCAGGGCAGGCGATTTTTCTCGACGATTCCACCACGGTCCAGCATATGGCCGGGCAATTGCCCGGCAAGGTGCCGCTGACGGCGATCACCAATTCGCTGACGCTGATCAACACGCTGAAGGATATCCGCGATCTGACGCTGATCAGCCTTGGCGGACAATATTACAATTGGTGCAATGCCTTTATGGGCCATATCACCATTCAGGAAATCGGTCGGTTGCGCGCCGATACGGCGTTCATGTCGATGTCGGCGATCTTGGATGATACGGCCTTTCACCAGTCGCCGGAAATGGTCGATACCAAGCGCGCCATGTTTGACAGCGCGGCAAAACGCATTCTGCTGGCCGATACGACCAAGTTCGAGCGGCGGGCGCTGCACTGTTTTGCCGCGCTTAAAGATTTCGATGTCGTCATTGTCGATGACACCATGCCGATGTCCGCTCTGGACCGGCTGCGCGACAAGGGGGTCAATGTCCTGGTTGCCGACGAGGTAAAATCTCAACGCGCCTGAGGGAGGGGAAAACTGTGCCAAGCCTGTTGGGGATCGATAGCGGTTTGACCGTGACCAAGGCAGTTCTGTTCGATGAAACAGGCCGCCAGCTTGCTGTGGCGCGGCGGCGCGTCAGCCAGTTGCTGCCAGAGCCGCGTCATGTCGAGCGGGATATGGCGGGGCTTTGGCAGGCAACGGCAGAGGCCATCCGTGAGGTGATGCGGCTTTCCGGACGGCCGCAATCCGATGTTGCCGCCGTTGCCGCAACCGCCCATGGCGATGGGCTCTATCTCCTCGACCGTCATGGCGCGCCCCTTGGTCCCGGCATTCTGTCGCTGGACAGCCGGGCGGGCGAGCTTGCGAGCCAGTGGTGTGACGGTGAGGCGGCGGATGCCATGCTGCATCTCACCGGGCAATTGCCGCATGCCTCAGCACCGTCCAGCCTGCTCGGCTGGATCGAGCGGCATCAGCCGGAACGCTATGCCCGTATCGGCCATATCCTGAGCTGCAAGGACTGGCTGCGTTATTGCCTGACCGGCACGGTCGGCACTGATCTGACCGAGGCGAGCACCTCCTTTACCGATGTCCGAACCCAGCAATACAGTCGTGAAGCGCTTGATCTTTTTGGTTTGCAGGATCTGGCGCAGGCCCTGCCGCCTGCCTATGCTTCCGATGCGATTGCCGGTTATGTGACGGAAGATGCCGCCAGACGGACGGGTTTGCTGGCCGGGACGCCGGTCGTTGCCGGTCTGCATGACGTGACGGCCTCGGCGCTCGGCATTGGCGGCTATGGCGAGGGCATTGCCGCTGTCATCGCCGGAACCTATTCGATCAACGAGACCCTGACACTGGAGCCGAAGATCGATCCCTCCTGGTTCTGCCGCAATGGTATTCAGCCGGGTGAATGGAACGCCATGGCAATTTCACCGGCCTCGACCACCAATTACGACTGGTTTCTCGACAGGCTTTGTGCGGCGGAACGGCAGGCGCGCGGCCAATCGATCCATGACCTGCTGGTGCCAGAGATCGAAGCAGCCTTCAGCCGCGCCTCTCCGGTGATGTTTCATCCTTACCTTTTCGGTTCACCCTATGGCTCGGAGGCCAGCGCCGGCTTTTTCGGCTTGAATGGCTGGCATGAGCGCGGCGACATGCTGCGGGCTGTGCTGGAAGGCATTGCCTTCAACCATCGCATCCATGTCGATGCGCTGAAGGGTGGTTTTCCTCTGATGCAGGCAAGGCTGACGGGTGGCGTTTCGCGTAATCCGCTGGTGGCGCAGCTCTTTGCCGATGTGCTGGCCATGCCGGTGACGGTGACGCAGACGGAAGAAGCAGCCGCCTGGGGGGCGGCACTTTGTGCCGGGGCGGGCGTCGGGCTCTTTGCCTCCCCCCTTGCGGACCCACGGGACAAGGCCGCAATAGAGCGGGTCTATCGGCCCGATCCGGGGCGGATTTTGACCTATCAGCAACGTTTTGATGTCTTTTGCGATCTTGCCGATGCGATGAAGCCCATCTGGCGGCGCTTGCAGACATTGGGGTAAAAGCGACCGGGGGAGCTATGATGATCGACACACTGTCACAGCAGACAAGGCCGGTCGATGTCGTTATTCTGGGAGCAGGCATCAATGGTGCCGGTCTTTTCCGCGATCTGTGCGAACAGGGTGTGACCTGTGTTTTGATCGACAAGGCCGATTTTGCTGCAGGCACCAGCGCTGCGCCCTCCCGCCTCATTCATGGCGGGTTGAAATATCTGGAAACAGGTGAGTTTTCGCTTGTGGCGCAATCGACGCTGGAGCGCAATCTTTTGTTGAAAAATGCGCCGCATTGCGTTGAACCTTTGCCAACCTTTCTGCCGGTGTTTTCGGTTCTGCGCGGCATTCCGGCTGCCTTGCGCACGCTTTTCGGCTCCACCACCGCGCCACGCAGCCGTGGTGCATTGCTGGTAAAGCTCGGCCTCTGGCTTTATGATGTTTACGGTGCGCGCCACCGGGTCATGCCGCGCCACCGTTTTCTTTCCAAAAAGGCGGCGCGGCAGCGTATTCCGGCCCTGACGGAGCGGATTGTTGCGGGCGGCATCTATTATGATGCCAAAATAAGCCGTCCCGAGCGTCTGGTCTATGAACTGGTGACTGATGGCCTTGCCGCCCATCCGGGGTCAGCTGCCCTTACCTATACCGATCTTGTCGATTGTGATCAGGGACGGCTGATGTTCCGGCTTGCCAATGGCCAGACCCTTGCGCTCCTGCCTCAGCTTGTCGTCAATGCTGCCGGTGCATGGATCGACCGGGTGAATGAAAAGCTGGGTGCGCCGTCAAAGCTGATCGGCGGCACCAAGGGATCGCATATCCTGCTCGATCACCCGGAGCTGCTCAAACAGCTTGATGGTCACATGATCTATTTCGAGGCCGATGACGGACGTATCTGCCTGGTCTATGACTATCTCGGTCTGGCATTGGTCGGCTCGACCGACATTCCGGCAGACGATCCCGAAAGCGTGCGCTGCGAGGCTGAGGAAACCCGCTATTTTCTTGAAAGCCTGCGGTCGCTCTTGCCGGGCCTGAGCTTCAGCGAAGACCAGATCGTCTACAGCTATAGCGGCATAAGACCGCTTCCGGCCTCGAATGCAGACAATCCCGGCCTGATCAGCCGCGACCATTCGGCTCCGGTGATCGAGCCTCAAGGCGCGCGGCGCTTTCCCATCATCTCGTTGGTCGGTGGCAAATGGACGACCTTTCGCGGCTTTGCCGAGGAGGTGGCGGATATGGCGCTGACCCGGCTTGGACGATCGAGACTAAAAAGCACCGAGGCCCTGCCGATCGGCGGTGGCCGGGACTTTCCGAAAACGCCTGAGGCGCGCGAGGCATGGATTGCCCAGACGATCCAGCGTTTCCGGATATCGCAAAGCCGGGCGGAGCAACTGCTTGCCCGTTATGGCACAACGGCTGCGATGGTGCTTGCCTTTGTCTCCGTTCATTCCGATGGAACCCGGCTGGCAGGCATGCCGGACTGGAGTGCGCGCGAAATCGACTGGATCGTCCGGTGTGAAAGCGTCGTTCATCTGGCAGACCTCGTCATGCGCCGCACCAGCATGGCGATTGACGGTTCACTGACCCGTGCCGGTCTGGATGACATGGCTTCGATTGCCGCCGAAGCACTGTCTTGGAGCGAAACGGAAAAAGCCCGCGAAGTGGAGGCGCTGCTCCAGCATCTGCGGGCTTTCCATTCGATAAGATTGTAAGGCTTAGACGCGCTCCAGCGCTACGGCAATGCCCTGACCGACGCCGATGCACATGGTGGAGAGCGAATAGCGCCCGCCGGTAAGCGACAGTTCCAGCGCCGCCGTGCCGGTGATGCGCGCACCTGACATGCCGAGCGGATGGCCAAGGGCGATGGCACCGCCATTGCGGTTGACGCGGGCATCGTCATCGGCAATGCCGAGCTGGCGCAGCGTTGCCAGTCCCTGAGAGGCGAAGGCCTCGTTGAGTTCGATAACGTCGAACTGGCTTTCGCGCATGTCAAGCCGTGCCATCAGCTTCTGGCTGGCGGGTGCGGGGCCGATGCCCATGACGCGGGGGGGCACGCCTGCGGTGGCGCCGCCGAGTATGCGGGCAATCGGTGTCAGCCCATGTTTTTTCGCCGCCGCTTCCGAGGCGATGATCAGAGCTGCCGCGCCATCATTGACGCCGGAGGCATTGCCCGCCGTGACGGTGCCGCCTTCCTTCTTGAAGGGCGTGCCAAGCTTGGCCAGCGTTTCAAGCGTTGTGGCGCGCGGATGCTCATCCTTGTCAACCACGACAGGATCGCCCTTGCGCTGGGGAATGATCACCGGAGTGATTTCCTTGCCGAGACGGCCATTGGCCTGGGCTTCAGCCGCCTTGTTCTGGCTGCGTACGGCGAATTTGTCCTGATCCTCACGGGAGATCTTGTAGTCCTCGGCGACGTTTTCCCCGGTTTCCGGCATGGAATCGACGCCATACTGTTTTTTCATCACCGGATTGACGAAGCGCCAGCCGATGGTGGTGTCGTAAATTTCGGCATTGCGGGAAAAGGCGGTCTCCGCCTTGGGCATGACGAAGGGCGCGCGGCTCATGCTTTCGACACCGCCGGCGATCATCAGTTCGGCCTCGCCGGCTTTGATGGCGCGGGCCGCGGCGATCACGGCATCCATGCCGGAGCCGCAAAGCCGGTTGATCGTCGTGCCGGTGACGGAGACCGGCAGACCCGCCAGCAGCAGCGACATGCGCGCCACATTGCGGTTGTCCTCGCCCGCCTGATTGGCGCAGCCGTAAATCACATCGTCAACTGCTTCCCAGTCGAGGCCCTGATGCTGTTCCATCAAGGCTTTCAAGGGCACCGCGCCGAGATCGTCGGCGCGCACGGAAGAGAGACCGCCACCGAAACGGCCAATGGGTGTGCGGATATAAGCGCAGATAAAGGCGTCTGACATGGTCTTTCCTTACAAAGCCGGGACGATGAGATCGGCGACCGGGCCGTCAAGATGCAGCTTCGCGCCGGTCATCGCCTGCAATTCGTCCATGGTCATGGCGGCAAGTTTTTCGCGCAGAACGAAGCGCTTTTCGACGATATCGATCACTGCATGGCTGGTATAGACGCGGGTAACGCAGCCAACGCCCGTCAGCGGAAAACTGCAGCGCTCCACCAGTTTCGGCTCACCGTTTTTGGTGACGTGTTCGGTGATGACGCAGACCTGTTTGGCCCCATGCACGAGATCCATGGCACCGCCGACGGCGGGCACACCCTTGGAACCGACGCGCCAATTGGCAAGGTCGCCGCTTTCAGCCACCTGATAGGCTCCGAGGATCGCCACATCGAGATGACCGCCGCGCACCATGGCGAAACTGTCCGCATGATGAAAGAAGGCCGCGCCCGGTTTCAACGTCACTGCCTTTTTCCCGGCATTGATCAGATCCCAGTCTTCTTCGCCCGCAGCAGGGGCTTCACCGAAATTCAGAATGCCGTTTTCGGTGTGGAAGATTGCTTCGCGGCCCGGCGGCTGGAATTTTGCCACCATTTCGGGAAAGCCGATGCCGAGATTGACGTAAGCGCCATCGGCAATGTCCTGCGCCGCGCGCCAGGCGATCTGGGCGTTGGAGAGCTTGATGTCGTCGCGTGTGTCGATGCTCATGCGTAGGCCACTCCCTTGCGGATCAGCTCTTCTTCCTGCTGCGGATTGGCGACTTCGACGACGCCATCGACGAAAATGCCCGGCGTGACGACCTGTTCAGGATCGATGCCGCCAGCTGGCAGGATTTTCGAGACCTGAGCAATGGTGGTGGCTGCGGCCATGCACATCAGCGGATTGAAATTACGGCCCGCTTTGCGATAGGTCAGATTGCCCTGCACATCGCCGAGATGGGCCTTGACGATGGCGAAATCCGCCTTCAGCCAGCGCTCCTGCACATAAGGGCGGCCATCGAATTCGGCAATCACCTTGCCTTCGGCCAGTTCCGTGCCATAGCCGGTTGGGGTGTAGAAGGCCGGAATACCGGCACCTCCGGCGCGAATGCGCTCGGCCAGCGTGCCCTGCGGCACTAGCTCCAGCTCGATTTCGCCGGCCAGATAGCGGTCGTTGAAGGCGCGGGCATCGGATGAGCGCGGGAAGGAGCAGATCATTTTCCGCACCAGCCCCGCATCGATCATCGCGGCAATGCCGATGCGACCGTTTCCGGCATTGTTGTTGATGACGGTCAGATTTTTCGGCCCCTTGTCGATCAGGGCGTGGATCAGCTCGATCGGCGCGCCGGAGCCGCCGAAACCGCCGATCATCACGGTCGCACCGTCGCCGATGGCGCTGACGGCATCCGCCAGGCTGGCAATTGTCTTGTCCATGAAAACTCCCGCTGTTTCTCATGAAGGCTGCCTGATGAGGGCAACCCACTCCTCCGCATCAGATAGGCTTGGTTTTCCCTCGACGGCAAGTAAAATGTGCGATATAAGAATTTTGTTCGATTATCGCACGTGGCATGCATGGCAGAGATCAGTGAGCGGGACAGGATGGGCGGTTTGGCGAAAGGTCTGAAGGTGATTGAGGCCTTCAGCCACGAGCGGCCACGCCTCTCGATCAGCGATGCCGCCAGTATCACCGGGCTTGACCGGGCAACCGCAAGGCGCTGTCTGCTGACGCTGTCGGAACTGGGCTATGCCGATTACGACGGCAAGTTTTTCCAGTTGACGCCAAAAATCCTGCGGCTTGGCCATGCCTGGCTGGAGGCGACGCCGCTGCCGGTGATCTTGCAGCCGCATCTTGATCAGCTCTCGGAGGCGGTGGGGCAAAGCGCCTCGGCCTCGGTTCTGGACGGGGTGGAAATCGTCTATATCGCGCGGGCGGCGCAAAAGCGGGTCATGTCGATCAATCTCATGCCCGGCAGTCGTCTGCCCGCCTGTTCCGCCTCCATGGGGCGGGTGCTCTTGGCCGCCTTGAGCGATGAGGCGGCCGCACAGCTTATCGATCGCTCCGATCTCAAAGCCCATACGATGCACACCATTACGGACCGGCAGGCGCTGCTGGCGCAGATCGCCCGCGTCAGGGCGCAGGGCTATGCGGTGATCGATCAGGAGCTGGAAATCGGTCTTTGCTCGATTGCCGTTCCGGTGCGCGATGACCGGGGCATGGTGGTGGCCGCGATCAATATCGGCGCACCGGCGGCGATCATCCCCGCGGGTCAGATGGTGGAGCGGTTTCTTGAACCGTTGCAGATGACGGCGCGGACATTGCAGCCGCTGCTGCATGGGCCTCATCGGTGAAATCCGTCAGTTTCTGCCGTTCCATCATGCGCCATGCCCGCGGTGTGACGCCGCATTCGCGGCTGAAAAAGCGGGAAAAATAGGCCGGATCGGCAAAGCCCAGAGCAAGGCCGATATCCTGCACGCTGGAATGGCTGAAGATCAGCTCCTGCCGTGCCGTTTCGAGAAGCTTTTGCGTGATCAGCTGTTGCACTGTTTTTCCGGTTCTGGCCTTGGCGATGCGGTTGGCATGGGTGAGCGACAGGCCGAGACGGTCGGCATAAAATCCGGCCAGATGCTGCTGACGAACATGCGCGGCAATCAATCCTGCCAGTGTTTCCATGCGCGCCGTATCGGGATCGAGCGCCGGTCCCTGGCCGCTTTGCGCCGCATCGGCGATGGTTGTCAGCATGATGAGCAGGCTGGAGACCAATCCCATCAGCAGCGCGCTTCTGCCAATTGCAGGCCTGTCGTTCAGCGTCTTGATCCGCCTGATCGTCTCGGACAGATAGGCTTCATCCGCATGGCTCAAAAGCGATAACAGCACCGGATCGGCAAGATGCCGCCGCAGCACCGTCTGCACCGCAAGCGGCAGGGCGGCAGGCAGAAGCGTAACGATCACGCCTTCGATATCGCGGGAAAAGCGAAAGCCATGTTCGAAACCCGCCGGCACGAGAATGGCGGTGGGCGGGGTGATGGCAAAGGTCTGCCCCTTTAGCACCGCTTCGCCATCCCCGGCATGAAAGTACAAGAGTTGTAGAAACGCCTCATGCCGGTGCAGGTCGATTTCAAAGCGATATAGATGGCTGCGGGCGTAAATTGTCTCGCAATGCATCCAGAAATCCGGCTCTGTATTAGAATTTTCGCCATAAAGGCGATAGGTCGGAATGGCCTTCTGCTGCATCGTCTTTCTCCTCCGTGTTCGGATAATGCAATTTCTGGATCGAAAAATCCATTGAGAACGGCCTCGGCCCGCGTCAGTTTTTTGACAGGAGACAAATTGGAGGAACTGATCATGCGCACACAGGTTGTTATCATCGGGTCTGGCCCGTCCGGTCTGCTGCTGGGGCAAATGCTGCATCTGGCGGGGATCGATGCCGTCATCCTTGACCGGGTGAGCAAGGACTATATTCTCGGGCGCGTGCGTGCTGGCGTTCTCGAAGAAGGCATGGTCGCCATGCTGGAGCGGGCGAAAGCTGCAACCCGCCTGCATCAGGAAGGTCTGCCGCATGACGGTTTTTCGCTGGCCTTTGATGGGCGCGATCATCGCATCGATCTTCATCATCTCACTGGCGGCAAGCGGGTCATGGTCTATGGCCAGACCGAGGTGACCCGCGACCTGATGGAGGCGCGCGAGGCGGCAGGCTGTCAGACCATCTATGACGCCACCAATGTCCAGCCGCATGATTTTGATGGACAGACCCCCTATGTGACCTATGAGAAGGATGGGGTGACGCACAGGATCGATTGCGATTTCATCGCTGGCTGCGACGGATTTCACGGTTCTAGCCGGAAAGCGGTGCCACAGGCGGCGATCAAGGAATTCGAGAAGATCTATCCTTTCGGCTGGCTCGGTATTCTGGCCGAGGTCCCGCCGGTGTCGCATGAGCTGATTTATGCCAACCACCCGCGCGGCTTTGCGTTGTGCTCGATGCGTTCCACCACCCGCAGTCGTTATTACGTGCAATGCCCGCTGGACGACAAGGTCGAAGACTGGAGCGACGACCGGTTCTGGGATGAGATCCGCCGCCGTCTTCCCGCCCATCATGCCGAGGCCATGGTGACGGGGCCATCCTTTGAAAAATCGATTGCGCCGCTGCGCTCCTTCGTCACCGAGCCGATGCGTTTCGGCCGTCTGTTTCTGGCGGGGGATGCCGCCCATATCGTGCCGCCGACCGGGGCCAAGGGCCTCAATCTCGCCGCCAGCGATATTTTCTATCTGAGCGAAGGCCTGATCGAGTTCTACAAGGACAAATCCACTGCCGGGATCGATGCCTATTCGGCGCGTGCCCTGTCGCGGGTGTGGAAAGCGGTTCGTTTTTCCTGGTGGATGACAACGATGATGCACCGTTTTCCCGATACCGGCGATTTCGGTCAGCGGATTCAGGAAGCGGAGCTGGATTATCTCGTCGGCTCGGTTGCCGCTTCAACCGCGCTGGCGGAGAATTACGTCGGTCTACCTTATTGAAGCAAGGCGGCGGCCTCGCGGATCGCTTTCATCATCACCAGATGCGCCGATGGCAAAAGCGCCTCGGCGCGGATGGTGAGGCCGACCGGTCCGCGCGTGGCCGAGCAATCGATCGGCAGTGCCGCCAGCACGCCATCGCCAATATCGCGGCTGACGACGCCTTCGGAAATGATCCAGACGGCATTGCTGCTTTTCAAAAAGGCGCGGCCGAAAGAATCGGACACGGTTTCGATCTGGTTCGGCAGAACCGGAACGCCATTGGCAATGAGGAAACTTTCGACGAAAGGGCGGATGATGGCGGTTTTCGTTGGCATCAGCACGGTATAGGCGCGAAGCCGCTCGAACAGCGCCGTCTTTTCCCCGATCAGCGGATGTCCGGCCCTGACGGCAAAAACCACCTGTTCGGAATAGAGATGTTCGAAGGAAAGGCCGGTCATCTTGTCGGGCGCGGCCAGCCGTCCGACCACCATATCAAGCTCGCCAAGGCGCAACTGGTCGAGCAAGACCGCATTGTCGCCGGTGACCACCTTGATCGGGCTGCCGGTCTCGGCGGCCAGAAAGCGCTGCATGGCGGCGGGCATGATGCGGGTAGAGACGCTGGGCAAAGCCCCAATGCGCACCGGTGGTCCGGTCTTTTCCGCCTCCTGCGATACCGAATCGACCGCCTGTTGCAGCGCCGAGATCGTAGCGCCTGCATGGCGCAGAAAGATTTCGCCATAGCGGGTGAGCTTGATGCCGCGCCCGTCACGCTCGAACAGCGCAACAGACAGGAGTTCCTCCAGCTCGCGTACCGTTTTCGTTACCGCCGGCTGACTGACATGCAGGCTCTCAGCGGCCTTCATCACGCTTTTTTGCCGTGCCACTTCGAGAAAGCTTTGCAGATGGCGGAATTTTATGCGCTGGTCGATCATCTATCATAACCTATAGGTTATTGATTGGGAAGAGAATGTCATTTTACTTAACCGAATTGCCAGAGCAATATCGATGTCAGGAGGAAAATCCATGGACTTTCTGCGCAAAGACGACGTGACCATCCATTATCGGGCAAAGGGTCTGTCAGAGGGCAAGCCTGTGATTGCCTTTGCCAATTCACTTGGCACGGATTTTCGCATCTGGGACGAAGTGATCGCGCTTTTGGGTGATGACTATGCCACCGTCTGCCATGACAAGCGCGGCCATGGTCTCTCCAGTCTGGGAAAGCCGCCCTATCGCATCGAAGATCATGCCGATGATATGATTGCGCTGCTCGATCATCTCGGGGTGAAGAACGCTTATATCTGGGGCCTTTCCGTTGGCGGTCTGATTGCCCAAGGGCTTTATGCGAAACGGCCCGATCTGGTGAAGGCGCTGGTGTTGAGCGATACCGCCCACAAGATCGGTACGCAGACGATGTGGAATAGCCGGATTGAGGCCATTCGCACCGGCGGGATTTCGCCCATGGTCGATCCGATCATGGAGCGCTGGTTCACGCCGGGCTTTCGCCGCGATGACAATGCGGTCTATCAGGGCTGCCGTGCCATGCTGGAGCGTCAGTCGGTGGAAGGCTATTGCGGCACCTGTGCGGCCTTGCGCGATGCCGATTTCACCGAGGCTGCTGACCTCATCGCCGTACCGACGCTTTGTGTCGTCGGCGATCAGGATGGCTCGACCCCGCCCGATCTCGTGCGCTCTCTGGCGGGTTTGGTGCCGGGCAGCCGTTTCGTCGAGATTGCCGATTGCAGTCACATTCCCTGCATCGAACAACCCGGCGCCTATGTCGAGGCGGTCAGGGCATTTTTGAACAGCGTTTAATCTGGAAAGGGGCAGACATGGCGGATGATGGTGAGGTGTCGAAGGCGTATCGTCAGGGCATGACAACGCGGCGTTCGGTGCTGGGCGATGCCCATGTGGACAGGGCGAGCGCTGCGGCAACGGCCTTCGATGCGCCGTTTCAGCAACTCATCACCGAATCCGCCTGGGGCACGGTCTGGGCCGGTACGCACTGGACCAAGCGTGAGCGCTCCATGGTGACGATTGCGCTTCTGGCCGCGCTTGGCCATGACGAGGAAGTGGCGATGCATATCCGCGCCACTGCCAATACGGGTGCGACCCGCGAGGATATCCGCGAGGCGCTGATGCATGTGGCAATTTATGCAGGCGTGCCCGCCGCCAATCACGCCATCAAGATCGCCAAGGGTGTTTATGCCGAAATGGATGCGGCACAGGCTGGGGAAGCCGCACGATAGGCCTGAAGCGGTTCATCATCATTGTTTGCTGCAGGAAATAAGGAGGAGACGATATGAGCAATAAACCACCGGAAACAGGCGGGTTTTTCGCGCGCGACCGCGCCATGCATCCACCGGCCTATACGCCCTGGTACAAGACCACGGTTCTGCGTGCGCCGCAGCGCGCGCTGATTTCGCTGGAAGGCACGAAAAGCGAGATCACCGGCCCGGTCTTTGGCCACAATATGCTGAATGAGCTGGATAACGACCTGATCCTCAACTATGCCAGGCCCGGCGAAATGGCGATCGGCGAGCGTATTCTTGTGCATGGCCGGGTGCGGGATGAACGGGGCGTCGGCGTTGCAGGCGCGCTTGTCGAGTTCTGGCAGGCCAATGCCGGCGGTCGCTATCGCCACAAGAAAGAAACCTATCTCGCGGCGATCGACCCGAATTTCGGTGGCGTCGGACGCACGATTACCGATGAAAATGGGTTTTACTGGTTCAAAACCATCCGCCCCGGTGCTTATCCCTGGCCGAATGGTGTGAATGACTGGCGTCCGGCGCATATTCATTTTTCGATTTTCGGTCATGGTTTTGCCCAGCGCCTGATTACCCAGATGTATTTCGAAGGCGACCCGATGATCTGGAATTGTCCGATCATCAAAACCATCCCGGACGAAGAGGCGATCCAGCGTCTTGTTGCGGCGCTCGATATGAACGCAACGATCCCGATGGATATGCGCGCCTATAAATTCGATATCGTGCTGCGTGGCCGCCGCTCGACCCTGTTTGAAAACCGTAAGGAGGGCAACTGATATGGTGCAATCGCTCGGTTACCTGAAGGAATCGCCCTCACAGACGGCAGGGCCCTATGTTCATATTGGCTGCACGCCGAATTTCTGCGGCATTGAGGGCATTTTCGAGAAAGATCTCGGCTCCGGTCCGCTCTATAACGACAAGACCAAGGGCGAACGCATCACCATTCGTGGCGCAGTTTTCGATGGCGGCGGCTATGCGTTGAAGGATGCGCTGATTGAAATCTGGCAGGCAGATGCGGACGGGCTTTACAATAGCCCTTCGGAAACGCGCGGCGCGGCGGACCCGAATTTCCTCGGCTGGGGCCGTAATCCCGGCGATATGGCCACGGGCGAGTTTGTCTTCCACACGATCAAGCCGGGCAAGGTGCCGTTCAAAAACGGTGTCTGGATGGCGCCGCACATTACCTTCTGGGTCGTGGCGCGCGGCATCAATATCGGCCTGCAGACGCGGATGTATTTTCCCGAGGAAGAAGAGGCCAATGCCGCCGATCCGGTGCTGGCGCGCATCGAGCACAAACCGCGTATTCCCACGCTGATTGCGAAGAAGGACGGCGATGACTATCGTTTCGATATTCGCCTGCAAGGCGAAAACGAAACCGTCTTTTTCGATATCTGAGAGCGTTATGAGCCTGTCCCTTTTCGAACATCCCTTCCTCTCCGGCCTGTTTGGCGACGATGTCATGGCGGCCCATTTTCAGGCCAAAGCCGATATTCAGGCAATGATTGCCTTTGAGATCGCGCTTGCCAGAGCGGAAGCGGAGGCGGGTGTGATCGAAAAGGCGGCGGCAGAAACCATTGCGGCAGCGCTTGCTCAGTTCGTGCCGGATATCGCTGCCCTGAAGACGGCCACCGCGAAAGACGGGGTGGTTATTCCCGAACTGGTCAAACAATTGCGCAAGGCTGTGGGCGGTGAGGCCGCTGCCAGCCTGCATTTTGGTGCGACCAGTCAGGACGTCATCGATACCAGTCTTATGCTTCGGCTGAAAGCTGTGACGGAGCTGCTGGAAAAGCGGCTTGCCGGTCTGATCTCGGCTCTGGAAAAGTGTGAGACAGCCCACGGGGAAAAACCGCTGATGGGGTATACGAGAATGCAGGCGGCAATCGAGATCACTGTATCCGACCGCATGCATGCCTGGCTGGAGCCGCTTCGGCGTCACAAGTTCCGTCTCGTGGAGATGACAAAGACTTTTCCGCTGCAGTTTGGCGGTGCGGCAGGCACGCTGGAAAAGCTCGGGAACAAGGCATCGAACGTCCGCGCAGTGCTGGCCCGTGAGCTTGGTCTGGTGGACACCCGCCAATGGCAAAGCCAGCGCGACCGCATCGCGGATTTCGCCCATGTCTTGTCGCTGATCAGCGGTTCGCTTGGCAAGATGGGGCAGGACATCGCCCTGATGGCGGAACTGGGCGGCCAGATTGCCATCACCGGTGGTGGGGCATCTTCCGCCATGCCGCACAAGCAAAATCCGGTGGCGGCTGAAACGCTGGTGACGCTTGCCCGTTTCAACGCCGTGCAGATTTCCGGCCTGCATCAGAGCCTCGTGCATGAACAGGAACGCTCTGGTGCCGCCTGGGCGCTGGAATGGATGCTGCTGCCGCAAATGGCCCTTGCAACCGGCGCGGCCACGAAAACCGCGCAGGCACTGGTGGATTCCATCCTCTGGATTGGCCGGGAATAACCTGCGCCAAACAGTCTCACCGCGTCACATCGATCACCACCCGGCCGCGTGTCTGCCCTGCCAGAATGGCTTCGGCCAGTTCCGGCAGGCGGGACATCGGCTCGACCGTGGTCATGGTGGCCAGATGATCGCGATTGAGATGCCGGTCGAGAAAATCCCAGGCGCGGATACGCTTGTGCATCGGCGTCATGACGGAATCGATGCCGAGAAGAGCAACCCCGCGCAGGATGAAGGGCATGACACTGGCAGGCAGATCCGCGCCGCCTGCAAGACCGCAGGCCGCAACCGCGCCATTATAGACGGTCTGGGTCAGCACATTGGCCAGCGTTGTCGACCCGACCGTGTCGATTGCCCCGCTCCAGCGCTCCTTTTGCAGAAGGCCGCCTTTTTCCGCGAGCACGTCGCGGGATACGCAGTCCCGCGCACCAAGACCTTTGAGATAGTCGTGGGTTTCTGTGCGACCGGTGGAGGCGGTGACACGATAGCCGCGTGTGGCCAGCAGGCTGACGGCCACCGAACCGACGCCGCCAGCCGCGCCCGTCACCAGCACGTCACCAGCATCTGGTGTGATGATACCCCAATCTTCCAGCGCCAGCACGGCAAGTGCTGCCGTATAGCCTGCCGTACCGATCGCCATGGCCTGTTGAAGATCGAACCCTTCCGGCAGACGCAGCAGCCATTCCGGTTTCACCCTCTGGTAGCGCGTATAACCGCCATCTTCCGTTTCGGTCATGCCAAAGCCATTGACCACGACCTTATCGCCCGGTTTCCAGTCACCAGAGCGGCTTTCCACCACGGTTCCGGCCAGATCGGCTCCGCCAATAACCGGAGTGCGCCGGGCAATGCGGCCCTTGCCGGTCACGGCAAGCCCGTCCTTGTAATTGAGGGTGGAATAGGCCACCTCAACCAGAACGTCATGGGCAGGCAGATCGTCAAGGCCAAGGCTGCGAAATCCACCTCTGGTCTTGCCGTCGGCTTGATCGATAACCATGGCGGTGAATGATGGTGTCACGCTTCTTCCTCCTTGAAGACATTCTCTCCAGCCGCGAGACTTGCATGGTTTACCCGTGCCCTCAAGGTCTGACAATCACGGCTGGCGACGCTTGGCAGCCGCTTTTCTACAGGATGCGGCAGATTTTAGCCGTTTTTGCAAAGCCTCTGGTTTTCCTCTGTATTTCATCGGGCAAAAGATTTCTGACTAGGGAATTTGCGATGAAAATCAAGCAAAAACAAGGAAATATGCCGGAATTTGCCGCTTTGCTCACCATTTTGGGACCGCGGCTGGCAAGGAGTGATTAACCTTTATTTTTTACTTCTATAGCGGAGAAGAGTCATTCCAAACCGCGTAGGCATCATGCGTTCCCCTATATCGAGTAGTCCGCAATCGAACGAGCAAACCGGCCATGACGGCCATGACGGTGAAAGCGCACATGTCGACCCGAGACATCGGGCGGAAAAGCGCGTCGGCGACGGCATTGTCTTGCCGAAGCCGGATCAGCCGCTGGAACCCTGGCAGCGTGCCTTTATTCTCGGGCCGAATGTACGTTTCACCCGAACGCCGGAAAGCGTTATCGCCAAACGCCGTGAAGAAGAAGCGGCGATGGAACAGGCGATGATGGCGCGCCTTGCCGCGGAACAGGCTGCGGCAAAGGAGCGTGCAGCACTTGCCGTCATCGAACAGCGTCTCGATGAGCAGCGCCAGGATGAGCATCGGGTTCAACTGCCGCCGCCGGTGCCGGTGTTTCTGGGTGTGCCAAAAACCGGCAATCCGCTGATCGTGCCGAAGCGCAACCCGCCGCCGCGTCCCGCTGAGAAGATGGAGACCGCAAAGCCTGTTCCTGTCTCGCAAGTCGCAGATGAAGCGCAAACGCCTGCCGAACCGGTGCAGCCTGTTATTGACCTTGCCCCGCAATTTGCTCCCACAGTGTCTTCTGTCGTGCCGTCTTCCCTTGCTGTTTCGTCCGCACCTGATGTTGTGGAAGCGCCTGTCGCTCCTTCGCCGGAGGCCATTCGCCTGCGCCAGGCGGCAGCCGCCATGCGCATGGCCGAAAGCATCGATCTGCATCTGACCGATGAAGATAGAATGCCAACCGCAGCACCGACACATGAGGAACTGGCAGGCATGCCTACAGCATCTGCGGCAGCATTGTTGCCGATTTCCGATTTCGCCTTTTTCGACCTGATGCCGGATCTGATCGTGCCCCAGGAAAAGCCTGACCCGGTTGCGGCCCCGGCTCCGGCAACGGTGACAGCGCAGGCCATGCCGGAGTCCGTCGTTGCGACTGTTGCCGTTGTTCCGGAGGTTGCACCTGTCGTCGTTCCGGCACAGAAAGAGGAAAAACCCTCTTTGTCTGTCGCGGAACTCTATCGTGAAATAAAGCTCCGCCATGGTTTCGGCCCCGCACCGGAGGTGACGCCGGAACAGAATAGGGCACAAGCGGAAGCTCAGCCGGTTGAGGCGCAATCGGCGTCCGACGAAGCCCCGGTTGTGCAGGAGCCGCCGGCAACGGTCGAGACTGAGCAACAGGTATCGATAGCGGCTCAGACGGCAGACCCCGAGCCTGTTCAGCCGGTTTCGCTTCTGCCGGAAGCTGCACCGATCGTGCTGACGCGGGTGATGGAAATTCCGGCGCTGACTCCTGCAAGCTTCTTTTCACCCATGCTGCCGCAAGCCGAACCCGCTGGCGAGCCGCAGCCTGAGCCGGAAACGGCCAAGCCGCAGGAGGCTTCCCAGCGCGTGAAATCCGGCGAGGATGCCCGCGCCAACCGTCTGCCGGGCGGCCTTGAAATCAACCGCACCCATCCGCGTGATGGCGATTTCGTCTTCCCCTCCATCGGTCTGTTGCAGGAGCCGCCTGCAAGCCGCGGCGAGGCGATGCAGCCGGAAGCGCTGGAACAGAGCGCCGGACTTCTTGAAAGCGTGCTGGAGGATTTCGGCATTCGCGGCGAAGTCATCGATGTACGTCCGGGGCCTGTCGTCACGCTCTATGAATTCGAGCCCGCGCCAGGGATCAAATCCTCGCGCATCATCGGCCTTGCCGATGATATCGCCCGCTCCATGTCGGCGCTCTCGGCCCGTGTTGCGGTGGTGCCCGGCCGCAATGTCATCGGCATCGAACTGCCCAATGCCGTGCGTGAAACCGTTTATCTGCGCGAACTGGTGGAATGCGAGGACTATTGGGAAACGCGCTACAAGTTGGCGCTTTGCCTTGGCAAGTCCATTGGCGGCGAGCCGGTGATTGCCGAACTGGCCAAGATGCCGCATCTGCTCGTGGCCGGGACAACCGGTTCGGGCAAATCGGTAGCGATCAACACCATGATCCTGTCGCTGCTCTATCGGCTCAAGCCGGAAGAATGCCGCCTGATCATGGTCGATCCGAAAATGCTGGAGCTTTCGGTCTATGACGGCATTCCGCATCTTTTGACGCCGGTGGTGACCGATCCGAAAAAGGCGGTCATGGCGCTGAAATGGGCCGTGCGCGAAATGGAAGACCGGTATCGCAAGATGTCGCGTCTCGGGGTGCGCAATATCGACGGCTATAACGCCCGCGCTGCACAGGCGCGCGAGAAGGGCGAGATCATCACCGTTAGCGTCCAGTCGGGTTTCGACCGCAATTCTGGTGAACTGCTCTATGAGGAGCAGGAACTCGACCTGTCGCACATGCCCTATATCGTCATCATCGTCGATGAAATGGCCGATCTGATGATGGTGGCTGGCAAGGAAATCGAAGGCGCGATCCAGCGGCTGGCGCAGATGGCGCGTGCCGCGGGCATCCACCTGATCATGGCCACCCAGCGCCCCTCCGTCGATGTCATCACCGGCACGATCAAGGCGAATTTCCCCACCCGCATTTCCTTCCAGGTGACGTCGAAGATCGATAGCCGCACCATTTTGGGCGAACAGGGGGCCGAACATCTGCTCGGTCAGGGCGACATGCTGCAAATGGTTGGCGGCGGCCGCATACAGCGCGTCCATGGCCCCTTTGTCTCGGATGCGGAAGTCGAGCATGTCGTGGCCCATCTGAAAACCCAGGGTCGCCCTGAATATCTCGGCACGGTGACGGAAGATGAGACGGCGGAAGCACCGCCTGCCATCGAAGACACCATGGATCGCGCCAGTGTTGGCAGCAGCGATGATGGCGACGATCTCTATGAAAAGGCGGTGAAAGTCGTGCTGCGCGACCAGAAATGCTCGACCTCCTATATCCAGCGCCGTCTGTCGGTCGGGTATAACCGGGCGGCCTCGCTGGTGGAGCGTATGGAAAAGGAAGGGCTTGTTGGCCCGGCCAACCATGTCGGCAAGCGCGAAATCATTGCCGGCAGTGCCGCGCAGGCACCCTCCGACATTGGTTATGATGACGGCGAGTGATCTCGCTGTCATCATTCTTCGCCTGTCATGTCAATCGATCGGTAAATTCCACAAGCCAATGAAAACCGCGCTGTTTGATGAAACAGCGCGGTTTTTTGATGTTTTCGCAGAGCCCTGGCAGGTAGAGGATCTCCTGCCGTGACCCGCGGTGTTCCTTACGGTATATTGGCCGCGGGTGGTGTCGCTATGACGGTGCTGGCAGCACCATCGATGATGGTTCCGGTGCCGGAACGCACCACAACCGCATTGGATGCAAGGTTCAGACCGGCATCCTTGAAGGCGGCCAGCAGTCGCTTGACGCCTTCGCGTTTAATCAGGCTCGGATTGCCCGGACGCGAGGTGAACTTGAAGCGGATGACCATGGAATTTTCGGTAATGTCCTGAATGCCCTGCATCTTCAGGGGCACAAGGAATTCGTGACCAAATTCGGGATGCTCCAGCAGGCTTTGGCCGACCTTTTTGGCGGCCTTGCGGATCACTTCAATATCGGCGTCCCGTTCAAAGCGGAATTCGAATTTAACGGTGCCCCAGTCACGGCTGAAATTGGTAACGGCGGCAATCTGCCCGAAGGGTATGGTATGCACCGGCCCATTGTGATGGCGAAGACGAACGGAGCGCAGCGAGATCTGTTCTACTGTTCCCTTCAGTTTGCCGGTATCGATATATTCGCCGATACGGAAAGCATCTTCGGCCAGAAAGAAAATGCCCGACACGACATCTTTTACCAGTGTCTGCGAACCGAAGGATACGGCGAGACCCAGAACGCCGAAACCGGCCAGCAACGGTGCGATATTGATGCCGAGGCTGGACAGGATGACCAGAAGGGCTATCGCCATGACAGCTCCCAGAACGAGATTGCGAATGACCGGCAAAACGGTGGAAAGACGGCTTGTCGTCTGCGTATGGCCGTCCTGATCCTGACCGGGTAGTTGCACCCGATTTGCCGGTGCAATAGCGTTGAAATAGCGCCAGCAGAATATGCAGACCGAAAGGGTGGCGACAAAGGTCAGTCCGAACTGCTGCACCTGCATCGGCCAGGCAGATGTGGACAGGCCCGCAGCACTCAGCCACGGGGTCCACAACACGATGATCATATGCAGACCGAGCAGCCAGACGATGCCGCCAAGCGGTACAGGCAGTGTGGTAATGAGTGCCTGAACGAGACCGTTCCCTTTGTTTGCCTTATAGTGGCCAAGGGCGCGAAAGGCCGATGCTATGCCATGATCGACGATTGGCAGGACAACAAAAATCAACTGGCTGGTGCCTGCAATCCTTGTCCAGATTTCATTCTGGGCCGTACCGGTGACGATCAATCCCACCGCCCAGAGGAGAATGGCGGTCAGTGCATAAAACACCATGATGAAATTGCCGTGCAGTTTTTGCACGAGGGTGGCGCTCCTTGCGGCAAAAACCGTTGAAATATCGGCGTGGAAGGTCAGGATCCAGACCAGCTTGTAAACGGTCAGAAGCGTGGAGACGAGGAAGAGCCAGCCATCCGTCGCCATTGGATCGATGCCGCGCACATCGGCCAGTCTGAGCGTGGTGGAGGTGAAGCTTGTGAGAAAGCCGAACCCCGCCATCATGACGAGATGATAGGGCGCATGGGGAATGGGAAGCAGGGAGCCGCAACGGCGGATATCGGCAAAGAGCAGCCGTCCGAAACTGATGAACAGTGCCGTTTCCGACAGGGTGTTGATCAGGCCCCAGACAAGCTGCCGGGTGAGGGAGCCGTGCAGTACCCACATGTGATTGCCGCTACGCGCCAGAAGCGTGAAAAGAAGGATCGCCAGGCAATCGACAATCAGGCGCAGCATGGCGGCCATGGCTTTTTGCAGCGGGCCGCGTTCAGGGTGAAGGGTTGGCAGCAGGCGCATGGCAGCCAGGTGGAACAAGGCGGCGCAAACAAGACCGAGCAGGATGGCAAGCGAAGCCGACACGGAAATCTCTGCCATGCCAGCTTGCTCGCCGGTCTGCTCTTTATCCAGATCCTTCAGGCTGTTCTGAAAGGCGGTCGGCAATTCCTGCAATCCGGTCAGCGCTACGGTGCCGCCCCGCGTCAGCGTGTTGATCAGGCTATCGTAAAAAGAGGCCATCATATCAACCGGCATCGCGGAAGGTGGCGGCGTCGGGGCTGTCGAGGTCGGGATTTTGCTGCCGGACGTCGTTATGGGGGCGGACAGGGGTGATGTTTTATCTGCGGTCGGGCTGTTATTTTTCGCCGCAGGGGTCTCGATCTCAAGGGTAATGGTCTTGCCGGAAGCCTGCAGCGCATCGATCACGGGGGCCAGATCGGCCTGATTTTGCCCTGCCGGGATTTTCAGAACATAGGCCTGACTGTCTGCCAGAGAGGTTCCGCCGCTGCAGAGAAGCATAAGCATCATCAAGCCGCCGGACAAAGCGCCTCGATCAGTCAGCCGTTCGGAGAACACAGTCTTAAAAAGGTTGAACATGCCATTCCTGGCGTGAGGCTGTGGCACTTTCTTTGAAATCCGCATGGTTCCTGCCCGTGTCGCCAAAACCCGTGTCCCCGAGACGAATGCGCCCCTCTCGTGTTTGACAGAAACCGGGAGAGTGTCATCACAGGCAAAGATATGACATGTCCGTCAATAATCGGCAAAGGCAAGCGGATAAGATTGCATCCGACCCTTGAGAAAAGGCCGGATGCACAATGAGATTATCCTGATTGGATTTTGCCCTTAATCATAGGGCGAATAACATTGCCGCCGCGGCCCTTCATAGGGCTGATAGGTGTTATCATAGGCGCGGTAAGAGCGGTAATGGTCGTAGCACCACTGCACATGCGCGTTAGTCCCGCGATAAACACGGGGTCGCTGATGCATGGCGCCTCCAAGGATTGCGCCTGCCGCCAGACCACCGATAATGGCGGCTGCTGCGCCATCTCCGTGATGACGATGGTGACGCCAGTGATGACGACGCGGCGGACCATGACGGTGATGGCGCCAATAAGGCGGTCCTGCCTGAGCCAGTTCCACGACGGGGGCCGATGGCCGTGCCGCAGGAGCAGGGGTGATTTCCGTCGCCGCCTGAACCGGCAGGGCCGCGAGGCTGGTTGTCAGGGAAAGGACAATGGCTGCTAATCTCTTCATGTCTTCACCTCATGTCATCAAGCCGACCGTTGATTGAACGCGGATAAGGAACAGATGCAAGGTTTCGGGCTTGCCTTCATCCTGCAACCAACGGCACAATGCTGCACGGCACGGAAACATCCCGGGCGCAGCACAGATCTTAATTTATGATCTGATAACGCATGTTACAGTTGAAAGGTTCCCGCAAACACAGGCGCTGATGCTTGGTGTAACGGTCGCCCTGTTGCAAGGCTGCATCACTGCGACCGAATTTTGAAGAGCGCAGATATTCTGTCTTGGCATAGACTGCCGTTTGGATATTCTTCGCTCAGTTTCAACACTAGCGAGGGAGTTTTCCATGATGTTTTCTGCTAGCTCCCGTTATGCGGGCTGAAAGAACATCTCTTTCACGATTGCCGGATCGGATTTTAACCGTCCAAAAGGCCCGTTAATCCCCCAGAATTGAATAGGCTGGTCGCTCGTTGGCGGCTTTTCCATTGATATTTTCGCGCGGTCGATGACATGTCACGGGTCTGCGCCAGATGAGGCCGGCTGACGCCGGGTAAAACTATGGCTCTTGGTTACAAGCCCCGTCAAACCGGGGCATTTCGCAGTGTTTTTCATTATTGCTGGCGTCATTGGCGTCTTCGTCCCCGGCAGATGACGGTGTTGATTGCCGGTTCCTTGCTGATGACGGTTCTCGATGTTCTCACACCTGTCTATTCCGGTCGGTTGGTGGATGCGGTTGTCAGCAGCGCATCGGCCGATAGTGAAGCCGTTCATGCCGCAACAGCCGCCTTTATCGCCTTGCTGGTCTTGTCCGTTGGCGCGGTTATTCTGCGTCAGATGACTTTTTTCACGATCATCCCGTTCACGCTCAACACCATGGCGGATATTTCCGCACAGGCTTTTTTCCGTATCCAGCGGTTCTCCAGCGACTGGCACGCCAATACGTTTGCCGGCTCCACGGTGCGCAAGGTGACGCGCGGCATGTGGGCACTTGATCTGCTGAATGATACGATTTTTCTGGCACTGATCCCGGCCATTGCCATGCTGGCTGGCTCCACGGCGGTCATGGCCTGGCATTGGCCTGTCATGGGCGCGCTGATCGGCGGGGGCTCTGCGCTGTTCATTCTGTTCACATTCCTGATGGCGCTGGGTTTCGTTGCGCCGATGGCCAGCATCGCCAATGGCTGGGATACGAAAATGGGCGGAGCGCTTGCCGATGCCGTCACCTGTAACAGCGTGGTCAAGGCCTTTGCGGCTGAAAGCCGTGAGGATCTCCGGTTGGCGCAGGTCATCAGCCGCTGGCACAACCGCACCAGCCGAACCTGGCAGCGTGGCACGCTGAATGGCACCATGCAGTTGAGCTTTCTGGCTATATTGCGGGCTGCCGTTCTGGCGCTGGCACTCTGGTTCTGGACGCAGGGCATGGCCAGCGCCGGAGATATTACCTATGTGCTGACGGCTTTTTTTCTGCTGCATGGCTATCTGCGTGAAATCGGCATGCATATCCGCAATGTGCAGCGCTGTGTCAACGATATGGAAGAACTGGTCATTCTCGATGCACAGCCTCTGGGGGTCGAGGATGTGTCGGGCGCGAAACCGATTGTTGTGCGGGAAGGTGCCATTGCCTTTGAAAATGTCACCTTCCATTACGGCGATCATACTGCACCGCTTTACCGGGATTTTTCCGTGACGATCCGTGCAGGTGAACGAGTTGGGCTTGTCGGTCACTCGGGCTCGGGCAAGACCACGTTCATCAAGCTCATCCAGCGACTGCATGATGTGAATGGTGGGCGCATCGTTATCGATGGCCAGGATATTGCGAAGGTGACGCAGATGTCGTTGCGCCAGCAAATCGCCATCGTGCAGCAGGAACCGGTGCTGTTTCACCGTTCGCTGGCTGAAAACATCGCCTATGCCCGTCCGGGCGCCAGTCAGGCGGAGATCGAGCAGGCGGCACAACTGGCCAATGCGCATGATTTCATCATGACCCTGCCGCATGGCTACCGAACGCTGGTGGGCGAGCGTGGCATCAAGCTGTCGGGCGGCGAGCGTCAGCGGGTGGCGATTGCACGGGCCTTTTTGGCCAATGCGCCGATCCTGATCCTCGACGAGGCGACATCGAGCCTTGATTCGGAATCGGAAATGCTCATTCAGGAAGCCATGGAGCGCCTGATGCAGGGACGCACGACCCTTGTGATCGCCCATCGCCTGTCAACGGTGCGCTCGCTCGATCGGCTTCTGGTGTTCGACCGCGGCAGGATTGTTGAGGAAGGCAATCATAACAGTCTGATCCGGATGAAAGCGGGCATTTATCGCGGGCTTTTCGAACGGCAGGCACTGGAACTGACGAAGGGATTGATGGCTGGCGCCTGAGCTGGCCATCAATGGCAGCCTATCTGCCTCTCCGGTCATTTATTGCAGATGATCACGTGGCAGGGTCAGCGTTACAGTCAGTCCGCCGGTGGCACGATTTTCGGCCCTGACTGTGCCGCCATGCCGTTCCACTGCCGATTTGGTGATCGCAAGACCCAGGCCATAGCCGGAGGAGGAGGTGCTGTTGCCGGAATAGGTGAAGGGGTTGAAAATAGCTTCCAGATCCGCTGCTGCGACTCCATCACCTTCATCGGAGACGGCAATCTCCAGACTGTGCGGCCTCACCATGGTTTCAATCCGCACGGTTGAGCCAGGGCGGGTATATTTTACGGCATTGCGGATGACATTTTCAATGGCTCTATAGATCAGTTCGCCATTGACGAGGGACACGAAGTGGCCCTGGCGCTGATAGGCAATGACGACATCCTTGCCATGTCCCTCAAAGGCGGCATCCTGAACGATATCGTCAAGAAGGTCGATGAGATCGAGAGTCTGCCATTGCGTCGCCTGATGATCCTCGTTGGTGGATAGCCGCGCCAGGGTGAGAATCTCGCCGACGAGCCGGTCAAGGCGAATGATTTCCCGCTCGATCCGGTCCAAAAGATCTGGCAGTCTTTGCGGATGTTTCTGCAAAATGCCGGTTACCGCCTGAAGTCGAGACAGGGGTGAGCGCAATTCATGGGAAATATCGTGAAACAGGCGCTGTCGGCTTTGCTGCAGCTGCTGCAACCTGCCAGCCGTCAGGTCGAAATCCTGGGTCAGCAAGGCAATTTCATCGTTACGCTTTTGCAGCGTGTCATGAATGCGAACGTCGAACTGACCGGCGGCCAGTGCCCTCAGTCCCTTTCTCAACGTCAGAACAGGAGTGAGAAGATAGCGGGTCAAAACATAAGCCGAACATAAGCCGGCAATGATGGCCGTGATCCAGGGCATGAAGTGAATATAAATATAACGCTTTTTGAAGACAGAGTAGGAAAGCGTCGTGATCCTGTAGCAGGCGTTACCATACTGAATCAGCGATTGATCATGTGAACGGGAAATGACCGAACAGTTGGTCTCAAAGGATTCGAGGGTAATATGAGACGGCCCGGTACGTTCGGCGGTGTTGTCAATTCTTGTCAGGAGGCTTTGAACGGCAGCCGGACCTTCTTTTTGCAGTGTATCGCTGAGCAGCAGCCGGATTGTTTTCCAGCTTTTCTCCATCTCGCCCTCAGGGGGCGCAATCTTGCGGGCGACTGTGATAGCCGTCACGCCTACAACAGTTGACAATGTCATCGTCAACCAGGTGATGAGAAAAAACTTCCAGAATAGGCGTGGCATGGTGCTCTGCTGTTTCGGGGACGGAAAGGATCAGATGTCCTGCAATAAAATATATCCTTGCCCTCTGACAGCCTGAATCCAGCTTTGTCCATCCGGTCTTGAGCCGAGCTTTTGCCGGACGCTGCTAAGATGCACATCAATGCGACGGTCGAAGGGCGTCAGTGGCCGGCCAAAAACAGTCTGGGAGATTTCCTGTTTCGAGACGACCTTGCCGCTCTGGCGGACCAGCATTTCCAGAAGATTGTATTCGGTGCCTGTCAGGGTGAGCGGACTGTTTTTCAACAAGGCCTGACGACTGCCGGTTACCAGCACAAGATCGCCATTCTGCAGGGTTTCGCTGAGGATCTGGCGCTTTCCTGTCCGGCGTAAAATTGCCTTGATCCGTGCCACCAACTCCGCTGGCGTACAGGGCTTTGCGACGTAATCATCCGCACCGAGATCAAGACCGTTGATCCGGTCGAGGTCGTCACCACGCGCTGTCAGCATCAGCACCGGAAGATCACTTGTTTCCCGGATATATCGCAGAACGGCAAACCCATCCATGCGCGGGATCATGACATCCAGCACAACGATATCTGCTTCATTATCGATTGCTTTTTGGGCGCCGCTTGCTCCATCATCGGTGCTGACGACAGAAAAACCCTCATCCGTCAGATATTCCGATAACAGCCCGGTGAATTCCTGATCGTCATCGATCAAAAGGACTTTTGACATGGCTCATCTCTATTTTTGACCAGCTATAACGGAAAAGAGGTGGCTTCAGACGAAATTTACATAAGTTTACATTATCAGGCAGATTTGTCCGACATCAGCAGTCTTGTCACAGATACAGGCATAGAACTGGGGAAGCTGTTCTACTGGAACCGTCCGTCACTGGTGATGCAGGAACCTCCCCCGGTGCGCGCAGACCTGCCAAAACTGTGGTTGCTGATGCCTATGGTTGTTCTGTTTTTTTCGGGTGGGGTCGCCGGGGCCATCCTGTTTCAGAAAATGGGCGTGCCTGCGGCCTTTCTGCTGGCCATTCCTGTCGCACTCCTGTCTCTTTTTCCGGTGCTTGAGGACTATCGAAGTCGACGTTTCAAGCGTTGAGCAGGTGAGAAAAAACGCGGTCGGGTATATCCATCATTTCCATCTGTTCAGACCTTGAGCTGTGGTTGACCTCTCAAACAAAACTGCTAAACAGAGCTAATGACAGTGACGAAGCATAACATCAGCCATCAAAGCTGAAAAATCTATGCTGTCTCAGGAAGAGTGTCCGAGTGGTTTAAGGAACCGGTCTTGAAAACCGGCGTGCGGGAGACCGTACCGTGGGTTCGAATCCCACCTCTTCCGCCAATTTTTTCCCTCAAACTGCCTTGGTTTAAGGAGAAAATGATTCATCAGATTCAAAAAATGACAGCGACCTTTGTACGCCATATTTGGCGCACAAGGTCGCTGTAAACGCCGTGCGTTTCTGTTGAAAGGCACGGCGTTGCAGGGTTGATTGGTCTCAGTTCAGACCGAGCGTGCCGCGCAGCTTGGACAGATCTTCGGCCAGCGTGGTCACCGGACCGACGAGCGCCTTGCGGTCGTTCTCGGTCAGCTTGTC
Organism: Allorhizobium sonneratiae; assembly: GCF_023700755.1. Classification (GTDB taxonomy): domain Bacteria; phylum Pseudomonadota; class Alphaproteobacteria; order Rhizobiales; family Rhizobiaceae; genus Allorhizobium; species Allorhizobium sonneratiae. The sequence continues at coordinate 217,743 of NZ_JAMKOJ010000006.1, read as the reverse complement.
ATAGGTTTCGTAACCGGTCTTGGTCTTGTATTTGGCCAGAATGTCTTCAACCGTCTTGAAATTGGCATCGACCTTTTTCAGAAGGGCTGGATCTTCCTTCTTGATCAAAGGTGAGAACAGCTCAACGATTTTCAGGGCGCCATCGACATTGGCTTTAAAATCATAAAGATCGGTGTGGCTGTAGCGATCTTCTTCACCGGTGATCTTGGTGGAGGCCACTTCTTCCATCAGTGCGGCTGCGCCGCCAACCACCTTTTCCGGCGGTACGGTCAGGCCCTTGATCCGGCCTTGAAGTTCAACCACATCGGCATAGAGTTTGTCGGCGATGGGGCCGAGATCCTTCGTGGTGTTTTCGCTGAATAGCCCGTATTCGATCCGGTGGAAGCCGATGAAATCAGCCGATTTTTCCTTCTGCTCATGGTCGTCGGCGCGTGAATCGATGGCCGAATCGAGATCGGAAAACAGTTCTGCAATCGGCTCGATCTTTTCATAGGTCATGCGTGTCGGCGCATAGAGTTCCTTGGCTTTGGCGAGATTGCCGGCTTTGACGGCCTCGGTGAAGGCTTTTGTATCCTTGACCAGCTTGTTCAGGTTCTTCTGAACGTAAATCTTGTAATCCGCGATCGGCTGAACGAGATCCTCGGGGGACACCGTGCTTTTGGCGAATGCCGAACCGGCAAGAAGCATCACCGTCGTGGCGGCGATTATTGAAATATGTCTAACCATCAATCTATCCCCATTTCAAAGAGCTGTGGTATGTCGCGCTGCTGGATGAAGAGCCTGACATCCCGCCTTCATCCAGAAGAGACGGGATGCCTGCGGACAGCTTTGTGATGTTTTTGACTTCATCGGCTTTTCCGCATGGTAAAGGTCAAATGCTGCTGGCTTCGAGCATGCTGCGACCAAGATAATCCTTGGCATCGGTAATGCCGGGCAGCACGAAGAAGTAACCGCCGCCGATCGGCTTCAGGTATTCTTCCAGTGGTTCACCATTGAGCCTGTTCTGCACATGGATGAAACCCTTTTCCAGATCAGCCTGGTAGGCGATGAACAACAGACCCATTTCGAGCTGACCGGCTTTGTTCACGCCGTTGGAATAGTTGAACGGTCGGCGCAGGATCAGGTGTTTCTGGGCTTCTGCGTCACGCGGGTTGGCAAGCCGGATATGCGAATCGAGCGGCGTGATCTTGCCTTTCGGATCATGAGTGAAATCGGGAAGATCGGCTTCTACCTTGCCGTTGAAGGGAGCGCCGCTGGCTTTTTTACGACCAATGATCGATTCCTGTTCCTGAAGGGGCGTGCGATCCCAGCGTTCGACAAAATTGCGAATGATCCGGACGGCCTGGTAACTGCCATGAGCTGCCCAATCTGGTTCATCGCTACCGGGCTGCACCCAGACGACTTGATCCATGAGTGTGGTATTGGATGAATCCGGATTGCCCGATCCATCGCGAAAACCGAGAAAGTTTCTGGCGCTTTCCTTGGCCTTTTCCGAATGCGGCGGTTGGACAGGAACAGTGCCTTCCTGCTTCCAGCGCACCATCAGCAGATCCGGTGTGTTCTTGATGATGTCGCGCAGGGCGTGGATATTGGTGTCAGGCGTATTGGAGCAGATCTGGATGGCGATATCGCCATGGCACAGCTCATGCTGCAGGGCATCATTCGGGAAGGAAATCATGCGCTGCAAGCGGCGAGGTTTGACCGATTTCAAGCCGAAGCGATCATCGAAAAGCGAATTGCCGACGGAAATCGTGACCGTCAGATTGTCAGGGCTGACGACAGGGCCGAGGATTCCTGAATCGTCTGGGGGAAATTTCGGATCGAGCTCCGGAACCGGTCCACCCTTCATCAGAAAAGCGCAGCGTTCTGTCAACACACGGAAAAGCCGTTCGAGATCCTTGCGGTTCTGGGCAAGAACATCAAAAGCCACAACCAGACCCGCTGCCGGGCGCGGCGTGACAATGCCGGACTGGCGCTGGCCATAAAAGGGCTGGCTTTCATTCAGCTTGTCACTTTCCGGTGCATTGGTGACAGCACCTGGGGTCATCCCTTCTGTGGCAAGGGCGGTCGTCGGCAGGGCCGTGGCTTCGGCCAGTGCACCTGCTGCACCGATACCGGCGCCAATCAGCAATCGACGTCGCGCCGTTGAAACAGGCCTATCCTGATCAGGATTTTTTTCTGGTCTTTGGGTCATTTACTCAACCTCAGGCTATCGAGAAGTTTACCGAGTTCACTGGAGAGGGCGGCAGTCTGCTGCTGCAATTTGGCTCTCTGTGTGTCGGAAAGGGTAATGTCGGCGACATATCCGTTTGCGGCCTTGTGGGTATCCAGCGCGCTATGCACGGCGGAAAAATCCGCATCGATCTGCCGGATCAGCACGGGATCGGCTTTCATGATGACCGGCTTGATCAGATCATAGGCGTGCTCGCTGCCAACGAGTGTCGCATTGAAAGTGGCAAGACTGATATGAGCGTAACGGTCTTCTTCCTGACCTTTCGCTGCTGTGGAGAAGCGATCGAGTGCAGAAATCGAACCGGCAATCATGCGCTCCGGATTGATGCGCAGGTCATGGATACGCTCTTCAAGGGCGGTGGCATTGGTTTTCAACTGATCGGCAACAGCGCCGAGACCATCCAGACTGTTTTGGTGAAACAGCCCGTATTCGATGCGATGCAGACCGGTAAAATGCGGGTCCTGCTCCCGATTTTCAAAGAAATCAGCCCGGGCGTCTATGGCGCTGTCAAGATCGGAAATCGGCCCGGCAATGGGGGAGAGATGCGCATAGGCGATCCGGGCGGGTTCGTAAAGTGACTTCGCCTCATCCAGATGACCGGCATGGATGGCATCGGCAAGAGAGCCGACGGCCTCGATGAAACTGTCTGCTTCCCCGGCAAGATAGACCTTATATTCCGCCATCGCGCCAATATAGTCCTTGAGTGTTGGCTGATGTTTCGGCTGGGATGCACCGTTTGCCGAAGGAATAACATGCAAGGTCCCGTGCGGATTGGACAGAAGACCGCAGGTGATCTGATAGTTACCCGGCTCAAGCCGCGCCGTCAGTGTCTGGGAAAAACCCGGTGCGATGTTTTCCCGTTCCTCAAGCACCATGACGCCATCGAGAATTTCCCATTCCACGGCCCGATCCGAGGCATTGACGATCCTGAAGGTCGTCTGTCCTGCGGGGATGGTGATCTCATTCGGGTCGCAGGCCTTGCTTGCAATCGTCACCGTGATGTTCTGCTCATTGGCCGAGCGATGTGAAGCACTGCCAGCATTGGAGGCATAGTAAAAGGAGGCCCCGGAGAGCAGCATCAAGGCCAGCGATGCCGCGATGCCAAGCCGGATGCGCACGGGATCAAAACCGATAGGTCCGGTGTGACCGGCAGGCTCTGACATTGTTTCTGCGGCAGGGCCTGTTGCTGGTGTCTTGGCAGAGTGGGATGGTTTATGTGGCATCAGGAACATCAGCAAAGCAACAGCAAGGTAAACCCCATAGACGGTGGCTTCGCTGACGGTCGGCGCTTCGATATAGCCGAGAATGCCGCTGAGTACGGAACCGAGCGGGCTGTCGAGAGGCAGAATGCCGCTCAGATCGAAGACCACATGCTGAAAGTGGTTCCACACACCTGCTTCATGCAGGGCTTTCACCGCGTTGGCCAGAATGCCTGCTGCAACGACAAGAATGAACAATCCGGTCCAGCGGAAAAAACGGCCAAGGTTGAGTTTGATGCCGCCAATATAAATGCCGTAGCCGACAGCTGCTGCAAGCACAATGCCCAGCAAAGCGCCAAGCGGGCCATAACCGGAACCCGATTGCTGGAATGCCGCCATCAGGAAAAAGACGGATTCCAGACCTTCTCGCGCCACGGCCAGAAATGCCATGGCGGCCAGACCGTAACCGTTAGAGCGGTTGGTGAGCGCCGCATCGATAGAGGAGCGCAACTCGGTTTTGATCGAGCGGGCAGCCTTGCGCATCCAGAAGACCATGGAGGTCAGAACACTGACAGCGACGAAGCCGATGACGGCTTCGAACAGTTCCTGCGCTTTTTGCGGAAATTCGGCACTGATGATTTGAAGACCGGCGCCAACAGCCAGGGAGACCGCGATTGCCAGGCATATTCCAATCCAGACGATTGGCATGAAGGCCCCACGGCCCGTCTGCTTCAGATAGCTGGCAATAATGCCGACGATCAGCGCGGCTTCAACGCCTTCGCGGAACATGATGAGAAAGGGTACAAGCATTCTGCGGTATCCAATGCCGGTTATCGCGCATTGATGGATTGCGTACGGTTAAACAAGACTATTTTTATCGTCTTTTAAGGTTGGTCTTTGCCCTTGGCAAGGTAAATATGAATTTTATAATCATGTTAAAATGAGAAAATGCTTTATCAGACCCGCGAGCAAAGTCGCTGGATTTGCCTTTAACGAGACTAATCGTAGCCATCGGGTGCGCACAAAGCTAAAAATCAAATATACGTGAAGTGATAACCTGGCGCAGAGGCTTTTTCACAGGCGTGTGTGATTCATACGGCAGGACCGTATAGCGTTTTGGAATCCACGCTCTTAATGCAGTGCTCAAGAATTGAGAGCGTAAACAAACAATCGAGTACTGCGTTTGTCATCCAGATCGATGATTTGGTCAGGGTTGACCTCGGGGACAGGAAAACTGTTGGAGACGAGAATACTGCCAGGGCGCATTTCTCGTCCAGCTTTTTCATAAAGGGAGCGCATCGGTTCCGGAGACAGAAACGCATAAACAATGTCGGCTTCGCGGAGATTGTATGTCCACATATCCTTCAACAGAATGCGGCCACGACCTGTCAGCAGGGATAGGCTGGCTGCAACACACCAGACGAGTGGAGCCGTTTCGACACCTGTTGCCTGACAGTTTTTATTGTGGAGTCCGCGAACGACATCACCGAAACCAGCACCAAGATCCAGAAACGTGCTGGCCTTGCGCTCTTCCGCCAAGGTTTTAAGCGCGCTGATTGTCGTTCTATTCGTCAGATAAAGAGGCACGCGATCCCGCAAGCTATTGGAATAAAATAAGAAAATTAGGATAAAGCCGAAGAGGAAGTACCAGGACGGGATACTGGTCGCCTGCAAAGTGAGGCTGCACAGCAGCGGAAAGGCGAGATTGATCCAGATCCACCATACTGGCAGACCAAGCAACCATGATAAGGCTGCCGCTAACGCACCTTCGCCAACGACCAGCATGGCCCCTGCACCCTCATGGTAGAAAAGGTCGGAGAAGGTCAGTCTTGCCAGCATAAAAACCAGGAAGGCGATCATTTGCGCGAGAGCCGCCCCGGCAATGGGATAACGCTTCAAAGGCACGGCCCAGTCAGCGGATTTTCCCAAGAGGATTCGGCCGGGCTTCAACATGTTTTCATCTGCCCTCTGGTTAAACTTTTACAGCGTCTGAATCTGTCTTTGCTGAGGGCTGCACACACCTCGTAAAATCCCTGAAATCCGTTGTCCATAGAGTGATGGAGGGAAGGAGAAGGCAGAGCCACAAAGATAAGCAGGTTAAAGGGCTTATCACGAATGCAACATCACAATGCGCTTTCAAACAAGCCTCTGTTTTGGACCTTCATCAATCATAACACAGGGTGACGCTGCCAGTCTTGGCAGCGATTCTCAAGCAGAATGTGTCAGATATTGCTGCCTTTAGGCCATTGTCCCGAGAAAAGTGCGGAGCGGTTTTCCGTCCGGAAATGCGTAGAAACAAAGAGTTAGAGAGCTTCGGTTTCTCCGTGAAACAGTGAAGCGCTCTAACGGGCTCTTTCGCGATAGCGCAGAATATAGACGACAAAGCCAAGGCTCATGATGGCCATGGCAAACCACGTCAGCGCATATTGCAGATGATTGTTGGGAAAATGGACCTGAGTCAGGCCACCAACGGGAAGAGTATCAGATGTTGCCGACTTATCGGCATCGATAAAGTAAGGTGCGACAGGTGCCAAACCGTCCTTGCGCGCCATGGCAACGACATCGCGTGAGTACCAGCGGTCTTGATCCGGTTTATTGGCGCGCAGAAAGCCGCCTCCGGGTTCACTCATCCGCAAAAGTCCGGTGACTGTGACCGCTTTATCGATCTGACTTCCCGGACGAGTGGCAGGGTCTTTCTTGTCAAGAGGAACAAAGCCACGATTGATCAGCACATAGCTACCATCCGCCTGTTTCAGCGGAGTCACCACCCAATAGCCGGGGCCAAGGTCGGTTGACGCATAGACGAGGCGTTCATCCTGATTAAGATAGATCCCTGTGACCTTGACATGGCGATATTCGTCTTTGTCGCGGGTGATCTCAGGCCATTGTGCCTGTGCCGGCGCAGGCTGTGCAGTCGCGTGAATGCGGCTATCCACACGGGCAATGAGCGCCTCTTTCCAGCCAAGACGCTGAACCTGCCAGACCCCGAGGCCCACAAAAACGATAGTGGCAAAGAGCAGAAACAGAATGAGTCCAAGCTTATTCGGCTTCTTGTCTTCTGCGGTCGTGTTTGCCGGGGTCTCGGTCATGATCATATCCGGACGGAGAAGGCTCCGTCCGGTCCTTTATCGTCTATCAGGGCATGTTCCGCATCATTTCCGGGCTCATCGGCATCATATTGGTGTTCAGATGATGCATGACCCAGAAAGAGCCGGACAGGGCAATGACGATGATGATCATGGTGAAGACCAGTGCCATCACGGTCCACCCGCCTTCGGATTTGGTGTTCATATGCAGGAAGAAAATCATATGAACGACGATCTGAATGGCGCCCAGCCCCATGACCATGGCCGCGAGCAGAGCCTTGTTTTCAATGGCTCCGGTCATGACCAGATAGAAGGGAATAGCTGTCAGAATGACCGACAGGATGAAGCCGGTCATATAGCTTTTCATCGTGCCATGGGCGGCCTCATGGCCACCATGGTGATGTTCGTGAGGATGATGCATGTTCTGGTTCATCCGATCACTCCAAGAAGATAGACATAGGAGAAGACGCCGATCCAGACTACGTCGAGGAAGTGCCAGAACATGGAAAGGCACATCAGGCGACGGCGGTTTTCGGCAATAAGCCCGTGCTTGCTCACCTGAACCATCAGGGTCAGCAGCCAGATGATCCCGAAGGTCACGTGCAGACCGTGCGTCCCGACCAGCGTGAAGAAGGACGAGAGGAAGGCGCTGCGGGTCGGACCTGCACCTTCATGAATGAGGGCGGCAAATTCGTGCAGCTCCAGTCCGATGAAGATCGCGCCGAAGACACCGGTGACAGCCAGCCAGACAAGTGTGCCGGACTTGTTGTTCTTTTCCATCGCCAGCATGGCAAAGCCATAGGTGATCGAAGAAATCAGCAGCATGGCCGTGTTCATGGCTACGGTGGGCAGCTCGAACAGATCGGCAGGCGAGGGGCCGGCCGCATAATTGCGGCCAAGCACGCCGTAAACGGCAAACAGCATGGCGAAGATGAGGCAGTCGCTCATCAGATACAGCCAGAACCCGATGTTCGTGCTGCTTTCCGGATGGTGTTCTTCGGTAAGATAGAACTCCGGCTTTTCGGTTTTGAGTGTTCTCGGATCCATCAGGTTACCCCTTGCTGGCCAGAAGTGCGGTGCGCGTTGCTTCCGTATTGGTCACCTCTTCAGCAGAGATGTAGAAGTCGCGCTTGTAGTTGAAGGTGTGGCCAATGGCGACGACCAGGATGGCGATGAAGGACACCGCAGCCAGCCACCACATGTACCAGATGAGACCGAAGGCAAGCGCCACGCTCAGACCGGACAGGATAACCCCGGTACCGGTGTTTTTCGGCATGTGGATCGGCTTGAAGCCCAGAAGCGGACGGGTATAGCCGCGCTTCTTCATGTCGTCCCACGCATCATGGTCATGAACCACAGGGGTGAAAGCGAAGTTGTAGGCTGGCGGCGGCGACGATGTCGACCATTCCAATGTACGACCACCCCAGATATCGCCGGTTACGTCACGCAGTTCTTCGCGCTTTCTGATGCTGACGAAAATCTGCATGAGGAAGGAACCGATGCCAAGTGCGATCAGGAAGGCACCGAAGGCGGCAATGATGAACCAGATTTGCAGCGAGGGATCGTCGAACTGGCTCATGCGGCGGGTGACGCCCATCAGGCCGAGCACATAGAGCGGCATGAAGGCGAAGTAGAAGCCGACCAGCCAGAACCAGAAGGACATCTTGCCCCAGAACGGGTCGAGACGGAAGCCGAAGGCCTTGGGGAACCAGTAGTTCGTACCGGCAAACACCCCGAAGACCACGCCGCCAATGATCACATTGTGGAAGTGAGCAATCAGGAAGAGCGAGTTATGCAGCACGAAGTCGGCCGGTGGAACTGCCAGGAGCACACCACTCATGCCACCAATCACGAAGGTGACCATGAAACCGATGGTCCACAGCATCGGCACATCGAAACGGATGCGCCCGCGATACATGGTGAACAGCCAGTTGAACATCTTCGCACCGGTCGGGATCGAGATGATCATCGTGGTGATGCCGAAGAAGGAGTTGACACTTGCGCCCGAGCCCATGGTGAAGAAGTGGTGCAGCCACACCAGATAGGACAGGACGGTAATGCAGACCGTGGCATAGACCATCGAGTTGTAACCAAACAGACGCTTGCCGCTGAATGTGGATACGATCTCGGAGAATACGCCGAAGCAGGGAAGAATGAGAATGTAGACTTCCGGATGGCCCCAGATCCAGATCATGTTGATATACATCATCGAATTCCCACCAAGGTCATTGGTGAAGAAATGGGTGCCAACGTAACGGTCCAGCGTCAGAAGTGCCAGTGTTGCCGTCAGGATCGGGAACGAGGCGACGATCAGGATGTTGGTGCAGAGCGCGGTCCAGGTAAAGACCGGCATTTTCATCAAAGTCATGCCCGGTGCGCGCATCTTGATGATCGTGGCAATCAGGTTGATGCCTGAAAGCGTGGTTCCGACACCAGCGACCTGGAGGCCCCAGATGTAATAATCAACGCCAACGCCCGGGCTGTAATCGATGCCGGACAGCGGCGGATAGGCCAGCCAGCCTGTACGGGCAAATTCACCGATGAAAAGCGACAGCATGATGATGATGGCGCCAGCCGTGGTCATCCAGAACGAAAAGTTGTTCAGGAAGGGGAAGGACACATCGCGTGCGCCGATCTGCAGCGGAACCACAAGGTTCATCAGACCGGTGATGAACGGCATCGCCATGAAGAAGATCATGATCACGCCATGGGCGGTGAAGATCTGGTCATAGTGATGCGGTGGGAAGAAGCCGGGATTGCCGTTGAAAGCAATGGCCTGCTGGGTGCGCATCATCAGCGCGTCGGCAAAGCCGCGCAGCAGCATGATCAGGGCAAGAACGATATACATGACACCGATCTTCTTATGATCGATGCTGGTAAACCATTCTTTCCAGAGATAACCCCAGAGACGAAAATAGGTAATGGCTCCAACGACCGCTATGCCGCCAATGGCGACAGCGATGAAGGTGACGACCAGAATAGGCTCATGATAGGGTATCGAATCGAGCGTCAACCGGCCGAAGATAAACTTCATAAGGTCAGGGTTTGAAAACATGGGACGTCCCGTTTGGTTGTCTGTGGCGTTGACGGCTCAGTTGGTCTGAACCGTCTTGGCCGCACCATTGTCGCTGTCGGGCATGTTCATTCCCGGCATGGAGTGGTTCATATGTGTGTGCTGCGTTGTATCGTCAGCTTTGTTGGATGCAACCATCTTCGAAGGCTTGGTATCTGCCTGTGAGAGGGAGTCATTTCCGTTTGGAGGGCTGACACTCAGATCGACGCCACGATTGTCATATTGCAGCTTCTTGACGTTGCCTTCGCTATCCTTGCCGGCGCCGCCCATGCTGTCGATATGCATCATCTGGCTCATGCACATCTTGCCAGGCTCGACGCACAGATTGAGGATATCGTTGAACAAGGCCTTGTCTGTATATGCAAAGTAGCGAACCGGATCGCTTTCGCTCGGCTTGGCAAGTTTGAGATAGGTGTCGCGGTTCAGTGCGATCCCGTCATTCTTGACCTTGGCAACCCAGTTCTTGAAGTCGTCAGCACTCAGCCCATGGAACTTGAAGCGCATGTGTGAGAAGCCGGCACCCGAGTAATTGGCCGAAAATCCTTCAAAAACGCCTGGCTTGTTGATGACGGCGTGAAGTTCCGTCTGCATGCCCGGCATTGCATAGATCTGGCCAGCCAGTGCAGGGATAAAGAAGGAATTCATGACCGACTGCGACGTAATCTTGAAATCGATCGGAACATTCAGCGGTGCTGCCAGTTCGTTGACCGTTGCAACGCCGAGTTCCGGATAGATGAACAGCCACTTCCAGTCCATGGCGACCACGTCAACCTCGAGCGGCTTGACGCCGGCTGGCAACGGGGTTTGGGCATCGATACGGTCAATCGGACGATAAGGATCCAACTTATGGGTATAGATCCATGTCGCTGATGCCAGCACGATAATGATGGCAATCGGCGCAGACCAAACGACCAGCTCGATTTTCGTCGAGTGATGCCAGTCGGGCAGATAGGTCGCCGATGTGTTGGACGCCCTGTAGCGCCAGGCAAAGAACAGAACCATCAGAATGACGGGAACGATGATGATCAGCATCAGCACCGTCGCGAAGATGATCAGATTGCGTTGCTGCATGGCGATATCACCGGAAGGCGACATGACCACAAGATTGCAGCCCGACAACAGGAGAAGCGGGGCCAGCAGCAAAAAAGACGGAAGCGGGATTTTTTTCATTACATTGACTCTCATCAATCACTGCCTTGCGAATGACCTCTTTTAGCGCGCGAATAAATGCGCGATTTGTCGCAGGGCAACATGCTAATATAATCTCGGCGTGGAAATTTCTGTTGCGATCTGTCGTGGCAGTCGCCGTCTGCAGTTATTGAAAATGTTCTTTATCAGTAGGTTATGGATTTTATCATCTGTGATGGCCGCAAGAATCATCCTTTTGCTCGCCGGTCTACGGGCTCGATTTTTTGATGCTATTCAAATTGTCGCACCCTAAAAAATCCTCATTCCTGCAGAGAGCAAAGTGTGTGAATGGCGGGTGCGTCGGTTTTCCGGTGCGCTCATGCGGCCTCCCCATCTTGTGTGTTGCCGGCACATTGCTTTTGGAGACTGCATAAGCTCATGTGCGGCGATGGCTGATCGTGACCTGTCGATTTGGCGCTCGCAACCTGCTCTGGACCTTGTGATGTCGATCCTGATTCTTGTCTTTGTTGCTTTTCTTGTTTTGCACTCTTTGCCGTCGATGCCGGCACTTCGCAACCGATTGATCGCCCGTATGGGCCGCAGGGTCTATCTGCTGGTCTACAGCATCCTGTCGCTTGCCTCTCTTGCTGGTCTGATCGTGGCTTTCGCCATGGCGCCGGAAGTTGTGTTCTGGCCGGAATATGCCTGGCAGGCCTGGATTACGCTGCTTTTGGCGCCTCTTGGCCTGTTTCTGGTGGTGTGCGGATTGCTGAGCCCCAATCCGTCATCCATCAGCTTTCGTCGAGGGGAGCGCTCAGGTGCGATCGTGGCCATCACCCGCCATCCGGTCCTGATCGGCTTCTTTCTGCTGTTCGCCAGCCATATTTTCCCCAATGGCGAGGAAAGAGCCCTGATCCTTTTTGGGGGATTTTCTCTTTATGCGCTGGTCGGGATCATCATGCTGGAAAGACGCGGACGCATAAGAGCGGGGTCGGACTGGGGCAGGATTGTCGGCAAAACATCGATCATACCCTGTCTTGCCCTTCTTCGGGGTGATGTCCGGTTTACGATGGATCGGGAATTCATTTTGTCCTTTTTTGCAACGGCTGTTCTCACGTTCGGTCTGTTGTTTGCTGCTCATGAAGTCTTGTTTGGCGTCGATCCGCTGCTGCTGGCACTTTATGGGGCCTGGTGAACGTCTTTTTTAGACATGATAAGGCCCCAGCCTTCGCTGAGGAAGACTGGGGCCTTGATGTCTCTGCAGCCATGCGGCAGCACAAGCTTAGCTTGCTGTTGCCGTAATGGCCTGTACGTCGATTTCCTCAGGCAATTGACCCGACATGGCTGCGTTCAGCTTTTCCACATCGAGTTCGTTTTCCCAGCGGGCAACGACAATGGTGGCGACGGCATTGCCGACGAAATTGGTCAGGGCGCGGCATTCGGACATGAAACGGTCAATACCGAGAATGAGCGCCATGCCGGCGACCGGAACGGAAGGCACGACCGAAAGCGTGGCGGCAAGCGTGATGAAGCCCGCTCCGGTAATACCAGCGGCACCCTTCGAACTCAGCATGGCCACCAGCAGTAGCAGGATCTGATCGCCGAGTGACAGATGAATGTCGGTTGCCTGGGCAATGAACAGCGCCGCCAGCGTCATATAGATGTTGGTGCCGTCGAGATTGAAGGAATAGCCGGTCGGGATGACGAGGCCGACGACGGAGCGCTTGCAGCCTGCCCGTTCCATCTTGGCCATCAGGCCGGGAAGGGCGGCTTCCGACGAGGAGGTGCCGAGCACCAGCAGCAGTTCTTCCTTGATGTAGCGGATCAGCGCCAGAATGGAGAAGCCGTTATATTTGGCAACGGCACCCAGAACGACCAGCACGAAGAGCAGCGAGGTCAGGTAGAACGTGCCGATCAGATAGGCGAGATTGGCAATGCTGCCGATGCCATATTTGCCAATGGTGAAGGCCATTGCGCCGAATGCGCCGATCGGGGCGGCCTTCATCAGAATGGCGACCAGCTTGAAGATCGGAGCCGTCAGCGACTGCAGGAAAGTGACGACCGGTTTGGCGCTGTCGCCGACGATGGCCAGCGAAATGCCGAACAGCACCGAGAAGAACAGCACCTGCAGAATGTCACCGGTAGCAAAGGCGCCGACAATCGTGTTCGGAATGATGTTCATCAGAAAGTCGGTGACACTGGCATCATGCGCCTTGGCCGCATAGGTGGCGATGGACTTCGTATCCAGTGTGGCCGGATTGATATGCATTCCGCTGCCCGGTTGCAGGACATTGGAGATGACCATGCCGACAATCAGGGCAAGCGTCGAAAAGACCAGAAAGTAGATCATCGCCTTGCCGGCCACGCGACCGACCTTTTTCAGGTCGCTCATGCCAGCAATGCCGGTGGTGACAGTGAGGAAAATCACTGGCGCAATCACCATCTTGACGAGCTTGATGAAAGCGTCGCCCAGAGGCTTCATCGCCGCACCGGTTTGCGGGTAGAAATGTCCAAGCGCAATGCCGATGAGAATGGCCGCAACGACCTGGAAATAGAGGTGACGGTAAAAGGGCAGGCTGGGTTGTTGCTGGCTGGCAGCAGGTGCTATCTGCATAAGATCCTCCATGGTGCCCCAAACCGCTGACGGCCTCCCGGGGCTGAGATTTTATCGACATCATTTTGATGCTGCTTAATGGATAGCAAAGGGCGTGCCAGATTTTATCTTTCTGTAAGTCATTGTTATGACATATTTCTGCCTATCGTTTATGGTCGCGGGCCTTGTAATTTGTGCGGGTTTTCACATTCCTCCTTGCGCCTTGTGCGGAAAAATGCACAGATCAAACTCTGATGCAGACCTTTGCTGTTCCTCATTCGCCCGATTTTTCGCGCCGCAATCGGTATGGCTGGCTACAAATGCTTGTGGTTGGCCTGTTGCTGGCAGCCGGTTGTTTTTACGGTATCGGACTTTATGCCCGTCAGACTGCGCTGGCAGAGCTTGAAAAAGAAGCCCGTTCCAGCGCCAATCTCAAGCTTGCCTTTCTGCGTGCGGTTCTGGAGCGTCCGCGTTCCCTGCCGCTGGTCCTGGCTGAAGACCAGCAGGTGATCGATGCCCTAAGCCTGAAAACGCCGGAGGCGGTCGATCGCCTGAACCGGAAATTGGCGCGGCTCGTTGCGGGGACCAGTGCTTCCGTTCTTTATGTTACGGATGCCTCCGGTCATGCGATTGCGTCAAGCAATTGGCAGTCGCCACAAAGTTTTGTCGGGTCTGATTATGCCTTCCGGCAATATTTCAGCCGCTCCATGGCCCAAGGGGCGGCGGAATATTTTGCCTTTGGTACGGTGAGCAAGGTTCCGGGGCTCTATATTTCAAGGCGGGTCGGTCCGGCTGACAAGCCGCTGGGCGTGGTTGTTGTCAAATCGGAATTTCAGGATCTTGAAAATGACTGGCAGGAAGATCAAAGGGCCAGTCTTGTGGCGGATCAAAGCGGTGTGATCCTGATTTCAAGCATTCCGGCATGGCGTTTCAAAACGCTTGCTCCTTTGCCTGAGGCACGTCGTCAGAGCATTCATGACAGCTTGCAGTTTGGCGATGCTCCCCTTCAGCCGTTGTCCTTGACGACGGTGGCGCGCTTTACCGATGGTTTGCGTCTTGTTCGTGGCCGATTGCCGGAGATGATCCGCAAAGACTATCTCGAAATATCCCAGGATGTTCCGACAACAAACTGGAAATTTCTTTATCTCGTTCCGACGGAACCGGCCATTGACGCGATGACGCGCGAGATGCGTCTGGTGACGGTTTCGGTGCTGGCGCCGATTTATCTATTGGTCGCGTTCGTGCTTTGGCGGCGCCATGCTGCGTCCTTGCGCATGGCGCGTGTGCGGGCCAACCAGTTGGAACTGGAGCGGCGCGTGGCGGAGCGGACGCTTGATCTGTCCATGGCCCGAGACCGGCTGGAAGCTGAAATTGCCGGGCGAAAGGAGACGGAGGCCCGCCTTCAGGTGGTGCAGCAGGAACTGGTGCAGGCCAACCGGCTGGCCATTCTGGGGCAGGTGGCCGCCGGTGTCGCGCATGAGATCAATCAGCCGGTGGCAACCATTCGTGCCTTTGCCGAAAATGCCGAGGTTTTTCTGGAGCGTCATGATGTGGGCATGGCCCGCGACAATCTCGGCGCCATCTCCAGACTGACGGAACGGATTGGCGCCATTACCGAAGACCTGAAGGCTTTTGCCCGCAAAGGCCGTACAGCACCGGAACCCGTGGCTGTGGGCGATGCCGTTTCCGGTGCGATAGAACTGCTGCGCAGCCGTTTTGCCGGGCGACTTGATGCGCTGGTCTTTCATGCGCCATCGCAAAGGGTACTGGTCAAGGCCAACCGGCTACGCCTCGAACAGGTGCTGATCAATCTTTTCCAGAATGCACTTGAGGCGGTCGAAGCCCAGCCGGACGGCAAGGTCGAAGTGCATGTCGAGGTTGGTGACGGTCATGTCGACATTGTCATCGAGGATAACGGTCCAGGCATTTCAAGAGATATTCGCCCGCAACTCTTTACCCCGTTTACAACCTCGAAGGAAAAGGGTCTCGGTCTCGGTCTGGTTATATCCCGTGACATCATTCGTGATTATGGCGGCGATCTCACCGTCGAGAGCGGCGCTGCCGGAGCCCGTTTCACCATTCAACTGCCGAAAGCATCCGCATGAGCATTTCTCATTCTCCGGTCATCCTCATCGATAACGATGTCGATCTTTTGCAGGCCACGCGGCAGACACTGGAGATTGCCGGTTTCGCCGTAGAAGCCTATGCCCATCCGGTCGAGGCGCTGGCGCATGTCAGCAGTGCCTTCGAAGGCGTTGTCGTTTCGGATATCCGAATGCCGGATATCGACGGTCTGGAGCTGTTTCGTCGAATTCAGGCGCTGGATGCCGATCTGCCGGTCATTCTGATTACCGGCCATGGCGATATCGCCATGGCTGTTCAAGCGATCAAGGATGGGGTCTATGATTTCATCACCAAACCGTTTGCCACCGGGCATTTGCAGCAAAGCGTGGCGCGTGCGGCGGAAAAGCGGCGTCTCATCATGGAAAACCGAGCCCTGCGGCAAGCGGCGATTGCCGCGCAGGACGGTCTGCCGCTGATTGGTCAGACACCGGCCATGGAGCGGCTGCGCCGCACCTTGCGACAGATTGCCGATACGGATGTCGATGTGCTGGTGATGGGTGAAACAGGCAGTGGCAAGGAGGTTGTCGCCAGTCTTCTGCATCGCTGGAGCCGCCGCGCTGCGGCCAATTTCGTTGCGCTCAACTGCGGAACCTTGCCCGAAAGCATGATCGAGAGTGAGCTGTTCGGCCATGAGGCGGGGGCCTTTACCGGGGCGCAGAAGCGGAGGATCGGGCGCATCGAACATGCAAGCGGTGGAACGCTGTTTCTCGATGAAATCGAAAGCATGCCGGCTTCGACCCAGGTGCAGATGCTGAGGGTGCTGGAAATGCGCGAGGTGACCCCTCTTGGCACCAATGAGGTTCGGCCGGTAGACTTGCGGGTGGTTGCCGCGGCCAAGATCGATCTGGGTGATCCGGCCCGGCGCGGTGATTTTCGCGAGGATCTTTATTACCGTCTCAATGTCGTGACCCTGACGATACCGCCGCTCAGGGAAAGGCGGGCGGATATTCCGCTTCTCTTTGCTCACTTCGTCGAGCGGGCGGCGATGCGCTTCCGCCGGGAAGCGCCTTCCGTTTCAGACGGGGTCGAGCGTCACCTGCGCGAACATGACTGGCCGGGCAATGTGCGTGAACTGACCCATTTTGCCGAACGCTTCGTGCTGGGGCTTGAAGATGGCGAACCGGACATCACTGGCGCAACATCCATTCAGGCAGCAGGCCTGTCTCTTCCGGAGCGGGTCGAGCGGTATGAGGGTGAGATTATCCGTCAGGTTCTCAAGGAGAATGACGGAGATGTGAGGCGCAGTCTGGACGCCCTGAAAATTCCCCGCAAGACATTTTATGACAAGCTCAACCGCCATGGTATCAGCCGAAAGGATTTTTGCGGCGAAGACGAATTACTGTCTTCCCTTTCAGATCCATGAGGGCAAGGCGGCTGAGATTGGAACCTTGGACCAATGGGCCTGTTCAAGGATCAATTCTGCCGGTCTTCGATATGGAAGCCAGCAAAAGCGTCACGATATGATCTTCCCATGCCTGTAGCGCTTCCTCTGTTTCAAGATCGGTGCCATAGGCAGCCATCAGGGTGAAGCGGTTATGGATATAATAAAAGCAAAGGCCGCTGATGGTCATATAGGTGCGCAATGCATTGAGACCGCTGCGAAACTGCCCCTCGGAAACACCTTGTGTCAGCAAAGCTTTGAAGTTTTCAAGAAACGGGGCATGAGAACCGCTCATTCCGCTTTCGTCCAGCATGTATTTGCCCTTGAGATGATTTTCGCCGGAGACGAAGCTGACGAAATAGGGGTTTTCCAGGCAGTAACGCCAAAGAAAACGGGCAAATGCGCATATTGAATCCGATGCGGACGGATAGGGCGTTTGCAATTGTCGCAACTCTGCCTGCCTTAGATGGGTCACGATTTCGAGGAGTGCTGCCCTGTAAAGGCTCTCCTTGTCCTTGAAATGGTGATAAAGGATGCGTTTGTTGATATTCGAGCGCGCAACGATCGCATCAATACGGGCACCATGCAGTCCATTGAGCGCAAATTCATGGATAGCGGCCTGGAGAATGATTTTTTGCGCGGTTCTGGTCTCGGCTTGAGACTGCTGTCGCTGCAAGGCGGCGGCATTCTCTTCGAGGCTTTTGATGGCAAGATGGTCTGACACGCTTTCTTTGTCCCGCATGCTCGCTGCTGAAAAATGGTATGATGTTCCGACCATGTCAGCATCATGCGTTTTATCAGAGGCATGATGCGTCAACATGCTCTAGAGCATCGGATTTTTCCGAAAACCGGCTCCCACTTTTCGACCGATGCTCTCATTCTTTGTTTTTCGCATTTCCGGACGGAAAACCGCTATGCACTTTTCTCGGGACAATGCTCTAAGGGCTGTATAATTTTCTTAATGGATCAGGACCGGATCATGGAATCATGTCGAGGTTTTCTGCAAAACCTTTTTGGCTGATGTCATGACAATTGCTATACTATCTAATGTAGATTAAATTACTATAAAAAATTCAATTATAAAAATATAGTTATATACATAATTTATAATATTGTTTTTTAATAAATATAATATTTATGCTAATAGGGTAAACTTAATAATCAGATTGCGTTCTGCTCATTTCTATCATGTTATCTGGCTTCAATCATGGTTTGAAGGACGTGCTACCACACGTAACCGTTTCCTGGTTTGCGTGGTGACGGTCATTCTGGCTGATATGCCAGGCCTAACATGGCTGCCCCTATCAAGCCTGGCTCGGTGTGCAATTGGGCGGTGACAATCACAGGGCGATTATATCGGTGTAGAATACGTGCTCTCACAGCCAGATCGATAGCATTGATCAGTTCAATGGCATTGGAAAGGCCGCCACCGACGGGGACGATGCTTGCACCGGTGAGATTGATCGCCATGGCAAGGGGAGCGGATAGAAGGTCGATATAGATCTCTATCGTGCGACGAGCCTCTGGGTCATCGCTCAGCCAATCCGCAACGATCTGTTCACTGGTTCGGGTTTTGCCTGTCAGATGGGCGTGGATTTTCTCCATGCCGCGGGCGCTGCAGGTGGCATCGATACAGCCTTTCTGCCCGCAGCCACAGGCAAAGCGCGGAATATGAAGAGGTGGTTCGCCAGCCTCGGTGGCCGCGACCGCGCCGTGGCCCCATTCCCCGGCAAAGCCGCCCTGCTGGTTGATCAAACTGCCGTTGACAACGATGCCGCCACCAACGCCGGTTCCCAGAATGATGCCGAAGACCACGCGATGGCCGCGCCCTGCGCCACGCGCCGCTTCCGCCATGACGAAACAATCGGCATCATTGGCAATGATCACCGGCAGATCGAGCGCCGCCTCAAGGTCCTGTTGCAGCAAACGGGTATGAATGCAGGGAATATTGGCGACATTGGCGCGCTGGTCTTCCGGGTCGATGACGCCGCAGATTGAGATGGCAACGCAAGTTGGTCTCTCCGGTGCTTGTTCAATGACGGACTTCAACGCATCAACGAAAGCGGAAAAATCAGCTGAAGGGGTGGCAATACGCGGAAAGGGACGAATATCGTCGGGGCTGAAGGCAAGGGCCCCTTTGATGGCGGTGCCGCCAATGTCGAAACAGACAATCATTGCATAGCCTCTTCAGCAGGCATTGCCTGATGGACGCAAGCGCCGCCAATCCAGGTCGAATGAAGATCAAGGGTAGGAGTGAGCAACAGGAAATCGGCATCCGCACCCGGCGCCAACCTGCCTTTGCGTGTCAGGCTGATGGCGTCTGCAGGATAACGCGAGGCCGTGGCGAGTGCTTCGTCAAGCGGCAATCCCAGCCTGTTATGCACATAGCGAACGCAGGAGAGCATATCGATATCGGCACCCGCCAGCGTGCCGTCCGCCAGCGTCAACCTGCCATCGCGGCGATAGATCTGCCGCCCGTTGAGCATCATGCCGGTTTCATCGGTGCCGATGCAGGACATGGCGTCGGTGACCAGAAAAATCCGTCCCGGTCCCTGCTTGGCGCGAAGCGCGATCTGCATGGTCACCGGATCGACATGGAAGCCGTCGGCGATCAATCCGCAATGGAGCAGGGGAGAATGCAGCGCCGTTCCGACAAGGCCAGGTTCGCGATTGCCAAGCTGGCTCATGGCGTTGAAAAGATGGGTCACAAGCGTTGCGCCAGCCTCTATATAAGGCATAAGGGTGGCGTTGGATGCATCCGTATGGCCGAGACTGACCTTGTATCCAGCCGCAACCAGCGCCGTGACCTGATCGGCGCGGGTATTTTCCGGCGCGATGGTGATGAAGGCCAGACCGAATTCACCGGCAGAGGCAGTCAATGTCTCAAGATCTGCGTCCAGCATCGGCCGGATCAAGGCCGGATCATGGGTTCCCTTTCGCGCAATGGACAAATGCGGGCCTTCGAGATGCAGGCCGAGATAGCCGGGAACAGACTGTTCAAATGCATCGCGCCCGGCCGCAATGGCGAGATCGCGTATGTCAGGCCGATCGGTGATCAGGGTTGGCAAAAGACCGGTCGTGCCGAACCGCGCATGGGTTTCGCAGATGGTGCGGATACCTGAAACATCCGGCTGATTGTTGAACAGAACGCCGCCGCCGCCATTGACCTGGAGATCAATGAAACCGGGTGCAAGAATAAGGCCTTCGGCAGAGACGCTGCGATCGACATCAAGGTGCTGGTCGCCATCGACAAGGGCTGCAACCTGTCCATTTTCGATGAGCAGGGTTTTGCCATCGTGAAACGCCATACCATCGAAAATACGGCTGCCGGTAACGGCAATTCGGGCAGGTGGCGTCATCTTGTTCATGCGCATACTTTCTTGCAATGGCATAGCCAATTCACCGGTGTTCAGAATGTTTTCGGGTGGTTGATCGGCATCTCAGTCTGTGTGTGGATCTGTCATTCTATAGTCCCGGCATTTTAGAGCAGTTTTCCGTCCAGAAATGCGTAAAAACAACGCGTTAGAGCATTTCATTGTTTCCGTGACCCTAGCCGCCAAGGGTCAGTTCGGCCACGAGGTCGTAGACATCGCTGCGGTAGAGCGCGCGAGACACTTCCATGACGCGACCGGTATCGAGATAGGCGATGCGCTGCACTGAAAGCGCCGCCGCCCCGCTGGCAACGCCTAAAAACTCACTTTCCTCGTCATTCAGCACGGTTGCCGAAATGCGCTGGTTGGCGCGGACGGGGCGGATTCCGGCCTCGCTCAACACGGCGTAGAGAGAGTTTTCCACCTGGGATGGTTCTGGCAGCAGGTCATCCGGTAGACTGGTGCGTTCAAAGGCAATCGGCATGTCATTGGCGGTGCGCAGGCGAACAAGTCTTGCAACGCGTGCCTGACTGACAAGCCCGAGCGCCATGGTCTCTTCCGGTGTCGGCAGAAAAAGCCCGCGCTCCAGCCAGCGTGAGCCGCCGGTCATGCCCCGTCTTGCCATGTCTTCGGTAAACGAGGTGAGGCGGGTCAGGGGCTGTTGCAGACGCGGCATCTGCTTGACGACGAAGGTGCCGGAGCCGCGGCGGCGCACCAGCAGACCGTCCTCGACCAGATGATCGATGGCACGGCGCACCGTCACCCGGCTGATCCCGGCAATCTCGGCGATTTCACGCTCTGCCGGCAGGGCTTCGCCATGCTTGAGGATGCCGGCATCCATCGCCTGCTGCAACAGAGAGCGCAGGCGGATGTAGAGCGGTCCATCCTTGCCGGACTGCAGCTCGCTGAGGGCGAGTTTATCATACATGCCGTCTTCTCCGCAGGTCATGAGAAAACGTACCATTAAGATACCAATAAAGCAATTTCCTGCACTTTGGTATTTTATCCAGGACGTTCTGGCAGACAGAATGACAATTTTTCCAACATTAACAAGGGGATTTATTTTATTTTAGTTCGGATGCTGGACGATTGGCATTTTTTTGGTATCTTTTAAAAAAAAGAAAACGGGGGATACGGATTGCCGGTGTTGTCAGCACTCATTGCTGCTTATGCGCGAATGCTGCGCTTAACAGAATGATTCGATCAGGTTGTGAAAATTATTTTCATACTTTTGGCCGATATGACATTATCCGTTGACTGACACCCCTAAATTTCGCAGTCTTATGAAAATAAATTACGTCAAGTGAGGGTGTCTGCCGTGAAAGTCGCAATCATCGGTCTCGGATTTCGTCTTGGGTATCTGGCCAGAGCGTTGCAGGAGATCGATCCGCAGTTCGAGATCGTCGGTTATGTCGATCCGGCTCCTGCCGGTCTGCCGGGTTTGCAGGCGGCGGGCATTTCTCCCGGCAAGGCCTATGATACACCGGAAGCGCTGATTGCCGGGGAGAAATTCGATCTCTTGATGATCGGCTCGCCCAACCACCTGCATCTTGGCCATATCCGCGCCGGACTTGAGGCCGGGCTGACGGTTTTCACCGAAAAGCCGATCGTCATTTCCATCGAGGAAAGCCTTGAGCTGGCCCGTTTGCTCCATCGTTACGGTCATGACCGTCTTCTTGTCGGTCTGGTTCTGCGTTATTCTCCGCTCTATCAGGATTTGCGTGCCGCGCAGGCTGAAGGTCGTCTGGGCGATGTCGTCTCCATCGAGGCGTCCGAACATATCGAGCCTTATCACGGGGCGTTTTTCATGCGCGACTGGCGGCGTTATGGTCGCTATACCGGTGGCTTCATGCTGGAAAAATGCTGCCACGATCTCGACCTTTATAACGGCGTCGTCGGTTGCCGGCCGCGCTTTGTCGCAAGTTTTGGCGGGCGCAAGAGTTTTGTGCCGGAAAACGCGCCAGAGCTGGATGGCATCAACGACATGGCGGTCTATCACCGCAAGCCAAGCGGCTGGATGGGGGCGGACAAGGTGTTCGATAGCGATGCCGACATCATCGATTACCAGACCTCGATCATCGAATATGAAAACGGCGTGTCGATGACCTTCCACACCAATCTGAATGTGCCGGACCAGTTCCGCCGCTTCTGCGTGATCGGCTCGAAAGGCATGGCAGAAGGCGATTTCGTTCGCGGCTATCTCGATGTGCACAATGCCCGCACCAATGAGAAGGTCATCGCCAACACCTATAAGGCACCGTCGGAAAAATCCCATCACTATGGCGCCGACGAGCAGATGGCCGCTGATGTGCTGGCCTTTATCGTTGAGGGGAAACCGCAGCCGGTTTCCGCGCTCGATGCCATCGAGGCGGGTATTCTGGCACTGGCCATGGACGAGGCGCGACAGGCGCGTAAGGTGGTCGATCTGGCGCCTGTCTGGGCCGCCTATGATGCCTGCCTCAATGGAACTGAGGCGGCATCGGCCAAGAGCGCGTGAGGCCCGGCATGGAAACGAAAAACCGCACGCTCTGGTTTGTCTGGTTTCTTCTCCTTCCGGCGCTCATCTATATTCTGGCGATTGTTGCCTATCCGCTGATCGATACGATCAAGCTGTCCTTCACCAATGCGTCGCTGCGCCAGACCTATGATTGGGTTGGATTTTCCAATTATACCCGGATTTTCCATTCCGGTTTTGGCGAAATCATCATCCGCACCCTGATCTGGACCTTCTTTTCCGTCTCGATCAAGATGATCATCGGCACCAGCGGCGCGGTGCTCTTGAATGCCGCCGTGCCAGGACGGACCCTCTTTCGCGTGCTGACCATGCCGCCCTGGATCGTGCCGATGGCCATCGGCATCTTCATGTGGAAATGGATGTATAACGGCGAATTCGGCATGATTTCCGGTCTTCTGCAGCGCGCCGGCATTCTGCATGGACCGTTTCCGATCCTTGCTTATGGGGATACGGCCTTCTGGGCCACCATCGTCACCGATGTCTGGATCGGTGTGCCGTTTGTGACGATCTATCTTCTGGCCGCCATCCAGTCCATTCCGGGCGATCTGCATGAGGCGGCCTGGGTGGATGGGGCTGGCCGTTTCTACCGCTTCCGCCGCATCACCCTGCCGATGATTGTTCCGGCGATGATCACCATGTCGATCCTGTCCTTGATTTCCACCTTCAACTCCTTCGACATCATCTGGATCCTGACTCAAGGGGGACCGAACGGCGAGACGACGACCATGATCATCGACACCTACCGCACCGCCATCGGGGCCTATAAGTTCGGCGAGGGCGCAGCGCGCGCGGCATTGATCTGCGTGTTTCTCTCGGCTTTCACCTGGGTCTATTTCCGCCTCGTCAGCCGTTTTTCCGCGGAGGCCGCATGAAGACCATTGCCCGTATCGACCGTTTCCGCTGGTATGAAATGCTTGGCATTTATGCGGGGCTGGCGCTGTTTCTCACTTTTGTTCTGGCTCCCTTCGTTGAAGGCTTTTTCGTCTCGCTGAAGCCGCTGACGCATCTTTTTTCTTCGCCTTACCGCTTCTGGCCGGATGATGCCTCGCTGGAGGCCTATCGCACCATGTGGGTGCATGTGCCTTTGCTGGGACGCTATATCGTCAATTCCATCCTGATTTCCGGTGTCGGCACGGTGATTTCGGTCATTCTGGTCACACCTGCGGCTTATGCCTTTGCCCGCTTCGAGTTTCGCGGCCGCGGACCGCTTCTGGGCGCAACGCTAGCCGTCAACATGTTTTCCGGCGCGGTTCTCCTGATCCCGCTTTTCCGGCTGATGCGGACCATGGGCCTGCTCAACACCTATTTCGCCATGATCGTGCCGGGCGTGGCCTTTGTCATCCCGACGGGCATCTGGCTGCTCAGAACCTATATGCTGCGCATTCCCAAAGAGCTTGAGGAATCGGCGCTGGTGGATGGTGCCAGCCGTTTCTATACACTGCGCCGCGTTGTCGTGCCGCTGGCCATGCCGGGCATTGCCGTGGTGGCAATGCATTCCTTTCTGACGATCTACGCCCAGCAGTTCATTTACGCGCTGACCTTCAATTCCAAGTCTGAATTTATGCCGCTTTCGGTTGGGCTGTTTGCCTTTTTCGGACGGCAGGATGTGATCTGGAACGAGTTGATGGCGGCAAGTTTCGTCGGGATTCTGCCTGTCTTCGTCGTCTTCATCGTGCTGCAACGCTATCTCGTGGCAGGCATGACAGCGGGAGCGGTCAAGACGTGACATACAGGACGTGAAATACACGGCGTAAAAGGCGCCGTGGAAGTGGTCAACAGGGAAAAAGGGAACGAGACCATGACAAAACTGGGAAAAATCAGTGGTTTGATCGGCGTCGCCGCCTTGGCGCTGACAGCCGCCATGCCGGGGGCGAAAGCTGCCGACAAGACCGTCTCCATGATCCAGTGCGGCGATACGCTGGCGGAAGGCTATGACGGCTTCATCAAGGAATGGGAAGCAAAGAATCCGGGCTATAAGGTCAGCGTCGAAATCGTCGGCTGGTCGCAATGCCAGGACAAGATCACGACGCTCGCTGCTGCCGGAACGCCGGTGAGCCTCGCTTATGTCGGCTCACGCACGCTGAAGCAGCTGGCGCAGAACGATCTGATCGTGCCGGTACCGATGACGGATGCGGAAAAGGCAAGCTACTATCCGCATATCGTCGATACAGTCACCTTTGATGGCAAGCAATGGGCTGTGCCGGTCGCCTTCTCCACCAAGGCGCTTTACTGGAACAAGGACATTTTCAAGCAGGCCGGTCTCGATCCGGAAAAGCCGCCGAAGACCTGGCAGGAAATGTATGACATGGCCAAGACCATCAAGGAAAAAACCGGAATTGCCGGTTATGGTCTTTCCGCCAAAACCTTCGACAACACCATGCATCAGTATCTGCACTGGGTTTACACCAATAACGGTCAGGTGATCGATGCCAGCGGCAAGATCGTGCTCGATAGCCCGCAAAACCTCGAAGCGCTGAAATGGTATGGCAAGATGGCCGATGTGTCCGAAGCCGGTCCGACCGCATACGAGCAGGACGAACTGACGCCGATGTTCAACGATGGCAAGATTGCCATGTTTGAACAGGGTCCATGGGTGCGCAAGCGGGTGAATGCCAAGCTGAACTGGGGCGTCGCCAATCTGCCGCTCGGCCCCGACGCCAAAGGTCCCGGTACGCTGCTGATCACCGACAGCCTTGCCGTCTTCAAGGGAACCGGCACGGAAGAGCAGGCAATTTCGCTGGCGAAATGGCTGACCAATCCGGAACATCAGTTCTATTATGAAAAGACTCATGGGTTGACACCCCTGCGCCCCGTTCCGGGTGTGGCTGAAATGGTCAAGCAGGATCCGTCCTGGAAGCCGTTCCTTGACGGGATCACTTACGGTGGGCCGGAGCCGCTCTTTACCGATTACAAGGCCTTCCAGAACAGCATGATCGACATGGTCCAGTCAGTCGTCACCAAATCCGCCAAGCCGGAAGACGCGCTGAAAAAGGCAGCCGCAGACATCGAAGCGGATAAGTAAGACAGATGACGGGGGCTGATCGGATCGGCCCCCGTCCTATCACGGTCTGCCCGGCAGGAGAATGACATTGGGTCAGTTGAATTTGAAAGGGATTGGTAAATCCTACGGTCATTTCGAGGTCATCTCGAATATTTCGCTTGAGATCAACAATGGCGAATTTGTCGTCTTCGTCGGGCCATCCGGCTGCGGCAAGTCGACATTGCTCAGGATGATTGCCGGTCTCGACGACACGACAGCAGGCGATATCGTCATCGATGGTGTGCGGGTCAATCCGCTGCCGCCGGTCAAGCGCGGCATTGCCATGGTGTTCCAGTCCTATGCGCTTTACCCGCATATGACCGTTTTTGAAAATATTGCCTTTCCACTCCGGGTGGAAAAATTGCCGGAAGAAAAAATCCGCGAAAAGGTCGAGGCGGTGGCCAAGGTCCTGCTGCTCGACCAGCGTTTGCAGCAGAAGCCGGGCCAATTGTCCGGTGGTCAGCGTCAACGCGTGGCGATTGGCCGGGCGATCGTGCGCGAGCCGAAAATTTTCCTGTTTGACGAGCCGCTGTCCAACCTTGATGCCGCACTGCGCGCTGATATGCGCATCGAGCTGACCCGTCTCCATCACGATCTCAAGGCAACGATGATCTATGTCACTCATGATCAGGTGGAAGCCATGACCATGGCCGACCGGATCGTGGTGCTGAATGGCGGCCATATTGCCCAGGTCGGCGCGCCGCTCGAACTCTATCACAAGCCACAAAACCGGTTTGTCGCCGCTTTCATCGGCAATCCCAAGATGAATTTTCTCGATGTCGTCTGCAAGGGCGTGGGACCGGATGGTGTCACTGTCGATTTTCAGGGCCAAACGGCGATGATCCCGGTCAAAGGACGCCCCGAGCTTGTGGGCGAAAAACTGGCACTCGGCATCCGTCCCGAACATGTGCGGCTTGGCACAGGCGAGCTTGGTCTGAGCGTAACGCCAACGGTGATCGAGCGTCTCGGCATCAACACGGTTGCCTATGCCAGCCTTCCATCGGGCGATACATTCTGCGCCCTCTTGGATGGGACGGCGCCGGTGCAGGTGGACAGACCGATGCAGGCCGGGATCATGGCGGCAGACTGCCATCTGTTTGACGGCGAAGGACAGGCGCTGGAGCGCCATATCGATTGGAAAAGTGCGCTATTGCCAGCGGATTTTGCAACGATCGAGCCGTAAGACACAGTCCTCGGGCTTGCCCCGAGAAACTGCCAGTCTGATAAAGCCTCAACGAAATCGAAGCTTGGCAAATGCTCGCCTCAAGGGCGAGCATGACGGCTTGTGTTTGGTTCTTGCTCTACCAGACAAGACCGCGCGCTGCGACCTCTTCCACGCGGGTTACGAGACCGTTGCGGTGAAACACCATGCGGTCGAACAGGTTGGAGACGACACAGGTGTGGTTCGGCACGATGCGGATTTTTTCGCCGATTTCAGGGCGTTTTCCGGCAATCTGTTTGAGATCGACCACGGCATGTTCTTCCGACAGGCTGGTAATGACAGCCAGGGGATAGTCCAGAATGAGGCCATAATCGTTGAAACCGAGGAGATCGGAGGTCAGGGCCTTCGATCCTGCATCGAGAACGGCGCGGTCTGGCGTCGGTCGGGAGACGACAGTGGCCAGAATATGCATGGCGCAATCGTCGAGACTGCAATGCCCGGCTCCCACCATGGAGCGGTCGTTATAGATATAGGTCCCGGCGCGATGTTCGGTCGCAGACGGCACGAGATGGGCGGAAAACAGGCTGGGTGTGCCGCCGTTGGAGACGATAGGGCAGGGGATGCCCCGTTCTGACAGAAGGGTCAATGTCGCGGCAAAAAACTGCTCAACAGCCGCTTCCGTATGCGCCTTTGGATAGGTGAGGAGGCCGACGAAGCGAAGGCCTGACTTTCCATGGATCGCTTCCGCCAGAGTGAGCGCCTCATCGGGCGTCTGCACGCCGCAGCGCCCGCCGCCGGTGTCGCATTCGACCAGCACGGAAAGCGGCTTGCGACCGGAAAAATGGCTGGACAGCCCCTCAATCGTGACGAGACTGTCGGCAACGACTTTCAGATCGTCGATGCGCTCGTTCAGGGCAGCAAGACGTTCAAGCTTTTCGGTACCCAGAATGTTGAAGGTGATCAGAATATCCTGAAATCCGGCATCGGCAAAAATCTCCGCCTCGGTGATCTTCTGGCAGTTGATGCCGCGCGCTCCGGCCTCAATCTGTGCCTTTGCCAGCGCGGGTATCTTGTGGGTCTTGATATGCGGGCGAAAGGCAAGGCCCTGCGCATCCATATAGGTCTGAACGCGGGCGATGTTACTGGCTAGCCGATCCTCGTCGATCACGGGACGTGGTGTAGAGAGAGAGGCAAGAGGGGTGCCGATGGCAATGTCGAAAGGCGTCATGATGTCTCGAAATTCGGGCCGTGCGGATCGGCCATGATCGGCCAGATGTCACGGCGCACGCGCTGATAAGGATTGGTGGCCGGATTGTTGGGATAGGGCGAACCGGCCGAACAGTAAAGAATGTCCGTGGCGATTTTGGCAAAAGCGGCGTGAAAATGATTGGTGGATTTGACCACCAGTATGTGGCGTTCCAAGGGATTGAGCCCCAGGGCGGTAAAAAGCGAGGGGTCGTAACTCTGCACCCGGACCGAGCTTAGAATGATGTCGATGCCCTGCAGTTCAATCCAGGCGGCGTCGCCAAAGGGCGCGATGCTTTCGCCGAAGCGCATTTCCGCCTTGGGAACCACGGCTTTGACCGTGACAAGTCCGTCGATCGGTTGTCCCGTGCCCGGCGCGGATTTTGCGCCGAAACGCAAGGGAATGGTCGCGCCAGCGCCAGCCGCCATGCAGATCTCCACCGCAATCGGATCCCAGATCATCCCAAAAGCGGCGTTGGTGACTTTCTGTTTCAGCATTTCCGCCAGAATGACCGTTGCATCGCCTGCCGTGCCGCCACCGGGATTGTCCCAGACATCGGCAATCACCACCGGGCCTTCGGGGATGGCGAGCGCCTGTGCAATCGCCTGTTTTTCATCGATCTGCGGCATGATGAAGGTGCCACGTCGGGCAAAAAGCTCCATGCCGAGGGCCTGGGCCAGCGCTTTGCCCTTCTCCGGCACGCCATTGGTGATGGCGATGGTTTTCGTACCCATCTCCGGCACATCGCCCGCCATGAAACCGTGGATGACCGAGAGCGATAGCAGGTCCTTGTCCGCCGCTTCGATTGCCATCATCTTGTCGACAATGCCACGCATGGGCTGGCGCGAGGTGGGGAAGACATCAATCATCCGGCAATCGAACACCGACATCACCGGCTTCACTCGCCCTTCCAGCGTCTCGACGGTGATGCGCCACAAGTCATGTGCGCGGGCGACGAAATCGGTATGGGGAAATTCCTTGAAGGCGACGAAGACATTGGCCGCTGCAACCCGCTTGGCCGTCAGGTGACTGTGCGGATCAAGCTCGGCGGCGAGAAACACATCGGGGCCGATGATGTCGCGAATGCGGGTTAAAAAATCGCCTTCCGGGTCGAGATAGCCATCGGCGACCATGGCCCCATGCAGGCCCAGCACCACGGCATCGACCGGAAGCGCAGCCTTGAGCTGGTCGAGAATTTCATCGCGCAGGCTTTCATAGGCCTGCCGGTTGATCAGTCCTGCCGGATCGGCCCAGGCTGCCGTGCCCTCGATCAGTGTCCAGCCCTTGTCCGCGCAGACCTTGCGACCAACGGTGATCGGCGCGGTGCAGAGAGTCGGCGTTTCCGGATGCTCTCCGGGAGGTGCATAGAGTGAAGCTTCGAAGGCGCGGCGGTCGATGCAGATTGACGAAAACGTATTGGTCTCTGTGGCGAGAGCTGCGGTGAAAATACGCATCATCTGCGCCTTTCACGGTACGACAGGATAGGCAAGATAGCCGGTGAACCCGGAAATTTTCCAGCGGCCCTGATGAAGGCGGCAATAATAAAGCGTCTGCCATTGCATGGTGTCGAAACCGCCATCGGCGCGCTTGATGCCACCGTCGAATTTCTTGCGCACCAGAGCGGTTTCGCCCTGAATGTCGATCTCTTCCAGACGGGTGGCGGTGAAAATGGCCGTGCGGGGGTCTTCGGTATAGGTGGTTTGGGCAAAATCCTCTGCCTGCCGAAGCCATTCGTCGCGATAGGCCGTGAGGGAGGGAAAGGCGAGCGTCCAGTGGTCGGGGTTGAGCGTCTTGTTGCCGGAGATGCCGAGAAAGCCGTCCTCGATGAAATCCTCCTCCACCATCGACCAGTCCCGCGCCAGAAAGGCGTCGATGTCACGCGGCACCAGCATGGTCCAGATGGCGTGACGTGCTTCATCTTCCAGAGGGAAAGGGTTGCTGAAGGGATCACGCATGGCCGGTCCTTGTCGAGGAGTGTCGAAGTCGAAGATTGTCTAAATAATTTTCATCTGGAATGAAAAACTCTGGCAAAAATCGTCTCGTTATGGTGAATTGTCAACACTGGACGAAAATAATTTGCATGGAGGGTGATGTGGCAATCAAGCGGTATGGTGCCGTTGAGGCAGGTGCGGGCGGTCAGACGCTTCCCTTTGCCCGTGCCGTCGAGGCTGATGGCTGGCTTTATGTGTCCGGTCAGGTGGCGATGGAAAAAGGGGAGATCATTGCGGGGGGCATTGTCGAGCAGACACACAAGACCATTGCCAACCTCATCGCCATTCTGGAAGAGGCCGGTTACGGTCTCGAGCATGTGGTGCGTTGTGGTGTGTGGCTGGACGATCCGCGCGATTTCTGGAGCTTCAACAAGATTTATCAGAGCTATTTCGGAGCTCATCCTCCGGCGCGCGCCTGTGTGCAGTCCTCGATGATGGTCGACTGCAAGGTGGAGATCGATTGCGTCGCCTATAAACCGAAATCGTGAGCGGGGCAGACGTGCTCGATATCTTCACCATTCTTCAGGAAGATCGCAGCCTCTTTTCGGTATCTGAGCAGCGGATCGCCGATATTCTGTTGAATGATTTCGATTTTGCCGTCCGGGCATCGATCACCGATCTGGCGGAAAAGGCGGGCGTTTCGGCGCCGACCGTGACACGTTTCTGTCGTCGGCTCGGCTGCCGGAGTTTTGCTGATTTCAAGGTGAAGCTCGCCAAGACGGGCTTTGTGGGCGTGCGCTATCTCAACCCGGAAGCGCAGAGCACCGAACCTGCCGATGTGGCCGAAGACGTGATCACCAAGGCGCAGAATGCGCTTTATCTTGCCCATCGCAGTTTCGAACCAGCGGTTCTGGACAAGGTGGCGGATCGGCTTGCGCGGGCGGAGATGATCTATGCCTTCGGTTCGGGCGGCAATTCCGCCATGATTGCCAATGAATTGCAAAACCGCCTGTTCCGGCTGGGCTCACGCATCACCGCAAGCTGTGACCACACCATGCAGTTGATGATGACGGCAGCCGCCCGCAGCAATGACGTGCTTGTCGGCTCCTCTTTTTCCGGGCGCAATCGCGAGCTGATCCGATGCTTCGAACTGGCGCGTGAAAACGGCATTTCCACCGTTGCGCTCACCGGCAGCGGCAGTCCGCTGGCAGAAATGGCGGAACTGGTGATCGGTATCGATCTGCCGGAGGGCGACAATATATTTCGGCCCACATCGACACGTTTTGCCTATCTGGCAGTGGTCGATGTGGTGGTTAGCCTCGTTGCCTATCGCAATCGCAAACAGGCGACGGTGACGCTGCGTCACATCAAGCAGCAGCTTGTTGAACACCGTGACGGCAAGGACGACAAACAGATTCTGGGAGATTGACGATGACAAAGAAAAGATTGGCTGTCGTCACCGGTGCTGCGGGCGATATTGGCCGGGCAATTGCCGCACGGCTGGCGGAAAGCCATGATTGTGTCGTGCTGGCCGATATCGACACTGAAGCTGGCAAGCGCGCCGCCATCTCTCTGGGTGACGACGACCGGTTTTTCCCTGTGACGGTTGATGTGACGGATGCGGACAGTGTCGCCGCCATGGCGGCAATGCTTGACGATATGGGAGAGACGGTAACGCTTGTTAACAATGCCGGTGCTGCCCGCGCCGTCAGCCTGCAGGAGACGGATCAGGCCATCTGGCGCATGGACAGCGCGCTGAATCTGGAAGCGGCCTTTCTGATGTTTCGGGCATTGGAAGAGCCTCTGAAGCGCAGCCGGGGTTCGGTGGTCAATATCGCCTCCGTCAATGGCATGGCGGTCTTTGGCCATCCGGCCTATAGCGCTGCCAAGGCTGGCCTCATTCATCTGACCCGGCTGATGGCTGTGGAATACGGAAAATACGGTATTCGCGCCAATGCGGTCGCACCCGGCACCGTGCGCACGCAGGCCTGGGAAACGCGGGCGGCGGCCAATCCGCATGTGTTCGAGGAGGCGCGACGCTGGTATGCGCTGGGCCGCGTGGTGCTGCCGGAAGATGTCGCCAATGCCGTGGCCTTTCTGGTCAGCGATCAGGCCGCCGCGATCACCGGTGTCTGTCTGCCGGTGGATTGCGGCTTGACGGCGGGCCAGAGCGCGCTTGCCCGCACCTTCAGCCAGTCTAACGATTATTGAAAGGGCACGACATGAGCGGCAGCCTGTTTCGGCTTGAGAATAGCTGGCACCCGATCGAAGGCGATGAGGGTGGCGGCTTTGTGTTCACCATGGTCAATCTCTCCGATCACCCTGTCAGCGATTTCAAACTGGCCTATACCTCGTTGACGCGGGTGAAGGATGCACCGGCCTGCGGCAATGCCCGCTTTCTCCGCCGCAATGCCAATTTCCATCAGTTTGCCCCGCCGGAGGATCTGGTTCTCCACCCCGGTGAGGCGTGGCGTTTTACCGTTCAGGGTCTCTGGCGTCCGGCACGACACCGGACCGATGGGGCAAAATCTGCCTATCTGACGCTGGCTGAGGGCAGGCATGTGCCGGTGACGGTGGATGATCTGCTGCTGGAGGGCGGGAGAAGCGAAGCGGCCCCGAAGCTGTTGCCGGAAGGGCGGCTCGATCAGCCGTTTTTCATGCAGCCTTGGCCGGTCAAGGCCGAGCTTCAGCCGGGTCCGGCACTGCCGGTGGTGCTTTATCCGGCACACGGCAGCATGCTGGAGGATATGCGGGCGGTCGAGGCCGTCAACCAGCTCTATCATCGTCTGTTTGCAGTTGCGCATCAGCCATTTTGTCTGACGAAAACGGCTGATGCGCGGCCGATTGCCTTCACGCCCGAACCGGCTCTGGGCAAGGACGCCTATCGCCTGCATTTCGGTGAGACCATAACGCTTGCCTATGGCGATGCGGCAGGCCGCCATTACGCTCTGGTGACGCTGGCGCAGCTTCTCTTTGGCGCACGCCAGCCCGATGATAGATTCTGGTTCCCGGCCTCCGGTCTCATCGAGGATTGTCCGCGCTATGGCTGGCGCGGTTGCCATCTCGATGTCTCGCGGCAGTTTTATCCGGTCAGTGCAGTGGCCCGGCTTCTCGACATCATGGGCTGGCTGAAGCTGAATATCTTCCATTGGCATTTGACCGATGATGAAGCCTGGCGGCTGGAGATCAAGGCCTTTCCGCCATTGACCACGACCGGCGTTCTGCGCGGGCCGGATGAGCCGATGCTGCCGCAACTGGGCAATGGTGCAGAGCCGGTCGGCGGTTTTTACACGCAGGAGGATGTGCGGACGCTGGTTGCCCATGCCGAGCGTCTCTTCATCGAGGTCGTCCCGGAGATTGACATTCCCGGCCATAGCACTGCGATCCTCACGGCGCTGCCGGAACTTGCCGACGGGCAGGAAGCGCCGGACAGCTATCGCTCGGTGCAGGGCTATCCCAATAATGCGCTCAATCCGGCCATCGACAAGACCTATGATTTTCTCGGTACAGTGTTCGATGAGATGGTGAGGCTGTTTCCCTCGAAACTCGTCCATATCGGCGGCGATGAAGTGGCGGCCAACACCTGGATGGCCTCGCCTTTGGCGCGGGCGCTGATGGAGAGGGAGGGCCTCGACGGTACATTCGGCCTGCAAAGCTGGTTCATGAAAAGGGTGCAGGCCATGCTGAAAGCGCGTGGCCGGCAATTGGCCGGCTGGGATGAGGTTTCGCATGGCGGCGGCGTCGATCCGCAGGGAACACTGCTGATGGCCTGGCAGAAGCCCGAGGTCGGCATGGCGCTGGCCGAACAGGGCTATGATGTGGTGATGACGCCGGGTCAGGCCTATTATCTCGACATGGTGCAGGATGAGGCCTGGCAGGAGCCTGGCGCAAGCTGGGCTGGCACCGTGCCGCCGCATCACACCTATATCTATGAAGCCGAAGGTGACTTTCCCGAGGCGCTGAAACCCCGGCTTAAAGGCGTGCAGGCCTGTATCTGGTCTGAACATGTTCTGAGCCGGGATTATTTCAACCATCTGGTTTTCCCACGGCTTGCGGCGGTGGCGGAAGCCGCCTGGACACCAAAAGAGCAAAAGGACTGGCTGCGCTTTGCCGTCCTTGCGCCGCTGACACCGAAACTTTGATTTTTCAAGAGGATAGCATGTCTCTTCGCATCGCCGTGGGTGGAATTCATACCGAATGCAGCACGTCTTCACCTGTTCTGATGCAGATTGAAGATTTTCGTGTACTGCGCGGTGAAGCGCTTTTGCAGGCGGATTATTTCAGTTTTCTTGAGGGGGAGGGGCTGGAACATCTGCCGCTGCTTCATGCCCGCGCCGTGCCGGGTGGGCCGGTCGCACGGGCCGTTTACGAGGCGTTCAAGGAGGATTTTCTCGAGCGTCTGCACGCCGCTCTGCCGCTGGACGGGCTTTATCTTGCCATGCATGGCGCGATGAATGTCGAGGGCATGGACGATGCCGAAGGCGACTGGATCGCCGCGGCCCGCGCTGTCGTCGGCGAGACATGCCTTGTGGCGGCAAGCTATGATCTGCATGGCAATGTCACGCAAAAGATTATCGATCAGCTCGATATTTTCGCCGCCTACCGCACCGCGCCGCATATTGATGTGCGCGAAACCATGATCCGTGCCTGGTCCATGCTGGTCAGGGCGTTGAAGAGTGGTGAAAGGCCGGGTGTGGCCTGGGCGCCGGTGCCGGTGTTGCTGCCGGGTGAGCGCACCTCGACCGAGGATGAACCGGCGAAATCGCTTTATCGCCTTTTGCCGGAGTATGACCAGCGACCCGGCATCTGGGATGCCAATCTCATGGTCGGTTATGTCTGGGCTGACGAACCGCGCGCCACGGCCTGTGCTGTGGTGACGGCTGTCAACCGTGAGGCGGCTGGCCATGTGGCGGCAGAGATTGCCGACGGGTATTGGCAGGCGCGGCAGGATTTCCGCTTCGGGCCGGTCACAGGGCCGCTGGAAGAGATGCTCGATCTGGCGGAGACGTGTGAAACCCGGCCCGTCATTCTCGCTGATTCCGGCGACAACCCGACCGGCGGCGGGGTCGGCGACCGCGCTGATGTGCTGAAAGCCTTGATCACACGCCATTTCGACGGCGCGATCATGGCTGGCATCACCGATCGTCCTGCGGTCGATGCCTGTTTTGCCGCTGGTCTGGGGGCTAAACTTGTGGTGAAAATCGGCGGGTCACTCGATCCGGCCAGTCCGTCGGTTGAGGTGGAGGTTGAGGTCGTGCGACTGGACGATCCCGGCCATGCCGCCGAGCGGCAGGCTGTGGTGAAAATCGGCGGTATCTCACTGGTTCTGGCTGCCAAACGCCGTCCCTATCATAATCTCACCGATTTCGCCCGTCACGGACTGGATGTCGCGACGGCACGTCTGGTCGTGGTCAAGTCTGGCTATCTCTCCCCCGAATTGCAGCCACTTGCCAATCCCAATCTCATGGCGCTGACCGACGGGGTGATCAATCAGGACATCGAGCGTCTGCCATCGCATCGCCGCAGGCAGCCGAGCTTTCCTTTTGTCCGGGATTTCGAGTACAAGCCGGTTGCCTGCTTCTCCCGCCGCTGGTCGATCATGTCATAACCAGCAATAATATCCGAAAGTAAACCTGCCATGCCTGGCACCATAAAGACCATTCTCGGCAATCCCGGTATCCGGGTGAGTGCGATCGCCATCTTTTTCTTTGGTCTGTCCAATGCAACGATTGCGCCTTATCTTTCAATCATCGGTATTCAGGAACTGGGTCTTCGCAATCGAGATTATGCCCTGCTGATTTTTTGCGCCTCCTGCGTCAATGTCTCGGCCAGCGTGTTTTCCGGCATATTGGCAGATCGTATGGGCCATTTCCGCTTGCCGATGATGGTGATTGCGGCTTTCGGTATTGCCGGATACGGCATGGTCTATTTCTTCCCCGCGGCCGGGGTTTTCGTTGTCGCCGTGCTGTTCTTTCTGCCGGTTTACAATGCCCTGAATTCGATGATCTTCGCCAATGTCCGTTATAGCTCGGAAGGGATGACGGTCCGTGAACTGGTCTCGGTCAATTCCGGTGTGAGAGCGGTGATTTCCGCCTCCTGGGTTTTAGTGCCTGGGCTGGTCGGCTTTATCATGGCCGGGCGGCAGAACATGCTGCCCGCCTTTTTGTTTGCCGCCATGGGCTGTGTGGTTTGTTTTCTGCTGTTTCTCATCGTCATGCCGAAGACAGGGGCAAAGCATATCACTTCAACCGACTATGCGTTTTTTGCTTCGCTTGGAAAAATCTGGTCTTTATCCCTTCTGCTCAGGCTGTTGTCGATTGCCCTGATCTCCAGCATGATGCAGATGAGCGGTGTGGTGCTGCCTCTGGTGATGACAGGCATGGCAGGAGGCAGGCCGGGAGATGTCGGCATTGTCGTCGGCTCGATTGCCTTTCTGGAAATCGTCTTCATCATCTTCTGGGGGCAGGTGGAGAAGAAAACCGGCACTCTGCCGACCCTGATCATGGGCGCGTTGTTTTATTGCAGCTATCTTCTTCTGCTCGGTGTCGTCAGTCGTCCCGCTATGATTTACCTTCTCATTCCGCTCGCCGGGCTGGGAGCTGCGGCCATCATCAGCGTGCCGATCACCTATCTGCAAAATCTGATCGCCGATCGCGCCGGATTGGGCAGTTCACTGATCGCTGTGAATATTTTCCTCAGCGGCGGTTTGAATGCGCTTCTGTTCGGGCTGGGAACCCGTTTCAGCAGCTATTCCGGCACCGCGATGATTGGCGCTGTCGCAGGTATTTGCGGTGTTGTCCTGCTCAGCCTGCTGGAGCGCAAAACCCTGTTTGGTTCAAGGAGGCTGGCGGCATGACACACAACAATAAAAGGCAAGCTCTTCTGGAAGTATGTGTTGAGGATTGCCGCGGTCTTGAAGTTGCGGTGCAAAATGGCGCCGGACGGATTGAATTATGTGCCGCCCTCGACCAGGGTGGCGTAACACCTTCTGTCGGGTTCGTTGAGGTGGCGGCAAAGGCTCCCCTTCCGGTGCATGTGCTGATCCGCCCTCGAGGTGGTGACTTTGTCTATCGCGCTGATGAGGTTGACGTCATGCTGCGGGATATCGAGCGCGTACGCAATCTTGGGCTTGCCGGGGTGGTTATCGGTGCTGCGACACAGGAAAGGCGGCTCGATCTGCCAGTGCTGGCTGATATGATTGCCGCCGCACAGGGGATGGACCTGACGCTGCACCGGGTTTTTGATCTTCTATCCGACCCTTTTACTGGTCTTGAACAGGCAATTTCACTGGGTTTCAAACGGATCTTGACATCAGGCGCCGCTCAAGACGTAGGCCAGGGTATCGAACTTTTGTTTCAGCTTCAGCAGAGAGCCGAGGAACGCATTGCACTTATGCCTGGTGGTGGTTTGAAGCCAGATTTGCTGCCGGTCCTGCTCGAGAAAGGCTTTCGTCAGTTTCACGCATCTTGCCGTGTCTCGGATGCCGTGGATCCAGATATTCTGAGACTGGGTTTTGCTGGAAAAACAATACAAAGGATCGAGGCAAACCGTATACGTCAATATATCGGGTTTTTCAATTAGAAAGTCATAATCTAATAATTAACGAATATGTGATTACCTCCCTGCCCATGAGTTGTCATGCAATGCGGGGCAGGAGCACACCGTGAAGAATTTGCCAATCCTCTATAAAGTTATGCTGGTGATCGGTTTTTTCGGATTGTTCACCATTCTTGTGACAGGCTATGCCTCGCTACAGATCAAAAAGACGGATACGTCGTATAGTGCTCTTCTGGATCAGGAATCCACGGCCGCTCTTTATCTGGCTCGCGCAAACAGGACAATGCAAAGCATGAGAGCCACCATTGGCGATCTCATGATGTCCCGCACGGATCAGGAGAATAATG
This sequence comes from Allorhizobium sonneratiae, assembly GCF_023700755.1. Lineage (GTDB taxonomy): Bacteria > Pseudomonadota > Alphaproteobacteria > Rhizobiales > Rhizobiaceae > Allorhizobium > Allorhizobium sonneratiae. The sequence continues at coordinate 179,757 of NZ_JAMKOJ010000006.1, read as the reverse complement.
CAATTCTGGCAGAGCTGAAAAAGTCCAAAGAGAGATTTATCTCCTATATGGACATTGCAATAAAAGCGATGCCGGAGGTCAAGGATATCGCCAATCTGAAGGTATCTGTCCTTAAGATTGTTGATGACACTTGTGCCAACAGTGTCGATTTGGGTGCCAAGTCCTCGAGTGAGGCTGATATTGCGTCGAGTCAGCTTGTTTTCCTAAAAGAATGCAAGCCGGCTTTTGCCACGGTCGCCCCTGAATTTACCCGAGTGACCGACAATGCTGTCAACTCGGCCAACAAGCAAAGCGATGATTTGTCTGGCGGGACAAACCGCACCATCACAATTGCGCTCGGCATGACAGCCGTCGGCTTTATCCTGACCATCGTGTTGGTGGTGTTTGCTATTCGCTCATGGCTGATCGCGCCAATCACCAGGCTGGTAAACAGTATGGGCAATCTCGCCAATGGCGATCTTTCCACTGATGTTGGCGGGCGTGAGCGCGGCGATGAAATCGGTACGATGGCCAGAGCGGTACAGATTTTCAAGGACAATGGCCTGAAAGCCCGAGAGGTGGAAAAACAGGCAAATGATGCACGCAGCCAGACCGAGGCGGAACGCGAAAGATCAGCGGCCAGCGACCGTCAACGAGCCAGTGAAATGGCGCAGGCAACCAGCGGCCTTGCCGAAGGCTTGAAGCGTTTGTCCAGCGGCGATCTCACATTCGAGCTGAGAGAGCCTTTCGCATCGGATTTTGAAGGGTTGCGCACCGATTTCAACCGGGCCGTCGAACAATTGCGGTCTGCTCTTGCGGCTGTTGCAGGCGCAACCTCGGCCATCGATAGCGGTTCGCGTGAACTGAGCCACAGTGCCAATGATCTCTCCAAACGGACAGAGCAACAGGCGGCCTCTCTTGAGGAAACGGCTGCCGCTTTGAATGAAATTACCACAAATGTTGCCAATTCAACGAAACGTGCGGAAGAAGCCCGTTCCATGGCATCTGAAGCCAATCGTTCGGCGCGCCAGTCCGGCGAAGTGGTGGCCAATGCCGTCGATGCCATGCAGCGCATCGAACAGTCATCCAGTCAGATCTCTAATATTATCGGTGTGATCGACGAAATTGCCTTTCAGACCAATCTTCTGGCACTGAATGCCGGTGTTGAGGCCGCCCGTGCTGGCGAAGCTGGCAAGGGCTTTGCCGTCGTTGCTCAGGAAGTGCGCGAACTGGCACAACGCTCCGCCAAGGCGGCAAAGGAAATCAAGGACCTGATCCGCAATTCGGCTGACGAGGTCGAAAATGGCGTGCAGCTGGTGACGGCCACGGGTGAAGCGTTGAAAGTGATCGAAAATCACGTCGTTTCGATCAATGCCCAGCTTGATGCCATCGCCGTTTCGGCCAGGGAACAATCCGTTGGTCTGAATGAGGTCAATACCGCCATCAATCAGATGGACCAAGTGACCCAACAAAACGCCGCCATGGTGGAAGAGGCAACGGCTGCGACAGCAGGTTTGGCCCGCGAGGCGGACAATCTGCGGGATATGGTCGGTAAATTTCAGTTAGCGGGCCATAAACAAGGGGTTGTTAATGCAGTTGTAACCACGGATGGTGTATCCAATAGGGCAGTCCTTGCTCATGAACGCAGCAAACATGTAGACTCATCAGTCAGCCGCAGGTTTGGTCGCGCATGATGATGAGACATGCTGTTTCCTCCTTCTGAGATGATGATGCCGGGAGATATCCGATGGAGAAGTCTTACATGAGCCAGAATGAGAGCCTTGAAATCATTGCATTTCGGCTTCACCAGCAGGAGTTCTGCGTGAAAACGACTTCCATTCGCGAAATTCGCGGATGGGCGCCGGTCACGCCGCTTCCTCATGCACCGTATGAGGTGATCGGCGTCATGAATCTGCGAGGAACAGTCATCCCGATCGTTGATCTGGCGATCAAGCTGGGCATGGCTGGCACTGAAGCCAATGAACGAAGCGCCATCGTGGTCACCGATGTCAACGGCATGACTGTGGGCCTCCTTGTCGACGGTGTTTCCGACATTCTCACCGTCTCGATGGATAAGCTTCAGCCCTTGCCACAGGCAGCAGGCACCAGCTCGGCCTTTTCCGATGGCATCATCACCCAGGGTCAGAGCATGATCTGCTTCCTCAATCTGGAACGCATGTTCGGCAATGATGATGCTGCTGATTGGGGCATGGTTGCCTGATCAGGCGGTAACGTAAATCTTTGAAAAACCACGTTGATTGGATCAACGTGGTTGTTTCTTAACCGTTTACAAGCCTTGGATTTCCCGCTTCATCCAGCGCCACCATGATGAAAAAGGCGTCGGTGACTTTCTGACGTTCTTCGGAAAACTGTCGGCGCACCCAGCATTCGACAGAGAGTGTCATCGATGTTCTGCCGACGGACCTCACCGCAGTATAGACACACAGCGTATCGCCGACCTTGACGGGGCGTTTGAAATTCACCTCCTTGACGGCTGCGGTCACAACCCGGCCTTTGGCGGTTTCCGAGGCTCTGATCCCGGCGGCGGCATCCATCTGCGCCAGAACCCAACCGCCGAAAATATCGCCTGCCGGATTGGTGTCGGCGGGCATGGCCAGCGTGCGCAAGGTCAATTCGCCTTCAGGTTCAAAACCCTCGTCCATCATGTCTCTCATCGGCTCATTGCAATGATCCGTTTGTTAAATCAGGGGAGAGAAAACGGCAATGGGGGTGATTATTCAAACTCGCTCAGATCAACCCAGCGTCGTTCGGTATGGGCTTTTGCCATGGCGTGAATGGCCATTTCCACACGATATCCGGTTTCAAAATCGATCAGATGGGCAGGTTTTCCGGCGATGGCGACAAGGATTTCGCGGCATTCGATGGTCTTGAGATCGTTGAAACCAAGTCCATGGCCGGGTGCGGGGATAAACCGACCGTAAGGCGGATGTTGGGGACCGGTGAGAATGGTGCGGAACCCGGACAATGCTGCAGGGTCATCGGCAAGATACAGCTGAAACTCATTCATCCGTTCCTGATCATAGAGAATGGAGCCTTTCGATCCATAAATCTGTACGGCTATCCGACCCTTTCGGCCCCAGGCACTGCGATTGACGCACACTGTTGCCGAAAGCCCGCTGTCAAAACGGCAGAGCATGGAGGCAATGTCGTGATTTTCTACCGCGCGTCTGCCGCCCGAAGCCAGTGGCCGCTCGGCATAGGGTTTGACCATGTCGCAGGCGACAGACGCAAGCGGGCCGAACAGCGTATACAGCAAGGATAAGGGATGGACGGCAAAGTCATCCAGGGCGCCATATCCTGAGGCAGATTCACTTTTCCAGTAAAATGCCTGATCTGCATCCGCCATGAAATCCTCGTCCATTTCGACGCGGACATGGGTGATGGTGCCTATTCCGCCGCTCTCGATCAGGGACTTGATCTGCCGGAAAACCGGGTTCTGGATATAATTATAACCGATGGCGGCGATGCATCTGGCGGTTTGGGCGGCGGTTCTGGCGGCATCGCGCATGGCGCTTGCGCTTTCCAAACGCGGAGCCATCGGTTTTTCACACCAGACATGTTTGCCCGCCTGCAAGGCGGCAATGGCCATTTCGGCATGGAAGGCGTTGGGTGTGGTGATCGAGATGATATCGATGTCTGGATCGGCGATCAGGCTCTTCCAGTCGTCCGTTGCTTGATCAAAGCCGAACTCCTCCGCCCTTTGCCGGGCGAGATCAAGGCTTGCTTCGGCAAGCGCAACAAGGCGTGGCCGTGGCACATCGCCAAAAATGGCCGCGACATTGTTCCAGGCCAGCGCATGGCATTTTCCCATATAGCCTGAGCCGATCAGGCCGACGCCGAGCGTTTTCATGCTTTTTTCCGTTTCTTCTGCCGATGGACATCGACGATGACGGCGGCCACGATGATCACGCCTTTGACGATTTCCTGATAATAGGCGTCGATGCGTAGGAAGGTGAAGCCGGAGGTCATGACGCCAAGAATGATCGTGCCGATCACCGTGCCGGTAATGCGTCCGGCACCGCCGGCAAGCGAAGTGCCGCCAATGACCGCTGCGGCGATGGCATCCAGTTCATAACCCACTCCCATACCGGCCTGTGCCGTCTGGGCGCGGGCGGCGGTGACGATACCAGCGAGACCCGACAGAAGCCCGGCAATGGCATAGACCTTGATCAGATGTTTTTCGATATCGATACCGGAGACGCGGGCCGCCTGCGCATTGGCGCCGATGGCATAGGTGAATTTGCCATAGCGGGTATAGCGCAACGCAATGTGGAAGATGATTGCCACCACGAGGAACACCGCAACTGGCCAGATGCTGGAGCCGATAAAGTTGAAATCATGGGTGAGGCCGGAAATCGGCTGGCCTTTGGTGTACCATTTCGCCACGCCGCGGGCTGACACATACATGCCAAGCGTGGCGATGAAAGGCGGAATTTTCGTGCGGGCAATCAGCCAGCCATTGAGGACACCGGCAAGAAGGCCGATGACAAGGCCGACCAGAATGGGGATGATAAACGGCAGGTCTGTCAGAGCGGGATAGACCACCCGCGGCCAGGTCGATGCCTGGGCAAAGCTTGCTGCGATCATGGCTGTCATGCCGACCACCGAACCGGAGGACAGGTCGATGCCGCCGGTGATGATCACTTGGGTGACGCCAACGGCGATGATGCCGATCACCGACACCTGGAGGATCATGATGGTCAGGCGCTGTTCGTTGAGGAGAAAACTTTGACCGATGAAAATCCAGCCGAGAACCTCGTAAAACAGGGCGATGCCGATCAGAACCAGAAAAATGCTGGCCTCCGGCGGCATCCGTCTTTTCCGCTGGCGCGCGCCGGAAGGGGGTGCCACGGCCTTGGCCACATCATTGCTCATTTTATCCTCCCTCACTCTCTCGCCTGACAAGGCTTTTGTGCCGTCAGCGGGCTGCGAGATCCATAACCTTGATTTGTGTTGCCTCAGCGCGATCGAGGAAGCCGGTGACGCGCCCTTCATGCATCACCATGATCCGGTCGCTCATGCCGAGAACCTCTGGCATTTCAGAGGAAATCATCAGCACGGCGGCACCTTGTCGGGTCATTTCCGATACCAGCCGGTGAATTTCCGCCTTGGCGCCGACATCGATACCGCGTGTCGGCTCATCGAGAATGAGAATGCGTGGTTTCGTCAGCAGCCAGCGGCCGATCAGCGCTTTCTGCTGATTGCCGCCGGAGAGGTTTTCGATCCGCTCGCCAAGATCGGGCGTCTTTACCCGCAGGCGTCTGGCCATATCCTCACAGGCTTCAGTGATACGCTTTTCCTCGACGAAGCCGTGACGGACATAATCGTCCTGCAACACGGCAATTTGCATGTTTTCCAGAATGTCGAGAATGAGTAGACAGCCGGTATCCTTGCGGTCTTCTGTCAGAAAAGCCATGCGGTTACGAATGGCCGCCTGTGGGCTGTCGATGGTGACCGGCTTACCGTCTATGGCGATGGTGCCGGAGGAAGCGGGTGTGACGCCGAAAAGGGTTTCTGCCACGTTTGAGCGGCCCGAACCGACAAGTCCGGCAAGGCCCAGAATTTCACCGGCGCGCAGATCGAAGGACACATCGCGGAAGACGCCATCCAGGCAGAGATCGCGCACCGACAGCACCACTTCGCCGATCGGCACATCCTCCTTGGGGAACATCTGGGTGATTTCCCGCCCGACCATCATGCGGATAATATCGTCGCGGGTAACATCGGTAGACGCATGGGTGCCGATATATTTGCCGTCGCGAAATACCGAAAACTCATCGGCAATCTCGAACAGCTCATTCATCTTGTGGGTGATGTAGACGATGCCGATGCCGCTGGCCTTCAGATCGCGAATGATACGGAACAGATGCTCCACCTCGCGGTCCGTCAGCGCCGATGTCGGCTCATCCATGATCAGTACGTCGGATTCGTAGGACACTGCCTTGGCAATCTCCACCATCTGCCGGTTGGCGACGGAGAGACTGGAGACAGGCGCTTCCGGGTCGAGATCGATGTTCAGCCGATCGAACAAGGCTTCGGTTCGCCGGGCCATTTCACCGTGATCGACAAAACCAAAGCGGGTCAGCGGCTCGCGCCGGATCCAGATATTTTCGGCAATGGTCATGGAAGACATCAGGTTCAGTTCCTGATGGATCATGGCAATGCCGTTTTCCAGCGCATCCAGCGGTGATGACAGGCGGATATCGACGCCTTTCATCTGGATCTGGCCTTTATCGGGCTGGTAAATTCCGGCGAGTATCTTCATCAGCGTCGATTTGCCGGCACCGTTTTCGCCCATCAGGGCATGAACCGTGCCTCGTTTCAGCTGAAAGCGGACATCGTCAAGGGCGACGACACCGGGAAATTCCTTGCGAATGCCCTCGGCAGACAACAGGAATTCCGCCCCCGGTATGGCGCCGCTTTTGCGGATTGCAGCCATTGTCGTGGGACTGACCATGACGATCACCTCTCGCGTCGAATATCACGGTGATGGAAAGGGACGTGTCGGTAGGCTGCAGCAACGGAGCTGCCGTTGCTGCAGCGGTGCCGATCAGTTCTTCTTCTGGTATTTTGCCAGATTCTCCGGTGTCACCAGTTCGAAAGGTATGTTGATATCCTTTTCGACCTTCTCACCCTTGGAGAGTTTCAGTGCTGCATCCACCGCACCTTGGGCCTGACCCTTGGCATTCTGGAACACCGTTACCTTGAGATCACCTGCTGCCATGGACGCAAGCGCATCCTGTGTGGCGTCAACGCCGGCAACGACAACTTTGTCCATGGATTTGCCAGAGGCTTTCAGGGCTTGAATGGCGCCGATGGCCATTTCGTCATTGTTGGAGATGACGGCATCGAAGTTCAACCCGGCCGACAACCAGTTGGTGACAAGGTCGGAAGCCTGGGTGCGCGACCAGTTGGCCGTTTGCTCCTGAATGATCTTCAAACCGGCGCAGTCACCCTTTCCGGCGAGATCCTTGACGGCTTGTGTGCGCACGCGCGCGGCCTGGTTGGACAGTTCACCCATGATGATCACGGCATTGCCCTTGCCATGCAGGAGATGGCAGACGGCTTCGGTCTCAAGCGTTCCGGCCTGATGCTCATTGGAGCCGACAAAGGCCTGTTTGGCGGGCAGCTTGTCAACATTGACCGGGCGACGGTTGACATAAACCAGCGGAATACCGGCCTTTTCCGCCATGCTCGACAAAGCCGCCGTTGCGTCCGTATCCACCGGATTGACGATAATGGCGCTGACGCCGCCTGCGATGAAATTCTGGATCTGGCTTTGCTGGCGGGAAATATCGTTTTGTGCATCCTCGATCTGAAGGTTCACATCCTTCAAACCGTGGGCGTAATCCTGCATGCCGTTGCGCAATACGGTCAGGAAGTTGTCATCGAAGGCTGCCATGGACACGCCGATGCTTGCGGCATGAGCGGACGCAGCGAGAAGAACGGACAGCGCCGTTCCCAAAAACAGTTTTTTCATTGGTTTCCTCCACGCACGGGGCTCCGGTTGACCCCTCTCCTCCGGAACCGGCTCTCCCAACCGGCGCCTTGCATGAGCGGCTTCCCGCATATCAGAATATATGCTTCATCCTCATTGCTTGGCGGATCATTTATTCCATTTTAACCGTGCCTGGTCAATGGAGATTTCATCAGAAACAGAGTTTTTGCTGCAAAAAAGCGTTTGAAACGGCAACGGTGCGCTGGCTTGTGGAATTATAATTCCAAAACCGGGACTATGGCAGCAGAAGACGGCATTCCACGCCGTCGCTACGATCGCTGGCAGGCGATATCATGACAAAGCGTCCATTCATCTGTTCGGTGAGCCGCTCTATGATTGACAGACCAAGCCCGGTGCCGGGAGCATTGGCATTTTTGCGATGAAACCGCTTTCGGATGAACTGCAAATCCTCCTGACTCAGCACAGGACCGCCATTGGTGACTGAGATGGCGCCCTCAGCATTGATGGTCACCACGATGGGGGCATCGGCGCTGCCGTGACGGGCGGCATTTTCCAGCATATTTCGGATCGCAATGGCAAAAGCATCCGGATTGATCGGGCGTAAAAGCTCAAATTCATGGGAGTGTCGATAAATGATGCGATCGCGATCCGGTCGATTGCGCCGAAATTCCTCAACCAGCATATCCAGAAGCGGGACGAGATCATGTGCCTGGTCTGTCTGGCCGATGCCGGCCTCTGCGCGGGAGAGTTGCAGCAGTTTTTCAGCCAGGGCCGTCAATCGCAGCAGCGATGTTTCCACAAGCTGAGCCCTTTCCTTGAGCTTGGGCTGGTTCAGGCTCTGGATCAGCAACTGGATCTGGGCAAGTGCGCCAGCAATCGGAGTGCGCAATTCATGGGCACTGTTGGAGGTGAAATCTCTTTCTGCATCCAAAGCAGAACGCAGTCGCTCAAGCAGAAGATTGACGGAACGACCGATGGGCAACAGTTCTTTAGGCAGGCCCGAGAGCATTATGGGCACAAGATTGCCGCCATCCTTTTCACCAATGGCACGTTGCAGGGTTTCGACAGGTTGCAGCATGCTGCGAATAATCAGATAAGCGGCCCACAGGCTGAGAGGGATGAGGCCAAGGAGCGGTATGATCATGGTCAAGACCGCCTTGTAGGTCGATTTTCGCCGGTGAGCCATCATGTCAGCTCCCTGCACGAAAAGCGATCGATCAGCGGTCGCAGCGGTATAGACCCGGTAGTAGTCGTTTTGCCAGAAGCCTGGGATGAGCGGGGCTGGAAGCGGTGTGCTGCCATATCGTTCGGAATGCATCAGCACCCGACCGCTCGCATCGCGCACCTGATAGATCAGATGGCCATCCGATTGCAGGTCCTCGGGTGTCTCCATCTGAACGGGACTGTCATCCGGGTCCAGCTTTTTGGCATCATCAACGACCAGAGGCAGCAGCCGCTCTGTTGTTTCCTGAAGAGAACTATCGAAGATTTCACCAAATTCGTCATGCATGATCCATGCGCCAACGCAGGCGGCGGCAAGCCATAACAGGGTCAGGGCCGTAACGATCCAGAGCAGCAGATGCCGGGTCATGCTATTTGAAGTCATCAGGCTTGTCCGATGCTATAGCCGACGCCGCGCACGGTGATGAGCCGTTCCTTGCCGATCTTCTTGCGTAAGCGGCTGATATAGACTTCTACTGTATTGCTCTCGATTTCCGAGCCGAATGCATAAAGGGCTTCCTCGATCTGGCTTTTCGATACGACTGCGCCGGGCCGGGCGATGAGCGTGTCCAGCACAGCCCATTCCCGGCTGGACAGAAGAATAGACCCGGTTTCATCGACAATCCGCTTTTCGGCCTGATTGATTTCAAGATCGCCAATTTTAAGAACCGGATTGGGTTTTGCGGCGTAACGTCGCGCCACAGCGGCCATGCGCGCTGTCAGTTCTGTGAGGTCGAAAGGTTTGACGAGATAATCATCCGCGCCGCTGTTCAGTCCTTCGATCCGGTCGGAGAGCTGGTCATGGGCTGTCAGTATAATCACGGGAACTGGATTTTCACGGCTGCGCAAGCGTTTGAGAAAGTGAATGCCATTGCCATCCGGCAATCTGAGATCCAGAAGAATCAGGCCGTATTTCACCGTCTGTGTGCAGGCCTCGCCATCCTGTAGCGACTGCATCCAGTCAACTGCATGGCCTTCACTCGCGACGTGATCCCGTATGGCCTCTCCCAAAATATGGTCGTCCTCAATCAAAAGAATACGCATTGGCTTTCCTCACATCCCACCCACATAGGCTGGCTATTTTCCTGTGGGATAGGAAAACTTCAATAGACGTCTTCCTGACGCGAGCCTGAAGTGTTTGCTGCAGGTCAAAAAAAAGCGCCGCGTCTTGAAAACGCGGCGCAAGAAAGCCCGGAGCTCGAGGGGACGGCGACCGGGTGGCCGCAGGAAGAAGGTCTGAAGGAGGCCGAGGGTGTGCCGTAAAGTTCATTCCTTGCCTGCAGAGTGGAGATTATCGAGTGAATCTTACCGGTAGATTAACAATATCTAATGTAGATTTATATTTTAAAAATATTTCGCGCAGTGCGCCCTTCGATACACCTCATGATTTTGCCGGGCGCTTTCCCGATTCCAGCAGATCGATCTGAATCTGTTGAATTTCTGCCAGTCTTTCCCATTGTCTGGCCATCTGATGATCGAGCTTTTCATGAAGTTGGCGAATTTCCAGTTCGGCCCGCAAATTGATCATATAGTCGTTTTCCGCCCGCTGGCGGTCTTTTTCCTCCTGACGCTTCTGACTCATCATGATGATGGGAGCTTGCAAGGCTGCTATGCAGGAGAGCACGAGGTTTAGAAGAATATAGGGGTAAGGATCGAATGCGCGCTGCAGAAGGAAAAGAGAGTTGACCGCCATCCAGCACACAAGGATGGCGCAAAACATGAGAATAAATGTCCAGGAACCGCCAAAAGCTGCAACCGCGTCTGCGGCCCTGTTACCAAAATCCTCTTTCTGATTTGTCGCTTCATTGAGGGTCTTGACCGTACTGACATTGCTGGCGAAATCGTCGAGAACCTTGCGGTCCAGCGCTGAAAGTTCGCCCCGTTCTTCCTCAAGCAGGGTTTCCACCTGATGGCGACGCAGAGCGGATAAATGGTCCTCGCATATATATTGGTCTGCAATGGGCTGTTTTATCTGTTTTTCCAGCATGTCCTGCAAGGCGGGTCGTAATTGCGCCACAGCATGCAGTCGTCTGAGAGGAAAGGATTTTTCACAGACGCAACATGTGTTGGTCCTGTGATTGAGAGATGACATCGTGTTTCTCCGGATCGTGTGGAAAACGGTATGGTGCCTTTGACACTTGTTTTTGCCGAATAGGTGCTATCGTTCAATTGAGACCAATTTTATGGAGCAGGCTTTTTCATCGGCTTCACACGAGGTCTTGATTGTATGGTCCCATGATCATCAATATGACGGCTTAAATTTATAGTAAAAAACTAAATTGTTTTGGCTTACATCACCAAATATAAATATAGTTTACATAATATAAAAATTTTTTAAAATTTTATGTGTTAAACCCCGACCGTGTCTTTCCGTGCAGCTTTAATATATAATTTAAAATTAATGCATATACGTGTGTGCTTGTAAGCAGCTTAAGCTGATCTTCGCTTGCACGAAACACAAGAGATTATAACCGCCACAGTGTCGATGGTGTGATCTGGTCCTGTTGTGTTTTGTGTTCACGTTTGAAAACAGCGGCTTTTGAATGGTGTACTCGAATATCCAGGAGCGGGGAATGCTCGTTAAACTGCAAAATGATTTCCTGGAAAAAATTGCTCGAGACGAGCCGCTGCATGAAACGGTTGATTTTCTTTGTCGACAGGTGGAAGAGCTTATCCCCGACATTGCCTGTTCCGTTTTGATGGTCGATAATGACTTGGCTTTGCGCCATCTGGCAGGTCCTTCCATTCCCTGCAGCTATTCTGACAAGATCGACGGCTTGCTGATTGGTGAGGGTATGGGATCTTGCGGTACGGCTGCATTCCGTTCCGAACCGGTTATTGTCACGGATATTGAAACGCATCCTTTCTGGGAACCTTTCAAATCTCTTGCCTTACCGCTTGGTTATCTTGCGTGCTGGTCGACACCGATCATTGTCGGCAAAAGGGTGATGGGTACCTTTGCCTTTTATTATCATCGCAAACGGGGTCCAAGCGAACTGGAACAGCAGATTGTCGCAACCTGTGTTCATCTTTGCGCCATTGGGCTTGAGCGGCAGAAGCGGGAAAACGAACGTTATCGCCTTGCATATACAGATGCCTTGACCGGTCTTGGCAACAGGGCACGTTTTAATGAGGTGATTACACATCAGGGCCTGCTGGACAAACCCTGGGGGCTGTTGTTGCTAGATCTCGACAATCTGAAAATCGTCAATGACAGTCTTGGACATCAAGCTGGCGATGATCTGATCCAGGAAGTTGGGCGCAGATTGAAGAAACTGGGTCAGAACGACATGGTCTTCAGACTGGGTGGGGATGAATTCGCCATGATTGTCTGTGGCGAGGACTGTGTTGATTTGGGCTATCATGCTGCTTATGTCATGGAGAGCTTGAAGACCCCCTGCATCTGCGCTGAGCGGACGGTTTATCCTTCCGCTACACTGGGGGGAGCATCAGCCTTGCCGGGTGATAAAACCGGCGATGTGCGCCAGAAGGCAGATTTTGCCCTTTATGAAGCCAAGTCCAGGCAGCGAGGTGGATTTCTGGAATATTCGCCCGTCACGGGCACGCAGATCGCCAGGCGTTTCCGGATCATGAACCAGTTGAGAGACGGTTTACAGGAAAACGGGATCGTCGCGGTTTATCAGCCGGTTTTTGATCTGAAGACCTCTCAATTGCTTGGTCTGGAGGCGTTATGTCGCATGCGGCTTGCCAATGGGGATTTGCTTGCCGCCGCTCATTTCAAGGATGCCTTGCGGGATGCGCAACTGGCACGGGATGTGACACGGCGTATGCTGGACCTCGTTCTGTCCGATCTTAGCCGGTGGCTATGCATGGGATTGAATGTGGGGCAGGTCGCGGTGAATATCGCAACAGGCGATTTTCTGGATGGTTGTGTGCATGAGAGGATCCTTGGATTGCTGCAACACCATAAAATTCCGCCATCCCATCTTGTGATCGAAATCATCGAAACCGTTTATCAGGGGCATGCCCATGATCTCATCAGGCAGCAGGTAATGGGCCTGCAGGAGCAGGGTGTCAAAATTGCCCTGGATGATTTCGGCTCCGGACCCACCTCTCTCAACCATCTGCTGGCGATGAATTTCGACATCATCAAGCTTGATCGGTCGTTGCTTGAACATGCCGGGCAGGAAACCAAAGCCGCTTTTCTGGCAGAAGAACTGATCAAGATCGCCCGATATCTTGGAGCGCACGTCACCGCAGAAGGAATTGAACGGCAAGAGCAGGCCGACATGCTGCTTCGTATGGGATGCGATTCCGGCCAGGGATATTATTTCTCAAAGCCGATTCTTGCTGATGAAATCGAAAACATGCTTTGGACGTGGCAGAGCAAGCAATCGGGTTCATACGGAACTGAGATGAAATCGCTCCAGAAACCGTGACGTGTTGCGGTGCATAAATGACAACTGCCAATTAAAAGTATGTATTTTAAAATCGTATTCAAAATATTTTGAAAATAAGATTCAGAAAAACAAAATTTACTTATTTGTGAATTCATTCTCTGAAAATGATTGGTGATGATCATGATGTTTATATAAGAGGTTTATTCTTTTATGAATGAAAAACGTTCATCAGCGCGTGTCCGGACTTTGAAAGGGGGACGTATCTTATTAAACAATGGATATTCCACCTTTGACTGTGTCATTCGCAACCTTTCTGAAACCGGCGCCAAATTAAAACTGGATATGACGGCTCCTTTGCCCGATGCGTTTGAGCTTCTTATCCATGAGGGCCAGCGCTATCGTTGCGAGGTTCGCTGGCGTAAAGGTGCTGAAGTGGGCGTTAAATTTATCTGACAGCATATGTTTTGCATGGTATCGCAAAGACATGATCGGTTTTTCATACCCTGCTCTTGATGTTGCACCTCAGCTTATTGGTGCGCTTCTCATGTTTCACGGCTGTGGCGGGATTATTGTTGAGGTTGAGGCCTATGAACCGGATGATCCTGCCTCGCACAGTTTTTCAGGTCCGACACAACGCAACGCTGCCATGTTTGGCCCGCCTGCACATGCCTATGTCTACCGGTCCTATGGTATTCACTGGTGCTTCAATATTGTTTGCCGATCCGGCAGCGCAGTGTTGATCCGAGCTCTCCAACCGACAGCCGGTCTTGATGAGATGATCACGCGTCGTGGTGTCAACGATCTGCGGCTTTTATGCTCAGGTCCCGGTCGTTTGGCACAGGCGTTGGCGATTTCCGGTGCGCAAAATGGTGACCGGGTTGATACTCAACCTTTTTCTCTTGTTCCTGCAGCAGAGCCCGCGGCTGTTATCGCTGGACCGCGCATTGGCATCAGCAAAGCCAGGGATCTGCCCTGGCGCTTTGGCCTGAAGGGGTCTGCTTATTTGAGCAAGGCCTTCAAAAATCCAATCGACCTTTCTGTGCGTTGAAGACAAGGTTGCAGTCCCAAAAATAGGCCGCCCTCATGGTTCTGACGATTGATCGCCTGAAAAAAAGCTTCGAGACCACGGAAGGCCCACTTGATGTGCTCAAAGGCGTGTCTTTGGTTTTGCATCCTGGCCAGAGCATGGCGCTGACAGGGGAATCGGGCAGCGGCAAGAGCACGCTTTTGCACATTGCCGGCGGGCTTGAAGCCGCAGATAGCGGTGAGGTGCGTGTGGATGGCGAGGATCTGGCCAGTCTTGACGATCATCGACGTGCTGCCTTGCGGCGCGAGCGGATCGGTCTGGTGTTTCAGCAGTTCAATCTTCTGCCTTCGCTGGATGTGGCGGCCAATCTTGCCTTTCATGCCCGGCTTGCCGGGCGTCATGATCCGGTCTGGGTGGCGGAATTGACCGAGCGTCTGGGGCTTAAGGAGCTGCTCAAACGCTATCCGGAGCAATTGTCCGGCGGTCAGCAGCAAAGGGTGGCCATTGGTCGCAGTCTGGCGCTTCGGCCGAAACTTATTCTCGCCGATGAACCGACGGGCAATCTCGATGAAGCGACAGGGGATGCCGTCATGGAGGTGATGCTGTCTCTTGTCCGGCAGACGGGGGCCGCCCTGTTGATGGTGACGCATTCGCAACGGCTGGCGCAGCAGCTCGATCATCATCTGCATCTCAGGGCGGGGTTGATTGTCTGATGGCGTGGACGGCATTTGGTGCGCTTTTATCGCATTGGCGAAAACACAAGGTGCAACTGGCCATGCTGCTTCTGGGGCTGGCGCTGGCGACAGCGCTCTGGTCGGGTGTGCAGGCGATCAATGCCGAGGCGCGCGCCTCCTATGCCAAAGCTGCGGCCCTTCTCGGGCAAAACCGGCTGAGCGAACTGGTTCGGCGGGATGGTGGCACCATTCCCCTCTCGCTTTACGTCGATTTGCGCCGTCGTGGTTATCAACTTTCACCCATGTTGAGCGGCGATATCCGCATTGCCGGCAAGCCCATCCATCTGATCGGTATCGATCCTCTGTCCGTGCCGCATCAGGCCGCGCCGGAAGATTTCAGCGCTGCGGGCAGCCTCCCAGCCTTTTTGTCGCCGCCGGGGCTGATGTTGGTTTCCCAATCGACCGCCGATGCGCTGAAGGGAGAAGCCCCTCTTGCCGTCAGGGTGGTGAAGGATGTGCCATATGGCACAGCCATCACCGATATCGGGGTCGCAGCCAGGTTGCTGTCTCTGCCGGATGCAATCACGAACATGATCGTGTTGCCGGAAAATGCGGCACCACTCCGCGACCTTGCAACGATTGCGCCCGGATTGATGGTGAAAAAGCCGGATGGCGAAGGCGATCTTGCCCGGCTGACGGATAGTTTTCATCTCAATCTGACCGCCTTTGGCCTGCTGTCCTTCGTGGTCGGCCTTTTCATCGTCTATGCGGCGGTGCGGCTGGCTTTTGAGCAGCGACGGGCCACCTTCCGCACATTACGGTCTCTGGGCCTGCCGGTCAGAATGCTGCTTCTGCTGCTGTCGGCGGAAATGCTCTTG
This sequence comes from Allorhizobium sonneratiae, assembly GCF_023700755.1. GTDB lineage: Bacteria > Pseudomonadota > Alphaproteobacteria > Rhizobiales > Rhizobiaceae > Allorhizobium > Allorhizobium sonneratiae. The sequence goes on along the minus strand of NZ_JAMKOJ010000006.1, from coordinate 164,137 downwards.
TTTTCCGTCATCGCCGGGCTCATCGGGGTGGCGCTTGGCTATGTGATTGCCTCCATGCTGCTGCCGGATGTGGCCCTGACACTGCGCGGTCTCTATGGCGCGGATGTGCCCGGCAGCCTGCAGTTTCGTCCGCAATGGTGGGCGACGGGACTTGCCATTGCCGTGCTCGGCGCGCTTGCTTCGGCGGGGCAGGGTCTTTGGTCGGTCTGGCGGATGCCGCTGCTGCAACCGGCGAAACCGCGTGCCTGGGCCATGGCGTCGGAACGCATATGGTGGATGCAGGCGGCGGTCGCAATTATGCTCTTTATCGCCGCTGCGGGCCTTGTGTGGTGGGGTCGGGGACTGCTTGCCGGCTTTGCCGCGCTTGGCGCATTGCTTCTGGCGGCGGCCCTGCTGTTGCCCGTGCTGCTGACGCCAGCCCTGAAACTCTTGCAGGTCTTGGCGCGAGGCCCGGTGATGCAATGGTTCTTTGCCGATACGCGCCAGCAATTGCCCGGTCTGTCGCTGGCGCTGATGGCGCTGCTTCTGGCTTTGGCGACCAATATCGGCGTCGGCACCATGGTGTCTTCCTTTCGCCTGACCTTTGTCGGCTGGCTCGATCAGAGGCTTGCGGCAGAGCTTTATGTTTCAGCACGCAGCGATGCCGAGGCTGCAAGGTTGCAGGCATGGCTGGCGGCCCGCGTTGATGCGGTCTTGCCGATCTGGTCGACGAAAGCGCGGATTGGCGGAAAGATCGTCACCGTTCATGGTGTGGTTGACGATCCTGTCTATCGACAACACTGGCCTTTGCTCGAAACCGCGCCAAAGCTTTGGGACCGTCTGGCGGCCGGTGACGGTGTGCTGATCAACGAACAGATGATGCGTCGGGAAAACCGGCATGTCGGCTCCATGATCACACTGCCGGGCAATCTGCGGGAGGAGGTGCTCGGCGTCTATTCCGATTATGGCAATCCCGAAGAGGATGTGATGATCGCGCAGTCTGTACTGGTCTCGCACTTTTCCGATCTCTCACGGCAGCGTTTCGGGCTGCGACTGGCGAAAGACAAGGTGGATGCGTTGAAAGCAGAACTCATCGACGACTTCGGCCTGCCAGCCGAGAATATCGTCGATCAGTCGGCTCTCAAGCGACGCTCGCTGGAGATTTTTGAAAAGACCTTTGCCATAACGGCAGCGCTCAACATTCTGACGCTTGCCGTGGCCGGTGTGGCGATTTTTGCCAGTCTCACCACACTTTCCACCATGCGTCTGCCGCAACTGGCCCCCGTCTGGGCCATGGGCTTGACCCGGCGGTCGATCATCACGCTTGAGCTTTTGCGCACGCTGGTGCTGGCCGCTCTGACCATGATAGCCGCGATACCGGTTGGTCTGGCGCTGGCCTGGATGCTGTTGGCGGTCGTCAATGTCGAAGCCTTTGGCTGGAGACTGCCGATGCATCTTTTTCCCGGGCAATGGCTGCATCTTGCGCTGTTGTCACTGGCGGCGGCCTTTCTGGCCGCGCTTTTGCCGCTTTGGGGGCTGGCGCGCAGGAAACCTGCCGATCTTTTGAGGATATTTGCCAATGAACGGTGAGGGAATCCTGCGTATACCCGTGCTTTTCAGGGCTTTTTTTATGCTGCTCTGTCTGGCTGTTGCTTTGCCCGGAGAAGGTCTTGCCCAGGGCTTTGCCGGGCTGGGCACAACAGTGCAGGGCTTTGCCTTGCCAAGGCCCGGTGTGGCGCTGCGCTTTCCGGGCGATCATGGCGCGCATCCCGATTACCGGATCGAATGGTGGTATGTGACGGCCAATCTCAAGGGCAGCGATGGCAAGGATTATGGGGCGCAATGGACCCTGTTCCGCTCGGCGCTTGCGCCGGGGGAGAAGTCCGGCTGGATGAGCCCGCAGATCTGGATGGGTCATGCGGCTCTCACCAGCCAGTCACACCATCTGGTGGCCGAAACGCTGGCGCGCGGCGGCATCGGCGAAGCGGGGGTAACGGTCAATCCCTTTTCCGCCTGGATCAATGACTGGAGCATGAGCGGCAAGGCCGATGAAAAAGGTGTTCTGTCGGGTCTGACCCTCAAGGCGAAGGGCAAAGGCTTTTCCTATGATCTGGCGCTTGACGTAGATGGACCATTGGTCGAGCAGGGCGATCATGGTTATTCAATCAAATCGGCATCCGGGCAGGCAAGCTATTATTATTCCGAGCCGTTTCTGACGGTCAAAGGCACCATCCAACTACCCTCCGGCCCCGTCGCGGTCACCGGCAAGGCCTGGCTCGATCATGAATGGTCATCGCAGCCGCTGGCCACCGACCAGAAAGGCTGGGACTGGTTTTCCCTGCATTTTGCCGATGGCGGCAAGCTGATGGGGTTTCGTCTGCGCGGGGCGTCTGGCGATTTTACCTCTGCCACCTGGATTTCTGCCGATGGCAAGGCAGAGGCGCTGGGCAATGGCGCCTTGCGGCTGACCGTTCTGGAAAGGGGGCGGGTTGCAGGCCGCGATATTCCCTTGCGTTGGCGGCTGGATCTGCCGGAAAAGCATTTTTCCGTTGAGACGACACCGCTCAATTCGCAAAGCTGGATGGCGGTATCCGTGCCTTACTGGGAAGGTCCGATCCGCTTTTCCGGCACGACAAGCGGCGTAGGCTATCTGGAAATGACGGGTTATTGAGGAGCGGGAAGGAGATATCCTGCCCGCACCGCCTCAACCAATCGATTTATTTCCCGTCCCAGGGTTTCAGCGCCTGTTCCTTCAGGGCGCGCTGTTCATTGGCCGGTAGTTTGTAATTGGCCTGATAGGGCGCGCTTTCAAACGAGCCATACATGGGGTTTGCCAGCGCAATCCAGTCATGCCCCCAATGGGAAATGTCGGCATCGAATTCTTTCTGGCGCTCAGCAGGCGTGCCCTTATAATTGTCGGTGAAATCACCGAAATTGTCGCCGAACAGCAGCAGGACGCGATATTTCTGCGCGATGAAATTGAAGCGCGTGCCCTTGGCCGAGCCCCAGTCCGGTCGCTCCTTTGCGGCAAGGAAGGTATCGACCTTGTCACTGAAGGGAAAGCCCATGGCTTTCATTTCTTCAATTGTCGCCGGTTTTTCCTCCGCAGATCGGTTGGTCACGTAAAACACGGTGACACCTTTCGAGGCGGCATATTTGGTAAAGCCAACGGCGCCGGGAATTGGAACGTCTTTCTTGGCTTTGACATATTGGGTCCAGCTCTTGGGCGAAAAACTGGTGCCAGCCGTGACATTCCAAGCCTGATAGGCCGAGGTGTTGACGATGGTGTCATCGACATCGAGAATGACGGCGGGCGGCAGGTTCTGGTAATCCGTCTTTTGCGAGGGCAGAGCCGTCCAGTTCTTGTTGGCGAGCGCCTCATCCAGACGCATTCTCCCGAGTGCATAGGCACCCAGGGCATTGGCCTGAAACTCAACCGATGTCTGGTTCCACAAAGTGGCGTTGAGATTGTCATTCGGCTGGGCTGCGGCATCTGCGGCAAAGGCCGCTCCGGACAACATGAGACAGGCAGTGCCGACAAGCAGCAGCCCCGATAAACGCGCATGGGCAGACATAAAACACTCCGCTTTTATAAAAGTGAGTTGCAATGGCATTATTCATGATTGTCCTGACGATGTCGTCAAGCGCTCTTTAGTGTTTCTCCATCACGACAGGGTGATGGTTTGCCGCGATCAATGGCTGCTGGCATGGCCTTTGCTTTGTCGATGCCCAGGGTGCAATTACACGCGACATGCCGCTGGACTTGCTCTATTCTGCGGTTACAACGGGAAACATATAATGGCTGCTTATTCGATCAGTCTCGGGCGTCAACGCCACGTCTTCAACGACCTGAAAAGCCTGATGGCTGCTGCTTCGCCGGAAAAATCCGGTGACAAGCTGGCCGGGATCGGCGCTGAAAGTCATGAGCAGCGGGTGGCAGCGCGGTATCTGCTGGCTGATCTGCCGTTGAAGACCTTCCTTGAAGATCTTCTCATTCCTTACGAGAGCGATGAGGTCACGCGGCTGATCATCGACAGTCACGACAAGGCCGCCTTTGCTCCCGTTTCTCATATGACGGTCGGGCAGTTTCGCGACTGGCTGCTTTCTTATGAGGCAACCACGGAGGCGCTTGTCACGCTGGCACCTGGCCTGACGCCGGAAATGGTGGCGGCCACCTCGAAGCTCATGCGCAATTACGATCTGATCACGGTTGCGGCGAAAATGCGGGTGATCACCGGCTTTCGTACGACGATCGGCCTGGAAGGTCGTCTCTCCAGTCGCCTTCAGCCCAATCATCCCACCGATGATCCCGAAGGCGTGGCCGGTTCAACACTGGACGGCCTGTTATACGGCGTGGGCGATGCGGTGATCGGCATCAATCCGGCCAGCGATAATCTGGATGCCTGCATGCGGTTGATGGAGCTTTTCGACCGTCTGCGCCAGCGTTTCGATATTCCTGTACAATCCTGCGTGCTCACCCATGTAACGACGTCGATCAAAGCGATCGAGGCTGGCGCCCCGCTCGATCTCGTCTTTCAGTCGGTGGCGGGCAGCGAGGCAGCCAATCGCGGCTTCGGTGTCGATCTGGCCATTTTGCGTGAAGGGCGGGAGGCGGCGCTGTCGTTGAACCGCGGCACGGTTGGCAATCATGTCATGTATCTGGAAACCGGGCAGGGCAGCGCCCTTTCCGCCAATGCCCATCATGGGGTGGATGAGCAGACGCTGGAGGCGCGTGCCTATGCGGTGGCGCGGGCCGTGGAGCCGCTGCTGGTCAATACGGTCGTCGGTTTCATCGGGCCGGAATATCTCTATGACGCCAAACAGATCATTCGCGCCGGGCTGGAAGATCATTTTTGTGGCAAGTTGCTGGGTGTGCCGATGGGCGTCGATGTCTGTTACACCAATCACGCCGAGGCCGATCAGGATGATATGGACAATCTCATGGTGCTCTTGACAAGTGCCGGGGTGAACTTCCTGATCGCGGTGCCCGGAGCCGATGATGTCATGCTGAATTATCAAAGCCTCTCCTATCACGATATTGTCGGGCTGCGGCATCAGTTCAACCGGCCGCCTGCACCGGAATTCGAAGCCTGGCTGAAGCATATGGGCATGATCGATCGCTCCGGACGGCTTGCACCGCTGACTGCCGCGAATGTTTCCAGAAATCTTCTCTCCTATAAGGCCTCAGCATGAGTGAACCGGTTGATCTCGATCCTTTTGCCCGGTTTCGCACGGTGACGCGAGCGCGTATCGGTCTTGGCCGGGCAGGCGACGCCATGCCGGTCAAGGCGGTGCTCGATTTCCAGCTTGCCCATGCACGGGCACGCGATGCCGTGCATGGCGCGGTGGACTTCGACCGCTTGCGTCAGGAACTCGCCCCTCAGGAATGTGTTGTCGTGCGTTCGCTTGCGGCGGACCGGGCCACTTATCTGACCCGTCCCGATCTTGGTCGGCAGGTCATGGTCGAAGACCTGCCGAAAGACAGGGGTGGTTATGACATTGTCTTCGTTATTGCTGACGGCTTGTCTGCTGCTGCGGTGGAGCGCCATGCAAGCGCCGTCTACAAGGCTGCAGTGAAACGCCTGGGTGGTTTAACCATCGGGCCTGTCATTCTTGGACAGCAGGCGCGAGTTGCCTTTGGCGATGAGATTGGCGCGGCGCTGAAGGCTGATCTGGTGATTATGCTGATCGGTGAACGTCCCGGCCTGAGTGTCCCCGACAGTCTCGGTGCCTATCTGACCTTTGCTCCAAAACCGGGCAGGATGGACAGCGAACGCAATTGCATCTCCAATATTCACGACGATGGCCTCTCCTATGAAGTGGCGGCAGACAAGATTGCCTGGCTGGCGAAGGAAGCCTTGCGGCTGAAGCTGACGGGTGTGGATCTCAAGGAAAACGCCTCTTCAGAGCGCCTGACGCAGGACGCGAAGCCCGTTCTGCCGTCATCTTCGTGACGTGGCAGGTTAAGCGTCTGATGATTGCATATACAGTTCCTTAACCATGATTAAGGATGATGGGAAGGGCCGATTCACAGGTCTTTGAAGGGCGATGATCTGCCCTGTGCATCACCGAGGTCAGTCTCATGCCCATCATCAGTTTCGCCAATTCCAAGGGCGGCGCCGGTAAAACCACCGCGCTGGTTCTGCTTGCCAACGAACTCGTCCGCCGCGACTACAAGGTGGCGGTGATCGATCTCGACCCGCAATACTGGGTGTCGCGCTGGTTTGCCGGGGCGGAGGTGTCGCCGTCGTTGCGGCTGGCAAGTTCGGTGACGGCACAAAGTTTCGCAGCTGTGGCTGAAGACCTCAAGGCGCGCTACGATTATGTGCTGATCGACCTGCCGGGCATGAAAACGCCTTTCCTGCCCACGGCGCTGAGCCTGTCCGATCATGCCCTCATTCCTGTTCAGGGCAGCGCCATGGATGCGGAAGGGGCGGCACAGGTTCTCGACCTTATCCAGATGCTGCGCCGTCGTGCCAGTCTCGATATTGCCCATTCGGTCGTGCTGTCGCGGGTCAATTCGCTGGTGACGACCCGCTCGCTGCGCACGGTCAAGGAGATGCTGGCCACGCAATCGGTCAGGGTGCTGAACACGCCGATCATCGAACGCGCGGCTTTCCGGGACATGTTTGAATATCGCTGTGCCGTTCACCGACTGGACCCGGAGCGGGTCAGTAATGTCGATAAGGCGGTTTTGAATGCCGAATGTTATGCCGACGAGGTTGAACTGCTTGTGCCTGCCATGCGCAAACTTCGCGCTGCCAATGCCGATATTGTCAACGATTTTATAAGGCAACAGCTTGCAACGGGCTGAGCCTCTATCTTTTTGATTGATCGTTCTGATCTAACCTGTTGGCGAAGGTCTGGTGAGCAAGGGCTCACCAGACCTTCGCCAATATTGCATGAAAACAGTAAGTTATGGCATTCTTGTGAAACAGTGAAATGCTCTAAGCCGTTCGATAGGAACGGTCGCCATATTTTTTCTTTGATGCTGTTCAGCGTATATTATTGCTCGGTTGAATTAACGAAATTTGACAGATTTTTGGAAAACCTCCGTTACCGAGCATAAAAGCTGTTATTTTTTTGAGGGCGCGTATATCCTTCTTGCAGGGAATCAGGCATTGGCCTGATTCAGTGTGACATGGCTGTTGACAAAATCCGCTTTTTTAAAAGCGGAAAAGGTCTCGGGCATCGTCATATGACGTGTAGACACGTGCCGGATTGAGAATTTTCGGGACCGGAAATGCGGGAAAACAAAAGCTTGGTGTGTTTCAGTGTTTTGATAAAGCCTTGAAGCTTTCAGCCCTGAAATGTCCGGGCTGGTCCATTATCCATGGACGGAGATTTTTCTGGTTTTGACGAAAGGTTCCTTCGGTGGACAGGTGATGGTGAAATGACGGCTTGGTCGCAGATCGCAACAGCAACACAGGAGGCAGGCTTGCGTCCCGCCGATGAAACCATTGCTGAAGATGCCCGGGTGCTTTCGGCGCAGTTGAAAGCCATGCGGGAAAGGCTGTTTCCGCCGGCGTCGATGAAGACCTTGCGCAGTTTCACCTCCGGTGAGGCAGCGCGTCTGGTCGGTGTCTCGGATGGCTATCTGCGTCAGTTGTCTCTGGCAGGTGAGGGACCCAATCCTGAAGTGGGTACCGGCGGTCGACGCTATTATTCTCTGGCCGATATCGATGCTCTTCGCCATTATCTCGCTGAGCAGGCGCGCGCCAAGGGTAATCTTGCCAAGGCCCGGTCTTATGTGAAGTGGCGCGACAAGGATGCCGGCGAACATCTTCAGGTCATTTCCGTGACGAATTTCAAGGGCGGATCAGGCAAGACCACGTCTGCCGTGCATCTGGCTCAGTATCTGGCGATGGCTGGCTATCGCGTTCTGGCGGTTGATCTCGACCCACAGGCTTCGCTTTCAGCGCTCTTCGGCTATCAACCGGAACTCGATCTTGTCGGCAATGATACCATTTATGGTGCGATCCGCTATGACGAGGAACGGCGTTCGCTGCGCGACATCGTGCGCAAAACCTACTTCCACAATCTTGATCTCGTCCCTGGAAATCTCGAATTGCAGGAATTCGAGCATTCCACGCCAAGGGCGTTGGCGGAGCGTAAACCGGGCGATGAGAATGCGTTGTTTTTTACCCGCGTTCAACAAGCGTTGCAGGAGGTTGCCGATGATTACGACATCGTCGTGATCGATTGCCCACCGCAGCTCGGCTATCTGACACTGTCTGCGCTGTGCGCTTCGACCTCGGTGATCGTGACGGTTCATCCGCAGATGCTCGATGTGGCCTCGATGAGCCAGTTCCTGTTCATGACATCTGATCTCCTGAGTGTTGTGCGCGAAGCGGGCGGGACGCTGAATTTCGATTTTCTCCGCTATCTCGTAACCCGGTTCGAACCGAATGACGGGCCGCAGGCCCAAATTGCCGGCTTCATGCGCTCGCTCTTTGGTGATCGGGTTCTGACAGCGCCGATGGTCAAATCCACTGCTATTTCCGATGCTGGTCTGACCAAGCAGACGCTTTACGAGGTGGGCCGGGAGAATTTCAGCCGTGGCACCTATGACAGGGCAATGGAATCGCTGGATGCGGTGAATAGTGAAATCGAACAACTGCTCCTTTCAGTCTGGGGGAGGAAAGAATGATCGGTAAGAACCGAAAGAACGAGCTTCGCGCTTTGTTTGCGGATTCGACCACGACCGCCAAGTCAGGCGAATCAAATCAGGCAGAGACGAAGCAGGATCACAGCGATAACCGGACGCCGCCGGAAAGTGGGGCAGGGCAGGAGGCTCAAACCTTGGGCAATGCACGCACGGCTTCGGGGGCTGTGAAGGCCATGGGCCTGACCTTGTCGTCGATTACGCGCGAAGCAGAAGAGGCGCGGGTTTTGCGTCAGGCCTTGCAGGAAGGGGAAAGGGTCATATCGCTCGATCCGGCGTTGATTGAGAGTTCTTTCATTTCAGATCGTCTCAGTGATCAGGAAAAAGACGATCCCGAATTTCTGGCCCTTGTCGACAGCATCAGGGAAAGCGGTCAACAGGTGCCTATTCTGGTGCGCCGTCATCCCGATCATCCTGAGCGGTTTCAGGTTGCCTATGGCCATCGGCGCCTGAATGCCGTTCGCCGTCTTGGTCTACCTGTCAAAGCGCTGGTGCGTGCACTCAGCGACAGTGAGCTTGTCCTGGCGCAGGGGAAGGAAAATGCAGAGCGGCGTAATCTCAGCTTTATTGAGCGAGCGCTGTTTGCCAAGGCCCTTGGCGAACGGGGGTTTGATCGGAAAGTCATCGGCGATGCCCTTTCCGTGCAAAAAAGTGAGCTGTCACGGCTGATGCAGGTGGCTGATGCCGTTCCCGAACATTTCATCCGTGCGATTGGCCCAGCCCCTAAGGCGGGCCGCGATCGCTGGATGGCACTTGCGCAACTGCTCGGGCAAGACAAGGACAGGTTGAGAGCAGACCAGCTCATTGTCGAGGCTGACTACAGGTTGGCTGGTAGCGATGAGCGGTTTCAGATGCTGTTTGAAGCTTTGAAGCAAAAGCCCGAGACAGAAAGAGATGCTTTTGACACGCTCACGGCGCCAGATGGTACTGTTTTTGCCAGGCTGCAACGGCATGGACGCAAGATCAAACTGGAATTTCTCTCAAACGTGGATCCAGGTTTTGTCGAGGCGTTTGAACATCGCCTGGCAACGGACTACGCATCATACCTTAACAATCGGTCACAGATGTAGGTGACCGATGTAAGTGACGGCATGTACAGGGTATGCACGTCAACCAAAAGCCACACTGCATGTCACCTTGGCACAGATGTCCACGGTGTAACTATGCAGGAAAAGCAAACGGTTACAGCATTTTACGTCTTTCTGATGAAAGGGATTGTGCTGTAGCATAAAATCGCGAAAGGACATCAAGCGAAGAAAAGAAAAAAGGCCTCCCAAACGTCGCCATTCCGGAAGCCCTCTTCTATGTAGCAATTCAAGAGAATCACTTCCAGCGATCAAAGTCAAGAGTCGAGCGCGATTTCGTGTCTCGTATGGCATGTTTCTGTCTTTGGATATGGGAAAGAGGCTTCGGCCCGGCATCACAGCGTCGTGCTTTTTAACGAGTGCACAATGGATGCTGCAACACTTTAAATCTGCTGCATAATGTTCCCTTAAACCGACTCCGATTTAAGGCATTATGCAGTTGTGCTGACTGCATGGTTTCTGCAAGTTTTCATGAAAACGGAACTTGATTCCGAAAAACATAGAAAACCAATAGATTTGAGGGACCTTTCTTTCAATTCGAACCTGAGAGGGTTTCAATCAATTGAAATTGAAGGTGTCAATGATGCAGCAGGGTGGTCGTGTTACAGCATAATGTGCGTTTGCGAAACGCAGGATATTGTTCATGCTAGCTGTCATTTTGACAGCATCCTATCCGTTGTGTGTAAGAGAAATTGTCTGTCTTGACGAAGGTCTACTGCATAATTCCATAGCCTGAAGATGCTGAAGCATCCTCGGAGCGAGTCTCTTTGACTATTTTAGGCGTCTCAATCGCGTAAGAGCGTCGAGAGTGGAGCAAGACGTGTCATTCTGAATGACATTTTCCGATAACGCCTTGTATTGTAGAGATTTGAGGCGAACATTATGCAGCAGATCCAGCTTTTACAGCCTCCGTCTTTGCCTTTGAGGGAATGATGCTGCTGTCGGCGACTGGTCTTGGAGCCTGTCTTTTCTTCCTGAGAGGGATGAAAAATGATGGAAAGACGCGCAACGACCCCTTTTGCAGGAAAAGTGACCGGCCAGATGCTGGCGCGGCAAGCCCATATTGCACGTCAGCAGGAAGATTTGCGCCGGGACGAAGGCAATAATAAAGGTGGCCCTGTCGATAAATGGCAACTCTTGCGTCACCTTACGGAAGCCCGGCATGTCTATGGCATCAGCGACCGAACGATTTCCGTTCTAGAGGCGATGATCAGCTTTGCGCCAGAGCGGCATCTGGATGGTAAAGCGCCTGTCATTGTTTTCCCCTCCAACCGCGAACTTGCGTTTCGTTCGCGCGGTATGGCCCCAGCAACGATCCGTAGACATGTAGCGCGCTTGGTTGAGCTCGGCTTTATCCTGCGGCGTGACAGTGCGAATGGGAAGCGGTTTTGCAGGCATGATCGGGCTGGTATGGTCGAGGATGCCTTTGGTTTCGACCTGGCTCCTTTTGTGCTGCGCGCAGACGAAATCTATGCTTACGCAGAAAAGATGCGTCAGGAAGCAGAGATGATGCGTAAATTGCGAAGTGAGATATCCGTGTATATCAGGGATATTTCCAAAATTATCGAGCTTGCGCTTGAGGAAAAGCGGCAGGGTGACTGGTTGGGCATGTACGAGCGCTATCAGGCCTTGAGAATGTCTCAACGTCACGACAAGTCGCTTACGGCGATTGCCGTGCTTGCCAAAGACTTGAAATCCTTACTCATAGAGGTGGAAAACCTTTATCTTTCAAGTCTTAATGATAATGAATTGAGCAGCAATGATGCTGATAATGAGCAGCACTATCATATTTCAAAAACAGAACTACATATTGATAATAAGGCAGAGAAAGAAAAGCAGGAAGATCGAACTCCAAAGGTAACCGTCGGCAAACGGCAAGTCGCTGTTACGGTCAATCGCCTTAAATCACTCTTCCCCTCAACCTGGGACTACGCAAAAGACGGCATCCAGGATTGGAAGGATTTTATTGTCACAACTGACATCATACGGTCAGTCCTGGGGGTTTCTTTTGATGCCTGGTGCAAGGCCAAGGATGCCATGGGTGATCAATCGGCTGCGATCTGCGTCGCCTTCATTCTCGAAAAGGCTGAAAACATACGATCGCCGGGTGGATATCTTCGGGTGCTGACAGAAAAAGCTGAAGCTGGACGTTTCAGCGTCTATGCACTTCTTTCTTCGACTGAGTAGGTTCATGACCTGACCGCTGTGTCGATGGGGTCGGTTCCGGCCGGGGGCGAAATGACACTCTGCTGCATGATGCCTTACAGCGGAATCGATTTAAGGAGAAAATGATGCAGTAGATTAAACGTGTTACAGCGACCTTTGTGTGCCATATTTGCCGCGCGGCGCTGTAAGCGTTACTTCTTTTGGGCCAGAGATATGTGCCAGAAGTTCTGGGCGGGCATCTTCAGCCTGATTTGAAAGCCAGTCCTGCAGATCACGAGCACCACGACCAGAGATGGTCTTGTAACCGTGTGTCTCACGCAACTATTTCATATGCTCCTGGCGGAGCTAGAGCCGGGCAACTTGCGGAAAAAGGCTTGAAGCACGTTGACTGAGGTTGATAAGCCGCAATACGCTTTAAGGGTTTACATACAAACGATTGCGGGTCGCGGTGGTTGAATCGATGAAGATACTCGCAATTTCAGGAAGCGCCCGCCGACTCTCCACCAACACTGCATTGTTGAAGGCAATGCAGGTCATAGCTCCGACAGGTATTGTCATCGACGTGTTTGATGGCATAGGGAATTTGCCTGTCTTTTCGCCCGACCTCGAAGGTTCTGACGAGCCGCTTGTCGTAAGGATTTTTAAACAGGCGATTTCGGAGAGTGACGGGTTGGTCATTTCCAGCCCCGAATACGTTCGCAGTATCCCCGGCGGTTTGAAAAATGCTATCGATTGGCTCGTTTCTGGTAATGAGTTGATTGGGAAAGCTATTGCTCTTGTCCATGCCTCGCACCGGGGAGACGAGATGCTCAATATGCTGCGAACGGTTGCTTTCGACGGTAAGTTCCAATTTCAATGAAAGCCTGTTCTTCCGACTTCCGGTGATGACGGACACGCCGGAAAAGATCCTTGAGATTCTCGATACCCCTTACAATCGAAAAAGGGTCGAAAGATTTCTCGTTGATTTCGCGACCTTCTGTCAAAATCAAAGTGTCGATGGTTCGAACATCCAACTGTGATCTCGGCGAGCGTAACCGACGGCGTTTATTGAGTGTGACCGGCGAAAATCAAATTACGTAAGGTATGTTATGGAACGTGTAGTCGCTTTTAAATCCTGTTATGCGGAAGTGTGGTGTGATGTTGCGAAAGACGTCAAAGCAAAGACTGATATGACGTTTCAGAAACCCAACAAATCGCCATCTGCTTTGGGTGTTTGCCTCTGCCATTGAGGAAACGGCAAAGGCAAACTCTTTTTGATCCGCGGCAGGTGTTTACCAGAGTTTCACGTGCCGATTGACATCTTTGTAGATAAGATAACGAAATCTGCCTGGTCCTCCGGCATAGCAGGCCTGCGGGCAAAAGGCGCGCAGCCACATATAATCGCCGGCTTCAACCTCGACCCAGTCTTCGTTCAGACGATAAACGGCTCTTCCTTCCAGGACATAAAGCCCATGTTCCATAACATGGGTTTCCATGAAAGGAATAACGCCACCCGGTTCAAACGTGACGATGTTGAGATGAAAATCATAACGTATGTCGGTGGGATCGATAAAACGGGTTGTTCCCCAGGCACCATTGGTGTCCGGCATCATGGTGATGGGATGTGCATCCTCGTGGGTCACAAGGGCTGGTGGCGGATCAAGTCCCTCTACAGGTTCGAAAGCCTTTCGGATCCAATGGAACTTGGCTGGTTGGGAATTGTCATTGCCGATCGTCCATTTCGCTCCGGCTGGTATAAAGGCAAAGGATCCTGGTCGAAGTTCATATCTACTCTCATTGACGGTGAGTGTCATATGTCCATCAACGACAAAGAGGCCAGCCTGAGCCCGAGGATCCGGTTCCGGTTGAGTGGAACCGCCGCCTGCTTCGATCTCCATGATGTAATGCGAAAAACTTTCAGCAAAGCCGCTGAGAGGCCGGGCAATGATCCAGCCTCTGGTCTTGTGCCAGTGCGGAAAGAGGCTCGTCACGATGTCACTCATGACACCTTTGGGAATGACAGCGTAAGCGGTTTTGAAGACGGACTTGCCCGAGAGCAATTGGGTTTGAGGCGGAAGCCCGCCCATTGGACTATAATAGGAATTGTGTGTCATTGCCTGTCTTCTGTTCAGGTGGTCGGGAGATGGTTTGCATCAGGGGCCAACTCTACCAGACGGTGGCGTTGCTTTTTCTTGCCTTTGCCATTTCGGATAGAGCCGTATCTGCTGTGTTTTGATGTTAGATCGGCATCGGCTATTTGCCAATCAGCAACCTGTTTTAAGGGTTCATGGCCCCTACTCTCTTCGTCAGCTTTGTCCGGGACAAACAAATTCTGCATTTTGGCAGGAGTTTCGGCTGGAAACCTTTTACAGGCAGGGCAAAGAGTGCAATAGAGCATGTCGCGTAAACACATGTAGCGGTTTTATGATACCGACATGCAACAAAACAAAGACTTAAGAGTGTCGTTTGATTCCGTCACATTTGGATGCGCTCAGGACACTCGATCAGCATCAGATGAAGTCAAGGCAACCCTATGGCGCAATCATTGAATCCTCAGGTCTCGAAGCTGACGATCAAGTCATTGCTGATGCTGCTTGTTCTGTCCTTGATCGTTTTTCTCCCTGGCTTGAGCACCATGCCGCCAACGGACAGGGATGAATCGCTTTTTTCTCAGGCCAGCAAGCAGATGGTTGAGACGCATAATTTTGTCGACATCAAAGTCAGGGATAAACCGCGTTATCAAAAGCCCATCGGAATTTACTGGTTGCAATCCGCCAGTGTTATGCTGACTCATCCTGCCCGGCTGAATGAAATCTGGGCGTATCGTCTTCCGTCCGCATTGGGCATGACCCTTGCCGTGATCATGACGGCTGCCACAGGCGCTGTGCTTTTTACGCCTTCGATCGGTTTCATGGCAGGCCTTCTGTTGATGGCCTGCACGATCGTCAATGTTGAAGCGCGATTGGCCACGACAGATGCTGCCCTGCTGGCCATGATCACGACGGTACAGTTTTCTCTGGCGCGAGCATGGCAGGGTGACAATCGTTGGCGGAATGGCCTGTTGTTCTGGTTTGCACTGGGCTTCGGCCTGCTGCTGAAGGGCCCTATCATTCTTTTGCCATTGCTGGGAACCTTGTTCTGGATGTGGCGATCACAGAAGTCACTCAGATGGGCTTTGAATCTGAGGCCCCTGCCCGGTCTTGTTATTCTTCTGCTTGTGGTCTGCCCCTGGTTGATTGCCATCACAATGGCAAGCCATGGCGCGTTCATGGAACAGTCCGCAGGCAAGGATCTGATGGACAAAATCTGGAATGGCCAGAACCGGGGTATGATTCCGCCCGGTTTTCATCTGCTGATTTTACCGGTCACATTGTTTCCGACATCGATCTTTGTCTATATGGCACTGCCCGATGTCTGGCAGAAGCGACATCAAGCTGCGATTGCCTTTTGCCTCGGCTGGCTTATTCCAAGCTGGCTTGTCTTTGAAATCTCTTTGACGAAGCTTGCCCATTATACAATGCCGACCTTCCCGGCTCTGGCGCTCCTTGGAAGCTGGGGGCTGGCTCAAGGATACCCTGCCCTGAAAAGCGTGTGGCTGAAGCGCCTGTTTTTCGGTTCATGGTTCGTTATCGGACTCATCTTTGCCGGTGCCTTTATTGCTCTCGATCTTAACTTCGGTGGATCGTTGCAGTCCTTGTCCAGCTGGTGTCAGATTGGTGCTGGTCTTGCGCTTATTCTTGCTCAAGGCCTGACTCTGTATTTTTTCAAGCGGGAAAGGCAATATGCGGCTCTTGCCAGTGTCGTGCTAGGCAGCGTGATCTTCATGACGGTGGTTTTTGCGGTTACACTCCCCGGTCTTAAGGGATTCTGGCTTGCGCCGCAGGTGGTTGCTGCAGTTGATGAAGCAAAACTCTGCGATCATCCGCAACTTGTGACTTACGGTTATGATGAGCCAAGTCTTGTTTTCCTCGGTGGCACCCAGACCTTGTCGATGGATACGCCGAACGATACGGCTGCGGCCGTTACAAGTGCACCTTGCCGCTTTGCTGTGGTGAATGTGCGTTTGCGCGATCATTTTGTCTCTGCTCTGGCAAGTCAGCTGCAGCAAAAGACTGTTTCGCTTGAACCGCTGAAACAGATTGAAGGATTCGATCTTGGCAGCGGCCACTGGTATGACCTGCTGGTTTATCCCCCTCCCCCAAGCGCTGAGAAGTAAAAGAAAAACCGTTTTCGGTGACCTTACAGCATCGTGCGTTTTATCAAGCGCATATAAGATGCTGTAACGCTTTAAATCTGCTGCATAATTTTCTCCTTAACCCGATTCCGGTTTAAGGAATGATGCAGTAGAACCGGTGCAATACAGATGTGGAACGAAATCGCCTGCCTTCACCCAGCATGAGCGGAGAACAACCGCGAGCTTATGGAGCGCAGTCCGTTAACGTTATAGTGCCCTCCTTGCACTATGGATTGGCTCCTTCCTTCTCGACCAGGTGACGCGATTGGACTATCTGGAAATTGCGGCTTCTCCCTGAGGCAAGATGCTCACCGGCATGCCTGAAGTGCTGCAGCGATATAGCCGTAGCAGAAGGCGAAGGATACGCCGAGCGGATCGCGACCATCAATGGTCGGCGCATGGTCAGGCATGACCATATAGCGGTAATCCACCTCGCGTAGCACCTGCATTACCCGGATCATGTCCAGACTGCCCTCATCAGGAAAGACCTCCATAAAGGAGAGCTTATGGCCGCGAATATTGCGATAATGAATATTGAACAGCTTGCCGCGCGTGCCGAACCAACGAATGACGTCATCGATCTCGCCATCAGGATCATCCAGCATTTCAGCAACCGTGCCGATGCAGAAATTCAGACCATGCCAGGGGCTTTCATGCAGGCTGACGAAACGCTTCATGCCCTCGACCGTGCCAAGAATGCGTGAAACGCCCTTGTAACCCGGCGGCGTATAGGGATCATGCGGATGGCAGGCGAGCCGCACCTTGACCTCGGAGGCGACTGGTACGACACGGCTCAAGAAATACGCCACCCGTTCCCAGATCACCTCTTCCGGGATAACGCCCAGAGGGCCGGGTTCATCCGGATCGGTCTTGTCGAAGCGAAAGGCCTCGTTGCGCGAACCGCCGCGACCCGGCTCCATCGGCGTACGGGGAATGCCGATATAATTGAAATTGTATTTGACGGACGGGATCCCGGCTTTAGCGCAATTGCGGATCAACTGGCAGATACCATCGATCTGCTCGTCCCGCTTCGGTCCGGCCGTTAAAATATCCTTGCAGGGGTTACGATCCCCCGGAGAGGAAGGCATCGGCAATTGCAGCATGTCGAGCGTGATGCCGAAACTTTCCACATGCTTCCTGTGCGCAATCAGATGATCGAGCGTCCAGTCTGTCCAGGGCCCGGGCGGATCGGCCGAGACATGATCGACCCCCAATTGTTTCATCACGATATAATCGCTGTCGTCGCGCGCCGGCAGCTGGGTTCCCAGATACATCGAATGTCTCTCCCGGTAGGATACGCAGAGTGCGCTCCTCCCCTGTGATTGCAGATTTTGTCGCCTTGGCACAGAAGGAGCATGGCCATACTGTGCCTGGAAATTCATAATGTCATATTATGACTTTGGCAAGCGGGCCTTGAAGCGATGAACCCGCACGACATGATCGCGAAAGATCCGGGTGGCGAGCGAAACCGACGTCAGAGGAAAATGCCCGATACAGACGCCGATCCTGAAGCCGATCAGATCAGGGCGAACAGCGCGCATCTCGCCCTTATCCACCCAGGCTTTGGCATAATGCACCGGCAGGAAGCCGAGATACCGGCCGCTCAGCACCAGATGCGCCATGCTTTCCATGGAATTCACCGTGGCGGCCGGAGCCTTGGCGAAGAGCGAATTATAGGCGGTGCTGACCGAATAGCTGCGTCGTGCATAGGCCTGATCGGCAATCTTCTCCAGCGTCAAAGGTCCCTGTGCCGGATCGAAGAGAGGATGGAGACGGCCGCAATAAAGACATTGCTCTTCCTGAAACAGGTTTTGCAACTGCACTGCCGCGTTCATCGGCAGGTTCGGCACCAGCGCCACATCCATCTGCCGGTTGATCAACGCCTGCTCGATCTGGTTTGGAGCGACGGTGGAAAGTGCCACATGCACCTCCGGCACCTCGGCCGAAAAGGCAGCCAGTGCCTCATAGAGCCGGCATTGCGGGTTTTCGATCACAGCGTCGACGACGCCCAACCTGAGTTCCCCGACCAGACGGCCGCGCATCACGCCAAGTTCGGCGCGGAAATGATCAAGGGCTGCAAAGCATTTGATCGCTTCGGCATAGACCCGATGGCCTTGCTCCGTCAGAGAAAAGCCCGAACGCCCCCGCTGGCAGAGCGTCAGGCCCAATCTGGTTTCCAAAGCCGCCATCTGGGCACTGATGGTCGAACGGGAAATGCCGAGGATCGCCTGCGCCCGGGTAAAGCCATTCTGCTCGACCACGGCGCGGAAAATGCGCAACTGACGCAGATCGACATCGCTGACCGGTGGAATGTGCTGGTTCATTCTCAACAGACCTTCGTTGGCAGGCCAAAGCTTCGCCTGCTTGGTTTTGTTTTGACACAGCTTCTTCTTGCAAAACCGTGTGACAGTTTTCCGGAACCTGCTGAGCCGGACCGGCACGGAAGAAAGGTTGAAAACTTCGGACGTGAAGGTTTGAACTTCGAGATTATCGGATGTTCCAGACTGTGGCAACCTTGCAGCATAAGGGGCGGTGAAAGCCGCGACCGATAGAGCCGACAGCAAAGGGAGCCGCCATGCCGCATGATACCCGCCAGACAGACACAACGCCGTCCTTTGAACCGGTTTCAGGCTTTGTCCTTCCCCGTTTTGCCGGCATTCCCACCTTCATGCGCCTGCCCTTTATTGATCTCGACGAGGCCGCCATCGACCATGTCGATATCGGCATTGTCGGCGTTCCCTGGGATGGCGGCACGACGAACCGGCCAGGTCCCCGCCATGGGCCACGCCAGTTGCGGGATCTATCCACCATGGTGCGGCGTCTGCATCCGGTCACCGGCATGGCGCCATTTTCGCTGCGCAATGTCGCCGATCTCGGTGATTCACCGGTCAATCCTGCCGATATTCAGGATTCGCTTGCAAGGATCACCGAATTTTACCGCAGGCTGACAGCAAAGGGCATCACCCCCTTGAGCGCGGGCGGCGATCATCTCGTCTCCTATCCGATCCTGAAAGCGCTGGGTGCCGCGCAGCCTCTCGGCATGATCCATTTCGATGCCCATACCGATCTGTATGACAGCTATTTTGGCGGCTTTCGCTACACGCACGGCACACCTTTCCGCCGTGCCATCGAGGATGGCTATCTCGATCCCAAGCGGGTGGTGCAGATCGGCATTCGCGGCACGATGTATGACGGCGAAGACATTGAATGGGGCCTGCAACAGGGGGTCCGGATCATCCGCATCGAGGAATTCGAGGATCGTGGTGTCGATGATGTCATGGCCGAAGCGCGCGCCATTGTCGGTGACACTCCCACCTATGTCAGCTTCGATATCGACAGCATCGATCCGGCCTTTGCGCCGGGCACCGGCACGCCGGAAATCGGCGGCTTCACCACGCGAGAGGCGCAAAGACTGGTGCGCAAGCTTTCCGGCCTGAATCTCGTCGGCGCCGATCTCGTCGAGGTTTCGCCGCCCTTCGATCCTTCAGGTGGCACGGCGCTGATCGGGGTGACGCTGATGTTTGAACTGCTCTGCGTTCTGGCGGCCAATCCGCAGACGAAACGCCCGCCTGTATGATGCCTGTTACACAACACATGCCCCGATAACGGCCCGAGCGGCTTTTGTCAGGTCCCCATAGACGCGAAAAAGAGGGCACCCCATATCGGGGAACGCTCCAGAACAAGAACCACCGGAGTTGGAACCCATGAAATCTGTCTGGAACATTCTGAATGCCGTATCCTTCACCCTGCTTGCCAGCCTGAGCCTCGCCTCGGTTGCGGATGCCGCAGAAAAACTCTCCATCGGCTTTTCCACCTGGGTGGGCTACGGCCCGCTCTACATTGCGCAAAAGCAGGGCTTTTTTAAAGACGAAGGTCTTGATGTCGATCTGATCAAGATGGAGGACGTCAAGACGCGAATGCCGGCGCTTGCCGCCGGGCGGATCGATGTGGCGGCAACCAGCGTCGATGCGGTGCTGAGCTTCAACACGCAAGCCCATCCGCTGACCTATCTCTTTGCCGTGGATGACAGCCATGGCGGTGACGGCATCGTTGCGCGCAAGAGCATCAAGACGATTGCCGATCTCAAGGGCAAGAAAGTTGCCTATACGCAGGGTTCGGTCTCGCAATTCTTCTTTGCCGTGCTGCTGAAAAAGGCGGGACTGTCCCTGAAGGACGTGGATTCGCTCAACATGTCGGCAGGCGATGCCGGTGCGGCCTTCGTGGCTGGCAAGGTTGACGCTGCCGTGACCTGGGAACCCTGGCTGACGCGCGGCAAGCAGGCAAAGGATGGCGCACTTCTGGTTGACAGCTCCACCACGCCGGGCCTGATCACCGACGTCATGGTGACAACCAAGGCTGAGCTTGCCAAACGACCCGAGGTCATGAAGGCGCTCTACAAAGCCTGGGCCAAGGCCGTCGCCTGGCAGAAGGCCCATCCGGACGAAGCCGACACGATCATGGCCAAAGGCGTGGGCGGCTGGCTGGACGATCCGAAAACCTTTGCCGAGACCCGAAGCGGCATCGTCTTCTACGATGACGCGATGAACAAAAGCTTCATGGACCCTGCCAACAAGGATGGCCTGATCAAAACCGTCACCAGCGCCAAGGAGATTGGTGAAGAGACCGGCCTGTTCAAGCTTGCGGTCAGCCCCGCCTCGATGATCGCCACCGGCATTGTTCAGTAACCCTTGAAGGACAGGCGCATGCGAACCAGGTCGCTTCTCTCACCCAAGGTCGACATCCCCGCCAGCCTTTACCTTGGGCTGAGCCTTGCCTCCTGCCTGATGATCCTGCTTGTCTGGTGCGTGATCACCTATGGCGGCTTCACCTCGCCGGATTTTCTCGCACCGCCCGGCGATGTCATCGCCGCCGGGCTGAAGCGCATCAAGGATCTGTCACTGTTCGACAATATCGAAGCCAGTCTGACCGTCATCCTGTCGGGTTTTCTGCTGGCTTCGGTTTTTGCCGTGCCGATCGGCATTCTGATGGGCAGTTTCCGCGTCGTTCAGGCACTGGTGGAGCCGATCACCGGCTTCATGCGCTATATTCCAGTCTCAGCGCTGATTCCGCTGCTCATCCTGTGGATCGGTATCGGCATCGAGCAGAAGATCATGGTGATCTTTCTCGGCACCTTTTTCCAGCAATTGCTGCTGATTTCCGATGTTTCCGCCCGCGTCAGCAAGGATCTGATCGATTGCGCCTATACGCTGGGCGCAAAACGCCGGCAGACAGTGATCAGCGTGCTGCTGCCAGCCTGTCTGCCCGGCGTCATGGACACGCTGCGTGTTACCATGGGCTGGGCCTGGACCTATCTGGTGGTGGCCGAACTGGTCGCCGCCGATAGCGGTCTCGGCTATATGATCCTCAATGCCATGCGCGGCCTGTTTACCGATGTCATCCTGCTCGGCGTCTTCACCATCGGCATGCTCGGCCTGCTGACCGATCTCATCTTCAAATATCTGCGGCAGCGGCTTTTGCCCTGGTCTGCCGATCTGTGAAAGTCCTGTGTCCCATGAGCCTGCTTGCCCTTGAAGACATCACCGTCACCTTCGGCCCCCGCAACAAGCCTCTGGTGACGGCGCTGGAAAACGTTTCCCTCAGCGTGGCGGAAAACCGGTTTTCGGTGATCGTCGGCCCTTCCGGCTGCGGAAAATCGACTCTGCTGCGCCTTGCCGCCGGGTTGGATGCGCCGACATCAGGCCGCCTCACTCTTGGCGGTCAGCCAATTGAAGGCCCGTCCGCCGAACGCGGCATGGTGTTTCAAAGCTACACCCTGTTTCACTGGCTGACGGTAAAAGAGAACATCATGTTTGGCCCGAAACTGAAAAAACTGCCGAAACAGAACTGCGAGGATATCGCAAAGCAGCTTATCAGGTCGGTGCATCTTGAAGGTTTTGAAGACGCCTATCCAAAGCAATTGTCCGGCGGCATGCGTCAACGTGTGGCGCTCGCCAGAGCGCTTGCCAATGATCCACGCATCCTGCTGATGGACGAGCCCTTTGGCGCCCTGGATAGCCAGACCCGCCAGCATATGCAGGAACTGCTGCTCGATATCTGGCAGGAGCGGCGCAAGACGGTGCTGTTCATCACCCATGACATCGATGAAGCCATTCTGCTGGGCGATGAGGTCCACGTCATGAGTGCGCGGCCCGGACGCATCGCCAAAACCATTCCGATCCATCTCGATCGGCCCCGTAGTATTGATCTGCTGACATCAGCGGATTTCATGTCCTACAAGCGTGAAATCATGGCATTGCTGCACGAGAAGACACAATAAACACCATGAGAGCGTTTCCGTATTCGTCGAAACACAGGAACGCTCCAAATTTTTGTTTTCCGTATTTCCAGACGGCAAACCGTTTCACACTTTTCTACGGACCAAACCCTATGAGAGAACAAGCGAACATGCCGCCTGTTCTCCAGAGAGTGTGGTTATTTCATCGCCGCATCGGTGATATCATGCGTCCAGGCGCCTTCCGGCTTCTTGGAGATGATTTTCTGGGCAAGCACAGCCTCTTCCGTCCGGTCATAAGCGGCCTTGTCCAGAACGCCATTGCCGAGCAGCTTGGCCACTTCATGCATCATATATTCCTGATGCTCCTTGGTCTGCGCACCGGTCGTGTCATTGTCGAGCACAATGTCTGCGGCTTCATCCGGATGCTCCTTGGCATAATTCCAGCCCTTCATCGAAGCGCGGACGAATTTCACCATATCGGCCTTGAATTTCGGGTCCTTCAACTTGTCCTGAAGCACATAAAGACCATCCTCGAGCAGATTGGCGTTCATTTTCGTGTAGTTGAACACCGTCAGCTTATCGAGCGTATAGCCGGCATCGATGGCCTGACCGAGCTCGTTATAGGTCATGACGTGAATGCAATCGGCCTGGTGCTGGATCAGCGGCTGGACGTCGAAACTCTGCTGCAGCACCTTCACGCCATTCGGACCGCCATCGGTGGAAATGCCTTCACGATGCATCAGTGCAAAGAAAGGCACTTCATTGCCGTAGAACCAGACACCGATCGTATGCCCTTTGAAATCGGCAAGCGTCTTGATCGGTCCATCCTTCGGACAAATGATCTCAAGGCCGGCCTTGGCATAGGGCTGGGCGATATTGACGAGCGGCACGCCCTTTTCGCGCGCTGCGAGCGCCGCACCCATCCAGTCGACGATGACGTCTGCGCCGCCACCGGCAATGATCTGTTCCGGCGCAATGTTCGGCCCACCGGGCTTGATGTCGACATCGAGCCCTTCGGCTTTGTAATAGCCCTTGTCCTTGGCAACGAAATAACCGGCAAACTGCGCCTGCGTCACCCATTTCAATTGCAGGGTGATTTTGTCGGCCGCCTCTGCCGAGACACCGGCCAGCGCCAGGCTTGCTCCCAGCAACAGCGACGCCATCTTCTGTTTCATCATGTTCTACCCTCTTTTATGATCTCTGCCCACCACGGACAGAGGGATGCCAGAACGTGACCCTGCGTTCGATCAGCGCCACAATGCCGTAGAAGAGCGAACCGGCTATGGCTGCGGCCAGAATTTCAGCCCAGACCATGGCGGTGTTCATCCGGCCCATTTCGGTGGAGATTCGAAAGCCGAGGCCCACCGTGGGCGAGCCGAAAAACTCGGCGACAATCGCGCCGATCATCGCCAGCGTCGAATTGATCTTCAAGGCATTGAAGATGAACGGCCAGGCAGCCGGAAGCCGCAAGGCAATCATGGTCTGCCACCAGCTCGCCGCATAGGTGCGCATCAGATCCCGCTCCATATGGCCTGCAGCCGACAGGCCGGAGAGCGTATTGATCAGCATGGGAAAGAAAATCATCGTCACGATGATGGCCGCCTTGGACGGCCATTCGAAGCCGAACCACATGATCATGATCGGGGCAAGGCCGACGATCGGCAGGGCCGACACCAGATTGCCAAGTGGCAGCAGTCCGTTTTTCAAAAAGGTCGAGCGGTCTATGGCAAAAGCACATAGAATCCCTGCACCACAGCCAAGCACATAGCCCGTCAGCACCTCCTTGAGGACTGTCTGGACAAAATCCTGTGCGATCACATCGAGCGACTGCAGCGCCGTCATGACGATCATGCTGGGCGCGGGCAAGAGAATGGGCGGGATCGGTAATCCGCGAGCCAGAACTTCCCAGACCAACAGCAGACAGACTCCAAAAATCGCCGGCACGGCAAGATTGACGCGGGCCGTCATGCTTCGGCTGCCAGGCCGCAGACGTACGAGATATTCGTTGAGACCCCAGCCGCCCAGCCAGAGCAAAACAGCAAACAGGAGAACAGCGATTTCCCTCATTGGCGCATCTCCGGCCGTACTCCCATCAGGCGATTGACGATCTGCTCAACCGCGCCGACCAGAAAAACCAGTAGTGCCGCACAGGCCGCCGCCACCAGCAGCGCTGCCCAGATTTGAATCGTCTGACCATAATAGGAGCCGGACAGTAGCCTTGCACCAAGCCCCGCCACAACACCGGTCGGCAATTCGCCGACAATGGCGCCGACCAGCGAAATGGCCACTCCCACCTTGAGCGATGCAAACAGGAACGGCAGGGCTGAGGGAAAGCGCAATTTCCAGAACAGCTGCGTCTGGCTGGCATTATAGGTATGCATCAGATCGAGCTGGATGATTTCCGGCGATTTCAGCCCTTTTACCATGCCCACAACCACCGGGAAAAACGACAGATAGGTCGAGATCAGCGCCTTGGGCAAAAGGCCGGAAATGCCGATGGCGTTAAGCACGACAATCAGCATCGGCGCCACCGCCAGGATCGGGATCGTCTGGCTGGCGATGATCCAGGGCATCAAAGACTTGTCCATCGCCCGGTTATGCACGATGCCCACGGCCAAAACTATGCCGAGGACCGTTCCAAGCACGAAGCCCAAAAGCGTGGCCGACAGCGTGACCCCGGCATGATAGATCAGGCTGCGTTTCGACGTTACAGCGACATCGACCGTCGATTTCCAGATTTCGGCAGCGATCTGATGCGGCGCAGGCAGCATCGGCTTATCGAGCGTATAGGATTTCAGCCACAGGCCCGAGGGCGTGAGCACCTCGCCTTTCAGTTTGGCCTGACTTTCGGCAAGCCCGTGATTCATCAAAAGCGCTGCTGCATACCAGACAGCCAGAAGTGCCAGAACCACGATCACCACAGGCAGGACATGTTTCTGCAACCGGTCAATCATCATAGGAGTGCCCCGCCTGCAATCCCTCACGCACCCGTCTGGCAATCTCGAGAAATTCCGGTGTCTCGCGGATATCGAGCGGCCGTTCTTTTGGTAGGGTCGAGGTGATCACATCGGTGACACGGCCCGGCCGCGGGCTCATGACCACGATCTTGGTCGACAGATATACGGCTTCCGGGATGGAATGGGTGACGAAACAGATGGTTTTGCCGGTTTCAGCCCAAAGGCCGAGCAATTGCTGGTTCAGGTGGTCGCGCACGATCTCGTCCAGTGCGCCGAAGGGCTCATCCATCAACAGAAGATCAGCATCGAAGGCAAGCGCCCGGGCAATTGATGCGCGTTGCTGCATACCGCCCGAGAGCGCCCAGGGATATTTCTTGCCAAACCCGGCAAGGTTGACGAGCGCTAGGGTTTTCTCGATACGCTTTTCCTGCTCGGCCTTTGAATAGCCCATGATCTCGAGAGGAAGGGCAATATTTTTCTCGATCGTTCGCCACGGATAAAGGGCTGGCGCCTGAAACACATAGCCATAGGCGCGGTTGAGGCGCGCATCTTCCGGCGTCGTGCCATTGACGAGAATTTCTCCCTCGCTCGCCCGTTCCAGATCGGCGATAACCCGCAGAAACGTGGTCTTGCCGCAACCGGAGGGCCCGATGAAAGAAACGAAATCTCCCTGTTTTATCTCAAGATCGACATTGGACAGCGCCTGAACAGGGCCATCATTGGTTTCAAAGGTCAACCCCAGCCGCCTCGCCGAGACGACTGTCTTTTTTTGCTCTGTCATGTGTTCCCGGTATCGTTGTTGTTCCCGGAGCTTTTCGCCCCTTGTTTTTGATGAACTCTTATCTCAGTCCACGTTTGGCAACAATGGCACAAACCGGTTGCGCAGCGCAATATGTCAAGACACACCCATGCACCAAAAGACAGTGCCTCCCCGGCACTGCCAGTTTCATTGCTGCCTGCATGTTCTGGTTGCGGTTCAGGCATCCACCCTTCTGTCATGACGGTGCTATCACACGCCCCGAACGCCTCCGACGCATATTCCCGTTTTATGCCCTCAGAGCGATTGACAGCCTGCATTCGGCTGATATTCTTTTATTGAAAAATAAATACCATAATTGTGGAACATAAAACTGGGAGCATCGCATGAAGCTGACATGGGCTTTGCTATTGGCTGCGGTTTTGATCGCGCCTGTCAATGGGGCATATGCGGATGAAAAGGGTGGGGTCATCAATGTTGCCACCATCGGTGAGCCACCAACGCTGGACCCGATGGCCTCCACAGCCGATCTGGTGGGCATGACGACCCAGCATATTTTTGAAACGCTTTATACCTTCGACGACAAATGGAATGTCATTCCGCTTCTGGCTGAAACCATGCCGTCGATTTCTGCGGATGGAAAAGTTTACGACATTCCGCTACGCAAGGGCATCCTCTTCCACGACGGCTCGACCATGACATCAGCCGATGTCGTCGCCTCGCTGAATCGCTGGATTGCCATTGCCTCGCGCGGAAAGCAGGTCGCTCCCTATCTCGACAGCATCACCGCCACCGGCGACAATTCCATCCGCATCACGCTGAAACAGCCCTATGCGCCGCTGATGTCGCTTCTGGCCTTTAACAATTCCGCCGCCGTGATCATGCCAAAGGTCGATCTTGCCGATCCACTGACCAAATTCATTGGTACCGGCCCCTATATGCTGAAGGCGCATGTGGCCGACCAATATATCCAGCTCGTTCGTTTCGATGGTTATAAACCCCGGTCAGAAGCGGCCAACGGTTTTGGCGGCGCGCGCAAGGCAATCCTCTCGGAAATCCGCTTCGTTCCGGTTCCCGATGCCAATACAAGGCTGGAAGGCGCAATTTCCGGTCAATTCGACTATGTCGACTCGCTTGCGCCGGAAAATCTCGACCGGCTGAAAGCCTCCTCCGCCTCGGAACCGGTGATCCTCAAACCTTTCGGCGCGCCGGTCTTCGTGATGAACACCAAGGAAGGCATGATGACCAGCAAGACGCTGCGTCATGCCATTCAGGTGGCGCTCAACCCGGAAGACATGCTGCTGGCAGCCTTTGGCAATCCTGAATTTTTCGCCGTCGATGGTGCGCTCTATCCAAAGGGCTATGTCTGGCATACCACGGCAGGCATTGAACGCTATGGCAAGGGTGACCCGGACGAAGCGGCAACACTGGCCAAACAGGCCAAATATGATGGCAAGCCGATCCGCATTCTCACCAGCCGACAATATGAATTCCATTACAAGATGGCGCAGGTCGCGGCCGAATATCTGAAAGCCGCCGGTTTCAAGGTCGATCTCGAAGTCTATGACTGGGCAACCCTGATCCAGCGTCGCGCCAATCCGGCGCTCTGGGATATTTTCGTCACACACGGCCCCTTCCCGCCCGAACCGGCACTCAATGGCTGGATGTCCGACAGCTATCCCGGCTGGTGGGCGAGCGCAGAAAAACACAAGGCGGTTGACCCCTTCCTTGCCGAATCCGATCCGAAAAAGCGGATCGAGGATTTTGCCGCCGTGCAGAAAGCCTTTTATGACGATGCGCCCGTGTTCAAGGTTGGCGATTTCAATGCGCTGTCGGCAAAATCCAAGAGCCTGAAAAACTTCCATCCCTCCCCCTGGCCGTTCTTCTGGAATGTCAGCAAGGCAGGACAGTAAGCCATTCGATCAGGCAGGACAGACTGATGATGCGTGCTTTTCCGAAGAATTTTCTCTGGGGTGTCGCCGCTTCCGCCTATCAGACGGAAGGGGCTGTGGAGAAGGATGGACGTGGCCAAAGCGTCTGGGATGTCTATGCCCACACGCCGGGCCGGACCACCAATGGCGACACCGCCGATATCGCCTGCGATCATTATCATCGCTATCCCGAGGATATCGCCCTGATGAGCGGGCTCGGGGTTAAAGCATACCGGCTTTCCACCGCCTGGCCGCGCATCTATCCGCACGGCAAGGGGCAGGTGAACCGTCGTGGCCTCGATTTCTACGACCGGGTGATCGATCTTCTGCTGCATGAAGGGATCGAACCGTGGATATGTCTGCATCACTGGGACATGCCGGTCGCCATCGAAGAAAAGGGCGGCTGGCGCAATCGCGACACGGCGCGAATCTTTGCCGATTACGCCGCCACCGTCATTGCCCATTTCAGTGACCGGGTGAAACGCTTTGCCCCGATCAATGAACCCAATGTCATTCCCTGGGTTGCCTATAATGTCGGTCGCCATGCGCCGGGCCAGCAGGATTATGCCGCCTGTCTTGCCGCCATTCATACGCTCAACCTCGCCCATGGCCATACGGTCAAGGCGGTACGAGCCGAAGCGCCGAAAGCGGAAGTCGGCAATATCGTCTCGCTCGGCCCCGTCAGGCCGCATTATCAGGATGCAGCCCACGAACAGGCGGTGGTACTGGGGGACTGCCTGTGGCGGCGGGTGACGGTCGATCCTCTTTGGCTCGGCATCTATCCCGAGCCGATCGCTTCTGAAATCGAGCCTTTGATCCAGGGCGACGATATGGACGTGATCAGCCAGAAAATGGATTTCTTCGGCCTTAACCATTACAATCCGGTCTTTGTCGGCCCCAACCCCACCACGAGTTTCGGCATCAGCGAAACCCCGCCACCCATCGGTA
Organism: Allorhizobium sonneratiae; assembly: GCF_023700755.1. Lineage (GTDB taxonomy): Bacteria > Pseudomonadota > Alphaproteobacteria > Rhizobiales > Rhizobiaceae > Allorhizobium > Allorhizobium sonneratiae. The sequence continues at coordinate 135,201 of NZ_JAMKOJ010000006.1, read as the reverse complement.
TGGGACCCCTGACGGATGTGAACTGGGTGGTCGATCCCGACGCCTTTCTCGAACAGATCCGCGACACCAGCGCCCGTTACAACAAACCGGTGATCTATATCACCGAAAACGGCGCGTCCTTTGCCGATGCGCTGACGCCGGACCGCAAGGTGATCGATCCAGACCGGATCGCCTATTTCAACGCTTATCTCGGAAGGCTGCTTGATGCCATCGAGGAAGGTCATGACATTCGTGGCTATTTCGCCTGGTCGCTGATGGATAATTTCGAATGGGGGCGCGGGTTTTCCAAACGTTTCGGCCTCGTCTATGTCGATTATCCGACCCTGCAACGTATTCCGAAGGCCTCGTACCACTGGCTGTCCGGTGTTATCGGCCAGAATGGCCTATAGGAAGAGGTAAGCCGATGCTGACCTACATCCTCAAGCGTCTCCTCGGGATGATCGTTGTGCTGATGCTGGTGGTCACCATTGTTTTCCTGATCATCCGCGTCGCGCCCGGCGATCCTGCCGCCGTCATGCTGGGGCCGGATGCCACGCCTCAGGATATTGCCGATCTGAGAGCCCGGCTCGGGCTTGATCAACCGATTTCCGTGCAATTTCTGATCTATGTCGGGCAATTGCTGAGCGGCAATCTCGGCCGCTCGATCTTTCTCAACATTCCGGTCGGGCAGGCACTCCTCGAACGGGCCGAACCGACCTTTTTCCTCACCCTGTTTTCGCTGATCATCGCCACCGTCATAGCCGTGCCGATCGGCATTTACGCCGCTTACCGTCGCGGCTCGCTGGTGGACCAGTTGTCTACCGGCATCGGCATGTTCGCCGCCAGCATTCCCAGTTTCTGGCTGGGACTGATCCTCATGCAGGTCTTTGCCGTCAAGCTCAGGCTTTTTCCCGTCTCCGGCTATGGCGGGCCGGATGCCGGATTTTTCAATCGGATGACGCATCTGGCCCTGCCCTCCGTCGCCCTGGGGATCGTCTCCAGCGCACTTATCCTGCGCTTCACCCGCGCTTCGATGCTGGATGTGCTGGAGGATGATTATGTCCGCACGGCCCGCGCCAAAGGCTTGAAAGAGGGGCAGGTTGTGCTCGTCCATGCGCTGAAAAATGCGATGATACCGATTCTGACCGTGCTTGGCCTTACCGCCGCGGTGCTGATTTCCGGTGCTGTCGTCACAGAAACCGTGTTCGGCCTGCCCGGTATTGGCAGTCTGGTGGTGTCGGCGGTGCTCAGGCGTGATTATCCGGTGATTCAGGGCGCGCTTCTGGTGATTGCAGCCCTTTACGTGCTGATCAATTTCATCATCGACATGCTCTATCTGCTGGTCGATCCGAGGGTGCGCTACTGATGAGCCATTCCGAGACGCCCCTCCCCCCACCCTCTTTCGCAAAAAGCTGGCTGCGGCTTCTGTTGCAGCGCAAGACCATGGCCATTGGCCTCATCATCCTGATCCTCTTCGTGGTCATGGCAATCTCAGCGCCGTTGATCACTGCTTATTCGCCGTCGAAGTTGTCGATCGTCAGCCGCTTGCGACCGCCAGACGGTCTGCACTGGTTCGGCACGGATGATTTCGGCCGCGATATCTTCTCCCGCACGCTTTATGCCGGGCGGTTGTCGCTGCTGGTCGGGGCCGCCGTGGTGGCTCTCTCGGCCCTGATCGGCGTGACACTCGGCCTTTTGGCCGGCTTTTTCCGCCTGCTCGATACGCCGATTGCCCGGCTGATCGATGCGATGATGGCCTTTCCCGACATTCTCCTGGCAATTGCGCTGGTGGCCGCCCTCGGACCGTCGCTTGCCACCGTCATTCTGGCTCTCTCTATCGTCTATGCCCCGCGCCTTGCCCGCATCGTCCGCGCCTCGACGCTGGTGATCCGCGAACTGCCCTATATCGAGGCCGCCCGCACGCTCGGCATTTCCACTTTTCACATCATGACCCGGCATGTGCTGGTCAATCTGATGTCGCCCATTCTGGTGCAGGGTACGTTTCTGTTTGCCAATGCCATGCTGGCGGAAGCCGGCCTCTCCTTTCTCGGCCTAGGAGTCAGCCCGGAAGTGCCGACCTGGGGCACGATGATTGCCAGCGGTCGCCAATATCTCGGCGAAGCACCGTGGATGACCTATTTTCCCGGCCTTGCCATCGTTCTTGCGGTTATGTCGCTGCAGATGGTCGGCGACGGCTTACGCGACATGCTCGATCCCAAACTCAGAAAGGATGCCTAGATGATGGGCGAAGACACAGGCAAACCGCTTCTCATCGCGCATGCGAAACCGATGGCCTTTGGAGCGCATGAGGACGGCCTTTGCGATATCCTGATCGATAAGGAAGGCAGGATCGCCGCCATCGGCAGGGATCTGGTGATCGATGGCGAGGTTGAGCGGATCGATGCCAAAGGCGCCTTTCTTTCTCCCGGCTGGATCGATCTACATGTGCATGTCTGGTATGGCGGCACGGATATTTCGCTGAAACCATCTGAATGCGGGGCAGAACGCGGCGTCACCACGCTTGTCGATGCCGGATCGGCAGGTGAGGCAAATTTTCACGGTTTTCGCGACTATATCATCCAACCGGCCAAGGAGCGGATCAAGGCTTTTCTCAATCTCGGCTCCATCGGGCTTGTTGCCTGCAACCGCGTACCGGAATTGCGCGACATCAAGGATATCGATCTCGACCGAATTCTCGAATGTTATGCCGAAAACAGCGCGCATATCGTTGGGCTGAAAGTCCGGGCCAGCCATGTGATCACCGGCTCCTGGGGGGTGACACCGGTCAAGCTCGGCAAGAAAATCGCCAGGATCCTGAAACTGCCGATGATGGTGCATGTGGGCGAGCCCCCTGCCCTTTATGACGAAGTGCTGGAAATTCTTGGCCCAGGCGATATAGTCACCCATTGTTTCAACGGCAAGGCCGGATCGTCGATCCTTGAGGATGAGGATCTCTTCCGGCTGGCCGAACGCTGCGCTGGCGAAGGCATTCGCCTCGATATCGGCCATGGCGGCGCCTCCTTCTCCTTCAAAGTGGCTGAAGCGGCGATTAAACGCGGGCTCCTGCCCTACTCCATCTCGACCGACCTGCACGGGCATTCGCTGAATTTTCCGGTGTGGGATCTTGCCACCACCATGTCGAAACTGCTGTCAGTCGGCATGCCCTTCGACAAGGTGGTCGAGGCGGTCACCCATGCGCCCGCCGCCGTCATCGGGCTTGGCATGGAGAACCGTCTCACCATCGGCGCAAGGGCGGATTTCACCCTGTTCGACCTCGTCGATGCCGATCTGGAGGCCACCGATTCCAACGGGGATGTCTCCCGCCTGACCAAGCTGTTCGAGCCACGCTATGCGGTGATCGGTCGCGAGGCCATTGCCGCCAGCCGTTATGTGCCAAAAGCGCGAAAACTGGTGCGTCACAGCCATGGCTATTCCTGGCGGTGAGGTTTTGTTTTTTCACTGTGATCTACAAGAAGAGTTAGCTTTGTCTGTTTCCTCACGTCCTTTGTCATCGCCCATCTCAGAGCGGCTTGCAGCGCTCGGCATCGTGCTGCCGCCTGCGCCACAACCGATCGCCAATTTCGTCACCCATGTGCGCGAGGGCAATCTCATCTACCTTTCCGGCCAAGGCCCGCGCGAGGCCGATGGCTTTCTACACACCGGAAAGGTCGGACGGGAGGTCGATGTGGAGACGGCCTATGATCACGCCCGGCTGGTCGGCATCAATCTTCTGGCCGTGTTGCAGGAGGCCTTCGGTGATCTCGCCTGCGTGAAACAAGTGGTGAAACTGCTTGGCATGGTCAATGCCGATCCGGATTTTCAGGAGCATCCGCGGGTGATCAATGGCTGCTCGGATCTTCTCATCGCCGTTTTCGGCGAGGCGGGGCGCCATGCCCGCTCCGCCGTGGGTTTCGGCTCGCTGCCCGGCAATATCACGGTCGAGATTGAAGCCATCGTCGCCCTGAAAGAGTAAGCGAATGTCAACGCTCGCGCCATCCCATCTTTTTTTCGATCCTTGCCGCCGAAATCCGCACCTGGTCGGCATAACGGTCTTCATCCGCCAGCACCTTCTGTTCCGGCAGAACGATGGAGATCGTGGCGACACAGTGCCCGGCGCTATCGCAGATCGGCGCGGCAATACAGGCCACTGCATAATCGGACTCCGCCACCTGTATCGACAGCCTCTCGTTAAAGGCCTCCCCCGCTGCTGCCGAGAGAACCTGCGGATCGACCTCCGCCCGTCCTGTCGGCGATTGCCGCGCACAGCGGCGAAACAATTCCAGACGCTCGGTTTCCGGCAAATGGCCGACCAGAAGACGACCGGACGCCGTCCAGTTCAGAGGCACACGGGTGCCGACGCGCGAGGCCACCTGAAAATGGCTTGGCCCGTCCGCCATGGCCAGAACCAGCATATGGTCGCCGTCGCGCCCGCAAATCTGCACGGTTTCGCCCACCTGACGGCAAAGATCATGCATTTCATGGGTGGCAAGGCTGATGAAATCCAGAGACCGGGCATAAGCAAGGCCGTAATGATAAAGGCGCGATCCAAGCCAGAGACTGCCATCGCTCTGCCGCGTCAGCATGTTCTTTTCGACAAGATCGTCGATGATGACATAGACCGTCGACAGGGGAGCGGCGATTGCCTTGGCGATTGCGTAAGCACCGGCTGGCGTTCCGGTTTCATAAAGGTAATCAAGCACCTGCAAGGCCCGGTCCATGCCGCTGACACGCGAACGGCGCGCAGTTTTCCCGTCTTCTGTCGTGCTAGGGTCAATGGCAGATGACGTCATGGTGTTCAATTCATGGCTCCCGATACAACATTCTGGAGCCTATTACATTATTATGGGATAGCTGTCTATCTCCCCTCTTACAATGCGGAGTATGCGCATGACCGACGATATTCGCAGCCAATTGGGTCTCAGAGAGATTATCAATGTCTCCGGGACGATGACGAGCCTTGGGGCATCGATTGTGGTCCCCGAAGCCATAGAGGCCATGCGCGCTATCCTGCCGCAATTCGTCGAGATCAACGATCTACAGCGCAAGGCCAGCGCTGTCATTGCCCGTCTGACCGGTGCAGAGGCCGGCTTCGTCACCGCCTCATGTTCCGCCGGCATCAGCCTTGCCGTCGCCGGCACCATCACTGGCGCCAACCTGCTGGCCATTGAAAAATTGCCGGAAACTACGAACGAAAAGGCCGAAATCATCGTTCAGATGGGCCATATTGTCAGCTATGGCGCACCTGTCGATCAGTCGATTCGGCTTGCAGGCGGCAAGGTCGTGATGATCGGTCAGGCTACGTCCACGCACCGCTATCACATGGAAGAGGCGATCGGCGAAAAAACAGCAGCAGCCGTCTATGTGGTCTCACATCACGTGGTCAATTATGGCCTTCTGCATCTCACAGAATTTGTCGAAATCGCCCATGCACATGGCGTCCCCGTTATCGTCGATGCAGCCTCGGAATATGACTTGCGCGGATTTCTCGCAGCAGGGGCCAATATCGTGCTCTACTCGGGACATAAATTTCTGGGTGGGCCGACCTCTGGCATTGTTGCCGGGAAAAAAGAACTGGTTCGTCGTGCCTTCTTGCAGAATCTCGGCATCGGTCGTGGCATGAAAGTCGGCAAGGAAAGCATTTACGGCGTCATGGCCGCCCTTGATGCCTGGGAAAAGCGCGACCATGATGCCATTCGCGCCCGCGAAAAGGCGGCGCTTGCCCTGTGGCATGACGTGTTGGGAGGACGCCCCGGTGTCACGGCTCTGATCGAGCCCGACCCTACCGGTAATCCGCTGGATCGTCTGCGCGTCATCCTCGACTCCCAGGCCACCCACATTACAGCCTGGGATCTGGCGGCAGCACTTCGCAAAGGCACACCGCCGATCATCGTGCGTGATCACGAAGTGGAACATCATTATTTCTATCTTGATCCCTGCAATCTGCATCCCGGTCAGGCAGAGAGTGTTGCTCGAAGGCTGGCGGAGGAACTGGACAAGGCCCAGGCGTCCAACGCGATCATCGCAACACCGATCGAGGATTTGAGCCGGAATCGCTTCAATGGTCTGCTTCGCTGGCCGGATTGACACAGCAGCACGGGGGAAACTCGTCCCGTTTTCTGACAGCCTGATAAAATAAGAGTGGCGATTTGTGCAAAATCGCCCCTTTTCGGGACTTCGGCCCATTTCAAGCCAGGATCAATTTTGGCCTAATCCATTGCTCTCATTGTGATTTATGTTGCATAGCAAAAATTACACATTTTGGTGCTAAACAGTTATTAATAGTTCGAGAGCTTTCCGCTCTTTGCGCTTGCCTCTGGAAATTCCAAGGCTAAGATATTTGTCAGATAGACATATAACGCATTCAAGTTTGAAATTCATAATATAGATAGAAGCCATTTTATGGCTTCCAAGAATATCATCATTACAAAGCTTTGTAATTCGGCAACAGCATTGCCGAAGAGCGATTTTATACGTCCCATATTTGCATAGAAGGATAATTTTATGGAAAGATTCTATAAATCTCTTCCCCTTTCTGTCGCTCAAACGGGCATGTGGGTCAAAGAAAAATTCTCCCCTCCCGACCTGAGTTTTACTCTTGCCGAAGCCATGGATATCCATGGTCCTGTTGTGCCTGAGCTTTTCTGCAGGGCTCTGGAGCAACTGGGTGAGGAAGTTGAGGCGATACGTTCGCGTATCATCGAAACCGATGGCAAGCCGCATCAGGTCGTTCTCCCGCATCCTCGCAGTGAGTTCGACGTGATCGATTTCAGCGATGATGATCATGGGCGGGAAAAAGCCAGAGACTGGATGCAAGCCGAATTGCGTCGCCATCTTGATCTTGCCAGAGACGATCTCTGGTTCAGCGCCCTGATCAAGATCGCCGATGACCACTGGATCTGGTATCACAGGGTGCATCATATCCTGATCGACGGCTTTTCCGGCGGTCTGTTGGCGCGGCGGGTTGCCGACATCTACACCGCCCTGAAACAGGGTCGTGTTCCTGACGATTTCGATTTCGGCTCTCCTGAAGAACTGCTGGAAAGCGAAAATCAATACCGAAAATCCATCCATTTCGAACGTGATCGGTTCTATTGGCTTGAGCAGATGAAGGATGTGTCAACACCGGTGACGCTCGCACGGCGGGATGAAACGCCTTCCGGCGGCTTGCTGCGTTATCGCGCCATCATTCCGCAGGCTGATATCGCCACCCTTCAGGCAGAGGGAAAGAAAATGGGGGCAAGTCTGCCTCAATCCCTGATTGCCATGGTGGCAGCCTATTATGCTCGCGCCACCGATTGTGAAGATCTGACCATTGTCACTATGGTGACAGGGCGTATCAGCGGCGCGGTACGCCGTATTCCGGGTATGGTGGCCAATGCCGTACCGCTGCGCTTCAAAATCACGACGGATCTCACCTGGCAGGATCTCGTCAAACAGGTTTCGAGCCAGATGATGCGGGCATTGCGGTATCAACGCTACCGCTACGAGGACCTGCGCCGCGATCTCGGCTTTGCCGGGCAGGATGAACAGGTCGCCCGGCTGGGCGTCAATATCGAGCCCTTCGACTATGATTTGCGCTTTGACGGTCACCCGACCACTGTTCACAATCTGTCAAACGGCACGATGACCGATTTCACCATATTCGCCTATGACCGAGGTGATGGCGGCGATCTCACCGTGGATTTTGATGCCAATCCGGCGCTTTACACGTTCGAAGAACTACAGGAACATCAGGCGCGCTTCATCCACATGCTTGAAGCCATTCTGAAACAGCCGGACAAGCCGATTTCCTCCGTTTCTCTGCTGAGTGAAGACGAAAGTCGCAAGATCCTGTTCGACTGGAACGACACGTCCCACTCAATTGCCGAGACAAGCTGGCTCGATCTCTTCCGGCAGCAGGTTCAGCGCCAACCTGAAGCTCCTGCCGTGATTTTCGAAGATCGCAGTCTGACCTATACAGAGCTGGATCAAGCCTCTGATGATTGGGCGGCGGTTCTCACAGGTCAGGGCATCACAACCGGTCATCTCGTTGCGGTGGCCATGCCACGCTCGGAGCAGATGGTGGTCGCCCTCCTTGCGGTGATGAAATGCGGTGCGGCCTATCTTCCGCTTGACCCCTCCGATCCGGGACAGCGTCTGGCGATGATCCTGGAGGATGGCAGACCAAGCGCGCTTTTGACAACAGAAGCCGTCAGTGCTCTGCTTCCTCCATCCGACATCCTCTGCATCATGCTGGATCGGGCCGATGCAGGTATGGAGCGCGTCTCCCCGCCCCCGGCTGGACCACAGGCATCGGATACCGCCTATGTGATTTTCACCTCCGGCTCAACCGGACGACCCAAAGGCGTGGAAATCAGCCACGGCTCCCTGCTCAACTTCCTGCATTCCATGCAGGATCTGCTCAAACTCACGCCAGCGGACCGTATTGTGGCGGTGACCACCATCGCTTTCGATATTGCCACGCTCGAACTCTATCTGCCTCTGGCAACTGGCGCCGCGACTGTGGTGGCGACCCGGGATGTTGTGAAAGACCCTGAAGCGCTTCAAGCTCTCATCAGGAAGCAATCTGTCAGCATCATGCAGGCCACACCGTCGCTCTGGCGTTTGCTGCTGAGTGAATATCCGCAGACGCTCACAGGTCTGCGTCCCCTTGTCGGTGGCGAAGCCCTGCCAAGGGACTTGGCACGGATGATGGAACGACTGGGGCATCCGGTGATGAACCTTTATGGTCCGACCGAAACCACGGTCTGGTCCACGGTTATGCCGCTCACCGGCAATGATCTCGATAGCGTACCGATCGGCCGCCCCATCTGGAACACCCAGGTATATGTGCTGGATCGTATGCGTCAGCCGGTTCCGCCCGGCTACACGGGTGAACTTTATATTGGCGGCAAAGGTGTGGCCAAAGGCTATCTGAACAAGCCCGACCTGACAGCGGAACGGTTTCTTCCCAATCCCTTTGTCGGCGGTGAAGAGCGCATCTACCGGACAGGCGACCTTGCACGTTGGCGCTCGGATGGCGTTCTCGACTATCTGGGCCGGAACGATCACCAGATCAAGATTCGCGGCTTCCGCGTCGAACCCGGCGAAATCGAAACGGCCCTCATGGCGATAGAGCCTGTTCGACAAGCCGTTGTGGTCCTGCGGGAGGACCCCGGAAAGCACAAGCAGCTTGTTGCCTATCTGACATCAAAGCCCCAGCAGACCATCGATACCGGTTTGGTGGCCGAACATTTGGCTCAGGCCGTACCTCCCCAAATGATTCCCGCGGCATTTGTCGTGCTCGATGCCCTCCCCCTCAACACCAACGGGAAAATCGACCGGAATGCATTGCCAGCCCCGCAATGGCAACTATCCGAACAGCATGTCATGCCGCGAAATGAAACCGAAGCCACTTTGGCAAGCATCTGGTGCGATGTGCTGAAGATTGACATCGTCAGTGTTCATGACAATTTTTTCCAATTGGGCGGTGATTCTCTTGCGGCAGCCGCGATGGTTTCGGCCTTGCGGCGAAAATTCGACGGAACGATACCCTTAGCCGGCTTCCTTGAACATCCAACGATTGCCCACCTTGCTCAGCACATTGACACGAAGAAAAACCAGCCATCCCGAATTGCTCCCGTCTTGCCTATCCGTCGGCAGGGTAACAGAGCCCCCCTCTTTTGCATTCATCCGGTCATGGGACTGGGCTGGGCGTTCACGGTGCTTGCGCAGCATATTCCAGAGGATATTCCGATATACGCTTTACAGGCTGACGGCCTCAATGACCTTGCCGAGCTCCCCCACTCCATTGAGGAGATGGCATTACGCTATTTGAAGCGCATCAAGGACATCCAGCCGGAAGGCCCCTATTCTCTTCTTGGCTGGTCTCTTGGCGGTCTGATTGCTCATGATATAAGCCGCCGTCTGAGCGAGAATGGAGAGGAAATCACCTTCCTAGGACTGCTCGATTCCTACCCCTTCTTGCCCCCAACTGGGCCACGGTTCAGTGATGAAACGGTTCTGGCAAAAGCGGCGCTGGGCTTCCTTGGCTTTGATGAGGATTCTTTGGGAGATCGCCCTGCCCTCAGCCGTCTCGGGGATTTTCTCTATAATGAATATGGCTTGGCGGAAAACATATTTATAAAGCAGGCCAGCGATCAAGATCCGGACTTTCTCGACCGCGTGCAGAAAACCATTTTGCATCATCTCGATCTGGCACAGCGATATGTTCCAGGCAGAGCCGTTGTCGACATACACTTCTTCAGGGCGGAGCCGGGATCATCGGACAGCGTCAAGACAATCCTGAACTATAATGTTGATGTCTGGTCTATGCATATTGATGGTCGTCTGCACATTCATGACATGTCCTGTTCGCATCAGGACATGCTGGAGACTGACCATGCCGCTCAGATCGGAGCTGTTTTTGCTCACGAATTGCTGGGTGATATGGTCACACGCCTGACAACCGATCACGACTTAAGGCATGTTAGGATGAGGGGTACGGCCTTTTAATGGCGTGCTGCATATCCAACCTCTAGAGCATCATGCCGAAAATCGGGGCAGGCAGGATGCTCTCAGATTTTGTTTGCGCATCGGGGTTTTCCGAAAACCGGTTCCCACTTTTCGGACATGCTCTAAAACGCGCCGCGTTTTAGAGCATGTCCGGATTTCACAAAACCGCTCAAACACTCTAACGAACGGCTCTGGAGCATTTGCATATGGAAATGCTTAGGAACCAAGCCTGGTAACTTTTCATTGTTTCCGTAAAGAACGGAACAATCTAAACGGAGTGCTTCCCCAGAAAACAAAGACCACCCTTGCCTCGCTTTTGCGTCACGACGCTATGGCGGTATGATTGCTAACGACACTTTCCGCGACCTTCAAAACTTCTGACTGTTGCTGCCGAAGTTTCACATACCGATAAATATCTTCCGCAAAGTCGGGATTTTTCTTTGGATCATAAAAAGATCCGATATCCAGATGCAATTCACGACGCTTGTCTTCAAGAAGCTCTTTCAGCTGGGCTGCTTCATTGCGAAGACGAAAGAAGTCTCGCATCAGGTCCATCAATAGCTCTGAGGGGCCTGACTTATTCATCCATCGTACTCCTGACTGTTCATAGATATCCGACCTTAGAGCCCGATTCGTATGACCAAGTCATGGCCAATGTAAAAGTCATCACATAGTTCGTTCAAAAGTCTGTTGTAGCGCGAACGCAATACCCATCGCGCCATCGTCATTAAATCTCAATTTGGTAAATATGACGTTACTTAGGAAACAGGCTTGCCTCCTAAAACCGTCACCAGAGCATCGGCCGAAAAGTGGGAACCGGTTTTCGGAAAAACCCGATGCGGAAACAAAATCTGAGAGCATTGTGCCAGCCCCGATGTTCGGCACGATGCTCTTATGGTCTTGGCCCTCTGGATGTTGCCAGCTGTCAACATGCCGTTGTCTACTTGCCGTCACATCAGCGTAAGTGGGAATATAAGGCGCGCTTACAACAAAGTGCTCTGATTTCTTTGCACATGGCGCTTCATGAAAGGCAATTGAACGCGACATGCTTTAGTCGATCGTCGAATGCCGTGTTGACAGCTGTCAACGCTCTCATTCTTTGTTCTTACGCATTTACGGACGGAGAGCCGTTTAACACTTTTCCAGGAAGGGCTCTAACACATGACGCGTTTCATTGAGGCCAATAAAACGCGTCATGTGTTAGATTTCTTAACATGATTAAAATCTGGCTTTAATCAGGGAAAGGGAGATCTCGTTTATTCCTTTCCGTCGTTGCCGCCTTAATATTGGATGAGACTTCGCGGCAACCTTAAAAGTCAAAATTACCAAGGATTGACTTCACATCATCAGAGCAAGCCGCCAAACTAAACGGATCTCTCAGCAGACGCGACTGCCAGTTCCGATGGAGCAGGGGCTTTTCTGACGTAATGTTGCGCAATCATCGCACAAGCCATCAGCTGCATTTGATGAAATAGCATCAAAGGCATCACAATCGCGCCGATGGATTGGCCAGCAAATATCGCGCTTGCCATCGGAACCCCTGAAGCCAGACTTTTCTTCGACCCGCAAAAGGTAATGGCAACTTCATCTTCCCTTCTAAAGCCGATCATTCGGCTGCCGAACATTGTGAACGACAAGATGACCATGAGCAGAAATGCGTTCACGGCGATAACGATCAGAATGTCACCCAATGAATACTGCCTCCAAATACCCTCCATCATTGCCTCGCTAAAAGCGCCATATACGACCATGAGGATCGATCCTCGATCGATTGGTGTGAGCAGAGATTTGCGCCTTCTGACCCAATCTCCAATCCAAGGCTCCATCAACTGTCCGACTATAAATGGCAAAAGCAACTGAACGAAGATATCAAGAATTGCTTTTGCGGATATGCCGCCATGTCCTGAAGACGTTAAGATCAGTCCACACAGAAGGGGTGTAACGATCATTCCCAGAATGTTCGACGCGGATGCAGAGCATATTGCGGCTGGCACATTTCCATGTGCGACAGACGTAAACGCAATTGATGATTGCACAGTTGATGGCAAAACGCAGATATACAAAATACCGATTGCCAAGGTAGCAGGGATCATACCTTTCAGGAGATGAACCACTATGAGTCCAAGTACAGGGAAGATAATGAACGTTATCATCAGGATGACAATGTGAAGGCGCCAGTGCAAAAAGCCCGCAACCACGACATGACGTGACAGGCGTGCCCCATGCAGAAAGAAGAGCGCAGCAATGGCCAGTTTTGTTGCCACGGAGAAATAAGAGGCCGGCCAGCCATGAATCGGCATCACGGATGCCAAAAGAACCGTACTGACAAGCATCAAGGTGAATTTATCAGGCAAGTACCTCATTTCGTAACCTTACTTAAGTGATATGCCGAGCCATGGCTCGCCTGTGATTTCTTTGAAAAATGCATACACTTTTTGTGCGCGAGACGCAAGCTTTTGATGAACCGCAAGCGAAATTGTGTGGCTGCTTGATCCAGGAGATCCGCCTTCTGGTTAACGTATCGCTATTATAGCTCGGGGAAGGGTGCAGATGAAGCGCATCCTCGCATGATGATGTGCATGCTTTCAATATCGGCATCTCAGATGTGTAATCTGCCAACCGCAGGCCAGCCATCTTGAGGCAATTCCAAATTTGCCATCAACCAGTGTAGTGGGGACGTAATGCGTGCTGTTGCCAAAACCAAGCTGTTGCTGCTCTTAAATGAAAGTGTCTATACCGTGCGGCTTTATCCATAATGGCGCCAATCAGGAATGCTGAAACTTGATTCCGAGGCGTGGTGGATTTGGTGTTCGCCCTTGAACAAGATGGCAACACATTTGAAATTCGTGTTTGATAACGGAAAACGGCATGGATATGCTGTTGACAGCTGTCAACGTCAAACCCGTCAAGCTGTTTTCGACAGAATGAAAGTATGGGGCGGAATGAAAGAGGAAGACAGCGTTGGCAAAGCCATTCGGCAAGGGGCGGCACAAGTTTGCGGGGCATGACAGGCTTCTCCGCCGAATTCTGGAGGATTGCCGCCCGTTGACACTCATCATTGCTCCGGCCGGGTTTGGCAAGAGCGTGTTGTTGCGCAGTCTGAAAAAGAGGGTAGAGGAGGAGGGCGAGGGCGGCTTTCTTTGGCAGTTTCACGATGGTTGCGAGTCATATATGCCGCCTTTACATGTGGATGAGGCGCAGCGTATCATTTTGGCGATTCGCCCGGGCGAAACGGTTTCCGACCTTCAATCTCTTCGGCTTTACGATAAGGTTTTCCAGCTGACCGGCGATGATCTTCGCCTGAGCCGAAAAGATCTGACACCGGATGACTGGGATCGATGTGCCGGATGGCCGGTGCTGTTGTCGCCGGCTTGCGGTCGCGAGGGTGACGATCCTGACGAAAGTCAGCTTGCCGTTTATCTGGCCAGCGATTGCCTTGCCGATCTTGATGATGGCATTTTATCGAGTCTTTTGACCGATGACGGCACAATAGCATCAGGTCTTGCTGATCGGCTACCGCCGCTGGCGCATCCTGAAACGGCGGCGTGCCGCCGTCTGCGGCTTGCGCTGCCGGAGGCGGCAACCCGCCTGCTGCTGGAGCGGATGGCGGTCAAAGGTGGAGCGTCCCGAACCATCGCCGCAGCCTTGCGACGCAGGCCGCAGAGCCTGACGCTCTTTCTGCGCCAGCTTGTCGAACGGCAGAAACATGACGAAGCCCTGGCGCTGTTTTGCGCCTCCGGCGGCTGGTTTCTCTATTATCGCCTTGGTCCTGAGGTCTTTCACGACCTGATCCGCCTGCTGGAGGCCGATTGGCAGGAAATGCCGGAGGAACTGGTCATCAGCCGCGCCTTGTTGGCAATCAAGCGTGGCGAGGTGGCATGGGCAATTCATGCGCTGTCGCAGCGTTTTGGCGCAAACTTTCGCGATGCTCTTGCCGTATGTTCATCCGCTGATGGTTTTTCCCTGCGGCTTCGGTTGTTTCGCATGACGGTGCTGATCTATGAGGATGTCACTCCATCCGACCGGTTGTTGGAGGCGCTTTTCGCACTTGGCCATGACCTGCCGCCAGACGAGCCGGAGCAGCGCGGTTCCTTTTATAACGCCATGCTGGAATTTTTCCTGCGGCTGAGGCGTTACGAGGAGGCTGACGGCATGGCGGAAAAGGCAATGCAGGCCTATCGTGAAGCGGATAGCCCGCTTCTGTGTTTTTATATCGCCCTGCACCGCTCGGTTCTCGGCCTGCTGGTCAGTGATCCAGACCGCATCGCGACATCGCTTTCGCTGGCGCACCAGATGCTGGCGACGATCGGCTATGACAGTCCCGGTGACGAACGGCTTTTGCGGCTGGTTGCAGCCTGCGCCGCCTATGAGAATGGCGCGCCGGAGACCTTGCTTACCTTTCTCGATGGTGACATGCGGGTGCTGAGCGATGGCGAAATCTGGCCGAGCATGGTCGATATTGCCCTTTATTATGGCAGTCTGGCGCTCAGTGAGCATGGTGGCAGCCGGGCGGCCTTGCGCTTTCTCGACCGCTGGGGCGTCTATCAGGCGCTCAACCGCCAGTTTCGCCTGTCGCTGGAAATCAGAAAGGCGCAGATCCTGCAAAGCGGCAATCATTGGGGCGAGGCGGCCCGGATTCTGACGCCGCTTGGCATGCGCTACAATCGCGTCTGGATCGAAAGCGCCGAGGAGGCGCTTACGCGGCTGACAAGCCGGGACGATATCCTCATGGCCTTGAGCTGGCTGCGGCAGATTGTCTATGAGCGGCCTGACTTTCCCCATCTCGAGCGCAAGCTTGAGGCGATGCGGGCCAATCCGCGGCTGCTGCTGCGCCAGGAGATCGCCCTTTTGATCTGGCAGGCTTATGTGGCGCGGCAGATGCGCCAACCTTCCATTACCAGAACCCTGATGCGGCAAGTGTTCGAGCTTTGCGCCCGCCATGGTGGTCTGCCGGCACTTGCCGAGGAACGCCTGTTTCTCGACGTTTTGCTGGAGGACCGGCGGCTGGCTGACTTCCTTATGGCGGCCACACCGGCCCGCGGCATCCTGCGCCGGCTCGACAGGGGGCGGCACAACAGCCTTGCCGCCGCCAGAAGCAAGCTGACCCGTCAGGAGCTGAAAATCCTGCTGCTGCTTGCTGAAGGCGCCTCCAACAAGCTGATCGCCCGCAATTGCGGCCTGTCGGAAGCCACCGTCAAATTTCATCTGAAAAACATCTATCGCAAGCTTGGCTGTTCGCGCCGCAATGAGGCCATCGCCACAGCAAGGGCGCTGGGCTGGCTGAGATAAGCAAAACCTATCCCTTTTTGCTAAAAACCTATCCTTTGGCGCCATTGTCGCAGCCCCTTCACCTGCCCCACGATAGGGGCAGAAAAACAGGGAACTGCATGTCATGATCCTCTCCGTTGTCGATCAGGTCGTGCGACGGCTTGTGTCTGTCGTCATGGTCCTTTTCGTGCTGTCGCTGATGATTTTCGCCCTGGCGCGGGTGGTGCCGGGCGATCCGGCTCGCATGGCGCTCGGGCCTGCCGCCTCCCAGCAACAGGTGGAGGCGCTCAGGCGCCAGATGGGTCTCGACCAGCCGGTGATCGTGCAGTATGGCCGCTATCTCGCCCATGCCGTGACCGGCGATTTCGGCCAGTCGCTGGTCTCCAACCGGCCGGTACTTGACGATATCAGAAGTTTTCTGCCCGCCACCCTGGAACTGGTGATCGTGACGGTGCTGATCGATCTTGTGATCGCCATTCCGCTAGGGGTGATCACCGCGCGCCATCGCAATGGCCTGATCGATGTGTTCGGGCGGCTTTTTTCCCTGATCGGGGTAACGGTGCCCTCCTTTCTCTTTGCCATCGGGCTGCAGCTGTTTGCTGCGCGCTTTCTGTCCGGCTGGCCGCTTCTCGGACGGGTGAGTTTCGATTTGAGGCCGCCGACCGGGCCGACCGGTTTTCTGTTGATCGACAGTCTCATTGCGGCCCGGCCGGATGTGTTTGTCGATGCGCTGCGCCATCTTGCCTTTCCGGCTCTCGCACTGGCCATGGCCGGTATCGGCCAGATCACACGGATCATGCGCTCGGCGATGATCGACAATCTGCGCAAGGATCACGTGCTGACCCTCAGAAGCTTCGGTGTGCCGGACCGGGTGGTCATCTTCCGTTATCTGCTGAAACTCTCGTCCATTGCGCCATTGACGATCATGGGGCTGGAATTTGCCTCGCTGATCGGCAATGCCTTCGTCGTCGAAATGGTCTTCGGCTGGGGCGGTTTTGCCTCTTACGGCCTCAACGCCATCCTGCAGAAGGATCTGAATGCGCTGATGGCTGTGGTTCTGGTCTCCGGCCTGTTCTTCATTCTCGCCAATCTCGTCATCGATATCCTGATCGGGCTGATCGATCCGCGTCTTCGTTTGCAAGGGAGGGCATGATGGAGGATCGGCCTCTCCTGTCTGCCGGTTATATGAGCTGGTACCGGTTTTCCCGCAATCCGGCGGCCCTGATCGGTGCCTTCATCGTCCTGTCGGTGGTGGCCATGGCGGTTTTTGCGCCGCTGATTTCGCCCTTTCCGACCCATATCGGCTCTATCGTCGATTTTCGACACCGCCATGGCGCGCCAGACGCCGTTCACTGGTTCGGAACCGACAAGGCGGGTCGCGATCTCTTCACCCGCACGGTGTTCGGCTTTCGTGTGTCCCTGCTTCTGGTCATAGGCGTGCTTGGCATTTCGGTGCCGATCGGCACGGTTTTGGGGCTTGTCGCCGGTTATGCCGGTGGCTGGGCGGAATGGCTGATCACCGGCTTTACCAATGTCATGCTGGCCATACCGCCACTGGTCATGGCGCTGGCAATCGGCAATGTGCTGGAGCCCAATCTGATCAACGCCATGCTGGCCATCACCCTGCTCTGGTGGACCTGGCATGCGCGCCTCGTCTACCGGGTGACGGCCTCGCTTGCGACGGAGGATTTCATCGAGGCGGCACGGCTTTCAGGCGCTGGTCCCATCCATATCCTCTTTCGCGAAATTCTGCCCAATTGCATGGCGGTGATTTCGGTCAAAACCACGCTCGATGCCGCCTTCGTCATTCTGTTCGGCGCGACGCTGTCCTTCCTCGGTTTCGGGGTCAAGCCGCCAACGCCGGATCTCGGCTCCATGGTGGCCGATGGACGCCAGTTCCTGCCGGAAAAATGGTGGGAAGTGCTCGCCCCCGGTTTTGCCATCTTCTATGCCACGCTCGGCTTCAACCTTCTCGGTGACGGCCTGCGCGACATGTTCGATGTGGAGGCGTGAACATGGCTACTCCTCTGCTGAGCATCGACGATCTGACCGTGTCCTTTTCCGCCTATGGCCGTGTGACGGAGGTGCTGCACGGCATTTCCCTCACCGTCGGAGCAGGCGAGCGCGTGGCGCTGATCGGCGAGACGGGATCGGGAAAATCCGTGACGGCGAAAGCCATCCTCTCGACCCTGCCCGCCAATGCGGTCATAGAACGGGGCATGATTTCCTATCGTGGCCGGTCCTTGCTGCCGCTTACCTTTCAGGAGCGGGAAAAGCTCAAGGGAACGGCCTTTTCCATCATCATGCAGGACCCGCTCTCTTCCTTCAATCCGGTGTTTCGCATAGGCCGTCATCTCGATGACATCATGCATTATGCCGATCGCAATAACGGGATTTTCGATACGCCGAAAGGTCGCAAGGCGCGCATTTGCCAGACCCTGCGCAAGGTGCAGCTTGCCGATGCCGAGCGGGTGTTTCATGCTTGGCCCTTCGAGCTGTCTGGAGGCATGCGCCAGCGCGTGCTGATCGCCATGGCCCTGTTGCATCAGCCGGATCTTCTGATTGCCGACGAGCCGGGTACGGCGCTCGATGTGACGACGCAGGATGAAATCCTGCGGCTGATCAACCGGCTGGTGGCCGATGAAGGTCTGTCGCTTTTGATGATCACCCATAATCTCGGCGTGGTGCGCCAGACGGCCGACCGCGTCGTGGTGATGGAGCATGGGCGTATTGTCGAGGAGGGGGCGCTGAAGCGGGTGTTTCAAGCGCCGCAGCAGGCGTATACCCGCAGTCTGATGGGGGCTGTGCCGCCGCTTTACGGTGAAAATGTCACCGATCAGCCGGTCAGCGCCAAACCGCCGATCGTGACCCTGTCCCATGTTTCAAAACGTTATGGCGGTCAGGCGCTTTTCGGCGCAAAGCGCGGCCATCTGGCCGTCAATGATGTCTCACTTGCGGTAGCGGAAGGCGACATTTTCGGGCTTGCCGGAGAAAGCGGCTCGGGCAAGACGACGCTTGCCCGGATGATGATGGGGCTGATTGCGCCGAGCAAGGGAGAGATTGCCCTGCACGGTGCACCATCGCCGGGGGCAAAGCGCTTCAGCCAGATTGTCTATCAAAATCCCGGCACCTCGCTCAATCCGAAGCGCACGGTGGCCCAGAGCCTTGCCGTGCCGCTTGCCCATATCGGGCTTGAGCCTGCCCGGCGCAAGGCGCGCATGGCGGAGCTTCTCGATCTGGTGCGGCTGCCGTCAGGCTTTCTGGCGAAATATCCGCATGAACTGTCCGGCGGGCAGAAACAGCGCGTCGCGATTGCCCGGGCGCTGGCCGCCGATCCGCGTCTTCTGGTGCTGGACGAGCCGACCTCGGCGCTGGATGTCTCTGTGCAGAAAACCGTGATCGACCTGTTGATCGAGCTGCGGGCAGAGCTCGGCCTCACCTATGTGATCATTTCCCACGATCTGTCGCTGATGCGCAATTTCTGCTCGCGCATCGCCATTCTCTACAAGGGCCAGATCGTCGAACAGGGCCGGCCGGCGGAGATTTTCGCCGACGCCCGCCATCCCTATACCCGCGCTCTCATTGCCGCCATTCCGGTGCTGACCGAAGCGGAAGAGGCGCAAAAGCCGAACATCAGCGATGAGGAACGCCGCCGTTTTCTGGTGTCAGACGAAAACGGCTGACGGCGTTCGGAAAGGAAAAACGTGTACAGATTGGGGATAGATGTAGGCGGCACCAATACCGATGCCGTGGTGATGCAGGGTGGGAAGGTGCTGTCCGGCATCAAGGCGCCGACATCCGAGGATGTTACCTCCGGCGTGGTTGCGGCCATGCAGGGGGCGATTGCCGCAGCCGGTATCGACCGCGCCCTCATTACCAATGTGATGATCGGCACCACCCATTTTACCAATGCGGTGATCGAGCGGCGGCATATGACCGAGGTTGCGGCCATCCGCCTCGGGCTTCCGGCGACGGCCTGCCTGCCGCCCGCCATCGACTGGCCGGAGGATTTGAAGCCTGTGGTCGGCAAGCATGGCTATATGGTGCGCGGCGGCTATGAATTCGACGGGCGGGAAATTGCCCCGCTGGATGAGGCGGAACTGAAGCGCATTGCCGGGGAAATTCGCGCTGACGGTTTGAAGGCTGCCGCGGTTACCTGCGTGTTCGGGCCGATCAATGCGGCCATGGAGCATCGCGCCCGCGCCATCATGCAGGACCATTGCCCCGGCCTGCCGGTGGTGATCTCCACCGATATCGGCCGCATCGGCCTGCTTGAGCGGGAAAGTGCGGCGATCATGAATGCAAGCCTGCTGGCGCTGGCCGACAGGACGGTGCGCGCCTTCGCACAGGCGCTGAAGGATGCGGGTCTTGCCTGCCCCTTCCACATCACCCAGAATGACGGCACGCTGATGGCCGCCGAAACCGTCCGGGATTTTCCGGTGCTGACCTTTGCCTCCGGCCCGACCAATTCCATGCGCGGTGCCGCCTTTTTGACCGGCGTCAAGGAGGCGATTGTCGTTGATATCGGCGGCACGACCTCGGATGTCGGGGCACTGCATCTCGGCTTTCCCCGTCAGGCGGCGACCGTGGTCGATATTGGCGGGGTGCGGACCAATTTCAGAATGCCGGATGTGTTTTCCATCGGCCTTGGCGGCGGATCGCTGGTCAGGGGCGATGGGGCGGATGTCACCGTCGGACCGCAATCGGTGGGCTATCGCATTACGCAGGAGGCGAAGGTGTTTGGCGGCAAGACGCTGACGGCCACCGATATCGCCGTGGCTGCCGGTCACGCCGAGGTTGGCGATAAAAGCAGGGTCGCCGATCTTTCGCCGGAACTGGCATCGCAAGCCCTTTCGCGCATTCATGCCATGCTGGAAAACGCCATCGAACGCAGCCGGGTCTCGCCGGACCCCATTCCGGTGATTGCCGTTGGCGGCGGTTCGATCCTGATGCCCGACAGGCTTGGCGATTTTGACATCATCCGACCGGAAAATTTTTCTGTCGCCAATGCGGTCGGGGCGGCCATCGCCCAGATTTCCGGCGAGGTGGACCGGGTTTTCGCTCTGGAAAATGGTCTGACCCGCGAAACCTGCCTGAAAGCGGCGGAAGAGGAGGCGACGAAGAATGCCATTGCCGCCGGCGCCGACCCCGCAACCATTCAGGTGATCGAGCGCGAGGATGTGCCGCTGGCCTATCTGCCGGGCAATGCCACCCGCATCCATGTCAAGGTCGTCGGCGAGATGGGAGCGGCATGATGCAGGAGATCGTCTCGAAAAAGGATTATTTCGACCCGAAGGATCTGTGGATCCTCGATGAGGACGATCTCATTTCGCTGGAAATCGGCGCAGGCATTCTGGGCACCGGCGGTGGCGGCAATCCCTATATTGGTAAGCTGCGCGCCCGGCAATTGCTGCGGGAAGGTTATACGCTCTCCATCCTGCCGCATCAGAAAATCGATGACGAAGCGCTCTGCGTCTCGGTCGGTGGCATCGGTGCGCCGCTGGTCGGCATCGAGCGGCTGCGCGAGGGCCGCGAGGGTCTGCGCTGTGTGCGGGCGCTGGAGGCGCATTTCGGCATCTCCATCGATGCGATTGCCTGCGAGGAGATCGGCGGCTCGAATGCGATGGAGCCTTTGGTGGTTGCGGCGCTGACCGGCGTGCCTGTCCTTGATTGCGACGGTATGGGACGCGCCTTTCCGGAAATGCAGATGACCACCTATTCGATCTATGGCCACAGTTCCACGCCGTCTGCGCTTTGCGATGTGCATGGCAATGTGGTGCTGTTTCACCACGCCGTCTCCGAGCTCTGGCATGAGCGCATGGCGCGCGCCTGCGTCGTGGCGCAAGGCGGGGCCTCTACGCTTGCCTCCTCGCCGATGACCGGGGCCTTCATCAAAAAATTCGCCATTCCCGATTCCTACAGTCAGGCCATCGGTCTTGGGCAGGTGGTCAGGGCGGCGCAGAAAAACCATGAGGATCCGATTGCCGCCATCTGCCGCAAGGAAAAGGGCCGCAAGCTTTTCACCGGCAAGATCGTCGATCTGAAACGGCATCTGCGCGGCGGTTTCGTCCGTGGCGAGGTGCAGCTTGCCGGGATCGATAGTCATGGCGGCGAAACCGGCTCGATCCTCATCCAGAACGAAAATCTCGTCTTCCATCACGATGGCGAGATGGAATGCTGCGTGCCGGACCTGATCCTGGTGCTCGATGTCGATAGCGGCGAGGCGATCACCACGGAAATGCTGCGCTATGGCCAGCGGGTCGCCGTCGTCGCGCTGCCCTGTCATCCGCTGTTGCGTTCACCGGAAGCGCTGGAGGTGGTTGGCCCGAAAGGCTTCGGCCTCGATGGCATCGTCTATGCACCGTTGAAGGAGGCGTGACCATGGCCACTCTTATCCACGAAGAGGATCTCGATGCGATTGCGCTGGGCGGCGCCTTTTTAGGCACAGGCGGCGGTGGCGATCCCTATATCGGCAAGTTGATGGCCCGCGAAGCCATCCGCAGACATGGGCCGGTCACGCTGCTTGGCGCCGATGAGGTGGCGGATGAGGCGCTGTGCATTTCGGTCTTCATGATGGGCGCACCGACGGTGATGGTGGAAAAACTGCCTTCCGGGGCGGAAATTCTCAAGGCGCTTGCGGAACTGGAACAGTTTCTCGGTCGCAAGGCGGATGCGCTGATCTGTGTCGAGGCGGGCGGACTCAATTCGACCATTCCCTTCATGGTCGCCGCCTCAACCGGCCTGCCGCTGATTGACGGCGATGGCATGGGCCGGGCTTTTCCGGAATTGCAGATGGTCAGCTTTACCCTGCATGGCCTTGCGGCGACACCGATGGTGCTGGCCGACGACAAGGGCAATTCGGCGCTGTTTTCGGCGATTTCCAATCTCTGGACGGAGAAAATGGCGCGATCCGTGACGATCGAAATGGGCGGTGCTGCGCTGGTCGCTGCCTATCCGATGCCTGGGGCGGAGATGAAGACCGCGCTTTTGCACGGCACGATGACCCAGATCCGCAAGATCGGCGAAACCATTCAGGAGGCCCGCAACAGCGCACGTCATGCCGGTTCGGCCCTTCGGGACACGCTTGGCGGAACCCATCTTTTCACCGGGCGCGTTATCGATGTCGAGCGCAAGACGATTGGCGGTTTTGCCCGTGGCAAACTGACCTTGCGCGGGGTGGAGCGTTTTGCCGGACAGCAGTTCATCGTGCATTTCCAGAACGAATTCCTGCTGGCTGAAGACGAGACGGGCAAGACGGTCTGGGCAACGCCGGATCTGATCTGCGCGCTGGATGCCGATCTCGGCCTGCCGGTGACGACGGAGCAAATGCGCTACGGTCTGATGGTCGAGTTTACCGGTCTTGCCGCCGATCCGCAGTGGCGCACACCCGAAGGGCTGGCTTTGGCCGGGCCGGGCTATTTCGGCTATGGCGGCCCATCACAAGAGCGCATTCCGGTTTGATGCACAGTCCATGAACAACAAGGGGAAGGCTATGAAAAACATGCGCATTTCAACACACTTCGCCATGGCGCTTGCCATGAGCGGCATGATGATCGCACCGCAACTGGCTGAAGCGAAAACCTCGACGGTGATGAATGTCACCCAGGTCTTCGGCACCATCGATCCGGCCAAGATCACCGACTACACCCAGTATCTTGCGGCGGTTAATCTCTATGACGGCCTGACGACCGTTGACAGCAGCGGCAAGATCGTGCCGCAACTGGCCGAGAGCTGGGATGTGTCTGCCGACAACCTGACCTATACGTTTCATCTGCGCAAGGATGCGACCTTTCAGGATGGCTCGCCGGTGGAGGCCAAGGATGTCGTCTATTCGGTCCAACGGCTATTGGCGATCAACAAGGGCCCGGCGCATCTTTTTGCCGGTCTGCTCGATCCCGATCACATCAAGGCGATCGACAGCCATACGGTTTCCTTCACCTTGAGCCGGGTCTATGCGCCCTTCCTCTCCACGACGCCGCTGCTTCTGGTGTTGAACGAGGACGCCATCAAGGCCGGCTCGAAACAGCCCTGGGGTGAGGATATTGTCGGCGAAAAATCTCTGGGCGCCGGTCCCTATATGCTGACGAGCTGGACGCGCGGCGCGCAGATGGTCATCAGCCGTTACACGCATTATTACGGTGGCTGGCCGAAAAATCCGATCGATGAGGTTCGCTTCGTCCTGACCAAGGACGAGGCAACCGTCAAGGCACTGGCAAGCTCTGGACAATTGGGTATTTCCTCCACCACCCAGGCCAGCGAGACCTATGACGCGCTGGCGAAGATGGCGGGCTACACCGTGGTGAAAACGCCGACGGCCACCGGCTTTTATCTGAAGCTCAACACGAAGGTTGCGCCGACCGACGACATCCATGTACGTCGCGCCCTGCAATATGCCACGGATTACCAGACGATCCAGTCGCAGCTCCTGCCGGGAAGCCCGCTGGCCGGTCCGCTTGCGCCGGTGTTCGCCGAGGCCTATCTCGACAGCCTGAAAGCGCCGGTCTTCGATCTCGACAAGGCCAAGGCCGAGCTTGCCAAATCGAAATATGCCGGTCAGAAGATCAAGCTGACGCTGACCTATGTCGCGGGCCTCTCCTTCGAGGAGGATATCGCGCTTCTGATGCAGTCCAACCTGCAGCAGATCGGTGTCGATGTCGACATCAAGCCGGAGCCCTGGAACCGCATCACCGAACTTGCAGCCAAACCGGAAACGACGCCTGCGGCAACGGAAGTGTTTTACGGTCCGACCTATCCTTCACCCGACAGCGTCTTTTATGTGCAGTATCATTCGCAATCGGCAGGCACCTGGGCCTCGATGGAATGGTTGCAGGACAAAGAGGTCGATGCACTGATCGATCAGGCTCGCGCCACCACCGATCCGCAAAAGCAGAACGCGCTTTATAAACAGATCCAGCAGGCCATCGTCGATAAGGCGCCGGATGTCGATTTTCTGGTCAAGGAACAGCAGATCGCCTTCAGCAAATGCATTTCCGGGTACAAATTCGTGCCGATGCAAAGCTGGGACTATAATTTCCACAATTTCACCTGGACATGCCCGGAAAAATGACCGGACAAAAAAGAGGCCCGGAAACCGGGCCTCTTTCTCTGTTTGGCGACTTTATCGCTGTTGCTTGACATCCGCCGGTTTGACCGGTTCTGCCGCATTGCCCCAGCTGTTGCGGATATAGGTCAGCACATCGGCGGTCTGTTCATCCGAGAGCCGCCAGCTGAGGGAGGGCATGGCCGGTGTGGTCGGGCGGGTGGCAGTGGCAACGCCCTGGCTGCCATGCAGGACGACACGGATCAGGCTTTCCGCGCTTTTCTGCTGGACGATGGGGTTTTCGGCCAGAGCCGGGAAGAGCTGGCTCGCGCCCTGACCATTGCCGCCATGGCAGGCCATGCAGGTGTCGTGATAGACGGCCGCGCCGATTTTCATCCGCGCGTCGGAGGCATCAAGCGGCTGCGGCTTTTCCGTGTCGCCACCCTTCAGGCTCTTCAGATAGACGGCGATGGCCTTGAGATCGTCATCCTTCATCTGCGAGGTCGAGGCCTCGATGGCTTCCGCCATCGGCCCGGAGGCGATGGAGTGACTGTTGACGCCGGTTTTCAGATAGGTGACCAGATCGGCCTCGCTCCAGCTGCCAATACCCAGATAAGGATTTCCGGTGATGTTCGGCGCATACCAGCCTTGCAGAGATGCACCTTCAAGCGCAACCGACGTCTTGTCGGCTCCCAGCAAGGTTTTTTCCGTGTGGCAGGTGCCGCAATGGCCGGGGCCTTCGACCAGATAGGCACCCCGGTTCCATTCGGCCGATTGCGTCGGATCCGGCGCAAAGGGCTTCGGTGAGAAGTTCAACAGGTTCCAGCCCATCATCAACGCGCGGATATTGAAGGGGAAGGGGAGCTGATTGGCTTCGACCTGGTTGTGCACCGGCGTCACCGTTTGCAGATAGGCCCAGAGATGGGCAATGTCCTTGTCCGGCATTTTTGCGTAAGCCGGGTAAGGCATGGCCGGATAAAGCCGCTTTCCATCATGACCGATGCCGGTTTTCATCGCCTTGCGAAAATCGTCATAGGACCAGTTGCCGATGCCGGTTTCCTTGTCCGGGGTGATGTTCGGCGGGACCAGCGTGCCAAAGGGGGTGGCAAGCGGCGCGCCCCCGGCAAAGGGTTCGCCGCCCGGTTTGGTATGGCAGGCGGCGCAGTCGCCGAGGATAGCCTGATAATGGCCCTCGATCACCTCGAAAGCCAGATCCGGCGATGGCGACTGGGCTGCCGCAAGGCCTGAGACGAAGAGACCGGCGGTGAGACTGAGGGTAAAAGCGATCGTCTTCATGCCGACACCAGAGGTTGACCGGGGTTGCGCAGATATTGCTGGCGGATGGCTTCCGCTGCGTGGAAGGCAAGTGCGCCGACCGTTCCGGTCGGGTTCTTGCCGGCATTGTGGGCAAAGGCGGAGGCGCCGATGACAAACACATTCGGCACATCCCAGCTTTGCAGATATTTGTTGACGGCGCTGGTCTTCGGATCGGTGCCCATGATGGCGCCGCCGGTATTGTGGGTGCTCGAATAGATGGTCGAATCCCATTCTTTCTTCCGGCGATTGATGACGTGCTGGCGTCCGCCAAAGGCCTTGGCGATCCCTTCCATCTTGTCAGTCACCCAGTTCGACATGCGAAGATCGTTGTCGGAAAACTCGAACGTCATCCTGAGCAGCGGGCGGCCGAAACGGTCGGTATAGGTCGGATCGAGATCGAGATAGTTGTCGCGGACCGGATAATTCGATCCTTGAGAGCTGAAAACCAGCGAATTCTTGTAGTTTTCAGCCGTGGCTTTTTTCCATTCCTTGCCCCAGCGTGGCGTGCCGGGCGGGGTTGGCCGGTTGAGGATCGGCCGGCCATTGGTGGGAATGCAGTTGAGGCCGGCACCACCGATGAAATCGACATCGCCATGATCGAAAGCATCGCCATTGTAATCGTCCGCCGATTGTCCGAGCGCACCGGCGGCGATGAACGGATTGAAGTTCTTGTCGTCGAAAAACACCCGGGCGCTGGAATTGGTCTGGTAGCAGTAATTGCGTCCGACCACGCCCTCACCGGTATTGGGATCATACATCCTGCCAATGCCCGACAGCATCATCAGCCGGACATTGTGCAGGCTGAAGGCGCAGATCAGCACCAGATCGGCAGGCTGGAAAAAGACCTCGCCGGAGGTGTCAACGTAAGTCACGCCGCGCGCATGGGTTTTCGAGGTGTTGAGATCGACATGCAGCACCTCGCTATTGGTGCGCACCTCGAAATTCTTCTTTTTCATCAGCACCGGCAGAATGGTCGTCTGAGCCGAGGATTTGGAATAATTGGCGCAGCCGAAGCGTTCGCAGAAGCCGCACATGGTGCATTCCCCCATGGCGATGCCGAGCGGATTGACATAATCCTTCGACAGATTGGCTGCGGGCGTGGGGAAGGGATGCAGGCCCAGAGAGCGTGTTACCTCGGCAAACAGTGTCGGGGCATAAGTCATCGGCAAGGGCGGCAGCGGATAATCACGCGAACGCGGATCCTCGAACGGATTGCCGCCCGGCTGGATGACACCGTTGATATTGCCCGCCTTGCCGGAAATGCCAGCCAGATATTCAAACCTGTCGAAATGCTTTTCCATCTCGGCGGCGGTCACGCCCCAGTTCTGGATCTGGATGCCATCTGCCTTGGCGGCGCCGTAGCGATTTTTGATATGATCGGCGATCTGGAAATCGCTGTCCCAGAAGCGCCATGTATGGCCGTTCCAGTGCACGCCCGCGCCGCCGACGCCGTTGCCGGGCAGGAAGGAGCCGTAATCGCGCATGGGCAGCGCGGTCTGCGAGCGCGTATTGCGCATGGTCATCGCTTCGACGACCGGCTGGAGAAACAGGTCCTTGCGGATGGCGTAGCGCAATTCGTCCTGGGCATAGCCGATATTGAAATCGGTGGCAGTATCGCGCCAGGGGCCGCGCTCGATGGCAACGACATCGAGACCTTCCTCGGTCAGTTCATGGGCGAGGATCGAACCGGTCCAGCCAAGGCCGATGATGACGACATCCTTGCGGGGGAGAATTCTGGTCATGAGGTCAGCCTTTCATCCAGTCCAGCGTGCCTGCGATGGAAACCGGAGGCAGGGGGTAGGGCTGGTTATGCTTGGAAACGAAATCGCGGTAATCATAACGTGCGCCGGGGAAGCCGATCATCTTCCAGGCGACCATGTCCTTGTTGCCGCCATAGACCGGATCGGCAAAAAAGCCGGTCATGATGTCGTTGAGCATCTGATTGAACAGCGCCTTGGCTGGCACCTTGCCGCCAAGGGCAAGTTTTCCGCTTTCCATTTGCTTGAGAATGTCGTCCTGTTCGTCGCCGGACAGTTCGGCAAAGGATTTGCCACCCTTGTTCTGCCGCAGCCATGTCATCAGAGCCGACAGGCCGAGACGGTATTGATCGGCAGGCGTATAGGGCGACTGGTTGCCCTGGGTTGGCAGACCCGGCAGGAAAGGACCCTTCATGTAAAGACGGCTTGATGCGCCATAAGAACCCGCCAGTTGCCGGTCGAGATAGACCACACAACCGGCCTCCCTGCCGCCGATCGAAAGCTCGTCGGCGGGTATGAACCGGTCGGCGATGGCTTCCATCAGCCTTGCCTCATCGGGCGTAAAAAACACCCAGCCGCCGGGCTTGACCTGCACCGGCGGGTTGGCGGCATCGGCTTCCCAGGGCAGGCGCCCGGAAAAACTGTGCGCCAGCGCCTGAGAGCCGGTCATGACGCTGAACAAAGCGGCGGAGGCGAGAAACTGGCGCCGCGACGGGCGCAAAAGACAGTGTTTTTCCATGATGGTCCCTCAAAATGGAAGCGATAAAAGCCTGAAGGATAACCAGCTCAGACTCACTCAAGACAGCGCCGTGCAAGATCTAAATCACACAAGGCATGCCGTCGGATGGTTAAAGTAGGTTGCGGCTTATCCGCCGCGTCATCCGAAAGTGCATCATGGCTTCCGGCGTTGACAGTTGATTGGTTTGTGCCCCAGCAGCAACACAGGATAGGGAACACGAAGGAGAAGGTTATCGACGGCCTTTCTGAAAAGCATCTATTCCGGTTCAGAAACAACTCATGGAAAGTATAGGGTTCAATCGTCTGGCTGCAACCTCTGACAGCCGGTCATTTATCCTCTGCAACATGTATCCTCTGTCCGGTCCCTGCCAGGATAAGAATGTACAGCGCCATCCATAACGATCTGACATCTCGGATTCTTGTCAATAACGGTGTAAAAACAGGCAGTGTGGACGATTTTTCTGGCATCTTTCAAACAGCAATAAACGTTAAAATATAGTGGAGAAACAATATTTTTAGGCCTTGACCTGAAAAAATCATAGATGTCTTTCTGATGAGGAAAGAAGAAAGATATTCATGTTTTGAGGTGTTTATCTGACTTGCGCGTGCAAAGAGTGATGACCTCTGCTGTGCCAATCATGACATCGGCATGAGAATTCTCTGGCACCGGATCGCAATGTGATATATCACAATGCCATATCATCAGATTTGTCCAGAGGTTGGAGAGACCATGACACAGACGCCCTTCCGGGGGACCATCCCCGCTTTGATGACCCCCTGCACGGCCGATCGTAGGCCCGATTTCGATGCGCTGGTGCGCAAAGGCAAGGAGCTGATTGCCCTTGGTATGAGCGCTGTTGTTTATTGCGGTTCGATGGGCGACTGGCCTCTGCTGACTGATGAAGAGCGACAGGAAGGCGTGCGCCGTCTGACGCAGGCCGGTGTTCCCGTGGTTGTCGGAACCGGGGCGGTCAATACCCGCTCGGCTGTCAGCCATGCCGCCCATGCCGCAGCCGTCGGTGCGGCCGGTTTGATGGTGATCCCGCGGGTTCTGTCGCGCGGCTCTTCATCGGCGGCGCAGATGGAGCATTTTTCCGCCATTTTGGCGGCGGCGCCAGACGTGCCGTCGGTGATCTACAACAGCCCCTATTATGGCTTTGCCACCCGCGCTGACCTGTTTTTCGCCCTGCGCGCCTGTTTTGCCAATCTGGTCGGCTTCAAGGAATTCGGCGGCAAGGCCGATATGACCTATGCGGCGGAAACGATTACCCATGCCGATGAGAGCCTGACACTGATGGTCGGTGTCGACACAGGCGTTTATCACGGCTTCGTCAATTGCGGCGCCAAGGGGGCTATCACCGGCATCGGCAACGCCCTGCCGAAAGAAGTCCTGCATCTGGTGGCCTTGTGTGAGAAAGCCGCAGAGGGCGATGTCGAGGCAAGGCGGGCGGCGAAAGAACTGGAGGAGGCTCTCTATGTGCTTTCGGCCTATGATGAAGGTCCCGATCTGGTGCTGCATTACAAATATCTGATGGTGTTGAACGGCGAGAGCGAATACAGCCTGCATTTCAACGAGACCGACCGGTTGAGCGCCTCGCAGCAACGCCATCTCGAACAGCAATACCGTCTGTTCAAAAACTGGTACGCGGCCAGATATCCCGATTTGGCCTGAGATGTGATGGCCGAAACAGGATTCACCTGCCGGTCCTGATACCGGTGGGTGAAGCAGCCAAGATTGCCGATATTTAATGAGAACGGCACGAAAATACCGAATATAAGCATGAATCTGTCATTATCCTGACACGGCAGCAGTGCTTTTCCAGAAAGCGGCAAGTTGTCAGGCTGGGACGGGATGGTGAACCGTCTGAACGACTGCATATCCCTTTGAATCTGAAATGGGTTTTGAAGGATAGTGCAGCGGATTGAGTATGTTACAGTAACATGCGTTTGATCACAGCGCATGGTGCCGTATCAGTCGGGACGACTGTCGAGACCAATTGCGCTTCTCTTGACGAGTGTTTCATGACCCATGCCCGAAAAGCCGGTTTTATCGTGCTTGTTCTGATCCTGGCAGCCGCCGGGCTTTATTTTCTGCATCCGACATGGCTGCCGGTGATGGGCAGACATGACACTGGCAAAGGCGAGCGCGCCGATGCGGGTGATCGTTCGATTGCGGTGGTGGCTGCGCCCGTGGTGCTAGCCGATGTGCCCGTCTATGTCACGGGCGTTGGCAGCGTGAAACCGACCAATACTGTCGTGGTCAAGGCACAGATCACCGGCAAGATCGTCGAGATTGGCTTTAACGAAGGTCAGGATGTGAAGAAGGGCGATCTGATCGCCCGGCTCGATCCCGCCCTTTACAAAGCCCAGCTCGATCAGGCGATTGCCAAGAAGGCGCAGGATGCAGCGCTTCTCGATGCGACCAATGTCGAGCTTGCTCGTCTGGTCAAGCTGCTCGATAGCTCGGCCGGAACCCAGCAGCAGGTCGACAGCCAGCGCGGGCTGGTGGCGCAATATGCCGCCCAGGTCGAGGCCGATGCGGCGGCGATCGAAGCCGCGCAGGCGCAGCTCGACTATACCGTGATCAAGGCTCCGATCGACGGGCGCACCGGCATCCGCAATGTCGATATCGGTAATATCGTCTCAAGCGGCGACACGGACGGCATCGTTACCCTGTCGCAGATCCGCCCCATCGATGTGCTGTTTTCCATTCCCCAGCAAAATCTGGCCGAGGTGGTCAAGGCCAGTCAGGCCGGACCGCTTTCCGTCGAGGCGCTGGATCAGGATGGCCACACGGTGATTGCCGAGGGCAAGCTGACGGTGATCGACAATCAGGTCGATCCGACAACGGGTACGGTGAAACTGAAGGCTGAATTTGCCAATCAGGATGAGGCTTTATGGCCGGGGGCTTTCGTCAATGCCAGACTCAAGGTCAAGACGCTCAAGCAGGTGATGACGGTACCGGTGGCGGCGGTGCAGCGCGGGCCGGGTGGAACCTACAGTTATATTGTCAGGCCGGATGATACCGTCCGTATCATGCCCGTCAGCGTCACCCTGCAGGATGACAGGATTGCGGTCATTACAAAGGGGCTGAAACCGGGAGAGCATGTGGTGACGACCGGCTTTAACCGGCTGCAGGACGGCGCGCATGTGCGGGTTTCTACGCCTGAAGAGGCCGATCCTGCGAAAATGAAAGTGCCATTGGCCGAGCAGAACCATGGCCGTCATTCTGGTCGCAAGGGCAGCAACAGGGAGAAGAAACCGGCGGCAGAGACGGGTAGCGCTGCCGGAACGGCAGAAAAACCAGCGCCGGCGGCTGCAGCCGAGCCGGCTGACGCCAGCCCCAAACCGGCTGATGCCAGCCAATGAGCCTGTCCAGCCCGTTCATTCTGCGGCCCATCGCCACCTCGCTGCTTGGCATTGCCACGCTGCTTGGCGGGTTGCTCGGTTTTTTCGCGCTTCCGGTCGCACCCCTGCCGCAGGTGGCTTTTCCGACCATCGAGGTGACGACGCAATTGCCGGGCGCCAGCGCCGACACCATGGCCGCGCTGGTGACGGCGCCACTCGAGCGACCGCTTGGGCAGATTCCGGCTCTCGCCTCGATGACCTCGTCGAGCGCCTTTGGCATAAGCCGGATCACCCTGCAGTTCAATCTGGACCGTGACATCGATGGTGCGGCGCAGGATGTGCAGGCGGCGATCAACACCGCCAATGGCAGCCTGCCGAAAACGCTGCCCTATCCGCCCACCTATGCCAAGGTCAATCCGGCCGAAACGCCGATCCTGACGCTGGCGCTGCATTCCGATACCTATCCCATCCGCAATATCAGCGATTTCGCCGACACGATCATGGCGCAACGGCTGAGTGAGGTCTCCGGTGTCGGCGATGTCAGCATTCAGGGTGGGGTCAAGCCAGCGATCCGGGTCAAGGCTGATCTGGCACGGCTTGCCTCTTATGGGCTGACGCTGGAAAGCCTGCGCACGGCGATCTCCAATGCCAATGTCTCCGGTGCCAAAGGCGCCATCGATGGGTTGTCCCAATCCTTCACCCTTGCGGCCAACGACCAGATCCACGACCCGGACGTCTACCGCAACATCATCGTTGCCTACAGCAATGGTGCGCCTGTTCTGCTCAAAGATGTGGCCGATGTGGTCGAAGGGCTGGAAAACGAGCATGTCGCCGCCTGGTATCAGGGCCACCCCGCCGTCATCGTCGATATCATGCGTCAGCCGGGCGCCAATGTGATCGCAACGGTTGGCGAGGTGGAGCGGCAATTGCCCCGCTTGAGACAGGCTTTGCCAGCCGGCGTTTCGCTCGACATCGTCAGTGACCGGACGCAAACCATCCGCGCCTCCATTCATGACGTGCAGATAACACTTGCCATCAGTGTGGCTCTGGTCGTGCTGGTGGTCTTCCTGTTTCTGAGAACATTGACGGCCACGATCATCGCCGGGGTAGCGCTGCCGCTGTCGTTGATTGCCACCTTTGGTGTCATGTGGTTTTGCGGCTTCAGCCTCGACAATCTGTCGTTGATGGCGCTCACCATCGGCACGGGCTTCGTCGTTGACGACGCCATTGTCATGATCGAGAACATTGCCCGTCATATCGAAGAGGGCGAACATCCGATGCGCGCCGCGCTGAAAGGCGCGGGTGAGATCGGCTTTACGATCGTCTCCTTGACTGTCTCGCTGATTGCCGTCTTCATTCCGCTGCTGTTCATGACCGGCATTGTCGGACGCATGTTCCGGGAATTTGCCCTGACGCTCACCATCGCCGTGGTGGTGTCGGCTCTGGTGTCGCTGACGCTGACGCCGATGATGTGCGCGCGCATTCTCAAAGCCCGTCCGGCTGGTGACGAGACCGCGCCAGGTCCGGTGACCCGCGCCATCGGCAGGATGAATGAGGCCTATCGGCGAAGTGTCATCTGGGCTGTCGATCACAGCGGCCTGATGCTGTCCTTGACATTCGCAACGCTGGCGGTAACCGTCGGGCTTTATCTGATCATCCCGAAAGGATTTCTGCCGGCGCAGGATACCGGCCTGATCTCGGCCGTGGCCGAAAGCGAACCGACAGCCTCTTTCGACGCAATGAAGGCCGAGCAACGGGAGATCGGCGAGCGCCTGCGCGCTGACCCTGCCGTCCAGAGCGTGATTGCCTCGGTTGGCGCCAGCGCCTCCAATCTGACGATGAACACTGCGGTCTATCGCATCGTCTTGAAACCGCTTGCTGAACGTGGTCTTTCAGCACAGGATGTCATTGACAGGCTGCGTGCCCGTGTAGCCGGTCTGCCGGGCCTGGCGGTGACCTTTCAGAGCCTGCGGGATATTTCCATCAGCACCCGCCAAAGTCGGGCACCCTATCAATACACGTTGACAGGTACAGATTTGCAGACGGTATCGCTCTGGGCCAATCGTCTGGTCGCAGCGCTCCGGCAAAATCCGGCCCTGATCGACGTGTCGACTGACGCTGAATCCGGTGGCGGCCAGTTGTCCATCACCGTCAACCGCGAAACCGCCGCCCGCCTCGGCGTGACCATGCAGGCCATCAGCGATACGCTGTACGATGCCTTCGGCCAGCGGCAGATCAGCACGATTTACGGACAGGCCAACCAGTATCGCGTTATTCTGGAAGCGGCGGACCGATACCGCAACGATGCGAAATCGCTGGACAAGATCTATGTCGCCGGTTCTGGCAGCACGGTCGTTCCCTTGAGCGCCGTCGCCAAGGTTCAGTTTACGACCGCGCCGCTGGTGATCAGCCGCGATGAGCAGTTTCCAGCGGTGACGCTCAGTTTCGATCTGGCCCGCACCGCCTCGCTGAGCGAGGCGGTGACCGCGATCAAGGCCGCGGAAAAATCCATCGGCATGCCTGCTTCCATTGAGCGGCGCTATAGTGGCGATACGGAGGAATTCGACCGCTCTCTGGCGGGCGAACCCTGGCTCATTCTGGCCGCCGTGATCACCATCTATATCGTGCTTGGGCTCTTGTATGAAAGCGCCATCCATCCGGTGACGATCCTCTCCACCCTGCCGTCGGCAGGGGTCGGAGCGCTGCTGGCCTTGATGCTGTTCGGTCAGGATCTGTCGATTATCGCGCTGATCGGCATCGTGCTGCTGATGGGTATTGTCAAGAAGAATGCGATCATGATGATCGATTTTGCCCTCGACGCCGAACGCCATCAGGGGCTTTCGCCACGCGAGGCGATCATCCAGGCGGCAATCCTGCGCTTCCGTCCGATCATGATGACGACGCTTGCTGCGCTTTTCGGCGCCTTGCCGCTGGCGCTGGCTGAAGGGGCGGGGGCGGAACTGCGCATTCCGCTTGGCATTTCCATCATTGGCGGTCTGCTTCTGAGCCAGCTTCTGACACTTTATACCACACCGGTCATCTATCTGGCGCTCGACCGGCTTGGTGGCGGCAGGCGGCACAGGACGATCGGGGAGGAGACGGAGCAGGCGGCGGAGAACCCGTCATGAACCTGTCCAAGCCCTTCATCGACCGGCCTGTCGGCACGACGCTTCTGGCCATAGGCCTGATGCTGCTCGGGCTGGTCGCCTATCATTTTCTGCCGGTTGCAAGCCTTCCCGCCGTCGATCTGCCGACCATCCGCGTCAGCGCCAGCCGTCCGGGGGCCGACCCGGAGAGCATGGCGGCGAGCGTGGCCGCGCCGCTGGAACGGCATCTCGGCACCATTGCCGGCGTCACCGAAATGACCTCGGTCAGCGGTCTGGGCACCACCAATATCTTTCTGCAATTCGATATTTCCCGCAATGTTGACAGTGCCGCCCAGGATGTGCAGGCGGCGATCAATGCCGCTGTGGGAGACCTGCCAAGCGACATGCCGTCGATGCCGACACTGCGCAAGGCCAATCCGGCGGCCGCCCCGATCCTGACTTTGGCGCTGACCTCCGATACGGTGCCGCCCAGCGCCGTCTATGATGCGGCCGACAGCGTGGTGGTGCAGCGCATTTCCCAGGTCGAAGGTGTCGGCGATGTCAATGTCAGCGGGGCGGATCAGCCGGCGGTGCGTGTGCGGCTCAATCCCGACCGGCTGGCGGCAATCGGGCTTTCGGCCAATGATGTGCGCAACGCCATCGTCAATGCCAATGCGCTCGGGCCTCTAGGCTCGATTGACGGGCCGCGCGCCGCCTATGCTCTGTCGTTCAATGCGCAGCTCAAGACACCGGAAGACTATGGCAATCTGATCATCCATGCCGCTGATGGCACGGCTGTGAAACTCTCCGATATTGCCGAGGTGGCGCCAGGCGTGCGCAATCGCCGCTCCGATGCCTGGTTCAACGGCAAGCCCGCCGTACTCCTGAGCATCACCAAGGCGGCGGACGCCAATGTCGTGTCCACTGTCGATGCGGTGAAGGCGCTGCTCCCGGAACTCAAGCAGCTTATCCCGGCCGGTATCGACATTCATGTGTTGAATGACCGCACCGTCACCATTCACTCCAGTGTCGAAGACATGCAACTGACCCTGCTGGTGACGATTGCGCTGGTGATGGCGGTTGTGTTCCTGTTTCTCAGGCGGCTGGTGCCGACCCTTGCCGCAGGGGTGACGGTGCCGCTCTCCTTTGCCGGGGCGTTCGCCGCCATGTGGCTGACCGGGCTTTCCATCGACAATCTGTCTTTGATGGCGCTGGCGGTTGCCAGCGGCTTTGTCGTCGATGACGCCATCGTCATGATCGAAAATGTCTATGCCAATCTGGAAAAAGGCATGAAACCGCTTGCGGCAGCCCGCGAGGGCGCGCGCCAGATCGGCTTTACCGTGGTGGCGATCAGCCTGTCGCTGATGGCGGCCTTTATTCCCCTGTTTTTCATGGGCGGCGTCATCGGGCGGATTTTTCTCTCCTTTTCTTTGACACTGGGCTTCACCATCGTCGTCTCGACTGTGGTGTCGCTGACATTGACACCGATGATCTGCGCCCATCGGCTGAAACCGCATGATCAGGATGGCAATAACCGAAAATTTGACCGTGTGATCGAGGGCGGCCTTGCCCGTGTCGTCGGTTTTTACGACCGGACATTGCTGGCGGTGCTGCATCACCGGGTTTTGGCCCTACTCAGCATTATCGCCTGTGTGGTGTTGACCGGCTATCTTTATGCCAAGGTACCGAAAGGCTTTATCCCGAAAAGCGATACCGGCTTCATCTTCGCCAATAGCACAGGCTCCAGCGATATATCCTATCCGGCCATGGTGGCGCTGGAACGGCGTGTCATGGCCATTGTCGAACAGGACCCGGCGGTCGACAATATCGGCGCTTCGGTGGGTGGCGGCTGGCTTGGCACGCCCAATCGCGGGCAGATGCTGATTTCGCTGAAACCGCTCGACCAAAGACCGCCCATCGATACCGTCATTGCCCGCCTGCGCCAGGCGACGTCGGGCATTGCCGGACTGGACACCTCCTTTTATTCGCCAAGCGATATTCGGGTCGGCGCACGCTCTTCCGATTCGGAATATCAGTTCACGCTCTGGGATGCCGATTATCAGGAACTGATCGAATGGGCGCCGCGCATTCTGGCGCGGTTGCAGGACGAGCCGCTGCTGGCCGATGTGGTCAGCGACCGGATGCCGAGCGGGCTTCAGGCCACCGTCACCATCGATCGGGAGCGCGCCTCGCAACTGGGCGTCAGCATGACCAGTGTCGATACGGCCTTGAACAATGCATTCGCCCAGCGTCAAATCACCACGATTTACGACGATCGCAATCAGTATAAGGTCATTCTCGAAGCCTTTCCCGATTTTGCTTTAAACCCCGCCTCGATCTTGAAAACCTATGTGCCGGCAAGCGGCGGAACACAGGTGCCGCTTTCGGCCTTTGCCCGGATCGAGCGGACACTGGCGCCACTTGGCGTTAACCATCAGGGGCAATTTCCCTCGGTGACGATTTCCTATGACACACGCCCGGATGTGCCGCTGGCTGAGGCCAATGCCGCTGTGCGCCAGGCCGTGCTCGACATGCATCTGCCCGATACGCTGCATGCCGAATTTGCCGGCGATGCGGCAACCGTCAGCAGTTCCTCCGGCAGCCAGCCCCTTTTGATCGTGGCAGCGCTTCTGGCCGTCTATATCGTGCTTGGCATTCTCTATGAGAGCCTTGTCCATCCGCTGACGATCATTTCCACCCTGCCATCTGCGGGGCTTGGAGCGCTGCTGGCGCTCTGGATCAGCGGGACGGAACTGAGCATCGTCGCCTTTATCGGCATTATTCTGTTGATCGGTATCGTCAAGAAAAATGGCATCATGCTGGTGGATTTCGCGCTGGAGGCCGAGCGACGCGGCGGATTGACCCCGCAGGAGGCAATCCATCAGGCCTGTCTTGCCCGCTTCCGCCCCATTTTGATGACAACGCTCGCCGCGCTGATGGGGGCGGTGCCACTGATCGTCAATACCGGACCGGGCGCCGATCTGCATCGGCCGCTTGGCATCGCCATTGCCGGTGGATTGATCGTCTCGCAGGTGCTGACGCTTTACACCACCCCGATCATCTATCTTGTCTTTGCCCGGCTTTCTGCCCGCTTCAGTCGCAAACCTGACCGGGCAGGCCATGCCCTTGGAGCATTTCGAGGCTGACGATTTCGAAGGGGCGAAGGGCAAGGGTGAGACGGCCCTTGTCGAGAGCAAGCTCTTCCTGCCGCTCTTCCAGCAGATCGACGCGGAAGACCTGCGTAAAATCCGCATCGACGGCAATCTGGGCTATCCGTCTCTGGCCGGTGGTTTCAAACAGCCGAACGATGACACTGGCGCCTTCTTCCGCCGCCTTGATCGCTTCAAGCCCGACGCCCGGTGTTTCCAGCCTGATCAGCTGAGGCGAGGGAGCCTGGGCCTCAGAAGGTAAGTCATGCATGACAATCAGCGGCAGGTTGAAATCTTCTGCGGCCTCATGCACGTCGGCAATATCGCCATCATGGATGAAAAGCCCGTAGCGCAACCGATGTTCGCCCTGATCGGCCTCGGCCCAGGGATAGGTTGGAGAGCGCAGCAGCGTCAGGCGGATGGTGTTGTCACGGGCATCGTAGCCGTATTTGCAGTCATTGAGCAGGGCGACACCGCAATCCGGTTCACGCAGTCCGACCCAGCGCTGCATTGAACATTCAAACCGTGCCCGTTCCCAGGACGTGTTACGATGGTTTGCCCGGCGCACATGGCCGAACTGGATCTCAGCCTCGACGGCATCGGTTTGAAGATCGAGCGGAAAGGCGGTCTTAAGCAGCGTGTTGTGTTCATGCCAGTCAATGAAACAGTCGAACTCCACCTGACGCGCATCGGCTTCCAGCGCGATGATTTCCACGATTCGGGAGCGCTCATAGCGCCATTCGAACCGGATGGCGGCGCGCAGCGGTCCTTTCTCCACCACCTCGACACTGACGAGCCTGTCGATCTCGTAGCTTTGATCCTCGAAATCATCATCGATATCCCAGGCGTCAAACTGGGCGGGCATGTCGCGAAAGGCGGTCAAGCGGTTGGCAATTGCCCCGGCAGGCAGGATGTTGCGGCCTGTTTTGCGGTCGATAATCGCGACAATCCGTCCTTTCTCGTCGAAATCGAGACTGAGACGGGAATTGGCCAGACGGGTGGTGGAGACCGTCAGTTCCGGTGTTTCTCGCACGGGTTTGAGGCAGGTCCTCGGATCGGCAAGCGCCAGCGGCGGCAGGTCGGTGACGGCGATGGCATAGGGCCTGCTGCCATCGGCGGCAGTGAGGCGTTGCTCATGTTCGGCGGCAAAGCTTTTATCTGACAGAGCGAGACCGGAACGGGGCCGTGCCGTGGCGTTGAAAAGGCAAAGAGGCGCAGGGCTGAGGATGGCGAAAAGCGCGCGCCGCAGACGTTCGGCGGCCTCGAAAAACTGCTGATAATCCCGGTCGCTGTCGTCATAGACCGCGCCGATCGATGAGCCGGGCAGAATATCGTGAAACTGGTTGAGCAGAACGATATCCCAAAGCCGCCGGATCTCTTCAGCCGGATAGGGGTGTCCACAGCGCTCCCGGGCAATCACCGCCAGCATTTCCAGTTCGCGCAGTGCAAGTTCGGCCTGTCGGTTGTTGCGCTTGTTCCTGGCAACCGAGGTCAGCGTGCCACGGTGAAACTCGGCATAAAGCTCGCCCACCCAGACCGGATAGGCCTGCGGGCTTGCCTGCATCCGGGCAATCAGCCGCTCGAAGAAGGGTCGCATCGGTGCGTGATCGATCTTTGGGCAGCCGGGAATGCCACGCTCCATCCGCCGGATCGTATGCAGCATTTCCCGTGTCGGACCACCGCCGCCATCGCCATGGCCATAGACGAGAAACAGTTCGGAATTCGTCGCCTGCTGCCCGTGCCTGCGCCACGCGCCCATGACGTGGGTAGGTTTGAGATCCGGGCAATAGGTGGTGTTGAACCCCTTGGCGTCATAGGTCTGGGTGGTGAGGAAATAGGCGGGCACGCGGCTGCCATCGATGCCCTGCCAGAACAGGATCTCTTCCGGCATGCGGTTGGTGTCGTTCCATGACAGTTTATGGGTGACGAACATGTCCAGTCCGGCTTTTTCCATCAGCTGCGGCAGCGCCGCAGAATAGCCAAAGGTGTCCGGCAGCCAGATCATTCGGGGACGGACGCCGAATTTTGCAAGATGGTAGCGCACGCCGTAGAGAATATGACGCACCAGCGCTTCTGCCCCGGTGATGTTGACATCCGGTTCCAGCCAGAGTGCACCTTCGATCTCGAAGCGTCCCGCCTCGACCTCTGTTCTGATCCGGCTGAAAAGCTCCGGATAATCCTCTTCCAGATAATCGAGCAGCAGGCATTGGTTATACATGAAGCGGTAATCGGGAAAATCCTGCATCAGCGCCAGCGCGGTTGCCATGGAGCGGGCCATTTTCTGCCGTGTTTCGCGCACCCGCCACAGCCATGCGACATCGATATGGGTATGACCCGTGGCGGTCATGACCGGCTTTTCGGCAAAATCCACCGCGGCATAGATCCCGTCGGCGATGGTTTTCGCCCTTTCTACGGATTGATAAAACCTGTCTTCATCGCCGGGTCGCAGGTCGAGCCTGTCCAATGCCGCATTCAACCGGGCCAGAATGAAGTGGCGGCGTGGATCGTCCTCCGCCAGAAGCCGGGCGACATCGAGCGGCACTTTCAGATCGTAGTAAAGCTCTTCGACCGCAAGGTCATGGACATGCAGGGAACAGCCGAAACCAAGCTGGCGGCGATCCTCAATGGTGCCGGCTTCGATCAGAATGTCGAAATCCTCGCCGGGCTTTGCTTGCGCCGTCAGCAGAAATTCCCGGTGATTGCCGTCGCCGCCCTGCACGATCCGGCCATTGATCCGCACGAGACATTGCGGATCGCTGCGTCCCATGACCGAGCCGAAGGCGGCTTCAATGCGCACCGCCACTCGTTTTCCTGCCACCTCTTCCGGCAGGCAGACGCTGCCGGAGAACCAGTAATAGCCGTCGGGCTCACCCCAGATCAGGTCGCGATCGACCGGTCTCCAGCCCTGACGACCACCCGCCACCACCGCCTGCCGCTCCTCCGCCCGGGCGGGGCGGAAGACAAGCGGAACAGGGAGATCCAGAGGGATGAAGATCCGTTCCCGGAGGCGGCTCAAAAGATGATCGAGTTTACGAAAACGCTTCATGAAACGACGGTCCGTTCGGTCAATATGTCAGGGGAGAGGACCTCAATCGATCCGGTCCAGAAGGCCGATGCCGTTATCCTCCCCCCAGATCTCGGAGATGGCGACGGGAGAGCCTCGTTTCGAGCTTTCCAGCGCGGCAATGCCGCACAGCACCGACATGGCGCCCGCTCTGGAACCGGCGCGCTGGCGCAGTTCATCGTTGAGCCCCGGCTTCATCAGCATGTTGCGCAGCCGGTCGTCACCGCCATAATGACCGCCGGAAGAATGCGGCACCCATATGCGCTCTGCTGGCCCGAAATTGCGCATCACCACGATTTCATCGGCGGGCGGTTCCGTCCAGGGCTGTTTTTCATACTGACGCAGCTCAATGCGACCCTTATGCCCATTGAAGGCGATGTGATGGCCCTCGATCGGCATATAGGTGTTGAGCGAATAGGAGACGGTGACGCCGTTCTGATAGCGGACATTCGTCACCATCGTATCGGGAATGTCGATCTCCTCACGAAACACGCAGGCGTCGCGCACATAGCCGTCCAGTGCCGAAGGCTCTTCATAAAGTGCTTCGTAAAGCGGGTTTTCCCGCATATCGACATAATGGTCGCATTCCGCCTTGTGCGGACAGGTGCGACAGCGCGTTCCCCGGAAAGGCCCGTTCTTGCCGTAATGTTTGAGGTCGGCAAAGGCGGAAACCTGATCGGGATCGCTGTCGAGATACCAGTTCAACAGATCGAAATGATGGGTGGCCTTATGCACGAACAGGCTGCCGGAATGCTCTTTAAAGGCGTGCCAGCGGCGGAAATAATCCGCGCCATGGCTGGTATCGAGATACCAGTGGAAATCGACGGAGGTCACGTCACCGATCACGCCGGAATTGAGCAATTCCTTGATCCTGGCGGAAGTCGGAGCGAAGCGATAGTTGAAAGAGACGTCAAGTCGGCGCCCCGTGCGTTTTTCCGCCTCCAGAATGCGTTTGATCTTGGCGACCGTGGTGGTCATCGGCTTTTCGCTGATGACATCGGCGCCAGCCTCCATTGCCTTGACGATCAGCTCGTCATGGGTATCGTCGCGGGTGCAGACGATCACCAGTTCCGGCTTCACCTCCGCCATCATCTGGTCGAAATCGGTATAGATCGGCACCTGAACGCCGATATGGTCGCGCGACCGCTCCGCCCTTAACGGGTTGAGGTCGCAGAGTGCCACAAGGCCGACATAGTCGCTCCATCCTTCCAGAAGCGAACGTCCCCACATGGTGGTGGCGCGATGGCCCGTGCCCACAAGCGCAAAACGCCTGATCCTCCTCGTTGCCATGGATGTCTCCTCCCGCCATCAGCAACTGTTGTAACTGGTCGTCGCCGCAGCTACGAAAATCAACTCAAGATTGAATTTTAAAGAGAGAACCTATCCGTAGAACTGTTTCGGACGACGCAGGCACTACAAGCCGAAAGCATCGTTCTGTCAATTCCTCATGCAAGAATTTTTGAAAACCTTCTCTGTGTTCACACGCATTTTATAGGGTTAAGAGTGTGGAATATCGTCTTGTGAGAATAAATTCCGAGTGTCATATGGGCGTTAGCTTGGGTTTTGTGCGCTGCAAGCGAATTTGCTGCATATGCGACAAAAGTTTGATTTTTAACTGAATGCAGTGAGATGAAAATTATTTCATTAATTTTTCCCGAATCTCGGCCCATCTTATCTGTTTTGTCGCTTGACAGGGCGGCGTTTCCTAGACAACCTGAAACTGCGATGATGCTGTTGAGGGACGGTGTCTGGTAAGGTCTCATTCATGTCGATGAACGCATGCCGATAACACATATCGAGACTGGCTTTCCCGTTTGTTTTCAGTCGTCAGGAGGGATGGCTGAGGCGGGATCTATGAAAAGGGACAGCTTCAGCCTGTCCGTGCATGTCGTCTGAAATATGTGTCTGCTGTGACGGGATGATGAGACGCACGACTTGATTTGATCGTCTGCAAACTGGGGAGGAGACCAGAATGGCGATGATGACCGACAGGCGTGCCGTGTTGAAAAGCATGGCGGCTTCTCTTGTGTTCATGGGCATGGGACGCACTGCCGCGTCTGCCGCAACGAAAATGCGTTTTCTCTGGTGGGGTTCGAAAGAGCGTAACGACCGCAGCTACAAGGCGATGGCTGCCTATAAGGCGCTTCATCCCGATGTCTCCATCGAAGGCGAGGGCTTCGGCTGGGACAATTACTGGACCCGGCTTGCCACCCAGACGGCTGGCGGCAATGCGCCGGACATCATCCAGATGGATTATCGCTATCTCTTTGAATATGCCCGTCGCGGCACGTTGCTTGACCTCAATCCTTACATGGGCAAAAGCCTGAAAATCGAGGATTTCGGCGCCAGCAACATCGACCCCGGCAAGGTGAACGGTAAGCTTTACGGCGTCAATCTCGGGGTCAATTCCACCGCTTCCATGGTCAATATGGCTGCTTTCAAGGAAGCGGGGCTAGATGCGCCCCATACCGGCATCACCTGGGAGGATTATGGCGATGTCTGTGCCAAGCTGACGGCGGCGAAAAAACGCCGGGGCTTTTACGGCACGCAGGATGGCAGCGTCAGTGAAGGCATTCTCGAATGCTGGCTGCAGCAGCATGGCAAGCTGCTTTATACGGCAGATGGCAAGATCGGCTATAACGAGGCCGATATCACCGATTTCTTCAAATTCTGGGCGCATATGCGCCAGATCAAGGCCTGTCCGCCGGCCGATGTTCAGGCGCTGGACCAGCTGA
The DNA here is from genome assembly GCF_023700755.1 of Allorhizobium sonneratiae. Lineage (GTDB taxonomy): Bacteria > Pseudomonadota > Alphaproteobacteria > Rhizobiales > Rhizobiaceae > Allorhizobium > Allorhizobium sonneratiae. Next base: position 91,226 of record NZ_JAMKOJ010000006.1, on the reverse strand, counting down.
CGGTGGAAACCAATCTGCTGACCCTCAACAAGGTGGCGGTCGGCTTTGCCAATTCAAACCAGTTCATCGCCTTTCAGGGCGTGGTGAAGGAGCCGCTGGCACTGTCGGCCTATCCCGAAACCAAGGGCGGCAAGCCGGGGCAATATCTGAAGCCATCCATGCTGATTTCGGTGTCGGCCACCTCGGCCAACAAGGATGCGGCGGTCGATTTCATCAATTTTCTCGTCGAGGAAAAAGAAGGCGCCATGGCGCTCGGCATCGAGCGTGGCATTCCAGCTTCCAAGAAAATCCGCGATATGCTGACGCCCACACTGAGCGACGAGGGCAAGAAAATCCTGGCCTATATCGATGAACTGTCCAAGCATGTCTGCCCGCTGCCGCCGCCGCCGCCGAATGGTGCGGGCGAAAACCAGCTGACGCTGAAGCGGGTGGCGGAAGAGGTCGGTTTCGGTCGCCTCTCTCCCGAACAAGGCGCGGCCAAATTTGTCGATCAGGCCGCATCCAATCTGAAACGGGGTTGAACCCATGGCACCGCAGGCTTCAAGCATGGTTGGCGCGTCACGCGTCAACCAGACGGTTCCCTATGGCATCAGGACGCCGCGCTGGCGAAGCGCCCTTTCCCGCAATGGGCCGGGCTATCTCTTCCTGCTGCCCTGGTTTGTCGGCTTTCTTGGCCTCACGCTTGGTCCGGCATTGATCTCGCTCTGGCTGTCGCTGACCGATTACAACCTGCTGCAAGCGCCGAATTTCGTCGGCCTAGCCAATTATGTGCGCATCGCCACGGCGGATGGAAAATTCATCGCCTCCATGCAGGTAACCCTGCTTTACGTCATCCTGTCGGTGCCGCTGAAGCTGGTTTTCGCCCTGCTTGTGGCGCTGGCGCTCAATCGCGGCATTCGCGGTCTGCCGGTCTATCGGGCGATTTTCTATCTGCCGTCGCTTTTGGGCTCGAGCGTGGCGATTGCCGTGGTCTGGCGGCAATTGTTCGATGGCGATGGTCTTGTCAATGTCGCCTTGTGGAACCTCTTCGGCATCGAAGGGCCGAGCTGGATCTCCAACCCTGATTATTCGCTTTACACGCTGGTGGTGCTGGCGATCTGGCAGTTCGGTTCGCCGATGATCATCTTTCTGGCCGGGCTCCGTCAGATCCCGACCGATATGTATGAGGCGGCAAGCCTCGACGGGGCCTCGAAACTGCGCATGTTCTTCAAGATCACGCTGCCACTGTTGACACCGGTGATCTTCTTCAATGCGGTGGTGCAGACCATCGATGCCTTCAAGGCCTTCACGCCGGCCTATGTGATTTCCTCCGGCACGGGCGGACCGATCAATTCGACCCTGTTTTACACGCTCTATCTCTATCAGGAAGCCTTCGGCTTTTTCCGCATGGGCTATGCGGCGGCGCTGGCCTGGATTCTGGTGGTGATTATTGCGCTGTTCACCGCTTTCTCCTTCCTGTCCTCACGCTATTGGGTGCATTACGATGACTGATGCAAGCGTTTCCCTTGCCAGCGGACCGGATGGCGCAGCAAAACGTCATCCGCTCATGTCACTTGCCATCCATGCGGTGCTGATCGCCGTATCGCTACTGATGCTTTACCCGCTGCTGTGGATGATTTCCGGCTCGCTGAAGGATCAGAGCCAGATTTTCGGTCAGGCGGCACTTCTGCCGAAACATCTGGATTTCAGCGCCTATTGGCGCGGCTGGCATGGCACGCAGATCGGTTTCGGCACCTATTTCTGGAATTCCCTGGTGATTTCGGTGCTGTCGGTGATCGGCAATGTGTTTTCCTGCTCGCTGGCCGCTTACGCTTTTGCCCGCTTGCAGTTTAAGGGCCGGTCCTTCTGGTTTGCGCTGATGCTCGGCACCCTGATGCTGCCCTATCATGTCACGCTGATCCCGCAATATATCCTGTTTCTGAAGCTGGGATGGGTCAACACCATCCTGCCGCTGGTGGTGCCGAAATTCCTGGCGGTGGATGCCTTCTTCATCTTTCTGATGGTGCAGTTTTTCCGCGGCATTCCGCGTGAGCTGGATGAGGCGGCAATGATGGATGGATGCAGCCCCTGGCGCATCTACTGGCGGATCATGATGCCGCTGTCGCTGCCGGTTCTGGCCACGGCGGCCATCTTTACCTTCATCTGGACCTGGGACGATTTCTTCGGTCCGCTGATCTATCTGAGCGATACCAGTTCCTACACCGTGCAGCTCGGTCTGCGCTCCTTCGTCGATTCGACCGGCAGTTCCGACTGGAGCGGACTGTTTGCCATGTCCAGCCTGTCGCTCGTGCCGGTCTTCCTGATTTTCCTGTTCTTCCAGCGCCTTTTGATCAACGGCATCGCCACATCCGGTCTCAAGCGCTGAACATTATTCTAAGGAGTTATCCATGGACCCCATTCGTTTCGGCGTGATCGGCATCGATCATGACCATATCTTCGGTCAGGTCACCTTCATGCTGGAGGCGGGCGCCGAGCTTGCCGCCTTTCATGCCGCAGACAATGCGCTGACCGCAGAATTCATGCGCCGCTATCCTGAGGCAAAGCGGGTTGCCGATCCCTCCGGCATTCTGGAGGATGGCTCGATTGCGCTGGTGCTCTCCGCCGCCATTCCGGCAAAACGCGCTGGCATTGCCGTCACTGCCATGCGTCATGGCAAGGATGTGATGCTGGATAAGCCGGGTGCGACCAGCCTTGAACAACTGGCGGAACTGAGACAGGTGCAGGCCGAGACCGGGCGCATTCTCTCCATTCTCTATTCCGAGCATTTCGAGACCGCCTGCACCGTCAAGGCGGGCGAACTGGTCAAGGCCGGCGCCATTGGCGAGGTGATCCACACCACCGGGCTCGGGCCGCATCGCATCCGCAAACCGCAACGACCGGAGTGGTTTTTCGACCGCGCTTCCTATGGCGGCATTCTCACCGACATTGCCTCGCATCAATGCGAACAGTTTCTTTTCTTTACCGGGGCCGAGGATGCCGAAATCCTGTCGGCCACCGTTGCCAACCGCAACCATCCCGACAAGCCGGGTCTACAGGATTACGGCGATATTCATCTTACCACCGGGCGGGCCACCGGCTATATCCGCGTTGACTGGTATACGCCCGAGGGACTGCCGGTCTGGGGCGACGGGCGGCTCTTCATTCTCGGCACGGAAGGCACGATCGAACTGCGCAAATATATCGATGTCGAAGGCCGTCCCGGCAAGGATCATCTTTTCCTCACAGATAAAACCGGCACCCGCCACATCGATTGCAGCGCCGTGGAGCGGCCCTATGGGCGGCAATTGCTGGAGGATATCCGCAACCGCACCGAAACCGCCATGCCGCAGGCCCATTGCTTCAAGGCGATGGAGATTGCGCTGAAAGCTCAGGTCCTGGCTGAAAAAGCACTGGCTGCCAAAGCGGAATAAGGGAGAATTGCCATGTCGAAAATGATGAATGTCGCCCTTGTCGGGCTGGGCATCGGCCGCAGCCATATCACCGAAGGCTATGTCACCAATGCCGATCTCTTCCGGGTGAAGACGCTCTGCGATCTCAATGCCGAGCGGTTGCAGGCCGTGGGCGATGAATTTTCCATTGCCCATCGCACGACGGATTTCGACAGCGTGCTGGCCGATCCGCAGATCGATATCGTCGATCTTTGCACGCCACCCGGCACCCATTACGAGATGATCCTGAAAGCGCTGGATGCGGGCAAGCACGTCATCTGCGAAAAGCCGCTGGTCGGTTCGCTGGCGGCAATCGACCGGGTGATGGCGCGGGAAAAGACAGCCCAAGGCCGCCTGATGCCGATCTTCCAGTATCGTTACGGTGATGGCGCGCAAAAGGCGAAAAAAATCATCGAGGCAGGGCTGGCCGGCAAGCCCTATGTTGCCACCGCCGAGACCCATTGGCAGCGTCTGCCGGAATATTATGCCGTGCCGTGGCGCGGCAAATGGGCGACCGAGCTTGGCGGCGTGCTGATGACCCATGCCATCCATCTTAATGACATGCTGACCTATCTGATGGGGCCGATTGCGGCGATGTATTCGCGCATCGCCACCCGCGTCAACGCAATCGAGGTGGAGGATTGTGTCTCCATGAGCCTTGAAATGAAAAACGGCGCGCTGGCAACGATTTCCGCCACGCTCGGCTCGGTCGAGGAGATTTCCCGGCTTCGGCTCTGCTTTGAAAATGTCGTGTTCGAGAGCAATCATGAGGCCTATAATCCCGGCATCGATCCCTGGAAGATTTTGCCGACCACGCCGGAAACCGGCGAGAAGATTGCGGCGCTGCTGGAAAACTGGCAGCCGGTGCCGAACCGTTTTGGCGGCCAGTTCCGTGCTTTTCATCAGGCCCTGGTCACAGGCGGACCGCTGCCGGTGACGACGGCGGATGCGCGCGCCTCGCTGGAACTGATCACAGGCTGCTATTTCAGTTCGGACAATCGGCAGGAAGTGACCTTTCCGCTCAATGCCGACAATGCCTATTATCAGGGCTGGAGGCCGCAATGACGATCATGCCGGTCAAAGCGGAGGCGTTCAGGGAGGCGAGAACCATGGCAACAAGCGTAACGCTGCAAAAGGTGGTGAAGCGATATGGGGCGCTGGAGGTGATCCATGGGATCGATCTCGATATTACCCCCGGCGATTTCGTCGTCTTCGTCGGACCGTCAGGCTGTGGCAAATCCACGCTTCTCAGAATGATTGCCGGGCTGGAGCCGATCTCCGGCGGCAATCTTCTGCTCGATGGCCGGATGATGAATGATGTGCCCGCTTCAAAGCGCGGCATTGCCATGGTGTTCCAGTCCTACGCGCTTTATCCGCATATGTCTGTCTACAAGAACCTCGCTTTCGGACTAGAAACTGCCGGCATGAAGAAAAGCGAGATTGAGCCGCGCGTCATGCAGGCCGCCGAGGTGTTGCAGATCAAGCATCTGCTCGAGCGCAAGCCCAAGGCGCTCTCCGGCGGCCAGCGACAGCGGGTCGCCATTGGCCGCGCCATCGTGCGCGAGCCGAATATTTTCCTTTTCGATGAACCGCTTTCCAATCTCGATGCGGAATTGCGGGTGCAGATGCGGGTGGAAATCGCCCGGCTGCATAAAAGGCTAGGCAATACCATGATCTATGTAACGCATGATCAGGTGGAAGCCATGACCATGGCCGACACCATTGTCGTGCTGAATGGCGGCCATATCGAGCAGGTCGGCGCGCCGCTCGATCTCTATAACAATCCGCGCAATAAATTCGTCGCCGGTTTCATCGGTTCGCCACGGATGAACTTCATCGATGCGCGTGTGGCCCAATCGGGACTTGAGGTCAATGGCGAGACGGTCAGCCTGCCAAAGCCGATCACCGGGCTTACGGCGGGGCAGACCGTGAGTTTCGGCGCAAGACCGGAACATCTCAAGGTCAAAGGGCCAGGGGTGTCGCTCGGAAAGGCGCGGGTCGATCTGGTCGAACATCTCGGTGGCCAGACGATTTTGTACGTCTCGATGGCCGATGGTCAATCGCTAGCCATGGTGCTGGAGGATCAGCAGCCGGTGAAAAGCGGGGAGATGGTCGAGGTGCTGATCGACCCGGCCCGCTGCTATCTCTTTGACGACAAGGGCGTACGGCTACAGTGAGTTAACGGCATCCGACGTGATGCCGGATGCCGTTTTAAAGATCTGAAGCTTAACGTATCTCAGAAATCATTCAGTTTTTCAAAGCGGATAATGGCAGGCCACCTGCCGGTTGCCGCTCTGGCTGGAAAGCGTTGGCGCTTCGACCTTGCAGCGATCGGTGGCGATCGGGCAGCGGGTGTGGAAGCGGCAGCCGCTCGGTAGATTGGCTGGCGAGGGCAGGTCGCCTTGCAGGATGATACGCTCACGCCGATGTTTGGGATCGGTGCTGGGAACCGCCGAAAGAAGTGCCTTGGTATAGGGGTGGCTTGGACGATGGAAGACATCGTCGGTCGGTCCCAGTTCCACCACCGCACCGAGATACATCACCGCCGTGCGGGTTGCCATCTGCCGGACGACGCTGAGGTCATGGGCGATGAAGACATAGGTGAGGCCGAAGGTCTCCTGCAATTCGAGGAGAAGATTGACCACCTGCGCCTGGATCGACACATCAAGGGCTGAAACCGGCTCATCGGCAATGATCAGGTCGGGATTAAGCGCCAGCGCCCTGGCAATGCCGATGCGCTGGCGCTGACCGCCGGAAAATTCATGCGGATAGCGGTTCACATGTTCCGGCAGCAGGCCGACGACATTCATCAACTCGGCAACGCGCTCGGCGATTTCGGCCTTGCTGCCGCGATTGTGCACCACCATTGGCTCCGACAGGAGGTCGCCGATGCGGCGGCGCGGATTGAGCGAGGCATAGGGGTCCTGAAACACCATCTGGATGTGCTGGCGCATCGGGCGCAGCCGCGCATTGCTGTAGCGGGCAATATCCTGTCCCTTGAACAGGATTTCTCCCTTGGTCACGCTTTGCAGACGCGCCAGACAGCGGCCGAGCGAGGACTTGCCGCAGCCGGATTCGCCAACCAGCCCCAGCGTTTCGCCCGGCATGACCGAGAGGCTGACATTGTCCACGGCATGAATGGACTGACGAAATTGCGGCAGGATATGGTTGCCGACCTTATAGACCTTGGAAACGTTTTTCGCTTCAAGGATAGGGGTTTTGTCGATGACACTTGCGGTCATGGCGTTACCTCGCGAAAGCAGGCATAGGCATGGGGTGCGTTCGTCAGAACCGGTTTTGCGCTTATGCAGCGGTCATGAACGTAAGCGCAGCGTGGCGCGAAGGCGCAGCCCGGCGGCAGCCTGAGCAATGATGGCGGCGTGCCGCCGATCGAGGGAAGACGATGGAGCCGTTCGCCTTCCAGCGGCGGGATCGAGGTGAGCAGGCCCTGCGTATAAGGATGGCGCGGTGTATAGAGCAGCGCATCCTTTTCCCCGCTTTCAACGATACGGCCCGCATACATGACCACCACCCGGTCGGCGATTTCGGCAATCACGCCCATGTCGTGGGTGATCAGCACGATGGCCGAATTGAAATCCTCCCGGAGTTTCAACAGAAGGTCGAGAATCTGTGCCTGAACCGTGACATCAAGTGCTGTCGTCGGCTCGTCGGCCAGAATGATGGACGGGTTGCAGGAGAGCGCCATGGCAATCATCGCCCGCTGGCGCATGCCGCCGGACAGCTCATGCGGATAACGATCGACGGCCGCCTTCGGATTGGGAATGCCGACGGCAGCGAGAAGCTCGATGGCACGATCTCGGGCAGCTTTCTTGCTCAGTTTTTCATGCACACGGATCTGTTCGATGATCTGCGTGCCGACTGAATAGACCGGCGTCATCGCCGTCATCGGGTCCTGAAAGATCATGGCAATCTCACGGCCACGGATTGCGCGCATTTCGCCTTCGGAAAGACCGATCAGTTCACGGCCATTCAGCCGGATCGAGCCTTCCATGGTGACGCCACGCTTGCCGAGCAGACCGATGACGGAGAGCAAGGACACCGTTTTGCCGGAACCGCTTTCGCCAACGATACCGAAGACCTGACCGGCTTCGACGGTGAAGGAAACGCCATCGACGGCGCGAACGGGACCTGCTTCCGTCGAGAAAGTGACCGCCAGATTGCGGACATCGAGAAGGGGAGTGTCAGCGGCCATGGCGTGCCCTCGGATCAAGAATGGCATAGAGAATATCGACGACCGCATTGGAGACGACGATAAAGCAGGAGGCGTAGATCACCACCGCCATGATGGTGGGCAGATCGACTTCCAGAAGACCGTTATAGGTCAAACGTCCCACGCCCGGCAGGCCGAAGACAACCTCGGTCAAAAGCGCTCCGCCGCCGACGAGAGCGCCGAAATCGAGCCCGAACAGCGTGACGAAGGTGACCAGTGAGGTGCGCAGCGCATGGCGCAGCAACACAGCCGTTTCCGACAGGCCCTTGGCGCGGGCGGTGCGGATATAATCCTGCTGCATCGCCTCGATCAGGCTGGAGCGCAGCGTGCGCCCGTAAATGCCGATGAACATGACGGCCAGCGTGGTCGAGGGCAGGATCATGCCCTTGAACCAGAGGAAGGGGTCCTGCGTTATGGGCGTATAGCCCAGCGGCGGCACCCAGGAAAACATCCAGCTGTCATGAAAACGGCTCTGCGAAACCAGATTGACCAGTTCGCCCAGCCAGAAGACCGGCAGCGACACGCCGATCAGTGACAGCATCATCAACAGCCGGTCGAACACGGTGCCCTGAAAGGCGGCTGCCATCAGGCCGATCAGCGTCGATAGGCCAAGCCAGATGATGGCGGCCAGCACGACAAGCGACAGCGTGACCGGTGCTGCCTCCATGATTTCCGGCACGATCAGCGTGCCACGATTGGCAAAGCTCGACAGATCCTGCGTGATGAACAGCTTTTTCATGATGATGGCATATTGCACCGGCAGGGGCTTATCGAGACCGAAATCCTTGCGCACTTCGATCAGCGTTTCCGGGGATGCGTTGCGGCCTGCCATGCGGGCGGCGGGGTCGATGCCGGGGGTGGCGAAGAAGATCAAAAAGACGATAGCGCTGATACCGATCAGCACGAAAATCATCTCGCCGAAACGGCGGATCATATTGGAAAGCATGATTATTTTCTCCCGCCCTTGGCGCGCGGATCGAAGGCTTCCGAAACGCCGTCGCCGAAAATATTGAGGCTGAGAATGGTGGCGGCAATGCACATGCCTGGTGCGATCGACACCCAGGGACGGGTGTAAAGCAGGCTTTCGCCATCCTGAATGATCGTGCCCCAGCTGGCATCCGGCGACTGTACCCCGACTGACAGGAAGGAGAGCGCTGCTTCCGTCGACATGTTGAGAACCATCATCAGCGGCACGAAAACGATCAGCGTCGGCAGGATGTTCGGCAGGATGTCGCGATAGAGAATGCGCCATGGCGGCACACCGAGACCGACGGCGGCGGTGACGAATTCGGCATTTTTCAGCGTGATCACCTGGCCGCGGATCGGACGGGCCACGTAAGGCACATAGACGATGGCGATGATGAGGATCGGCAGCGCCAGACTGCCGGAGGTGAGGTGGATCGGGCCTATGGTCAGCCCCTGGATCAGCACGATGGAGAGCGAGATGGCCAGAAGATAGACCGGAAAGGCCCAGAGAATATCCATCAGCCGCGACAGCACCGAATCCGTCCAGCCACCGAGAAAGCCTGCGGCCAGGCCGACGATGGTAGCCATGATCAGACAGAGCACGGTGGAAATGCTGGCGATCATCAGACTGTTTCTGCCGCCATAGAGCAGCCTTGCAAAAACATCGCGGCCCTGCGTGTCAGCGCCGAGGAAATAGGTGGAAAAATCCCAGGTCGGACCGATCGGGGTGACGCCGAGGCCAAGCCCTTCGGTGTTCGGCTGCATGACCTGCAGATCCTGACCATCGACATGGATGGTGCCGTCGATATTCGAGTTGAACGCATCGACATGCGCAATCGAATGGGCATAGACCGGCGCCAGAAGACAGGCGATGACGATGAGGATGAAGAAGCCCAGTCCGATAATGGCGGAGCGGTTGCGCGACAGCCGGCGGAATGCCGTAGCCCAGGGGCCATTGCCGTTTGATGCCACGGCGGCCTTCGGTGGCGCTGTGGGAAGAACGTCGGATGTGGTCATGAAGATACCGCGAAAAATGACGATGCCTTGCAAAAGGCCGCGCAGTCGAAATGCGCATCATCGCCTGAAAACAGAAGTCCCGCCTGCTGGCCTGAAAGCCGAACAGGCGGGGGACGTTTGCTTTTGATCTTACTTCACGCTCGCCAGAGTGGGCATGAACAGATAGACCGGATTGAAGATGTAATTGCCGACATTCTTGCCGACAAATTCCACCTTCTTCGGGTTGAAGAAGGAAACCAACGGTGCCTTGTCGACCACAGCCTTATCGACAGCAGCCCATTGTTTCATCGCGGCTGCATTGTCGGTCAGCTGGGTCTTCATGGCTGCGTCCATCTGGGCGTCGATGCCCTTGTCGCAGAAACCGGCAATGTTCGGCGAAGAATCAGAACCCGGATGGAAGCTGGAGCAGCTGTACAGAATCTGCAGGAAGTCGGCAGGAGCCGGATAGTCCTGGAACCAGTCGCTGAGCGAGATCTGGGCCTTGTTGTTGGAGTTGTTGATATAGGTGTATTCGATGGAATGAGCGAGCGGCTTGATGCTGGCGTCGAAGCCAAGCTCGTTCAGAACGCTTTGGATATAGGCGCCCATATTCTTCCAGCCGGTCTTGTCTTCGGTGATGACCGTGACCTTCATGCCCGGCTTGATGCCGGATTCCTTGATGAGTTCCTTGGCCTTGGCCATATTCGGCTTGAAGTTTTTGCCGCTGGCATAGGGGCAATAGTCTTCATGGCCGGGGAAGTTCAGCGGCAGAACCTGGCAGGTCGGCACAGCAAGCTGCGGGCCACCCCAGATCTTCACCAGAGCATTGCGGTCGACGGCATAGTTCAGCGCCTGACGGACCTTTTCATTGTTGAACGGTGCGATATTGACGTTCAAGGCTGCATAATAGAAGGCTGCCAGCGGTTCCAGATGGATCTGCTTGGCGTTCTTGCTGGCCACTTCGGCCAGACGGTCGGCCGGAATGTCGTCAAACATCCAGTCGGCCTGACCGTTCTGAACGGCGGTGACCTGGGCTTCGTCGGTCATACCGAATTTGTAATCGAGTTCGTCGATATACCCGTCCGGCTGGGCGTCTTTGCTCCAGACCTTGAAATAGGGGTTGCGAACCAGCTTGAGGCCGGTGTTCGGATCGTAATCCTTGATCACATAGGGGCCGGTGCCGGGGATCGGCGTATTGCCAGCATCCTTGGAGGGGGCGTCAGCGGGCAGGATCGATGCGTGCGGCAGCGAGAGCTTGTCGTAGAAGTCGGAATCGGCTGCTGTCAGATGAATGGTGATCTTGTTGGTGGCCGGATCGACAACGACGCCCTTGTCGAGATTGCAGGTCGCAGGCGTTTTCAGACAGGCGTCAGCACCGACGATGCCGCCGTAGAAGCTGCCGGCCGTCGGGCTCAGCACCTTGAAGATGCGCTCGAAGGAGGCTTTCACATCGGCAACGGTAACGTCCTTGCCGTTCGAGAACTTGATACCCTTGCGCAGGGTGAAGGTCAGCGTCTTGCCATCGTCAGATACGGTGGGCATGGCTTCGGCGAGATCGGGAACGATCGTTGCGCCATCCTTGCCACTGACCTTCTTGAAGGACAGAAGCCCGTCATAGACCGAGGCGAAGAGCTCCCAGTATTCCTGCTGATAGTTGACAAGCGGGTCGATGGTGCCGGCAGATGCCGATGCAATCGCCCGGAAAACCCCTCCGCGATGGGGCTCGGCGGCCTGAACGGCCGTGGTTGCGGTCAAAGCCGCCAGAGACAGCGAAACAAGTCCGAGACCCATTAGTTTACGCATACGCATTCATATTGCCCTTCGTAGATCAAGCATCCTAGTCTGGACGTAAGAAACGGCAACCAAATCGACTTTCCAAGGTTATCCAAGGAAACGCAACCGGAAGTATTTTTACGAAGCCAGCATTTACTGCGGATGCAGTTATCCCCATTTATACTTAGTCGACGTGTTCACCATTTGAGTGATGCCGCCCCAGAAGAAGACAAGAACTTTGTATATGTTTGCTTGACCGATCTTTTTGCCGGTTCTAAACATAGCCCATTGAATATCTTCTCATTTAACGAGGCTATGCGATGGCAGAGATGTTGTCAAACACGCAAGGATATGCACCGTTCGGTGCTTATCAACTCTGGTATAAGGTGACAGGTGACCTTGGTGCAGCGAAGGCACCGCTTGTCGTCCTGCATGGCGGACCGGGCTGCACCCATGATTATGTCGACAGTTTCAAAGAGCTTGCCGCAAGCGGACGCGCGGTTGTGCACTTCGATCAACTCGGCAGCGGGCGCTCGACACATCTGCCCGAAAAGGGGCCGGATTTCTGGACGGTGCAGCTGTTTCTCGATCAGGTCGATGCACTGCTTGCTCATCTCGGTATTGCCGATCGCTATCATGTTCTCGGCCAGTCCTGGGGCGGTATGCTGGGGTCGGAACATGCGGTGCGAAAGCCGCGCGGTCTGAAGTCTCTCATCCTTGCCAATTCGCTGGCAGCCATGTCGCTCTGGATTGAAGGGGCGGCGCAATTGCGTGAAGAAATGCCAGAAAAACAAAGAGATGCCTTGATCCGTTATGAAGCTCTTGGGGACTATTCCAACCCGGAATACAAGGCTGCGGAGCGTGCTTTCTATGATCGGCATGTCTGTCGTATCCCCTGGCCGGAAGAGGTGGCGCGCACTTTCGCCGCCATGGAAGAGGACTCGACCGTCTATCGCAACATGAACGGACCGAATGAGTTTCATGTGATCGGCACCATGAAGGACTGGTCGATCATCGACCGGCTTGCTGCGATCGATGTGCCGACATTTGTTTTTCGTGGCGAATACGATGAGGCAACTCAAGCGTGTATTCAGCCTTTTATCGACCACATTCCCGATGTTCGCTGGACGGTCTTTGCCAATGCCAGCCACATGCCGCATGTCGAGGTCAAGGAGGAGTGCCTTGGTGCCGTTCAGGCCTTTCTGGATGAGGTCGATCCGGGTTGATCGGGCATTTTCATCCCGCCGCTTTCACTCGGATTTGAAGCGGTTATCCGAATACAAATTTTAGTGATGATTCCCTTCTCCTCGCAAGCGGGCTTGCGTTTTGTAGGAGAGGGGAATTTTGACCGATTATGATCTGGTCATGTCTGAGGTCGGCACGTCATTCCAGGGTGGAATCTAAGCAGGCATGACCCCGTGTTGTTGTGTTGCTCCGTCATGCCGTTCGAAGAAAGGCTGACGGTGCAGCATGTTGAACGAAAATGTGTCCAGGGGGCTGATCTGTTGCGCATTGGAAACATCAGATCCGGCGTCTGCGGCCAGGGTAGAGGGCCAGCCATTAACATGCTGAAACTTTAACGTATTTCTCTTGTCATGCCGTAAGGCTTGACTGTATGGTCCTGGCTGATCGGGATAGCTGTATCGCTCAGGATCATGGCGCCGGGCACAAGGCCAGATATGAATATGGCCAGACATGAAAAAGGTCGGACATGGAAAATGATCATTCGCTCGATCGCAAGGCCAGCGCTCTGGTGAGTGCCGCCACCGTGTCGCGTCATCCGGGCCTTGGAGCGGCGGCGGCCATGCGCCGTTATGCCCGTCGGCTGGAACTGCGTTCTTATGGCCTCAATCCCGAACATTTTGCGCTACAGGAAGGTTTGCGTGCTGCTCTTGCCGTGGCAGTGCCTTTGATCATCATTCTGTCTACCGGGCTTTATGCCTGGGGCTGGTCGATCTTTGCCGCCTTCTGGACCTGTCTTTGCGATGGGGCCGGCCCCGACCGGCAGCGGCGATGGGTGCCCGGTGGATTTGCTGTTCTGGGTGCGATCATTGCCTTTCTGGGGGCGTGGATTGCCTCTTTCGGCTCATCGGCGGCGTTGACGGCAGGGCCGTTCATGGTGTTCCTGATTGCGCTTTTGCCGGTGCGCTTGCCCAATACCAGCATGATGGCAACCTTGCTTGCTGTGGTGGCTGTCGTGGCCATCGGTTTTCCGCACAATCTTGCCGGTGCGGCGATGCTGGCGCTGACCTTTTTTGTCGGGGCGGTCTGGGCGTGGCTGTTGATCAACGTGATCTGGCGTATTGATGCCTGGCTTCCCGTCCAGCAGGCCTCGAAAGCCGTGCTGGCGCGACTGAGCGATATGGCCGCGGAACTTGTGGCCATCGATGATGGTGAGCACCGTGACAGTGAATGGCATTCCGAACATGGCGAGCACCGCCGCTCGGTGCGCACGGCCATGGAGCGACTGCGTCTGCTTCTGATCCGGTTTCAGGGTGAAAAGGGGCTGAAACTGGAGACTTATGGCAGGGTGCATGAGGCGGCTGAAATCGTCTTCAGCGCGCTGATTGCTCTCGACCATGCCTTTATCATTCGCCATGGACCGGTGGAGGAGCGGATTGCCACAGCCAAAACCCTGCTGAATGTGCTTGTCGCCTGGCAGACATCGATTGAACTCGACTCCTCCATTGGCCGCAAAATGCTGGAAAAACAGCTTGAGCGGCTGGAAAAGGTCAAAGCCGGCCTGGCGGATGGCCCGCTTATTGGCTGTCTGGCGGCTGTGGGCCGGGCGCTTTCGCCAGCGCGCGAGGAGCCGCTCTTCGTGCTGGGCGATGATGTTTCTGCCGCGCAGCAGGGGGCAGGTGGCTGGATGCGATGGAAAGCGGGGATCAAACAGGCGCTGAGGCTGTCCATCGGTGTGGTGGCTGTCTATTATGTCGCAACGATCTTTTCGCTGGGCTATCCTTATTGGGCCACCATGGCCGTGGTGGTCGTCATGCAGGGGGCTGCCCGCTCCACCTGGACCCGCGGCGTGGAGCGCATTCTCGGCAGTCTTCTTGGCGGTATCTGGGCCTTATGGCTGTTGCATGAGGTCGTCAATGCCGACGCCCGAACAGCCATTGCCGTTTGTTTGTCAGTGTTGACCATTGCATTGCGGGGGGTCAATTACAGTCTTTTTGTCGTGTTTCTGACGGCGCTCTTCATTATTATCACCGAGCTTCTGGAGCCGGGAGCGGGCATTGCCTCGGCACGCATGTTCGACAATACGCTTGGCTCTCTTGCCGCTCTCGTTTCGGTTCTGGCATTATGGCCAGATCTCGGGCCTTCTGTCGGGTTCCTCATCGAAAGGGGGCTTGCTGCCAACCAGGCCTATCTGGAAACCGTGCAAAGTGGTGCTGACCGCAAAAAAGCCTATGCCGCACGCCGCGCTGCCGGTCTTGCCAGTGTTGAGGCTGAAGTGGCCATGCATGATCTTGGTGGGCTTTTGCGTCGCCGTTATCGCTTATCGGACAAGGATGCCGCCACGCTGAAGCAATTGCGTTTCGTCGCAGGCGAGGCAGCCATGGCCTGGCATGGTCGTTTGTCCGGCGGTTTTCAGCCAAAGAGCTGATCGCTCGGGCGTTCAGATAACAACCCTTCCATATCGATATCTCATGCCTGTCGCACACAATGCTGGAGCGAAAAGGCTGGACTGCGTTCCCGAATTAACGAAACAGTACATTCGGATTGACAATAGTTAACTAACTGGTACAAACATTATCGGGAAGAGGGTGGAGCTTCAGCCTGATGGGAACATGCATGAACCAGCTGGTGATCATCTGATCCAGCTGGCGTGACGTGAGGTGGCCCATGCATTGCAGGGCCGGGAGGTGAATATGCCATACAGTCTTGATTTTTCGGTGGTCTATGATCGGCTGCCGTCACTGCTGGCCGGAGCTCTCGCCACAATCGGCCTTGCGCTGGCGGGCATGGCACTTGCCCTGGTCATCGGCATCTTCGGCGTTCTGGCGCGCAAATCCCGCTTTTCCGCACTGCGTTGGGCAACGCTTGCCTTTGTTGAGATTGTGCGCAACACGCCCTTTCTGGTGCAGATTTTTTTCATTTTTTTTGCGCTTCCGCAGTTTGGAATCAAGCTCGATCCGACCGTGACCGCAATTGTCGCCCTGGCGCTCAACGGCGGCGCCTATGCCATCGAGATTATTCGCGGTGGTGTCGAGGCGATCCCCAAGGGGCAGATAGAGGCCGGTCTTGCACTTGGCCTGCACCGGGGCGCAATCTTCCGTCACATCATTCTGAAGCCGGCGCTGAGAACCATTTACCCGTCGCTGACCAGCCAGTTTGTCATGCTGACACTGACCACATCGGTCTGCTCATCGATCTCCGCCTACGAATTGACCTCGGTGGCGCAAAAGATCGAGGCCGATACGTTCCGGTCCTTCGAGGTCTATTTCTCGATTACCGGGATCTATCTGGTGATTTCCGCGCTGATGATGGCGATGTTTGCGGCGGTCAATCGCATGTTTTTCAGCTATCCGGTGAAGTGAGGAGAAAACCATGTCGTCTATCGGGATCGATCAGTTTCTCTTCCTTCTGCAAGGGCTGAAATGGACGCTGGCGCTGACGGCCATCGGGTTTGTTGGCGGCGGTGTGGCCGGGCTGATCATTGCTCTGCTCAGGGTTTCGGAGCGTTCAGCGCTGTCGCGGCTGGCCTTGGCCTATATCGCCGTCTTTCAGGGGACGCCGCTGTTGATGCAGCTCTTCGTTGTTTATTACGGTGTTGCGCTCTTTGGCCTCAATGTCGATGCCTGGGTGGCGGTCGCTCTGGCCTTTACGCTGCATGCCAGCGCCTATCTCGGCGAGATCTGGCGCGGCGCCATTCAGGCCGTGCCGAAAGGCCAGACCGAGGCGGCACGGGCGCTGGGCTTGCACTATACCTCGCTGATGAAAGATGTCGTGCTGCCGCAGGCCTTCAAGATTTCCCTGCCTGCAACGGTCGGCTTTCTGGTGCAGTTGATCAAGGGGACATCGCTTGCCGCCATTGTCGGCTTTATCGAATTGTCGCGCGCCGGCCAGGTGATTTCCAACCAGACATTCCGCCCGTTGACAGTCTTTGCCATCGTGGGCGCGCTGTATTTTCTGATCTGCTGGCCTCTGTCTTTGTGGGGCGCAAGGCTTGAAAGACGGCTGCAGACGGCATCGCGATAATCAGAACAGGTTTTTAAAGGAGGAGACCATGATGAAACTGACAACGTTCAAGATTGCAAGGCGTGCCTTGCTGGCTATGGCAGCCATTTTGCCCTTTGCCCTGCCATCTGCCGCTTCGGCGCGCAGCGTGGCCGAGGCCAAGGCGGCCGGGACGGTGGTGATCGGCATTCAGGGAGATAATGCGCCTTGGGGCTTCATCAATTCCAGCGGTGAGCAGGATGGTTTCGATGCCGATATCGGTAAGGCCTTTGCCAAATATCTTGGCGTCAAGGTGCAGTTCGTGCCGTTGGCGGTAGCCAACCGCATTCCGGCGCTGATGACCGGCAAGGTCGACGTGCTCTTCGCGACTATGGGCATGACGCCGGAGCGGGCCAAAACCATCCAGTACAGTATTCCCTATGCCGGAAACGTGATCTCGCTCTATGGTCCGAAAGACAAGGTGATGAAAACCTTCAAGGATCTCGCTGGGATGACCATCGGTGTGCCGAAATCCAGCGCTCAGGACAATGCCGTGACAGCGGCGGTCGGCAAGACGGCGACTATCCTGCGTTTCGATGACGATGCCGCCACCATCCAGGCGCTGCTGTCGGGTCAGGTGCAGGCCGTTGGCGGCAACCAGTTTTATGGTGACCGGCTCGATCAGGCCAGCAAGGGCAAGTATGAAAGCAAGATCGATCTCGTTACGCTGTATAATGGTGCGGGCACCCGTCCCGGTGAGAAGGACTGGAACGAAACGGTCAATGCCTTCCTGAAGAAGATCATTTCCGACGGTGAGCTTAAGCCGATCTATACCAAATGGATGAAGCGACCGGTTCCGCAATTCCCCGCATCGATTCCGAACATTCCTTTCACGGTACAGTAAAGAGGAGGGCTCCATGGCACGGGACAATATGACCGAGCAGGCGCCCCTGATCGCGCTGAACGGTGTCGGCAAGTGGTATGGAGCCTATCATGCCCTGAAAAATGTCAGTTTGACGGTCGCAAAGGGTGAAAAAATCGTGCTTTGCGGGCCGTCCGGATCGGGAAAATCAACGCTGATCCGCTGCATCAACCATCTTGAGGATATTCAGGAAGGTGCGATCACGGTGGAAGGCGTCAAGCTCACCGACAGTGGGCGTGCCATCGACGCTGTTCGCCGCGAGGTGGGCATGGTGTTTCAGAATTTCAATCTCTTTCCACACAAGACGATCATGGAAAACTGCATTCTCGCCCCGATGCGGGTGAAGGGCTTGCAGAAGGCTGAAGCACTCGACATTGCGCGCACCTATCTCGAGCGGGTACGCATTCTCGATCAGGCCGACAAATATCCGGCCCAGCTTTCAGGCGGTCAGCAGCAGCGTGCTGCCATTGCCCGTGCGCTCAGCATGGAGCCGAAGGCCATGCTCTTTGACGAGCCAACATCGGCGCTCGATCCGGAAATGGTCAAGGAAGTGCTCGATACGATGATATCGCTGGCAAAGGATGGCATGACCATGATTTGCGTCACTCATGAAATGGGCTTTGCCCGGCAGGTGGCGGATCGTGTCGTGTTCATGGCCTCTGGCGAAATTCTCGAAGAGGCGGAGCCGGATATCTTTTTCCGTCAACCGCAGCATCCCAGAACCCAGGCATTTCTCGGCGAGATAACCGCCCATCATTAATGGGAGCCGGAGCTTTTGCCTCCTCTATCAGGTATATAAGCCATGACAGACATTCTTTCCTATCGCGTGGGCCTGATCGGGGCCGATATCCAACTTTCCAAATCACCAGCCCTGCATATGCGCGAGGGGGCAGCGCATGGGCTGGATTATACCTATGAGCTTATTGATATTGCCGCGCGGCATCTGCCGGAGACGGCACTGCCTGATCTTCTGAGCGAACTGGAAAGCCGCGGCTTTGCCGGAACCAACATCACCCATCCTTTCAAGCAGGCGGTGATGGCTCATCTCGACGATCTTTCCGAGGATGCGCGGATGCTGGGTGCGGTCAATACCGTTGTCTTCAGGCAAGGAAAACGGATTGGCCACAACACCGACTGGTACGGGTTTTATGAGAGCTTCAAACGTGGTCTTCCCCAGGCAAGACGAGACCGGGCACTGTTGATTGGCGCAGGCGGCGCAGGTGTTGCTGTGGCCCATGCCGCGCTGAAGCTTGGGATCGGGCGGCTCGATATTGTCGACCGCGACAAAGCTCGCGCAGACCATCTGGCGGCGGATCTTAACGCGCGATTTGGCGAGGACAGGGCCTTTGCTCTTGCCGATGCCGGGCAATCCTTGCCTTTTGCCGATGGGCTCATTCACGCCACCCCGATGGGCATGAAAAGCCATCCGGGCCTGCCGGTCGATCCTTCGCTTGTCGAGGCGCGCCATTGGGTGGCCGATATCGTCTATATGCCGCTGGTTACAGAATTGCTGGCGGTGGCGGAAAAGAAGGGCTGCCAGGTGTTGCCCGGCGGCGGCATGGCGGTGTTTCAGGCCGTCGGCGCGTTTCAGCTGTTTTGCGGGCGTGAACCGGATGCCGAGCGCATGACCGCGCATTTCGCCGATATGTGGCGGAGCGAACGGGCCGCATGAATGACCGCATCAGCTCCCGGACAGGCCTTCGATGAGATGGATATGGTCGGGCTTGAGCACATAGCGCAGCACCATGTCGGCGACATGCCGGGACAGTGTCTGCTGGCCCTCGGGCTCGAACAGGCTGTTGCCGAAGATGAAGGAAAAGCTCGCCTGATTGGAGACGTTGAAAAAGGAGAGCGCGCTGATATGCCAATGCAGTTCCAGCGCCTCGATATCGGGGCGGAAACAGCCGTGTTCGCGCCCGCGCAGCAGAACAGATTGCAAGGCTTCAATCACAGGCCGGTTCAACTGGCGGATGATGGCCGACTGGTTGATATACCGGCCCTTGTGAATGTTCTCGATCATCACCATGCGGATGAAAGCGGGGTTTTTGCGATGATGATCGAAGGTGAATTGCGTCAGCCGGTCGAGCGCTGTCACCGGATCGAGCCCCTCAAGATCAAGCTCGCTTTCACCCTCGCGCACATGGGCATAGGCCTGTTCCAGAACGTGCTGGTAAAGCCCTTCCTTGTCGCCAAAATAATAATAGATCATGCGCTTGGAGGTACGGGTGCGGGCGGCAATCTCGTCGATGCGCGCGCCAGACAGGCCGTTTTCGGAAAATTCCTCCATCGCCACCGACAGGATGTCGCGGCGAACGCCTTCAGGATCACGCCGGGCCGGGCGTATGTCGCGATTGTCCTGCGTCGTGCTGGCCTGTTTCATGCTTTTGATCCGATCAACTATTAACCAGTTCGTACATTAGCCGTCAGGAGAAGGCAATATGATGAAGACCGGCATTGCAGCTCCGCAAACACGGATCGAGACCTCGATTGCCACCGTTTCGATCAGCGGTGAGTTTCCCGAAAAACTGGCGGCGATCGCCAAAGCGGGTTTTACCGGAGTTGAAATTTTCGAAAATGACTTTCTCACCTTCGATGCCTCGCCGAAAGAGGTCGGTCGCATGGTCGCCGATCACGGGCTGAAGATTACGCTGTTCCAGCCCTTCCGTGATTTCGAGGGCATGCCGGAGCCGCAGCGTAGCCGCGCCTTCGACCGGGCGGAACGAAAATTCGATCTGATGGGCGAAATGGGCACGGATCTGATGCTGATCTGCTCGAATGTCTCGCCGATTTCTCTTGGCGGCATCGACCGGGCAGCGGCGGATTTTCATGCGCTGGGCGAGCGGGCGCAAAAACGCGGCCTGCGCGTCGGCTATGAGGCGCTGGCCTGGGGGCGTCACATTCACGATCATCGCGATGCCTGGGAAATCGTCCGCCGCGCCGATCATCAAAATATCGGTTTGATCCTCGATTCCTTCCACACGCTGGCGCGCAAGATCGAGGTCAACAGCATCCGCTCCATTCCCGGTGACCGGATTTTCATCGTGCAACTGGCCGATGCGCCGCTGATCGACATGGATCTGCTCTATTGGAGTCGCCATTTCCGCAATATGCCGGGCGAAGGCGATCTGCCGGTGGTGGACTTCATGCGGGCAGTGGCGGCCACCGGCTATAACGGTCCGCTGTCACTGGAAATCTTCAACGATCAGTTTCGCGGCGGATCGGCCCGCGCCATTGCCGAGGATGGGCATCGGTCGCTGATCCACTTGATGGACCAGGTGGGGCGTGCCGAACCGTCTCTTTCCCTGCCCGTGCCCGCCATGCCGCCTCGTATCGAGGCAAAAGGGGTGGAGTTCGTTGAATTTGCCGCAGGAAGCGATGAAAAGGCCAATCTCGAAGAGCTGCTCTGCACGCTCGGTTTCGACAAAACCGCACGCCACCGCAGCCGTGCTGTCGATCTTTACCAGCAGGGCGATATCCGCATCGTCATCAACACCGATACGGATGGTTTTGCCGGGTCTTCTTATGCCGTGCATGGGACCAATGCCTATGCCTATGGGCTGAAGGTTGGCGATGCCGCCGCAACCCTTGCCCGTGCCAGTGCGCTTGGTGCGCCTACCTTTGCCGAACCGCGCCGGGCGGGCGAGGTGGCGGTGCCGGCCATTCAGGGCGTGGGCAATGGCGTCATCTATTTTCTCGACGACACGCCGGAGCTTGCCGGGATCTGGGCGCAGGAGTTTCTGCCGGTCGAACAGGCGGAAAGCGCCATCGATACCGGCCTCTTCCGTATCGATCATCTGGCCCAGACGACCCGCTATGAGGAAATGCTGACCTGGCTGTTGTTCTACACCTCGATCTTCGCCACGCGACGCACGCCGATGGTCGATGTTATCGATCCGGGTGGGCTGGTGCGCAGTCAGGCGGTGGAAGGTCTCGACCAGCCGGGTTTCCGCCTGACCATGAACGGGGCGGACAACCGCAAGACCTTTGCCGGAAAATTTCTGGCCGAAGGGTTTGGCACGAGCATTCAGCATATTGCCTTTGAGACCAGAGATATTTTTGCCACCGCCGAAGCCCTGGAAAAGCGCGGCTTTCAGCCGCTGCCGATCTCGCGCAATTATTATGACGATCTGGAAGCGCGTCTCGGGCTGGAACCGGATTTTTCCGACCGGCTGCGCGCCCACAGCATTCTCTATGACCGCGATGACAATGGGGAGTATTTCCAGATTTACAGCCGGACCTTCGGTGAAGGCTTTTTCTTCGAGATTGTTGAGCGCCGCGGTGGCTATGCGGGCTATGGCGCGATGAACGCGCCATTCCGTATTGCCGCGCAACGGCGTTTTCTCAAACCGGATGGCATGCCGAAAGGCTAATCATCCGGCTTTTTGCAAAGCCTGCTGAAGATCGGCGATGATATCTTGGCTGCTGTGAATGCCGACATTCAGCCTGATCGTACGCGGGCTGACGCCAAAGCGGACGAAGACATTGGTTTCGGGGGAAATGCTCATCGCCGCCTTTACCGGCACGACAAGGCTTTCCGGCCCGCCCCAGCTCACGCCGATGCGCACCAGTTTCAAGGCATCGACGAAGGCGGGAATATCGATGTTTTCCGCTACCTCAAAGGAGAAGAGGCCGCCAAAGCCCTTGAAGCCTGCAAGACCCTTATGACCGCTGAAGGCGGGATGGAAGACCTGCGTCACGCTGTCCTGGTCTTTCAGCCAATGGGCAACGGCAAGCCCGGCCTCATGATGGTGACGCATCCTGAAGGGGAGGGTTTCCAGATTGCGCAGCACCAGCCATGCCTCGAAGGGAGATAATTTCGCGCCCGTATAAGGATAGATCTCCCGGTTGATCGCGCCGATGAGCTCTTTCGACCCGGCCACGAGGCCTGCAACCGTATCGCTCTGGCCGCCGAGATATTTCGAGGCGGCATGAATGACGAGATCGATGCCGAGCGCCAGCGGGTTTTGATAGAGCGGTGTGGCCCAGGAATTGTCGACGATGGTGACGACGCCATGCTGTCTGGCGCTCTCGGCAATGGCTTTCAGGTCCTGCATGGCAAAGACCATCGAGGTCGGATTTTCGAGATAGGCAAGGCGGGCGCCGGGCAGGGCGGCCAGCATGGCCTGGGTATCGCTGCCGTCGATATAATCGACAAGAACGCCGAAGCGTTTCAGCACTTTTTCAAAAAAGCGGAAGGCATCGCTATAGACGTGGTGAACGGTGACGATGCGGTCGCCGGGTTTGACGAAGGCGAGAACCGAGGCCGCAATCGCGGCCATGCCGGAGGAAAAGGCGCGGGCAGCCTCTGCCCCTTCCATGGCGGCCAGTTTTTCTTCGAGCAGCATGACGGTCGGATTGTCGCCACGTGAATAGATTGGCTTCGGCGAGCGTCCGGCAAAGACATCTTCGAGTTCACGATAGCTGTCGAACAGGAAGAGCGAGGTCTGGTAGATCGGTGGCACGGCGGCATCATAGGGATCGCCGCCCGGCATAGTCAGGCCCTGGGGAAGGTTCAGAGGCTCGGCATCGAAACGGGGTTTCTCGTTCATCGTCTCATCTTTTCGTTAAAGGATAAATCGTTTGATCGCAAAGATTTATGCGGCCGATTGTCGTGGCAGAGAACCGCAGGGCGCAGGTTCGCCATCAAGCCCCGTCAGATCGGGGAACAGCAGCCTGTCCATGAAGAATTTTTCCCGAAGCAGCATGACCAGCAGCGCCTTTTTGTGCGGAAAATCGATATGTTTGATCTTGGCAAAACCCGAGCGGTCGAGATTTTTGATCTGCTGGCTGTGATGGTGGATCGGCTCGCCGACAATGCGGCCTGTGCGCGCATCGGCAAGGAACATGTAATGCATCAGGGAAGGTAACCAGGCGCTGACAAAGGCCTTGCCGCGCACGTCATCCTCGCCAATGGCCACATGCCAGCCGCGATCATGGTCGTCCGCGTCATAATAGGGACCGATGCGGTCTTCCTTGGCCCAGTAAAGCTCGAAATAGCCGAAGGGCTTGCCGTCAAACGCGCCGATCAGCGGCAGGGTCCGCGGATCGGCAAGACGGCTCTCGATAAAATTCTGATGATAGGCAAGATCGCCCTGATCCTCCCAGATGGCGGAGACGCGCGGATCGTTCATCCAGCGGTGAAAATGCGGCAGATCGGCTTCAACATCGGCGACATGAAAGCTCAAGACCTTGCCAAGCCAGGGAATGAAGCGGGCATAGACACGGCCTTCCGGTTTGGGCGGGCGCAGTGGATGAACGACACCCTTGCCGATGACCGGCAGCGCCGGAAAGGCGGGTCCGCTGTCGCCGAGCCAGAGATCAGCGCACTGAAACAGCATTTCAGGGCGGCAGAGCAGCCGGTTTTCATCCTCAATAAGTAGGCCGTGTTGCAGAAGCTGGCGCGTCAGGCTTTCATCATCGAGATGGACCTCGACCCGATCCAGCATGGGATTGCAGGTGAAGAGCGCTTCAAAAAGGGCTGAAAGCGCCACATCGGAGGTTTGGCTGCTGCCCGACAGATGAAGGGCGAGATCCTGCCCCTGACCGCTGCTTGTCATGATCTCCAGCAACTGTCTGCCGTCGCGTGTCACACGCAAGCGCCCGGCATCATGGCTGACGATCAGCGGTGGATCGAAGGCCAGGGATTGGCTGACAAACCCGTCTTTCGGCAGCTTAAGGCTGAGACGGGACGAGGGGCTGGATGCATCCATGAAGGGTCTCCTGAAAACACGCCGCCAGCGGTGCTTGGTCTATGGTTCAACCATCCGCTCCATCGGCAATCTGGGTAAGGACGAATGAAGACAGCCAGAATTCATGCGGTTTGATCAAAATAAATTTCGTCATCGCCCTCTGAATTTCTCCGGCCCCATTCGTCATCACCGCAATGGTTTCAGTCTGTGCCCGCTCTCAAGTGGGCAGAACATGCGAGCAGGTGGAAGGCGATATGACGATCTATGAACGGGCAAAAGCGGTTGGTGGCGCGTTTACACCAGCCATGGAATGGCCTCTTTCCGTCTCCGATATGCGCATATGGCGGCTGTGCGATACCGGTAATGGCGGCGTGTTCGGCTGGCAGACCCTGGGTCTGGCCTGTGCACCGCAGGCTCTGGCCTGTGCGCCGAAGGCTCTGGAATGCGCGCCGCAGGATCTTTCCGCTTTCACACAGGCGCTGGCGGTCTTGCCGGAGCGGCAGGCTTTGCTGTGCCGCCATTTCGAGGCTCGTTCCGGCGGTCTGGTGTTTCAGACCATCGACCGGACTGCGCCTGTTCAAACCATCGAGCAGGTGCTGAAGAAGGGCGAGACGGTGGAGGCGGCGCTTTTCGCCCTTGCCGCCGCCGAACAGGCGCGTCCGCTGGAGCTGAAGGGCGAGGCTCTGCTGCGCTTCACCCTATTGACGGGCGACAACAAGGTGCAGGGTCTGTTGATTGCGGCGCATCCTTTGCTGGCCGACCCGCAGGCGCTGAACCTGATTGCTACGGCCCTTCTGGCGCCCGACAAGCGGCCGGGTGAGGAGGCCGCGAAGACCATTGCCGACGCGATGGACTGGCTCACCGAACAGGCGGCCTTGTCGCATCCCACCGAAGCAGAGGTGGAAGACTGGTATCGCCGCCTGACGGCGCAGGAGACCTTTGCCAGCCTCGTGCCGCTGGCGGCGCCTCTTGCTGGCGAAGAGAGCTGGCGGGAACTGGACGCCACGGTTGCGGACGATGTCGACGAAGCGGATCTGCTTGCCGCCCTTGCGGTCACGCTGCGGCGCTATTGCGGCTGCAATGCTCAGCGTATCGGCGTTGTCACCCGCCCTGAGGCTGTGCGCCTGGCGGTGCGGACTGAGGATATTCGCATTATCATGGGCGAGATCGATGGCGCGATGACGCTTATGGATGCCCGTTCGCATCTCTTCGATGTCTTGAAGAGGCAAGCCGCACACGCCTATCGTTTCGAAGCTCTGGCCGATGCCCTGCGCTGGCGCGATGAAAGTTTTGAGACCACGGCGCTGGTCAAGACCCTGCTCGATGTCCGTTCCGCGTCCGCAGAGCTTGCCGGAGTGGAACGATCGGTCGAGCCGCCCGCCCGCCGTGACGCCGGGCTGGTGGTGACGGTTTTCCCGGCACGAAAAGGCTTGCGGCGCATCTGCTTCGGTTTCGAGGCGAAGGATTGCGATGCCCGTCATGTCGCCCGTTTCATTGACGATTTTCTGAAAGCGCTGGCGGTTTTGAAAGAAGAGCCGCAGACAGCGATCGGCAGAATTGCTTTCGTGACGAAAGACACGCTTGACCGGCTTTCGGCCCCCTATCCGGACAGGCCCGAGGTCGATGACGGCATGCCGCTGCATGAGGTGATCGCCGCTCAGGCGAGACGCCGCCCGGATGCCTTTGCCGTGGCGCAGGGAGACAAAACCATCAGTCATGGTGCGCTGGAGGTGGCTGCCAACCGGCTGGCTCACCGCCTGATCGCACTTGGCATCGGGGCGGAAAAGCGGGTGGCGGTGGCGCTGCCGAAATCGATCGATGCGATCATTGCCATTCTGGCGGTGCTGAAGGCAGGCGGTGCTTTCACCCCTGTCGAGCCTGACCATCCGGAAGCACGCAACCGTCATATCCTGACGGCACCCGGTCTTGAACTGGTGATCTCGCGCAAACGCTTCATTGCCAGCCTGCCGGGGGATGTGAAAACGCCGGTGCTCGATCTGGATAATCTCGATCTTTCCGGCGAGAGCAGTCACTCGCCGCACAGGCAGATAGCGCCCGACCAGCTTGCCTATGTGATCTACACATCGGGCTCGACCGGCGTGCCAAAAGGGGTGGCGGTTGAGCATGGCCCGCTTGCTCATCACCTCAAGGCGACCCTGCGCATCTATGAGATGAGCGAGAACTCCTGCGAATATCCGGTTCTGCCCTTCACCTCGGATGGCGGTCATGAGCGCTGGATGGTGCCGCTGATGGCCGGTGGCGGCGTGGTGTTGAGCGACGACCGGCTGGCCACACCGGAAGAGGCCTATCAGTTGATGAGCCGCTACGGCGTCAACAATGCCAGCCTGCCCACCAGCTATGTGCGCGGCCTTGCCGAATATGCCGGGGATCATGTGATCCCGAAGCTGAGGCTTTATTCCTTCGGCGGCGAGGCGCTGTCGCAGGCGGTGTTCGACCAGTTGAGCGCCAATCTCAAGGCCGAGATGCTGATCAATGGTTATGGTCCGACCGAAACCATCATGACGCCGATGATCTGGAAAATCACGCCCGGAACCCGGTTCGAGGGTACTGTCGCCCCGATTGGCCGGGGTGTAGGCGACCGGCGTATCTATGTGCTCGATCAGGATCTGCAGCCGGTGCCGGTCGGGGTGATCGGCGAGATCTATATCGGCGGCAGCGGTCTGGCGCGCGGCTATCTCGGTCAGCCGGAGTTGACGGCGGAGCGCTTTGTCACCGATCCTTATGCCCCCTCAGGCGGTAAAATGTATAAATCCGGGGACCTTGGCCGCTGGCGTGAAGACGGGATCGTTGAGTTTGCCGGGCGGGTCGATCATCAGATCAAGCTGCGCGGCTATCGCATCGAGCCGGGGGAGATCGAGGCGGTGCTGCGCGCCGATCCGGCGGTGGCCGAGGCGGTGGTGCTGTTGCATGAGGAGGGCGGACGGCGGTTTCTGGTCGCCTATGTCGTGCCGCGTGAGGGGGAAGAGCTGACGGTGACGCAACTGCGCCGCGCCGCGCTTGCCGGCCTGCCGGATTATATGGTGCCGCAGGCCATCATGCTGCTCGAGCGCCTGCCGATGGGGCCGAATGCCAAGCTCGACCGTGCCGCCCTGCCTGCTCCGGTGATGGCGCGCGAGATGGTTGCGCCGGAAACGGCACGGGAGAAGACGATTGCCGCCGTCTGGTGCGAGGTGCTCGATCTGGCCGAGATCGGCGTGACCGAAAACTTCTTCGAGATCGGCGGCCAGTCTCTGGCGGCGGTGCGCATCGTTTCGAAGCTGAAAAGCCGGCATCCCGACTGGCCTTTGACCATTGCCGACATGTTCAACTATCCGACGGTGCGCGATCTGGCGCTGGCCACGGAAAAGAGCCGCGACGAAGGCACGCTCGACATGGTCTATCTGCGCCGCAGCGGCGAGCGGCCCTTGCTCTATTGCTTTCCCGGCTTGCTGGTCAGCACCCGCGAATATATGCGGCTCGTCGATTATCTTGGCCCGGATCAACCGGCCACCGGCTTCATCTGCTATTCGCTGACGGAAACCAAGACGCTCAGCACCCGTGTCGAGGACATCACCGCCCGTTATGCCGAGGCGGTGCGGCGTGAGGCAAAGGGACGGCCTTGCGCCTTTCTCGGCTGGTCCTGGGGCGGGCTGCTCGCCTATGAGGCGGCGCGGCAATTGGGCGATGATATCGATCTGAAAATGATCGGCATGGTCGATGTCTGCGATATGGACGAGGAATTCACCCTTGGTCTGATGCCGCGCTTTGCCCCGTGCGTCCGGGAGCAAACCCATGCAGCGGTGCAGGACTGGCTCAAAACCACGCCGATGCGCGAGGATTGGCAGAGACTGTTTTCGGCCATGGATGCGGAGGTCTATGAGCAGTTTCTCGCCCATATCATCAAGCACAAGGTGGTGCTGCCGACCGATGGTCCCGATATCGGCTCTGAAGAGCATACGTTCTGGATATTGATCGACAATGCGATGATTTTCCGCACTTACCGGCTGCAGCCGTCGCAAGACCGCATCCATGCCTTTGTCGCCGAGGATTCGCTGACGCGGGCGCTGAATGTCATCGACTGGCGGCGCTTTTCGCCAAACGCCACGGCGCCGGAACTGGTTACCGGCACCAATCACCTCACCATTATCGGCAGGACGCCCTTTCACCAGCGCTTTGCCCGACGGCTCGATCAGGCTTTCGAGGCCTGAAACAACCGCTTTTCCAGGACATATTCCGGAGTGATCTCATGACTGACGATGTTTTCGATCTCATCGGCGCCGGTATCGGCCCGTTCAATCTCAGCCTCGCTGCGCAATTCGATGCGGTGCCGGCGGTCTCGGTGCGGTTTTTCGACCGCCGTCCCGCCTTCGACTGGCATCCAGGCATGATGTTGCCGGGCGTTGAGATGCAGACCTCGATCCTGAAAGATCTGGTGACCGCCACCAATCCGACCAGCCCCTGGAGCTTCATTGCCTATCTGGTGCGCCACAAGCGCTTCTATCAGTTCATCAATGCTGAATATGAAGCGGTGCCGCGGCGGGAGTTCGCCGATTATCTCGGTTGGGTTGCCCGCGGCCTTTCCTCCCTCAGCTTCGGTGTCGGGGTCGAGACGGTGGAAGCAAAAGATCGTCTGTTTTCCGTGATGACCAGCAAGGGCAGGTCTTGCGCCCGCAATCTCTCCGTTGGCGTCGGCAAAGGGGCATCTGTGCCGGACTGGGCGCTGGCCCTGCCGAAGAGCCTTGCCTTTCACAGCAGTGAAGCGGCCCATCGCCTCGGATCGGTCAAGGCGCGGCGTGTGGCGGTGATTGGTGGCGGCCAGAGCGGGGCGGAAATCGTCGATGCGCTGCTTGATCTTGGCACGGTGGACAAGGTGGAATGGATCAGCCGCCGTCCGAATTTCGAGCCGCTTGATGCGACGCCCTTTACCAATGAACTGTTCACGCCCGGTTACATGGACCGGTTCCACGAACTGCCGGAAGAGCTGCGCCTTCTCCACACCAAACGGCAATTGCTGGCGAGTGACGGGGTCTCGGCCTCGACGCTGAAAAAACTCTATCGCCGCTTTTATGAATTGCGGGTGGCGGCTGAGGCGGGCGCGGACAATCCGCTGACCTTGCGGCCTTTCCGTGATGTCGTGGGGCTGGAGCGCAATGGCGCAAGCGTTCAGTTGACCATGCGCAATGGCTTTGACCGAAGCAGTGAAACCGTCGATGCCGATCTGATCGTGCTGGCGACCGGTTATCGCTATGTCATGCCGGATTTCCTGGCGCCGCTCAAAGAGCGTATCGCCTTCAATTCGCTTCAGGAACCGGTTCTCAGGAAGGATTTCTCGCTGGAATGGGACGGACCGTGCGAAAACCGCATCTTCCTGCTCAATGCGGGACGCCATAGCCACGGTATTGCCGAACCGCAATTGAGCCTTGCGGCATGGCGCAGCGCCGTCATTGCCAATGCGGTTATTGGAAGCAATTTTTTCGATCTCGACCAGCTCGATCCGGTCATCCTTTGGAACGAAACGCTTCCGGCGATGGGCTTTGCAACACCCTATGGAGAAGCTGCCGAATAAGGCAAACGATATGCAATCTTAGATTGATTTTCGTGGTCGTATTGTCACGATAGTGACTGAATAGCAGATGACAACATCAGACCCTGGCATGTTAGCTTAACGCAACATGGCGGGGTTCCTGTGTTTAAATCTAGCTAAATCAATAAATTAAACATGGTGATCCGGTTTCTGGAGACGTGAATTTTACGGTTTTTATCTTGACTTTAATAATCATGATTTTTAGGGTGTGCACACCTAAAAAGAGTAATGAGGCATGTCCATGATCGCTGTGTCTTCCCGGGAGACGGTCAACCAGCCGCTCCATGCTGCGCTTCAGGCCTATCCGAAACTCATCGCTGTGGCGCGGCGGATCACCGGCAGCCAGTCCGAGGCCGAGGATGTGGTGCAAGAGGTTCTGCTGTCGCTGACCGCCAAACCGCTCTCTGATGAGATTGGCCAGCTTACACCTTACATCCTGCGGATGGTGCGCAATCTGGCGACCGATCGGGTGCGGCGTTTACGCTATGAACGTTCGCTCTTCGTTGCCGAAGAGGCAGGCTGCTGCGCTTTCGGCTATGGTAGCCCGGAGGATCATATGCGCGAGGAGCAGGGCTACCGCGCCTTTCGCTGCGCCATGGAGGCCATGCCGGAGCGGACGCGGAATTTTTATGAAAAACATTACTTTGAAGGTGTGCCGCAAAATGTGCTGGCCCGTCAGGCTGGCGTGTCCTGTGCGCTGGTCTGCGGTCTGATCCGCGATGCCCATTCGCGCTGCCTTGCCGCCTTGTCGTCGGATATCCCGGATCAGACAGGAAAACGCGGCCCCTGCCGCGCGGATGCGCCGCTTTGCCGGAAAATCCTGCGCAATTGAATGGTACCGGCCCGGGGCCTGTTTCTCTTGTTTCAGAGTGAGATCATGTTTGATATTGTCGACGTCCGGCAGGATAAAGCCGCGCTTTGCCGCGACATACTGGGAGAGTTGACCGATTGGTTCACCCTTCCCGAGGTGATTGAGGCCTGTGCGCAGGAGGCAGACGATCTGCCGATGTTCGGCTGTCGGGATGAAACGGGCCTTGTCGGTTTCGTATCTTTGAAACCGCATCCGCCGCATGCCATGGAAGTTTTCCTGATTGCAGCGCGGCAAAACACCCGTGGAAAAGGCGTCGGCAGACTGCTTCTGAAACAGGCGGAGCAATTTGCGGCGGCCTTGGGTTATCGCTTGCTGACGGTCAAGACACTCGCCGAGCGCGGCCAAGATGAGCCGCATTTTGCCGAGACGCGGGCATTTTACGACAGAAACGGGTTTTTGCGGGCCGAAATTTTCACCACGCTTTGGGACGAAGATTATCCCTGCCAGTATTTCGTCAAGCTCTTGTAGGCTCGGACCGGACAGCGGGAACCGGGTCTTGCAACAATCCGATGCAAAACAAAATCTACACATCGTAGTGTAATAAAACGCACGAAGCTGTACGGGAAAGCCCCGAAAACCTTCCGGTTTCCGGGGCTTTTTGCCCGCTGGTTTTTACCAGCGATATTTGAGTGATGCTGTCATGTTGCGCCCTTGGCCGAGGTAGCAATAGCCGCTGTTGCAGATGGTGTTTCTGCGGTTGGCGATGTTGCGCACGTCAAAGGCGGCGGTCAGGCCCTTGTATTTCTGGTTGATGGCGCCGAAATCATAGGAAATTCCGGCATCGACATAGAAGCTGGACGGGTTTTTCGCGGTGTTGTCGGTGTCGGTGAAGTTCGAGCCGCTGAAGCGCAGCCCGCCGCCAATGCTCAGGCCATGGGCGACGCTGCCTTCCTGGAAGGTGTAATTTGTCCAGAGGCTGGCCATTTGTGCCGGGGTCACGGCCGGCTGGTTGCCGACATTGTCGCCGCCGGTGATTTCCGAATGATTATAGGTATAGCTGGCAATCACATCGAGACCGTCGGCAATCGTGGCTTTTGCTTCCAGTTCGATGCCCTTGTTGGTCACCTCGCCGAGCGAGTCGTAAACCAGCGTCAGCGGGTCGACCAGAACCGGCTTGTTGCTCTCGACCAGATGATAGGCGGTGGCGGTCAACAGAATGCTGGTGCCGGGCGGCTGATATTTTATGCCTGCCTCATATTGGGTTCCCTTGGAGGGGTCGAGAATGGCACCCGAAGCCGAACGGTTGGTGACCGGCTGGAACGAGGTCGCATAGCTGACAAACGGCGCAATGCCGTTGTCGAAGAGATAGAGCAGGCCGACCTGGCTGGAAAAGGCGTGCTTGCTGAGATCGTCATTGGTGGTGGTGCCATCGGAGACCAGCGTGGTGCTGCTCTTCTGGTTGACCCAGGTTTCGCGTCCGCCAAAGCTCAGATTCCACCGGCCCCATTCCACCTGATCGAGACCGTAGACGCCAAGCTCATGCAGATTGTTGTCTGTGGTGCTGTAATTATAGGGCGGCGTCGTGCCAGTAACACCGTAGACGGGATCATTCAGGTTGAGCGTATAATCGGTTGAGTAATCGGCACCATAGCCGAATGAGGATATGACATTGGTGTAATCGACACCGAACAGCGCCGTATGAGAAGCCGGGCCGGTGTCGAATTTCGCCTCCAGCTGGTTATCGATCTGGAACACGCTCATGGCATCGCGGATCGAATAGGCGTGGCGGTTGGCAATATCGCCGGTCCAGGAATCGGTTTGGAGATAGCGCGAGCGCAGATCCATATGCGAATAGCGCAGCGTCTGGCGGAAGGTCAGGCCGCCATCGAATTCATGTTCGAACTTGTAGCCGATCTGCTGCTGGCGGATTTTCTGATAATCATAACGCGGATCACTGTCGCGCAGATCGTAGACATTGCCATCCGGGCCGGTCAGCGCGCCGACATTGGCGTCGGTCTCGTCATACTGGGCATTGGCAAACAGGGTGAGCTTGGTTGTCTCATCCCGCTTGATGGTGATGGCGGGCTGGATCAGATAGCGGTCATCGGCAATATCGAAATTGGTGTCGCCTTTGCGGAACACGCCAACCAGCCGGTAGAGCACATTGTCATTGTCCTTGCTGATCGGTCCACCGAAATCGAACATGGTCTGACGGCGATTGGTGGTGCCCCAGAGGAAACCGACCTCGTGAATGCTTTCTTCCGTCGGCAGTTTCGAGGTCTTGTTGATGATGCCGCCCGGATCGCCCGCGCCGTAAAGCACCGAAACCGGCCCCTTGACCACTTCGACCCGATCAAGCGCGTAAGGATCGGTGCGGAAGGTGCCGTAATTCATATAGGGCTGCCACAAACCGTCGCGATAATCGCCGGTGGTGGTGATGTCATTGCCGCGGATGATGATCTGGTCGAAACGGGGATCGAAACCATAGGGCCCAGTCTGCACGCCCGCTGTATAGCGCACGGCTTCGATAATGTCCTGCGCACCACGCTCTTCGAGTTCTTTCTTGGTGATGACGGAAACAGAACGGGCGGTCTTGATCAGCGGCGTGTCGGTTTTCGTGGCGCTGGAGGCATCCTTGGCGGTGATTTTCGTGTTGTCGGCGCTGGCTGTGCCGGAGGCCTTGGAATTGACCTCGATGGTGGTCAGTTCCGTTGCCGATCCGTTGCCGTTTGCCGCCGTTTTTGTCTCGTCAGCGCGGGCCGATACGCCCATGGATAAAATCACGGCAAGCGCCGTGCTTGCGTAAATGAAACCTGATTTTGCGTGCTCAAATCGCGCTTGCCGGTTTTTAGGTCCCGTCTTCATGTCTGGCCAAGCCACCCCTGATGTTTAAAAGATGGCGAAAACTAGACTCCAAAACTCATCTTCGTCAACAATACATGAGTATTTTTCTCAATATTTATTGTGTGCAGCCATTGCCAGAGCCGCAGTGCCCGGTTCATAAGCATTCGATCAGTGGACATCGCGTATGGGAAACCGGAATATGGACGGCAAAAATGACGACCAGCTTCACCCTTTCATCAAGGCCGATTGCTTTTATCATGATCTTCACGACGGTGCGGAGAGCCGGATCTATCGCATTTTTGTCCATTTGCCGAGAAAGGCCGCGCCGGAAACCGGCTGGCCGGTGCTCTATCTCACCGATGGCAATGCCTGTTTTTTGACAGCGGTTGATGCGATGCAGGTGCAGGCGAGCTATCCCCAAGGCACCGATGTCGAGGATGGCGTGGTGGTGGCCATCGGCTATCCGACCGACGAGCCCTATGACCCCTTCCGCCGCTCCTGGGATTTGAGCCCGCCGCCGGTGAGGGCACATCCGCCGTTTTTTGCCGGGGGGCCGGAGGTGATGACCGGTGGCGCCAATGAATTTCTGGATTTTATCGAAGCGCAGCTAAAGCCCTGGCTTGCCGGTCTCGTCCGCATCGATCCCGCACGCCAGACCTTGTTCGGCCATTCCTTCGGCGGGCTGTTCACGCTGCATGCTTTGTTTGCCGGACCGGAGCGGTTCCAGCGCTATGTTTCGGCAAGCCCGGCGATCTATTGGGAAAATGCCGAAATCCTCGATGAGGAACAGCGTTTTCTGGCACGCGGCGTCACCTCACCCATCGAACTGCATCTGTCTGCCGGAGAATATGAAGGCGACCGCATCGCCCCCTTTCATAAGGGGACAGCGGAGGAGGAAAAACGGCTGGAAAATGCCCGCAAGATCCGCACCGTCGGCATGGCCCGCGACATGGCAGAGCGGCTGAATGGCGTCATGGCGCTGAAAGACCGGGTGGTGTTTGAAGAATTTGCCGGAGAAAACCACATGTCCGTCCTGCCGGTTGCCGTCAATCGCGCCGTGCAGATCGCCTTTCGCCGCCTGATACCAAGGCGCGAAGATTTTGACGCATCCTCGTCTTGAAAAAATTTAGAAGATCTCAAATGCTATCCGAGTGCTTGAGATATTCGAAAATGGCATAGGAAGAGCCATTTTTAATGACTCCTCCTATGACCAGTCCGGCATGAAGCCGGGGCGTGCTGCAATGGGCGGCGCTTCGGTAAGACCGGCGAGATCGACGGACGGAACGCTAAAGACCGGATCGTCTTTGAGCATGGCTTCCAGATCGGCGGCGATGGCCAGAACGCCGAGATCGTCATGGCGGCGACCGATAATCTGCAGGCCGAAGGGCATGCCGAGCGCATCGCGGCCAACCGGAATGGTGATCGAGGGATGGCCGGAGAGCGTCGAGGCATAGGCCATGGCCAGCCAGTGATAATAGCTTTTTGTCGGCTGGCCATCGATCTCGGTCGGGTAAAGCTCGCGCCAGTCGCGTGGGCTGATGGTCACTGCCGGGCAGAGAATGAAATCCCAATCGTCGTAAAATCTCTGCCAGTTGCGGTAATAGACGGTCTGGGCGCTCATCGCCTCATAAATATCGCGGGCGGAAAAGCTTAAGCCCTCGGCAACATTGACGGTGACATTCGGCCCGACCTTGTCTGCGGCCATGTCGAGATATTTTTGATGGCCTATGAAGGCAATGCCGCGCAGCACGGAAAAGATCCGGTCCGCGCCGGAGCAATCGGGATGGATCGCCTCTGTCTCTCCAAGCTCGGGGGCCAGACGGGCGATGACCTTCTGAAAGGCTTCGCGCACCACGCTTTCCGTCGGGGCGAAACCGAAATCCTCAGTGACGGCGAAGCGGAATTTTTTGCAGTTGAGCCGGGGCAGCGCCCGGAAATCTTCCGCCTGCCACGGTGTCCTGCCGTCAAGAACCATCGTATAGGGGTCCATGCGGTCGGCTCTGGCCAGAACGGAAAGCATCAGCCCGGTATCGGCCACCGTGCGGGCCATCGGGCCGCTGGTGGAAATCGGCAGCAGTCCGAGAGCACGGGTATCGCCGGGAACCACGCCGGGAGAGGGGCGAAAGCCGACCACACCGCAAAAGGCGGCGGGATTGCGCAGGCTGCCACCGGTGTCGGAACCGGTGGCCAGCGGCGCCATGCGGGCGGCAAGCAGCGCGGCAGAGCCGCCGGAGGAGCCGGCCGCACTTTTTTGCGGATCATGCGGATTGCCGGTGGCGCCATAGACCTTGTTGATCGTGTTGCCGCCCGCACTCCAGTCCGGATTGTTGGTCTTGCCGAGCGGGATCGCACCTTCGGTCCGCATGGCAGCGACGATGGCGTCATCCTTGACGGCAATATTGTCGCGAAAGATTTCCGATCCGAAGGTGGTTGGCAGGCCGATGACGTCGATCATGTCCTTGACGCCGAAGGGCAGCCCATGCAGCAGACCGAGCGGTTCATCTCGCATCACCTTGTCCTCGGCCTCTTTTGCCTGCTGCATCACGGCGTCGAAGTCCTTGGCCACCACGGCATTGATCGCCGGATTGAGGCTTTCGACCCGCTCGATTGCGGCCTGCGCCAGTTCGACGGGCGAGAGCTTCCTCTCGGCAATCAGGCGAACGGCATCGGTTGCAGTCAGATCGGCGGGATGGGTCATGGGATGTGCCTTTTTGTCAGGTCAAAGCGGCAAGGTCTGGTGCTTCCCAACCTCTGCCGGGCATGGCTGCGAGCAGTTGCCGTGTATAATCGCGCTGAGGATTGCCGAAAACCGAATCAACCGTACCATATTCCACTGCCTCGCCTTTTTGCATCACCAGAAGATGATCGGAGATTTCGGCGGCAACACGCAGATCGTGGGTGATGAAGATCATCGTCAGCCCGACCTCCTGCTTGATATCGGTGAGCAGCTTGAGCACATCCTTCTGCACCGAGACGTCGAGCGCAGAGACCGCTTCATCGGCAATCAGGATTTTCGGCTCGACCATCAGCGCGCGGGCAATCGAGATGCGCTGGCGCTGGCCGCCGGAAAATTGCGCCGGAAATCGCTCCAGCGCATCCTCTTCCAGCCGGACGATTTTCAGCAGTTCCCGCGCTTTCTTGAGCGCTTCTGCCTTCGCAACGCCGAAATTCAGCGGACCTTCGATCAACAGATCGCCGATGCGGCGGCGCGGATTGAGCGAACCGTAAGGGTCCTGAAACACGATCTGGATGTGTTTTCGAAACGCGCGGCGGCTTTGGGCCGTGCCGGTTTCCAGCCGCTGATTGCCAAGCCAGATCGAGCCCTCATCCGGTTCGACAAGACCCATCAGGCAGCGCACCAGCGTCGATTTGCCCGAACCCGATTCCCCGACAATGCCGAGTGTCTGCCCCTCCAGCACGGTGAAATCCATTGGGCGGACAGCCTGAACCGTGCGGGCCGGTTTGAACAGGCTGGCCGGTGAGCGGAAGGTTTTTTCAATGCCGGCCACCCGCAGACCGATCGGGCGGTCAGTCTGAGGCGCGCCCTTGGTTGCATGGCGGCGTGGTACCGCATCGATCAGACGTCGGGTATAGGGATGGCGGGGCCGGTTCAGAACCTCGTCCGCCGTGCCCTCCTCGACGACGACGCCTTTCTGCATGACCAGAACCCGGTCGGCGATTTCCGCCACCACGTCGAAATCATGGGTGACGAAGAGAATGCCGGCTTTGCGGCTTTCCTTCAGCGCCTTGAACATGTCGAGGATCTGCATCTGGGTCGTCACATCCAGCGCCGTGGTCGGCTCATCGGCAATCAGCAGGCGCGGCTCCATGGCAAGCGCCATGGCGATGACGATGCGCTGGCGCTGGCCGCCGGAGAGTTGATGGGGAAAGGCGTGATAGAGTCGTTCCGGCTCCGGCAGGCGGACTTCGTCCATGAGCGCAAGCGTGCGGGCGCGCTGCTCGGCCCGCGACAGCGCCGTATGGGCGCGGAAAATTTCCGCGATCTGTTCACCGACCGTATAGCAGGGGTTGAGCGCCGTCATCGGCTCCTGAAACACCATGCCCATGCGCCGTCCGCGAAGGGCGGCGTGATCCTGGCGGGGCAGTTTCAACACGTCCTGTCCGTCGAACAGGATTTCGCCCGATGAAGGTTTGAGCACCTTCGGCAGAAGCCCCATGGTGGCGAAGGAGGTGATCGATTTGCCGGAGCCGGATTCGCCGACGATGCAGAGGATTTCCTTCTCACGAATGGTGAGCGACAGATTGCTGACCGCGTGCGGTCGGTCTCCGCCTTGCGGCAGGTCGATGGTGAGGTTTCTGATCGAAAGAACCGGGTTATCCGCAGAGAGGCTCATCCGTTTCTCCCTTCCGGCGTGGTGATGTCGCGAATGCCGTCGCCGAGCATGTTGATGGCCAGCAAGAGAATGAAAAGGGCACTGCCGGGAATGGCGATCAGCCAGCTTTCAAACAGCAGCATGTCCTTGCCTTCGGAAATCATCAGGCCCCAGGACGGGGTCGGCGGCTGCACGCCAAGGCCGAGAAAGGAGAGGGCGGCTTCGAGAATGATCGCATGGGCCATTTCCAGTGTCATCACCACGATCAGCGCGTTCATGATATTCGGCGCGATGTCCTTGAAGAGAATGCGCAGCGTGCTGGCGCCCAGCACATCGGCGGCGGCGATATAATCCATCTGCTTGATCTGCATGGTCGTTGTCCGCATCACCACGGCGAACCGGTCCCAGAGCAGGAAGCCGAGCACGAGGATGACGACGGTGAGCGAGCCGCCGAACAGCGCCACCACCGCCAGCGCCACCAGCGTGGCGGGCAGCGCCAGCCGCACAGAGAGAATGAACATCACCGCGGCATCGACCTTGCCACCGAAATAGCCACCGAGAACGCCCAGCACCGTGCCGATCACCGCCGAAATCAGCGCGGCAACGACGCCGATGGTCATAGAGACCCGTGCGCCATAGATCAGCCGGGAGAGATAGTCGCGTCCCAGCGTGTCGGTGCCGAGAATATGGTTCCATTTGCCGCCGAGAAAGACAGGGCGCGCCATGCGGGCGAGAAGATCCTGCTTGTAGGGGTCGTGAGGGGCAAGCAGCGGCGCAAAGATGCCGATAAGCGCGATCAGCACGACAATAGTAAAGCCGATCATGAAGCCGGGATGACGAAGCGCTCGTTTCAACAGCACGAGAGCGGGTCTTGGGCGGGCGGTGGCGGTGAGGGAGGCGGTCATGTCCGTCATGTCAGGCAGTCCTCAGGCGCGGATCGAGCCATGCATTGAGAATGTCGGCGAGAAAGGTGGCGAGGATATAGAACATCGAAAAAATCAGAATCAGCGCCTGGATGGTCGGCAGATCGTTGCGCGAGATCGATTCCCAGGCAAGAAACCCGGCGCCATGCAGGGCAAACACCGTTTCGACCACGACCGAGCCACCGAACATGAAGCCGAGTTGCACTGCCGCCAGGCTGACGACAGGAATGATGGCATTGCGCAGCGCATGTTTGAACAGGATGAGGCCACCGTTCAAACCCTTGGCGCGGGCCGTGCGGATATAGTCGGAAGACAGCACGTCCAGCATACCGGCGCGCGTCAGCCGCATGATGGCTGGCGTGGCGTAATAGCCAAGCACGATGGTCGGCAGGATATAGCCGGTCCAGTCGCGCGTGCCCGAAGCCGGAACCCAGCCGAGATGCACGGAAAAAAACACGATCAGCAGCAGTCCGAACCAGAAGCTCGGGATCGCCTGTCCCATCACCGCCACCGTGAGTGCCAGCCGGTCGATAAAGCTGTTGGGAAAGGCTGCAGCCAGAACGCCCATCGGAATGGCCAGCAGCAGCGCAAAGCTCATGCCGAGCGCGCCGACCGTCAACGTGACCGGCAGCCGTTCCGCTACAAGCGCCGAAACCGGCATCTTGAAATAATAGCTCGTGCCGAAATCGCCTCTCAGCGCATGAAAGAGCCATTCGCCATATTGCACCAGCATTGGCCGGTCGAAACCGTATTGATGGCGCACAGCGGCGATCACATCGGCGCTGGCGCTTTCTCCGGCAATCGAAATCGCCGGATCACCGGCCATATAGAGCAGCAGGAAACTGATGAAGGAGACCGTCAGGGCGACGGCGAGTGCCAGAAGCAGTTTTCTGAACAGGAACCTTGCCATGCGTTCCTCTTTACAAAGCTGAAGGGCGGATGATGCCGGGCGGCTGTTGCATCACGCCCTGAAGCACAATCGGCTGAAGGGCACTTGATGCAGTCACAACCGCACGGCGCTTTAGTGACGTCGCCTATTTCCAGCCGATGTCGTAGAAGCGGATCAGCTCATCCGGCGTCGGAGCAAATTTAACATCCTTGGCCATGATGTAATTGCTGCCATAGGTCCAGAGCGGCACCCAGTAGGCCTTGTCGGCAATCATCTTCAGGGCTTTGGAGTAATTGTCTTTTCTGACGTCGGGATCGACAGAATTGTCACCCTTTTCCAAAAGTGCTTCAACGGCTGGATCGCGAGCGTCGTCCTCGCCCGAGCCGCGGAAGAAAGCGCTGGTGATGGCGGAAATATCGGCGACGGAATTGGAGCCCCAGGTCATGAAGGCCATGGGCACGCCATCCTTGATGCGTTTTTCACGCAGTGCTGAATATTGCAGGTAATTCAGCTTGGCAGTGATACCGATATCGGCCAGCATGCCGATCATCGCTTCGGCGATCGGCCGGTCGCGATAGGCGTAAAGCTCGGTGGTAAAGCCCTTGGGATAGCCTGCCTCAGCCAGAAGCGCCTTGGCCTTGTCCGGATCGTAAGGATAGGTTTTCACCTGCTGTTCACAACCGAACTGGATCGGCGCGCAGGCGCTGTTGATCACCTGGGAAGAGCCCTTGAGCAAGGCATCGACAATACCCTGACGGTTAATGGCCATGTTGATTGCCTGACGAACGCGCAGATCCGTCATCGGGTTTTTCGCCCCGGTGCGCCCAATGGCATCGAGACTGATATAGCCGACGCGCATGGTCGGCGCATTGATCACCTGAAACTTGCCGGTACCCGCCATTTTATCGGCCTGATCGGAAGGAACGCCCCAGACCATGTCGAGATCGCCATTGAACAGTTCCGCCATCTGGGTATTGGGATCGGGTACGGTACGGATATCGATAGTGCCGATGGTGGCCTTCGGTTTGACGGCGGCAAAATAATCGGGATTGCGCTTCAAAACGAAATGCTTGCCCGGATCGACGCTGACCACCTCATAAGGGCCGGTGCCGATCGGCTTCAAGGCTACGCCCTCAGGGCCGACCTTTTTGAAATAGGTATGCGGTTCAATGATCAGTGGACCGGCGAGATATTCCAGCGCTGCCGGAAAAGGCCCCTTGCTGTGAATGCGCACGGTGTAATCGTCGATCTTTTCGGCCGATTTGATCCACTGGCTGTTGGTGAGCGATTTGTTGCCGTTGGACGGATCGATGATGTAGTTGAACGTGAAGACGACATCGTCGGCGGTAAAGGGTTCGCCATTGTGAAATTTCACGCCCTTGCGCAGCTTCAGCTCCAGTGTCGTCGGGTCGATCCATTTCCACGACGTGGCAAGATTGCCTTCGTAAGCACCGGTTTTGGGATCGCGGTACAGCAGACCGTCCCAGACAGCGGAACCGAGGATAACGCCTTCGCGTGCGGTGTTGAAATAGGGATCGACACTTTCAAGCTCCTTGGTGAAGGCGAGGTGGAGCGTGTCATCGGCTTTCCCAGCATGGGCGGCGGTGGAAAAAAGGCAGGCAGGCAAGAGCATGGCCGCAAGGGCGAGAGCATGTTTCATAGCGTTCCCCTATGCATATTAATTATGCAGATTTTTTTCATTGATTATAGTCTATGCAATTTTGTAGGATTGTACACAAAGAAATCGAGATTGAATGCAAAAAGTGCTCCTTAGGCGATAAAAGTGAATGAAGCTCTCGATCCACCGGAGAATAATGACTTGAACTCGCTTCCTGTTGCAACTGCAGATATGATTTATGAACGGTTGGAGGCGATGGTCGCCGAAGGGCGCTTTGCCGATGGCGAGCGTCTTGATGAGGTGCGGCTTTCCCAGGAATTCGGGGTCTCGCGCACGCCCCTGCGCGAGGCCTTGCGCATGCTGGCCAACGCGGGACTGGCCCGGGCCGTGCCCAATCGCGGCACCTTTGTACGGCAGCCGGATTTCACCCGGCTGGTGGAGATGTTCGAGGTCATGGCCGAGCTGGAAGCCTGGTGCGCGCGGCTTGCGGCAAGCCGCATCACCAGTGCCGAGCTGTTATTGTTGCGCGAGACGGCGTTGAAATGCGAGCGGGCGTTGGCAGTGCAGGATTCCCACCTCTATTACGCCGAGAATGCCAGCTTTCACGATCTTATCTATAGAGCGGCCGGAAACGGTTTTCTGGCGGAGGAGGCCCGCAGCCTGCAAAGGCGGCTCAGGCCCTTTCGCCAGGCGCAGCTGTTTGTTGCCGATCGGCTGGAACATTCCATGGAGGAGCACCGCCAGATTCTGGCGGCGCTTGAAAGCCACAATGCCGTGGAGGCTGAAAACAGGATGCGCGACCATATCCGCATTCAGAGCGTCACCTACCGACAGTTTCGCGGGTGAGGGCCTGTTTTATTTGGTCGCTCCCGCTGTCAGGCCCTCGATGAATTTGCGCTGGAAAATCAGGTAGACGACGATGATTGGCAGGATGACCAGCACAGCGCCTGCCGTCAGCACCGGCGTGTTGACGGTGTAGCGGCCCTGGAAGAACAGCATGCCGAGCGGCATGGTGCGGTACACATCGTCATTGACCAGGATGAGCGGGATCAGGAACTCGTTCCATGTCCAGATGAACAGGAAGAGGCAGAGCGTCGAAATCGCCGGTTTCAGCAGCGGGATCATCACCCTGCGCAGGATCAGCGGGCGCGATGCCCCATCCAGCACCGCCGCTTCGAGAATTTCCTGCGGTAACTGTTCCATGGCGCTGGCCATGAACAGGGTGGCGAAAGGCACCGACATGGCAATCTGCGGAATGATCATCGCCCCATAGGAATTCAGCAGGCCCAGATAGCGCATCTCATAATAGAGCGGGATGATGAAGGCTTCCGTCGGCACCATCATGCCGATGGTCAGCACGGCAAAGACGGCTTTCTTGTAGGGAAAAGATAGGAAGGCGAAGGCAAAGCCGGTCATCAGCCCGATGATGACGCTGATGACAACGACCGGAATGACGACGATGATCGAATTCCAGAAATAAATGCCGAAATGCCCGTCCACCCAGGC
Source organism: Allorhizobium sonneratiae (assembly GCF_023700755.1). GTDB lineage: Bacteria > Pseudomonadota > Alphaproteobacteria > Rhizobiales > Rhizobiaceae > Allorhizobium > Allorhizobium sonneratiae. The sequence continues at coordinate 48,549 of NZ_JAMKOJ010000006.1, read as the reverse complement.
GCTGACATAGTTTTCAAAATGCGGATATTTCGGCAGGACAAAAGCGCCGCGAAACAGGTCTTCCTTGCTTTTGATCGAGGTCAGGAGCAGCAGGCCGAAGGGAAACACGGTAATGAGGGCAAAGCCCCACATGACCAGCCGGAAGGAAACGGTTTGCAGCGTGCGGGAGGAAGATTGCGCCATCATCTGGCTCCTTCGGTTTGTGGCCGCACGAAGCGATGGACGGCGTAATTGACGATGAAGATGATGATGGCGCCGATAATGGCGACAGCCGCCGCATAGCCATAGCGGTTCAGATGGAAGCCAAGCTCATACATGTAGATATTGGGAACCAGCGTGGCATTGGCAGGCCCGCCGCGGGTCATGGTGAAGACCAGATCGAAGCTCTTGATCGAGGCGATGATGGTCAACAGCAGCACCACACGGATCTCCGGCAAAAGCAGCGGCAGCGTGATGCGCCGGAAGATGGTGAAGGGGCTTGCGCCATCGACGCGGGCGGCCTCGAACAGCGACGGATCGATCCGTTGCAGGCCGGTGAGGAAAATCACCATGCAGAAGCCGAAATAATACCAGGCGGCAACCGCACCGACCGCCGGAAGCGCAAAGGTGAAATCGCCGAGCCAGGGCAGTGCGATCGCGCCGAGGCCGATGATCTTCAGGCCCTGATTGATCGGGCCGAAGGCCGGATTATAGAGCCATTGCCAGATAATGCCGAGCACGGCGGACGGCATGATATAGGGCATGAACAGAAGCGTGCGCAGTGCCAGTTGCTCGCGTGTCTTGATCGAGCGGATGATGGCGGCCAACACGATGCCGAGAGCAAGCGGTGCCAGGCAATAAAACAGCATCAGCACGGCATTGTTTTTCAGCGCTGTGAAGAAGCGGCTGTCGCTGAACAGCTCGATATAATTGCCGAAGCCGACGAAGCTTGGCAGGCTGAGACCGTTCCAGCGGGTGAAGCTGATCACGACGGCCGCTACGATCGGCCCCAGAACGAAAGCGCCATACAGGATGAGCCCCGGCAGAACGAAGATCAGGTTCTTGCGGACAGGCGCATCGAGGACTGAGATTTTCATGGATTTTCCCCGAAGGCTGCGGCCGCAGGAATGCGGCCGCGTATAAAAGGCAGTGGAAAGCCGTTATTTCTTGCTGGCCAGATAGGCGGAATAATCCTTGTCGAGCGCAGCAACGAACGCTTCTGGCGTCTCGTCATTGGCCATAAGTTTCGGCGTATTGTCATCGAAGGTCTTCAGCATGGTGGGGCTTGCCCAGTCAGGATAATGACCGATGGCATTTTCTGCATTGAGGGTCTTCCACATGGCAATGCCTTCGGAGAGCAACTGCGGCAGCTTGATATCGGCATTGGCGGGCAGCGCCGTGGACGGCAGATAGCCTGCCTTTGCCCATTCCACGGCGGCTTCCGGCGAGACCATGTAATCGATATACTGACCGGCCAGATCCTTAGAGGCCTGATCCTTGGCGAGCGAGGTAATCGCCCAGGCGAGATCGACGCCGCCGACCGTCAGCGGGTCCTTGACGCCCTTCGGGGCGGGGATAGCCATGAAATGGATATCGGGATTGGTCTTGACGTCGCCGAAATACCAGGTGCCTGAAACGAGGAAGGCAGACTGTCCGGCAATGAAGAGCTGCACGGCGTCATCGCCGGAAATGCCCTGATAGCCGGGCGTGAAATAACCATCCTTGGCCCAATGCTGCACCAGTTTTGCGGTTTCGAGATTGCCCGGTGTTTTCCAGCTGCCGCCGCGGCCATAGATCAGGTCGTCCAGCGATTTGCGGTCCTTGGCATCGATATGCGCCTGGGCGATGGCCGCAATCAGATGCAGCGCCAGATGCTGTTTCGACGTGCCCATGGTGATTGGCGTGATGCCCTTGGCCTTCAGCTTATCGAGGGCAGCGAGAAAATCATCGAAATTCTTGAGCGGCAGGGAAACGCCTGCGTCTTTAAGCAGTTTCTCATTGTAAAACAGGCCGACCATTTCGCCCAAGCCGGAAATGCCATAGGTCTTGCCGGTGCCGAAATCGCCCTTGTCCGACCAGCGGTCGCGGGCCAGAATGCTGTCGGACTGGCGCTTGTCCCAGCCATATTTGGCAATATAGGGATCGACCGGCTCCAGCAGATGTTCCTTGACCATCAGGCCCATGTCGCCCGCGCCCTGATTGACCTTGGTCACCATCGGGCCGTCACCGGCGGAAACGGCCAGCTTCAGCGTCAGCGCCATGTCGTCGAAGGTGCGCTGGGTGCGCTTGATGGTCACGCCCGGATGGGCGGCCTCGAAATTCTTGTTCAGCGTCTGCATGACGGCGCTCTGGCCCTCATAGGTGTAATCGTCCCAGACCGGCAGATCAGCGGCGGAGGCTGCCTGGGAAAGTGCCGCGAAAGCCACCACGGCCAGCGCTGTCGAAACGTTTGCTTTTGCCCGCAAGGACGATGTCTTGCGCATCAGGAAATTGGTAAGCATGGTCTGACCCTTCTGAAGTTAACCCGTTCTTGTTGTTCTCTTTCACATCCGAACCTTTGGACGGGGCGTCTGTATTCACTGACAGTTTTGCCGCAGAAATTTTCCTAATTTTGCCTTCTTTATCTTGCAAGAAAAGGCAAAATCTAAATGAAAAATTCTCACTTTTGTCCAATTATATTCGATATAGATTTATCCATGAGTATTTTTATGGATTATATCGAAAATCTTGTCCGGAGTTTATTTCAATTGGAATTTTATTCCAGTTTTTTTCTCGAATTTTTGGTTTTTCATATTTTACATCCTCCCTTTTTATTGTAGTCAACTTATTGATTCAGAGGTTTCCCGATTTGATCTTTCCCGGCGTGCCATAGGTTTTGCGACCGGTACAAGGATGAAAACCTGCCAGACTTGCTCTTACCATCCGCGCGATAAGGACCCATCAGATGAGCCATTTCTCTTCCAGACTCTTTCTTCGTCCGCTGGCTGAGGCGGATATGCCGGCTTTGTTCGATATCTGCCTGAGAACGGCGGATGGTGGAAAAGACGCAACGGCGTTGTTCAGCGATGCTCGCCTGCCGGGGTTTATCTGGGCGGCACCCTATGGACAGTTCGAGCCGGATTTTGCCTTCATTCTTGCCGATGGCGACAAGGCCGTCGGCTATGTCATCGGCGCTCCGGATACGGGAGCCTTCCTCGACCGGCTCGATGCCGAATGGTGGCCTTATGTGCGCGAGGAGCTCAAGACAATTGCGCCGAGCCGACCGCTGGATGAAATGGCACTTGCGCGCATTCATGCGCCGGAAAGAACGAAAGGCTGGCTGCTCAAGGACTATCCGGCTCACCTTCATATCAATATTGTCGAAGAGGCGCAGTCTTCCGGCTGGGGCCGCAAAATGATTGAGGCTGAATTGAACGCCTTGAAAAGCCATGGTGTGGCCGGTGTTCACCTTGGCGTTCACCCTCTGAATGAACGCGCCAAGGGTTTTTATCGCCATATCGGATTTGAGGATCTGAGCCGCGATGGCAATGTGATTTTCGCCATGAAATTGAACGGCTGATGCTGCCCGGCTTGTGTTCGCGGCGTGAAGAGTTTTTTCGGATCCATGTCGATGGTCGGCACCATCGACATGTGCCCCTTCGTTTGGGCAAACAGGGTCGTCTGTCAGGCTGGTATCGGCGTCGAATGGCGCTGAATTGACCTTGTCTTCATAGGTTTTTTCGGCAAAGCCGGTTTCTGCTCTTTCCGCCAAAACTCTATTCGTGCCTGTGAAGCCAGAAAGACCTTTCCCAGCGTCGAGCCAATGCCGTTTTTCCCCTCTGATGACCATCGCGATTTCCGTTCATATCGGTCAACGATGTCTAACGGTACAAACAGGGCAGCCTATTTGTCAAGGTGCTGAACAAATTAATCCGGAGTCACGCTTGTGGAACAAAATGATGGCAAGGGGGCTGCGTATCCGGGACGGCCATGCCACGTTGCGACAAAAAAACCTGCCCGACTCGTGAGGGGCCGGGCAGGTTTCCAGATCATATCATGCCACTTTGCTTGTGGGATGAGAGGCAGAGATGCGGCATGATATGAGTTCGTGAAGATCAGGCTTTCAGATCAAAGCGATCCGCATTCATGACTTTCGTCCAGGCGGAGACGAAATCCTCCACGAATTTCTTTTGATTGTCCGACTGCGCATAGACTTCGGCAAGCGCGCGAAGCTGCGAGTTGGACCCGAAGACCAGGTCGACGCGGGTGCCGGTCCACTTGACCTCGCCCGTCTTGCGGTCGCGGCCTTCAAACAGGCTTTCCTGTGCATTGACCGGCTTCCAGACCGTGGCCATGTCGAGCAGGTTGACAAAGAAGTCATTGCTCAAAGCGCCCGGTTTCTTGGTGAAGACACCATGCTGCGTTCCACCGTAATTGCCGCCGATGACGCGCAGACCGCCGACCAGAACGGTCATTTCCGGTGCCGTCAGGGTCAGAAGCTGAGCCTTGTCGATCAGGAGTTCTTCCGAGGAGATGGTAAACTCGGTCTTCTGGTAGTTGCGGAAGCCATCGGCAACCGGTTCCAGCACGGCAAAGGACTCAGCATCCGTCTGCTCGGCGCTGGCATCGGTGCGGCCCGGCGCAAACGGAACCTCGATCTCGTGACCGGCCTGTTTTGCTGCCAGTTCAACGGCAGCCGAGCCGCCCAGCACGATGAGATCGGCGAGAGAAACCTTCTTGCCACCCTGTGCCTGCGCATTGAATTCTGCCTGAATGGTTTCAAGCTTGGTCAGAACCTTGGCAAGCTGGGCTGGCTGATTGGCTTCCCAGTCCTTTTGCGGGGCAAGGCGAATACGTGCACCATTGGCGCCGCCGCGCTTGTCGGAACCGCGGAAGGTCGAGGCCGAAGCCCAGGCCGTCTGCACCAGTTCCTGCTGGGTCAGGCCGGAGGCAAGGATTTTCGCCTTGAGAGTGGCGATATCGGTCTTGTCGATCAACGGATGGTCGACGGCGGGAACCGGGTCCTGCCAGATCAGGTCTTCTTTCGGCACTTCCGGGCCGAGATAGAGCACTTTCGGCCCCATGTCGCGGTGGGTCAGCTTGAACCAGGCGCGGGCAAAGGCGTCGGCAAATTCCTCGGGGTTCTGATGGAACCGGCGGGAAATCTTCTCATAGGCCGGGTCCATGCGCATCGCCATATCGGCGGTGGACATCATGATCGGCACACGCTTTGTCGGGTCTTCGACATCCGGCGCCATGTCCTTTTCAGCCAGGTTTTTCGCATGCCACTGCCATGCACCTGCCGGGCTCTTGCCAAGCTCCCACTCATAGCCGAACAGCACGTCGAAATAGCTCATATCCCATTTGGTCGGTGTCGGTGTCCAGGCGCCTTCAAGGCCGCTGCTGATCGTGTCGCGCCCATGGCCCTTGCCAAATGTGCTGACCCAGCCCAGGCCCTGGTCGGCAAGGCCTGCTGCTTCCGGATCGGGGCCGACATGGGCGGCATCGCCGGCACCATGGGTCTTGCCGAAGGTGTGGCCGCCGGCAACCAGCGCCACGGTTTCCTCGTCATTCATCGCCATGCGGCCAAACGTATCGCGAATGTCGCGGCCGGAAGCAATCGGGTCGGGCTTGCCGTCCGGGCCTTCCGGATTGACGTAGATAAGACCCATCTGCACGGCAGCCAGCGGGTTTTCAAGATTACGATCGCCGCTGTAGCGGCTGTTGGCCTTGTCGCTGGTGGCGAGCCACTCGGTTTCGGAGCCCCAGTAGATGTCCTCTTCCGGCTCCCACACATCGGGACGACCGCCGCCGAAGCCAAAGGTCTTGAAACCCATGGATTCCAGCGCGCAATTGCCCGTCAGGATCAGAAGATCGGCCCAGGACAGCGCATTGCCGTATTTCTGCTTGATTGGCCACAACAGACGACGTGCCTTGTCGAGGCTGACATTGTCCGGCCAGCTGTTGAGCGGGGCAAAACGCTGGGTGCCGGAGGTTGCCCCCCCACGGCCGTCGCCGGTACGATAGGTGCCGGCGCTGTGCCAGGCCATGCGGATGAAGAAGGGACCATAATGGCCGTAATCGGCGGGCCACCATTCCTGGCTGTCTGTCATCAGAGCATAAAGATCCCGCTTCACGGCAGCAAGATCGAGTGTCTTGAAAGCCTCGGCATAGTTGAAGCCGGTATTGAAGGGGTTGGACAGGGCAGAATTCTGATGCAGAATTTTCAGGTTGAGCTGATTGGGCCACCAGTCGCGGTTGGAGCGCATCGACATGTTTGTCGCGCCATGAACCACCGGACATTTTCCGGCGGCAGTCGATTTGGTCACGTCCATTTTTCCCTCCTGTGGAATAGGTTCTTCTTCTTCCTACCAAAGTCTCACGATTAGTGTAATTTGGAATAACTGATCGTTTCGATAGGAAAAGGTTATGATAAACCTGACTTTGCGACAATTGCGTTATTTTGAGGCGCTAGCGAGGCTCAACCATTTCGGACGGGCGGCGGAAGACTGTTCAATCTCGCAACCGGCGCTTTCGGTGCAGATCAAGGAACTGGAGGAGGCGCTGGGGGTCGAGTTGCTTGAGCGTGGTATGCGCCAGGTGCGGCTCAGCCCTTTCGGCGAGGAATTTGCCCGCCGGGCTCGCGATATTTTAAGGTCGGTCGACGATCTGGCCGATCTGGCGCGGGCGTCGCGGCAAACGCTGGTCGGGAGGCTGAGGATCGGTATCATTCCGACGATTGCGCCTTATGTTCTGCCGATGATGATCGCCAGCCTGAACCGGACCCATGCCGGACTGGAGCTGCATCTGCGCGAATCCGTCACCTCCAAACTGCTGCATGAATTGATGGATGGACGGCTGGAGACCGCCATTGTCGCCTTGCCGGTTTCGGAGCCGTCTCTGGTAGAAATGCCGCTTATGGAAGAAAATTTCCTGCTGGTGCGGCCACAGGAGGACAGGGTGAAACCTGTTCCTCATCCAGACAAGCTCAAGGAGATGCGGCTTTTGCTGCTGGAGGAGGGGCATTGCTTTCGCGAACAGGCCTTATCCTTCTGCAACATGGAGGCGGTCAGGCCACGGGAGCTTCTGGATGGCAGCTCTTTGTCAACGCTTGTGCAGATGGTGGCGGCCGGAATTGGCCTGACGCTTATTCCCGAGATCGCCGTTTCAGTGGAAACGCGGCTGGCCGATGTCTCGATTGCCCGTTTCGAGGAACCGCAGCCTTCGCGCACGATTGGCATGGTGTGGCGCAGAAACACCCCTTTTGCCCGGCAGTTGGAAGAGATCGCCGCCGTGGTGCGCAGTTCGGCAGAAAAGGCGCGCGCGGCTGCTGCTCAAATAGCGGCCTGACGGCGCGCCCATTCGACAGCGGCAACGATGCCGCCTAGCGGAAAAAGATGAAACTGGCTGATCAGGCTGTCGGGATGGCTGTTCTTGTAGGCCATGAGGTGATCGGCAACCTCGGTTGGCTCGTAGGGCGAAAGCAGGCGTGTGACATCGAGCGCCCGTTTCTGCAACACCTTGAGTGAGGGGCCAACCCCGCAGGTGACGGCATATTGCAACAAGGTCTTCAATTTGGCCGGGCCAGCCAGCCCGACATGGATGGGCAAGGTCACGCCGAGATCGCGGATGCGCTCGCTCCAGTCGATCACCGGCTGCGCATCGAAGGCAAATTGGGTGACGATGGCCATGGCGGCATCGGTTCGGCTGGCAAAACCGGTTTTCCATAGCAGAGACTGATCAACATTACGGGTTGAGCCGTCCTTGTCTATATCACGGCTGCCTTCCGGGTGGCCGGCCACGTGCAGTCGTTTGAAACCGAAACGATCGAAGAACCCGGTTTCGATCATCTGAATACTGCTATCGAAATCTCCGGCGGGGCGGGAATCGCCGCCGCCCAGCAGCAGGGCCTCGGTCACATCGGCTTCGCTGCGATACCGGTTAAGCCAGAGCTCCAGCATGGTTCGGTCGGCAATGGCGCGGGCGGGTAGATGTGGCATGACGGCAAAGCCGTCTTGTCTCAGACGTCTCGCCGTCTCCACCATGTCATCGATCGGTGTTCCTCCGATATGGGCGATATAGATGCGCGTTTTTTCCGGCAGGATCGGCTTGAAATCGGAAATTTTTGCCGCCGTGCGTGGCATGACCTCAATCGACCAGCCGCTATGAAGATTGGCGCGACCGCTATCACGCGGCAGACTGGCGGTATCATCCTCGAAGTTCATGAAGGCCATGGCGCACTCCTCTTCCTGGTTTATGTATACATCTTGAACGTTAAGCTGCGCAAGATCGTTCTTGTCAGGCCAAAATTGCCTTGGAAAGCCACTCCGCTCTGGCGTATATTCTGACATTCAAATTCAGAAGAATACATCATGGATGAGGCGGGGCCGATGCAAATGGTGGAAGGGACGACCCATGGTCGGCGGGCTGTGGTCTTGCTGCGTGAAATGATCGTCAAGGGTGAATTTCCAGGTGGCAGCCGGCTCTTCGAGGTCTCCTTGACTGAAAAGCTTTATATGTCTCGCACGCCGGTGCGCGAGGCGCTGTCGCGTCTGGCAGAGGAGGGATTGCTGGAGCGCCTGCCGAATGGAGGCTTTGTTGTGCGCCGTTTCGGTTATCGCGATGTGGTCGATGCCATTGAACTCAGAGGTGTGATGGAGGGCGTTGCCGCCCGGCTTGCCGCCGAACGTGGCGTGACGCAGGATATGTCCGATGCGCTGCGTCGGACTGTGGATGAACTGGACGGATGTTTCGGTCCGGGTCTGGATGATGTCGATTTCGATCGTTATGCGCAAGGCAATGAGGCGTTTCATCAGCATCTGGCGCAGGCTTGTGGCAGTGAGGTGATTCGTCGTGAGGTGGAGCGCGCCGTGGCCTTGCCCTTTGCCTCGCCATCGGCCTTTCTGCCCTCCGGCATCGGCATTCTCGCCTTCAGCCGTTCGCTGCGCCGGGCTCAGGAGCAGCATCATGGTCTTGTCGAGGCGGTCCTTGCCCGCGAAGGTGCGCGCGCCGAGGCGCTGGCGCGCGAGCATGCCCGGATCGCCAGGGCCAATGTCGATTATCTTTTCCATGTAAAGCCCGATCTCATCGATAAAATTCCGGGTCTTGCGTTGGTCGAGCGATAAGGTCGACCGATCCTTCATCAAAAAACAGGCTTGCAATCGCGGGCGTGATGGGCATTCATGTATACATCGCCTGTACAAGCCTTGGAGGAAGGAAAATGGCAAACACCAGTCTCAGCGACATCATGCGTGAAAATCCCGATATTGTCGGGCGGTTGCGCAATTCCAAAATCGGCATGTATGTATACCCGGTGGTGGCGCCGGAATTCAACAACTGGCGCGCCGAACAGGAAGCCTGGCGCAAATCCGCCGTGCTGTTCGATCAGTCGCATCATATGGACGAACTGATCGTCGAAGGGCCGCAGGCGGAAGCGTTTCTCAGCCATCACGGCATCAATTCTTTTGCCAATTTCGGTTTGAACCGCGCCAAGCATTTCGTGCCCGTCACGCCGAACGGCCATGTGATCGGTGACCACATCATTTTTCGCGAGCGGCAGGATAAATTCATCCTCGTCGGTCGTGCCCCGACCTCGAACTGGCTGATGTTCTGCGCCGCTTACGGACAGTGGAATGTGCGCATCCGGCATGATCCGCGCTCGCCGTCGCGGCCCGAGGGCGAGCGTGTCTTGCGCACCCATTACCGCTATCAGATCCAGGGACCGGATGCGCCGAAGATCTTTGAAGCGATGAATGGCAGCCCGATCCCCGAGATCAAGTTCTTCCATGTCGATTGGATCAATGTCGGCTCGAAAAAGGTGCAGGCCCTGCGCCATGGCATGTCGGGTGCGCCGGGACTGGAAATCTGGGGTCCTTACGAGGACAAGAACTACATTCTCTCCTGCATTCTGGAGGCGGCGCAAAAGGCAGGAGTCGATCTGGTGCGCTGCGGCAGCCGTGCCTATTCCACCAATACGGTCGAATCCGGCTGGATTCCCTCGCCGCTGCCGGGCATCTACACCGGCGACGGCATGCTGGCGGCCTATCGCGACTGGCTGGGCGCCGACAGCTACGAGGCCAATGGCTCGATCGGCGGCAGTTTCGTTTCGGGCAATATCGAGGATTACTACGTCAATCCCTTCGAACTGGGCTATGACTTCTATATCGGTTGGAAAAAGCCGGATTTCATCGGCAAGGCCGCGCTTGAAACGATGAAGGGCCAGACGAATCGCAAGAAAGTGACCTTCGAGTGGAATGCCGAGGACGTGGTGGATGTCATCGCCTCTGCTTTCCGTCCGGGAGAAGAGAGCTATAAGTGGATCGATTTCCCGGTTCTGAATTATGCCTCCACCAGCGCCGACATGATCGTCAATGATGATGGTAAAACGGTCGGCCTCTCCATGTTTGCCGGTTATTCCTATAATGAGCGTTGCGTTCTGTCGCTTGGCATCGTTGATGCCGATGTCAAGGAAGGCGATGTGCTGACCCTGATCTGGGGCGAGCCGGATGGCGGCAGCGGCAAGACCTCGACGGAAAAGCCGCATAAGCAGGCGAAAATCCGCGTGCGCATCTCGCCCACCCCCTATGCCCGCGAAGCCCGTGAAAACTATGCCGAAAGCTGGCGTACCAAGGGGAAGTAATCCCCGTTACGTGTCGTGATAACTCTGAAGCCCGGCGTGAAAGCGTCGGGTTTTTTCGTTTCGTGACCCGTCTGTCACACGCCTGTTATGGAAAAATGGCAATATGGAAACGTTTCCAAAGGGGGATTCTCCATGCCGGATCGGGTGACAATCAGGGATGTGGCGGAAAGGGCGGGCTGTGGCGTGGCCACGGTCAGTCGCGTCCTCAATCAGTCGGGTTCAGCAAGCCCTGAGACGCGGGAAAAAGTGCTGGCGGCTGCGGCTGAGCTTGGGTTTGAATTCAATGAGCTTGGCCGGTCGCTGCAAAGCCGTCGTTCACGCTCGCTTGCCGTGCTGGTGCCGTCGCTTCGCAACGAGGTGTTCGCCATGGCCATTGAAGGACTACAGCAGGCTGCTGCCGAGGCCGGTTATCAGATGCTGCTGGCCTGCGTGAATTATGACGAGGCAAGCGAAATCGAAGCGGTGCGCACCTTTGTCGCCAAGCAGGTGGACGGCATCGTGCTGACAGTGGCCAATCCGGACAACAGCCGGGCGCTGGACTATCTGGAGCGGCAATCCATTCCCTACTGTCTTATGTTCAATCAGCCGTCGGGCGACCGGCCAAGCGTGGGGGTGGACAATATCGCTGCCGCCGCCATGGCCGGGAAACTGCTCATCGAGGCCGGTCATCATGAAGCGGGCTTCGTTGCTCTGCGCTTTGGCATGTCGGAGCGGGCGCGCTTGCGTTTTGAAGGGTTCCGCTCGATCATGACCGCGAGCGGTCGCAAGCCGCCGCATCTGCTGGAGCTTGATGGTGATGCCGGTGAGATATTGCCACAGCTTCAGAGCTTTCTGGTCGAAAACCCTGGTGTGACGGCTATTTTCGCCTCCAATGATCTTCTGGCGCTGGCGGTGATCAAGGCGCTGCGCAAACTGGATCGCCGCGTGCCGGACGATATTGCCGTGATCGGCTTTGACGGGATCGATATCGGCGAACTTGTCGATCCGACGCTTGCGACCATCGTTACCCCTAATGTCGAAATGGGCGTTCTGGCCGCCAGAACGGTGATTGCCGCGCTCGATAACAAAGGGCCGACAGCCTCGGCCGGTCAATTCCTCTCTTTCGACTATCGTCCGGGGGCAAGCCTTGGAGATGTCAAACCGCCGGTGGATGAGCTGCCACTCAGCCACCGGCCCGTCCAACCCTAACCCATCAGGATCAGGAAGCAGACCTCATGAAACTTAATCTATCAGCGGTGGTTGCCGCAAGTGCAATGCTGGCCTTTGCCTTAAGTCCCGTGACATTCTCTCCGGCCCATGCCGAAGACCAGAAGGCTGTGTGCTACAATTGCCCGCCGCAATGGGCCGATTGGGGCACGATGCTGAAAACCATTCACGACAAGCTCGGCATCGACATTCCGGAAGACAACAAGAATTCAGGTCAGGCGCTGGCCCAGCTTATTGCCGAGAAAGCCTCTCCCGTGGCCGATTTTGCCTATATGGGCGTGACCTTTGGCATCAAGGCTGCGGCTGACGGTGTGGTACAAGCCTATAAGCCCAAGGGGTTCGAGGATATTCCTGCCGGTCTCAAGGACCCGGAAGGTCGCTGGTTCACCGTGCATTACGGTACGCTTGGCCTGTTCATCAACAAGGCAGCCCTTGGCAAGACGCCGGTTCCGGCCTGCTGGTCCGATCTCCTGAAGCCGGAATATAACGGCCTTGTCGGTTATCTCGATCCGTCGAGCGCCTTTGTCGGTTATGCCGGTGCCGTTGCCGTCAACCGCGCGCTTGGCGGTAATCTCGATAATTTCACTCCGGCCATCGACTATTTCAAGAAGTTGAAGGCCAACGGCGCCATCGTGCCGAAGCAGACCTCTTACGCCCGCGTCGTTTCCGGAGAAATTCCGATCCTTTTCGATTATGATTTCAACGCCTATCGGGCGAAATATACAGAAAAGGGCGATTTTGTTTTCGTCATTCCCTGCGAGGGTTCGCTGTCTGTGCCCTATGTCATGAGCCTTGTTGCCCATGATCCGCATCCGGACGCGGCGAAAAAGGCGCTTGATTTCATCCTGTCGGATGAAGGCCAGACCATCTGGGCCAAGGCCTATCTGAAGCCTGCCCGCCCGGTGAAACTGCCGGAAGATGTCAAGGCCCGCTTCCTGCCGGACAGCGACTATGCCCGCGTCAAGCCGGAAGACTATGCCCGGATGGAAAAGGTCGAAAAAGCGTTCAGTGAGCGCTATCTGGCCGAAGTTCACTGATTTTTGCGGGATGGGTCTTGCCGGTGTGAGGGATGCCCTCCCTTGGCGGATCACGCACCGGCCACCACCGTTTGAAAACAGGTACACCGCCGGCTCCGTCAGACAGATGATCTGACGGAGCCTCTTGTGACATTCCTCTCCCCGATGGTTTTGATGACGAGAAATCGCTCTCTTTTTATCTGGCTTGTGCCGCTGGCCGCTTTCAGCCTCGCCTTTCTGGCGTTGCCGCTGGTCCGGCTGTTTGCGTCCTCGGTTTCCGGCCCGGATGGCTTTGCCATCTATCGCGCCGTTCTGACCAATCCGCGCTATCTCAACACGTTGTGGAATACGTTTGTGATTTCCGCTGCCGTGACCTTTGCGGCGCTGGCCATTGCCACGACGGCTGGCCTGTTTCTGGCGCGTCACGATTTCTTTGGCCGCAATGCCCTGATTTCGCTGATGACCTTTCCGCTGGCCTTTCCCGGCGTGGTGGTCGGCTTTCTGATCATCCTGCTTGGCGGTCGCCAAGGGCTGATGAACGATATCTCCCGCGAGCTGACCGGCATGCGGCTGGTTTTTGCCTATTCCTCTTTCGGGCTGTTTCTCGGCTATCTCTATTTCTCCATCCCGCGGGTGATCCTGACGATCATGGCGGCGGCGGAAAAGATCGATCCGCATCTGGAAGAGGCGGCCCGCTCGCTGGGTGCCTCCAGCCTTCGCATCGCTTTTGACATTCTGCTGCCGGCGTTGATGCCTGCCCTGATCGCGTCCGGCGCCGTGGTCTTTGCCACCGCCATGGGCGCCTTCGGCACGGCTTTCACGCTCGCAACCGATATCGATGTGCTGCCCATGGTGATCTATACGGAATTCACGCTGTCGGCCAATATTGCCATGGCCGCAGCACTCTCCGTGATGCTGGGGAGTGTGACATGGGTATCGTTGCTGGTGGCGCGCCATTTTGCCAGCGGCCCCATGGTCGCGGCGGGGTAAAATCATGAAAAGACGTGGAATATCCTATTATCTGCAATGGCTTGTGACATTGCTGACCGCAGCCTTCATGGTGGTTCCGGCGCTTCAATCCATTGCGGCCGGAGTGACCGTGGATTATTTTCATGGCCTCGCCTCCGGGGTCACGCTGAAATGGCTGATCGAGGTCTGGGGGCTTTATCAGTCCAGCATCTGGCTGTCGCTCTGGCTGGCGTTTGCCTGCCTCATCGTGACGCTGGTGATCGGCGTTCCGGCAGCCTATGCGCTGGTGCGCTGGAAGGGCTGGGGCGCGCGGATCATCGAGGAATTTGTCTCCCTGCCATTGGCCGTGCCGGGACTGGCGATTGCGCTGGCGCTGTTGCAGCTTTATGGCGGCTTTCGCGAGTTTCGCAATTCCTGGCTGTTTATTCTCACCGGTCATGTGGTCTATACCTTGCCCTTCATGATCCGCTCGGTCATGGCCGTTTTATCGATCATCGATCTCAAGGGCATGGAAGAGGCGGCGGGCACGCTCGGCGCGGGTGCATGGCGCAGGTTTTTCGATATTGCCGTTCCCAATGCCGTGCCGGGTATTCTTGCCGGTGCGCTGACGGTGGTGACGCTGTCGATTGGTGAGTTCAACCTCACCTGGATGCTGCATACGCCCTATATGAAAACCCTGCCGGTGGGCCTTGCCGACAGCTATGCCTCGATGCGCCTTGAGATCGCCTCGGCCTATACCCTGATTTTCTTCCTGATGATCGTGCCACTCTTAAGCCTGCTGCAGTGGGTAACGGCGCGTGCCAACCGATATGCAAAGGCTGTGCGATGATATTTAAGCGAAACGGAACCCCCGTTCATCTTGTCTCCTGCGCCAAGACATTTGCTCATGGCAACCGTGCGCTGGAGCCGACAAGCCTGTCTGTCGCGCCAGGCGAGATCATGGCGCTGCTTGGCCCTTCCGGTTGCGGCAAAACGACCCTGCTGCGCATCATTGCCGGGTTGGAAACGGCGGATCCGGGCGCGAAAATCCTCTTTGGCGAGGACGATGTCACGGCGGTGCCGATTGAAAAACGCTCTGTCGGCATGGTGTTCCAGTCTTATGCGCTGTTTCCCAACATGTCGGTCCGGCAGAACATTGCCTATGGGTTGAAGGTGCAGCATGTGCCCAAAGCCGAGGCGGAAAGTCGTATCGAGCAATTGCTCGATCTATGCCGGCTTCAGCCCTATGCCGAACGGTCGATCTCGGCGCTGTCCGGCGGCCAGCGGCAGCGCGTGGCGCTGGCGCGTGCCGTGGCCCCCCAACCGCGGGTACTTTTGCTGGATGAGCCGCTCTCGGCGCTGGATGCGGCACTGCGCGATCAGTTGCGCAACGAACTGGCCACGCTTCTCAGGCAATTTGCCATGACGGCGATTTTCGTCACCCATGATCAGGCCGAGGCACTGGCCATTGCCGACCGCGTCGCCGTCATGCGGCAGGGCCGTATTCTGCAGATCGACAGTCCGGAAAATCTTTATCGTCGCCCGCAAACCGGCTTTGTCGCGGAATTTCTCGGGGGTGCCAACCGCCTTGAGGGACAGGTCGAGGGAGAGGCTCTGCGCCTGAAAGGCGGGCTTTTGCCTCTGCCGCGCGGCTTGAAACCCGACGAGGCCGTTTTTGTCCGGCCCGAACATATCCGCTTAAGCCCAGCCGCGGATGCTCGCCTTAAAGGCAAGGTCGTTTCGGTCATATTTCAGGGCGCCCATTCGCTGGTCACGATAGATGGGGTCACCGAGACGCCGCTGATGGTGAAGGTCTCCGGCAGCGAAACGCCCGGCATTGGCCGCGAGGTCGATCTCACCATTCATCCTTCCGACATTCTCCTCCTCCCTTGCGAGACAGACAAAGCATGACAAGTATTCTTCAGCTTTCCGACACCCATATCGTTGAAGAGGGCAGCCTTGCCTATGGCGTGGTGGATACCGCCGCAGCACTGGAAAAGGCGGTCATCACCATCAATGCCGCACTGGAGCGCATCGGACCGGTCGATGTCGTGATCGTCTCCGGCGATCTGACCGATTTCGGCAGCCCGCAGGAATATCGTCGCTTTCGCGCCATCACCTCCGCTTTGACAATGCCGATCCTGGCGGTGCCGGGCAATCACGACCGCCGTGAGGCGATGCGTGCCGCCTTTGCCGATGAGGATTTCATGCCGCAAGACGGGCCGATCAACTGGCACCGGACCTTTGAACATCTGCATGTCATCGGTCTCGATACGCTGGTGGAGGGGGAGCCTTACGGGCTCTTGACCGATGAGACGCTTGCCTGGCTGGAAAAGGTTCTCAACGGACTGGATGACCGACCGGTGCTGATTGCGCTGCATCATCCGCCTTTCATCACCCGCATCGGCCATATGGACCGGCAGAACCTGAAAAACGGCGATGCGCTGTTTGCCGTTTTGGCGCAGGCAAAGGGCGAGGTGCGGCTTGCCTGCGGCCATGTGCACCGGATGATTGCCACCGTTCAGGCCGGCCATGCGGTGTTCATCGCCCCTTCGCCGTCCCATGCCGTGGCGCTGGACCACAGACCGGATGGACGGCCGGATCTGATGCTGGAGCCGGGCGGGATGTTGCTGCATCATTATCAGCCGACGGCGGAGTATAGCGCCATCGTGACGGAGCAATTACCGGTTGGCGATTATCCGGGACCCTATCCGTTTTTCCCCGATTGATCGGTGAGCGGGGTATCGGTGACAGACGGCAGGTCCTTTTCCGCGAAAGGGCCGCCCAGCAGCGGACCGATGACGTCACTTTCCCGGTTTTCCGCCATAGGTGCGTCTTCGGAGCGGTCTTCAGCCTGCCAGCCGAGTTTTTCGGCATCGGCACTCTGCATCACGCCGCGCGCATTGTTCGAGACGCCGTACAGCATCAGGCAGCCGAGATGATCGACGCTAAACGCGCGGTCGATCATCGATGTCAGGTCGCGGGCGCTGATCCAGGTGGTCAGCATCCGGAAACTGCGCACCGTCTCGAAACAGGAGCCGATGCGGATCGACAGCGACTGGATGCCGCATTTGTCGTGATAGGTGCGGGCGAGCATTTCGCCATAGGCTTTCGACAGGCCGTAGAAACTGTCGGGCCTCAGCGGCGAGGTCTCGTCCACCGGCGCTCCGGTGGGATACATGCCGACGGCATGATAGGAACTGGCCAGCACGATGCGCCTGACGCCCAGTTGCCGTGCCGCCTCGAAGACGTGATAGGTGCCACGGATATTGGCGTTGAGCACTGTCTCGAATGGGGCTTCCGTGGCCATGCCGCCAAGATGGACCACACCATCCACCCCCGCCATCACGCGGGCAATAGCGGGATAATCGCCAAGATCGGCAGCGACAATGCCCTTTTCGGCATCGTCCAGCCGGTCGCTCAACACCAGCTCATGGCCGAGCGCCTGAAGTTTTGGCGCAATCATGGTGCCGATATTGCCGGCAGCGCCGGTGATCAGTAGGCGGGCCATGGGTTTTTCCTGTCGTTGCTGTAAAGGTCTGCCGGGCGGCCCTGATAGGGCAGGGAGACGGCGAAGACCGATCCGGCAAGCGCATCGCCCCCCTCCTGCGGATTGAGGCTGGTGAGATAGGCGGTTTTCAGATCACTGCCGCCGAAGGTGATATTGGTGGGATTGCGGGTCGGTACGCGGATTTCCGCATCCAGCCTGCCATGCGGATCGAAGCGCAGGATACGGCCGCTGTCGGAGGCGGCGATCCAGTAACAGCCATCCGCATCGAGCGCGGCACCATCCGGCCTGCCGCCATAGGCGGAAAGATCGAGAAAGGGCTGACGCTCTTCGAGGGGCATGCCCTCATCGTCGAGCCGCATTGTCCAGACCCGGGCAATACCTGGAAAACTGTCGGAGACATAAAGCCGTCTGCCATCGGCGCTGAAGGCGAGCCCGTTCAAGGTTTTGAAGCCCTCCATCACCTGACGGGCTTCGCCGTGATCCAGTAGATATAGTCGTCCGAGCCCCTTGCGGTCACGTTCGATCGTGCCGGACCAATAGCGGCCTTTCGGATCGGCAATGCCGTCATTGAAGCGGATACCGGGGCCGGGCGCGAAGGGCGAGGCGACAAGATCCCGTGCAAGACCCGATTGCGACAGTGTCAACAGCTCAAAACCGCGCTCCGTGCCGGCCATCAGCCGGAGGTGATCCTCGCGGGTATCCTGTCCTGCGACGGGGGCAAAGGCTCCAAGTTTGCCGTCGATCTGCCAGCTATCGTGTGCGCCGGTTGCGGGATCGAAGCGCATAAGCGCGCCCGCCTCGATATCGCAGTACCACAGCCTGTCGGCAAACCAGACGGGGCTTTCGGCAACACCCGCTTTCGGGCAGGCAAGCGGTTCGGCGTCAAAGCGTTTCATGACGGAGCCATCAGGGATTGAGCGCGCCGGTCAGAGGTTTGCGGCGTCTGGACAGGTCGGGTTGCGGCACGGAGGCGATCAGGCTTTGAGTATAGGGATGTTGCGGGTTCAGGCAAATCTGATCGACCTCGCCGATTTCGACCACCCGGCCTTTCTGCATCACCGCCACACGGTCGCAGAAATAGCGGATAACCGTCATGTCGTGGCTGATGAAGATGAAGCTGATGCCGAATTCAGCACGCACTTCCGCCAGAAGATCAAGCACCTGATGGCGCAGCGACACATCCAGCGCCGAGGTCGGCTCATCGGCAACGATCAGCCGTGGATTGGGCGCAATGGCGCGGGCAATGGCGATGCGCTGTCGCTGGCCGCCGGAAAAGGCATGCGGATAACGATTGGCCGCATTGGCAGGCAGACCGACCCGGTCGAGCAGATAATGGACTTTCCTGCGCATCTCGTCTGCGCTGAGATTGAGCATTCGCAAGGGTTCGGCAATGGTTTCGAACACGGTCAGCCGTGGATTGAGCGAGGAATGCGGGTCCTGAAACACCATGCGCATATCCGCATAGAGGCCGCGCATGGTTTTGCGGGAGGCGCTCGCAATGTCCACAAGACCTTGCTGGCCGGAGCGATAGCGGATCTGGCCTTGTGTCGGGTCATGGATCTTCAGGAGCGCCCGCCCGAGCGTCGTCTTGCCGGAGCCGCTTTCTCCGACAATGCCCAGGGTCTCGCCGGTTTTGAGCGTGAGATCGATACCGTCGATGGCCTTGACGCCGAAGCTTTTCCTGCCGCCCCACAGGCTCTTGCCGCCGAAGGTCAGCCCAAGACTGTCGATCTCGACAAGGGCTGGTGTCTCTTGCGGCAGGCTGCGGCGCGGCAGGGGTGTTTCAAGCTTCATCACCGCACCGAGCAGCGCGGCTGTATAGGGAGCGGCAGGACGGCGCAGCACCTGTTCGACCGGGCCTTCCTCCACCTTTTCGCCGCGATACATCACCATGACCCTATCGGCGATTTCGGCGACGACGCCGATATCATGGGTGATGAAGAGCACGGCCATACCCCGCTCACGTTGCAGCGTGACGATGAGATCAAGGATTTCCGCCTGGGTGGTGACATCGAGCGCCGTCGTCGGCTCATCCGCGATCAACAGATGCGGATTGCACGAGAGCGCCATGGCGATCATCGCGCGCTGGCGCATGCCGCCGGAATATTCGAACGGATAGCGGTCGATGGCCTGTTCGGGATCGGGAATGCGCACCTGACGCAACAGGTCGATGGTGCGCTTGCGTGCTGCGGCAGGATCGAGGTTTTCGTGCAGGAGAATGGCTTCGACAATCTGGTCGCCGATCTTGTGCACCGGCGATAGCGAAGTCATCGGCTCCTGAAAGATCATGGCGATCCGGCTGCCACGCAGCGCCTGCATCTGACGGTTGCCGGCGGCGGTGATGTCGATCTCGGGCCTGCCGTTTTCTCCGGCAAGCAGGATCCTGCCGGAAGTGATTTTTCCCGGTTCCGCCAGAAGTTTCAGGATGGCGCGTGCCGTCACGCTCTTGCCTGAGCCGCTTTCGCCCAGAACGCAGAGGGTTTCGCCGGGATAGACGCTGAAGGAGACATCCTTGACCGCCGCGATCACCTGTTTGTGGACCGGAAATTCAACGCTGAGATGGCTCACCTCGAGCAAGGGTTTCTGGGGGGCGTCCATGGTTTGTCCTTCACGCATAGGGGTCGGCTGCATCACGCAGGCCGTCACCGAGAAAATTGAGCGCCAGAACCGCAACGATCACGGCGACAC
The DNA here is from genome assembly GCF_023700755.1 of Allorhizobium sonneratiae. Classification (GTDB taxonomy): domain Bacteria; phylum Pseudomonadota; class Alphaproteobacteria; order Rhizobiales; family Rhizobiaceae; genus Allorhizobium; species Allorhizobium sonneratiae. The sequence goes on along the minus strand of NZ_JAMKOJ010000006.1, from coordinate 28,583 downwards.
CGGGGGCCAGCAGCCAGGGCGCCTGCGTCAGCGCTCTCAGATTTTGCGCATCCTGCAACAGCACGCCCCAGCTGACGATGGGCGGTTGCAGGCCAAGACCGAGAAAGGACAGCGAGGTTTCGGCCAGAATCATATTGGGAATGGCAAGGGTCGCCGCAGCGATGATATGGCTGGTAAAGGAGGGCATCATGTGCCGGGCGATGACCCTGAATTCGCTGACGCCATCGAGCCTTGCGGCAATGACGAAATCTTCCGTGCGCAGCGATAAAAACCGTCCGCGCACCACACGCGCCATTTCCGTCCAGCCGATCAGCGACAGGATGACGAGAATGACGAAATAGACCTTGAGCGAGGACCAGTCTTTCGGCATGGCTGCGGCCAGACCGAGCCAGAGCGGGATGGTCGGAATGGAGCGTAAAAATTCGATCACCCGCTGAATGGCGCTGTCGATGACGCCGCCGAAATAGCCGGATATGCCGCCGAGCGCCATGCCGATCACAAGGCTGAGGGCGACGCCGATCAGTCCGATCGACATGGAAATGCGTGTGCCATAGATCAGCCGGGTCAAAAGATCGCGGCCCAGCCGGTCAGCGCCGAGAAGATAAAAGGGCTGGTTACTCTCCAGCGGACCGATCAGGTGGATATCGCTGTCGAACAGACCCCAGAAGGAATAGGGTTCACCGCGCACGAAAAGGCCGATGGGAATGATCTTCGTCTCGTCCACCTTGTAGACGCGGCTGTAGGATTTCATGTCCACCACGCTTTTATAGCCTTCGACATGCGGCAGGAAATGGCCGTCGTGAAACAGGCTGATCGGTTGCGGCGGGGCAAAGGTATATTGCGGCTTGAACGTGCCCGGCAGGCTGGGAGCGATGATTTCGGCAAACAGCGCCACCGTATAGATGAGAAGCACGACTGTCAGCCCGGCCATGGCCAGCCGGTGGCGGCGGAATTTATGCCAGATCAGCGCCCATTGCGAGGCAACCACCATGCGGTCGCCGCCGGTCTGGTTGTCGAGCAGCTTTTCCGGTCCGGGAGCGGACGGGGTGATCGACGCGGTGTGGGGGGATGTCATCTGAGCCTGATCCTCGGGTCGATAATGGCAAGCAGGATGTCGGAAAGCAGGGTGCCGATCAGCACCAGCGCGCCGTTCAGCAGCAGAAAGGCCCCGGCGAGATACATGTCCTGGGATTTCAGCGCCTGCAGCAGGAGCGGTCCTGCCGTCGGCAGATTCATCACCGTGGAAACGATCAGTTCGCCCGAAATCAGCGAGGGCAGCACCCAGCCGACCGTGGAGATGAAGGGATTGATGGCAAGGCGCACCGGATAGCGCAAAATGGCGCGGCGGTTCGACAGGCCTTTGGCAAGCGCGGTTTCGACATAGGGCTTGCGCAATTCATCGAGCAGGTTGGCGCGCATGACCCGGATCAGCGCTGCCGTACCGCCCGCACCAAGGATCAGCACCGGGATCCAGACATGTTTGAGAAAGTCCCATATCCGGGCAAGAGACCAGGGCGCATCGACGAATGGCGGCGAAAACAGACCGCCCACGCTCTGGCCGAAGCCGATGGTGACAATATACATCATCAGGATCGCCAGCAGGAAATTCGGCGTTGCCATGCCGATGAAGCCAAGCAGCGTGACAATGTAATCGCCCGGTGAATATTTCCGCACCGCCGAATAAATGCCGATCGGCAGCGCAGTCACCCAGATGAAGACGAGCGTCAGCAGCGACACCAGCGCCGTCATGCCCATGCGCTGCATCACCAGCGCGCTGACCGGCTGGTTCCACTCGAAGGAATAGCCGAAATCGCCCCGCACCACGCCGCCGATCCAGTGGAAATACTGCTTTACGACCGGTTGACCGATGCCGTAACGCTCGCGCAGCGTCTGCATCTGCGCCTCGGTCATGGTGTTGCCTTGTTCTGCCGACTGAGCGGCCAGCGTCGTGACGAAATCGCCAGGCGGCAGCTGGATCACCACAAAAGACAGGATGGAAATGGCGACCATGGCCGGAATCATGCCGGCAAGGCGCATCAGAATAAAACGAGCCATGGCTTATCCTTTCCGTTCGCAGGGTTGGGGCGACTGCTCTTGCCCGAGAGCACAAGTCAGGCGTCCATCGGGTCGCTGTTCATTTCTGAATGAACCACTGCTCGGTGTTGGAGGGCGCCGGGCTGGGATAGATCCATGAGGTCGGCGCGACAGCCATGACATTGTGCAGATCATTGGCCTTGACGGCGAATTGCTGCGGCATGTCGGAAATGCCGATCTCGTAGAACTGGTCGGCGGCTATATCGAGGATCTGTTTGAACAGGGCCGTCTGCTTGTCGCTGTCGGATGTCTGTTTGATCTCAGCGTAAAGCGCCCACTGTTTCTTCACGGCTGGTGGCGGTTCTTCGCCGCCCGGCAGGCCGAGATAGGTGTTGGCCCAGGCGATGGCGAAATTCGATTCCTGTGAGTAAGGCATATAGGAGCGCGGGTCGAGCAACGCATCGACACCATAGCCCTCGCCGGACCAGACGGTGACGTCCTGATTGTTGTTGCTCTTGATGTCATAAAAGCGCGTGCGGTCGACCGACTGGAAACGGGCATCGACGCCGACCTGCTGCCAGTAGCGCACCACAAGTTCGGCGACATCCGAATAACCGGTCAGACCCGCCGGGGCAATCACCGTGAAGGTCAGCCGCTTGCCGTCCGGCCTCAGACGAAAGCCCTGAGCGTCGCGTTTGTCGAGGCCGATGGAATCGAGCAGCCTGTTGGCCTCTTTCACATCATATTTCGTATATTGTTCAGCCAGCCTCTTGTTGGCGTAAATGGTGTTTTCGCCGGGTGCGACCTGTTTCGGCTTGGTCAGGCCCAGATAGACGGCATCGATGATCGACGGGCGATCGATGGCTTCCGACATGGCGATGCGGAAATCCTTCGTGTCGAAAATCTTGCGCAGCACCGGGTCCTTATGCGTCAGGTTGAAGCTGAAGGCGGTGTCGGAGGCATTGGCAGGAACCCGGTTGACCAGCGTATAATTGCCCTTTTGTTCTCCCTCCGTCAGCACGGCGCGGTACTGATTGATGCCGATATGGCGCTCCTGATAATTGATCTTTCCGGCAAGAGCCGACAGAAGCACCGTCTGCACATCGGCATTGATGGTCAGCCGGGCGCCATCGAGATAGGGAAGCTGCTGGCCCTTGGGATCGACCTTGAAATAATAGGGATTGCGGGTGAAGGTGACCTGGCTTGCGCCCGAAACATAGGGCTGCACGATTTTCCAGGGGCCGAGAACCGGCATGTCGGGATTGCGCCAGCGCTGGATGTTCTCGATCTCCAGCCCGCATTTGTTGGTCAGTTCCTCAACCCAGCCGGAGGCGCCATCGGCCTTGGCGAGATCCACGGCCTTCGGGTTGAATTTCGGCATATAGCGGCTGCAATAGTCCTTGGACATCAGGGTCAGCTGCGTGCCGAAAACCCCGGCGACATTCTTGATGAACAGCCCGTTCGGACCGTCGAAGGTGATGGTGATGCTGGTCGGGCTGTCGATGGTGGCCTTTGGCAGCTTGCCATCGACCAGCAGCCAGGACGGCTTGGCCGGAAAGAGCTTGTCATCGGGCAGCACGTCATTGATCATGAAGGCGATGTCGGCGGCGGTGAAATCCATGCCGTTCGACCATTTCATCCCCTTGCGCAGGTTGAAGGTGAAGCTACTGGCATCGGGACTTGCCGTATAGCCCAGTGCGACATTGGGAATGATCTTGCCGCTCCATTCCCGGTCCCAGGCCATCAGCGGCTCGTAACCGGTTAATTTCGCCAGCATGTTGCGATCATTGCCGCCCACCATGCCTCCGGTGCGTTCGCCGCCATAGACGCCGACGCGCTCGACCATGGTTTCGACAAGCGGCTGCTGCGGCAGCCTTGCCTCGACCGGCGGCAGCTTCCCGGCCTTCACCAGCGCATCCAGCATCGGCGCTTCTTTATAGGTTTCAGCCGCAGCCGGAACGGTTGCAAGGCAGGCCAGTGCGGCGCTGCACAGCAAGGTCAATCGCATCATCGTCTCCTCCCGATAGATAATCCGCCCGATGGCGGTTTTCTTTATGGTCTGCGCCGCCAGGGTGCGATCAGCGCCTCCAGCATAACGACTTCTTCTTGCGTCAGATCGGTCAGCGGCGGGCGCATATGGCCGGCATCGAAACCCTGAAGGCGCACGCCCGCCTTGATGGCCGAGACGGCATAGCCTTTCTGGCGGCTGCGCAGATCCATGAAGGGAAAGAAGAAGCTTTTGAGAATGCGTTCGCATTCGCCACGCTCGCCGCTTAACAGCGCGCGGTAGAAATCCTGTGCCAGTTGCGGCACGAAATTGAACACCGCCGAGGAATAGGTGGAAAAGCCCGCTCCCAGATAGGCCTCGGCAAAGAGTTCCGCCGTCGGCATGCCGCCGATATAGGTCAGCCGGTCGCTGAGCGTCGCGGTGATGCGCCGCACCAGGCCAAGCTCGCCCGTGCCGTCCTTGAAGCCGACCAGATTGGGGCAGGCATCGGCAAGTCTTTGCAGCGTCTTAGTCTGGAGAATGGCGTTGTCGCGGTTATAGACGATGACGCCGATATCGACGGCGTCGCAGACCGCTTTCACATGGGCAAAGAGCCCCTCCTGCGGCGCTTCCATCAGATAGGGCGGTAAAAGCAGTATGCCGTCGCCGCCCGCCTTTTCGATCCCCTTGGCCACCGCGACGGCCACATGCGTGCCGCCGCCGCAACCGCCAACGATTGGCACGCCATTGGAGGCGGCCTTGGCATGGGCGACGACTTGCGGGATTTCCTCGGGCGTCAGCGAAAACATTTCGCCCGTGCCGCCGGCGGCAAACAGAACCTTGGCGTCATAACCCGACAGCCAGTCGATATGGGCACGATAGGCCTCAGGTTTGAAGGCCCCTTCGGCATCAAAGGGGGTGACTGGAAAGGAAAGCAAGCCGGAGCCGAGCGCCGATTTCAGGGTTTGCGGATCCATTGCTTACTCCTTCTGTTGCAATCGCACCGTGCGGGTCTTGAATGACGAGCGATTCTGATGCTTTATGATGATAGCTTTAATGTCGTATCATGAATTTTGTCGAAGTCATAATATGAATTTATCATCCTGTCCAGCCTCTTCCGGCAGTCGGATGGTCTTGGTGTGTCGATGAGAAAAGAGAGGCTGAATGGACAAGAGCCCGGTTAAAGGTGAGGGCCCGATGAAAAGCGAGGGCCCTATTAAAAGCGAGGGGCAGAGAAAACCCCGCCTTGCTGAAACCGTGATTGAGGCGTTGCGCGCCGATATCATCGGCGGTCGATTGCCGCTCGGGGCGCAATTGCCGACCGAGCCGGGACTGATCGAACGCTTTGGCGTCAGCCGCACCGTCATTCGGGAGGCGCTTGCAGAGTTGAGGGCGGCGGGCCTTGTCCATGCGCTTCAGGGCAAGGGCGTTTTCGTTGCCGATGATCTACCCGGACAGGCCATGCGGCTCAGTGTGGAAGAGCAGCGCTCCATCCCGAAAACGCTGGAAATGCTGGAGTTTCGGGTGGCCTTCGAAAGTGAGGCCGCCGCCCTTGCCGCCCAGAGGCGAAATGCGGCACAGGATTATGAAATTCGTCATGCCCATGATGTCATGGCCGATCTCGTTGCGGAAAAGACCGCAGCGACCCGGGCTGATTTTGATTTTCATCTCGCGATTGCCCGCGCCACCAACAACAGTTTTTATATCGACGCCATGCAAAGTTTCGGTGCCAGCGCTATTCCGCGCGCCAAGCTACCCAATCTGGCCTCTTCGCGCAGCGAAACCTATCTGAACCAGGTCGTTGAGGAGCATGGGCGCATTGCTGACGCTATTTCTGGTCAGGATGCCGAGGCCGCGCGCAAGGCCATGCGGCTTCATATTGAAAATTCCCAGCAGCGCTATCGCGCCATTGCCCGATCGGTGCGAAGCTGAGACGGAATATCATCATATGAATTTGGGTGCAGTCCTGCGTTCTGTGCGGATTTCTACCGGCGTTCTTCAGTTTTCGTTCGTCGATGACTGATTCAAGGCCCAACAAAGACTGAGAGGATGTTGGCTGAGGCTGATAAGCCGCAATATGTTGCGGCGGTGTAACAATAAAGATACATAATCTAAAGTTGACTTGTTTGTAGAATTTATGCAGGTTCCTTTTCGTAGGTTTGAATCGGTCGGATGTGCTTGTTGCAAAGCGCGCCAAAGCATATTTTTTGTGTTTTGCTAAGAATTGGTGTTGTCCTGCAGATAAGTTCTATGACTGTGACGCATATTTAAAACAACTTTATAAATCTTTCAGGCGTGGCACAGGGGGATCTTGCGTGGCCGACCATCACACCAAAGAGGTAACTTTCTATCTGAACGGCGAAAAACGGGTGATTTCGTCACCTTCGCCCGATCTGATGCTGATCGACTGGCTGCGCAGCCCCGAAGTCGGGCTGACCGGGCCGAAAAAGCCCTGCGGGCAGGGCGGTTGCGGCGGCTGCACGGTGGTGCTCTCCCATTGGGATGAGGAGGAGGGCAAGCCGGTTCATCTGCCGATCAATTCCTGTCTCAGGCCTGTCGCGGCCCTGAACGGGCTTGCGGTCACCACCATCGAAGGCACGGGCAGCGTGCGCGAATGCATGAACAAGGTTGCCTATCGGGTGGCCAAGAACAACGGTACCCAATGCGGTTACTGCACCAATGGCTGGGTCATGGCGATGACCGGTTTTCTGGCCAATGAGCCGGACAACCGCAGCAAGAAGGATATCGAGGAACTGTTCGACGGCAATCTCTGTCGATGCACCGGCTATCGCGCCCTGCTCGACGGCATGAAAACCTTCGCCAGCGACTGGACGGCCGAAGACGAAGCCAAGCTGATGAAATGCTATGTCGATCCGGCTTTTGCTGCCGCTGCCGTGGCGGAAAAGGTCGAGATCGCCTTTCCCGAAGGCGCAAGACGTCCGGTCAAGCCGGTCGGTTACGAGCATGACGGCAAGCGCTGGATCGAGGCAGGCAGTGTCGATGAAGCCATCGCGCTTGTCCGGGGCAATCCGCGTGCAAGGCTGGTCAATGGCAACACCTCCTTCGGCATCTATAAGGATGAGGTGCTGGAGGCGGAAGTCTACGTCGATATCGGCGCGATCGAGGATCTGCGCGGCATTGTCCTAGACAAGGGTGAGCTGTCGATCGGCGCAGGGGTGACCTATGGCGAATTGCTGGCCTATCTCGGACCGAATGGCCGCGAAGGTCATGGCGTTCTCGCCATGCTGGATTATATGGGTCGGCGCACGGCGGGCAGTCTGGTGCGCAATGCCGCTTCGCTTGCCGGCAACACCATGCTGGTCCTGCATCATATTCATGACGGCGAACCTTTCCCCTCGGATCTGGCCACGGCCTTTTGCGCCGCCGATGCTCTTGTTGACTACGTCCTGATCTCAAAAGGCGAGCGCCGGCAATCGAGCCTCAGCGCGCTGATGTCAGCCTGTGCGGCAGATCCGCATCTTGCCGGGGATCTCTTCCTGTTGCGCTACCGGGTGTCCGTAGAGCGCGACGGGGTGTTCTGGGCGCAGAAGACGGCGTTGCGCGAGGTAAATTCTCATAGCATCGTCAATTCCGGCTCCTGCATCACACTGGAGACGGCAGGCGGACAGGAACCGAAGATCGCCTTCGTCAATCTGGTGTTTGGCGGCATTGCGCCCTATGCTTGGCGGCCGGAGCGGACCATAAGCTTCCTGCAGGGGAAAAAGGCCAGCCCCGACGTGGTGGCCAAGGCACTGCACTGTCTTACGGTCGAGGTGAAGGACGAGCTTGCCGCCTGGGCCAAACGCATGGCAAGCGTGCCGAATGAAGGTTTCACCGACGCCTATCGGCTGGAGCTGGCTCAGTCCTATCTTTATAAGGCAGTGCTGAATGCACTTCTCGTCGTCGATCCGGCGCTGGTGCCTGAGGAGTTGCGTTCGGCAGCCGTCACTCACTGGCAGAACTGGCCGGTCAGCGGTGGCAGCCAGAGCTATCAGACCAGCCATTACATGGAGCCATTGTCCGAGCCCTATATCAAGCTGATGGCCATGTATCAGGCCCAGGGCGAGGTGAAATACACCCATGAGACGCCGGTGGTGGCCGGCACGCTTTTTGGCGCGATGATCGGGGCGCAACGGGCCGTTGGCACCTATCGCTTCATCGATCCGTCCAGTGGAAAGACCGTCAAGCCCGAAGCGCTGGGAGAGCATCTGAAGGAGCGGCTTGGCGGGTTCTCCCGGCTGGTCACCGCCGCCGACATTCCCGAAGGCGGCAGCAACATGGCCGGTGACGCCAGCGATCAGCCCCTGTTTCTCGAGCCGGGCGATGCGATCATGTATGCCGGGCAATCGCTGGCCATGGTGCTTGGCACATCGGAGCGCAGCGCCGAAGCTGCCGCCGATTATGTGGCGGAGCATTGCATCGCCTATGACAATCATGGGGATAGCGAACAGCCGGTGCTGTCGATCGAGGATGCGCTGGCCAAGGACTGGATTTTCCCCGATTGCCCGCAGACGGCAAGCTGGATGGCGCATATCTGGAAGGTGAAACGGCCCGGTACGAAGACTGATTGGGTCTTGCCGCGCACACCGGGTGACATGACGGTGGTTGTCCGCGAGAAAGAGCGGGATGGTGTGTTCTACAAGGTGGTTGCCACCGGCCAGAGGGTCGGCAGCCAGCTGCATTTCTATATGGAAACCCAGGCGACCGTCATTCAGCCGCGCGATGATGGGTCCATCACCGTGCATTCCTCGACGCAGAGCCCGAAAAGCGTGCAGGATGCCGTGGCCAAGGCGCTGGGCATGCCGCATAACGAGATCGGCGTTCAGGTGCGCCAGCTCGGCGGCGGCTTTGGCGGCAAGACCGGGCCTTCCACCTTCACCGCCTGCATGGCCGCCATTGCCTCGCGGGCGTCCAACCGCCCGGTGCATATGGCGCTCACCCGCGAAAGCGACAGCGGCATGATCGGTCGGCGTCACCCCTATCTCGGCCAGTATCAGCTTTTGGTGGATACCGGCGCAACCGATCCGGCCACCAAAGGTTTGATCCATGGTCTGAAGGGCGATCTTTGGGGCAATGGCGGCGCGTTTTACGACTGTTCCTTCATCGTCTCGGATTGCATTCAGCTGCGCGTCGACAATGCCTATAATATTAAATATTATGAAACCACCATCGATGTCTGCCGCACCAATACGGCGCCGAATACGGCCTATCGCGCCTTCGGTGACATTCAGGGCACGCTGATCCTCGAAAACGCCATTGAGGATGCCGCTGTGGCGCTCGATATGGATGTCACGGAACTGCGCGAGAAAAATCTCTATAAGGAAAAGGATCTAACGCCCGGCGGCCAGCAGCTCGACTATTGCTATCTGCGCGATGTCTGGAAATATGCCAAGGAAAAGAGCGATTTCGAGGCGCGCAAACGCAAGGTGGAGGATTATAACCGCGCCAACAAATGGCGAAAGCGCGGCATTTCGCTGATCCCGTTGAAATATGGCTCCGGCTTCAATCTCGTCATGCTGGAGCAGACCACGGCGCTTCTCAGCATCTATGAGAGCGACGGCACGATCATCATCCAGCAGGGTGGTGTCGATATGGGCCAGGGCATGATCACCATGCTGACCCAGATTGCCGCCTATGCCCTGAATGTGCCGCTATCGACGGTGAGGGTGGAAAGCAGCGATACCCGCGTCATTCCCAACCCCTCCAGCACCGGCGCATCCACCGGCACGCAGTATAACGGTACGGCGATCAAGAATGCCTGCACGGAAATGAAAGCGCGGATGGAAGCCTTCGTCGAGGGTATTCGCAAGATCAAGGGCGACGATTACTGCAAGTCCAAGAATATCGACTACTGGAACTATAACAACGGCTGGCAGGCGGTTCCCGCCAACAATAACGGCAAGACCATCTGGCAAAACATCGTCTCGATGGCCTTTAACGAGCGGGTCAATCTTCAGGTTCAGGCAAATGCGAAGATCACCGGCGGCGATCACAAAGTGCCCAATGTCGAGTTCAGGCCCTATGCGCTGCAACCGACCGGAACCGGCATTGCCATCGACAGCACCGCCTCCTTCAGCGAAACGGTCAATACCTATATCGGCTTCACCTATAATGCGGCCTGTGCCGAGGTTGAGGTCGATATCCTGACCGGCGAGACGAAGATCCTGCGGGTCGATCTGATCTATGACATGGGCAAGAGCCTCAACCCGGCCATCGATGTTGGCCAGATCGAGGGCGGTTTCATGCAGGGTGTCGGCTATGTGCTGAGCGAAAACATCGTCTATGAGGACAAGGGCGAGAGCGCCGGGGTGATGACCACCGATAATACCTGGCGTTACAAGCCGCCGGCGGTCTCGACCGTTCCGATCGAGATGAATGTCATGCTCTTCCCGCGTGAACTGGCGAAGAATGTACCGGAAGATCCCCACCTGCTTTATTCGTCCAAGGAGGTCGGCGAGCCGCCACTGGTTCTGGCCAATACGGTGTTCTTCGCGGTGAAATCGGCCATTCGCGCCTCGCGTGTCGAGCGTGGCCTGAGCCCCTTCTTTGAACTGCCGGCGCCGGCAACGGTTCAGGCGGTCAGGACGGCGGCAGACGTTACGGCCCTGGCATAAAGGGCAGGGCGGGCAGGCAACTGGCTGGAAAGGTCAATTGCCTGCCCGCACTTGCCGTCCTTCTTCCGATGGATTGTCGAAAGAGCTGGTCATGACCTTCATGGAGCGACCTATGTCTATGGAGAGGCCGTCTTCGCCTCACCCGAAGACGGCGCAGGTGCGCGCCTGCGAAATTCCGCTTGTTGCGGGCCGAACACCGGTGGCCATGGCCTTCATCATCGGTGTGGAAGGGCCTTCTTACCGACCGCCCGGCGCCTGCATGATCGTCTGGGATGATGGGCATCGCACCGGTACGCTCTCCTCCGGCTGTATCGATCAGGATATCGCCGCCCATGCCGAGGCGGTGGCAGAGACCGGCAAGGCCAAATGTCTGCGCTATGGGCTGGGATCGCCGTTTCTCGATCTTGTCCTGCCTTGCGGCGGCGGGCTGGATATTCTTGTCGTGCCGCCGCCAAAGGCCGAGCATCTTCAAAACATTTTGGCGGATGTCGCCGCCCGCCGCAGCTTTTTTCTCTGGCTGGGACTGGAGGGCGTCCTGAACGAGCCAAGCGCTTCGGCCAAACTGGCTCTCACCGTTCTGCCCGATCCGCGCTTTCTCGTCTTCGGCAAGGGGCCGGAGGCTGTCGCTTTTACCGCCATGGCTGCAGGCGCAGGCTATGATACCGTGCTTGCCTCGCCGGATGAGGAGACATTGCAGCGTGCGCCTTCGGCCAGCCGCAGGGTTCACCTGACGGGGCCATCCTCTTTCACCAGCCTCGATCTTGATGCGCAGACAGCAGGCGTGCTGTTTTTCCACGATCACGATATGGAGACGGTGATCCTGCAATGGCTGTTGGCCAGCAATGCCTTTTACATCGGCGCGCAGGGTAGCCATCGCGCCGCGGCCCGACGGCTGGAACGATTACGGGCGGCAGGTCTTGGCGAGGACGCCTTGCAAAGGCTGCACGGACCCATTGGCGTCATTCCTTCGGCGCGCGACGCCCGCACCCTTGCCGCTTCCGTTCTGGCGGAAATTCTCGGCCTCGCCACCACGGTGCAATAAGGCTCGGACAAGCCAGACAGGGCCTAACTGGCGTTATCGAAGACGGATGATCGACACGCCTTGGCATCTCAAGGCAGGTTTATCAAGCCCGGTTGAGATGCTGTAAAGGTTTGAATGCACTGGATAATCTCAGAGATGCGGTTTTCCGGCCTCGCATTGTGCAGAAAGGGATTGCCGCTTGAGAAACGCCTCTGCAGAAAAGGATGAGTCGCCTGCCGGGCAGCCAGGTTTCGTGCCGGCACGTTTTCAGGACATGCATCTACAGAGACTGTCTGGCCTTGCTGATCAACAGGGGGCGTCCTATCTGTTGATGCTGCTGCAGGAGGGCGGCGATCAGCGCATTCACTGCGATCCCCTCAGTGGTCGCAACCGATACGGCACGCGCTGCCTGCCTGATCCGCAGGAGATCGGCTTCTCCTCCACCACAGCCAGCACGGTGTCGCCCTCAGGCTTTGCGCTTTCTCTCGACGCCCTATCGCGCTTTGACGAAAGCGATGCCGAAGGCTGGTTTGACCATGTGAGACGCAGGCTTGGCCGTTGTTTCGAGCTTGGTGCAGAGCAGGTGGTGCTGTCCCCATCGGGCACCGATGCCGAGCTGATGGCCGTGTCACTTTATGCCGGTCTGAGCCGTAACCCTGTGAGCGTCATCCTGATCGCCCCGGATGAAACCGGTAGCGGCGTGGCGAAAGCCGCAGCAGGCTGCCATTTCTCCAGCCTCACGGCGCTTGGTGTCACGGTCGAGGCCGGCCAGCCGGTTTCCGGTTTTCCGGTCGACAGGCAAGAGCTCATGACCATAGCCATTCGCGACATGTCCGGCAGGGCGCGTCCGACGGACGAGATTGACAGTGAAGTGCTGGACGCCGTCAAGGCGGCGCTGAAGCGTGGGCGCGACGTCGTGCTGCATGTTCTCGATACATCGAAAACCGGCCTTTCCGGCGTGTCGCGTCCGGCAGCCAGGGCAGCTCTGGCGCTCGATCCTGAGCGGGTCGGTGTGATCGTCGATGCCTGCCAGTTCCGCTGCCGGGTGGAGGAGATTGCCGAGGATGTGCAAAACGGCTTTCTGGTGATTGTGACCGGATCGAAATTTCTGGCCGGGCCGCCTTTCTCAGCCGCGTTGCTTCTGCCTGAACGCTTACGCTCAGAGCTTTTGCACAAGGGCGGCTTGCCGCAAGGATTGGCCGATTACAGCGCCGATCTCGACTGGCCGTCTGATCTGCGGGGTTCTCTCGGCTTTCATGCCAGAAGCAAGATCAATCTCGGCCTTGGTCTGCGCTGGATTGCGCCGCTTTCCCATCTTGAGGCACTGACATCGGTGACAGCAGAGGTGCAGGCAGAGATCAAGGCGCATTTTCTGGCGCTGATCCGGCAGCGTCTGGCCGTATCCCGGCATGTTGTCCTGCATGAAGATGACGAAGGTGATTACCTTTCGCGTCGTGCCATTATCCCCTTGAGCCTGTTCGACACCTTAGGCCATGCAGTTGGCGCGGATGAAGCGCGGCGGATCTGGCAGGCCATGCGGGAGGATGGCTGCGGTCCGGTCTGCCAGATCGGCCAGCCGGTCATTCTCGGTGAACGTGTCGTGGTGCGGCTTGCCGCCTCGGCCGCCGATGTGCTCTCCCTTGCCGAAGGTCTCACCTCGGGCCAAAGCCTGTCACAGGCCGCACAGCCGGTCGAGACCCGGCTTGATAGGGTCTTTGACAAGCTGGAGCGGTTGCTGTCCCGGCAGGACGGGTGCTGATGACCCGCTCGCTCGATCCTGAGGACTGGCAGGCTTTTCGCCAGACGGCCCATGCGCTGCTGGATGAGGTGATCGACCATATCGCCACGATCCGTGACCGTCCGGTCTGGCGGCAGGCGGATGCGGCGGCAAAGGCCCATTTTACCCGACCCCTGCCGGTCAGCGAAAACCCACTTGAGGCGGTGGTGGACGATGTGAAAACCCATGTCATGCCCTTTGCCACCGGCAATCTGCATCCGCTGTTCATGGGCTGGGTGCATGGGGCGGGCACGCCCACCGGCATGGTGGCAGAGATCGTTTCAGCCGGGCTGAACATGAATTGCGGCGGGCGAAACCATATCGGGCTGGATGTTGAGCGACAGATCGCCCTGTGGATGAGCGAGGCGCTGGGTTTTCCGAAGACGGCAAGCGGTGTGTTCGTCACCGGGTCTTCCATGGCCAATTTCATGGCGGTGGTCATTGCCCGCACCCGTTGCCTCGGCCCTTCCGTGCGGGTTGACGGGGTGGTGGGGCAAGCCCGTCAGTTGATTGCTTATACATCCAGCGAGGCGCATGGCTGTATTGCGCAGGCGATGGAGCTTTCCGGTCTGGGGTCGGCACAATTGCGCAAAATCCCGGTGGATGATGCCGGGCGGATCAGGACGGACAGGCTGAAAGCAGCGATTGCCGCAGATCGGGCAGAAGGCCATCTGCCCTTTCTTCTGGTCGGAACGGCAGGTACGGTCAATACCGGCGCCATCGATCCGCTGGGCAGGCTGGCTGCTATCGCCACGGAAGAAAGCCTCTGGTTTCATGTCGATGGTGCCATCGGGGCGATGATGGGATTTTCGCCTGCCTTGCGCGGTTTGCTTGAGGGCGTCGAACAGGCCGATTCCATTGCCATGGATTTCCACAAATGGGGACAGGTGCCCTATGATGCCGGATTTCTGCTGGTGAAAGACCCTGAGGCGCATCGCGCCGCCTTTGCCCAGCCGATGGCCTATCTGCAAAGAGCCGAGCGCGGGCTTGCGGCAGGCGAGATCTGGCCCTGCGATCTGGGTCCCGATCTGTCGCGCGGCGCACGCGCCCTGAAAACCTGGATGACGATTGAAACGCTTGGCAGTGCCCGCATCGGCGCGGCGATTGAGCGGAGCTGCCATCTGGCGCGTTCTCTAGCCGAACGGCTCGGCGCGGACCCGCGCCTTGAGATCAAGGCGCCCGTTGCGCTCAATATCGTCTGTTTTGGCATCCGTGGTGCAGATCGCGACATGATCCGCACCATCGTCATGGATTTGCACGAGAAAGGGATTGCCGCCCCCTCCTGGACGACACTGAATGGCGAAGAGGTGATCCGCTGTGCACTCGTCAATCACCGCACGAGCAAAGCCGATCTCGAGCGTTTTATCGCGGCCCTGCAGGCGCTTATGGAGCATTATGCTTTGTAATTTACAGCGCCGTGCGCCAAATATGGCGCACAAATGACGCTGTAACACTTTTAATCTGCTGCATAATTTTCACCTTAAATCGATTCCGATTTAAGGAATTATGCAGTAAGATCTCAAAAGGTCGGCGGTGTGCAGGCGCTGATTATCTCACAAGGCACCGGACCGACGCAACGGAAGCGATGCGGTCTGCGGCTGTCGAAATAATAGGCGTCGCCGGGGCCGAGAATACGTCGCTCGTCATCGACCGTTACTTCGATGCGACCGGAAAGCACGATGCCACTTTCCTCGCCATCATGTGCCAGAAGCACCTTGCCGGTATCGGCGCCGGGCTGATAACATTCCTTCAGCATTTGCAGGCTGCGGCCAAACAGGCTGTCGCCGATCTGCCGGTAGGAAATCGGTCCCTTGCCGATTTCCGTCAGTTCTTCCGCCGCATAAAAGGCCTTGCGGGGACGTTCCGGCTCGAAGGCGAAGAATTCTGAAAGGCCGATGGGAATGCCGTCGAGAATGCGCTTCAGCGCGCCAACGGACGGATTGGTGGCATTGGATTCAATCAGGGATATGGTGGAGTTGGTCACGCCAGCGCGCTTGGCCAGTTCCCGCTGGGACAGGTTATGGGCCATGCGCAGATAGCGCAGGCGACCGCCGATGTCGACGCTCATGGCATCATCCGTTTCTGCTGTTTGAAATAGCGAAAGTATCTCTCTTTGCAATCAATAAATTCAATAACTTATGGTAGTCAAGAAAAAGGCTTGTTCAAGAGACGAAAATCGCTCATCCAGTCTCATCGTCATGGAGGCCATCATGGATCACACTAGCAGGACCAACACACCCGTACTCGACAATTTCTGGATGCCGTTTACCGCCAACCGGCAGTTCAAGGCTGCGCCCCGGCTTCTGGCCGCTGCCAACGGCATGTACTACACCGATGTGGACGGCAACAAGGTTCTGGATGGCACGGCGGGCCTCTGGTGCGTCAATGCCGGCCATGGACGGCGCAAGATCGCCGAAGCTGTCGAGCGGCAATTGTCCACCATGGATTTTGCCCCGACCTTCCAGATGGGCCATCCGCTCGCTTTCGATTTTGCCGCGCGCCTTGCAGCCAATGCGCCGGGTGGTCCCGATGCAAAGCTCGACCGGGTCTTCTTCACCGGTTCCGGTTCGGAATCGGTCGACACCGCCTTGAAGATCGCCATTGCCTATCAGCGCGCCATCGGTCAGGGCACCCGCACCCGTATCATTGGTCGGGAAAAGGGCTATCACGGTGTCGGTTTCGGCGGTATTTCCGTCGGCGGTCTGGTCAACAACCGTCGGGTTTTCCCGCAGATTCCCGCCGATCATATGCGCCATACGCTGGATATCGAGAAGAACGCCTTCACCAAGGGCCTGCCTGCCCATGGCATCGAGCTGGCCGAGGATCTGGAGCGGCTGGTGGCGCTGCATGGCGCAGAAACCATCGCCGCCGTCATCGTCGAACCGCTGTCTGGATCGGCCGGTGTGATCCTGCCGCCAAAGGGCTATCTGGAGCGGCTGCGCGCCATTGCCGACAAATACGGTATCCTCTTGATTTTCGATGAGGTCATCACCGGTTTCGGCCGTCTCGGTACGCCCTTTGCCACCGATTATTTCGGCGTTGTTCCTGATCTCATCACCACGGCCAAGGGGATCACAAATGGCACGATCCCGATGGGTGCGGTCTTTGCCAGCCGCAAGGTGCATGACGGTCTGATGACCGGGCCGGAAAACCAGATCGAGCTTTTCCATGGCTATACCTATTCCGGCCATCCGGTTGCTTGTGCCGCCGGTCTTGCCACCATGGACGTCTATGCGGAAGAAGGCCTGCTCACCCGTGGCGCAGACTTGGCCGGGCACTGGCAGGAGGCGCTGCATTCGCTGAAGGGTCTGCCGCATGTCGTCGATATCCGCAATCTCGGCCTGGTTGGCGCCATCGAATTGCAGCCGCGCGACGGCGCACCGGGCACACGCGCCTACGACGTCTTTGTCGATTGCTTCAACAAGGGCCTGCTGATCCGCGTTACCGGCGATATCATTGCACTGTCACCGCCGCTGATCATCGAAAAAACCGAGATCGACACCATCGTTTCCATGCTGGGCGATGCACTGAAGCGGGCAGCATAAAGGCCGGATGCATCCCCCCATGGATGCTCTAGTGGATTGAATTTGACATTTGATACCCATTTGCGGCACCCTCTGAGATCAAATGTCAAATTCTTAAAAATCCACTAGAAACATATAGATAGCTAGTGGTCTTTATGATCGTCACATTTGCACTCAACGGTGCAGCAATCGGTAGCAAATGTTACGATCAGACCACTAGAACATGTCGCGTTTGATTGTGATCAATGAAACGCGACATGCACTACAGCGACCTTTGTGCGCCATATTTGGCGCACAACGCTGTAATGCCTGCCACCCACCGGATCATTTGAACGTCGTATCCGACCGCAATGTCTGATGACTTTTTCGCAAGACCAGACAGGGATTGATCTGCCAGACAGCGATCGATCTGATTGATAGATCCGGGATGCCATCTGGATGAAAACCAGCCATTCGCCTATGGCCAAATATATCCATTGGCTTCCGGGTAGGACCAGTCTTCAAGCAGGGTCATATCCGGTCTGAAAATTTCGATTTTCAGAGGATAGCAGGCGGCGGTGTCACTGGAGTGGGTTGCGGAGCAGTCACCGCCCGGACAGGCGGAAATGGCGCCTAGAAGGTCGATTTCGGCAAAAAGCTCCAGATAATCACCGGGACGCACCGGGCTTGCCTTCATGAAATACTGATGGGTGTCATGGGTGAAGCCGGTGCACATGAAGACGTTGAGCACGTCATGAACATGAGGTTCGGCTTCTGCCTCGCTCAGCCCCGTTGCTTGGGCCATAGCCCGCGTGAGGTTGGAATGGCAGCAATGATGATAATTCCCGCCGCTCAGCAGTTTATTGGTATAAGGGTCGCAGCGTGTGCCGATGACGTCGTGAACGCCTGCGCCATCCTTGTCGAAGCCATACCAGCCGAGCGTGTCGTGGGTAATGGTTGCCATAGGGCGCAGATACGGCAGTGTGCTCCATAACCGGTTGCCGGTCGTGACATGGGTGGCGTGCAGGGCGCGTGTCTTGCCGCTGAAAAAACGCTCCGAAAGGTTTTGCGCGTTCCAAAGGTTGAGATCGCCGACCTGCGGTCCTTCGACGCTGACAAAGCGGACAAAATGCCCTTTCAGAACGGAAAAACTGCCGCCTTCGCGTGGCGGTACGATCACTTCATCGATCTTGACCAGCGTCTCACGCATTGCCACGAGGCCGTCCATATCCGGTTCAGGAAGGCTGCCGACAGGATAGACAATCACGGGCTGTTTGGCCCGGCGCTGGTCTGCATCTTCGGGTGTGGTGACGGAAGTCGATGGAATGAAAGACAAGGCAATTCTCTCCGGTATGGTGCAGCCGCTTTTTCTATCACCTTGCATAAATTGAGGAAAAGAAAAAGAAAATTCGATCCCTCATCTTTGCCTCAACAAGAAAAGCCGCGCATGGATTTTCATGCGCGGCTCTTTCATCTTTCTATGAAGACGAGGGTGGGATCAGGCGTCCGATCCGGATTTTTTAGCAGGCGCTTTGGCCATAGTAAGCTGATCCTGCTGCATTTCCACCCACATCGCATTGACGACACCGAAGAGGGCTGCAAGCGGCAGACCAAGAAGCCAGGCAAAATACCACATGATATGTCCTTTCTCTATCAATAGACGGTTTCGCTATGGTCGACGACGCTTTGCTCGGTCACCTTGCCCCAGAGCACCTTGTAGACCCAGCTTGTGTAAGCGAGGATGATCGGAACGAAGATCACCGCCGATACCAGCATGACGAACAGGGTCTGATGCGAGGAGGAGGCATCCCAGACCGTCAGCGACGAACGCGGATCGATGGATGACGGCAGGATGAAGGGGAACATGGTTAGCCCGACCGAGGAAATCGTGCCGATAATCCCAAGGCTCGAAAACAGGATCGGGGTCACCTCACCGCGGCGGCGCAGGGAAATCAGGGCAAGAAGTTCGCCGACAATGCCAAGAACCGGCGCAATTATGATCCAGGGACGGCTGTCATAGGCGACAAACCAGCTCGGAATGCGGGCAGCATCCTTGAGAAGAGGGTTGGACGGACCATTGGCGGCAATGGCGCTGGTGACGCTATAGCCTTCAATGCCTGCCGAGAGCCAGAGACCGGCCAGAATATAGGCGACGATCATGACGAGGGCGGTGATCGAGCCGATGGTACGGGCGCGTGCCTGAACCGTGCCTTCCGTCTTGAGCGCCAGCCACGATGCGCCGTGGGTGAGAAGCATCATCAAGGAGACGACGCCAGTAAGAAGAGCAAAGGGGTTGAGCAGGCCGAAGAAGGTGCCATCGTAAAAGACCCTGAGATCCTGGTCAAAACGGAAGGGTACACCTTGCAGGACATTGCCCATGGCCACGCCGAAGATCAGGGCGGGAACCGCGCCACCGACGAAGAGGGCCCAGTCCCAGGCATTGCGCCAGGTCTGGCTGGGGCGCTTGGAGCGGTATTTGAAGCCGACCGGGCGCAGGATCATCGAGGCCAGAACGGCGAACATGGCAAGGTAGAAGCCGGAAAAGCTGGTGGAATAGAGCGGCGGCCAGGCGGCAAAAATGGCGCCGCCACCCAGGATGAACCAGACCTGGTTGCCTTCCCAGACCGGGCCGATCGTGTTGATAGCGATGCGGCGCTCATTATCGGTTTTGCCGACGAAGGGGATGAGTGCGCCGACACCCATGTCAAAGCCATCGGTGAGGGCAAAACCTGTCAGCAGCACGCCAAGCAGCAGCCACCAGATGACACGCAGAATGTCAAAGTCGATCAGTTGATAGAGGATCATGGTCCTTACTCCGCTGGCTGGATTTGGTTGTGATGGGCCGAAAGCCGCATCTGATGTTCGCTCTGCCAGCGATCGGTTTCAGGAACATCGATATAGGGGCCCTTGCGGATATATTTGATCATCAGGCCCATCTCGATGATGAAGAGAACCGTGTAGAACAGGACGAAACCGGCAAGGGTGAGCGCCAGATCGGTGACGCTGAGCGAGGAGGCAGACAGGGCTGTGGGCAGCACGCCATCCACGGTCCAGGGTTGACGACCGAATTCGGCAACGAACCAGCCAAGTTCGGCGGCAATCCACGGGGCGGGAATGATCAGTACAGCCAGCTTCAGCATGAAGCGGGGATATTGCATCTTCTTGAACGAAGTCTGGTAGAAGAAGATGGCAAGCACGGCGATGAAGGCAAAGCCGAGACCGGCCATGATGCGGAAGGCCCAGAACAGCGGCCAGACGGTCGGCACGGTGTCGTTGGCGGCCATGGCAATCTGTTCAGGCGTTGCCTGGCGCGGATCGTCGACATAGCGCTTCAACAGCAGGGCAAACCCCAGATCGCCGCTATGCGCTTCAAATTTCGACGTGACGGCGGCAGGCACATTGCCCTTGTTTTCCCGAATGGTCATCAGGGCGTCATAGGCGATCAGACCGGAACGGATGCGATCCTGAGCCTGGGCAACCAGCTTGTCGATGCCGGGAATTTCCTTGGTCAGCGAACGGGTGCCGATCAGGCCCATGACATAGGGAATATGGATGGCATAATGGGTTTCACGAGCGGCCTGATCGGGAAAGCCGATCATGGTGAAGGGGGCGGGCGCTTTTTCTGTCGTCCACATGCCCTCGATAGCGGCCATCTTCATCTTCTGCGAATGGCTGACATTGTAGCCGGATTCATCGCCGAGAACGACAACCGACAGCGCCGAGGCAAGGCCGAAACTGGCGGCAACCGCCAGCGAACGGCGGGCAAGCTCGACATGGCGGCCCTTCAGCAGATACCAGGCGGAAACACCCAGCACGAAGACGGATGCCGTGACATAACCGGCAGAAACAGTATGGACGAATTTTGCCTGGGCGACCTCGTTGAAGACCACATCATAGAAACTGGTCATTTCCATGCGCATGGTCATTGGGTTGAACTGGGCACCAACCGGATTCTGCATCCAGCCATTGGCGATCAGGATCCACAGTGCGGAAAAATTGGTGCCGATGGCGACAAGCCAGGCAACGACCAGATGCGCCCGTTTCGACAGCTTGTCCCAACCGAAGAAGAACAGGCCGACAAATGTCGCTTCCAGAAAGAAGGCCATGAGACCTTCGATTGCCAGTGGCGCGCCGAAAATGTCGCCGACATACTGGCTGTAATAGCTCCAGTTCATGCCGAACTGAAACTCCATGGTCAGACCTGTTGCCACACCCAGTACGAAGTTGATTCCGAAGAGTGATCCCCAGAATTTCGTCATCTGCCGCCAGATCGGGCGGTTGGTCATGACATAAACGCTCTCCATGATGGCGACCAGAATTGACAGGCCGAGCGTCAAGGGAACGAACAGAAAATGGTAAAGTGCCGTCATCGCAAATTGCAGGCGCGACAGCTCGACAATATCGAGTTGCATGATCTCATCTCTCTTACTCGAAGGCATGTCCGGGATGACACGATGTTGTCTTTTTAAGACGGCAATGCCGAGCGGGTATTGATCGAGATCAAAAATAAGAAAACAATAAAACAATGGGAAAACGAGTGGTTTGATTCTGAGATTTGCTCGGCATTGGCGGACATGTTGAGAGCACATGTCAGAATCATGAAAACCACGAGAAACGACATGATTCTTGTGGAATCCAAGGAATTTGACAGGTGAGTGCGGCGCTATGCAGGAAACCGGGACTCAAATGTCAAATTCATTTCACGAGAGTATCGGATCGAAAATCAGTTGAGATCCGATGCTCTCAGTTTTTGTGTACGCATCGGATTTATCCGAAAACAGGTTCCTACTTTTCGGCGGATGCCAGAAAGCACGTTGCGGTTTATCAGCCTCCGTCAACGCGCGTTAAGCCTTTGTTTTTTCATATGTCCGTTATCATTTTATCGAGGACAATAAAACGCGACCGGCTTTAGAGAGATTGAGGAGCGCTATGGAGTTTTACCCCCGCGATGACAGGGTATCACCGGCTTGTCGGAAGGTCTGCCTCTTTCCCCGCGGGCATGGTCTTTGAAAGCGTGATGACGCGCTCTGCAAAGCCTTGTTCCACCGACCTGTGGGAGGCCATGAGAATGGCGGCTTTGGGCAGTAGGCGTCGCACACCGTCGAGAACTGCCCGGGCGGTAGCCTCATCGAGCCCTTCTGTCGGCTCGTCGAGGAGTAAGAGGGCAGGACGGCGCAGCAGTGTGCGCGCAAGGGCAAGGCGGCGTTTTTCTCCACCGGAAAGGCCGCTGCCGGCTTCCTGCAGCACCGCATCGAGGCCACCCTTTGTTTCTATGGTGCTGGTCAATTGTACAGCATCGAGAACGTTCCAGGCGTCCGTGGCGTTGAGATTTGGTCTGGCAAGACGCAGATTATCGAAAATACTGCCGCTGATCAGGGTGCTGCGCTGCGGCAAAAGGGCGATACGCTCCAGCAGGAAGGCTTGACTATATTGCTGAACAGGCATGCCATACAGCAGTATCTCGCCGCTATCGGCAGCAGATTGCCCGCAGATAATCGATAGAACCGTGCTTTTGCCAATGCCGCTTGCGCCGCAAAGGGCTAAGGTTTCACCGGCATCAAGGGTCAGGCTGAGGGATTGCGGACCGGGTCTGCTGGTCACGGCGGTTGCATCTGCACAGAAGCTGACGGATTGAAGCGCTAGGAGTGGCCCGGTGTTCAGTGACTTTTTCGGGGCAACGGGTGCGGCGACCACGGTTGGCGCAGTGGGTGAAAGACAGGCTTCGACCCGGCGTGCGGCATCGCTCATACGGCCCAGTTCGCTCACACCGCGATGCAGCATGGCGATGGCTTCTGCGAGCCCCAGTGCCGCAAAAAAGCCGAGTGCGGCCAGCGCGGGATCGATCTGGCCCTTGTCCGCCAGCCGGATGCCGATGTAAAGGCTTGCGGCCGCCGCAAGGCTTGCCGAGGCTGACAGGATGAAACCGGAGAGCCGCTCGATCTTGTCCACTTTGGCCTGCGCATCTTGCAGCCGGTTCTGGGCTGCCATGATCCGCTCATGGGTTTCGTCCAGCCGTCCGGCCACGGCAAGCTCGGTCTGGGCGCGGATGGAATCGATATAGCGGGCGCGAAGCGCCTGCATGGCCCGCTGGGCAAAGCGGGAGGGTGTCATGGTGAGCCGTAGCGATAGCGCCATGGCGATTAAAAGCCCCAGCATGAAGCTTGTTGCCTGCGCTATTGCCAGAGAGGGTGAGACGACGAAAAACATCGTCAGCAGCCCGAGACCGAGTACAATGACCGCAGACAGAAGCGGCATGAACAGTCTGAGCGCCAACCCATCCAGGGCATCGACATCGGTGGTCAGATGATTGAGCCGTTCTGATCCGGCCATGGTGGAGAGCTGGCGCAGCGGTGCTTGCGAGAGCGCTGAAAGCAGCCTGGCGCGCAGTTCTGCAAGGCCCTTCAATGTGGCGTCATGGGTGGTCAGCCTTTCGCCATAACGGGCGGCGGGCCGCCCGAGCGCCAGAAAGCGGATACCAGCACTTGGCCCAAACACGTTAAAGCTCGCACCCAAACCGGCCAGACCGGCAAGGCCGGTGGCCGTGATGAACCATCCTGAGAGGCCAAGCAGAGCTGCTCCGGCAAGAAGCACGGCAATGGAGAGCAGGCTGCCGCGCAGAAAGGCGCGTAGATGGGGCCGCCAGACGAGCAGAAAGAGATGAACGAGCCGTTTCACGCTGCAACCTCCAGACGGATTTCCCGATCCAGTTCTGCGGCGAGCCGACGGTCATGCGTTGCCACCAGAAGGGTGCGGCCTTCGGTTTTCAGCTGCATCAATGCCCTGGTGATCCACTCCGCCGTGTGTCGATCGAGATCGGCTGTTGGTTCGTCGAAAAAAAGCAGATCGGCATGACTGTAGAAGGCGCGCGCCAAAAGCACGCGGCGCGCTTCGCCGCCCGAGAGCCGATTGCCATTTTCACCCAGCCGTGTTGCTATGCCGTTCGGAAGGCTGGCGATGACTTCGCCGAGACCGGCTGAGTCAAGGGCTTTGGCCATGCGCGCCGCATCATAGGGCTGCGACCAGCAGATATTGGCCTGGATGCTGCCGCTGAGGAAGCGGGCGCTTTGACCGATCCAGCACAGACGGGCCCGCCAGCGATCGGCATGGCCGTCGTCTAGTGGTACGCCGCAAACGGTGATCGCGCCATTTTCGGGGGCTTTCAACCCGGCCAAAAGCGCCAGAAGCGTGCTCTTGCCGACGCCGCTCGGTCCGGTCAGAGCCACGGCTTCGCCTGCTGTGATTTTCAGGTCGGGATATTGCAGCTCATACCATTTGCTGGGGCGGGTCATGAGGCCGTTTGCAATGATTTCAATGGGGCCTGCAAGCGGTTCTGCCGTTTTACCATGCCCGATGATGCGCGCTGTGGCTTTGGTCTCGTCATCGGCCAGTTCCTTGGCGGCGGCAAGGGCTGCGGCCTTGTCATGCCAGGCACTGGCCAGATCGCGCAAGGGGGTGAAGAATTCCGGCGCCAGCAGCAGCATGAACATGCCTTCCGTCAGGGTCATGCTGTGGCCGTAGACCCCGAAATTCAGTGTACCGAGGAGGCTGAAGCCGACATAGACCGCAACCATGGCCACGCCGAGGGCAGAAAAAAGTTCCAGCACGGTGGAAGAAAGGAAGGCAAGCCGCAGCACCGCCATGGTTTTCTGCCGCAGCTGATCGGCTGAGGTGAAAAACTGGTCGACCATGGCCTCGCGGCCATTCAAAAGCTTGATATCGGCCAAGGCATTCAGCCGTTCCAAAAGCAGGCTGTTCAGCGTGCCGGTCTCGGCCAGATGTTTTTCGCTGGCGTCGCGGGCGGCCATGCCCACAAGCGCCATGAAAACGGGAATGAGTGGACCGCTGATCAAAAGCACAAGAGAAGCCACCCAGGAGACCGTGGCCACCGCAGCCAGGATCGCAAAGGGCATGATGCTCACTTTCATGGCTGCCAACCGATAGCGGCTGAGAAAGGGTGCGATCAGATCGACCTTGCCGCCGATAATCGCAGCACCTGCCGCCGAGGAGGCCAGGTCCGGAGCAAAAGGGGAGCGGAGAAGATTGCGCCTGATAAAACCGGACCGCTCTTCGGCGACCGCTTTCTGAGCTGCAAGGAAGGCAATGCGCCCGCCAAGCGCGTCCAACGCATGGCGGATGAACGCCAGCAGCAGAAATGCCCCCGCAGCCATGAGGGGCGACAGCATCGGTTTTTCCCCTGCTGCCAGCGAACCGAACCCATCGGCGACAATCCATGCCTGACCGATATAGAGAAGATTGGCGGCAATCGACAGGCCTGCGGCAAGGGTTAGCGAGGCTTTTGCCTGCCGGGTGAGGGCACCAAGCCGGACCATGGCCGGATCGGCGGCGGGATTGACATGAGATGCTGCACTGGAACGGGACACGGGAAAAGCCTGTGAATGAGCGCGACTGACCTGACAATTATCAGGTTTGACCAGAGGCGATATGATCTATGTCAAATGAGCCCAACGTCGGCGGTGTTTCCAGCGATCAAGTCCTTGAGGGGTGTCAGCTCTGTGGCGAGAAAATCCATCAGCGCCCGGATACGGGGAGAATGACGCAGATCCGGATGGGTCAGCAGCCAGAGCGTGGCGGTAAAATCAGGCACAGTGTCTGAGAGACGGACAAGGCCCGGTCTCACATCGCCAATGAAGCAGGGAATATGGCCGATGCCGATCCCGGCCTCGATGGCTTCCGCCAGCGCCAGAACCGAGTTGGCCCGGTAGACCAGCCTGTTGCGGGCAATCGTGCTGATGGCGGAGCGCACCACATTGAGCGCTGCCATATCGTCTGAAAGCGCCACCCAATCATGGGTTGTCAGCGAAGCGGCATCCGATTTCGGTCCGATTTCGGCAAAATCGCGGGCACGGCCATAAAGCGCCCAGGCAATCTGGCCGATTTTTCGGCCAACCAGCGTTTCCGGCGGTTTATCGGTGGCACGGATGGCGATATCGGCATCACGTCTGGAAAGGTTCAGCGCCGGATTGCCAATGACAAGATCAAGCTGGATATCCGGGCAGGCCTTGCGAAAGCGGGCAAAAAGCGGGGTCAGAAGATGCATGAGCAGGCTGTCCGCCGTGGCGATGCGGATTTCTCCGGCGGGCAGGATTTCCTGCCCCTTCAGCCGTCTTTCCAGCGCCATCACATCCTGATCGATGCGCCTGGCGGTGCCGACCACCTCCTCGCCGGTTGCCGTCAAGGTGTAGCCGCTGCGGCGACGCTCGAAAAGCGGCTGGCCAAGCGCCGTTTCCAGCGCGCCCAGACGGCGAAAGACGGTGGAATGATCGATGCCAAGTTCGGCAGCTGCCCCCGACATGCCGCGGGCCTGTGCCACGGCCTTGACCAGTTGCAGGTCTTCCCAGGCCAAGGGTTTTGTCAATGCCATGATACGCCTGTTCGCTTGTTTCTCAAATGCATCGATCATTTATATCATGCAAATTCAACTTTGCATCCATGCAAGGTAATTTGCCTGACAGGCGGGGAAAAAAGACGTATCCCTTGACCATCGAAAGCGACGGAGTTTCGCTTCAACCATATGATTTCAATGGAATTTCCTGTTTCACTCTGTGCGGTCAGGAACTTTTCTTCCAAGGAGGCAAGACAATGGTCAGTGCAATTCATCATGTCACGGCAATTTCCGGTCCGGCCAAGCGGAACCTCGATTTCTACACACGGGTTCTTGGCCAGCGCTTCGTCAAGAAGACTGTCAACTTTGACGATCCCGGCACCTATCACTTCTATTATGGCGATGCGCTCGGCCATCCTGGCACCATTCTGACCTTTTTCCCCTGGGATCATGTTGCGCCGGGTCGCCTCGGCATCGGCGAAACCCAGGAAACCAGTTATCGCGTGCCGAAGGCATCGCTTGGCTTCTGGACGCATCGTTTCATCGAAATGGGTGTGGTGCATGGCAATCTGGAGCAGCGTTTCGGTGAAAGCGTCCTGCCATTCCGCGACCCGGATGGCATGCGGCTGGCACTGGTCGGGATTGACGGGATCGAAAGCGAACCGGCCTATGCGGTCGCCGGCATTCCTGAAGAACATGCGTTGCGCGGCTTTCAGGGTGTGACCCTGTTGCTTGACAAGATCGAGGCAACCGCTGCCGTGCTGACGGATGTTTTCGGGTTCGAAAAAGTGGCAAAGGAAGGCACGATCACCCGCTACAAGGCGCCGGGTCATGCAATCGGCAGCATCGTCGATCTGCGTGAAGCAGGAGAGTTTCTGCCTGCCCGTCCGGGTGCGGGCTCGGTTCACCATGTCGCCTTCCGTGCTGCAAGCGATGCTGATCAGCAAGCCATGGCCGAAAAGCTGCAAAAGAACCATGGGATGCGCACCACCGAACAGAAGGACCGGGATTATTTCCGCTCTGTCTATTTCCGCTCTCCAGGCGGGGTGCTGTTTGAAATCGCCACCGACGACCCCGGCTTTGCCGTCAACGAACCGGTGGAAAGCCTTGGCATGGCACTGAAACTGCCAAAGGGACTTGAATCCCATCGCGCTGAAATTGAGGCGGTTCTGCCCGATATCAGTGGCGTCGACATTCCAGCGTATCATCCTGCAACCCATTGATAATAAGTAAAATTACGCGAAGCCGGACCGGGGAACTTTTCCCGGCCCATCTTTCTTGTGTCTGAATGAGGAAGCTCTCATGTCCCAGTCTCTTTCTTTTGTGCACCGGTTTTTACCGGCCAGCGTTGAAGGCCAGCGGCCCTTGCTGCTTCTGCACGGCACGGGTGGTGATGAGAATGATCTTCTGCCTCTCGGTCAAAGTCTTGCGCCGGGGGCAGCGCTTCTTTCGCCGCGCGGTCCGGTGCTGGAAGGCGGTATGCCGCGCTTTTTCCGGAGGCTTGCGGAAGGTGTCTTCGATGAGGCGGATGTGGTCAAGCGGGCGAAGGATCTGGCGGATTTCATCACGCAGGCCCGCACGCAATACGGGCTGGCTGCTCCTGTGGCGCTCGGTTTTTCCAATGGCGCGAATATTGCGGCGGCCCTGCTTTTGTTGCATCCGGGCACCTTGTCCGGCGCGGTGCTGTTGCGGGCGATGGAGCCTTTGCAGGCCACGCCAGCCATCGCCGGTCCAGGCGTGCCGGTGCTCATTCTCTCCGGGGCCATGGATCCCATCGTGCCTGAGGACAATGTTGCACGCCTTGCCGCAAAGCTCACAGCCAATGGCAACAGCGTCACCCATACGATTTTGCCTGCCGGTCACGGTCTGTCCCAGGCCGATCTGACGCTGGCGGCCGGCTGGCTGAAAACGCAGGGAGCGCCGTCATGAGTGATGGGGATGAGGAAGGCCGCAGGCCCTTCGTCTCCACGATCGGCACTCTTGGCCTGAATACAAAGCGAATGCGTTATCCGGGCGGCGACCTGACCCGTCTGCCGCCCATTGCCACACAGGCAGCCTATAGCGTCATCATCCAGCTGAAACCTTTCGAGCGGCATAGGTTATGGCGCAACGGAGTGCTGATCTTCGATGGCGGTCATGCCGCGGGAGCGTTGGCGATCACAGATCTCACCGAGACCTGGCAATGCCATCACCTGTCGCCTTTCGACAATCTGCGCTTTCTCATTCCATTTGACCGTATGCGTCAGCTGGCCGGTGAGCTAGAGCACGTCCACTTTACTCGGGGTCATAGCCGCAAGAAATGAA
>NZ_JAMKOJ010000005.1 GCF_023700755.1 Allorhizobium sonneratiae | reverse complement strand
CGCGTATCACTGCATTTGCTATGCATGTGCAGTGCATGTGCATCAAAGTTTCATATGGAATGAACGGTCCGATATGCGCGTACATAAAAGTCCGCGCTAGGCGGGCTCAGTGAAACCAGTTGCAAATGTTTGTAAGCGGCAAAGGAAAACCCCGCCGAGCGGGGTTGTGAGAGACTGGGGTTACAGCAGGGAGGTAAGATACTCTAATTCCTTGCGGTATTTTTTGTTTGCTTCATAAACCTCAAGCCTTTTCTTAGGTTCGATTGTGTAGCTCTTGCCTATTTGAAGCTTGGGAATAGGAATACCGAGCGCGCCGCTGATCCTGCCTGATGACGTGAAATCATCTGTAATTGCGAAAGCGTCTTCAGGGTTCTTATCGAACAAGTGGGCGTATTTTCTAGAAACGTCATAGGCGCGCTCGATGAATGAGAGCGAAGCACGATCCTTCGTTTTTTTGACATTACTACGGGCGCCAACCATAGTCATAACGATTGCGGCAACCTTTGGTGGAATTAAATCTCCGCCACGTTTCAGCCATTGATTGAAATCGCTGGATGGGTTTCCA
This sequence comes from Allorhizobium sonneratiae, assembly GCF_023700755.1. Lineage (GTDB taxonomy): Bacteria > Pseudomonadota > Alphaproteobacteria > Rhizobiales > Rhizobiaceae > Allorhizobium > Allorhizobium sonneratiae. Next base: position 335,097 of record NZ_JAMKOJ010000005.1, on the reverse strand, counting down.
AGCATATCCAGAGTCAACTCCAGCGATTTGATAGAGTGCTCGTCAACCCGAACAGGGATTATCAGGGCATCGCTGGCGCACCACGCCAAATGTGTGGCGCCGGTGTAAAATGGACTGCAATCAAGAAGTTGAAGCTCGCATTTTTTTAGCTCAGATTCCTTATCGAGCGTGCTCTTTATGGTATAGAGAATATTCTTTACTTTTGTTTCGGAGTTCGCTTGCGTAGAAGCCAACTGAAGCTGTTGGTACAGAGAGCTGGCAAAGGCAAAAAGTCCGGGGCTGCTCGGAATGAAGTACGAGGCCTTTATTCCCTTGAATTCTTCATTCTTCCCGCTGATGAGATAAGAAATGTCATCGGGAATATCCCCAAATGCGGGGCCGAGCAACCGAGGCTGTATTGCATCGTCAATACTAACATCAAGTTTTGACTGTGAATTATTCAAGCTATCGGTCAAATTTCCTTGGGCGCACAGGTCGCCTACAAGTGTACTTTTGTTGCACGCCATCAGGTATGCCAAATTGAAACTCAGCGTAGATTTTCCGATGCCACCGCGCAGGTTGCTTACGCAGTAAGTCTTATAGCTAAAGTTCGGCAAGTTCTGCACGCCATCTGACAATGACGCCTCATGATTCGAAATGATTTTGTCTAACCCGGAATTCATCGGCACACCTTTCGCGCTGTTATTGAAACAGCGATGACACGTAAGCAAGGTGTGGGTCAAGCGAAATTGTGAAGTTTTATCTTCGTTGTGCGCCTGTAATGAAAAAATGTGATTTTGCTAAAAAATGTGGTTTATGTAATGATGTGTGGGTGGGCTATAACTCGCGCCGTTGTATCTTTCTATGAGATGATGTGAAGGCATTCATTGAAGCGTGTTGGGGTCATTTTAGCATCCGGCCAGCGGATCACGTCACGTCAGTTTTTGTTCTTGGCGAGCGTATTGCCGGAAACGACACTGAGTTTGGTGCCTGTCCCGGCTTTTAGATTTTGGCCTCCAGTAATAGTTTCGCGCGCCCATATCCTGTAAGGAAAATATCACCTTGCCATATCCGAGTTCGTTGAACAGGTCGCTGTCAACCTGGAATGACGTGTACATACCGTTTGAAACGCTGGCGCACCGGCGCTTTTTTCTAGCTCTTCGGGTGAGCCAGAGCACCAAAGAGAGCAGCTACCGATATGGCAGCGATTGCCAAGGTCGGCGCGGGGTTTCCAACGTGGAACGGCTATAGCCATTTAATGTCCCTTTAGGTGGTGCGCAGCGTCGAAATTTAGATGACATGCAGGGCTTCATTTTTGATCAAGCTTTTGAAGTTCAATCAAAATTTGCTGTTTGTACCAATTCTGACACCATCTTCCCTTTGCCATGAGAATATTGAAGCTAATTTCATTTGAGTATCCAGAATTATAAAGCTTCATTTGGTGAGTGTTCTCTTCGCATTCAGCTTTTATTCTTTCAATTTCTGCAGGATCGACAACGGATTGCCCGCATTCATTCGTTTCATTCAACGTCAATTTTTTTTCAGCAGCATCATATTGAAAGGGTCGAAATCCTTCATAGCCACCAGAGGCGTTTTTTGCATTGAACCGTCCGCAGATAATAGGAGGCTTTTCTGAAAGAACCTTCATGTGGTCAAATTGGGCTGAATATGGATCGCGGAGCTTTTCAAGAATTGCTTCGCGAGCTGCGTTCCATGTTTCAGGTGGCATTCCTTTATCCGATCCGTCCATAACTTGCTGAGCAGAGGCGCTGACCGCTGGCGCTAATGATAGCGCCCAAGAGATCAGGATTATCATCAATCCGCTTCGGTCAAACATCTTGGATAATCCTTTTCACGCGCCCAAAAACATAGAGATCATCTCGGTCGGCGGGGATAGCCATGTGATCAGGGTTCGTCGAGTATGGCACCATCCGGTTCGGATAGCCGTTGCTCGCGCGTCTATACATTTTGAACGTGGCCGCTCCGCCATCGAGAACGAAGACATAATATCGACCGTCAAGAAGAACGTCATCACTGCGGTCAACAAGAATAATTGCGCCATCTGGGGCGATACGGTTCATGGAATCGCCTTCTACCTGCAGGGCCACCCAATCGCCCTTTGGCAGTTCACCTACTTTGATGCGCCTGATGATTTCGTGTTCACTGACGCCGTCCTGATCGCGCAGGTTCGTTGCGGACACCATAGAAACGAGAGGGACGTCTATATCTGATCGTTCCAGGTTCTCGCTTTCGCCATACAGGATCCACCCGGCGCGCACTCCGAATGCCTCTGCATATTTCTCAGCAGCTTTGCGCGAAATCGGTCGATTGCCGTTTTCGTTGCTGATTAGTAGGTCTTTCCCAAGTAGCCCTTTAAAGGCGCGCGCGGCCTCTGTCGGGCTCGAAAACCCTGCCGCTTCCCTCGCTCGCTGTAATCTATGCCTTGGTTCTTCCATGAGAATCTTATTGCGCAAATTTGTCGGACAAGGCGTACGATTTTGACTTGATTTTAATTCGTACGTTATGTACGTTTTGTGCATGAGCAACGCACCTTCATCCATTTCTGCCCTGATTGAGCAGTGGCCTACGATCACAGAATTCGCGGCAGAAGTTGGCTGCGGGTACGAGGCAGCGCGCCAGATGCGCCGCCGTCAAAGCATCGCTCCCGAGCATTGGCCGAAGATTGTTTCGGCCAGCCGGGCGAGAAAAATCCCGGGAGTAACGCTTGAGTGGCTGGCGCAGCAGCGCGCCGCGCATCCGGAACAGGAAGGTGTCGCATGAGCACCGATAATCAAACAAAGGCACGCGAGCCGAACACGGAATTCATCGTCATTCACGAGACGGTTTTGCAAAGCTGGGCCCGTGATGCATCCACCTTCATGCTGTTTGCCGGCCTGATCGGCCTCGGCGTCATAGCTGAAAGTGCCGCAATGCAGTGGGCAGGTATGCTCGTTGCCATCGTGGTTTTCGTGAGTAGAACTGGCCCGGTTAAAATGAGGCGCATGACCCGTGAGCAGGCAATCAATCACCTTGTAAACGGGGAGGGCGTATAAATGACCAACGCTCATGGTGTTGCGCGTGACCAGCTTCGCGCTTTCGTCGAGCGCATCGAACGCCTGGAAGAAGAGAAGAAGACCATCGCCGACGACATCAAGGATGTTTACGGCGAGGCCAAAGCCATGGGCTTCGACACCAAGATTCTGAAAAAGGTTATCTCGCTGCGCAAAAAGGATGAGCAAGAGCGCAGCGAGGAAGAAATGATCCTCGACACCTATCTTGCGGCTCTCGGTATGCTGCAGCACGATCTTTTCGAAGATGAGCCGGCACCTGCCACTCGTGAAGACAGGGCGAAGCGCCGCACCTCTGAGGCGATGGCAGATCATAAGTCCTTGGTCGACGAGATGGCCGATGCAGGCCTGATTTCCGAGGAAGCACGTCACGAAAACAAAGCTCTTGCGGATGCCGTCGCCACCAAGTTCGGCAACAGCCCCGCCATGGCTCTCCAATCCCCGCGCAAGGCGGCGGAGGCGGTATCCGAGAGGACCGCGAACCACACAGAAACCGACGCTGCTATTTCTCGCCCTGAGTTTAATCAGCCCGAGATTGAAAACAGGTCGGGCAGGGAGGCGCCAGAAGCTGATGCCTCCGGCGGGATGCAGGACGAAGTTGCGATCCATCCCGCCACCCCCATCGCTTCGGCCTCTCAAGGCGAAGCCGAAGCTCCAACCGGGTCGACCTCCGGCCCAAACGAAGGAGGCAGCCATGTAGACGCTTCGATTTCTGCCGCAACACATCAGGCCGGGTCGGACATCGTCAGGACTCCGCGCCCGGCCACTTCCTCCCTCCGACCCAACTGCCGGAACCCCGGTGAAGCATGTGGCGGATATGGAAGCAAGCATTGCTGGTCCTGTGAAAAATCCATGAGGGAAGGGGACGCGGCATGACCTCCACCGCTGAACGGGAAATCCGAGACGCCGTTGTTGCGCGCCTTCGCGAACTCGCTCCAGATGCCCGCATCGTTCATGAGTTGAATTGCTCCGGGCAGGGGACGAACCGCATTGATGTGGCTGCGATTACCCGAGACGTTATCGTGGGTGTCGAGATCAAGTCCGAGAAGGACGTTCTCAAGCGCCTGACGGATCAGCTCACAGCTTTTCGAAAGTGCTGCCACATCGTCGTCGTGGCCGCTCATAGCAAGCACTTCAAGGAATACCGGGGCGATTGGCGCGCCGACGTGCCGAGTGAATATCACCTCGATCACCCGGAGTTTTATGGCCGTCGCTTCAGCTACGGCAAAGACGTCTGGAAGTACCCGCGCCCCGACAAGGGCAGCCGGGGTATGGACACGTGGCACTTTGACTTGGTGAGGCACACGACCAGCTGGAAGTTCCCGCTGCGCAGTTCCGACCTTCTTCAGATGCTTTGGGCGGAAGAACTCAGGATCGAGAGCGGCCGCCATCGTCTTCCATGCGGAAGCCGCGAGAACCGCGGCACGATGATCCAGAACATGTCGATGTTGATGACGGGCCAAGAGGTTTCTCGTGCGGTTTGCCGGCAGTTGCGGGCCAGATCGTTTGCCGAGGCTGATGCCCCGATCTTCGAAGAAAAGGTGGCGTCGGCATGACCCCGATCCTGCATCCAGCATCCGTAGACAGATTGGCCCAACGCGCAATTGAATGCGGCGTCGGGCTGGACCGGAAGCAGGTCGCAAGACCAGGGCGGCCATCATGAGCTTCGCATCTTTCATCCTGGTTCTTGTTGGCGCGTCGACGGCCATTATCGCAGCCGTTGCCTTCTGGCCTTCGATCTCGGCAGCGTTCGTGCGCTACATCGACCGGAGGGATTGGTGATGCTGATCTCCATCATCGCCAGCATTGCAGGCTGGATACTCATCACGTTGCCGATGGCAATGAGAACCGGCGAATTTCTCAAGCGCAGACATCATCGGATTGACCGGTAGCCCCCCATGAGCCGGTCAACTCAGCGGGCCGTTATCCTCCTCCCTAGCGGCCCGCTGAACATGAATACGAACCCTTTGGTCTTTGATCCTCATCACCACCGCATGGAGGATTGGGCCTATCGGTTCAAATGGCGCTGGTGACGACGGCGGATCGCCACCAGCAGCAGGGACCGAGGCGGCGGTGTCCCTGCGGGGAAAGGAAATTACATGGCTCGCCGGTGCGGCGGACTGAGACGATGGCGCTAACTCGCGCACCGCTTGAGCGCAGCAGGCGTCATCGTCTCCATCAATTCGAGTGCCTTTGGTCATCAGCAAGCTCCGTGAACAAGAGCAGTTGACCACAGGAGAATTCGGAAATGTCGGAAAAGCTGTCCGGATATTCAGAAAATCTAAAACAGGCAAAGCAGATGTCAGATGTAGCAACAGCCAATTTTCTGGTCGAGCAAATCGCGGCGAAGCGCCATGTCGGCGACATGTTCCGAACTGCTTGCCGAGAGCTTCGGGCCCGCTTCCCGCATCGGGATGATCCCGAAAATCAATGGACCGAAAAGCGTCTGAAAGCATGGCGTTACAACGAAAGCCAGATCGTGAAGCACTTCCAGATGGTGGAGCTTTTTGAGACCGCAGAAGCACTGAGGAAGGCGAGGGAAGAACATGAGGAATACAGAGCAAAAACCGCCCGTCTTCGTCAGATGGTTGAGCTTCAATCGTCGGCACGCAATCGCGATTTGGCTGAGGGATAAGGCGGCAGGTGTGGCTGAGTGGATTTGCCCTGAACTGAGGGATTGTCACGATGAATGATGCTTATGCAGACTTCCTTACTCGTAAAAAGATATTCGACCCTTCGACCGGCATAGCCCGTCGTGTCGAGCTGCCAGAATATCTTAAGCCTCATCAGCATGACATTACGGCCTGGGCGCTTCGCCGGGGCCGGGCTGCGATCTTCGCTGGTACCGGACTCGGCAAGACCTTGATGGAACTGGTCTGGGCGAAAGAAGTGGCACGTGAGACGCGCCGGCCGGTCCTAATCATGGCGCCGCTCGCTGTCAGCCACCAGCATGTCAGGGAAGGCCAGAAGTTCGGCATTTCTGCTACGGTCGTTTCCGCGCCGTCCAGCGAGACAATCGATATCACCAACTATCAGAAGGTTGATCGCTTCGATTTAGCCGGGTTTGGCGGAGTCGCTCTGGACGAAAGCTCCATCCTGAAAAATACCGACGGCAAGTATCGAAACCGGCTCATCAAGGATTGCGCATCCGTGCCGTTCCGGCTGGCTGCTACGGCGACGCCGGCTCCCAACGATTTCATGGAGCTTGGCAATCATGCCGAGTTCCTTGGCGTCATGTCCTACACCGACATGCTCTCGACCTTCTTCACCCACGATGGCGGCGACACTCAGAAATGGCGGCTGAAAGGTCACGCTGAAACCGAGTTCTGGAAATGGATGGCGTCTTGGGCCGTCATGCTCCGCATGCCGTCGGATCTCGGATACGACAATACCGGATACGACCTGCCGCCGCTTCGCTACCACCAGCACACGGTTAGCGTCGACTATGCCCCCAGCATGGAAACAGGCCTGCTATTCCCGATGCAGGCGCGGACGATGAAGGAGCGTCTCGCTGGCCGCCGCGACAGCGTCAAGGAACGCGTTGATCTTGCCGCATCGATGACGCCGGCCGGCAAGCCATTCGTCTGGTGGTGCAACCTCAACAGCGAGGCCGAAGCTCTCACCAAGGCCATCCCTGGCGCCGTCAACCTTCATGGCGGTCTAAAGGATAGCGAGAAAGAGCGCATCCTCCTCGATTTTAGCGATGGCAAGATCGAAAAGCTTATCACGAAGGCATCTCTGGCTGGGTTCGGCATGAACTGGCAGCACTGCGCCGATACTGGCTTCGTTGGCCTCAATGACAGCTACGAGCAGCTTTATCAGGCTGTCCGCCGCTTCTGGCGCTTCGGCCAAACCAAGCCCGTCAATGCCCACATCATCGCATCCGAGATGGAGGGCGCCACCGTCGCGAATATCCGCCGGAAGGATCACGACGCCGAGCGCATGGCGGCGGCGATGGTCATGCATATGGCCGACCTGTCGAGCCAAGAGGTTCGAGGAATGGTGCGCGACCGCCCTGATTACAACCCTCAAGTCCCCATGACCGTGCCCTCATGGCTGAACGGAGAAGCCGCATGACCATCAATGCAGTCGAGCAGGTAGTCACTGACCGATACGCGATCTACCAGGGTGATAGCTGCGAGCTGATCCGCGGCATCCCGAGCGATACGGTTCATTTCGGCATCCATTCTCCGCCGTTCGAAGGGCTCTACAAGTTCAGCAACTTCGACCGGGACATATCGAACAACGACACGGCCGGATTCTGGACGCATTACCAGTTCCTGATCCAGGAGCTTTTGCGGGTGACGATGCCTGGGCGCATCCATGCGGTTCACTGCATGCAGCTCCCGACGAGCAAAATCAGGCACGGCCATATCGGTATGCGCGACTTCCGTGGCGAGGTGGTGCGCGCTTACGAAGACGCCGGCTGGATCTTCCATTCCGAAGTCTGCATCTGGAAAGACCCTGTCGTCGCTCAGCAGCGCACGAAGTCGATCCGGCTCCTTCACAAGCAGATCATCAAGGACAGCACGATCAGCGGGCAGGGGCTCGCCGATTACATGCTGATGTTCCGCAAGCCGGGTGACAACCCCGAGCCAGTCGATGGCATATTCGATCGGTATGTCGGTTATGGCAATGAGCCATCGAGCATCGATAGCCGGATTGCATCGGGGGAATCTTCGGCCGATGCGGAAAAGTGGTTCTCCATCGAGGTTTGGCAGCGCTACGCGTCGCCGGTCTGGATGGATATCAACCAGACCCGCACCCTGCAGTATCGCGCAGGCCGCGATGAGAAGGACGAACAGCACATTTCGCCCCTGCAGCTCGACGTGATCGAGCGCTGCATCGAACTGTGGAGCAATCCCGGCGACGTTGTTCTGACGCCATTCCTCGGCATCGGTAGCGAGGTATACGGTGCCGTCTCTGCCGGCCGCAAAGGCATCGGATTCGAACTGAAACCGTCGTACTTCCGGCAAGCCGTGCGCAACATCGCAGAGCTTGATGAGGCGAAGACCGTCAATCTCTTCGCCATGGACGGCGCCGCATGATGCAGCAGCTTTCCATGTTCGACCTGATGATGGCGCCTCCGGTACCGCACGCTACGCCGGTGCAGACCAAGGTGAAACTGTCACCTTGGCAGATCGAGCAGCGAGACAATCGGCTCGCTCGCTTCGCATACCGCAACACGTTGCCGAGCGACGATGCTGGAATGCTCAACAGAGCATCGGCAGAGCTTCGTGCCTATGACGCCGCAGTTCGGAAAGCCGACTACGACGGTATGGTCGCATCAGGTAATCGCTTGAAGGCGATCGGTGAGCATGCGTTTGGGTTGACACAAGCCGAAGCCGAAAAGGGTGGTCCACCTGACGGCAACGGAAATTTCTTCTGCCTTCGCGATGCATGGGACTGGATGTCCGCCGCACTTGCTGCGATTGACGGCGAAATCCCGCTGTTCGGTCAGAAAGGTCGCTTTGAGATTGAGATCGCCAGTTGCCGAGTTGATTTCGCCTACTCGGGAATGTTCGGAATATGTGGCGGCGAGGCTCGCATCATCGACTGGGATAAGCCCTTCTTCTCCGAGACGGGATACCGATCGTTTCAGGTCTGCCCAGACGACTACGTCATCGCCGGAGCGAAGCTTGACTGCAAGGGGTGGCTTGAGCGGGTCTGCCTGGGACAGCTTACCGAGGGCGGCAAGAGAAAAATCCAACTGACCCGCGCTTGGCCGTCCTATGCGAGATCATGGCGAGACTCGCGAGCTTTTGCAGAAAAGTATGCCCGCTTGGACGGATGGTCGGGAGATCGGCTCGCCGAGCATGAGGCCCGTCAAAGCGCTGCGCTCGAGCAGATGGCCGCTGAAGGCATCGACCCGGACGAAGTCTGGAGAACTCGTCGATGACCGAGCCACAAGAGATGATTGCATGGCTCGACCGCCGCATAGCGAGTGCCGAGACCTGGCTTGCCGACCATGGCCGCCGCTCGAAAAAGCCCCGGCCTGAGATGGAGATCGAAATCAAGGAATACGACATCGCCCGGTTCGAGGAGATCAAGGCGGCATATGTCAAGGCGCTCGCGAAGAGGGATGCATCATGATTGATCGCCTTTCCCGCCAGCAGTACCGGGCCGAACTCGCCATGATCGAGCACGGAAAAAAGCGCGAGAAGAAGCGTGGCAATAAATTTGGCGCGAAGCGCACGACTGTTGACGGCATCACGTTCGATAGCAAGGCCGAGGCCGCTTTCTATGAAACGCTGAAGCTACGCCAGAGGGCGGGAGAGGTCGAGAACGTTGAAATGCAATGCCCGTATGCCCTGACCATAAACGGCGCTTTGATTGCGACATACAGGGCTGATTTTGTCTTCTGGGACGTTTTGCAGGGCCGGAGACGGGTCATTGACGTGAAAGGCGTGGAAACGCCTGTGTTCAAGATCAAGCGCAAACTGATGCTTGCATGTCATGGCCTGGAAATTGAGGTCGTGAAATGAGCAACAGAGCCTGGATGCCATTGCACATCGCCGATTATCTCGCTGACACAGGTCACCTGACGGCAACAGAGCATGGCGCCTATCTTCTGCTGATCATGCATTACTGGCAGCACGGGCACCTGCCGGAGAACGAGCGCGTTATCGCCCGTATTGCCAAGCTGACACCGGACCAGTGGGACGAGAGCCGAGACATACTCGCCATGCTGTTCGGCCCATGCTGGACGCATAAGCGCATAGATGCCGAGCTTGCGAAAGCTGACGAGATCATCGAAAAGCGCCGCGCTGCAGCAGAAGCCCGACATTCGAAGGAAAAGAAGCACACATCTGATGCACATGCACTGCACATGCATAGCAAATGCAGTGATACGCGCGTGCCACCTATACCCGATAACCAAGATACATCTTCACTTCGTTCAGATGTTTGCCCGGAGCCGCAAGCTGCTCCGGTCTCGCCAACGGTGATCGAGCTTCCAGCGACACAAAATCAGATCGTGGGGATCACAGAGGCAGACGTCGCCGAATGGGCGGATGCATTCCCCGCCGTCGATGTTCCTCAAAAGCTCAAATCCATCCGGCAATGGCTGATCGCCAATCCTCAAAAACGGAAGACTGCTCGGGGTATGAGGCGCTTCGTCGTCTCATGGCTCACCAGAGAGCAGGACAAGGGCGGTGGTGGCAAAACCGGGCCACCAGTACGGCAGGAAAGCGATTTTGCCCGCCACCAGCGGGAATGCACGGAAGCGTTGGAGCGCAAAGTTTACGGAGACAGACGACATGACCAGTTTGCCAGCAACAGTCCAGCTTACGACCTTGAGCCAGGAGATTGGCGTCCTCACTGAGCAGCTTAAGCCCGTAGAGCAGAGTGGCATTTCCAAATACCTGCTGTCGATGCGCAAAGCCGGAATGTCTCTGCCGCCCGGCATCAAGCCGGAGGATCTGGAAGCAGTCTATGGGTATGCCCTTTCCGATGTTCCAACCTTCGGCCTGAAACGCACGGTCGAGAAGATCATCAAGGGCGAGTACGACATCGAGCGCGGCTTTATCCCGCGTCCGCCTGAGCTTGCATCCATGGCCCGGGCAGAGGCGCGAACAATCCGCGAGGACCTTATCCGCCTTCGCGAGAAGGAACGGGCCATACGAGAATTGCAGGTGAAGCCAGAGCCGATTTCGGAAGAGGCACGATCCCGCGTTCGGTCGATCCTTGGCCGGTTCAGAGCTGGCCACGAAGCCCAGAAGGCGCAGCAGCGAGGACATGCCGCACCGGCGCCTATGAGCGCCGACAAAGCCGAATACTGGCGCAAGATCGAAGCGCTGAAAGACGCGCGAGAGGTCAGCACCGAACAGCAGGCATTCCGGAACAAAATTCAGATGGAGATGCCGGAGGACGCACAGGGAGCGGCAACTGTCTGACGGTAATCATCGAGCGGCAGCACGATACACGAGGAAACGGTAATGGCGGCGAAGAAACCAAAGAAGCATGGCACACGATCATTTAAAAACCGTGTGGTGGCGAACACAGATTTCGAATTCATCGGTCTGGGCAATCAGCATACGGAGATCAAGCTGACAGAGATCGACAACCCGCATTACAGCCGGGCGCATGCCGGCGCGAGCGGGAACCCCAAGACGACGACAGCGGCGCTGAACCTGCGCGAAAGCCCGATTGCCATGATGGCCGCGAAAGGTCACCTGACCATTCATCAGGTCGAGGCCGCGATCAAGTTCCGTCGGCTATGGGAAGCCCTGGGCGGGGCCGGGGCGGGATCTTTCGACTATTCCAGGGAGCCGGTAGACGGCGGCGGCGTTCGCGAACCCATAACCGATCGCCAGATTGATGCCGGGTCCAAGCTCGATGAAGCCCGCAAGCATATCGGCAGTCGATGCTATGACATTGTTGAGAAGGTTGCCGGCGAGGGAATCCCGGTTTCTCAGCTTGGCGCATCTCACAGGGAGAAAACCACGCTTGCCGACTATCTCCGCAACGCTCTCGATGACCTGTCAGACCTGTGGGGAATGAAAACAAAACCGAGCCGCCGTATTGCCAACTTATAACCTGTTAGTTATTATTTCGCTATGATGGTGATTTGCGCCACATGATCATCAAATCAGCCGCCCGCCGAGGCGGCTTTTTCATTTCAGTCAGCCGAAGGTGAAACGCTGATCTTCTTTACGTCAGGCCACGTAGCTTTTGCTTTTGACAGTGCGTCCTCGCGACTCCCGGCAAGCACTGATCCAAGAAGAACCTCGACGACCAGAAACCGTTTTTCAAATGCGTCCCATCTGGCAAGGCCTTTTGGATCCGGGCCCTCCTTCTGGAATTGAACCTTGACCTTTAAGCCGGCGGTGTCGTCTTTGTTTCCGTAGGTGGTTTCCATTTTCAAGCCTCTGAATTAGGGTCGAACCTTTCGGATGCGGTATAAGGCTTCAGCCCCATGACAAGGGCGGAGCAGGCCAATGCGATGGATAAGGGAATGATCACCGGCCTGTCGTCTTCCCTGCGGGAGCCACGCTCGTAATTCTCAACTGTCCCGCGCGAAATGCCAAGCCTTTCCGCTGCCTGGGTTTGGGTAAGGTTCATCGCACTTCGCCAAGCTTTAAAATCGTCAGGCGTCATGTTATTCTCCTCGACGAAGGTGAGACCGATTTATCTCCGGTGGAGACCGGCCCGAAGGCCGATCCCCGTTTTATTATCGGCTAACTGTGAGTGTCAGGCGCCAACCAAACAGTTTCACAGAAACCGTAACCCGGATTTTCAATCGTCTCACCTCCTTCGGACCCGAAGCATGATTGCCTCGGTGAATTCTTTATAGCAAATTCGTACTGAGTACGCAATAATAAAATCATACTAGGTACGAAATTTTTGCGCGAATGTAGCTCAATGGCAGCGATGTATCCTCCTTACTAACCCATGCCAGTTTTGAAAAATGCCCGGCATGAGAAGTTCGCGCAGGTGTCGGCGAAAGGCAAGATCATCTAATGCGCCCGATGCCACCGGCAGACATGATCGAGGATGTTGCGATCCGGTTCGAACCGGCAGACGAGATTATCAGTTGGGCGCGCGCCTCATTCATTGAGGAAGACGCTGACCTAATGAACGAGGATCATGCACATCTCAGATCTGCAACGATCGGGGCCCTCTGGACAAATGTCCCCAATGGTAGACATGGTCGCAGGATCATTGGACAGGCTGAGATGGGCTTACCGCCCGGCAGCAAGTGGTCGCGCGCCCGCGTTGAATTCCAGTTGCAGCAGTGGTTCGGTTGCGTGCCGGACTTCGTTCTGACCTTCGATGCAGAATACTGCTCGGTATGTTCGGATGTGGCGTTCGCTGCGCTTGTTGAGCACGAATTGCTGCATTGTGGGCAGGCGCGAGATCCATACGGGGCTCCAAGGTTTCGAAAAGATGGAAGGCCCTCATTCGCGTTGAGGGCTCATGATTTCGAGGGCTTCGTCAGCATCGCCGCTCGGTACGGAATAGTCGAGTCCGGCGTGCAAGAGCTCGTCGAGGCTTTGAAGAAGAAGCCATTATTCACAGCGGAAGAAGTTGGCTTCTGCTGTGGAACATGTGAGGCGAGGAAGGCTGCATGATCGAAGAGTGGCGCCCCGTAAAAGATTGGCCTTATGAAGTGAGTTCGGAAGGCCGAGTTCGCCGTGCCGAAACCGGCCGCATCAGATCTCCGATCCTGATGAAGTCGACCGGCTATCTCATGGTGTCGATGACCAGGCCCAACGGCGATCGCCTGATGGCTGCAATTCACAGGCTTGTGGCTTTTGCCTTCCTTGGTGAGCCGCCGCATCCAGATATGCAGGTCAACCACAAGGACAGCGACAGGGCTAACCCCAAGCTAGACAATCTTGAGTGGGCGACCATCTCCGAGAACATTCTTCATGGCTATCGCCAAGGCGCCTGCAACGCGACAGGTTCCGCAAACGGGTATTCAAAACTGACTGACGAGGCTGTCATCGCGATCAGAAGCGAAGCCTCCTCAGATCGTTCCAACTTTGTTGCTCTTGCTGCCAAGTTCAATGTGTCCAAGGCGACAATCTATGATGTCGTTAAGGGCCGCACATGGACGCACTTGCGTGTCGCGTAAACCTGAAGGAATCCTGATAGACCGATGGCCAAAGCGAAACTCTCCCGTGAGCAGCAAACCTTTGTGGTCCAGTCGCTCGCCTGCTTCGATTCACCGACGGTTGTCGCTGCCGCACTCAGGAAGGAATATTCGGTCACGCTGACCCCGCAGTCGATCGAAGCTTATGACCCGACCAAGAAGGCCGGCAAGAACCTGGCAGAACGCTGGAAGGCCCTATTCGAGGAAACGCGAAAAACATTCCTTGAGGACACTGCCAGCATTGCCATCAGCCATCGCGCCGTCCGGTTGCGGGCGCTCCAGCGCATGGCAGACAAGGCAGAGGGGCAGGGCAACATGGTCTTGGCTTCTTCACTGCTGAAGCAGGCGGCCGAAGAGGTAGGCAATGCATACACCAACCGGCGCGAACTGACAGGGAAGGATGGAAAGGAGTTGCCGGTGCCTGTGTCGCCGGTGACGATCTTCCAGTTGCCCGACAATGGCAGGGGGTGAGGCTGGCGCGGCAGCCCAGATAATCATCAGGCCGCAGCCAGGGCCGCAGACACAGTTTCTCGGATCACCGGCAGACATTGCCATCTATGGCGGATCAGCCGGGGGCGGCAAAACATGGGCGCTGCTCATGGAGCCGCTGCGCCACATCGCGAACCCGCAATTCGGCGCTGTGTTTTTCCGCCGCACACTGGTTCAGGTCCGAAACGAGGGCGGTCTGTGGGATGAGAGCGAAAAGCTCTATCCCAGCCTGAGCGCCAAGCCAAAGGTGGCGCCGGATCTATCGTGGACTTTCCCCTCAGGATCGTCTGTCAGCTTCGCGCACCTTGAGCACGACAAGACGGTATCGAATTGGCAAGGCTCCCAGATCCCGTTGATCTGCTTCGATGAGTTGACCCACTTCACACAAAAGCAGTTCTGGTACCTGCTGTCGCGTAACCGATCGATGTGCGGCGTAAGGCCCTATGTCAGGGCGACATGCAATCCGGATGCGGATAGCTGGGTTGCCGAGTTCATCTCCTGGTGGATCGATCAGGACACCGGCCTTCCGATCCCTTCGCGGGCCGGAAAGCTTCGCTGGTTTGTTCGCATCGGTGACGCCATCATCTGGGCGGATCATCCGTCGGACCTCGCCCATTACACGGCGCCGGATGAGAACGGCAATCCGAAGCCGATCGAGCCGAAGTCGGTGACCTTCGTTCCGGCAAAGCTGACGGACAACAAGGCGTTGATGGCGGCTGATCCCGGCTATCTCGCAAATCTGATGGCGCTGCCGACAGTTGAGCGCGAACGCCTCCTCGGCGGGAACTGGAAAATCAGGCCTGCTGCCGGCCTTCTGTTCCAACGCGGCTGGTGCGAAGTCGTTGACGCGATCCCCGCTGGCAATATCAGGTGGATGCGGGGTTGGGATATGGCCGCGACACCAAAGGTCGAAGGCACTGACCCGGATGCCACGGCCGGAACCAAGATCGGCAAGCTGCCGGATGGACGATACATCGTGGCGCATCATTGCCGAGATTGGCTCTCGCCATCAGGTGTCGAACGGTTGATCAAGAATACCGCAGACGCCGACGGGCGAGATGTCCAAATCTCCCTGCCGCAAGACCCGGGGCAGGCGGGCAAGTCGCAGGTCACCAACCTGACCAAGATGCTGGCAGGCTTCAACGTCAGGGCAACGCCGGAATCCGGCGACAAGACAACGCGTTTCGCACCGTTTTCGGCGCAGGCCGAAGCCGGGAATGTGCTGGTACTTCGCGGCCCCTGGAACAACGACTGGTTCACCGCGCTTGAGGGCTTCCCGGAAGCTGCTCACGATGATGACGCAGACAGTACAAGCCGCGCCTTCAATGCGCTTTTGAACGCGAGCACATTCACGCTCGCCAATATCTGAGGGTCTTCATGGGAAACGTCATAACGCTCATGCGTGACAGCTTGACGAGCTTGGTTTCCCGAATGGGTACCGATCGGGATAAGGCGGCAACCACGTTCTATACCAATCCCGTCCTGACGGATGATCAGATTGTCGCTGCCTATCGCGGATCGTGGCTGCCGCGCAAGATCGTTGATATCCCGGCGCTGGATGCATGCCGCAAGTGGCGGAACTGGCAGGCTGATGATGCGCAGATCGAGGCCATCGAAGCTGAAGAGAAGCGGCTGAACGTCAAGGGCAAGGTGCTGGAAGCTTATAAAAAGGCGCGCCTGTTCGGTGGCGCCGCGCTTCTGATCGGCAATGGAGATGTCGACCCGTCACTCCCTCTTGAACCGGAAAGGATGGGCAAGCAGGGGCTCCGCTATCTGACGGTCTTGACGCGCCGTCACCTCGCAGCGGGCGAGATCGAACGTGACGTTGCTTCCGAATGGTACGGCAAGCCAGGCTATTACACAGTCAATGTCGCGGGCGGCCAGCAGGTCCGGGTGCACCCTTCTCGCCTGGTCATTCTGAATGGTGCCATGCTGCCAGATGAGGAATTTGAAGTCGGCTTTGCAAATGGATGGGGTGAAAGCGTGCTCACATCCACGCTTGATGCCATCAAGAACGCTGATGCGACGGCCGGGAATATCGCCTCCATGATCTTCGAGGCGAAGATTGACATCATCAAGGTTCCGAACTTTTCGGCAAACATCGGCAACCAAGCCTATGAAGATGCGGTTCTGCGCCGGTATTCGCTCGCGAACCGGGTCAAGGGGATCAACGGCACGCTTATCCTCGATGCCGAGGAGGAGTATGAGAGCAAGTCCGCTCAACTCGGTGGCTTGACCGACATTCTTATGGGATTCATGCAGATCGTGTCAGGCGCTGCCGATATTCCGGTGACCCGCCTTTTGGGTCAGTCGCCCGCCGGTATGAATGCCACGGGCGAAAGCGACATGAAAAATTATCATGATCGCATCCAGTCCATGCAGGAGCTGGAAATGTCGCCCGCCATGCGCCGCCTGGATGAGTGCATCATCCGATCGGCGACCGGTGGCCGCGATCCAAGCATTTATGACGCATGGGCGCCGCTTGAGCAGATGAGCGAGAAGGACAAGGCCGATATATTCAAGACAAAGTCCGATGCGGCCCGGACACTCGTCGGGTCAGCCAGCGGTCAGGAGATCATCCCGCGCGTTGCGCTGTCAGACGCTCTGGTCAATGCCTTCGTCGAGGATGGGTCACTGCCCGGTCTGGAAGCCGCGATTGAGGAATACGGGTCTCTGGCTGAAAATGAGCCGAGCGAAGAAGAGATCGCCGCCGCAGCCCAACAGGCACTACAAACCGGGAATTCCGGTAATCAGGACCAGAAGACGAATGACGCCGCTCCACGGTCGCTCTATGTCAGCCGCAGCGTGACCAATGCTGCCGATATCATCGCATGGGCGAAGGGACAGGGCTTTGCGACGACATTGCCTGCCGATGATCTGCATGTGACCATCATGTATTCGCCGGCGGCCATCGACTGGATGCAGGCTGGGCAAGACACATGGAACGTTGATGGCACGTTGACAATCCCACCAGGTGGCCCGCGTGTTGTGTCTCTGTTCGGCGGCGGAGCGATCGTGATCGAATTCGCTTCCGCTGCGCTGTCTTGGCGCCATGAGGAGCTGAAACGCATCGGTGCAGAGCCGACCTATCCGCAGTATTCGCCTCACATCACATTCGCCTACCAGCCCGGCGATGTCGATATTGACAAGGTCGAGCCGTATCGTGGTGCAATCGAGTTTGGCCCCGAGATCTTCGCAGAGGTCAAGCAGGATTGGGCGGCGGGAATGATCGAGCGGTGATTTATTCGGGAAGATGAAGGATATTGTAGATGCCCAGTGACTTCATTGTCGGCGTGATGGTTGGGCCAATAACATTTATGACGAATATGAAAAGTACTAGGTTGAATATCCACTTAAGATAAACTTCTATCTTGGCTAGGCTAATCGCAATCTTCTGAAATTGTTCGTCTTCCATGCTGTTCCCTTTCTAAATCTATAGCTGGCTGAATAGGACATACCATGAATTTCACCGACGCTGTAACCGTCGCGGGAACGCGTCGGCGTGATGACGGCTATCTTGTCGCTGACGCACGGATCGCCCGCACTGGCATCCAGACCTACCTCGGTTCTGAGGTCGGCAAGCCTGACATGAGCACGGTGCGGGTGTATCGCCCCAGCTCCGAAGTCTTCGCCAAGGACACGCTGAAGAGCGCCGCCCATCGCCCGGTGACGAATGATCATCCGCCTGAGATGGTCACTTCTGACAATTGGAAGAAGTTCGCCGTCGGGCAGACCGGCGACGAAATCGCAGGCGAAGGCATCTTTATCCGCGTCCCCCTTATGGTGAGCGATGAAGCCGCCATCAGGGACATTGAGGCGGGCAAACAGGAACTGTCCGCTGGATACACCTGTGATTTGGATTTCACGCCGGGCCAGACGCCCACGGGCGAGGCCTACGACGCAGTTCAAAGAAACATCCGTATCAACCACGTTGCCGTCGTGCAGCGCGGGCGAGCGGGTTCAAACGTCCGCATCGGTGATGCGGCGGCATGGGGCGCCAGCCCTTTCACCCCTGATCACAACCCTCAAAAGGATAAGATCATGACCCTGAAGACGGTTACCGTCGATGGCATCCCGGTTGAAGTAACCGACCAGGGCGCCACGGTGATTGGTACGCTGCAGACGCGGCTTGCCGACGCCAACACCAAGTTCGCCGACGCGGAAAAGGCTCATCAGGTGGCCATTGCGGCCAAGGATGCTGACCTTGCCAAGAAGGACGCCGAGATTGATGCATTGAAGGCCAAAGTGCTGTCCGATGGCGATCTCGACAAGCGCGTGCAGGCGCGCGCCGACTTGATCACCGTGGCGAAGGCTATCGCCAAGGACGTGAAGATCGAAGGCCTGTCCGACGCCGATATCCGCAAGGCTGTCGTCGTCGCCAAGGTCGGCGATGCCGCCATCGCTGGCAAGACATCCGCCTATATCGATGCCCGTTTCGATCTCCTCGTCGAGGACGTGAAAAAGACGGCCGATCCGCTCGCCAAGGCGCTTGCCGATGGCGTCCAGCCCACCGCCGACGCTGATAAGCTGGTAACCGATGCCTATGCGCAGATGGTTGCCGATCTCAAGGCCGGCAAGTCCACCGCAGCATAAGGAGGCACTCTGATGGCTACATATCAGACCACCTATTCCGCCAATCCTCCGAAGGGCCTGCCGGGGCAGATCGCCAACGAGGAAAAGTGCAACAAGATTTCCCGCACCGTCGAATCGGCTGCCGGTATCGAGTTCGGCCAGCCCGCATTCCGCGGCTCTGGCGATCATGGCGTTGTGGCTGGCGGAACGTTCGCCGGTACTGCCACCAGTGCAGCCGGAACCGGCAATACTGGTGATGGCGTCATGGGCGCTGTCACGGTCTCGGCCGGGGCCAAGCAGGGCATCTATACGCTCCTGATCATCGAACCTGCCGCCAATGCCGGAACCTTTGAGGTCACCGACCCTGATGGTGTCTTTGTCGACAACGGTACGGTCGGCACTGCCTTCTCTGCTGGCGGTCTGGCGTTCACGCTCGCCGATGGCGCGACCGATTTCGTCGCCGGGGATTCATTCAATATCACCGTGAGCCTGACGGCCAATGGAGATTTCGTCGGCCTGGCCGTCCTCAATCCCGCCGTCCCGGCCAGCGCCAGCCTTCCGGACGCTTATCCGCAGTATTTCACCGGTGCCTTCATGACCATGGGGCAGATGTATGTCGTGGCCGGTGAGAGCGTTGCCGATGGCGATGATGTGTACTGGAACCCGGCAACCAAGCGGTACACCAAAACGACCACGCACATCCGCATCCCGAATGCGGAGTTCGATACCACCGGCGCGAACGGCGACATCGTCGAGATCTCGCTCAAGCTCCGCTAATCGCGAAAGGACATCCGACAATGAACACCATCGTTCGTCAGGCCTTTGCCGATGCACAGGCCGCAATGCCCTTCGTGATCGCGCAGGGCCGAAACATCGAAACCCGCATCTACCAGCGGCGCTATCCCACCTTCAATTACGGTGCCCACGTGCCGGTGGTGACCGAAGGCAACGAATGGGCCATCGGAACGACCTTCTTTACCGTCGACACGACGGGCGAGGCAAAGTTCCTTTCCGGGGCCGGTACCGACATGCCGTTCAACCAGGCGACGAAGGATATGGCCAGCCATGACTTCGCCATGCTCGGCTCCGGCTGGGAATGGAACCTTGAAGAAGTCAATCAGGCGGCGCTCTATAATATCGACCTGAACGGCACCAAGGCCATGTCTGCTGCCGACAAGGTTGAGCGCCTGCTCAACTCCATCGCCATCATCGGAAGCACAGAAAAGAACTGGACCGGCTTTGCCAACGATCCGAACGTCTCCCGCGTGGACGTTGCCGCCGATGGCACCGGCTCATCCACATACTGGTCGACGAAGACACAGGATCAGATCGTTCGCGACGTCAACGATCTGATCTCTGCTGTTCGCCGGAACACGCTGGAAGTCGAGTGGATCGACAGCCTGCGCCTTCCGCCGGATGCCTTCCGTCTGATCGCCACCAAGCGCTTGGCTGATGGTGATGGGACTGTGACCGTCCTGGAATATCTGCGGAAGAACAACGTCTATACGGCGGAAACCGGCCAGCCTCTTGACATCCAGCCGCTGCGCGAACTGGCGACCGCCTCTCAGGATGGCGGTGGTCGTATGGTTGTCTATCGTCGTGACCCGGAGGTGCTGCGTTTCCATCTCCCGATGCCGCGCCGGGTTCTCCAGCCGCGTCAGAAGTCTATCATGGGCTTCGAAACCGGGATTATTGCCCGTACCGGTGGCACCGAATGGCGTCTGCCAGGCGCGGCGGCATACGGCGACGAGATCACCGCTCCGCCGGCCTGATAGGAGCTTCCTATGAAGGTGACAAACAACAGCAAGGCCATGCAGGGCGTTCATACTCTGCATGGCATCAAATATCTCAAACCGGGCCAGACCGACGATATCAGCTTCACAGAAGAGGGACTTAAGCAGGCTCAGCGATTGGCATTCCTGCTGATCGAGGATGATGCCAGTGACAGCGACCTGGACCGGGAAGACCTGAAGAAGCAGGCTAATGAGCTTGGCATCGAATATGCCCGCAACATCACGACCGAAAAGCTCAAGGAGCTGATCGACGCGAAACTCGCATCCTGACATCTGGCCCGGCTGGCGATAGCCGGGTCTGCACCTCATTGGAGAGAGACATGGCTGGATACGGTACCAATTCCGACTTCACTGCTTATGCGACCGCAGCCGGCTATGTCCTTCCGGAGGATACGACCGATGCCCAGATTGCCGCTGCCCGTCAGCGCGGTTCTCTGGTGATCGATCGGTATGAAGTGAAATTCAGCGGGACGCGCACCGGCGGCTTTGGACAGGAGAGATCTTGGCCACGGACCGGCGCGATAACCTATTACGGCGAGGCTATCCCGTCCGATGTGATCCCCGCTGCCATCATCAATGCTTCTTATGAAGCTGCTTTCCTTGAACTGACCAATCAGGGCAGCCTTCTCCCTGTCATTACCCCGGGCCAGTCTGTCAAGCGGGAGCAGGTCGGGCAGTTGGAGGTTGAGTATCAGGATATCGCTTCCGGCGCGACAGTTTATGACCTGGTTAGGCTGGCAACGCCCGTCGTGTCGATCATCGAGGGAATGCTTTGGCTCTTCTTGCGCCCATGTTTGCCTGGAATTCTGGCCGTTTAGTTCGACTTATAATCTGAGTGCCACGGGAGCGTTTTCCAGCTTGGTTGGACCTCGCGCTTTTCATATTCGTCAGTCGTCAAGGACAATGAATTGCCCCCAAGTTCAATAACTTGAATGTGAGTAGGCCGGTCACTTTTCGGTTCGCACTTATAAAGTCCACGATAACTTGAAGCCATTTTTCTCTCCAATTGTTGCCGATCTGTTCATTTACGGAGGAGTGAACGTTGACAAACGCACTCTACGCCCGAATGCAAGCCACTGCCAACCGGCTCCTCGTCAAATATGGGCAGTCAGGGACCATCAGACGGTTAACGCCGCCTGATCCTGTCGAGGGCGGCGATCCCGTCGAAACAGAATATCCGGCTACCCTGGTACCCATGGCCTACGAGGCGCGCGAGATTGACGGCACGGTGATATTGGCGGGCGACGTGAAGATCTACATCAGCAGCGTGGGCCTCGCCATTACTCCGCAGCCCGGCGATCTGGTCACCGCAAACGGGAAGATGTTTCGGATCATCAATGGTGACCCCAATTGCTATGACGGTGTGACGAACGTTGTTCACATCGTTCAGGGAAGGATAGCGGCGTGAAAGTGCTTCTCACCAAGGCTTATAAGGGCCGTAAACCCGGCGATATCCTTGCCAACATTTCGTCAATCGAAGCCAACGCCGTTGAAAACCTCGGCTTGGGAACGATCATGCCGGATGAAGCGGCTGAGGTTGAAGCCCCAGCCGTGAGTGAAACGGAAGAGGTCGAGATTGGCCAGTCTACGCCAGCAGCTTCTTGATCTGGTCGAGAAGCTTGTCCCAGACATGGAGCGGGCATTTCTCAAAGCGATTGGCGATGTGAAATCCGAGATCGTTTTGCGGGAGGTCGTTGAACGCCTTGAGCGGCGCGACATTGAGGGAGCTATCGCCGCACTGCACATTGATGCATCGGCCTTTCGTCCGCTGACCGAGGCGCTGCGACAGGCATTCAATCAGGGCGGCGCTTTGGTCGTTGAGAATATCCCCCGGCTTGCTGATCCGCTCGGGGGCAGGGTGGTGTTTCGATGGGACGTCGGCAATCAGCGCGCCGAGGCGAACATCAGGGCATTGTCCTCTGATCTCATCACGAATGTGACGGAAGGGACGAAGCAGGCGGCGCGCCAGGCGATTGTCGCGGGATACGCACAAGGGCAGGGGCCGAGGGCCATCGCGCTTGATCTGGTGGGCAAGACCTCGCCGGTGACGCAACAGCGCGAAGGCGGCATCATCGGCCTTTCTGAGCCTCAAGCCGACCTGATCGCCAGAAACAGGATCAACCTGCTATCCGGTGATCCGAAGCTGATGGCAAAGTATCTCGATCTGAAAACCCGGGACAAGCGTCTCGATGGCGCTGTGAAGCGCGCCATGGCCGCAGGAAAGCCGGTCAGCGCGTCTGATCTGGATAAAATCCTGATGCGGCTTCGTGACAGGAATCTGAAGCTCCGGGGTGAGATGATTGCCCGAACTGAGACGACGACATCGGTTATGGCGGCCAAGCATGAGGCATATCAGCAGGGGCTTGATATCGCCGGAAGGGACGCAAGCCTTGTCACCCGCAAATGGCGATCTGCTGGCGACAGCCGCGTTCGTCACACGCACATGATCTTGAACGCACAAGAGGTGACAGGGATGGATACACCGTTTCAGTCCCCGTCAGGCGCGCTGATGCGTTTCCCTGGTGACACCAGCATGGGCGCGGGCGCATCCGAGATTATCGGCTGCCGTTGCGATGTGGAATACAAGTTCAACTTCGCCGAGGCCTATGCCAGATCGCGAGGGCGCTGATGAGTTTCGCCGCCACGATCAGCGAATGGGGCCGGGCTGAGTTGGACCGCGCCGAGGCCATTTTTCAGGATGCCGCCCAGACCGTCGCCAACGAGGTACGCATCACCGTGAACGAAGGTGGCCGCTTGCCCATCGACCTGGGCAACCTGCGCCGATCCCTCATGGCTTCGACCTCCGACATGCCGTCGGTAAAGCCGGAGCAAACGACGTTCACAGATAGCGGCATTGAGATGGTTATCGCCGGGGCCGAGCTTGGATCAACCGTCTATCTCGGGTTTCAGGCTGCCTATGCTGCCCGGATGGAATATGGCTTTGTCGGCCCTGACAGCCTTGGGCGCGTCTATAACCAGGCCGGGTTCGGCTTTGTCGCTGCCGTGGCGCAAAGGTGGCCCCAGATCGTAACTGCATCAGAGGCTAAGATCCGGAGCCGCTTTGAGGGCGCTTCTGGTCAGTGAGCATGATCAGCATGGCACGCTGAATCATATCGGTGTTTCGCAGGAATAGATCAATCACAGCCTGACCGCCTTCCGTTTGGCCTTTCTGGCCGCGGAACACGTCATGTGCCTTGTCGAGCAGGGCATATATCTCGCTGTCGCTGAGCGGTTGATCGGTCATGGAGAACAGATAACAGATGGCCGACACGATTGAAAAGAGCATCTATCAGGCGTTGCTCGTTGCTGTTCAGGGCGTGACGTTGCCGACTGGCTGGCAAAAGGCGCTGCCAGGTGTTTCGTTCGAGCCGTCGACCAGCACCAAATTCGTGTCTTTCGAGATCCACTTCAACACCTCTATCGAGACGGACCTTTCCCTTGAAATGGACCCGATCCGACAGGGCTTCGTCCGGGCAAACGTCATGCTGCCAAAGGGCAGCGCAATCGTCGATGCCTACGAAGCCGCCGGGAAGGTAAGGGCGGCCCTTCGGCGCGGCACCAAGCTTTATCGCGGCGGCACACAAGTCCGCATCGACCAAGACCCGGCACTCGCCAACCTTATGACCGGCGACACCCACCACCAGGTGCCGGTCACCGCCTTTTGGCGATGCTACCCACCAGTTCCGGCCTGATGGCCTGCCTAACTCGCGCCTTCGGCAAGCGCTCAATCAGACATGAAGGATAGTCATCATGGCTCAGTTATATCCTGTGGCCGGCGCCAAGATTTATATCGGCCCGGCCGTCAGTTCCGTCCCCGATGATGCTGACATCGACGTCAGCACCTTCTCCGGGATCACCTGGACCGAAATCAAGGGTTGGCAGACGATGGGAGCCGTTGGCGATACCGCAACGCTCATCTCCGAAGACGTCATTTCCTCCGGTCGGACGCTCAAGGGCAAAGGCACGCGCAACGCGGGATCGATGCAGAACAATTTCATCATCCTGCCGACAGATCCGGGCCAGATTGCCATGATTGCTGCCGAAGCAACGGATTACAATTATCCGTTCAAAATCCTGTTTGACGACGCTCCGCCCGTCAAAACATCAACTGTCACGATTACCATTGCAGCGCCCGGCGTCATTTCGTGGGCTGCCCACGGCCTTGCCGCCGGCACGCCCGTGAAATTCAGCACAACGGGTGCACTTCCCACGGGCCTGACGGCTGGAACGACCTATTATGTGGTTGATCCGACCGATGATGCCTTCAGCGTTGCCGCCACGGCTGGAGGGGCTGCAATTGAAACCAGCGGCACACAGTCCGGCACGCATACTGCGGCGACCGTGCCGTCAGGCGGGACGAAAAACTTCTACGCCCTGGTGATGAGCGCGCAGGAAAATGGCGGCGGCGCCAATACTGCCCGTCTGCTTCAGGGCAATCTCGAAATCAACAGCCCGGTTATCGTTGTGGCTCCGGTTGGGGGTGAATAATGGCCAGCAAGGATATTGCCTTTATCGATCTCTCCCTCCTGGATGAAAACCTGCGCCTTCAGGAGGAGGGTATCAGCGTTGAGATCATCGGCCCGACCAACAAGCCAACGGGCCTTGTCATCGACATCTACGGCCCGGACAGCACACGCGCGGCCAAGGCAAGCGCAGAACTGTCCCGGATCATCGAACAACAGGCTGCATCGGACAGCAATCTCGATAACGATAGCCCGGAAATGTTGCGTAACCGGCAAATTCTCTATCTCGCCAAGCTGACGAAAGGCTGGAATATCCCGCCAATGGTCGATGGTGAGGCACTGGCATTTTCCGAAGAAAATGCAGTGCGGCTTTATACGAAATATCCGATTATTGAAAATCAGGTCCGGTTCAAGGCTGACCGGCGCGGGTCTTTTATCAAGGGCTGATCCGCAGGCTTGAAAAGGCCTTACGCGATCAGCTCAACGGGAAAAAGCCAAGAATACCCGCAGCCGGACGCCATGTCTGGGAATGGTTCTGGAAAATGGATCGTACCAGAGAGGGCACCGGCTACG
Organism: Allorhizobium sonneratiae; assembly: GCF_023700755.1. Taxonomy (GTDB): domain Bacteria; phylum Pseudomonadota; class Alphaproteobacteria; order Rhizobiales; family Rhizobiaceae; genus Allorhizobium; species Allorhizobium sonneratiae. Next base: position 309,563 of record NZ_JAMKOJ010000005.1, on the reverse strand, counting down.
GGATCAACCCGCTTCAACCATCGCAAATCCAGGCATGGTTTCAGATGCGGCACATCTCGCCCTTGGCATGGCATCTCGATGCAATCGAGCGAATGGATGCCTTGCGGATGAAAACCTACTTCGAAAAACGAGACGAAGACAGCAAGCCAGCGGATCAGGTTTCATCCCGCCCGCTGACATCCAAACTCTTTGATGCGCTCTTCCCATCGAAAAGGTAAAGCCCATGACCACTTCAACGCTTGGTTTTGCCATCGATTCCAGTCAGGCGGCGAGTGCGGCATCCGATCTCGACAAGCTGACATCTTCGGCTACGAGGGCGGAGCAGGCGGCAGCGAAGGTCAGCGGTGCAGGCACTCGTATGTCGCGTGGTTTCGCCGACCTGAATCCGGCACTGGAGAAGATTATCGGTTCACTGGGTCGATTGGAAGGATTTGCCTCATCGATCGACAAGCGTCTTGATGCAATGACGTCTTCGGCGGTCAGGGCTTCCAAGGCAACTGCCGTACTGGACCAATCCGCTGTGGAAGCCAGCACGGCTTATAAACAGCTTGAGGCTTCCTTGATCGCAGTGACGGTGGCGCAGAAGAAGGCGGAAGCTGCGCAATCCGGTTCGCTTGCTATGATCGAGAAGCAAAAAGCGTCGATTGCCTCCCTCAATGCAGAGATGGCGAAGCTGCGCAACACACCGATGCCGGTGCAGCCCAATCACCAGCGCCCGGCGAACAGCAATTTCCAGACCTCAAACATCGCCGCGCAGCTTTTCGATATCGGCTCAACGGCGGCATTCATGAGCCCGACGACAGTTGGGCTGCAGCAGGGCCCGCAATTGGCGCAGGCATTCGCCGGACAATCGGCAAAGCAGGCGCTGACCGGCCTTGCAGCTGGCTTCGCGGCAATTGCCAGCCCTGTGTCATTGGCTGCGATCGGTCTGACCACGGCTGCCGCCGCGGCAATCCAGTTTGGATCAAGCATGATCTCGGCCGCCACTCAGACGGTGAAGTTGGACGATGCCTTGGAGCGGCATGATGCGCTGTTGAAGCGCATTGATGAGAGGTATGGTGCGCTAACGGAAAAGACGCGTGGCTTTGCGTCAGAAACCGCAAACGTGCTCGGATATCTATCGGCTGCCGATGTTCGCGTCCTCAGAAGCGCGACCAATCAGGCTCAGTATGATGTCTTTCAGCAGACCGGCAACATCGTTGGGCGCGTTCGAGGTGGTACGGATGGCGGCAATGATCTTGTGGTGTCCAGCACTTACAAGCCGATTGAAGATGCTTTGCGCCGATTGCGTGCCGAGGCAAAGAACGGTCGACCGGACTTTGATGCATTCTACGACAGCCTCTACAAAGCCGCAGCAGTTGATCCGAAGTTCGCCAAGAAGGCGGATGAACTTGCATTATTGGTTGAGAAATTTCGGCAGGGCACAAAGGCCATTCAGGAGATGGATCGCGCGCAACGAGCGATCTTCAATGATCGTGGCCCGAATGGAATGCTGTTGTCTCAGGGTACGACGAATACCGCCGACATGGGTAATCTTGCCCTCTATGAAAGCCGACAGAGGATTGCTGCCCAAAGACAACGCCAAGGGTTCGATGCATCTGTTGAGGGCATCAATGCTCGTTCTCCGCAAGAGCGTGCTGCGGCTGCCCGGTCCGCCGCTGCAGCTCAATACAACAACGACGAAAATCCACAGCAGCGGAAAACGAGGATCGAACAGGCTGGAACGCTGGCGCTCATTCAGGCTGAAAAGCAGTTATCGGACGCCCAACGCGACCGCGTAATGAACCTCGACAAGACCTTGGCCGATCAGCAGCTTGAACTTGACCTGATCGGCAGAACTGGCGGTGCGGCGGCGGCATTGCGCAAGGAATATGAGCTGATTTCCCAGCTGAAGATGGAGGCCGCGCGCAACGGTACTGAGGTTGATCAGAAAGAGATCGAGTTGATCAAGCAGAAGACGGCGGAATATGGAAAATATGTCGATCTTCTGAACCAGAGAAAATTCGATACCGACATGGCGCAGCAGGCTTCCGATGCACGCCTTTCGCCCATTGACCGGCAGGTCGTGTCAAAGCTTCGCCAATACGGGCTTCCCGAAGATCTGAGCGGGAATAATGCCAAGCTTGTCCGCCAGGAACTCCAAAGCCAAGAGCAGAAAGTAGCCATAGACCAGTTCTCATCCAGTCTTGCCAATAGCATCATCCATAGCGGTGGCGATATTGGGAAAGCATTCGCTCAAACCTTCCTGTCTTCATTGCAGGATGTGGCGCAAAAGCAGCTCTCTCAATTGCTGAGCGTTGTTTTCAACAGCGCGATCGGGGGCGGCACGTCTGGCGCATCTGGTATTGGTGCAGTCGGTTCCGCTGTCGCGGCACTTGGCGGCAAGGCGGCAAACAATAACACGGCTGGTGGCTATAGCGGCTTGGCCTCGGTCATTCCGGTGACCCGATCCGCTTTGCCCGATATCTCCGCAAATACGGATGTGGCATCTTACATCGCCAAGGCCGCAGCGCAGCGCGGTATTGATCCGACCACGGCGCTTGCTGTTGCTAAATCGGAGGGCGGTTTGAGCAGCTGGAACCTGCAATCGCAATATTTCAAAAATGGTGTGCAGGAACAGTCCTATGGCCCATTCCAGCTTTATAAGGGTGGCGGTCTCGGCAACGATTTCATGAACAAGACCGGCCTTGACCCGGCGCTTGCCCAGAATGGCCCGGCTGGTGTTGATTATGCGCTCGACTATGCCAAACAGAACGGCTGGAGCGCATGGTATGGGGCAAAAAAAGCCGGGATTGGAAACTGGGATGGGATCAATAGCGGGGGTGCTGGTACTGCCGCCGATGCGGTGAACAAGCTTGCCAGTGCTTCCTCAAATGCTGCGAACAATCTGACAGGATTCGGAAACGGTCTTGGGCAGATTGGGTCTTCGCTCATGGGTGGAAGTGGTAGCGCGTTCAACTGGTCGAGCCTGACAAGTCCTTCATTCCAGACAAATTCCACATTGAGCAGCGTTCTTGGATATTCCGGATCATCGAAGGCAAGTTCTGGCTCAGGTTTTCTCGGCAGTCTGTTCTCCAGCATCGGTTCGCTGTTTCATTTTGCTGATGGAACGAACTATGCCCCTGGCGGTCTTTCCATTGTCGGCGAGCGGGGGCCGGAACTCGTCAACCTGCCGCAAGGCTCGCAGGTCTTCAACACGAACAAATCTGCACAGATGATGGGCGGCAATCAACAGGGCGGCAAGGGCGCAAGATCAGTCACCGTTCCCGTATCCATTATGGGGAACGCCTATGGCGACAGCCACCTTCAAAATCTGATCAGCAGCGGTGTCCAGCAGGGCTTGCAGGCCCAGCAAATTGCGAACGAGCGTGGTGGAACGGGTTCGGCCTGGAACTCGTGGAGTGCAAACAAGGGGTAAGGCATGGCCGTTTATGTCAACCAGCCGCTCGTGCCTATTACCTACCTGCGGCCAAAACAGGCGCTTTTCGAAAGGGTTGCCTCCGCCGTTGAGGGCGGCCGCAATCTGGCCGGTCAAACCGTGTCGATGGCGATCACCGGTGGCGGATATGTGCGTTGCACCTATTCAGATTGCGTTCTGGAGCGCGATGATACGGAACGGCACGAAGTCGTTGAGTGGCTCGCGCAGCGTGGCAATGGTTCGTTCCGTTTTTTCACTGTGCCGATCATCAACCGGGATATCGGACCTTTCCCCTCAATCAATGGCAGGAAAAGGCCGGTTATCACTGGAATTCCTCATTCCGACGGTTCGCTGTTTTCTGACGGATCTGGCTACAGTCAGGCCACGGTTTTCGGGAAGGTGCTCTCAACGGCATCGGTTGGCGCTGGGCAAATGAGTATTCGCCTTTATGGCGCGGCGCGCGATCTTCGATGGTCGGACTGGTTTTCGATCCTCCATCCAACAAAGGGATGGCGGGCATATGCCTATTGGGAGGTGATCAGCAAATCAGCCCAAGGTTCCGAGATTGTTGGTGGTGTTGATCTCAGCTATCGGGATTACACCCTCGCCATCGGCCCGGCGCTTCGGGAGGCGGTTTCTGCTGGAGATTATGTTGAGTTTTCCGCGCCCCGGTGTGTCATGAAATTCGCGCCGGATTTCAGTCTTTCGACCGGCTTCAGCGGGTTTCTCAGCGCCAGGCCTACTTTGCAGTTCGTTGAGGCGTTCTGATGGCTTATTCGGTCCAATATCTTCCGGCCAACGTCATCGAGGCGTTGCGCGGGTCGCATCAGCTTGGGATTTTCACCAGTGTAAAGACTGACCCGGCCTTGCATCTCTGGTTTGGCGTCAACGATATCCCGGCCCAGATCGACAGCATTGACGAAGCCGGAACGGTCTATCTCGGCGCTGGCTATCTGAATGGCTTGCCAACGCTGGAAACTCAGATCAACGGCACGGCGGACAGTGTCGAGTTTTCGCTTTCTGGCGTCGATCCGGCAACTGGTAACGATATGCTGGATAGCATTCCTTCCGTGCGCGGTTCGGAATTCTACGTCGCCCTGACGACATTGGATGATTACTACCAGCCCCTGACCAATCCCATCCCGATCTGGCAGGGAAAGTGCAGTCATACCGGGGAGGGCAGTCAAGCGCCGAGCGGTTCAAGCAACCGCAGCATGACGGTTTCGCTGATTGTAACCACAGGGTCCGACACGCGCTCACGTCCGTCTTATGCGACATGGACCCCGGCCCAACAGCAGGCTCAATATCCTGGCGATCTTGGCTGTGATCAGACCGCGCGATTGGCGCGCGGAGTGCAGCCTGTGTGGCCGAACTACTGAGGCATCATGAACATTCACGAATTTATTCATATGCCGCACCGGTTTCGGTGGGGTGGTGCAGGACCGTGGGCGCCGGATGCCACGCGCGGGGATGATTGCATGACTTTCGCCGCCAGCTGGTGCTTTTGTGCGATCGGCATCGACCCTGCTGCGGATCTGCGCGGAACGTACCGCACGAGAGAAGCGGCACATGCACTGCTTGAGCGCGCCGGTGGTCATGCCGCCTTCATGGCTGCGCATCTGGACCCTGTTGGCGCGCGCCGTGTGCAGCATCCACAGGATGGCGATATCGGTCTTTGCCGGATGCTGGCGGGGGACGATGAGACGACGGCAGCAATCGCTCTTGTCGGGGTGGTGCGCTTCGGCCCTGCCTGGGCGGCTATAGCACCGCATGGTGTGGTTGTGCGCCGGTCTGAGCATATTGCTTGCTGGAGGCTGCCGGTATGACGACAAGGCAGGTTAAGAGGGCTGTTTTCGATCTGCCCCGCCCGGAACGCATTTTCGGCGGTGTTCATGATGGCGACGATAGCGCGGAAATCAATCGGCGTGTGCAGGCGATGGATGCATGGTCGAGCACGTCGCTGAAATCGCCTCCGGCTGAATATGATCCGATCTTCACGCCGCTTTTCACGGCCATTGGTTTGACGGGATCGGTGACGATCGGTGCAACAACAATCACGACGGCGGCCATCGCCTCGGCGATTGCCACAACAGCGCTCTCTATCGGATTGCAGCTGCTGCTGACGCCAAAGCCGCCGAAACCAGATGACGGCAAAGTTCCGGTAACGCAAGCCATCCCGTATCGGATATGGGCGGTTGGGCGTTGCCGTCTCGCTGGGGCCTATATGCTTTGGGAGGCGAAAGGCGAGGCGCTTTATGCCGTGCAGGCGGTTTGCGGTCACAAGGTGCGTTCGTTCAACCGTTTCTGGTTGCATGACGATGAGGTGACGGACCATATCGGATCGGACGGGTTTTTGACCTATACGGGAGAACCTTACGAAAACAATGTCAGAATCTGGACCCGGCTCGGAAACGTGCCGGAAGCGCCTTATGATTATATCGTCAACGGCTATCCCGGCGTTGACGGTCTGGGCGCGGAAGGCATATGGACGCTGAACCACCGCCTTGACGGTACGGCCTCAATGGCTTTTGTGGCGCAGCAGACGAAAGCATCCTTGCAGGCCAGCCGTTTCCCCTATGGGGCGCCGCGGCTAACCACGGAGGGTGATTGGGCCTTCGTCTGGGATTTTCGTGACAGCAGCCAAGACCCAGACAATGACAGCACATGGGCCTGGTCGAAAAACAGCGTTCTGATCCTGGCTTGGCATCTTTGCTTCAATCCGTATGGAGAACGCCGGGATTACAAGAAGGCCATCCTGCCGATTCTGGACATGTGGCAGGAAGAGGCTGACATCTGTGATGAAACGATTGCTACGGCAGCAGGTGGCTCTTTCCCGCGCTATGAATGTTCGGGATGGGACACGACCGAGCATGATCCAAAAGTCGGGATGAATGCCATTCTGGCGACCTGCGATGGATGGATCTGTTATCGCGGTGACGGCGCGGTGCTGATCACCGTGGGAAAATTCCGTGAGAGCCGCGTCGTCACCCTCATGGATGAAGATATCCTTGGCTATGCCATTCAGCATGACACGCTGCCACAGGACGCCTGCAATCGACTTGTGCCGAAATTCACCTATCCGGATACCGATTACACATCATCCGATACCGATTTCTGGGAAGATGAAGACGCACAGGCCGTCGATGGCCGGGTGCTGGCAAAAGAGGCCGATTATTCGTGGTGCACCAATTGGCGGCAGGCACGAATGCTTGGCAAGCGCGACTGGCTCAGGGTTCAGGAAAAAATCAAAGGTTCCATCGATGTTCGGCTATCTGGCCTCAACGCCATTTATGCCCGTTGGGTTCGGCTTTCCACACCGCTTGGACTGCCGCGATATGATGGCATGCTGATCGAGAACAAGCGCTCCGTTCTGGCTTTGAACAAGGGAGGGTTCACGATGGATTTCATCCGGCAGCCCGACAATATTGACGCCTGGACGCCTGCCACTGATGAGGGCGCGCAACCACCGGTGCCGGACAAGCCTAACGCTGCGAACATGAACACGCCGACCATCTACAGCGTGGCATCCTATACTGTGAGCGGTTATGCCAATCTGACCGTCAAGGTGGTCGATCCGGAAAATGACGCATGGACGCTGGCGCTGCGCTATCGCCTTGCTGACGATGGCAGCGGCACGGCAGGCGGCTGGAGCGCCAATATCACCTATGACAATGTCGACCCTGCCGATGGTTATCTGACGGCCACCATCGGCGGTCTGGCGGGTGATGCGACCTATGAAGTGCAGGCCGCTTTCTTCAACACCAAGAACAAATATTCGGACTGGTCTGCCACCTATTCGGTCAGCACGATTTCCGATCCCGTCGCGGCGGCCGTGCCGACAAATGTCGATGCCACGGGCGGGACTGGTGAAGCCACCTTCTCTTGGACTGCGCCGAACGACACCCATTACAGCAGCGGCAAAATCTATGTGAACACCGTCAATGTGTTCTCATCTGCCTCGTTCGAGGGGCCGCTGGTCTATGGCTCGGCCAATAACAGCTATTCCGAAAGCCGGACGCTCTCTTCCGGCATTTATTACGGCTGGATCGCATCGGTGAATGTGTCCGGCATTGAGAGCGACCCGGCCGCCACCGGCAGTTTCACCGTTCTCTGACACCCCGCACATCGCAACATTTTGCCCTGCTTTCAGCGGGGTTTTTGTCGTGGAGACATCATATGACCTTTTCCCCGAATGCTGCCACCGTTTATGCAGACGGCCCCGTTCTTGACCCGACACAGCCGCAAAAATCGGAAATCCGGACGCTCCTGACGTCCTATGAAACGGTCATGAATGCTTTCACGACCAATGGCGGCCTGATTTACACATCGCTTGCGACGATGAACGCGGCGGCATCTTCCTTTTCTGAACCGCGCTCAGCGTGGCTGTTCGACGGGTCCAATACCGGCGTTTATGTGCTTGACCCAGCAGCCGATACCTGGACCAAAGTTGGCCCGTTGCCTTATTCATTCGTTCCGGGTGAAGACGCGGGCGCTGGCACGGCCAATGCCATTCAGATCACGACACCAGTTCCGGTGTCCGATTGGATGATCGTTGCTTTTACGCTTTTTCGTGACACGACATCGGCGCCTATCACAATCTCGATCAATGGCGGCTCGGCGCTTACGCTGAAAACCAATCGTGGCAACAATGCCAGCGCTTTGACGGCTGGCATGGACATCTGGTTTCGCGTCAACAGCGCAAGCACCGAAGCGCGAACGCTCAACGATCAGGATGTGAGCGCGCTTGTTGCCCAGGCAGAAGCATCAGCATCCTCTGCAGCCACCAGTGCGGCTGATGCTCAAGCTGTATCCGCATTATCCTCAAGTTCGACATATAGCAATCTTTCATCAAAAGCCGGCAATTTTGATGCTACGAATGCCGATCTGAATGCGAACAATAAATTTAATACCGCCTTTGGCTGGTATGCATTGCAGAATGAGACCAACGCACCGGAAAATACTGCCTTCGGCTATAAGACGCTGAGTTCTCTCACCGTTACCGGAGATGGTAATACTGCTGTTGGATGCAATGCGCTATCGGATGTCGAAACTGCGAGTTACAATACGGGGATCGGCTCTAATGCCGGTCGTGCTGTGTCATCTGGCAGCGGTAATGTTGCCCTTGGTCATGGCGCGATGGGGAAAGACGATTTTACCCCGGCCAATGCCACTGGCTCGTACAACACCATGCTTGGTTCTTGGTCCGGGCAAGAACTGACGACTGGCGGTGGCAACACTGGCGTCGGCATGAATGCCTGCATGAATATTACAACCGGCCAAGACAATACGGCGGTGGGGCTAGGTGCTTTGGCGGGAACAGCCAGCAACACCGCAACAGCGGATGGCAACTCCGCTAGCTACAATTGCGCGTTTGGTTACGATGCATTGCAGGTGAACACTGCGAATTTCAATTGCGCATTTGGGTATTGGTCTATGAAGGCCAACACGACAGGCATCAACAATGCTGCTTATGGCTATCAGTCTATGCAGGCGAGTGTATCCGGGAACAATAATTCGGCATTCGGATACGGGACGCTGTATGCGCTGGTAAGCGCTTCGTCAAATTCCGCTTTTGGTGCATATGCTCTCAATACTGCTACTGCAGGAAATAACTCGGCATTTGGTGCCTTTTCTCTCCGTTATTTGACAACGGGCATCCAGAATGCGGCCGTTGGGTCGGCCTCCATGCAGAGCGCGACAACACAGTCCGGATCGTCTGCTGTGGGGTTCCAGTCTGGTCTTAATGCGACCAACGGTAATAACAACTGCTTTTTTGGCTATGCATCTGGGCCATCAATTATAACCGGTTCACAGAACACATTGGTTGGGTCTCAGGCTGGTGGAGACGGTGATTACACTAATTCCTCTGCGCTTGGATATCAGGCAGGTGTGACTGGTTCGAATCAGGTTCAGTTGGGCAATAGCAGCACCACGACATATGTTTATGGCACCGTGCAAAACCGCTCTGATGAACGTGATAAGGCGGAAATCCGCGATACCGAACTCGGTCTTGCCTTTATCAATGCGCTACGCCCTGTCGATTACAAATGGGACTTGCGTATCGATTATCTGGATGAGCTTTATCCATTGCCGACACCACCTGAAATGCCTATTGAGCCGGAAAGCACAGATGCCATGGCTGCTTACGAGACGGCGATGGCAACATATCTTGCCGATCTGAAAACTGTGCAGGCGTCTCGTGCTGCGTGGCTTTCGTCGCCGGTCAAAGATGGTTCGAAGGTCCGCACACGATATCACCATGGCCTTATCGCCCAAGAGGTCTTGGCTGCCTGTACAGGTCTCGGCGTCGACTTTGGCGGATATCAAGACCATACTCTTAAGGGAGGTCTTGATATCCAGTCTATCGGTTATGATGAGCTTATTGCCCCTATGATTAAAGCCATACAGCAGCTTGCAGCTGAAGTGGCCGCTTTGAAGGCGGCCTCATCTTCATGAGTAAATAAATTTCAAATAAATGGCAATTTAGTTCAAATTAAGTTGCCATTTATATTTTTATATATGTTGTGATAAACATTCCTATCAAAATGATTTAGATCTCTAATGTCTCCAGATCCATAAATATATTTCATTGTGTTTATTATTTTTATTTTTTTGCTATTTTCACTTGCTGATCTTATTGCGGAATTTAATTCAGAATTTCTTTTTGCATCGTCAGCGTAAATTTCGAAGCCAAACGTGTTTTCGTTCGCCATGAGAATTATAATCTGCTCTTCCTCAGGAACGAGTTCTGCAAATTCCAAAATTGTATCTCTGGTTTTTGCAAAAGGGATCATTCCAACGCAGTCGTAATTTTCTCGCAAATGCTCATATGCGGTACGCGCTTCATCCGAAGAGAGCAGGGAAAGAACATGTTGGGGATTCGCCGCAATAAGATTGGCGCCCCAGGAAATTCCAACCAATGACAACACTGTTTCAAACCCAAGCCTTTTGTGACGATAGACTTGGAAATTTGCATCTCCCCAAAGGCCAAGAAGGCGAATGCTTGGGCCGCCGGTATCAAGCTTTGTTCTGAAATCCTCCTCCTGGTATCCGAGCTTTACCAGTTCATCAAGGACCTCATCTTTGGGTGGATGCATGCAATAATGAAGCATGAGAGAATGATCGAAGCGGATATCGATGCCAGCTCTGACGGTCACCAGTTCAGATGCTATGCTCGGTGACGAGAGAGTGAAGTAATGGGTGATTGCACTCAAATCACATCCACCGCGTGCAACGACCGGGGCGGTTGTTATAACGTCTTCCGTTTTTCCTGTCGGATCCAAATTGATCCAATCTACCGGCCTATGCTGATCGAGATCGGTCAGCACCTTGCCGACAACGTTTAGCTTTGGTTTGCCAAGAAGTTGATAAATATAAGCTTCAACACCCATATTCAGTGTTCTGCAGGAAAAACAGTAATGCAGCAGATTTGATCCGTATCCATCTGTCTTCATCAGATAGAAACCAACTGCTCCATAGTCTCCGTATCGGTCTTTAACTTTTACAACTCCACCCTGCACGCTGAATGGAGACACTTGCCGGCGAAGTTCAAGGCGTGCTTCTTCAATGTTTTCGGGCAGTCTTTTTTTGGTGAAATTCAGTTGGTTTGTACGATTGATGAGTTCAATGATCCTGTCTTCATTGCCGATCAAATCGTGATCGATTTCTACAACAATCTGACTGTCCAGCAAGAATGATCGAGGGTTGTTGGCATGGATCTCGCTTGCGATATGTTTTTGTTCAAGGACTTTGTATTGCTGTAGCCGTGATAAGCTGCTGTCGTTTTTTCCGATTAGCCTTGGATCATCCAAAAGAGAGTTGATGATTTTTTCGTCGGCAACTTGAATGCCCGGAACGAATGTCAATGCCTCACCAAGATTGCTTGGGTTGTCATCAATAAAAAGAACAGTCTCTGGTCTGAGTTGGAACAGTTCAATTTGCTTGGCGATACGTTGCCCTTTCGGTTCCCAATTTATGCTTGGCAACACGAAATATTCCCATAACCCACGTTCAGACAAGATCGGCTTTATTTGTTCAAGATCATTTTTGGAGCAGATGGAGTTTATGATGCCTCGTTTTGAGAGTTCAATCACTATATCGTGGCTTTTCTGATTGTAACGGATGCCGCCTTCAGTCAGCGTCCCTTCCCAAAAAGTCTCATCAAGATCCCAAATTATCAGTCTTATATTTTCCATAACTGGCCCCACGACATTTATAAATCGATCTACAGCACGGCCATAGGTAGCGTCAACGGGCGATAGATGCGCTCTTACGCGCCCCATAAATTAGAAGGCCTTCTAGCGGCCCTCATTCGAAGATGAAAAGCCAGCAGACGATATTCTTCTGATGACACCGCGACTTGGTTACCCGTCGTTTAGGTGCAAGCGAATTAGTAAAACGACGGACTTTTCCCGATCCCCACCAAAAGGAAAACACATGAAGCCCCTGCCTTTGCGCAGGCCGCAGCTCGTGCCGCATTGGCAGCGCGTGGCACGGCGAAGCGCTGTCGTGATCGTGTCTGCCGTGTCGTCTCTGCTGTCGGCAGCGCCATTTCTGGTGCCGCAGTTGCAGCAGGTGCTGGACCCGTGGACCTGCCTCAAGATCAGCGCGGGCATTTTCGCGCTGATCCCCGTCGTTCGCCTCATCAAACAAGACATGGGAATCGAAGATGCCGACGATTAAACTCAAGCCCAGCAAGCGCGCCAAGGCTGTTCTGGCGGCCTTTGTCGTCGCCTCCGGATCTGCCGGGGTCTATATCAGTCAAACCGGCGACACCGACACGAAAAACCTGCCTGTCATGGTGGAGGTTTTTCCCGGCCAACCTCCCGTGCCGGACGATGTGGCTCTTGCCATCAACAAACTGGTCAAGCCCTGGGAAGGCCGCAGCCTCAAGGCCTATCTTGACCGGCTGCCGACGAGACCGCGCTGGACGGTCTGCGACGGCGATACTGAAAACGTGACGCCGGGCATGGTTGAGACGCCCCAAGGCTGCGACCGCCGCGTGGCAGTCAAGATGGTGCGGGATTATCGACCGGTCCTCGCCCAGAAAATCAAAGGCTGGGAGCACATGCCACTGTCGTGGCGCGCCATGATGGACTCTCTGGCCTGGAATATCGGCGCAGATGCCGCGGTAAAATCCACCGCGGCGCGATTGGGCGAGGCGGCGCTGGCCAAGGGTGACGACAAGCTGTTTTTCAAAAGCTGCGAAGCAGCCACGGCTTATAACCGCTCTGGCGGTCGTTTCATCGTTGGCCTCGGCAAACGCCGCGGCATGGGTGATGCCACGCGGATCGGTGAGGGAGAGCTTTGTGTTTCGGGTCTTGATGAGGGAGCGGCAAAATGATGTCGTTATTCTCCGGCCTCTCCGATCTGATCAAGATCCCGCTCGCCCTGCTGGCCGGTATGGCGATCTCTGCGCTCGTGCTTGTGCTGTTTTACGAAGGGATCAGCCTGCCGCTGATCGGCCATGTCATTGACGGGCGCGTGGAAAGCCAGCGCAAGGCAGCTATTGCCGATATGGTCTCGACGGCTGATCTCGCCGCAGCCAAAGCGCAGACGGAAAAGCTGATGGCCGATCTCGCCCGGGCGGAAAGCCTGCGGAAAATGGCCGAACGCAATGTTGAAAGCCTCATGCAACAGGATCAGAAAGATGCACAAGCCCTTGCTGCCGATCAGGCTGCGGATGATGGCGCCGATGGCGCTCGCTATACTGCCACCGATATTGAGCGGATGTCAGCACGACGCCGCCGCGCGCGCTGAGGTTGCTCGGGCCGCTGCCGTTGTGGCCGTGGCACGTCAGCCGACAAACCTGCCGCCATTGCCTGTCATCTGTCGCCTCGATATGGCCCGGCCGCCCTTGCCGAAAGTGGGCGATCTGGTGCGAAGCCGGGACTCGGCCTGGGAAACGGCAGCCGATGCCGCTGACCGCCGCAAAAATTTCTGCGCTGGTTTTTATGATCAGACGCGGGAAACCTTCGCAACGCCGGCGGCTTCGCCGGCACATGACGGCTGATTGCAAAATCGAGGGGCATTCAATGACCGAGCAGGCTTTTATCACGCAACAGTTTCAGATGATGCACGAGCGTCTTGAAAACATTCAGCGCGATGGATCGGAGCGAGGGCGGCGGCTTTGGGAAAAGCTGGGCGAGCAGGACAGGATGCTTGCCATGCTCGATGATAGAACGCGGCGCATGGAGCAGGTTGTTTCCGGCCACCAGGCGCAGATGGACGAGATCGACAAAATGCGGGTCGCCGCCAGAGGGGCAGGGCAGGCGGGCCGCTTTATGCTGGTGATTGGCGGTAGCCTTCTGAGCTTTATCGCTTGGGTTTATACCATCAGCGATCATTTGCTCGAATGGCTGCGGTGGCTCATCAGGAAATGAAGCGCGAATGCCGCCAAAAGTCATTTAAAGATTTTCTATATGGCTGGATCAACTCTTGAAGGCATTTCTGAATGCCTCTCTGGCCTTTTCAGCGGCGAGTTCATATCGACTAACGATATCGGCGACTTGATCAGCAGTAAAACCATTAACTTCCCCACATCTGGGGCAACTAAATTGTACTGTATCAAGGTCGATCCCTGCGATGCCTACCTCATGCTTTTCTCCGCAATCGCAAATCACTTCTATACGCACAGAATTAGTATCAGTCATGTGCCGCCTCATTTGTTTCGCGTTTAAGTCGCGGATTAAACCATGAAACCGGTAAAACCGGAAACTTTCAAACATCTTCGGACGTGGTGAGCTATCTAAGGCCATTATGGGATGCGCTAAGCCACGCTGTAGGACCATTGTCCAGCCGTGACATAGCCTGTGAGATTGTCGCCATGCGTGGGGAATACGCGAGGGACCGGAAATACATATCAGAACTCACCAAGGGCGTTAGCAAAGCCCTCCGGCAGATGAAGGCCGAAGGGCATGTTAGGAGCGTCGCGGACGCTAAGGGGAATTTGAGTTGGGAGAGGCTTTAGGCGGCCTTTCCACCTGATGGCGGGGGCAGAAGACGGGGCAGGAACTCCAGCGCTGAGTTGTCCCGCCCCGTGAAATAACCAACCGCCCTGTTGGGTAGCCATTCTTCTCGAAAGTGCTTGCGCCAGGAAGGTAGGAGGGCTTCTGGGTATGCTTTTGCCTTAACTCTGCGCCCATCTTCGTAAATGTGCCAGTAGGTAGGCAAACTATCTGTATCTACCCCATGAACATCGCGTAGCCACTTGCAAAACATTTTGCCATGGGAAATGTCCGGCACCATCGTCTCCGGTAATATGTATCCCATTGCCTCCATTGGAGCTATTAGCGCCATCGTTAGTTCTGCCAAGATAGAAAAATGACCCGTTGGGACGTTTTGTTGGTTGGCGACATACCGGCGCAGATGATACGGCATTTCCGGCTTTACCGGAGCCGCGCCTGACATCCAATCAAATACCCACTTGCTTACCTTTACAGCAAAGGGGGCCGATAGCCATTGTGCCAAGTTAATGGCTACTTGAGGGTGAACCCAAGTACCTTGCAAACGCGGGTCACCACCTTTAAGCGACTGAATTGCTTCCGATATCGGTATACCGATATCGGAAGATAAAGCTGCTGCAAACTCTCTCGCTTGCGTGGTTTCCCAATAGCGGCTCCATGGACGTCCAGCAGCTTGGCACATCGCTGTAGCGTTGATGTAACCGTCCATTGGGCGCTGATAGATAATGATCCCACCTTCGGCGTGGGGAATGAAGTTGAAATGCTCTTGCATACGACTTTTTTCCGTTCATTGTCGTACGCGGCAAACTTTTGCGAAACACCCATTGACAAAAATGTCAACATTTCCCAATTAAGGTTCGTGATCACAACAAGCCACCGCAAGGTTGCTATTCTGGCCCGGGAGGCGCGCCAACGCCCCCGGGCTGCTCTATTTTCACCCCTGCCGAAGCAGAGATGAGTCCGCAGGTAGTAACGCTTCATCAACTCTTCAAGATGTGATGGAACTTTTTAAGCGGAACGTTGCCAATATCCCTTCCAATTCCGGCTAACCGGATGCGCGAGCGAAGCGCCAAGGATAGCGAAGGGAGCCATGCTTTTCTTTGTTCCTGCCATAGTAAGCTCACCAAGGCACCGAGTCTGAATGCATAGCCTCGATAATGGTTTCGGTCATGAGGGCACCTGTGGAAAAGGTGTAACAGGACAACCTATAACCTATTGAAATTTCATACCTTGAAAAATTGTTACACTTTAGAATATCCGTTTGTTTTTAAAGGTCTTCACACCTTCCGGGCGAGGCCTCCATTCCATTCGATGCAAGATGTAAAGTTGCGGTTCAGCAATCTTTCTTTTCATGTGCAGAGTTGTGCCAATCCTCCTTGAAACTGAGAACAAAATTTTGCCTCTGAGGACGTTGCCACAATCTTGATGAAAGCTTGGCTCATCCTGTTCCAAAGGGTAGGGATTCGCTTTTGCACCTGTGCTTTCGTCACGCATACCGTATGCCTGATCCCTCTTGGTGGCTTCTATCAAGCGAAGGTATAAGAGGTTGAATCTAAGTACGCTTATATCGGCTGTTGTTATTCTGGCAGCCGCGCCGGGGGCGCCTGCGCCGACCCTGGATCAGGTGCCGGCAAGAGTTCAATCAGCACTATCGCGCCGTTTGGGGGATGTCATCCTGAGCGTGAATATTCAGCGTGTACAGCCAAGTCAGGTTCTTCCCGGTTTTGTCGCCTGCGGGCTAGTGTCTGAGCGAACTGTGGACCACGACGCGCGGACCGAACATTTCTTTGTCGTTGTTCCGGGCAATTTTGCCATATTGGACCGTGACGGCAGATCGCTGGTGGAGCAGTACTGGCAACGTTACGGTTGCTGACGGTTCAGGGCTTGATTGATCCTACGCGTGCAACCTCTTGAACGACATTGGTGAATGCAACCCAGCTATTCGGATTATCAGAGGATTGACGTTTCAGGAATTTATAGCCGGTCTGGTACCATTTCATCACTTTGTTGGTCAGGCAATCGAGGATCAGGTCACCATGATCGGTGCTCACCATGAGGATCAGATGACCTTCGCCGTGATGATCCAGAACGACAGTCAGGTGCAGCGCTGAACTTGGCCAACCGGCTTCTTCAAGAAGCCGTTTTTTCAAAATGGCGTAATCGTTGCAATTGCCCATGCCGTCATCAGGATAGGTCCACCAGTTGGGAATACCCTTTTCATAAATATGGTAATGGTTTTCATCGGTGACGCCGACGATATTTGCATTGACCGTGTAATTGATTTCCAGCAAATCCTGCCATTTCTGGCTGTTCAGCATGACCTGATCCTGCGGGCTGCCGGTTTCATGGCACTCAACCGACTGTTCTTTGCAAAAGAGATACCAGCCAATCGGTACGCTTGTGCGGCCTGCCGAAATCTCGGCATAGGCACTGGGTTCGGCGCCTGTCACTTCGGTTGCCTGGGCGCTGCCCGTAGCAATCAGCATCATGGCAAAAATGGCAGTAATCGATCGCGTAACAATGGTCTGGAACATGTCTTGCCCTCTTTTGAGAGCAACACTGGTCCGGCAACCGATAATTATTGGCGGGAAAAATTGCTCGAATTTTATCGAACTGTGCCGTTTGCAAACAACATGGTTATCGCGTTGTTACCGGAGATGGGGATGACGGATTTGTCTTCCGGCACCGGCTTGCCGGGGTGGATTTCGATATGGTCACGCTTTAAGAAGGCAGTGTTTTTTACAAAAATGTATTTCTGCTATGGGAACGCGCTATTATAACCCGGCGGAAAATCGCAGCCGGTAGGGCCAGGTCAAGAGAAAGCGTTTACGTGTCTGAAAATCGGGGTCTGTTCATAACGTTTGAAGGTGGAGAAGGCACGGGAAAATCCACCCAGATCGCGCTTTTGACTGAAAGGTTGACCGGTCTCGGCTTCGAATGTGTCAAGACCCGTGAGCCGGGTGGTTCGCCATCCGCCGAGGCTCTGCGTCATGTGCTTCTTTCGGGTGCGGCAGAGGCTTTTGGCTCTGAGATGGAGGCCATTCTCTTTGCTGCGGCCCGATATGACCATGTCGATGCCTTGATCCGTCCTGCGCTCCGGGCGGGCAGGGTGGTGCTCTGCGACCGCTTCATGGATTCATCGCGCGTTTATCAGGGCCTGAGCGGCACCATGGATATGGATTTTATCGACAAGCTGCAAATGCTGGCTGTCGATGGCGCGGTTCCCGATTTGACACTGGTTCTCGATCTGCCCGCATCCAGCGGTCTTGCCCGTGCCCAGGCTCGGGCGGAGGCGGCGGGGCTTTCTGCCCCGGACAGGTTCGAGAAGGAAACGAATGAGGTTCATGAAGCGCGCCGTCAGGGCTTTTTGCAGATTGCCGCCGCAGAGCCGGAGCGCTGCCGGGTGATCGATGCCGCCATGAGCAGAGAGCAGGTGGCAGACGCCATTTTTGCCGAAGTCCAGCCCTTGCTGCACCGGCTCAGGCCGACCCGGAAGGAGTGTTGAGATGGAGGCGACAGCCCTGCTTGACGGCGCAATTTCCCCCGCCCGCAACACAGCCCTCTATGGTCATGAGGTGGCGGAACAGTTTCTTGCTGATGGCTATCGGTCCGGCAAGCTGCATCACGCCATTCTGGTCGAAGGGCCAGAAGGTATTGGCAAGGCAACGCTTGCTTTCCGTTTCGCCCACCATGTTCTATCACATCCTGAGCCGGAACTGGCTCCTGCCAGTCTCTCCGATCCAGACCCCGAAAGCAGCATTGGCCGCCAGATTGCCTCTGGCGCATCGCATCATCTGCTGCATGTTACCCGCCCGCGCGATGAGAAAACCGGGCGTGCCAAAACCGCGATCACCATCGAGGAAATCCGCAAGGTCGGCCATTTCTTTTCCCAGACATCGGGAACGGGAAACTGGCGGATCGTCATTCTCGACCCGGCGGATGACATGAACCGCAACGCCGCCAACGCCATTTTGAAAGTGCTGGAAGAGCCGCCGAAGCGGTCGCTATTTCTCGTTCTCTCCCATGCGCCGGGAAAACTTCTGCCCACAATCCGTTCACGCTGCCTGCCTTTGCGGTTGCAGCCACTCAGCAAGGTCCATCTCCTGAACGCCATGGATAAACTGGGCATTGCCGTGCAGCCGGATCAACAGGCGCAGCTTGCGGCCCTTTCTAGCGGCAGTGTGGCTGAGGCGCTGAAGCTTTTGAATTACGGCGGACTGGAGATCATTCAGGCCTTTGACGACATTCTGGCAAGCGAAGGGGCCGAGGCGCGGTTCAAGATGCATAAGTTGGCGGATGTTTTGTCGGCAAAAGACAGCGATGTGATCTTTCAGTTTTTTATCGATCACCTGATCGAACATGTCTGCGAAGGAGCCCACGCTGCCGCCATGAGGGGCGATCTTGGCCGTGCAGACCATCTCTCACGCCTTGCCAGCACTGTCACCGAACGCATCGGCCTTGCCAGCGCCTATAATCTCGACCGCAAGCAAACGCTTCTCGATCTTGTCGCCGATGTGCGTGGTTGACGTTTTATAATTTGATCAGCTTGACCGCAACGATGGCCAGCACGACGGCCAGCACGGTGCGCACGATCTTCTCCGGCATTTTCGGCGCGACATAGCTGCCGATGACGATGCCGGGAATGGAGCCGATCAAAAGCGAGCCCAGCATCACCCAGTTGACGTCGCCGATGATCCAGTAGCCGACGCCGCCGATGAGCGTCAGCGGGATGGCGTGGGCAATGTCGGAGCCGACGATTTCGCTGATGGCGGCGCGATGATAGAGAAACAGCAGAACCGTGACCCCGATTGCGCCAGCGCCCACCGAGGTCATCGTTACCACCACGCCAAGTGTCAGGCCAAGCGCCACGGTGGCAATCGCAATCGTCCGGGGTTTTGGCGCCTGTGCGCGGGTGAAAAATCGTGTTTCATAGCGCATCAGCACATCGCGGAACAGAAGGATGATCGCCGTTCCCAGCAGCATGATGCCGAGGGAGGTCGTCAGCAGGGTTTCCGCATGAGCACTTTTGCGGTCCGTGCCGCTCATCAGCCAGAGGGTGACAGCCGTTGCCGGAATGCTGCCAAGCGCCAGCAGCGATACCAGCCGCCAGCGGATATTGCCCTGACGGCCATGCACCACGGCACCGGCCATTTTGGTGATGGAGGCATAGAGCAGATCGGTGCCGACTGCCGTTGCCGGATGTATGCCAAAAAGCAAGACCATCAAGGGCGTCATCAGTGAGGCGCCACCGACACCGGTGATACCGACCAGTGCCCCGACCAGAAAACCGGACAGCGACACCAAAGGATCGAATGATAAATGACCCAGCAAACTTTTCCCCTCTGACAAGCCTGCCTTCTGGCAATCTTGTCCCTTGATAACTTCAGAAAGCCACCGGTTTCCCGGTTGTTATGCCCTTTTGCTCACAGGTGTCTGTCCTGTTGCAATGAATGACGTATTTTCAAACAGTTGGGACCTATAGCATTTCAGGACAAATCCCGCCAAAGTTTTTCAGGCTCAGCTTTGCCCCGGCTGGAGAAAAACTCTCTTCCAGGCTGGAGTGTACAGGTATTTGTTTCTCATCGGCCTTTGGGCCGGAAATGTCATTTCCCGGAAACTTGATGTTTCGCTTGTCGCCAACATGCGATAAGAGCGGTGCCATCCTCAAGAACGAGAAGCGGACTGCAAGGGCCGACCCGATGAAAGACACCTATTATATCACCACCGCCATTTCCTATCCCAACGGCAAACCGCATATCGGCCATGCCTATGAGCTGATCGCCACGGATGCCATGGCGCGTTTCCAGCGGCTGGACGGGAAAGATGTGTTCTTTCTGACAGGCACCGACGAGCACGGCCAGAAAATGCAGCAGACCGCCCGCAATGAAGGCATTACGCCGGAAGCGCTGGCAAAGCGCAATTCCGATGAATTCCGTGCCATGGGCAAACTGCTCAACGCTTCCAACGACGATTTCATCCGCACGACCGAACCGCGCCATCATGTTGCCAGCCAGGAAATCTGGAAGCGGATGGAAAAGAACGGCGATATTTATAAAGACAGCTATGCCGGCTGGTATTCTGTGCGGGATGAAGCCTATTACGCCGAGGAAGAAACCGAAGTCCGCGCCGATGGCCTTCGCTATGGGCCGCAGGGCACGCCGGTGGAATGGGTGGAGGAAGAAAGCTATTTCTTCCGTCTTTCCGCCTATGAAGACCGGCTCTTGAAACTCTATGAGGATCAGACGGATTTCATCGGTCCGAACGAGCGGCGCAACGAGGTGATGTCCTTCGTCAAGTCCGGTCTCAAGGATCTCTCTATCTCGCGCACCACCTTCGACTGGGGCATCAAGGTGCCGGGCGATGACAGGCACGTCATGTATGTCTGGGTCGATGCGCTGACCAACTATGTTACCGCGACCGGATACCTGACGGATGAAACAGGCCCGCGCGCCAAATACTGGCCGGCGGATGCCCATATCATCGGCAAGGACATCATCCGCTTCCACGCGGTCTATTGGCCTGCCTTCCTGATGTCGGCGGGCCTGCCGCTGCCGAAGCGCGTTTATGCCCATGGCTTCCTGCTCAACAAGGGCGAGAAGATGTCGAAATCGCTCGGCAATGTTGTCGATCCGGTTAATCTGGTCAACCATTTCGGGCTGGATCAGGTGCGTTTCTTCTTCCTGCGCGAAGTGTCTTTCGGCCAGGACGGTTCCTATTCGGAAGAGGGGATTGCCACCCGCATCAATGCCGATCTTGCCAATGGCATCGGCAATCTTGCCAGCCGTTCGCTGTCGATGATCGCCAAAAACCTCGAAGGTAAGGTGCCGGAACCCGGTCCGCTG
Source organism: Allorhizobium sonneratiae (assembly GCF_023700755.1). GTDB lineage: Bacteria > Pseudomonadota > Alphaproteobacteria > Rhizobiales > Rhizobiaceae > Allorhizobium > Allorhizobium sonneratiae. The sequence goes on along the minus strand of NZ_JAMKOJ010000005.1, from coordinate 288,339 downwards.
ACCGATGCCGACAAGGCCATTCTTGCCACCGCTGACGAAGCCATTGCGATCTGCCGCGAGGAAATGTCGCGCCAGCAGATCCACAAGGCGGTGGGCGCGATCATGAACATCGTCAATGAGGCCGACCGTTATTTTGCCGCTCAGGAGCCCTGGGTTTTGCGCAAGACGGATGTGGCCCGCATGGCGACGGTGCTTTATGTCACGGCGGAAGTGGTGCGCCAGATCGCCATTCTGTTCCAGCCGATCATGCCGGATAGTGCGGCTAAACTGCTCGACCTCGTGGCCGTTGCCCCGGATGATCGCGTCTTCGCCAGGCTGGGCGAGGCTGGTCGCCTGACGCCGGGTACGGAACTGCCCGCCGTTTCGCCGGTGTTCCCGCGCTATGTTGCCCCCGAAGCAGACACCAAAGCAAACAAGGCCTGACCTGATGCTGATCGATACCCACTGCCATCTGGATTTTGCCGATTTCGACGCCGAGCGCGACGAATTGGTCAAGCGCGCCCATGATGCGGGTGTGAAGCAAATGGTGACGATCTCCACCCGCGTCGCAAAGCTTGATGGATTGCTGGCGCTGACCGAGCGCTACCCTTCGGTGTTCTGCTCGGTCGGCACCCATCCCAACAATGCGGGCGAGGAGCTGGACATCAGTGCCGACGATCTGGTGCGGCTGGCCGAGGCCCATGACAAGGTTGTGGCGATCGGCGAGTGTGGGCTGGATTATTTCTACGACACCCAGACGCCGGAAGATCAGAAGACCGGCTTTCTGCGCCATATCGAGGCCGCACGCCGCACGCAATTGCCGCTCGTCATCCATAGCCGCAGCGCCGATGAAGACATGGCGGACATTCTGCGGCAGGAGACGGAGAAAGGGGCCTTCCCCTTCATCCTGCATTGCTTTTCCGCCGGTGAAATGCTGGCGAAAACCGGAGTGGAGCTTGGCGGTTATATTTCCTTTTCCGGCATCTTGACCTTTCCGAAATCCGAAGAGCTGCGCGCCATCGCCAAAGACCTGCCACTCGACCGTCTTCTGGTCGAGACCGATGCGCCATACCTTGCGCCAAAGCGCTGGCGTGGAAAACGCAACGAACCGTCCTATGTGGTGAACACGGCGGAGGTTCTGGCTGAGGTCAAAGGGGTGAGCTATGCCGAGATCGCCCGGATCACCACAGACAATGCCTTGCGGCTGTTTGCTAAAATGCCGAGACTCTGACCGATGCCTTATACGCGCCGTTTCACCGTTCTAGGATGCTCCTCGTCACCGGGCGTGCCGAGGATCAACGGTGACTGGGGCGCGTGCGATCCGACCAACCCTAAAAACCGGCGCAGCCGGGCAGCACTTCTGGTTGAGCAGTTTGCCCCCGATGGCGGCGTGACCACGGTGGTCATCGATACAGGACCGGATTTTCGCGAGCAGATGATCCGCGCCGAGGTTTCCCGCATCGATGCGGTGATCTATACCCACTCTCATGCCGACCATCTGCATGGCATCGACGATCTGCGCGGTTTCGCCTTGATGCAGCATCATCGTATTCCCATTCACGCCGATCCGGAAACCATGCGCCGGATTGAGGCGGGCTTCGGTTATTGTCTTAAAACCCCGGACGGCAGCAATTATCCGCCGATCATCAAGTCTGTGCTCATCGACGATATCGATCAGCCGATCAGGATTGAAGGGAAGGGCGGCGCGATAGACTTCCTGCCCCTGCTCCAGCAGCATGGAGATATCATGTCTCTGGGGTTTCGCATCGGCAATGTCGCCTATTGCAGCGATGTCAGCGATTTTCCGGCAGAAACACCGCCGAAAATGCAGGGCCTTGATGTGCTTGTCATCGATGCCCTGCAATATAAGGAACATCCCAGCCATCTGTCCTTGCAGCAATCTCTTGACTGGATCGAGAGGCTTGCCGCGAAACGGGCTATATTAACCCATATGCACACGCCGCTCGATTACGAAACCGTTATGACAAAAACCCCGGATCACGTCGAACCGGCTTATGACATGCTGCGGTTCGAGGTCTTGCTGACCGACACGGATATTTGACCTCGCACTGTAGACCGCCATGCTGAACAAGCCGTTTCATTCGCCCAGTACTGCAAGCTTCCTTGATAATATCAGGATTTCGCGCTTGCAGGCCCTGTTTCGTCGCGGCGAACTGGCACTTGTGGTTCTGGCTGTCGGGGTCGGTGCGCTGGCAGGTCTGCTGGTGTCGCTGATGAGCTTTCTCAGCACGGAACTGCACCGGCATGTTTTCGGTGTCGAAGGCACGCTGAGCGGCAGCCATGTCAGCGGCGCCATTGTGCTGATTGGCCCAATCACGGGCGGTATCGTGCTGGGATTGATTTTCTTCATCCTGTCACGCACTCGCAAGCGCCCGATGCTCGATCCCATCGAAGCCAATGCTTTGCATGGCGGCAGGCTGTCCTTGACCGACAGCATTATCGTTACTGTGCAGAACATTATCTCGAACGGCTTTGGTGCGTCTGTCGGGCTTGAGGCAGGTTACAGCCAGATCGCATCCGGCTTTGCCTCGAAAATTGGTGGCAAACTGAAGCTGAGGCGCGGGGATATGCGGATCATCGTCGGCTGTGGCGCTGCTGGCGCGATTGCGGCGGCCTTCGATGCGCCGCTGACCGGGGCCTTTTACGCCATCGAACTGATCATCGGCTCTTATACGGTTACCACCCTTGCGCCGGTGATGGTGTCGGCCCTGACGGCGAAAATCGTTGCCAAGCAGATTATCGACCATGGAATCACGATCAAGGTCGGACGGATCGGCGAGATCACGCCTTCGGACTATGTGCCGGCCATCCTGCTCGGCGTCATCTGTGCGGTGATTGCCATCGTGCTCATGCAGACCGTGTCCCTCATTGAGGAAACAGCGCGCAAAAGCTCGATTTCCCAGACCTTCCGGCCTGTTCTCGGCGGCGTCATCGTCGGATTTTTAGGTATGATCTCGCCTCAGGTGCTGTCCAGCGGACATGGGGCCTTGCATATCAACATGAACACCAGCTCGACGCTGCAGGCGCTGGTGATGGTGTTTCTGCTCAAGTCGCTCGCAAGTGCGGTCTCCATCGGTTCCGGCTTCCGCGGTGGTCTGTTTTTCGCCTCGCTATTCATGGGCTCGCTGATCGGCAAAATTTTTGCCTTTGGCAGTGTGCTGTTTCCCGGCATGAGCCTTGCCCCGGTGATTTATGGCGTCGTCGGCATGAGTTCTTTTGCCGCTGCCGTTATTGGCGGCCCCTTGACCATGAGCTTTCTGGCACTGGAAGTGACCGGCGATTTTCCGATCACTGCCCTGGTTCTGGCTTCGGTCATCACCACATCGCTGGTGGTGCGGGTGTTCTTTGGCTATTCCTTTGCCACATGGCGTTTTCACCTGCGCGGTGAAACCATTCGCAGCGCCCATGATGTCGGCTGGATTCGTGATCTGACCGTGGGCAAGATGATGCGTGCCGATGTACGCTCGGCCAAGCTCTCCATGGGCATTGAGGCATTTCGCAAAGAGTTTCCGCTGGGCTCGACCCAGCGTGTCATCATCATCAATGACGATGGGCGCTATCTCGGCATTGTGCTGGTGCCGGAAATCCATGCCGAGCCGCTGGGTCGGGACGGAGCCGAGCGCAGCCTGGACAGCTATCTGCGTTTCCAGAAAGATGTTCTGTTGCCGACCATGAATGTCAAGCAGGCCGCCGCCCTGTTTGAGGCGACGAAAAGCGAAGCGCTGGCCGTCGTCAGCGACCGCGTGCAGCACCGCCCCATCGGCTTGTTGACGGAGAGCCATACGCTGCGCCGATACAGCGAAGAACTCGACCAGCGCCGTCGCGAGGCCTCCGGCGAGTTTTAGAGCATCGTGCCGAAAATCGTAATCGGCACGATGCTCTATAGCATTTTTCAGGAAAAGTGTGAAACGGCTTCCGTCCGGAAATGCGTGAGAACAAAAGCTCTAGAGACGGCCGAGAAACTGGGCAAAGACCATCGTGCCTTCCGGCCAGGGGCCATGGCCGGATTCGGCATTGATATGGCCTGACTCACCGGCATCAATCAACAGCGCGCCCCAGGCTTTGGCCATCTCGTCGGCATGCTCATAGGAGCCGAAGGGATCATTGCGGCTGGCGACCATCAGTGTGGGGAAGGGCAGTTTCTCGCGCGGATAAGGGCCAAATGTCATCAGGTGTTTCGGCCGGATCGACGGGTTTTCCACCTCAGGCGGTGCAACGAGAAAGGCGCCCGCCACCTTGTTGCGAAAATCCGGGATTGCGTGGATAAGTGAAGGAATGCCCAGCGAATGGGCGACCAGCACGACCGGTTTTTCCGCCCGATTGACTTCTTCCGCCACGCGCGCCACCCAGTCTTCCCGCACGGGTTTAGACCATTCCGCCTGCTCGACCCTGCGGGCGGTGGACAGTTTGTTCTGCCAGCGGCTTTGCCAATGGTCCGGGCCGGAATTGGTGTAGCCGGGAATGATAAGGATATCTGCGTCCGATGCTTTCATGCCGCTTATTTGCGATTGCTTCCACGCAAGGTCAAGAGCGTATTTTCAGTATCGAAATAGATGATATGTGTTGCGCACTATTATGGTTCATGCATAAACAGAGGGTGTCATTTTCATTCGGGAGGAAACAATGAAGGTGAGAACGATTGGGCTGGCTTTGACGGCTCTGATTTTGCCCGGCATCGCGCATGCTGCGGAAACATGTGCCGGGATCGGGCTTGAGGGGCATCATCCTGCGGCAATGACCATCACCGAGACGAAAGAGGTGGCCAATGATCCGGCCTTTCCCAAACCATATTGTCTGGTGCATGGTTTTACCGGTGCGCATAAGGGCATAGACGGCAAGGATTACGCCATTCATTTCGAGATGCGGTTGCCGGATGACTGGAACGGCCGATATGTGCATCAGTTTAATGGTGGCAATGACGGCGTTGTTGTGCCGGCAACGGGGCCATTGCTCGGTGGCAACAAGAAGGACACTGCCCTTGGCCGCGGTTATGCGGTTGTTTCAAGCGATGCCGGTCATGATGGCAATGCCTCTCCGGAAAAGGGGCTGGCGGGTGGCGCGGCCTTCGGCTTCGATCCTGTGGCCCGCATCGATTATGGTTACGGCGCGGTAGAAAAGCTAAACCCTCTGGCCATGGCGCTGACCGAGCAATATTACGGCAAAAAAATTGCCTATCGCTATGGTATCGGTGGCTCGAATGGCGGGCGCCACGGGCTGATGGCTGCCTCGCGCCTTCCCGATCAGTTCGACGGTCTTCTGGTTGGCTATCCCGGCATGAACCTGCCGCGCGCGGCCCTGCAGCATGCACTTGACGTTCAAAGCTGGAGCAAGGTGAACCCGGATATCACCAAAGCCTTTTCCGTGGCCGACATGCAGTTTCTCGCCCAGCAGATCCTTAAGGCCTGCGATGGCATGGATGGCCGGGTGGATGGCGTTGTCAGCAATGCCGATGCCTGCCAGACGCGGTTCAACATCACCTCGCTTGCCTGCAAGCCGGGCCAGACGAAAGACTGTCTGAGCCACGCCCAGATTGCGGCCCTGCGCACAAGCCATAACGGTCCTTATGACAGCCATGGCCATATGCTTTACAGCTCCTGGGTCTGGGATCCCGGGATGGGTTCGAAAAACTGGCGTATGTGGAAGCTGGAAAGCCCGATTGAGGCCTGGCATCACAAACCGATCATCGATGTGATGGGCGCTGCTTCGCTGGCTCAGATTTTCACCACGCCGCCCACGGCTGTTGGCCCGACGCCGGAGGATCTGGAAAAATATCTGCTCGGTTTCGATTTCGATAAGGATGCACCGAAAATCGATGCTGTGAGCGGCCCTTTCACCCAGTCTGCCGTTTCCTTCATGATTCCGCCGGATACGGGCAATCCGCATCTGACCCAATTCCGCAAGGACGGCCACAAGATGATCGTCTTTCACGGCAATGGCGATCCGGTCTTTTCCGTCCTCGATACGGTGAAATGGTATAAAAATCTGGATGACAACAACAATCATCAGGCCGCTGATTTCGTCCGCTTCTATCGCATTCCGGGCATGCCGCACGGAGCAGGCGGCCCTTCCTATGACGATTTCGATTTCTTCACGCCGCTGGTCGACTGGGTGGAGCACGGCAAGGCTCCGGAAGCGGTCAAGGCAGGCATCACACCCGGCAATGAGGAGGCGGCTGGCTTGAACCCGCGCGATTATCTCTATTGCCCCTATCCAAAGATCACCACTTACATCAAGGAAAGGGTGAAGGGAAAACTGACCGGGAAGGGTGAGTTAGTCTGCCAGTAAAAACAGAACGTCTGTCCTCTATAACGCCGGTCTGCCATGGTGGGTTGGGCCGGCGTTTTGCTGTCACGCAGGGCCTCACGCCATTGTCATCGATTTGGCCGATTATCAGCATCAGGATCAGCCTCAAGATTGGTCTGAATGCTTGAAATGCCCTTTTGTGTGGCACATTTTCCAAAAACACATTTGCTGACTATCATGATGAGGACCCTTCCATGCATGGCCTGAAAACCCTTCGTGTCGCCGTGATCGGCCTTTTGTGTTTGAGCGCCGTTCCGGCACTTGCCGAGGACATGAGAACCGTGCCGCAAAGCCGGGAGGAGATGCAGCTTTCCTTCGCCCCCCTGGTCAAGCGCACCCATAATGCCGTGGTCAATGTCTATGCCGAGCGCATCATTCACCAGCGTGTCGATCCCTTCGGCGGCGACCCATTCTTCGAGCAGTTTTTCGGGCAGCATTTTCCAACCCGCACTGAAAAGGAAACCTCGCTTGGTTCCGGCGTGATGGTCGAGGCAAACGGCACCATCGTTACCAACAACCATGTGATCGAGGGGGCTGACGACATCAAGGTGGCGCTGTCCGACGGGCGTGAATATCCGGTCAAGGTGCTGCTGAAAGATCCGCGTCTTGATCTGGCCGTGTTGAAAATCCAGTCGAAGGACGACAATTTCCAGACCATGCCGATTGCCGATTCCGACAAGGCAGAGGTGGGCGATGTGGTGCTGGCCATCGGCAACCCCTTCGGCGTTGGCCAGACGGTGACGAGCGGCATCGTCTCCGGTCTCGCCCGCAATCAGGTGAAGGATGGCGATGTCAGCTTTTTCATTCAGACCGATGCGGCAATCAATCCCGGCAATTCCGGCGGCGCGTTGATGAACACCAAGGGTGAGCTGATCGGCATCAACACGATGATCTACTCCAAGGGAGGCGGCTCGAACGGCATCGGCTTTGCCATTCCCTCCAATCTGGTCAAGGTGTTTCTGGCGGCTGCCGAACATGGCGATAAAAGCTTCGAGCGGCCTTATCTCGGCGCAAGCTTCGAACCCGTCACCTCGGATGTGGCCAATGCGCTGGGCCTGAAGCGGGTTCTGGGCGCACTTGTCGTGAAAACCGACAAGGATTCTCCGGCAGCCAGAGCAGGTCTCAAGGCGGGCGAGGTGATCACTGCCGTCGATGGCATGACCGTAGAACATCCAGATGCGCTGAATTATCGCCTGACCACGGCGGGGCTTGGCAAGACCGTGACCCTGACAGTAATCGATAACGGTCAGGAAAAGCAGGTCAGTCTGCGGCTGGAGGGCCCGCCGGAAACCATCCCGCGCGATGAAAAGACGCTTGCCGGCAACAACCCCTTCGACGGGCTGACGGTTGGCAATCTCTCGCCCCGGCTTGCCTATGAACTGCAGATGCCGACTGACAGCACTGGCGTTGTCGTGACCAGAGTGAAAGACGGCTCGATCTCCGATCAGCTCGGTTTCCAGCCGAAGGACATTCTTCTCTCGATCAACGGAAATGCTGTGCGCTCCAGCGAGGACATGGTAAGACTGGCGCGTGCCAACCCCAATTTCTGGCGGGTTGAAATCGACCGTGATGGCCAGAAAATACGACAGATTTTCCGATGAATGATCTCTTTGCCCCGAAACTGGATGACAGCATGGCCGAAAAACGGCCTTTGGCCGACAGGTTGCGGCCGAAAACGCTGGCAGAGGTGACGGGGCAGGAGCATTTGACCGGGCCGGACGGGGCCTTGACCCGGATGATCGCCTCCGGCTCGCTCGGTTCGATGATCTTCTGGGGGCCGCCCGGCACCGGAAAAACCACGGTCGCCCGGCTTCTTTCCGGCGAATCGGGACTGGCCTTCGAGCAGATTTCAGCGATTTTCTCCGGTGTTGCCGATCTGAAGAAGGTCTTTGAAAGCGCCCGCGCACGGCGCATGTCCGGTCGTCAGACCCTGCTTTTCGTCGATGAGATCCATCGCTTCAACCGCGCCCAGCAGGACAGTTTTCTGCCGGTGATGGAAGACGGCACCGTCATTCTCGTTGGGGCGACCACGGAAAACCCGTCCTTCGAACTCAATGCTGCACTTTTGTCGCGTGCGCGCGTTCTGACCTTCCGTTCGCATGATGAGGCAAGCCTCGAAACCCTGCTGGAACGGGCAGAAGCGATGGAAGGGCGAACACTGCCGTTGAATGATGAGGCCCGCTTAAGCCTCCTCGGCATGGCCGATGGCGATGGAAGGGCGATTTTGACCTTGGCCGAAGAGGTCTGGAGGGCCGCGCGCAAGGATGAGGTGTTCGATAAGGACGGGCTGATCCGCATCGTTCAACGCCGTGCGCCGATCTATGACAAGAGCCAGGACGGCCATTACAATCTGATTTCGGCGCTGCATAAGTCGGTGCGCGGCTCCGATCCCAATGCCGCCCTTTACTATCTCGCCCGCATGTTCGATGCCGGCGAAGACCCGCTTTATATCGGGCGGCGGCTGGTGCGCATGGCGGTGGAGGATATCGGCCTTGCCGATCCGCAGGCGCTGGTCATCTGCAATGCCGCCAAGGATGCCTATGATTATCTCGGCTCCCCGGAGGGCGAACTGGCACTGGCCGAGGCCTGCGTCTATCTTGCCACTGCGCCGAAATCCAATGCCGTCTACACCGCCTTCAAAGCGGCGATGCGGGTGGCGAAGGAGCATGGTTCGCTGGCGCCGCCGAAACATATTCTCAATGCGCCGACCAAGCTGATGAAGGGCGAAGGCTATGGTGATGGCTATCGTTATGACCATGACGAGCCGGACGCCTTTTCCGGTCAGGATTATTTCCCGGAAAAGATCGGGCGTCAGATCTTTTACGATCCTCCGGAACGCGGCTTTGAGCGGGACATTCGCAAGCGGCTTGACTGGTGGGAGAAATTGCGGCGGGAACGAGGAAACAAGGCATGAGTGAGGCTAAAAAGGGTGGTGTGGTGATGAGTGTCAGCGCCAGCCCGGTGCATGGGTTCAGCAAAGCCGTGCTTGAGGAGATCACGCTGATCGAAGGGCAGGGTGTTGCGGGCGATGCCCATCTTGGCGTGACGGTCAAACATCGCTCGCGCGTGGCGGTCGATCCGACCCAGCCCAATCTGCGCCAGGTGCATCTGGTGCAGGCCGAACTCTTCGATGAACTTTCTGAAAAGGGCTTCACCGTCGCCCCCGGTGATATTGGTGAAAACATCGCCACCCGCCACCTTGATCTGTTAAGCCTGCCGCGCGGCACGATTCTGCAGATTGGAGAGGCCGCGCAGGTGGAACTCACTGGTTTGCGCAATCCCTGCCGGCAATTGCATGATTTTCAGCCGGGGCTGACGGAAGCGGTTCTCGATCGGGATGCAAATGGCGAGCTGATCCGCAAGGCCGGCGTTATGGCCGTCGTGCACACGGGTGGTCCTGTCCGATCAGGCGATGCCATCCAGGTGGTGCTGCCGCAAGAACCCCATGCAAAACTGGAAAAGGTCTGAGCGCGTCAGGATGTAAATTGGGTCCAAGGCTTGTCATCAAGCCGTTTTTATCCCAAAACGCTTCCACTCTGAAGCCTGCGCCCTTTGACCGGGCGGTCCCAAGGCTTCGGCCCCCATGCTTTCCCGTCAGGCGAAGGCTGTCCGCGTGACGGAGACCGGAATGCTTTTGATAATGCTGCTGAAAGGTGTTCTGCTGGGCTTTGCCGTAGCAGCGCCGGTTGGCCCGATTGGCACGCTCTGTATCAACCGCACGGTTGAGCATGGCTTCTGGCATGGCGTGGCGGCAGGCATTGGCGCAGCAATTGGCGACATGGTCTTTGCCATTGCCGCAGCAGCAGGTTTTGCCGCGCTTGAAAATACGCTGTCGGCCATCTCGCTGGAACTGAAGCTGGTCGGCGGGACGTTGATCCTGTTGATTGGCCTGCACACACTCAGGCCCCGCCGTGTGGTGCGCGAAGCCAAGATCGAGGCGGCGCATCTGGCGCGTCTTACCGCATCCACTTTCGCGCTCACCATCACCAATCCGGCGACACTGTTTGGGTTTGCCGCCATTTTTGCTGCAGCCGGTCTGGCCGATGCCGATGGCTATGAGCCACTCTTTCTGGTGGCTGGCGTGTTTTGCGGCTCGCTGCTCTGGTGGTTTCTGCTGTGCGGCATGGTCAGCTGGCTGCATCAACGTCTGCCGGATCGCTTTACCAGCTGGATTCAGCGTGGCTCAGCCTGCCTGCTGATCGTCTTCGGGGTGATTTCACTGCTTTTGGCAGCGCGTCAATATTGGGGCTTCGAGCCATTTCTATTCGGCTCTCTGGGCGCAAAAATTACCAAAGCTTAAGATTTCGCGCCACGCTTTTACCGTAATGGCAAGGATAAATCCTTATCCTGTAAAGTCATGATACATGATCACTGATGCTCGTTGCTGAGAGCATTTCCAGGAGAAAAGTGTTTTGCGCTTTTCCGTTCGGAAATGCGCAAAACACAGCATCACTATTTTTGCTTGAGCATAATTTATCTCAAAATCGTCAGGATTCCTGCCAGGGCAGGGGTCTTATTCTGATTGTGTTCCAACCGGATGGGAGGATGCATGACACTGTCCCGTGCCACCATGGCGGCGATACGCTTTGGTTTCGGTCTCAGCCAGGGCGAAACACCGCCGAAAGATGCCGATGCGCTGTTGCAGCAATTGCAGGATGCGCAATTGCATGACCTGCTTTTTCCGCTTGAAGGTATAGAAATTAGGCGGCAAAGGATTTCCGATTATTACGACATCCGCAAAATCCTTTCCGAGCAAGCCAAAAGCGGCGAGCCGATCGGACAGCGCGACAAGGTTCTGAACCGCGATCTCTATAATCGCTTTACGGCCGATGTTTCGGCGCGCATCACCCAGGCTGCCGTTTCACCTTATGGTTTTCATGAGCGTCTGGCGCATTTCTGGGTCAATCATTTCACCGTCAGCGCCGATAAATCCACGGATATGAAACTGCTGGTGCCGCTCTATGAGGCCGAAGCCATTCGTCCGCATCTCTCCGGCGATTTCGCCACGCTGCTGAAACAGGCGTCCTTTCATCCGGCCATGTTGATCTTTCTCGATCAAAGCCAGTCCATGGGGCCGAATTCCAAGGCCGGGCTGAAGCGCAAGGATGGCGGCGTCAACGAAAATTTTGGCCGCGAGGTGATGGAGCTGCACACGCTGGGTGTCAATACAGGCTACAGCCAAAAGGATGTACACCAGCTTTCGCTGCTCTTGACCGGACTGGTCTATGACCGGATGGCTGTGGCCGCAGGCTATGATCGCAACAAGGCCGAACCCGGCTTCTTCACCGTTTTGGGCCACAGCTATACCCGTGATCCCGAGCCGTTGAAAAATGCCAGTGACGTGCTGGATATGCTGGCGCGCGATCCGCGCACCATGACGCATATCAGTACCCAGCTCTACATGCATTTCATCGATGAGGCGCCGAACAAGCCGGTCATCGACAGCATGGTTGCGGCCTGGAAGGCGTCCGACGGCGAATTAACCGCCGTTTATCGCGCCATGCTGGACAGTCCGGATGCCTGGGAGCAACCGGGCCAGAAATTCAAGATGCCCTTCGATTACGTGGTCTCGTCCTTACGTGCTTCCGGCCTGAGCAAGGATCAGATCCTGGGTGAGGATGGCAAGGATTTTGGCCCGATCGTCATGCCGTCCGCTGATGAGGATCTTGCTGCAGCCACATCTGCCAAAGCCACGATGGCCACCGGCCAGATGATGGCACAGGAAATGAATAACAAAGCCATGGGGCAGGGCGCTGCCGCAGCACCGGCAATGATGGCGACAATGCTGCCGCCAAAGCCTGCGCCGCACAAGCGCCCGCCTCTGGCGCGTCAAGCAGCCAATGTCATCGCCTCGCTTGGTGAGCCTGTCTGGCGGCCAAGCGATGCGGCGGGCTTCAAGGACAATTCCGCCCATTGGTTCAGCGCCAGTCAGTTGACCCAGCGCATTCAATGGGCGCGGCAACTGGCAAACCAGATGCCCAACACCACCGATCCCCGCAATTTTGTGGAGGTGGCGCTGGCCGATTATGCCCGCGACGACACCATACAGGTAGCCCGTCAGGCGCCCAGCAGACAGGCCGGGCTGGTGATGACGCTGGTGTCGCCGGAATTCAACAGACGGTAAGAGGAGATAAGCCATGAATGACATGCCGATCCCGCTCTCCCGGCGCGGTTTTCTGGCCTCGGCCTGCTGTGCCGCCGCCTCGCCGCTGTTTACCCCGCTCGCCTTTGCCGAAATGCCGGGCGACAATCGTTTCGTCGCCATCATCCTGCGCGGTGCGATGGATGGGCTCGATCTGGTTCAGCCCTATACCGATCCGGCGTTCAAGCTGGCCCGGCCCGATCTGGCGCTGACACCCGATCAGGGACTGGCCGATCTCGATGGCCGGTTCGGTCTGAACCCGCAAGCAGCCCCACTCATGCCGCTGTGGAAAGCGGGAGAGCTTGCCTTCGTCCATGCCGTCTCCACGCCTTATCGCAATATCCGCAGCCATTTCGATGGTCAGGATATTCTGGAGGCGGGCGGTATGGGGCTGCAATCGAAGGAAAGCGGCTGGCTCAACCGCACCCTGTCGCTGACCAATCGACCTGTTCATGCCATCGATGTCAGCAGCGCGCGCGAAATCATTCTCTCCGGTCCAAATCCTTCCGATGTCTGGTCTCCGCGCTCCAGTATCGGCATGGGCGGCGATGAAATGCAGTTTCTGATCCGGCTTTATCAGGGTGATCCGCAATTTTCTGCCATGCTGAAACAGGCCGTCGGCATCAATGCCTATACCGATCTGCTCTACCAAAGCCAGAAGCGTGGCGATGGAGTGAAGGATATGGCGAACATGGCCGCCTCGCTGCTGAAGGAGCGCTATCGCATCGCCAGTTTTTCCATCACCGGCTGGGATACGCATGTGCAGCAGAAGGAAAACTTTGCTCATGCGATCAGCAATCTTAATGATGCGATCCTGACCCTGAAATCGGGGCTGGGCGCTGATGCCTGGAACAAGACGGTGGTGGTCGCCATCACCGAATTTGGCCGCACCGTGCACCAGAACGCCAATGCTGGCACGGATCATGGCACAGGCGGCTGTTGCATTCTGGCGGGCGGAGCGGTGCGGGGAGGCCGGGTCTATGGCAAATGGCCGGGCATTCAGGACGCCGATTTGCTGGATGGCCGCGACCTCAATCCGACAGGTGATGTGCGCGCCGTTGCCGCGGCCTTTCTGGCCAAGCAGTTTGGCCTGTCAAATAGCGCACTGACCGGAACTGTCTTTCCCGGTCTCAGCCTGGATCAGAAGCCGGATTATATATGATGGCTTGAAAGCACCCGCTGACGCTGAAATATGCTAGAGCATTTCACCGTTTCACTGAAACAGTGAAATGCTCNCGGTCTCAGCCTGGATCAGAAGCCGGATTATATATGATGGCTTGAAAGCACCCGCTGACGCTGAAATATGCTAGAGCATTTCACCGTTTCACTGAAACAGTGAAATGCTCTAACTCTTTGTTTTTCCGCATTTCCGGACGGAAAACCGTTTCACACTTTTCCTGGAACTGCTCTATAATGATTTTCGATATGGCACCGTATCTCACCTGATACGGTGCCATCATCATGATATGCATAAAGGTTTTATTTCTGAATGAGAATATTTGCCGGTTCTGACTTTCATGTTGATTACCAGGAAAACCTTGCATGGTTCGAGGATGTCTCACGGCAGGATTTCAAGGATGATGTGCTGATCGTCGCAGGCGATGTGGCAAACTCTCTCGATCTGTTCAGCCGGTTCATGACGATGATGAGCGAGCGTTTTGCCAAGGTTCTGTTCGTGCCGGGCAATCATGATCTCTGGTGCCGTCATGGCGGTCGAAGAAGCCGTTCCGGCTCATCTTTGGCTGAAGAGAGTTCTTCTTTTGAGCAACTGGAGACGGTGCTGGCGATCTGCAAGGGTCTGGGCGTATCCATGTCGCCATATCGGGCAGGGCGCAGACTGATCGTCCCTCTGTTTGGCTGGTATGACTATTCCTTCGGTGAACCCAATGCGACGCTTTTGCAGATCTGGATGGATTATCGCCGCTGCGACTGGCAAGGGTTGAGTGATGCCGAAGTCAGCGCCCATCTGGACAGTTTCAACCATCAACCCGATCTGACTGGTGTCAGCTCAGTCCTGAGCTTTTCCCATTTTCTGCCGCGCATCGATCTTATGCCGGAGAGATTGCCGGAAAAATATAAGTTTCTGTTTCCCGTCTTCGGATCGCAACGGCTGGAGGCCCATATCCGTTCGCTCGGCTCAAGCCTGCATATTTATGGGCACAGCCATCTGAACCGGCGGGTGGTGAAGCATGGCGTGACCTATATCAACAATGCCTTCGGGTATCCTTCGGAAAAACATATTGCCCAACGGATGCTGATGGAAATAACCGATCTGTCATGACACGACGTGGTGACGCACAAACAGGGAAAACAGCATGATGGCGACCATATTTCACAATCCCGATTGCGGCACGTCACGCAACACTCTGGCGCTGATCCGCCATGCGGGGATCGAGCCGGACGTGATCGAGTACCTGAAAAATCCGCCGTCAAAAGACAGGCTGATTGCCATGATTGCCGAAGCCGGTCTGATGCCACGCCAAGCCTTGCGGCACAAGGGAACGCCTTATGATGCTCTTGGTCTCGATAATCCGGCCCTGACAGATGACGAGATCATTGACGCCATGCTTCAACATCCAATCCTGATCAACAGGCCCTTTGTTATCACGCCGCTTGGCACACGGCTTTGCCGTCCATCCGAAATCGTGCTGGACATCCTGCCGCCATTCCGCAATGGGGCGTTTTTCAAGGAGGATGGCGAGCAGGTGCTGACCGATGACGGTGAGCGGATGGCATGACCATTCAGCGTCACGCTTGTGATTGCACGTTGTTTGCATAAGATAGATTATGGAACTAAAAGTCATAACAAACTGGAGAATGTGCGATTGAATGATAATCTCCAGATATATGTTGACGGTTCCTTTTCGCCCGATACCAAAACCGGTGGCTGGGCATTTGTCGTTTATCGCAATGGAATTGAGGTCACATCAAACTCTGGGCGTGTTGATGCCCAGAGCAATGGGCAGATGGAAGTCCTGGCTCTTTTTCAGGCACTTGAATGGATTGTCAGTTCAGCACCTGGTGAACAAGTCGTCGTCTGGTGCGATTCCCACTATGTCGTTGACGGCTGCAACAGGCTCCTGAAAATCTGGCGTACCAATGGATGGAAGCGGGTGACGGCAAATCCACACGAGCGAAAGCGATCAATTCCAGACCGGGAACTTTGGCGGTCTATCGACCAGTCCCTCCCCAAGCTTACCTTTACAACCATCATGTGGTGCAAGGGTCACTGTGGGAACGCAGGCAACGAGCAAGCTGACAAACTCGCATCCATACAATCCCTGTAGCGCGTTCTCATTACAGCGCTGTGCGCCAAATATGGCGCACAAAGGTCGCGGTAACACGTTTAATCTGGAGAGAATTATCCCGAGGTGAGCATCTGCGCAACCGTGGCAGGTCGTTGCGTCTTATAGTAGATGAAGAGCGCATCATCGCTCACAAAGTCACCTACAAGCATCAAGTCATAAACAGATGCATAAAAGTTATAAATTCAGTCTAAGCCATTGATATTTGGTGGGTGATGTAGGGCTCGAACCTACGACCCGCTGATTAAGAGTCAGCTGCTCTACCAACTGAGCTAATCACCCGTCCGCCGCGCTTCGTTGTGTTTCGTTGCTGGCGTGAGAGGGCATATAAAGGGCTTGCCCCTGCTTGTCTATAACCTCACCCTGAAAAAACACGGCGTCATTTCAAAAAAATGACAAATCCATGAAATCTATCAGGAATTAACACTCAAGAATTCCTGTCGCAATCCGTATGGCGCAGCCGCCGATCCGGGCGCGAAAGATTGCGGCATCCTTGGTATCGATGTGGAGATGGATAAAGGACGGTCTGCCCATTTCCACGCCCTGCTCTACCAATATGGGATGATGTCCATCCGGCAGGGCATCAAAATGCTGGATCGCGCCCGAGAGTGCGGCCACGGCAGAGCCTGTTGCCGGGTCTTCGGCAATGCCCATGTCGGGCGAGAACATGCGGGCGTGAAAATCAGCCTTGTGATGCACGCCACCACGGCAATAGACATAGGCCGAGGTCATCGCCCCATCGGCATAAGGCGCCACCCTCTCCCACAATTGCGGATCGAATTCGATTTTTTCGGCAACGGACAGATCATTGACTGGCAGTAGCATGAACGGCACACCTGCGCTCCACAGCGACGGTTGGTGGTTCTCAAAACCGAGTTCTGCTGGTTTCAGGCCAAGCGCATCGGCAATGCCTTGGCGATCCATGGGCAGATGAATGGGCTGCGAATTTTTCGGCAGGTCAAATTCGGCAAAACTCGCCTGCCCTTGCCGCAGACTGACGGCACAGCGCACGGGGCCAATCTTTTCTTCAAGAACGGTGACGATGTCCTGCGTCAGGTTTTGCTCCTGCCGGTCCCGCTCTGCCAGCGCAATTGCCGCCCCGACAGTGGGATGGCCAGCAAAAGGCAATTCACGTCCGGGGGTGAAAATCCGCACCCGGGCCGCATGAGCTGGCTGCAAAGCCGGCAATATGAAAATCGTTTCCGACAGATTGAATTCACAGGCCACCGCCTGCATGGCAGCATCATCCAGACCTTCAGCATCAAAAACGACGGCAAGCGGGTTTCCCGCCAGCGGGGTTTCGGTGAAAACATCGTATATGCAATAGGAACGCGCCAAAAATGCCTCCTGACCAGAGCAGGGCCGCGTGCCGCGCGGTCATGCAACATAAGGGATTCAATCGGATGCAGACTGCACGACGCAGACCGATGATGCAAGCAAAGTGGTCAATTCAATTCTGGTGAGGTTTTCATGGCCGTCACCAGCCGTAACAAATCATCTTTTCAATGTTGTGAGTTGTGATATGTGCCTTTATCGACAGCTTCCAACCCCGCACCCAGATTGTGAGCGCGATATGCTTCCCGGCACTGATTTTCCCGGCCTTGGCGTCAATCTGATCATCAACAGAGGCGGCAAAACACTGCTTTACAAGCGGGTAAAACCGCTTGAGGCCGATCATTGGAGTTTTGTTGGCGGCAAGATCGATCTGATGGAACCGGCGGAAGCAGCCGCGCGACGCGAGGCGCAAGAGGAAACGGGCCTGATCATCGGCCAGATGCAATTCCTGACGGTTCTTGAACGCATCCATCCGGAAAATAATCAGCACTGGCTGCTGATGATCTACAAGTCCGAGGATATCTGCGGCGACCCAAAACTGATGGAACCGGATAAACTTAGCGATTTCGGCTGGTTCGCATCCGACAGCTTGCCTGAACCACTTTCAGCCGTCGTCAAGGCTGCTCTGCCGTTTCTGGGGTGAGCGACGCTTTTTCTGCTTTGGCTTGCCTGCCGCGCGAAAACCGGCCTCACAGGCGCGCCGCACCCACAGCGCCATGTCATCGGGATCGTCAAAGGCGCTGTCCGGGATGCTCCAATAGGGCATGGCGACCGGCGCTCTGTCCGGCCGCTGATAGGTCCATTGCCGGGCTCCGGCTTCGGCAAACAGCGCTGCCGTCTCATCATCCGCCTTCAGCAGCATATCGCCACCAAGCTCGATGGCGATGATGTTGCCATCGTGATAAATGCCCTTGCCACCGAACATGCGGCGAATACTGATGGTGCCGAGCGCCTGAAACATGTCCTCTATGGCATCACGATCCATGTGACTTATCCGATGCTGTGAAATCCACGATCAAGATAGAGCAGGGAAGCGGATGGATCGCCGAATTTCAACCCCACCACTTCGCCGAACAAAACGGTGTGGGTCGCGGTTTGCTTGCGATCCACGATACGGCAATCATAGGCGGCCAGCGCATCGGCAAGCACGGGGGCGCCTGTCACCAGACGTTCCCATTGCGCAAGGGCAAAGCGCTCTTCTTCCGGCAGGCTGCCATAACCGGCAAAAGCACGGGCAAGGTCTTCATGCCGGGCAGCAAGCGTGTTGAGGCAGAAGCTCTCCGAGGCAAAAAACAGCTGATTCTTTACGTTTTCATTGTTGACGCAGGCCAGCACCATGGGCGGACGGTCTGATACCGAACAGGCGGCGGTGATCGTCACCCCGCGTCTTGCGCCCTCACCCGCCACGGTGATGATTTGCACATGTCCGGCATACCGGCTCATGGCGTCACGATACGTCAAAGCATTCACCGGCAATGTCAAAATCCGCACCCTCGCTGTTTCAGTCCGGCTCCGGCTATACAGCAAAAATCGGCAGGAATGAAACAGGCTGTTTTCCGAGAGCATCCGGGACGATCTATCGCGCTTCGACCTTGAGCATCAGCGGTTCTTTCGGCCGGAGTGTTACCCGCATCACCGGTTCGGGTGGACGGTCATTGACCATGGAAAAGCGAAAACGGCGCAACAGCACAGCCAGGATCGCCACCGCTTCCATGGTGGCAAAGGCGCTTCCGATGCAGATGCGCGGTCCTGCGCCAAAGGGCATGAAGGCGAAGCGATGCCGTTGACGCGCCACCTCGGGCGCAAAGCGATCCGGATCGAAATCGTCCGGCCTTTCCCATAAAAGCCGGTGACGATGCAGCGCATGAATGGGAAACAAAAGCAGCAGACCGACAGGCAGACGGTGTTCGCCCAAGGTGAAAGGCTCGATCACGCTTCTGACAATCATCGGAGCCGGAGGATAGAGCCGCATGGCCTCGTTGAAGACCTGACGGGTATAGACCAGTCTGTCGATGTGCTCCGGCGCAATGGGGCTGGACCCCGCTATGCTGCCGATCTCGCTCAGCACCCGGGCTTCACAATCAGGATGGCGGGCAAGCAGCGCAAGCGTCCAGGCAAGGCCGAGCGCCGTGGTTTCATGCCCTGCGGTGATGAAGGTCAGAAGATTGTCGATCACCTGTTCATCATTCATGCTGCGGCCGGTTTCAGGGTCCTGTGCGGCCAGCAGCAGAGAGATCAGATCAGGGCGCGCAACGCTGTTTTCCCGGCGTTGGCGAATGATTCGCGCCATTTCCTGCCGCAGATAGGCGACGGCTGCGTCTCCCTTGCTCTTGCCGGGATAGGGCGTCCATAGCGGCGCCCTGATCATGGTCAGCGCCATGATCCAGCTTGTCGGACGAAGATAATCGGTAATGGATTGTTCTATTCTCGCAACATCGATGGCCTCCCCGCCCGACATCATCGTCTCGACAATGATATCGAAGGTGGTGCGCATCATTTCCTGCCCGGAATTGATCACCCGACCGCTCTGCCAGGCATCAGCGCGCCTTGTGGCGGCGTCGATCATGGCCGGTAGAAAGCTGTTGAGCTTTTCCCATTGAAAACCGGCGGCGACGGACTGGCGCTGCCATTTCCAGTGGGCACCATCGGCGGTCAGAAGGCCACTTCCAAGAGCCGGCCCCAGCGCCCGGCGCGCCTCCTCCCCCTTGTCCAGCTTGCTGGCGTTTTTCACCAGCGCGTCATGAATGAGGTCTGGCTTCATCACCATCAGCCGGGGTCGACCGGGATAAGGCACATAGACCAGTTCGTTTCGGTAAATCTGTTCCGGCAGGGCGTTCAAAGGATTGCGCACCACCTGCGGCAGGACCATAAAAGGTGAGCGGCGGCTGACGAAAATGCCTTTGCTTGCCTCTGAAATCAGAGGACTGTCTACCAATGTCATCGACCTACCCTCTTGCTCACCATTCTGAATAATAAAATTAAGCAGCGATTATGGCAGGGATAAAGCAACGACTGCCTAAAATACCGCGGATATGATCAGCAACCGCCCGGATCGGTTCCCCGGCGCTTTCGCGTATGGAGAGGCCGATCCGATAGCAGCCAAGATCCGGCAGGCCATCCGCCTCGCCCAGTTCCACCATATCATCGCGCAGGAGAAAGCGGGCCAGAGGCGCAATGGCAATATCGGCGCGAATGGCAGCAAGCTGGCCCAGATTATGCGCACAGAAATAAGCGATCCGGTATTCACGGCGCTGTTGTTCCAGAGCCGTAAAGGCGCGTTTGCGCCAGCAGCAATCCTCATTCCATACGGAAACCGGCAAGGGTGTTTTCATATGCGCCTGCCCGTTGCGCTTGCCCGCCCAGACCAGCTTTTCCGTCATGACGGTCTCCACACCGGGAAAGGAGGCTTCGTCGATAACATTGACCAGAGACAGATCGATGCGCCGCTCCTCGACCGCACGAAACAGGTCACGGGAACTGTTGATCGTCACTTCCACAACAAGATGCGGCCAGGTCTGGGCCATATGGGACAAAAGCCGGGGCAGAACCAGTTCGCCGATATCCTCCGGCGCCCCAAGACGCACCACCCCGTTCATATCCGGCATGACGAACATGGAGACGGCTTCGTTGTTCAACTCCAAAATCCGCCTCGCATAGGTCAGCAGCAATTCGCCATGCGGCGTCAGGGACACGGAGCGGGCATCGCGTTGAAACAGGGTGGCGCTGAGCTGCTCTTCCAGCTTCTTGATCTGCATGGACACCGCAGAGGGTGTGCGCAGAACCTGTTCGGCGGCAAGGGTAAAACTGCCGGTTTGAGAAATGGCCAAAAAGGTCCGCAGTACTTCATTGTCCAGCAACGGCAAGCGGTTTTGAAACCGGAATTCTGTCATGCCACTATCTTTCAATAATTTTGAATTGAAACATCATAACGTTTCGTTTTGCTGAAAGTCAATCTGCTGGCATTCTTCTGATCAAGGCAGTGCAATGTGCTGGCCCTTCGGTCTTCGATGAGCAGCCGCCTGTGATGGCTTATCAAGTCGACGCATCACAACATCTGATGCAGTACGTAAAATACATTCACTTATAGAATGCTCTGAAAGACGATATCGTGCGGATGATCGAGAATGCCGCTGTTTCACTCTGTCTCGACGCAAAACAGAAAGGATAATGCAATGTCTTTTACCCTGAGTTTCCGGCCTGGCCGCTCTCGGCAAAGCCCGGCTTTGCCTTTTGCCATAAGCCTGACCAGATCATGGCGCATATGGATTGAGACACAGATGAAACCGCTTGTGACACGCTATAGTCGCTGGCAGGCATGCAGACGTTATGAAAAGTCGATCGAGGCAATGCCATTCGATCTGAGGAAAGATATAGGCTGGCCCGGCTGCGACATGCAGCGTCGCAACTCTGCCCCTTAATTCGGCAGGGGGTGACCTTTTGAGTGCAATCAGAAATATTTTTGGGCAGATATCCAATTCTTCATTGAATATCAGTAGGATAATCTGCCCATTCAATTTTTGCATCCCCCGAAAAAAACATGCGGGATGGCGTTGAAAACTTTTGGTCTTTTGTGACTATAAAGTGTACATGTCGCTTTTAATCGTGCTATTGTCGCTTCTGAGCCATTGACTGGTTTAAATTTTGTCAATTCTGGCTTATAACCTCAGCACGGTGTTCAACATGAGCAAAGCGCCAACGCGGAAACGCAATATCGTCTTTTTTCTGGTTCCCAATTTTACGCTTCTTCCCTTTGCCGGCGCAATCGAAACGCTGCGTATTGCCAATCGTATGCTGGGTTATTCCGCCTACGAATGGCGCCTGGCGTCGCTGGATGGCGGTAAGGTATCATCCTCTTCCGGCATCTCCATTGATGTGGATTCCTCGCTTGCCGATGAGCGGCGGTTTCTGTCGGGCGAAAACCGCCCGAACATGGCCATCATCTGTTCCGGCGTCTTTGTCGAGGATTACAGCAATAAATCGGTCAATGCGTGGCTGAGGGAAGCCTATAACCGCAGTGTGGCGATCGGCAGCCTCTGTACGGGCGCGCATATCCTGGCGCAGGCCGGGTTGTTGAACGGTAAGCGCTGCGCCATTCACTGGGAAAATCTGCCCGGCTTTTCAGAAGCCTTCCCCGAGGCGGAAGTCTATGCCGATCTTTATGAGGTCGATGGCAATCTCTATACCTGTGCGGGCGGCACTGCCTCTCTGGATATGATGCTCAATCTCATTGGTCAGGATTTTGGCGACAGTCTCGTCAACCGAGTCTGCGAACAGCACCTGACAGACAGGGTGCGCGCCGCAAGCGACCGACAACGCCTGCCACTTCGTGCCCGTCTTGGCGTGCAGAACAACAAGGTGCTGCAAATCATCGAACTGATGGAAGCCAGTCTGGCCGAGCCGATGTCGCTCATCGAAATTGCGGAAAAGGTTGACCTCTCCCGTCGTCAGGTGGAACGGCTCTTCCGTCAGGAAATGGGCCGCTCCCCTGCCCGCTATTATCTGGAAATCCGGCTGGATCGGGCCCGTCACCTGCTGGTTCAGTCAACCATGCCGGTCGTGGAAGTTGCCGTTGCCTGCGGCTTCGTCTCTGCCTCCCACTTTTCCAAATGTTATCGGGAATTCTACAATCGCTCGCCGCAACAGGAACGGGCCGAGCGCAAAATGGCAACCCCTGTCAATCTTCCCCGAACAGCTGCCTGAACAACAGGTTCCGCTCCGTGCGAGTAATGAAACGCACGGAGCTTTTTTTATGTGGCATTATCTTATGGCAGCAAAGCCGCGTTCAAGATCGGCAATGATGTCGCTGACATCTTCCAGCCCGATCTGCAGGCGGATGAGCGGTCCATCCGTCGGCGCCTTGCGGATGGTGCGGTCGCTGAGATTGACCGGAACGGCGAGACATTCATAGCCGCCCCAGGAATAACCAAGGCCGAAAAGCTTGAGCGCGTTGAGGAACGTATTGGCGCGCTGGCTGAAGCGGGTTGGGTCGCTTTCACGCAGAACAAAGGAAAAGACGCCGCTTGCGCCCTTGAAGTCCCGCTTCCAGATGGCGTGACCAGGAAAGGATGGCAGCGCCGGATGCAGAACACGGGCGACATCCTTGTGCTCGCTCAACCATTGCGCGACAGCGCGGGCGCTCTTGTCATGATGGGCAAGCCGGACCGACATGGTGCGCAAGCCCCGCAAGACCTGATAGGAATCCTCCGCCGAGCCACAAAGCCCCATGGTGCCGTTGGTTTCCTTCAATTGCGGCCAGTGTTCTGCATTGGCCGAGACCGTGCCCATCAGAATGTCAGAATGCCCGGCCGGATATTTCGTCGCTGCATGAATGGAAACGTCGACGCCGAAATCGAGCGGACGGAAATAAAGCGGTGTCGACCAGGTATTGTCCATGGTGACGACGGCGCCATGACGGTGCGCAACCTCGCTGATAGCGCGGACATCCTGCATTTCCATGGTGTTGGAGGCCGGCGCTTCGAGATGCACGAGCCTTGTGTTTGGCCGCATCAGCTTTTCGATGTCAGCGCCGATCTCAGGATCGTAATATTCGGTTTCAACACCGAGCCGCTTAAGCATCGTGTTGCAGAAATGCCGGCACGGGCTATAGACCGAATCAACCACCAACGCATGGTCGCCGGGGGCAAGATAGGCCAGAAACGGCACGCTGATCGCCGCAAGGCCAGACGGCAGGATGATGGTGCCGGCAGAGCCTTCCAACGCGTTGATTGCTGCTTCCAGCGCATCTGTGGTTGGCGTGCCGCGCGTGCCATATGTATATTTCTGATTGCGGCCCGCCATGGCTTCCGCAGAAGGAAACAGCACCGTCGAGGCCTTGACGATTGGTGGGTTGACGAAGCCATAAAATTCGGATGGATCGTGCCCGAGATGACAAAGCCGCGTATTGTCTCCGGCTTCCTGCAACCACGTTTTTTCCTCTGACATGAATGTTCCGCCGCCTCTTGTTTTCAACCAAACTTATAGTGTCGCATCAAGCCGTTACATCACGCGCATGACTAGAAAAAACTCATCACCATGACTGACGATTTTTTGTACTGGTTTGAAGAAGCGGAGCGCAGACGTCAAGCCTCTTGCCACCCAGCTCTTGACGCGGCCTTAACGTGAGATCATTTTGCATAATTATTATGCACATTCCGCATGTTTCGAAGTTGTTTTGTTTAAAAAATAGACAAATATATCAAATTGCCACTTTTCTTCGCAGAATCGACTCATCAACTCTTGACCGGGAACACATTTACGAATGTGATAGAAGCGTGTGAAACATACACACGCATCGGCGGTGGAGAGGGGCTTTGGACCGAAGTCGTCGCCGGGGAATTTCAAAAACGGATAACAAAGGTTGGGAAACATGAAAAAGACGCTTCTCGCAGTTGCGCTGGGTGCAGCCGTATCGGCTATGGCCGCTTCTGCCGCCTCGGCGGATACGTTGAGCGATGTGAAGGCAAAGGGTTTTGTCCAGTGCGGCGTCAATCCGGGACTTGCCGGTTTTGCGCAGCCCGACGCGCAAGGCAACTTTAAAGGATTTGACATCGATTTCTGCCGCGCTGTGTCTGCGGCTATTTTCGGCAATCCGGACAAGGTGAAATACACCCCCCTCAGCGCATCGAACCGCTTTACCGCACTCCAGTCCGGTCAGGTCGATGTTCTGGCTCGCAACACGACCTGGACGATCAGCCGCGACACCTCGCTCGGCCTGAACTTCCGTTACGTCAACTATTATGACGGCCAGGGCTTCATGGTTCCGAAGAGCCTCGGCGTGAAATCCGCACTCGAACTGTCCGGCGCCGCCATCTGCGTGCAGTCGGGTACGACGACCGAGCTCAACCTTGCCGACTATTTCAAGTCTCACGGTCTGAAGTACAATCCGGTCGTGTTTGAAAAGCAGCAGGAAGTCGATGCCGCCTATCAGTCCGGCCGCTGCGATGTTTACACCACCGACCAGTCCGGTCTCTATGCCGTTCGTCTGACGCTGTCCAACCCCGACGATCACATCATTCTGCCGGAAATCATTTCCAAGGAGCCGCTTGGCCCGGCTGTTCGCCAGGGTGATGACAAGTGGTTCGACATCGTGACCTGGGTTGGTTACGCCATGGTTCAGGCCGAAGAATTCGGCATTACCTCGAAGAATATCGACGAGATCAAGTCGACAACGAAAAACCCGGATGTTCAGCGCTTCCTTGGCACCGAAAAGGATTCCAAGATCGGTACCGATCTCGGACTGAACAATGACTGGGCCTATAATATCATCAAGACGGTTGGCAATTACGGCGAAGTCTTCGAGCGCAATATTGGCCAGGGTTCGCCTCTGAAGATCAAGCGTGGCCTCAACGCCCTTTGGGAAAATGGCGGTCTGCAATACGCTCCGCCGATCCGCTAAGCCGGATAGAATTGGGGGACGAGGCGGATCATTCCGCCTCGCACTGTCTTGGCGGGGCTCGCATCTGAAGTGAGGCGCGAGCCCCGAGAGGGAAAGCCAATCCAGGGTCCCGTTATCGCTTCATGTATTCGGGATTGCGCGCAAAGACAGTGATTGCCTTGAGACATATCCAATAAAAACAATAGAAACGCAAAGTCTCCAAGACTTCGGGAACAGGGCAAAGCATGACAGATCACGCCGTCAATGGGCAGCCGCGATCAGACGGTCGAAGCTCACTGATCAACGATCCGACGTTCCGGGCCATTATCGTGCAGGCCGTCACCTTTGTGGTGCTGGTTTTTGTCGTATGGTCCATCGTCGACAACACGATCGCCAACCTGCAAAAAGCAAATATCGCTTCAGGATTTGGCTTTCTGGCAGGCCGCGCTGGCTTCGATATCAGCCAGACCATGATTCATTATACCAATGATTCCACCTATGGCCGCGCCTTGCTGGTCGGCCTGGTGAACACGGTTATGATCGCTGTGTTCGGGATCGCCACCGCCACCATTGTCGGCTTTATCATCGGTCTGGCGAGGCTGTCGAAAAACTGGCTGATTTCAACGCTGGCGACGGTCTATGTGGAAATCTTCCGCAACATCCCCGTTCTGCTGGTGATTTTCTTCCTTTACAAAGGGGTTCTTGCCGCCCTGCCCCTGGCCAGAAATTCGCTGCACCTGCCCCTTTCAATCTATCTCAACAATCGTGGACTGGTCTTTCCCCGGGCCATTTGGGGTGATGGTTCCACGCTGGCGATGGCCGCTTTCCTGCTTGCTCTGGTGTTGGCGATCGGTGTTAGGATCTGGGCGAAAAAGCGCCAGATGCGCACCGGCAAACCCTTTCCCACAGGCTGGACCGCCCTTGCTCTGATCGTCGGTCTGCCCGTGCTTGTCTTTGCTGCTCTTGGCTGGCCGCTCAGCTTCGATTATCCGGTGCAGGGCAAGTTCAACCTCACCGGCGGCACAATCATCCGTCCGGAATTCGTTGCCATTTATCTGGCGCTATCGCTTTACACGGCCGCTTTCATCGCCGAGGTCATCCGCGCCGGCATCAAGGGCGTTCCCAAAGGCCAGACGGAGGCTGCCGAAGCGCTTGGGCTACATCACAATACCACAACGCGTCTGGTGGTGGTGCCGCAGGCGATGCGCATCATCATTCCGCCTTTGACCAGTGAATATCTCAACCTGACGAAGAACACCTCGCTTGCCGTGGCTGTGGGCTTCCCCGATCTCGTATCGGTTGGCGGCACGATCTTGAACCAGACCGGCCAGGCTGTGGAAGTCGTGACCATCTGGCTCGTCGTCTATCTCACGACCAGTCTTCTGACGTCGCTGTTCATGAACTGGTTCAACGCAAAAATGGCGCTGGTGGAGAGATAAGTCATGGCCCGTGAGATTGCTTATGTCCGTCAGGACATGCTTCAGGCAAAGCCCAGCCCGACCAATGAACACAGTGTTGGTGCATGGATCCGCAAAAATCTTCTGGCGACCCCCAAAGATGTGGTTCTGACGCTTCTGGCGCTGGCACTGCTTGTCTATATGCTGCCCGGCTTGATAAACTGGCTGTTCATTCAGGCAAGCTGGACAGGGGCAGATCGTTCGGTCTGCGCCACGCTGGTTCAGGGCGGCATCCAGCCGAATGGCTGGTCCGGTGCGTGCTGGGCTTTCGTGAACAACCGTTTTGCCCTGTTCATATTCGGCAGCTATCCGGTCGACGAGCGCTGGCGGGTCATGCTGGTGATGGCGCTCTTCGTTGTGCTGCTGGTGCCGCTTCTTATCCCGTCTGCACCACGTAAGGGGCTGAACGCCATTCTGCTGTTCATCGCCTTTCCGATCATCTCTTTCTTTCTGCTGCTGGGTGGTTATTTCGGCCTTCAGCATGTCGAGACAAGCCGTTGGGGCGGTCTGACTGTCACATTGATCCTGTCTTTCGTCGGCATTGCGGTCTCCCTGCCCTTTGGTGTTTTTCTGGCACTCGGGCGACGTTCGACCATGCCGCTGATCAAGACACTGTCGATCACACTGATCGAGGTCGTGCGCGGCGTGCCGCTGATCACGGTTCTGTTCATGGCCAGCGTGATGCTGCCGCTGTTCCTGCCGGTCGGCTGGACCATCGACAATTTTCTGCGCGCTCTGGTGGGGCTTTCGATCTTCGCTTCGGCCTATATGGCGGAGGTTATTCGTGGTGGTCTGCAGGCCATTCCGAAAGGTCAATATGAAGGCGCCGATTCTCTCGGCCTGACTTACTGGCAGAAAATCTGGCTGATCATCATTCCGCAGGCGCTGAAACTGGTCATTCCCGGAATTGTGAACACCTTTATCGGTTTGTTCAAGGATACGTCGCTTGTCTCGATCATCGGGATGTTCGATCTTCTTGGCATCATTCAGCAGAACTTTGCCGATCCGAGCTGGGCAAGTCCGGTCACGCCGGTGACTGGCCTGATTTTTGCAGGCGTTGTCTACTGGATCTTCTGCTTCGGCATGTCGCGCTATTCCGCATTCGTGGAACGTCGCCTCGACACCGGACATAAACGTTAAAAACAGGATTACATCATGGCTGAAGCGAAAAAGCTCACCGTTTCTGAAACCGACGTCGCCGTCGAAATCATCAACATGAACAAGTGGTATGGTGATTTCCACGTGCTTCGCGACATCAATCTCAAGGTGATGCGTGGTGAGCGTATCGTCATTGCCGGCCCGTCGGGCTCGGGCAAATCGACAATGATCCGCTGCATCAATCGTCTGGAAGAACATCAGTCCGGTAATATCATTGTCGATGGTATGGAACTGACCAACGACCTGAAAAAGATCGATGAAGTGCGCCGCGAAGTCGGCATGGTCTTCCAGCACTTCAATCTCTTTCCGCATCTGACCATTCTGGAAAACTGCACGCTGGCGCCGATCTGGGTGCGCAAGATGCCGAAAAAGGAAGCGGAAGAAGTGGCGATGCACTATCTGAAGCGCGTCAAGATTCCCGAGCAGGCCAATAAATATCCGGGCCAACTCTCCGGCGGCCAGCAGCAGCGTGTTGCCATTGCGCGTGCGCTGTGCATGAAGCCGAAGATCATGCTCTTCGATGAGCCGACCTCGGCGCTCGACCCGGAAATGGTCAAGGAAGTGCTCGACACCATGGTTAGCCTCGCCGAAGAAGGCATGACCATGCTCTGCGTTACCCATGAAATGGGCTTTGCCCGTCAGGTCGCCAACCGGGTGATTTTCATGGACCAGGGCCAGATCGTCGAGCAGAATTCGCCGGTCGAATTCTTCGATAATCCGCAGCATGAGCGCACCAAGCTGTTCCTCAGCCAGATCCTGCATCACTGATTTTTTGATGTATGAACGAAAAGACCGCGCCTTCTTACGAAGGCGCGGTCTTATTTATGAAGGTGTGACGGGCAAGGCTTTACACAGGGTCGATATCGCCCCTCGCCCACATGTCCAGCGTTTCCGCCTTGAAATCCTCGAATCGGTTTTCGGCAATCGCCTTGCGGATGCCCTGCATCAACTCCTGATAATAGGAAAGATTGTTCCACGACAGCAACATGCCGCCCAAAGCCTCATTGGCGCGCACCAGATGATGCAGATAGGCGCGGGAATAATCGCGGGATGCGGGACAGGAGGATTCGTCGTCCAGCGGCCGCATATCCTCGGCATGGCGGGCATTGCGGATATTCACCTTGCCACGGCGGGTAAAGGCCAGACCATGGCGGCCGGAGCGGGTCGGCATGACGCAATCGAACATATCAATGCCGAGTGCCACGGATTTCAGAATATCGTCCGGCGTGCCGACGCCCATCAGGTAGCGCGGCTTTTCCGTCGGCAACACCGGCAGCGTGGTGTCGAGCATGGCGAGCATCACATCCTGCGGTTCGCCGACAGCGAGACCACCCACGGCATAGCCCTTGAGATCGAGCTGTTTCAGCCCTTCCGCCGAACGGATGCGCAAGGCAGGCTGATCGCCGCCCTGCACAATGCCGAACATCGCCTTGCCCGGCTGATTGCCGAAGGCAACGCGGCAACGCTCGGCCCAGCGCAGCGACATTTCCATGGCGCGCTCAATCTCGCGCGGTTCGGCGGGCAGTGCCACGCATTCGTCGAGCTGCATCTGGATATCGCTGTCCAGCATGCCCTGAATTTCGATGGACCGTTCCGGCGACATGTGATGCAACGAGCCATCGACATGGCTCTTGAAGGTCACGCCCTGCTCATCCAGCTTGCGCAGGCCGGAAAGCGACATGACCTGAAAACCGCCGCTGTCGGTCAGGATCGGATGTGGCCAACGGATCAGCTCATGCAGGCCACCCAGCCGCGCCACCCGCTCCGGTCCGGGGCGCAGCATCAGATGATAGGTATTGCCGAGGATGATGTCGGCCCCGCCCTCGCGCACCTGATCGAGATACATGGCCTTGACCGTACCGACGGTACCGACCGGCATGAAGGCCGGTGTGCGGATCGTGCCGCGCGGCATGGTGATTTCGCCAAGCCGCGCCTTGCCGCTGGTGGCCTTGAGGGTGAAGGTGAACTGCTCGCTCATTATTCTTTGTCTTTCCGGAAGAGCAGGCTTGAATCGCCATAGGAATAGAATCGATAGCCGGTGGCGATGGCGTGCGCGTAGGCGCGGCGCATCGTCTCCAGACCGGCAAAGGCCGAAACCAGCATGAACAGCGTCGATTTCGGCAGGTGAAAATTGGTCATCAGCACATCGATCGCCTTGAAGCGATAGCCCGGCGTGATGAAAATATCGGTCGCGCCGGACCAGGGGAGGATTTCGCCCGCCTCGTTGACGGCACTTTCCAGCAATCTGAGTGAAGTCGTGCCGACAGAGACGATCCGCCCGCCCCGCGCTCTGACAGCATTGAGAGCCGCTGCCGTCTTTTCCGAGACATGGCCGATTTCGTGATGCATCTTGTGCTCGGTCGTATCGTCCGCCTTGACCGGCAAAAATGTGCCTGCCCCGACATGCAAAGTGACGAAATGCCGTTCAATCCCGGCCTTGTCGAGTGCGTCAAACAGGGCAGGCGTAAAATGCAGGCCAGCGGTTGGGGCGGCCACGGCTCCTTCTTCTCGGGCATACATGGTCTGGTAATCGCTGCGGTCGCGCTCATCTTCCGGCCGTTTGGCCGCGATATAGGGCGGCAGCGGAATATGGCCGACCGTGGCAATCGCCTGATCGAGATCGGGACCGGAAAGATCGAAGGCAAGATCGATTTCGCCCGCCTCGCCTTTTTCGGCCACGGTGGCGATCAGTTCGCCGAGCAGGCAGGCAGTGTTGTCAGAGCCGCCAAACACGATCCGGTCGCCCTGCTTGATCCGCTTGCCGGGACGGGCAAAAGCTTTCCAGCGATTGGCAGCTACCCGCATATGCAAGGTGCAGGAAACGGGCGTCCGCTCAGCCCCCTCACGCAGGCGAAACCCTTCGAGCTGGGCTGGAATAACCTTGGTATCGTTGAAGACCAGCGCGTCACCGGGCCTGAGAAAAGACGGCAGATCGTAGACATGCGCATCCTGCAATTCCGGCTCGTTCTGCGGACGCACAATCAGAAAGCGTGCATGGTCGCGCGGGCTTGCGGGCCGCAGCGCAATGTTATCCTCAGGCAAGTCGAAATCGAACAGGTCTACACGCATGATTTTTCACAGATCTTGAAACGCGAAAACCCGCCCGGCATTGATCACGCCGGGCGGGTCCAGGAAAATGTCAGGTTCAGGCGTCCGCGGCAACCTTCATCGACACGATCGAGTCGGGATCCTTGACCGGCTCGCCCTTCTTGACGGCGTCGATCACGTCCATACCTTCGATGACCTGACCCCAGACGGAGTATTGCTTGTTGAGCCACGGCGCATCGGTGAAGCAGATGAAGAACTGCGAATTGGCCGAGTTCGGGTTCTGCGAACGGGCCATGGAGCAGGTGCCGCGCACATGCGGCGTAGCGGAAAATTCGGCCTTCAGGTCGGGCTTGGACGAGCCGCCCATGCCGGCGCGGGCCGGGTTGAATGTATCAGCACCCTGCTTGCCGAACTGCACGTCACCGGTCTGAGCCATGAAATCGGCGATAACGCGGTGGAAAACCACGCCGTCATAGGCACCTTCGCGGGTCAGTTCCTTGATCCGGGCAACATGGCCGGGGGCCAGATCCGGGAACAGGCTGATGACCACCTTGCCCTTGGTGGTTTCCATGATGATGGTGTTTTCCGGATCCTTGATCTCGGCCATGTTTCTCTCCTTGTCATTAAGGGCTCTTTATGTATGAGCCCTGTCATTGCCTGAACGATGACTGTCAGGCGTTCATTTCGCCGGGCGACCGACCGTGACCTTGATCATCCGGTCAGGATCAGACACTTCGCCATTGCTGCCCTGACCGCGCTTGATCTTGTCGACATTGTCCATGCCGGAAACAACCTTGCCGACAACCGTATACTGGCCGTTCAGGAAAGCGCCGTCACCAAACATGATGAAGAATTGCGAATTGGCGGAATTGGGGTCCTGCGTGCGGGCCATGCCGACCGTGCCGCGCACGAAGGGCGTTTTGGAAAATTCAGCCGGAAGGTTCGGCAGGTCGGAACTGCCGGTGCCAACGCGCGAGGCGTCATAGCCCTTTTTCATATTGCCATATTGCACATCGCCGGTCTGGGCCATGAACCCTTCGATAACTCGGTGAAAAGCAACATTGTCATATTTGCCTTCGGAGGCGAGCTTTTCCAGCCGTTCAACGCTTTTCGGTGCAATCTTCGGCAGAAGCTCAATTACGACTGGCCCGGATTTCAGCTGAATGGTCAGATAATCATTGCCGTCGGCGGCGAGAACCGGGCTGGCAAGCGCAACAAGCGCTGCAAATGCATAAGACAGAAATTTCATGATGGCTCCATCATCTTTTAATAGCGTCAGGCTTTGAGCCGCGATGTCAGGGCGGCAAGCACGGGTGGGGGAACAAAGGCGCTGACATCGCCTCCCATGCTGGCGATCTGCCTGACCAATGTGGCTGTTATAGGCCGAGACTCCGCACCTGCGGGTAGAAAAATCGTCTGGATATCGCTGGCCAGCTTCCGGTTCATGCCAGCCAGCTGCATTTCATAGTCCAGATCGGAGCCGTCGCGCAGGCCGCGCACCAGCAGTGTCGCTTTTCGCGTGCGTGCGGCATCGACGGCAAGACCGTCAAAGGCCATCACCTCGATATCCCCTGCCCGGTCCGGCAGGGCCGCAGCCAGACTGGCGCTGATCAGCCCTGCGCGCTCCTCGAAACTGAACAAAGGGGTTTTGCCAGGATGAATGCCAACACCGACAACCACTTTTTCCGCTACATTCAGGGATTGCACCAAAACGTCCAGATGGCCGTTGGTCATCGGATCGAAGGAGCCGGGATAAAAGGCAATGGTCATGATTTCGCCCTGATCGTTTCCGTTCGCCTTTTGTCACGGTCCCGCGCGAACCGCAAGCGTTTCAGGCGCTCCTTTTGTTCATATTCGGTCTTTGCAGCCCGACCACAAACAGGCTTTGACAAAAAATCGCTCCGCGCATCGATAAAAATAGAGATTTTTTTACAATAAAAACAATCATTAATTGATTTTTACCAGTCCTTGCAAAAGCATGAATGCTTTATGAACGCCCTATTCAGGCGCGCTTCAAGGCGCAGCGTTTATACCTTTCATCATGATCAATTCAATGATCGAGAGGACGACGATGTTAGCACTTGCTCTGGGTATCTCGGCAATCGCTGCGGTGACACTTGAAGGTCTTATCGATTGGCTGGATCAGCCTGAAGACACGGATTTGCCCTGAACCTTACCGGAATATGAA
Source organism: Allorhizobium sonneratiae (assembly GCF_023700755.1). Taxonomy (GTDB): domain Bacteria; phylum Pseudomonadota; class Alphaproteobacteria; order Rhizobiales; family Rhizobiaceae; genus Allorhizobium; species Allorhizobium sonneratiae. The sequence continues at coordinate 255,029 of NZ_JAMKOJ010000005.1, read as the reverse complement.
CGGCAGATGAACGGGGCGTTAAGGACAGTTTCAGCCCGGCTTCTGTAAAAGGCGAGCCAAGCTCACCGGAACCATAATCAGACGCGGCTCTTCCCAAGCCTTTTCGCAGTCTGGTTGCTCACATGAAGGATGAAGAAAATGCTCGACAAAGTTGCGATGATCAATCTTGTTTGGACTGCTCTGATTGGCGCCATGCTTGCCACCAGCATCGGTTTTCACATGAACGAGCAGAAAACCGCTTCCATGTATGGCCCGTCGATGACAGCCAGCTACGACAGCTTCAACCGCTGAGCCCATTTTTTGTCGAACGTCAAAAGACGTTTGTGCTGACGGTTGACGTTCCAATTGCGTTTGAAAGCGCGCTGCCTCACTCCGGTTCAAGGCAGCGCGCTTTTCTGTTATTTTCGATTGCATAATTCCTTAAATCGGAATCGATTTAAGGAATTATGCAATCGATTGAAAGTGTTACAGCATCTTATGTACGCTTGATAAAGCGCACGATGCTGTAAGGCATGTCGCGTTTTATTGCCCTCAATAAAACGATAACGGACATGCGAAACATAAGAGCTAAAGCGCGCCAATAGAATGCGCCGCGCTTTCAGCCCTCGCCCGGATCAAGGCAAAGGCTCACACCTTTGATGATCAGATTTTGATGATCAGATATTGCGGGTCTTTTCGCCATCGGCAAACAGCGCTCCACCGCTCTGGTCGATGATCTGTTTTGCCTTGCGCAGGGTGCATTCCAACGCATCATCCCGACTGGAAAAAACATCGGCGCGAATGAAGCTGCGGACCAGCGTTTCCCCATTCACATCCTTTTCAATCCTGCCTGCGAGGCGGAACTGGCTGCCTTCCTTGATCGGTTCGGGATAAATCCGCACATCACCGTGGAGATGCGCTTCGGTCGCGGATGCGGTTTCGCTCTCCTGCTGGCCAGCGCCGCCAGTGACGGCGGACAGGATTTTGGAAAAGAATGATGCCATTTTAGAACTCCTGCCGGATTGTGCTATGGCCTGCTCACGCCTTGCGTTTGAGAAGGCACGATGCCTGAAATCATCTATCAATCCGTTTTGGGCCAGTGCGCCCTCGCAAATCAAGGGTGCCGGGCGCAAAAAATCATATGGACGACAAACGCCGCTGTCTGCCGATGAAAAGATCACAGGACATACGGCCTGCTTTATGGATGTGACTTGCCCTTGGCTGAGACCACGGGCATGAACACCTGAACGCTCCCCGCCTTGTCGAAGGTCAGCGTCACCGGCACCAGATCGCCGTCGGCAAAGGGCTTGTTCACCTTCATGAACATCAGATGATAGCCACCCGGCTTCATCATCAGCATCTCTCCTGGCTTGATCTCAATCCCACCGGCAATCCGGCGCATTTTCATGATGTTGTTCTGCATGGTCATTTCATGCAGTTCGACCATGCCTGCAGCGGGCGACTCGACTGAAAGCAGCCTGTCCGGTGTCTTGCCATCGTTCTTGATGGTGAGATAGCCGCCACCAACCGGCTGACCGGGCAACATGGCCCTGATATAGCCATTGGTCAGCATCAGAGCACCGGCTTGCACGCTGTCCATCGCCTTCTCATCGCTTGGCATGGGCGCGGCCGCGCTTTTATCCTGCGTCATGTCCATCGGCATGGTTTTCATCGCATCGCCCGGCTTTGCCGTCGTCGCGGACGCGGCCATGGAACTGACAGGCAAGGTCAGGATCGCCGCCACCACAGGCGCGATATGATAAAGACGCATGATTTCTCCTCCTGAAGCACGGTCCTGTGAAAATGGATAACGCAAGTGCAGAAAACAAAAGCTTATGGTCTTTCAATTCTTTATCGACAGCATGAGATCGGTTGATACAAAAAGCAAGCGCAGCTTTTTCCGACAATTATTTTCGTCCATGCGACATCTCCCTCTTGCCAAGTGACCCGCGTGACGGATAATGCCGTCATGACCTTGTCGGGAGAAACCGGTTTAATCCGGTGCCGAAGGAGCAACCGCCCCGGAAACTCTCAGGCGAAAGGACCACAAGGCGCATACGGACTCTGGAGAGAGGTTTGCCGCAAGGCAGGCCACGCCGAAGGGATAACAATCTCAGGCAAAGGGACAGAGGGGGCTCATGAACCGGCACATCGTGCCAAGACCTGAGCCTGTGCAGGCAAAGCCGCACAAACCGGAGGTGCCCTTGACCGACCCTACCCCCCTTAAACGCACGCCGCTTTACGATCTTCATGTTGCACTCGGCGCGCGCATGGTGCCCTTTGCCGGTTACGATATGCCGGTACAATATCCGGCAGGCGTGCTGAAAGAACATCTGCAAACGCGTGAAAGTGCTGGACTTTTCGACGTGTCCCATATGGGGCAGGTCAAGCTGACACCGAAAAGCGGCAAGCTGGAGGATGCGGCACTGGCGCTGGAAAGCCTTGTGCCGGTCGATATTCTCGGCCTGAAGCAAGGTCGCCAGCGTTATGGTTTCTTCACCGATGAAACCGGCGGCATTCTCGACGATCTGATGATCACCAATCGCGGCGACCATCTCTTTGTCGTGGTCAATGCCGCCTGCAAGGAAGCAGACCTTGCCCATATGCAGACGCATCTTTCCGACAGCTGCACCATCGAGCTTCTGGACGATCGCGCTCTCCTCGCCCTTCAAGGCCCACGTGCCGAAGCGGTGCTGGCCGAATTATGGGCGGGCGTGTCGGGTATGACGTTTATGGATGTCCGCGAGATCCCGCTGCATGACGTCACCTGCATCGTTTCCCGCTCCGGTTATTCCGGCGAGGACGGGTTTGAAATTTCCGTTCCCGCCGACAAGGCAGAGGCTTTGGCCAAGGCTCTGCTGGAGCATCCCGATTGCCAACCGATCGGTCTTGGCGCACGCGATTCGCTTCGGCTGGAAGCCGGTCTCTGCCTCTATGGAAACGACATCGACACGACCACCTCGCCCATCGAGGCTTCCCTGGAATGGGCCATCCAGAAAGCCCGCCGCAGCGGCGGCGCGCGCGAAGGCGGCTTTCCCGGCGCTTCGCGCATTCTCGGTGAATTGCAGAACGGCACCACGCGCCGCCGCGTCGGCCTGAAGCCGGACGGCAAGGCCCCGGTGCGCGGCCATGCCAAACTCTATGCCGATGCAGACGGCCAGACCGAGATCGGCGAGGTCACCTCCGGCGGCTTTGGGCCAAGTGTCGAAGGTCCTGTTGCCATGGGCTATGTGCCGGTGAGCTTTGCTGCCCCCGGCACGCAGATTTTCGCAGAGGTTCGCGGCAAATATCTCGCCGTCACCGTTGCGGCGCTTCCTTTCATCATTCCCACCTATAAACGCTGATCCTGCGGAGAGACCCATGCTGAAATTCACCCCTGAACATGAATGGCTGAAGATCGAAGGCGATGTTGCCACGGTTGGCATTACCGCCCATGCGGCTGGCCAGCTTGGCGATCTGGTGTTTGTGGAGCTGCCGGAAGTCGGCGCCACCTTTGCCAAGGATGCGTCGTCCGCCACGGTCGAAAGCGTCAAGGCGGCCTCTGACGTTTATTGTCCGCTGGACGGAGAAGTGGTTGAGATCAATCCGGCGATTGTTGATGATCCGTCGCTGGTCAATTCCGACCCGCAGGGTGCGGGCTGGTTCTACAAGCTGAAGCTGTCGAACGCCGCCGACGCCAACAGCCTTCTCGATGAAGCCGCCTATAACGAGCTGATCGCATGACCACGGAATTTCAGTTTACCGATTACCAGCCCTATGATTTCGCCAACCGGCGGCATATCGGCCCCTCGCCATCAGAAATGGCGGATATGCTGAAGGTGGTGGGCTATAACAGCCTCGATGCGCTGATCGACGCCACCGTGCCCGCCTCCATTCGCCAGCCCGTACCTCTCACCTGGGGCAAGGCCATGACCGAGCGTGAGGCGCTGGACAAGCTGCGCGAAACAGCCAACAAGAACAGGGTTCTGACCTCACTGATCGGTCAGGGCTATTACGGCACGATCACGCCGCCGGTGATCCAGCGCAATATTCTGGAAAATCCGGCCTGGTACACGGCCTATACGCCCTATCAGCCGGAGATTTCGCAAGGCCGTCTGGAAGCGCTCCTGAACTTCCAGACCATGGTCTGCGATCTGACGGGCCTCGATGTCGCCAACGCCTCGCTGCTGGATGAAGGCACCGCTGCCGCCGAAGCCATGGCTATGGCCGAGCGGGTGGCCAAATCGAAATCCAAAGCCTTCTTCGTCGATGCCGCCTGCCATCCGCAGACCATCGCCGTGATTGAGACACGCGCCGAACCGCTGGGCTGGAAGGTGATCGTCGGCAATCCCTTCACAGACCTCAACCCCGGTGAAGTCTTCGGCGCACTGTTCCAATATCCCGGCACAAATGGCCACACGCATGATTTCACCCCGCTGATCGATGCGCTTCACAATGCGCAGGCAATTGCCGCCGTGGCGGCTGATCCGCTGGCGCTGCTGCTTTTGAAATCTCCGGGCGAAATGGGGGCCGATATCGCCATTGGTTCCACCCAGCGCTTCGGCGTTCCCATGGGCTATGGCGGTCCGCATGCGGCCTATATGGCGGTGAAAGATGCGATCAAGCGCTCCATGCCGGGCCGTCTCGTCGGTGTGTCCGTCGATGCGCGCGGTAACCGCGCCTATCGCCTGTCGCTCCAGACCCGCGAACAGCATATCCGCCGCGAGAAAGCCACCTCCAACATCTGCACGGCGCAGGTGCTTTTGGCAGTGATGGCCTCCATGTATGCCGTGTTCCATGGGCCTCAGGGGCTGAAGGCCATTGCCCAGCAGGTGCATCAGAAGACCGTTCTGATGGCCAAGGGGCTGGAAAAGCTGGGCTATACCATCGAGCCCGAAACCTTCTTCGACACCATCACCGTCGAAGTCGGCCATATGCAGGGCCTGATCCTCAGGGCTGCCGTTGCGGAAGGGGTGAACCTGCGCAAGGTCGGCGCGACGAAAATCGGCATGTCGCTTGATGAGCGCACCCGGCCTGCAACGCTTGAAGCCGTGTGGCGCGCCTTTGGCGGCGCCTTCAAGGTGGAGGATTTCGCACCCGAATACCGGTTGCCGAAAAATCTCCTGAGAACAAGAGATTATCTGACGCATCCGATCTTCCACATGAACCGTGCGGAAAGCGAGATGACCCGCTATATCCGCCGCTTGTCGGACCGTGATCTGGCACTGGACCGGGCGATGATCCCGCTTGGCTCCTGCACCATGAAGCTCAATGCCACGGCGGAAATGCTGCCGATCACCTGGCCGGAATTTTCCGACATGCATCCCTTCGCGCCCGCCGATCAGGCGCTGGGCTACAAGGAAATGATCGAGGATCTTTCCGAAAAGCTTTGCGCCGTGACCGGTTACGACGCGATTTCCATGCAGCCGAATTCCGGCGCGCAGGGGGAATATGCGGGGCTTCTCACCATCCGCAATTATCATCTTGCCCGTGGCGATGCCCATCGCACGGTCTGCCTGATCCCGACCTCTGCCCATGGCACCAATCCGGCCTCGGCGCAGATGGCGGGCATGGTGGTGGTGCCGGTGAAATCCCGCGACAATGGCGATGTGGATCTCGACGATTTCCGCGCCAAGGCCGAACAGCATTCGGCCAATCTCTCCTGCTGCATGATCACCTATCCTTCCACCCATGGCGTGTTCGAGGAGACGGTCAGGGAAATCTGCGCCATCACCCATGAGCATGGGGGGCAGGTCTATCTGGACGGCGCCAACATGAACGCCATGGTGGGTCTCTCCCGCCCCGGCGATATCGGCTCGGATGTCAGCCATCTCAACCTGCACAAGACCTTCTGCATTCCCCATGGTGGCGGCGGTCCGGGCATGGGGCCGATTGGCGTCAAGGCGCATCTTGCCGCCTATCTGCCAGGTCATGCGGCAACCGATGGCCGTCCGGGTGCGGTGTCGGCCGGTCCCTTCGGTTCGCCTTCCATTCTGCCGATCAGCTGGTCCTACTGCCTGATGATGGGTGGCGAAGGCCTGACGCAGGCAACCAAGGTGGCGATCCTCAATGCCAACTATATCGCCGCCCGGCTCAAGGGTGCTTATGCGGTGCTATACACCTCCAAGGCCGGTCGCGTGGCGCATGAATGCATCATCGACACCCGCCCGCTCGTCGAGAGCGCTGGTGTCACCGTCGATGACGTGGCCAAGCGGCTGATCGATTGCGGTTTCCATGCGCCGACCATGAGCTGGCCGGTGGCGGGCACGCTGATGATCGAGCCGACCGAGTCGGAAACCAAGGCCGAACTCGACCGTTTCTGCGAGGCGATGCTGGCCATCCGCGAGGAGGCCCGCGCCATCGAGGAAGGCCGGATGGACAAGGTGAACAATCCGCTGAAAAACGCACCGCACACAGTGGAAGACCTAGTTGGCGACTGGGATCGTCCCTATAGCCGTGAAGAGGCCTGCTATCCGCCGGGCGCTTTCCGGGTGGACAAATACTGGTCGCCGGTCAACCGCGTCGACAATGTCTATGGCGACCGCAATCTTGTCTGCACCTGCCCGCCGATGAGCGACTATGCCGAGGCGGCGGAATAATCTCATTCCGATCCTCAGAACGAACAGCCTGTATAGCCCCATCCCATCCGGGATGGGGTTTTTTATGAGGTCATTGATATTGCACCGCAAAAATGATTTTTGTCACATTCTCTCGCAAAGGTTGATATTGTTTCCGCAAAGTTTTCTCCTCGAACGGATTGAGAGCGTTTGCGATGGACCCATTACATCTGAAAACCTTTGTAACCGTGATCGATTGCGGCAGTTTTTCCGGGGCAGCCCGGATTTTGCGGCTTTCCCAACCCACCGTCAGCGAGCATATCAAGCGGCTGGAGCAATTTGCCGGTCAGCGTCTGTTTCAGAGAGACACCCATTCACTGGCACTGACGCAGCATGGTGAGGCCATGGTGCCTTTTGCCAAATCCATCCTCGACACCACGGAAAAGGCCCGGTTTTTCTTTGAGTCCACCGGCAAGCGTCATAGCCTCCGGTTTGGCGCGTCGGAAGATCTTGTCACCGAATGGTTGCCGGGTGTCATCCGCGCCTTCACGGCAGATTATCCGGATATCGACATCGACTTCACCATCGCGCTGAGTGAAGACCTGATCAAAAAGTTCGAGGAAGGCGGACTGGACATTGTCTTGTGCAAACGCGGCCCCCAGAGTCTGACCAAAGGAGACCTGATCTGGCGCGAGCCTCTTGTCTGGCTATCATCCACCGGGGAACCCGTTGTCAAAAATGGCGAAAACCAGCTTGTGCTTTATCCACCGCCCAGCATTACCCGTTTCAGGGCCGTTGAGGCCATGGCCAGAACAAATCAACCCTGGCGTATCGCCTTCAGCAGCAGCACGCTGAACGGTCTTGCTGCGGCTGCCCGAATCGGGCTTGGCATGATGGCTCATGCCCGCCTGCTTGCGCCCAACGGTCTGCAGGAGTGTCTGGATTTTCCCGATCTGCCGATTCTTGGCGAACTTGAATTCGTGCTGTTATGTCGAAAATTGAAAATCGCGCCGCTCAATGACCTCTGTCGCGCCATTCAGCACAAGGTGCAGGCCGTTATGGCAAGCTTTCCAGACAGGGCGAAGACGAAACCATCCGGGAAACAGACAAACGCAATTTACCCATAAGCATTTTCTATAACTGTTATAGGTTTGCGGCACGTACCAATTCAGGATCACATTCCATACCCTCTGCATCCCATGGCCGTTTTCTGGCCATGCTGTAGCAGGAGGAAACACTATGCAGACAGGAAGACGTGGTTTTCTGGGCGCAGCCGCACTGGGGGCTGGTTTGGTCTCGTTCGAAAAACTGGCGGAAGCCGCCATGGTTCACGATCATGGCGCACCCGGTGCCGGTGGATATGGCGCGAATGCTGTTCCCCTTTCGGGCGGCGTCGAGGTGGCCTATCACGATCCCAAGGACGTGGCAGCCATGCCGGATTTCCGCTTTTCGCTGGATGGCAATGAACCAAAGATCACATCAGGTGGCTGGGCGAAAGAGGCAACAGTTCACAAGTTCCCGATCAGCAAGGGTATTGCCGGCGTTCACATGTATCTCAATCCGGGTGCCTCGCGTGAGCTGCACTGGCACGCTATTGCCGCCGAATGGGCTTTCGTCATCGACGGCGAATGTCAGACCGTGGTGCTCGAACCTTCGGGCGCCAGCGAGATCAACAATTTCAAACCCGGCGACCTCTGGTATTTCAAGCGCGGCCATGGCCATGCCATCCAGTGCATCGGCGACAAGCCCTGCCATTTCATTCTTTCCTTCGACAATGGCGCGTTTTCCGAACACGGCACATTTTCAATCACCGACTGGGTGGATGTGACACCAAAGGATCTGCTGGCCAAGGAATTCGGCATACCAAAAGATGTTTTCGACGCTTTTCCAAAGGGTGAGGTCTATATTCAGCAGGGCCCAATCCTGAAGCCAGAAGACGCACTGGAAGCGCCCTGGCCGAAGGAATCCACCCATAAATTCCGCCTGCTGCACGACAATCGCGCGGTGCGGGATTTCGATGGCGGCAGTTTTCGGCTGGCAACCGTCGATGAATTTCCCGCCTCCAGCACCATGTCCGGCGGGCTCATGGTGATCAAGCCGGGCGAAATGCGCAAGCTGCACTGGAACGTCAACGCCAATGAGTGGCATTATTATCTGCGCGGCAAAGGGCAGGTCGCCATGTTCGGCTCCGGCGGCCGCGGCAAGGTGGCGGAATTCAAGCCCGGCGACGTGGCTTATATTCCGATGGGCTTCGGCCATGCCATCCGCAATGTCGGCGATGAAAATCTGGAAATCGTCCAGACCTGGGACAATGGCAAATTCGAGGAAATCGACCTGGATCGTTGGGTGCAGACCAGTCCCAACTATCTTTTGAGCAACAATTTCACCGGCGTGCCCCAAAAGGTCCTGAGCGAGATGAAAAAAGCATAAGGGCCGGAGGTTTCACGATCTTGGCGCGACGCAGCCGGGGGCAGCCCCCCGGCTGCACATCCCGCGTTATGAACGAGCCGGGCTGAACAGCCGCTTCACGGGAAAGACGGCAACGAAGAGACCGGCCAGAATCAGCATCATGCCGAAAAGCTTTGCCGGATCGAAAGTTTCTCCAAGGAACAGCGCCGCCGATCCGGCGCCAAAAACCGGAACCAGCAGAGAAAAAGGCGCCACCATAGCCGTGGGATAGTGTTTCAGCAGATGGCCCCATATGGCATAGCCCGCAAGCGTTGACAGAACCGCGATATAAAGCACGGCCCCTGCGCCGCTGAAGCTGATTGAAGACAAGGCATGAAGGCTCATGGCCGGTCCATCCATCATGAAAGAAAGCGCAAGCAGAGGCAGCGGCGGTATCAGGCTGAGCCAGACGATCAGAGGCAGAATATCGGCCTTGCCCGCCTGTCGCAAAAGCACGTTGCCGATTGCCCAGCACAGGGCGGCGGCAAGGCAAAGGCCAAGCCCGGCAAGGGTAAAATCCCCTGCCCCGGCGCTGACTGCAATAACCCCCAGCCCGGCAAAAGCCAGAAGACTGCCGCCAGCCTGTCTGAGCGTCGGTTTTTCCCCCAGCGTCATGGCGGCGACAGGAATGGTGAGAAAGGCCTGCATCTGCAGCACCACGGAGGCAAGCCCGGCGGGCATTCCAGCCGCCATGCCGGTAAAGAGAAAGGCAAACTGGCCCAGGAACAGAAAAACGCCAATGGCGATGAACAGTGGCCAGGCTATCGGCGGGCGGGGCAGGAAAAAGGCCGGAAGGGCGGCGATGACAAAGCGCAACACCGCAAGCATCAACGGCGGAAAACTGCCAAGACCGACGCTGATCACCGTGAAATTGACGCCCCAGATCACCGCGACCAGAAGAGCAAGAAGAATATGTTGGGATCGCATGTTGATGGTTCCGTAAAACCTCTCATGCTGGCTGTCTGGCCGATGAGGCTGAGAGGTAAGCTCAATGTGATGTGTCTTGCAGGAGCTAACACTCGATGAGATATAAGACAAACAACCGGCAACGAATACAGATATAAACATGGCGAATAATAGCGTCGATCTCAATCTGCTCTTCGTGTTCGATGCGCTGATCCATGAGTTGAGCGCCACGAAGGCTGCAAGCCGTCTGGGCATCAGTCAGGCGGCGGTCAGCGCCGCACTGAAGCGTCTGAGGATCATGTATGGCGATCCGCTGTTTGAACGGACCCAGCGCGGATTGCGACCAACGCCCTTTGCCGTGGTTCTTCAGCCTTCGATCACCGAAGCGCTCCGCCTTGTTACGATGACCATGACGCCACCCGGCCCGGATCGACCGTTATCCCGGCGGATGGAAATCATCCGCATCGGCCTTTCGGATGATTTTGAAATGGCCTTTGGCGGACGGATCATCGAAGCGGCTCGCACAGCCATTCCCCATGTGCGGATCGTGCTCAGGCAAACCAACAGCATCATGGCCGCGGAAGCGCTGAATGACAAAGACATCGATTTCGCGATCACCTCCGGCGGTTTCAGCGATGGTCGGCTGAAGCATCAATCCCTTGGCAGTTCCGATTATCGGGTTGTGTATGACCGGCGCTCACGCGCACATGAGGGGCCATTGACGCTGGATGAATATCTCGAGCGCAATCATGTTCTGGTGTCCTATTCGGGCCTGAGCGGGATTACGGACGATGTGCTGGCCGAACATGGCTATCGCCGCATTATATGCGCGGCAACAACCCATTTTTCAGCCCTTCCCTATCTGCTGACGGGAACAGACTCCATTGCCACCATCCCCGCCCATGCCGCAGAAGCACTGAACCATTTTGCCGGTTTTGCCGTTTCGCCCTGCCCGCTGCCCTTTCCGCGTTATGGCTACGGCCTCAGCTGGCGCTTTGATGCATTGCGCAATCCGGTCTTTGTCGAGATGCGTGACCTGATAAGCCGGACGATCTCCGCGTGATGCGGTTTTGATAAGACCTGTACTGGAATGAAACGGTCTATCGCCAGACTGAAAGCTTTCATTTGCTGTACCTCTTTAGCAAACGGTAATTTGCGCCAATTACAATGGAGTGTAAACCAGAGAGAAGAGCTATGACGATTTCCGGCGTGATGAATACGTCCTTATCCGGCATGTTGGCGCAGCAGAAGCGGCTTTCCACCATTGCCAACAATGTCGCCAATATGGATACGCCCGGATATCGGCGACAGCAGACGGATTTTTCCGCCACCGCGCCTTCAGGCGTCAGCACGACAACGTCAACTCCCAATACGCCAGCGGCCACGCCAGACTCATCCAATGTCGACCCGGCAACCGAGATGGTCGATCTGATCAACACCAAAAACAGCTTTGCCGCAAATGCCAAGGCCTTTGAGACGGGTGCGGATATGTGGGGCATGCTGATGGCGATCAAGAAAGATTGAAAATAGCTGTTCCGGCCTTGACCTCACCTTTCAGACATACCTTATCATAAGGGAATACTGAAAGAAGGTCTGCCATGTCCACCGGAACAGCCCGTAACCCCACCCTGTCCTCGTCTTCTTCTGCCGCTGCCACAATCGGCATTGACGGCATGCATTGCGCGTCCTGCGTACGACGGGTGGAAAAAGCCATTGCCGCATTGCCCTCCGTCGCCTCGGCCTCGGTTAATCTCGCGACAGAAAAGGCAACCGTTGAATTTGCCGGTGCCGCCGATATCGGCGCCGTGATCGCCGCCGTGCAGCAGGCTGGCTACAAGCCGAAACTGGAAACCCGCATCCTGCCAATTGATGGCATGCATTGTGCCTCCTGCGTGCGCAAAGTGGAAAAGGTATTGTCGGATGTGCCGGGTGTTGCGTCTGCCTCCGTCAATCTCGCGACAGAACAGGCCACGATTGAGCTTGCCGCTGACACCGACGCATCGGCCCTGACCGCAGCCATTGAAAAAGCCGGCTACCATCTGCGCAAGGCCGAAGACAGTACCGCAAAAGCCGAGGAGAAAGATCGCAGAGCCGAGGAAACGGCAGCGCTTGTGCGGCGCACCTGGCTGGCCTTCATCCTGACATTGCCGGTTTTCATCGCCGAGATGGGGGGCCACCTCATTCCCTCCTTTCATCACTGGCTGCTCAATACGCTTGGCCAGCAGGCGGACTGGACGGCGCAATTCCTGCTCACCGCCCTTGTTCTGGCGCTGCCGGGACGCGATTTCTTCCGCCGTGGCATTCCCAATCTTCTGCGCATGACGCCGGATATGGATTCGCTCGTGGCAATCGGTGCTGGTGCGGCCATGCTCTATTCCATGGTGGCCACTTTTGTGCCGGAGCTGATGCCGCAGGCCGCCGTCAATGTCTATTATGAAGCCGCCGCGACCATCGTAACGCTCGTGCTTCTTGGCCGCACGCTGGAAAGCCGTGCCCGCGGCAAGACCAGCGAGGCGATCAAGCGCCTCGTTCGCCTTTCCCCGCGCAGTGCCCGCGTTATGCGCGACGGCAAGACCATTGAGGTGGACATCGGTGCCGTGATTGTCGGGGACATTGTGCAGATCCGACCCGGCGAAAAAATCCCGGTCGATGGTACTGTCATCGATGGCCAGTCGCATGTGGATGAATCGATGATGACCGGCGAGCCCCTGCCGGTGGACAAGCAGAAAGACAGCCCCGTCACTGGCGGCACGATCAACGGAACCGGCAGCTTCACCTTCCGCGCCACCAAGGTTGGCGCAGATACCTTGCTGGCGCAGATCATCCGGCTGGTGGAACAGGCGCAAGGTGCCAAACTGCCGGTGCAAAGCATGGTGGACCGGATTACCGCATGGTTCGTCCCGGCGGTGATGCTGGCGGCCCTTGTCACCTTTGTCATCTGGCTGGTCCTGGGGCCGTCACCGGCACTCAGCTATGCGCTGGTCAATGCCGTCGCCGTGCTGATTATCGCCTGCCCCTGCGCCATGGGGCTGGCCACGCCCACATCGATCATGGTCGGCACAGGCCGGGCGGCGGAACTGGGCGTCCTGTTCCGTCAGGGCACGGCCCTGCAAAGCCTCAAAGATATTTCGGTCGTCGCCTTTGACAAAACCGGAACCTTAACCGAAGGCAGACCGGAATTGACCGATTTCATCCCTGTCGTTGGCTTCGACCGACGTGATCTGATGCTCTACGCCGCCAGTCTCGAAGCGCAGTCGGAACATCCGATTGCCAGCGCCATTGTCTCTGCCGCCCGCAAGGAAGGGCTGGAACCGCTTGAAGTGCAGCAGTTCAAGGCAGAGCCCGGCTTTGGCGTGCAAGGTTTAATCAACGGCAAACACGTGACGATCGGAGCCGATCGCGCACTGAAACGGCACGGCATCGATCTTCAAGCGCTCGCGTCACAGGCCGAAAACCTGGCGCAGCAGGCCAGAACACCGCTTTATCTTGCTGTCGATGGCAATGTGGCGGCGCTGATTGCCGTGGCCGATCCGATCAAACCGACCACGCAGGAGGCGGTCAAGGCGCTGCATGGTCTTGGGCTGAAGGTGGCCATGATCACCGGCGACAATCGCAAGACCGCCGACGCCATTGCCGCGCAGCTTGGCATCGATACCGTGGTTGCCGAAGTTCTGCCCGACGGCAAGGTCAAGGCGGTGGAAAGCCTGAAGAAAGATGGCGGTAAGCTGACCTTTGTTGGCGATGGCATCAATGATGCGCCTGCCCTTTCCGCTGCCGATATCGGCATTGCCATCGGTACAGGCTCGGATATTGCCATTGAAAGTGCTGAGGTCGTGCTGATGAGCGGTGACCTGAACGGTGTCGTGCGCGCCATTGCATTGAGCCGGGCGGTGATCGGCAATATTTCCCAGAACCTTTTTTGGGCTTTTGGCTACAATGTCCTGCTGATACCGCTGGCCGCCGGCGCGCTTTATCCCGTCAACCACCTGTTGCTCTCACCCATCGTCGCGGCAGCCGCCATGGGACTTTCCAGCGTGTTCGTGCTGACAAATGCCCTGCGTTTACGGGCGTTTAAAGCATAAAAAAATCCCCGTCGGCTAAAAGCCAGACGGGGGACCAGAGGTTGGGATAGGAATTAAAGTACTTGTCTCATCCGGCAGAAATGGGGCCAGTTCTGGGTTTGTTTATGGTGATTGATGGCAAGCCTGCCATCTTTCTGAACTCCCGATTTTTACGGGGAATTAACAAGGGCTATTTTACTTTGACATAAAAAAGACAATCCTTTTCAGGGAAGGTTGACATGTCAAAACCCAGCTTTCGTTTTACCCATTACGATCTGAAGGAACAGCGCCCCGGCACTATTCTTGAAGTGACCTTGACGGGAATAAACAACGTCAGACTGATGGCTGCACCACAGTTTCAACGCTTCAAGGAAGGCCTGGATTTCAAATATCTCGGCGGTGTCGCCAAGAAATCCCCGCTGAAAATCGTGGTACCGGAATTTGCCCATTGGCACCTGATTGTCGATATGGAAGGCCATCACGCACTGGCCGAATCCTCGGTCAAGGTGCTGGCGGCGCCAGCATCAAAGATGAAGCAGGCCGGGTGACACGGCGAAGGAATAGACGGAAATAACCGTCCGTCTCCTGTGAGACGAACGGTTATACGGTACCGCTGAATTGACGATATAAAAGCATCGGAGACAAAGTCGCCACCGATATTTCGTTTTCTCCGGTCAGATCAGAATGGGATATCGTCATCCAGATCGTTCGAGAAACCGCCGGAGGGCTGTGAAGACCCGCGCCCGCCGCCGGAGGAGCCGCCACGGCCACCTGAAGATGGTGCCATGCCGTAATCGTCATAGCCACCGCCGCCGCCAAAATCATTGCCGCCACGGCTTGCGCCGCCGCCGTCTCCGCGTCCGCCCAGCATGGTCAGATTGCCGTTGAAGCCCTGCAAGACCACTTCCGTCGAATAACGGTCATTGCCGTTCTGATCCTGCCATTTGCGCGTCTGCAACTGGCCTTCGATATAAACGGTGGAGCCCTTTTTCAGATATTGTTCGGCAATCTTGCACAGGCCTTCATTGAAGATCACCACACTGTGCCACTCGGTTTTTTCCTTGCGCTCACCGGAGTTGCGGTCACGCCAGGTTTCGGATGTGGCGATGCGCAGATTGGCGATCGGCCTGCCGTCCTGGGTGCGGCGAATTTCCGGGTCCGCTCCCAAATTACCGATCAGAATGACCTTGTTGACGCTGCCAGCCATGATATTCACCTTTACTCATCCGCCATGAGCGGCTTCAAAATTTATTCAGCTTTAACCTTATCGCATCCTGCACGTTCCCGTGGCTCTGGAATAACTCTATCCACAGAGAAAAATGTTCTTTATTTGTTCTATAAAATCGCTATGATCCTGTCAACAGCACCCTGCGTAATGATGATTGTCAGCACAAGATCGTGCGAAAGACAAAGCTGAAACTCGACAGTGCCACCAATGTGACTACATAAAGAGACGAATGCCAGCCTGCCGACCTTTTCCCAATCGAGTACCGTTATGAGCGAACTGAAGACGATTTCCATACGTGGCGCACGCGAGCACAATCTGAAGGGCGTGGACCTCGACCTGCCGCGCAACAGCCTGATCGTCATGACGGGTCTGTCCGGTTCAGGCAAATCCTCGCTTGCCTTCGACACCATCTATGCCGAGGGCCAGCGCCGTTATGTGGAAAGTCTCTCGGCCTATGCGCGGCAGTTTCTGGAAATGATGCAGAAGCCGGATGTCGACCAGATCGAGGGCCTGTCACCGGCGATTTCCATCGAGCAGAAAACCACCTCGCGCAATCCGCGCTCGACGGTGGGCACGGTCACGGAAATCCATGATTACATGCGTCTGCTCTTTGCCCGCGTCGGCGTGCCCTATTCGCCTGCCACCGGGCTTCCCATCGAAAGCCAGACGGTGAGCCAGATGGTGGACCGTATTCTGGCCTTCGATGAGGGGACGCGGCTCTATATTCTTGCGCCGATGATCCGCGGCCGTAAGGGCGAATATAAAAAAGAGCTGGCCGAACTGATGAAGAAGGGGTTTCAGCGCGTCAAGATCGACGGCCAGTTCTACGAAATCGCCGAGGCACCGGCGCTCGACAAGAAATACAAGCACGATATCGATGTCGTGGTTGACCGTGTCGTGGTGCGGCCCGACATGGCGTCGCGTCTGGCCGATAGTCTCGAGACCTGCCTCACCCTCGCCGATGGTCTGGCCGTTGCTGAATTTGCCGACAAGCCGCTGCCGCCGGAAGAGACCGCTGCGGGTGGCTCGGCCAATAAATCGCTCAACGAAACCCATGAGCGGGTGTTGTTTTCGGAAAAATTTGCCTGCCCGGTCTCCGGATTCACCATTCCGGAGATCGAACCGCGGCTTTTCTCCTTCAACAATCCCTTCGGTGCCTGCCCGACCTGCGACGGTCTCGGTTTTCAGCAAAAGATCGATGAGGCACTGATCGTGCCGGAGCCGGACAAAAAGCTTAAGGATGGCGCGATTGCACCTTGGGCCAAATCCTCCTCGCCCTATTATAATCAGACGCTGGAAGGGCTGGGCAAGGTCTTCGGCTTCAAGCTGACCAGCAAATGGACCGATCTGAGCGATGCGGCGAAAAAAGCCATTCTTCATGGCACAGACGACAAGATCGAATTCCATTATGCCGATGGTGCACGTTCTTACACCGCCACCAAGAGTTTCGAGGGCATTGTTCCCAATCTCGACCGGCGCTGGAAGGAAACCGACAGCAACTGGGCGCGCGAAGAAATCGAGCGCTACATGTCCGCCGCCCCCTGCCCGGCCTGCAACGGCTTTCGTCTGAAACCGGAGGCTCTCGCGGTCAAGCTCGATGGGCTGCATATCGGTCAGGTCTCGGAAATGTCGATCCGGGTGGCAGGCGCATGGTTCAATACATTGCCAGAAAAACTCACCGACAAGCAGAATGAGATCGCCACCCGCATTCTCAAGGAAATCCGTGAGCGACTGACCTTCCTCAATGATGTCGGGCTCGATTATCTCAGCCTTTCGCGCTCATCCGGCACGCTGTCGGGCGGGGAAAGTCAGCGCATCCGGTTGGCCTCGCAGATCGGCTCGGGCCTGACCGGCGTGCTCTACGTGCTGGATGAGCCGTCCATCGGCCTGCACCAGCGCGACAATGCCCGCCTGCTCGATACGCTGAAACATCTGCGTGACATCGGCAATACCGTGATCGTGGTTGAGCATGACGAGGATGCAATTTTAACCGCCGATCATGTTGTCGATATCGGTCCGGCGGCTGGCATTCACGGCGGTCAGGTCGTGGCAGCCGGTACGCCGCAGGAGATCATGGCCAATCCCAAATCGCTCACCGGCAAATATCTGACCGGAGAGCTTGGTGTTGCCGTGCCGGACAAGCGTCGCAAGCCGAAAAAGGGCCAGCAGATCAAAGTGATCGGCGCCAAGGGCAACAATCTGAAAAACGTCAGCGCCGCCATTCCGCTCGGTGTCTTCACCGCCGTCACCGGCGTTTCTGGCGGCGGCAAATCCACCTTCCTGATCGAAACGCTCTACAAGGCGGCGGCGCGGCGTGTCATGGGCGCGCGGGAAAATCCGGCCGAGCATGACCGGATTGACGGGTTTGAATTCATCGACAAGGTGATCGATATCGACCAGTCACCCATCGGCCGCACGCCGCGCTCCAATCCTGCCACCTATACCGGCGCCTTCACCCCGATCCGCGACTGGTTTGCCGGTCTGCCGGAGGCCAAGGCGCGGGGCTATCAGCCGGGTCGCTTCTCCTTCAACGTCAAAGGCGGGCGCTGCGAAGCCTGCCAAGGCGATGGTGTCATCAAGATCGAAATGCACTTCCTGCCGGATGTCTATGTCACCTGCGACGTCTGCCACGGCAAGCGCTACAATCGCGAGACACTCGACGTGACCTTCAAGGGCAAATCGATTGCCGATGTGCTGGACATGACGGTCGAGGAAGGCGTCGATTTCTTCTCCGCCGTTCCTGCCGTGCGCGACAAGTTGCAGGCGCTTTTCGATGTCGGCCTCGGCTATATCAAGGTCGGCCAGCAGGCCAATACGCTCTCGGGCGGTGAGGCGCAGCGGGTGAAGCTCGCCAAGGAACTGTCGAAGCGCTCGACCGGGCGAACGCTCTATATTCTCGACGAACCGACCACCGGCCTGCATTTCCACGATGTCGCCAAGCTTCTGGAAATGTTGCAGGAGCTGGTCAATCAGGGCAATTCCGTCGTGGTGATCGAACACAATCTGGAAGTGATCAAGACCGCCGACTGGATCATCGATTTCGGCCCCGAAGGCGGCGACGGCGGCGGCACCATCGTTGCCGAAGGCACACCGGAAGATGTGGTGAAGGTAAAAGCCTCATATACCGGTCAGTTCCTGAAAGAACTGCTGGAGCGCAGGCCGATGAAAAAGACGGAAGCTGCAGAATAGGAGTGGCCACGATGGAGCGGGGTCGTCTCCGAACCGGCATTGGCGGGCTGGACTTTAGAGTTTGTCAGGGAAAAGTGGTGACCGGTTTTCCCGCAAAGACAAACGAAAACAAACAATGATAGAGCCTGTCTGGTTCAATCTGAACCTGACAGACTCTAGAGCCGTGGGGGGTCGCTTTTATCCTGATAAACTACCAAGGAAGTGACAGTTGGAACATGCCAGCCGTCAGCTTAAGGCGATTGAGGTCAACGCCAGCTATTATTCCAGCCAGAAACCCGAAACCTTTGCCAAGTGGGCCGCCGAAGTGCCAGAGGATTTCATCTTTTCGCTGAAGGCCAGTCGTTTAAAATATCTCGCGCAGAACCACGAAAGACAGGAAGAACAGAGTCATCGCCAGAACAATATCCACCGACTGACGCCATATACCCGTCAGGTTCCGGCTGAGGAAGTCGATCAACCAAGCGCAAACGAAACACCAGAAAAACGATGATGCCATGAAGCCAGCAAAGAAGACAGAGTATTCCAAAGTGCCGGGATTTTGAAATCCCAAGCCGCCAAGCACCCCTCCAAGGGCGGCCCAGTAAATCACGTTTTTAGGATTTGTGACCGAAATCGTCACGCCTGCCATGACAGCACTTTGGGATGTTTTCAGCCGCCCTGCGGGTTCATGTGCTTGTTCTGCAGGCCTTAACGCGTCAACAAGGCAGCCATAACCAAGATAGGCGAAATACAGCGCCCCGGCTAACGTCAAAGGGACTCTGATGCTTGGGATTTGGAACAGCAGTCCTGCGCCAGCCAGCCCAAGGATCGCCCAACAGGCATCTCCGACAAGCGAACCGATTTGTACATATAAAGCCGGATAGAAGCCTCCGCGCATCCCTCGACGCATGGTTTCCGCGAAAACCGCACCGGGGGAGACATTGAACAAAAGGCCCAAAACGAATGCTGTTCCAAACAACAGGCTCATTCGAATAATGCCTCCATCGTATCATGCGATACGTCCTTGGATAGTTCGTCTGCTGCGGCCCAAACCATATTGACGATCACACGCTTTGAGCCTTCCGTGATCGGGTGAACACGATGCAAGCCGGTGTCGCTACGCAGGATATAAGCATCTCCGGGTTCAAGCCGGAAGGAATGAATCGGATTGCGGAAAAGGTTCTCCTCCACGCTCGGGTTGGCCCGGTTCCAATGCGTGTTCGGGACGACCTGAACAAACCCGCCGTTCTCCAGCGCAGGGGTTTCAATCGCAAACACGATTCCATAGCGATAGTCGTCCCAATGCCAGCCGTGGGTATCGCCGCTTTTATAGAGGGCGTTGACGATATATTCCTCCGGCGTATACGGAACAGTACTAAAGGTTTCCCTGGCAATCATCCCGAAGACCGAACGAACCCATTCAGAGTGGTAGATTTGTGGAATGACACGCCCATACTTGTGAATATCATCACGCTTCACATTGACCATTTTCCTTGGCGTATTTGCGGTTTGCTTCATCACGAAATCCCGTGACTTGCCATGACGATTGAGCAGAGCATTGCATTCCGCTTCTACCGCAGCGAAGAGGTTGGCATCGAGCAGACCCCGCAATACTGCAAAGCCTTTGTTTTCAAGCGAATTCTGCATTTCGGAGAAATCGGCTCTAAAAATGAATTTTTTGATCGAATTGAGAATGAGCGCGTCGATTTCATCGACCGCAAGATCATGACCAAACTCGTCCAATTGAACGGCTACAGCATTTGAACTCATGAAGGCATTACCCTGTTTGTTGAACAGGAGAGTTCATTAGCGTCTCGCGCATTGCGATTATTGAACGCAATTATCATTTTTGAAATGCGGCTGGCGTGATCTTATAGGCCCTCTTGAACCAGCGCGTTAAGTGCGCCTGGTCCGAAAACCCTACCTGGTAGGCAACGTCTGTCGGTGCTATTCCGTTTCGCAAGAGGTCTCTTGCCGCTTCAATGCGTTTGATGCGTTGCCAGGTCATCGGTGGAACGCCACAACTTTTGACGAACGACCGGATCAGGTGCAGAGGGGTCACACCCAGCTCTTTTGAAAGCGCGTCAAGCGACACATTTTGATCGAGGTTATCTCTGAGCATGGCTTGGGCTGCCGTGAGACGAGCCGACCCCATATGACTTTTTGTGTCTGCGCAAAGAGGATTTTTCCTGACTAAAAGTTGCAACAGGATCATATTCGTCTGTTCACTCACACTGTCGCAATCATCGTCTTCCATTAAGCTCCGCAAAACCCCGAATGTTGCGGCGAGGGCGGGATCGTTGACGACTGAAACCTCGAAATCAATGTCTCGTGCAGCGATCCCGGCTTCCGTTAAATATGGTGTGGTGAGATAGACACTGAGAATTGACCGTACACCGCAACTGGATTGTATTTGGCCCGGGTTATAGAGGGTGGTTGTTCCTTCAGCCGCTTCAAAGTGTTTGCTATCCAGCTTGACTTTTTCGTGGCCAGAAAAATTATGGCTGATGACATACTCGTCGTGGGAATGTGGTGGAAAAACAAGTTCATCGGCTGAAACGAATGATAATTCTGCGCCTTCTTTAATTTTCAGAAATTTCTGCTTCATGCACCACCCAGACTGGATTTCAATGTTTCACGTCACAACGCCTGGTTTGTCTTTAACATATCTGCTTCACCGCATAAAAGATGGCTTGAGCGTGTTGATGTTCATTGAGAGCGCAATTCGATAGGATTAAATCAGAGCGGCGCTCTATCAGGCTGCTGAAAAAGGCGAGAGGAAATTTGTGATTACACCTTGAAGTTCCCCCCCTTTCGGCGCCGAGACAAGACCCCGGTTGGTACAGGTTAACACGCTGATCTGTTTTCCGCTTCTTCGGCGTGGTGGGCGCGCGCCGTCAACGCCGCTGGCGGGGGCGAATGCCAGGCCGAAACATAGAAAAACAGACGCGCGATGTTTTTGCCGTCTTCATCACCGGTGGCAAGGTCTACGCGCCGAACGGTGCGCGCCTGCTTCAACAGGCTGTGGCAGCTTGAAACGGTCGAACGGCCTTGACCAGATCTTCCGCCGTCATGCCGTCGCCGGCGCGTTGTCCGGCCTCGCCATGCAGATAGACGCCTGCCGCTGCGGCCTCGAAGGCGGGAACGCCCTGCGCCAGAAGACCGCCGATCACACCTGCCAGCACGTCGCCCGATCCGGCGGTGGCAAGCCAGGCTGGCGCATTGTCGTTGATCAGGGCCCGTCCATCCGGGCTGGCAATCACGGTATCCGCCCCCTTGTGCACCAGCACGGCATGGCTTCTTTGTGCCGCGCGCACCGTCTGTTCCACCTTGCCAATGCGCGTTTCTGCGGCGAGATCGGGAAACAGGCGGGCAAATTCCCCGGCATGTGGCGTCATCACCAGCCGTGTCTCGCCCTCGGCAAACAATGAAAAGAGCGCTGCGGGGTCATCCTTGAAGGACGAGATGCCATCGGCATCGAGCACCAGTTTTCGACCGCAAAGACGAGAGATGAAGCCACGCGCCTTTTCACCGACACCGAAACCGGGGCCAAGCACGAAGGCGCTCAGCCGCTGATCGGCGAGGTAAGCGTCAAGTGCCATCTCATCCTCGATCTTCTTGACCATGACAGCCGTGGTCTGGCTTGCATTGACCATCAGCGCCGATGCGGACGAAGCAAGCGTCACCAGCCCTGCCCCGGCCCTCAGTCCTGCCATGGCGGAAAGTCGGGCCGCGCCTGTGGCGCTGATCGGGCCGGAAAAGACGGTGAGATGCCCCCGGCTGAATTTATGGCCCTGCGCCTGCAGGCATGGCAGGCTGGCCTGCCAGAGAAGCGGATGGTTGCGCGCAATGCTCCCACGATGCCGGTCCATGATGCGCCGGGGAATGCCGATGTCAAATACTTCGATGGCCCCGCAATGGACCCGCCCCGGCAACAACACATGCCCCGGCTTCAGCGCCATGAAGGTCACCGTCTGCGCAGCCTCCAATGCCACGGGGCGCGGCTGTCCGGTCAGGCCATCAATGCCGGAGGGCAGATCGACCGCCACCACAGGTAGGCCGGCATCCTTGACGCGTTCGATGGCGGCACAGATTTCGGGGGAAAGATCGCGGGCAAGCCCCGCGCCGAACAGGGCGTCGATGACCACGTCGCCAGCTCTTGCGACAAATTCCGCCAGAGGCGCCACCTGACTGGAACAGGCGGCTTTCGCGCGGGCGGCGTCTCCTTTCAGGCGGTCAGGATCGCCATGACAAAACACCGCAACAGGAACACCGCTCAACCGTAGCGCCTCAGCCGCGATATAGCCGTCGCCGCCATTATTGCCCGGGCCGCAGAGAACAACCGCGCGCAAAAGCTGCGGATAATGGCGCAGCACGGCGGCGGCGACGGCCCGGCCGGCGCGCAGCATCAGCGAAAAACTGTCCAGACCGGTTTCTGCCGCCTCACGATCAATGTCGGCCATCGCCTGCGGTGTGATCAAGGCTTGAAATTCATCCTGCTCCATATTGCCATAAAATCGCAGGCGGTCGAAAATCGCAATGGGGTTATTTTACAAGAGTATGCACATCTAATCACCATTTGCATAGTGAATATGCAATTTTTTGCGCATTATTTCATCATTCCTTTGTGATCGGTTGAGAAATACAACCTGCCCTCGATTGTGAAAAACTATTGTATTGCCTCTGGTATTTTCGTGCTCTTTGGGCAAAACTGCCTTGGCAATGCGGGTGATTTTCAATGTTTATCGCAATTCGCGGACCGAATTGGCACGGGAAGTGCATCAACGCAGGGCGAATGGGTATTACCTGCATCAATGAGGGAAGCGGAGAGACACTTTCTCATGAAAAAGATCGAAGCGATCATAAAGCCTTTCAAACTGGACGAAGTGAAGGAGGCCCTTCAGGAAGTCGGTCTGCAAGGCATAACGGTCACGGAAGCCAAGGGGTTCGGTCGGCAGAAAGGCCATACCGAGCTTTATCGCGGCGCGGAATATGTGGTCGATTTTCTGCCGAAGGTAAAAGTCGAGGTCGTTCTGGCCGATGAAAATGTGGACGCCGTGATCGAGGCGATCCGCAATGCTGCCCAGACCGGGCGGATCGGCGACGGCAAGATTTTCGTTTCCAATGTCGAAGAAGTCGTCCGTATCCGTACGGGCGAAACCGGCGTAGACGCCATTTGATTGCGCGCGTCGGGCTTGATGCCAATTTCGGCTGACGGGTGGAACCGATGCGACAATGAACCTTGCAGCATCTTGCCAATTGCGGTTTTGTACGATGCTATCAACGTCCGGCTCAGGGAGGCCGGGCAGGTCATCGTCATTCAAATGAGGAAAAATACATGACGAGTGCGCACGACATTCTCAAGCAGATCAAGGACAATGACGTTAAATTCGTCGATCTGCGCTTCACCGATCCGCGCGGCAAGATGCAGCATGTGACCATGGACATCGCCTGCGTCGATGAAGACATGTTCGCTGACGGCGTGATGTTCGACGGCTCCTCGATTGCCGGCTGGAAGGCGATCAACGAGTCCGACATGGTGCTGATGCCCGATGTCGACACCGTGCATATGGACCCCTTCTTCGCCCAATCCACCATGGTGGTCATGTGCGACATTCTCGACCCGATCTCTGGCGAGGCTTATAACCGCGATCCGCGTTCCACCGCCAAGAAGGCGGAAGCCTATCTCAAGGCATCGGGCATTGGCGACACCGCCTTTTTCGGTCCTGAAGCCGAGTTCTTCATCTTCGACGATGTGAAATACAAGGCCGATCCTTACAATACCGGCTTCAAGCTGGATTCGAGCGAACTGCCCTCCAACGACGATACCGATTACGAAACCGGCAATCTCGGCCACCGTCCGCGCGTCAAGGGCGGCTATTTCCCGGTTCCGCCGGTCGACAGCTGCCAGGACATGCGCTCGGAAATGCTGACGGTTCTTTCCGAAATGGGCGTCGTGGTTGAAAAGCATCACCACGAAGTGGCCGCAGCCCAGCACGAACTCGGCATCAAGTTCGACACGCTGGTGCGCAATGCCGACAAGATGCAGATCTATAAATATGTCGTGCATCAGGTCGCCAATGCTTATGGCAAGACGGCCACCTTCATGCCGAAGCCGATCTTTGGTGACAACGGTTCGGGCATGCATGTGCACCAGTCGATCTGGAAAGACGGCAAGCCGACCTTTGCAGGTGATGAATATGCCGGTCTTTCTGAAGCCTGCCTCTATTACATCGGCGGCATCATCAAGCATGCCAAGGCGATCAACGCCTTTACCAACCCGTCGACCAATTCCTACAAGCGTCTGGTGCCTGGCTATGAGGCGCCGGTTCTTCTGGCTTATTCGGCCCGCAACCGCTCGGCATCCTGCCGCATTCCCTTCGGCTCCAACCCGAAGGCAAAGCGCGTCGAGGTTCGCTTCCCCGATCCGACGGCAAACCCCTATCTGGGCTTCGCTGCCATGCTGATGGCCGGTCTCGACGGTATCAAGAACAAGATTCATCCCGGCAAGGCCATGGACAAGGATCTTTACGACCTGCCGCCGAAGGAACTGAAAAAAATCCCGACGGTCTGCGGCAGCCTGCGCGAAGCGCTCGACAGCCTCGACAAGGACCGCAAGTTCCTCACCGCTGGTGGCGTCTTCGATGACGATCAGATCGACGCCTTTATCGATCTGAAGATGCAGGAAGTCATGCGCTTTGAAATGACGCCGCATCCGGTTGAATACGACATGTATTATTCGGTCTGATCCGAACTGGCAAAGGAAAGCCGGCAGCCAGTCTGCCGGCTTTTTTGTTGAAGGAACAGGAACGATATGCCAGCAAAAACAGATGATGCCAGAATGCTGGACTGGCTGATTTTCTTAGCAGTTCCCTGTCTTTTTTCCTCCAATATTATTTTCGGCCGTGGCATTCTGGGTGAAATCGGCCCTTTCATCACCGCCTTTATCCGCTGGTTCGGGGCCATGCTGATCGTTTTGCCCTTTATGTTGCGGGACTGGCGAGCCTGTTATGATTTTATGCGGTATCACAGCCTCATCTGGCTCTCCCTGGGCATGCTTGGCATGGGCATTTGCGGCGGCGCCGTCTATTGGGCACTGACGAAGACCACGGCGGCCAATGCCACGCTGATCTATACGACGGCGTCGCTGTTTACCTTGTTCTTACAATGGCTGTTTCAGGGGCGGCGGCTGGATATGCGCGAAATATCCGGCATGATGCTCGGCTTTTGCGGTGTCGCGGTGATCGTCCTGAAGGGGGCGCCCGAAGCGCTGTTTGCCCTGCATTTCAATAGCGGCGATCTCATCATGATTCTGGCGGCTATCGCTTTTGCCCTCTATTCACTGCTGTTGCGACATCCGGCGGTTACTGCATTGAGGCCTATCTCGCTGTTTGGTACGCTGGCCCTCAGCGGTGCGCTGGTGCTTTTTCTACCGGCGGCGGCAGAGATAGCCTATGGCGCACCTTTGCCGACAACCCGAATGGATTTTCTCAAGCTTGGCGGTATTATCCTGTTTGCCTCACTCATGGCCTTTTACAGTTTTCAGCACAGTGTCCGCGTCTTCGGTCCAGCCCTTGCCAGCATGACGCTTTATCTGATGCCGCCCGTATCCATCATCATGGCCGTCACCCTGCTAGGCGAAACCTTCCGGGCCTACCATGCAGCGGGTATCGTTCTGGTGATGAGCGGGCTTTTTCTTGCCACCGCAAGACGCCGCAAAAATTCCGTATAGACAACAATTTTATGACAACAGATAAGAAATGCCCTTGATGTGCGTGACGCATGGTCCCAAATAATTGAATGAAAGGAAGTGGAACCATGAAACAACGCAACGCAAAATTCGGAATCGGCGACATTGTCCGTCACAAGATTTTTCCATTTCGTGGTGTCGTTTTCGATGTTGATCCTGAATTCGCCAATACGGAAGAATGGTGGAATTCAATTCCGGCAGAAATCCGTCCGCATAAGGATCAGCCCTTTTATCATCTTTTGGCAGAAAATGATGAAAGCGAATATGTCGCCTATGTTTCGGAGCAGAATCTCGAGCATGACAAGAGTGGCCTGCCTTTGCGCAATCCGCATGTTCAACAGATCTTTACCGAAGAGCAGGCTGGCCATTATAAGCCGCGGATGAACTTTTCTCACTAAGACCACGGCGCCCATCCATGTCGCGTTTCACTGTGATCTGTGAAACGACTTTCGGTCAGGACATGCGTAAAAACATTGAGTGAGAGTGTTTCCGTAAAACACTCATAAACTATCTCATGAAAAAAGGTCCGGTAAACCGGACCTTTCTTTTTGTCTGATAATGAAGCGGTTACTTGCTCTTGGCAGCCTTCTGGGCGTCTTCGAGAGCCTTCTGGGCTTCTTCATTCTTCTTCTGCATGGCCTGTTCCAAGAGACGCTGGCGCTCTTCAGCCTGATTCTGTGTGATCGGCTTGCCGTCGAAAGCGCCAGTGAAACCGTCAAGCGAGATCTTGATCGGGTTCGGCACGCGGCGAAAGTTGATCGATGTGAAGGTGACGCTATGTCCCTTCTTCAGGCTGTTGATCAGCGCATCGCTCAGCGGCACTTCTGCGGTGCAGCGATCAGGGAAGCATACGGCATAATCCAGCTTCTGCGGCTTGCCATCATCAATTGCCATGCCGACGCCCGGCTCGATCAGCCGTGCGGACGGAACGGAAACCTGCATAAGCTTGTTCTTGACCTTGCCGTCGATGGTAATCAGCGCAACGGCGATAACCATCTGGCGGTTCTGGGCAAGCTGAATGTTCTGAACCTGGCAGATATCATTGTCTCCCTGCTTGGCGCAGGTCTTGAACCAGCCCTGAGGTGGCATACCGGGACCACCATCAGCCTGCTGGGCATGAGAAACACCGGCAAAGCCGCAGGAAAGCATAACAGCGGACAGTGTCGCCAATGCAGTCTTGGTTGGTTTGAACGTCATAACGAGATCCGTCTCCTGAAATTCTCTGTCGAATCGCGGGCTCAAGGCCGAAAGATTCGGCTTGTTAGCTCATTCCCCTGAGTTTCAAATGAGGCAAATGAATGACCCGGCCCAATCCGGCCTCTCTGTTAGCGCGGACGGCGATGAATATCCAGAGCTTCTTTTCCCTTTCATCGAGATTGTGGTCTTTTCAATCTCATTTACCCCTGCTGTCGCTTGCGAAGTCTGGCTTTGGGCAAAAATCGGGCATGCCCTCAGTCATATGAGCTATGTATACTTCATAAAAACCGGCTGAGAGGCTGCACCGCCGGCTGGAAAGATCACGACAGGCAGGGAGTGATCTTTTCCAGCCGAACGATATGCTTTAAGCCATCCTGTTGACGCATGTGTCTGATGGGTAAACCCCGTGTTCAATCATGCGTGACACGCTTTGCATTCTTCCTGCTTCATCGTCACGCCTCGAACTGTCGCGGGCGTCAGGATGATGAAATGGAAATTAGACCGAGAGGAACTGGCGTGCAGCGCCTTGTCTTGTGCCTTCTGCTACTGACGTTTTTTGCCGGTACATTGACCGGTGTGGCCATGGCCGATCCTGTGCTTTACGGCCTCGCCATGCATGGCAAACCGGCACTGCCCGCCGATTACAAGAATTTTCCCTATGTCAATGCGAACGTCAAAAAGGGCGGCAGCATATCCTATGGCGTCGTGGGCACCTTCGACAGCCTCAATCCCTTTGTCATCAAGGGAATGCGTACCTCGGCACGCGGCATTTGGGATCCGGATTTCGGCAATCTCTTTTATGAAACGCTGATGACCCGCTCGGCGGCGGAACCTTATACGCTCTATGGTCTGCTGGCTGAGAGCGTGCAGATGGATGACGCCAGAACCTATATCCAGTTCAATCTCAATCCAAAGGCACACTGGCAGGACGGTGAGCCGGTGACACCGCAGGATGTGATCTTCTCCTTTAAGCTTTTGCAGGAAAAAGGCCGACCGCCCTTCAACCACCGTCTCGACGGTGTCGACAAGATCGAGCAGGTCGGGGATCACAGCGTTCGTATCACCTTCAACAGCAAGGCCGACCGCGAGACGCCGATGCTTCTCGCCTTCGCCACGCCAATCCTGCCGAAACATGCCATCGATCCAGCCACATTCGATCAGCCTACGTTGAAAATCCCGATCGGTTCCGGTCCCTACAAGATCAAGAGCATCGATCCGGGGCAGCGCATCGTCTATCAGCGCGATCCAAATTACTGGGGTAAAGACCTGCCGTCGAAAATCGGCTTCGACAATTACGACACGATCAGCGTCACCTATTTTCTTCAGGAAAACACTCTGTTCGAGGCGTTCAAGAAGGGTGATATCGACGTTTATCCCGACGGTTCCGCCACCCATTGGGCGCGTTCTTACGACTTTCCCGCCGTCAACAGCGGCGATGTGGTGCGCGAGACCTTCAATCCGCAACTACCGACCGGCATGTTCGGTTTCGTTTTCAACACGCGCCGCCCCATTTTTGCCGATGTCAGGGTCCGTGAAGCGCTGACGCTCGCCTTCGATTTCGAATGGGTCAACCGCACCCTGTTTGGCAATATGTTCAAACGGATCGAAAGTTACTGGCAGAATTCATCGCTCGGCGCTTACGGCCACGCTGCGGATGATCGGGAATTGCAGATTCTCGGGGCGGCGAAAGATCGTCTTTCCCCGGAAATTCTGGCGGGAACCTATATGCTGCCAATTTCGGATGGCTCCGGCGCCGATCGCAATGTGCTGCGCCAAGCCGTCGGTCTTCTCGGACAGGCCGGTTACACCATCAATGACGGCCGCATGGTCGATGCCCATGGCGTGCCGCTGACCTTTGAGGTCATGACCCAGAATGAGGGGCAGGAGAAAATGGCGCTCGCCTATCAGCGCACCCTGCGGCTGATCGGCATCGGCATGAGCATCCGCACCGTGGACGATGCGCAATATCAGGCGCGCTCCAACAGCTTCGATTATGACATGATCGTGAAGTCCTTCCCCTCCTCGCTGGCACCGGGCGTCGAGCAGTTTTACCGCTGGGGCTCTGTGTCGCGTAATCTGCCGGGTAGCTTCAACTATGCTGGTGTGGCCGATCCAGATATCGACCGGATTTTGAAAAGCATGGTCGACTCCGTCAGCCAGGAAGATTATCAGGACAGTGTGCGCGCCCTCGACCGGCTGCTGGTGGCCGGCCATTATGTCGTGCCGCTCTATTACAATTCCGAGCAATGGGTTGCCCATTGGAAACATATTGCCCGCCCGGATCAGACCCCCATGCATGGCTATCAGTTGCCGACATGGTGGGATGCAAATGCACAGAAGTGACATGGTCAGGCACTGGAGATAAACATGCACACGATCAATATAGACCTGGTTTCCGATGTCGTCTGCCCCTGGTGCTATCTGGGCAAGGCTCGGCTGGAACTGGCCATTGCCGAAATTCAGGATGAGGTCTCCGTCATCGTCAACTGGCGTCCTTATCAGCTCAACCCCGATTATCCGCCGGAAGGAGTGGATCATCAGGCAGAACTTGCCAAAAAGCTGGGCGGCAAAGACAAGATGGATGCCATCCATGGCCAATTGACCGAGCTTGGCAAACAGGTCGGCATCAATTTTCACTTCGATGCCATCAAGCGCGGCCCCAATACGCTTGATGCGCACCGTTTGATCCACTGGGCAGGCACCGAGGGTCGCGAACAGCAGAATGCGGTTGTCTCTGCTCTGTTCAAGGCGAATTTCGAAGAAGGCCGCAATATCGGCGACCATGCCGTGCTGATCGATATCGCATCTGCCTGCGGGCTTGATCCGCGCATGGTGGAACAGCTTTTAGCCAGTGGTGCAGATGCTGATTTCATCCGTGAGGAAATCGAGGCGGCCCGGCAGATGGGCGTCAATGGCGTGCCCTTCTTCATTATCGATCAACGCTATGCTGTCAGCGGTGCACAACCTGTCGAAACACTGGCTAACGCCTTTCGCGAGATCGCCGCTGAGAAAGGTGCAGCGCAGCAAAAACTGAATTGACGTCAGTCACATTCAATCCTAATCACGGGTCACTTTCGTCTTTTATCCGGTGGTTCGTTCCGTGTCTTCCGACAAGCATCTCCGCGGCATTCTGCTCGCATTTCTGGCCTTTGCCGCCTATGCGGTGAGCGACGCTTCAGTCAAACTGATCGCGGGACGAATCACGCCTTACGAATCGGCCTTTTTCGGCGCTCTTATCGGGCTTTCAGCCCTGCCCTTTCTGCTGAAAAAAGGTGATCGACTGACCGATATCGTCGTCAGCTCGAATCGGTCCTTATGGCTTTTGCGCTTTTGCGCATCAGGCGTCAGTTCCATCGGCAGCGTCACCGCCTTCACTCATCTGTCGATGGCCGAAGCCTTCTGTCTGATTTTCCTGCTTCCGGCTTTCGTCACCATCATGTCGGTGGTGTTCTTGAAGGAAAAAGTCGGCATTCGCCGCTGGAGTGCGGTGGTCATTGGCTTTGCCGGGGTTCTGGTCGTCTTACGGCCCGGTTTTCGGGAATTGTCGATCGGCCATCTCGGCGCGATCTTCGGCGGGCTTGGCGGCGCCATCTCGATTGTCATCTATCGCGCCGTCGGTCCGCGTGAAAAGGGTGTTTCGCTTTATGGCGCCGGTGCGCTGGGCTCGCTGACCATATGCGGCATCGCGATGGTTCCGGATTTTCAGTGGCCGCAGCATCAGGAATGGCTGATGCTGTTAAGCTATGGGCTGTTTGCCGCCTGCGGAACCGTCCTGCTGATGCTGGCCACTCAGCATGCCCCGGCAGCCCTGCTTGGCCCCACCCAATACAGCCAGATGCTCTGGGCCATTTTGTTCGGTTATGTGATCTTTGGCGATCATATCGATCTGCCGATTCTCATCGGCATCGTGCTGATTATTGGTTCTGGCCTGATTACCGTCTCACGGGAAAAGACGCGCGGGGTCAAACTGCCCCCGTCGCTTGCGCCGGGCCCGCAAGCCACTCTACCGAAAGAAGGCGAGACGTAACGGAGATACCAATCCCCGTTGCCGTTGCCCTTCCCCGTTGCCCTTGTCTGTCAGGACTTCAATTTATAGCCGGTTTTGAAAATCCAGCTCAAAAATCCCAGACAGATCAGCAGAAACAGGCTGACCATGATCAGGCTGATCATCGGATCGACATCGGCCTTGCCGAAAAAGCTCCAGCGAAAACCGCTCACCAGATAGAAGACTGGATTGATATGGCTGACCGTCTGCCAGAAAGGCGGCAGCACATGCACCGAATAAAAGGTGCCACCGAGAAAGGTCAGCGGTGGCACGACCAGCATCGGCACCAGACTGAGCTGTTCGAAATTTTTCGCCCATATGCCGATAATGAAGCCGGCAAGGCTGAAGGTGATGGCCGTCAGCAGCATGAAGCCCAGCATCAAGAGCGGATGATCGACCCTGAGCGGCACGAAGAAGGCGGATGTGGCCAGAATGATCAGGCCAATGATCATGCCCTTTGTGGCAGCCGCACCGACATAACCGATCAATACCTCGATCAGAGCCACTGGCGCGGATAAAAGCTCGTAAATCGTGCCGGTGAATTTCGGAAAATAGATCCCGTTTGCACCATTGGAGATGCATTGGGTAATGAGCGCCAGCATGATCAGCCCCGGCGTGATGAAGCCGCCATAGGGTACATCTTCACCGCTATTGATGCGCGAGCCGACGGCAGCGCCGAAAACGATGAAATAAAGCGACGTCGAGACGACCGGGGAAATGATGCTCTGCATCACCGTTCGGCCCATGCGGTGCATCTCGTAACGGTAAATAGCGGAAATTCCGTGATAATTCATGGTTTTTTCCCAATCAGCTCAACAAATATCTCTTCAAGCGAGGTTTGCCGTGTGGACATGTCGGCGACGCCGATATTCGAGGTTTCAAGAGCGGCCAGAAGCGCCATCAATGCGCCGGGATTGTCGTTGGGCTCGTATTCATACACGATCTGCATGCCATCAGAGGCCAGCTTCAGCCGCCATTCGTCCAGCCGCCCGGGAATGCTTTTCAACGGCGAGATCAGGTCCAGCACCATGCGCTTGCGACCGAGTTTGCGCATCAGTGCCCGTTTTTCCTCGACCAGCAGCATTTCTCCATGATTGATGATACCGACGCGATCGGCAATTTCCTCGGCCTCCTCGATATAATGGGTGGTGAGAATGACGGTGACACCAGTCTTGCGCAGTTCCGACACGAGTGCCCACATGTCCCGGCGCAAGGCGACATCGACGCCTGCCGTCGGCTCATCGAGAAACAGCACTTTCGGCTTGTGAGACAGGGCCTTGGCAATCAGCACCCGACGCTTCATGCCGCCGGATAATTCTCTCAGACTTGAATTGCGCTTTTCCCATAATGACAGGGATTTCAGGACCTGTTCGATATGGTCCGGATCGGCCGGACAGCCATGCAGGCCACGCGAAAAGCTCACCGTGTTATAGACGGTTTCAAACATGTCGGTGGTCAATTCCTGCGGAACGAGACCGATCATGGCGCGTGTCTTGCGAAAATCATGGACGACGTCATAGCCGCCGACTGTTACCTGCCCGTAGGTCGGATTGACGATGCCGCAGACGATGGAGATCATCGTCGTCTTGCCCGCGCCATTCGGCCCGAGAAGCGCCAGGATCTCGCCTTCCTCAATGTCGAGGGAAACACCCTTTAGCGCCTGAAACCCGCTGGCATAGGTCTTGGTCAAGTCACGGATGGAGATGATGGGAGCCATGCTGATTTTGAAATCCTGCCGGTTGCACCCTGAGCAAACGGGGTGTCAGGGCGGGCGATTCCCCCACCCTTTCCGGGCAGCTATATAGCAGGCGCAGGCGCAATCCCGAAGCGCCGACAGGAGAATTTGCGCATTAACCCACGGGTTATGGCCAAATCGCTTTTGCCATAAGGGTCAGACCGAGCCGTCAGAGTCAAAAAGCAAGTCGCAGATGCAGCCTGACACAAACGTCAGGCCGCTGCTGACGCCCGCTTCTGACCGGCACGGATCTGCACCAGCGTATCGAGGTTCTGATTGACGCGGCAATAAAATTCCTCGTCAATGAAAGGCCGCAGCATAAAATCATTGCCGCCCACTTTCAGGAACCGCGCCGACAGCAGCCGGTCGGACGAGGAGGATACGCCGATAATGCGCAATTCATGCGAGCCACGCACGGCGCGGATGCGTCTTGTCAGCTCGAAGCCGTCAATATCCGGCATGTTGTAGTCGGTAACCACCAGACCAATATCGGCATTCGCTTTCAGAAGTTCGATGGCCTTAGCCCCGTTTTCAGCCGTGCTGACGCGGAAATTATAGCGTTTCAGGCGGCTGGACAGGAGCGCGCGCGCCGTCGGACTGTCATCGACGATCAGAACGTGATGGCGGTGATTGGTGAGGAAACGGCAGACCGATTCGGCCAGCATTTCCACAGCAAAGATACTGTCCTTGATGATGTAGTCGACAATATCTTTGGCCAGCAACTTTTCACGGGTTTTCTCATGAAAGGTGCTGGTGAAGACGATGGTCGGAATATTGCAGTCGGTCAGATATTCCAGAGCTTCGCCGTTTTCTGCGCCCGGAAGATTGATATTGGAGATGGCGAGCGTCACGGGCGTGTCGTTCAGTTCGTTGGCAGCCATCAAATCTTCATAGGTACGGCAGATCTCGGGATCAATGTTGAAGATTTCCTTCAGTCTTTGCCGGATCATCGAGGTAAACACGTTGGAATCCTCGGCAACAATAATACGTGCGTCGGGGAATTTTTCCCCGGAGTAATGCATTCCGGAAAGACCAAGATACGTCATGGCGCGCCTTCAAAATCTGTTGATAGGCTGCACATTAAAGTTTTCCGCTTGCTGAAATATTAACTTACAGAAGAATTTAGTGGCGACATACTCAATAAAGGCAAAAAGGTGGCGAATGACAATTCGCCACCCTAACCTGAAAATCGCGTTCAGGCTCTCAGCGCCTGATTGTCTGGGTCATAGGGGCTTTCAACGACAACCTCGGCTTCATAAAGAGTGCCCAGTATTCTGATCTGCAGTTTTGTGCCGATGACGGCATAAGCGGGCCTGACCATGGCGAGCGCGATGGACTTGCCGATGCGCCAGCCGAATGTGCCGTTGGTAGCGCGGCCCACAAGCTCTCCTGCTTCGTTGTAAATGGCTTCCGAGCCGCGCGCATCGACTTCTGTTACGCCATGCACGACCAGCGTGGCAAAGGACCAGTTCAGCCCCTGCTCTTTCCAGGCCAGAAGACCTTCTTTGCCGATAAAATCCTTGTCCAGCTTGATGAAGCGGTCGAGCGCCGATTCATAGGCATTGTATTCGATCGACATTTCCCGCGGGATCAGACGATAGGACTTCTCAACCGACATGGACAGCATGGCGCGAATGCCGAAGGGCTTGATGCCAAATTCCGCACCGGCTTCCATCAACTGATCGAAGATATAATTTTGCATCTCGATGGGATGATGCAGTTCCCAACCGAGTTCGCCGACGAAGTTCACACGCAGCGCATGCGCCGTTGCCACGCCGACCGAAATTTCCTTCCCCGTCAGCCAGGGGAAATTCTTGTTGTCGAGGCTGGTGCGGGTCAGTTTCTGCAACAGCGCCCGCGATTTCGGCCCGGCCAGCACCAGAACACCGAGCTTCTGGGTGATCTGCTGCAATTTGACCGAACCGTCCTTCGGGGCAAGCTTGCGAAGATAGTCATGGTCATGGGCTTCGTAAGCGCCCGCCGACACAAGATAGAAACGGTTGGGCGCCCATTCATAGACGGTGAACTCGGCCCGTACGCCGCCCTTTTCCGTCAACATGTGGCAAAGCGCAATCCGGCCACGCTTCTTCGGAATGGCGTTGGCGAAAATACTGTCGAGCCAGGCGCGTGCACCGGGGCCGGACACCTCCATCTTGGCAAAGGGAGACATGTCGAGAACGCCAACATTGTTCTGAACATTCTTGATCTCATTGCCGACATGCTCGAAATAATTCGAACGGCGGAACGACCATTTCTCGACGATGCGACCATCTTCGGTCGGTGGCGCATAATTGTGGCTGGTAATGACATCGACGCCGACGCCAAGCTCGTCCTTCGCCACTTCATAGCCTTGTGGCGCAAACCAGTTGGCCCGCTCCCAGCCATAGACAGACCCGAACACGCCACCAAGAGCCTTCAGACGGTCATAAACCGGCGTCGTCTTCAGCGGGCGGGCAGCAGCACGCTCCTCATCGGGATAATGCATGGTGAAGACATTGGCATAGGCCTCCTCATTCTTGGCGATCAGGTAGCCTTCCGTGGCATAAGGGCCGAAACGGCGCGGATCGACGCCCATCATGTCGAGCGTTGGCTCGCCATCGACGATCCATTCGGCAAGCTGCCAGCCAGCGCCGCCTGCGGCCGTGATGCCGAAGGAATGACCTTCGTTGAGCCAGAAATTTTTCAATCCCGGTGCAGGCCCGACAATTGGATTGCCATCCGGTGTATAGGCGATCGCACCGTTATACACCTTCTTGATACCAACTTCGCCAAAGGCGGGTACACGCACCATGGCGGTCTCGATATGCGGCATCAGCCGCTCCAGCTCTTCCTGGAAGAGTTCGTATTCGCTATCTGCCGAAGGGCCATCGACGTAACAGACGGGCGCGCCAACCTCATAAGGGCCAAGCAGCAGGCCGCCATTTTCCTCGCGCATATACCAGGCGCTGTCTGATTCGCGCAGAACGCCCATTTCCGGCAGGCCCTTGGCCTTGCGCTCGACAATGGCCGGGTGCGGCTCGGTGACGATATATTGATGCTCGACCGGGATAACCGGAATGTTGATGCCGACCATTTCGCCGGTCTTGCGGGCGAAGGAACCGGTGCAGGAAATCACGTGTTCGGCGGTGATCTCACCCTTGTCCGTTGTGATTTTCCAAAGACCATCGGCCTGTTGCTCGATGGCCGTGACCGTGGTGTTGCGATAGATGGTGGCGCCGCGCTCACGCGCGCCTTTCGCCAGCGCCTGGGTCAGATCGGCGGGCTGGATATAGCCGTCATCGGGATGCTGGATTGCGCCGAGCAGCCCCTCTGTTTCGCACAGCGGCCAGATTTCCTTGACCTCATCCGGCGTCAGAATATTGACCTTCACACCGATAGTGTCGGCAATGCCGGCATAATACATATATTCGTCCCAGCGATCCTTGGTGCGGGCGAGACGAATGTTGGACACCTGGCTGAAGCCGACATTCATGCCGGTTTCCTGCTGCAGCTCCTGATAGAATCTGACCGAATATTTGTGAATCTGGCCGACGGAATAGCTCATATTGAACAGCGGCAACAGGCCTGCGGCATGCCAGGTTGAGCCCGAGGTCAGCTCCTTGCGCTCGATCAGGACAGAATCGCCCCAGCCCTTTTTCGCAAGATGATAGAGGGTGGAGACACCAACGACACCGCCGCCGATGACCACGGCCCGTGCGTGAGATTTGATCGACATGAACATTCCCCTGTGTGAAGCGCTGAACGGCAGGAGAACGTCCCCGACCGTAATCGTGTGGAATGAACTATGATCAAGTGCGCCGCCCGCTTGCCGCCCGTTTGCGACATGAGAATGGGTTGACGCGACGTGGACTGCTTTATCTGTTTTACAGCGGAAACAGCATCACGAGTTTGTAATCGCTGCGCTCGACCGGACGAAAATTGAACTGGCGATAACGCAGAAAACCGCGCTCAGGGTGACGAAAGGCACGTTCGCCACCTTCGCGCTCCAGCACGGTCTGTTCCTGCCATCCCTGATTAAATATCGCGCTTTCACCACGCAGCATATCGACCAGCTTCCGGATGTTGTAATCACTTGAGGAATGGCTGAAATCAGCGCGAAATTCGGCCAGCAGACGCAACGCGCGCTCCTGCCAGTCCACGATCACCAGCGGAGCGACCGGATCGAGAAAGACATAACGCAGCAGATTGCGTTCCTTGACTTTGTCTCCCAGCCAGTCGGGAAAGAGGCTCGCTGCAGCGGAATTCCAGCAACAGGCGTTCCAGTAACGATCCAGCGCATAGGAGGGATGCGGCATGGCGGCGACCGCGGCCGTCAAAGAGGCAGGCGCCTCCATGACCGGCGCGCTGGTTTCGATATCGGGATCGCGCCGGTCGGCAAGCTCGAACAGATAGGCGCGCTCTGCCCGCGTCAGTTCCAAAGCTTCCGCAAGCCGGGAGAGCGCCTGCGCGGATGCCTGAACCTGTCGTCCCTGCTCGATCCATGCGCACCATGTTGCGCTGATCCCGGCTTTTTCAGCCAGCTCTTCACGCCGCAAACCGGGCGTGCGTCGACGCCCAACCGTAACAGGTGGCAATTTTTCACGATGCGCCCGGACGAATTCACCAAGCAACCGTCTTTGTTCGGAATCCAGCATAGCAACTTTTATAACAGGATAACTACTCATCTTGTAACAGCATAAATTTGCGTCATGCTGGCGATGTTCATCCTAACAGGACAAAGATCATGCAGACACCAACCGACAGACAATTTTCTCAAGATGCAAGCCACGACCAGAACGTGCGTTCGCAATTTGGTTCAAAATCCGCTTCCTATGTCACAAGCCAGGTCCATGCGACGGGGGTTGACCTTGCGGCGCTGAGTGAGATGAGCCAAATGCTGCGACCACAAAATGCTCTCGATCTCGGCTGCGGTGGCGGCCATGTTTCCTATACGCTTGCTCCTCATTGCACTCAGGTAACGGCCGTGGACCTGTCAGACGATATGCTGGCCGCCGTGCAGACCGCAGCGCAAGAAAAAGGCTTTGACAATCTCAACACAGTCAAAGCCTCTGCCAGCAGCCTGCCCTTTGATGACGGCCATTTCGATTTTCTTGCCTGTCGCTACACCACCCATCACTGGCACCAGGCGGAAGCCGGTTTGCGCGAGGCGCATCGCGTGCTGAAGCCGGGGTCGAAAGCCGTGTTCATCGATGTCGTTGCACCGGCCCACCCCCTGCTCGACACGCATTTGCAGGCAATTGAACTTTTGCGTGACACATCGCATGTGCGCAATTATCGCCTTAGCGAATGGGGCGCCATGCTGGAACGCTCTGGCTTTATCGAAGAGTCGCTGATGCGCTTTCGGGTGAAGATGGAATTCGATGTCTGGACGGCGCGCATGCGGACGCCACCGCATCTGGTGGCAGCCATCCGCGCGCTGCAACAGGCCGCATCCAAGGATGTGACCCGACATTTCGCCATCGAGGCCGATGGTTCCTTCATGCTCGATATGGCGATGATCACGGTCATCGCCGGTTGAATGTTTACAGTGGCACGCTGTCCGGAGGTGTTTCGGGCGGACGCACCATCGTCACGGTAAGATCCTGTCTGGGGAAGGGAATTTCGATCCCTTCCTCACGGAACCGCTCGAAAATGCGCACACGCACGCCATTTTTGATCGATAGCGCATTCAACACATCGCCGATGAAGAAGCAGAGCTGAAAATCCAGCGAGGAATTGCCAAAATTCTGGAAGATGACGAAAGGTTCCGGATTGCGCAAGACGCCTTCATAGGTTGCCGCGGCCTCTTGCAACACCCGCATCACATGAGTCGGATCGCTGTCATAGCTGACGCCGATCTTCACATCGACGCGGCCCAGCGTGTTGCGGTGGGTCCAGTTACCGACGGCGGCGTTGATCAGCTCCGAATTCGGCACAATGATTGTTTGCCGCTGGAACGTTTCAATCTCGGTGGCGCGGACATTGATGCGGCGCACAAAGCCTTCGGTCGTACCGGTAGCGACCCAGTCACCCACCTTGAAGGGGCGCTCAACCAGAAGGATCAGACCGGAAACGAAATTCGAGACGATATTCTGCAGGCCGAAACCGATACCGACTGACAGCGCACCAGCCACAAGAGCCAGGTTGGACAGGTTGATACCCGCCGCCGAAAGACTGATGACGCCTGCAAGTGACGCTCCGACATAGCCAACCACGGTGCGGATGGAATTGCGCACGCCAGAATCGACCTGAGCCCGCGCCATGACGGTGCCATCCAGCCATTTTTCCAGCCAGCGCGTAACAATCAGCCCCAGAATGAACAGCAGAATGCCGCCGGCAATGCCGACTACGGAAATGCTGATGCCACCGATTTTGATTTCGGTGACGAAATTATACATCAGAAGCCGGATATCGAGTGGCTGAAATCCCCAAGACAGAAGGATCAGCGGCAGCCCTACCATCAGCGCCACCAGATAGATGACCAAGCCTGCGGCAATGCCCAACTGATCAAGCGCCACAGGTCCTGCGTCGAACCGGCGCTGCAAATAACGGCCAACCGTGGTCTCGGCAAAGCGGTCCCGCTCGGACACGGCCTTGCCGGAGCGAATGCCGATATAGATGAGCGCAATCATGCCGCCAGTGAGAATGATCTGGTTGGCTATAAATTTCGCCAGACCGACATAACCGATCAAGGCGGCGAAAACGATTCCAAAGCCAAAAATATGCAAAAGAACCAGTGTCTTGCGTGACCATGGCCGTCCCTTCACGCCAGGCGGATCATCCTCTTTCGGCATCAGCGGCTTGGTAAAGGAGATGATCAGCAAAATCAGGCCGACGAGACAGGAGGACACGAAGCCACGCAGAACGGCAAGATCGACCGGGCCGCCGGCGACACTGGTGATGACCCCGAAGACATAATCGAAGCCATTGATGATCGTCATCGCGACAAAGGCGGCCGCCAACCCTCTTGCGCCACGATCCGACACCCGCACAAGCCGCCATTTGGGCTGTTTGGGATTGAACACGACAACGGCAAGCCGGGCGGAAAAGAAAATCGTGACGATCACCCCGAAGACCGAGGCCAGAACCGGCCTGATATCGGAGCGCAGCACATTGAAGGCATCCAGCAGAAAGAAGCTGGCGATGAGG
Organism: Allorhizobium sonneratiae; assembly: GCF_023700755.1. GTDB lineage: Bacteria > Pseudomonadota > Alphaproteobacteria > Rhizobiales > Rhizobiaceae > Allorhizobium > Allorhizobium sonneratiae. The sequence goes on along the minus strand of NZ_JAMKOJ010000005.1, from coordinate 214,848 downwards.
AAGAAGCCCAGCGCCACGGAGGGCACCACCGTCACCCAGAATGCCAGCGAAAACCGGCTCATATAAGAAGGCTTTTCCTCCAACCGCGCCCGCGCGATCATCGGCCCGAAGATCTGATGCAGGATGAACCTGAGCCCCAGCATCATTACCAGCGAAACCAGAAGAGCCGATGCCAGAGAAATGCGCTTGAAATACCAGACGAAGCCGACCCAGCTTCCCACCATGGCTGCAAACTGGGCGTAAAGCGGACCAACCGCTTTCACCGCCGTCGTCATGGTATCGATCGAGACATCGGCATGGGCGAAAAGTTCGCGGGTGAACAATTCCCGCCGCATGGTGGAGATATTCGTCTCCAGATCGTTATCGGCCTTCGTCAGATCATCGATACGGCTGAGAAGCGACACCACCTGCCCCTTCTGAGCCGTCAGCTTGTTACGCTGGGCGGTGACATCGGCGGCCTCTGGCTGGCCATCCTTTGGCGGATTGCCCAGTTCAGTGAGCCGGCTGGTCAGATCGTCCAGCCGTGGAGAAAGAGATGATTTCAATGTGATGAGATCGGCCATCGCATCGTCAAGCCGGGATTTCGCTCCGATCAGTTCCCGGTCATTATCGCTCATCCCCTTGAGATCGGTGGCGATGCTGTCCAGCGTGCTGCGGATTGTATCGAGCTGCGCGGGCGCTTTCGACACCGGGTCGTCAGCAGCAAACAGGCTTGCCTGCGAGGACGTCTGCGCCAAGGCGACCGGAACGGACAAAAGCGGACTGACCACGCCACCTGCAAGAAAAAGCATCAGCAGCGTCAAAGCTCCGGCGCTGCTTGCACGACGTGCCAAGCCAACAAAACAACGGGCGATAAAATTCATCAGGATTGGCACCTGACCACGCCACCCGTGCCGCCGTCTTGCCACCTGCATTCCTTTCATCTCCCAGTCTGTAGATAGCCCGTCTTATGGCATGATTCCCAAGCGCAAATCCAACGCCTGCACCTTGCGCGTCAGGCGTTTTTAAAGCCTCAAAGATCACTCCGCATGACAGATCGAATCGGTTCGGCCAGATTTCAGGCGATTGAATGACGCGACGGAGAAATCTCTGACGAAAAACGCAATATTGCTCATCGAAAGCGCAAAGTTATCCACAGGAATTCACAGGTCTTATCTGGGAAAAACCCGAGAGAAAACATAAACAAATCGAGAACATTTAAAACTTGTGTCGGAACAAAACAAGCTCAAGACAAAAGCGTGAGCCTTTAGCCGGATTCACCCGGGTAACGACAGGGCTTGCCATCACTATTCGTCAGGATCCGTCGGTACGGCGGTCTCTTTGATGGCTTTCGACCGGCTTGTCAATGGATTGTAAAAATTGAAAACAAGGCAAGACGCAACAGTGATTTGCGTTTGGTGCCTTAACGCATCATCGTTCATTGCCGGATCAACAACCTGCTAATCGATCAGCCGCAATTCATCGCCGCGGATCTGTACGCTGTCGAGGGTGGAAAGGTAGCTCATGCCGAGCAGGCCCTGGCTCAACCTGCCGGGCTGCGTCACCAGCGCACGGACATTTTTGCGCTCGATCGGGCCAACGGAAACCGCCTTCAATACGACCGGTGCCGCCAGCGCATTGCCATTGGCGGTGCTGACGGTCACGGTGTAGTGCAGGCTGGATGTATCAATGCCGAGGCGGGAAGCCTCTTCGGCGCTCAGCACCACGGCGCTTGCCCCGGTATCGATCATCATCTTCAGATGAGTCCCGTCAATATCAACAGAGGTCACGAAATGGCCGTTGCGATTTCTGTTCAGGATCGCCATCGCCTGCCCATCGGCAGTTTTGCTGCTGATGGCGTAATCCGGCAGGATCGCCCCGAGAACTCTGTTGCCCACAGCCTGAGCATCGTCTCGATAGACATAGCCGGTCACCACGACAAGCCCGATTAGCACCCAGGCCGCCAGAAAGCGCAGATTGCGCCCCAGATTGGCCCGGCTGACGACGATGCCGGAGGCTATGACAAAGGCAAAGGGCAGGAGAAAGATCAGATTGCCAAAATCGTCATTGGCAAGGCCGAGGGTCCGGTCGCCCTGCCCCATCAACATGAGCGCCGCAAGACCGAAGAGCAGAATGGCAAGAACAACGGCAAGACGCATGCTCAGTTTCCTTCCCTTGCCCCACGGGATGCAAGCCTGCTGATGACCGCGCGCCTTTCCTCAGCCGAAAAGCCGGACCATCCGGCAATCTCGCTCAAAGTCCTTCGGCATCCAAGGCAGAAGGCCCCTTTCGCATCGAGGGTGCAAATGCCGGTACAGGGGGATTCGGGGGATTCGAGAGATTTTTCCATGCTTATGGCAGCTTACAATGTCATGGAGAGGCTGGCCAGCGCCACGATCTCGCATATCTGCTGGCAGGCGCCGATCGTATCACCCGTCTGGCCGCCAAGCCGCTTCAGGATCAGCCGGTTAAAACCAAAAATGGCGGCGGTGGAAAAGATCAGCGCCGCCGCAGGAGCGTGCAGCATGGCAAAAGGGGCAATCGCCAGCGTGAAGATCAGGAGGCCGAGAAAGAGTGCGGCATACATCGTGCCCTCTTCCGGCTGGCCGAGCGAGGCGGCAAGCCCGCCGGGGCGAGCCGGCGGCAGGCTGCGCCAGTGCCAGACCATCATTGCCCGGCTGCCTGCCGCAACCCCGATCATGATGAGCGCAACCTGCATAGGCGGCAGGGCATTGATAAGCGCCGCCAGCGCCGACACGCGAATGCCAATGCTCAAGATCAGTGCCAGAACGCCGTAGGTGCCGATGTGGCTGTCCTTCATGATGGTCAGCGCTTTTTCCCGGTCGTGGCTGCCGAAACCATCGGCGGTATCGGCCAGACCATCTTCATGCAGGGCGCCGGTCAAAAGAACCTGACTGGCCACTGCCAGAAAGGCAGAAAGCGTCGCACTCGCCCCAAGGCCGACAGACAGCGCCAGCACCAGACCGGCAGGGGCGGCAATCACCGCACCCGCCAGCGGAAAGGCGCGCGGCGTGCGGCTCATCTCGCCGGAATGACCATCGAAAAACCGCGCCGACACCGGCAACCTGCTCAAGAAGCCGATGGAGCGGGCCAGATCCTGAATGAAAGCGCCAAGGTCGAGCACGAAGATATCCTATCCATTTTCTGCATAGATAGACTGTTTCTTTTATATTTGAAGCCCTGCCTCTTCCACAGACCTGAGGATCACGCGCTTGTCACGTCCTTCGCCGGATTTTAGTTGTTGAAGACGGAGCCTGCCGTTAAGAAGGGCCAAACCATTTGCATGAACGACAGAAAGCCTGCCCATGAGTGTTTCCGGCCTGCCCTTTGACGATTTCCGCGCGCTGATCCGCGATCTTCCCGGCCCGGATACGCCGGCGCTCGCCGCTGCCCGCGCCAGAGACCGGCAATTGACCAAGCCGCCAGGTTCGCTTGGACGGCTGGAAGAAATCGCCATGTGGCTTGCCGCATGGACCGGACGTGCGCCCGCCGTCAACCGTCCGCTTGTGGCCATCTTTGCCGGAAATCATGGCGTGGCCAAACATGGCATCACGCCCTACCCGCCCTCCGTCACCCAGCAGATGGTGGAGAATTTCGCCGCCGGCGGCGCCGCCATCAACCAGATCTGCGCCACTTACGATCTCGGCCTGAAAATCTTCGATCTGGCGCTGGATTACCCGACCGGCGACATCACAGTCGAGGCGGCCTTGTCAGAGCGCGACTGTGCCGCCACCATGGCCTTTGGCATGGAAGCGATTGCAGGCGGCACAGATCTGCTCTGCCTTGGTGAAATGGGCATCGGCAACACCACGATTGCCGCAGCGATCAATCTGGCGCTTTACGGCGGCACGGCGGAAGACTGGGTCGGCCCCGGGACCGGTTCCGAGGGTGAAGTTCTGCAACGCAAGATCGATGCGGTGAAAACCGCCGTCGCCTTTCACAAGGATCATTTGTCGGACCCGCTCGAAATCCTGCGCCGTCTCGGCGGGCGTGAAATCGCCGCCATGGCGGGCGCCATCCTTGCCGCCCGCATCGAGCGCATTCCGGTGCTGATCGACGGCTATGTCGCCACCGCCGCCGCCGCGATCCTGAAAGCGGCCAATCCTTCCGCGCTCGATCACTGCCTGATCGGCCATGTCTCGGCAGAGCCCGCCCATATGAAGGCCATCGACAGGCTTGGCAAAACGCCGCTTCTCGCCCTTGGCATGCGGCTTGGCGAAGGCACGGGCGCGGCGCTGGCCGCAGGACTGGTCAAGGCCGCCGCCGCCTGCCATTCCGGCATGGCCACCTTCGAGCAGGCAGGCGTTTCCAACGCCGGCACGCAGTAAAAAAGGTCAGGGAGGCGTCGATGGACCGGCACAGCCAGAAAACGACGCCGCTCTTCACCAAGAAAACCGGCTTTGCCCATCTTTACGCGGCAACGCTTTATTCCTTTCAGGGCTTCAAAAGGCTCTGTCAGGAATCGGCCTTTCGCCATGAATTGCTGCTTTTTCTGGCCAGTCTCGGGCTTTTTGCAGGAATGGGCGTCGCCCTGCCTTATTATCTCGGCATTGTTGTTTTGATGTTGGTGCTCTTTGCCACAGAGGCGTTGAACACCGCAATCGAAGAGGTAATCGACCGCATCTCGCCGGAATTTTCGGTGGTTGCGAGGAACGCCAAGGATCTCGGCTCCTTCGCCGTCTTCTGCCTGCTTCTGGCCAATGGCGCCTATGTCTTATGGGTCGTCATGACCACACTGGAATGGACATGAATTATAGCCCCAAACGGATTTTTCGCGTGCTGATGATTATGGTGGTGGTGTTTCTGGCGGTGTTCGGCACCCGCTGGTACAATTACATCACCAATACCAAAACGCCTTATGATGAAGAGGGCATAGAGATCAACCGCCGCCTGCCTGCCCCCTTGCGCAACTGGGGCTGCCAGCAGCTGGAGGCCACCTTCACCCAACTCCCCCCACCCATCGGCTGCCGCAGCGATGACAACCCGCTGAAATGGCGTGGTTGAGCCGAATTTGTCTCCTTGCACAAAGCCGCAAAGCGTGGATTGATTGCTCTTCAGAGCTGCCTGCTGAAAATGCGGCAGATGTTCATGGAGGCAATTGAATGCATTTTGAGATATGGCTTGCCTTTTCCGCCGCATCTGCCGTGATGCTGGCCATTCCCGGACCGACAATTCTTCTCGTCGTGTCCTATGCCTTGGGCCATGGCCGCAGTGTTGCCAAAGCCTGCGTTATCGGTGTGGCGCTGGGCGACTTTACCGCCATGACGGCTTCGCTTCTGGGGCTGGGAGCCCTGTTGATGACCTCGGCATGGCTCTTCAGCCTGCTGAAATATATTGGCGCTGCCTACCTGATCTATATGGGGATCAAATTGTGGCGCGCACCTGTCCGCGATTTTCAGACCACCGAAGAGGCGGAGCCGAGCACGCCGGAAAGCCCGTTCCGGATTTTCCTGCACACCTATGTGGTGACGGCGCTCAACCCGAAAAGCATTATTTTCTTCGTCGCCTTTTTACCGCAGTTTTTGATCTCCACCGAGCCTCTGGCCGTGCAGATGGTCATCATGGAAGCAACCTTCCTGACACTGGCGACACTGAACACGGCCATTTATGCCCATACCGCCGCCATGGCGCGCAACACGATCCGCAAACCGAAGGTGCAGCGCATCGTCAACCGCAGCGGCGGCTCTTTGCTGATCGGCGCGGGACTGCTGGCGGCAAGCTTCAAGCGCGCCGCCACGTGACACTTTGATTTACTTCACCTTGGCCAGTTCCGCCATCTGCGTCATGATGGTGGCCGCACTGGCCAGCCGCTTTTCCGGGGTTGGCAGGTCGCGGGTGAGGAACAGGCTGTGATCGGGTCGGATTTTCGCCATGGTGCCCTGTTTGGCAATGAAGCCGACGAGCGCTGCCGGATTGGGAAATTCCTTGTTGCGGAACTGCACGACGACGCCCTTCGGCCCCGCTTCCAGCTTTTCGACATTGGCCTTGCGGCAGAGCGATTTGATATAGACGACCTTCAACAGGTTCTGCACATCGGCAGGCAGCGGGCCGAAACGGTCGATCATTTCCGCGCCGAAGCCGTCGATCTCGGAAAGCTCGGTCAATTCGCCGAGACGCCGGTAAAGCCCAAGTCGCAGATGTAGATCCGGCACGTAATTTTCCGGGATCATCACCGAGGCGCCGACCTGAATTTGCGGCGACCAGCCGCTGTCCACCACCTCGTCTTCGCCCTTCACCTCGGCCACGGCCTCCTCCAGCATCTGCTGGTAAAGCTCGAAACCGACTTCCTTGATATGGCCGGACTGTTCTTCGCCCAAGAGATTGCCCGCGCCGCGAATGTCGAGATCGTGGCTGGCAAGCTGGAAACCGGCACCCAGTGTGTCGAGCGATTGCAGCACTTTCAGCCGCCGCTCGGCAGCGGGCGTCAACACCTTGTTGACCGGCAGCGTCAGAAGCGCAAAGGCGCGCACCTTGGAGCGCCCCACCCGACCCCTGATCTGGTAAAGCTGCGCCAGCCCGAACATATCGGCCCGATGCACGATCAGCGTATTGGCGGTCGGCACATCGAGACCGGATTCGACGATGGTGGTTGAAAGCAGCACATCGTAACGCCCTTCATAAAAGGCGTTCATGATGTCTTCCAGCTCGCCCGCCGCCATCTGGCCATGGGCAATCGCCACTTTCAGCTCCGGCACGGTCTCATCGAGAAAGCTCTTGATGTCGGCGAGATCGGCAAGACGCGGGCAGACATAAAAGCTCTGGCCGCCGCGATAATGTTCGCGCATCAGAGTTTCGCGGATCACCAGCGGATCGAAGGGCGAGATGAAGGTTCTGACCGCCATGCGGTCCACCGGCGGCGTGGTGATCAGCGACAGTTCGCGCACCCCGGTCATTGCCAGTTGCAGCGTGCGCGGAATGGGCGTTGCCGACAGCGTCAGCACATGCACATCGCTTTTCAGCTCCTTCAGCCGCTCCTTGTGCTTGACGCCGAAATGCTGCTCTTCATCGATGATCAACAGACCGAGATTGGCGAAGGTGATGCCGGAACCGAGCAGCGCATGGGTGCCGACGACAATATCGGTCTTGCCCTCGGCCAGTTCCTTCTTGGTGAGGTTGAGTTCCTTGGTGCCGACCAGACGCGAGGCCTGCTGGATGCGGATCGGCAGCCCGCGGAACCGCTCGGTAAAGGTCTTGAAATGCTGGCGGGCGAGCAGCGTGGTCGGCACCACCACCGCCACCTGAATGCCGTTCATCGCCGCAAGGAAGGCGGCGCGCAGCGCCACTTCCGTCTTGCCGAAGCCGACATCGCCGCAGACGAGGCGGTCCATCGGGCGGCCTGCCGTCAGATCGCCCTTCACCGCCTCGATGGCGTTCAGCTGGTCTTCCGTCTCATCATAGGGGAAACGGGCGGCAAATTCGTCATAAAGCCCTTCCGTGGTGGAAAGCACCGGGGCCGAGCGGGTCAGGCGCTCAGCGGCAATGCGGATCAGACCGCCCGCCATGTCCAGCAGGCGTTTCTTCAGCTTGGCCTTGCGCATCTGCCAGGCGCCGCCGCCCAGCTTGTCCAGCACCGCCTCGCTGCCTTCCGAACCATAGCGGGAAAGAAGCTCGATATTTTCCACCGGCAGGAACAGCTTGGCCTCATCGGCATATTGCAGTTCAAGACAGGCATGCTGACCGCCCGCGGCATTGATGGTGCGCAAGCCGATGAAACGGCCAATGCCGTGTTCGGCATGGACGACGATCGAGCCTTCATCCAGCCCGGCGACTTCGGAAATGAAATCGGCAGCCTTCTTGCGGCGTTTGGCGCGGCGCACCATGCGGTCGCCGAGAATATCCTGCTCGCCGACCACCACCAGATCGGCTGCCTCGAAACCGCCTTCCAGCGCCAGAACGGCAGTGGCGGCCTCACCCTTTTTCAGGCTGTCGAGGTCTTTCAGCGCCGTAACGGGTTTAAGCCGCTCCAGCCCGTGCTCGTTCAGTACCTGCAAAAGCCGGTCGAGCGATCCTTCCGACCAGCCGGTGATCAGCACTTTCGCGCCCGTCGCCCGCTTGTCAGCAATATATTTCACCGCCTGGGTAAAAACATTGATGCGCTCGGCCTCGCCATCCTTCTCTGCGGCGGCCAGCTTGGCCCAGCGCGGACCGGCATGGGCGGAAAGTTCCACCACCTTACGGGCGCTGCTGTCCGGCTCGGCAAAGGGGCTGAGCCGCACCGGATCGAGCGCTTCCAGCCTTTTGGCAAATTCACCGCCCATCAGATAGAGATATTCCGGTGGCACGGGCTTATAAGGCGTGCCCTGACCCAGATGACCCTTGCCGGGGGTGGCAGCGTTCAATCGCGCCTCATAATAATCGCGGATCAGCTTGATGCGCTCTTCCGCCGCCTCGCGCACCGTGTGATCGGTAACGACAAGATAGTCGGTGAGATAATCAAAGACGGTCTCCAGCTTTTCATGGAACAGCGGCAGCCAATGTTCCATGCCCGCATAGCGACGGCCTTCGGAAACGGCGGTATACAGCGCATCGTCACGAGTGGCCGCACCGAACAGAGACAGGTAATTCTTGCGAAACCGGCTGATGGTTTCCGGCGTCAGCGTCACCTCGCTCATCGGGTTGAGATCAAGCGAGCGCACCTGGCCGATGGTGCGCTGGCTGGCGGGATCGAAGCTGCGGATGCTCTCCAGCGTATCACCGAAGAAATCCAGCCTGACCGGCTCTTCCGACCCCGGCACGAAAACATCGAGAATGCCGCCGCGCACGGCAAATTCACCAACTTCGCGCACGGTCGCCACCCGCTCGAAGCCATTGCGGGAAAGACGCTCGGCAATATCGTCCATCCGCACCTGATTGCCGGGCCGGGCCGAAAAGGACAGGCTCTCGATGACATCCGAAGGGGCCAGCTTCTGCAACAGCGCATTGGCGGTGACGAGAATGATCGCCGGATGTGGCTTTTTGCGGTGCGCAATCAGGCCGGACAGCGCCGCAAGACGCCGGGCGGAAATATCAGCGCTCGGCGATACCCGGTCGTAAGGCAGACAGTCCCAAGCGGGCAGCGTCAGCACCGGGATCTCGGGTGCAGCAAAGGACAGCATCTGCTCGATATCGTTCATCCGGCTGGAATCGGAAGTGATATAGGCCACCGGCCTGCCCTGACGCGCCAGCTCGGCAATGATGAAGGCATCCATGCCATCCGGCACGGGTGAGAGCGTAACGGCGGCTTTCGCCGCCGTAATTTTACGGGAATCGAAAAGAGAAATCATGGAGTCGTCACAGGCGAGAAATCGGGCCGCACGGCGGCGATGCGCTCAAACAGCGGGGTTTTCAGATGGTCTGGAACCGGCAAAGCCCCATTGATGAACTTGATCAGATCATTGTCTTCCTCGGCCATGATCCGTTCCAGCTCGTCCAGTTCGGCATCGGACAGGGCAGCGATCTCGGCTTCAGCAAACTGGCCGAGAATCAGGTCCATCTCACGAATGCCGCGATGCCAGCAGCGATAGAGAATGCGCCTGCGGCGGGGATCGAGGTCGGCGCTGCTCATCACCAGTCCAGTCATACTGCTCATCCTTGTTGGCTGCGGCTTCTATACCCTTTGTGACCATGCTTGTCAGCCTTGCAATATCATTCATATCGCTTCATTTTGCAGCCATCATGATGCGCCCATCCCTGCTTGATCCGCTCTTTGCCTCCATCACCAAGCTTCCCGATCTCGGGCCGAAGCGGGCTGAGTTGTTGGCGACCCTTCTCGGACGCGAGGATGCGGAGGAGACCCGTGTCGTCGATCTTCTCTTCCATGCGCCGACAAGGCTGATCGACCGGCGCAACCAGCCGGGCATTGCCCGCGCGCCTCAGGGCGCCATCGTGACCGTCACCGGCAGGGTGGACCGCCACCAGCCGCCACCGCGAGAAAACCGCGCCGCACCCTACCGCGTTTTTCTGCATGACGAGACGGGCGAACTGGCGCTGACCTTTTTCCGACCCAAGGCCAACTGGCTGGACAAGGCGCTGCCGGTGGACGAGATCGTCACCGTCTCCGGCAAGATCGACTGGTTCAATGGCCGCCCCTCCATGGTGCATCCGGATTTCATGGTGAAAGCCAGCGAGGCCGCCGCCATGCCGCTGACCGAGCCGGTCTATCCCCTGACGGCAGGCCTGACGCCGAAGGTGCTGCGCAAGGTGATCGGTCACGCGCTGGAGCGCATTCCGGACTTTCCCGAATGGATCGATGCCTCGTTGCTCTCCAAACAGGGTTTTGGCAGCGCCAAATCCGCCTTCGAGCGCCTGCATGAACCGCGCGACGAGGCCGATATCGATCCGCAATCACCGGCACGGCGCAGGCTGGCCTATGATGAATTTCTCGCCGGTCAGGTGTCACTGGCCTTGGTGCGTCAGCGCTTACGCAAAGTGGCTGGCCATCCGGTGCGGTCCAGCGGTGTTTTGAGCGAAAAAATTCTTGCCGCCTTGCCCTTTTCCCCGACCAACAGCCAGAAACTGGCTGTTTCGGAGATCTTGCAGGACATGGCATCTGATATGCGCATGTTGCGGCTGGTGCAGGGCGATGTCGGGGCGGGCAAGACGCTGGTGGCGCTGCTGGCCATGGCCGCCGTGGTGGAAAGCGGCGGTCAGGCGGTGCTGATGGCGCCGACAGAAATTCTGGCGCGCCAGCATCATGCGACGCTCTCCAAAATGGCCGAAGCGGCGGGGATTTCGGTTGAGGTTCTGACAGGCCGCACCAAGGGAAAAGAGCGCGAAGCGGTGCTGGAACGCATCGCCTCCGGTGCGGCGCAGATTGTCATTGGCACCCATGCGCTGTTTCAGGATACGGTGATCTATCATAATCTGATGCTGGCGGTGGTGGATGAGCAGCATCGTTTCGGTGTGCACCAGCGCCTGCGGCTGACATCGAAGGGTGTCTCCCCGCATATGCTGGTGATGACGGCAACGCCCATTCCGCGCACGCTGGTGCTGGCCGCCTTTGGCGATATGGATGTCTCGAAACTCACCGAAAAACCGGCAGGCCGCAAGCCGATCCAGACGGTTACCGTGCCAAGTGAGCGCATCGGCGAGATCGTAGCGCGGCTGAAAACCGCCATTGCTGAGGGCAAAAAGGCCTATTGGATCTGTCCGCTGGTCGAGGAGACGGAAGAGAGTGAACTGACCTCAGTGGAAGAACGGTTCGACACACTCGCCCGCTCGCTCAATGCGCCGATCGGCCTCGTGCATGGACGGATGAAGGGTGACGAGAAGGACGCGGCCATGCTTGCCTTCAAGACCGGCGAGACCCGGCTGCTGGTGGCGACCACCGTTGTCGAGGTGGGCGTCGATGTGCCGGATGCGACGATCATGGTCATCGAACATGCCGAGCGTTTTGGGCTGGCGCAACTGCATCAGTTACGCGGCCGGGTCGGACGCGGAGCGGAAGCCTCCTCCTGCATTCTCCTCTATAAAGGCCCGCTCAGTCAGAACGGTAAAGCGCGGCTTTCCATCCTGCGTGATAGCGAAGACGGCTTCCTGATTGCCGAGGAGGATCTGAAACTGCGCGGCGAAGGCGAATTGCTCGGCACCCGCCAATCCGGAACGCCCGGTTTCAAGATTGCCAGCCTGGAAGCTCATGCCGATCTGCTCGAAATCGCCCGCAAGGATGCCGCCTATCTCCTGGAGCGGGACCCGGATCTGACATCTGAACGCGGCGAGGCGGTGCGGACGCTGCTTTATCTCCACCGGCGCGATGAGGCGGTGCGGTTCCTGCGGGCGGGCTAAACAAAAAGGCCAATCTGAGACTATCAGATTGGCCTTTGTTTTTATTCAAAAATCGTTCAGGACAATCATCCCGATCACGTTGCAGCCTATGCCAGTGCCTTCCTATACCAATGCATTGGCGACAGCCTCAATGGCTTCATCGGCCTTGGCGCCATCCGGCCCACCGGCCTGAGCCATATCCGTCCGGCCACCGCCCCCCTTGCCGCCAAGGGCGGCAGCGGCAATGCGCACCAGATCGACAGCGGAAAAACGCCCGGTCAGGTCTTCGGTGACGCCGACAACGGCACTGGCCTTGCCATCCTCGGCAACGGTAATCAGCAGGACGACGCCGGAACCGATGGAGGTCTTGGTGTCATCGACCAAGCCCTTCAAATCCTTGGCATCGATCCCGGTCAATGGCTTGCCGACGAATTTGACCCCATTGATTTCGCGCGGTGCCTCCGCACCACCGGCAGCGCCACCACCCATGGCCAGCTTGCGACGGGCTTCCGCCAGTTCACGCTCCAGCTTGCGGCGCTCGTCAACCAGCGTCTCGACGCGAGACACAACCTCACCGGGCTGAACCTTGAGGGTTGCGGCAAGGCTCTTCACCCGCTCGTCCTGCTCGGCAAGATAGGCACGGGCCGATTCACCCGTCACCGCTTCCAGACGGCGCACACCGGCACCCACGGCGCTCTCGGCAATCAGACGGACGAGACCGATATCACCCGTTGCCGACACATGCGTGCCGCCGCACAATTCGATGGAATAAGGTTTTCCGGCCTTTTCACCACGAACCGCCGTGCCCATCGATACGACGCGGACTTCATCGCCGTATTTTTCACCGAAGAGCGCCATGGCCCCTTCGGCAATCGCATCATCCACCGCCATCAGCCGGGTGGTGACCGCTGTGTTCTGGACAATGATCTCATTGGCCATGTCCTCGACCCGCTTCAGCTCTTCCGCAGAAATCGGTTTCGGATGAGAAATGTCGAAACGCAGCCGCTCGGGCGCGACCAGCGAACCCTTCTGCGCCACGTGGGTGCCGAGCACCTCGCGCAACGCCTCATGCAGCAAATGGGTGGCGGAATGGTTGGCCCGCAGGCGCGAGCGTCGGGCATGATCGACCGTCAGCACCACCGGAACGCCGGTCGTGACCTTGCCCTGCTTGACCTTTGCCATGTGAACGAACAGGCCCTCACCCTTCTTCTGTGTGTCGGTGACGGTCAGCGTAAAGCCTTCACCGGCAATCTCGCCGGTATCGCCCATCTGCCCGCCCGATTCGCCATAGAAGGGCGTCTGGTTGACCACGACCTGCACTTCATCGCCAGCAGAGGCTTCGGTGACGGCAGCGCCATTGCGCACCAGCGCCTGAATTTCACCTTCAGCGCTTTCTGCGCTGTAGCCGAGAAATTCGGTGGCGCCGAATTTTTCCTTGAGTTCAAACCAGATGGTTTCAGTGGCCTTATCACCAGAACCGGACCAGCTTGCCCGCGCCTCTGCCTTCTGCCGTTCCATGGCATCGGTGAAACCGGAAATATCGACACCGATGCCGCGGGCGCGCAGCGCATCCTGGGTCAGATCGAGCGGGAAACCATAGGTATCATAGAGCTTGAAAACGGTTTCGCCATCAAGCGTATCGCCCTTGGCCAGATTGACCGTCGCCTCGTCCAGCAAGGACAGGCCGCGTTCCAGCGTCTTGCGGAAGCGGTTTTCCTCAAGCTTCAGGGTTTCGGAAATCAGCGCTTCGGCGCGAGTCAGTTCCGGATAGGCGCGGCCCATCTGCTGCACCAGAACCGGAAGCAGCTTGTAGATCATCGGCTCGCGCGCACCGAGCAGTTCGGCATGGCGCATGGCGCGGCGCATAATGCGACGCAGCACATAGCCACGGCCTTCATTCGACGGCAGAACGCCATCGGCAATGAGGAAGGCGGACGAGCGCAGGTGATCGGCAATGACACGGTGGCTGGCGCGGCGCTCGCCTTCAGCCTTGACTCCGGTCAGCTCGACAGACGCCTCGATCAGAGCACGGAAGAGATCGATGTCGTAATTGTCATGCTCACCCTGCAGAACGGCAGCAACGCGCTCCAGCCCCATGCCGGTGTCGATGGAGGGACGCGGTAGATCAAGGCGCTCCTCCTTGCTCACCTGCTCATATTGCATGAAGACGAGGTTCCAGATTTCGATGAACCGGTCACCATCCTCTTCCGGAGAGCCGGGAGGACCGCCCCATATATGATCGCCGTGATCGTAGAAGATTTCCGAGCACGGACCACAGGGGCCGGTGTCACCCATGGCCCAGAAATTGTCGCTGGTCGGGATGCGGATGATTTTTTCATCGCGAAGACCGGCAATCTTTTTCCATAGATCAAAAGCCTCGTCGTCGGTGTGGTACACCGTGACGCAAAGCTTGTCCTTTGCAAGACCGAATTCCTTGGTGATCAGGTTCCAGGCAAGCTCAATGGCGCGTTCCTTGAAATAATCGCCAAAGGAGAAATTGCCGAGCATTTCGAAGAAGGTGTGGTGGCGTGCCGTATAACCGACATTATCGAGGTCATTATGCTTGCCACCGGCGCGCACGCATTTCTGCGCGGTCGTTGCGGTGGAATAAGGGCGCTGTTCAAGCCCAGTGAAGACATTCTTGAACTGCACCATGCCCGCATTGGTGAACATCAGCGTCGGGTCGTTGCGCGGAACGAGCGGACTCGATGAGACGATCTCATGGCCATTGGCCTTGAAATAGTTCAGGAAGGTCGATCGAATATCGTTCACGCTGCTCATGGAATGCCCTTGCATAAGTGCCCGCATCAGGGGCAGACATCGGAAATCAACGGCTTTTATCGCCCGTCATGCGCGCTGTCCAGAAGAGTCATGCAAAACGGCCGGAGTATCTTGATCTCCAGCCGTCGTGATTTTCAAAATCGATCAGAAGTTATTCGTCGCCGTCGGAAGATTCGCCGGCATCCGGCCCACCATTTTGCAGGAAGCGATCGGCAATCAGACCGGCATTCTGCCGGAGCGACATTTCGATCTCGTCGGCCACCTTGGGATTGTCCTTGAGGAAGGTCTTGGCATTTTCACGCCCCTGCCCCAGACGCTGACTGTTATAGGAAAACCAGGCGCCGGATTTTTCGACAATGCCCGCTTTAACGCCAAGATCCACCAGTTCGCCGGTCTTCGACACGCCCTCGCCATACATGATGTCGAATTCGACCTGCTTGAAGGGCGGTGCCATCTTGTTCTTGACCACCTTGACGCGGGTCTGGTTGCCAACCACCTCTTCGCGCTCCTTGACGGAACCGATACGGCGGATATCGAGGCGGACGGAAGCGTAGAATTTCAACGCATTACCACCCGTCGTCGTTTCCGGCGAACCGAACATGACGCCGATCTTCATGCGGATCTGGTTGATGAAGATGACCATGCAATTGGAACGCGAGATCGAACCAGTGAGCTTGCGCAGCGCCTGGCTCATCAGACGTGCCTGCATGCCCGGCAGACTATCGCCCATTTCACCTTCGATTTCAGCCTTCGGCGTCAAGGCGGCAACCGAGTCGACCACGAGAACATCGACGGCGCCGGAACGCACCAGCGTATCGGTGATTTCCAGTGCCTGCTCCCCCGTATCGGGCTGGGAGATCAGCAGGTTCTGCAGATCAACGCCCAGTTTGCGGGCATAGACCGGGTCCAGAGCATGTTCGGCATCGACAAATGCGCAGATACCGCCCTTTTTCTGCGCTTCTGCAATGGTCTGCAACGCCAACGTTGTTTTACCCGAACTTTCCGGGCCGTAAATTTCGACGATTCGCCCTTTTGGCAGGCCGCCAATGCCGAGCGCAATGTCGAGACTGAGAGAGCCGGTCGATACCGTCTCGATCTCCACCACCTTGTCATTGGCGCCGAGCTTCATGATCGAGCCCTTGCCAAACGACCGCTCGATCTGCGACAGGGCCGCTTCCAATGCCTTACTTTTATCCACCGATTTGTCCTCTACAAGCCGCAAAGAATTTTGTGACATTGAAAACACCTTTAGGTTATTGGAACGTTTGAGGCAACGAAGTGCCGTTGTGTCAGTATGTACTCTTTTTGTTCCAGAACTTCAAGGAGAATTCAAGTCCTTGTATAAATTTCCAAATCCGGCTTGTGTTCTCTGAATGTTTTCATTAGCTTGCCACCAAATGCCAATGGCTCTTTCAACGGCTTGCCAGCTCTACCGAACCCAATCGATTCGCAAAACACAAGGTTCCATTCATGACCATTGACCTACTCGTTCTGGGGGGAGCGCATATCGACCGACGCGGTATGATCGCGGGAGAAACCGTGCCCGGAGCGAGCAATCCGGGCGCATGGAAGGAAGAGGCTGGCGGTGGCGGCTTCAACGCCGCGCGGGCGCTGGCACGGCTTGGTTTTGCTGTGACGATGATCAGTCCGCGCGGTGGCGACGCCCTGGGGGGTATGGTGGCACAGGCCGCTCGGATGGCGGAGGTGGACGACCGTCCCTTTACCTTTCTCGACAGGGTGACGCCGAGCTATACCGCCATTCTCGAACGGGATGGCAATCTGGTGATTGCTCTTGCCGATATGGAACTTTACCGGCTGTTCACACCGCGCCGCCTGAAGGTTCGCGCCGTGCGCGAGGCGCTTGACGAGGCACGGCTCATTCTGGTTGACGCCAACCTGCCGGAAGACACGCTTGAGGCTATTGCCCGCGAAGCCGCGCGCCTTGGAAAACCGCTTGCCGGCATTGGCATTTCCCCCGCCAAGGTGGTGCGCTATCGCAACTGCCTCGACAGGATCGATTATCTCTTTTTAAATGCAGCCGAAGCGGCGGTGCTTGCCGGGAAAACAGCCCCGCGACCGGAAGACTGGCCTTACCTGTTGCAGGCACAGGGCCTGCGCGGCGGCGTCGTTACCCAAGGCGCGGGCGCGGTGACGGCCTTTGGCGGCAAAGAGGCCTTCTTGCTGCATCCTCCCCGGCTGGAGACGATTGCCGATGTGACGGGTGCGGGCGACGCGCTTGCAGCCGGCACCCTTTCTGCACTTATCAAAGGTGAAAACCTTGGGACCAGCCTGCGTCATGGTGTTGCCCTGGCGGGGTTGACCCTGTTATCTCCAGAAGCTGTCGTTGCGGATCTTTCGCCCGACCGCCTTTCCGCGCAGCTTGTCCATATCGATGAGCCGCGCCGTCTTTTGCTCTCATCTGCGGACCTGCCATGACCCGAGACATTTCCCCCCTGCTGCCGATCGTTTATTCGCGCGAAGTCGCCGAGGCCAAGGCTTCCAATACCGCCATCGTCGCTCTGGAATCCACCATCATCACCCATGGCATGCCCTATCCGAAAAATGTGGAGATGGCGAAAAGCGTCGAGCAGATCATTCGCGACGGCGGTGCGGTTCCCGCAACCATCGCCATTATCGAAGGGGTTCTGCATATCGGCCTGGAAAACGACATGCTGGAAAAGCTGGCGAAGCTCAAGGACGTGATGAAGGTGTCGCGGGCCGATATCGCCTTTGCCATTGCCGAGCGGCGCTCGGGTGCGACGACGGTGGCGGCAACGATGATTGCCGCAGCCCGCGCGGGCATTTCCGTTTTCGCCACCGGCGGCATTGGCGGCGTACATCGCGGCGCGGAGGAAAGCTTCGACATTTCCGCCGACCTGGAAGAACTGGCTAAAACGGCGGTGATCGTCGTTTGCGCCGGTGCCAAAGCCATTCTCGATATTCCGAAAACGCTTGAGGTGCTGGAAACGCGCGGCGTGCCCGTCGTGACCTATGACAGTGAGGAGTTCCCCGCCTTCTGGTCACGCCAGTCGGGACTGAAAAGCCCGCTTTCGCTGCAAAGTCCGGCCGCTATTGCCAATTTTCAGAAGTTGCGCGATCAACTGGGGCTGAATGGCGGTATGCTGATCGCCAATCCCGTGCCGCCGGAGAATGAAATCGAGCGGGAGGAAATGGAAATCTATATCGGGCGCGCTTTGGCCGAAGCCGAACGCGAAGGCGTTACGGGCAAAGCCGTGACGCCTTTCCTTCTTGACCGGATTTTCCATATCACCGAAGGCCGCAGCCTCGATACCAATATTGCTCTGGTGGAAAATAATGCACGACTCGCTGCAGAAATCGCCGTCGCCATGGCGTTTGACCGGAGCTAAACACCAAATGCCCCGGTAAAAACGTGGCCATCGTTTTTTGAATGTCCCACGCACCATAGTGAGAGCGCTTTAGTGTTTCACGGAAACGCTCTCACTACTTTCTTCTTACCAAATTCTTACCAAGTCCTAACGTTAAAACGCCATCTACTTTCGTTGGATTGGCATTAAAACTCATTATACATTGGATAATTCAAAGAGCATTTGAACTGATCGACGGGGTGAAACAGCACGATCACAGACGAACCAAGTCTTTATTTTGATCTATTCATCCATCATCACACATTTGTTATCACTTAAATTCACGAAACTGGAAGTGATACGCCTTACAAATACATTCAAATATATGAATTTTTAATTTTTAGATGATTATTTTTTAGAAGATATCACGCATGAACCTACAATATCTTTAGTACCAGGCACTCCTTCAATATCTCTATAGGTTCCTTTGTGTCATGATCGTTTTGCAATTGGTATTTTTCTTCAAGATCAATCTTTTGCAACAAAATGAAGTGATATTCAAACTGCGGGCTCTGCAAGCTCCAGGCGAGGAATATGGCAGGGCATATATTTTAACGGTCTGTTCTGTAAAGCAATATATGGTTCGAACGGATAGACCAGAAAATACATGATGACAGTCCGCGCTGGTTGCTGTGGTCTGTCAGAGAATGTCGCGCAGCGGTATTTGGGGGAAATGCTATGAATTTTGGTGCTACACTTTCTTTTCGTAAGCTTTTGACTGGCCTGACGGTGGTTCCACTGCTGGCTGCGACGGGTCTTGGCGGTTTTCTGAGCTGGGATGCTCTTAAAAGCTATGAAAACATGAAGGTTGCCGTGAGTCTGGAGGATGTCTCGAAGGCTGGCGGTGATCTGCTGATTGCCTTGCCGATGGAAGGTGGAGCTCCGGCTGAAAAACGTTCCGAGATGCGTCAAAACACGGATGCAAAATATAAAGCCCTCATAGCTGCCTATGACCGCGTCACCGCCATGGGACTGCAGGACAAGTTCTTGACAGACTACAAGGATCAGCTGGTCAAGAATTACAGTAGAATCAGTGAATACCGATCGATTGTGGATGCCGGCAAGGCTGAGCCTGTCACCCCAGTCAAATATCTTCAGCCGATTGGCGCCATGGGGCTGGAAATGACGGGTCGCGCTGGCGAAATGATCGACGATCGTGGTCTGTCGCAAAGCATTCAGGGTTTTTATGCCATGTTGCAGACCAATGATGCCTATCTCGTGATAAATCGCCTGGGTCAGGTCTATACAAAATCCGGCTCGCTGAATGATGACGCCTATATACGTTTTGCCATGGGCTATCATCAGGCCAGAATCTACAATAAGCCGATGCAGGCATTCGTGCCCGCATCTATCATGAGCCAGTATAACGACTTCTGGGAAAGCGCAAACGGCAGGTTTGCCCGAAAAACTGTCGAGGACATGGCGGCTTTCAAGACCTACACGCCCAGTGCAGAGGATCTTTCCACCTGGAACAACGCCATGCTGGAGCGTCGCAATCTTGTCTCCGATTTGCTGAAAAAGACCTCGGCAGAGCTGGTGTCATTGGCCAATAGCAAACTGGCCGATGCGCGTTCGTCCTTGATCACCATGATCTCTTTTCTGACCATCTTGATTGCCTTTACCATTGCCTTCAGTGTCTATGTCGCGCGTCTTCTTTCCGGTGCAATCCGAAGAATTTCCGCCCGGATGGGGCAGCTTGCGACAGGCGACAAGCAGAACGCAATTCCCTATCTCGAGCGTTCAGATGAAATCGGCCAGATTGCGCAATCGGTAGAGGTTTTCCGGCTGGCGGCTATCAGAAACGACGAGCTTGAGGCGGAGGCGGCCAGCAATCGCCAACAGGCCGAGCAGGAGCGCGCAGAGGTTCAGCGTCGTGCCGAGGCGGAGGCCGAGAAGCGGCTTAATGAAGCAACCGGCTCCCTGGCAAGCGGGTTGCGGCGGATGGCTGCCGGTGATCTGCTTTGCGAAATTCATGAAAATTTTGCACCGCAATTCGAGGCTTTGCGCCAGGATTTCAATAGCTCCGTTGCCCAATTGCGCAATGCTTTGTTGCTTGTTGGACAGGCGGCCAGTTCTGTGAATGCCGGAAGCGGTGAAATTTCACACGCCTCCAATGATCTTGCCCGCCGAACGGAAACGCAGGCTGCATCGCTTGAACAGACAGCCGCGGCCCTTGAAGAAATCACCTCAAACGTTCAGGCGGCAACGCGCCGCACTGGTGAAGCCAAAAATCTGGTGCACGAAGCTCATCAAAAAGCGGAACATTCCAGTCGTGTTGTCGGCAACGCTGTCAATGCCATGGAACGGATCGAACAGGCGTCACGCCAGATTACACAGATCATCAGTGTCATCGATGAGATAGCCTTCCAGACCAATCTGCTGGCTTTGAATGCCGGTGTCGAGGCAGCCCGCGCTGGCGAAGCCGGAAAGGGTTTTGCCGTGGTCGCTCAGGAAGTGCGCGAACTGGCGCAACGTTCCGCCAATGCCGCCAAGGAAATCAAGCAGCTGATCAACAATTCAGAACTGGCTGTTTCCGAAGGGGTGAAACTGGTTCACGATACCGGAACAGGTCTCGGCGAAATTGCCAGGGTGGTGGATGCGGTCAACCACCATATGGAGGAAATCGCCAAGGCGGCAAGCGAACAATCTAGCAGCCTTGGCGAAGTGAATACCGCTGTCAATCATATGGATCAGGCCACCCAGCAGAATGCTGCCATGGTTGAAGAAATGAGTGCAGCAAGTGCCGGACTTGCTGAAGAGGCCCGCAAGCTCACCGATCTTCTGACCAATTTCCAGACAGAGGATCGCAACGCCATGACAGGCTCCAGTACCCAACGACGCTACGGCTGACCCGTCTCAAACACACGTCTTGAGCCGATGTGAGGGAAAGTGATATTCATCTTTCCCTCACCGGGTTTATTGTGGTTTACGCATCCATGATGAATGATGGCATCCTTCTCATTGGCTTCATCACATGCCTTGTAAGATACTGTAACACACTATGATTTATGTATAATTTCATCCACAGACCAATTCCGCTTTCAGGAATTATGCGATAGACGGAAATTGGCACTGTCGCGGCATCGGTTTTGATGTATGACAGGGTGGAAGAAAAAGCAGAACGGCCAAGAGCATGACTGACGATATACACAGGGCTGCACCGCCCGCCACAGGCGATCTTGATTCCCAGGCGCTTCACTATCACAAGTATCCCCGCCCTGGTAAGCTTGAGATTCAGGCTATAAAGCCACTTGGAAACCAGCGCGATCTGGCGCTTGCCTATTCTCCGGGCGTTGCAGCTCCCTGCCTCGCGATCAAGGAAGATCCGACGGCGGCGGCTGATTATACGGCCCGCTCCAATCTGGTTGCTGTGGTTTCCAACGGCACAGCTGTTCTCGGTCTTGGAAATATCGGACCGCTGGCTTCTAAACCGGTTATGGAAGGCAAAGCCGTCCTCTTCAAGAAATTCGCCGATATCGATGTGTTCGATATTGAAGTCGATGCCATGAATGTCGAATCCATGGTGTCTACCGTTGCGGCTCTCGAGCCGACCTTCGGCGGCATCAATCTGGAAGACATCAAGGCGCCGGAATGTTTCGAAATCGAAGCGCAACTGCGTGAGCGGATGCAGATTCCCGTTTTCCATGACGACCAGCATGGCACAGCCATCATCGTCGCTGCCGCCATTCTCAACGGCCTGGAACTTGCGGGTAAATCCCTGGAGGAAGTCAAGATCGTTGCCTCCGGCGCGGGTGCCGCAGCCCTTGCCTGCCTCAATCTTCTCGTCGCGCTTGGTGCGAAACGGGAAAATATCTGGGTGCATGACATTGAGGGCCTGGTCTATAAGGGCCGCAACGAGCTGATGGACCGATGGAAAGAGGTTTACGCTCAGGATAGCGACAAGCGCGTGCTGGCTGACAGCATTCCCGGTGCAGATGTTTTCCTCGGCCTTTCCGCCGCCGGCGTCCTGAAGAAGGAACTGCTGGAGAAGATGGCGCCCAATCCGCTGATTATGGCGCTGGCCAATCCGAAACCGGAAATCATGCCGGAAGAAGCGCGCGCTGCGCGCCCTGACGCGATGATCTGCACGGGCCGTTCGGATTATCCCAACCAGGTCAACAACGTTCTCTGCTTCCCCTATATCTTCCGTGGCGCACTTGATTGCGGCGCCACCACGATCAATGAAGACATGAAGATGGCCGCCGTCAAGGCGATTGCCGCTCTTGCGCGCGAAGAAGTCTCGGAAGTGGCCGCCCGCGCCTATTCGGGGGAAACGCCGTTCTTCGGCCCGGAATATCTCATTCCCTCGCCTTTCGATCCGCGTCTCATCCTGCGCATTGCACCCGCCGTGGCAAAAGCTGCCGAAGAAACCGGCGTCGCCACGCGGCCGATTGCCGATTACGACGCCTATCTCGATCAGCTCAACCGATTCGTCTTCCGCTCCGGTTTCATCATGAAACCGATCTTCGCCAATGCCAAAAGTGCAACGAAAAAGCGGGTGATCTTTGCCGAAGGCGAAGATGAACGTGTACTGCGCGCCGCACAGGTGCTGTTGGAAGAAGGCATTGGTGAGCCGATCCTGATCGGTCGTCCCAGCATCGTCGAGACCCGACTCAAGCGTTTTGGCCTGCGCATTCGACCCGGCGCCGATTTTGCCATCGTCAACCCGGAAGACGACCCGCGTTATCGCGACTATGTCGAAGATTATTTTGCCCTTGTCGGTCGCGCAGGCGTGAATCCCGAGGCAGCGCGCACCATCGTGCGCACCAACACGACGGTCATTGCCGCACTTTCGGTCAAACGGGGCGAAGCCGATGCGATGATCTGCGGCCTTGAAGGCCGTTTTGACAAGCATCTGCGCGATGTTGGCCAAATCATCGGCAAAAAGCCAGGCGTGCGAGAATTTTCCGGTCTCAGCCTGCTGATTTCCCAGCGCGGCACGATCTTCATGACTGATACTTTCGTGTCGGAAAATCCGCCCGCCGAAGAAATTGCCGAGATGACCGTGCTTGCGGCACATACCATCCAGCGGTTCGGTATCACGCCTAAGGCAGCACTTTTGTCGCATTCCAACTTCGGCTCGCGCAACAGCGAAAGCGCCCGAAAGATGCGCAAGGCGCTGGAAATCCTCAGGCGTGAACAGCCAGATCTGATGGTGGATGGCGAAATGCAGGGCGGTTCTGCCATCTCCGAAACGCTTCGCCGCCGCGCCATGCCCAACAGCGCGCTTTCGGGTGAGGCCAATCTGCTGGTCTTCCCCAATCTCGATTCGGCCAATATTTCGCTCGGCCTTGTCCGCAGCATGACCGATTCGCTGCATGTCGGGCCGATTCTGCTGGGAGCCGCCATGCCGGTGCATGTTCTATCCACATCGGTCACCTCTCGCGGCGTTCTTAACATGGCCGCGCTGGCCGTTGTCGAAGCGAATAAGACGGCTGTTTAATTTCCTTTGTTCATGAACGAAAGCCGGGTCCCGTCTGTGGCCCGGCTTTTTGACGTCATCGCTGCTCTGCTTGACCGATTGCGATGCTTCGCAAATCAATCATGTCCCAATAAAAATGTCGAAACAGCGATTTTTCTCTTGCAGCGTCAATCGCTTGCGACTATGAGAGCGCCACACCGCACGCGCCCTTCGTCTATCGGTTAGGACGTCAGATTTTCATTCTGAAAAGAGGGGTTCGACTCCCCTAGGGCGTGCCACAGTCTAACCTTACGTCAGTTGCGATTTTTGCACCTTCATAGCGCTCATTCTGCGGATGTGGGTTTATGAGATTCAACATTAAAAATCTGACAGAGCCTGTGGAAAAATCAGGTTTTTCCTCTTGCCAGTCATCTGGAGGCTGAGTATAAGCGCCTCCACGACACGCGCCCTTCGTCTATCGGTTAGGACGTCAGATTTTCATTCTGAAAAGAGGGGTTCGACTCCCCTAGGGCGTGCCATCATTATAACTGCTGCCTTGTTCTGAACACTCTCCCGTTTACAATCGATCTTCCGGCGTCATTCAAAACATCTGATGCATAACGGCGTCTTTTTCGCGTTCAGAAACGTGCGGCGCTCTTTCGTCACGCAGATTTTCCTTCATTGTAACACGGATGACTTGAAAGCTTTTCCTGCGGCGATTAAACACGAGATGAAAAACCAAATCGCGTTAGGACGGGCATAGGATGATCGATTTTGAACAAGCGCGCGTTAAGATGGTGGATGGCCAGATCCGTACGACGGATGTCACATACCATTCCATTATCGCTGCCTTTCTTGACATTCCGCGTGAAATCTTCGTACCGGACAGTTTAAAGGCAGTTGCCTATATCGACGAAGACCTGCCGATTGCTCCGGGCCGTTACCTGATGGACCCTTCACCGCTTGGCAAACTTCTGCAACTGGCTGAAATTCGTTCCAGCGATCTTGCTTTAGAAATCGGCGCCGGTACAGGCTATGTCTCTGCCCTGCTCGGCAGATTGGCGGGGGGCGTGGTTGCTGTTGAAAGCGATCCCGATCTTGCCACCAAGGCGCGGGAAAACCTGGCAAAACTCGGTCAGGATAATGTGAAAGTTGTCGATGCGCCTCTGGAACAGGGCTATCAAAGCGATGCACCCTATGATCTGATTTTCATCAATGGTGCCGTGGAAGAGATACCTGCGCCGCTTTTCCAGCAATTGCGCGAAGGCGGACGCCTGATCGCCGTGGTCGGCGAAGGCCATAGTGCCCGCGCCACGCTGTTCGTCAAGGCTGCCGGCACGATCTCATCGACGGCCTTTTTCAACGCGACGATCAAGCCGCTTCCCGGCTTCAGCAAGGCACGCGAATTCGTTTTCTGATATTCTGCTCTCGGCAACACCATATACGGTGAAAACGCAAAGCCCCGGTTTTCGGGGCTTTTTTTATTATGCTGCAGGCTCTTGCTGCCTCGATACGATTATGGATGAAGCCATCCTTCCGTCTTTGAAGAAATCTCTGGATAAAACGCTCACAAAGCCCTTCACCCTTCCATGCAGTGCAAATCATGGCAAGCTTCAGACAAGGTGACTCGTATCATGTCGGGGTAACGGCGGGTGCCAAAGTAATGTCTGTGACGGAGCTGAAAATCACCTGTCAATGGTACTGATGCACCAAAGTCATCCTCGTGTCGTACGGTATGGCTGCTGGTCATGAGAACGAATGTTCTTTGCATGAAGCCGTCATGAAAGACGGAATGTTCGGCTGAACGAGATATGGAGATGGATCCTTGTCAAGCCTTCGCAAAGCGGCCATGGCCGCAGCTATTTTTCCGCTTTTGCTGGTTACCATGCAGGACGGCCATGCCGAAACGATTTTCGGCGCTATGGAAAAAGCCTATAAAAACAATCCCGATCTGAATGCCGCACGTGCAGCCTTGAGGGCATCCGACGAGAATGTCACCATTGCCAAGGCCGGTTTTCGCCCCCAGATCGGCATTAGCGTCAGTGGCACGCAAAGCCATCTCGGCGCCTTCAACGGCTCGGCGATCGGCACCACTCCGGCGAACCAGTTTTCAGAATCCTATTACAAATCGGATGCGCAACTCTCGATCACGCAGATGATTTTCGATGGGTTTCAGACCCTTAATAATGTGCGCTCTTCCGAAGCAGGCGTTCTGTCCAGCCGGGAAAGCATGAAAGCCGACGAAATCCAGACCCTTCTGTCTGCCGCCGAAGCTTATACCAATGTTGCGCGTGACCAGCAGATCGTTGCGCTGCGCCACAAGAATATCGCCTTTCTGCGCGAGCAGCTGAAGGCTGCCAATGCAAGACTCGAGGTTGGTGAAGGGACGAAAACCGATGTCAGCCAGGCTGAAGCCCAGCTGGCCGGTGCGGATGCCCAGCTCGCCTCTGCCGTTGCCCAGCTCAAACAGAGCGAAGCCACCTATATCCAGATCGTCGGCGACACGCCTAAGGATATCCGCCAGCCTGTGCGGGCCCGCAAATCCATGCCGGCCAGCATGGACTCGGCCATTGCCGAAGGCATGCAGAACCATCCCAGCATTCTGGCAGCCATGCATGATGTCGATCAGGCACACTACCAGGTGAAATATGCCGAAGGCAGCCTGCTGCCGGGCGTTTCGATCCAGGGCGGTCTTGATCGTCACCTCACCAACAATCCGAGCGAAAGCACCGACCGGGATTATTCGGCTGCAACGATCATGGCGGAGGTGAAGATTCCGATTTATCAAGGCGGCGCAGAATATGGCAAGATCCGTAAGGCCAAGGAAAATGTCGGCGCCCAGGAATTGAAGGTCGATTCGGCCCGCCTCAGCGTGCGCAAGCAGATCATGACGGCCTATGCACAGATGCAGGCGGCAACGGCTGCCATCAGCGCCGACGGCAAGCAGGTCTCGGCAGCAAAACTGGCCCTTCAGGGCGTTATCGAAGAACGCAATGTCGGTCAGAAAACCACGCTTGATGTTTTGAACGCCCAGCAGACTGTTTTGCAGGCCCAGGAAAATCTGGTGACGGCAGAAGCAAATGAAGTCGTTGCCAGCTATTCAGTTTTGGCCGCGTCCGGGCGGCTGACGATCAAGAGCCAGGATCTGCAGGTTGCTGCCTATGATCCGGTAGCCCATTACAATGCGGTTGAGGACAAATGGTTTGGCCTCAGAACGGTGACAAGCAAGTAAACCGCTGATATCCAACAAGAGAAGGTGCGCATCCGGACGGTGCGCACTTTTCTGCTTTCAAAACCATGTGACAAAAACTGTGTATGGCTAGTTTCATCCGAATTCAGATGATTTCCTATGTGGGTAGCTTATTCTAAAGTAAGGCGAATCGGTGGCAGATCCTGACGGATCGAAAAGGATTTTGAATACTGGCCGCCGGAACGAACAGATGAAAGCACCGAAGATTTCACGCATCTGCGCGGAATTGACGAAACTTCAAAGCACACACGGGGAGTGGCATGGCCCAGCCGAATGTATCGCGTGAACCGTCGATGGAGGAAATTCTGGCGTCGATCCGGCGGATCATCGAAAGCAATGAGCCGCCACCCGCCCTTGGTTCTGACAGTTATGACGATCGCGGTTCGGATCTGGCCTTCGACCGTAACGGTTATGAGGCAAGCGCATCTGAGATGGAACTGCCGGTTCCCGCCAACCAGCCCGGACCATCGCGCCTTGATTATGCTGCACGGATGGAGGCTGCCACTCCTGCCGACGCAAGCTCGCATCCGGAAAGCGAACATCGGCTGAACGATCAGGCAGACCGCGGCACCCCGCGTCAGGTGTCGCTTGCCGATCTCGCTGCGCGCGTGCGCAATGCCAACCATGTTGACGATAAAGCAGGACAGTCCGAGAGAGAGGTGTATGAGCCGGCGCGTGCGTTCAGCCCTCCCGAGCCTGCCGCCCCTGCTCCGGCATCGTCTGTTACTCTGGCATCATCGCCGTTTTCATCCCCTTTCGGCTCTCCCTCCCGCCCGCTGGAAAAAGCCGCTGTCGTTTTTCCAGCGCAGGAAGAACAACACACATCCCACCGCCATCCTGCCGTCACGAATGCTGAACCAGCTCAGCACCAGCAGGAGATCGCCCATGTTTCGCAAGAACAGGTGAAGACAGAAACCTCAAACCTTCTCTCCACACAGGCGGGCGCACAGGTGGCCCGTTCGTTTGAAGAGCTTGCCGCCGCTGTCGATGGCCAGCAGCGCCGCTCGCTCGACGAAATTGCGCAGGACATGCTGCGGCCGATGCTGCAGGAATGGCTTGACGACAATCTGCCGACGCTGGTCGAGCGCCTCGTACGCGAGGAAATCGAACGGATTGCCCGCGGTTCACGCCGATAAGCACACTTTTTTGTCTGCTCCAAAAGCCGTGCGGCCTACCCTGCGCGGCTTTCTGCTGTCATTATCCTTGACTCTCCGGGAGGGGTCGGCTTTACACGGAAGCTTGTTTATTCATCAGAGTCTGGCCAAAAAATGCTCGAAAAGACCTACGATTCCGCAAGTGTCGAACCGAAAATCGCCAAGGCCTGGGATGACGCGAATGCCTTTCGCGCCGGGGCCAACGCCAAGCCGGGTGCGGACAGCTTCACCATCGTCATCCCGCCGCCGAATGTGACCGGCTCCCTGCATATGGGCCATGCGCTGAACAACACGTTGCAGGACATCATGGTGCGTTTCGAGCGCATGCGCGGCAAGGATGTGCTGTGGCAGCCGGGCATGGACCATGCGGGCATCGCCACGCAAATGGTGGTCGAGCGCAAGCTGATGGAAAACCAGCAGCCCAGCCGCCGCGAGATGGGCCGCGAAGCCTTTATCGACAGGGTCTGGGAATGGAAGGACGAATCCGGCGGCATGATCTTTCAGCAGTTGAAGCGTCTCGGCGCCTCCTGTGACTGGTCGCGCGAGCGTTTCACCATGGATGAGGGCCTGTCCAAGGCCGTGCTTGAGGTTTTCGTCACCCTCTACAAGGACGGGCTGATCTACAAGGACAAGCGGCTGGTCAACTGGGACCCGAAGCTGTTGACGGCGATTTCCGATCTGGAGGTCG
This sequence comes from Allorhizobium sonneratiae, assembly GCF_023700755.1. Lineage (GTDB taxonomy): Bacteria > Pseudomonadota > Alphaproteobacteria > Rhizobiales > Rhizobiaceae > Allorhizobium > Allorhizobium sonneratiae. Next base: position 186,446 of record NZ_JAMKOJ010000005.1, on the reverse strand, counting down.
AGCAGCATGAGGTCAATGGCAATCTCTGGCATCTGCGATATCCGCTGGAAAAGGGCGTCACCTATCAGCATCCCGTCGCCTTTGATGAGGACGGCAATGCGACAGAATGGGAGACCCGCGATTATCTCGTGGTCGCCACAACGCGCCCGGAAACCATGCTGGGCGATACCGGGGTGGCCGTTCACCCCGACGATGCGCGCTACAAGGACATTATCGGCAAGCATGTGATCCTGCCGATCGTCGGTCGCAAAATCCCGATCGTTGCCGATACTTATCCCGATCCGACGGCCGGAACTGGCGCGGTCAAGATGACACCCGCCCATGACTTCAACGATTTTGAGGTGGGCAAGCGCGCTGGCCTCAGAATGATCAACATCCTCAATGTCGATGCGACCGTGACCGTTATCGACAATGAGGATTTCCTCGAAGGTTTGCAGCCGAGCCGCGAGCAGGAAGAAATCTGGAAATCGCTCGAAGGTCAGGACCGCTTCTTCGTCCGCAAGAAAATCGTCGAGATTTTCGAGGCCGAAGGTCTTCTCGATAAGATCGAGCCGCACAAGCATATGGTGCCGCATGGCGACCGTGGCGGCGTGCCGATCGAGCCGCGCCTGACCGAGCAATGGTATGTCGATGCCAAGACGCTGGCTGAGCCTGCCATTGCCAGCGTGCGCGAAGGCCGCACCAAATTCGTGCCGAAAAACTGGGAAAAGACCTATTACGAATGGATGGAAAACATCCAGCCCTGGTGCGTGTCGCGCCAGCTCTGGTGGGGCCATCAGATTCCCGCCTGGTATGGACCGGACGGTCAGGTCTTTGTCGAGAAAACCGAGGAAGAGGCGCTGGACGCCGCTGTTCAGCATTATCTTGCCCATGAAGGCCCGTGGAAGGCTTATGTTCAGGAAAAGCTGGAAAACTTCAAACCGGGCGAAATCCTGACCCGCGACGAGGATGTGCTCGACACCTGGTTCTCTTCGGCGCTCTGGCCCTTCTCGACGCTTGGCTGGCCGGACAAGACGCCGGAAGTGGCGCGCTATTATCCGACCAATGTGCTGGTCACCGGCTTCGATATCATTTTCTTCTGGGTTGCCCGGATGATGATGATGAGCCTCTATTTCATGAAGGATGAGAACGGCAATCCGGTCGAGCCCTTCGAGACCGTTTATGTTCACGCGCTGGTGCGCGACAAGAACGGTCAGAAAATGTCGAAATCCAAGGGCAATGTCATCGACCCGCTGGAACTGATCGACGAATATGGCGCCGATGCGCTTCGCTTCACGCTTGCCATCATGGCGGCGCAGGGACGCGATGTGAAGCTCGACCCGGCCCGCATTGCCGGTTACCGCAATTTCGGCACCAAGCTGTGGAACGCCACCCGCTTTGCCGATATGAACGGGGCAAAGCTCGATCCGCATTTCCTGCCGGAAACCACGACGCTGGCCGTCAATCGCTGGATCTTAACCGAACTGACCCGCACGGCAGACGAAGTCACGGAGGCCATCGAAGGCTTCCGCTTCAACGATGCAGCAGGCAGCCTCTACCGCTTTGTCTGGAACCAGTTCTGCGACTGGTATCTGGAACTGTTGAAGCCTGTCTTCTCCGGCACGGATGAGACGGCCAAGGCAGAAGCGCAGGCCTGCGCGGCCTATGTTCTGGAAGAAACCTACAAGCTTCTGCATCCCTTCATGCCGTTCATGACCGAGGAATTGTGGGTTCACACCGCAGGCGTAAACGCAAAGCGCGACAGCCTGCTCTGCCACACCGACTGGCCGCAGCCTGATTTTTCCGATGCGGTTGCCGCAGCCGATATCAACTGGCTGATCGATCTCGTCAGCGGCATTCGCTCTGCGCGCGCAGAAATGAACGTGCCGCCCGGCGCTGTCGCTCCGCTGGTCGTTGTCGGAGCCAATGGTGTCACCCGCACCCGGTTTGAAAGCCATGAGGCAGCGATCAAGCGGCTTGCCCGCATCGAAACCGTGGCGTTTGCTGCGGACGCCCCCAAGGGCTCGGCACAGGTGGTGATTGGCGAGGCCACGGCCTGCCTGCCGCTCGGTTCGCTGATCGATATCGCTGCCGAAACGGCGCGGCTGGAAAAAGCCATCGCCAAGGCCGAGCAGGAGATGAGCAAGGTTGCCTCGAAGCTCGCCAATGAGCGCTTCATCGCCAATGCCAATCCGGAGGTGGTGGAGGCCGAGCGTGAACGGTTCAACGAGCTGGAAATCCAGATCGCCGGCCTTAAAACCGCGATGAAACGGCTGAAGGAAGCCGCCTGATCCGTTCAAAGAACACAAGGAGGAAGACCCATGGATGTCCGCGCCGCCGTCGCCACCCAGGCTGGCAAACCGCTCGAAATCATGACTGTGCAGCTGGAAGGTCCGCGTGCCGGTGAAGTTCTGGTTGAAGTAAAGGCTACAGGCCTTTGCCATACCGACGATTTCACGCTTTCGGGTGCCGATCCGGAAGGGTTGTTTCCTGCCATTCTCGGCCACGAGGGTGCGGGGATTGTCGTCGATGTCGGCCCCGGTGTGACCTCGGTGAAGAAGGGCGATCATGTCATTCCGCTTTATACGCCGGAATGCCGGGAATGCCCCTCCTGTCTTTCACGCAAGACCAATCTGTGCACCGCCATCCGCTCCACCCAGGGTCAGGGGCTGATGCCGGACGGCACCAGCCGCTTTTCCATCGGCAAGGATAAGATCCATCACTATATGGGCTGCTCCACCTTCGCCAACTATACGGTCCTGCCGGAAATTGCCGTGGCCAAGGTTAATCCGGACGCGCCCTTCGACAAGATCTGCTATATCGGCTGCGGTGTGACGACCGGCATTGGCGCCGTGATCAACACCGCCAAGGTGGAAGTGGGCGCAACGGCAATCGTCTTCGGTCTTGGCGGCATCGGCCTCAATGTCATTCAGGGCCTGAGGCTTGCAGGCGCCGACATGATCATCGGCGTCGATCTCAACAATTCCAAGAAGGAATGGGGCGAGCGCTTCGGCATGACCCATTTCGTCAACCCGTCAGAAGTGGGCGAGGATCTCGTACCCTATCTCGTCAACATGACCAAGCGCGGGGCTGACCAGATCGGCGGCGCGGATTACACCTTCGATTGCACCGGCAATACCCGCGTCATGCGTCAGGCGCTGGAAGCCTCGCATCGCGGCTGGGGCAAATCCGTCGTCATCGGCGTTGCCGGTGCGGGGCAGGAAATCTCCACCCGCCCCTTCCAGCTCGTCACCGGCCGCACCTGGATGGGTACCGCCTTTGGTGGCGCGCGCGGGCGCACCGACGTGCCGAAAATTGTCGACTGGTACATGGACGGCAAGATCGAAATCGACCCGATGATCACGCATACCATGCCGCTTGAAGACATCAACAAGGGGTTCGAGCTGATGCATTCGGGTGAAAGCATCCGCTCGGTGGTGATCTACTGAGAATGCATTCGGGCGGCATCACTGCCGCCCGCTTCATATCAATCGCGGCTCAGGCCCTTGGCGGCCAGTTCTGCCTCGTATTCGGCAAATTTTTCCAGCCCCTTGTGGCCCAGTTCATAAAGATAGGTCCAGGTGAAAATGCCGCTGTCATGGCCATCGGAAAAGGCAATCCGCACAGCGTAATTGCCGGTGGCGACCATATTGGCAATGGTGACATTGCGTTTTCCCGGTACCGTCACCTTCTGCCCCGGACCATGACCCTGCACCTCGGCGGAGGGCGACAGAACCCTGAGCATTTCGGCAGGCAGCACAACGCTTTCGCCATTGTCGAAGACAACCGTCAGGCTGCGCCGATCCTTCGACACCTTCAATTCGCTCGGCCAGGGTTGATCGGTCATCATGGATCCTTTCATCATCATTTGCGCCTGATCTATCATTGCCCTTGACGCCACGGCAAGGGCTTGCCAAATCTGGGTTGCAAGCCATATCTGACAGATGTGAAAAATACAGGCGCGATACCGGGAGGAATGCGTGGATTACCCCTCCGGCTCTCAGGGCAGAGCCGCACCGCTTCAGGCGGAAAACGCCTCCATGATCGATCCCTTCGGTCGCGCCGTCACCTATCTCAGGGTGTCGGTGACGGATCGCTGCGATTTTCGCTGCACCTATTGCATGGCGGAAAACATGACCTTCCTGCCGAAGAAGGATCTTTTGACGCTGGAGGAACTGGATCGCCTCTCCAGCGCCTTCATTGCCAAAGGCGTGCGCAAATTGCGCCTGACCGGCGGCGAGCCGCTGGTGCGCAAGAATATCCTGCATCTCATCCGTTCGCTGTCACGCCACCTTAAATCCGGTGCGCTCGACGAATTGACGCTGACCACCAATGGCTCGCAGCTTGGCCGCTATGCGGCGGAGCTTGCCGATTGCGGGGTGAAACGCATCAATGTCTCGCTCGACACGCTTGAGGCGGACAAATTCCGCCAGATCACCCGCTGGGGCGAGCTTCAACCCGTGCTGGATGGCATCAAGGCAGCGCAGGCGGCGGGCATCCGCATCAAGCTCAATGCTGTGGCGTTGAAAGGCATCAACGAGGATGAAATCGCGGAGATGATCCGCTTTGCCCATGCGCGCGATATGGATCTGACCCTGATTGAAACCATGCCGATGGGCGAGATCGACGAGGACCGAACCGACCGCTATCTGCCGCTTTCCCTCTTACGTCAAAAGCTTGCGCAGCAGTTCACGCTTGAGGATATCGATCACAGAACCGGCGGTCCGGCCCGCTATATGAAGGTGCGCGAAACAGGCGGCCAACTCGGCTTCATCACACCGCTCACCCATAATTTCTGTGAGAGCTGCAATCGCGTGCGGCTCACCTGCACCGGCACGCTTTACATGTGCCTGGGGCAAAACGATGCGGCGGATCTGCGCGCCGCCCTTCGAGCGAGCCCGGATGATGCGCTTTTGTCCGCCGCCATCGATGAGGCCATCGGGCGCAAGCCGAAGGGACACGACTTCATCATCGACCGAACAACAAACCGGCCTGCCGTACCGCGGCATATGAGTGTGACGGGCGGCTGAGCGATGAAGAGTCCCGGCGTCATTCTGGCGGGCGGGCTATCGCGCCGCATGGGACAGAGCAAGGCGATGACGCTGCTTTGCGGGCGCAGCCTCCTGCAGCATGTTGCCGATATCTTGCTGCCACAGGTGGCCTTGCTGGGGGTTAACAGCAACGATCCCCAGCTTGTCACCACCCTGCCCGTCATTGCCGACCAGATTCCGGGTTTTGTCGGACCGCTGGCGGGGATTGCCGCCGCCATGGGGTTTGCCAGACAGATGAAGCCCGGCGCCAGCCATGTGCTGATTGCCCCTGTCGATACGCCTTTTTTGCCGGCCAATCTTGCTGAGAGGCTGAAACGGGGCGTGGACAGCGTGGACAGCGTGGTTCTGGCCGCATCCGGCGGGCGGGTACATCCGGTCATCGGGCTCTGGCCGCTTTCACTTCAGGCCGAGATTGAGAACTGGCTGGACAAGCCGGAAAACCGCAAGCTGATGGTGTTTCTCGAAAGATGCTCGGTGCAGAACGTCATCTTCCCTGATGTCGAGACAAAGAATGGCCCGCGCGATCCTTTTTTCAATATCAACACGCCAGAAGACAGGCAAAAGGCAGAAGATGCGATGAAAGCGCTATATCCATGACCAGACCGCGGGTTTTTGGCATTTCCGGCTGGAAAAATTCCGGCAAGACCGGACTGACGGTGCGGCTGGTGGGCGAATTGACGGAGCGCGGCTATCGCATTTCCACCATCAAACACGCCCACCACGATTTTGACATCGACAAGCCCGGCACAGACAGTTTTCGCCATCGCGATGGCGGTGCCGCAGAGGTCGCCATTGTTGCGGCAGGACGCTATGCCATATTGCATGAGTTGCGCGGCGAAAGCGAACCCCATCTGGATGAGATTCTCGCCCGCCTTGCACCTTGCGATCTGGTTCTCGTCGAAGGCTATAAACGCGAACAGATCCCGAAAATCGAAACAAGGCGGCTGGACGCGAAAAACCGGGAACCGCTTGCGCCGACCGATCCCTATATTCTTGCCATCGCCGCCGATCACGCGGTGACGTCAGACCTGCCGGTGTTCGACCTTGACGACACCATGGCAATTGCCGATTTCATTATAAGCATCATTGGTTTGCCCTCGCGCAATATCTGACCAGAAAATTGTAAATCTGAGGTAGATAGAGCCACCTTTCGTTATTTCAATAATCCTAATTTAATTTTTTTCGACAAAGCTTGTCCTCCATCCCTGCGGAGGAAAAATAGATATGCTGACGTCTCTTTTTGGTGAAAACGCCGCGGTTTTGAAAGCCCTCAGCCGTTCACAGGCGATCATTTCCTTCAAGCCGGATGGCACCATCATTGAAGCCAACGAGAATTTCTGCAAGGCGCTCGGCTATCGGCCCGAGGACATCATCGGCAAGCATCATCGTATTTTTGTGCCGCCGGAAGACGTTGCATCTCCGGCTTATGCCGAGTTTTGGAAGAAACTGGCCAAGGGCGAGTTCGATCAGCGCCAATATAAGCGGATCAAGAAAGACGGTGAACCGATCTGGATCGAAGCCTCCTATAATCCGGTGATCCAGGGCGGCAAGGTTGTCAAGGTCGTCAAGATCGCAACGGATATCACCGCAGGCAAACGTGAAGCTCTGGACACAAAAGGCAAGATCGATGCCCTGTCGCGCGCGCAGGCAATCATCGAATTCACCCCGGACGGTCAGATTCTCACCGCCAACAAGAATTTCCTCGACGCTCTCGGCTACACGCTGGATGAGATCGTCGGCAAACATCATCGCATGTTTTGCGATGCCGATTTCGTAAAGTCAGCCGAATATGCAAAATTCTGGCCGAGACTGGCTGCCGGGGAATTTTTCAACGATGAATTCAAACGCATCAAAAAAGATGGCAATGCGATTTATATTCAGGCGACCTATAATCCGATCTTCGATGAGGATGGCAAGGTGATCAAGGTCGTCAAATTTGCCACCGACGTTTCGGGCCGTGTGCGCGCCCTTCAGGAGATCGGTGCCGGTCTGGAACGCCTCTCGGATTGCAATATCCGCATTACTATCGACAATCCGTTCGTCCCTGAATTTGAGCATTTGCGACACGATTTCAACGAATCGCTCGCCAAGTTTCAACAAACACTCGAAGAAGTGTTGTCGCAGACGGCAACCTTATCGACAAAAAGCGCCGAGATGAACGATACCGTTTCCGGCGTATCCCAGCGCTCGGAACAGCAGGCCGCAGCACTGGAGGAGGCATCTGCTGCCCTGGAACAGATCACCGTGACCGTACGCGAATCGACCGGGCGCACATCGGCGACCCGTACGCTGGTGCGTGATGCACGCTCGGCTGCAACGCAATCGGTCGCCGTCGTCACCTCCACAGTCGCGGCCATGGACCGCATTGAGGCGGCCTCCCGGGAAATTTCCAGCATTATCGGCGTGATCGATGAGATTGCCTTTCAGACCAATCTTCTGGCGCTGAATGCCGGTGTCGAAGCCGCGCGCGCGGGTGAAGCGGGCAAAGGATTTGCCGTTGTCGCGCAGGAAGTGCGTGAGCTTGCCCAGCGCTCTGCCAAGGCAGCCAAGGAAATTTCCGGTCTGATCGCCAATTCCAGCAAAGAGGTCAAGGAAGGCGTTCGCCTTGTCGGCGAAACAGGTGGCGCTTTGCAGCAGATCGAAACCTTTTTTCAGTCGATCGATCAGAATGTCGAAGCAATCGCGACAGCTGCTTCAGAACAATCGACAAGCCTTGCCGAAATCAATTCCGCCGTCAATTCACTCGACCAGATGACCCAGCAGAATGCCGGCATGGTCAGTGGCATGAGCGCCATTGCCGAGGTGCTGGCAGGCGGCGCAGCCGAACTGGAACATCTGGTGCAACGCTTCAAGCTTAACCGGCGCAAATGGATCCGTGAGCCGGGCTCGGAAGCGGCAAAGCTCGGCCCTGAAAAGCGTGGCTATGGCAAGAACACGATCTATCAGCCTGCCCAGATGACTTCAGGACAGGGCAAGACGGATTACGTCTCCGCCGCCTGACATCGCCCCAAGACAAAGCCCCCGGTCTGATCCGTCAGACCGGGGGCTTCCTGTTGCATAAATACGGTATCTTATTGCTGCTCACTCGTTTCCAGCGGGCGCACCAGCGGCGTGATCCGGCGGATGGTGACGCGGCGGTTTTCCTGCGAAGGACCGTAGGTCAAGACCTTCAGGAACTGCTCGCCATAGCCCTGTGTCACCATGTTTTCCGGCGGAATGCCGTAAACCTGGGTCAGCACATTGGCCACCGCCTCAGCCCGCCGATCGGAAAGCACCAGATTGGATTCCGGCGAACCGACCGCATCGGTATGGCCTTCAATCATGAAGGTTTCGCTTGGATCATCATGCAGGATGCGATTGATCGCGTCGGCGACCCGCTTCAGCGTTCCGGCCTGGTTCATGCTGATATCCCAGCTTCCGGTGGCAAAGGTGATCGTATCGAGATCGATCCGGCGCATCTTGTCGCGGATACGGGCGGAATTTCGCACCTCATCAATAGTATAGACCCGCTCGACCGGCTCGACCGGCGGTTCGTCGAGGAAGTTGTAATAATTCACATTTTCCTGACTGCTGACATCGACGATATACTGGTTGAGCGGTACCATCAGCCGCATAGGCGGCAGTTCCGCGCCCGGATCGCGATAGGTGACCGGCTGGCTGTCATTGGCGTAAAAAAGGTCCGGCGAGAAAAACAGCACATATTCCCGACCCTGCCGATCAATCCGCGAGCGCTGTATGAGCTGGCCATAGCGATTGCGCAGGGTGACGATACGGTCGCCATTGTCCATGATCACAGTCGTACGCACCCGGCCATTGCCAACCTCTTCATAGATCGGCGGTCTGCCAAACTGGGCAAAACGCTGGGTATCATCGCCGCGAATAACGATCTGGCCGCCATAATCCATCACACGGCGGTCATCGTCGAAACTGCGCTCGACGCGGACATCGCGTGGATAATCGAACTGCGGCGGCTGATCGATACGACGGCCATGATCCCTGTCGATCGGCACGATCACCATATCGCGGCGTGGCATATCCTGCCAGAAATCGCGCTGGGCAGCCTGATCGGAAGACGGTACCTGATAGGCTCCCTGACCATAGGCCTGACGGCGAAGACGACGCAATTCGTCATCGCTCATCCCCCGCCGCCAATGCGCATCCTTGTCGCTGTCCAGCACGGGTGCACCGTTTTCGACCGGTAGAATAATGGTCTGATCGGTCTGTTGCGGCTTATCCGCCAGTGCTTTAAGCCGCTGCAGTTCCTGCGGGGTGAAATTCTGCTGCTGCGGCGGCAGCGGCGGACGCATGATCTGGTCAACAGCCTGAGGATTGGGCTGAGGGCCGGGCTTGCCACCAGGCGCTGGCGGCGGCTGACGACGGGTCGCATCCAGCGGCGGCAGCAGCGTTGGACGGTTATTGCCGTGGGCGGCATCGCCGGGTCCGGGAGGTGCCGGAACGGCAGGCGGTTGACCATTGCCCGGAGCTGGCGCCGGAGCAGACGGCGCCCGGTTATTGACTGGCGGCACGGGTGCAGGTTGCGGCGGCGCAGGTTGCGGCGGGAGAGGCGGACGGCCCTGCTCTGCAGGTCGCCCGTCCGGTTTGCGCTGATCCGGGCGTGTCTGATCCCTCTGCAGAGCTGGTGCACCCGGCGGCGGGGCGGCAGGCCGGATGTTTCCCGGTTGTTGCGGTGCAGGTTTCGGTTCACCCGGCTGCGCATGCGGCGGCTCTGCAGGAGCGGGCCTGCCTTCTGCCTTGCCCGGTACTGGCTTTTGCGGTTCGGGCGCAGCTTTACCGGGTTCCGGGCGTGGCGGCTCGGCGCGCGGTGGCTGTGGCGCAGGCTGTGCTGGCTTATGCTCTTCGGCCTTTGGTGGCTCGGGACGCGGCTCCTGCGCTTGTGGCTTATGCTCAGCCGGTGGCGCTGCTGGCGGCGCTTTCATGTCCATATGCGGCTGAGCAGCAGGTTTGCGCTCCTCGGCTTTGGGTGGCTCGGGCGCTTTCGGTGGCATAGCCGCAGGCTGTTCGTGATGCTGTGGCGCCTGCGGGCGCGGCGGCTCCGGTGCCCGGGGCGGCGCTGGCGGCGGGGCGGGTTTATGTTCCTCGGCTCTGGGTGGCTCCGGCGCATGGGCGGGCGCCTCATGATGCTGCTGCGGCTCAGGGCGCGGCGGCTCCGGCGGCCTCTTCTGCTCCTGATGGTTTTTCTGCTCTTCCTGTTTGCGCTTCAGCAGTTCTTCCGGCGTCGGACCGGCCTGCGCCACCTCGACCCCTGATGAAGGCACAGAAGGCGCTCCGAAACCATCCAGCGCTGTTCCGGAGCGAAGGACCGAAACCGTTGCGGATTGAGACGCAAAGGCTGACGGCGCGGCAAAACCGGCCATTGCCAGCAAAAGAGCAGCAGAAAGCTTGCTATATCCTGCCATGAATTTTTCCTCACTGGAGAGGCTGTGCCTCATTCTTATTCACTTCAAACTGCAGCGGCCCTGCATGAACCGTATCACCCGATTCCGGACACAATTAAACAGCACCTCGACGATGATGCCGGGACACTGAACCGTGCGTGAATGACATATTCATTGGGGAATTGGCGGAGAAGGCCACATTGATGGTTGCAATCACCATAAAAACGCGCAATCTCAAGGATTGTTCCGGTCATAGGAAAACAACGCCGGAACAGCTGCCGAAGGCAAAGGCTCTTTTGGCAACCAACAGAGAGGATCTCATGTCTATGTCCATTCGCACTCTGGCCGCTGCATCGATTGCCGTCTTTTCACTGATTTGCGGCAATGCCATGGCACAGGAAAAAATCGTCATCGGCACGGAAGGTGCTTATCCGCCCTTCAACGAATTGAAGCCAGACGGCACGCTTGTCGGCTTCGATATCGATATCGGCAAAGCACTCTGCGACGAAATGAAAGTGACCTGCACCTTCGTGACCAATGACTGGGATGGCATGATTCCTGCTCTTCAGGCAAAAAAATTCGACGCGATCATCGCATCCATGTCGATCACGCCGGAGCGCAAGGAAAAGGTCGCCTTCTCGAAGAAATATTACAACACCCCGCCTGCCGTTGCCGTGCCGAAGGATTCGCCAATCAAGTCGATTGCCGATCTGAAGGGCAAGACCATCGGCGCCCAGGCCTCCACCACCCACGCTAATTATGTGGAAAAGCACTTCCCCGATTCGACAGAAAAGCTTTACCCGACCGCGGATGAATACAAGCTGGACCTCTCGAACGGTCGCCTGGATGCCGTTGTAGACGATATTGTCGTTTTGACCCAATGGGTTAAGAGCGATGCTGGCTCTTGCTGCAAGATCATGACCGCACTGCCGATCGATGTTGCCATCAACGGCGAAGGTGCAGGCATTGCCGTGCGCAAGGACGATCAGGCGCTGGCCGACCGCTTTACCAAGGCCATTGCCGCCATCCGCGCCAATGGCACCTATCAGAAGATCAACGCCAAGTATTTCGACTTCGACGTTTACGGCGGCAATTGATTTTCATCCTGCTTGCCTCATAAAGGGATAAAGACATTGTTCCGGAGTGTTCAGCGCTCCGGAACTTTATGGAATGGTGGGCAGCAGTTTTGGTCTCACACCATTCTTCTGCAAGGCAAATGCGGCACAAGACCGCAAGGGGATAGGGCTGAATGAGCGGATTGTTTTCCGCAATCAGTGTCGCGTGGACAGACGTTGCGACGCTTTTTGATCCATTTTGCGGGCCTGTCGGCGTTTTCCGGCTTTTTGCGCAGGGCACAAGACTTTCCTGCAGCGACACCGGCTGGGGCGGTCCGATTGCTTCCGGCTTCAAGGTGACGATGACGCTGGCGATCGCGACGCTGCCGGTCGGCCTGATCATCGGTTTTCTGGTGGCTCTGGCCGCTCAAAGCAAAGATCGCATGCTGCAGCGCGCCGCCGGTATCTACACCACGATCTTTCGTGGTCTGCCGGAACTTCTTACCCTGTTCATCATCTATTACGGCCTGCAAATTGCGGTTCAATCGGCTCTTTCTGCCATCGGTTTTCACGATCGCATCGAGATTGATGCGTTTTTTGCCGGCATGATCGCGCTTTCCGTGGTGTTTTCCTCCTATTGTTCGGAGGTGCTGCAATCGGCCTTCAAGGCCATTCCGCAAGGGCAATATGAAGCGGGCCATGCCATCGGCCTTTCGGGGACGAAAACCATGCTTCTCGTCATCCTGCCGCAATTGATCCGGATTGCACTTCCGGGCCTGGTCAATCTGTGGATGAATCTTCTGAAGGATACGGCGCTGGTCTCGGTCATCGGCCTTTCCGACATCATCCGTCAGACCAGCATCGCCGCGCGGGTGACGCGGGAGGCATTTCAGTTTTATCTTCTGGCCTGTGCGCTTTATCTGGTGCTCGCCGTTTTATCTTCCATTGCTATCGGCGTAATTGATCGCCGCACCAAACGCGCCGGAGCCAGATGATGACGATTGCCAGCGATCTCATTCCGCCCCGCCCTGCCCCGCCTGCTGGTCCGCAGCGGCTGACAGCCTCGCGCATCACCGGCTATGCGCTGCTGACGCTCTGGGCGTTGCTTGGCATTGGCCTCATTTCGATGATGGTCCTGAACTGGGAACAGGATAAATTCGTCAAATATGGCCCGCGTTTTCTCTCCGGGCTTTGGACCACGATTGCACTGGTCAGCGTTTCCATCTGCTGCGGTGCGCTTTTATCGCTTCCTGTCTGCCTTGGGCGCATGGCCAACAACCGTGTCGCCAATATCTTGTCCTATATCTATGTCTATATCTTCCGGGGAACACCGCTTCTGGCGCAGGTCTTCCTGATCTATTACGGCATTGGCGAATTCCGCCCCTTTCTGCAATCCATTGACCTTTGGTGGTTCTTCCGTGAGGCCTGGTATTGCGGGCTGCTGGCGCTCAGCCTCAACACCTCGGCCTATCAGGCGGAAATCCTGCGCGGCGCCATTTTGAGCGTCGCCAAGGGCCAGCGCGAGGCGGCAACAGCGCTGGCACTGTCCAAAACTGTCACCTTCCGCAAGATCATCCTGCCGCAGGCGCTGATCGTGGCGCTGCGGCCTTACGGCAATGAAATCATCCTGATGGTCAAGGGCTCTGCCGTCGTTTCGATCATCACCGTCTTCGATCTGATGGGCGAGACCCGTTACGCCTTTTCCCGCACCTTCGATTACCAGACCTATCTCTGGGCGGCGATTTTCTATCTCGCCATCGTCGAGGCACTGCGCCATAGCTGGGCCGCGATCGAAAAACGGCTGACCCGGCATCTGAAGCGGTAAAGCATCAGACCGATCAGTGTGAAGCGGTTTTCGGGCAATGTGATGCACCATAAAAATCTCTGGCAGCACTCTTCGAAGAACACTGCTAACAAACTGATATTCATCAGATTTTTTTGAATATGACAGTTTTGTTAAGCCTCGCTTAAGCCATCAATGGAACCATGCTGAACAAGGGTTATTCAACCTGAGGGAAGCGGTGGTTGCTGTTTTCTTCCGCTATCCCGAACGCCCCGCCGCCTGGCAGGATGCATAAAAGAGTGGGAATAGCGAAGAGGTAGCCATATGAATTCCGAGATGGAAATGATGCTGAAGGGTTATGGTATGACCACGGCCCAAATTCTGTACCGCATGCCCGATCATCCCAGCCTGTTGCAGACCTATATCTGGCAGAATTACGATCTGGCCCCGGATTTTCCCGAGATGCGCGGTTTTCTGAAATTCTGGCAGGAAAAGCTGGAGGGACCGCTGCATTCGGTGCGCTATGTGCACCGCAAGCTGATCGCCGCCAATGAATGGCGGGCGCTGAAGGGGGAATTCATCCTCCACTGATTGCCAAAGCGCCATGAAGCCGGTAGAGCCTCAGGAAAAAGCAAAGTGCTTGAGCAAAGAGGCGTATCCATGGCGAAGATCGACGAGGAAAAGCTGGCGGAAGCCTATAACCGGGCGCTGGCACTGGAAAAAGCCGGCGATATCGACGCCGCCGTGAAGGCCTATGAAGAGGTTCTTGCCATCGATCCTGAGGATCATGGCGGTGCGGCTGTTCGCATGGCCTCGCTCGGGCGCGGCGAAACCCCGCCGAAAGCACCGGATGCCTATGTCGAAACCCTGTTCGACCAGCATGCCGAGAGTTTCGAGGATATTCTGGTCGAACAGCTCGGCTATGCCGTGCCGGTCATGGTGCGCCAAAGGCTTCAAGCGCTGGAGCTTGGGCCGTTCAAGCGGATGCTCGATCTCGGCTGCGGCACGGGGCTGACCGGCGGCGCGCTGCGCGATATGGTCGAGGATATCACCGGCATTGATCTTTCGGAAAACATGGTCGAAATCGCCCATGAGAAAGACCTCTACGAGACGCTTTACGTCGCCGAAGTCGAGGATTTTCTCGAAGACAATGACGATGAGCCCTTCGACCTGATCACCGCGACCGATGTCCTGCCCTATCTCGGCGCGCTGGAGCCGCTGTTTTTCGGGGCCGCGGAAAATCTGCTTCCCGGCGGGCTTTTCGTCTTCTCCTCGGAAACCATGGGCGAGGATACCCCCTACAAGGTCGGCCCGCATCAGCGTTTCGTCCATGCTGAAAGCTATGTCCGCGAGCGTCTGACCGCCACCGGCTTCGAGATCGTGGACCTGAGCAGTATCAATGTGCGGATGCAGGATGGCGAACCCTCACCCGGCCATCTGGTGATTGCCCGGCTGAAGGACTGAGACAGGAAAGCGGCGGCGATGGACGACGCTCTTTATCCGCCGCTCACAGCCGATGATGACGGCTATCTGGCCGTCAGTGACGGCCATAGCCTCTATTATGAAGTTTCCGGCAATCCGAGTGATATAGCCATCCCATAAGTTGCGCCTGTCGCATTCCAATCCACTTAGCCAGAGGCGCCATTGTCTGCATTCCTCCCCGGTCTTTTCCTTGGCCTCAGCCTGATTGTCGCCATTGGTGCGCAGAATGCCTTTGTGCTGCGTCAAGGGCTTCAGCGACATCATGTCTTTGCCGTCTGTCTTGTCTGCGCGCTGTCCGATGCCGTTCTGGTCATGGCGGGGATTAGCGGTTTTGGCGCGCTGGTGACAGCCCTGCCGAAGCTTGAACTGGTCATGACGCTTGCCGGCGCGGCTTTTCTGTTCGTTTATGGGCTGAAAAGCCTGTGGGCAGCCTATAAGGCCACGTCCGGGCTCGATCCGGCCGCGCGTGAGGCGGGCAGTCTGACGAAAACGCTGGCCACCTGCCTTGCCTTCACCTGGCTCAATCCACATGTCTATCTCGATACGGTCGTGCTTTTGGGTTCGGTTTCCACCCATTACGGCGAAAATCGCTTCATCTTCGGCCTCGGCTCGATCACAGCCTCTTTCGCGTTTTTCTTTGCCCTCGGCTATGGCGCTCGGCTTTTAGCCCCTGTCTTTGCCAGACCTGTCGCATGGCGGGTGCTGGATCTCATCATCGGGGTGATCATGATTGCACTGTCGATCAAGCTGCTTTAACCCTTACCACGACAGAAAAGAAGGAGCATCTCAGATGGCCAAGGTTGCATTCATCGGGTTGGGGGTCATGGGCTATCCCATGGCGGGACATCTGAAGGCCAAGGGCGGGCATGACGTCACCGTTTATAACCGCACAACGGCCAAGGCGGAACAATGGGTCGCCCAACATGGCGGCGCGCTGGGCAAGACACCGGCAGAAGCCGCGAAGGACGCCGATTTCGTCTTCACCTGCGTTGGCAATGATGACGATCTGCGTGCCGTGACCACCGGACCGGAGGGCGTTCTGGCCGCGATGAAACCGGGGGCGATCCTGATCGACAACACCACGGCCTCCGCCGATGTGGCGCGCGAGCTTTATCAGGCCGCGAAAGACAAAGGCTGCGGTTTCATCGATGCTCCGGTCTCGGGCGGTCAGGCCGGTGCGGAAAACGGCGTGCTCACGGTGATGTGCGGCGGCGATCAGGCGACCTTTGACACGGCGCGGCCGGTGATCGACGCCTTTGCCCGGATGATCGGCCTGATGGGGCCTGCCGGCTCCGGCCAGTTGACCAAGATGGTCAACCAGATCTGCATTGCCGGGGTGGTGCAGGGCCTTTCTGAAGCGGTGCATTTCGGCAAAAAGGCCGGGCTCGACATCGAAAAGGTCGTTGAGGTGATTTCAAAGGGTGCCGCCGGCTCCTGGCAGATGGAAAATCGCCACAAGACCATGAATGAAGGCCGCTATGATTTCGGCTTTGCCGTGGACTGGATGCGCAAGGATCTCGGCATCGTCCTCAACGAAGCCAAAGCCAATGGCGCAACCCTGCCGGTCACGGCGCTGGTCGATCAATTCTATGCGGAAGTTCAGAAAATGGGCGGCAATCGCTGGGACACGTCTGCCCTTCTCGCCCGCCTGGAAAAGTGATTTTCGTCAACCATCCCCCGGCTTTCCAGCCGGGGGATGGCAATACAACGAGAAGCTTATTCCTCGCCGGATTTCTGGCTGTCGAGCACCATATAATCGAGCGGCAGTTCGGTCGTATATTTGATCTGCTCCATGGCAAAGGCCGAGGAGACATCGCGGATTTCGATCTTGGCGATCATCCGCTTGTAGAAAGCATCATAGGCGGCAATATCAGGCACGACGACGCGCAAGAGATAGTCGACATCGCCGCTCATGCGGTAGAACTCCACCACTTCGGGAAATTCCGCCACCACCTCGGAAAAACGCTTCAACCATTCGATCGAATGGCTGTTGGTTCGAATTGAGACAAACACCGTCACCTTGGTGTTGATCTTCGCAGGATCGAGCAGCGCCACCCGACGCTTGATCACCCCATCCTCTTCCATCTTCTGGATGCGCCGCCAGCATGGCGTGGTGGAAAGCCCGACTTTCTTGGCCAGATCGGCAACGGCCAGCGTCGAATCCTCCTGCAGAATGCGAAGAATTTTTCGGTCGAGTCGATCCATGCGCGCACCTCTTCGGAATTTTTTTCCGGTATAGCGCAATTTTTGCTTCGCGAAAGCAAAATGCTTTCATGGAGCAAAATGATCCACTTTCTTTTTCAGATGCGGCAGCAATTCCGCCTCAAACCAGGGATTGCGTTTCAGCCAGCCGCTATTGCGCCAGCTTGGATGCGGCAAGGGGATGAAAGCCACCTCGTCCTCCGACCCCTCATAATCCCGGAAATGCTTCACCGTGTCCGTCATGGTTTTCTGTCTGGCCCTGCCAAGATGCCATGTCTGAGCGTAAGCGCCCACCAGAACGACCAGCCTTATCTGCGGCATGACCGCAAGAGCGCGTCCTCGCCAGTGCGGCGCGCATTCCCGCCTTGGCGGCAGGTCATGGCCCTTGGCGTCATAGCCGGGAAAGCAGAAACCCATGGGCAGAATGGCAAAGCGGCCGGGATCGTAAAACCTGGCCCGATCCACGCCCAGCCAGTCGCGCAGACGGTCGCCCGAGGCATCGTTGAAGGCAAGACCGGTTTCATGCACCCTTTTGCCCGGTGCCTGTCCTGCGATCAGAATTTTTGCCGTGGAAGACAGGACCACAACCGGCCTTGGCGCATGCGGCAAAGGTGTTTCTGTTTTATCCCGGCACAGATGGCAGGCGGCAATCTCCGTCGTCAGAACATCAAGCGGGCTCTTCAGGCTCACGGTTCGTTCCTGTTCATGAAAATCTGTGCACGCGGATGGCGCTTGCGCCAGTCTTCCGGCCGGTCGAAACTGCCGGACCAGAGGCCGAGCTTCTTCGCCTGTGCCTCTTTTTCCTGCTGGTCATAGCCGGAGGCATTGAGCACCAGACCGGCGCGGACCATATCGGCAGCGACATCCTGACCGGCGGCAGTGCAACTGACGTAAAGACGGCCCAGTTCATCGCGCGCGCCCGTGCCTGTGCAGCGGGCGTCGCTGACTGCCATGCGGGCGGCAAGACCGGACCGGGCCTCAGCCCCGCACAGCCGCGGCCTGCCCTCACCGTCGCGGCAGCGTTGGCCGATTTCGGGTGCATCGATACCGCTCAGATGCAAACGCTGGCCGCCAGACAGCAAGGTTTCACCATCGACAACGATGAAGGGCCCCTCGAAGACCTGAGATCGTTCCTTCCAGAAAAACCACAGGCATACAAGCCCGATCAGCAGCCCTGCAGCGGCCAGACCAGCCATTATGCTCCATATCCGGCGCTGTCCTGTCACATTTTGGCCCTTTTCGATAACAGGTGGTGTTCGAGAATGGCAAATAAATCCTTTCCAGAAAGTAACTCTTAAGATTTTCTTGCTAGGCTCCGTCCATCATCGGACGAAATGCAACCATACCATGGGTCAACGCCACTCCAGTACGACAGACAAGAATATTCTGGACCTGTCGCGTCGCCATCGTCGCCAGGCGGCGGCCAAAGCCTTGCGCGCGACCCGCGAAAGGCTGCAATCCGGTCATGGCGGCCCAGGCGTTTTCGAGCGCGACCTGCTGGCCATGCATATCCATTCCAATCTGCATGGCGCAGCGATCATTCCCGCCGTGATTGTGCTGGACGCGGTGACCAGCGTTTATGTCTCGCATAACCCGACCTATCTGTTCTGGGCACTGATGACCCTGATCGTGCATGGGCTGAACCTGATTTTGCTGCGTAAAGCCGAACGCAGGCTGGATAGCGCGCAAAAACCGGAATTCTGGCGTCTTGCCCTTCTGGCCGGTCAACTGGCCATGGGCGGATGCTGGGCCATATTTGCCGCCCAGCCGGTCTCCAGCTCCGTCTTTCCGACCCTGATGCTGATGAAGGGCGCCATTCTGCTGGTCGCCCTTTGCGTCACCGCCATGACCAGCATTCTTTTGCGTCAGGCGGTCGTCTATGCCTTTTTGCCGGCACTTGTCGCGCTGGCCGGGCAGGCTCTCGTCAGCCGCCGTGTCGAAGACATTGCCCTGTCCGGCCTGTTTGCCGTCTGCCTGCTGTTTTTCATCTATATCAACGGACGTCTTTATCTTTCCAATCTCAAGCTGATGTCGTTCCAGAGCGAAAAGGATGACCTGATCGCCGAGCTTGAGGTGGCCAAATCCCTGTCCGACGAAGCGCGCCGTCGTGCCGAAGAGGCGAATATGGCCAAGTCGCGCTTTCTTGCCTCGATGTCGCATGAATTGCGCACGCCGCTCAACGCCATTCTCGGCTTTTCCGAGGTGATGGCGCATGAGGTGCTGGGGCCGCTCAACAATCCGCTTTACAAGGAATATTCCGCCGATATCCACCGCTCGGGCCAGCATCTGCTCAATCTGATCAATGAAATTCTCGACCTGTCGCGCATCGAAGCTGGCAAATACGACCTCACCGAAGACTCGATGCTGTTGACGGATATTGCCGAAGATTGCGTTGGCATGGTGCAGCTTCGGGCAAAATCGAAGGATATCAAGATCAACCAATATTACGAGGCCAATCTGCCGCCGGTCTGGGCCGATGAAAAGGCCATGCGGCAGGTGGTGCTCAATCTTCTGTCCAATGCGGTGAAATTCACCCCGCAAGGTGGCGAACTCACCGTCAAGGCAGGATGGACGGCGGGGGGCGGCCAGTATATCGCCATCCGCGACAATGGTCCGGGCATTGCCGAAGAGGAAATTCCCGTGGTGCTGTCGGCCTTTGGCCAGGGATCGATTGCCATCAAGAGCGCCGAGCAGGGCACCGGCCTTGGCCTGCCCATCGTGCAGGCGATCCTTGCCAAGCACGGCGGCGAATTCAAACTGAAATCCAAGCTGCGCGAAGGAACGGAAGTGATTGCCATCCTGCCAGCCAAACGCGTGCTGCAAACGGTGCCGGCTGTTGCGAGCGCCCAGGCCATTCCGCCGCGTCGGCGCTATTTCGCCTGAAACCATGATCATGGCTCTTCTTCTTTCTTCCGACTGGACGGCAGAAGGCCGTCACTCATCGTTCCAGATGAGGAGTGGCGCCAGCAGTGAAGCGATCCGGCAAGCAGATGCTGCTTGCCGGATTTATATTCAGTGCCCCATGGACACCTTGCCGCCCAGCTTGACATTGCGCAGCGTCAAGGCCAGCGGAATGGCGCAGAGCGAAATGATCGTCAGCACCCAGAACGCATCGATATAGGAGAGGAATGACGCCTGACTTTGCACCTGTTCGTTGATCCAGGCCAGTGCCTGCTGTTGGGCGGTGATCTGCGAGCTGCCCTGCCCCATGAAATACTGGGTCATCTGGCTCATGGTCTGCTGATAGGCCTGCCCGGAAGGGATGACATGCTCGATCAGCCGACTCTGGTGGGTCTGCTCATGATGGGTAATGATGTTGGAAATCAATGATACACCAATAGACCCGCCGGTATTGCGCGCGGCATTGAGCAGAGCCGAGGCCTGATCTGTCTTGCTCGGCGGCAGACCGTCATAAGACGCAGAGGTGATCGGCAGGAAAATCAGCGGCAGACCGATCCCCTGCACCATACGGGCCTTGGCCAGATACCAGAAGCCAGTATCGGCATAGGTTTTGGTGATGAGATACATCGCCAGCGCCACAAAAGCCGCACCCGCTGCAATCAGATATTTCGGCTGGATCTTTGAAGAGATCGCCCCGACGACAAACATCATCGACATGGTGACCACGCCGCCCGGCGACAGCAACAGCCCCGCCCAGGTGGCGGTATAGCCGAGATTTTCCTGAACCAGCTGCGGCAAATACTGGGTCGTTGCCAGAAGCAGGGCGCCGGTTGCCATCATCACCAGAAAACAGGCGCCAAACTGCCGCGTGGCCAGCATGCGCACATCAACGGCCGGGTTCTTGTGTTTGAGCTCCCAGGGAATGGTCAGGATAAAGGCAAGCGCACAAATCACTGCGGCAATACGGATGAAGCTGGAGCCGAACCAGTCGTCATCAAGGCCGCGGTCGAGCACCAGTTCCAGCATGCCGAGAAAGGTCGCGACCAGACCAAAACCGATCCAGTCAAAGCCGCCAGTCTTTTTCAGCTGCCGTTCACGCTCCTCGCGGCTGCCTTCCGGCTCATGGATCAGCAGAGAGACGGCAAGCAACGTCAGCGCGCCCACCGGCGCATTGATCAGAAAACACCAGTGCCAGGACAGATTGTCGGACAACCAGCCGCCAAGGGTCGGTCCGACCACCGGTGCCACCACGACCGCTACTCCGAAAAGGGCAAAGCCTTGACTGCGCTTTTCCGGCGGAAAACTGTCTGCGAGAATCGACTGTGCCACCGGCACCATGCCGCCACCGCCAATACCCTGCAGAATGCGGGCAAACAGCAGGAATTGCAGATTGGGTGTCAGCCCGCACATGACCGAACTGATGGTAAACAGCGCAAGACAGCCGAGAAAGAACCGCTTGCGGCCAACACGCTGCACCATATAGCTTGTTGCCGTCACAATAACGGCATTGGCGACGAGATAGGTCGTCACCACCCAGGAGGCCTCATCCTGACCGACGCCAAGGCCGCCCGAAATATAATTCAGGGCGACATTGGCAATCGTCGTGTCCAGCACTTCCATGAAACTGGCCAGCGCCACGACCACAGCAATGATCCAGGGGTTGACGGCCGGACGAGATGAGGCCGCAGCGCTGGTCATAGCACGTTCCTCAGACGTTCATAAATCGAGGGGCTGGGATCAACCCGCACCGTCGGTTCCACCGACATGCCAGGCCCGAGCGTCACATCCTCGGGCACATCATCAAGGGTGATCTTGACCGGCACGCGCTGCACGATCTTGACGTAATTGCCGGTGGCGTTTTCAGCCGGAAGAAGTGAAAAGGCCGTTCCGGAGCCGGGCTGGATACTGGCGACATGGCCATGAATTTCACGGCCTGGATAGGCATCGAAAGTCACGGTCACCGGCTGCCCCGGGCGCATGTGGTTCAGCTGCGTTTCCTTGAAATTGGCTGTAATCCACAGCTTGTCCGGCACGAACATGGAAAGATTGGTGCCAGCCTGCACATATTGGCCGTTACCGGCAGAAAGCTGCACGACGCGACCGGGCTGCGGCGCGGTGATCGTCGTATAGGAGAGATTGAGCTTTGCCTGCTCCAGCTGAGCTTCATCCTGCTTCACAGTCGCTTCGGCGCTGGCGATCTGGAACTGATAGGCGTCCAGTTGGCGCTGGGCAGCGATCAGCGAAGCCTGATCGGTGGTCAGGGCTGCCTGATCCTGATGGAGCTCTGCCGTATATTGCTGTGCGTTCTGGATGGTGCCGGAACCGTTTTTCATCAGGGTTTCGTAGCGGTCATATTGCTGCTGGGCAAAGACCAGATTGGCCTTGGCCTGTTCGACCTGGGCTTTCTGCTCTTCCACCGTCGCCTGCTGAACGGTTTTTTGCGCCTTTGTATTCGCAAGGCTGGCCTTGGCCTGTTCGACCTGCGCCTCTGCCTCATCGAGCGATGTCTGATAATCGCGATCATCGATGCGGGCAATCACGTCGCCAGCCATGACATGCTGGTTGTCGGTGACGGCAACCGATGTGATATTGCCAGCCACCCGCGATGTGATGGCAAATTGCCGGGCTGCGACGAAAGCATCGTCAGTGCTTTCATAATGGGCGCTGTTATCCCAATAGATATAGGCGGCAACACCAATCACCGCCAGCGCACTGACACCGATGAGAAGCCGGCGCTTGCGCCGGGAGCCGCTGGAACCGGTCAGCTTCTGCCCCTCTGCCGACGCGCTGCCTTTCTGACCATGGCGCTCGCCATCATCGGCCTTGGATGTCTCTTCCTGCTGATCGGCACGCGCCTCCACAGGCTGGTTGTCTTTTTTTCTGTCGGTCTCACCGGCTTTAGCGTCGAGCACAATCAGCTTCGCCGAATTCCGCTCCTGAGGCGCATTCATGATCTACCTCTCCTATCCTGCAACAAATGAAATGAAACGTTTCATTTTACATTGACGTAGAGCCAGTCTTGGTGTTAGTCAAGAGACAGGGATAAAAAGAATCGGCAATAACGAAAGAGTGAGGATAGGCTTGAGCATGGATACCAGTAAGCGGAAGGAGACGGCGTCGAAGACGCTTACGCCGCGACGCGGCAGACCTCCGCGCGAGATGGCGGGAGAGGTTGAGGACAGGATTGTCAACGCCGCCCTCAAGGTCTTCATCGCCCGCGGCTATGAGGGGGCCAGCATTGATGAGATCGCGGAAGTGGCCCGCGCTGGAAAGCCCAGCATCTATGCCCGCTTTACCGGCAAGGAAACGCTGTTTCGCGAAGTGGTTTTGCGCTGGTCGCAAAAAACCACAGAAAACATTCCCTCCTGCGGCGATGGCGATATCGAAAAGCGATTTCAGGCCATTGCTCTCATGATCCTGCAGAATGCTGTCAGCGAAGAAAAAATCGGCCTCATGCGCAGCGTTATCGCCGAGGCCACACGCCATCCAGAACTGGCGACGACCATTCACTACGCCATGCGCGAACATGGCACAGCAACCATGATGAAGCTGGTGTCGGACATTGCCGAGTCTGATGCCATCCGCTGTCTGCCTGCCTTTGCACCGGGTAATCTGGTAGAAACCACGCGCCGCTTCATCGATATCGTCCTGCTGCCGATCATGGTGTCCTCGCTGTTCCACGCCGATCTGACGCCGGTGCGTGAACAGCTGGAAAACCACGCCTGCAAAGCGGCGTCTTTTTTTCTCAAAGGATGCGGTTACAGACCTCAGCTTGACACACATCGTGCGCCTGAACATTGCTGAGGCTTTTCGAACGACCGGGCACGACAGCGCAGTGCCTTTTATAAAACGCACGGCGCTGTAGGGTCAAAACCCAATCAGGATGGGTGTTCTGCATACAAAAAGATCATTCGTCTCTTTCTGTGGCTTTATGCAAACTCTGTCACATTCCCAATTGACTCTCGATCAAAAATAGAACAAATAAAGAACAAAGGGACTTATACCTTCTTTGAAACTCTATTGAATTTCGCGCGTTAACCGCGCCACAGGAGTCTTTTGCCATGCGAAAGCCCGAGACGATCGAGCGGCTTTATCTGGATTTCGACGGCTTCTTCGCCAGCGTCGAACAGCAGGCCGATCCATCGCTGCGTGGGCGGCCTATTGGCGTGGTGCCCTTTGCCGGAACCGACAGAACGGCGGTGATTGCCTGCAGCCGGGAAGCCAAGGCGATGGGCGTGAAAAATGTCATGGGCATCCGGGAAGCCCGCGCCGTCTGTCCCGATCTGATCCTCGTGCCGCAAAAGCCGGATCTTTACCGGCGGGCGCATAATACGCTTCTGGCGGAAATCGAGGCGGTGCTGCCGATCGATGCGGTGAAATCCATCGATGAACTGACCTGCCGTCTGGATGAGGGCCAGCGGCGCGATCCGCAAGTGCTGGCGGCGCGGTTGAAAGAGCGTCTGGCCCGCACTATCGGCCCCTTCATCACCGCCTCCATCGGCATGGCGGCCAACCGGCAACTGGCGAAGATTGCCTGCAAGGCCGGAAAAAAGCAGGGCACGACCTATGGCAATGGTCTGGCGATCTGGCCGCCGGAGATCATGCCCGGGCCGCTTCTGGAGATAAAGCTGGACGACATTCCCGGCGTCGGCCGCAATCTCTACCACCACCTGATGAAGATCGGCGTTTATGACACACGCGATCTTCTGGCGTTGCAGCCCAAACAGATGCGCAAGATCTGGGGCAACGTCACCGGCGAACGGCTGTGGTATGCGCTGCATGGCTATGACATTCAGGCTCCGGAAGCAGAGCGCGGCGCCTTTGGCCATGGCCGCGTTCTGCCGCCGGAAAGCCGCAGCCTGCCGAAAGCCTATGAGATTGCCCGATTGTTGATGATCAAGGCGGCGCGGCGTTTGCGACGTGCCGGCTATTACTGTTCCGGCGTCTGCCTCTGGCTGTCGATCCGCGAGGGATCGTGGAGCCGCAAGCTCAGCCTGCCCGTCGTGCATGACGACGCTGCGGTGCTGGCGGGACTGGCCACACTCTGGGCCGAGGCCGAGCGTGACCTTGGGGCCGAAACCGTCTTTCGCGTCGGCGTCACGCTGGTCGATCTTTCCTATGCCTCACAACGTCAACTCGACATGCTGGTCGATGACGACCACACCCGCCGCAAATGGGAGCAGGCCAATGCCGCCATCGACACGCTGAATGCCCGCTACAGCCGCACCACCGTCAGTCTCGGGCCTTGGTCGCCCCCGGCCGGCGGCCATGTCGGCGGCAAGATTTCCTATACCCGCATCCCATCCGCTGAAGATTTCTGGTGAGTGTCATGAGTTGGAAAACCAATATTCAGGTCCGCGATCTCGACCCCGATCAAAAACTGGAGCTGACCTGCACGCAATGCGGCCATGTTCACTACCTGACGCCGGAAATTATTCTGCGCGCGCCCGAACGCGGCTTTCTCTATCTCGACGAAATCGAGCGCGAAAGCATCTGCCGAGCCCGCGGCTGTCGCGGCGCGGTGCGCCTGGCGCTGGTCAGAAACAAGGACACCAGCGCCTTTGTCGGCGGGCTGGCGTGACGCATCACGGCGCGGGCCGCCGCTCAATCTCGCGAAATCCCCGCAAGAAAAGTGGCGACAGGGTGACGGCAAGATAAACCAGACCGACGACAAACAGGGCCGCATCAACACCGACCCCGTCCGTGAGAAGGCCGCCGACAAGACCGCCGAAGGGAATGAGCGACCAGCAGAGGGCCGCGTTCAGGGAGGTAACACGCCCGAGCAGCCTTTTTGGAATCCGCTCGAACAGGATGGCAGCCAGAATCGGATTGAGAAAACCTGACGCAAACCCGCTGATCCCCAACACGGCATAGAGTGCCAGGACGGGAGCATTCACGGCAAAAATCAGAAAACGCGGCAAGCCCGCAAGCAGGAACGCCACCGTATAGACCGCAAGCCGGGGCATTTTCTCCCCCATCACCGCGGCCATGGCAGCGCCCAGCAGTGAGGCTCCCATGAAAAAGGCAAGCATTGCGCCCATCATCTCCGGTCCATATCCCGACTGCCTGATCCAGACGGGCAAGAGAACGGCCTGAAATGCCTGATCGAGAAGATTGGTCATGGCAACCATGAGAACGGTTGCCCGCAGGACCACATCGCCGCGCAAGAAGCGCCAGCCTTCGCGAAACGCACCAAGGTAAGCCGCACGCTTCTCTGGCGGCAGCACAGTATTGCGTGAGACGACTGGAATAAACGTGCTGACAATGAGAAGAGCGAGCAAAAACGTCACAGCATTGACGAAAAGGGCAGGACCGGGACCGAATGCGGCAATGAGCGCGCCCGCCACGGCAGCGCCAAACGTTGAAGCCAGCCGTTCAACAGAGGCGATAACGCCTGTCACCCGTTCGAGCGGCAGGCCACCTTGTTCGGCCACATCCGGCACCATCGCCTGCTTCGCCGCATCCGAGGGACCACGAAAACAGCCCAGAATGAAGACAACCGGCAAAAGCGACGCCATCGTCAAGAGATGAAACAACTGCAGAACCGGTATCATTGCCGCAGCAAAAGCAGACATGCCATCACAGACAAGGGCAATCCGCCGTGCGCCCATCCGGTCGATCAATGGCCCGGCCAGCGCCTTGGCCAGAACATAGGGCAGCATTTCCACAAGTCCGGCAAGGCCGGTCCAGACGGGACTTCCGGTTACACTCAGCACCAGCCAGGGAATGGCAAGGGCTGAAAGGCGCGTACCGGAGATGGACAAAAGCTCCGCTGCCGTCAGGGCAAAAAAGGGCCGATGGTGTCGTTTCATAGCGGCTCCTCATCCTCGGCATGCGCGAGACGTCCTGGATAGGGAAAAGCGTGCAACAGAATGGAAAAAGCGGCCATGCCCGGCGGCAGCGGCTCGCCCAAGGGCGGGGCTGAGCGCATCGCCTCAAAAAGGACCTCTTCAATCCGTTTCGTCAGCACCGTCGCCTGCTCGGGTGTCATCGGAATCGTAAAGTCGCTCGCTGTAGAGGCCTGTCGCCATGCAGGCGGCAGGTCTGCCAATTCTTCGACAGACCGCTGCATGAGATCGACCTGCAAGGTCAACGCCGCCTGGGTGAAAGCAAAGCCCGCCTCCAGCGCCTCGGGATTGTCATCGCCCTCCACAGGGAAAATTTCCGTTACCTCATGCACAGCCCGCCAGAAACGATCCCGCCGTGACGGACCGGGCTGCTCTTCAATAAACCCATGCCGGGCCAATTGCCGCAGATGATAGCTGGTCGCTCCACTGTTCAGCCCAAGACGTGCGGCAAGCTGCGTTGCCGTCGCCGCCCCCTCAAGGCGCAACAGACCCAACATGCGTAGCCGCACCGGATGGGCAAGCGCCTTGAGCGCAACAATGTCGGGAACGACGCGGCGAACATTGCGCGCATCAGCGGAATCGGCGGTGGGCTCAGATGTCTTCATAGAGGAATGATAGATTGCAAAAATAGTTTTGCAAACTTTTCTTTGCAGATTGCCAGTTATGATGAAATCATTCCTCCGGCCTGACGCAAGCCAGAGCTGTCATCCTGCCCTTACTCTTACCGATGCCGTGATTGAGGCATTGCCTGCTACAGAGGAAGGATGACATGACGTCTCATCAGCCCGTTGTTTTTCGCCCGGCCCTTTCCGGCCTTCTGGCCGTCGTGTCGCTATCGCTGCTGTCCGGCTGCATGGGGCTGGGCTCCGGCGCAAAACCGGAGACAAAGGCGGCGGCACAAATACAAACGACGCCCGATCCCGTCCAGACGGCATCCGTTGCGGCACCAAATCAAAGTCTTGCAGCGCAAGCCGACAGGCTTGCCTATCACGACCCACGGGTCAGCACGCACAATCGCAAGACCTTCGATTATCGCCTCGCCCCTCCCGGCAATGGGCAGGCACAGGCGGTGCTGCTGCAAAACGGCGTGCCGGTGCAGGTCGCCGACGCCGAAACGGCTGCCGCAATGGCGCAGCAGAGTGCTGCACCGCACAGCCTGTTTTCTGCTCCAAGCGTTCAGGCTGATGCAGTCGCTGGCAATGGCCAGAGTCCGGCTCCTTCAGCCCTGCCCGGCCGACCGTTCCAGGCAACCGTCGCCAGCGTCTACAGTCTTCAAACCCAGCAGCCGCAGGTCGAGGTTCCCCAGCAGGCCAAGCCTCAAACGCCGCCCGTCGTTGTGGTCACGCCGCAATCCAGCGCACCCCGTCCGCCAACCAAGGCTGAAATTCTTGCCGGCCTCGCCCCGGACCCGCATCAGCGCCGCACCGCGACCAGACGTCAGGTTGCCGGTGCGCCGGGCGCCATGATGAACCCGGCCATTGCCGCACGCCTTCAAGCAAGCATGCCGACTGCCATGCCCGCCATGGCCAACTCCACCGGCGCAAGCGAAATGGAACAGATCGAAGGTGCGCCTCAGGCGCAAAGCATGACCAAGGATAGCTTTATCAAGAAATTCTTGAGCAAGATGCGTGGCTCAAACTCCGGCTCATCGTCCATGTTTTAGAGCATCGTGCGATAAATATGATGCATTCTGTTTGCTCAAACTTGCCGCCCCACAAGACGGATGGCGCAGCGCGATGCTGTGTCATCGGGCAAGCCATCCAACGCAGTGGGGGGCAAGTTTCAGCAAACCCGAAGGGCCGCATGTCTTTACGTCCTGATCAAGATTTTTCCCTCGGACGTACCGAGGGGTATGCCCTTCGGCAAAAATCTTGATCAGCCCATAAATTCATTGCGGCAGAATGCGTCATATTGATCGCACGGTGCTCTAAGCCAAAAGCCCGTCTCGTTTCATTGTCTTCTCTGAAACGAGACGGGCTTAAGAGTACACACCGACGAGAGTAAAACGAAGATCCGTAAAATGATTCAGGCAATTTAAAGCGTTACAGCGGCATGCGCCACATCTGCCGCATGCCGCTGTAAAATCACTCAGACCGGCTCACGGCGCTTCGCCAGTTCGGCGAGATCGGCAGCCTTCAGTTCCACCGATTCACCACAGCCACAGGCCGATGTCTGGTTGGGATTGTTGAAGGTAAAGCCGGAACGTAATTTCGTCGTCTCGAAATCAAGCTCGGTGCCCAGCAGATACAGCACAGCCGCCGGATCGATCCAGACATGGGCGCCATCGCGCTCGATATGATCATCCCTGGGATTGGGTTCGGTGACCATATCGATGGTATATTCCATTCCGGCGCAGCCACCCTTCTTGATGCCGACGCGGATGCCCTTGGCCTCAGGCCCGGCATTTTCGAGAATATCCTTGACGCGGTTTGCTGCCGCATCGGTCATGGTCATCACAGCGAAGCCCATGTTCGTCTCCTTTTCACCGCCGGGGTCAAGATCCGGCGCTTTCATTGAAGAAATATAATCTGCTGAACAGGTTACGACAAGCCGGCACTCAATACCAGCCGACAGCCACCTGCGCTTCTTCCGACATGCGGTCAGGCGTCCACGGCGGATCGAAGGTCAGATCCACATCGACGCCGGACACGCCCTCGACCGCGCCAACGGCATTCTGCACCCAGCTCGGCATTTCTCCGGCCACCGGACAGCCCGGCGCCGTCAGCGTCATGACGATCTTGACCATGCGGTCGTCTTCGATGTCGATCTTGTAAATCAGGCCAAGCTCGAAGATATCCGCCGGAATTTCCGGATCATAGACGGTTTTCAGGGCCGCGACGATGTCATCCGACAGGCGCGCCAGTTCTTCCTGCGGAATGCTGGACTGGACGATGCCTTCACGGACATCCGGCTTCTGATCATTCTCACTGACACTCATGATCGATCCTCAGGCGAAGAAATCTCTGGCATAGTCGAGCGCTTCGGCCAGCGCATCGATTTCCTGCCTTGTATTGTAGAGAGCAAACGAGGCGCGGCAAGTCGATGTCACGCCAAAACGGTTCAACAAAGGTTGGGCGCAGTGGGTTCCGGCCCGCACGGCCACGCCGCGCCGGTCGATCACCATCGAGACATCATGGGCGTGGATGCCCTGAATCTCGAAGGAGAAGATTGCCCCCTTGCCCGGCGCATCGCCAATGATCCGCAGCGCATTGATTGCCGACAGCCGCTCGCGGGCATAGGCCGTCAGATCCGCCTCATGGGCGGCAATCGCTTCGCGACCAAGGCTTTCCATATAATCCAGGGCAAAACCCAGTCCGATGGCCTGCACGATCGGCGGCGTACCCGCCTCGAAACGATGCGGCGGATCGTTATAGGTGACGATGTTTTGCGTTACCTCGGCAATCATTTCACCGCCGCCCATAAAGGGCTGCATCTCGGCAAGCCGCTCCGTCTTTCCGAAAAGCACACCGATGCCAGAGGGGCCATACAGCTTGTGGCCGGTCATCGCATACCAATCGCAGCCGATATCCTGCACATCGACAGGCATATGCACAGCACCCTGACTACCATCGACAAGCACCGGAATGTCGCGTTCGCGGGCAATACGGCAGACTTCTTTCACCGGCACCACTGTGCCGAGCGCATTTGACATATGGGTGATGGCGATCAGCTTTGTCCGCTCGGTCAGACGCTTTTCCAGCTCTTCAATATGGAAGGCGCCATTGTCATCCACCGGCACCCAGACCAGTTTCGCACCTTTGCGTTCGCGCAGGAAATGCCAGGGCACGATGTTGGAATGGTGTTCCATGATCGACAGAACGATCTCGTCGCCCTCACCGATCTCCTTCATGCCATAGCCATAGGCGACCGTATTGATCGCCTCGGTCGAGGACTTGGTGAAGACGACCTCGTCCACAGATCCGGCATTCAAAAACCGCCGCACCTTTTCGCGCGCCGCCTCATAGGCATCCGTGGCTGCATTGGAGAGAAAATGCAGGCCGCGATGCACATTCGCATACTCCTGCGAATAAGCATGGGTGATCGCATCGATCACCATTTGCGGCTTCTGGGCGGAAGCACCATTATCGAGATAGACCAGCGGCCTGTTGCCATGCACCATGCGCGACAGGATCGGAAAATCCCGCCGCACTGCATCGACATCATAAGCGCCAGACGGCTTTGCCTGATCAGCCATGGTGATCCAGCCAGCCGGAGATCACCTTTTCCAGGGCCTCGACCAGCGCCTCATCCTCGAGTTCCTCGACAATCTCGGCCACGAAGGCGTTGATCAGCAGGCCGCGGGCCTGTTTTTCCGGGATCCCGCGCGACATCAGATAATAGAGGTGGTTCTTCTGAATGTCGGCAACCGTCGCGCCATGGGCGCACTGCACGTCATCGGCAAAGATTTCCAGCTCCGGCTTCACCGAAAACTCGGCGTCGTCGGACATCAAAAGCGTGTTGCAGGCCATGCGCGCATCGGTTTTCTGGGCATCGGGCGCCACCCGGATCATGCCCTGAAACACGCCCCGCGCCTTGTCGAACACGACATTGCGGATGATTTCCGTCGATGTGGTGTTCGGCACGTCATGGCCAAGCGTCATGGTAACGTCGGTATGGCTGTCGCCGCCGAGCAGATTGACGCCGCGCAGGGTGAAATCCGAACCCTCACCTGCCGTCACCACATGAACTTCCTGCCGCACCAGCTTGCCGCCGGTATTGATGACGAACAGCCGAAGCTTTGCATCCGCGCCCAGTTTCACCTTGATCTGGCCAAGATGGGTATCGGACGGCCCCTGCTGCTGCACGATGATCCAGACAACTTCAGCACCATCATCCAGCACCAGATCACTGACCGAGGTGACGAAAGCAGTCGCCTCACCGGCATTGCGGTGACGCTCGATCACGGTTGCCTTCGAGCCCTGGCCAAAGCGTGCCGGAAACCGGCTATGCACCTGACCGCCACCCTGAGATGCCTGAATTTCAATCGGCTTGTCCGGCGCGGCATGGGCTGCCACGGTCAACACATAGCCGTCACGCACGAAGCTGCCATTGATACGGCCAATAGCGTCATCCTTGCCACGGGCAGCAAGCGCTTCAGCCGCCGTGCCGCTGTGCAGGCTTTCGGCATAGGAGGACACGGTTACGCCCTCCAGTCCCGCATTCTCACGGCTCTCGCCCTGACGCAGTTCCAGAAGACGCGCGCCCTCGACCAGCGGCATCACCGCCTTCGTGGTCACAACGGGTGCAGCCTCCGGCAGGCCGCGCAACTGGGCCTTGAGATCGGTATAATGCCAGGCCTCGATGCGACGGCTTGGCAGACCAGCCTTTT
This sequence comes from Allorhizobium sonneratiae, assembly GCF_023700755.1. Classification (GTDB taxonomy): domain Bacteria; phylum Pseudomonadota; class Alphaproteobacteria; order Rhizobiales; family Rhizobiaceae; genus Allorhizobium; species Allorhizobium sonneratiae. The sequence continues at coordinate 154,420 of NZ_JAMKOJ010000005.1, read as the reverse complement.
TCAGATCGTCAAACAGAATGTCGCGCGCGCCAAGAACTGCCCCATCGCCCGGCAGATCACCGATCTGGGCAGAATAGGCATCGATCAGCGCGGTCTCGGCCGCCGTCGGCCGGTTCGCAGCTTGCAGATTCATTGCACCACTCCTCTTGCTGCCCGCTCAGGCCGCCTGGCCGGTGATATCAGCATAGCCATTGGCTTCCAGCTCCAGCGCCAGGCTCTTGTCGCCGGTCTTGACGATCTGGCCTTTGTAGAGAACGTGAACCGTATCCGGCACGATATAATCCAGCAGACGCTGGTAATGGGTGATGACCAATGTTGCCCGATCCGGCGATTTCAACGCATTGACGCCATCGGCAACGATTTTCAGCGCATCGATGTCAAGGCCGCTGTCTGTCTCGTCGAGAATGCAGAGCTTCGGCTCCAACAGCGCCATTTGCAGGATTTCTGCACGCTTCTTTTCGCCGCCGGAAAAGCCGACATTGAGCGGACGCTTCAGCATGTCCGGGTTGATCTTCAGCTCGGCGGCGGCTTCCTTGACCCGACGCATGAAATCCGGCGTGGACAATTCCGCCTCACCACGCGCCTTGCGCTGCTCGTTCATAGCCACTTTCAGGAATTGCATCGTCGCAACACCCGGAATTTCCACCGGATACTGGAAAGCCAGGAAAATGCCCTTGGCGGCCCGTTCTGCCGGGTCAAGCTCAAGGATGTTCTCGCCGTTGTAGATGATCTCACCTTCGGTCACTTCATAATCGTCACGGCCGGAGAGAATATAGGACAGCGTCGATTTTCCCGAGCCGTTCGGCCCCATGATCGCGGCCACCTCGCCCGCCTTGACGGTGAGGTTCAGCCCGTGAATGATTTCCGTGCCATCTTCGGCGATACGGGCATGGAGGTTTCTGATTTCAAGCATGGTCAAATTCCTGTCAAATCTCGCCATCGAAATAATCGAGGCTGGAGGCCATACGGCCAATGTAACGAAACTGGTTCGTGTTTTCTTCAGTGCTGGAGAGAATCTGAAACTTGTCAGACTCTGGATATTCGCAGACATCCGGTGTCCGTTTGGTGGAAACGCTCAGATATTTCAGGTCATGCCGACCGGTATTGATGATATGATGCGCCGTTTCACGACCACCTGCCGGTGCCGCCATCACATCCCCCGGACGCACCGAAAAATAGGCATCACCATAGCGATAGGTTCCCTCACCTTCCAGAATGAAGAACATCTCCTCATTGGCATGGTGATTGTGAAAGGGGGAGGAACGTTTTCCAGGCGCCACGACCGTCAGATTGTAACCCAATTGACGCGCACCGATGACATCGCTGAGCGAACCGCAGCGATCGGCAAACACATTGCCGGCCGAGCTGGCCACAAGCTCTACTTCATCGATGTTCATCACTGGCTTCATACGAAACACTCCATCGTTTTTCCTCAAGCAGCCCGGCACTCCGTTGATCGATATACTTCAGGTTCGCCCCAATATCTCTTTCACAAGAGCGATGATCATAATGGAAGACACTGCCTCATCATCACGTCATCCTCGGGCTTGTCCCGAGGATCTGCCGGGATTTCCGTCTGCCTCTACCTATCAGTTATAGTCATTCCACATTCTCGTATTCTTGTTGGGCTTATAGACATTCTCGATCTCATCAACACGTTCATAAAGATCGAGCCAGGTCGGGTTCAAACCCTCAATCAACGCAATCTTCCATTCCCGCAGATATCGTTTCAGAGATTTTTCCCTCTGAATGGCCAGAACGATGTTCGGATGCGTTTCAAACCAGACAAGATTTTTTGCCTTGTATCTGGATGTAAAACCTTCATGAACCTCGTTTTTATGCTCCCATATCCTGCCAGTTAAATCCGCTGTGACGCCCGTGTAAATGACACCGCGCGGTTTCTCGGAGAGCATATAGACAAAAGCACTCATGAAACTGGTCACCCTTGGCAGATCCTCGGGTCAAGCCCGAGGATGACGGTGAAAACCGATACGTCCTGACCAGACCCGAAACCGCGTTTACCCCACGCTCCCCTCAAGGCTGATCGAGATCAGCTTCTGCGCTTCGACGGCGAATTCCATCGGCAGTTCCTGAATGACGTCGCGGACGAAGCCGTTGACGATCAGGGCGATAGCCTCTTCTTCCGGAATGCCGCGCTGCATGGCGTAGAACTTCTGGTCCTCGGAGATTTTCGAGGTGGTGGCCTCGTGCTCGACCTTGGCGGTGGAATTCTTCACCTCGATATAAGGCACGGTATGCGCACCGCAGGTGTCGCCGATCAGAAGCGAGTCGCAATTGGTGAAGTTGCGGGCGTTTTCAGCGCGGCGGTGCATCGATACCTGACCGCGATAGGTGTTGTTCGACACGCCTGCCGAAATCCCCTTGGAGATGATGCGGCTCGACGTATTCTTGCCGAGATGGATCATCTTGGTGCCGCTATCGACCTGCTGATGACCGTTGGAAACGGCAATCGAGTAGAACTCGCCGCGGCTGTCGTCGCCGCGCAGGATGCAGGAGGGATATTTCCAGGTGATGGCCGAGCCGGTTTCCACCTGCGTCCAGGAAATCTTCGAGCGGGCGCCGCGGCAATCGCCACGCTTGGTGACGAAGTTGTAGATGCCGCCCTTGCCATCCTTGTCGCCGGGATACCAGTTCTGCACGGTGGAATATTTGATTTCGGCGTCATCCATCGCCACCAGTTCGACCACGGCGGCGTGAAGCTGGTTTTCGTCGCGCTGCGGCGCGGTGCAGCCTTCAAGATAGGAGACGTAGGCACCTTCTTCAGCAATGATCAGCGTACGCTCGAACTGGCCGGTATTCTTCTCATTGATACGGAAATAGGTGGAAAGCTCCATCGGGCAACGCACGCCCTTCGGCACGAAGACGAAGGAACCGTCAGTGAACACCGCCGAGTTCAGCGTTGCATAATAATTGTCCGTGGTCGGCACCACCGAGCCCAGATATTGCCGCACCAGCTCCGGATATTCACGGATGGCTTCGGAAATGGACATGAAGATCACGCCCGCCTTCTTCAGCTCGTCCTTGAAGGTGGTGACGACGGAAACGGAATCGAACACGGCGTCGACTGCAATCTTCGAGGATTGCACGCCCGCCAGAATTTCCTGTTCCTTCAGCGGAATGCCGAGCTTTTCATAGACCTTCAACAGCTCCGGATCGACCTCATCCAGCGACTTCGGGCCTTCCGCTGTCTTCGGCGCGGCATAATAATAAATGTCGTTGAAATCGATCTTCGGATAATCGACGCGTGCCCATGTCGGTTCTTCCATGGTCAGCCAGCGGCGATAGGCGTCGAGCCGCCATTCCAGCATCCAGTCCGGCTCGCGCTTTTTGGCGGAAATGAACCGGATGATGTCTTCGGACAGGCCCTTGGGGGCCTTGTCCACTTCGATCATGGTTTCAAAACCATATTTGTACTGATCGACGTCGATCTGGCGGACCTGATCGATCGTTTCCTGTACGGCCGGCATGTGTCTCTCCAATCTTGCCGGGTCAAGGTCCGGCAGCTTGTCACAGGACAAAACGGCGCGCCGTTTTCATGTCCCATTCCTATGTAAGTCTTCATCGCCCGGAATTCACCCCTTGAAGAGGGTTTTCCAGCCGGGTTTATCTATCTACTCAGGCCGCCTGACCGGCTGGCCTTCTGCGTGCGGCAATGCGGGCAAAGATCGCAATCGCCGCGTCAATATCCTCTTGCGTCGTGGCAGGACCCAGCGAGAGCCGCAGACCACCCATCTGTGCATCCTGTCCCATGGCCGTGAGCACATGGCTTTGCCCAACCTTGCCCGAAGAGCAAGCCGCTCCCGCCGACAGCGCCAGCCCTTCAAGGTCGAAGGCGATCTGGCCGGTCTCCGCCTTCATGCCTGGCAGGGTGAAAAAGCAGGTATTACCGATCCGTGCCACATCATGCCCGTGAATGATAAGATCGGGCGCTGCCGCGCGCATGCCCGCCTCCAGTCTGTCGCGCAAGGATGTGACGTGTAAATTGCGATTGATCAAGTCTTTTTGCGCCAGCTCCGCCGCAACGCCAAAACCGGCAATCGCCGCCAGATTTTCCGTGCCGCCGCGATGGCCTTTTTCCTGGCCGCCGCCACGGATCAACGGCTCCGGCATCAATGTCTCGCCACGGGCAATCAGGGCGCCCGCCCCCTTGGGGCCGCCGAGCTTATGCGCCGAGATCAGCAGGAAATCCGCATCCAGAGCATCCATCTCCACGGCCATACGTCCAACAGCCTGCACAGCATCGACAACGATGAGACCGCCTTTGGCATGAACCAGCCTCGCAGCCTCAGCAACAGGCTGAACAACGCCGGTCTCGTTATTGGCCAGCATCACCGCCACAAGCGGCAGACCCGCCTCGACCGGATGCTCTGCCAAAAGTGTTTCCAACCGGGCAAGATCGGTAACGCCTCTCGGCGTCACCGGAATTTCAGTAATCCTGTCGGGTGCAAACCGTCCACCGAGACGCACGGCCGGATGCTCGATGGCCGAAACATAAAGCCTGCCCAGCGAAAGCGGCGAACGCCCCATGCGCCAATGAGGCGTCAGCACCAGATTGGCGGCTTCTGTGGCGGAGGAGGTCAAGACAACCGATTGCGGATTGGCGCCAACAAGTGCTGCCACCTGCCGTCGCGCCTTTTCAACCAGCGCACGGGCTGCACGGCCCTCACCATGCACAGAGGACGGGTTGCCCGGCATGGCAAAGGCATCAATCATGGCTTCGCGCACAGCATCCATCAGCGGCGCGGTGGCGTTCCAGTCCATATAGATGCGCTTGTGGGCCATATTTCTTCAGCTTCCTCGCCTCATCTTCCAATCAGGATGCATTTTCCTTGAAATTTCGGCGGCGACTGCACTATGACAATCCAACGACGTGGATTGACCATAATTTTTGTAATGGTTCTAAACTGCGTTTTAGAAAAGCTGACTGCTCCCGTCAAGTCATCTCATGGGCCAGGACGGGTTCGGACATTAAAAAAGACAGCAAGACCGGAGACTACATGCCCGAAGTCATTTTCAACGGACCAGCAGGCCGCATCGAGGGCCGTTATCAACCCTCGAAGGAAAAGAGTGCGCCGATCGCCATCATCCTGCATCCGCATCCGCAATTCGGCGGAACGATGAACAACCAGATCGTCTATCAGTTGTTCTACATGTTCCAGAAGCGCGGCTTTACCACGCTGCGGTTCAATTTCCGTGGCATCGGTCGTAGTCAGGGCGAGTTCGACCATGGCGCAGGTGAATTGTCCGATGCGGCATCGGCACTCGACTGGGTGCAGAGCCTGCACCCCGATTCGAAAAGCTGCTGGGTTGCCGGCTATTCTTTCGGAGCCTGGATCGGCATGCAGCTTCTGATGCGCCGTCCGGAAATCGAAGGCTTCATGTCGATTGCACCGCAACCGAACACCTATGACTTTTCCTTCCTGGCGCCCTGCCCCTCATCCGGCCTTATCATTCACGGGGATTCCGACAAGGTTGCCCCCTCGCGCGATGTTCAGGGTCTGGTGGACAAGCTGAAAACCCAGAAAGGCATTCTGATCACCCAGAAAACCGTTCCGGGCGCCAATCACTTCTTCACCAATCAGGTGGATACGCTGCTGGCCGAATGCGAAGACTATCTCGACCGCAGGCTCGACGGCGACCTGGTGCCGGAACCGGCAGCCAAGCGCCTGCGCTAACCATGACGGCCAGCGTCAAAGATCAGAACTGATGACGCTGGCTGATTTATGTCAGAAATCTTGCAGGACCTGTGAAAAAATTTGCCTTTGCGCAACAGGCTTCTGTAAAATTCAGAGTTTATTGACAATTACAAGGCAGTTCGCTCTGCATTTATTGACTTTGAGGCAGTTTGGGCCTATTGCGCGCTAGCGAATAGCCAATTTGGCTTTATCACGTGTGTTCGCCCGAACAATATGGACATCTTTTCCCTTTGACCACATTTGCCGATCTTGGCCTGAGCCAAAAAGTTCTTTCTGCTGTTACCGACGCCGGATACACCACACCGACGCCGATCCAGGCAGGTGCCATTCCCCCAGCGCTGATGCGCCGCGACATCTGCGGCATAGCCCAGACAGGCACCGGCAAGACGGCATCTTTCGTGCTGCCGATGCTGACGCTGCTGGAAAAGGGCCGAGCGCGGGCACGCATGCCGCGCACGCTCATTCTGGAGCCGACGCGAGAACTGGCAGCGCAGGTGGCCGAGAATTTCGAGAAATACGGCAAGAATCACAAGCTGAACATTGCTCTCTTGATCGGCGGCGTGTCGTTTGACGAGCAGGATCGCAAGCTGGAACGCGGCGCCGACGTGCTGATCTGCACACCCGGTCGCCTGCTCGACCATTGCGAACGCGGCAAACTGCTGATGACCGGCGTTGAAATTCTCGTGATCGATGAAGCCGACCGCATGCTGGATATGGGCTTCATTCCCGATATCGAGCGCATTGCCAAGCTCATTCCCTTTACCAGACAGACGCTGTTCTTCTCGGCTACCATGCCGCCGGAAATCCAGAAGCTGGCTGACCGCTTCCTGCAAAATCCGGAGCGCATCGAAGTCGCGCCACCGTCTTCCACCGCCAAGACGGTGACACAGCGGCTTGTTGCATCCAACAGCAAGGACTGGGACAAGCGCGCCGTTCTTCGCGACCTCATCAAAGAGCAGACCGATCTGAAGAACGCCATTATCTTCTGCAATCGCAAGAAGGATGTGGCAGAGCTGTTCCGTTCGCTGGACCGTCACGGCTTTTCCGTTGGCGCACTGCATGGTGACATGGATCAGCGCTCGCGCACGACCATGCTGGCCAATTTCAAGGACAACAACATCACGCTGCTGGTCGCATCGGATGTTGCGGCCCGTGGTCTCGACATTCCCGATGTCAGCCATGTGTTCAATTTCGATCTTCCCATCCATGCGGAGGATTATGTCCACCGCATTGGCCGTACGGGTCGCGCAGGGCGCTCCGGCAGCGCCTTCTCGATCGTGACCCGTCACGACACCAAATTCCTCGATGCCATTGAAAAGCTGATCGGACAAAAGATCGAATGGCTGAATGGCGACCTTTCCACTCTCCCGGCGCCAACAGAAAACGACAGGGAAGAGCGGCGCGGGCGCGGCAAGGACCGCGGGCGCAACAAGAACGCAAGTCATAAGACTGACACGCGCAACGGGCAGAATACGACCGAGGAAACGGCAGACAGGATGGAGCAGGTGAAGCAAGACCGCAGGTCCGACAAGCGGACACAGAACAACAATCGGGACCAGCGCCACAACACTGCCCCCAACCCTGCCAATGACGACAATCAGCGCCGCCGCAACCGTTACCATGACTATGACGATGGCCCCACGCCCGTCGGCTTTGGCGATGATATACCCGCTTTTATGCTGATCACCGTCAATTCCAAGGGCTGATACGCTCATGCGACCTGGCGTAGATTTTCCAGGTGTCGGCGTTGGCCTGGCCATTGTCCGAGACGGAAAACTACTGCTCTACAAACGGAAAAAGCCGCCGGAAATTGATTTCTGGAATATTGTCGGCGGCAAGGTCGATGTGATGGAACCGTCCATCGATGCAGCGAGACGTGAAGCAGAAGAGGAATCCGGGTTAACGATCAACTCTCTGACTTTTGTCGGCGTAACCGAACAGATCGTTGAAGCCGATCAACAGCATTGGGTTTCCCTGCTGTATGTCTGCCATGATTTCAGTGGCGAAGCACGACTCACCGAACCGGACAAGCTCTCCGATTTCGGGTGGTTCGATCTTAAGGATCTGCCTGAACCACTTTCCGTTTTCACCAAAACGATCTTGCCATTTCTCGACTGATCCTCCGTTTCTTTTTATCTCTTCTTTTTGCCCCCTGAACCCGATCGTTCATGGAGGACAAGGAAGCGATACATGCCTTTACCGCCCACTCTCTGAACTCACCACCGGAACGGATTGATAAAGCCTGTATTCTCATCCTGTCGGAACGACAGAAGAATATCGGCTGCAAAATCATAACTGAATTTCATCAGCAGCACACAATATATCGCGATAGTTGTGCATCTTAAATGAATGCAGTTTCGACAAAAAGAGACAAATTTTAGCATACCAGAGAAAATATATATTTTTAAAAAAATATTTAAATTAAATACAGATCATTTTAAAATTGCCTCTCTTTCTTCCAGGCATCATTATAATAAATTTTTGGGCTACAAACAGCCGAAAGTGGTCCGATTTTGAAAATTGAAACGACAACAAAATGATCATCAACATTGCCATAGATATACAAAATCGAACAAAAAAACATAACTGTAAATTTTTGAAGGGATATAAATCTCCATATTGACCCCACCAATAAAATTCGTAAAGTGAAATGCAAGCAAGGATTGAATACGAAACATTTCCGTTAAGTCATGCGCGGAATGACGATTTCAGTTGATATCCGCTTTTAAAAAACATGTCTGGATTAGACAAAGCCAAAAGGATGGAAAGGATTTTCTGCGGTTTCATCCGTGATGATGCAAACGGCACAGCGGTCGCCAATGTAGGGCAGCTTTTCGCAAAGCCGATGCAAAAGACAAAAGGAAGCCGAACCAGACGATAAGTTTCGTCGTCCTATCCTGTGAGCATAAAAGGAATGACAGGGGCATGTTCGATCATTCTTTTCCCATTCATCCGTCTTGTGGGAAACTTAGCCGTTATGACATTGCCGCACATCCCCTATTTGTCTCTGTCCAACGTTGCCTGTCCGGATATTTTATCGACCTGCATACAAAATCGCCCAGACTGTCTCGTTTGCAGTCATCGCTGCGAAAGACGCTTATGACGCAAGCCTTGTATAGTCTGGCGCTTCAGCGGCAACATACGGAGCCTCTCTCCGGCCTGACGGCAGCAAGATATGCAGAAATCATGTCAAGGACGGGCACAGCCAGTCGCAATACCGCCACATCCTATCTGGCTGAACTGGTTGCTTATAAACTACTGCAGGAGGCTGACGGTGTCACCGACAGGCGGCTGCGGGTTCTGATCCTGACGGATGTCAGCCGAACGGCAATGGTCAACTGGTTTCTCGGGCATCTGCACTTTCTGGACAAACTGGATAGAGGACATCGGTGCCGTCAGTTCCAGGGATGTGATGCGCTGTTCGTCCATTCACAGTCGGCGCTGACAAAACTGCTGTTTGAAGATCCCCTCTGGAATAAGCCACCCGACAGCATCAATTCTTTCCTCTCCTCCGACATGGGAATTATGATCCTGCACGATTTATTTCATCGCCTTCCGCAAAGGCTGATAAACGATCGCTACACTCTCGGGCCGGTGTCTCTGGGCATGCTGAGCAGCAAGTATCTGGTATCGACCACCACGCTAAAGCGGATCTTCAAAATCTCGGAAAATGAGGGCCTGCTTGGGTGGGAGCAGAGCCGTCGACGCGGTGACCTGTGGCTGTCACCACAGTTCGTAAAGAGCACAATAGAGTGGCAGGCGGCAAAGCTTGAACTGATCAACACCGCTTTTGTCGCGTCCTGCAATCAGCTTGGCATCAACCGCAATGCCATCGCAGACACTGGTGACGCAAAACATATGTTTGCATCCAGCGTTCAATCAAGTGCAAAAGATATGACAGCGCCGTTCGCCAAATATGGCGCACAAAACTCGCTGTAACAGTTTTAATCTGCTGAATCATTTTCACCTTCAATCTCACCCGATCTCAGGAATCGTGCAGCAAAACACTTCAAATATTGCAGATAAACCAATGAATTAAATAGATTTTATTGGATCACCCCGCAAGACAGTTCAGAGACTGTCCTTGATGTTCCAGCGGTCATGGTACCAGAGCCACTGCTCCGGATATTCCCGCACCCAGCTTTCCACCTTGTCATTGAGAAGCTGCGCTGTCGCCTGCACGTCGAGGCGGCCAGCCGCATCATGCGGCAGCGAAATTTTCGGCTCGATCTCCAGCCGGTAGCGATTGCCAGGAAGCCGGATGCAGCGCGCCGGATAGACATCGCAATTGAATTGCCGCACCAGCTTGGCCAGCAGCGGATTGGTGCGCACATCACGCCCGAAAAACTGCGTTGGCTGGCCTTTCTTGAACTTCTGGTCAACCAGCACGCCAACGCCCTCACCCGCTTCGAGCTGGCGCGCCAGATGAAAAGACGAACCGGCATGGGAGGGCACGAGCTTACCCATCCTTTCCTTGCGGAAATTGAACACCATATCGGCGATATAGGGATTGTTGGGCGGGCGAAACAGCACCGTGACGTAAAGGCCGTAAGCCGCTCCTGCCACAGGCAGCATTTCAAAATTGCCGGTATGGCCGGTAAAGACGATGAAGGGACGGCGATTTTCCAGAAGATCGGTAAAGACCGGAATGCCGGACACCTCGACGCGGCCCTCGCCTGGACGGGCCGGATCAAAGTCGAACAATTCGTCAAGAAACACATATTCCGCCATCTGACGGCCCATATGGCCCCAGGCATTGATGGCGATGGTTTCGATCTCCTCGGCGCTTTTTTCAGGAAAGGCGTTGGTGAGATTGGTCAGCATCAACCGATGCCGCGACAGCTTCGGCCCGATCAGACGCACCATCCGATCGGTGAAATTGATCGCCGCATCCGCCGGCAGAAGTTTCAGCAACATCAACAGCAGAAACAGCAGCCTCGCCACCAGCCATTGCGGAAAATTCCGGCCAGCCAGAACGAGCTTGGTGACAATGCGCCGAACCACCGGCTCAATCCATCACGAGCACGATCTTGCCGAAGACCTGACGGCCTTCCATACGCTCAAGCGCACGCTCGATATCGTCCAGCGTCACCTGCGTGTCAATCACCGGATGGACAATGCCACGGGCCATTTTCTGCATGGCATTGGCCATGTTTTCCATACGGCAGCCGAAGGAGCCGAGCAGCTTCAACTGCTGCTGGAAGAGCATCATCAGATTGACTTCGGTCGAAACGCCGGAGGTCGAGCCGCAGGTGACGAGACGCCCGCCGCGCTTCATGCAGAGCATGGACCCCGCCCAGGTATCCTTGCCGACATGCTCAAACACCACATCGACGCCCTTTTTCTTCGTCAGCTTGCGCACAACGCCTTCGAAGCGGTCCTTGCGGTAATTGATGACGTGATCGGCGCCCAGCGCCTTGGCCGGTTCGATCTTGTCATCGGAGCCGACAGTGGTGATGACCGTGCAGCCGATTTTCTTGGCAAGCTGGATGGCCGCCGAACCGATGCCGGAACCGCCCGCATGCACGAGAATGGTCTCGCCCGGCTCAAGCTTCGCATTGTCAAACAGCATATGTTCAACCGTACCAAAGGTAACCGGCGCCAGAGCCGCACCGATGGCATCGACGCCAGGCGGGGCCGGAACCAGTTGTCGGGCCGGAATATTGACCTTTTCCTGGGCAAAGCCGTCCAGATGGAAGCCATGCACGCCGCCGACATGTTCGCACAGATTGTCACGTCCCTCGCGGCAGGGCTTGCACAAGCCACAGACCCGCGCGCCATAGATCGACACAAGTTGGCCCGGCAGCACATTGGCAACACCCGGACCGATCGCCTCGACCACGCCGGAGGCTTCCGCGCCAATGGTCAGCGGCATTTTGCGCTTGGCAAAGGCCATGCCGCGCCAGCCCCAGACATCGATGTGGTTCAAGGCCACGGCCTTGACCCGAAGCGTCACCTCACCCGGCGCTGGCTCCTCCGGTTCCGGCACATCGACGATTTCAAGCTTGCGGTCATCCAAAAGCTGCAGGGCGCGCATAGTCAGTCCTTTATTCATGCAAGACAGCCATTCATCAGCAAGCCAATGAACAGCCATGCCTTATTTTTTGTCCCGGCTCCGATCAGGCCGGCTCACGTGTCATGACCAGGCTGGCATTCTGTCCACCAAAACCAAAACTGTTGGACAGAACCGCCGACACCTGTGCATCCCGTTTTACATTCGGCACCACGTCGAGAACAATGGCCGGATCGGGATTGGTATAATTGATCGTCGGCGGCAGCGTGCCGGTCAGCATGGTCTGGAGCGAGAAGACCGCCTCCACCGCGCCTGCCGCCGTCAGTGTATGGCCGATCATCGACTTGTTCGACGACACCGGAATCTGATCCTTCAGCCGATCGCCGAAGACGGAGAGCATGGCGCCATATTCCATCTTGTCGTTTTCCGGCGTCGACGTGCCATGTGCATTGATATAGCCGATGCCGTCCTCGGCAATGCCAGCATCTTCGAGAGCGGCCCTGATCGTCGCAATGGCCGGTCCACCATCTGGCGAGGAGCGGGTGCGGTGGAAATGGTCGGCCTTTTCGCCGCAGCCCTTGATGATGCCAAGCACTTTTGCGCCGCGGGCAATGGCTGCTTCCAGCGATTCCAGCACCAGCGTCGCCGAACCTTCGGCAATGACAAAGCCGTCGCGATCCTTGCTGAACGGCTTGGAGGCCTTTTCCGGCGGATCGTTCTGGGTGGAAAGCGCCGACAACAGGGCAAAGCGGATCAGCGCTTCGGCCCCAACTGACCCGTCGGTAGCGACCGTCAGCGCCCTGTCGGTGCGGCCCTGACGAATGGCCTCGACGCCGAGCTGGATGGCGGTGGCACCAGAAGCGCAGGCAGTCGACAGCGTTACCGGCAGGCCGCGTGTGCCGAAACGGTCGGAAAGACGCTCGGAAATCGAGCCGAACTGCACGGCTTCGAGAAAGACCGGATCGGCCTCGGCACGCATCGCCGCGAGGAAGCGCTTATAGGCATGGCCCTCTTCGCTCTCCTTCGGCGCGCGTTCGGCCAGACGGAAGCGGTCTTCCCATTCCGGCTCGACCGGCGGAGCGGCCAGAAACAGCGGACCGCCGAAATCGCCGCTAAGGCCAGCCTGCGCCAGAGCCTCCAGCGTGGTTTCCCGCGCCATGGCATAGGAACGCTCGACGGCATTGACCGCCGGCACATCGATGAAATCCACCGTGCCGCTGATGCGGGTGTTGAGTCCTTCCGTCGGGAAACGGGTGATCTTGTGAATGCCGGAAACGCCGCCGGTCAGCTTTGCCCAGTTATCATCCAGCCCCTGTCCAAGCGACGTGATCACGCCCATACCAGTGACGGCAACAAGAGGACGGCCCAGATGATCCTTGAAACGATTATCGCTCATTGTCTTTCCTCACGCCTCGGCGGACAGGTGGGCCATGCCCTCACCCCGCACATAGCCGACAGTGGTCACCACCGCCGCGGCTGCGGGGCTGGTCATTTCCGTTTCGCATTCAGGGTCGAAGGTCGGAAGAATTGCTTTTACGTCCAGCGCCAGTGCCGCCAATGCCAGACCGAGCGGAAACTGCGCCTCAAGCGAATGGCCGGTCAAACCGCCAAAACCACGCAGAACAGCACCCGGATAAGCCTGTATCAAAGCCGTCTTTTCACGAGCCGTAATGTCATGCAGGCCGCTTGCGCCGCTCAAGACCAGCAGATCCTTGTCATCTTTGCCGCCGACACTGTCGGCCAGACGGGCAAGACGCTGCTCAAACGCACCACTTTCGCGGCTGCCACGATCGCCCTCGATCGCATCGACGGTCGCATAGATATGAGCACCACGCGCTTCGGCATACTCGCGGGATTCCAGCACGAGAAAGGCACCGACCGTTCCAAAAATCATGCCGCCGCCCGCCTCCGGCTGGCGCTGCCATAACGGAGCCCAACTGCCCGTCGCATGCGCCTGAATACCTTCGACCAGAAGGAAAATATCGTCCCGCTCGGCAATAAACGCGCCGCCAACCAAAGAGTGGCTGGACTGACCGGCGCGAATGCGGGCAAAGGCGGTCTCCACGGCGGAAATGCCTGCGGCTTCCTCGCCCATGAAGGTGCGCGACGAGCCGGTAACCTTGTGAACAATGGAAATATTGCCCGCCATCAGATTGGACAGCTGCGCCAGAAACAGCGTCGGGCGCAGTTCCGTCGTCAGCTTTTCATTGACCAGCCTTGCGCGGTCATTGTGCTTCAGCCCCTCATTGACGATCAGCGTATCGACATTGATGTCACGCTCACCGCCGCCTGCGGCCACGATCATATCCATGCTGGCGCAGGCATCGGCATTGTCTTTCAAGCCGGCATCATCCAGAGCCAGACCGGCGGCATACACACCGAGACGCTGCCAGTTTTCCATCTGCCGCTGATCACCGCGCTTTGGGATCTGGCTGGACCAGTCGATCTCGGGCATCGGATGCAGCGGATAGGGGGCAAATTTTTCCGTCTCTGTCGGCGGCTGCGACGCAGACCTCGCCGTCAGCAGCGCCATATGCGGCTCCTTGCCAGTGCCATGGCATGTCACAATGCCAATTCCGGTAATGACCACATCCTTGGGCGTCTTTTGCATAGGTTACCTCTTACACACGGTCAGCCTGCATGGGCAAGGCACGGCAAGGCCGGATCTCTGCACTTGCCGTTAACGCCGAACATCGTTTTACGCAATAAGGCCGCGCTGAAAAGCTGCGGCCTTATTGATGAATCAAACAAAAATTCACTTAAACCGCATTTATATCTGACCGATTGCGATCAGCGCGTCTCACGTTTTTGATTTTCGTCAAGCCGTCATCGCCCATGCGTGACATGCTCTAGTTTCCGGCGGCCAGAGCCGACATCAGCCCGATTTCCTCGGCACGAGCGCGAACGATATCGCCAAGCGGCACTTCGGCGAAGGACATGGTCCTGAGCTTGAGCTGACAATCGGCAACTTTTTTGCCAGCAGAGGAAATCTTCGCCCGCGTCACGGCAAAGCCCGAACCTTCATGTTCCAGCTCGGCCTCGATGTCGAGCACAGCCTTCGGCTCGACAAAGCTGCGCATTTTCGCCCCATCCACCGACATCAGGAAGGGCATGGCGGCAAATTTTGTCACCGCCAGCACCAGAAGGCCGGATGCCTGTGCCATGGTCTCGATCAGCAGCACGCCAGGAACGAGCGGCATTCCGGGAAAATGCCCCTCGAAAACCGGAGAGTGTTCCGGAACAATGGATTGCGCTTTCAGCGAAGACGCCGCAAGGTCAACACTTTTGACCTCATCGATCATCTGGAAATATTCCAGCAGCATGGGGATTCCTTATCTGCCGCCGCTCATGCGGGAAAACGAAGGTTTGATCTCTGGCTCAGCCCTTGGCTGCGCGCAGTTCATCGATTTTGGCGCAGAGATTTTTCAGCACGAAATATTCTTCGGTAGAAACCTTGCCTTCGTTGACTTCCTGCGTCCACTGTTCGAGCGGAATCTTGATGCCGAATTCCTTGTCGATAGCAAAGACGATATCGAGGAAATCGAGGCTGTCGATGCCGAGATCGTCGATCGTATGGCTTTCGGGGGTGATGGTTTCGCGATCGATTTCGCTGGTTTCAGCAATGATATCGGCGACTTTGTCGAATGTAGCGCTCACGCCAGTCTTCCTTTACAAATTCAAATCTGCCCCCACATAGGCAAAACTCCGGCAAAAGCCAATGGCCTGTCACGCGAGCTTCACGCAAATTTCGCGCGCTGTTGCCTAAACAGCAATCGAATGGCGGGCTTTTCCGGTTGAAAAGTAAGGATCGAAGGCCGCCGCAATGGTGCGCACGAAAGGACGACCGTCACCGGTGACGATAAAACAGTCATCCTCAACCTTGGTCAAGCCATCCTCATCACAGCTGGCATAAAGACGGGCTTCGTCGATCAGGCCCTCTGACGTCTGCGGAAAGGCCCGGCGCAACTCCTCAAAAGAAAAGAAGAAATTGCACATCAGCTCTTCGATGGCTGTTGCGCGCAAGCGATCCTCAACGGACAAGGCGATGCCACGGCGCACGGCGAGACCGCCCTCCTCGCTCATCCGCAGATAGTCAGAGGTAGATGGCGCGTTCTGCACATAGCCCTGAGGAAGGCGCCCGATGGAGGATGCACCAAAACCGATGAGCGCATCAGCAGCATCCGTGGTGTAGCCCTGAAAATTGCGCCGTAACTGGCCCTGACGTGCCGAAACTGCAAGCGAATCGTCAGGAAGAGCAAAATGATCGATGCCGATGGCGTCATATCCCGCATGCGTCAGCAAGCTCGCTGCCGCCGTCATCTGGGCATAGCGCTCATCAAGCCCGGGCAATACGGCTTCATCGATCATGGTTTGATGCTTTTTCATCCAGGGCACATGCGCATAGCCGAAAAGCGCCACTCTATCGGGCTTGAGAGACAGGATATTTTCCACAGTCTTCTCCAGACGCGCGACCGTCTGATGGGGAAGTCCATAAAGAATGTCGCAATTGACCGAAGCGGCACCACGGCTGCGCACCGCCGCAACCACACTTTGTGTCTGCTCGAATGTCTGTATCCGGTTGATGGCCCTCTGCACCACAGGATCGAAATCCTGCACGCCGAGACTGGCGCGGGTCATGCCGATTTCAGCGAGCGCATCGTAACGCGCCTCATCCATGTCGTTGGGATCCATCTCGACGCTGATTTCGGCATCTGCTGCAAAGCAAAATCCCTGACGCAGATGGCGATTAAGCTCGACCATATCCTCAGGTTTCAGCATGGTGGGTGAGCCGCCGCCAAAATGCACCGCCGTCACCCTCACCCCATCCGGCACGAGCCGCGCAACAGCCTCAATCTCACGGTAAAGCCCCTGAAGATAGGCGGCAACCGGTTGATATTTCAATGTATGTTTGGTGTGACAGGCACAAAACCAGCAAAGCCGATCGCAAAAGGGAATATGCAAATAAAGCGACAGCGTCATGCCGGGACGCAGCGCAGAAAGCCACTGTGCATATTTGCCGCAGTCGATCCCGGTATGAAAATGCGGCGCAGTAGGATAGCTGGTATAACGCGGTGCGGCAGAGGCATATCGGGCAAGCAATGGATTGTGAGAAGCGGTCGCTGTCATGTTTTTTCTTCTCTAAACGAGCAATTATGCGACAGTTTAGGCAGAATAAGAATTGGCAGCTTTGATTTCGATCAATTTCTTGCTACGCTCGTGAGGGTAGAAAATTCTTGTCAAATGCAAAGAGGAAGGCAGCGCAATCAAACTGCTTTCACACAGACCATCACGGCAGTGGGCGGGGTAAACATGGACACGCAAGGCAAGACGATCAAAGGCCACGACCTTGAACCGCCAGCAGTGTGCAAGGCCTGTGAGGCGCGGCATGGAGGAGTATGCTCCACCTTGACGACACACCAGTTGATCGAGCTCAACCGTCATTCGAATCGTCGCAAAATAGAATCCGGCGAAGAGGTTATCGGTCAGGGCGAAGAGATCGAGAGCTACAGCAACATTCTCAATGGTGTGGTCAAGCTGTCGAAGATGATGGCTGATGGGCGCCAGCAGATCGTCGGCCTGCAATTTGCTCCCGATTTCATGGGCCGCCCCTTCCTCAAGGAAAGCAGCCTGACGGCGGAGGCTGCCACCGATGCGGAAATCTGCCTCTTTCCGCGTGCCGTGATTGACAGGATCGTCAACGATGCTCCGGATTTCGAGCACAAGCTGCACCAGCAATCGCTAAAGGAGCTGGATGAAGCACGCGAATGGATGTTGACGCTGGGCCGAAAAACCGCACAGGAAAAGGTGGCCAGCTTTCTTTATCTCATCGCCACCCATATCGATCCGCTGACCCCGTTCCGCAAAACCTTCGATCTGCCCTTGTCGCGCGCCGATATTGCCGATTTTCTCGGCCTGACCATCGAAACCGTCAGCCGTCAGATGACCAAGCTGCGCAAGGAAGGCATTATCGTCATCGAAAACAACCGCCATGTCAGCGTGCCAGAGGCAAGACGGCTACGCGAGGCGGCCGGCATCGACTGAGCGACAGCCTGAATGTCTCTTTCAATTGTCCGCTATCCCGATCCGCGCCTTACACAGCCCTCAGCGCCTGTGGAGGTTTTTGACAGGGATTTGCAGGATTTTGCCGATGCACTTTATCAGACCATGCTGAAAGCGCCGGGTGTCGGTATCACCGCCGCCCATGTCGGACGACTTCTACGGCTGGTCATTATCGATCTGCCGGAACTGGGCGGGCGTCAGGATTATGTCAATCCAGAGATCCTGTCGGTCTCCTCTGACACTATGGACCATGTCGAAGGCAGCGTCTCCATGCCCGGCATGACCGAAAGCCTCACACGCCCTGCCGAAGTTCTGATCCGTTACCAGACACTTGATGGCGTATCTCACGAAACGTCGCTCAAGGGATTTCCTGCCATCTGCATGCAGCATGAAATTGATCAGTTGAACGGTATTTTCTGGATCGACCGGTTGTCGCGGCTGAAACGGGAGCGACTGCTGAAAAAATGGCGCAAAGTCCAATCCTGAGAGGACACACTGCGACCTACAGGAATTTTGAACAAATTGCCGGATCGAGCGTTGTTTTCCCAAATCCAATGGGAGATATCGCCATGGCTTTGGACAAGCACAGTAACCACGTTTCCGATGAAGATGGATTTCGCGATCAGGAAGAACGCGATCTACGCGACGGCTGGCCCTATGCCGATCAGCCTGGGGCATCTTCCATATCGCCCGAAAACAGGCCCTACGGCTCGACGCCCGGCAATTTCGATCGAGACAGCAATCAGGGCTATCAGATTACCGGCGTCAATGAGGCCGGAATGGAAAATTCCCCGATACCGCAAATTCTGTCCCGCACTCGCGGCAAGGAACTGGCGGATGAGATTGAAAACCGCATTTACGAACGACTGGACAGAAGCCAGAACGGCGATTTCTCCAACGTGACCGTGTCAGTCGAGGATCATACGGTGACGCTTACCGGCGTGGTTGATACCACCCAGGAACGCCATACCGCGGTGATGGTGGCACTGAGCACCGCAGGCGTTCGCCATGTGCTCAACAAGATCGAAACACTGGGCGTCGATACCCATCAACCCGATGACGAATAGAGCATCATCAGAAAAGCCTCGCGCTTGATGACAGGCGCGAGGCTTTATCATAGCAAGATAGGCGTCTTTCAGACCGCCGAAGACCGGGCCGCCTGTTTGCGTTTGACATCCGGCGGTGTCGCCTCACCGGCAAGCTGGCTGACGGCCTCATCGAGCGTCATCGAGACCTGCGCCTGCGAACCCAGACGGCGGATATTCACCGTGCGCTCTTCCGCTTCCTTGCGACCGCAGACGATGATCACCGGAACCTTGGTCACCGAGTGCTCGCGGATCTTGTAATTGATCTTTTCATTGCGGAAATCGGTTTCGACATGGAGCCCGGCATCGATAAGAGCTTCGGCAACTTCACGGCCATAATCATCGGCATCGGACGTGATCGTGGCAACCACCACCTGCAGGGGCGCGAACCACAGCGGCATGTGACCGGCAAAGTTTTCGATCAAAATGCCGAGGAAACGCTCCATTGAGCCGCAAATGGCGCGGTGAATCATCACCGGCTGGGTCTTTTCCGAATTCTGGTCGATATAGAAGGCGCCGAACCGCTCCGGCAAATTGAAATCCACCTGAGTCGTGCCGCATTGCCAGTCACGCCCGATTGCATCCTTCAGCGTATATTCGAACTTCGGACCGTAGAAAGCACCCTCGCCCGGCAGAATGCCGGTCTTGATCCGCCCGCCGGATTGCGCCTCGATGGTTTTCAACACCTCCATCATCACGCTTTCCGCGCGATCCCACAGCGCGTCGGAGCCGACACGCTTTTCCGGCCGGGTGGAGAGCTTGACCACCACTTCCTGAAAGCCGAAATCCTCATAGACCGACAGGATGAGATCGTTGATGCGCAGGCATTCCGCCGCCATCTGCTCTTCCGTGCAGAAGACATGGGCATCGTCCTGGGTAAAGCCGCGCACACGCATCAGGCCATGCAGCGCGCCTGAGGCTTCATAACGATGCACGAGGCCGAATTCTGCAAGGCGAACAGGCATATCGCGGTAAGACTTCAATCCATGCTTGAAGATCTGCACATGGCCGGGGCAGTTCATTGGCTTCAGCGCGAAGATGCGCTGATCGGCCTCTTCGTCATCGGGATGGGTAAAGGCATGGGCCGATTTCACGGCAAACATGTTTTCCTGATACCAGCCCCAGTGACCGGAGGTTTCCCACAGCGACTTGTCCAGCACCTGCGGCGCATTGACCTCCTGATAGGTGCCGGCAAGACGGCGACGCATATAGGCGGTCAGGGTCTGGAACATGCGCCAGCCCTTGCCATGCCAGAAGACGACGCCCGGACCTTCTTCCTGAAAATGGAAGAGATCCATTTCGCGGCCCAGCTTGCGGTGATCGCGCTTTTCAGCCTCTTCCAGCAGGCGCAGGTAATTATCGAGATCGGCCTGCTCGGCCCAGGCGGTACCATAGATGCGCGTCAACATCGGATTGTTGCTGTCGCCGCGCCAGTAAGCACCTGCAACCTTCATCAGCTTGAAGGCCGTGCCGATCTGTCCGGTGCTTGCCATATGCGGACCACGGCAGAGGTCGAACCAGTCGCCCTGATAATAGATCTTGACGTCCTGATCTTCCGGGATCGCATCGACCAGCTCGACCTTGTAATTTTCACCCTTGGCGGCGAAAACGTCCTTGGCCTTGTTGCGCGGCCAGACTTCCTTGCGGAACGGCAGGTTGCGCTGGATGATCTCCTTCATCTTCTTTTCGATCTTGGGCAGATCGTCAGGCGTGAAGGGTTCACTGCGGGCGAAATCGTAATAGAAGCCGTTTTCAATCACCGGACCAATGGTGACCTGCGTACCGGGCCACAATTCCTGCACGGCTTCGGCCATCACATGGGCGGTGTCGTGACGGATCAATTCCAGCGCGCGGGGATCGGTGCGGGTGACGATCTCGATCTTTCCATCCGTGACCGGGTCGGCAAGGTCGCGCAATTCACCATCGAGCGCAATCGCCAGCGCCTTCTTGGCAAGCGACTTGGAGATCGATTCGGCGACATCCTTGCCCGTTGCGCCAGCCGGAAAACTGCGCACCGAACCATCGGGAAATGTAAGGGAAACGGCTTCAGACATGATAGCTCCTGATCCAGTCCCGCCAACGAATGCGGGTGGTGACGTGAAACGGTGCGACAGCACCAAAATGAAGTGGCTGGATACTGAAATTCGCCCGGCCAGTAAAGCTTATTCAGCACCATCGAGACCCTGGAGATTCAGCACCCGAGATGAAACTGTCTTGAGAGGGGCTTTAGGCCCGCTTGCGGCCAAAACGAATGAGCCGCCAGACCTGCCAGAAACGATAATCCTCTCCCAGAGATTGCGGCACAGGGTCCACGCCCCATGTGCCACCCGGACCGCAGCGACCCACACGAAACAGCGTGAGCCAGCCGCCGCTCCACAGTCCGTGGCGGGCAATCGCCTCATAGCCATATTCGGAACAGGTGGGCATATGGCGGCAGGCATTGCCGATCAGGCTGGAAAAGGTCAGCTGATAGAGGCGGATGAAGCCCATGGCCAGCAGCCTGCCGGGCGTTTTGCGGAAAGGGCCGTCATAATTGCGCGATGTCGCCTTTGGGGTGTCCGTCCCGACATCATGCCTGTAGCGCAACCGCACCGATCGTGACGGGGCAGCACCGCCATCCTCCTCATCATCGCGTTCACAGAGCAGGCACATCAGCAGGCATCCGCCTTTTCATTGGCTTCGATGAGATCGAGACAGGCTGAAACCGCCTCGAAGGTCAGCATCGTCGAGGCATGGCGGGCGGGATAGTCCTTGACCGGCTTCAGATAGCGCATGTCCTCGAAACGGCCCGATGGCCCTTCGCCGCCCTCTTTCAGCATGGCAAGCATATCGGCGCGCGCTTGACGGAGTTCGGCAAAGCCTGCGCCAATGATACAGCGCGCCATGACCGAGGAGGAGGCCTGACCAAGCGCACAGGCCCGCAATTCGTGGGAAAAATCGGTCACGACGCCATCTTTCGCCTTGAGATAGACCGTCAGACGCGATCCGCACAGGCGGGAGTGTTTTTCCGCCTTCGCATCCGCATCCGCCATCGGGCCGATCCGGGTGATGTTACCGGCGAAATCGAGAATTTTGCTATTATAGATGTCATCCATCGCCAAATTTTCTCCCGCCACTTTATCCCGTGGAAAATGCAGTCTGTCGCATCATCCTGCTTTCAGCGACACTGCGTCGTCATTTCCACTCTATACGTCGCCAAAAGGTTATTTTATAGCAATCTGGAAATTTATAAAAATAGCCTTGTCTTGCGATTGTGAAAACATGATCCAGATGATCGTCGGATGCGTATCTCAGATCATCAAATGCGCAAAACATTCGATGGTGATCAAAGCGACATCTTGGAATCCCGGAATGAAAAACGCATTTAGAGCATAATCAGACCGGGCTGAAACGGGGGTCGATCTTATGAACGACGATCGACAGTCTGAAGACAGGTTCTCATCAAGGCTGCCGGATAAAGGGGCCGATCAGGAGACGAAAGGCATGGACGCCAGCTTGAAAAAACTATCGCCGGAGCAAACCCGCCCCACACGCGAAGAAGCCGAGGATGCCGTGCGAACCCTGCTCAGATGGGCAGGAGACGATCCGACGCGTGAAGGCTTGCTGGACACGCCTAAGCGTGTCGCCAAAGCCTATGGCGAACTTTTTGGTGGTTATCATGCCAATGTCGAGGATGTTCTCGGCACCACGTTTGAAGAAGTCGGCGGCTATAACGACATCGTTCTGGTGCGCGATATTGCCTTCTTTTCCCATTGCGAACACCATATGCTGCCGGTAATCGGTAAGGCGCATGTCGCCTATCTTCCCTCCGGGCGCGTGGTTGGCCTGTCCAAGATCGCCCGTCTGGTGGATGTGTTCGCACGCCGCCTGCAAACGCAGGAAACCATGACGGCACAGATTGCCGAAACGCTGCATAACAGCCTGAAGCCGCGGGGTGTTGCCGTAATGCTGGAGGCCGAGCATATGTGCATGGCCATGCGCGGCATCCGTGTTTCCGGTTCCACCACACTGACCACCACGTTCACCGGCGAGTTCAAAGACAACGCCGCCGAACAGGTGCGCTTCATGACCATGGTTCGTGGCCGCTGAACGGTTTTGCCAGACACAGGAATGGTGTAACGATATAACGCGGAACCGCTTCGGTTCCGCGTTTTTTTGCGAGATGACCATGATCGATTTTGCCCCGCCGCCCACCGACAAAACGCGCCTTGAAGATGCAGGCACTCTAACGCCGAAATTCGACGCCCATGGCCTTGTAACGGCGGTCGTCACCGATCACCGTGATGGCGAATTGCTGATGGTGGCCCATATGAATGCCGAGGCTTTGGCGCTGACCATCGAAACCGGCCTTGCCCATTATTACAGCCGCTCACGCAAGGCGCTGTGGAAGAAGGGCGAAAGCTCCGGCAACATGCAGAAGGTCAGGGAGATCCGGGTCGATTGCGATCAGGACGCCATCTGGCTCAAGGTCGAAGTGACGGGCCACGACGCCACCTGCCACACGGGACGTCGCTCGTGTTTTTACCGCAGTGTCACGCTGGACGGTGGCGAGGCCAAAACCGTGATCGTCGATGATCACCGCCATTTCGATCCGCATGAGGTCTATGGAGCATCGTGACCGATGCCATTGCGACACTGACTTTAACGCCATGTCAAAAAACGTGCTTTGCCGTCTGCGGCTCGCTCTGTAGTCTGCAAGACTTTGGTAAACATCAAGGCGCAGACTATGTTAAGGGGGAGCGGCCTGACAGCCTGAACCACGATCTGTTTTGCAGATATCACGGGGGGAGACGCGTGAATATGTGCTGAACCTTTTCACTGATGTTGGAAGGAGCCGCAGCAATGCTCAATTGGAGTCTCAAGCCCCCGTTTCCGCACCGTCCGGTCCAGTCCGGTGGACATGGTGAAGATGGAAGTGGACATTTGCCAGCCCCACCTGTCGTCGAAAAGCCGAAGATCGCCTTGGCGCTGGGTGGCGGGGCGGCACGCGGCTGGGCCCATATCGGCGTTCTTCGGGCTTTGGACGAGGCGGGCATTGAGGTGGGCATGATCGCCGGCACCTCGATCGGTGCGCTTGTCGGCGGCTGTTATCTTGCTGGCAAGCTGGATGAACTGGAAGATTTCGCCCGTTCGCTCACCATGCGCCGGATCGCCACGCTTCTCGACCTGACCATTGGCGGCGGCGGGCTTCTCGGCGGCATGCGCCTGACAAAGCGGATGCAGGAACATTTGCAGGGCCTGACCATCGAAGACCTGCCCCAGCCTTTCGTCGCGGTTGCGGCAGAACTCAATACCGGTCATGAAGTCTGGATCGATGGCGGCGACCTGATCACCGCCTTGCGGGCCTCCTATGCCCTGCCCGGCATTTTTGAGCCGATCCGCAGCGAAAACCGTGTTCTGGTCGATGGCGCCCTGGTCAATCCGGTGCCCGTCTCGGTCTGCCGCTCGCATGAGCAGCCGTTGGTGGTGGCCGTCAATCTCAACTATGATCTTTACGGACGTTCCGCCGTGGTCAAGCACAGGATGCCTGCAACCAGTGCCGAGGCGCATCCGGCAAAACCCACCGGCCGTCTCGGGCTGACCGGCGTCATGGTGCAGGCCTTCAACATCATTCAGGACCGCATGTCGCGGGCCCGACTTGCCGGCGACCCACCCGATCTTGCGCTTCAGCCGCGCATTCATGATATCGGCCTGTCAGAATTTCACCGAGCCAACGAAACCATCGAGCGCGGCTATCTGGAAGCCAAGGCGCGCATTGCGGAAATACGACGGATGCAGGAAAGTTTCACCCGATAAAACCTTTCCACGAAATTAAAAGATCAACAACCACAATCGCTTGCATGTCAGGCCGTTTTATTGTACATGAAAGTTGTTCGGGCGTTTACGATCCCGGAGACTGGACTGATTGTATCATCGCGCCGCGCTTGAGCCTGCGTGAATAGAGAGCTTGCTCTCACTGGTAGACGTTCTTTCCCCGTTATCTGACTATCCGACCGGTTCCTTCTTTTTTGGAAGGATCGATCACCATTCCCTCCGTTTTGCGGGTGGAATACCAAACCTAAGAGAGTGCATTTTCCATCATGGAAGACTGCGCTTAAGTTGTAATGTGAACGTGGCGCCAGATCGTTTAGCGGCACACGTCCAAGGGATAAGGACTTCTTTCATGGCCACCAAGGGCAAGGTAAAATTCTTCAATCAGGACAAGGGCTTCGGCTTCATCACCCCGGATGGCGGTGCAAAGGACGTTTTCGTTCACATCTCCGCTCTGCAGGCTGCTGGTATCCAGACGCTGCGCGACGGTCAGGAAGTGACCTTCGACACCGAACCGGATCGCATGGGCAAGGGCCCGAAGGCCGTCAACATCCGCGCTGCCTGAGCGTCGAGATTTGAATATTTCGATGGCGTCTGCGTTCGCGCAGACGCCATTTTTATGTCAAACGGTTAAAACCGGACTGACTGGGCGCGCTTTGGCCAAAAACAGCAGCAGAAGAAGAGCTGTTGAAGAGCAGGCAAGTGTCAGTGTCAGCAAGGCAGCGATGCCGACAGAACTCAACACAGCGATGAGAACGGGCGCTGCGAGCGCGCTGATGATATTCAATGGCAGTGCCATTTTCGAGGAGGCTTGCGCATAGTCCGCTTTCTCGTAAAAAACCAAAGGAATGGTTGCCCGCGCCACGGCAAGCGCACCGCTACCAAGACCGTAAATAATCAGGAACACAACAATCGTGCCATGGGTATGCGGCGCGAAAAGCAATAGCAGCATGGAAAGCGGCAGCGCACATCCCCCTGTAATCCCCGTTGAAATGCCATCCCATCGTCCACCGCCGATAAAATCCATTCCTCTGGCAGAGACCTGAAGCACGCCAAGCAGAGAGCCAAAAGCGGTTGCCTCTGACGGCGACAGTCCGATTGCTTTCAAAAGCTCAATCATGATGGCCGCCAAGCCGAACGTGACGAAACTGTTGAGCGCAATGGCGCTGACAATCATAACAAAGACGCTGTTGAACCGGCGTGCCGTGACATCTCTCCTGGGCACGGGTGTTCCCGCCAGACCGGCAGGCTTCTCAAACTTCGGCAAGCAGAAGAGATACAAAGGCAGCGAACAAACCAGAAGCGTCAGGCTGAACATCTGCGCTGTGGCGCGCCAGCCAAAATGCTCGGACAATGTCCAGCTTATCGGCCAGAAGATGCTGCTGGACAACCCCGTCAGCAACATCAAAGCGCCGATGGCGCTCTTGGCTTTGGCACCGGCAATCTCATTGAGCTGAATATAGGCGGCTGTCGTGAGAGTAGCGCTTCCACCGACACCTAAGACGAGCCAGCCTAAAAGATAAAAGACCGGTCCATGTGCAAGCGAGATCAACACATATCCGGGCAGCATGATCATTGTGCCAAGAATCATGACCCTGCGCGCACCATATCTAACGAAATATGTGCCGAGAAACGGTGCGCAAATCCCCATTACCACATAAAGGATCGAGTTTCCCGAGAATATCTCAGGTAAGCTCAGCCCGGTTTCAGCAGCCATTTGCCTGCCGGACACGGCAGGAAGTGATAAAGTTCCCCAGCCGATGATCTGAGTGACCGACAAAACGGCGAGCGATATTATCGTTTTGCGATCAAACATTTTTCAGAATTATCCGTGCAATACAATATCCCAGTCTGTGATCATATTTTCTGACTATATGGGTTTGATGACAGCACAAACGCGGCCTGCTATTCACACATGCCAATGCACGCATAGCCCTATAGAATAGGGCGTTTGCAGATTGCGGAAGAATGCCGGAGGCTTTTCAGGCAGCCTGTTTCGGGCCTGCGTCGATATCGACAGCCGCAAAGGCCGCCGCGATGATATCCGGTCCAGCGCCCGGTCGCGTGGCATCAGCCGAGAGAATCTGGCGGAAACGGCGCGCGCCCGGATAGGCCTGAAACAGGCCGACCATATGGCGCGTGAGATGCACCAGCCGCCCGCCTTCGGCAATGTGGCGCGCCGCATGCTCCATCATGGCATCACGCACCCCATCCCAATCGACTGGCCGGGCTGTCTCGCCATAGACGGCGCTATCGACCGTGGTCAAAAGCGTGGCATTGTTATAGGCAGCCCGGCCAACCATGACACCATCCATGACCGCCAGATGAGCCCTGACGGCCTCCATACTGGCAATACCGCCATTGATCCCCAAAAAGACATCGGGATTTTCCCGTTTCATCGCGTGAACGAGGTCATAATCCAGCGGCGGGATTTCCCGATTCTCCTTGGGCGAAAGACCTTGCAGCCAGGCTTTGCGGGCGTGAATCCAGATCGCGTCCGCGCCCGCCCCGGTCATGCGCCGCAGAAAATCCGGCAGGACCGCTTCCGGCTGCTGATCATCCACCCCGATCCGGCATTTCACGGTGACTGCTACGCTGGAAACAGCCTTGAGCGCTTTGACACAGGCTTCAACCGTTTCCGGTTCGCGCATCAGACAGGCGCCAAATGTGCCCGCCTGCACCCGGTCTGAAGGGCAGCCGACATTGAGATTGATCTCGTCATAGCCGTAATCGAGCGCAATTCTTGCCGCTTCTGCCAGCTTGACCGGGTCCGAACCACCCAGTTGCAGCGCCAGCGGATTCTCGCTGGCATCATAACTCAAAAGCTTGTCACGCTTGCCATGCAGGATGGCATCCGCCACGATCATCTCGGTATAAAGCAGCGCATGGCGCGTCAACAACCGATGAAACCGGCGGCAAAACGTATCCGTCCAGTCGATCATCGGGGCGACGGCAAAGACCTTGCCAGACGTGTAAGGGGAAAATCCCGTATCTGCGGATTGTTCACATATCGTGGTCATCGTGGCTGACTTTCATGTTCGGCTTATTTCGTGCGACCCCGTGTCATGCCGTTGCAGAGTTATTTCAATTACTTTGTGCACAATTGCCTTGATCAGGAAACCGCTCAACAGGTTTCGCTCGATAGGTTAATCCCGCTCCCAGTCTTCCTTTGGCCGCGCCTGTTGTTGCCCGAGCTTTCGTTCCAGTTCATTGGCCTGCCGTTCCGTCAGCCGCACATCGAGGCTCACAGAACCGTCATCGTGATCTTCCCGACCATCGACAACGGCATTTTCATAGGCCCAGGAAACAATCGACTGCTTATCCGGCGGAATGGTGATCGTCGCTTCGGTCAAAACCCCGGACAGCCGGTTTGAAATCAGCGCCATCAGATCGTCGACACCTTCGCCGTTCAAGGCAGAAACCGGGATGATGTCTTCTCTCCCGGCAATTTTCTGCACCACGGCGTCGTGGGCTTCGGGCTCCAGCCGGTCGATCTTGTTCCAGACCTCGATAATCCGCTCCGACCGTTCTTTCTCATCGATACCGAGATCATCGAGAATGCGCAGAACATCACCAGCCTGCGCGCCATTATCAGCATCGGACATGTCACGGACATGCAGGATCAGATCGGCTTCCAGCACCTCTTCCAGCGTGGCGCGGAAGGCGGCAACCAGATGGGTGGGAAGATCAGAAATAAATCCGACCGTATCGGAGAGAATGACCGTGCGGCCTTGCGGCAGTTTCATCCGCCGGAGCGTCGGATCGAGCGTGGCGAACAGCATATCTTCGGCCAGCACACCTGCCCCGGTGATGCGATTGAACAGAGTCGATTTTCCGGCATTGGTATAGCCAACCAGTGCCACGATCGGATGCGGCACCTTGCGGCGCTTGGCGCGATGCAACTGACGGGTTCTGACCACCTGTTCCAGCTCGCGCTCGAGCCGCAGAATGCGCTCCTGCAACAGCCGCCGGTCGGCCTCGATCTGGGTTTCACCGGGACCACCCATGAAACCTGCACCACCGCGCTGACGTTCAAGGTGGGTCCAGCTTCTGACCAGACGGCCTTTCTGATAATTCAGATGCGCCAGTTCAACCTGCAGCGTGCCCTCCTTGGTGGAGGCGCGGCGGCCGAAAATTTCCAGAATGAGGCCGGTGCGGTCGATGACCTTGGCGTTCCATTCCTTTTCCAGATTACGTTGCTGCACCGGGGTCAAGGGATGATCGACAATGACCAGACCGGCATTTTCCGCGTCCAGCCTGGCCTTGATTTCATCCATCTTGCCGGTGCCGATCAGCGTGGCCGGGCGCGGCTGATTGACGGCGACGATCAAACCCTCGGCAATCTCCAAATCGATGGCGCGAGCAAGGCCGATGGCCTCTTCCAGACGGCTTTCCTGACTTCGTTCAGGCGCGCGCAACCCATCGCCGGATTTATCCTGCGACCTGACCTGTTTCAGCACCGGCACCAACACCAGCGCGCGCATGTCGTCGCGGTGCTTTTCGCTCTCCGGTATGATGGACTCAGAACTCGTGTCCCGGCTGGAAATGATCTTTCTCCCTGTCTCTCAAACGCAAAAGTCTTCCCCGATCCGAAGAAAGGGGAAGCGCTTATGCATAAACCCACCTTGAGCCTGACAATCAGGCGGCGCTTTCCTCGGTTTCAAACATCTGCATCGGCTGGCCCGGCATAATGGTCGAAATCGCGTGTTTGTAGACAAGCTGGGAATGACCGTCCCGGCGCAACAAAACGCAGAAATTATCGAAGGAGGTGACCACGCCGGTCAGCTTCACACCGTTGATCAGGAAAATGGTCAGCGAGATCTTCTGCTTGCGAACCGTATTGAGAAAAAGGTCCTGCAAATTCTGAGAACGTTCCGCCATGGCGCCGCTTCTTTCTTTCTTGCCGGCCGGGGATGCCGGTTTCACTTTTCTATCTGATTTTCCGGACGTTACGTCCCGCTGCCCCTTGAGATATAGTGTGGTATCAAATTGCCAACCGTTCCGCAATCTGCAAACCGGCTGAAATGCGATAGATATATTACACGCCAAGCGATTTCAGTTTGCGGTGCAGGGCAGAGCGTTCCATGCCGACAAATTCCGCTGTACGGGAAATATTGCCGCCGAAACGGTTGATCTGGGCAATCAGATAGTCCCGCTCAAACATTTCCCGCGCCTCACGCAGCGGCAGGGTCATGATCTGATAATCATTGCGACCGGAGACTTTCGGCAGCATTTCGCCCAGATCGCTCGGCATCATATCGGCTGTAATCGGCTGATCATTGCCATCGCCCTGAGCCAGAATCAGCAGACGCTCGATATTGTTGCGCAATTGCCGCGTATTGCCCGGCCAGTCATGCGCCTGCAGCACAGCCATGGCGTCGTCGGCAATGCGGCGCGGACGAATGCCCGCCTGATCGCAAATCTGCTTGACGAACATATCGACGAGAAAGGGAATATCCTCGCGCCGCTCCGAAAGCGGCGGCACCCTGACCGGCACGACCGCCAGCCGATGAAACAAATCCTCACGGAACCGGCCCTCGGCAATCATGCTTTCCAGATTATAGGCGCTTGAAGAGATGATGCGCACATCCACCTTGACCCGCTTCGAGCCGCCGACGCGCTCGAACTGCTGATCGACCAGCACGCGCAGGATCTTGTTCTGCGTTTCGCGCGGCATTTCACCCACTTCATCGAGATAGAGAATGCCGCGATGCGCCTCTTCCAGAGCACCGATCCGCCGTGCCTGGCCGGGGCCACCCTCGGTGCCGAACAGCGCCACCTCCATACGGTCCGGGGTAATGGCGGCGGCATTCAGGGTGACGAAGGGACCATTTGCCCGCGTTGATTTTTTGTGAATCATCCGCGCCACCAGCTCCTTGCCGCTGCCGGAGGAGCCGACGATCATGATCCGGCTGTTGGTGGGCGACACCTTGTCAATGGTCTGGCGCAGTTGGGAAATAGCGACAGAGGTGCCAACCAGTTCATTGGTTTCTCCGGCGCGCCGCTTAAGCTCGGACACCTCCCGCTTCAGCTTGGAGTTTTCCAACGCCCGCTCGGCGATCAGGATCAGCCGATCGGCCTTGAACGGCTTTTCGATGAAATCGAAAGCACCGCGCTTGATCGCCGAGACCGCCGTTTCAATATTGCCATGGCCGGAAATCATCACCACGGGAATTTCGGGATGGCGTGTCTTGATCTCATCCAGCAGCGCCAGACCGTCGAGACGGCTACCCTGCATCCAGATATCGAGAAAGATCAGCCGCGGCACCCGGTCGGAAATCGCCGCAAGCGCGCTATCGGCATCGAAAGCCGTACGGGTTTCGTGTCCTTCATCGCTCAATATGCCCGAGACGATATCGCGAATATCCGCTTCATCGTCGACAACAAGAATGTCAGAGGCCATAGGCTGCTTCCTTACCATTTTCCTCGGCAGTCAGTGCGGCATCGGCCGTTTTCGGCAGAATCACGCGAATCATCGCGCCACGTCCGTCGTCGAAATCAGCCGGTGCGTCGTGCAATTCAAGCTGACCGCCATGTTCTTCAATGATTTTCTTGACGATGGCGAGACCGAGACCCGTCCCCTTCTCCCGCATCGTCATATAGGGTTCGAGAATGCGATGCCGGTTTTCGACGGGCAGTCCTCTGCCATTGTCGATGACATCAACAACATAACTGTCCCGGCTCTCATCCGCACCGGCTCTGACCCAGATGCGTCCCGGCCGCTTCGGCTGATCGTCCGGCACGGCCTCGATGGCCTCCACCGCATTCTTGATCAGATTGCCAAAAGCCTGTGCCAGCATGCGCTCGTCAAACGAGCCTTCCAGCGGCTCATCGCCGACATCACGAATGAAGCTGCATCCGGTATCGCCCATTTCCCGCAGGAAGACGGCATCTTTCAGCACATCGCGCAGGTCGGCCTTTTTTTTCACCGGCTTCGGCATGCGGGCAAAGGAGGAGAATTCATCCACCATGCGACCTATATCCTCCACCTGACGGACAATGGTGTCGGTACACTGGTCGAAAACCGGGCGGTCGGCGTCATCAATCTGGCGCCCAAAACGGCGTTTCAATCGTTCCGCCG
The DNA here is from genome assembly GCF_023700755.1 of Allorhizobium sonneratiae. Taxonomy (GTDB): domain Bacteria; phylum Pseudomonadota; class Alphaproteobacteria; order Rhizobiales; family Rhizobiaceae; genus Allorhizobium; species Allorhizobium sonneratiae. The sequence goes on along the minus strand of NZ_JAMKOJ010000005.1, from coordinate 122,653 downwards.
AAAGCTGGATCGGTGTCAGCGGGTTCTTGATCTCATGGGCAATGCGCCGCGCCACATCGGCCCAGGCGGTCGAGCGCTGGGCAATCACCAGATCGGTAATGTCATCCAGGGTGATGACATAGGATTCGGTCGCGTCGCGGGCTTCCTCGCGCGTCACCTGCACCGAGAGTTTGCGCTCCTTGCCGCCGCGCACCAGATTGATCTGCTGACGCAGATTGCCGCGATGGCGAATGGCTGCTTCGGCAAAGACGCTGTTGATCTCCGGCGCGATCGTTTCCAGCCGTTCACCGATCAGACTGTCATGGCCGCGCGCCAGGAACACCTCCGCCGACGGATTGACGATGGTGATTCGACCATCATCCTCGACACCGATCACAGCCGCCGTGACGCCCGAAAGCACAGCCTCGATGAAGCGGCGACGATCATCGACCTCATCCTTGGCATCAAGAATTTCATCGCGCTGGGTTCTGATCTGCGAAATCATCTTGTTGAAGGTGCGCGCCAGACTGCCGACATCCCCGTCTGCGGTTCGCACCGGCACGACAACATTGAGATTGCCCGAGGCAACATTATCGGCAGCACCGATCAGAAGCCGGATTGGCCGGACAATCCGGTCCGCCACGGCAATGGCCGTCCAGATGGCAGCCAGCAGCACGATCAGCGCAAAGCCGAGATAGAGAACGGCAAAAGCAATCTGCAAGGTGGTCCGGCCCTTTTCCATCGATTTGTATTCGATGGTGTTGTCTTCCATCTCCCGCATGGCGGTCATCGCTTTGGGATCGACAGCGCGCACGGTATAGAGAAACGCGCCATTGATCGCCTCAAGCCGGATGATCGCCCCGACGAGATTGGTCACCCCCGGCGGAATGAGGGTCGGCTGGCCGGCGGCGGCCTTTTCCAGCGCGTCCTTGGGAATGGCGGGCAGCGGCTTTTCCGTCTTGATATCCGCCTGCACGATGGCCGAACCATCCTTGCGCACCAGAAACGCGCCCAGAAGCCCGCGCCCCTTGGCCTGCCGTGTCATCAAATCGACGAAACCGGCCCGGTCGAGATAATAAAGCGCGCGGTTGCGCTCCAGATCCGTGGCCATGGAAATGGTCTGGCCCTGCAAATAGCTGGCATTTTCCAGCATATAGGCCTGAGCAACATTCATCGAGGAATTAACGATGGCCTGGGTGCGGATGGAAAACCATCGGTCTAGACCGACATTCAGGGTGATGCTGGCAAAGATGGCGACAAGGATGGCAGGTGTGATCGCCACAATGGAAAACAGCACCACAATGCGCACATGCAGCCTTGAAGCCGCACGCCCCCTGCGGCGCGCCTTGACCAGACGGCTGACCTCTCGGCCGATGAGGAACATCAGACCGAGGACGAAGAGTGAATTGATCACAGCCGAACCGATCAGGACCTGAGAGGTCGGGGCAATCGGCGTCAGGCCCAGAAGGATCGGCAGGGTGAGAACAGCGCAGACGAACGCGCCGCCAGCCAGAACCAGCCCCGGCACGGCAAAGACCGACTGCCGTTCCTGCATCAGGGCAGCGGCTGCTTCCTGTTCGGACTGTCGTGCCGAATGGCGTCGTCTCATGATATATCGTTCCCCAGGGCGTCTTTGATAGCGCAGCCCCTACCCCCGCGCCGTCGGACGATGCCTGTCTCTATTTCCCCGGCCTCGCCCAACCGACAATCGATCATGTGCCTTCCTCAAGGCGCATGGCTCGTATAACCATGTCGCTGGTTGCCATTGAGCAACACATTGTGGCGAAATTGCAACGCCCGGGGCAGCGATGTCAAGCGCTGCGGGAACTGCGATAGACCGAGACACCCAACTCGCGGATTTTCTTACGCAAAGTGTTGCGGTTGAGGCCAAGAAGATCGGCAGCCTTGATCTGATTGCCGCGGGTTGCGGTAAGGGCTGCGAGAATCAGCGGATATTCCATCTCCGCCAGAACCCGGTCATAAAGGCCGGGCGGCGGCAGATTGTCGCCAAAAGAGGCGAAATAACTGCGCATGTTTTCCTCAACCGCCTGGGCAATGGTCATCGAGCCGTTGGCGGTGCCAGCCTTGGCCATCGGGCTGTCAGCAATATCGGAACGCAGTTCCTGCTCGATGATTTCGCGGGTGATGACATCCTGCGGGTAAAGCGCCATCAGACGGCGCACCAGGTTTTCCAGTTCGCGCACATTGCCCGGCCAGGCATAGGATTTCATCAGGTCCAGCGCTTCCTGCTCGAAACGCTTGGCATCCAGCCCTTCCTTCTCGCCGGTCTGGATGAAATGGCGCACAAGATCAGGAATATCCTCGGCACGATCCCGAAGTGGCGGCAGGCGCAGCGGCACGACATTGAGGCGGTAATACAGGTCTTCGCGGAACAGGCCCTGATGGATCGACTGTTTCAGATCCTTGTTGGTGGCGGCGACGATGCGGACATCGGTGCGGATCGGAGTTCGGCCACCAACGGTGGTATATTCACCCTGTTGCAGCACGCGCAACAGCCGCGTCTGGGCGTCCATCGGCATGTCGCCGATTTCGTCGAGAAACAGTGTGCCGCCTTCGGCCTGCTCGAAACGACCGGCTGAGCGGGTCTGGGCGCCGGTGAAGGCACCTTTCTCATGGCCGAACAATTCCGATTCGATCAGATCGCGCGGAATGGCCGCCATGTTGATGGCCACGAAGGGTCCGTTGCGACGCTTGCCATAATCATGCAGGGCGCGCGCGACCAGTTCCTTGCCGGTGCCCGATTCGCCGGTGATCATCAGCGTCAGGTCGGTCTGCATCAGCCGCGCCAGCACCCGGTAGATTTCCTGCATGGCAGCGGAACGTCCGACCAGCGGCATGCCGTCCTGCATGTCATCACCCAGACGGCTCGGCTTTTTCTGCGGTTCGGCCAGCGCACGCCCGATGATGGCGATGAGTTCGGTGAGGTCAAAAGGCTTGGGCAGATAATCGTAAGCGCCTTTTTCAGAAGCCCGGATCGCGGTCATGAAGGTGTTCTGGGCGCTCATCACCAGAACCGGAAGCTCCGGCCGCGCCTTCTTGATACGCGGCAACAGATCGAAGGCGTTTTCATCCGGCATGACCACATCGGTGACCACCAGATCGCCCTCGCCGGCGGAAATCCAGCGCCAGAGTGTCGCGGCATTCGAGGTGATGCGCACATCATAGCCAGCACGGCTCAGCGCCTGGTTCAGCACGGTGCGGATGGCGGCATCATCATCGGCGACGAGGATCGTGGCTTTCATCGGGATTTTCCTGTGGATCGGACAATGTCTTCGCTGTCGTCGGCAGTTTGTCGCGACACCGGCATCAGCACGCGAAAGGTGGTGCGGCTGCCCTGGCTGTCACATTCGACAATACCGCCATGGCCGCCGATGATCTTGGCGACCAGCGCAAGACCAAGGCCGGAGCCATTGGTCTTGGTGGTGATGAAGGGATCAAAAAGATGCGGCAGCAGGTCTGCCGGCACGCCGGGACCGTTGTCATGCACGCAAAATTCAAGCGGCAGCGAAATCTTTTCCCGCGATCCGGCGACAGAAAGGCGAATGCCGGGACGATAAGCGGTGGTGAGCTGGATTTCGCCATCCGCCCGGTCGCCAACGGCCTCGGCGGCGTTTTTCACCAGATTGAGAAAGACCTGCACCAGCTGATCGCGATTGGCATAGACCGGCGGCAGCGAGGGATCGTAATTTTCAGTGATCTTCACATTGCGGGCAAAGCCGGCCTTGGCCACCGCCTTCACATGGTCGAGCACGGAATGAATGTTGACCGCCATGCGGTCTACCGGACGCTCGTCGGAAAAGATTTCCATCCGGTCGACCAGCGAGACGATACGGTCGGTTTCGTCGCAGATCAGCCGTGTCAGCGCCCGGTCTTCCTGCGAGACCGAACTTTCCAGAAGTTGGGCAGCACCGCGAATGCCCGAGAGCGGGTTCTTGATCTCATGCGCCAGCATGGAGGCAAGGCCGGTGACCGAGCGGGCGGCGGCGCGATGGGTCAACTGCCGGTCAATCTTGTCGGCCATGGAGCGTTCCTGAAACACCACCACAACCGAACCGCTCTCCCCCATCACCGGAGCAACATAAATATCCACCAGCTTGTCCTGACCGAGCCGCGGTGAACTCAGATCCACCCGGTATTCGTTGACCGGGGCGCGGCGCTCGCGCACCTGATCGATCAGTGCCAGAAGCGGACTGCCGAAGGGAATGAAGGTAGAAATCTTGTAGCGGGCCAGATGGCTGGCGCTTGCGCCGAAAAAGGCTTCCGCTTCCCAGTTGGCAAAGACGATCAGCCCTTCGGCATCGACCATCACCACCGGGTTCTGTATGGCGTTGAGCATGGCCATGGCCATGTCATTGCCGCTTGCGCCCTCTTTCATCAGGCTGCCTCCTCCATGTCACGGAGCGACGCCTGATGCAGCGCTGCGTAAAGTTTTTCCGCCACGGCTTCAGGATCATGCGATGTCATGATCTGTGCCTTTTCTTCGGGTGACAACGCCACGCCATGGCGTTCCAGATACCAGCCGACATGTTTGCGGGCATGACGCACACCGACAGCCTCGCCGTAATGCGCCATCATCAGCCGGTAATGTTCGACGGCGATGGCGGGAATATCCATCGGGTCGGGTGCCTTATGCCCCGCCAGGACACCCGCATGCCAGGGGCGCCCCTGACAGGCACGGCCAAGCATAACCGCATCGGCGCCGCAGCGGCGTAAACACATCTCTGCATCCTCAGGGCTAGCGACATCGCCATTGGCAATCAGCGGAATGGCAATGGCCTCACGCACGCGGGCAATCGCATCCCAATCGGCCCGGCCTTCATAAAACTGCATCCGCGTGCGGCCATGCACCGTCACCGCCTGAACGCCTGCCTGTTCGGCGCGGGCGGCAAGCTCTGGCGCATTCAGCGACTGCTCGTCCCAGCCAAGCCGCATCTTCACAGTGACCGGCACGCTGACCGCCTTCACCACTGCCTCAATGATGGCCAGTGCCGTCTCCGGCTCGCGCATCAGCGCAGACCCGGCATAGCCGCCGATGACCTTCTTGGCCGGACAGCCCATATTGATATCGATGATATCGGCGCCATTGGCCTCGGCGATTTTCGCCGCCTCCGCCATCCAGTGCGGCTCGCGCCCGGCAAGCTGTACCATATGCGGCGAGAGCCCCGCCCCTTTGAGCCGCGACCAGCTTTCCGCCGCATTGAAGACCAGCTCGCGGCTGGCCACCATTTCCGTCACCACCAACCCCGCACCAAAACGGAAGGCCAGTTGCCGGAACGGCAGATCGGTCACGCCCGACATCGGCGCAAGCACGACCCGATTGCGAATGGCAACCGGCCCAATGGCAAAGCTTTTCTCAAGACTCATGGATGGCAATGGCTATCTTTCAAGCATTTGATCAATTTGCCTGATTTTTAGACACAAAACATCTCCCTTGCCAAGGTCTTCCGGACCGATTTCAGAGAAATTTTAGGCAGGTGCTGGAAAATGGGCAAAACCGACGATAGGAACCATGGCTGTCATGGCTATATCGAGGCGCAACAGTGAAGAAAAGACAGGAAGATGCAAGATCAACCGCCATTGTCATTGTGGCCGCGGGCCGTGGCGAACGCGCTGGCTCATCGAGCGAAGGGCCGAAACAATATCGGCAGATCGGCGGCAAGCCGGTTCTTGTGCAGACGCTGTTGCGCTATCGGGATTTTCTGCCGGATGCGACGATTGCCCTGGTTATTCACGCCGATGACGAAGCGCTTCTGGCGCAGGCGCTTGCACCCTATCCTGAGCTGCGCGATGGCCTGATTGTCACCCATGGCGGCAAGGAACGGCAGCAATCGGTTCTGGCTGGTTTGAAGGCGCTCAGCGATGTGAAACCGGACCATGTGCTGATCCACGATGCCGTGCGCCCCTTCTTCGACCAGCCTATGCTGGAGCGCATTCTGCAAGCGCTTGCCGCAGGCGCCCAGGCTGTTTTGCCTGCCATCCCGGTCACCGACACATTGAAGCGGGCAAGCGATGAGGGTTTCGTGGCAGACACGGTGTCGCGCCAGAAGCTTTATGCAGCACAGACCCCGCAGAGCTTTGTGTATGACGCCATTCTTTCCGCCCATGAACAGGCGGCAGGGAGCGGTCGCCATGATTTTACCGATGACGCCGCCATTGCCGAATGGGCGGGCATTCCGGTAAAGCTCATTGAAGGCTCACCCGACAATGTCAAACTGACGCTGAAAAGAGATCTCGCCATGGCCGATGCCCGTCTTTCGCAAAACCTGCTGCCGGATGTGCGCACCGGCAATGGCTATGACGTGCATCCGTTGATCCCCGGCGACGGCGTTACGCTCTGCGGCATTTTCATGGCCCATGATCAGGCGCTGCAAGGCCATTCCGATGCCGATGCCGCCCTGCACGCGCTGACCGACGCGCTGCTGGCCACCTGCGGCGCAGGCGATATCGGCGATCATTTCCCCCCGTCCGATCCGCAATGGCGCGGCGCGCCCTCGCGCATCTTTCTCGAACATGCGGCAAAAATCGTCCGCGATGCCGGCGGCACGATCATGAATGCCGATGTTTCCATCATCGCCGAAGCGCCGAAAATCGGCCCGCATCGGCAGGCCATGCGGGAAAAGCTCGCCGAAATCCTCGGCATTGCGCTGGAGCGCTGCTCGGTCAAGGCGACGACCAATGAAAAGATCGGCTTTGTCGGTCGCCGCGAGGGCATTGCCGCCATTGCCACCGCCACGGTGGTTTATCAGGGCAAACCCGCATGAGCCTGTTTGCCGCAGAGATCGAAACCGTCGCCAAGGCCATTATTGAAGACTTCACCCGGCGCGGCCTGACCATCGCCACCGCAGAATCCTGCACCGGTGGCCTGATTGCAGGCGCCTTGACCGAGATTTCCGGCTCTTCCGCTGTGGTGCTGTGCGGTTATGTCACCTATTCCAATCAGGCGAAGATGGACATGCTGGGCGTGCCTGCCCTGACCCTTGAAACTCACGGCGCTGTGTCGCGGCAGACGGCGCTCGCCATGGCACAAGGCGCGCTTTACCGTTCCGGCGCTGAGATCTCCATTGCCGTGACCGGCATTGCCGGACCGGGTGGTGGATCGGCGGAAAAGCCTGTGGGACTGGTGCATCTCGCAGCCATGAGCCGCAAGGGCTCAACTTTGCACCGGCAAATGCGCTATGGTGATCTGGGGCGTGAGGGCGTGCGGCTGGCGACGCTTGAAACCGCGCTGGAGATGGTGAAACAAGCCGCTCAGGACGCCCCATAAACCGCATCCGCCCGCTTCTCGAAAGCCTCGGAAAACATGCGGAACGCCCGGTCGAACATCGAGCCCATCAGCGTGCTCAGGATAAGGCTCTTGAATTCGTAATCGATGAAAAAGGTGACGGCACATTTGTCCCCGTCGACCTCCTCGAAGCGCCAGCGATTGTCGAGATATTTGAACGGGCCTTCGAGATATTTCACCTCGATCACCCGCTCCGCAGGCTTAAGCAAAACCTGAGAGAGGAAGCTTTCGCGGATCGCCTTATAGCCGACGCTCATATGAGCGATCAGCAGGGTCTTGCCATCCCGTTCCTTTTTCGACTGGATGGTCAGTTCCTCACAAAGCGGCACGAATTCCGGATAGCGCTCGATATCCGCGACCAGATCATACATACGGTCGGGCGAGTGATTGACGATGCGGCGGGTTTCGAACTTGGGCATGAAATCGACTTAATCAGACGCATCGACAAGATCAAGGAGCCGCGCCACATCCCGACGCGATTTTAACACCAAGACCGGCACATGCGGGCCGTAAAGATCGAAATTGCGGATGAAGATGGGGGCGTGTTTGCGCTCAAAATTCCAGATGTAGGAGAGAAATTCTCTGTCCGGCCATTTCTCGACGCATCCTGCGGCCATCGAAATCCTTGTTTTGCCATAATTTTGCATCGAACGACGATAAACACCCAGCAGGCAAAGCCATCGCGGCATGCGCACCCAAAGCACAATATCCGTCCTTGGCAAACGCAGATCAAAACTGGATGGATTGCTGCCATCCATCAACCAGCGCTCTTGCGTGATTTTTTGGGAGATGAGCGCCCGTTGCTCCTCGCGGGCACGGGCCTTCCAGCCGGGCAACCAGAAAAAGTCCCGGTCCATAGAGATAAAATCGAGACAAAATCGCTTGCAGAGCCGCATGGACAGAGTGCTTTTCCCCCCGCCAGAGCACCCAACCACCATCACCCGATTGCTGCCCTTCAGAATTTCAGCCGCAATCTCGACGCTTTCAACGTAATGCACCATGATTGACACCTCACGGGCGAATTTTGGCCAATTCCGATAGAAGGTCTACACTCTGTTTCCGAGACGTTACGACAATGATCGGCAGATCGTCTCGGGCCTTTTCAAACTGCTCGAGAAACTGCGGCACTTCGTTTTTCTCGAAATTCCAGACATATTTGAAAAAATCCCAGTCGATTTTTTCCGGGCAGCCTTCCGCCATTTCCGGCCGCACCGTGCCGCGATGTTTCAGCCAGCGGGATAAAATGCCATAGACGGAAACATGGCGCGGCGGACGCATCCAGATGACCAGATCGGCGCGGGCAAGACGTAGCCCCATCGTGCGGGGACTGTTGCCGTCGATGATCCAGCGCTCGCGCGCCGCATAGGCCGCAATACGCTGCGTCGCCTCTTCACGCGGGCGCAACTGCCAGCCGGGCATCCAGAAGACATCGCGATCCATGGAAATGTAAGTGAGATCTAACCGACTGCACAAAGCCTGTGACAGGGTGGATTTGCCGCTGCCGGAACAGCCTGCCACCATGATGCGGCGGCTTCTGGCAAGCCGTGACGCAGCGTCCTTCATATTCGTCACAAAGCTTGCCATTGCCGGGTTCCTCATGGGTCTGGCAGCGTTCTAGCAGGCAATAACATCGGCGAAAACGGCTCTCACGCGCAATTGGCATCTGTTATTTCCGGTTGGTGGCAGCGTCTGTTATCGCATGATAGCTTAAAGAAAAATTTTGCTATGTTATTCAAGAACAATAGTATTTTAACATGGAGGAATTCATGCCCTTTCCCTCTGCCGACAAGGCGCTCTCCGACGCCGGCTCCGGGCCGAGCCGCAGCCTGATCCGCATTATGCTGGCGAGCGTGATCGGCACCACAATCGAGTGGTACGATCTCTTCATCTTTGCAACGGCCTCGGCGCTGGTGTTCAACAAGGTGTTTTTCCCAAGCGTCGATCCGTTGACCGGCACGTTGCTCGCCTTCAGCACCTTTGCCTCGGCCTATCTGTCGCGCATGGTGGGTGCTGCCCTCTTCGGCCATTTCGGCGACCGGCTGGGGCGGAAATCGACGCTGATGATCTCGCTCAGCCTGATGGGACTGGCCACCTTCTGTATCGGCCTTTTGCCAACCTATGCGGAGATCGGCATATGGTCGCCCATCCTGCTGGTCGTTCTCAGACTGCTGCAAGGGCTGGCGCTGGGGGGCGAATGGGGCGGCGCGGTGCTGCTGGCTGTTGAATATGCGCCGCAGGATCGGCGCGGGCTTTACGGCTCCTGGGTGCAGATCGGCGTTCCGGCTGGCACCTTCATTGCCAATGCGGCTTTTCTTGTCATGTCATCGGTCTTGTCACCGGAGACGTTTCTCGCCTGGGGCTGGCGCATTCCCTTTCTGGTCAGCGTCATCCTTGTCGCCATCGGACTTTATATCCGTCTTACCGTCATGGAAACGCCGGCCTTTCGCCAGCACGCCAGACAGGCGCAGAGCCACCGCATTCCGCTGACCGATCTGTTTCAGACAAGATGGGCCACCGTGCTGCTTGGCGGCTTTGCTACGCTGTCCATCGGCTCGACCTTCAACCTGATTGCCGTTTTCGGCCTCTCCTATGGAACGCAGACGCTGAAACTGCCAAAACAGGAGGTGCTGACGATGATCCTGATTGCCTGCGCCATCTGCGTGCCGCTGCTGCCGCTGTTTGGCAGGCTATCGGACAGGATTGGCCGTAAAACGGTGATCATGGCCGGGATCATCGCTGAAATCCTGTTTGCCTTTCCGATGTTCTGGCTGATGGACAAGGGTGGCACGTTCGGCGCCCTTCTCGGTTTCGTGCTGATGATGACGGCCTTTGCCGCCAATTTCGGCCCGATTGCCACCTTTCTCGCCGAATTGTTCGACACCGGCGTGCGCTATACCGGGCTTTCCATCTGCTACATGCTGGCGGGTGTGCTGGGCAGCGCGCTGACCCCGGTCATCACCGCATGGCTGGTGGCCGCCACCGGCAATGCGGCGTCCGTCGCCTGGTATATGATGGGCGCATCGGCGCTTTCCGCAATCACGCTGTTGATGCTGTCACGCCACCAAAAGACGTTATAACTGAAAAGGGCGCCTGAGAACGAGGCGCCCTTTTACCAAAACACTGTATTTTGCCTCAACCGGCTGCGAGCAGCTTTTCCCGGTTGGCCTTCAGCCGGGCAAAATCATCGCCCGCATGATGCGACGAGCGGGTGAGCGGGCTGGACGAGACCATGAGGAAACCCTTGGTATAGGCAATATCCTCATAGGATTTGAACTCTTCCGGCGTGACGAAACGCTCCACCTTGTGGTGCTTGCGGGTGGGCTGAAGATATTGGCCGATGGTGAGGAAATCGACATCTGCGGTGCGCAGGTCGTCCATCAATTGCAGCACTTCGTTGCGCTCTTCGCCAAGGCCGACCATGATGCCGGATTTGGTAAACATGGTCGGGTCCAGCTCCTTCACCCGTTGCAGCAGGCGGATGGAGTGGAAATAGCGCGCACCGGGACGCACCGTCAGGTAATTGCCGGGCACGGTTTCCATATTGTGGTTGAACACATCCGGCTTGGCGGCAACCACGCGCTCCAGCGCACCGGGCTTTTTCAGAAAATCGGGGGTGAGAATTTCAATCGTGGTTTCGGGCGAGGCCGCACGGATCGCCCAGATCACCTGCTCGAAATGCTCCGCACCGCCATCAGCCAGATCGTCGCGGTCAACCGAGGTGATGACGACATGGGAAAGCCCCATCTGCTTCACCGCCTTGGCGACATTCTCGGGCTCTTCCCGGTCCAGCGCATTCGGCTTGCCGGTGGCGACATTGCAGAAGGCGCAGGCGCGGGTGCAGATTTCACCCATGATCATGAAGGTGGCGTGCTTCTTGTCCCAGCATTCGCCGATATTCGGGCAGCCCGCTTCCTCGCAGACCGTCACCAGCTTGTGGGAGCGCACGAGGTCACGGGTTTCCTGATAGCCCTTGGAGGTGGGCGCCTTGACCCTGATCCATTCCGGTTTGCGCAACACTTCCGTATCAGGCTTATGGGCCTTTTCCGGGTGACGGACGCGCTTTTCGCCCGGCTGGGTTCTATCGAGGATGGTAACCATCGTGGTGTCCTTTGCCGCCAAAAGGCGACCTTCAAAACCTGCATCATATCCCGTGCGCATGAGGTCACCGGATATGATGCAATTGATTGCTTTATGCATTTCCGGAGGAAAAACCGCTTATAGTTTCCCGGAAATGCTCTACTTGCGAACCAGCTTGGCGACGAACAGCAGAATGCAGCCGCCGATGAAACTGGTGATCAGATAGCCCAGCCAGTCGCCTGCGACGAAGATGTCGAAACGCCGCAGGATGGCATTGGCAATCACCGAACCGACAATGCCGATGATGATATTCATGAAAATGCCGAAACGCATATCCATGAGCTTTCCCGCCAGCCACCCGGCCAACCCGCCCACGATAATCGCCGTCAACCAGCCGACATTTTCCATGCAATCGCCCTCGCCTCAAGCATAAACCCGGCCCCTATATAGTAGGCCGGGCTTCATCAGGCAATCTTAAGCATTGAGGACTTTGCCATAGGCGTCGAGCACGGCTTCCTTCATCATTTCCGACAGTGTCGGATGCGGGAAGATGGTGTGCATCAACTCTTCCTCAGTGGTTTCGAGGTTCATGGCCACGACGAAGCCCTGAATGAGTTCGGTGACTTCTGCACCGACCATATGCGCGCCGATCAGCTCGCCCGACTTCTTGTCGAAGATGACCTTGATCATGCCCTGATCTTCGCCCAGCGCAATCGCCTTGCCGTTGGCGCCGAAGGAATAGCGACCGACGCGGATATCGCGGCCCTCTGACTTGGCCTTCGCTTCCGTCAGGCCAACCGAGGCGACCTGCGGATTGCAATAGGTGCAGCCGGGGATCTTGGCCTTGTCCATCGGGTGAACGCCAGGAACGCCCGCAATCTTCTCAACGCAGATCACGCCCTCATGCTCGGCCTTGTGAGCAAGCATCGGCGGACCGGCAACGTCGCCGATGGCATAGAGGCCGGGCACATTGGTCTTGCCGTAGCCGTCGATGACGATGCAGCCGCGATCCGTCTTGACGCCCAGTGCCTCAAGGCCGAGATTTTCGATATTGCCCTGCACGCCGACCGCCGAGATCAGACGATCCGCGGTAATCTGTTGCACCTTGCCGTCCTTGGTTTCGACATGGGCGGTGATGGAATTAGCGCCCTTCTCGACCTTCGACACCTTGGCTTCGGTGATGATCTTCATGCCCCGCTTTTCCAGCTGCTTGCGGGCCATGGCAGAGATTTCCGCATCTTCCACCGGCATGATCTGCGGCATGACTTCCACCACCGTCACATCGACGCCCATGGAGCGATAGAAGGAGGCGAACTCAATGCCGATCGCGCCCGAGCCCATGACGACCAGCGATTTCGGCATGAAATCCGGCTTCATCGCTTCGAAATAGGTCCAGATCAGCTTGCCATCCGGCTCGATGCCCGGCAGAGCGCGCGGACGTGCGCCCGTGGCGACGATGATATGCTTGGCGCTATAAGTGCCCTCACCCAGAACACCCTTCGGAACCGGGTTCTGCGGCTCGACGACCGGCTTTGTGGATTTGCCGACGACGATTTCATTCGCCTTGGTCAGCTTGGCCTCGCCCCAGATGACGTCGATCTTGTTCTTCTTCATCAGGAAGGCGACGCCACCGTTCAAGCGGGCGGAGACGCCACGCGAGCGGGCGACGACATCCTTGACGTCTGCCGTCATCGTGCCATTCAGCGTCAGACCAAAGCTCTTGGCGTGGTTGGCGTGATCGAGAATTTCCGCCGAGCGCAACAGCGCCTTGGTGGGGATACAGCCCCAGTTGAGGCAGATGCCACCCAGATGCTCGCGCTCGACAATGGCGGTCTTCAGGCCAAGCTGGGCCGACCGGATGGCCGTGACATAGCCCCCCGGACCGGAGCCGATGATGATGACGTCATAAGCATTCGACATGGGCGCTTCCACTCCTCGGTTTTCTTGAGACAGACCTGTGACAGTCTGCCCGTGACGGGATGGGAAGCGCGCCCGGCTCAAACCGCCGGTGTCTCGGCCTCCGGTTCGTGACGAACCAGCATCCCGTAAATTTCATCCTTGAGCCGCATCCGTTGCTTCCTCAGATCTTCCATATGGAAGTCATCGAGCGGCTCGATATCGGTTTCGGCGCGGTGAATCTGCCGGTTTATCTCGTGATAGGCGTCATGAAGGCGGGCGAAATGACCGTCCGTTTCTTTGAGATGCCGTATCAATGCGACAAATTGCGGAAATTCCTCTGCCAGTTCATGCGGTGTGTTGGCCATGATGTCATCTCCCCTCAAGGCTACGACAGCATGTTACCCTTCACACGCGGTTTATCCTTTGACACCAATCAATCCGTCATGCCCCTGCAAAGCACATCACAGGCCAAGCATCATGCGCACCACGGACTCCAGACCGCGCCCGATGGCGCGGGTGTTGTCGGCATCGAGATGAATGCCGTCGAGGGCCGTGGTCTTCGCCACCGAACCGGCATCGTAAAAACTGCACCCCAGCTCATCGGCTGCATCGCGATAAAGGCTCGCCAGCATCGCTGCCTCTTCGAGCGCATGATTGAACAGCGGACCGAACAGGCCATGGGCGGTTTCGCAGGTCGGCGGCGGCGCAACGATCAGCACATCGGGCGTTTCAAAATCGAAACCCCAGTCATGATGATGAACCAGCTTGACCAGACGCTTCACCCCATTGGTCGCGGCAATCGCCGTGCCCTGAATGCCGCGTTTCAGATCATTGGTGCCGAGCATGATGATGACGAGATCGAGCGGCTTATGCGTTGCCAGAACACTGGGCAGAAGTTTTGCACCATTGCGCTCGCAATCCGCCAGATGGTCGTCATAGGCGGTGGTGCGCCCGTTCAAGCCCTCGGCAATCACCCGAACACCGTGACCGAGCGATTTTTGCAAGACGCTGGTCCAGCGATCCTCATAGGCGTGACGGCCCAGATGGACCGGGTCATAGCCCCAGGTCAGGCTGTCGCCGTATGCAAGAACGGTTTTCATGCGCGCTACACCTCCCGAAAACGAGCGGAGAGGCAGCGGACGCCGCCTCTCCCGATCTCATCAGACCAGCATGCCCATCGGGTTTTCGATGTAGCCCTTGAAGGCGCCGATCAGTTCAGCACCCAGAGCGCCATCGACGGAGCGATGGTCAGTGGAGAGCGTCACGGTCATGACATTGGCCACCTTCATCTCGCCGTTTTTCACCACAACGCGCTCTTCACCCGCGCCGATGGCGAGAATGGTGGAGTGCGGCGGGTTGACGACGGCGGCAAACTGCTTGACGCCCATCATGCCCATGTTGGAGACAGCCGTGGTGCCGCCCTGATACTCTTCAGGCTTCAGCTTGCGCTCTTTCGCGCGCTTGCCGAGATCCTTCATCTCGTTGGAGATGGCAGACAGCGTCTTCAGTTCGGCCTTGCGGATGATCGGGGTGATCAATCCGCCCGGAATGGCCACAGCCACGCCGACATCAACGTTTTTGTGCTTGACCATATTGGTGTCGGTCCACGAGACATTGGCATCCGGCACATCGCGCAGCGCCAGCGCCATGGCCTTGATCACCATGTCATTGACCGAGAGCTTGTAGACCGGCTTGCCATCCTTCTGCGGCGCAGAAGCGTTGAGCTGGGCGCGCAGCGCCAAGAGAGCATCCAGTTCGCAATCCACGGTGACGTAGAAATGCGGAATGGTCTGCTTCGATTCCTGCAGGCGCTTGGCAATGGTCTTGCGCATGCCGTCATGCGGCACAAGCTCGTAGGAGCCCGGCTCGAACAGCTTGAGCACGGCCTCTTCCGACGGACCCTTGGCCATTGCCGGTTGAGCAGCAGCGGCAGGTGCGGAAGCCGGTGCCGCGGCAGGCTTGGCTGTGCCGCCGGAGACTGCCTTTTCGACATCGCTTTTCACCACACGACCCTTGGGGCCGGTGCCGGAAATCGCCTTGATATCGAGACCGGCTTCCTTCGCCAGACGGCGGGCAAGCGGCGACGAGAAGACGCGCTCACCGGAGGTTGCCGCCGGAGCGGCAGCCTGTGGAGCCGGGGTCGCGGCCTGGGCCGGTGCCGGAGCCTCTGCCTTTTGAGCAGGGGCTTCAGCCTTGGGAGCCTCGGCCTTCGCGGGTGCGGCACCACCGGCGGCAGCCGCTGCGGCAACATCTTCGCCGTCAGCCGCCAGAATGGCGATGAGCGAATTGACCTTCACAGCCTGCGTTCCAGCCGGCACGACCAGTTTCGCCACGACGCCTTCGTCCACGGCTTCCACTTCCATGGTCGCCTTGTCGGTTTCGATCTCGGCGATCACATCGCCGGATTTAACCGTATCGCCTTCCTTGACCAGCCATTTGGCCAGATTGCCTTCTTCCATGGTCGGAGAAAGCGCAGGCATGGTAATATTGATCGGCATGAGCCTCGCCTCCTCTTACTTGTAGCAGACGGCTTTGACGGCCTGGACCACTTCGCCGACATTCGGCAGAGCGAGCTTTTCGAGATTGGCCGCATAGGGCATCGGCACGTCCTTGCCGGCAATCGAGATGATCGGCGCATCGAGATAATCGAAAGCCTCGCGCTGCACGGTATTGGCGATGAAGTCGCCAACGGAAGACTGCGGGAAGCCTTCTTCCACCGTGACCAGACGGCCGGTCTTCTTCACCGATTCGATCACGGTCGGCAGGTCCATCGGACGCAGGGTGCGAAGGTCGATCAGCTCGACATCGATCCCGGCAGCGGTCAGCTCTTCCACGGCCTTGACGGCATAGGTCATGCCAATACCCCAGGAAACCATGGTGACGTCCTTGCCGGCCTTGTGAATGCGGGCCTTGCCGATCGGCAGAACGAAATCATCCATCTTCGGCACTTCAAACGAGTGACCGTAGAGAATTTCGTTTTCAAGGAAGATGACCGGGTTCGGATCGCGGATCGCAGCCTTCAACAGACCCTTGGCATCGGCAGCCGTATAGGGCTGGATGACCTTGAGGCCCGGAACATGGCTGTACCATGCGCCGTAATCCTGGCTGTGCTGAGCGGCCACGCGGGCAGCAGCCCCGTTCGGACCGCGGAACACCATGGGCGCACCCATCTGACCACCGGACATATAAAGCGTCTTGGCGGCGGAGTTGATGATCTGGTCAATCGCCTGCATGGCGAAGTTGAAAGTCATGAACTCGACGATCGGGCGCAGACCCGACATGGCGGCGCCAACAGCGATACCGGCAAAGCCATGCTCGGTGATCGGGGTATCGACAACCCGGTTCGGGCCGAATTCCTGCAACAACCCTTGCGTGATCTTGTAGGCGCCCTGATATTCGGCGACTTCCTCACCCATGATGAAGACATCCGGATTGGCGCGCATTTCCTCGGCCATGGCTTCGCGCAGCGCTTCACGCACCGTCATCGTCACCATTTCGGTGCCTGCCGGAATGGCCGGATCGGAAGCCATTTCAGCCTTGGGAGCTGCCGGAACCGGAGCCGCAGCAGGTGCAGGTGCCTCAGCGGCAGCAGGCTCACTGGCTGCGGGTGCCGCCTTGGACGTGCCGATGGCATCGGCGCTTTCACCATCCTGCAACAGCACGGCGATAACCGTGTTGACCTTGACATTGGCGGTGCCGGCATCGATCAGCAGCTTGCCGATCACGCCTTCATCCACGGCTTCCACTTCCATGGTCGCCTTGTCGGTTTCGATTTCAGCGATCACATCGCCGGATTTGACGCTATCGCCTTCCTTCTTCAGCCATTTGGAAAGCGTGCCTTCCTCCATGGTGGGAGAAAGGGCGGGCATGAGAATATCGACTGGCATGGGCTAACCCTCCCTTTCGCCTTAGAGCAGAATATCGGTGTAGAGCTCGGATACATCCGGCTCCGGATCGGCCTGGGCGAAATCGGCGCTATCGGAAACGATGTCACGCACCTCTTTGTCGATGGCCTTGAGATCGTCTTCGCTGGCCCAGCCCTTTTCCATCAGCCGTGCCTTGACCTGCTCGATCGGGTCATGCTCGGAGCGCATCTTCTGCACTTCATCCTTGGAGCGGTATTTCGCCGGGTCGGACATGGAGTGACCACGATAGCGATAGGTCATCATTTCCAGAATGACCGGACCATTGCCCGCGCGGCAGTGCTCGGCAGCCTGATCGGCTGCTGCCTTGACGGCGCGCACATCCATGCCATCCACCTGCATACCGGGAATGTTGAAGGAGACGCCACGCTGGGAGAAATCCGTCTGGGCCGATGCGCGGGCAACCGAGGTGCCCATGGCGTAACGGTTGTTTTCGATGATGTAGATCACCGGCAGGTTCCACAGGCGAGCCATATTGAAGCTCTCATAGACCTGACCCTGGTTTGCCGCGCCATCGCCGAAATAGGCGAGCGAGACATTGTCATTGCCGCGATATTTGTTGGCGAAAGCGAGACCGGTGCCGAGCGAGACCTGCGCGCCGACGATGCCGTGACCGCCATAGAAATTCTTCTCTTTCGAGAACATGTGCATGGAGCCGCCCTTGCCCTTGGACAGGCCGCCGCGACGGCCGGTCAGCTCCGCCATCACGCCGCGCGGGCTCATGCCGCAGGCCAGCATATGGCCGTGATCGCGATAGCCGGTGATGACCTGATCACCATCCTTCAGCGCCATCTGCATGCCGACCACAACGGCTTCCTGACCGATATAGAGGTGACAGAAACCACCGATGAAGCCCATGCCATAAAGCTGACCGGCCTTTTCTTCAAAGCGCCGGATCAGCAGCATTTCGCGATAGGCCTTCATTTCCGTGTCGCGGTCGAATTCCGCCACAGCTCCGACGTCGAATTCATCCTTGGCCGATTTGGCCGACGATTTGCGGCCTGAAGCAGACGCATTTTTGCGAAGCGCCATTCATCCCTCCCTGGGTTTTGCAAGGGTTTGTCGTTGTGACACACCATAAGCAAGAAACGCCCGGGCCGCAATGCATTAAATGCAAGTCTAGCATTCAATATAAATAATTGATTTTTATTGATTTATTGAGATTAACCAGATTTCAGTTAATTCAGAACCCCCTACAAAAAAGGAGGTTATCGATTGAAAATCACAATCTCGTCCGGGCGCGACATGTTAAGCTGGAATCGTGCTTTTTCATCAACCATATCTTTATCCAAAGATCCGTCGCTGAGCATTTTGACAGCCGTTTCAAGCCGTTTGCGCTTCTTGACCAATGCCGCCAACTCATCGTTACGCACAATACGCAAGGCATCGAATTTCTTGGCGGCTTCAAGCCCATACTCGCCATGGACACAATGGTAACCGAAATAGCTAACAAAAGCGACGGTAACGGCGGGAAGGACGAAACGTCCGAGTTTTCTGTTCTTATGATGACGTGTCCACATAGGGAACTCGGAACTTTCGACACTGGAGCCAGTCAGCAAGGACGACGACCGCACCTCACTGAAAAGACAAGAGATAACACAAAAATCGACAGCGTGACGGCATCCGTTCACGGACCGACGAATTCGTCACGAATTAAAATAATGGTAATGGGAAATGATTAACCGAAGATTGACCATAAACCTTCGCCTTTAACTCGTCACCGGTTGAACGCGGTAAAGCATGTCGCGTTTTATTGTCCTCTCTAAAACAATAACGAACATGCAAAAAAACAAAGGCTTAAAGCAGGTTGACTGAGGCTGATAAGCCGCCATACGCTTTACAGCGCGGTGCGCCAAATATGGCGCATAAAGATCATTGTAACGCTTTTCATCTGCTGCATCATTTTCACCTTCAATCCTACCCGATTTCAGGAGTGATGCAGTCGTATATCGAGCAACGTTTTCCCTGCTACGCAAAACATAATGGCGCATTAAACAGGAAAAAATTCACCTTTAAATTTCCAAGAAACAAAGGCCGCAACCAACCAGCACGTGCCCTAACTCTTCTCACGAGAAGAAAGAGCCCATCCGCGTGATCGTGAATGGGGTCTCTTATATGCCAGCCAAACTTCAGCCGTCCCCTGACCCTGTGAAGGAAACAGGTTGTGCACCAACGTGCCAGCCAGGAGGAAGACCGCCATTCGATGCGGGCGCATTAAAGCTCTTGTGCTCCACCGGTCTTCTGTAACTTGCAGCAGCACGGGGTGCAGAATACGCTACAGGTTCTACAGCTGCAGTGCGCACCGGCTGACGGGCCACGGCAACAGGGGCGGCAGACGGCTGCCAGCGTTGGGAAGACGGCGCCCGCTGAACCGATGGCGACTGACGCACGACCGGAACCGGCAAATCGGCCGAAGCAACGAGATTTGGCTGAATAGACGGCTGCGAAGCAGGTTTGCGATAGGCAACCGCTTCCACATTGCTCGAACGAGTATGGGTCACGCGCTCGCTTCGGACCGGAGTTGGCCTCGAAGAACCACCACCGAGACGATCAAAGAAATTTTCCAGCGTATTGGTATTGCTGTTCGATGCCACCATGACATCGGAACCATATCCGCCATCGGGGGTAATGCGCGGACCACGATCACCCTTGTGGATATAAGAGGCCAGCATATAGGGCGCGTCATTGCCCTCAAGCGGCGCCGGGCCGACATATTTCACCCGCACATGCGCTGTTCCGTGGCCACGCACATCTAGAAGCTCGGCAGCGCGCTGGGAAAGATCGATCAGGCGGTTCTGATGAAATGGTCCGCGATCATTGACGCGAACGATCAACGAACTTCCTGTGTCCAGATTGGTAACACGGGCATAGCTCGGCAACGGCATGGTCGGGCTGGCCGCAGAAATACTGTACTGGTCGTAAATCTCACCATTGGCAGTATAGCGCCCATGAAATGCCGAACCGTACCATGAGGCGAGGCCAACCTTGTCATAACCGGGATTTTCCCGGGGGGTATAGACCTTTCCGGCCACGGTATAGGGATCGCCAATCAAACGGCGACCGCCACCTTTGGGAACCGGTCCGTTTTCAACGACACGCTTGCTCGCCTTCACGCCATAGGCGGATTCAGCGAAATATTCCTTGCCATGCTTGCGATACGCCGTCTTGCCGGTCTCTGCCGTACCACAGGACGATACAGCCACGCCGGCAAACAGCAGCGATGCAAGCCGGAACCCGACAACCGCATAATTCGACAGCTTCAAAACACGCACACCCATCATCGCACCAAGACTGAGACTTGGACCGCGACGCGGCCACCCAATACCCGTACCCGCAAAACCAATCCCTCAAGCAAACGCCGATGCCTTATTATCATGGGGACAAAATGGCAGAAATGCGAATATGGTTAAAGACTTACCTTAAAAAGCTCAGGTTATGGTTAATGTTTTATTAAAATGCGATTCAAAGTGACGCGAATGCTGTTGATGTTTCGTTGTTTGATCGGCCTCCTGCCTGCGATGACGGAAAGAACCCCACGCTGCATTCGTGCCTGTTTAACGCGTGCAGGTCATTTTAGCCGCGGAAAGGCACAGTATCGAGAACACATATTGACGTTCTACCTTCGCAGCGTCATTCAGAACGTGCACTTTAACGATATTCGCAGTTTTCAGCACGCATAGCACCTGATATTGCAAGCGGGCATGACGGCCTTTCAAAAAGCGGGACGATAGTCCTTTTTGCGGAGAATTTATGCCTCAGCACCAAATGTCCTTAAGTCATCTTGCCTATCGCCAGTTGGAACAGATGATCGTGACGCTGAAGCTTCTGCCGGGTAGCACGATCACGGAACGGGAGCTGATCCTGATGGCGGGTTACGGACGTACACCGGTGCGTGAGGCCATCCAGAAACTGCAATGGCAGGGGCTGATCGAAGTGCGGCCCCGCGTTGGCCTGCGCATCAGCCGCATTCATCCGGAACATCACCAACAGATCATGATGGTTCGCGCCGAATTGGAACCGCTTGCTGCCTCTCTTGCAGCCAGACACGCCACCGCCGACCAACGCACGACGCTGGACGAATGCGCAGACGCCATGGAAAATGCCTCCCGCCTGGGCGATCTGGATGCGTTTCTCAGCGCTGACAAGTATTTTGATGAAGTTCTGGAAAGTGCCTGTCCCAACGGCTTTCTGATCTCGGCGCTCCAGCCGCTGCAAACTCACTCGCGCCGCATCTGGTATGCTGGCGCAACAGTTGACAAACTTCATGTCGCAGCGGCCATGCATATTGCTGTCATTCGTGCCGTTAAAAGCCGTGACCACGCCCAGGCGCAAGAGACGATGCGCGCGCTCATCGGCCATATCAGGCAATCATAGGGCTTTTCAGTCCTTCACGAAAACACTGAAAAGCCCTAACTCTTTGCTTCTGGCAGTCCCGGACAGAAAATTGGCAACCGCTTCCTCCGGAAATGCTCTCTGTTCTGCGCATTTCCGGACGGGAAACCGGGCATCCACTTTCCCTGGAAATGCTTGTGGCTCAGCCAACGAAAGCGCGCTCAATAACGAATTCGGCGGGTTTGTTATTGGCGCCTTCGTTAAGACCTGCCTTTTCCAGCAGCAGCTTGGTGTCTTTCAGCATGGCGGCCGAACCGCAGATCATGCCACGATCCACCTG
The DNA here is from genome assembly GCF_023700755.1 of Allorhizobium sonneratiae. GTDB lineage: Bacteria > Pseudomonadota > Alphaproteobacteria > Rhizobiales > Rhizobiaceae > Allorhizobium > Allorhizobium sonneratiae. The sequence continues at coordinate 100,800 of NZ_JAMKOJ010000005.1, read as the reverse complement.
CGGATCGAGTGGCGGCACGCCGAGATCGGCAAACATCTTGCCATTGTCGATGAGATCGGTGATGCGACCCATGAAAGGATAATCCTCACGGGTGACGGTGGCATAATGCTTCAGCTTGTCGCCGACGATTTCGCTCAGCATTTCATCGCCGCGGATCTCGTCGATCAGATCGAAACCGTATTTCAGTTCGGCCACATCGCGGCAGGTATGGGTGAGGATGACCTCCTCGAATTTCTCATAGGTTTCCGGGTCACGGATCAGGCTGGCAAAGGGGGCAATGCCGGTTCCGGTCGAGAACATGTAAAGCCGCTTGCCAGGCGTCAGCGCATCAAGCACCAGCGTACCGGTCGGTTTCTTGCGCATCAGCACCTTGTCGCCCGGCTGAATGGCCTGCAAATGCTGGGTCAGAGGTCCATCCGGCACCTTGATCGAAAAGAATTCCAGCTCTTCATCCCAGGAGGGGCTGGCCACTGAATAGGCGCGGTAGAGCGGCTTGCCGCCGACCATCAGGCCGATCATGGCAAATTCGCCGGAGCGGAAGCGGAAGCCTTGCGGGCGGGTCATGCGGAAGCGGAACAGGCGATCGGTATAATGCGTCACGCTCAGCACGGTTTCGGCATAAACGCCTTCCGGCACGATCAGTTCGGCTTGTTCGGTTCTCACAGGAGCATTCATCGATAGTTCAACCTTGCATCTCGTCTTCGCCCGCAATCGAGGCTTCCTATACACCCAGTCCTGCTGGGGAGAAAGCCCGGATGCGGCACACCAGCCGTTCGGCGGGCACATAAGACCTGTTTCGTTACGGACAGAGATCACACGCCATCAGCCGGCCACACTGCGTCTGCGCCAGCTGAAACCGCCCTCTGCCGAAGCCGGTCGTGCAGCAGGCTGATAGTGGTTATCGATGCCCGGCAGACGTCCCTCTTCCAGCCGACGGATTGCCACGGAATTCGTCACGGCAAAGCTGGTAAAGCCGGTGCGCAGCATCAATGGCACCTGATCGATCAGCACATCGCCCACGGCGCGCAATTCGCCCTGATAGCCAAGGCGCTCGCGCAACAGAGAGGCGTGGCTGAAACCGCGGCCATCGTTGAAAGCGGGAAACTGCACCGCAATCAGTGCAATCCGGTCAAGATGGGACTTGAGCCGCATCACATCATCGGCAGGACGGACCAGAACGCCGAGATCGATGTCATTGGTCTCCTCGACGGCATGGAGAAAATCGTCAAGCGGCAGGAGCGCACGCTCACCCTCGCCAGCCTTTACCTCCTCGGTCTCTATAATCCAGTTGTCCTTTTCGGCAAAGCCGCTTTCTGTCCAGATACGGGTCATGAAAAATCCTCAAGCGGCTTCGGCGGCAGCGCCATAAAGCGCATCCTTGAACGGTTTCGGGCCAACACGGCGATAGGCTTCAAGGAAGGTTTCCTCGGGGCTGAGCCGCAGGGCGAGATAGGTATCGACCACGGTTTCCACCGCATCCGTCACCTTTTCCGGCTCGAAACCGCGCCCTATGATTTCGCCGATGGAGGAGTTCTCATCGCCGGAACCACCCAGCGTGATCTGGTAGAGTTCCGTGCCCTTCTTTTCCACACCGAGCAGCCCGATATGGCCGACATGGTGATGCCCGCAGGCATTGATGCAGCCGGAAATCTTGATCTTTAACTCGCCGATTTCCGCCTGACGCGCCTGAGAGCCGAACCGTTCGGAAATTGCCTGCGCCACCGGGATCGAGCGGGCATTGGCCAGCGCACAATAATCCAGCCCCGGACAGGCGATGATGTCGGTGATCAGGTTGGAATTGGCGGTGGCGAGATTGGCCGTCTTCAGCGTTTCATAAACGGCATAAAGATCGGCCATGGCGACATGCGGCAGGATCAGGTTCTGCTCATGGCTGACACGGATTTCATCGAAACCATAGCGTTCGGCGAGATCCGCAACCAGTTCCATCTGCGCGTCCGATGCATCGCCCGGAATGCCGCCGATCGGCTTCAGCGAAATCGTCACCATGCCGTAATCGGGGTGCTTGTGCGGCTGCACATTCTGCGCCACCCAGGCGGCGAAACCGTCATCGGCCTTCTTCGCCTTGGCCAGCACTTCCCAGCCCTCGGGCCGGTCCTTCAGCGCGGGCGGAGCGAAATAGTGTTCGATGGCGCGAATATCGGCCTCCGGCAATTTCAGAACGCTGTCGCGCAATGCGGCAAATTCGGCTTCAACCTGCTGCGTCAGCTCTTCCGTGCCGGTTTCATGCACAAGGATCTTGATGCGAGCCTTGTATTTGTTGTCGCGACGGCCATTCAGATTATAAACCCGGACAATCGCCGTGACATAGGAGAGCAGGTCTTCTTCCGGCAGAAAATCGCGAATCTTCTTGGCGATCATCGGTGTGCGCCCCTGCCCGCCGCCGACATAAACAGCAAAGCCGAGCCTTCCAGCCTCATCCTTTTTCAGATGAAGCCCGATGTCATGCACCTGAATGGCAGCACGGTCATGAGGCGCGCCGGTGACGGCGATCTTGAACTTGCGCGGCAGGAAGGAAAATTCCGGATGAACGGAAGACCATTGCCTGAGAATTTCGGCATAGGGGCGCGGATCGGCAACCTCGTCGCGGGCCGCACCGGCAAAATGGTCGGCCGTGACATTGCGGATGCAATTGCCCGAGGTCTGGATGGCGTGCATCTCCACGCTGGCCAGATCGGTGAGAATATCCGGCGTATCCTTCAGCTTCGGCCAGTTGTACTGGATGTTCTGCCGGGTGGTGAAATGGCCATAGCCGCGATCATATTTGCGCGCCACATGGGCCAGCATCCGCATCTGCTTCGCATTCAGCGTGCCATAGGGAATGGCGACCCGCAGCATATAGGCATGCAATTGCAGGTAAACGCCATTCATCAGCCGCAGCGGCTTGAAGGCATCCTCGGTGATCTCCCCGGACAGACGCCGCGCCACCTGGTCGCGAAACTGCTCCACGCGGGCGGAGACGAAGGCGTGGTCGAACTCATCGTAACGATACATGCTTATCCTCAGGCGGCAATGAAATCGGGATCGGCAAAACCATGGCCTTGCGTATAGGCAATGGTCGGCCCTTGGGCGCGGATGCGCTCACGCAGGCGAAGCGGCCACAAAATGCCGTCGCGTTCTTCCACATCGACGACATTGACGTCAACGACGAGATTATCGGCAAAGGCGCGCTTGCCCGTGTCTTCCAGAGCAGCAACGGCCTCGGCATGGCGGGCGACAAAAGCGCTCTGCAAGTTTTCGTTCCAGTGTCCGGCGGCATCGAGCCAGACAGCAATGCCATCCGTCAGCCTGTTGGCGGTCAAAACCTTGTCTGCCATGGTCATACCCTCATCATCTCGTTTTCAGCCGCAATGGTCTCGCTTAGCACCTGCGATCCGGCGAAATTGGCGCCCGCAACCGCATCGCCAATGATCACCATCACCGGCCCCGTCAGTTCCGTTCGGGCCTCAAGACCCGGCAATTCCTTCAGCGTGCCATGCATAAGCCGCCGCGTGGCGCGCCCGGCATTTTCCACCACGGCAACGGTGGTGTCCTCGGCAAGACCCGCCTTGATCAGCCGCCCCGCAACGGAGGCAGCCACGCTGCGCCCCATATAGACGGCAACGCTTGCGCCGGAAAGCGCCAGCCGCGCCCAGTCGGGCAGAACATCGCCATTGAGATCGTGACCCGTGGTAAACACCAGCGAGGACGACACACCGCGCAGCGTCAAAGGCAGCTCGAAATCCGCCGCCGCCGCCAAGGCTGAGGTAATGCCCGGCACCACCTCATAGGCAACATTCGCGGCACGCAGCGCCGCCATTTCCTCGCCTGCCCGGCCAAAGACCAGCGGATCGCCGGATTTCAGCCGCACCACGCGCTTGCCAGCCTTACCAAGCTCAACAAGAAGATCGTTGATCTCCTCCTGCGATTTGCTGTGGCAGCCCTTGCGCTTGCCGACGGAAATGCGCTCGGCGTCACGACGGCCCATATCGACCACGGCCTGCGGCACAAGCGCATCGAAGACGATGGCGTCGGCCTCCATCATCAGCCGATGCGCCCTGAGCGTCAGAAGATCTTCTGCCCCAGGCCCTGCACCCACCAGATAGACCTTGCCTTCCAGCCTCTGCGCCGCAGCACCTTTCAGAAGCCGTGTAGCAAAGCGCCTTGCCTGACTGACATCGCCCGCCTCGACGGCATCAGCCACATCACCCTGAAAGAAGGCACGCCAGAACAGCCGACGGGCCACGCCGCGCGGCACGAGCTTTTCCACCGCCCCACGATAGCTTGTCGCAAGACGCGCCAGACGGCCAAGCGAACGCGGCAATTGCCGATCAATCCCGGCACGGATCATCTGCGCCAGAACGGGGCCAGCCCCTTCCGTGCCGATCGCCACGGCAATCGGGGCGCGATTGACCAGAGCCGGTGTATAGAAATCGCAATAATCCGGCTGATCGACGGCATTCGCCGGAATTTTCGCCGCCCGGGCCGCTTCCACGATCTGCCGGTCCAATTCACTCTCGCCGGTGGCGGCAAAAACCAGCGTCAGCCCGGCGAGACAGTCTGGCGTAAAACTGCGCGCCTCGACCGCATAGCCCTTGCGCTTCAGAAATGCCGCATAGGCTGGCTCGGGGTGATCGGCAAAGGCCACGACATCCGCCGAGGTGTTGGACAAGAGCCGCGCCTTGGCAAAGGCCTCGTCACCATTGCCGAACACGCCAACCTTCACCCCTTCCACACGGAAGAAGGCGGGAAAAACGGCAAGCTTGTCGCTGTCAGTGGTCACGGGACTGAAATCCTTCAATGATGTCGACATTATCTGTGGGCCGGGGCGAAATTTGAAGAAACATAAAACTGTCTGCCGCTCCACAACGATATTTCTGTGCTAGGAGAAAGGTGAAATGGAGCAAATCCTGTTTCCGGAGGAAGAGGCATGACAGAGACGAACCTCACGACCCGCCTGCTCGACGTGATCGAGCATGACATCATCCCGCTGACGGAACAAGGTGTGCAACGCGGCAACAAGATATTTGGCGCAGCGATCTTGCGCAAATCCGATTTGTCTCTGGTGCTGGCCGAGACCAATAACGAACTGGAAAATCCGCTCTGGCACGGCGAAGTCCACACGCTGAAACGCTTTTATGAGATGGCGGAGCGTCCGGCGACCTCGGAGCTGATTTTCCTCTCCACCCACGAGCCCTGCACCATGTGCATGTCGTCAATCACCTGGGCGGGGTTCGACAATTTCTACTATTTCTTCAGCCATGAAGACAGCCGCGACGCCTTCGCCATTCCGCATGATCTGAAAATCCTCAAAGAAGTCTTCGGGCTGGAACCGGGCGGTTATCGCAAGCAGAACGCCTTCTGGAAGAGTTTCGCCATCGAAGACATGATCGAGGTGGAAGACGATTCCCGCCGCGGTCGGTTGCTGGCGCAGGCACAGAAAATCCGCAGCCTCTATGACGGGCTTTCCGGAACCTATCAATCCGGCAAGAGCGGCAACGACATTCCGCTCAACTGAGAGAAAAGCCCATGCTGCCCTCCAAGGACATTTCTCGTCTTATCGAGATCATGGCCGCCTTGCGCCAGCCGGAAACCGGCTGCCCCTGGGACATCGTGCAGACCTTTGAGACCATCAAGCCCTATACGCTGGAAGAGGCCTATGAAGTGGCCGACGCCATCGACCGCAACGATCCGGACGATCTCTGCGAGGAACTGGGCGATCTTCTGCTGCAAGTGGTGTTTCATGCCCGCATCGCCGAAGAGGCAGGGCTGTTTTCCTTCGGCGATGTGGTGGAGGCCATCACCCGGAAAATGATCCGCCGACACCCGCATGTCTTTGCCCGTTCCGACGCCGATACGCCTGACAAGGTGAAGGCGCAATGGGATGCGATCAAGAAAGAAGAAAAGGCCGAACGTGCCACCCGCCGCGCGGCCCGTGGCACGGCGGAGGTGCTGAATGCCGGCCATCTCGGTTCCGTACCGCGCAATTTCCCGGCGCTGACGGAAGCGCTGAAGCTTCAGGAACAAGCCGCCAAGGTCGGTTTCGACTGGGCTGAGGCTGAACCGATCCTCGACAAGATCGAGGAGGAAATCGGCGAATTGCGCGAGGCATTGCAGACGGGGCAGCAGGACAGGATCAAGGACGAACTCGGCGATCTGATCTTTGCTTTGGTCAATATCGGCCGCCACGTCAAAAGCGAGCCGGAAGAGGCGCTGCGCGGGACAAACCTCAAATTCCGCCGCCGCTTCGCCTATATCGAGCAGCAATTGTCTGCGGCGGGCGAAAGCCTGACCGAGGCCGATCTCACACGAATGGAAGCGCTCTGGCAGGAGGCAAAGACTGGACCGGCGACCTGACAGCCTCGGAAACAAGCTGCTCTTCCTCACGACAGCCACCCGCGTTTAAGCCCCCGTGGACAAGAAAGCAGGTCGCAGTGAAGAAGGTTCACTGCGACCTGGTATTTCAGTAACCTGATATGTCAGTCATTGACAGCGATCGCGGTTTTCTTGCCCTCGATGTCATAGAGGGTCAGGGTCAGCGGCGTTGACGTCTTTGTTGCCGTTTCAGGCAGCGGGAAGCCAAGATTTGCCTTGCTGCCAAGTTCGCAGCGTACACCATAGGCAACCACCTTGCAGGACGACCAGGGTGCATAGGTATTGGCGATTTTGACGAAACCCTTCTGGGAAAGCTGAGCGGCATTGTAATCGAAGATTGCGCCCTCCTGCCCCTTTGCAGAGCTTGGTGCCAAAACCGCCCGCACAATGTAAAGCCCTTGTGTGTCGGGACCGGCATTGACATAGCTGTTGACCGATAGAAGACCGCCAGAAACGGTGGCATTGGACAGCATCATGTGCGGATAGCTGTTATCGATGCGCTTTCCCAGAGGGCTGACGATACCGTCAAAATTGTAGCCGTAAAAAAACACGGTGAAGATGAATGCAGCCATACCCAGAATGGACGAAATCCGGATAAAACCTTTCCGGTCAACCGGCAGCGGCCCGCTCGTCAGCCACAGACGCAAGGCGGATGGCTGTGTCTTGCTGCGTGAGAGCATCCAGTTATCCACGGAATAGGGACCGCTACCGGCCATGAGTGTCACGCTGGCCATGGCAAAGCCGTTGGCGGCCATGGTCCATTCATCCAGGCATGTCGATCCCATCCATCCAAAGATAATCATCAGGGCCGTTGCCAGGCCAAGACCGAGAATGGACATGAAACGGGTGGCAAAGCCGACAATCAGGCCAACACCGACCACCAGTTCGACAAGGCTGAAAAAAATGACGGCAAACTGCAAAAGCGCCGGCATGCTGAGCAACCAATGCAAAATGCTCTCCACCCCGAACGCTGCTCCGGGCGCCGCGTGAACAAGCTTGTTGCCCAGATATCCCGGGGATGTCGGATCAATTTTCTGGGTTGCATAGATAAACCGTCTAGACGCTCCGCCCCAATAAACCCAGCCGAGAACAAGCCGGTTGGCAAGAACCGCAGCCCCGACGATCTGCCACATCGACGTTTCGCTTATGCTTGATTTGCGACCTTGTGCTGCCGATATCGAACCGACAGCGCCGCTCTCCAGGGAAACCATATTATCGTTACCTTTCTTCAGGTTGCATCTTTCTTCAGGTCTGAATCACGCACACTATTTATTTAAAATATATAATTAAATATAATTTATATTATAAAATTTCAGACATGCATTATATTCTATATTAACGGGATTATCAGGACAAAGATAACGCTATCAACCACGTCTGCAGGCGAAATTGTTTCAAGCGCTGCTCATGTCTGCTTTATGAGCTGAAGACAGATTATCATCGGTAACCATAGCAGCTTTGACTTACATCAAAAGGAAACAATTTCGTGTTCACGCCCCTTTTCCGGCACGTGGAGAGGTGAAATCATAAGGGGACGCGCCGTTTTCATGATTGTGAGATTTGCTCACGACCGTTTCGCCCACAGGAGACACATGCCAGAATCAAACGACAGGGAAAAACCCCGGCGACAGTTCAGACGAGAGTGAAAACGCCTCAAGCGGCTTGTTCTCCAGCACTGAATGCGCCAGAACTGGCAGGACACGTTCAGAAATCCGGTCTTATTATGTTTATCGATGTTTTACGCCAGAAAGGTGCGGTCTGCATCACCATGGCCTTTGTGTTCGCCGCCTCTCCATCCCAGGCTTTCACCATCGGCGTGGTGGCACCAAAGGGGGGAACTTTTGCCATTCTGGGCGATGAAATCCGAGCTGGTGCGAATGCCGCAGCCGATTCTCTCGACATGACTGTCTTGCCGATTGACGAACCGTGCACAGATGGCAGCGCCGACACCATTGCCCGTAAATTGCTCGCGGCGAAAGTGGATGCCGCCATCGGTTTTCTGTGTAGCGAAAGTCTGGAAGGCTCGCTGGCCGCTCTGGCGCAGGCCGATATCCCTGCCCTCACGCTGTCCATTCGCGGTCAGACCATCATGGACGATGCTGTCAAACACGGCTGGCCACTGTTTCGCATGGGGCCATCCGGCAGGGACGAGCAGGATAAGATTGTTGACGCCATTGTCGGCAACTGGGCCAGCGATGCCTTCGCCATCATCGACGATGGCACGATTGGCGCACGCTCACTGGTGGATGTCATACGCCAGCCGCTCGAAGAGCGCGGCATGAAACCGGTTTTCACCGACACCTACCGGCCTGGACAGGACCAGCAGATCGCCCTGGTGCGGCGTTTGCAGCGCGCAGGCGTCAGTCATGCCTTCATCAGCGGCGACAGAAACGACATCGCCATGATTGCGCGCGATGCCGGTTTAGAAAAAATTCCTCTGACCATCATGGGAAGCGACGCACTCAGAGCGGCAGACGGCGCTGTTCCCCTGCCAGATGGCGTACTCGCCATTACGCTGCCCGATTATGCCGACCTGCCAGAGGCCAAGGACGTTGTCGCAAGCCTGCGCAGGCATTCAACTGAACCGGATGGCTATACATTGCCAGCCTATGCGGCAATTCAGTTTCTCGCCGCCGCCGACACAGTCCGTCACGATCAGCAGATCGGCTGGGATGCAGCCATCAACAAAACCAAAACCCGAACCGTAATCGGCCCCATCAGCTTCAGCAGCGCTCATGAGATGACGCACAACCCGTTCCAGCTTCTGGAATGGCGCGATGGCCGTTTTTACAAACCCAGCCGCAACGCGCCATGAAGCCTTTGCCAGATATCACTGAGACATAAATTATCCCTGCCGTTCCGGCACATGGACGACAAGTCCGTCGAGCGCATCCGTCATCTTGATCTGACAGGACAGACGTGAATTGGGCCGCACATCTGTGGCAAAATCCAGCATATCTTCTTCCATCGGCTGCGGCTGGCCGGCCGCAGCCGTCCAGGCATCGTCGACATAGACATGACAGGTGGCACAGGCACAGGCACCGCCACATTCAGCGTCGATTCCGGGCACTGAATTGCGCACCGCATTTTCCATCACCGTCGAACCCTTGGCCACATCGAGATCGTAACGGGTGCCGTCAAAGGCAATAATGGTGAGTTTCGTCATAGGCCTGTCCTGTTGTCGTTCACATGCCTGTGGCTGCCCGTAAAACAACCATCAGGCTCTGAACGACCCGTGTTCCACGATTTTTAAACCCGGTCAACCGGAGGAAACACCATCTGGACCAAACCGGTATACTCAATCATGTCAGCACGGCACTTCCCTGCCCTGTATCAAAACAGAAAAGATGCACCATTTCGGCACATACCCTGCGTCAAGCATAAAAGGACAGTTAGTTTAGGCTCGAGACAATTTCAGAATGAAATTTTCCGCCTCGATGACAGAAAGCGTCACGGCTGCAATGCGCGATGCATCAGCCCCTTTCGCCTCAATCTCAGCAGCAATGGCAGCCACATCGAAAGCGCCAACCGCATTGGCCGCGCCTTTCAGCCGATGCGCTACAGCACCTGCATTTTCCCCTTCGCGCGCCAACGCCTGCAGGCAGGAACGAGCCTGTTTGGCAAACATCTGAAGAACTTCCATTTCCAGGGTCTTGTCACCCATGGTCTGCGTGGCAAGATGCACGAGATCGATTGGTCGGCCCTGCTTTAACGCACGCCCGGAGTCCATTTCCGGGGCCTCGAAGGCAATGTTGGGAACAGCCATCACATACAATCCTTATTTAGTCATTTCTTTTGTTATCTTTGACCATGCTTCTCAAACCTCGGAATGGGGTTAAATTCTGTCTGACACAGCGATAAAATTTTGATATATGGTTAATTTCCGTTAAAATCTGATAAATTTCGTGTTTTCGAGCCCGTGATCCTTTAAATTATGTTAATAAGCCTGAGATCACCACAGGATAAGTCCCGGAATTAATTGTATCCTCGCAGGTTATGTGTCACTACGGAACGAGTGGAAATTTGTCCATGGCACGGGTTTTTGCCGTTCCGGCTGCGTGGTGCTATGGATAGGCTGGGGCCGAATACGGTCCGGCGACAGCTGACTGGCGCAACGGTTAAAGGCCTGCGCGGCAGACGTGGCCGATACGCCTCGAGCTTTGTGCTAAGGCGCGGTACACTGGGTCGCCGAGACGGGAGACGGTTTCAGCCGCAAGGCCGTTTTAGCATGAACGGCATAGTGGGATTGTTCTGGTAGAACGGCAGCAAAACACCGTTCCTGCTTTCGGACAAAATCCTGCTTCAGTAAACGGATCCGCACGGAAACCGGTTGGTATCCACTGAGGCGTCCGGCATGAGTTTGGTGTTAGCGAGGCGTACCTATGGCGAACAACAAGACAAGCGAGTCGATCGACGATAGCGCTTTCCAGGCCCTTGAGGCCGCCTTGAGGATCGACTTCGAGGACGATGACGACGATACGCCAGTCCAGCAGCCAGCAGCGGCGCCAGAAGCAGCCAAACCGGCAAGTTCGGCAAAGTCTGCCGCAACCAAGCCTGCCGCAAGGGAAGCCCTGACAAAATCGCAAAAGCCGGTAAAAACTGCAGCCGAACCGAAGCAGAAGCAGGCGCCGGCAAAATCGCCTTCGCTTGCACCAGCCAATGACGGCTCGCGCCGCAGCCCGACGGCTCTGATGAAATCGCTGGAAAACGCCTCCGGCGGCGGTCACCCCATGCGCAATGCCACGATCGTTTCCATCCTGTGGGCAGCAGCCGGTTTCGGCTTTGCCCAGTTTATCTACGGATCGTCGCTGTGGACCGGCGGTGCCGCCGGTCTTGCGGCCAATCCGGGTCTGGTGGCCCTGATTGTCGGGACCATTCTGCCGGTTTTTGTCTTCTTTTCCTTCGCCATCATGATGTCGCGCGCGCAGGACATGCGCAATGCCGCACGCTCCATGGCTGAAGTTGCGTTGCGTCTTTCCGAGCCGGAAACCATTGCCAGCGAACGCATCATGTCGGTCGGTCAGGCCGTACGCCGTGAGGTCGCGGCCATGAACGAAGGTATCGAACGCACCATTGCCCGGGCAAGCGAGTTGGAAACCCTCGTCCACTCCGAGGTCAACGCGCTGGAGCGCAGCTATAGCGACAATGAAATGCGCGTGCGCAATCTGGTGCAGGAACTGTCTGCCGAGCGTGACGCCATCGTCAACCATGCCGACCGCATCCGCTCCTCGATTGTCGGCACACACGATCTTCTGAAAGAAGAGCTGTCGCTTGCTGCCGAAGAAATCGGTGTCCGGCTGGCCACCTCCGGCGAGGCTTTCGCCTCGATGATCGACACCAGAGCAGCCGCTATTTCAGAAAAATCCAATGCTGCTGTTGGTGCACTGGATCAGCTTCTGTCGTCGAAAGCCGATGACATGGTGCAGACGCTGAGCGCTGCCGGTTTCTCGCTCTCCAACGAATTCGATGATCGCCTGAAATCGTTGACATCGACCATGTCGGACCATGGCGATGCAATACTGAAACAGTTCGAAACCCGCGCCACCACGTTGAATGCCAGTGCAGAGAAGCTCAATCTCGCGCTGAACGAACGGGCCAAGCAGCTCAATGAAACGCTTGCCGCCCGCACCCGTGACATTACCCAGGGCTTCAACGACGGCGAGGCGAAAATTTCCGGCAGCCTGACGGAGGCACTCAACCGACTGAACACGTCCCTGGACGAAAAATCGGCCTCCTTCCGGCAAAGTCTGGAGACCAATGCCGAAGACGCCATGGTCGATATCGAGCTCAGAACCGGTCTTTTCGAAGATCGGCTTAAAGCAACGATCGGCCAGATGAACACAACATTCGACGATCGGATGAACGAGTTCGCCAATGCCTTCGACAGCCGCGCCGGAACGCTGGATGGCAAGCTGCATGACAGTCTCACCCGTATCAACGAGACGCTTTCGGGCGGATCGACGGCCATAGACGGCATTCTGACGACCTCGCTCGAGCGGCTCGGAACCACTATGACCGATCATTCCCTGACCCTTGCTGCCACACTCGGCAGCAATCAGGAGGTGATGACCAGCGCCCTTGCCCGCCATTCCCAGGAACTGGCCGATGCGCTGGAACTGCGCCGCCAGCAGCTTGACAAGACGATTGCCCATGCCCAGACCCGCATCGACCAGATCATGGCCGAGCGTAGTCAGGCCTTGAACGACAGCCTGAACTATAGCCAGACACGGTTCGATGAGACTCTGGCCAACCGTTCCGGTGCCATTGTCAATCAGCTGTCCGAAAGTCAGGAACGGATTTCCGGTCTGCTGACAGAAACCTCCGGCTCGATCGTCGAGGCCGTGACGACGACGGAAACACGTCTTGCCGAGACACTGAACCAGACGGCGCGCACGATCGTTGAAGCAACGGAGGGTGCAGATTCCCGTCTGACAGCCGCGTTTGAAGGCAAGGCCGAAGCCATTCGTGCCGCCTATGAAGAGGGTGAATCCCGCCTTACACGCACACTTGACACCAAGGTCGAGCAGATTGCCGATGCCGCAAACGATGCCGACATGCGCCTTGAACTGACGCTGGGCAGCCGCATGGATGCCATTCGCGCCGTCTACGAGGAAAACGAAGGACGTCTTGCCGGTACGGTTGACGCCAAGCTCTCCGACCTCGCAGAAACCCTTAACAATGCCGACAGCCGTATCGAACAGGCGCTGGGTTCCAAGGCTGACGCCATGCGTGCGGCATTCGAAGAAGGTGAAGGCCGTCTTGCCCGCACACTCGACAGCAAGGTCGAGCAGATTGCCGATGCCGCAAACGATGCCGACATGCGCCTTGAACTGACGCTGGGCAGCCGCATGGATGCCATTCGCGCCGTCTATGAGGAAAACGAAGGACGTCTTGCCGGTACGGTTGACGCCAAGCTCTCCGACCTCGCAGAAACCCTTAACAATGCCGACAGCCGTATCGAACAGGCGCTGGGTTCCAAGGCTGACGCCATGCGTGCGGCATTCGAAGAAGGTGAAGGCCGTCTTGCCCGCACACTCGACAGCAAGGTCGAGCAGATTGCCGATGCCGCAAACGATGCCGACATGCGCCTTGAACTGACGCTGGGCAGCCGCATGGATGCCATTCGCGCCGTCTATGAGGAAAACGAAGGACGTCTTGCCGGTACGGTTGACGCCAAGCTCTCCGACCTCGCAGAAACCCTTAACAATGCCGACAGCCGTATCGAACAGGCGCTGGGTTCCAAGGCTGACGCCATGCGTGCGGCATTCGAAGAAGGTGAAGGCCGTCTTGCCCGCACACTCGACACCAAGGTCGAGCAGATTGCCGATGCCGCAAACGATGCCGACATGCGCCTTGAACTGACGCTGGGCAGCCGCATGGATGCCATTCGCGCCGTCTACGAGGAAAACGAAGGACGTCTTGCCGGTACGGTTGACGCCAAGCTCTCCGACCTCGCAGAAACCCTTAACAATGCCGACAGCCGTATCGAACAGGCGCTGGGTTCCAAGGCTGACGCCATGCGTGCGGCATTCGAAGAAGGTGAAGGCCGTCTTGCCCGCACACTCGACAGCAAGGTCGAGCAAATTGCCGATGCCGCAAACGATGCCGACATGCGGATTGATCTGGCCCTTTCCGGCAAGGTCGACGTGATCCGTTCCGTCTTCGAGGATGGAGAAAACCGTCTCTCCGGCGTGATAGATCAGAAGCTTGACAAGTTGATCGAAGCGGCAGACCAGACGGACAACCGTCTGGAGCAGGCATTCGGATCACGCGCCGAGGCTATGCGCAGCGTTTACGAGGCAGGCCAGGAACGACTGACCCGCACTCTCGATGCGAAAGTCCAGCAGATCAGCATGGTTGCCGCCGATGCTGACATGCGGCTCGAGCTGACGCTTGGCAACCGCATGGACGCCATTCGCTCGGTTTACGAAGACAATCACGGTCGCCTGTCAGAAACCGTTGACGCCAAGCTCTCCGAACTGACTGAGACCCTCGGCCAGGCGGATTATCGTCTTGAGCGGGCTCTCGGCGGCAAGGCCGATGCCATTCGCAGCGCATATGAGGACAGTGAAGCCCGTCTGGCGAAGACGCTTGATAGCAAAATCGAGCAGATCGCGGATGCTGCAAACGATGCCGATATGCGGATTGAACTTGCTCTCTCAGGCAAGACTGACGTGCTGCGTTCAGTCTTCCAGGATGGAGAAGCTCGCCTATCCGGCGCAATCGATCAGAAACTCAGCCACTTGATTGAAACGGCCAGTGATGCGGACAGCCGGATCGAGGCCAGTGTCAGCAACAAGGCCGAGCAGATTATCGGAGCTTACGAGCGCAGCCAGATGCGGCTCGACCAGTCGCTTGAAACCCATACAAGGCATCTTGCATCGACCCTTGAGACGAATGGCGACAGGATCGAAATGTCACTCGGCGCTGGCGTTTCGCGCATAGAAGAAGGCCTTTCGAGTGCAGCGCATCGGCTGCAGGACAGCTTTGAAACCAATCATAGCCGTCTGCGCCAGACCCTTGACGAGCGGGGCAACGCCATTGCCACCACGCTTGGCCAAGCCTCGACCAATATTGAAAATACACTTCAAGAACAGGGACTTGCTATCGGCGCAACCATTGCTGCAAGCGCCGGAATGCTGGAAATGACGCTTGAGGAAAAGCAGGACAGCCTGCGGGCAGCAATCGAAACCAGCAGCCGTGATCTGGAAGAGCGCCTGCGCGGCTCCGCTGGTGCCATCGCTGGCCAGTTCAGCGAAGCCGCACAGGGCATTAGCCGCACGGCAGAGGAGTTTTCCACACGGATTGAAGGTTCCATCGACAGTGTTACCCACCGCCTGTCCGAAACAAGCGGTCGGATCGAGACAAGCCTCAGCTCTCTGGAAAATCATATCCAGAACAGCCTGGAAGGCGCAGATGTCAAGATCACCGAAGCCGGTGAAAAAGTCGCTGCCAAGCTGTCGGACAATATCGCCCATCTGGAACAGGCCAGCGACACGGCTGCAAGCAGGCTGGAACAGACGCTGGGGGCGGCAACCGACAGGGTGAACGAAACCTTCGACACCCGCACGAGCCAGATTGATGAACGTCTGACTACGATGAACCGCGCGCTCA
The DNA here is from genome assembly GCF_023700755.1 of Allorhizobium sonneratiae. Lineage (GTDB taxonomy): Bacteria > Pseudomonadota > Alphaproteobacteria > Rhizobiales > Rhizobiaceae > Allorhizobium > Allorhizobium sonneratiae. The sequence goes on along the minus strand of NZ_JAMKOJ010000005.1, from coordinate 85,314 downwards.
CCATGGGCCTGCAAAGCGTGAACGACACAATCGAGGGCAAGGCTGCAGGTCTTGCCTCGTCTCTGCGCGAGGCCGTGGCCGGCACCACCCGCGAGATGGACAGCGAAGCCCAGCGCGCCGCCGAACTGATGAGCCGAACAGGCCAGCAATTTGCCGAGACGGTGAGCGCCCGCAATGAGGACTTTACCCGCACGGTTCGCGAACAGTCTGAGGATCTGAGCCGCCGTCTGGGCGAGACCCAGAACCGTCTGGCCGGTCAGGGTGCCCTTCTCGCCCAGAGCTTCTCCGAAGCAGGCGACGCCATTGTGCGTAAGGTTGCCGATGCTCAGACCACGCTCACCAGCAAGGCGGAGACAGTGGCAAGCTCTCTGAACGAAGCACAAAAGGCGCTGAACGAGCGCGCTGAAGCCATTCGCACCACACTGTCGGCCACCAATGAGGACATTGCCTCGACCTTGTCTTCAGTGGACAAGGCCCTCGATGCCCGTGGCAACGCCATCCGCGCAACGCTTGATGAGCGTACTCGTGACCTCAACTCGATGCTCGCCGGACGCACGGCTGAACTGTCGCGCCTGATCGATGAAAAGGCCAGACCAACGGTTGAGCAGGTCTCCGAGGTGGGTCGTGAAGCTGCCGAGCGTATCGCAAGGGCCGGAGAGCAGAGCGCCAGCCTGTTGCGCCAGGAAAACAATCAGCTTGCCGATCAACTTGCAGCGCGTGCTGCCGAAGCAGCCCGCCAGATGAACGCCACCGAGCAGTCTCTGAGTACAAGCGCCACCCAGATGATCGAGCGGATTTCCGAAACAAACCAGTCGCTTCACACAACGGTTGAGCAGGCTGCACGCTCTCTCAACGATGCCGATCGTCAGTTTGGTGCAACAACCGATCGTCTGGCAGCCACCACCAGCAAGGCTGCGGATGTGCTGGGTACATCGGGCCGTCTGCTGGAAAGCAATCTTGAACGACTCTCGGCCGTTTCCGATCAGGCGCTCAATCAGGTTACCAGCATTGTCGGTCGCTTTGGCGACCACACCAAAATTCTCGGTCAGGCTTCCGATCTTCTGGCGGCAGCCCAGTCCAATCTGGCCGGCACTCTGGAGGAACGCCAGCAAGCTCTGCGTGATCTTTCCATCGGTATCGTCAAGCGGTCGGAATCGATCGAGCAGACCATGCAGTCCCTCGCTGGCATGGTGGCGCAGGCCTTCGATCAAGCAGAAAGCCGGTCCATGCAGGTCACCGGCAATTTGCGCGGCAGCATCGAACAGTCCTTCTCCGATATCGGCCAGATTCTCGGTGAAACCGAACAGCGTGCCAAATCGACTGCAAGCTCGATGCGCAATGCCCTTCTATCAGCTGGAGAGGACGCGACACGCTCGATCCAATCCACCCTCAGCGAAGCCGAACAGCGTTCTGCCGATCTGGCAAACCGACTGCGCGGTGGCCTGTCCGCATCTCTTGCCGATGTTGACAAAATTCTTTCCGAAGCCGGTCAGAAATCGGATGGAACGGCACAGAAGATGCGCGATGCGGTTCGTCAAGCCGTTGAAGATGCCCTCAACCGCTTCTCAGGTGCAACGGATGAAATCCGCCGTGCCGCTCAGGATATCCGCCAGGAACTCGACATGACCCGCGATGAGTTGAAGCGCGGAGCATTCGACTTGCCGGAGGAAGCCAAGGAAAGTGCCGGTGCCATGCGCCGTGCGGTCGCCGAACAGATCAAGGCACTGCAGGACATTTCCCAGTTGGTTGGTCGCTCGGCGCAGCAGCTTGAAGTGTCAGCTCCGCAGGCCCCACGACAGGCCGCTCAGCCTGCGCAACCACAGCGCCAGCCTGACCGTCGCCCGGCACAACAGCCTGCCTCTTACACCAGCGCACCGGCAGCCCCTGCCGCCCAGCGCCCCGCCATTGCTGCGCAAACACCTGCGGCACAGCCTGCCGCAGCACGCCCGGCAACGGATATGCTCGGTCTACGCGGTAGCATGTCCAGCGATCAGGCATCCCACAACTCCGGGCCCTCTGAACCTTCAGGCGGCTGGATCAGCGACCTGCTGCGCGGCGCCTCCCGTGAGGAGCAGACCATTACGTCGCCCTCCTCCCGCACACGTCCTGCCGAACCGCCACGCAGCAACGATGCACGCAATCCACGCCACATGGTCGAATCGCTGAACTCGCTTTCCGTCGATATCGCTCGCGCCATTGATCACGATGCTTCGGTCGATCTGTGGCGTCGTTACCAGCGTGGAGAACGCGATGTCTTCACCCGGCGGCTCTATACTCTGAAAGGTCAGCAGACCTTTGATGAGATCAAGCGTAAATATGACCGGGAACCAGAATTCCGCACGGCTGTTGACCGCTATATCGCTGACTTCGAAAAGCTGCTGACCGACGTATCCCGCACGGATCGCGACAAGAGCGTCACTCAGTCTTATTTGACGTCCGATACGGGCAAGGTTTACACCATGCTCGCCCATGCTGCAGGTCGCTTTAATTGATCGGTTTGAAACAAAAGCCCGATGATCAATAGTGTCTCGAGTGCTGATCGGAAGGTGTCGCAGGCGATCTAAAATGCTCTTGGGGCCGCAATGTGCACGATGGCCTTGATTTTGGCGAAGACAACTGCGTTGAGATCAAAGTCCGGGGGATAGGAGCAGGAAATGGAGGCTTGCTTCCATTTCCCTGGTGGCGGTTTTAGCCGCCGTTGTTGCAATTGCTGCACAGCGCTGCGACTAAAACATAATTCCTTAAACCGGAATCGGTTTAAGGAGAAAATCATGCAGCAGATTTAAAGCGTTACAGCATCTTATCTGCGCTTGATACAACGCACGATGCTGCAATAGCGCAATCAGATCACCAAAATAAAGCCGTCCCATGACATCTCACAGGACGGCATACAAGATATCTCTTCAGAAGCGTGATCAAAACCAAATCATGTGCATAAAAGAGTACTGAAGTCTCAGTTATGAGAGCTTTTCAGTATTTAACGGAACACTGAAAAGCTCTCACTCTTTGTTTTTCCGCATTTCCGGACGGAAAACCGTTTCACACTTTTCCTGGAGCTGCTCTAGACGAGCCTGCTTTGCTCCAGAGCTGCTTCAATGAAGCTTCTGAAAAGAGGGTGCGGCTCCAGCGGTCTCGATTTGAGTTCCGGGTGATATTGCACGCCGATGAACCAGGGATGGTCCGGATATTCCACCGTTTCTGGCAGGACGCCATCGGGCGACATTCCGGCAAAAACCAGGCCGCAGCCTTCAAGACGTTCCTTGTAATCGACATTCACCTCGTAGCGGTGACGATGACGTTCGGAAATCTCTGTCGAGCCATAGACGTCAGCAATCTTGGAGCCTTTTTTCAAGGCCGCCTTATAGGCACCGAGGCGCATCGTCCCCCCCAGATCGCCGGAGGCCGTACGCTTTTCCAGCGCATTGCCCTTGATCCATTCGGTCATCAGGCCAACAACCGGTTCCTCGGTCGGTCCAAACTCGGTGGAAGACGCTTTTTCGATACCAGCGAGATGACGAGCAGCTTCGACAACCGCCATCTGCATGCCGAAACAGATCCCGAAATAAGGAACCTTACGTTCGCGGGCAAATTGCGCCGCTAGAATCTTGCCTTCGGAGCCACGCTCACCGAACCCACCGGGCACAAGAATACCATGCACCTTTTCGAGCCAAGGCGCGGGGTCTTCTTTTTCGAAGATTTCCGATTCGATCCATTCCAGCTTTACCTTAACCCGGTTGGCAATCCCACCATGGTGAAGCGCTTCGATGAGCGATTTATAGGCATCCTTGAGGCCGGTATATTTGCCGACAACGGCAATCGTTACCTCGCCTTCCGGCGTGCGAATGCGGTTACAGACTTCGTCCCAGGCATCAAGTCGCGGCTTGGGAGCAGGTTCGATACCGAAAGCGGCCAGAACCTCGTTGTCCAGCCCTTCCTTGTGATAGGCCGTCGGCACATCATAGATATTCGCCACATCCAGCGCCTGAATGACGGCGGAGGGGCGAACATTGCAGAACAGCGAAAGCTTACGGCGCTCCGCCTCGGGAATTTCCCGATCTGCCCGCACGAGCAGAATATCGGGATGAATACCAAGCGCCTGCAATTCCTTGACCGAATGCTGGGTCGGCTTGGTCTTCAATTCACCCGCTGCCGGAATATAGGGCATCAAGGTCAGATGCAGATAAACCGCTGTTCCGCGCGGCAATTCATTGCCAAGCTGGCGGATCGCCTCGACAAAAGGCATGGCCTCGATATCGCCGACCGTGCCGCCAATCTCGCAGATGACGAAATCATAATCGTCATTGCCTTCGACCACGAAATCCTTGATTTCATTGGTGACATGCGGAATGACCTGAACGGTTGCGCCGAGATAATCGCCGCGCCGCTCCTTGTCGATGATGTTCTTATAGATGCGACCGGTGGTGATGTTGTCGGTCTTCGTAGCCGAGCGACCGGTAAAGCGCTCGTAATGACCAAGATCGAGGTCGGTCTCCGCGCCGTCATCGGTGACGAACACTTCCCCGTGCTGGGTCGGGCTCATCGTGCCGGGATCGACATTGAGATAAGGGTCCAGTTTGCGCAGGCGCACGCGGTAGCCCCGCGCCTGCAACAATGCTCCGAGTGCCGCGGCCGCAATTCCTTTGCCAAGAGAGGAAACCACGCCGCCAGTGATGAATACATATCGCGCCATGGGCTTCACCGGATACCGTTTCAGAATTGATTCCGCCAGCGTTATTTTGCCGCTTCGGGAATTTCACACAAAGAAAAACCGGCGGACCTTGAAAGCCCGCCGGAGCGAAAGAAACTGTGACCGGTCAGTTGCCGGTCGGAACAGCGCCCGGCGAGGCCGGAGCCGGTGTCGCAGCGCCGGATGCCGGAGCAGCAGGCGCAGACTCACCCGTTTTTGCAGCAGGCGCTGCGGGAGCGCCGGGAAGCTGATCGAGAACATTGCCCGTATGGGTTTTCTCGTCGGCCTTGATCCGATCGAGAATATCGGTGGGCTTGCTCTCGAACCGCGACAGGACATTCAGTCCAAGCGAGGTCGCAAAGAACAAGGCTGCCAGAATTGCCGTCATCCGGGTCAATGCATTGGCCGTGCCACGCGCCGACATGAAGCCGGAACCGCCGCCAATGCCAAGACCACCGCCCTCCGAGCGCTGAATCAGCACAACGCCAACCAGCGCAATGACGATCAGAAGGTGAACGACAATCAAAACGGTTTGCATGGAATATCCCCTGCCCCTTCAGGGCCAAGTCAAATTACTGTTTGGCCGCTCTCTACACGAGGTGAAGCGTCAAAGGAAGCCCTTATGACGCCATAAGCTCTGAATAGACCCCGTAAATGGCAAGGAAATCGCTCGCTTTCAAGCTGGCGCCGCCGATAAGCGCTCCATCGACATTGTCCACGCCAAGCAGTTCCCGGGCATTGCCCGGTTTGACGGAGCCGCCATACAGGATGCGCATGGCCGCACCTTCTGCGCCAAAACGCTTTTTCAGCTCCGCCCGCATGAAGGCATGCGCCTCTGCGACATCAGCCACCGTCGGGGTCACGCCTGTGCCGATCGCCCAGACGGGCTCATAAGCAATCACGGTATTGTGAGCATTCGCCCCCTCCGGAAGAGATCCGGCAAGCTGACGCCTGAGGATATCCAGGGTCTGACCAGCCTTGCGCTCATCGGCGGTTTCGCCGATGCACACGAGCGCCACCAGATCAGCGGCATGAGCGGCTTCAGCCTTGGCACGCACGAGATGATCGGTTTCGGCATGATCGGTCCGGCGTTCAGAATGGCCAACAATCACGTGGGTACCGAAGCAATCCGCGATCATCTCGGCCGAAATATCGCCGGTATGCGCGCCGGACGCCATCTGGTGGCAATCCTGCGCGCCGATCATCAAAGGGCTGTCATCGCACAGCGCCGTCGCGACATAAAGCAGTGTCGCGGGAGGACATATCAGACTATCGATCTTTTCCGACAACGCACCCTTGACCCCCTCGGCCATCGCCTTGATCTGGTCAAGTGAGTCGCGTGTGCCATTCATCTTCCAGTTACCCGCCACAAGCGGACGCACATTCGGTGTCATATCGTTCCCAATCACCCTATCATTCTTCGGGTCTATAAAAGATTGTGCCGTCGAAAAAGGCAAGGTGCGATGCAAAATGATGCAGTTTCAGTGCGCTGAATGTCACTTTGCTTGTTTCAGCCGACGCATGATCGCCACTTCTGAACGGCGACGAAAGCGACGAACCATCGGATTGTCGTGCGACAGGATAACCAGCCCGACCGGCACCATCCAGAATCCCAGAACAGGCAGAAAACCAAGACATCCTCCGATAATAAACAGGACACCAATCGCCATGCGCGCCGCCCGCGACCGGGGAAAAGACATGGAAAACCGATGCACATGCAAGCGACCCGCCGCTGCATCCAGATGAAAAAACCGGTTTTTCCGGCGCTTAGCCATAAATTGCCCTCCTTTGCCCGACAGTTATCCACATTCGAAATCACTGAAATTCCAAAAGAGACAAATTTTTTTCAAAAAAGGTCTTGGCAAATCGATGAAGCCTGAGTAGAAGCCACCTCACCGACGCGGGGCGCACGAAAACGAACGCCTCACGGTTATTCCCTGGTAGCTCAGCGGTAGAGCATTCGACTGTTAATCGACAGGTCGCCGGTTCGAATCCGGCCCGGGGAGCCATTTTTTCCTTGTCAAGCTTATCACAACAACGCGAATGACAGCGAAATTGCTTGAAAACTATAATTTCGGCAATTTTTGAATGGGAAAAGAGCGGAAAAACGATGTTCTTATCGTTTTCCCGCCCAAGAGGTCGTCATGTTCAAGCTTCTATCGCACGATCAGCGGCAGACTGTGGTCTTTTTCACGACCCAGTGGCCATGATGGCGGAATTTCTGCACCTCAGTGCGGCAATGATGGCGCGGATGCCAGCGATGATGACGATCATGATAGCCGTCATATCTCGGGCCGGGTTGACCATCCCGAATAATGACGGTTGCATCCTGCGCCAATGACGGAGCCGCCATTGCCGCGAAAGTGCCAAGGCCCAGAACACAGGCAGCCAGAATCTTTTTCATCTCAGTCTCCTTATGCTTTTGTGTCGCATCAACGTATGGAGAGACTATAGGTTCCGTTAGATGAACGTGTCGTGAGACAGTTATTCATCATAGCGACAGGTTTCAGAAATCGTTTTCGGCGATACTCGTCCTGACCGTTTCAAAAAAATGGAACGGGTCGCCCTTGTGCTCGGCAACACCCAGATCTTTCGTCGCAATTTTTCTGAGAACGGCGAGAGACGCGGCATTATCGACATGGGCAAAGGCAATGAAATGATCACCACGCTGCGTTTCAAAAAACCAGCGGGAAAGGCCCCTGGCGATTTCCGTGGCAAAGCCCTTGCCCCACTCCTTCTCGGCAATCGAATAACCCAGTTCATAGCCGCTGCCATGCTCTTTTGACCGGGAAAACCCTGCCCGACCGATAAAACGGCCATCGGCTTTGTTCAGAATTTTCATTTTACCCGTTCCGTCCGTCTCAAACTCATCCAGCCAGCCCTGCATACGATGGCTCGCATAGTCGAGGCTCCACGGCTTTCTGGTGCTAACGAAGCGGCTGGTCCGTTCGCTGTCATGCAAAGAGGCGATCAGCCGCGCATCGTCTCTTTCCCAGGGCAGGAGAATCAGTCGTTCCGTCTCCAAAATCACGGGTCGGGCCAGCACGCCGCCCGTCACCGGCTGCGCCACACCGGTGGTACCGGGAAAGGTCAGCGGCAGAGATTTCTGGCTGCGCACGGCGAGATAGGCCCAGGCCTCCGCCTCCATCGCATCGCCATCGAGCCCCATATCGTCAGCGGAGAGGAGTGTGGCGCCCTGTTTTTCCGCCATATGACGCAGATCGGCCATGATCACCCGGTTGAGACGCCCGCCGCCGCAGATCACATAGGTCTTCGGTTTTTGCGGCAGGTGACGGCCAGAGGCAAAGATCGCCGCAGCCGTCACATGGGCAAGCGTTCGTGCACCATCCTCCAGACTGGCCGCATTGGGCTTCGGCGGCAGAAAATCATTGCGGTCGAGTGAGCGACGGCTGTTGCTGGTGAAAAAGGGCTGCGACAAATAGTGGTCGGCCAGAGCCGGAACGAGCCGGCCGTTTGCGGCAATCTGCCCTTCCGAATCATAGGGTTTTCCGGTCAGTGCTTCCACCCATTGATCGATCAGGCTGTTGCCCGGCCCGCTATCAAAGGCGACGATCTCGCCATCCCTGCCGATATAGGTCAGGTTGGAAATGCCACCGATATTGACGAAACAGACGGGAAATGCCTCCTCACCAAGCCCCGCTGCCAGCGCGGCATGATAGGCCGGAATGAGCGGCGCACCCTGCCCGCCACGCTCCATATCATGGGCGCGCATATCGTAGATGACCGGCACACCCAACGTTCTGGCCAGAAGATTGCCATCGCCGATCTGCACGGTCAGCGCCTGATCGGGCCGGTGCAGCACCGTCTGCCCATGAAAACCGATGAGGTCGATATCGCGGGGCCGCAAACCATGACGGCGGAGAAACTGCCGCACCGCTTCGGCATGCAACAGAGTCTGATCCCGCTCCAGTTCAGCAAGTGAACCCGGCCGTTCGTGACGGGTGGTGATCGATTTCGCCTCCTCCAGCCCCTGTTTCAGCCGGGCGCGAAAGGCAGGCTCATAGGCAAGCATCAGGGCGGGACCGCGCTTGACGATACCCTCCCCATCCGTTTCGACAAGGGCGATGTCGATACCATCCATCGATGTACCGCTCATCAGGCCAAGGGCCCGGATCAGGTCTGTCATGCGATTCTCCTGCAAAGCCTGCGCAATTCATGACTGAAAGAGATGCACAATTCAAAAAACAATGCTAAAGCCGCCCGGAAAAAGTCCAGACACCAGAAGGCGTGAGCATCATGGCCAAGTTCAAGTCCGATTTCCTGCACATCATGTCCGAGCGCGGTTTCATTCATCAGATTTCCGATGAAACCGGGCTGGACGATCTGTTCGCCAAGGAAAGCGTGACGGCCTATATCGGCTTCGATCCGACCGCATCGAGCCTGCATGCCGGCTCGCTGATCCAGATCATGATGCTGCACTGGCTGCAAAAAACCGGTCATCAGCCGATTTCGCTGATGGGTGGCGGCACGGGCATGGTCGGCGACCCCTCCTTCAAGGAAGAGGCGCGTCAATTGATGACCGTCGAAAAAATCGAGGACAATATCGCCTCGATCAAGCGCTGCTTTGCCCATTACCTCAACTACGACAGCGGCCCGAAGGGCGGCGCGCTGATGCTGAACAATGCCGAATGGCTGCGTTCGCTCAACTATCTCGAATTCCTGCGCGATGTCGGAAAGCATTTTTCGGTCAACCGGATGCTGTCTTTCGATAGCGTCAAGACACGTCTCGATCGCGAACAGTCGCTGTCCTTCCTGGAATTCAACTACATGATTCTCCAGGCCTATGATTTCGTCGAACTGAACAAGCGTTACGGCTGCCGTCTGCAAATGGGCGGCTCCGACCAGTGGGGCAATATCGTCAACGGTATCGATCTCGGCCATCGCATGGGTACGCCGCAGCTCTATGCGCTGACGGCGCCGCTTCTGACGACGTCCTCGGGCGCCAAAATGGGCAAGAGTGCCTCCGGCGCGGTCTGGCTGAATGCGGACCTGCTCTCGGTCTATGATTTCTGGCAGTACTGGCGCAACACCGAAGATGCCGATGTGGAACGCTTCCTGAAGCTCTACACGACGCTGCCGATGGATGAAATCGCCAAGCTTGCCGCACTGGGCGGCGCGGAGATCAACGAAGCGAAAAAGGTGCTGGCCACCGAAATCACCGCCATCCTGCATGGCCACGACGCCGCCGAAGCTGCCGCCGAAACCGCCCGCAAGACCTTCGAGGAAGGCGCACTGGCCGACAGCCTGCCCTCGATCGATGTGGCAAAAGCCGAGCTTGAATCCGGGATCGGCCTGCTCGCCCTGATCGTCAAGGCAGGCCTTGCCACATCCAACGGCGAAGCCCGCCGCCACGTCCAGGGCGGCGCGGTAAAGATCAACGATCAGGGCGTCTCAGATGAGCGCGCCATGATCGGCACGAGCGAGGTGACGGCAGACGGGGTGATCAAGCTATCGGTCGGCAAGAAAAAGCACATTCTGGTGCGGCCGGTTTGAGACATGGAGGCATCCTGCACCTGAATTGGCGCAGGGTGCCGTTATCGTCAACGATGCTATTTTGCGGCCATCAGATGCTCGCGGAAAAAGACCACGACATCCGCATTGAACATGCGGTGAAATTCCGCCCGGTCGAAGCCGGGCGCGTCGACACAGGCTTGCGAAACATGATCGATGGGCGGACAGGGTGTCAAAAACGACAGATGGACGGCATTCTTCACCACGTGAAAATCTGGTTTTCTTGGCAACTCCCGAGCAAGTGCCGCAACGTTTTCCGGTGAGGCGCCGCCGCCGCCGCCAAGTTCCGATCCCCAAAGCTGTAGCGGTATTGTGACGTCCTTCACACTGTCTGCGGTTGGAAAGACGACGCTGAGCGGATCGGCGACAACCATCGCCCTGATACGGACATCATGCACCAGAGACGGGATTGCCAGTTTTGGCCGATGCAATTGCATTTTCATGGCTGGAGGACATCCTAAGGCTTTCGGGTCCGCGCATCGGGGTGGCAAAGCATTGAAATCCGGATTGGCGCCAGCAACGACCAAGCCGGTATATCCCCCTTGGGAAAAACCATAAAAGCCGACAGCATTCGGATCGATCTTGGCGGTCTCTGGAAAATCCATGAGCATGTAATCGACGGTGCGCTTGATATCGAGAGGGCGTTCGACAAGCACGCCCAGCCCATTTCCCCGACTCATGTCGAAATGATTGGCATGGGGATGGTTGATCGCAATGACCATAAAACCGGCATCGGCCAGTGCTTCGGCCGTATCGTGGTGCCCCAAATACCAGCCGCCATAGCCATGCGAGATAACGATAAGCGGCAGTTTCTCACCCTTGATCGGGCAATCTGGCACAGCAGGCAAAGTGAGCGATCCGATTTTCATCTTTTCCGGCGACTTGGCGCAGGGCGACCAGAGGGCGGCATCCATGGCGGGGCCCACTGCATCGGCTGGTATCTGGATGAATGTGAGGCCCGCCGCATCGGCAACGGGCGCAGCAAAGCAAAGAGCCGCTGCAAGAGCGAAACGCAGTAAGGACATGATCAATGCTCCAAGGGATAGGATTACCCAGAAATTTCAGGAGATTAGAAGGATAGCAATGCAATCTGTTGAGTAGCGGTACAAAACATAACTCACTACCTTGTATTAAACAGTACCGTGTTATATATAATCTGTAAATCCGAGGAATGGCATGGCCGATTCAATCCAAGTCCAATTGCGCAAAGGTGCGCTGGATCTCTGCGTTCTCGCCGTTCTGTCACGCGGTGAGAGTTACGGGTACGAGATCGCCAGCACGCTCACTGCTGCCGTCGGCATGGGGGAAGGCACGATCTATCCACTGATGCGGCGGATGCAAAATGACGGTCTGGTTGCGACCCGGCTTGTTGAATCGAGCAGCGGACCGCCCCGCAAATATTATCGGCTCACACCGCTGGGCCAGACGGTTTTCGAAGCACATTGCCGCGATTGGCGCAGCTTTGCCGATGCCGTTGAAACACTTCTCAAGGGGTCGACATGAGCAAGGACACGTTTCTGCAAACACTGAAACAGGGTCTGAAGGGCCTGCCGCCCGAAGAAATCGAGGAAATTCTCGGCGATTATGCCGCTCATTTCGCAGATTCCGCTGCTTGCGGCCGTCAGGAGGAAGAGGTTGCCATCGCTCTGGGGGACCCCGCCAGACTGGCCCGGGAGCTGCGCGCCGATGCCGGTTTACGCCGGCTTGAACGTGACTGGAGCGTTTCCAACATGTTGAGAGCCATGCTGGCGCTCACGGGCCTGGTCATTGTCGATATCCTGTTCCTGCTGCCATTCTTGCTGTTTCTTGCACTCGTCACTCTGGCCGCCGGGTTCGCCATGATTGTCCTCGGTACTCTTGGCCTGAAAATCTTGTTTGTCACCTTGAGCGATCAGGTCGGTAACACCATCGCCTCAACCTTAAGCCATGTCTTTATTGGAGTGGGACTGATCAGCGCCTGCGTCGGAGGCAGCGCCTTGCTGCTGATGGCCTTGAGTGGCGGTATCCGCGTAATCGGACATTATAGCCGTCTGCATTTTCAGTTCGCTCATCCCAAAGATCCAGGCAACACGTTCCCTTAGAGCGTTTCAGTGTTTCACGAAAACACTCTAATGCATTGTTTTTACGCATTTCCGGACTGAAAACCGTTTCACACTTTTCTCGGGGCACTGCCCTAAGGAGCATGTCAATGACAAGAAAACTTACATTCATTGCGGCATCCGGACTGATCATTTCGGCAGTCTTCCTGACGGTTGGCTTCGGCCTTGCGGACCAAAATCAGCCATCCAGCTTGCTTTGGGGATCGTTGAAATCGACATGTCAGCCCATCAATTCCGGTAAAACCCAAATTATCCTGCCCTTTACCGCAACGGACAAGCTGACCATCGCCCTGCCGGCATCCATTCGCTATGCCGTTGGAGACACGGCACAAGTCGCTGTCAGCGGTAATCCGGCATTGATCGATCATGTTCAGATTGAAGGATCTGAATTGAAACTGGATTGCCATCCGGGTTGGGTTTCCTCCTCTTTGAACATCACCGTGACAGCCCCTCCCATCACGCGGTGGACATTGCTCGGCAGTGAAAAACTTGCTTTGCCCCAGCTTGAGCAGCCACATCTGGTTCTCAACATTCGCGGAAGCGGCAGCGTGACTGCCTCCGGCCATGTGCATGATGTTGATCTGGATGTTTCAGGTTCGGGAACGGCCAGATTAAAAGATCTGACGGCCCAAACCGCCCAGGTCGACATCCGTGGCAGCGGCGATGTCTATATCACCGCGAAAAAAGATGCGGATGTATCGATCTCCGGAAGCGGTGATGTCAAATTGTTCGGCAACCCGGTTCTGCGACGTTCCGAGATAAGAGGCAGCGGCCACATTCAGCAGATGCCTTAAACTACCGAAAAGCCTAGATTTTCTCATGGAAAAGTGGAATCCGGTTTTCCTCGACAAACTCTAAAGCGCCGTGCGGCATATATGGCACACAAAGGTTCGCTGGTGGACGTTATATCCGCAGCATGATTTGCATCTCAAATCCTCTCAGATTTAAAGAATGATGCTGTAGGTCAAGCCAACAATAAAATTCTGACAGCTTCTTCTAACTGAGCATCTTCTCCCGTCTGCAACTCTTTGCGGGTCAAAGGAATGGCTCTATCCGGGGTCACGCCGACACCTTCGAAGGGTCTGCCATCGGCAAAATATTCGCGTTTGGTCGATACCCGGAAAGACATGCCGAGTTCTGGGAAACGGCGGCAATAGGGCTTACCTGTCGAGCCCCAGGTCGGCTCCCCCAGCACAAGCCCGCGTCCGCCCTGCTGAAAACGCAGGACGAAATCTTCCCCAGCGGATGCGCAGCCAGCGTCGGCCAAGATCGCCATCGAGCCAGGCCAGGCATCCGGCTTGGGTTGCGCGATGTAAGGTCCGTATCGATACGCCGTTATTGGGAACTGGGGAAATTCATACTCATCTCGGGATGCATCAGAATATGCAATTGTCATCGGCGATGAAAAGACTGTACCGGGATAAGGCTTGGTCATGATTGCCGAAAGCAGATTCATCGGGGTAGTTCCGCCGCGATTGCTGCGCAAATCAAGCAAGACAGCCTTTGCATCCGTCGCATCGCGCAGCGCTGAAATCGCAGCCTGCTCATATCGCGGATCGTTAAACGCCGGAATTCTGATCACCATCAGCCCGTCGTGACGATGAATGGTTTCGACCTCGACAGGATAAAGCCGTCCCCGCGCCTGTTGCTCCACGGCATCATCGAGATCGAGCATGATCTGGCGCCCGTCGTCAGTTAGCACCGTGAAGCGTTTCGGGAAGATCTCTGCAAAATGCCAACCTTCAAAATGCGAGGCAGGACTAGAGCTACCAACATAATCATAAAACGGCGCCACCCAGTCTGCTACCGGTCGACCATCAATGCTGACAATGACATCGCCTGGGGAAAGCTCATGGAGGCGCGTCCAAACCACGGTCCAGCACCCTTCAACGAGCTGAATCCTCATAGGCCCCTCGTTCTGATTTACCCAGAGCTGATCGTCCATGAAGCGAGTGTGGCCATTGCGCAAGCCAGCAAATAATCGCATGCTGGCCAAAGAAAAGCCCCGCCGGTCGGGCGCGTCCATAGCCGCCTTGACATAGGCGGCGAACTGTTCCTCAAAATCGTAACCTGCGGGAAGGCCCTCCGCGTGTGCGAAGTAACGGCGGATCGCGTGATAGATTTCCGCAATGATGACGACCCGCTCTGAACTATCGGGATCGCGAAAACTGGCAAGTGGGGATCGTTGTTCTATACCGGCCATAGGGGTTCAAGCCCTTGAAATAAAAGAAAAGCTTAAATACCATCGCATCATAAGATGCGGTCATTGCAAGGCAATGGCAGCCGTTTCACTTCCTCGTGAGATCGCGCTTCAGTATAGGCAGTTCAGCGATAGCGAATGCTTTTCACGTCGGCCCCTGCCACCCCTCCTCAAACACCAGTTCCTCCAGCACCAGACGCTTCCTCCAGCCCTTCACCTGCAATTCCGGTTCGCTGTAAAGCTCCCTCACCTTGCCGAGGCAGAGCCAGCCGACGATCTCGATGCGGTCGGGAATGCCGAGAATGGCGCGCAAGTCGGCATCGTGAAAAATGCTGACCCAGCCCATTCCGATACCTTCGGCGCGGGCGGCGAGCCAGAGGTTCTGGATGGCGCAGACGGTGGAATAGCTGTCCATACGCGGATTATGGGTACGGCCGAGCACCACGGGTCCGGCGCGGTCCGGATCGCAGGTGACGCAGATCCCGAGCGGAGCCTTGAGAATGCCTTCGAGTTTCAGATTGCGATAGAGGGCTGCCTTTTCACCTTCAAAAAGACGAGCGGCCTCGTCATTGGCTTTGGAAAAAGCCTGCCAGACAGCTTTCCGCCGCGCCTCGTCGCGCACGAGAATGAAATTCCACGGCTGCATGAAGCCGACCGAAGGGGCGTGGTGGGCGGCTGTCAGGATGCGCCAGAGCACATCATCCTCAATCGGATCGGGCAGGAATTCGTCGCGCACATCCCGGCGGGTCATGATGGCGCGGTAAACGGCGGCGCGCTCTTCCTCGGAAAAAGTGCCCGCTTCGGTCATGCTGTCCGTCTGCATCGTTTGGTCCCCAACAATGCGGGGCCGGATGACAGTTCACCCAGCCGAAACACCCCTCACGCCGTCCATGCGCGCCGGGCTATCCTGTCAGGCCGGTCTTCTGACTGGGTTTCACCGAATGCGACGCCTTCCCGATCTTTGTTCGAGCATGTCGTTATCGCGTTTGCGCAATATGCTCTCGATCAGTGGCTTCTGTCGCAGCCTCCACCTCACAGCGTTGGGCACGTTGCGGAGTTTCACCGCATTCCCGATTCTCCCGTGATCACACGGGCACCTGACGAAGCTCAGATAGCGTAAACTGAAGGCCGCTCCAAGAGCGGATCAGCCCTCTTCGGGAAAATACCGTATATAGGCAAATTCACGACCGTCCGGCGACCAGCTCGGGACATTGATCGTGCCCTGCCCGCCAAACAGTTCGAACAGGGTTTCGACATTACCGCCATCAAAATCCATCATCCGTAACCGAACATGATGATCGCGCGGATGGTCGAAAACATCGGCATCATAGGATAAAAACACGACCTTGCGGTTGTTCGGGCAGGGATGGGCAAACCAGTCGCCATAGCCGTCATCGGTCAACCGCTCAAGGCCACTGCCATCAGGGCGCATGCGCCAGATCTGCATTGTGCCGGTGCGGCTGGAGTTGAAATAAATCCACTGTCCGTCTGCTGACCAATCCGGCCCGTCATTGCGGCCCTCGCCATGGGTCAGCCGCTGCTCCTCACCGCCCTCGACGGAAATCGTGTAAATATCGAAGATCTGATCGCGAATGCCGCAATAGCTGATCCTTTGGCCGTCCGGCGACCAGCCGTGCCAGTAGGAAGGCAGGTTTTCGGTGATGCGGATCGGCGTGCCACCTTCTGCGGGCAGGATATAGAGGCAGGTCCTGCCATGCTCGACCTTGTCGCAGATGGCCAGCCATTCGCCGCAGGGCGAGAGGCCGTGATCATTGTTGCAGAGTGTGGCAAAGCCGGTATCGATCTTCTCTGGCACCGAGTGTTCGACCAGCGGCAGGCGATAGATCAGCCCGTCTCCATTGAGGATAAGGAATTGCCCATCCCTCGACCAGTTCGGCGCTTCCACCAGACTTTCGCTCTGCCAGATCACGCGCGACTGACGGGTGTCGATATTGAAAATCTCGACCGAACTGCGCATCCGCCTAGCGATCCCGGAAGCGGTTGGTGATCGGATAGCGACGGTCGCGGCCAAAGTTCTTTTTGGTGATCTTCACGCCCGGCGCCGATTGGCGGCGTTTGTATTCGGCAAGATAAAGCAGATGCTCAACCCGGTGCACCGTCGCCACATCATGGCCGCGCGCCACGATCTCCTCCACCGACATTTCCTTTTCCACCAGACATTCAAGAATGTCGTCGAGCACCGGATAAGGCGGCAGGCTGTCCTGATCCTTCTGGTCGGGACGGAGTTCGGCAGAGGGTGCCTTGGAGAGAATATTGGCCGGGATCACCTCGCCAGATGGCCCCAGCGCCCCTTCCGGCACATGCCCATTGCGCCAGGCCGACAGCGCATAGACCTGCATCTTGTAGAGGTCCTTGATCGGGTTAAAACCACCATTCATATCGCCATAGAGCGTGGCATAGCCGACCGACATTTCCGACTTGTTGCCGGTCGTCACCACCATGGAGCCAAACTTGTTGGAGACGGCCATCAGGATGGTGCCGCGCGTGCGACTTTGCAGATTTTCCTCGGTAATGCCGCTTTCCGTGCCCTCGAACATGTCGCCCAGCGCCGCAAGAAAGCCTTCCACCGGCTCGGCAATCGGCACGATGTCGTAATGGCAGCCAAGCGCCCTGGCGCAATTGGCGGCATCCTTGAAGCTTTCTTCCGAGGTATAGCGATAGGGCAGCATGATGGTGCGCACCCGCTCATGGCCGAGCGCATCGACGGCAAGGGCAGCGCACAATGCCGAATCGATGCCGCCGGAAAGGCCGAGCACCACGCTCTTGAAACCGTTCTTGTTCACGTAATCGCGAAAGCCCAGCATGCAGGCGAGATAATCCGCCTCCTCGCCTTCCGGCACGGTGGCAAAGGGGCCGTGCGCGCAGCGCCAGCCCTCGCCATCCCGGATCCAGTCGCTGATCCCCAGCATTTCGGAAAATTGCGGCATCTGGAAAGCCAGCGTCTTGTCGGCATTGAAGGCAAAGCTTGCGCCGTCATAGACGATTTCGTCCTGCCCACCCAACTGGTTGGCGAAAACCAGCGGCAACCCGCTTTCAATGACCTGACGCAGAGCCACCT
The DNA here is from genome assembly GCF_023700755.1 of Allorhizobium sonneratiae. Classification (GTDB taxonomy): domain Bacteria; phylum Pseudomonadota; class Alphaproteobacteria; order Rhizobiales; family Rhizobiaceae; genus Allorhizobium; species Allorhizobium sonneratiae. The sequence continues at coordinate 67,717 of NZ_JAMKOJ010000005.1, read as the reverse complement.
GATGGCGTATATCGACCTTGCCATGATAATAGGGCGAACCATTCGGCACCAGCAGCAGTTCAGCCCCGCTTTCCGCCAGCGTTTCGCAGACGCCCAGATCGTTCCAGATATCCTCGCAGATCGGAATACCGATCCTTATGCCGCGAAAATTCACCGGACCCGGCATGTCACCGGGAACGAAAACCCGCTTCTCATCGAATTCGCCGTAATTCGGCAGATCGACCTTGTCGCGGATGCCGACAATCTTTCCGCCATCCAGCAGAGCTGCGGAATTGTGGCGTCCGGTTTCACCTTGACGCGGAAAACCGACAATCACCCCCGGCCCGCCATCAGCCGTATCCGCGGCCAGCGCCTCAACCGCCTTGAGGCAGGCTTTGAGGAAAGCCGGTTTCAGCACCAGATCTTCGGGCTGATAGCCGGACAGAAACAATTCAGTCAGAAGCAGCAGGTCTGCGCCCTGCTCCGCCGCCTGTTTGCGCGCAGTCCGCGCCTTTTCGAGATTGCCGGCGACATCGCCGACAGTCGGGTTGAACTGGGCCACGGCGATGCGCAGCCGGTCGGGTCTGGTAACGATCTCGCTCATGGTCATTGATGTATCGCTCTGCATAAATGAGCGCAACGGTTTGATGGCTATTTCTTGCGCGGGCTTTATAATTTGCCCCATCAAGGACAATCGCACTGAATGCGATAGTCTACGCTTAAAGGACAAAACAATGCTGATCAGACCTGCAAATCCGTCCGATGCCGCCGGTATGGTGCGTGTTATCGAGGAGATTTTTGCCACCGGACTGCGCAAAACCACTGGTGACGCAGATTGGGTTCTGGAGCATTACATCAACCATAAGGACCGGATTGAATGCTCGCTCGCAGTCACCGACGAAGGGCGGATTCTCGGCTTTCAATCCCTGCGTTATGCAGTCGCCGACAATCCCTATGGTGTTGCGGAAGGCTGGGGCATCATCGGCACCCATGTCAGCCCGCAAGCCGCCCGGCAAGGTGTGGGAAAGGCCCTATTCTCCGCGACATTGAAAGCTGCCAAAAGCTTTGGCCTGAAAAACATCGATGCGACGATCGGAGACACCAACGAAACCGGTCTTGCCTATTATGAAGCCATGGGGTTCAGGCGTTATCGGACAATCGATGCCGCCATCTGCAAGGTCTACAGCGTCTAGAGCGCTTCGGTGTTTTCGTGAGACAGTGAAGTGCTCTAAGTTTTTGTTTCGCAACGGATTTTTCCGAAAACTGGTTCCCAGTTTTCGGCCAATGCTTTCATAATAAAAATCCGCCATGAAACCAGAGTTTCATGGCGGATAGGATGTCTGACCTCACGCTGGCTGGTTATTCCGGCGCAGCCTCGCCGCCATCGGCCGCGGGCGTTTCAATCTCTTCGATGCCCGCATCTTCCTCGCCTTCCGGCTCACTGATGCGCTCGACGGAGACGACCTTCTCGTCTTTGGCCGTGGAGAAGATGGTGACGCCCTTGGTGGCGCGGCTGGCGATACGGATGCCGTCCACCGGCACGCGGATCAACTGACCGCCATCGGAGACCAGCATGAGCTGATCCTTCTCCTCGACCGGGAAGGCGGCGACCAACTCGCCGATTTCATTGGTTTTCGAGGTATCGGTGGCGCGAATGCCTTTACCGCCGCGACCGGAAGTGCGGAAATCGTAAGACGAAGAACGCTTGCCGAAACCGCGTTCGGAGACTGTCAACACGAATTGCTCGCGCGCCTTCAGTTCCTGATAGAGATCTTCCGGCAGGTCCTGGATTTCTCCGACCTCTTCGCCGACAAGCGCAATATCGTCCTCCTCGACACCGCTTGCGCGACGTTCGGTCGCGGAGCGCTTGAGATAGGCGGCACGCTGGGCGGCATCGGCATCGACATGATGCAGAATGGTCATCGAAATGAGACGGTCGCCATCGGCCAGCGAAATCCCGCGAACACCGATGGAGTTGCGGCCAGCAAAGACGCGCACTTCATCGACCGGGAAGCGGATCGCCTGACCGAGTGCGGTGGTCAACAGCACATCGTCGCGATCGGTGCAGGTCTCGACGGAGAGGATTTCATCGCCCTCCTCATCCAGCTTCATGGCAATCTTGCCGTTGCGGTTGACCTGCACGAAATCCGACAGCTTGTTGCGCCGCACCGTGCCGCGTGTCGTGGAGAACATGACGTCGAGATTATCCCAGCTCGCCTCGTCTTCCGGCAACGGCATGATGGTGGTGATACGCTCACCCGCTTCCAGGGGTAGCATGTTGATCAATGCCTTGCCGCGCGAGGTCGGCGTGCCGATCGGCAGGCGCCAGACCTTTTCCTTGTAGACGATGCCGCGCGAGGAGAAGAACAGCACCGGCGTATGGGTATTGGCGACGAAGAGGCGGGTGGCGAAATCCTCATCCTTCATTGCCATGCCGGAACGGCCCTTGCCGCCGCGCCGCTGAGCGCGATAGGTGGCAAGCGGCACGCGCTTGATATAGCCGGCATGGGAAACGGTGACGACCATGTCTTCACGGGCGATGAGGTCTTCATCGTCCATGTCCGGGCCGCCTTCCATGATCTCGGTGCGGCGCGGCGTGCCAAACTCGTCACGCACAGCAATCAGTTCGTCCTTGACGATCTGCAGAATGCGCAGGCGCGACGACAGAATATCGAGATAATCGGAGATTTCCGCACCGATCTTGTTCAGTTCCTCATCGATTTCGTCGCGGCCAAGAGCGGTGAGACGGGCAAGACGCAGTTCCAGAATGGCGCGGGCCTGCTCTTCGGAGAGATTATAGGTGTTGTCCTCATTGATCCGGTGACGCGGATCGTCGATCAGCCGGATCAGCGCGTCCACGTCATGGGCCGGCCAGCGGCGCTCCATCAACTGTTCCCGCGCCGTCTGCGGATCGGGCGCGCGACGGATGAGGTTGATCACCTCGTCGATATTGGCAACGGCAATGGCCAGACCGACCAGCACATGGGCGCGGTCACGGGCCTTCTTCAGCAGGAACTTGGTGCGGCGGCTGACGACATCCTCGCGGAAGGAGACGAAGGCCTTCAGCATGTCGATCAGCGTCAGCTGTTCCGGCTTGCCGCCATTCAACGCCACCATGTTGCAGCCGAAAGAGGTCTGCAGCGGCGTGTACCGATAAAGCTGGTTGAGGATCACCTCGGCATTGGCGTCACGCTTCAGCTCAATGACGACGCGGTAGCCCTGACGGTCGGACTCGTCACGCAGATCGGAAATGCCCTCGATGCGCTTTTCACGCACCAGTTCGGCCATTTTCTCGATCATCGTCGCCTTGTTCACCTGATAGGGAATTTCGGTGATGATGATCTGCTCGCGATCACCGCGCATCGGCTCGATCCGGGCAACGCCACGCATGATCACCGAGCCGCGGCCTGTCTCATAAGCCGAGCGAATGCCACTGCGGCCGAGGATCATTGCGCCGGTCGGAAAATCCGGACCCGGAATGATCTGCATCAGCTCCGGCAGCTCGATGGCCGGGTTTTCGATCAAGGCGATGCAGCCGTCGATCACTTCGCCAAGATTGTGCGGCGGAATATTGGTGGCCATGCCGACGGCAATACCGCCCGCGCCATTGACCAGAAGATTGGGAAACTTTGCCGGAACGACAACCGGCTCATGCAGCGTGCCGTCATAATTATCGCGGAAATCGACGGTCTCCTTATCGAGATCGTCAAGCAGCGAATGGGCGGCCTTTTGCAGGCGGCATTCGGTATAGCGTTCGGCTGCGGGCGGATCGCCGTCGACGGAGCCGAAATTGCCCTGACCGTCGATCAGTGGCAGGCGCAAAGACCAGTCCTGCGCCATGCGCGCCAGCGCATCATAGATCGCGGCATTGCCATGCGGATGGTATTTACCCATTACGTCGCCGGTCACGCGGGCGCATTTGACGTATTTCTTGTTCCAGTCGATACCGAGTTCGGACATGCCGTAGAGAATGCGACGATGCACCGGCTTCAACCCGTCACGCACGTCAGGAAGGGCGCGGGACACGATAACGCTCATGGCGTAATCGAGATAGGACCGCTGCATCTCCGTCATGATCGAGATGGGTTCGATATCGGATGGCCCCTTGGAGCCGGGTGTGCTTTGCTCAGTCAAAACGGATCACGCCTTTTTCGGCATGTCGGGAAACCTCAAACCGGCTTCATGCGGACATGCGTAAAACCAAATTCCAAAGCGCGATTTTCCTGACATCGCATGCGATTCCCAAGAAAACGGAAACGCTCCAGAATCACCTTAAAACCTATAGCCCAAAGCCTTGGCCAGCGCCAATTTCAGGCGAGGTTTTGAACAGGCTTTTCCGGGTTTTGTACGAGAAAACCGGCAAAATTTCCGTTATCCGTGCTATGAAGCGCCACTTACGATAAAACAGATAAAAAAGGAGCGCGCATGGCCGGAACCGAAGTCCTGTTGAACGCTTTCGTTACCCTGCTCGTCACGCTTGATCCGCCCGGTATGGCGCCGCTGTTTTTAGGCTTGACCCGCGGCATGAACAGCGCCGAACGCAAGAAGGTGGCGCTGCGCGGCTCCCTGATCGCGCTTGGCATTCTCACCGTCTTTGCGCTCTTCGGCAATGGCATTCTCGGCACACTCGGTATTTCCATCGGCGCCTTTCGCATAGCAGGTGGTTTGATGCTGTTTTTCATCGCTTTCGAGATGATTTTTGAAAAGCGGCATGAACGCAAGGAAAAGACGACGGAAAAAGCCATCACCGATGACCACATCGAAAACATTGCCGTCTTTCCGCTGGCCTTGCCGCTGATTGCCGGTCCCGGTTCGATTTCGGCGACCATCCTGATTTCCGGATCGCTATCCGAACCGCTGGAGCGTGCGGCCCTGATCCTCGTCATTGCCGTCTCCATTTTTATCGTCTTCGCAGCCATGATGATCGCTGACCGCATCGACCGTTTTCTTGGCTCAACTGGCCGCGCCATCCTCACCCGTCTGCTTGGGGTAATCCTTGCAGCCCTCTCGGTACAATTCGTCGTCGATGGGATCAAATCGGCGTTTCATCTGTGAAACATGGACGGCTCATGGCGATTTTCAAAATGCAGTCGCCATGACTGGAGCGCCGAGATGAGCCATTCAGATAAAAAGGGCACAAGAGCATGCCCTTTGCATACCCGAACACCGGGCGCGGTTCTCAGGGCATTTTTGCCAGAAACGCCTTAACAACCCGGGCTGAGTTGCTGGACGCAAGCGTCATGAACACGCTCATTTCGTTTTCGCCCTCACCGCCGCCGGCAAGATCGGAAAGGCTTCTGAAAGCGATGAACGGCACCTGGTTGACGAAGGCGACATGAGCGGTTGCCGCACTTTCCATGTCCAGCACCTCTGCGTGAAACGTCTTGAAAGCAAACTTCCGGAAAGCGGCATTATCAATAAAAGCCGGGCCGGAAACACCATTACCGCCGACGATGATTTTCGGCTGGTGGTTAAGGCATTTTTCATCACCCGCGCATTTTCCGAGCGTAACACTGCCGGCCACAGCTTTTGCAGTTTCAAGCAGTTTTCCATCGACGGGAAACCAGAATCTGTCTTCCGGCTTGTCCATGCCATCCGTCAGCACTTGCGATGTATTGGGATAGATCATGCCGAAATTTGGAAATGGCGTCTTCAGAAATGGAGGGATTTTGAAGCTGCCATTCGTTTCACGGGCAAAAATCGATTCGAGATACTCGCCCCATTGCTGGCTTACAACGACATCACCAATAGACAGCGAGGGATCGGCCCCGCCGGCAATGCCGGAAAACACGATGGCCCTGATGTTGAAATAATCAATTGCCTGTTGGGTGGTCATTGCCGCATTGACCATGCTGACACCCGAAAGAAACAGCACCACATCCTTGCCCTGCAACGTGCCCGTTACGAAGCTGCGGCCGTGAAGCTTGTATTCCTTCGGATTTTCAACATCCTTCAACAAAACCTGCCATTCCGGCGCAAAGGCGGACATGACGGCAATACGCGGCTTCGTGTCGAATTTATCCGCAGCCTGCGCCTGAGAAAACAGGAGGATGGATGCGATTGTGCCGATGGCGGCGCTCATAAGTTTCTTGAATGTCATATTGCCCTCTTTTCCTGCCTGACAAAAAGCAAGCATCGTGCCAGCACCCCGCAACCAGACAAAGCCAACAGAAACAAAAAAGCCCGCAAACATGGTTTGCGGGCTTTTTACCACTATCATAAGTGCATTACAGGCTGATCGCCTTCAGCCGCTTTTCGTCGCGGCCCAGCTTCATGCGTTCGGCCAGCAGGAAAGCCAGTTCGAGCGCCTGATCGGCATTGAGGCGCGGATCGCAATGGGTGTGGTAGCGGTCATGCAGATCTTCAGGCGTGACGGCGCGGGCACCGCCGGTGCATTCGGTAACATCCTTGCCGGTCATCTCGATATGGATGCCGCCCGGATGCGACCCTTCTGCGCGATGGATCTGGAAGAAGCTTTCGACTTCCGACAGAACCCGCTCGAAAGGCCGGGTCTTGTAATTGTTGAGCGTGATGGTGTTGCCGTGCATCGGGTCGCAGGACCACACCACCTTGCGGCCTTCCCGCTCCACCGCGCGGATGAGGCGCGGCAGATGCTCGGCCACCTTGTCATGGCCGAAGCGGCAGATCAGCGTCAGACGGCCAGCCTCATTCTGCGGATTGAGAATGTCGATCAGGTTCAGAAGATCGTCCGCCTGCAGGGACGGACCGCATTTCAGACCGATCGGGTTCTTGATGCCGCGGCAATATTCGACATGGGCATGATCGGCCTGACGGGTGCGGTCGCCGATCCAGATCATGTGCCCGGAGGTGGCATACCAGTCGCCCGAGGTGGAATCGACGCGGGTCAGCGCCTCTTCATAGCCAAGCAGCAGCGCCTCATGGCTGGTGAAGAAATCTGTTTCACGAAGGCTCGGCTGGTTTTCCGCGCTGATGCCAATGGCGCGCATGAAATCCATGGTCTCGCTGATCCGGTCGGCCAGTTTGCGATAACGCTCGGCCTGCGGGCTGTCCTTGACGAAGCCCAGCATCCATTGATGCACGTTTTCGAGGTTGGCATAGCCGCCCATGGCGAAAGCGCGCAGCAGGTTGAGCGTCGCCGCCGACTGGCGATAGGCCATCAACTGCCGGTTCGGATCGGGAATGCGCGCCTCCGGCGTGAATTCGATGCCATTGATGATGTCGCCGCGATAGCTCGGCAGCTCGACATCGCCCTGACGCTCCATATCGGAAGAACGCGGCTTGGCAAACTGACCGGCAATGCGGCCAACCTTCACCACCGGCAATTGCGCGCCATAGGTCAGTACGACGGCCATCTGCAGGAAGGCGCGGAAAAAGTCGCGGATCGTATCGGCGCCATGTTCGGCAAAGCTTTCGGCGCAGTCACCACCCTGAAGCAGGAAGGCATTGCCTTCCGCCACCTGGGCCAGAGACTTTTTCAAACGGCGCGCCTCACCGGCAAACACCAAAGGCGGATAGGTGGAAAGCTGCGCTTCGGCATCCACCAGCGCTGCCTGATCCGGATAGGCCGGAACCTGCTTGATCGGCTTCTGCCTCCAGCTCATCGGTGTCCAGTTCTGTGCCATGGTCTTTTACCTTGCGATCATCGTTTTTTGTCGAGTTGGCGGGGCTTATAACTGCTTAGGCCCGGGTTGGAAAGCGCTTTTGCCTCGCGCTCAAATGCGCTCGCCGTTTTTGATCCGGTAGCTGGGGTTGTACATCGTCACCAGCTCTTCCGCCGCCGTCGGATGCACGGCCATGGTGCGGTCGAAATCATCCTTGGTGCAGCCAGCCTTCAGGGTAATGCCGAGAAGCTGCGCCATCTCGCCCGCATCATGGCCGAGAATATGCGCGCCGATCACCTTGCGGCCTGCACTCTCGACGATGAGCTTCATCATCATCTTTTCCGCCCGGCCCGACAGCGTTGCCTTCATCGGACGGAATTCGGCGCGATAAACCTCGATCTCCGGGTAACGGCTGGCGGCCTCTTCTTCGCTCAGCCCCACCGTGCCGATTTCCGGCTGGGAAAACACAGCCGTTGCAATCAGATCGTGATCGGGCGAGGTCGGATTGTTCTTATACTCGGTTTCAATGAAGCACATCGCCTCGTGAATGGCGACCGGGGTCAGTTGCACACGGTCCGTCACATCGCCCAGAGCAAAGATATGCGGCACATTGGTGCGTGAATAGGCATCGACGGTGATGGCACCACGCTCATTCACCTGAACGCCTGCCGCTTCGAGCCCCAGCCCCTTTGTGTGCGGCTCACGGCCCAGTGCCAGCATCACCTGATCGGCCAGAAGCAGTTCACCGCATTTGGTGCGTGCGGCAAGGCCCTCTTCCGTCTTTGTCACCTCTTCGATGACATCGGTCAAAAGAATGCGGATGCCCTTCGCCTCCATGGCCTGATGCAGGCCGCGCCTGAGATCCTGATCGAAGCGGGACAGAATTTCGCGCCCACGATAGATCAGCGTCGTCTCCACGCCGAGCCCATGGAAGATATTGGCAAATTCCACCGCAATATAGCCGCCACCAGCAATGACGATGGAGCGCGGTAATGTGTCCAGATGAAAGGCCTCATTCGAGCTGATGCACAGTTCATGACCGGGCAAGGCTTCATGCGGATTGGGCGCGCCACCGACGGCGATGACGATGCGTTCCGCCGTCACTTCGCGTCCGGTTTTTGTCAGCCGTATGCTGTGCGGACCGGTGAGTTCCGCCCGGCTTTCGATGATTTCGGCTCCGGCATTGTCCAGACCCTTGCGATACAGGCCTTCGAGACGGGCAATTTCCTGATCCTTCGCGGCCACCAGCTTTTGCCAGTCGAACCGGCTTTCGCCCACCGTCCAGCCAAAACCGGCGGCATCCTCGAAATGCTCGTGAAATTGCGAAGCATAGACAAAGAGCTTTTTCGGCACACAGCCGCGAATGACGCAGGTGCCACCAAAACGATATTCCTCGGCGATGGCCACACGCTTGCCCATGGAGGCAGCAAGACGGGCGCTGCGCACACCACCGGAACCGCCGCCAATGACGAAGAGATCATAATCGTAAGTGGACATCAAAAGCTCCTGAGAAACGGGCAATGGGCCGGTAAGATGCCTGCCACATATGGCGATGCATCTTCAAAAATAAAAGCCCGGAAGGTCTCCGGGCTTTTGACGTTTAAAATGCGCCTGGATCAGGGCTTGGGGGCCGGTGCAGCCGGAGGCGCAATCGGCTTCAACTCTTTGCCGGCAACCTTGCTCAGCGCATCATTGGTGTTCTTTTCCAGATCGCGGGCAATGCCCGACGCCCAGATATCGGCAGACTTTCCGAGTTCGCGGTTGGCGACCGGCTGATCGCGCAACAGCTTCTTGCCGGCCTCGCTGTTGAAGAAGGTGGCAATCTGCTTCAACTCGTCCTGGGTAAAGGCCTTGGCGTAAACGATGGCGGCTTCACGCTCCAGATCACCGCGGCGGGCAGCAAGTTTCAGCGCCTGCTCATCAACCGTCTTGGTGATCTGCTCTTCCAGGTTGGGATAGGCCTGAATGAGCTGTTCCTTGAGCTGGGCGGCCAGATTGGGCAGGATGTTGTCGAAAACATTGGTCACGCCGAGGGCGGAAATGGCCTGGCGAGCGGTCTGAATCTGGGCATCGGTCACGTCCTGCGCCTGAGCGGCGACAGTGCCGGCCAGAAGCGATGCCGCCACAAAAACGCCAGCGGCCAGACGACCGATCGTTCGATACTGTCTCATGAATTATAGCTCCTGTTTTTCGTCCACGGCATGGTCTCGTCCTTAACCGCCGCTCGATTGTCATTTCGTCTGACGAACACCACCGCTCTTGCGGTGTGTCCTGACATTCATTTCGGTTCAATCACTCGCGCCTCAACAGGCCCCGCCACGATGGCGAGTTTTGCAAGACCGAGGAACAGGCCATGTTCGACAACGCCGGGTATGGCAAACAATGCATCTGAAAGGGCCTCTGCATCAGGAATGCGGCCAAAAGAAGCATCGAGGATATAATGGCCGCCATCGGTGATGAACAATGCGCCCTCTTTCTGGCGAAACGCCATCGAGCCCGTCAGGCCAAGCCGGGACGCTGCCTTTTCAATCGCAATTCTCGTCGCAACGGAGCCGAAGGGATTGACCTCGATGGGCAGCGGATAGGCGCCCAGCGTCTCGACCACCTTGGTTTCATCGGCAATAACGATCATACGGCTTGATGCGGCGGCAACGATTTTTTCCCGGAGCAAAGCCCCGCCACCACCTTTGATCAGGCTCAGCGCGCCATCCAGTTCATCGGCGCCATCGATGGTAAGATCCAGTTCCGGAAGCTCGTCCAGTGTCGCCAGCGGCACACCCAGTTCCGAGCAGAGCCGTGCGGTGCGTTCCGAGGTCGGCACGCCGCGAACTGTCAGCCCGGCAGAAACCCTGTCTGCCAGAAGACGGACAAATTCCTCCGCCGTCGAACCGGTGCCAATACCAAGGCGCATACCGTTTTCGACATAGGACAAGGCTTTTTCCGCCGCCCTGATCTTCATCTGACGAAGGTCCATGCGCGTCCTAAACTCCCTGGCAAGCAGGCTGTGCGATGAGCGGCAACCGGTTTGCGAACTGAAATCCTGCACATACAAGATGATCAGACGATCCTTTCATGAGCAAACCCAAGCGGACTATCTGATGATGTGGCTGCTGTTTACACGTCTCTCAAGCCAAACGAAAGCCCCTTTTCATTGCCTTTTTTGCCGTGAGGGCTTAGGCCTCAAAGCGATCTGAACCCGAAGCCTGTCGCCACGCATGGATTTACGGCGGCAGGCTTTCTCTCTTCATTGCCGGGAGCATCCAGTCTTGACCAAGCCAGCCATCGTCTTCGACCTCGACGGCACCCTGATCGACACCGCAGCCGATCTCATCGACAGCCTGAACCATACCATTGCCGCAGCCGATCTCGAACCTGTCGGTCTTGACGATGTGAGCCATCTCGTCGGCCATGGGGCAAGAGCGATGATTGCCCGCGCCTTTGCCTTTCGGCAAAAGCCGCTCGAGGAGACGGATATCGAGCCGCTGCTTGAGCGCTTCATAGCCCATTATCAAGCCAATATGCCCGGCAAGAGCAGGCCTTATCCCGGCCTCATCGCAGCCCTCGACCGGCTGAAGGCCGCCGGCTATTCTCTTTGCGTCTGTACCAACAAGCTGGAAGGTCTGGCCCGACCGCTGCTTGATGGTCTTGACCTGACCGCCTATTTTGATGCGATCACCGGCGGCGATACGTTTGAAGTGCGCAAGCCGGATGCCCGCCACCTGCTGGGTACCATTGAAAAAGCCGGTGGAGACCCACAACAGGCCTTGATGATCGGCGATAGCCGCAACGACATTCTTGTGGCGCAGAATGCCGGAATCCCATCGATTGCCGTTCCCTTTGGCTATTCGGATGTGGCGGTCGAAACGCTTTCTCCCTCCCATGTCATCTCTCACTTCGATGAATTGACCGTTGAAATCGTCAAACGTCTGCTCAATCGGTAAGGACAAACCGCCACAAGAATCGGTGACAATTGGCAGCATGATTCAAGGAAAAGGCGTGAATTTCCGTCTGCACCACATCATGCGGCAGCACTCAAAGCCTACTGCATAATCCCTTGAACCGGAATCGGTTTGAGGAGAAAATTATGCAGTAGATTTAGAGCGTTACAGCATCTTATGTATGTTTGATAAAACGCACGGTGCTGTTAAGCCTGAGGGCTTTTCATCACACGGAATCAGACCTCACGAAAATGTGTATGCAGTGCTTCGCAACAGTGACGTGTACGTCCACACCACTTGATTTGAATCATCAAGTCAGACCCGTAATTTTCTAGGATCACCTCCTGAGAACCCTTCCAGCCGACTGCATCTTCTGTTTCGCAGAGCTTGAAAGGCCTTCACCGTTTTTCAGCAGGACCTAAATCCGCAGCCGGATCGCACCTGCCAGATCAGGAGATCGATCATGAAAAGACCAATATTGACCGGCGTTTGTGCCATTGTCGGGCTTTGCGCCCTGGGCGGAGCAGGAACCATCGGTTTTATTTATTCCGGCCTGTTCGATTATCGAGCAACAAGCCCGCACTATCCGATTGTGACCTGGGCGCTTCACCAGACCTATCAGTCTTCCATGGAAAGCAGAACAAAAGATATCGCCATTCCCGACAATCTGGAAACGGCAGAAAGAGTGTCAACCGGAGCCGGACTGTACCAGCAGCATTGCGCCATCTGTCACGGCGCGCCGGGTATGGCGCTCGATCCGATCGGAAAGGGCATTTATCCAGACGCGCCGAACCTGCTCAAGGCCACACGTAAAAACCATCCCAATCAGGTTTATTATGTCGCCAAATACGGGATCAAGATGACGGGTATGCCAGCTTTCGGCAAAAGCTTCAGCGACGATACACTCTGGTCTATTGCCGCATTCCTCCACAAGGACAAGGGCATTTCCGCCGCAGACTATGCAACGCTGGTAAAAGACGCGCAGAACAACATGCCAGCGCCGGCTTCACCCTCGCAATAAACAGAAGCCGGCCCGAAAGGCGTTACCTTTCGGGCCGGCTACAAATTTAAAATCTTGGAGCGCAACTCAATCTGAATGAATCAGATGGACGTTCTAAGGGTTTCTTTTTTTATGCATAATCTTATCGACCCTCGTTTCACTCCGGTCGGATTATGCTCTAGATATGCGCGCCGCGTGCCGTGGACGTCGCGATAAACGCCTTGGTTGTTGCATCATCACGACCGTAAATGTCGTTGTAATATTGCACGACGCCGTCCTTATCCGGCCAGGCGGTAAAATAGGCGATATAGACCGGGAACTTCTGCGGCACCTGCACAGCGCGGTTCTGCCCCGTGGCGATCTCCTGATTGATATCGTCCACGGATGTGTTCATGACCGCCGCCGCCATAACGCGCGGTTCGGAAAGCCGAACGCAGCCATGGCTGAGCGCGCGCATGTCACGCTTGAAGAAGCTCTTCGCCGGGGTGTCATGCATGTAGATCGCATGAGAATTGGGGAAGAGAATCTTCAGATCACCGAGAGCATTGTCACTGCCGGGCGGCTGACGCACATCGACATCCGGATTTGTGTTCCAGTTGAGCGAGGCTGACGACACGCGGCGACCGTGATAGCTGACCTGATAGCCCTGCTTGTCGAGATAGCTCGGGTCACGGCGCAGCTTCGGCAGGAATTCATTGACGATGATCGAGCGCGGCACACCCCAGTAAGGATTGAACTCCACAGTCTGGATCATGTTCTGGAAGAAGTAAGTCTGGTGCTGGGGCGCGCCGACAACCACTTTCATCGCCAGTTTCTGCTGACTGTCATCATAATAGTAGGCGTGGAATGCAGCAGCATTGATCAGCACGTAACGCGGGCCAAGATTAGCCGGCAACCAGCGCAGCTCTTCCATGGCCACAATGACCTTCTGGATCTTCTCTGCATCCGAATGACCGGTCATCGTGCGGATCGTTGCCGGGCCGATCACGCCATCCGGCTTCAATCCCTTTTCCTTCTGATAATCCGAGACCAGTTGGACAAGATCGGGTGAATAAGTCTGGTCGCCGGAATAGCCTGTCAGCGCCTGAACGTGATCCACCTTCAGGGAATCGCTGGAATAGGCCTTGATCGCAGCAATCACGCTGGGCAGATCAGGGCTGGTCTGACCCGGCCGAATGAATGTGTTTTCCGGCACCTTGACCACATCGGCCTGCTGCTGCTTGTCCTCGGCCATCAGGCGCGCGAGCTCGTTTTTCAACGCTACGAACTGCGGATTGGACGGATCGCGACTGCGCAGATAGGCCTCGACATCGGGGCTCATGCGAACGATATCGAGAACGGGGGCGAGATCGACCACCTTGCGCTTGAAATCGTAATAACCAGAAATACGGTTGGGATCGAGGCGACCGCGCACCGTATCCTGCACATAGGTCAACACCTTGGCCGACAACGACAGCTCGAACGCCATCAGTGCCTGACGCTTGGCGTCGCTGTCCATGGTGTCGAGACCTTGCGGCACGGTTACGGCATAATCGGCAGGCTCAAGCCCGACAGTATCGGCACTGGCCAGAGCCGCCATAGCGCTTTTCGCCTGATCGGTGATACCGGAATCGTTCACCCAGATCAGCGCACCCTTATTGTTGTAATATTGCTCGACAGCCTTGGCGACATCATCGGTGGCCTCGACCTTGACCTTGGACATGGCAAGGCGGTTTTCAGCGGCGTCGCGAGCATCGCCAAACGCCAGAATTGGCGTGTCCGGCGCTTTTACGGCAATGGCGCGTTCCGAATCCGGCTTGTAAGTATAATAGCGGGGGGATGCAACCTTCGGTAGCGGCTCCGGATCGGCCAGTTGCGAGGCCGGAATGTTTTCCGGTGGCGGCACCTCATTTTTGTGAGACGGTGAATTACCCGGCCCGCCGCGCAGAAACTCCAGAAGCGTGATCGCATGGGCTGGTGTGGCCGAAGCGGCAAAGCTGGCCGTGGTGGTCAGAAGGGCGGCGAGGATCGCCCCTTGGAACGTAGGTTTCTGCAAGTTTCTACCCCAATCTAGTATCTTCCGGCGCATGGATGGCGATGGCTGTTGCAGCCAATTGCGTCAAAACCGTGAGGATGCCTTCAGGTTACATTCACGTTTTCCTGTCGTGCGTCCGGCATCACGGCTTTCCATATTATGACAACATCACCGGCATTTGGCGTTTCCCTAGCCGATAACGTGATTCTTGAAAAGTTTTCTCTTGCCTTGCTGCATAATTCCTTGAACCGGGTCGGCTTCAAGGAGGCACAGGCAGCCGTTTTTCGGGCGGCAGCGCTGTTTATGCGTTTTACAAATTGCTCGTCGCTGGAATGCGGACAGTCCTGAAAGCAGCGTTGCTTGTCGATAGATCATCCCGCTCATCCAATCTTATCCGGACTGGCATAGACTGGACAACCAGCAATATGTATCCGGCTCGAAATGCGCACGCAATTTTGCGTGACACAAGGTGCATTGCAGCCTTTCTGTTTGACCGCCTTCATGCACGTTTCGTCTTTAATGTGTTCTACAACAGCACAGAGCCCGCTCGTCACATGACGCAGCATTCCGGCTCTCAACGAAGTATTAAGATTAACCCGCCAAAGCGTTAAGATTTGGTAACCATACCTTCTATATTGGCCGCCGATGACAAGATGTGACCACCAGAGCCACTTGCCAGATCTGAAATGCAAGGCGCGACAAAATTACAAACATCCGAAGGGGGGCGGTCTTGACCATTGCAGAGAATGCAAACCTGCCTATAACAGTCAGCCTGAAGCGACCGTGCTGCCGGCCTGACCGCAAACCGCATTTTCTGCGACACCGGACAGGCTGACAAAGGAAAAGGCCATCCTTTTTCAGCAACGGCCTGCCCCGCCTTTTGCAACCGATTATGGGAGTTAGCAATGACCGCCACCCGCACCGAAACCGATACGTTCGGCCCGATCGACGTCGCCGCCGACCGCTATTGGGGCGCGCAAGCCCAGCGTTCGCTCGGTAATTTTAAAATCGGCTGGGAAAAACAGCCCCTGCCCGTCGTGCGCGCGCTCGGCATCGTCAAGCAGGCCGCCGCCCGCGCCAATATGGCGCTTGGCAAACTTGATCCGGCTCTGGGTGACGCCATCATCAAGGCGGCGCAGGAAGTCATCGACGGCAAGCTCAACGACCATTTTCCGCTCGTCGTCTGGCAGACCGGCTCCGGCACCCAGTCGAACATGAACGCCAATGAAGTGATCTCCAACCGGGCCATCGAAATGCTCGGCGGCGTGATGGGCTCCAAAAAGCCGATCCACCCGAACGATCACGTCAATATGAGCCAGTCGTCGAACGACACCTATCCGACGGCCATGCATATTGCCGCCGCCGAATATGTCACTCATCACCTGATCCCCGGCCTCAGGCATCTGCATGATGCACTGGACGCCAAGGCCAAGGCCTTTGCCCACATCATCAAGATCGGCCGCACCCATACCCAGGACGCCACTCCGCTGACGCTGGGCCAGGAGTTTTCCGGCTATACCGCCCAGGTTGCCTCGGCAATCAAGCGAATTGAAGCCACGCTTCCCGGCCTTTACGAGCTGGCCCAGGGCGGCACCGCCGTCGGAACCGGGCTGAACGCACCCGTCGGCTTTGCCGAGAAGGTGGCGGAAGAAATTGCAAAAATCACCGGCCTGCCCTTCATCACTGCGCCCAACAAGTTCGAGGCGCTGGCCGCCCATGACGCCATGGTCTTTGCCCATGGCGCAATCAATGCCGCTGCCGCTGCCTGCTTCAAGATCGCCAACGATATCCGCTTCCTCGGTTCCGGTCCGCGCGCAGGTCTCGGCGAACTGGCGCTGCCGGAAAACGAACCGGGCTCGTCCATCATGCCGGGCAAGGTCAACCCGACCCAGTCGGAAGCCATGACACAGGTCTGCGCCCATATCTTCGGCAATCAGGCCGCCATCACCTTTGCCGGCAGCCAGGGCCATTTCGAGCTCAACGTCTATAATCCGATGATGGCCTATAATTTCCTGCAATCGGTGCAATTGCTCGGCGATGCTGCGGTCTCCTTCACCGACAATTGCGTTGTCGGCATCGAAGCGCGCGAGGACAATATCAAGAAGGGTGTCGAAAATTCGCTGATGCTGGTCACAGCGCTGAACGGCAAGCTGGGCTATGACACCTGCGCCAAGATCGCCAAGACCGCTCACAAGAACGGCACGACGCTGCGCGATGAAGCCGTTGGTGGTGGCTATCTGACCAATGAAGAATTCGACGCCATCGTGCGTCCGGAATTGATGATCGGCCCGCAATAAACCGAGCATCTTATCGCCGTGCGGTTCACCAAATGCATGGCGATATTGGAACATGTCCGTGAAACACGGAAACGCTCTCACATCCGGGTGCGGGACAAAAAACAAGGCGGCGAATTTCGCCGCCTTTTTTCGTGCTGAAATGAAAAGATGAAAAGTCTCACAACATATGTCCGCCCACGAGACACCTTGATCGCCAGATCGCAGAAGCTTTCCTGTTCAGACGAATGTATTATCTGCGGCAAGCATAACAATCTCATGACGAAAATGAAAATACCACCCACACAGCTATCAATTAGAAAAATATAACACTCAAAAATCCATATTTTCTGGAATAATAAAAAATAATATTCCAGTATTCAGAGATCGCTTCAATACAGCATATCGCTTTAAAAATAGAAAAACTCATATATCAAAACAAAAATTTTATTCAGCAGGACAACTTTCGAAGCGTCTATTTTCAAAAATCCGACCGCTGAAAGGGTCACAGATCACCGCCTTGTGCCCCGTTTTTATCGTCAGCATGTCATGATTCTGTCGGCACCTATAATTCCTGAGAGCGCCGTGCGTCCAATATGGCGCACAAAACTCGCTGTAACACACTTAACCTGCGGCATCATTTTCACCTTCAATCTCACCCGATTTCAGGAATGATGCCCTAGGGTCAAAACTCAATCAGGATGGGTGTTCTGTTGAACGGGATGGGATTGTATGGCAGCGAACAAGCGCAAGACAAGGCCGGTTGGCCTTGTCGAGCATTGTTCGCAATCAGGCGGCCCGTCCCGTTCAACCCTTCGGGCAAGGCGTATTTTGTGCCTGCGGGCGTCGGAAAGGTTTGAAAATGGGGAGCATTTCCTGCACCTTTCCTTCTACTCAGACACAAAATACGCCTTGCAGAACAACCATCCTGATTGAGTTTTGACCCTAGAGCTTTTCAATGTTTTACGGACAGCGATACAGCCTGCCATTTTAAAATTAACGCACCTGTCGTTTCATTCACTCTTTCCCGCGCTGCCGATTGCAGAAATTATACAACTTTCCCAGCATGTTGTAACGGCCCAACCAGGCCTTGACCGGCACCTGCCGACGTCAACCAGCTCAGATAGACAGACCAAAATAAATGGAATATTAACCATATTGGGGGTAAATGAGTCTTAATGATTTCTGTGACCATCCAAGGAAAACCGATGTCGCTTCGCCCCCTGTTTGCCCTCGGCAGCCTAGCCGCAGCCTCGATTGCCCTGGTGTCAGCCCAGCCTGCGCTGGCGGCACAGAAGGACAAGATCTTCTTTCATTCGGTTGCCGGCTTATGGAGCGGTCCGGGTGAGATTGTTGCCGGGAAATACAAGGGCACAAAGTTCAATTGCAATCTGACTGGAGAACCGGTCGAGGGCAGTGATCCTGGCATTAAGCTTGGCGGCACCTGCCGCGTTGGCGTCTTCTCTCAACCAATGAATGCCGTGATTGCGTTGAAAAGCGGCACCTATAAGGGCCAGTTTCTCGATGGCGCCCAAGGCAAGGGTCTCGACATCATCTCCGGCCAGGTCAATGATGGTCGTGCTGTCATGGCCATCAACCGTTCCAAGCTGAATGGCGCCATGGTGGCAAGCCTTGAAGGCGAGAAAGCGATGAATATCACCATCTCCGTCAAGGTTGACGATCAGATGGTGCCGGTGATCGGTCTTCACCTCGATCGCCAGCCGCAGATTGATCATGAGATGGTCGGCTCGATCACGAAATAAGTCTTTCAACCGCGCGCACTATAAAAACCGAGGCCAGTGGTCTCGGTTTTGTCGTTTAGAGCGTTTCGGGACAGAAAACCGCTTCATACTTTTCTCGCGACAATGAAACGCGGCATTGCTTTAAGATACAAGTCCATCATAAACGACCGCAACAGGCGTTCAATCCCGCCACCAATCGCTGTTTTTATCCCAAAGCGTAATGCCAGAATCATCCACCTGCTTGAGCCAGTCCTCGACCCTTTTGTCCTTGACGCGCCAATCCGCGGCAATATCGGCCAGTGGATGCAGAACAAAAGCCCGTTCCAGCATGCGCGGATGAGGAATTTGCAGGCTCGGCTCATCGATCGTCAGGGCGTCGTAAAGCAGGATATCGATATCCAGCGTTCTCGGTCCCCAGCGTTCAAGCCGCACCCGCTTCATGGCGCGCTCAAGATCGAGACAGACGCGCAGCAGATCCTGCGGCGCAAGCGCGGTTTCTATCAAGGCGCAAGCATTGAAGAACTCGGCCTGATCAAGCTTTCCCCAGGGCGGCGTACGATAGAGCGGCGAAACGGACAGCACGCGCGTTTCCTCACGACTGTCCAACGCCTTCAAGGCATGGCGCATGGACATGGCCGGATCGTCTATATTGCCGCCAAGACCAAGCGCCACCTTTGCCGGCTGCGGCTCAACAGGCATGTTCAACCGAGACCTCGACATAATCCAGCATTCCGGTAATCGGCGCGCTGGGTTTGCGCACGGTGATCTTGGCCCGCACAATCGGCTCGAACCGCTGACAGACCGTTTTGGCGATATCCAGCGCCAGCGCCTCGATCAGATAGCGGCGTTTGCCGGTGACGAGTTCCTCGATGACGTTGAAGACGGCGCCGTAATCCACCGTTCCAGCGAGTTCGTCGGTTTCGAGTGCTGTTGAAAACCGCACCTGCAGTTCAGCATCAACGAAAAAGCGCTGACCGAGAAACTCTTCCTGCTCGTGAAAGCCGTGCCGGGCAAAAAATCCACAATTCTTAAGCGTAATCCAATAGGTCTCAGCCATGGTCCGGCACTTTCTGTTTGAGACAGCCTGTCTGCACCATCGCATCGGCAAGGGCAAGAGCATCGCGATTACTGCACACATCATGCACCCTGAAAAGGCTTGCACCCTTGAGGCGCCCCAGCACCGAGCTTGCGGCCGTGGCCACGTCCCGATCCTGCGGTTCGCGCCCGGTGAGCGCGCCCAGAAACCGCTTGCGCGATGTGCCGACCAGCAAGGGAAAACCCAATTCCTGAAGTTCATCGAGACGGGCCATGAGCGCCATATTCGCCTCAACCGTTTCCTTGCCGAAGCCAAATCCCGGATCGAGCACGATTGTTTCCGCCCTCACACCGGCCTGTTTGCAAATCTCCAGCGAACGAGCAAAAAACTGCCGCTGATCCTCAATGGGATCAGAAAGCGGGGTGCGTCCTCGCCCGGTATGCATGATGCAAATCCCTGCACCCGTCTTCGCCGCAACGTCGGCGATGGCGGGCTCACGTTGCAGGCCCCAGACATCGTTGATGATATGGGCTCCCTCGGCGATCGCCAGAGCGGCGGTCTCTGCCCGATAGGTATCGATCGAGATCAGCGCATCGGTTTCTTTTGAA
The DNA here is from genome assembly GCF_023700755.1 of Allorhizobium sonneratiae. Taxonomy (GTDB): domain Bacteria; phylum Pseudomonadota; class Alphaproteobacteria; order Rhizobiales; family Rhizobiaceae; genus Allorhizobium; species Allorhizobium sonneratiae. The sequence continues at coordinate 47,544 of NZ_JAMKOJ010000005.1, read as the reverse complement.
AGACGACTGACGAGCGGTAGCACCCGGTCCTGCTCTTCTGCCGGGCTGACATCCGAAGCGCCCGGTCGCGTCGATTCGCCACCAATATCGAGAATATCGGCCCCGTCTTCCAGACAGCCAAGGCTATGGCGAAATGCGGCTTCCAGAGTTGCATGGCGTCCACCATCGGAAAAGGAATCCGGCGTGACATTGACAATTGCCATGATCCGGGAGCGTTCTGCCAACGCAATCTCGCGTCCATGCGCCAGCCGCCAGAGCCTTTGTCTCATCTTATGCCGTCCTTCACACTTCTTTTCAAATGCGGCTGTCCAAAGATCAGACAGACGATTCCCGCCTTTCAAAAGGATGACGGGCGCTCTACTATTGACCATCCTGAAAGGAGATGTTTGACCTTCCGGGTTCTTTGCCGCAATCTACTTTCAAATTCAATCGCATGAGCCGCCCCGGAATGGTTTCAAGACATCTTAGTCGCGCATTGCTGCCACTGATCGCTCTCTATGTCTTGTCTGGCAGCGCCAATGCCCAGACAATTGTGCATAAATCCATGCATTATTTTCGCATTGGCGGACATACAGCCGAAGAACTCGACCGGGAACTGGAGAGTAAGGGACCCCATACCAGCAATTCAGCCGGGCGACATCCCGGTGCGGCGCGCATCCGCTTTGGCGGCACCCTCACCTATGTCAGGACGCCTGACAGCTGCAAAATCGGCAGATCTCGCGTCACCGTGTCCATCGAGATCATCATCCCGCGCTGGATCAACCGCCGCCATGCCTCACGCAATCTGGCGCTGGTCTGGGACACGATCTATTACGACATCCGCCGGCACGAGGCCCGCCATGCCGAAATCGCCGTGCAACACGCCCGCGATCTCGACCGCCGTCTGATGGCCCTGTCCTCCTACCCAAACTGTCAGGCATTGCAGAAAAAAATCGTCGCCGTAACGGACAAGGTCAGTGAAGAACAGGATGAGGATCAACTGCGCTTCGACCGGATTGAGGCCATCAATTATGATGCCCGGCTCATGCGCCTGCTGAAATACCGCTTTCAGCAGCTTTATGGCGTGTCCGGATAATCGCTCTACGTGTGGCGCATGTGTTTCAGCGATAACAGACGCAACAGATAAAATAATCGATAAAATCTTGTAGTTTATTTCTGCATAAAACAGAAATACAATCAATGAAAGAAATCAGGACAGGCCCACTCTAGCGAAAGTGGAGTCCGGTTTCGCGTCAGGAATTGCCTCAAACAATTTCTGGAACACATTCGGTGAACGCATGTTCGCCGCACGTGATCTGGACAATATGCCTGAGTAGCGTCCCTTCGTGTTTGAGTTTATCGCACCGATACGCGCTTAAAAATTTTCGCTTTACGCCCATACCAGCATGATGCGTTTGCTGAAAAGCATGATGCTGCACATCCGTATCGACCTGTCCGGCATTATACGAGGCGGCAGGGCGTTGAAACGTTCATATCCGGTTGTTCCCGGCGCAGACACTGTCGAAAACGTCATCCTCCCGCGTTTGCGATCATGCGCCCACCTTGCCCCGCTCTCGCCCCGGCGAGGCGGGGTATTTTTCAACAAGCTTTGGCGATCATGTTCGCACGACAAGCTGGACAAGGAGACGCCCATTTTCACCCGAACAGGTAATCAAGCAGGGGATACATAGCCGGGTTGTAAGGATGGGCATGAGGATCAGCGCCGCGAATGGCAAGCGGCCTTGCAATTTCCTGCTCATGATCGGTTTCCATATGAGTAGTAATCCGCGCGAAAATTTCCTCGCTCGTCAAAGGCAGGTCAAAGCGCCGGAACACCGTCACACGTCTGCCCCTGCGATAGGCATAAAGAAACGGATCGACACGGGCACCGACAAGATCGAGCCCTGTCTCCTCTTTCACTTCACGCCGCATATTCGCCTCTACATCCACCCGTCCTGCAACGATATCGCTGGGATCGAGAGAACCCGCCGGACAATAGACCATGCCAGCATTGGCGGTATGAGAGGCCATTTCCACGGCAATCAATGCACCGTCGCTGGACATGATCACGGGAAAACCAAAGAGATGATAGCCGCTTGAGGGCGCGGGCTGCTTTCGCCAGAAAAGATAGGTGGAATAGGGAATGACATGTCCGACCCCCTCAATCTCCCCCTCACTTATGGTCAGGCTGTTGAACAGGATCAACTTTCCATCGAAAAGCGCGGGCTTGGCCGCAACTTCAGTGACCCAGTTGCGGCGTGCAGCATCGGCATGATCGCGATGAAAGGGATGCTCATCCGTCGATATCGACAACTCAAGACGGTGAAGTTTGAAAACGTCATTATCCTGCGGCCAGTGCTGATGATCGTCTGCGGCCTTCGTCTCCAGAACGTTACGGTGCGTAAAGGGCGCCATCACTCGATCTCCTGCATTCCGGCTGGCAAACACTTAAAGTGCCAGCGTTTTTTTGCAAGACGCGCAAGGGACACTGTAAGATTTTGCATTCTGCTGCGCATTTCCCCACGACATCGATTCCGCGTTCAGGGGTAAATCCGCAGTAGCACAATCATGTCCATACTGCACTGCAATCTTATGACATAACCCGAAGCAGCCACCTGGTTTTGCCCGGGGTCCGGATCAACAAAATGGCGGGGCACTGCTGTCAGGCTTTACGCAGCCCTGCCATGCCTGACCTGCTGGGCCGCCTCACTGAGGTGAAAGCGTGTAATGACCGCGTGCAAGGCATCGACGGTTTCTCCGACCATCACGGTTGTCGCCGTCAGTTCCTCGACAAGCGCTGCGTTTTTCTGGGTTTCCTGATCGATAACGTTGACAGATGTGTTGATTTCGCCAAGCGAACCGGACTGTTCGCTGGCGCTGTGGATGATGACATTGATATTCTCGCTGACCTGCTGGACCTGAGCGACGATTTTCTCAAGCGATTGTCCGGTATTGGCCACCAGTTCAACACCGTGCTCCACCTGAGCGGCAGAGGTACCGATCAATTGCCGGATTTCGCGGGCAGCAGACGCAGAACGCTGAGCCAGTTCCCGCACTTCCTGCGCCACCACGGCAAAGCCCTTGCCCGCCTCACCGGCACGGGCCGCTTCAACACCCGCATTCAAGGCAAGAAGATTGGTCTGAAACGCAATTTCATCAATCACGCCGAGAATGCTGGAAATCTGGCGGGACGACTGCTCGATAGCGCTCATGGCGCTGACAGCATCCTGAACCACGTGACCGGAATGAGCGGCATGGGCCCGCATGTCTTCCACCAGCCTGCCCACATTGGCAGCGCGCTGAGAGGAGTCCTTGATTGTGTTCGTCACCTCTTCCATCGCCGCCGCCGTCTCCTCAAGCGAAGCGGCCTGGCGTTCGGTTCGCTTGGCCAAATCGGTGGAAGCTATACTGAGTTCACCGGCGCTGGATGTCAGGTTGTCCGCGCTTGCCATGAGATTTTGAATGATGGAACGCAGGCCGGTGATGGTGTCATTGAAATCGTGGCGCAATGCCTCCATGGTCGGGACCAGCGGCTTGTCCAGCGCTATGGTCAGATCACCAGCTGACAGGGCTCTCAATGCTCTGGAAATTTCGGAGATCGCATTCATGCGTGAGGACACGTCCGTGGCAATCTTGACGATCTTGTAAACCTTGCCCCTGCTGTCAAACACAGGATTATAAGATGCCTGGATCCAGACATCGTTTCCAGCCTTGCCAATGCGGCAAAATTCCCCCGCTGCCACTTCGCCTCTTGCAAGCCTTGCCCAGAAATCCTCATAGGCCGAGGTTTTGACATAGGCCGGGTCGCAAAACATGCGGTGATGGCGACCGGAAATCTCGGACAGCTGATAGCCAAGTGCGGTACAGAAATTTTCGTTTGCCGTCAGGATCGTGCCATCGGATGCAAATTCGATGAGCGCCTGCGATGCAGACAGCGCCTTGAGCTTGGCGTCATCTTCCAGTGCCTTCAGCTTAGCAGCGGTTATATCGGTGGCGTATTTCACCACCTTATAGGGCTTTCCGCCTTTCAAAAGCGGGTTGTAAGATGCCTCGATCCAGACGTCATGCCCATCTTTTGCGATGCGTCTGTACTGGCGCCGATCAAACTTCCCTGCTCGTAAATTATCCCAAAACAGCTTGTATTCCGGTTGTTTCGCCTCTACCGGATCGACAAAAATACTGTGATGCTTTCCCTTGATTTCTAAAAGACTGTAACCCAGCGCTTTGCAGAAATTTTCGTTCGCGTCGAGGATGATCCCATCCAGGGTGAACTCGATGACAGCCTGGGACCGCCGCATGGCGTCAACTTCAGCCTGCGCATCACCCCGCAACGTTAACAAGGACATATTTCCCCACCCTTTGATCGGCGCCGGCATGAGTTGGTTTAGCCCCCATAAAGACGCAGTAACAGTCTAAGAACGCTGCTGAATGTGCCCCTTCACCATTCTCGATTGAAGGAATGATGCAGGAGAACCACTCACTGCAGGACACAGTGATGATCAGGATCGATCACCAAAGAGGCGGTGTATGAAACTGACAATAGGCAGGACTATGCAATCAAAAGGTATATTTAATATTACTAAAAAAATTCCATGTGGAGATACCGCATGTGTTCCTGTCTTTGACAGTTAACGGTTAAAAACGAAAATCGACATGGTGCCGGGAAGCTCCAGCTTTGCAGCGATTTTTTAAAAACATATTCTTACATGCAGATTTCATGTTCCAGTTGAATATATAGATAATCATATATAAAGCACATTCTGATATTCATCCTATCGTTTGCGTCACGAGGCTTGCTCATATCATCGGTCCGGTGGCAATTTATCCTTAAAAACAAGTCAATCTGGAATCCTGACATTCAGTCAATGAAATATACAGAAACTTCTTATATTATGCATCTAGCATATCTTTAGAAGGGAAATCATGGACAGGACACCGCCATCGCGAGAGTTTTTCACCCTAAGGGAAACCATGGAATTTACGGGACTCTCCAAGTTGGTTCTTCATGCCTGGGAGCGCCGTTTTGGCCTTGTATCACCGGAACGATCCGAAACTGGCCGTCGACGTTATAGCCGCGAAGAGGTTATGCGCCTTCGACTGCTCAAACTATTGACGGATTCGGGTCACCGCATCGGCAAGATCGCGCATCTTGATCAGAACGCCTTGCGCGCCATGCTGAGCGAAAGAGGCCAGGTGGAAAGCTTCGGCCCACTTTTGAGCGCCATTGAAAGTCTCGATAATGTGGAAATGGACCGTATCTTGAATGCCCATTTCCTCACCCTGGGCCCGGTGGATTTTTCACGGCAGATCGTTCTGCCGCTCATGCGGGAAGTCGGCAGACGCTGGGCCAATAAATCGATGAGCGTCGCCAGCGAACATCTTGTCTCCGCCTCGATCCGCTGGCTGCTTGGCAACAGCATGAAATTAATGCCCGCCCCACACCGGCGGCTTCGCATTGTATTTTGCACGGCTGAAGGTGAAATGCATGAAATGGGCGTGCTGATTGCAACAGTGCTGGCCTTGGCACACGGTGTCCACACGCTTTATCTCGGTCCCGACATGCCGGCTCAAGATATTGCCGATGCGGCGGCAAAAGCAGACGCCGATATCGTCTGTCTTGCGGCCACTGTGGGAAAACCTGCCCATGTGGTCAACCTGATATCGCATATTCGTCAGAGCGTTTCTGACAGGACCGAAATCTGGATCGGCGGACCGGCCTGGACCGGGGAACAGGCCAGCGAAGGTCTGCGCTATTTGCCCAGCCTCGAAGCCTTCGAGGCTGCCATTCAGGAAAAACTGGCCGGATAGCCAGTTTTTCCATTTCAATGCTGCCGATCCCTGCCCTCTGAGATACGCAAAAAGCAAAAGAGGATCGGCAAGCCGCTGTTCGTTGCGGGCCTTGTCGACGAGTTTGTTCTTGCCGATCTCCCGCATCGCCGAAGGCGTGCCAGCATGAAGCGGGGGTCGGCAAGCCGCTGTTAGTTGCGGGCCTTGTCGACGAGTTTGTTCTTGCCGATCCACGGCATCATGCCGCGCAGCTTGGCGCCGACTTCCTCGATCTGGTGGCTGTCGTTCAGACGGCGGATACCCTTGAAGCGGGCGGCACCGGCGCGATATTCCTGCATCCAGTCGGAGGTGAACTTGCCGGTCTGGATGTCGTGCAGGACGCGCTTCATTTCCGCCTTGGTTTCAGCGGTGATGATACGCGGACCGGTGACATATTCGCCCCACTCGGCGGTGTTGGAGATCGAATAGTTCATGTTGGCGATGCCGCCTTCATAGATCAGGTCGACGATCAGCTTCACTTCGTGCAGGCACTCGAAATAGGCCATTTCCGGAGCGTAACCGGCTTCAACCAGGGTTTCAAAACCGGCACGGATCAGTTCGACCAGACCGCCGCAGAGAACGACCTGCTCGCCGAACAGATCGGTTTCGCATTCTTCCTTGAAGCTGGTTTCGATGATGCCGGAACGGCCGCCGCCCACGCCGCAGGCGTAAGACAGAGCCAGTTCCAGTGCATTGCCGGAAGCGTTCTTGTGGATGGCAACGAGGCAGGGAACGCCGCCGCCCTTCTGATATTCGCCGCGCACCGTGTGGCCAGGACCCTTCGGCGCAATCATGACAACGTCAACCGTATCCTTCGGCTCGATCAGGCCGAAATGCACGTTGAGACCATGAGCAAAGGCAATGGCAGCACCGTCGCGGATATGCGGCGCGATCTCGGCCTTGTAGATGTCGGCCTGCAATTCGTCCGGCGTCGCCATCATCATCAGATCGGCCCAGGCGGCAGCTTCGGCCACAGTCATGACCTTGAAGCCATCGGCTTCAGCCTTCTTGGCGGTTGCTGAACCGGCCTTGAGGGCGATGGCCACATTATTGGCACCGCTGTCCTTCAGGTTCAGCGCATGGGCGCGACCCTGAGACCCATAACCGATAATGGCAACCTTCTTCGATTTGATCAGGTTCAAATCGGCATCACGATCGTAATAGACGCGCATTTCGTGTATCCTTCCCTATGCTATGTCCGTGTTTGTGAACGAGTGAAGAGCAGTGACCGTCAGAATGACGGTCTCATGCCGGAGCGGCTTTTTCCGTTCCATGCAACATCAAAAAAGCGGCAACCGCCTTGCGGGCGCGCGCTGGAAATTTTCGGCTGTCTGGCTTTTCGCCAAGCAGCATCCGCACATGCTGATCCGAGACGATCAGACCGTAAAGCGTGCGATAGGCCTCCTCGCCATCGTCAAAGCGCAGGAAACCGTCGCGGCGACCGGCATCAAGCAGGGCGCGGGCGCGTCGGTCGATCTGACGGCGGCCGCGCTCCAACAGCATCTGGCCAAGCTTGGAGCCGTCGCGGCTGGTCTGGCCGATGGCAAGACGGTTCAGCGCCAGCGACACCTCACCGGCGAGCACCTCCAGAAGATCGCAGCCGAAAACTTCCAGATGCTCTGTCAGGCTCTGGGCCGTCAGCCGTTCGCCCGCACGCTCAAAGGTGCGTACTTTGCTCGCCTGAAACGAAATCATCGCCGAAAGCAGACCGTCGCGGTCGCCAAACCATTTATACAGGCTTTCCTTGGAGCAGTTGGCCGCACGCGCCAGACCAGCCGTGGTCAGCGCCTTGTCGCCGCCCTCCACCAGAAGACGCAGCGCTTCCGTCAGAACGGCGCTCTGCCGGGCTGAAAATTCCGCCGTGTTCATGGTTTCTGTCGTCACCGGATCGCTCCCAAAGAAAGTACCGTACGGTACGGTTCTTGTTAACGCGGAATCGATTTCCCCGTCAAGCAGGAGTTTGCTTTAAATGAAAAGAATCCGTTTGGCGCCATCATGGCCGACAGACCAATGGGGATGCCAAAACCAAAAGACGAAAGGAGATGACATGCGCTTCCGTTTTCTGATCGCCACGCTTGCCTTTGCCCCGGCCCTTGCGCTTTTCACGACACAGGGACAGGCTGCACCGCAAAAACGCTGCGGCTGGATCGTCAATCCGACACCGGGCAATTACTGGCTGAACGACGCGCAAGGCAGCTGGACCATTCTCACCCAGGGATCACCGGATGAACCGGATGGCATGGACAAGATCGGCGATCTCTCTACCGGCCAATATGTGCGCACCAACGGCGATTACGGCTATGCCTGCGCCTGCATGAAAGTGGATACGCTGACGGAAAACGGGGTGCAGCGCATTACCGCCATCTACAGTTTCCAGCAATTGCCGCTCAAACAATGTCAGACGGATACAACGCTCGGCGCGCCGCAATAAAGGTCATGATGCGTAATCCACCGGCACCGCGCTGCCGCTTTTCATCGTTTCCATGGAAATCGAGGCGGACACGTCAAAAAGCTCGATGCGGCGCACCAGCCTGCGATAGACGACATCGTAATGCTCCACCCGCGGCAGCACGATTTTGAGGATATAATCGTGGTGCCCGGTCAACCGGTGCGCCTCGACGATTTCGGAAATATCGCTGATGGCCCGGCGAAACTCCTCCGTCCATTCGTCGCTGTGATGGGCGGTCTTGACGAGCGCGTAAACAGTGGTCGGTACGCCGATCCTGTCGCGGTTCAACACGGCAATCCGCCGCTCGATATAGCCCGCCTCCTCCAGCCGCTGAATGCGCCGCGAGCAGGCGGAAGCCGACAGCGCCACCTTATCGGCCAGTTCCGCCACCGGCTGGGTTGCATCCCGTTGCAGACAGTCCAGAATCTTCCGGTCTCTTTCGTCCAGCACGCGCGTCTCTCCGAAAAATCTCACCTTTAACGCATCTATTGTGCACAGAAGAATTTTTCTGCGCAATGGAGATGCGCATAACACGCAAAATTCTGGCAAGTTTGCACACCGCCTGCTTCCTCTTTGCTGCACTATGAAGGCATCACATCAACAGCATGACGGGATGAGCAAAATGCGGATGATCGGTCTGATCGGTGGTATGAGTTTTGAAAGCTCGGCGGTCTATTATCGCCTGATCAATGAGGCGGTGCGCAAACAGTGCGGCGGTCTTTCTTCTGCCGATCTCGTCATGCGCTCAGTGAATTTTGCCGAAATCGTCGCCCTGCAGAAAGCGGGCCGCTGGGATCTGGCGGAAAAGGCGCTGGGCGACGCTGCTGCCGCATTGGAGCGCGCCGGCGCCGACTGCGTGCTGATCTGCACCAATACCATGCATCTGATTGCCGATGCCGTGGCGAAACGGGTGCGGGTTCCGCTGATCCATATCGTCGATGAAACGGCTGCCGCCATCAAACAGGCCGGGTACGCTCGTCCTCTGCTGCTGGCGACGAAATACACGATGGAACACGGGTTCTATACCGATCGTATGCGCGGATTGGGGCTTGATCCGATGGTGCCGGATGCCGCAGACCGGCAGATGGTGCATGACGTGATCTTCAACGAACTTTGCGCCGGTGAGATCAAGGATACCTCGCGCGATGCCTTCCTCACCGTGATCGACAAGGCGAAAGCCGAAGGGGCCGATTGCGTCATTCTCGGCTGTACGGAAATCTGCCTGCTGCTCGACCCGAACGCGCTGGTTCTGCCTGGTTTCGATTCCACAACAATACATTGTCAGGCGGCTGTCGAATTTTCCCTCAGCCAGACAGCATTGAAAAAATCGGCCTGATCCAATCAGTTTTCTTGAGATTTTTCAGCGACCTGGAGGGGCCGCTGATTTTTTGCTTGATTTGGAAACGATCATATCCTATTTAATCTCCCATGACGGATATCAAAACAAAACGCAGCCCCGGCCGCCCACGCGAATTCGACCCGGATCAGATGCTCGATGCGGCTCTGAAAGTCTTTTCCGAACGTGGCTATCAGGCTGCCGCCATCAGTGATCTGGTCGAGGCGACAGGATTGACGGCGGGCAGCCTCTACAAGGCCTATGGCGACAAGCGTGGTCTGTTTCTGGCGGCCTTCGACCGGTATTGGTCTGAGCGCAACCGGATGATCATGGCGCGCATTTCCGGCCTGAAAACCGGTCGGGACAAGCTGCGCGGCATTCTCGACCATTATGCCGACCATTCCTTTGGCGAGGAGGGCAGGCGCGGCTGTCTGGTGGTGGGTGGCGCCAATGACCTCTCCCTGCTCGATGCGGATGCGGGCGCGCATATCGCCAAAACCTTTGAGGCCAACCGGGACAGGCTGAAGCGCATGATCCTGCTTGGCCAGGAAGATGGTTCGATCCGACAAGACATCGATGCAGAAACAATGAGCATGACGCTTTTATGCCTGACCATGGGCATGCGCGTGGTGGGCAAGACCGATCCCGGCCATGCGGCCATGCTGGCCGTGGTCGACACCGCAATGACATTATTGAATTGACCCTTCATCCGGAGACCTCCTCCCCTCCGGCCAACTGAAAGAAAAAGAGATGCCCCTTTCCCGGACCTTGCTCAGGCACGGCGCGGACGAAGCGCTTTCGCCCCTGCTGACCTTTATTTTTGCCCTTTCCTGCGGCCTCGTCGCCGCCAATCTCTATTACAGCCAGCCGCTGGCGGGATTGATCGCCAGCGATCTTCACCTCACCCCCGCCGCCACGGGGCTGATCGTCACCCTCACCCAGATCGGCTATTGCCTCGGGCTGATCCTGCTGGTGCCGCTGGGCGACCTTATGGAAAGCCGCCGTCTGATCATTGCGATGCTGGTCATTGCTGCTGTCGCGCTCTGGTCGGCCTCGCTTGCCACAACTGCTTTTCTTTTTCTTCTCGCCTGTCTTGCCATCGGCCTTGTCTCGACCGTCGCGCAAGTGCTTGTGCCCTTTGCCGCCAGCATGGCCAGTGAGGAAAAGCGCGGTCGCGTCGTCGGCAATGTCATGAGCGGCCTGCTCTGCGGCATCATGCTGGCACGGCCCGTTGCCAGTTTCGTGGCCGAAGCATCGAACTGGGAAATGATCTATCGGCTTTCCGCCATTGCCATGATCGGCCTCGTCGCCCTCACCGCTGTCAGCCTGCCGCGCAGGAAGCCACATGGCCAGATGGGCTACGCGCAACTCTTGCACTCCATGGCCCATATCGCCCGCACCAATCATGTGCTGCAACGGCGGGCCCTCTATCAGGCCGGCATGTTCGGCGGCTTCAGCCTGTTCTGGACCACCTCGCCGCTGCTTTTATCCGGCAGCGCTTTTCATCTGAGCCAGAACGGCATCGCGCTGTTTGCGCTGGCGGGCGTAGCAGGCGCCATCGCCTCGCCGATTGCCGGGCGGCTGGCTGACAAAGGCCTGACCCGCGCCGTTTCCATCGGTGCCATGGTGCTGGCCATCCTGTCCTTTTTGCTCGCCCATATCAGCATGGCGTTTTCGCCCGTCTTCGGCCTGATCTCCCTGACAGCCTCTGCCATTCTGCTGGATTTTGGCGTACAGGCCAATCTGGTCAGCGGCCAGCGCATCATCTATTCAATGGCCCCGGAACATCGCAGCCGGCTGAACGGCCTCTACATGGCCACCTTCTTTCTCGGCGGCGCCTTGGGGTCGGCTGTCGGTGGCTGGGCCTATGCCAGCGGCGGCTGGACGCTCACCTGCTGGCTGGGTCTGTGTTTCCCGCTAGGATCGCTGCTGCTCATTCTGACGGAGCGCCCGCAAAAGGCGTGAGGCTTACATCATCCGTTTTCCGCATCGAACCGCGCCCGGGCCTGCAAAACCCGGTCGTGGTTGGTAAAGGCAAAATCCACCAGATGCTGCAAGGAACCAACCAAAGATCTGCCAAGCTCCGTCAGACGATATTCGACGCTGGGCGGCTTGGTGGCAAACACTTCGCGCTCCACATAGCCATCCCGTTGCAGGTCACGTAACGTCTGCGTCAGCATTCTTTGGGAAATATCGGGAACGGCGCGGCGCAATTCGCCAAAACGATGCGGCTGCTTCATCAACTGGGACAGGATCAGCGTCGACCACTTGTCGCCGATATGAGCAATCACCGTGCGCACCGGGCACAGTTCGGGCGCTATTTTCCTGATGATATCGGGCCGTATTGAGCGCATCTCGTTCATCGGTTCCCTTTCTGTAACCACGGGATTGAAAACTGCCTTCTTTACAAACCGGCTCTGGATAAAGATTTTAGACCAGCTCTCGAATTGAGAGCATCCATTATCAGAAAAATCGAAGCGGAGTTACCCCCATGGCAAAAATCCTGATCACCGGCGCATCGGGCAAACTTGGCAGTCTCGTCATCCGCCACCTTGTCGACAGCCAGGGCCTGTCTCCTGCCGACATTATCGCCGGCAGCCGCAATCCGCAGGATCTGGAAGCCCTGAAGACACAGGGTATCGAAACCCGCAAGGTTGACTTCAGCGACGAAGCAGGCCTTTCAACGGCGTTTTCAGGTGTTGAGCGTCTTTTGATCATTTCAACCGACGCCATCGGCCAGCGTCTTGCCCAACATGTTTCAGCCGTTCACGCTGCGAAGGCCGCTGGCGTCAAGCGGGTGTTCTACACCTCCATGCCCAAGGCCGATGCCTCTGCCATTCAGTTTGCCCCCGAGCATCTCGGTACGGAAGAAGCAATCAAGGCCTCCGGCCTTGCCTATACGATTTTCCGCAATGGCTGGTATATGGAAAACCTGCTCATGTCGCTGCCCAAGGCGCTGGCGAGCGGCCAATGGTTCAGCGCCTCCGGCGAGGGCGGCGTTTCCTATATCGCCCGCAATGATATTGCCAGCGCCATCGCCGCCGGCCTTGCCCGCCCCGTGTCTGACAATGTGACCTACACGCTGACCGGCAGCCGTGCCTTCTCCAAGCGTGAGATCGCAGCGCTGGTCACGAAAACGACGGGCAAGCCGCTGACGGTGGTGGATATTTCGGACGAGGCTTTGATTGCCGGCATGGAAGCCGCAGGCTTTCCCGCCGCTGTCGCGCCCGTCTTCGCCTCGATCGACAAGGCCATTCGTCAGGACGATCTGGCCATGGTCACCGATGACGCAGAACAGCTGACGGGAAAACCGCGCGTCAGCTTCGAGGCTTTCATCACAGCCAGCAAGGATGCCTTGCTCGGCTGACCGTGCATGAAAGATCCGGCATGGCCACCATGGTCTGCCGGGTCTTCAAAGCTGCTTCAAAGGCTTTCACCACAGGCGCGGCGGAAGCGCCGCACGGTTTCCGCCATGCCATATTCCAGTGCATCCGCCGTCAGGCCATGGCCGATAGAGACCTCGGCCAGATAAGGGATGCGCTTGACCAGCGCGGGTAGATTGGCGACCGTCAGATCATGTCCGCCATTGACACCAAGACCGAGCGCATGGGCAAAATCAGCCGTTTTTCCCAAGAGCGCGATCTGTCTGTCTGCCTCTTCCGCTGCATCATAACAGCCGCCATAGGGACCGGTATAAAGCTCAACACGATCCGCGCCGGTGGCGCTGGCGGCCTCTGCCATGGCCTGATTGCCATCGCCATCGAGAAACAGCGACACACGCATGCCCTGCCCCTTAAGCCGCGCCACCGTTTCTTTCAGGAAGGCTTGATGGGCAATACAATCCCAACCATGATCGGATGTGGCCTGCGCCGGATCGTCCGGCACCAGCGTCACCTGATCCGGCTCGGTCCTTTCGCACAGCGCCAGAAAATCCTCCGTCGGATAGCCTTCGATATTGAACTCGGCCTCAGGAAATTCATCATCAATCAGGGCGCGCAACACCGGCAGATCGGCAAAACGGATATGCCGCTGATCAGGCCTTGGATGGACGGTCAGACCATAGGCACCGGCGCCAAGCGCCAGGCGGCCAAAATGCGCAACATCCGGCCAAGGGAGATCTCGGCGGTTGCGCAGCATGGCAATAGCATTGAGATTGACGGAGAGCTTGGCGGGCATGGCTGGACTGAAGCCTCTTTTCTCACGGGGGGGAACGACTGGAACGCTGTTGCCGCCCAACCCGATAGTCATCATTAGAGATCAGGTCATGGGCGATTTTGGCCTTCACGACAAGCTCTGCGTCGTTAAAACCGGCAATACCAATGATTTTCTCAGATGCATCGATAAGAAAATCGAATGTTACGTTCAATGGTCGGAACGCTCTATCCCCCGCAAAGCTTTTTCATCACCGCAGACCCATTCAAACCCCCGGCATCTTTCCCGAACAAATCCATAGAGGCAGTTCGTCCGGCGCGCCTTTTTCAGCAGCCTGCTAAAGCACGTTGCGGCTTATCAGCCTCAGTCAGCGTGCTTTAAGCCTTTGTTTTTTTCGCATGTGCGTTATCCTTTTATGAAGGACAATAAAACGCGACAAGCTTCAGAGCACCAAGCCGTGGAGAAAGGGGCTGGAAAGGATAAAAACAACTTAACATTGAATATTTTTTGTATAAAATAATCCTTAAGGGACAGGACGAATCGATCGCAGACCAATTCCTCCGCAAACATCGTTCTTGACCTCATCCATGGCTGCACCATTCCTCAAATGGGGGTCGATTGAAGGAATGGATGCAGGTGCCGCCGATTGAGACGCAAGCGTAACAATCGCTCCCTTTCGTATTGCGGCAATGGAATGAGAATACGATTTTTGTGAAACGGCGAGGGATTACCTCGTCTGTTTGGGTGCCCTTCCCGCAGATATCCTTTGGATTATTGTAAATTTTAGTATTTTCGTATATTTTAATTTTAAGAATTAGCACATCTTCGGAACGGCATATAGTATCATTTTGGACATTGGATGGGCAGGGGGTACGATAGAATGGAGCCATATAATCTATTTCATAAAACCATAGCATCACCAGACCGTGACGGCTTTGACGGTGGGGTGACCCTGCCCAATCTGCCGCTTATGAACGATTTGCCCCCAGAGCCGGTGGCGATTTCCGACATGGCCAATCTGTTCGGCGTCACCCACCGTACGTTGCATTTCTACGAAGAGAAAAATCTTCTGAGTTCCAGCCGCATGGGGCTTATGCGGGTCTATTATCACCGCGATATTCGCCGCATGATGCTGATCAATCTGTGCCGGGAAACCGGAATGCCGATTGCCGCCATTCAGGATCTTCTGGCGGAACTGCAGGAAACCTCCTCCCAGGAAGAGGCCGACAGCCTGTTTCGTGAGGCGCTTGAGGCACGCAAGCGCGAACTGATCGCCACGCAGTCGATGATGATCCGGCAATTGCATCAGATCAACGGTCTGCTGACGCCCTCCGACGGCAGCGACGAGCATGATGATCACAGAGGACATGGTATCGAATTGACCGAACTCGAATATCAATATCTGGAACTCATGGCCGATGGGTATACCCAGCCGCGGGCAGCACGAAACCTGCAGATGACCCCTGAGGCAATACAGGCATTGGAAACCGGTATCATGCGCAAGCTGAAGGCGACGAACCGGTTTCAGGCGGTGGCAAAAGCCGTACTGCTTGGCCTGATCTCATCCTGAGCCATTTTATCGCACGACGGTCAGACGCTCGGCAGCCCGGGTCACGGCGGTATAGAGCCAGCGTTCGCGCGTATCGCGAAATGCCCAGCTTTCGTCGAACAGCACGACATTGTCCCATTGCGAACCCTGCGCCTTGTGCACTGTCAGCGCATAGCCATAATCGAATTCATCGTATCGCTTGCGGGTCGACCAGGGAATTTCTCCCTCGATCTCCTCGAAGGCCGCTTTCAACAGCTTGATCTTGGCGGCGCCGCGATCCATGTCGTCATCTTCCGGTTTGATCAGAAGGTTGATCCCCGGCTTCACAGTTTCCCGTGATGCGGTCATCACCTTCCACAGCGAACCGTTCAAGAGCCCCTTGACCTGATCGTTGCGCAGACAGACGAGCTTGTCGCCCGATTGCGGATAATCGGCGGTAAAGCCTTTCAGCTCGCGTAGCCGCTGGTTATACCGCCGCCGCGTCTTGTTGGTGCCAACCAGCACCTGATCGGCCTCCAGCACCAGATCCTGGGTCACTTGCTGTCGCGAAATCACCTTGGCCGTTTCGCCATAATCACCCTGCATGATCTCGCGCCCCTCGCGAATCTGCATGGCAAGCTGAATGATCGGATTGTCACGGGCCTGACGATGGATCTCCGTCAGGAGATAGTCCGGTTCCTGCTCGGTGAAAAAACCGCCGCCCGAGACCGGCGGCAACTGTCCCGGATCGCCCAGCACCAGAATCGGCGTGCCGAAACTCAAAAGATCGCGGCCAAGCTGCTCATCCACCATCGAACACTCATCAATGACAATAAGCGCCGCCTTGGCAACCGGGCTTTGACGGTTAATGGAAAACATCGGCGACATCAACGTCTTGCCGGTTTCCTCATCCTCAACCTGTTCTTCGCCGCGCGGGCGATAGATCAGCGAATGAATAGTCTTGGCATTGGATGCCCCGCGCGAGCGCAGCACCTGCGCAGCCTTGCCGGTAAAGGCGGCAAACAGCACATCGCCATCGACATGTTCGGCAAAATAACGCGCAAGCGTGGTCTTGCCCGTCCCGGCATAGCCGAAGAGACGGAAAACCGGCGTCTTGCCCTCTTTCAGCCAGCGGGAAACGGCTTTCAGGGCTTCATCCTGTTGCGGAGCAAACTGCATGACAGGTGAGATGCCCGGATTCGGCTGAGGAAAGCAAGGAAAAAGCAGTCTTCTCCCGCAGCTTCTGCATCACGAAATTCCGCTGTATCAAAATCCAAAAATCGCTAAATTAGGCTTGCGATTCGACTGCTGGCCAAAGTGCCGGTTTGAAAAGGATTTCCCCTTTTCAGATGAGGTGATCGTTGCGTTTCGATGATCGGAACCGTTGACTGACCATGGCTTTCAATCCTTTCATTCCCCCGCCCGTCTTCTGATCCGGACAGATTGCTACCGGTGACGATGACTGCGACTGATTCTTTAACGAGGCTCTGCATGGCTCAAGTCATTCTCGTCACCTTCGCCGGACGTGAAAAACGCATGGACATTCTCAATCATTATGTTCGCCGGGCGCTTGATCTCGGCCTGATCGACGAATGGCATGTCTGGGATCTGACGCGGGCGGAAAGCGATCACGAATGGCTGAACCGGGAATTCGGACCGGTGCGTTTCATGAAGGCTCAAGCAGCCTATCAGAAGCATGGACAACTGACGCCGATCAGCCCCTATCGCCTGAAAGCGTCGATCACCAACGATCTGCATCTGGCGCTACTGCCAAACGACGACCCGGACTATTTTTACGAGATCGTCATTGGCGGCTGGAACAATACCGCCTCTGCCGTGCGGCATCTGCCGCGCACGGAACTGAAAAACCCGGATCGGGATCACGTCACACCTTTATGGACAAGTCCAACGCCATCCGTTCTCAGCCCCGGCAAGGCCAATGACATCGTTTTAAGCATTGAAGCGAGTGGTGTTCTGGCACTGTTCGTCAATGGCGTGACCGTGGGGGCGTGGTCCGGCCTGTCATTGGAAAAAGGGGCAGAGATCATGCTGCGCGGAGGCTGGGGCGGCGATCTGGAACTGCCGGAAGTCAATACGCCGATCCGCCGCTATATCGGCGATACCTCGACGCCCATGCCCTACTGGCATGCCTATGCCTATTACGCCCGCCATCTCAAAACCTTTGAAGATACAGTCTTCCTCAAATGCGACGACGACATCGTCTATATGGATCTTGAGGGGCTGGCAGGTTTCATCGAATTCCGCCGTCGTCATCCGCAATATTTTGTCGTCTCGGCCAATGTCATCAACAATGGCATCTGCGCCTATCTGCAGCAGGTGGCTGGCTCCATTCCCGCATCTGTTGGCGAATTTGAAAATCCACCCGGTGGTTTCGGCGGAACCTTGTGGAGAAGCGCTGAAAAGGCCACGGCCCTGCATGACTATGTGCTGCAACTGCCAAAGCCCGACCTGCCGCTTCCTGCCGCCGTCATGGAATGGGATCAGCGACAGTCGATCAACTTCATCGCCTGGCTTGGCCGCGATATTCAGCATCTTGCCCTTGGCCCCTGCGATGATGAACGAGCGGTCACAGTTGACCTGCCCGCTTTTCTCAATCGCAAGACCGCCGTCTATTCCGGCTTCACCGTCAGCCATCTCAGTTTCGGCCCGCAGGAAGCCGGTCTCAATGTGGATCGGCTGATTACAGCCTATCACGGCTTGATGGAGAAGGTGCTGAAAACGGCCTGATCTGGCAAGCCTTATCCTTCAATGCAGGCTTTGAGAACCTTGGCATTGTCTTCCACGGCACCGCCATGACCATAGGCATTATAGCAGTCGGAAGCCCAGTCGCCGCCATCTTCGGAGGTCAGCGCAGACTGCTCCTGCACCAGCCTTGATGTTTTTTGCAGCACAACCGTTTTAAACTGCGGCGGATTGAAGACGGTATAAGGTTGATTTTCAAAATAGGCCTTCGCAGCAAGACCTGCGGGCGCCAATACTGTTGCAAGAGTAAGAATGACCGTTGCGGCTTTCATGGCAAGGCTCCTTTTCTACCTGCGATGACAACGCAAGTGCCCTGCTTTTGTTCAATCACGACGAATAACGGTTTGTTAACGTTTTCCGGCTTCGGTGCTGACCGCCTGCTGAAAGCGGGAGATGGATTGCTCGAAAAGCAAATCAAAACAAAGCAATCGAGAACCAGACCGGTTCAATCCGTTCCTGCAATTTTCAGCCTCAAAAAACAGACAAAGCCCTGCGTCATAAAAGATGCAGGGCTTTGTCTGGATAAAGAAGGGCGTCTGATCTCACATGCCCTGTGGGCCGCGATTCATGGCGGCAATGCCGGTGCGGCAGATTTCATTGAGGCCGAGCGGTTTCATGATCGAGACGAACTGATCGATCTTCGAGGATTTGCCGGTGATTTCGAAGATGAAATGGTCAAGCGTGGCATCGACCACCTTGGCCTGAAAGGCTTCGGCCAGACGCAAAGTCTCCGCCCTGACCTCACCGCTGCCGATCACCTTGACCAGCGCCACTTCCCGTTCGATCGGCCGTTCCTGACCGAGCTGGCGGGCGCGCACCGTCAGGTCCAGCACCCGATGCACCGGCACGATGCGCTCAAGCTGCGCCTTGATCTGCTCAAGAACGGCGGGCGTGCCGCGCGTGACGATGGTGATGCGCGACAGATGCGCCTCATGCTCGGTTTCAGAAACTGTGAGGCTTTCGATATTGTAGCCACGACCGGAAAACAGACCGATGACCCGGGCAAGAACGCCCGGCTCATTGTCCACCAGCACGGAAAGCGTATGGTTTTCCACGGCTGCGGTTTCCGGGGAGATGAAATAGGCCGACCCGGTCGGTTGTAGATGTGCATTCATGGTCTTGTCCTCTGATCAGACGAGCTGGCGGCCCTTGGCGTCGATGGCGGTGGCAACGGCTTCGTCGCTCGCCTCGTCCGGCAGCAGCATTTCATTATGCGCCTTGCCCGACGGAATCATCGGGAAGCAGTTGGCCAGATTGGCAACACGGCAATCGAAGATCACCGGCTTTTTCACCGCGATCATCTCGGAAATCGCGCCATCGAGATCCTCCGGCTTTTCGCAGCGCAGACCAACCGCGCCATAGGCCTCGGCCAGCTTGACGAAATCCGGCATGGCTTCCGTATAGGAATTGGACAGCCGGTTGCCATGCAGCAATTGCTGCCATTGCCGCACCATGCCCATATACTGGTTGTTCATGATGAAGATCTTGACCGGCAGGTTATATTGCACGGCGCAGGACATTTCCTGAATGCACATCTGGATCGAGGCGTCACCGGCAATGTCGATGACGAGACTTTCAGGATGGGCAACCTGCACGCCGATCGCCGCCGGGAAACCATAGCCCATGGTGCCGAGACCGCCGGAGGTCATCCACCGGTTCGGCTGCTCGAAACCATAGAACTGCGCCGCCCACATCTGATGCTGGCCGACTTCGGTGGTGATATAGGTGTCATGATCCTTGGTCAGGGCATAGAGACGTTCCAGCGCATATTGCGGCATGATGACGTCACGCGACGGCGTATAGGAGAAGGACTTGCGCGCCTTCCAGCGAGCAATGCTGTCCTTCCACTCCGCCGTCTGCACAGCATCCGGCTTTTTCGCCATAGCCCGCCACAGACGCACCATGTCTTCCAGCACCAGACCGACATCGCCGAGGATCGGAATATCCACACGGACATTCTTGTTGATCGAGGAGGGATCGATATCGATGTGGATCTTGCGCGAATTGGGCGAAAAGGCATTGAGCCGCCCGGTGATGCGGTCATCGAAGCGGGCACCGATACACACCATCACATCGCAATCGTGCATGGCCATGTTGGCTTCGTAGGAGCCGTGCATGCCGAGCATTCCGAGCCAGTTCTTTCCCGAAGCCGGATAGGAGCCGAGACCCATCAGGGTGGAGGTGATTGGAAAATCGGTGAGATTGACCAGTTCGCGCAGCAGTTTCGAGGCTTCCGGGCCGGAATTGACCACGCCGCCGCCGGAATAGATCACCGGACGTTTTGCGCTGGCCATCAGTTCCACCGCCGCCTGAATGGCCTTGGCATCGCCCTGCACCTTTGGCTGGTAGCTTTTCTGGATCACCCGGTTTTCCGGCGGAACATAGGTGCCCGTGGCAAACTGCACATCCTTCGGCACATCAACGACCACCGGACCCGGGCGACCGGACTGGGCAATGCGAAACGCCTCGTGAATGATGCGGGCAAGATCGTTGACATCCTTAACCAGCCAGTTGTGCTTGGTGCAGGGCCGGGTGATGCCGACGGTATCGCATTCCTGAAAGGCATCCGAGCCGATCAGCGTCGTCGGCACCTGGCCGGAAATGCAGACCAGCGGAATGCTGTCCATCAGCGCATCCTGAAGCGGTGTCACCGCATTGGTCGCACCAGGGCCGGAAGTCACCAGCATAACGCCGACCTTGCCTGTCGAGCGGGCATAGCCTTCCGCCGCATGACCCGCACCCTGTTCGTGGCGCACGAGAATATGCTGGATATCGTCCTGCTGGAAGATTTCGTCGTAGATAGGAAGAACGGCACCACCCGGATAGCCGAAGATGTGTTCCACCCCATTGTCTTTCAGCGCCCTCAATACGATTTCCGCGCCGGTCATCTGATTGTCGTTACCGCTCATCCCGTTTCCGCCTGCCTCTTTCCCGTTTGAACCTAGCTGTTATCTTGATTTTGGCCATAAAAAAAGGCCCCTTGGAGGAGCCTGTTCGTCGCGCATGGGTGGCTAATGCCTGACGGTTACACCGTCATGCCCATGCGCCATCCCACCACAAGAATAATAGAAAAGTTTGTCATGGAACGAAGTGATAGCCACTCGATGGCAGCACGTCAACGCCGAAAAGCGCTGTTTTTCGGCACAGGCTGCATATTTTCGCAGCAGATCGATACATGACGACTGCATAAGAGCTCAACCCATTCTTAACAAAGCCCCTGATATAATAGGAGGAATTGTATGGAGTTCCTTTTGCGCGATCCTGACCTGCCCCAGAAAGATTCGTCTGTCATGGCGGATCGACGCGATCCTTTGACCTTGGGCAACCGTCTTCTCGGGCGGGTAAGCGCCTGCACCGGTGGCCGCGCCACCATTGCAGCAATGGTTCAAAATGGTGATACCGATCTCACCTCTCTCTGGTCCATCGGTCGGCTGATCTCCATCGATGTCGGTGAAAACCGCGTGGTTGCCCTTGTCTATGCCATGCGCACGGCAAACGGGTTCTGGTCGGATCAAGCCGATAACAGCCTGATCATCGACACCGAACTGATGGGCGAAGTCTGCCGCGGACCGGACGGGATTGAACGGTTTTCCTCCGGCATCACCCAGTATCCCTATCTCGGCGCGGTGGCCCATCGCATCCGCAGCTCCGATCTGGAATGCATCTATCATGCGCAGGAGAGCGGTGCCTGTGTGATCGGTCGATTGAGCCAGGACCTCTCCATCGATGCGACCATCCATATTCCCTCCATGCTGTCGAAGCATTTTGCCGTGGTCGGCTCAACCGGCGTGGGCAAATCCACCGCCGTTTCGCTGCTGCTGCACAAGGCAATCGAAAGCGACCCGAAGCTTCGGGTGCTGATCCTCGATCCGCACAATGAATTTGCCGCCGCCTTTCCCGACCATGCCGTGGTGATCGACACCGACACGCTGGACCTGCCTTTCTGGCTGATGCGGCTGGAAGAATTTACGGAAGTGATCTATCGCGGTCGTACACCTGTGCCGGAAGAGGTGGATATTCTGCGCGATCTGATCCCGGAGGCCAAGCGCGCCTTCAAGGGCAGCGAATCCGGGCTGATGCGACGCAGCGAGCGGGCAGGCTTTACGGCCGATACACCGGTGCCCTATCGGCTGGCCGATCTTCTGGCGCTGATCGACGAACGCATCGGCAAGCTGGACGGGCGCGACGAGAAACCTTATCTCAGGGCGCTGAAGATGCGCATTCTCTCTGCCGTCAACGATCCGCGCTATCATTTCATGTTTTCCAGCAATACGATCAGTGACACCATTGTCGAAACGGTGGCGCATATCTTCCGGGTGCCGGGTAACGGCCGGCCAATTTCGACCTTCCAACTGGCCGGTATTCCGTCTGAAATCGTCAATGCCGTCGCTTCTGTGCTCTGCCGCATGGCCTTCGAGCTCGCCATGTGGTCGAAGGGTGCCGTACACATGCTGGTGGTCTGTGAAGAGGCGCATCGTTATGTGCCTGCCGACCCCAATCTTGGCTTCTTTCCCACCCGTCAGGCCATTGCCCGTATCGCCAAGGAAGGCCGCAAATACGGAATTTCGCTCGGCATTATCACCCAGCGTCCGGGCGAACTCGACCAGACCATATTATCGCAGTGCTCCACCGTTTTCGCCATGCGGCTTGCCAATGAGCGCGACCAGGACATCATCCGCTCCGCCTTACCCGACAGCTCGATATCCACAACCAGCTTCATCTCCTCCATTGGCAATGGCGAGGCGATTGCCTTTGGTGAAGCGATTGCCGTGCCGATGCGGATGAAATTCGAGCGCGTCTCAAAGCGTTATCTGCCCAAGGCCAGCGGCCTTGCGGTCCATGCAGGCAATGATCAGCCGGATGCCATCGATCTGAGCGAGGTCATCTCCCGCATGCGTGCCAGCACAGAGCCGGATATTTCCGCCTTCCAGCAAAGCTATCTGGCGCAAGAGCACACCTTCGAGGCGCCGGCGCATTCTGGCACGCCGCACTTTCCCCTCGCAGAAGAGCCTTCCCTCCCTGTAGAACCGGTGCTGGAACCCTACAGACCCGGCATGTTACCTGGAGCCGGAGAGGATTTTTCACCGGCACCGGAGCAGAAATCCGGTTTCCGCCCGCAAAGCGCCTATGCCGGACTGCGCAAGCCCGAAAGCGGTGGCCTCTTTGCCACAGCCCCCTCACCGGCTGTGCCACGCCCTGCCGCACCACGCAAGGATACAGGCGGCATGAGCCTTCGAGACAGCATTCTCAAGCGTCCGCTGACAACCCGCAACGAAGAGTAATGGGCCGCAACGAAGAGTAACGGGGCGAAAAACCAGCACCTTTTACAGCGCTGAGCGCCAAATTTGGCGCAAGGCGCTGTAACTCTTTTAATCTGCTGCATCATTTTCACCTTAAATCTCACCCGATTTAAGGCATTATGCAGTATCTTCACTGATATTCGAAAATCTGGCGGAAAACCCCGGGCGCAATGATCGATAGCGGGTTGACGGAGATATTCGGTGATGAGGCCGATCCGGTCAGTTTGAAGGTGATACCTATCAGCCCGCGGTCGCGGCCATTGCCGAGAATGGTGCCGATGATTGGCAATTCGGCAAAAAGCCGGTTGAGGCCATAGGCCGGCATGAAAGTACCGGTCATCTCCATCTGCCCGCGCGCATCCTTGAGCACACCCTGGAAGGACGCACCGACCTGCTCGCCGCGCACGATGCCGTTTTGCAGCGACAAAACGCTGTCACGATAGCTGATCGTGGCAAAGGCGCGCTGAAAGCGTTCCGAACTCAGATCCATGTCGCTTTTCACGGCACGGTTCAGGCTCTCGCTTCGACCGTCCGGCGATGTGTTGACAATCTGCTGCAGGCGTTTTTCGTTATCCAGCTGGAAATTGCGCAGATCGATGCTGCCCGTCAGACTCTTGCCGATCTCGCCCTGCAGTTTCAGATCAAGCAGCCCGCCGCGCATGTGATCATAAAGATCCAGAAGCCGCGCCAGATCGCCCGCATCCGAGGTGATCAGCGAATAGTGGCCGATATCGCCGACATTGCTGCTTTGCAGCACAACGGCCTGACCGCTGTCGGTCAGCGCATTGAGCTTGAGAATGATCACCTTGTCATTGCGAACGCCATACATGGCCTTGACACTGGACAGAACCTCGCCGTTGAAACCGATAACCTTGTCAAAATCGACCTGAACATCGAGATCATCGTCCTTGTTGGCCTCTTTCTTCGCTCCCGCACCGTCACCACCGCCGGATTTGATCTTGCGGAACAGCGAGCGACCGTCAAAGGATGCACCCTTGACCTTCACCTGCATCACGCTCTTGCTAACATCGACCGCAACAGAAAAATCATCATTCGCCGTCAGTTTGACATGGTCAAACAGGGCCGAGGCCAAATGGTTTTTGGCCAGGATCAGCTTGCCCGTGACGCCGAAACCGTCACCGCTCAGATTGAACTTGTCGAGTGTGGTTGTCGAACCCTTTGTGGTCAGGTTCAAGGTGGATTTGGCGCGGACGCCGACCCCCTTGGTCCAACCAAGCCAGGGAACAGAAAGACTGGCATCGGTCAGATCAGATTGGACCCCGATGGTATCGTCATCGATACGGGTGAGTTCCACCGCCATCGGCCCCTTGATGAATTGCGACAGTTCCGGCAGCAGCCTTTCGCGATCATCGTCATTGACAATGCCCTTGGCGGTCCACTGTGTCTGGTCCTTGCTGTTCTTTTCGACCGGCTGGGTGAGCGAAATGGTCATCGGCACACCATCAATGCCCGCCTTGCCCTTGAGGACCGCCGTTTTCGGGTCAACCGAAAGGGTTCCATCAAAGCCGGTGATCTTGCGGCCCATATAGGGATGCTTGAGCGACACGCCATTCATGTCCACCGAGGCGGACCAGTCCATCGGTGGCGGATGCTGCTCTTCGATGATGCCGCCGTGCAGATGCACCTTGCCCTTGATATCGCCGGTAAAATCGTCAGCGCTCATATCGATGCGCTGCATTGCCTCGATCGGCTTGAAACTCACCAGTTCGGCAATAGCGTCGGCCTTGCCGCTCAGTGACAGATCGATATCGGCCATCAGCGGCTTCAGATAGGCATCATTGACGGAGAAGAGGCCCTGATCGAGCTTCACCTTGCGGCCGGAGGGAAAGACGGACGTGCCGCTGTCGATCCGCATCTTAATCTGCGGGCCGGTTGCCTCGAAATGGCCTGTCACGTCACGCACAGGCGGGATATCGCCAACCACATTCAGCCGCGCGCCGCTAATGTCGAACTGGATTTTCAGTTCATCCGGCCCAAGATCGAGCGGTGTCGGCACCGTTTTCATCCGGCCTGCGGGAATAAAGACAAAGATCGAGCCTTGCGACACTGTTCCGCCATGCAGATTGGTCATCACCCATTGGCGCGGTTTGCTGGCCATCCAGTAAGGCCAGAGTTGCTTGATCACCTGGGTGCGCATCTGGGCAAGCTTGCCATTGAAGCGGATTTCCGGCGACTGGTCGCCGAATTTGACATCCACCGTCGCATTCATCGTGCCATAGGGCGAAGAAATCTTTAAAGCATCGACATTCAGCGTGGTGGTGTCCGGATGGAAAATTCCGCTCGCAGCGATGGAGAAGGCAAAAGGCTTTTCACCGGACGTTGGAATGGAGGCCCTGCCATTGTCGATGGACAGACTGAGAGCGATGCCTGAGGCGGGAACCTGAGCCGAGACGGACGCCTGGCCCGAGTCAGACGCAGAAGCCTGACTGCGATCGACATCGACCACGAAACCGCTCAGGGGAAGATGCGTCTCACCAAAATCGGCAACGGAAGGCCGGATCTCTGCGCGCATCCGGTCGAAATCGTAGGCTACATTGATATCAGCGCGATTGAGCACCTGCTGATCGCCATCCATATAGAGCACGCCCTTACCGCTGACGATCCGGGCCTCGAAGTCGGGTTTTTCACCTGCGGTCTGCCGGTCCGCATGAAGGCTTACGTCAAGAGTGGAATCGAGCCCTTCCCGCCATTGCCCGTCCGGGGCACGCTTGATGGCGAAAGGGGTGACGTAAAGATCACTGACACCGACGGTCAGCCCGGTCGTGCGGTTGGCCTGTCCTGTCGCTTCGGCACTCAGCAGGCTCCTGTGGCCATTGATGGATATCTGGCCGTGAATGGCCAGCGCCTCACCCTTTTTACGGGCCAGCGCCAGATCCTCCACCGTCACGGTGACCGGGGTACCGATATTATCCGTGGCGGCGATCTGAATATTATCGAGCCTGAGGCGATCAAGCCCCCCGCGCGTGATGATACCGCGGACCTGATCGATGCCGACAAAGACACGATCCATGAAGGCCGGGAACTGATCAATACGCAGTCCGGCCATATCGATCTTGCCGCCAGACGGCAAAAGGGCACTGTTGAAGGTAATGCCATCCGCTTCAATCTCGGTCACGGACACCCGGCCAACCAAGAGCGCCAAGGGATCGAGCACCAGTTTGATCTCTTTGGTGTCGCTCAAGCTTTCACCGGTCTGCGCATCGATGATCTTAACGTTCAAAGCGGCGACGGACAGATGCAGGCTTTTGGAAAAACGGATCGAGGTGCCACCGATCTCTGCCTTGAAATCCGCACCGATGGCCGATTGCAGCGCAGCCCTTGCACCTGTGAACAGCATGCGGTCGAAACTGCCGGTTTCAATGGCAATGGTGGCAGCCGACAGAAGAACGAAGACAACGACCGAAAGCGCGATCATTACCCGGCAAAAGCGGATCACCAACCCCCTTTTAGGCGGGCAGTGCACAATAAGAGGCTCATGCGCCTGCGCTGAGGGCAGCGTTTCCAGGGCGATGATGTCGCGCTTGCGAAACCGAAGTTTTTCGCCCCTTATATCGCCCATTCCCGGCCCGTTGCTCCCGACACATGCGGCAATTCCAGCAAAAGCGAGGACTGGGAGTCCGGAATTGCAATAGACTTCATAACCCGTTCAGCCAGAATTGGCCCTCATTCAGCGCAATGCTGTTTGATGATTTGCACGGCAGTATACCGCTAGACGCAAGGAAAGCGCGCCTTATATCCTTCGCGGTCTTATATTTCCACAAACCCGGCAAAAGAAAGGTATCCTATGGCTGAATTGTCGATTGGAGCTACAGCTCCCGATTTTACCCTGCCGCGTGACGGCGGCGGCGATGTTTCGCTCGCTGCATTCAAGGGCAAACCCGTCGTCGTCTATTTCTACCCCAAGGACGACACCAGCGGCTGCACAACTGAAGCCAAATCCTTCACCGAACTCTTGCCGGAATTCGAAAAGGCTGGTGCCGCCGTTATCGGCATTTCGCCAGACCCGGTAAAAAGCCATGATAAATTCGTCGCCAAACACGGGCTTGGCGTCATTCTCGGTGCGGATGAAGACAAAAGCGTGGTCGAGGCCTATGGCGTTTGGAAGGAAAAAAGCATGTATGGCAAGACCTATATGGGGGTCGAGCGCAGCACCTTTCTGATTGACAAGGATGGCAAAATCGCCGCCCTCTGGCCCAAGGTCAAGGTGGCAGGCCATGCCGAAGCCGTTTTGAAAGCCGTGCAGGAGCTGGGTTAACGCCGCTTAAAGAGCCCTGCGCCATACATGGGTGCAGGGCACTGTAACATCTTTGAAATCAGCCTCTCAGAGCCCCAGCCATTGACGGCAGTCTTCCAGCGCGCGGGCGGCAATCAATTGCCGCTTCATGATGGTCTTGTCCTTGCCGCGGAAGCGCTTCACCCCTTCCGGCTTGACGAGAGAGCCGGGCTGAAGCTCGGGGAACAGGCCGAAATTGATGTTCATCGGCTGGAAGGAGCGCTTGCCGGACTCATCCTCCGAGACGATATGACCGCCGGTGATGTGATTGAGCAGCGAGCCGAGCGCCGTCGTGGCCGGTGGCAGACGAATCTCTTCGCCCTTGCGTTCGGCAGCGGCAAAGCGACCGGCCAGCAAACCGATGGAAGCGCTTTCGACATAGCCTTCACAGCCGGTGATCTGCCCGGCAAAGCGCAGGGCCGGACGGCTTTTGAGACGAAGCGACGGGTCGAGCAGCACCGGCGAATGGATATAGGTGTTGCGATGCAGACCGCCCAGTCGGGCAAATTCCGCCTGTTCCAGCCCCGGAATCATCCTGAAAATCTCGGCCTGTGCGCCGTAGCGCAATTTGGTCTGGAAACCGACCATATTATAAAGCGTGCCGAGCGCATTGTCCTGCCTGAGCTGCACCACCGCATAGGGCTTGACGGTAGGGTTATGGGCATTGGTCAGGCCCATTGGCTTCATCGGCCCGTGCCTGAGCGTTTCACGCCCGCGCTCCGCCATCACCTCGATCGGCAGGCAGCCGTCGAAATAGGGCGTGCCTTCCCATTCCTTGAAGCCGACGGCATCGCCTGCAATCAGGGCATCGACAAAGGCATTGTACTGCGCCTCGTCCATCGGGCAGTTGATATAATCCTTGCCGGTGCCGCCCGGTCCGACCTTGTCATAGCGCGACTGATACCAGCAGACCGACATGTCGATGCTGTCGCGATAGACAATCGGGGCAATGGCATCGAAAAAGGCCAGCGCATCCTCACCTGTTTCGGCGCTGATCGCTTCGGCCAGCGATGGCGAGGTGAGCGGCCCGGTGGCGACAATCGTCAGGCCCCAATCCTCAGGCGGCAGGCCGGTTATTTCCTCGCGGACGATAGTGATCAGCGGATGGGCGTCCAGCGCCTCTGTGACCGCCGCAGAAAACCCGTCGCGGTCAACGGCCAAAGCCCCGCCAGCCGGAACTTGATGCCTGTCGGCACATGCCATGATCAAAGACCCGGCCAGCCGCATTTCCGCATGAATGACGCCAACGGCATTGGCGGTCGCATCGTCTGAGCGGAATGAGTTGGAGCAGACCAGTTCGGCCAACCCGTCGGTTTTATGGGCATCGGTGCCACGCACGCCACGCATCTCGTGCAGGATGACCGGAACACCGGCATTGGCCACCTGCCAGGCAGCCTCCGATCCGGCAAGACCACCGCCGACGATATGAATGGGAGAAAGAGAAGATCTGTCTGTCATGGCGGCTCAATATCACGCCTGACCGCCGCTTCCAATCGGTGAGATGCGATGATTCGCAGGAAGATTTCGTCAAACGAAAACGGCACCCTTGCGGATGCCGTGCTCAAATCATCAAAACGTCGCCTATACATGCCGCTTTTGCAAAGGCCTCAAGGCTCTTCGCGACATGCAGTTCCGATTAACGGAAGGAACGGCTCGCGATATTACGGATCTCGAAACGCGTCACGCCAATGTCAGAGAGCGCCTGGTTGGAGAGGCTGCTCAGTTCATTCATCGTGCGGCGGTAGCTGATCCAGTTCTTGGCAATGCGAATCGGGTTCATGGGTATTTCCTCTAGACTATCCTTGGCAGGTGTCTGCGGGTCTTTCCCGTCCCTGCCCTTGGTGCCTCTTATACACCTGCTTCAGAGAGTCTCGCAGTGCAATATTTGAGCGACTGCCATGCATTTGTGCAGCGACTTGCCTAATTCTTATTCCGTGCCCGGAGTATGAGCAGTCCGACACTCCACTCGATCCTCCATTAACCCGGAAAAATCAGGGATTTAGCATTTGTAAACCAAAAGAGGCGCCAGCCCCTTACATAACGAGGTAAAAACCGCGCGAAAATCTGTTTTGCTTCGCACCATTCTACCCGTTTTTCACCCCTGCCGATAGTCAAGACCGATGTCGAGAACCGGGGCTGAATGGGTGATCCAGCCCATGGATAAAAGATCGACGCCGGTTTCAGCAATTTCTGCCGCGCGTTGAAGCGTAATGCCGCCCGATGCCTCGGCAATGGCGCGCCCGTCAATCATGGTCACGGCCTGCCTCAACATCTGTGGTGTCATATTGTCGAGCAAAACCGCATCGGCACCGATGTCCAGCACCTCTTGCAATTGGTCGAGACGATCCACCTCCACCTCGATCTTCACCATATGACCAGCGCGTGCCTTGGCGCTCAGCAAGGCGTCCCGCACGCTTCCGGCAATGGCGATATGGTTGTCCTTGATCAGCACCGCATCATAGAGGGCAAAGCGATGATTCATGCCGCCCCCCATGCGCACGGCATATTTTTCCACGGCTCTCAGCCCCGGCGTCGTCTTGCGGGTGCAAACGACCGCAGCCTTCGTGTGGGCCACCACATCAACCACGCGCCGCGTTTGTGTGGCGATGCCAGACAGATGACAGAGAAAGTTCAAAGCCACCCGCTCTGCCGTCAACAATGCCCGCGAAGGACCGGAAACCGTCGCCAGCACTGTTTTAGCCTCGATCCGATCGCCATCGGCGACATGGCGGGTGAAGACAAGGGCCGGATCGATCAGTTCAAAAGCCAGCTCTGCCAGATCGAGACCGGCAATGACACCCGACTCTCGACTGGCCATGACCACGGTGGAGCGGTGCCCGGCGGGAATGACGGCATCAGTTGTGATGTCACCGGCAAGGCCAAGATCCTCAAGCAGCGCATGGCGCAGCAAGGGTTCGATCATCAGGCGCGGCAGGAAAAAATCGGACATGTCAGGCGCTCCGTTTCTGAACGGTCGGAGAGGAGGAGAGAATGGTCACCGCAGCATCCAACGCCTCACCCAGCGTCATCTCCTGACGGCAGGATGCGGCAAGCCGCGATGGGAAATCGGTGCGGGCATGACCGCCGCGCGATTCGCACCGCCGATGGGCAAAGACGGCCATCAGCAGGGCAATCATGGCCGGGTCGCTCGCTGGCTGAACGGCAAGCGCCATCGGCAACACGGCCCGAACCGCAGCAGCAAGCCCGGCTTCATGGCGCAAGACACCGAGATGGGCCGATACCACAGGGCGTATTGAGCGCAGATCTGCATCGGGCGGCATCGCCATATCCGGCAAGTGCACGCCCTTGTTTTTTGCCACCATCATGGCTTCGGCGACCCGTTTTCCCATGACGACAGCTTCCAGCAGCGAATTGCTGGCCAGTCGATTTGCCCCATGAAGACCTGTGCAGGCCACCTCGCCCGCCGCCCAAAGTCCCTCTATCGACGTTCGGCCATAGCTGTCAGTCGCCACACCGCCCATGTGATAATGGGCGGCAGGACGCACCGGTATCGGCTCATTGGCGGGATCGATACCAGCCTCGCGGCACAAGGCGTCAATCGCCGGAAAACGCGCAGAAAAACCCGCGCCCAGCGCTTGGCACGCATCGAGAAAAACCTTGCCGCCCTTTTGTCGCTCAGTGCTGATGGCGCGGGCGACGACATCGCGAGGCGCAAGCTCGGCCCCCGTGACATCCGCCATGAACCGCTCACCGCGCGGATTGATCAGCACCGCCCCTTCGCCCCGCACAGCCTCACTGATCAGCGCCAGAGGAGTGCGCGCACTGTCCAGCGCCGTCGGATGAAACTGCACGAATTCCATATCGGCCAGTACCGCTCCTGCCCGCGCCGCCAGCATGATGCCCTGACCGTAGTTGCCCTGCGGATTGGTCGTGGCATCAAACAGCCCGCCGAGCCCGCCGGTTGCCAGCACCACGCGGCTGGCGGCAAGCCGTAAAGCGCCCTTTGCCGTGGCCCCAAGAAGGCCGGCGATCCGACCCTCATCAACGATCAAGCGCCGGACCTCGCAGCCAGAGAGAATATCGATCGACGGGCTATTCTTCACGGCGGCAGCCAAAGTCCGCACAAGGGCAGCACCTGACGCATCGCCCCCGGCATGAACGATGCGGCGGCGGCTATGGGCCGCTTCCAGACCAAGCGCAATTGCGCCCGTGCCATCGCGATCGAAACGCACGCCGTAGCTTTCGAGCATAGCGATAGCCGCAGGCGCTTGTTCCGTTATCAGCCGCACCATGGCCGTGTCGCAAAGCCCGTCCCCGGCCTTCAGCGTATCTTCAGCATGAAGCGCGGCACAGTCATCCGAGCCAAGACTTGCAGCGATGCCGCCCTGCGCCCATTGACTGGAGCTTTCCGCCCCCAGATCAGCCCGCGTCAGCAGCAGAACCGGCTGCGGGCGCAGGCAAAGAGCGGTCACGAGCCCGGCAAGGCCGCTGCCGATGATGACGACACGGTCTTGCAGATTGGCAAGCTCCCCGCTCATATCGCTAGCATCCGTTCAACGGCTAAACGCGCTCTATCCGCCACCGCGGGATCGACCGTCACCTCATGGCGGTTTTCCTCCAGCGCCATGCGGATGTTTTTCAAGGTGAT
The DNA here is from genome assembly GCF_023700755.1 of Allorhizobium sonneratiae. Taxonomy (GTDB): domain Bacteria; phylum Pseudomonadota; class Alphaproteobacteria; order Rhizobiales; family Rhizobiaceae; genus Allorhizobium; species Allorhizobium sonneratiae. The sequence goes on along the minus strand of NZ_JAMKOJ010000005.1, from coordinate 15,308 downwards.
CTGCTTCATATGCGGGCAGAGATTGCAAGGACGGACGAAGTCAACAGCCGGATACTGCACAGCAACATTATCGCTCATCGAACATTCTGTAATCAGCGCCACGCGGGCGGGCTTTTCCCGGCCGACATAATCCGACATACCCGCCGTCGATCCGGCAAAATCCGCCACCGCAATCACCTCCGGCGGACATTCTGGATGGGCCAGCACCACGACGCCCGGATGGGCGGCGCGCAACTCCTCGATATCTTCCGGCGTGAACAGTTCATGCACCTCGCAATGACCATGCCAGGCGAGGATCTCCACCGAAGTCTCGCGGGCAATATTGCGGGCCAGATATTCATCCGGGATCATCAGCACTTTTGGCACGCCAAGTGATTCCACCACCTGCTTCGCATTGCCGGAGGTGCAGCAGATATCCGAGGCCGCTTTCACCGCCGCCGAGGTGTTGACATAGGTGATCACCGGGACGCCGGGATGGGCGGCACGCAAAAGCGCCACATCTTCTGGCGTGATCGATTCCGCCAGTGAACATCCTGCCCCGGTATCGGGAATCAGCACCGTCTTTTCCGGATTGAGCAGCTTGGCGGTTTCGGCCATGAAATGCACGCCCGCCAGCACGATCACATCAGCGTCCACCGTCATCGCCTTGCGCGCCAAAGCCAGACTGTCACCGACAATATCAGCCACACCATGGAAAATCTCCGGCGTCTGGTAATTATGCGCGAGGATCACCGCGTTGCGCGTCTTTTTCAGCGCCAGGATCGCCTCGACATCTTCCTCGAAGCCCAGCCATTCGGCCTTCGGCACCACCCGCGCCATGCGCTGATAGAGCGCCTCCATCGATATCGCTGCCGTCATCCTCTCATCTCCCTTTCTACTCAAAGTGAGTATATCTCGGGCACAAGAGTTATTCTCAAAAAGAGTTTATGTCAATCGGTTGACGAGAAGGGCTTTTGTTTGAGACTGGAAACGGCTCAGCTGCGAGCGAGCGGCAGCTTTGAGCCGGAAAGAGCCCGCTCTTCCAGCACGGCATGACGATAGCGGAAAAGCTTGGCGGGACGGCCACCGGTTTCGCTGGCCATAACGCCGGTCTCCTCAATCAACTGCTGCTGATCGATCAGGCGGCGAAAATTCGGCTTGTGCAGTGTCAAGCCGGCCAGCGCTTCGACGGTGCGCTGCAATTGCAGCAGGGTAAAGCTTTCCGGCATCAACTCGAACACGACCGGGCGGTATTTGATTTTGGCTCGCAGTCGGGCAATGCCGGTGGCAAGGATGCGGCGATGATCAGCGAACATGGGCTGCCCCATCCCACTCGTGGCCCCGGCCTCCTGCACCAGTCCCGCCTCATACATCAGCTCATACCGTTGCAGCACGAGATCTTCATTCCAGACCATCCCATTAAGACCAAAGGAAAAATCAAGTCTCCGCTGACGATGGCCTTTGCGGCTCCGCTCCTGCGCCACCCACAAATGCAGCGCCTCAACAATTACCTCGAGACAGGCTGGCGGACCTGAACGCCAGTCTTCCCAAGGAAAATACTCATACCAGCCATGCCAGCCCGGACGACCGGCGCCAGGGGCTGCCTGCTCACGCACCAGACCCAGATAGCTGATCGAAATCGTCCGCCCCTCCTCCTCTTTGGCAGAACGATCCCTGTCGGCAAAAGTGTAAAGCTGTTCCAGATAGCCGACAGGATGCCCCGTCTCGCTCTCGATCCACTCTCTAAGCCCGCTTTGCAGACTGCGATGCCCCACCTCAAACGGCCCGGACGGTAAGGCCTCCCCAGAGCGAACCGTCATCACACGCGGCGCACCATCCGTCACCGCCGTCAAAACAGCAATCAACTCAGCATGGGCAGATGCAATCAACACGGATTTTCTCTTTCATGAAGGACTGACACGAACCGTAACGCCTGACTGACCGAAATGCGTTTAAAAACGTTGCGACCTGTTTTCCTCATATCCGATCTTGCTTTATCGAGGCAATCTGCCAGCAGGCCACCGGGATCGCAGATAAGGCCTGTTGCGCTTGTCGCACACGCCGTGACGGACAACGCCACACCCTTCACAAACCTTACGAAATATTCTCTAACATATTCAAAATACTGTAAATTCATTAGATTCCATCCGATGTCAGAAATGCTGATGAAACTGGCAGACGCCTCATGGCGCATCCCAATGACCAAGCCGCCATGGATATGAGGCTTCGACACGCAGACAATTTTTTGCACTGCTTATAACTGCTATTGACAACTCTCCAGCCGATGCCCTATCCGATTGAAACGGTAATGGATTCTGCCGGGCATTCAGCCAAACCGCTTCCCTGATGAAGCTGATGACTCCTACTTCACGCAATAAACGCGAAGGAGTAGAGTCGTGTCTGAAATTTTCCATCCATTTTCTCTTAGCCCTGCTATGGATAAGGGAGCGTCCTTCGCATGACGCTCGCATCGATTTTCGGTCTTCGTTTTCAACAAATCCGTAGTCTGGCCAAATGGATCGCGATCATTATTCCCATGGCGATTGCCGTCGGCTCTCTTGTTGCGCTGTTTCTCTGGAGTCTCGACAGGGCGACCGAGCTGCGCTTTGCATTTCCGTGGTTGATCTATTTCATGCCAGTTGCAGGTTTCGCCATGGTCTGGGCCTATGGCAAATTCGGCAAATCCGCCGAAGGCGGCAATAACCTCATCGTCGACCAGATCCATGAACCGGGCGGCGGTGTGCCGCTGCGCATGGCCCCGTTCATTCTCGTCACCACGGTTTTGACCCATCTGGTCGGTGGTTCGGCTGGTCGCGAAGGAACGGCCGTGCAGCTTGGCGGAAGCCTGGCAAGCGCATTCGGCAAGGTGTTCAAGCTCACGCCTTCCGACATCCGGATCCTGTTGATGGCAGGCATAGCCGCCGGCTTCGGCGCCGTGTTTGGCACACCGATCGCCGGCGCAGTTTTCGCCCTTGAGGTACTGACCATCGGTCGGATGCAGTATGAAGCCCTGCTTCCCTCGATCCTGGCCTCCCTCGTTGCCGATTGGACCTGCCATGCATGGGGTATCCACCATGTGCAATATTCGATCGCCTATCTGGCGGGCACCGGGCAAGCGAGCGGGTTTCATCTCGACGCGCTTTTGATGGTGAAGGTCGTGATCGCCGCCGTGGCCTTCGGGATCGCCGCCCATGTGTTCGCCGAACTGTCCCATCTTGCCTCCTCCGCCTATAAGGCGCTGCTGCCTTATGCGCCACTCAGACCGGTTCTGGCCAGCGCCATCCTGATCGGCCTTTCCATCATGCTGGGAACCAGAGAATATCTCGGCCTGGGCGTCTGGTCTCCCAACCCAAATGACATTGTCATCCTCGATTTCTTCCGGCCCGATCATGTCGATTACTGGAGTTGGGCCTGGAAGGGCGTGTTCACCATCGTGACCCTGAGTGCCGGCTTCAAGGGAGGCGAGGTCACCCCCTTGTTTTATATCGGCGCCGCTCTAGGAAGCGCACTTTCGGGAATATTAGGCGCTCCGCCGGACCTGTTTGCAGGGCTCGGCTTCGTCGCCGTATTTGCCGGCGCGACCAACACCCCTCTGGCCTGCATGATCATGGGCATCGAACTCTTCGGTGCAACCCACGCCATCTATCTCGCGGTTGCCTGCTTCGTCGCCTATCTGTGCAGCGGCCATTCCAGCATCTATCTCTCACAACGTGTCGGCGTGCCCAAAACAGCGGCCGCCAACGACATTCCCCCTGACATCACCATCCGCCACATGCGCGCCATGAATGCTCAGACCAGAGGCGATCTTCTGGCGCAGGAACATCTGCGTTCGCTGGGCAAAACCGTCAACCTTCAGGAAAGACCCGTCAACATGACCATCCACCAGCTCTCGTCCCGTGAAATCGGCATGGTTCGAATCTACATGAAACCACGCGAAAAAACTGTCGGGAAAAGCACGTGGTTCAACGGAAACAAACCTCTTTATCGTGAACTCGTGTTGCAGGCAAAGGCATTCGGCATCATGAATGCCGTCGCGCACCACACCCATTTCGGCTATTCGAACAGCGGTAAGCTTCAAGACGAAGGCTTCGAAATTGCAAACCCGGACCTCACCATGTGCGTCGAACTGATCTCCGACCGCACACAGCTCGAACACTTCTGCCGAACCCACAGCGCGCTGCTCAAAAACAAGGTCATCATCTATAAACACATCGAGCATTGGGATGTTCAGGAGCATGCCCTGGCAACGGAAGACGCCCTGCAAGAAATCGCAATTTGAGGTCTTCTGCCCCCAATGCCCAGAACCAGCCGCCACAAGCAAAAGCTGGTTTTCAGGAGTGTCTAATGCCCTCTGAAACCTGGGACACTTTTAAAAGTCAACCTGTTGATAGAAAAGCAAAAACCCGGCACAAGGCCGGGTTAATTGGTGCGGTCGAGAAGACTCTCAAACCACACAAAACCCGGCGCAATTCCGGTGATATAGTGTCCAATCACAGCAAATGTCCAGCCATTATAAAACAATGGGTTAGCTTGCAGGTGTCCAATGGATTTGTGGAAAGGTGTCAACATGGGTCGATCAATTTGGCCAGTTACCCTCTACCCGGAGGACCGTTATAAATATCTCGTTAAAGTGCCACACGGGAACCAAGCCACGCCTAAGCCACTAAGCGAATTACGCGGCAATTTCAGTACCCCTTAATACCCTGCGCATAAGTGCTTAGGGTACGCGAATGGACAACGGCAGGAGCCATTATATGGTAATTCCAGTTTCGTCTAACCGACCATTCTGCAAGCTCAAGAACAGTGTTTCCCGCTCGTGCATGAGAAAACCTCATTAGACAAAAAAGAGGGCGGTTGGTATCCGCCCTCACAACCAAAATAAAACTTAAAAGGCATGTTCAAAAGCTGAAAGCGCCTTCATCATCAGAAGTCAAAATTGAATTCTGAATTCCTCAAGACAACTCTCGATCCAGGCTCGCCTCATTCCAGAGCGCCTCTAGCGGCAAATCGAGAAGCGCTTCCGAAAGTTTACAAGTATTTCTCATGAGGTCTAGCGGGAAGACCACACCCCACTTAACTTGAGCAAGTCTCTCTGCTTGAGCACCGAGATCAAAAACTACCGTCGGAATTCTCTTCTTTAGCGCGAGCGAAAGAGTGTAGCAGAATGTTTCAGACCAGATACTCGGTATAAAGACAACATCGGGCTTTATCTTGTCTAGCATTGCGAGCGCATCAAGTTCCGACGCATACGCACCGTGAATGACCACCCCTTTTGAGCGCATAAGATTGTCGTCATTGCTATACCCAATCAGGTGGTATTCAATGTTCAGATTACGCGCCTGTGCGTCTAAAGCTAACGCTCCAAGTATACCGCTGCCCTTATGTGGCCCGATAGCACCTACAACAGCAACACGCCTAGCATGGGTGCCAGCCTCTCGCTTCGCCGGATTTACCTCGGGTAAATGATCTTCATGAGGCTTTATCGAAATTTGCAGATCTGGAAAAAACGTTCCGTAAATTTCTTTTGCAGCAACGCTGGGCACTTCCACCGTGACATTTGAGCTTCCGAAAAAGGATCGATACGCTGAAAGTCTTTCTTCTGGATCGCACAAATCAGGGCCTAAATCCTTACCCTTCATGTTCGACCAGAAGCGCAATTTTTCCACATCTGGCGTCCCGTCATAAATCATATCCGGACGCAGAAGTTGGTAATTACAACTGATCGGCGCGTAATCGTGACCTACAAAAACAATTTTAAGAGCCAGTTCCTTGAAGAAGCACAAAAGTCGAGAATGCTGACCCCAATTGAGACCCGCAAAACTGTTTATATGCAACATCTCGGGCTTCAGGGCATTCAAAAAGCCCACGAAGAAATTCCACTCTGTCCTTAAATCCAGCCCCGTAAGGTTGGGTATGAACAGCGCTCTACCGTTTTGCGGGTCTTCAATTGTCACATGATGCCCATCATGAACGCGCAGCACCAGAACCTTGCGTCCCTCCGCAGCGAACCGAGAATTTAGCTGCTTTAAGTAGGTTTCGATACCGCCCGCCCACTTGTGGGTCACGACGACTACCGCTCCTGAAAACTGCTTGATCACTCGTTGGGCATCAAGATTTCTTCGAAGATGACGCTCCGGATCTACTTCAACGTGCCCCCTAACTAAAAACTCATAATTTGGATGCTTAAGGGCTAGGTTAGTTTGTCCCCTATTGAAATTCTCTTCTTTGGAAGCAGAAAATGAGACTGACCCAGTATGAAAAACGAATACGTCACCCGCTATAATATTTTTATAGCCAGCTCCGAGAGCTCGCATACAAAAATCGTTTTCTTCCCCGTAACCTAAAAGAAAGGCCTTCTCATCCAAAGCACCTATTTCGCGTATGACGCTTCTTCTCATGTAGAAGCAAAAGCCAACTCCAGTGGGGGTCTCCACGGATAAGCCTCTATTGGCTTCCATTGCCAACAGATCGAGTTCTTGCGGCGACACCTCTAGCGAAAGGAAATTATCCTTGTCATAAAGCGGATAACTGCAGATGGTTGCGTTATTCGACATAGGCGTTATCGTCGCAACCTTTTCATCCTTGTCGGCGTGCGCAATTAAGCGACCAAACCATCCTGCGCTGACATAAGCATCCGAATTTAGAAGCACCACATCCAAGTCGTGGGTGAGATTTTCGATAGCGTAATTGATGGTCTTGACGAAACCACGATTTGTTTCGCTATCATAAAAGTCAAACAGGCCTTCAGCCGCCAACTCACGAAGTTTCTCGGACAGAAGCTCATCAGGACTACAATCGTTGACAACCAAAAGGCTGTACTGGTCCTTTCCTCTAGCCTGAAGTGCCGAATAAACAGCCGTTAATGTCTCTTCAAGACCTTTATAAACGGGAATCACCACAACGGCGCGGGTATCATTGGTTCGAACGGCGGGCTGAACCGTTCGCCACATTGCATCATCCGGATTAAATGGTTCGAACCATAAGCTATCTGATATACGATTACCTAGCGCACCCTCGTTTTTGGCTTTGAGGTAATGAGCCAAAGGGAACATTTTTGCCGATAAGTCTTTATGGTTCGATACATAAAAAGCGGGATCGAAAAAACGTGACGGCGTTCTGTTTTCCTTCCAGCCCCAGAGCAAATAGTGATGAACGGGATCGAGACCGCTCCGACGCACGTCCGGGTTCACTGCCAAATAGAACGCCGAATCAAATTCAGCGTCCACAGCATTCAAAACCTCATCAATCGGCGTGATTGTGCCTATTAAGCTCTGCAACTCTGCTTCATTTACCTCATTAGGCGCAGTGCGATAGTCTTGAAGTACATTAACATATTTTTCCAGTGAATTTAGCGGAACCGCCACAGAAGCTTTATTCCGAAGTATTTTCCACATTGACTTCAACATCTACCCTCTCAACCCGGCAGCAAAACATCTGTCATCATTTAATGTTCATCACATAAATAAGCAGAGCTGCCCTGAATTTCATTTCATATAGGCTGACCATTAGAAAACGCGCAGATACTTTCACACCATCTACACGCAATTTTCATATTCTAGTTCTGCTTCATTGAAGCCAGTTCAATTTGACTACACTTGACCCAAGCGTTTTGTTGGCATCCAACACATAGTCATTGCCATCTTTCTCAAAACCAATACTCGAATATACCTGCCTACAAGGCGTATTTGACGGCGTCTCGACAAATTTCGCAATAATATGACCGTCTGCGTCTGAACTACGAATCGAGTTAATCATTTCAATCAATATCGAGTTCTCTATATCCATGCCGAGAACGCGACAACTCATCACAAACTGAATTATCTCATTCGCTTTTATGAATACGACACCGACAGTACCGTAATCAGTGAAGCGATCACGTACACGAAAGCCGTATACGCGCCCCCCTGATGTGAAATGCGAAACATAGTCATCCACCGACCAGCGCTCACCGGTTGTATTAAACTGGTTCGTTTTGTTCACCAACTCCAAAACACGACTGAAGCTGGGACTTTCGGTTGAATCCACACTCCAAACGTCAACTTCAGTGTTCAAACTCTGAAGGAATTCATCTCTGCTCATGGTAGCTTTGGCGTTCTCACGCTCAACCTGCGCCTTAAGCATCTCTTCTCTGCGAGAAGACTCTTCGGTAATTTTCGAAATTTGTGTTTCCGGCGCCCACAACAGGGTTCGCCTAGTGAGGAACGGGTTTGATCCTATAACTCTAATTCCAGGCACCTGTGCGGCAACAGATTCTCTCTCAACAGGATTATCATCCACAAACACCACACTCTTAGGCGTGAGTGATAGCTGCTTGATCGTTTCCATTATATTCTCAGCCTTTGGCCGCCAATTCACTTTAGGAAGAATGAAATCATCAAACTTGATGAAGCCAAGAGGAACAGCATCCTGCCAATGCTTCACGACATAATCGTGATCATTTTTACTTGAGATGGAAACCATGATGCCTCGGCGTTTGAGAATCTGCACGGTCTCCCACACACCTAAAGGCCAACCATCAAAATAAGGCCATTTTTCGCCCGGCTTATAATGCTCAGCAAGCTGGCCTCGCCACAACGTGTTGTCGAGGTCGAAAATGACCAGCTTTACCATATCGACTTGATGAACAGTCCTGTACGCAGCGACAATCTGCCTATAAACTGCATCAAAATATTCATAAGTTTTATTAGGATGGATCTCAAGCAGATCAGGCAGGTCATCAATACGACCTGAATCCGGAGCGGTCCAATAGGGATATCGCTCGTGCGCAGCCCAATCTGGATAAATCATTGATCCATGACTATGAAACACAATTGTGTCGTCAAGAAAGTAACTTTTGCCGATGGAATTCGCTATCATGTCTACATCAGCGACAAACACATTTTTATACGATGCTACAGCTTGAATCAAATAGGCATTCAGCTCTCGAACCACATGTGAAATATCATCTGAAAGCTCACTTCTATCCAAGCTTGCCGCCGTCACACCCTGCGGAACCAAAAAATTGGAAACGAGTGTAAGAATTCCGGACTTCTTATTATATTCGAGTGCTTTTTCAAGCATTCTGTCAATGAATGACTTACCGTAACCAGTCCAATCAAAATATCTATTCTGACTATCAGCTTGACGAATAAATCCATCAGTCAATACTGATCGAAGAGGAAGTTGCACATAATGTAAATCGTACGATATAATTTCTTCAATATCTTTTTCGGGCAGATCGACCGCGTTATTAAATAATATATGATCAACACTTATATCAGAATCTTTTTTTCGATAATAATTAACATAAGCTTCTGACAAGCATGATCCTATAAATAGTATTTTTTTTAACTTTACAGGGGTCGCCTCTAAGTCTTTGGGAAACAAAAAATCTGATGCTTGCATGGCCACGAATCCGCTCCAGAAATCTAATTAGATCCCCTTTATAGGAAACCATGTGGCATTTCGATGAAAAATTAATCGCCTAAATTGGAAACCCATACCTTTCTTGAGTGTGAGCTTTAGAACCAAATCATGAAAGAGCCATCCATGAAGCGTCCCGCTCCCGAGGCTTACGAGGCAGTTTGAGTTTACGGACAACCTGCTTGCCTCATGGCTGGAGGGTGCGCTCGATCAATAGAAAGCTTTAAGGCTTAGGTTTCGGAACTGAAAAGTCGCGATGTTCAGACCAGTGAGTTCATATCCGATGTTAATCCCACCAATCGAATAATCCGCTAGGTCTTGCGATTTCAAGAGGCCCTTTTCGAATGCCAGGTGGATGGATCTTTTCGCGTAAGGGAGCAGGTCCCCTTTGAATTTCGCCCATTGCTTAGTGTGAACATCATCATGCGTCACTGCATGGCTGGGCACGAAGTAAATCAACTTATGGGTGCCTATATCTATCATGTTTTTGTCGTCGCCCGGATTCGGGACGGCATGTCGATCATCGTAAGCGGTTACCTGTAACCAAACATAGTCCCCATAGCCAGCGCTTGCTCGATTTAGGTTTTGAATGGTGAGATTGATCGGAAAGATCAACGCATCGCGTTCGATATTACGACCCGGACGCTTCATCACATCGTCATTTAAAAGTCGAAAATCTAGATTAAATATGAGCTTGGTCATCTGGACGAGGTTGCCGATGTCTCGTCCATATGGACCTGGCGCTGCTATCGCCTGCGAAGCGATAAGTGATGGCCACGAGGTTCGATCTAACAGGTACTCTCCATTCAATTCCTTTACACCGTTAACTGCCATCTCAATTGTGCCATCGGTATAAATTACCAATCGCTTTGTATCTGTACTCCACTCATAGGCCCGCCGACCCATTGCCGCCCCTATGCTATCAAAGTTCGTGCGGCTACCCCATTGAGCCAAATCCCATGCTGGTCGAATGGGCGCATTTTGTAAATGCAGGGGAGATTTGAGATTATATTTTTTCCCGGCTGCACAGTTGGCATCGCTGTCTGGCCTTTTACATGCAGGTATGGCAGAAAACCCACCAGTAAATGCGGGATCGGTGATCAACTCCAATCCATTCTGATCTATATCCGGTGTATTCAACCTCGTCGCAACGCCAAAACTCGCGATTGCGTCCGGAGCCAAAACGAGAATGAAGCTCAGGATGAAAGCTATTCGGTTCAAATTACCACCTTAAAATAAGCCGAGGTGAAGAGAGCCAACGCACATGCTAAAATCGGCATTCAATGGGCGGCTTGTTTATTTGCATGCAGCTTGAAGTCCGCAGGCTGAATTGGAACTCTACACCTAACCATTTGCAGTTACTGAACACTAATATCTGATTTCACCTGTGTCCATGTTAACTGCATTCTTCCCTCATCCCTGCCATAATTAAGAAAATGATCAAATCCGCTGCTAATAGCTTTCTCAGCAACAGCTTGGCTTACATCTGGATTTGCAAGCAAATAAGCGTCTTCATCAAAGTTTTCGACAGTCGCCAACACGTGTCGCGTGAATGATGGCCTGCACCTCTCTTGAGGCGCGCTTGTTCCAAATATTTCCTTTACCATTTCGTATACCACATAATCATATCCACAATGCTCATTACAGAAGGCAATCACCTCTTCATCTTCTGCCAATTCAGGGTTTATGTGCTGTGTTGATTTATTTTCAAAAAACACTGCCGTTTCATCATTATCTTCGCATAAGAATCCAAAATTATAATACAATTCCTCTATATTACTTTCTGTAGAAATAAATTTATATGAAGATATTATTTCTCTTGCATTTTCATTTGTCATTTCTTTAAAATTTCCACCTAGCAGCATTTTCGCCTGCATATTGCAGAATTCTTCTTCGTTTTCTAAAATTATTTCGAATATATTATATTTATTATTCAAATTTTTAGACATAATGGAGAAGTCCATCATTTGCTCGCGCTTGCTGTGAAGCTTATAATAATCCGGTCGCCTGTATCGTTCTACACTATAATTAATGTGAGAAAGGATTCGACGTGCCGGATTTCGAACCGATGAATAAAACTCTACACTTCGGCCTATACCCTTAATTATTGGCTCAATTTCATCTCTTCTAAAATGACCACTGATCCAGTCGCTTTGATGAGCAACATCACGCAATGTATTAGGAGAGCTAAGAAAATTATGTAGCCAAACCTCTCCTTTCGGTGAGCAGTATTGAAGAAATCTATTCACGCTACTTCCGGCAGCCTTCATGATGTGTATAAATACAATCAAAGCAGGATCGACACCTTTGCGAGCTTCAACCATTTCCAACTCCGTTCCGTCTGAATTATGCGCAAAATTAAAGATAATAATTTAAAATCAATTAATAAATCTACACAACGATGACGCTTATTATTCTTATTTTATTAATTCGCATGTTTTATAATATTTTATATATCTATAGAAAAATTAAATAATATTCGCCTCATGATATGTAATTCTCTTGATGATCACTAATTTAATTTCTGATATAGAGCTAAATATAAGAGTATCTGCTCGAAGTAATACATGGCATAAGGCCGGGAAAGCGATTTCCCGGCCTTTCTGATCGTCACTGAGGCTTGCGCCCCATCCACCATTTCATGAAGAGCGCTTCGGCCCCGCGTGGCCCGAGATAGGCCAGCGCCGCAATCAGCCCGGTGGAAACCGGCTGGCCAAGGCCCAGCCACCCGGCCAGCCCCTCGCCAATCAGCGCCATGCCAATGGCAATCGGCAGTTCCCAAAACAGCTCCGGGCCAAGCGGGCGGCGGTGGGCGCGGCGCACTTCCTGCACATGCCACATCGCCCGCCCGATCAGCGCGCCAATCATGGTGGTGCCTGCCCCGCCAAACCACGCGGTCAGCACATCCGCCACGGTCGAAATCTTCTCAGACATCCCCTGCCCTTTCCTCGTTATTCCGGCGCAAGGCCCGCAGCCTGCAGCGCCCGGCCCTTGGCCCTGTTCAGCCCCCGGCAATCCACCAGCGCCAGCCGGTCAGCCGCCCATAGGCGGTGCTGCAGGTCCGGCGGCGGATCGGGCGGAATTTCAACCGGTGAAACACAATCTGCCATCATTGAGGCAGACACCGCCGGGCGGTGGTCCTGCGCCCTACCGGATAGCGTTGAGCGCGCTGCGCACCCGCTCAGACATGCCGCCGCAGCGGCCATCAGCGCCAGCTTTTGCATGGTCTTTCCTTTCTTCTGCCAGCGCCGCCGCAAGCTCGCTCTGGCGGGCCGCATGGGCCGCCCGCTCGTTCACCAGCGCGCGTTCCGCTTCGTTGATTTTTGCCTGCTGTTGCTGCTGGCGCTGAATGGCCAGCAGATCGGCCTTCCGGTTGGCCTCTGCCCATTCCAGCCGGACCGCCTGCGCGCCCTCTTCCCGCGCCGCCGTCACGGCGCGGACATGCCAGATGATGACGGCAATCAAGATCAGCACCGCCACAAGGCCCCGCCAGCCAAGCGCCCGGCAGAGGCTGGAAAGTCTGGCAAAAAGCCACGGCCATAAGGTCAGGAAAAGCGCAATCATGGCTGCTTTTCCTCCGGCGTCTCTTCTGGCCTGTCTTCTGGCTTGTCTTCAGGCCGGGCCATCGGAGGCCCGGCCAGCGTGGTCTGCTTGGTCACCCAGTCCAGCCCGAAGGCCCCGGCGAAGATCATGCCAACCGGCACCAGAAAAAGCTGGATCACCTCGCCCGCCTGCGGCGTGCCGCCCGTCACGGCATACCAGGTCGCAAGGGCAATCAACCACAGCATCAGCAGCGCCGCCGCTTCCCGCTTCCGCGTTGCGCGCCCGGCGCGGTCAAACACCCTCATGCCGAAAGCCTCCCCAGCTGAAGCGCGGAGAAAAAGTCTCTGGCATAGCCCGCAATCTGTTCGGCCCGGTCCGTGCCGTTGATAATCCGGCGCGCATTCACCCAGTCCGTCAGTGCGCCGTTGAAATAGTCGGAAAGCTTTCTGCCGGTGAAATGCCCGTCCGTCATGCCCACCAGCATCACCCGCCCGGCAATCTCCGGCTCAAGCGCAAGATCGGGGTTGCCCAGCAGATCAACGCCAAGAAGGCCGCTCATCCGGTCATAGTTCAGCCGCCCCGTCAGCTGCACATAGCCGCGCCCGCAATAGCGCACGCCGTCGCCGGGCCGGGTGTTGCCAAGGCGCGCAGCCACGGAAGGCCGGGTTCCGGCAGGGTCATACATATTGGTCAGATAGGTCTTGCCGCCGCGCTCACGAATGGGCTGCATGGTCCGCGCCGTTTCGTGAAACGCCGTCGCCAGCATATAGGCAATCATGCGGTTATCCTGCAAAGAGGCCCGCGCCACGGTCAAAATCGCGTTGATCCCGTCAACCTGCGGCTGGGTCAGCCGCCCGCCAAACAGCGCGCTGCGCACCGCCGCAAAGAAATGTGCGTCGTTCATGATGTTATCCTGTTTTTTGAAATAAGAGGTCGTTGACCAACGCCGATTGAGACGTTGATTTTTGTTGGCTATTTGCTATCTTTTGATCATGAAAAAGATAGCCTACAGCAAATCCAGCGTGAAGGTTCTGCGCCGCCTGCCGGTCAATGAGGCAAAGCGCATCATGGCCAAGATCGAGCAATATGCGCTCGATCCGCTGTCGCAGGCCAATAACGTCAAGGCGCTTGTCGGCTCACCTTATATCCGCCTGCGCGTTGGCGACTGGCGCGTGATCATGGACGATCAGGGAACCGTCCTTGATGTGATCAGGATCGGCCCGCGCGGCAGCGTGTACGAATAGGAGAAGACAATGCAGACCATCACCACCCCCGCCGGAGAAACGCTGGTTGTTCTTTCCCTGCCGGAATATGAACAGCTGATTGACCAGGCCGATATCGCCCGGGCAGACCGCATTGCCGCAAACCTTGCCAGCGGGCGTGAAGAGCGCGTTCCGGCAGAGGTTGTTCAGGCGCTGATTTCGGGGGAAAACCCCGTTCGTGTCTGGCGCAATCATCGCGGCATCACGGCCCGCCAGCTTGCCGAAGCCGCAGGCCTCAGCGCCCCTTACATCTCGGAAATCGAGAGCGGCAAGAAGGAAGGCAGCCTCAGCGCCATGAAAAGCATCGCCGAAGCGCTCATGGTCGATCTGGACGATCTGGTGTGAACACATTCAACCTGCGAGATGAGCATGAATGAGGACTGGCATGGATAATCCCCGCATCAAAACTGTCAGGCCTCAGTCTGCTTCATTTTTAAAGGTAGAATGGCAAGATGGCACATCATCCACCATCAATCTCACCAGTTGGATAGACAAAGGTGGTTTGCCCCTGTCAGCCTTGAAACTGGATCATGTCTGGCAAACCGCGAAGGTAGAAGATTTCGGGTTGACGGTGACATGGGCCGGAGCCGATCTTGCCATTGACGCATGGCATCTTTTTCAACACGCAAGAGAAGAGCAGTCTTTCAACGCCGAAAACGGCTCATAGATCTTCACTCGCACCCGCAACATTCGTTCCACGGTGCTTATACGGCAGCGCCTTCAGTTGTCGTTGCCGCCTGCGGCCACGCAAACACCGGCATCGCCGCGATAAAGGCATCGAGCGTCGGAATGGTGCCACCGGCCTCAACCTTGGCCAGTTCTTCCGTGGCATAGGTCCAGACGGCAGAGCGCCAGTCAAAGAGCGCTTTGGCTTCTGCGGCGAAGGTGGCATTGGCATCGTTGAGATAGGTCACCGCCGTGGCGATGCTGTCATAATTGCGTTCGCGCGCCTTGGCATTCAGGGCGGCCATGATGGCGGCGACATAGCGCTGCCTGGTGGTGTCGGCGGTTTCCGTGGCCGGGGCAAAGCCTGCAAGCACGTTTGCCAGCGCCTCCGGCAGGGCCGGATATTCGCTGACGGTGGAAAGAAGCGCCAGCTCGGCCTTGTAGAGCTGGGTGTCG
>NZ_JAMKOJ010000041.1 GCF_023700755.1 Allorhizobium sonneratiae | reverse complement strand
GGATTCGACGCCGGTAACAAAACTTGAGGGGCATGCCGAGCTGGTAGCAGAACTCGTAAATTCGCTGCTGCAAACTTATAGTTGCCAACGACGACAACTACGCTCTAGCTGCTTAATGCGGCTAGCAGTCGCTAGGGGATGCCTGTAAACCCGAAACGACTGTCAGATAGAACAGGATCGCCGCCAAGTTCGCTGTAGACGTAACGGCTAAAACTCATACAGCTCGCTCCAAGCACCCTGCCACTCGGGCGGCGCGGAGTTAACTCAGTAGAGCTGGCTAAGCATGTAGAACCGATAGCGGAGAGCTG
>NZ_JAMKOJ010000040.1 GCF_023700755.1 Allorhizobium sonneratiae | reverse complement strand
GCCGGGTTCTGTCGAGGACAGCCATTCCTCTGGGACGCACATCACTGTACGCCTCAAGCGACCTACCCGAATCCAACGCGGGCCGCGCCAATGGATTCCTATTTGGTCTTGCTCCGAGTGGGGTTTACCTAGCCACGCACTGTTGCCAGCCGTGCGGTGCGCTCTTACCGCACCTTTTCACCCTTACCGGCGCTGTTGCGCTTAGGCGGTTATTTTCTGTGGCACTTTCCGTAGGCTCGCGCCTCCCAGGCGTTACCTGGCACTCTGCCCTATGGAGCCCGGACTTTCCTCCACCGCGCTATTGCGCGACAGCGACTGTCCAAT
>NZ_JAMKOJ010000039.1 GCF_023700755.1 Allorhizobium sonneratiae | reverse complement strand
GCGTGCTTTGTTTTTATTATGATTTCGGGCTTGTTGTTTTTGTTTGTCGACCCGTCCCTTGAGCCAGTCGCTTCAGGGATATCTCCCAGGCTGGGAGTTCAATAGCAAACGGATTGCTTTGGTCGCTGATGCTGCCATGATCGTCGAGCGATCCAACCAGTCTGTGCGCTGCCTCAAGGCAGTTTTATTCTTCTTCCGACTGGCTGCGGGACGGGTCCCGACAGCAACTCCTCTCCAAAAGAATCAGTTAGCTGCGCCTCCGCGATTTTGTTTTTGTTGTGCTGGAGTCGTTACGTGTTGTTTTTATTGTCTTCGTCGTTGCTTG
>NZ_JAMKOJ010000004.1 GCF_023700755.1 Allorhizobium sonneratiae | reverse complement strand
CGCCCTTCTACGGCCAACTCCCATTACTGTCAAACCATTTTCATACTTCACAGACTACTTTTTTGTAACCTGCTGGTTTTGAAGAGGAAAAAGCAGAATCCTTTTCTCTGTCTCCGCTCATCTCCACTGTCGTGTCCGTTCAAGCCAGCTTTTGGTTCTCTCCTCCGGGTTTTCATGCCGGAGAATATCGGTCACCACGGCTGCGCTATCAGCGCCCTTGGCAAAAACGCCGTCGAGTTTTTCGACTGTGACACCGCCAATCGCCACCAATGGCAAAGAGCCGATACGGTTTCGCCATGTCTGCAAACGTTCAAGCCCTTGCGGGTCCCATTTCATTGTCTTCAGAATGGTTGGCCAGATTGGCCCCAAAGCGACATAATCCGGCTTTGCCGCCAGCGCCGTTTCAAGCTCCGCCTCGTCATGGGTCGAAAGACCGAATTTGATCCCGGCACGACGGATGGCGTTAAGATCGGCGTCTGCCATATCTTCCTGCCCTAAATGGAGAGCATCACAGCCTTCTTCAAGGGCAAGCTGCCAATAATCGTTGAGAATGAGCTGGCAATTATGGGCGGCACAGACCGTTTTCGCCCGGCGGATATGGGCGCGCAGCACCACCTCATCCCCATCTTTCATCCGCAGTTGCACCAGCCTCACGCCCAGAGGCACGAGGCGTTCGATCCAGTCGGCGCTGTCGACAATCAGGTAGAAAGGATCGAGCTTCATGCAAAAACGCCTTTACCGATGACAGGTGTGGAGGGAACGGCCATATCCCGTGGTTCCAGCGGTCCGGCCTGAAAGGCGAGATGACCGGCATCAATGGCGCGGGCAAAGGCTTCGGCCATCAGCACCGGATCGCCTGCGCCTGCGACAGCCGTATTGAGCAGCACGGCATCATAGCCAAGCTCCATGACCTGAGTGGCATGGGAGGGACGGCCAATCCCGGCATCGACGATCAATGGAATATCGGGAAATTCTGCCCGCATGGATTTGAGCGCTGCGATATTCTGCGGCCCCATGGCCGAGCCGATCGGCGCGCACCATGGCATCAGCACCTTGCAGCCTGCCTGCAACAGCCGCTCGCCCACCACCAGATCGTCGGTCGTGTAGGGAAACACCTCGAAACCCTCGTCACACAGGATTTTCGCCGCCTCAACCAGCTGAAACACATCCGGCTGCAAGGTGTCGTGGTGACCGATCAGTTCCAGCTTGATCCAATTTGTCTGAAAAACCTCACGCGCCATTTTTGCCGTCAGCACGGCTTCCGAAACACTGTGACATCCCGCTGTATTGGGCAGGATGTGAACGTCGAGGCTGCGGATCAGCTCGAAAAACGCCCCGCCTGCCTTGCCGCCTGCGGTCTCACGCCGCAGCGAAACCGTGAGGATTTCGGTTGCCGAACGACGCACGGCGTCCGCCAGTTTCGCGGGGGATGGATAACGGGCGGTGCCAAGGAGCAAACGGGAGACAAGGTCGCAATCATAAAGTTTCAGCATGTCAGCCTCCCTGCATGGGCGCGAGGATTTCCACCTTGTCGCCCTCTTTCAGCAGGCAATCTGCCCGTTCCTCGCGGTGCACCAGATCACCATTGACGGCGGTGGCGAGGAAATCGCCTTCATAGTCCAGCGCCTTCAGCAGCTCGGCAAGGGTTTGGGCGGGGCAGGTCTGGGCCTCGCCATTGACGATCACACGGATCATGCGCTTTTCCTCCGGTCTTTCAGGTCAAGCTTTTCCGCCAGTTGCCGCGCCATGGCGGGCGCCAGCAGAAAGCCGTGGCGGTGCATTCCGGCAATGGCATAGCCTTCTTCCGTTTCCACCACGCGCGGCAGGTTATCGGCAAAAGCGGGGCGGATGCCGACGCCGGTTTCGATCAGCCGCGCCTCGCCAAATGCGGGGTGAAGCGCATAGGCGGCGTTCAAAAACTCCATCAAGGATCGGGCGCTGATCGGGCCGTCATCATCTGCCTCGATCATCGTCGCGCCGACCATGAAGCGGTGCCCCTCGCGCGGCACGATATAGATCGGGTGGCGCGGATGCAGCAGGCGGATGGGCCGCGACAGCGCCACCTCCGGCGTTTCCAGATAGATCATTTCCCCGCGCACCCCGCGCAAAGACGGAACCGTTTCGATGGCAGCCGCACCCGTGCAATCGATAATCCGGGCATAGCGACCTGCCGGTTCGGATCCGAAATGGAAGCGAACACCTTTGGCGACAAGCGCCTGATAAAGCCCCTGCAACGCCTTGCGCGGATCGAGATGCGCCTCACCGGCAAAGAAGAGACCGAGACGAAAACGGTCTGCAAGCGCGGGTTCGATTGCGGCAATGCCTGCCGCATCCAGCCATTGATGGCCGCTTGTACGGGAGGCAAAGCGCTTGAGATCGCTCTGGTCGCGCCCGGTGGACAGCACCAGCGTTCCCTTGCGGGTGACGAGACCGGGAAGCGCCTCCTCCCACCAGTCGGCTGCGGCAAGGCCGAGTGTCAGAACCGCCTCTTCCGCCGCCTCGCGCTCGCACCAGGGGGCAAGCATGCCGCCTGCATAATGCGAGGCCCCCTCACCAATGGCCTCTGATTTTTCGGAAACCTCCACCGCAAAGCCCTGCGACACCAGCTCGAAGGCGGCGGTGAGGCCGGCAACGCCGGCCCCCTTAATCAGAATGGACATGTCATTCTCCGGCGTTTGGAACCGGCATATAAAGATCGCCGCCCTCGCGATATTTTGCCGCCATGGCCTCCAGCCCCTCCTTCTGCGCCTCGGCGCGGATATCGTGGGAAATGCGCATGGAGCAGAATTTCGGCCCGCACATGGAGCAGAAATGCGCGACCTTATGCGCTTCCTTCGGCAGGGTCTCATCATGGAAGGAGCGCGCCGTCTCCGGGTCGAGCGACAGGTTGAACTGGTCTTCCCAGCGGAACTCGAAACGGGCGCGCGACAGCGCATCGTCACGCACCTGTGCTGCCGGATGACCCTTGGCAAGATCGGCAGCGTGGGCGGCAATCTTGTAGGTGATGACGCCGGTTTTCACGTCATTGCGGTCCGGCAGGCCCAGATGTTCCTTCGGCGTGACATAGCAGAGCATGGCCGTGCCGAACCAGCCGATCATCGCCGCCCCGATGCCGGAGGTGATGTGGTCATAGCCCGGCGCGATATCGGTGGTGAGCGGTCCCAGCGTATAGAAAGGCGCTTCGCCGCAGGTCTTCAACTGCTTGTCCATGTTCTCCTTGATCTTGTGCATGGGAACATGGCCGGGGCCTTCGATCATCACCTGACAATCCTTGGCCCAGGCAATCTGCGTCAGTTCGCCCAGCGTTTCCAGCTCGGCAAACTGGGCGGCGTCATTGGCATCGGCAATCGAGCCGGGGCGCAGACCGTCGCCCAGCGAGAAGGACACATCATAAGCGCGGCAAATGTCGCAGATCTCCTCGAAATGCTCGTAGAGGAACGACTCCTTATGGTGATGCAGACACCACTTCGCCATGATCGAACCACCGCGCGAGACGATGCCGGTGACGCGGTTGACGGTGAGCGGAATATAGGCAAGCCGCACACCGGCATGGATGGTGAAATAATCCACCCCCTGCTCCGCCTGCTCGATCAGCGTGTCGCGAAACACTTCCCAGGTGAGGTTTTCGGCAATGCCACCCACCTTTTCCAGTGCCTGATAGAGCGGCACGGTCCCGATCGGCACCGGCGCATTGCGGATGATCCATTCGCGGATATTGTGAATGTTGCGACCTGTCGAAAGGTCCATCACCGTATCGGCCCCCCAGCGGATGGCCCAGACCATTTTCTCCACCTCTTCCGCCATGGAGGAGGTGACGGCGGAATTGCCGATATTGGCGTTGATCTTGACGAGGAAATTGCGGCCGATGATCATCGGCTCGCTTTCCGGGTGGTTGATATTGGCGGGAATGATGGCGCGACCGGCGGCGACTTCCTGCCGCACGAATTCCGGCGTGACATAATCGGGGATATGCGCGCCAAAGCTTTCGCCATCGCGCGCCAGCTTTTCTTTAGCGGCCTTGCGGCCCAGATTTTCGCGAATGGCGATGAATTCCATTTCAGGCGTAATGATGCCCGCGCGGGCGTAAGCCAACTGGGTCACGGCCGTGCCGGGCTTTGCCCGCAGCGGCGGCTGAAGGGCGGGAAATTCCGGCGTCAGCTTTTCGCCAGAGGCAAAACCGTTATCCTCAGGCTTGACGACGCGGCCATTATATTCCTCGACATCGCCGCGCTTGAGCACCCAGTCGCGGCGAAGCTTCGGCAGTCCGGCATCGATGGCAATGGAGATGGCGGGATCGGTATAGGGGCCGGAGGCGTCATAGACAGTGACCGGCGGCTCGCCGGAGGTGGGATGCAGCGCAATCTGGCGAAGCGGCACACGGATTTCGGGGTGCAACTCACCGGCAACATGGATTTTTGTCGAGGCGGGCAAAGGACCCGTGGTGACCTCGGGGGTCGGGAAGGAAGGGGCGATATTCATCTTGAGGCTCCAAGTGTTCAGGTTGGAGACCCAGTCATGACAGCCGGAATGATGGAAAGACGCTTTTGCCAAACCCATTGCGGGCCCCAATATGGGAATGCAATTGCAGCGCTTGCACCGTCCCTACGCCAGTATGAACTGGATCAGGTTCAACGGGTCACCGCGCTGCGTGATGGATCACGCCCAGCGGAATCTCAGCCCCTTGCGGGACACCCCTGGTGAATGGCCGAATCTTAGGCCCGAACACGCTGCTGCGTCAAGCGTCGATCACGCGACACTCAGGCCCCCCATGTCCGTTCCAGAACAGAAAGCCAGTTGCCGTAGCAGAGTTTCTCAATGCTGCCAGCATCATAGCCCCGTGCGTTAAGTGCCGCGACCAGATGCGGCAGGCCGGCCGCATCCTTGAGATCGGTCGGGATCGTGGTGCCATCGAAATCGGAACCGAAACCGACATGATCGATCCCCAGCCGTTCGACGGCATAGTCGATGTGCTCGACAATCAGGTCGAGCGCCGTGTCAGGGTTCTTCACCCCGTCCTGACGCAGGAAGAGCACGCCGAAATTGATGCCGACCATGCCGCCTGTCGCCCGGATGGCATCGAGCTGCCGGTCGGTGAGATTGCGGCTATGGGCGCAAAGCCCATGCATATTGGAATGGGTGGCAACCAGCGGCGCTTTCGACAGGCGGGCGATATCCCAGAAGCCCTTTTCATTCATATGCGACAGGTCGATGAGAATCTTCAGCTCGTTGCAGGCGCGCACCAGATCCTTGCCCAACTCGGTCAGGCCCGGCCCGATATCGGGAGAAGAGGGAAAGCGGAACGGCACGCCATAGGCGAAAATGTTCGGACGGCTCCAGACGGGGCCAAGCGAGCGCAGGCCCGCCTGATGCAGAACATAGAGCGCATCGAGATCATAGCCGATCATCTCAGCCCCTTCTATATGCAGAACCGGGGCGAAAACATTGGTTTCAATGCAGGCCCTGATCTCGGCAGCGCTCCGGCAGACCTTGACACGGCCTTCGCTCCTGCGCTCGATATCGAAAAGCAGGCGCGCCATGGCCAGTGTTTCGACCATGGCGTCGGCAGAATTCGGTGGCACGAAATCGCCATTCCGGTCGGGAGCCGTGCTAGGCGAGGGAATGAAGATTGCGCAAAGGCCGCCTGCCAGACCACCGGCAGCCGATTTTGGCAGATCGATATGGCCCGTTTCCGCGCCATCGAGAAAAAGGCGTTCCTTATGTGCGGCATTGTTTTTGTGCAAGCGCAGCAGAACATCATTGTGACCGTCAAAAATCGGCATGTTTGCCATCATTACTCTCCAAAACTGCGCCCTTTGGGCGACGGCCCAAGCCTGCTGTAGAGAGGATCTTAGTCCTCAGGGTCCATGAACCGGCAGGCCGTCCGTGCTGCACACCACGTTGCGATAGCGGTATCAGCTCATTATAACAATATCAAACGACTCCTGCCCTCACCCTTCTTCAACAGTCGTCTTGGCTTTGAACCCGACATCAACCGATGACGTGCCATGAGCCGCCTGTTTTGCTGAGAAAGATTGATATCCATGACACATGTTCTCTCCTGGTCTTCAGCCCATGAGACTGCACAGGCTTACATGAAAGACTGGACTCTCAAGACGCCCGGCGGGGCAATTCTCGGCTTCGATCAGAACGGCATCCGGTTTTCCCTCTCCGGCGGCCTTGCCAATCTGAACACGGGTGAGACCTTCACCGCAGACAGCGTCATCCGCTATGCTTCGGTGACGAAACATGCCTTCTGCAGCATGGTTCTGTCGCATCCCGACATGATCGGTCTTGATGAGAGACTGGGGGATCATCTTCCCGAGCTGCAAGCGCCCCTTTCAGACGTCACGGTCGGTCGGGCTCTGGATATGAGCGGCGGTCTGCCGGATGTGCGCGAATGCCTCACCCTGCTTGGCCTTTCGGTCTATTCCGAAACCCGCGCCGCGCCGATCCTCGATTTCCTTGCCCGTATGACCCGGCTCAATTTTGCCGCAGGCACGGAGGTGTCTTATTCCAACACCGGCTATCGTCTGGTCGAGGCGGCGCTGGAGCGCAAGGGGCTGCGGTTCCGCGATTATATCCGCAAAGCAGCGGCGCTCCATGGCGCGGTTTTCGATGCGCCGGATGTCTGGAACGATCCGGTCGAAGGATTGCAACCCGGCTATTGGCATGACGGCAAAACATGGCAGTTGTCGGCGGCAGGCCTGCATATTTCCGCTTCCGGCAGCATGACCGGCAGTGCGCGCTCTCTGGCGCATTGGCTTCAGGGCCTGATGCGCGATGAGACCATAGTGAAAAAGCTTGCCGCACCCCGCCCGCTGGCCGATGGCCGCATCAGCCCCTATGGGCTCGGCATGGCCGAAACCGTGATCGGCGGCAAAAGCTTTATCGGCCATGGCGGCTCGCATCCCGGCTATAAAACCTATTTCCTGCTCGACCCTGAGCAGAAGACCGGCATCGTCGTCGTCTCCAACCGCGAAGACACCAATGGGGCAAAAATCGCCCAGACCGCCATGGCCGCGCTTTACGGGCTTGCCCTGCCCACCCCTTCGTCTGCGCTGACACCCGGCCTCTATGTCGCCGATCACGGCCCGTATTGGCTGAAGGTCGAAGGCAGCACGGTCACCTCTCTCGATGCCGAAGACACGGTTTACGAAGCGGAAGACGGCTCTGTCAGCTCACGCTCCTCGACCTCGCCGATCCGGTTGCGCATGGAGGCGGATAAGGTCATCGGCGAGATCGGCCACGCTCCCCGCCTTTATCGCCCGGTTCAGGCCGAAACGGTTCCGGACGATCTCTCCGGCCAGTGGCACTCGGAGGAAGGGGCCGCTTTCGAGATCGCCAACGGCCATGTCATCATGGGCATCGGCCCAACCCGCCAGGCCATGGGGCTTACGGCGCTTGGCAAGGCGCATTTCCTTTTCACCCTGCATGACGGCCCCTGGACAAAGACTGTCTGCCTTTATCGGCAGGGACCAGACAGGATCGATCTCGTGCTCAACCGCGCCCGGATGATGGGGTATCACCGAGGATCAGTCTGAAGTCGATCAGATCGCCGTTTTACGGGCATTGTCCATGTAAAGCGCGCGCAGCCGCTTGACCATCGCACCCGGCTTGCCGTCACCGACCGGCGTGTCGTCGATCATGACGATCGGGACGATGAAGTTGGAGGCGCTGGTCAGCGCCGCTTCCCGGGCGGCGAGCGCTTCGGCAAGGGTGAAGGGGCGCTCTTCAATGGTCAGACCGTGTTCGCGGGCAAGGTCGAGCACAGCGAGACGGGTGCAGCCGGGCAGCGTCTTGTTGCTGTTGGCGCGGGTGATGATCCGGTCGTCTGCGGTGATGATATAGGCGGTGGAGGAGGCGCCTTCCGTCACCACGCCGTCTTCCAGCATCCAGGCCTCGTCAAAACCGTCGGCCTTGGCGGCTTTCTTGGCCAGAACCTGCGGCAGCAGGCACACACTCTTGATGTCGCGGCGCGCCCAGCGCTGATCCGGCACGGTCTTGACCTTCAGGCCCTTTTCCATGGCGCGCGGATCGTCGAGTTTCTTCGCCTGGGTAAACATCACCAGCGTCGGAGCGAGGTCTTCGGAATAGAGAAAGTTCCGGTCTTCCGCGCCACGGGTATATTGCAGATAGATCATGCCTTCCTGCAGACTGTTTTCTTCGATCAGCCGCTTTTCCGCCTTGACGATCTCATCGGTCGAGACCGGCAGACGCCCGCCGATTTCACCGACGCTGCGCTCAAGCCGCGCCATATGCGAGGGGCTGTCGACGAGCTTGCCGTCCAGCACGGCGGTCACTTCGTAAATGCCGTCACCAAACAGGAAACCGCGGTCGAAAATGGAAATATGCGCCTCGTTTTCCGGCAGAAAAGCACCATTGAGATAGACGATACGCGGGGAGGAAGATGACATGATGGCTCCAGACAGTCAGGCGAGATGGCTAAGGGATATGGCTTCGACCGTTTCCGGTCGATCTTTTCCGGCATTATAGCCGGTTGTGGTTTCGGCCATGGTCAGCGAATTCAAGATGGCTTCCTCGGTGGCTTCGATCACCGCCTCGAAGAGCGGCGAAACGACATCGTTGGAAAGCGCTTCCAGCGTCATCAGCCCCTTGCGGCGCTCTGCCGTCAGCCGCACGCTCTCTGCCGTGGAAAAGGCCAGCGCATAGTCACCGGACCCGTTGCTGAGCGCCGCCCCCGTGCGCGCCAGCCCGCCGAAACAGCGTTCCGCCAGTCGGGTCAGATTGCGCGAGGAAAGCGGCGCATCGGTCGCCACGATCATGACGATCGACCCATCTTTGTCATGGGCGGCATCGCTGACATAGGGCTTTCCCGCCACGGTGAGATGGCCGCCATAATTGGATTGCACCAGTACGCCAAGTGTATAACGCGCCTTGCCGACCGGCACGAGACGCGAAGCGGTGCCGATGCCGCCCTTGAGACCGAAGGCGACCGTGCCGGTTCCCGCCCCGACAGCGCCTTCTTCCACCGGCCCCGGTCTGGCTGCGGCAAGGGCCGTCAGCATGTCCTCGACCGTCGGGCGGGGGCTGCGAATATCATTGAGGCGGCTGTCATTGGTCTCGCCGACCACGGCATTGATCGAGGTGACACGCGCATTGCCGGGTTGACCCAAGGTGTGGCGGATGATCGCCTCGATGCCACGGCCGACAGCCAGCGTGTTGGTCAGCAGGATCGGCGTTTCGATCTCGCCCAGCTCGGCAATCTGGGTCGATCCGGCAAATTTGCCATAGCCGTTCAACACGGCAAAACCGGCGGGTACCTTGTCCTGATAGAGATTGCCGCAATGGGGGACAATGGCGGTCGCACCGGTTCTGGTGCGATCCCCCTTCTTCAGCGTCACATGGCCGACACGGACACCGGCCACATCGGTGATCGCATTGAGCGGACCCGGTTGATAATGGCCGATCCGCCGACCGATCACCGTGCTGATCCGCTGCCGTTTTTCGTCTGTCACGCCACTGCCCGTCTGAAATCCTGCCTGAAGAAACAGGCATAATGCATAAATCGGCGGCACCATACTCCGGTCAGGCAAAAACGAAAGCGGAAAAGCAGACTTTCCCTGAATGTTTATAGGCTTGCAGAATCGTCTTACGGCTTCAACGCCCCGTCCCAATGCTCATCGGCCTTGCCATCGACAAATCGCCACATATCGAACCATGTGGTGGTGTAGGTCTTGCTCGGGTCCTTCGGCTCCTTGAACGAGCGGACTGTGGCAACGGTGACGTAATCACCCTCGGCCACCACGGCCACCACCTTGGCGCTCATTTTTGCCGGGATCGGCTTTTCCTTCTGTTTCAGCACCTTGGTGAAATAATCGACCACGCCCTGAATGCCGGAAACCGCATTGGGATTGTGCTGGATATAGCGCTTGGTCAGATATTTGTCGGCGAGGTCCCAATGTCCGGCTTCGAGAAGATCCTTGAAAATGTGATAGGCGGCCTGCTTGTTGCGGTTCAGCACCGGGTCCTTGCTGGTGAAAAGCGCATCCGGATTGGCCGCCGGGGTGACGGCTTCCTGGGCAAAAACCGGCGTGGCAAGGGCAGCCGTAAGAGCCATGGCGATAAGCAACTGTTTCATAAAGTGATCCTGAACAGGGTTCCGACAAGCCGTGACCCTATCCATGATCATCCCGAACACAAGAAGGCAGTTTTTCCACCGATAGGCAGGAAAAAATAACCGCCACGTCTCAGCCGTCTGTCTTCAGTTCGGCCAGTATCTCCTCGCGGTGCTCGTCAAGATGCGGCGCGCGCCGCCCCGTGGCAAGCGCAGCTCTCGAAAAGCGGATCGGCGTGCGCAGGCCCGCCACACCCTCCGGCATGATCTTCATCTCTCTGAAGATGAACTGCGGATCAGCAAAGAGATCGGCCACGGTGTTGATCGGCCCTGCGGGAACGGTGGCCTTTTCCAGCGCTTGCAACAGATCGTCGCGGGCAAAGCGCTTCGTCCTTGCCTCCATCGCCGCAACAAGTGCCCCCCGATTGGCGACGCGGGCGGCATTGGTGGCAAAGCTTTCCTGTTTCGGCAGGTCGGCAAGATCGAGAACCTCGCAGAGACGGGCAAATTGTCCGTCATTGCCGCAAGCGATGATCACGTGGCCATCGGCCACGGCAAATGTCTGATAGGGGGCAATATTGGGATGGACATTGCCCATGCGCGTCGGCGCAATGCCGGAAGCGGCATAATTCATCGCCTGATTGGCCAGCACCGCCGCCATGCAGTCAAACAGCGCCATATCGATATATTGACCCTCGCCGGTTCTTTCTCGCTGCGCCAGCGCCGCCTGAATGGCGATGACCCCGTAAAGCCCGGTAAAAATATCGGCAAAGGCAACGCCGATCTTTTGCGGCGGCCCGTCCGGCTCGCCGGTCAGATCCATGATGCCGCTCATGCCCTGGATCATGAAATCATAGCCGGCGCGCTTCGCATAAGGCCCGTCCTGGCCGAAACCGGTGACCGAACAATAGACAAGGCGTGGATTGATCGCGCTCAGACTTTGATAATCGAGCCCGTATTTCGCAAGGCCCCCGACCTTGAAATTCTCGATCACAACATCGGCGGATGCGATCAGAGCACACACCATCTCCCGATCGTCCGCCTGGGAAAAATCCGCCGCAATCGAGCGCTTGCCGCGATTGCAGGCATGGAAATAGGCGGCGGCGCGCTCGGGCCCCTCCCCGATGAAAGGCGGGCCCCATGTCCGGGTGTCGTCGCCGTCCGGGCTTTCCACCTTGATCACATCGGCGCCGAGATCGGCCAGCGTCTGGCCGATCCAGGGACCGGCGAGAATGCGGGCGAGTTCAATGACTTTCAGGCCGGCAAGCGGCGCGTTTTGCGATGACATGACCGGCCTCAGAAAAACGCCTGAAGACCGGTCTGCGCCCGACCGAGGATCAGCGCGTGAACGTCATGCGTGCCCTCATAGGTGTTCACCGTTTCCAGATTCTGCGCATGGCGCATGACGTGATATGCGATCTGGATGCCATTGCCGCCATGCATGTCGCGGGCCATGCGGGCAATATCCAGCGCCTTGCCGCAATTGTTGCGCTTGATGATGGAAATCATTTCCGGGGCGAAGCTATGCGCGTCCATCAATTGCCCGACACGCAGCGAGGCCTGAAGGCCAAGGGCGATCTCGGTCTGCATGTCGGCCAGTTTCTTCTGGTAAAGCTGCATTCCGGCCAAAGGCTTGCCGAACTGATGCCGGTCGAGGCCATATTGGCGGGCACGAAACCAGCAATCCTCCGCCGCGCCCATCACACCCCAGGAAATGCCGTAGCGCGCCCGGTTGAGGCAGCCGAAGGGGCCTTTCAAGCCCGAAACACCCGGCAGCAGCGCCTCCTCGCCGACCTCGACGCCGTCCATGACGATTTCCCCGGTGATCGAGGCGCGCAGCGACAGCTTGCCGCCGATTTTCGGCGCCGAAAGCCCCTTCATGCCCTTTTCCAGCACGAAGCCGCGAATGGCCCCGTCATGCGCTTCGGATTTGGCCCAGACGACGAAGACATCGGCAATCGGCGCATTGGAAATCCACATTTTCGAGCCACGCAGCCGGTAGCCGCCGTCAATCTTTTCCGCCCGCGTCTTCATGCCGCCCGGATCGGAACCCGCATCCGGCTCGGTCAGGCCGAAACAGCCGATCAACTCACCGGAGACGAGGCCGGGCAGATATTTATCCTTCTGTTCTTCCGAACCATAGGCAAAGATCGGATGGATGACGAGCGAGGATTGCACGCTCATCATCGACCGGAAACCGGAATCGACCCGCTCCACCTCCCGCGCCACAAGACCGTAAGCCACGTAATTGGCTCCTGCCGCCCCGTATTTTTCCGGCAGTGTCACGCCCAAAAGCCCGGCCTGCCCCATCAAGGGAAAAAGCTCCGGTGCGGATTTTTCGGTGAGATACATCTCCTCGACCCTTGGGGCGAGTTCGGCCTTGGCAAAAGCTGCCGCCGCATCGCGGATCATCCGCTCCTCATCGCTCAACTGCGCATCCAGCAGAAAAGGATCATCCCACACAAAACTCATGGCAAAACCTCACTTATCCTCATTGCATCCGGTTTTACAGGAAATCTTCGTATTGAAAAACCATGTTTACGGATCAAGCCATGAGATATATTCATAGCTTATGAAGCTGATCCAGAGACGTTTCCTGCCCTCCACCGCCGCGCTGGTCACGCTCGACGCCGTGGCCCGGCTTGGCAGTTTTTCCGCCGCAGCAGAAGAGCTGAACCTGACGCAGGGCGCCGTCAGCCGCCAGATCCAGACGCTGGAAGAACAGATGAAAACCACGCTGTTTCTGCGCCAGGGGCGCGGGGTCACCCTCACAGCGGAAGGGAACCATTTTCACCAGAAGACACGTGACGCGCTCGCGCTCATTCAACAGGCCGCTCTCACCGCCATGACCGGCGGCAGGAACCGCAGCCTCGATCTGGCGATCCTGCCCACCTTCGGCACACGCTGGCTCATGCCGCGCATTCCCCGTTTTGTCGCCCGTCATCCGGAAATCACGCTGAATTTCGCCACCCGCATTGGCCAGTTCGATTTCGACACCCAAGGTCTCGACGCCGCCATCCATATCGGCAAGCCAAACTGGCCGGGGGCAACCGCCGTCTTTCTCATGGATGAAACCGTGGCCCCGGTATGCAGCCCGGATTTTCTCAAGCGCCATGCCATCACAGGGCCGGAGGATCTTCTCAGCCTGCCACTCATCCAGATGCAGTCGCGCCCGAATGCCTGGGATTATTGGTTTGAAACGCATGGCATCAAAGCCACGCCCCTGCCCGCCATGGGGTTCGAGCAGTTCATGAATGTGGCGCAGGCCTGTATTGCCGGGCTGGGCATTGCGCTGATGCCGCTGTTTCTCATCCAGCCCGAGCTTTCGAGCGGCCAGCTTGTGCTGGCCTCAGAACATCGGGTGAAAAGCCAGAGCCAGTATTATCTCGTCTCTCCCGACAACAGGCCCATCTCTGCGCCGCTCGCCGCCTTTTCGCAATGGCTTTTGGAAGAAGTGCGGCTCTTTCACGCACAAGAGCTGCCCTGAACGGCGGCTCAGTCGCTGGGGCAGGGCCAGGCCGACGGTTTTTTCAGATCGGCCGGCAAAATTGTCTTGTCATCCCCGCAAGCGAGATCGATCTGATCCTGGGTCAAGCCCTTGGCCGTCGACAGATCGAGCCCTTCGATGCGGGTGCGAAACAGGAAGGAATCGGTGAAATTCATTCCGCCATCGGTGCGGGCATTGATCAGGGTGGCGCGGGAGAGATTGGCAAAGGAAAAATCGACACCGGTCAGGATTGCCCGGTCAAACAAGGCCCGGCTCAATTCTGCTTTTTTGAAATTGGCCCCGGCCAGATTGGCGCGGCTCAAGGTCACACGCTGCATTTCCGCCGATTCGAAATCGGCGTTCAGGCCGGAAAGGCCGGTCATGTCGCTGCGATAGGCTTCAATCCGCTGAAAATTTGCCCCATCCGCCTTAGCGCCCGCCAAAGAGGCGCGGATCAGGGTGCTGCGTTCAAAATCCGCGCCTTGCAGGGTTGAACCGCTCAGATCGGTAAAACTCAGATCGGCATCATAGAGATTGGCCTTTTGCAGGTCGCTGCCACCCAGCATGAGATGGCGCTTTTCGCATCCGGTCCAGTCCACCCCATTCACCGGTTCGCTGCGGCAATAGGCAGCAAAAGCCTCGCTCGCCACCATGACCAACAACAGCGTCAACAGTCCTAAACGCCAACCTGTCACTCTCAGCCATCGGGGATTGCACTGCACGCCATCATTCCTCTCATTGCATCGGATCATCTGTTTAAGACAGACCCGACCTTGCTCCCATCGGCTCAGTCAGAACGGATCGACAATGGCTCCGTTCCCTACGCCTTGTTTTTCTTGTTTGTTCAACAGCGTTTCCCATGCTGTTGCCCCCATGATTCGACCGGAGTGAACCAAGTTTGATAAAATGACAATGCACAATTTAAAAATAAAGGTGAAGTGCATCAATGGAACGTGATCATATCGAGAAGCACTTTAACAATTATTGTAAAACAGGATGAGGCTCCCCGTGAAGCCTTTTTACCAATCTTGACCCGGGGACAAGCCATGCGATCGACGCAGGGCACAGACCAAGAAAAAAGCCTGTCGCGGGAGGAGAGCGACAGGCTTTTTATCTGGTACTGAACAGCAACTGGGAGGAGGATGTTGCCGTTCAAACAGGCCGCTTTGGGAGGAGGAGAAGCTGGCCTGCGGGACGAAACGGTTTTGGGAGGAGGAGGAACCGTTTCGTTGAAAAGAGATATAGGGCGATTTCCGCCTATTAGAAAGGCAGTTTTTCGCAATCCAGCTATGCGCCATGCGCGTGGCGCATACTGCCTGCCTGCTCAATGGCCCGCAGGCAAGGCATGTTGATCCGGATCGGTATGAAGCGCAAAGCGATCCATCATATCGGCGCTGGCCGCATTGAGCCCACGCACCTCAACATCGCTGCCCTTGCGCCTGAAGGTCAGAACCACCTTGTCCAGCGCGCCAACCGAGGAAATATCCCAGAAAT
This sequence comes from Allorhizobium sonneratiae, assembly GCF_023700755.1. Taxonomy (GTDB): domain Bacteria; phylum Pseudomonadota; class Alphaproteobacteria; order Rhizobiales; family Rhizobiaceae; genus Allorhizobium; species Allorhizobium sonneratiae. The sequence goes on along the minus strand of NZ_JAMKOJ010000004.1, from coordinate 472,617 downwards.
GCGCCTGCGTGACATCGATGACGACCTTGGCGGGGATATCGTCCATGTCAAAACGGGCGATGAAGCTGTCAGCGGCGGCAAAGAAAATCTGCCCCTCGACACGGAAAAACCGTTCGCCCGCGCCGATATCCTCTGCCTCCACGCGCACCATCCGCGCCACCTTTCCGGCAAAGAACACGCCGGAGAGAAGCACACCGACCAGAACCCCCTTGGACAGGTCATGGGTGGCGACAACCGTGACCACGGTTGCCAGCATGACGAAGGAGGAGGATGGCGGATTGCGTTTCAGATCGAGGATCGATCGCCAGGAAAAGGTGCCGATCGACACCATGATCATGATGGCGACCAGGGCAGCCATGGGCACGACCCGCAGAATGTCATCCAGAACCAGCAGCAGGATCAGCAAAAACACCCCGGCGACGAAAGTGGACAGCCGCCCGCGCCCGCCCGAGGTGATGTTGATCACCGACTGGCCGATCATGGCGCAGCCGCCCATGCCGCCAATCAGACCGGCGACGATATTGCTCGCCCCCTGACCGATGCATTCCTGGCTCTTGTTGCTGCGGGTTTCGGTCATGTCATCGACGATCTGCGCCGTCAGCAGTGATTCGAGCAGGCCGACGGCAGCCAGAGCCACCGAATAGGGAAAAATGATCCGCAGCGTATCGAGGTTGAACGGCACATCCGGCCAGGCCAGAACCGGCAGGCTGGAGGGCATTTCGCCAAGATCGCTGACCGTGCGCACATGAAAACCGAACCACCAGGTAAACAGCGTCAGAACCGCAATGGCGACCAGCGGTGACGGAATGGCCTTGGTGAACCGTGGCAGGAGGTAGATAATCGCCAGCGCTGCCGCAATCATGATATAGGTGGATGGCGGCTGATTGGTCAGTTCCGGCAATTGCGCCATGAAAATCAGGATGGCCAGCGCATTGACGAAGCCGGTCATGACCGAGCGCGAGACAAAACGCATCAGCCGACCAAGCTTCAGAAAACCGGCAAGGATCTGCAACAGCCCCATCAGAAGCGTTGCGGCAAACAGATATTCCACCCCATGCTCGCGCACCAGCGACCCCATCAGGACGGCGGTGGAGGCTGTGGCGGCAGACACCATGCCCGGCCGCCCGCCGGTGATGGCGGTGACGCAGGCAATAGCCACCGAGGCAAACAGCCCGACCTTGGGATCGACCCCCGCAATCACGGAAAAGCCGATGGCTTCGGGAATGAGCGCGAGCGCAACGACCATGCCGGAGAGAATGTCGGCACGGATATTCATCAACCAGTCATGCTGGTATTTTTGGATCTTGTTCATGGATTTTTTCACCAGATCGCTTCCGTGTTTCAGAGAAACACAAAACCGCTCTGCCCTTTGTTTCGAGCATGTCCGAACAGGAAACCGGTATCCACTTTTCCTGGACATGCTCCAGGTTTCAGCGCTGACCGCAAAGCGGCCCAACATGTTTACAAATGTTGTGCGTTGTCTGGCGGATCGGCGGCCAGAATAGCCACCCGGAATTTCACCGGGTCCGTGGTGATTGCGACGTTTATACGCAGCGCAGCAAATTTTGCAAGACGGAAAGTGGATGGCAATCCGGCGCGACATCCCACCTGCCATATCGAAAAATCCGGATGCCCGTCAATAAACCGGTAACGCTGCCTTCACATCCGCGATCATGCGGAAAGAGCCGGGTTGACTATGACGGCAAGACAGTCGTAAAGAGCCGCTCCTTCACGGAAACGCTTCGTTAAGCTCCATAGCTTAGCAGCGCCCATCCCGGCATCTCACGCCGGGTTATCAATGAGTTGCGAGTCACATGTCGAGATTTTATCCTTCACTTCCGCTGTTTCAGCGGAAAATAGAAACCTTTTGCGAAGTGCGGCTGCAGCCTGCGCTCAATTCTGCTGATTATGAAAATCTGCGCAGCTATATGCTGGGCCTTGTCATGCGTCAGGCCCTGCCGCCGCTGCATGGCGGACGTCCGAACTGGAAAGAAATCGGCGCGACCTGCCGGCTGAGCGCAGAAGGTCAGAAAATTGCCCGCCGTGAAGGCCGTCACGCCTTTGAAGCCATCATGCGCTGGCTGAATTCCGGCAAGAAGCCGAAGGAAAAGGCCGCTGCCCAGCCGGTTCCGGCCGCAGCCAAGGCACCGGTTCGCCCGGCTGCAACCGTTACGCCGCTGCGTGGCTCCATGCCCGCCAATGGCAATAACCGCTCTGTGGAACCGCGCCCCACGGCGCCGATTTTCGTGCGCGTGCCGGTCAACACCCAGCAGAAGCGCGTCGCCCGCGGATAAGAACGTTCCGGCCCTCAATATTCATGAGGGCCGGACACGACATCAGCCATTGCGGAAGGCATAGCCATAGCCGTTCAGCGCCGGTGCGCCGCCGAGATGGGCGTAAAGCACCTTCGAGCCTTCCGGGAAATAGCCCTTCTTCACCAGATCGATCATGCCCTGCATGGATTTGCCTTCATAGACCGGATCGGTGATCATGCCTTCGAGACGGCCAACAAGGCGGATGGCCTCCTTGGTTTCCTCTGACGGAACGCCATAAACCGGATAGGCATAGTCTTCCACCAGCACCACATCGGCGGGCGTGATATCGCGACCAAGTTTGACCAGCTCCGCCGTGCGATTGGCGATCTCCAACACCTGCGCCTTGGTCTGAGCGGGCGTTGCCGAGGCGTCGATACCGATCACCTTGTCGGCGCGTCCGTCCTTGGCAAAACCTACTGTCATACCGGCATGGGTGGAGCCGGTGACGGTGCACACAACGATATAATCGAACTTGAAGCCCAGCTCTTCTTCCTGTTTGCGCACCTCTTCGGCAAAGCCGACATAACCGAGACCGCCATATTTATGCACGGACGCGCCCGCGGGAATGGCATAGGGCTTGCCGCCCTTGGCCTTCACCTCTTCGATGGCCTCTTCCCAGCTCTTGCGGATGCCGATGTCGAACCCGTCATCGACAAGGCGCACATCCGCGCCCATGATTCGCGACAGCATGATATTGCCGACGCGGTCATAAACGGCATCCTCATGCGGCACCCAGGCTTCCTGCACCAGACGGCATTTGAAGCCGATCTTGGCGGCAACGGCGGCCACCATGCGGGTGTGGTTGGACTGTACGCCGCCGATGGAGACCAGCGTATCGGCTCCGGATTTGATCGCATCCGGCACGATATATTCCAGCTTGCGCAGCTTGTTGCCACCGAAAGCGAGACCGGAATTGCAATCCTCGCGCTTGGCATAAAGCGCGACCTTGCCGCCGAGATGGGCGCTCAGCCGATCCAGCTTTTCGATGGGGGTGGGGCCGAAGGTCAGCGGGTAACGGTCGAAATCTTTCAGCATGGTCGCCTCATAGGTATCAATGGAGATGAAGGATAGGCCATGCTAACCAAAAGCGCATGAAAGGTGCTTTCTAAGATTAATGATTTTCTATAGATATATTCATCAAAATCGTTAGAGTTTAACGTCTTCATGCAGATGAAAAGAATATTATGAAAGATTCCATCACAGTCGAACCACTGGACAAAATCGACCTGAAGATCCTGCGGCTCCTGCAGAAAAACGGTCGCCTCACCAATGCCGATCTTGCCGAGCAGGTGTCGATCAGCCCGGCCACCTGCCATCGTCGCACCCAGCGCCTGTTTGAGGAAGGCTATCTGACCGGGGTCAGGGCGCTGGTTGCCCCGGAAAAACTGTCGCGCGGCGCGCTGGTCATGGTCGCCGTGGTGCTGGACCGTTCGACGCCGGAAAGTTTCGCCGCCTTTGAGGCAGCCGTGGCAAAGCTTGCCTTCGTGCTGGATTGCCATCTGGTGGCAGGCGATTTCGACTATTTCCTGAAAATCCGCGTCAGCGACATGGCCGATTTCAACCGCCTGCACAGCAGCCAGCTGATTGCGCTGCCCGGCGTGCGCCAGACCCGCACCTTTTTCGTGATGAAGGAGGTGGTGGACAGCCGCCCGCTGGACTTCTGATCAGGCAGGCTCACCCTTGCGGGCAAAGGCTGCAAGCACCATGCGCTCGGAGCGTTGCAGATAGGCATCGAGCATGGTGGCCGCTTCGCCTGCCCTGCCCGCAAACACCAGCGCCAAAATCTCCTGATTAAGCGGCACAAAGGGGGCGTGCAGCAGTTCCGGATCGGCCAGCAGGCCAAAGCTCAGGCGCAGTTCGGCAGCAATACGGGCATAAAAATCGGCAAGACGGCTGCTGTCGGCCAGATCGACGATGGCCGCATGAAAGCGCATATTGGCGCTGCCCACGCCCTGCCAGTCCTCGCCCGCCAGACATGCCAGCGCCTTATCCACGGCCATCTGCATCTGCTTGACGGCGGGATGATGCGGATAGGCCTGTTCCAGCGCCTTGCACTCCACCACCTTGCGCACCCGGTAAAGATCGATGATCGAGGCCATGCTGGGGGTGGCGACGAAAACGCCGCGATTGGCCTCGTGCCTGAGCAGCCCATCCTTGGTCAAAAGCCGGAAGGCCTCACGCAGCGAATTGCGTGAAACATCGAGATGCGCGCTCATGGCCGCTTCCGAGAGCTTTTGTCCGGGCTTTAATTCACCGGCAATCAGCTTGTCGCGTAGCCGCGCTGCAAGCCGCTCCGACAGGGGCAAGCCTTCCAGGTCCTGCGTCATTGCACTCCTTTCACGGCGCAAGACAGCGCCGCGATGATTTTGCCGGACTATTACCCAGCCGGAACCGCCGGGCAAGATGACGCCCGAACGAGCCGGTTCTTTGCACAAGCATTCCGCAAAGGATGATCAATAGCGCAGCAATCTGCCTATAAAATTTCCAATATTGCGCAGCAATATGGAAATATTGTTGAACAATCTTGACGATATGATGAAATCTGTCACAGTTGCCCCAGACAACATCTGCGAGGGGCAGATGTTCATCAAAGCAAGCGGAGCAGTTCATGGCAGAACATCACGCCTCTGTGGCCAACAGCACCGAGAAGGCTGGCCCACATTCCAGTCAGAACAAAAGCGCACGGGCCTCGCTCATGGGAGCGATCTTCCTGATGGCCACATCGGCCATCGGGCCGGGCTTCATCACCCAGACAGCCACCTTTACCGCCTCGCTGGGCGCGGCATTTGCCTTCGGCATTCTCGCCTCGGTCATCATCGATTTCGTCGTGCAGCTCAATATCTGGCGCATTGTCACGCTGACGCGGATGCGCGCTTCCGATATCGCCAATGCCGCCATTCCGGGTGCCGGCTATGTGCTGGCCGTGCTGGTGATCATCGGCGGCCTGTTCTTCAACATCGGCAATATCGGCGGCACGGGCCTTGGGCTCACCGCGCTTTTCGGCATCAGCCCGAAGCTCGGCGGCGCCATCAGCGCGCTGATCGCCATCGGCATCTTTCTGTCGAAACGGGCCGGCATGGCGGTTGACCGTTTCATCATCGGCGCGGGCCTTTTGATGATCGCGCTGACCGTCTATGTCGCCTTCATCTCCTCACCGCCGCTGGGTGAGGCACTTCGCCAGACGATCATGCCGGACAAGATCAGCTTCGCCACCATCACCACCATTGTCGGCGGTACAGTCGGCGGTTACATCACCTATTCCGGCGCCCATCGCCTGCTCGACAAGGGCATGGTCGGCCGTGAAAACCTCGAAGCCGTCAATCGGGCGGCGCTGACCGGCATTGCCGTCACCGGCATCATGCGTTTCGTGCTGTTTCTTGCCATTCTCGGCGTTGTTGCCGGTGGCGTGGTGATCGAAACCTCCGGCAAGGGCGTCAATCCTGCCGCTCAGGCCTTTCAGGCTGCCGCCGGCACCATCGGCCTCAAGCTGTTCGGCATCATCTTCTGGGCTGCCGCCGTCACCAGCGTCATCGGTGCGGCCTATACCTCGGTCTCCTTCCTCACCGTGTTCAAGGCGGATATGAGCGAGCGCGCCCGCAATATCGCCACCGTCATCTTCATCGCCTTTTCGCTGCTCTGCTACGTGTTCATGACCACGACGCCCGCGGCCATGCTGGTCTTCGTCGGTGGGTTGAACGGCCTGATCCTGCCGATCGGCCTGACGATTTTCATCTATGCCGCCATTGCCCGCAGCGATCTGATGGGCGGTTATCGCTATCCGCGCTGGCTTCTGGTTCTTGGGGCGCTGACATGCCTGATGACCTGGTATATGGCGATCGAATCCGTCGGAACCATCTTCGCCTTCCTCGGCAAATAAGGAGAAAACCATGCCCGCCATCGATCTCAACAGCGATCTCGGGGAAAGCTACGGCGCCTGGCGCATGGGCGATGACGCCGCCATGCTCGCCGTGGTTTCCAGCGCCAATATTGCCTGCGGCTTTCATGCCGGCGATCCGGCGGGCATTTTCAAAACGGTGAAAGCCGCCGCCGAGAAAGGCGTGGTCATCGGCGCGCATGTCTCCTATCCCGATCGCGTCGGCTTTGGCCGCCGCGATATGGATGTGACGAGCGAAGACCTGATCGCCGATGTGATCTACCAGATCGGCGCCCTGAAAGGTCTGGCCGCCGCCGCAGGAACCACAGTGCGCTATGTCAAACCGCATGGTGCGCTTTATAACCGCATAGCCCACGATCCGAAGCAGGGTCAGGCCGTCATCGACGCGATCAGGACCATCGATCCCACCCTGGTGCTGATGGGCCTTGCCAATGCGCCGATCCTCGATCTGGCGAAACAGTCCGGCCTCACGGTGGTGGCGGAAGCTTTTGCCGACCGCGCCTATACGCCGAAGGGCGAGCTTGTCTCGCGCCGCGAGGCGGGCGCGGTGCTGCACGACACGCAAAAGATCGCCGAACGCATGGTGCGCCTTGCCCGCGAGGGAACACTGGAGGCCATTGATGGCAGCGTCATCGCGATTGAGGCGCAATCCATCTGCGTGCATGGCGACAGCCCCGGCGCGGTGGCGATTGCCGAGGCGCTGGCCCAACGCTTCGAGGTCGAAGGCATCTCCGTTTCGTCCTTCACGTCAGCCGCCTGAGGTCAGACAATGATTTCCAAAGAATATCTCTCCCATGTCGATGCGACGGCGGCACGCGAAGCCCGCGCCCGCTACCGCACAGGTCAGGTTGAGCCGACGGCGGGCATTGCGCCGGGTTTTACCCAGGCCAACATGATCGTTCTGCCGCGCGACTGGGCTTTTGATTTTCTCCTCTACGCCCAGCGCAATCCCAAGGCCTGCCCGGTTCTCGATGTCTCCGATCCGGGCTCGCGCCGCACCGGGCTTGCTCCCGATGCCGATCTCGCCACCGATCTGCCGCTCTACCGCATCTGGCGCGACGGCAAGCTGGTGGAGGAAGTGGCCGATGCCCGTGCCGCCTGGGGTGAGCATCCCGATCTGGTCAGCTTTCTGATCGGCTGCAGCTTCACCTTCGAAACGCCGATGCTGGAAGCGGGCATCGAGATCCGTCACATCACCGACAGGACCAATGTGCCGATGTATCTGACCAACCGCCCCTGCCACCCGGCGGGACGGTTGACCGGCAATATGGTCGTCTCCATGCGCCCCATTCCGGCAAGCCGCGTGGCCGACGCCGCGACGATTTCCGGTCGCTTCCCGGCGGTTCACGGTTCACCCGTGCATGTCGGCGCGCCGGAAGAGATCGGCATTGCCGATCTGTCGAAGCCGGATTTCGGCGATGCCGTGCGTATCGAGCCCGGCGAAGTGCCGGTGTTCTGGGCCTGTGGCGTCACCCCTCAGGCTGCCGTCATGGCCTCGAACGTGCCCTTTGCCATTACCCATGCGCCGGGACACATGTTCATCACCGACATTCCCGATTCCGCCTATCACGCCTGAGGTTTCCATGCGCTTTCTGCCCGTCAGCCTGACGACGATCCTTGTGGAACTGGCCGATCTCGACGAGACGCTGGCGCTGTTCGCCGCACTTCAGGCTGACCCCATCCCCGGCATCGACGAGATGGTGCCTGCCGCCCGCACGCTGATGGTCCGCTTTCGCCCGGAAAAGACCAGTGCCGAAGCGCTGGCGGCAGAGATGGCATCACGCGATCTGTCTGCGAAAATTCCGCCCTCCGACAGGCTGGTCGAAATCCCCGTGACCTATGATGGCGAGGACCTCTCCGATGTGGCGGAACTGACGGGGCTATCCGTGGACGAAGTGATCCGGCGCCATACACAAAGCCTGTTTACCGTGGCCTTTTGCGGCTTTGCTCCCGGTTTCGGCTATCTTGTCGGTGGCGATCCGACATTGCATGTCGCCCGCCGCAAGAGCCCGCGCACCCGCATTCCGGCGGGTTCCGTGGCGCTGGCAGGCGCCTTCAGCGGCGTCTATCCGCAGGCAAGCCCCGGCGGCTGGCAGTTGATCGGCTCGACACCGGTGAAGATGTGGGACATCGACCGCGACCCCGGCGCATTGTTCCAGCCCGGCTATCGCGTGCGCTTCATCGACATGGCCAAAGACAAAACCGTCATCCCCGTCGAGATGCCAAAGCCCGAGCCAGACCCCATCCCGGCAGAGGCGCCGCAAATCAGGGTGCTTGCCGCACCGATGCCTGCCCTGTTTCAGGATCTTGGCCGGTTCGGCCAGACGGGTCAGGGCGTTTCGGCCTCCGGTGCGCTGGATCGCAGCGCCTTCAACACCGCCAACCGCATTGTCGGCAACCCGTTCAACACCCCGGCGCTGGAACTGACGCTTGGCGGTTTTTCCTTCGCGGTCAATTGCCGCGCCGTCATCGGCCTTGCCGGTGCGCCCTGCCCGATCCGCATCCGCACGCTTTCCGGTCAGACCATCGACGCGCAAACCTACCAGCCGGTGTCGCTGGAGGCTGGCGATGTGGTGACGCTTGGCCATCCGGCACGCGGCATGCGCTCCTATCTCGCGGTTCGCGGCGGTTTTGATGTGACGCCGGTGCTGGGCAGCGCCGCCACCGATACGCTGGCCGTGGTGGGACCGCAGCCGGTGACGGCAGGAACGGTGCTGGCCCTGAAAATGCGCCGTGACGGTCTCTGCGCCGTTTCCCTAGACGAAGCGCCCGCCTTTCCGCTTCCCGCCTCCGGCGAGGAGGTGGTGCTGGATGTGGTGCCTGGACCACGCACCGACTGGTTTACCGAAAACGGCATGAAAACGCTGACGGAACAAGGCTTTCAGGTGACGCCGCAGTCAAGCCGCGTCGGCATAAGGCTGTCGGGCGAGACCGCCATCGAGCGCCGGGACAGTGCCGAACTGCCGAGCGAAGGCACGGCGACCGGGGCGATACAGGTGCCGCATAGCGGTCAGCCGGTGCTGTTTCTCGCCGATCATCCGCTCACCGGCGGTTATCCGGTGATCGGCGCGGTGGCAGAGCATCATCTCGACCTTGCCGGACAGATACCCATTCACGCGACGATCCGCTTCCGGCCCATCCGGCCCTTTGCCGAGATCGCGCCAAAACAACAATAATTCAGGAGGAGACATCCATGAAGAAAGTGCTGATCGCCAATCGCGGCGAAATCGCGCTGCGCGTCATCCGCGCCTGCCGGGATTATGGGCTTGCATCCGTGGCCGTCTATGCCGATCCCGATGCCGAGGCGCTGTTCGTCAAACAGGCGGATGAGGCCTATGGGCTTGATGGCAGCCGCCCGGCAGACACCTATCTCGATATTGAAAAGCTGATCGCTATTGCCAGGCGCTCCGGTGCCGATGCCGTGCATCCGGGCTATGGCTTCCTGTCGGAACGGGCGGAATTTGCCAAAGCCGTTCTCGATGCAGGCCTGATCTGGATCGGCCCGAAGCCTGAGGTGATCGAAGCCCTGGGTGACAAGGTGAAAGCGCGCGAGATTGCCAAAAGCGTGGGTGCGCCGCTGGTGGCGGGCAGTGACGGGCCGGTGTCTTCGGCGGACGAAGTCATCGCCTTTGCCGAACAATACGGCCTTCCCGTCGCCATCAAGGCTGCCCATGGCGGCGGCGGGCGCGGATTGAAAGTGGCCTGGAAACTGGAAGAGGTGGCCGAGCTTTACGGTTCTGCCGTGCGCGAGGCGACCGCCGCCTTTGGCCGGGGCGAATGCTTTCTCGAACGCTTTCTCGACCGTCCCCGCCATATCGAGGCGCAGATCCTGGCGGACAGTCATGGCACGGTCGTGGTGGTCGGCACGCGGGATTGTTCGCTGCAACGGCGCAACCAGAAACTGGTGGAGGAGGCCCCCGCCCCCTTCATCAGCCAGGAGCAGCGGCAGAAAATCCATGATGCGGCAAAAGCCATCTGTGCCGCGGCAGGCTATACCGGCGCCGGCACGGTGGAATTTCTGCTTGGCGTCGATGGCACGATTTCCTTTCTGGAGGTCAATACACGGTTGCAGGTGGAGCATCCGGTCACCGAAGAAACCACCGGCGTCGATCTGGTCATCGAACAGTTCCGCATTGCCGAGGGCCTGCCGCTGTCCATCAGCGAAACCCCCGCGCCGCGCGGCCATGCCATCGAATTTCGCATCAATGCCGAAGACCCCGGCCGCGGCTTTTTGCCAACGCCGGGCAGGATCACGCTCTTCGATGCCCCCTCCGGCCCCGGCATCCGGCTGGACAGCGGTGTGGCGAGCGGTTCGACCGTGCCCGGCCTTTACGACAGCCTCGTCGCCAAGCTGATCGTAACCGGCGCCACCCGTGACGAAGCGCTGCGCCGCGCAAGGCGGGCCTTGACGGAGTTTGCCATCGAGGGCGTTGCCACCGTTCTTCCCTTTCACCGCGCCGTGCTGGAGGAAAAGGATTTTACCGGCGAAGACGGCTTCAAGGTCCATACCCGCTGGATCGAGACCGATTTTGCCGCAAAGCTCGATGCCATGGCACGGCCGGAACCGGTTGGCGATGATACGATGATGCGGATGGAGATCGAAATCGACGGAAAACGCCACCGCATCGGCCTGCCCCCCGGTCTGCTTGGCGGTTTGCTAGGCGGGCTCGGTTCAGCGGCTAAAGCCCCGGCCAATAGCGCCAAACCCGGCGACACGCCAGAAGATGCGGTGCTGGCGCCGATATCCGGCACGCTCCAGTCCTTCAAGGTGGCAGAGACGGCGGATGTGGCCAAAGGCGATCTGCTTGCCGTTATGGAAGCGATGAAGATGGAAACCCCGATTGTTGCCGAGAAAAGCGGCAGGCTTCGGCTTGTGGCCAAAGAGGGCGATTATCTTCAGGCTGGTGCCGTCATCGCGGTGTTTGAAACGGGGCAAGGCTGACAATCCGGCATCATTCTTTCCATCAGCCGTCGGTCGAGACCGTGACGGCTTTCCAAGCCTCAATCTCATGTTGCAGACGTTCAATCCTGGCCGACACAAGCTTCAGGGCGTCACTTCCGAGCAGGAGTTGCGGCGGCGGATTGTCCGAAGCGATCAACGTCAGCACGGCTTTGGCCAGTTTGACCGGGTTTCCAAGCTGATGACCGCTCTTTTCCTGGCGCGATTGACGAATTGGATCGAACACATCATCATAATCGGGAATTGACCTCTCGGTTCGAACCATCGAACGGCCTGCCCAGTCTGTACGGAACGATCCCGGGCATAGCGTCGTCACATGAACGCCGAAAGGCGCCATCTCGGAACGCATGACCTCAGATATGCCCTGAAGCGCAAATTTACTGCCACAGTAATAGGCAATCCCCGGCATGGTGATCATCCCGCCCATGGAGGTTACGTTGACGATGAAGCCTCGACGCCGTTGGCGAAAACGCGGCAGGAACGCTTTGGCGACGGAAACCGCACCGAAGACGTTGACGTCAAATTGACGCCGCATTTCTACAAGGGGCGACTCTTCAAGCACACCCTCGTGGCCATATCCGGCGTTGTTGATCAGAACATCAACGGGACCATGTTCGCGTTCGACCTGCTCGACAAGCGCGTCGATCCGATCAAAATCAGTGACGTCATGAACCACGGCATGGGCGGGCGGCAAAATCGCATTGAACTGCACTTTCGACGCATGCGAGCGCACACTGCCAATCACCGTATGTCCATCGGAAACCGCGGCAGTGGCGATCGCCAGACCGAAACCGGAATTCGCGCCCGTTATGAAAAAGGTTTTCTGTGACATCTGGTACCTCGTGTTGTCAGTCATTGACTTGACTGATACTCTCCCGACCTCTCTCAAGCGACGGCGATTTCTCTAAATATTTTGCCATTTTCTATGAAGCAGCACCGAAATCATGAACGGCGACGTGAACTGCTCGACATCGCCGCATCGCTCGCTCCGCGGCAAGGATATAATCCAACAGGCCTTGGCTGCGTCCGGCTCCTCAGAACCGAGACGGTTCTGAGCAATGTTCCCGTCCTCTACAAAGCGGGGGCAGTCTTTGTGTTACAAGGCAGGAAGCAGGGCGTGCTTGCCGGCGAACTCTATGTTTACGATGAAGACCACTATCTTGCGGTGGCGGTCCCCGCCCCTTTCCGCATGGAATCTGCAGCAAGCCCTGAAAAGCCGCTTCTGGCGGTGTATGTCGAGTTCGACATGACGCTTGTTGCGGAGATCCTGTCTGCGCTTGAACACCAGCAGCCAATCATGGCCGAACAGGCGAAAAGCCTTATATCCAGCACGATCTCGCCCGAGATTGAAGATGTCGTCATGCGCCTTTTGAAGGCGCTGTCCAGCCCGGTGGAGACAGCGGTTCTCGCAAAAAGCATCCTGCGGGAACTGCATTACCGAATTCTCGTCGGACCGCAGGGGTCAGCAATGGTCGCCGCTTTGAGCCAAAGGGGGGTTGCAGGTCGGATTACGAAAAGTCTCGCCCGCCTGAGTGAGAACTTCTGCGCCGAGATTTCGATAGCAGCTTTGGCCAGTGATGCAGGTATGAGCATCCCATCCTATCACGCGCACTTCAAGGCGCTGACGGGAACCACTCCGATACAGTATGTCAAAGCGCTGCGCCTTCATCAGGCGAGGGTCCTGCTTGCCCGGCAGGACAGTACGATCACGCAAGTCGCTCTTGCGGTAGGCTATGTCAGCCCTGCCCAGTTCAGTCGTGACTTCAAGCGACATTTCCGCCGCACGGCAATGGAAGAAGTGAAATGGGCTCGCGAACATCTCGGTGAGATGCACTCTGACCAATGACGCCATGTCTGCTCTGGATGACGCAAAGGCATATCCGGTTACGAATAACAGGAGGTCTGGAGCCTGCAGCATCTTATGGGCGCTTGATAAAACGCATGATGCTGTCGTGCATCGGCCGAAAAGTGCGAACCGGTTTTCCTCCGAGGATTGAGGCGTATCTCGGGCGTTTCCGGTGAAACGTCCGAGAGCCTTGCCATGACCTTCTCATGCTCCCGATCCGGCGCGCATGTGCGAAGGTTTCAAACGCCTTGTCCGGCGGATCAGGCCTGTTCTGCCGTGATCGGATTGCGCAGCAGGCCAAGCTTGTCGATTTCCACCTCGACAACATCGCCCGGCTTCATCCACAGCGGCGGATTGCGCTTGGCGCCGACACCGCCCGGCGTGCCGCTGACGATGACATCGCCGGCTTCGAGACGGGTGAAGGTCGAGCAATATTCGATCTGGCGGGCAATATCGAAAATCATCTGGCTGAAGGTCGCTTCCTGCACCACCTGACCGTTGAGACGGGTTTGCAGGCGCAGGTCGCCCATCGGGCCGATTTCATCCGGCGTCATCATCCACGGGCCGAAAGCGCCGGTGTCGGGGAAATTCTTGCCCGGCGTGAACTGATGCGTATGGCGCTGGAAGTCGCGAATGCTGCCGTCATTGTAGCAGGCATAGCCTGCAACATGGCTCATGGCCTCCTCGCGGGAGATATAGCGGCCCGGCTTGCCGATGATCACGGCCAGTTCGCCTTCGTAATCCAGCTCATGCGAGACTTTCGGCAGTACGATCGGCTTCAGATGACCGGTCTGGCTGTTGGCGTAACGGGCGAAGATCGTCGGGTTTTCCACGACGGCGCGACCGGTTTCCTGACGGTGCATTTCATAATTAAGGCCGACGCAGAGGATCTTGTCGGGATTTGGAATGACCGGCAGCCATTCAACCTCGCTGAGCGGGATGGCGGTGGCAGAAGCCTCAACTTCGGCCACGCCCTCCAGTCCGGCGGTGATCGCAGCTTTCAGATCGGCATAACGGCCCGTGAGCACCGCGCCGACATCGAGGAAGACCTCGCCGCTCACCACGCCCCAGCTTGTGCGTCCGGCAATCTTGACAGTGGACAATCTCATGAATTTTCTCCGTTTTGAAGTCTTAAGCCCGACCGGTGCAAAACAACCCGGTCGGGGATTTCAGGTTTTCTCGTCAGGGGCTGCCCGTTGCGGGACCGAAAGACGGGACAACCGATCTTGCGCGCTCCGTTTGCGGTTACGCCCCGGCCGTGGAATTGACAAGGCCGCTCAGTCGCCCAAACCGCGCAATGGTGCGTTCGGGAAAGATCATCGCGAAGGCCGACACTGCACCGATGATCAGGATCACCGCGGTAAAGATCATGGCATTGGCATAACCTTGCGCCAGATGCTCCTTGCCCGGAGCCTGTACGATGAAGCCGGTGAGCGCATTGGAAATCAGGCCGGAAACGGCATTGGCCGAATAGATGGCGATGATCAACCGCCCCCGCTGGACGGACGGCGCAATCGATCCGAGAATGATCGGCCCGTAAATCGTGGTCAGGCTTGGTGCGGCAAAGGCGATGGCGATCATGACAAGCTGCAGCGGACCGGACACATAGACCGAACCGACCAGCGCAAGACCCGCAATCAGCAGGGCAAAGCCGGAGGCATTGCCGAGCGCCGAGCGCTTGCTGACCCCGTTTTGCAACATGCGCTGCGCCACCCAGGAGCCGATGAGAAGCAGCGGCGACTGAAAGATATAGACGGCGGAAATGATCGAGCCGGTCTCGACGGGCGTATAGCCCAGCCCCTGCTGCAGGAAGGGCGGCAGCCAGGTGGCCGACATGCCGACGATATAATAGGACATGGTCGACATGATGATGACGCCGATCACCGTCGGATCGAGCCAGAGATTGCGCGCCGGGATCGCCGCCCTGCCATCATCGGCATCTTTCTTGCCCTCGCCCGTGGCATAGGGCCCTTCCCCGCCGACGATCATCCAGACCGCGATCCAGGCAAGACCGAGGAGACCGCAGAACAGAAATCCTGACCGCCAGCCGTAATGCAGGATGACATAGGTGAGGATCGGCCCGCCCGCCAGAAGCCCGACGCTGATGCCCTGCACGACAACGGCGCTCGGCACGCTGCGCTTTTCCGGCTGAAACCAGTTATGGCAGGCATGCAGCGCCGTCGGCAGGCCCGGACCTTCGCCCAGACCGAGCAGGATGCGGCAAATGACCAGCACCGTAACCGAACTGGTGAAATAGATCGGGATCTGCGATACCGACCAGATCAGGGCCAGGATCACCAGAATCCATTTGACCGGAATGCGGCCAACGACGAACAGCCCGACCAGAACGCCGGAAATCGAAAACAGCAGAAAGAAACTGCTGCCGATAAGCCCGAAATCCTGCGGCGAGATATTGAATTCCTTCATCATATGCACAGCCGACAGGCCGAAGACCAGCTTGTCGAAAAAATTCAAAGTCTGAAACAGAAAGAGCATTATCAGAACGATGTAAGGGGCATAGGCCCCGGCAGTCTTCTCGGTCATGATCTCCTCCCGACCTCATGTGACGCACTGAATGGAATGGGTAATGGTGACTGCATCATTTCTGAAACCGGTTGAGGTTTCAGGAATGATGCAGCAGATTGAAAGCGTTACAGCGCCGTGCCCATATTGTGCGCAGGGCGCTCTCAAGACGCGGCCTCAATGGAGCCGCGTCTTCAAATCGGTCAGCAGGCCGTTGAGAGCCGCGATATCGGCGGCGGCACCGAAGACATAGTGATCGGGCCGCACGATGGCGGCCATGGCCTTGTGCCGGTCGAACCAGGCGGCAAGAACGCCATCGGCCTCATGCAGTCCCTCACCTGCGTCCGCCTTCTCCTTCGGTAAAACGGCGGTGACGCTCATCTCCGGCAGGCCGTCCAGCAGGATATCCGAGGCTTTGTGATCCAGCCTGCGGCCATCGAGCAGCAAACGCCAGCCCGTGCCGATCACCTTGTCGAGCAGCACGGTCGCTTCACCGTCGATAATAACGGGTTGCGGGAACAGCAGGCCGCGGGCGGCACTCTCAGGCGGACCGATCAGGCCTGTCTCCAGCGGCGGGACGATATCCTGACGGGTCAGCATCAGCGGCTTGCCACCGCCCTCCGTCAGGATGCGCTGGTCGCGCTCGGCGGCAGCTTCAGGGTCGCGAATGCAGATCGCCTGACCAATCGCCTTGATCTTGCCGGTCAGCGTTTCGACATGGCGCTTGCGCTCCTCCGTGTAGCTGTCGAGCAGTGCCTCGGGTGAAAGGCCCTTCAGCACGCGGTCAAGCTTCCAGACGAGATTGGTCACGTCACGCAGGCCCTGGCACATGCCCTGACCGATGAAAGGCGGCTGCTGATGGGCGGCATCGCCGGCAATCAGCACCCGGCCCTTTTTCCACTCATCCGCCACCAGCGCATGGAAGCGGTAGGAGGCGGCGCGCCACAGCTCGCCATCCTCAGGCGTCAGCCAGGGAGACAGAAGCGTCCAGACATTCTCCGGCTTTTCCATCTCGCGCCGGTCTTCGCCGGGCAAAAGCATGATTTCCCAGCGGCGGTGGTTTCCCGGCCCGATGATGAAGCTGACCGGACGGGCCGGATTGCAGAACTGCGCCGAGGAGGCGGGCAATTTATCCAGCGCATTGTCATGCACCTTGACATCGACCACCAGCCACGGCTCATCGAAAATCAGATCTTCGAGAACGATCCCGGCATTCTGGCGCACCGTGCTGGAGGCGCCGTCGCAGCCGATCAGATATTTCGCCGCAACCATGCGCACATGGCCCTCGGCATTCTTCAGTTCCACCGTCACCTCGTCGCCGTGATCGGTAAAGCCGATCAGTTCGGTGCCCAGTTCGACGGTAACCGTTTTCAGGCTTTCGGCGTGGTGGCGCAGCGCCGCCTCGACCGGCGGCTGGGTGAAGACCATGCTCGGCGTATAGCCGAGCGGATAGGGGGCCGGCACCATGTCGATGCGGCGGATCAACTGGCCTTCCGCGCCGAAATGTTCCGACGCGGTAAAAGGCGCGACATAGGGCAGAACCTCTTCGGCAATGCCCATATTGTCGAAATGGCGCAGAATTTCATGGTCGAGCGCAATGGCGCGCGGCTTGTCGTAAATGTCGGTCAGCCGGTCAATGACCAGAACGGAATGGCCAAGCCTGCCGAACATGGCCGCCGCCACCGCCCCGGAGGGGCCAAAGCCAGCGATCACGAGATCGTAGCGCGCTTCGATATGTCTATCTTTCGTCACAGGAAAACCTCTTATGCAAAAGCGATCAGTTACCGGCAAAGCCGACGGACAGCTGGGCCTTCTTGCAGGCCTCAGTCTTCGGCGGCGCAATGCCCCAGTGGTCGGTGCGGCCGGGTGGCCAGACCCATTCATCCGGCCCCTTGACCCGGTAATCGTCATCCACCTGCAAGACCTCGGCGGTGTATTCGATGACCACGCCGGTCGGATCGACGAAATAGGCAAAGACATTGTCGCCCGGGCCATGACGGCCCACGCCCCAGCCGATCGACGTGCCGTGATCGACGACGCGGCCTGCGCCGCGCATCACCGATTCCAGATCCGGCATCAGAAAGGCGATATGGTTGAGACCATTGACCGGCGCTTCGGCCAGCACCACGGCATGGTGGTCGTCATTGCAGCGCAGGAAGGCCATCATCTTCGAGCGGTCGGTCAGCTTGAAACCGAGAACCGTCTGATAGAAGGACGACAGCGCCTCGATTTCGGCACTGTTGATATTGACATGGGCAAGCCGCAGCACCTGATTGGCAACGATCTTCGCTTCCTTGCGGCGGTCGCCATGGACAAATTCCAGCACAGCGCCCTGCGGTTCGCGCACGACGAAACGCTCGCCGCCCGAGGGCGCATCCGCCGGGCCGATCTCGCGCATCACCGTGCAGCCCGCTTCACGGCATTTCAATAGCAGGCTGTCCAGATCGGCGCGGGCGCGGACCCGGAATGTCGTCTTGCGCAGCTCCGGCTTATTGCCCGCCTTCAGTTCCAGCACGTGGAAATC
The DNA here is from genome assembly GCF_023700755.1 of Allorhizobium sonneratiae. Classification (GTDB taxonomy): domain Bacteria; phylum Pseudomonadota; class Alphaproteobacteria; order Rhizobiales; family Rhizobiaceae; genus Allorhizobium; species Allorhizobium sonneratiae. Next base: position 454,554 of record NZ_JAMKOJ010000004.1, on the reverse strand, counting down.
ATCGCCGGTTGCAGCCAGAAACACCTTGTCTCCAACCTCGGCGGCAACCTCCAACCCCCAGACGCGGGTGTAAAAATCCACCGAGCCGGCCAGATCCGGCGTGGAAATTTCAACGCTGCGCAGGGCAATGACGGGAAAGTCAGTCATTGGCATCCTCCTCGATATTCAAAAATTCAAGCGCATTGGCAAAGCTCAGCCGCTCGCGCAGATCAGGTGCGTCAAAGGCTTCGACGATCCGCGCCAAAGGATCGGCCTCGCGGAAATTGAAGGGATAATCCGTGCCGATCAGAATGCGCTCCGGCCCGAAAACCTCCGTCACACGCCGCAGGGTCTCGGTGTCGAACACCAGCGTATCGGCATAAAGCCGCCGCGCCTGCACCGAGGGCGGCTCGACCAGCGCCTCTTTCAGCGCCGGGAAGGTGGCATAGCCCTGCTCCAGCCGCGGCAGAAGCGAGGCAAACGTGCCGCCGCCATGGCTGAAGGCAATGCGCAGCTTCGGAAATTTTGTCAGAAGATTGCCGGTAATAACGGAAGCCGCCGCCAGCCCGACATCGGTCGGATAGGCCAGCACCTGCTGCAGGGGCGCAGGCCCCACCAGCCGATCCATGCCCGCAGGGCGCACGGCATGGACGAAGACCGCCGCGCCCAGCCGCTCGGCCTCGGCAAACAGCGGGTGAAATTTCGGATCGCCGATTGGCACGCCATTGATATTGCTGCCGATCTCGATCCCGGCAAAGCCAAGCTCGCTCATAATGCGGTTCAGCTCTTTCAAGGAGAGATCGATATCCTGCAAAGGCAGACCGGCAAGACCGACGAAACGGCCCTTGCCTTCTTCCACCATGGCGGCAATCACATCATTAACGTGACGCACAAGGCCATCGGCGGCCTCGGCCTCGATCCAGTAACCGAAAAGCTCCGGCATGGGCGATAATGCCTGAATCTGGATACCGGCAGCATCCATCGCAGCAATCCGCCGTTCCGCTGCCCAGCAGGCGTCGTTGATGGTGCGATAGGGTTTTGTGTCGATGACCACCGTGGCATGGCAATCGGTCACCGGCGTCATTGACGGCCAGCCCTTGATGTCACGCCCGCCAGGGGGCTCCGGAAAATGGGACGGCACCACATGGCAATGCACATCGATGCCGCAGCAGGCACAAGCCCGCCTGAACAGACCGGTCTTCCTCCCTGTCATGCTCTTGCTCCTCTTGCTGTGGGCCTAGTGGTAATCTGCAAAATTCCAGAGGTAAAGTGAAAATTTATAAATTTTATTTGTTTGGGAACATGTGTATATAAAATCTGGAGGAAAGCTTCGGATATGACCATGGAACTCGACCTTGCCGGCAAGGGCATCGACAAAAGCCTTGACGCCCCGCTCACCCGCGCCACCAGCCTTTATGAACGGCTGAAGGCCGATATTCTGTCGGCCCGGCTGGAGCCGGGACGAAAGCTGCAACTGCGCTTTCTGACGGAACATTATGATGCCGGTCAGACCCCGCTGCGCGAGGCGCTGAACCGGCTGGCCAGCGAAGAACTGGTGATCGGCAAGGAACAGCGCGGATTTTATGTCAAGCCGATCTCGCTGGAGGAGCTGAGCGAACTTAACAAGACGCGCTGCTGGGTCGAGGGGCTGGCGCTGGCCGAATCCATTGCCAATGCCACGGCAGAATGGGAAGAGGCGCTGCTGATTGCCCATCACCGGCTGGATCGCACGCCGCGCTCGCTGTCCGCCGAAAGATTCGAGGACAATCCGCTATGGGAAGTGCATCACCGCCATTTCCATGAAACGCTGATCGGCAATTGCGCCTCAAAGCCGCTGATCGGCTTTTGCAGGCAATTGGCCGAGCGTCTCTATCGCTACCGGGCGCTGTCGATCCGCAAGGCCTTTCGCGTGCGCAAGGTGGGCGATGAACATGCGCTGATCTTCAAGGCCGCTCTCGAACATAAGAGCCAGGAGGCTGTCGAGCTGCTGCAAGCCCATTACCGGCGCACGGCCGAGATCATTCAGGCGGACCTGGCCGAGCAGCAACCGGCCTGATCGACGGGACGGACGGGGCATCACAGGCGCTGCGGCGCGCCAGAAACAGGACCAGCGGGACGAAAAGGCCCATGGTCAGCAGACCGATGGCGGCAAACAGAAAGCCCCGGTCGATCACGGCTGTATCACGCATCATCAGCGCGAAGAGAAGCGGCGCGCCCGCTGTCATGGCGCGAAAGGTCAGTGTCACCCGCCCACCCCACAGGGCCGATTGGGCTTTGCTGTCCAGTCGCTCGAACATGGCCTGACGGATGCGGATACGGGCGGTGTTGAAACCGAAGCCGATGGCAAAGGCATAGCCAAGCGTCAGCGCAACCGGCCCTGCCCGCGTCACCATTGCATCGCCGACAACCACGGCACAGCAGGCGGCATAGCTATAACGCTGGCCTGCCCGTGCGGGGATCAGCGTTGCCAACAGCGCGCCTGAACCGGCAGCGGCGCTGACAATGCCATAAAGGGCGGCAGCCTCTGCCGACCGGTGCTGAAAGATCAGCGGCACAAAGACATTGAAACCGCTCAGCTGCACTGCCAGCACCCCCATGGCCAGCAACAGCCCCCAGAGCACCGCATCCTTGCGGCCCGCGGCACCCTTTTCGTCCTGCCGGGATGCGGCGGCCTGCCCCCGGAAGGGCCTGTCACCGATGACATTCGGCGCTGCAAGCGGCAGAAGCAGGCTGCAGGCAAAGCTTGCGCCTATTCCGACAAACACCATGGCCGTGCCGAAATGGTCAATCATCAGCCCTGCCAGCGCATTGCCGACAAAGACCCCGCTTTGCAGCGCTGTCTGCGACAGCCGCGCCGATGTCTGCGCATCGACAAGACCGGCAACCGTCCATTGCCCCATCAGCGTCTCGAGACATTGCTGGCTGATGAAGGTGATAAAGGTCAGGCAGCAGGCCACCGCCACCAGCAAGCCCAAATGGGCTGCGGAAAAAGCCTGAGCGGCAAAGAGCACCACGGCCACCCCCGCCATGCGCGGTAGAATGATCATCCTCAGCGGCTGATCGGCAATGGCCGCCCGCAGGGGACGAAACACAAGCTGCGCCAGAAACGGCACGATGTTCATGACAAACAGCACAAGGCCGATAAACATCGGCGAATGGCCAAGACTGGCGCTGGTCCACAGCAGCGTCACGGTGATCATGCCCTCGCCCACCATGGTCAGGGCCAACAGGGCGACGAATATCATCAGGGAAAACGGTCTGGCGCTCATCGGGCCATCTCCAGCAGACGATTATCGCGCTCAAGGCCGCGAAGCCTGCCGATATCCGCATCGATCTGCCCTTGATCGTCATGGGCAAGCTCGACGAGGCCGGGACATGTGGCAAGATCCATCGTACGGGCAAGGCGCTCTCCCGGCTTTGCCAGCCATGTCAGGCTGACGAAGGACGGCAGGGCGCGGATCATCTGCTCGCCCGGCATCGACACCAGCGCGCCCTCCGCATCGTTGATCAGAAAGGCAATCGCTGCCGCTCTGCGTTGCGTGACAGGAACGGCGTCCGCCTGACCGCCCTCTGCGGCAGCCAGGATCGCATCGATAAAGGAGGGGCTGACATGCCGGTCGATGACCGCCGTGCCGATGCCGCCATGGGCGCGGGCGGCAATCTCCACCAGCCGCGGCCCTTCCGGCGTCAGCATGATCTCGGCATGCACCGGCCCGACCCGCACCTCGACCGCCTGGGCGACGGCTGTGGCATAAGCGAGGATGCGCGGATCGATCTGCCGATCGTCGGGGGCGAAAAAATCGATCCGGTCATAGATCATCGCCCCGTCACGGGTGATCTTGCGATAGCGCCCGACGGCAAAGACGCGCAAGGCGCCATCCGTGACAACGCCATCGACGGTATATTCATCGCCGCGCATCCATTCCTGCAGGAGAAGGCTTTCGGTGGTGCGGCCATATTTATCGGGGCCGCCGAGAATGAGGCTGGCATGACGACGCAATTGCGCCTCCGTCATGCATCGGCGGACGAGATCGCTGCCGGAACTTGCCTCCGGTTTGACCACGACAGGAAATCCGCTGGAGCGCGCCCAGGCGACACAGGTTTCAAGCGAGGTGACGCGCGCCTGACGGCAAATGGCAATCCCGACCTTATCGACTGCCTCGGCCATGGCAACCTTGTTGCGCCGTAAATGGCTGCTGAGCGGATCATTGCCGGGAAGACCAAAACGGGTGCTCAGCAATTCCGCCAGCAGCACCCCGCTTTCGGCGCCGGGCAGGATGGCGGCGAAACGATAGTGTTCCAGCTCTGCCTCGAAGGTGGTCGATGTCAGGTCCAGCACATCGAGATAAGCAAGCCCGGCATGGCGTCCCGGTGCCGTCGTGATCGCCACACAGCCGATGCCGCGTGCGAGCAGGCGTTCTGCAAGATAGGCACCGCCAGAGACGGGATCGACGATGCCGATCACGTGGCTGTTTTTGCGCTGATCCGGGTTGGGACGGCTGGCGGGGGAATGAAAGGTCATGGAGAAGCCTTGCAATAGTGCATANGCTGTTTTTGCGCTGATCCGGGTTGGGACGGCTGGCGGGGGAATGAAAGGTCATGGAGAAGCCTTGCAATAGTGCATAATTCCTTAAATCGGGTGAGATTTAAGGTGAAAATGATGCAGCAGATTAAAAGTGTTACAGCGCCGTGCGCCATATATGGCGCACGGCGCTGTCGTGTCGTCTCTCTCGTCTTTCGGGAAAGCGGTTGCCACCTGTCCCGCAGACGCTTTATGGAGAAGAACACTATCTGAAAGAGAGCATTGGCGATGCCCGCATTTCCGGCCAATCCGGCGGCAAAAACCGCCTTGCCGCAAACCCTTGTCTTTCTGGCCTATGATGGCGTGACGCTGCTCGATCTGGCCGGGCCGATGCAGGTTTTCGCCGACGCCAATGCGCTCCACCGCAAACAGGGCAGGCCCGAACCCTACCGGCTGCTGCTGACGGCAGAAACGGCCGGAACCGTGATGAGCGATGCAGGCGTGCCGCTTGAAGCGGTCAGCTGGCAGGCGCTTGCGCCCGGCACGGCGCATCTGGTGATCGTGCCCGGCGGCCCCGGTGTCTGGGATGCGGCGACACAGGCCTCGATCGCTGCCTTTCTCAAAGCCCAGCCGGAGGAGACAGCGATCGCCTCGGTCTGCATCGGCGCCTTTCTGCTGGGCCATGCCGGTCTTCTGGCGGGGAGAAAGACGGTGACCCACTGGGCCTATTGCAGGCAGCTACAGGCCGATTTTCCCGAGGCCTCCGTTCACCCGGATGCGATTTTCATCCGCGATGGCCGCATCTGGTCATCGGCGGGGGTAACGGCGGGGATCGATCTGGCCCTTGCCCTTGTCGAAGGCGCATTCGGGCCTTCGCTGGCGGCCGATCTCGCCCGCGGCCTTGTCGTCTATCTCAAACGCAGTGGCGGTCAGTCGCAATACAGCAAGATCCTCGCCAGCCAGAGCGCCATGCCCGATGGCAGGCTTGCCGATCTTCATGCCTTTATCATCGACAATCTGCATCGGCCGCTGCCCGTTGCGGTGCTGGCTGAACGGCTTTTCATGTCGCCGCGCAATTTTACCCGCTATTATGCCGGCCAGACCGGCACCACACCGCGCAAGGCGGTGGAGGCGCTGCGCATGGAAACAGCCCAGCGCCTGCTGATCGACCAGCCGGAACTGAGCATCAAGCGGATTGCCGATCTTTGCGGCTTTCAGGAGGAAGAGCGGATGCGCCGAAGCTTCATCCGCCATTTCGGTGTTACGCCCTCGCTCTATCGCCGCAATTTTGGCGCGGATGCGACGCGAAGATGAGGCCCCTCAGAGACCCATTTCCTGATAATGCTGCAGATACCAGTCAACAGTGGCCTTGACCCCCTTGTCCACGCCGGTTTCCGGCTTGGAGCCGGTCAGCGCCACAAGCAGGTCGGGAGCAGCAAAGGTGCGCGGCACGTCGCCCTGTTGCATCGGCAGCATCTTGCGCTTGGCGGGCTTGCCCATGGCCTGCTCCAGCGTCTCGATGAAATCCATCAGCGCCACCGGCTGCCCGCCGCCGACATTGACCACCCGGAAGGGCGCATTATGCGACAGTGTGTCGATACCCTGCGGGGTCCGCACCCGGTTTTCCTCCGAGGGCGCAATGGCTGAAAGCGCAATGACGCTGTCGATCAGATCGTCGATATAGGTGAAATCCCGGCTCATCTTGCCTTCGCCATAGATCTCGATCGGCTCATCCGCCAGCATGGCCTTCATGAATTTGAACAGCGCCATGTCCGGGCGGCCCCAGGGGCCGTAGACGGTGAAAAAGCGGAAGGCGGTGGTCGGCACCTTGTAGAGATGGGCATAGCTGTGCGCCATCATCTCCATGCCCTTCTTGCTGGCGGCATAAAGGGTCATCGGCTCGTCGGCGCGGTCCATCTCCCGGAAGGGCACGGACGGATTAGCCCCGTAGATCGAGGAGGTCGAGGCCAGCATCAGATGGCCGACACCGATGGTGCGGGCAATGTCGATGATATTCCACGAGCCGATCAGGTTGGAATCGACATAGGCTTTCGGATTTTCCAGACTGTAGCGCACCCCCGCCTGGGCGGCGAGATGGATGATGACATCCGGCTGTGCCGCCGCAATCGCCTTTTCCAGCGCCGCGCGCTCTTCCAGCATGGCGGTGACGCCGGTAAAGCCTTGAAACTGGGCAAGCCCCGCCTGACGGGCCTCCTTGAGCTTCAGATTGTAATAGGCGGTCATGCCGTCATAACCGGCGACGGTGTGGCCAGCTTCGAGCAGGCGGCGGGCAAGATGAAAACCGATAAAGCCGGAGGTTCCGGTGATGAAATAACGCATGATCTCTTCTCGTTACGACTGCACGGCAGCGGCGGAAACATTCCGTCGTCCCGTGATGGGAAAGAGCGCCAGCGCTGCCAGTTGCAGCAAGGCACGCCAAAGCAAAAGGAACGCCGGGAAAGCGAAAGCCTGCCTCCGGCGCGGTATAAGATAAAAGATGGCGGTCATCAGCAAGGGGCGACACTCATGCCGATGGCCAAGACCGACTTGAAGAGGCCTTGTAACGCACCTTGGGCATCGGTTTCCAGCCTCTGGCTGGCAATTCCGTTCAAGGCCGGTGCGGCAAATGGCGCCTACAGCGCCGTGCGCCACATATGGCGCACGATGCTCTAGCCATCACGCCTGCTCGGCCTCGCCCAGATGGCTGAGCAGGAGCCGCGCCAGCGGATTGGGAAAGCGGCGGCGGATGGTGACGGCATAGAAAGTTTCCTCCACCCCCGGCAGATTGTCCAGCTCGATCAAAAGGCCCTGTTCCAGTTCACCCTTGACCACAATCGGCGGCAGCACCGCCAGCCCCACGCCTTCACGTGCCAGAAGACGCATCATCGCCATATCCTCCACCTCGGCGGCAATCTGCGGCACGATATCCAGCCGCTCGGCCAGCGATTCGAATTTCTGCCGCACGCTGCTTTCGCCAACGGGCAGGATCAGCGGATAGCGTGACAGCCGCTCGGCCAGCCCCGTTTCGCTTTCCGCCGGTCCGGGTCGCCCGACAAGGCTCACCGCCTGGGCCGAGATGAGATGCGAGACGAAGGGCGTTCCGGCTTCGGCCAGTGGCGTCTGGGTCATCAGAACAATATCGAGATTGAGGCTTTGCAGACCATCGAGAAGCTCGCTCATGCTGCCGGAACTGAGGATGATTTCCACATCCTGACGCCCGATGACCGGGCGCAGAAATTCAAGCTGGAAATTGCGTGACAGCGTTGCCAGCGCGCCGATGCGGATGGCGCGCCGTGCCGTGCCTGTGTGGCGCAGGGTTTCCAGCAGTTCCTCGCCGGTGGCGAAAATCCGGTCGGCATGGTCAAGCGCAATGCGCCCCGCCTCCGTCAACAGCAATTGCCGCCCGCGCCGCTCAAACAGCGCATGGCCGAGCCGCTCCTCCAGCTGCTTGATTTGAATCGATAAAGCCGATTGCGACAGATTGAGCCTCTCGGCCGTGCGCGTCAGATTGCCGTCATGGGCAACGGCACGAAAATAGCGCAGGTGGTGATAATTCATCTCGCTCATTCATTCTATTTTATAGAACGTTTTCTCAAAAACAATGAATTTTATTTGGGTTTTCATCCTTGCTAAGCATCAGCGCAGCAAGGCGATGACGGATACCTCATCAGCCTTCGCTTAAAGCCCGGACACTCAAGTTTCAGAGAGATGCCATGTTAGATCTTGCGCCCGTGACCGTCCCTGCCCTTTTCGTGCTTGGCGCGCTCGCCTCCCGCTTTGTTCGTGGCGAAGTCGTGTCCCGCCTTGCTCTTCTCGCCTTTGCTGGCGCCCTTGGCGCCTTGCTGCTGCTGATTGCGCCGGGTCCCGGTCTCTCCTCCCGCCTTGGCTTTCACTATGACGGTGTCGGCGCCGCAATGCTGACGCTGGTCTCCTTCATCGGCTGGATCGTGTTGCGCTACAGTGTCACGGCGCTTGCCGGGGAAAAGCGGCAGGCGGCCTTTCTCGGCTGGATGAGCGCCACGCTGGCCGCCGTCTGCTCCCTGACGCTGGCCGGTTCACTCATCACCTTCATTGCAAGCTTCATCGCCTCCAGCCTCTGCCTGCATCAATTGCTGGTGTTTTACCCTGAGCGGGCCGCAGCAGAGCGCGCGGCGCGCAAGAAATTCATCGTCTCGCGGCTTGCCGATCTGGCACTGATTGCGGCCGGTTTTCTGCTCTGGCGCGCCTATGGCACGTTTGACATTCAAACCATGGCCGAGGCCGCACGCCAGGGCGTGACCCCGGAAGGGGTGAAAGCCGCCGCCCTGCTTCTTTCGCTCACCGCCATGCTCAAATCGGCGCAGTTTCCCCTGCATGGCTGGCTGACCGAGGTGATGGAAACGCCAACCCCGGTCTCTGCCCTCCTGCATGCAGGTGTGGTCAATGCCGGTGGGTTTCTGCTGATCCGCTTTGCCGATATCGTCACGCTGTCGCCGCTGGCCATGACCCTGCTGATGGCCGTGGGCGGTCTGACCTGCCTCATCGCCGGTCTCGCCATGCTGACGCACAGTGCGGTGAAAACCGCGCTCGCATGGTCAACGGTGGCGCAGATGGGCTTCATGATCCTGCAATGCGGTCTGGGACTGTTCCCCATCGCCCTGCTGCATATTCTCGCCCACTCGCTCTACAAGGCCCATGCCTTCCTGACGAGCGGCAGCGCGGTGGAGAAGGTCAAGGCTGCCCGCGCCATGGGGCAGCCAAAGCCGGTGCCACTTGCCCATCTTGGCCTGACGATGCTTGCCGCGCTGACGCTTCTGGTTCTTGCCGCCATGGCATTTGGCGCGCTTGAACGGCCGCTGCAGGAACTGGCGCTCGCCTCGGTGCTGCTCTTTGGTCTGGCCGGTCTGATGGCTGCGGCAGGCCGCCGCCCGATGCTGGCGGTTTTCATCGCAGTGCCGGTGGCGCTGGCCTATTTCCTCTTTCAGGATCTCGCCTACCGGCTGATGGCAGGTTCGCTTCCCGCACCGGTTCTTCTCACCGGGGTCCAAAGCGTGCTTCTGGCGCTGATCGTCGCCGGTTTTGCCCTGACGGCGCTGGCGCAAATGACGCTTGACCGCTGGTTTTATCATCCCCTCGCCATCAGGGCGCGGGTGCATCTGATGAACGGACTTTATGCCAATATCCTCACTGATCGGCTGATCGGCCATCTGTCGCTGCAAAAATAAGGATTGTTCCCATGAACCATATGCCGCAATTTCACTGTAGCGATGCCGACAGCGTCTGGCAGACCGCCGATCGGGCGGCCCGCGCCCTGCCACCTGCCTTTGCGCTCTCCGCAACCGTGGCCGTCAACCCCTTTGTCGGTCAGGCGGACCAGACACTGGCCGAAACCGCCACCCTGATGGCAAGGCTGAAAGGGATCAGTCTTTATCCGCCGCGTGACTGGTATGCGAGCCAGATCGCCTGCGGCGACATCACCCATGCAGACCTTGCCGCAGGCATCAGCGATGCCGGAGCCGGACACGCCCTGACCCCGCAGGCGCTTGTCTTCGCCACACAGCAAGCCAGGGATGAAACCATTGCGCTCGCCGATATGACAGACCTTGCCGCCGGGGCAAGCGGCATCGACTGGCCGAGGCTGATCAAGGAGCGGATCGGCGCCTTTCTCGGCGTCTGGTTCGATCAGGGCCAGGCGCTCTGGCCGCAGGCAAAAGCAGGCGGCGTCTATGCGGCCTGGAAAGCCTTTGCCAGCGCCGACCGCACGCTGGAGATCGCAGGGCTGAAGCAGTTTCGCGCCCATGTTTCCCACCTGCCCGCCACAGCCCGGGAGGCGATTTTTGTCGCAGCAAACCAGCTTGGTCTCACCACGCGGAGCAAAGAACGGACCACAGAGACGGAGCGGTATTTCCACAGCCTGCTGCTCGATCTTGGCGGTTACGGCCAATATGCGCGCCAGCTGCAATTTGCCGCCGAACGGGATGGCGCAGGCGATGACACGGTGATCGAACTGCTGGCGATCCGGCTTTGCTTTGAAACCGCGCTTCATGCGCAGTATCACGATGCCATTGCCATGGGCTTTCGCGCCAGCCTAGCCGCCTGCCGGCAGCCGCTTACACCCGACCGGGAAGGGCTTATCGATGCCGCCCTGCAGGCGGCGGCAGAGCGCGCCCATGCCCGGCAGCTGCTGGCCCGGCTTGCGCCGCAACCTGAAGAGCAGCCGGCGGCAACGCGGCCCACGGTACAAGCCGTCTTCTGCATCGATGTGCGCTCGGAAGTCTTCCGGCGGGCGCTGGAAACCACCGATGCTGGCCTCGTGACCTCAGGCTTTGCCGGATTTTTCGGCATGGGCATTGCCCATCAGCCGGGCGGCTCCAGCCTGCGGGAACACCGGATGCCGGTGCTGTTGCCTGCCGGGCAATTTGCCTGTACGCCTGCCGATGCCGATGACGCGCAGAAGAAAACCCTCTCCGGCGCATTTGGCCGGTTCCGACAGGCAGCCGTGTCGTCCTTTGCCTTTGTCGAAGCGCTGGGTCCGGTCTATGCCGCCGGTCTGGCGGCGGCAAGCCTCAGGCTTTCCGGCAAGAAGAACGGCAAAAACCACGGCAAAGCCCCGCATCTCCTCGGCACCGCCCCGTTGGCGGACAAGTGCGCCCAGGCCGAACGGGTGCTGCGTGGCCTGTCGATGACGGAAAACTTCGCCCGGCTGGTGGTGTTTGTCGGCCATGGCGCCACCACCACCAACAATCCCTTCGCCAGCGCCTTGCAATGCGGTGCCTGCGGCGGCCATGCCGGTGATGTCAATGCCCGGCTGCTGGCGGCCCTCCTGAATGAGGATGCGGTGCGTGCAGCCCTTGTGGAAAAGGGCATCGTCATCCCTGCGGATACGCTGTTCCTGGCCGGTCTGCACGATACGGTGACGGATGAGGTCACGCTTTATGCCGAGGATGTGGATGCCGCATCGCATGGCGGTGACATCGCCCGGCTGGCCGACAATCTGGCGCTCGCCGGAAAACTGGCCCGGGCCGAGCGGCAGAGCCATGCGCCCGTTCCCTCGCAGATGTCGCCCAGCACCCGGAGCCGCGACTTTGCCGAGTTGCGGCCGGAATGGGGCCTTGCCGGCTGCACCGCCTTTATCGCCGCAGAACGGAGCCTGACCCGCAATGCCAGCCTCGACGGCAAGGTGTTTCTCCACGATTACTGCTGGGAAAAGGACAAGGGCTTTGCCGTCCTGGAGCAGATCATGACCGCGCCGGTCGTCGTCGCGAGCTGGATCAACCTGCAATATTATGGCTCCTCCGTTGCCCCCGCCCTTTATGGCGCGGGCAACAAGCTCCTGCACAATGTCGTCGGCGGTATCGGCGTGCTGGAAGGCAATGGCGGCATGATGCGGGCGGGCCTGCCCTTTCAATCGGTGCATGACGGGAAAAAACTGCGGCACGATCCGCTCCGGCTGCTGGTGGTGCTGGCTGCCCCCGTCGAGGCCGTCGGCGACATCCTGACGCGCCATGCCGGTCTTTGCCAGCTTTTCGATCAGGGCTGGATGCGGCTTGCCGTTCTCGATCCCGTCCGCAAGGCCACCCTCTGCTATGCCGGAAACGGGCGGTGGAGCGAGGCCGAAGAGAGCCTGCCGGAGGCGGCAGGTTTCTGAGAAACCAGTCCGGAGAGAGGGGTTCCCGCGCGCTTTGATGCGGGAACCTTCAGAGTCCTTCGCTGTTCGGAGCCATTGTCAGCACCTGATCAAACAAGGGAGAAATGACATGGCGTATGACTATGATTACCAGCCGGACTGGGACCGCAACTCCATGCGACGTGACCGCCGGGACCGCTATGCAGGCGGTGGCCGCAGCGACTGGCGCGGTCGCGACGAGTGGACCACGGACGACCTCGGCTATGATGAACCACGCTACGGCACGGCTCCCGGCTATGGCTATCCGGGTTCGGGTTCCGGCTCCAGCTATTCCGGTTATGGCGGACGCGGTGCCGGCTCTTCCAACCAGCGCTACAGAGGCCGTTCTTCCGATTACGATCTGGACCGGCAGCGCCATCAGGATCGCGGCATGTGGGACAGGGCCACGGATGAAATGGCCTCCTGGTTCGGCGATGAGGACGCCGAAAGACGCCGTCGGCAGGACGAGCATCGCGGCAAGGGGCCGAAAGGCTATCGCCGCTCGGATGACCGCATCAACGAGGATGTGCATGACCGGCTGACCGATCACCCTTATCTCGATGCCAGCGACATTTCCGTCTCGGTCAAGGATGGCGAGGTGACACTGTCCGGCATCGTGCCCAACCGCGCCGACAAGCGGGTGGCGGAGGACACTGCCGATTCCGTCTCCGGCGTGAACAATGTCCAGAACAATATCCGGGTGCGCACCCAGGATATGGGGTCGGATCAGGCGAAAACCTGATAAGTGCTTGCGGGCAGAACGGCGTTCGCGCTGTTCTGTCTGCCGACCTTACGCCGTTTTACCCCTCCAGCCAGCGGCGGCCGGAGGCGACAAGATGCTGATGCATCGCGGCCTGCGCGCCCAGCGGATTGCGGCTTTCCAGACAGGCCAGTATCCGCTCATGTTCATGATAGGCCGCCCGCCAGCTTTCCGGCGTTTCAAACCGGCCGCGCATATGATCCGACATCGGGCTGTGACGCTCATCGAACAGCGTGGCGACAATGTCCTGCAAGACGAGATTGCCCGCCTGCCCCGCCAGCGTCAGGTGAAACTGGCGGTCCTGCTCGATGGGTTTTCGCCCGTTGACAATCTCCTGATCCATCGCATCGAGAATGGCGCGCAAAGCGCGCAGGCTCTCCGGCCCGATTACGGCGGCGACCTGCACGATGACGGCGCTTTCAATCACCGCGCGCGCCTGCATCAGCTCCATCGGGCTTTCACCGAGCGAGCGGCTCATCTGTGCCGTCTTTCCGGTTGACAGGGCATAAATGCCCGACCCCATGCGAATTTCAATCGTCCCTTCAATTTCCAGCGCAATCAGCGCCTCGCGCAGCGAGGGCCGCGACACGCCCAGCGTCTGCGCCAGTTCCCGCTCGGCCGGAAGCCGTGTGCCGGGGGGATAAGGCACGGTCTGGATCAGGTTGCGCAGCTGATCGGCGATCTGCTGATAAAGGCGTTTCGGTTCACTCATATCTGGTCAGGCCAATCACATGAAAATCAATCTATTCCTTGGTTTAACTTCGTTTATCTCCGAAATACAAGTCAAAATTAAAAAATTGGCTTGACCAATATCCAAAATCCATCCTAGGAATGCATTCGAAAACGCTTGAGGAGGCGGGTTCGTCCGAAGGAGGAGGCTCATGGGAGTGAGACAGCTTGCCACTGACCGGCATGCCCCTGATGGCGTGTTGTTGACGCTTCAGGGCGTTTCCAAGGAATTTCCAGGTGTCAAGGCGCTCTCGGGCGTCAGCTTCGACCTCTACGCCGGTGAAGTTCATGCCGTGTGCGGGGAAAACGGGGCGGGCAAATCAACGCTGATGAAAATCATCAGCGGCGTTTACAAGCGTGATGCCGGAGAGATCGTCTATAAGGGCGAAACGGTGCAGTTCACCTCGCCGCTGCAATCGGAGGCGGCGGGCATTGCCATCATTCATCAGGAGCTCAATCTCGTCCCCCATCTGAGCGTTGCGGAAAACATCTTTCTCGCCCGAGAGCCGAAAAAGGGCTTTCTGGTTGACCGCAAAAGGCTCTACCGGGATGCCAAGGCCTGCCTCGACAGGCTCGGCGTCGGGATCGATCCGAATGCCCAGGTGCGCAGCCTCTCGATTGCCCAGTGCCAGATGGTGGAAATCGCCAAGGCGTTGTCGCTTGACGCCTCCGTGCTGATCATGGATGAGCCGACCTCCTCGCTGACCGAGCAGGAAGCCCGGCTGCTGTTCCGGGTGATCCGTGATCTCAAGGCTGCGGGCGCGGGCATTGTCTATATCTCGCACCGGCTGGATGAGCTGGCGGAAATCGTCGACCGGGTGACGGTGCTGCGCGACGGCCATTATATTTCCACCGATGATTTTGCCGCCGTGACCCTGGATGATATCGTTGCCCGCATGGTGGGCCGGGCGCTGGAGGAAAAATTTCCCGCGCCGACCCGCAAGCCGGGCTCGGATGTGGTCCTCTCCGTCTCCGGGCTGACACGGCGCGGCGTGTTTACCGATATCGGTTTCGAGCTGCGCCGCGGGGAAATTCTGGGCTTTTCCGGCCTGATGGGCGCAGGCCGCACGGAAGTGGCGCGCGCCATTTTCGGCGCCGACCGCTTCGATGCCGGCACGATCCTGCTGGAGGGCGATCAGCTTTCGATCACCGATCCGCGCGCGGCGATCAAGGCGGGCATTGCCTATCTGTCGGAAGACCGCAAAGGTCTGGGACTGGCGGTGAAAATGCCGGTCGACGCCAATCTGACGATGGCGAATATGGCGGCGGTCGCCAATCGCTTCGGCATTATCGACCGGGAGGCGCATCGCGCCGCCAGCCAGTCCTATGTCGATCTGCTGTCGATCCGCACACCCGGTCTTTCCCAGCCGGTGCGACTGCTCTCCGGCGGCAACCAGCAGAAGATCATCATCGGCAAATGGCTGTTTCGCCAGCCAAAGGTGATGTTTTTCGACGAGCCGACCCGCGGCATCGATGTCGGGGCGAAATTCGCCATCTACCAGATCATGGATGAACTGGCCGCACGCGGCATCGGCATCGTGCTGATCAGCTCCGAACTGCCGGAAATTCTCGGCATCACCGACCGCGTTGCCGTGTTTCATGGCGGGCGCATCACCGCCACGCTTGAAACCGCCGCGACCACGCAGGAGGAGATCATGCTCTATGCCTCCGGGCGCGGGGGCGGCACGCGCCGCGCCTGAGCCACTCCTATCCTGATCCTATGTTGACGCCGCTGCGCAAAGCCCTTCCCGCCTTGTGCATCCGGCCTGAAAATCCAAGGACATTCGTTATGGCCGACATGACTTCTGAAAAGCCGCAGGGCGAGCATCGTCGCCGCGAGCATAATTCGACCGGAGCGCAGCGAGGATCGATAAAATTATGCTGAACAATAAAAATTCAGAGCGCCGATTTGAGCCTGTCACATCGAAAAGCGCGCTCGGACTGAGCGACCGGCAGAAGGATATCATCCAGAAATTTGCCGCCTTCGGCAGTCTGGTGGTGCTGGCGGCAGCCTTTGCGGCAACCTCGGATGCGTTTTTCACGCTTGGCAATGGCATGACCATCGGGCTTCAGGTCACCTCCATCGCCCTTCTCGGCATTGGCGCGACCTATGTGATCATCACCGGCGGCATCGATCTGTCAGTCGGCTCGGTGGTGGCGCTGTCCGGCGTGGTGGCGGCGCTGGCGGTCAAGGATCTGAACGCGCCGGTCTGGCTAGGCATGGTGTTCGGCATTCTGACCGGGGCGCTGTGCGGGGCGATCAACGGGCTTCTGGTGACGCGCATGACCCTGCCGCCCTTCATCGCCACGCTGGGCATGATGCTGATTGCCCGCGGCGTGGCCCTGCAGATCACCGATGCGCGTGCCGTCTCCGGCCTTGGCGATGCCTTCGGCGTGCTGGGCAATGGCTCGCTGTTTCGTCTGGAGAGCCTTGACGATCAGGGCTTTCCCGTCGTCAGCTTTCCCGGCATCCCCTATCCCGTCGTGCTGATGGTGGTGATTGCCCTTGTCGCCGCTTTCGTGCTGAGGCGCACGGTGCTTGGCCGCCATATCTATGCGGTCGGTTCGAATGGCGATGCCGCACGGCTCTCCGGCGTCAATGTCAACCGCATCAGCGCTTTCACCTATATCATTTCCGGCACGCTGGCCGGGCTGACCGGCTGCGTGCTGATGTCACGCCTCGTCACCGGCCAGCCGAATGAAGGCGTCGGCTATGAACTCGACGCGATTGCCTCTGCCGTTATCGGCGGCACTTCGCTGATCGGCGGGGTGGGCACGATTTCCGGCACCGTCATCGGCGCCTTCGTCATCGGCATTCTGCGCAACGGCCTGAACATGAACGGCGTTTCCGCCTTCACCCAGCAGATCGTCATCGGCCTGGTGATCCTCGGCACGGTCTGGATCGACCAGATGCGCAACCGCCGCTGAGAAGGGCCTGAGACCGCAATCTCATCTGATACGGGAAGGGGAGGAGCCTTCCCCCGGACAGAACCCCGGCAGGGTTCGCACAAGAGGAGGAAAACATGCATAAATTTGCTCTCGGTTTTGCCGCATCGCTGATTGCGCTGGCCGCCGCATCCACCGCATCGGCGGGCGAGATTGCCGTCATCGTCAAGACGGTCAACTCCACCTACTGGCAGAATGTGCAGAAGGGCGCCAAGGCGGCCATTGCCGGTCACAAGGGCTATACCATGACCTTTCAGGGCCCGGCATCCGAATCCGCCATCGCCGACGAGGTGAACATGGTGGAAAACGCCGTCAACCGCAAAGTGGACGGCATCGTGCTTGCCCCCTCCGATCCCGATGCGCTGGTGCCTGCGGTGAAAAAGGCGTGGGAGGCGCATATTCCCGTGGTGATCATCGATTCCATGCTGTCGAAAAGCGGCGAGAAATATTACCAGTCCTTCCTTTCCACCGACAACCGCAAGGCGGGCGAACTGGCCGCCAAGGCGCTGATCGACAAGGTGGGCAAGGAAGGCAAGATCGCCGTCATGTCCTATGTGGCCGGTGCCGGTTCTGAAATCGGCCGTGTCGGCGGCTTTACCGATTACATCAAGGCCCATTCCAAGCTGAAGATCGTCGGTCCCTATTATTCGCAGTCGCAAATGGCCACGGCGCTGAACCAGACCACCGATGTTCTGGCCGCCAACAGCGATCTCAAGGGCATTTTCGGCGCCAATGAGCCGACCGCCATCGGCATGGCCCGCGCCATCAAGGAAAAGGGTCTGGCCGGAAAAATCACCGCTGTCGGCTTTGACGGCAATCAGGATCTGCAGAACTTCGTCAAGGACGGCACGCTGGCGGCCATCGTCGTTCAGGGCTCCTACCAGATGGGCGAAAAGGGCATCGAGACGCTGGTGAAGGTGCTCGACAAGCAGAAGGTGCCGAAGGACATCGACACCGGCGTGGTCGTCGTCACCAAGGCCAATATCGATACGCCGCAGGCGAAGAACGTTCTCTATTGATCCTTCCTTGGATGCGCGGCCCCCGCGCATCCTCACCTTTCACAAACGGGTTCGATCATGCAGGTCAAAGACAGGCGCAGGCTGAAACATCGCGATCTTTCGCTCACCGTCATGGGCCTTGGTTGCGCCCAGATGGGCAATCTCTATCGCTGGACGGGCTATGATGAGGCACTCAGCGCCTTCGACACGGCTTTTGAGGCTGGTATCCGCTATTTCGACACCGCGCCCTATTATGGCCATACCCGCTCGGAGCGCCGTCTCGCCACCATGCTGGGCGAGCATCAGCGTGAAGACTATGTGCTCTCCACCAAGGTCGGTCGCCTGATGGTGCCGGATGCCGATCTGGGACCGGAGGAGAACGGTTTCGTCGGGCCCCTGCCCTTCCGCCCGGTCTATGACTACAGCCATGACGGCATCTGGCGCTCGTTTGAAGACAGCCGCCAGCGGCTTGGGGTTTATGATTGCGATATTCTCTTCATCCATGACATTGGCCGTGTGACCCATGGCGACCGGCACGAACATTACTGGAGCCAGCTCACCACCGGCGGCGGGTTCAAGGCGCTTAGTCAATTGCGCGATCAGGGTCTGGTCAAGGCGGTCGGGCTTGGCGTCAATGAATGGCAGGCTGTGTCCGAGGCCATGGATGTATTCGATATCGATATCGCCATGCTCGCCGGTCGCTATACGCTGCTGGAGCAGGACAGTCTGACCCTGATGGACAGGGCGGCAAAGGCCGGTGTCGGCATGGTCATCGCCGGAGCCTTCAATTCCGGCCTTCTGGCAGGCAATCGCAAGTTCAATTATGCCGAGGCCCCGCCAGAACTGCTGGCGCAGGTGGAAAAGATTGCCGCAACCTGCGCCGAACAGGGTGTTTCCATGCAGGCGGCGGCGCTGCAATTTCCGCTGCTGCATCCGGCCAGTGTCTCTGTCGTCTCCGGCGCGCGCAATGGCGCGCAGATGCGCGCCAATATCGGCTGGTTCGAGGAGAAGATACCTGCCTCCTTCTGGAAGACCCTGCAAGACAAGGGCGTCATTGCCGGGAATGCTCCCATCGGGAGCGGACCATGATCATCGATGCGCATCAGCATTTCTGGCTGCTGAAAGACAGGGCGGGTGCCTGGCCGCCGCCCGAGCTTACCGCCATTTACCGCGATTTTTGCCCGGCCGACCTGACACCGCAGCTGGAACGGCATGGCATTGATGGCACGATCCTGGTGCAGTCCCTGCCCTCTTCAGCCGAGACTGAGGCGCTGTTGCATCTGGCCAGCCAGCACGCTTTCATTCTCGGCGTGGTCGGCTGGGCTGACATGAAAGCCCCCGATGCCGAAGCCACCATTGCCGATCTGGCCAAGGCCCCCAAGCTCAAGGGCCTGCGCCCGATGCTGCAGGACATCGCCGAGGATGGCTGGATCGACGATCCGGCCCTTGCCCCGGCGGTTGAGGCGATGATCGAGGCCGGTCTGGTGTTCGATGCGCTGGTCATGCCGCGTCACCTGCCCTTTCTTGAAAATTTTGCCAGACGCCACCCCGCGCTCACCATTGTCATCGATCACGGGGCAAAGCCGGACATTGCCGAAGGGCACTATCGCGACTGGTTCAGGGCCATGGGGCGGCTTGCCGATCTTGAAAACGTCTCCTGCAAGCTATCGGGCCTTTTGACCGAGCGTGGCAACCAGTTGCCGCAGGCAATCCGTCCCTATGCCGAAACCCTGCTGATGCTGTTCGGCGCGCAAAGAGTGCTCTTTGGCAGCGACTGGCCGGTGGTGGAGCTGGCCGGCACCTATGCCGACTGGTTTGCCCAGGCCCGTGCCATCGTGCCGGAGGCGGATTGGCCCCGGATTTTCGGCGAGAATGCCCGTCAGATTTATGGAGTGTGAGGAAAACGCTATGCAGAGAATGGGAATGGTGATCGGTCTTAACCCTGACAAGGTGGAAGAGTACAAGACCCTGCATCGTGCTGTCTGGCCGGAGATCCTCGCCCTGATTTCCAGTTGTCACATTCGCAACTACTCGATCTTTCTCAAGGAGCCGGAAAATCTTCTTTTCGGCTATTGGGAGTATCACGGCTCGGATTTCGACGCAGACATGGCCCGCATGGCCGCCGACAAACGCAATCAGGAATGGTGGTCTTTCTGCATTCCCTGCCAGAAACCCTTCGACACGCGCAGGCAAGGCGAATGGTGGGCGATGATGCAAACTGTATTTCATCTCGATTGAAACCCGTTTTTTTAAGGAGTTTACAGGATGAGCAACACTCTTCACGGCAAGGTGGTGGTGATCACCGCAGCAGGTCAGGGCATTGGCCGGGCCTCGGCACTGGCCTTTGCCGAGGCAGGTGCGACCGTCTTTGCCACCGATATCAATGAAGAGGCGCTGAAAAGCCTTGAAGGACAGAAGGGCATTTCCACGGCAAGGCTGGATGTGCTGGATGACAATGCCGTTTCCGCGTTTTTCCAGACGATCGGTCCGGTCGATGTCTTGTTCAACTGCGCCGGTGTCGTGCATGGCGGCACGGTTCTCGATGTTCAGGCCCGCGATCTCGATTTTGCCTTCGACCTCAATGTCCGCGCCATGATCCGCACCATTCAGGCGGTGCTGCCGGGCATGCTGGAACGCGGCGACGGATCGATCATCAACATGTCCTCCGTCGCCTCCTCGGTGAAAGGCGTGCCAAACCGCTGCGTCTACAGCCTGACCAAGGCCGCCGTGATCGGCCTGACCAAATCGGTCGCCGCCGATTATGTGAGCCAGGGCATTCGCTGTAACGCCATCTGCCCCGGCACCGTGCAAAGCCCGTCGCTGGAAGAGCGGATGCGGGCCCAGGGCAATTATGAAGAGGCGCGCGCCGCCTTCATCGCCCGCCAGCCCATGGGCCGTCTCGGCACGGCGGAGGAAATCGCCGCTCTTGCCGTGCATCTCTCCGGTGCCACCTATACCACAGGTCAGGCCTACGCCATCGATGGCGGCTGGTCGATCTGACCCTGTTTGTTTGAAAGGATTTGACGATGAAATTTCTTCGCTATGGCGCAGCGGGACAGGAAAAGCCCGGAATTCTCGCCGCTGACGGCACGATCCGCGATCTGTCCGCCCATGTCGGCGATCTGATGGGCGCCAATCTCGATCCTGAAACGCTGGCAAGGCTCGGCGCCATCGATGCGACCTCGCTGCCGGTGATCGAAGCTGCCACCCGTCTTGGCCCTCCGGTGGCGGGCACGGGCAAATTCATCTGCATCGGGCTCAATTTTTCCGATCACGCCGCCGAATCCGGCATGGCCGTGCCGCCGGAGCCGGTGATCTTCATGAAGGCAAGCTCGGCGATCTGCGGGCCGAATGACGATGTGCTCATTCCCCGCGGTTCGGAAAAGACCGATTGGGAGGTCGAGCTTGGCGTGGTGATCGGCAAGACGGCGAAATATGTCTCCGAGGCCGAGGCGCTTGATCATGTGGCGGGCTATCTCGTCTCCCATGACGTCTCCGAACGCGCCTTCCAGACGGAACGTTCCGGCCAGTGGACCAAGGGCAAATCCTGCGACACCTTCGGCCCGCTCGGTCCGTGGCTGGTGACGAAGGATGAAATCCCCGATCCGCAAAATCTGAAAATGTGGCTGAAGGTCAATGGCGAGACCATGCAGAACGGCTCCTCCGCCACCATGGTCTATGGCGTCGCCTTCCTGGTTTCCTATCTGTCGCAGTTCATGAGCCTGCATCCGGGCGACGTCATCTCCACCGGCACACCGCCCGGCGTCGGCCTTGGCATGAAGCCGCCGCGTTATCTGAAACCCGGCGATGTGGTGGAACTGGGCATTGAAGGGCTTGGCAGCCAGACCCAGACCTTCAAAGCCGATCGCTGATCCCGTTACCGTTGCAAGAAGAGGCCGCCCATGACCCGCATCCGTAATCTTCGCGTCTTCGATCTGCGCTTTCCCACCTCGGCAAGCCTGGATGGGTCCGACGCCATGAACCCCGATCCGGATTATTCGGCGGCCTATGTCATTCTCGACACCGACAGGCCGGGGCTTTCCGGCCACGGCCTGACCTTCACCATCGGTCGCGGCAACGACATCTGCTGCATGGCCATCGAAGCCATGCGGCATCTGGTGGTCGGGGCCGATCTCGACCAGATCAGGGCCGCACCCGGCCGCTTCTGGCGGCATCTGACCGGCGACAGCCAGTTGCGCTGGATCGGGCCGGACAAGGGCGCCATGCATCTTGCCACCGGTGCTGTGGTCAATGCGCTCTGGGATGTCATGGCGAAAGAAGCGGGCCAGCCGCTCTGGGCCTTCATCGCCGGTATGAGCCCGGAAGAGATCGCCGATATCGTCGATTACCGCTATCTGACCGACGCGCTGACGCGCGAAGAGGCGCTTGCCATTTTGCGGGCAGCCGAGCCCGGCAAGGCCGAGCGCATGGCCCGGCTGGAGGCCGAAGGCTATCCCTGCTACACCACCTCGGCAGGCTGGCTTGGTTATGACGACGACAAACTGCGGCGTCTGGCGAAGGACGCCGTCGATCAGGGCTTCAACCATATCAAGATGAAAGTGGGCCGCGATCTCGACGACGATATCCGCCGCCTGACCATTGCCCGCGAGGTGATCGGCCCGGACCGCTATCTGATGGTGGATGCCAATCAGGTCTGGGAGGTCGATCAGGCCATCGACTGGATGAAGACGCTTTCTTTCTGCAAGCCCTTCTTCATTGAAGAGCCGACCAGCCCCGACGATGTCGCAGGCCACCGCAGGATCCGCGAGGCGATTGCCCCGATCCGGGTGGCAACCGGCGAAATGTGCCAGAACCGCATCATGTTCAAACAGTTCATCGCCGAAGGGGCAATCGACATCGTGCAGATCGATGCCTGCCGCATGGGCGGGCTGAACGAGGTGCTGGCGGTGCTGTTGCTGGCGGCCAAATTCGGCAAGCCGGTCTGGCCCCATGCCGGGGGCGTCGGGCTGTGCGAATATGTGCAGCATCTGTCGATGATCGATTATATCGCCGTCTCCGGCACGAAAGAGGGTCGGGTGATCGAATATGTCGATCATCTGCACGAGCATTTCCTCGACCCCTGCGTCATCCGCAACGCCGCCTATCTGCCGCCCAAGGCGGCGGGCTTTTCCATCGAAATGAAACCGGAGTCCATCGCCCGCTATACCTATCGGAGCAAGGTGGAGGAACAGGCGGTTCTCGCCGGAGCGGCATCATGAAGGCGCTGATCTGCAACGAACCCGGCAGCCTTTCCCTGATCGAGCGGGCAGAACCGAAGCGTGGCGAGGGCGAGGTGCTGGTGCGAATCCGCCATATCGGCATTTGCGGCACGGATTTTCACATCTATGCCGGAAAACATCCCTTTCTCGCCTATCCGCGCATCATGGGCCATGAGCTGTCCGGCACCGTCGAGGAAGCGCCCGCAGGCAGTGCGCTGAAAGCGGGCGATCCGGTTTATATCGTCCCCTATCTTTCCTGCGGCACCTGCCATGCCTGCCGCAAGGGGCTGACCAATGCCTGCCAGTCCATTGAAGTTTTGGGCGTACACCGCGATGGCGGCATGGCGGAATATGTGTGCGTGCCGGAGCGCAATGTCATTGCCACAGGCGGCATTGCCCTTGACGATGCGGCGATGATCGAATTTCTCGCCATCGGCGCCCATGGAGTGAGGCGTTCCGGCCTGACGGAAAAGGACCGCGTGCTGATCACCGGTGCCGGGCCGATCGGCATGTCGGCGATCATTTTCGCCAAGGCGCGCGGAGCCGACGTGACGGTGATCGACACCCGCGAAGACCGGCTAACCTTCGCCATGGACCGGCTCAAGGCCGACCGGGCGCTGGTGTCGGGCGGCACGGTTCAGGACGAAATCGATGCGATCACCGGCGGCGACGGCTTCGATGTGGTGATCGACGCCACTGGCAATGCCGCGCCGATGCAGCAGGGCTTTGCCTATCTGGCCCATGGCGGGCGCTGTGTGTTTCTCTCCGTGGTGCGCGACGATATCCGCTTTTCCGACCCGGAATTTCACAAGCGCGAGGCGACCCTTTTGGCCAGCCGCAACGCCCTGCCGGAGGATTTTGCCGAAGTGGTGCGCCAGATGGAAGCCGGTCATGTGCCGACCCGGGCGCTCAACACCCATAACGGCCGCCTGGAAGACGGTGTGGCGCTGTTCAAGGACTGGTCGCGGCCCGAAGCCGGGGTGATCAAGGCCATTCTTGCGGTGTGACGGACTGCGCCATATCTGGCCGAGAAAGGCGCTCAACCCAGCGTCTGGCTGACCAGCGCATAGGTCAGCGGCGGATGAGCACCCTCGGCCAGAAAATC
Organism: Allorhizobium sonneratiae; assembly: GCF_023700755.1. Classification (GTDB taxonomy): domain Bacteria; phylum Pseudomonadota; class Alphaproteobacteria; order Rhizobiales; family Rhizobiaceae; genus Allorhizobium; species Allorhizobium sonneratiae. The sequence goes on along the minus strand of NZ_JAMKOJ010000004.1, from coordinate 430,651 downwards.
AGCAAGGCTCTTGCCCTTCGACATGGTCAGCACCGTATCGAACAGTGAAAGCCCGCTGCCGGTGGCCACAAGGGCAAAATCGCCGGTGCTGAAATGGGTGTCGAGGCGCAGAAACCGGCCTTCGGCTTCGCGCAGATGTGGGGCAAGCACGGCGATGGCATCGGCATCGTCGCCAGCAACGATCGGGCCGACCACATGGCCGCGCCCGAAGGGACGACACAGGGCAAAGGCCTTGAGCACACCCTCGCGGAAGAGACCATAGCCGCGCGCCACGGCAAAAAGCCGGTGCATGAGCGGCGCGCGCGCCACACCGAACGCGCCCGCATCAAGGGCAATCGCCGCCTCGCGGTCCGCATCCGTCAGAACACGCAGTTCGCCCTCGACCGGCCTGTCGGCATCCGGCGGGTTGGTCACCACACCCTGGCATTGATAGACTGTTTTTTCCGGGAGAAATCCCAGCGACAGATAAAGCCGCTGGGCGGCGCGGGTGGCATTGAGGCGCAGATTGACGCCTTCGAGGTCCTTCAGCGCATGGTCCATCAGCCAAAGGCCCGCCCCTTGCGTCTGCAGGCGCGGTGAGGTGATCACCATGCCGATGGTGGCGAGATCGGGCGCCTGACGAAACCACATGGCCGAACTCATGATCCGTCCGATCTCGTCGGTGGCGACAACGCCCTTGCCGGTCTCGCGCAGAAACTGCCAGTCCTCAGCCCGATGCGGCCAGCCGACTGAAATCGACAGCGCATAAAGCTGGTCGAGCTCTGCCGTCTGCACATCGCTAATCTCCATGGCAAAAGCGTCGATCTGCACCGTGTCTTCCGGCATTACCGTTTGCGTCACCTTCCTGCCTCCCCGCACAGACGTTATCGCCGCGCGCAAGACGCGGCAGTTGATAGCAATCATACATCCAAAGCGCCGCAGATTTTGCTCAAACACCGGGCCGAAGCACAACAATTGACCGAAACCTGCCAAGCTTCGGCATGGAATCCCGCCGAAAACCGCCATGCTGATTTTTGATCACAGAGGGCGAAGACAGCCACAGGCTGCACCGGAGATTTGATGAACGCAACCGAAATTCTTGACCGGCTGGTGTCTTTTCCAAGTGTTGTCGGCACTGCGAACGGCGATATCGTCGCGTGGGTGCGCGCCTATCTGCAAGACCTGTCCGTGACCGTCACCGTGCTGCCCGGCCCGGAAGGCGACCGCAGCAATCTTTTTGCCAGCATCGGGCCGAAAGACGTGCCGGGCTATATTCTCTCCGGCCATATGGATGTGGTTCCGGCAGAGGCGAGCGAGTGGCAATCGCCACCCTTTCGCCTGCGGCGTGACGGCGCGGCGCTTTATGGTCGCGGCACGACCGATATGAAGGGCTTTCTCGCCGCCGCCCTTGCCGCCGTGCCAAAGCTTGTCGCAGCCGGTCTGAAACGGCCGATCCATCTTGCCTTTTCCTATGATGAGGAGGCAGGCTGCCGCGGCGTGCCGCATATGATTGCGAAGCTGCCAGAGCTTTCAGCCCCCCCGCTGGGCGCCATCATCGGTGAGCCGAGCGGCATGCGCGCCGTGCTCGCCCACAAAGGCAAGGCCGCAGCACGGGTGACGCTTGGCGGGCGGGCGGGCCATTCCTCGCGGCCCGATCTCGGCCTGAACGCCATTCACGCCATGGCAGAGGTGCTGAATGCGGCCATCGATCAGGCGGCAGCGCTGCAACAGGGCCCCTTCGATGCCGCCTTTGCCCCACCTTGGTCCTCCTTGCAGGCAGGCGTCATCTCCGGCGGCAAGGCGGTCAACATCATTCCTGATCTCGCCGTGCTGGAGCTTGAGGCCCGTGCCGTTTCCGGCACCGATCCGAAAGCCTTGCTGGAGCCTGTGCGGAGAAGGGCCGAAGCTTTAAGGGAAAAGGGAATTCAGGTGGACTGGCAGGTGCTGAGCGCCTATCCGCCGCTGGCACTCTCTGCCGATGCCCCGCTTGCCCATCTGGTCGCCGGATTGTCCGGCGAAGCCCCGATCGGCGCCGTCAGCTATGGCACCGAGGCCGGGCTTTATCAGGCCGCCGGTGTCGATGCGCTGATCTGTGGTCCCGGCGATATCGGTCGCGCTCATAAGCCGGATGAATTCATTCTCGAAAGCGAGCTTTTCGCCTGCCAGTCCTTCATCGAAGCGCTTGGCCAGCGCTGTGCGGCGTGAGGAAGCGGGCAATGACCTTTCTCTTCCAGTCCGATGCCCGGCGCGGGGCGGTGTTTGCCGAAGCCTTCGCCAGCGCCCTGCCGGATCTTGCCTTCACCAGGGATGCGGCAAAGGTCGATCCTGACGCGGTGCGCTATCTTCTGACCTGGACAACGCCCGCCGATCTCGCCCGCTACCGCAATCTCGAACTGTTGTTTTCCATCGGCGCCGGTGTCGATCAGCTCGATCTCGCCGCCATCCCGGCTTCGGTGAAGGTGGTGCGCATGGTCGAGGACGGCATTCAACGGATGATGCAGGAATATGTGCTGATGGCGGTTCTGGCGCTGCATCGCAACCTGCCCGCCTATCTCGCCAGCCAGCGGCGCGGGGAATGGTCGCCGCGCCCGCAGAGACAGGCCAGCGAGCGGCGCATCGGCTTTCTCGGCCTCGGCAATCTGGCGTCTGCGGCCATCGACAGGCTGAAACCGCTCAGCTTTCCTCTCTCCGGCTGGAGCCGCAGCCCGCGCACCATTGACGGGGTTTCCTGCCATCACGGCGAAGCGGGCCTCAACGCCATGCTGGCGACCACGGATATTCTGGTCTGCCTTTTGCCGCTGACACCGCAGACCCGTGGCATTTTGAAGGCCGATCTCTTCCGCCGCTTGCCGCCGGGGGCAGGCCTCGTCCATGTCGGGCGCGGGCCGCAGCTCGATCAGGCCGCACTCCTCGCCTGCCTCGACAGCGGCCATCTCTCCGGCGCGGTGATCGACGTCACCGATCCCGAACCGCTGCCGAAGGACCACGCCTTCTGGACCCATCCGCAGATCATTCTCACCCCGCATATCGCCAGCGTCACCCAGCCGGAAACCGCGGCCCGCGCCGTGATCGACAACATCAACCGCCATCTGGCCGGCAAGGACCCGATCGGCCTTGTCGAGCGTAGCCGCTTCTATTGACCATCCACGAAAGGAAAACCATGTCCCTCCTCAAGACCCTCGACCCGAACCCGACCTTCACCCCGCGCGAATCCGGCCCCCTGCCGGAGCGGCTGATTGCCGGTTCCCCCACCTTCAAGACCTGGGCCATGGATGAGGCCAAGGACGGCAAAGTGCTCTCCGGCGTCTGGGAAGCCACAGCAGGCGAGACGAAATCGATCAAGGGCGAGGTGTTTGAATTCTGCCACATCCTGTCCGGCGTCATCGAAATCACCCCTGAGGGCGGCGAGCCGGTCGTTTACAAGGCGGGCGACAGTTTCGTGATGAAGCCGGGCTTTGTCGGCGTGTGGAAGACCATCGAGACGGTGCGCAAGATCTATGTCGTCGTCAACTGAGCCGACACGTCCAGACACCCTGTAGGAAATATCGCCATGGGCCTGAGTTTCGATCCCGATCAGCTGACGCTGCCGATCCATCATCTGATTGGCGGCGAGCGCATTGCCGCCAAGGGCGGGCTTGAGATGCGCCGTCCCTCCGATGGCAAGGCCTATGCGACCTGCCCCGTTGCCGACGGTGCCATGGTGGACCGCGCGGTGGAAAGCGCCAAGACAGCGCTGAAAGCCAGCAATTGGGGGGGCCTTCGCCCGCGCGAGCGGACAAAGGCCTTGCAGGCATGGGCCGACCTGATCGAGCAGGAAGCCGAAACGCTGGCGAAGATCGAGGCCGTCTCATCCACCCGCCCCGTTGGCCAGCTCATTGCCGGGGACATTGCCGTCACCGCCGAACAGATCCGCTTCTTTGCCGAATTTGCCGACAAGCAGGGCAGCGATGTCGTGCCGACCGATGACAGCACATTCGGCATGACGCTGTCTGAGCCTTACGGCGTGGTCGGTGCGATCACGCCGTGGAATTTCCCCATCTCCATGGCAGGCTGGAAGCTTGGCCCGGCCCTTGCCGCGGGCAATGCGGTGGTGATCAAGCCGTCGGAAATGACGCCCTTTTCCACCGTCTATATGGCTGAGCTTGCCGTTAGGGCGGGCATTCCCGCCGGGTTGATCAATGTCGTGCTGGGCGATGGCCCCGTGACCGGCAATGCCATCACCGGCCATCCCGACATTGCCAAGGTCAGCTTCACCGGCTCGACCCGGGCGGGGTCGGCGATCATGGAAAACATCGCCCGCTGCGGCGTGAAACCGATGACGCTGGAGCTGGGCGGCAAGAGCCCGCAGATCGTCTTTGCCGATGCCGATCTCGACAAGGCCGCCGCCGCCATTGCCGCAAGCGTCCTCTTCAATGCCGGGCAGGCCTGCGTGGCCGGAACCCGGTTGATGGCGGAGAAATCCATTGCCGCAAGGCTGATCGAAGCCATCACCGCCATCCTGAAAACCGCCCGCCCCGGTCCGACCTGGGATGAGAGGGTGCAATATTCGCCGATCATTTCCGAGCGCCAGCTTGCCCGCATCGACAGCCTTGTGGAAGCGGCCAAGGCAGAAGGTGGCGAATGCCTGACCGGCGGCCATGTCATGAACACGCCTGGCTATTTTTACGCCCCGACGTTGATTTCAGGCGTCGATCAGCACAATCCGGCCATTGTCGAGGAAATCTTCGGCCCGGTGCTGACGGTGCAGACCTTCGAGACCGAAGAAGAGGCACTGGCGCTGGCCGATCACCCGGTCTATGGGCTTGCCTCCGGGCTCTTCACCCGTGACCTTTCCCGCACGCTGCGCTTTGCCCGCGCGCTTCAGGCCGGCACCGTCTGGGTCAACCGTTACAGCCGCTCGCGCGACCATATCCTGCCCACCGGCGGCTATAAACGCTCCGGCATCGGCAAGGATCTGGGCCGCGAGGCCTATGAGGCCAACCGCAAGAGCAAGAGTGTCCTGATCAATCTTTGAGGAATATCGCATGAAAACCCATTCCATTGCGCTCATCCCCGGCGACGGCATTGGCCGCGATGTCACCGAGGCCGCCTGGGCGGTGTTAAAGGCCGTGGCCGGACAATCCGGCTTTGCCCTCAAGGGCACGGAATTTCCCTGGTCCTGCGCCTTTTACAAAGAGACCGGGCGGATGATGCCGCAAGACGGCATCGAGACGCTGCGCGGCTTCGACGCCATTCTGCTCGGCGCGGTCGGCTGGCCGCAGGCGGTGCCGGATTCGGTTTCGCTGCATGGTCTGCTGCTGCCCATCCGCAAGGCCTTTGTGCAATATGCCAATATCCGCCCGCACCGGCTGTTGCCTGGCATGGAAGGGCCGCTCAAGGCGGAAAGCTTCGACATTCTCTGCATTCGGGAAAACACCGAGGGCGAATATGCAGGTGCCGGCGGTCGGGTGCATCAGGGCCTCGACAATGAGGTCGCCGTCGAAACCGCAATCTTCACCCGCAAGGGGGTGGAGCGGATCATCCGCTATGGCTTTGAGCAGGCGCGTGCCCGGCGCAGGCGGCTTGCCTCCGTCACCAAATCCAATGCGCAGAAATATTCCATGGTGTTCTGGGACGAGATCACGCAGCAACTCGCCGCCGAATATCCCGATGTCACGGTGACGAGCTATCACGTCGATGCGCTGGCCGCGCGCATGGTCATGGCGCCGGAAAGCCTGGATGTGATCGTCGCCTCCAATCTTTTTGGCGATATTCTCACCGATCTGGGGGCAGCCATTCAGGGCGGGCTGGGCTTTGCCGCCTCGGCCAATATCAATCCCGACCGCACCGCTCCTTCGATGTTCGAGCCTGTGCATGGCTCAGCCCCGGACATTGCCGGAAAGGACATCGCCAACCCGATGGCCGCCATCTGGTCCGGCGCGATGATGCTTGAGCATTTAGGCGAACAGGACGCCGCGGCAAAGGTGATGCGCGCCATCTCCGCCGCCACCGAAAAAGGCATTGGCACGGTGCCGGGAAAAGACACAACCGGCACCATCACAAAAGCCGTTCTCAACGCACTGATCTGACAGGAAAATTCTCATGTTGAACCTCAAGGATAAAAGCCTTTTCCGCCAGACCGGCCTGATCGGCGACAACTGGTGCGCCAGCGCCTCCGGCAAAACTGTCGATGTCATCAATCCCGCCACGCAGGCGGTCATCGGCACCGTGCCCGATATGGGCGGGAGCGAAACCCGCGCCGCCATCGAAGCGGCGGAGAAAGCCTATGGCAGCTGGAAAAAGAAAACCCATGCCGAGCGGGCAAACCTGCTGACAGCCTGGCACGATCTGATGCTGGACAATCTCGAAGATCTGGCGCTGATCCTGACTGCGGAACAGGGCAAGCCGCTGGATGAAGCGCGCGGCGAAATCCGCTACGGCGCCTCCTTCGTCAAATGGTTTGCCGAGGAAGCCCGGCGCATCAAGGGCGAGACCATCCCCTCGCCCACGCCCGACCGGCGCATTCTGGTGCTGAAGGAGCCGGTCGGTGTCTGCGGCATCATCACGCCGTGGAATTTCCCCAATGCGATGATCACCCGCAAGGTCGCCCCCGCCCTTGCCGCCGGCTGCACCGTGGTGATCAAGCCTTCGGAATTTACCCCCTATTCGGCGCTGGCGCTGGGCGTGCTGGCGGAAAAAGCCGGCATTCCGGCTGGCGTGATCAATATCCTCACCGGCATGCCCACCGACATCGGCACCGAGATTATGGCAAATGAAACGGTGCGCAAGATTTCCTTCACCGGCTCAACCCGCGTTGGCTCGCTCTTGATGCGCGGTGCCGCTGACAGCATCAAGCGGCTCAGCCTGGAACTCGGCGGCAATGCGCCCTTTATCGTTTTCGACGATGCCGATCTCGATCTGGCGGTTGAAGGCGCGCTCGTGTCAAAATTCCGCAATGGCGGCCAGACCTGCGTTTGCGCCAACCGCATTCTGGTGCAGGAGGGCGTTTACGATGCCTTCGCGGCAAAGCTGAAAGCCCGGGTGGAGGCGATGAAAGTCGGCCCCGGCACCGCGCCGGGAACCACGATCGGCCCGATGATCAATGCGGCTGCCATCGACAAGATCAACCGCCACATTGCCGATGCGCTGGAAAAGGGGGCCAAAATCATCACCGAAACGCCCGCCCTGCCGGAAGGCGGCCAATATACCGCGCCCGTGGTGCTGACCGGCGCAACAACCGCCATGCTGCTGGCCTGCGAAGAGACCTTCGGCCCCGTCGCCCCCCTCTTCCGCTTCAAGACCGAGGACGAGGCCATCGCCATTGCCAATGGCACGCCCTTCGGTCTGGCCTCTTATTTCTACACCGAAAGCATGAAGCGGGCCTGGCGCGTGGGCGAGGCGCTGGAGTTTGGCATGGTCGGGCTCAATACCGGGGCGATCTCCATGGAAGTCTCCCCCTTCGGCGGCGTCAAACAATCCGGCCTCGGCCGCGAAGGCGCGCAGAACGGCATCGAGGAATATCTGGAAACCAAGGCTTTTCACATGGGCGGGCTGGCCTGAACCAATGACAAAGGAGCGGTCGTTGTCCGCTCCTTTCCTTTCTCAGACGACAAAAAGAAGGCGCTAGAGCGCGTCACTGTTTCACGGAAACATCGAAGCGCTCTAACTCTTTGTTTTTACGCATTTCCGGACGGAAAACCGCTTCACACTTTTCCTGGAAATGCTCTAGCGCCTTCAAGTTGGCTGGGGAAATCACTGAAACCTGTCGAGCATCTTGTAATACTGGCCGACCAGCGGCAGGAACCAGGGCTTGCCGAAATGGCCAGGCACGGCGGGCCAGTCGAGACCTTTCAGCGGGTTGCGGTCTTCGCGGCCAAGAATGGCATCGGCCACCATCATGCCGAGATGGGTGGACAATTGCGCGCCATGACCGGAATAGCCCATGGCATACCACAGACCGTCGTGAAAACCGGCGCGTGGATAACGATCCGCCGTCATATCGACAAGGCCGCCCCAGCAATAGTCGATATCGATGCCTTTCAATTGCGGGAAGATGCGCTCCATGCTGTCGCGCAGGATCGCACCGCTCTTTTCATCCGAACGCTGGTCGGAGGTGGCGGAAAAGCGGGCGCGGCCGCCAAAAATCAGCCGGTTGTCCGGGGAAAGCCGCCAGTAATTGCCGATATTCATCGTGTTAACGCAGGTGCGGTTGCCGGGCATCACCGCCTGCGCCTCGGCTTCCGTCAGCGGCCGGGTGGCGATGAGAAAACTGCCGACGGCAATGATGCGACGGCGAAACCAGGAGAAATTCTGCGTCGTATAGGCCCCGGTCGCGATGATGACATTGGCCGCCGTCACCGTGCCGCGCGCGGTTTTCAGGCTGTGCACGCCGCCTGCCTGCCGATGTTCGGCGACCGCGGCCTTTTCGAAAATCACGGCGCCATGGCGTTTGGCGGCATCGGCCAGCCCCACGACATAGCGGCCCATATGCATCATCGCGCTCTTCTTTGACAGCATGGCGCCGTAAAAAGGCGAACCAACCTCACTTTTCAAGTCTTGCGCCGACAAAAGCGCCGTATCGGGATCGCATTCGCCATGCAGCGCCTCGAAATTTTTAACGAGCGCCTCGACATGCTGAGGCTTGGAGGCAAGCTTCAGCTTGCCGGCGCGGCGGAAATTGCAGTCGATGCCCTCTTCGGCAATCAGCGCCTCAATCGTATCGATGGATGCATCAAGCGCATGATAGAGCGCAATGGCGCGCTCCTTGCCAAGGGACGCCTTGGCCGCGAGATAGCTGTGGGCCAGCCCGTTGTTGAGGTGGCCGCCATTACGGCCGGACGCACCGAAGCCGACGCGCTCGGCCTCCAGCACGACGACCTTCGCCCCCGCCCGGGCAAGCTGGCGGGCGCTTGCGAGCCCGGTAAAGCCCGCGCCGATCACGGCCACATCATAATGACCGCTGACAGGCCCTTGTGCGGCACCGGCAAAGGCCGGTGCCGTGTCATGCCAATAGGAGAGGAATTTCATCGGCTGGACTTTCATTTGCAAACTGGCCTTGTCAAACCGGCCTTTTTTTAAAGACCCACCACGCCCGGCAGGCCGGAAATATCGGCAATCTCGACATAGCCGTAATAGGGATTGGCCGGCTCATGGCCGCGATTGACCCAGACCTTGTTCTTGATGCCCAGGTCATGCGCCGACATCAGATCATACCGGAAGGAGGAGGAACAATGCATCACATCCTCCGGGCCGCAACCCAGCATATCGAACATATACTCAAAGGCCTGAAAGCGCGGCTTGTAAGCCTGGGCCTGTTCGGCGGTATAGACCTTGTGGAAGGGCGCGCCGAGTTTTTCAACATTCGACATGATCTGCGCATTCATCGCATTGGACAGAATGACAAGCGGAATTTCTTTCGCCACTTTGGCAAGCCCTGCCGGAACATCGGCATGCGGACCCCAGGTGGGAACGCGCTCATACACCATCTGTGCGTCCTCATCCCGGAAGGTCACACCATTGGCCCTGCAGGCACGCGACAAAGAATTATAGACCACCTCGGCATAGGGCTTCCATGCGCCCATGACCTCATCCAACCGGTAAGAGGAAAAATTCCAGATGAATTTTTTCATCGCCAGATCGTCGAGCCGGTCACCGTAAAGATCGCGGGCAGCACCAGCCATGTCAAAATTGATCAGCGTACCGTAGCAATCGAAGGTGATATATTTCGGACGGAAGGGCGCCATGATGTTTTCCTCTGGCCATGTGTTTCGATGCAATCATCTTATGGTGGGCCATGAAGCGATGGATGGATGAATTCGACCGCTCGCAAAGCAGAAAGTTTTTAATCTGCCCCGCCCTTTGGCAGAGAATTGCAGAAGCCGCCTGACAATGTGGCCATCCGACCTCGCGATCAAGCCTTGCCAGCAAGCCTTGCAGCATAAGATGCGGTGGTGCCCACCGGCTTTGGCGAAAGATAGCGCATCGGGTGCAGCATTCAGACGAATAGCGTCTTCATCCTGATTGAAACTTTGTTCAGCAAAAGGACATGCCACACAAAAACAGATGATGAAAAACCAAATGACCCAGAACACCCCCGTTCAGACCAGGATCGAGATCAACGCCTTCGGACACGAGCATATCGACGGCGCGTTGGCGCTGTCACGCGGCGAAAACTGGCCACATCGCCGGGAAGACTGGCTGCTGGCCCATCATCTGAGCAAAGGTGTGGTCGCAGTCGATCCCGAGGGCCGTGTTGTCGGCACGCTGATGATGACGCCCTATGGCGACACGTGCGGCACGATCAATATGGTCATCGTCGACAAGGCGATGCGCGGTCTGGGTCTTGGCCGCCGGATGATGGAAAGCGCCATCGCGCTGGCCGGAGATCGGCAGTTGCGTCTCATTGCCACGCAGGAAGGCCTGCCGCTCTATGAAAAACTTGGCTTCGTCGCCATCGGTGCGGTGCGCCAGCATCAGGGGCCGGTCACCACACTTGCCCGCCCGGACGGTATCGAGGTCTTGCAACCGGACGATCTTGCGGCGATCCAGGCACTGGACACCAAAGCCTTCGGCGCCAACCGCACCACGCTCATCGAGGCGCTTCACCGCCATGGCGAGATTGCCGTGGTCCGCAAGGATCATCATATCATTGCCTATGCAGCCATTCGCGCCTTCGGACGTGGCGAGGTGATCGGCCCGGTGGTGGCACCGGATCTGGAGATGGCCAAGACGCTGATTGCCTATCATGCCGCCTCACGCCCCGGCGCGTTTCTGCGTGTCGATACCGACATCGAAACCGGCCTTCACCCCTTTTTGAGCGAGATCGGCCTTGCCCATGCCGGTGGCGGCGTCACCATGCAGCGTCCGCCGAAAGCCGGTGCCGACGATGTGCATGCAAAACTCTATGCGCTGGCCAGTCAGGCGCTGGGCTGATCTTATTGCGGAGACTTATCATGCTTGCCAATTCCCTGATCGAACTTGACCGCGCCCATCTGATCCATCCCGTCGCCTCTTATCGCGGCCATGAACGCCTTGGGGTGCGGGTGCTGAAATCCGCCTCTGGCGCCACCGTCACCGATGCCAGCGGTCATCAACTGGTCGATGGTTTTGCCGGTCTCTGGTGCGTCAATGCCGGTTACGGCCATGACAGCATCGTCGAGGCCGCCGCCCGCCAGATGCGCGAACTGCCCTATGCCACCGGCTATTTCGATCTTGGCTCGGAAGCGGCCATCCGGCTGGCCTCAGAGCTTGCCGATCGTGCCCCCGGCGATCTCAACCGCCTCTATTTCACCCTTGGCGGTTCGGATGCGGTGGATTCCACCATCCGCTTCGTCCGCTATTACTGGCACGCGAAAGGTCAGCCGCAGCGCGACCAGTTCATCTCCATCGAGCAGGGTTATCACGGCTCCTCCACGGTGGGTGCGGGGCTGACGGCGCTGCCCGCCTTTCATGCCGGTTTCGGCCTGCCCTTCGACTTCCAGCACAAGATCCCCTCGCCTTACCCCTATCGCAATCCGGTCGGTGAAAACGGTGATGCCATCATCGCTTCCTCGCTTGCAGCGCTGAAGGCAAAGATCGAGGCCATCGGCCCGGATCGGGTTGCAGCATTTTATGCCGAGCCGATCCAGGGTTCCGGCGGCGTCATCGTGCCGCCCAAAGGCTGGATCAAGGCCATGCGCGAACTGTGCAAGAGCTATGGCATTCTGTTCATCGCCGATGAGGTGATAACAGGTTTTGGCCGCACCGGCCCGCTCTTTGCCTCTTCAGAAGAAGAGATCGTGCCGGATATGATGACAGTCGCCAAGGGCCTGACCTCCGGCTATGTGCCGATGGGCGCGGTCTTCATGTCGGAGGCGGTCTATCAGGTGATTGCCGAGGGCGCGGGCGAGGCTGCCGTCGGGCATGGCTATACCTATTCGGCCCATCCGGTCAGTGCGGCTGTGGCGCTTGAAGTGCTGAAGCTTTATGAAGGCGGGCTTCTGGAAAACGGCCGCAAGGCAGGTGCGCGCCTCAAGGCGGGTCTGGAAAGCCTCAGCGATCACCCGCTGGTGGGCGAGGTCCGCGGGCGCGGCCTGCTTTACGGGGTCGAGCTTGTCACCGACAAGGCGAAGAAGACGCCGCTTCCCGCCGCCTGCCAGCCGGCACGACGCATCTTTGACCGCGCCTGGGAGAACGGCCTTGTCATCCGCGCCTTTGCGCAAGGGGTGCTGGGCTATGCCCCGCCGCTCTGCTGCACAGATGCCGATATCGACGCCATTGTCGAGCGCACGCTGAAGACACTCAATCAGACGCTGGAAGACCCGGATGTGCGCAAGGCAATGATGTAAGGCGAAGACAATGTTTATGATCCAACGCTGAAATATCGCCGGGCAAAGCAAGTTCGCAATTTTATGCTGACAGTCCGGCCTATAGCGCAGGATACGCCGCAACCAGCGTGAGACACTTTCCATGATCAGCCGGTCAAAATCCGCATTGAAGACGGGTATCCGGTCAAACTCAACAAAAAGGGGAATGACATGAGCGACAAGATTACCAACTGGACGACATCCGATGACGCCCGCGTGGAAGACGCCATTCGCCGCGGTGCCTCACGGCGCGATCTTTTGAAACTGATGCTGGCCAGCGGCGTGGCGCTGTCTGCCGGGGCTGCGGTGCTGGGCCGCGCTGACCGCGCCGTTGCGGCAACGCCGGTGTCCGGCGGGCATTTCAAGGCAGCAGGCATTTCCTCCTCCAACGCCGATACACTCGACCCGGCGAAAGCCTCGCTTGGAACCGACTATGTCCGCTGCTGCTCACTCTATAACCGGCTGACCTTCATTGACGCCAGCGGCAAACCGCAAATGGAACTGGCCGAAAAACTGGAGAGCAAGGACGCCAAGACCTGGACGGCAACGCTGCGCAAGGGCGTCACCTTCCATGATGGCAAGGCACTGACCGCAGCCGACGTCGTTTTCACCCTCAAGCGTCATCTTGATCCCGCCGTCGGCTCCAAGGTTGCCAAGATCGCCGCCCAGATGAGCGAGATCAAGGCCATTGATACGAACACGGTCGAAATCGTGCTGAACCAGCCGAATGCCGATCTGCCCTTCATTCTCGCACTCAACCAGTTCATGATCGTGCAGGATGGCACGACCGACTTTTCCAAGGGCATTGGCACCGGTGCTTTTGTGCTGGAATCTTTCGAGCCGGGCGTGCGCTCGCTGATGAAGAAGAACACGCATTACTGGAAGCCAGGCCTGCCGCATATCGATAGTTTCGAGTTTTTCGCCATCAGCGACGACAATGCCCGCGTCAACGCGCTTCTCGCCGGGGATATTCAACTTGCCTCGGCCATCAACCCGCGCTCGACCAAGCTCGTCATGTCACGGCCGGGTTTTGCCCTGTCGAAATCGACCAGCGGCACCTATACCGATCTGAATATTCGTCTGGACATGAACAAGCCCGATTTCGTCACCGGGATGAAATATCTGATCGATCGTGAGCAGATCATCAGTGCGGCGCTGCGCGGTAATGGCGTTGTCGGCAACGATCAGCCGATTTCGCCGATGAATGTGTATCACAATGCCGATCTGAAACCGAAGTCCTTCGACCCGGACAAGGCAAAGCATTATTTCCAGAAGGCCGGCGTTCTTGGCCAGTCCATCCCGGTGGTTGCCTCCGATGCCGCCGACAATTCCGTCGATATGGCGATGATCGTACAGGCCGCAGGCGCCAATATCGGCCTGAAACTCGATGTTCAGCGTGTGCCTTCCGACGGCTACTGGAGCAAATACTGGCTGAAGGCGCCGATCCATTTCGGAAATATCAATGCCCGTCCCACGCCGGACATCTACTTCTCGCTGCTGTATGCCTCCGATGCGCCGTGGAACGAAAGCCATTACAAATCGCCGAAATTCGACCAGATGCTGCTGGAAGCCCGTGGCCTTCTCGATGACAAGAAACGCCACGAGATCTATAACGAGATGCAGACGATGATTTCCGATGACGCCGGCACCATCATCCCGGCCTATATCACCAATATCGACGCCATCTCCAGCAAGCTGAAGGGACTTGAGCCCAACCCGCTCGGCGGCATGATGGGCTATGCCATGGCCGAATATGTCTGGCTGGAGCCCTGATTGCGTATGGCACCGAGAAAAGTGCGGCGCGATTTTGCCTCCGCACATGCGTAAGAACAAAGATTGAGAGCGTCGGAGCGAAAAGCGAACCCTGCTTTTCGGCCCGACGCGCCCAAAAAGAATTGAGACCCCGGTTGGCCCGGTTATCTTGCGCCTTCATCACGCTACAGTGCTCACATTGCGATGCCACAGTGCTTTGGCTGTCTGCCCGGAACATGGGACACCATCTTTGCGGACAGCCAAGACAAACGGCAGCGCTTTTGCGGAAAAGGGCATCGCCGCTGGAGAGAGTTCCATGAACCCTGACATTGCTATTCTCATCGCAAGACGGCTGGGCATTGCCGTCATCACGCTGCTGATCGTGTCCTTCGCGGTGTTTTTTGCCACCTCCATGTTGCCCGGCGACACCGCCACCATCCTGCTTGGCCAGTCAGCCACGCCGGAAGCGGTGGCGGGCCTGCGCAAGGCGATGCATCTGAACGATCCCGCCATTCTGCGCTTTTTTCATTGGGGGCTCGGCTTTCTCTCCGGCGATCTTGGCCGTTCCTATGCCAATAACATGGAGATTTCGGCACTGATCAGCGACCGTTTCGCCAATACCATGGCACTGGCCGGTCTGACGACGCTGATCTCCGTTCCCTTCGCGCTGACGCTTGGCATCACCTCCGCCGTGATGAAAGGCTCGCTCTACGACCGGATTGTCACGGTGCTGACCATCGGCGTGATTTCGGTGCCGGAATTCATGATCGCCTCCACCGCCGTTCTGATCTTCGCCGTCTATCTGCAATGGCTGCCGGCGATTTCCTTCGTCAATGAAATCCATTCGCTCTCCGATCTTTTGAAAATGTATGCCATGCCGGTTCTGACGCTGACCTTCGTCGTTTCGGCCCAGATCATCCGCATGACGCGGGCCGCCGTGATCGAGACGCTGGCAACGCCCTATGTCGAGATGGCGCTGTTGAAGGGCGCCTCGCGCCGCCGCATGGTGCTTAACCATGCGCTTCCCAATGCGCTGGGGCCGATCCTCAACGCGCTGGCGCTGTCGCTGTCCTATCTGATCGGCGGGGTGATCATCATCGAGACCATCTTCAACTATCCCGGCATCGCCAAGCTGATGGTGGATGCGGTCGCCACCCGCGACCTGCCGCTGATCCAGACCTGCGCGGTGATTTTCTGTGCCGGTTATCTGGTGCTGATCACCATCGCCGACATCATTTCAATCCTGTCCAATCCGAGGCTGCGCTGATGACAGACAACGCCACTGCAAGATCAGCCGGACGGTTCGGCTATGCCTTCAGCCCGGTCGGCATGATGGCGCTTTGCGTCATCGTCTTCTGGGTCATTGTTGCCGCATTTGCCACCAGGCTTGCCCCCTATCCCGCCGGGAAGATCGTCGATATGGATTATTTCGGTCAGATGAGCGGCAAATTCTGGCTGGGCTCCGATTATCTGGGCCGCGATATGCTGTCACGCATCATCCTCGGGGCGCGCTACACGCTCGGCATTTCGCTCGCCGGTGTATTGATCGCCTCAACCAGCGGCGTGGTGCTCGGCATGGCCGCCGCCGTGGCTGGCGGCTGGTTTGACACCGTGCTCAGCCGGTTCATGGATGCGATGATCTCCATTCCCAGCAAGCTGTTCGGCCTGGTGATGGTGGCCGCCGTCGGGTCTTCGCTGACCTCGCTGGTGCTGGTGCTGGCCTTCATTTACACGCCCGGTGCCTTCCGCTTTGCCCGCTCGCTTTCCGTCAATGTCAACACCATGGATTTCATCACCGTGGCCCGCATTCGCGGAGAAAGCGTATTTTATCTGATCGGCTCGGAAATCCTGCCCAATATTCTGCGCCCGGTGCTGGCCGATGTCGGCATCCGCTTCGTCTTCATCGTGCTGCTCCTGTCGGGCCTGTCCTTCCTCGGCCTTGGCGTGCAGCCGCCGCTGGCCGACTGGGGGGCGCTGGTGCATGAAAACATCGAAGGCCTGTCCTTCGGCGCCGCAGCCGTGATTGCCCCCTGTCTGGCCATTGCCAGCCTCACGATCAGCGTCAACCTGCTGATCGACAACCTGCCCCGCAAAATCCGGGATCGGAGCGCCTGACCATGAGCACACTGGTGGAAATCAGAAATCTGCATGTCGAGGCCAGAACCGATTCCGGGCGAAAGGTCGATATCATCAAGGGCGTGGACATCGATATCGCCGAGGGCGAAATCGTCGCCCTGATCGGCGAAAGCGGTTCCGGCAAGACGACCATTGCACTGTCGCTGATGGGCTATGCACGGCCCGGCTGCGACATCAGCAAAGGCTCGATCATGGTTAACGGCAAGGATATGGCCAGCCTCAACGAAAAGGAACGGGCTATCCTTCGCGGCGCCGAGGTCTCCTATGTGCCGCAAAGTGCGGCCGCCGCCTTCAACCCGGCGAAAAAAATCATGGATCAGGTGATCGAAGTGACCCGCATCCATGCCCTGATGCCGCCCGATCAGGCACGTCGGCGCGCCATCGAACTCTTCACCGCGCTGTCCCTGCCTGCGCCCGAGACCATCGGCGAGCGTTATCCGCATCAGGTTTCCGGCGGGCAGTTGCAGCGGCTTGCCGCCGCCATGGCACTGATCAGCGATCCGAAACTGGTGATTTTCGACGAGCCGACCACGGCACTCGACGTGACGACCCAGATCGATGTGTTGCGGGCGTTCAAATCGGTCATGCGGGCCAAGGGGATCGCCGGTGTTTACGTTTCGCACGATCTGGCCGTCGTCGCCCAGATCGCCGACCGGATCGTGGTGCTCAAGGGCGGTGAAATTCAGGAGGAAAATACAACCGAGGAGATCCTGACCGCGCCCGCCCATCCTTATACGCAGGAACTGCTGGCCGCCTTTGCGCCGAAGGAGACTGATTTTACCAAAAGGCAAAGCAAAGCAATTCGTCCGCTGCTCGATATTGAAAACCTCATTGCCGGTTACGGCCCAAAACAGGCGGATGGCCATCCCTTCATCAAGGCGGTCCAATCGGTCAGCCTGACGGTGGAAAAAGGCCGCAATCTCGGCATTATCGGCGAATCCGGCTGCGGAAAATCAACGCTGGCGCGCGCGATTGCCGGTATTTTACCCGCAACCGGCGGCCATAGCATTTTCGATGGCCGCGAACTGGCCGCCTCGGCGCGCGCGCGCCGGCGCGACGAGCTGCAACATATGCAGATCGTCTTCCAATATGCCGATACGGCCCTCAATCCCGCCAAATCCATCGAGGATATTCTCGCCCGTCCGCTTGCCTTCTATCACGGCTTAAAGGGCGAAGCGCGCCGCCGACGGGTGGACGAGTTGCTCGACATGGTGCGCCTTCCCAAAAGCCTGCGCTATAGCCGCCCGGGCGAATTGTCGGGCGGCCAGAAACAGCGGATCAATTTTGCCCGCGCGCTTGCCGCCAGCCCGAAACTGATCATCTGCGACGAGATCACCTCGGCCCTCGATACGGTGGTGGCAGCCGCCATCATCGATCTTTTGAAGGACTTGCAGCGCGAGCTCGACCTCTCCTACATCTTCATCAGCCACGATCTTTCGGTGGTCGAGGCAATCTGCGATGAGATCATGGTGATGTATCGCGGCGAAAAGGTCGAGCATCTGACGCGCGAGACCATCTCCACACCGGCGCATCCCTATACAAGACTGCTGTTTTCGTCCGTGCCGAAGCTCGATCCCGCCTGGCTGGACAGGCTCGATCTCACAGCCGAGCTTGCCCAGCTCAAGGCCGATCCTGAGAACAGGTGAAACGGTTTTCCGCCCGGAAATGCGGAAAACAACGATTTAGAGCGGAAACAGCGTCGTCAGCGGCAGATGCGATTTGACGATCGGCGATTTCAAAACGACGAAGCTGAAATATTTGTCGATGCCGATATCCATGTCGGTCAGCCGTTCCATGATCGTCTGATATTCACCGATCCCGGCGGTGACGAATTTGATCAGATAATCATAGCCGCCGGAAACAAGGTGGCATTCGATCACCTGATCCACCTTCTCCACCACGGTCAGGAAGCGGGCAAAATCGACCTGACGGTGGTTTTTCAGGGTGATTTCGGTAAAGACCGTCAGTGTCTGTCCCAGTTTCGACAGGTTGATTTCGGCGGAATAGCCCTCGATATAGCCTTCCGCCTGCAGGCGCTTCACCCGCATCAGGCAGGGGCTTGGCGACAGATGCACAAGGTCAGCCAGTTCCACATTGGTGATGCGACCGTTTTTCTGCAATTCATAGAGGATCCTGATATCCGTCCGGTCGAGTTTCATCATCTGTCTGTCAACATCCTGTCCTTGCGGAAAATACACAATTGCCTGCACATCTGTCTGGCCTGATAGACCAGCCCTACAGCGCCGTGCACCGAAGATGGCGCACAAAACTCGCTGTAACACATTTCATCTGCGGCATCATTTTCACCTTAAATCCTACCCGATTTCAGGCCCGATTTCAGGAATGATGCAGTAGAGCATTGCAGGTGTTGCATGGAAACGCTCTCACGCTCTGTTTTCAGAGCAATTCCAGAGGCAAAACCCTGTCAAACATTGGCTGGAACTGCTCTCCGTTTGTGTTGACGCATCGGATTTTTCCGAAAACCAGCTCCCACTTTTCGGCCGATGCTCTCAGCATAATATGCCGCCTGATCCTGTCGTAAAGGAAGCGCAAGCCCCCCTTTTGTCCCTCATCTCAACGGTTCTCCACGTCAGCCTATCTTTGACAAGGCGCATGAAAATGCCAAGGGTATTTGAATTTCCCTTATAATTTATAGTTCCATCACGCTCGACCCAGAACATCATGCCGCAGGAAGCAGAAGATGTCGATCCATCTCCCAACCGAAGTATGATCTGCCGTATGGCAACGTGCTGATGCAACAGGAACACAGTCTTTGCGCGGTTGTCGTCAGGCATCCTCGCCTGCTGCTGCCTTTGCCGCCTCTTCTGTCGCTTGCGTTCTTGTGCGGATCAGGGCCATGATCGCGGCTTCTGCATGATAGTGGCCGCTTTTTGCCCGTCGCGTCAGATTGCGCAGATAGCCACCGGCACAGCTTATGTTTTCTGCCCGCTCAAGAATGCAGCCAATGGCAATGGCGGCACCGGCCTGTCCCATCACACCCACAGCCTCCTGATAGGCAGCCGGGGAAATCTCCAGCATCCGCGCAACCACCAAGGCTGCCGTCTGAAGATCGCGCCAGTCACGGATCCGCTGTCCCGGAGCATAATCGCCGATCTGCGGGCAGGCTCTCAGCACCAGAGTGAGCGGCAAAGCCGACATCGCTGACTGTGTTTTCGGCTGAGGCGATGAAACCTGCTGGTGACGATGTTCTCCTGACCGAAGCGGCTCTTCTCCGACCTGTTCTTGCCCAGACTGCCATTCTCTATGAGAGGCATTGAGATCATGCCCATGGTGCAGAATACCGGGATCGGAACTGACCGTCGGCGTCTTGATGATGCATCCCATCGTTGCGAAAACCGGTTCCCGCTGTTCTAAATCGCGCTTAAGGGATGCTGAAGGGAGTTCACCATTGGCTCTGTCTGCGAGAGGCCGTTTTTGCGCGTAACCGGCAACCAACGTGACTGGAGATGTGCGATTTCGCTTTCGGCTGTCTGCTGTGACAGGGTTTGATGCATGCTGTCGGCCTCTCTCTGCGATGTCATGCGGCAATGACCTTTTGAGGGTGGAGGCGACGAGTTCCTGCAGCCGTGCTGGGGGGATGGAAGGGCTGATCTTCTGATCTTTGCGGATATGGGGCGTCAGTGATGCGCTCTCGGACGGCGTCTCGGAAACGGGAATTGCGCCCGAAGGGCGTGAATCACAATACAAATCCATTTTTTTATAAAAAAGAGATTCTGGTTTTGTATTCTCTTTATGGCCGCCGGATTGGCGATCATTGGCGACTGTTTTTTCCTGTTTGCAACGATTTTCCAATTGCTTGAGAAGTGCCTGGCGCAGCTTGGAAAAAGCGCTCAGCCTTTCCTCGACCTGCGCGATCTCCAGGTGACGCGGCAAAGGGGCTGCAAGCTGGCGGTAGCGCTCGTCGAACGCACTCCAGTCACCGTCCAATCCTTCTGTCATTGCCATATCGATCAGTTTGCGCACATCACGACGGCAGATGCTCAGGGCTTCTTTTTGCCGTTTGAGCAGCAGGCGTTCCTGCGTGATCGTGCGGGCCAAAGCCGAAAGCTCCGCCGCCCGTGAGAGCAGAGGCGCGAGGTTGAATCCGAATGCTTCCTCCACCTCCCCTGCCCTGCTGCGATAGGCATAACGTTTGCCGTTGGGGCTGTCGCGCCGCTCGATCAGGCCAGCATCGACAAGGGCTGCGAGATTGCGCCGCAAGGTGGTGCCGGAAATGCCATGGGCCCGTTCCGCCAGCTGCGCATTGGACGGAAACACAACGAGTGTCCGGCTGTCGGCCAGATGGGTTTCCGGATAAAAGCTCAACAGGGCATTGAGCACGGCAAGCGCCCTGTCCTTCAGCCCCAGTCGGTCACGTGCCGTGGTGATATCGCGGAACACCCGCCACTTTTCCACAGCCTCAGCACAAATCTGTGCCTTTGCCGTCTGCATCTGGCGGTTCACCAGCGCAAACGACATTGCACGCCGCCCGAAGGGCGTCGTCACCTGTTTGTTCTGCATTGTCTTTCACCTGTCCTCAGGCAAAAGAAATCCGCTCACCAAAACGGTGCCAAAGACTCTTGACTATGATTCGTGGAAATGCGATTCTTGAGTTGCTACACACGAGAAGGGCTTCCACGACGGAAACGTTTAGGGGGCCTTTTTCTTTTGCGCTTAGCCTTTCTCTTTTTCCTCACAAAATTGACGATGCAGTTCCGGCAGTTTTTCGCCGAGAAACTCGACGAAATCCGCTGAAACCGCTTTGCTGAAACTGATTTTCGAGCCGGCTTTGCCATGCGCGAGTGTGCCGATGACGAGACCGCCGGTGCGAATGTCGCGGCTGGCGCTGGCCGGGCCTTGTGTGGCGGGCTTTGCCGTGCGCAGCGCGTGCAGCGCCAGCGCAAATCGATCGACGTCCTTGGCGCCATCTCTTGCACTGGCGTTATCGAGGACGTGGCGTATCTTGTCCATGCCGTCCTCGGACTGGAGCCAGGTTTCGACAAATTCAATCCAGCGCCGCCGCCCGGTCTGCGGGCTCCTGCCGATCAGATGCAGGATCTCGGCCGGCACCGAAGCGGCAATGCGAATCATTTCCGAGACATGCGATTTGCCGGTCGAGAGAGACGCGCAGATGACATCGCGGCGAAAACCGGCCTGTTCCTGGGCAGCGGCAAAAGAACATTTCTCGATAAAGGTGAGATCATCGCGATTGGTGTTTTCCTCACCCTGATAGATGATCGCCTGCTCGTCGCTGAGTTCCTTGACGATGGCGCGGAAGGCAAGCCCCAATTCTCTGGCAACGGCGAGCCTGCGCCGGCCATAAACGATCTGGAAGGGCATGGAGCCACCCTCGACCGGACGCACCAGACCGGGAACGATCTGGCCCTGCGCCCGCATCGACTGGCGGATCTCGTCGAGGGCGGCATCGTCATAGCCGCTGTCGAACCGGTCGCGGATCGCCGAAGGGGCGATGATGGCCGGATCGAGCTCGACAATGCGGTCGCCCTCCTTCAGCAGCCGGTCGAGAATGTCGCCCCGCTCCTTCATCTGGCGAATACCGTCCGCCACCTTTTTCAGATGCGGCGATTGCGATTGTGCGGGCGCATGCGCAGCCTGTTCAGACTGCTGCATTTGTCCCAGCACATTGGCAAACATTCCGCGTGAGTCCTTTCTGCTCATTCCCGCCTCCATGCTGACCAGATCAGCTTTTCTATTTCCTCATTCGCCGCGTTCAGAGATTCGATCGCCCTGTCATAGGTCTTGGGCGATGAGAACCGTGAACGCTGCACCTCATAGAGGCTTTGCTTCCATGTTAAGGCATCCGCGATGGCCGTGGATTTTGTGACCATGTTGAGAAGCAGATTTTCGCCGAAAACCTGCCGCATCAGGGCTGCCATATTGGCCTGAGGATGGTCGTTCGGCTCGTATTTGGTGATCAGAAACCGGGCGAAATCCCAGGAGACACTGGCACCGATTTCATTGAGGATCTGCATGTAAGATGCTGCAAGTTCTAGGAATTTTCCCGTCGAGTCGACGTCGAGCATATGGGCTGGAACGGGAATGAGCACGCCGGTTGCCGCCGTGAGCGAGGCGAGCGTCAAAAAATTCAGCGATGGCGCCGAATCCATTAAAATGATGTCGTAATCCTCACATATTTGCTCCAAAGCCATAGAAATCCGTAGGAGAAACGAGGTGCCGTTCTTGCGCATTTCGAGCGCCACGGCGGTTTCAAATTCGGTCAGTTCCAGACCGGCGCAGATCACGTCGAAGCCTGGAATATGGGTCTTGTGAATGATTTCGGCGGTGGGACGCGGATTGTCGAAGCGGATGGCGGCATAGAAAGTGTCGTCCTTGCGCGGATCGAAATCGGCAAGCGCGCCATGCAGGCTGGTGAGTGAGGCCTGTGGGTCGAGATCAACGGCCAGCACCCGATAGCCCTTCAGGGCCAGATAATGGCCAAGGTGAATGGTGGTCGAGGTTTTGCTGGAGCCGCCTTTGAAATTGGTGATGGCGAGGATCTGGCAGGCCTCCCCTTCCGTTCGGCGCGGATTGATCCATTTCTTGCGGCCATTGGCAGCCAGCATCATCCGGAATTCCAGGATCTGCTCCAGCGAATACATCCGCCGGCCATTGCCGAGGATTTCGGGTGTCGGGCTATTTTCCTTCTGCACGATCTGACGGATATAGGCCTCAGACACGTCCAGCAGGCTTGCGACCTCGGTTGAGGAAAACAGGCGCATCTGGCGGCGCGCATCCGGCGGATATTGCGCAAGGGACAGGTTTTGCAGGGCGTTTTCGAGCTTGGTCGAAAAGCTTTGCATGAAGTCCTGGCTGCTGAGGCTGCGATTCACAGGTCTGATCCTTGTTGGCTTTGCCGATGATAAGGCCAGCCATGGTTAAGCATTGCTTAATGATGCCGTTGTTTCGCAAAAATTGAAAACTTCTGACAAAAAGCGCAACTACAAACCTATCTCGATTCGGGATTTGACGCAAAACCGACTCACTTCTGGGGTAGTATAAAAGTGGTGGTCGCCAGAGGGGACCCGTTCCCCGCGGGGAACTTTTCACGGTGCCGTCGAATCGTGACAATGCGGGTCACAGAGTGGCATAAAAAAACCGCCCTCAACAAGAGAGGGCGGTTGGGTCAGCGCACCGATGCTGGCAGACCGTCACGTCAGATGAACGCGACAGCGATCAGAATTTCGTGGCAAAGTTCAGCCAGAGCGTATCGCCCTGCGGGCGGTTCTCCGCCACGACATCATGCACCCAGGACACACCGAGCTGCTGGCCGGTTTTGAAACTATAGTTCAGTGACGGGCCAAGCCCCAGGCCCTTGCCGCGATTGCCGTTTGCCGGTGCGGTCGGTCCGGTATCATCGCTGATCTGCTGAAGGTAATAGCCAACAGCCCCCACGCGCCATTGATTGATATTCCAACCGACGGCATAGTCGAGGTCAATTTCGGTGCCGGTCTTGTAATCGGTGTCATTGTTGCGCGTGTTGAAGATCATGCGAAACGACGTGGCAATTTCGAGACCTTTCGGATCGTAATAATGATAGGCGACCGTCGGCTGGATAGACCAGTGATTGAGGCCGATGCTGGCTGGATCGGAGACGTTATAATAGCCGGTCGGCATGCCGACATCCAGACCTGCGGTCAGGGAGTTATAACGGTCCAGAGTCCAGTTCATGCCGAGCGTGGCGGTCATGTCGGCAATATTGAAATTGTGACTGCTGACCGTCGGCAGATCCAGATTGAGGTTGACGACCGGCACGACGAGCTGTGCCCAGACCCGGCCACCGGCGAACTGCAGATCGGAGACATAGAGAAAGCGCATCGTATCGGATATTGCGTGGACCTTGAAGGGAATGGGCTCTTTGTTGCCGTGGGCGTCATTCATGCGATCGGCGGTATAGTAGCTGGTCTGATTGAGGAAATAGAAGCCGGAAATAGGCGGTATGCCACCTGCGAAAAATTGCGCGGCGCCCGGCGAATATTGGGTATTGCCGTTTTCCGCTGCAAAGGCTCCGTCAAGAGCTGTCCCTGCAAGCAGAGCACCGAGCATCAGGCATTTCAAACAGTTCATTCGGGTCATTCCATCCTCCTCATCCAGACAGACCGGCGCGGGCGTTCAAGCACCGTGCGTTTTCTAAAACCATAAAGGGCAGACAACGTTATGCGGTAGAACCGCACAATGATGCCGTAACGCCTTAAAACGACTGCATAAGCGTCCCCTGATCACGGCGTCGTTTCACGCCGTTCTGCAGTCGGGTCTCAGGTGGTTCATGTCGGTCAGGACGGAAAATGAGATACAAAGACTGGGCAACGCGCTTACCCTGTCAGCGCGCTTCCGTTTTTGCAATGATGTGTCAAAAGCCGGCCTCTTCATATTGAAAACCGGAACATTCCCTCTCGAGAGGTCGTCGTGAACTGTCTGTTGGCTTTTGACCGACCTACCCGTTTTGACGGTGACAAAAAACGACGAGCTTCCTCCACTCCGTCCCGTTGCCTCCATTCTCCACCCGAAGCGTCAGCGAGCCCCTTTGACAGCGATTAACCTTGGAGTTGACGAAAGTAAAATGGGGTTTAAGAATGCTTGATATTCACGATATCAATAGTGCGGTGACGTGGTATCGATTGACGCAACGGACTCATGACTGCATGTCGCTCTTATCCTGATCTTTCAGGCTCGCATGAAACTGGTTGCGCAGCCAGACAAGGGCTGGATCGCGGGTGCGATAGCTGTGCCATTGCAGAGATTGTTCGAGGGGCGCAAGAGCAAGCGGCGGCTCGATGATGCGCAGATTGCCAAGTTTGACCATGCGGTTCGCGAGACTGCGCTGGAGAATGGCGATGCGGTTCGTGCCTTCGACGAGCAGTGGCAGGGATACAAAAGAAAAGGAGGTCACCTCCACCTTGAGTGTCAGTCCCGCCTGACGGCAGACCAGTTGCGCATAGCTTTCGCCGCCATTGGTCGGGCGCATCACGATATGACCCGCCGCCTCAAAATCCTTTTGCGTCATCGTCTCGCCGCGATAGGGAGCATCTGCATCGACCACGCAGCAGAGCGGGTCCTCCAGAAGGAGTTCCGTCGGATGCTGGGTCGAGCAGAACAGCCGGGGAGCAACCAGCAGATCGGCTTCGCCGCGCTCCAGCAACAAATGTGGAAAATTCTGCTGTGCGCGGATGTCGATATGAATGCCAGGTGCGGCAGCGCTCACCCGTCGCAGAAACGGCGGAATCGTCGTGACCAGCGTATAATCCGAGACGATGAGACGAATGGTGCGCACGGCCTCTTCCGGCACGAAAGACGGGGTTGACACCACCGCCGCTTCGATCCGCACGATGATATCGCGCAGGGGCTCTCGCAAGGAAGCGGCCAGCGGCGATAACTCCATTGAGCGCCCCACCTGAATGAGCAGGGGATCGTCGAAATAATCGCGCAGCCGACCGAGCGCATTGCTCATGGCCGATTGCGTCATGAACATTTCCGTGGCCGCCCGGCTGACATTGCGCACCCGGATCAGCGTATCCAGCGCCACCAGCAGATTGAGATCGAGATTCTTGAAACGCATCGAGGCTCCTCCTCCACGATATCCTCAGGCGGGTTCATAACGATCCCTGCGGCCATTACGTCTCCCAACGCACTATTCATAACTTCAATACAAATCATTCATCAAAGCAATTTTGTAAACAGTTTGATTTTCGCTAAATCTATGGACGGGAGGAGATGTCGCCACAGCCGTCAAGGCTGTTTTGGCGAAAGCCTCCTGTTGATCAACGCCTGGCATTCCATTGCGTCGCCGGGTGTGTGTGAGGAGAGCTTATGTTCAAGTATTTTCCGACCAATTATGTTTGGAACCTGTCTGTCAACCTGTCCATCGAGATGGGCGCGCGGATGGGAGAGATCGAAGAAATGTGCGCGCCGCTGCAGGAGGCGGCCAAGGCGCCGGATGCTGCCGGCACCCAGGCTTTTCGTGAAACCTGGATCAAGATGGCCGACAAGCTGGTGGGTCTGGCGGATGAGGATGAGGCACGCGGTCGGTTGATCTCCGCCGGTGACAAGCTGATCCGCGCCGGAAATTATATGCTGACGGCCGAGCGGCTGCTGGCACACGGGTCGGAAGGGCGCATGGCGCTCTATCAGCGGTTTCTCGAGGCCTTTGCCAAGGGGCTTGCGCTTTCGGGTGCGGCCTGTCGCCGGGTTGAAATCCCCTATGAGGGGACGCATCTGTCGGCGCTTTACGTGCCTGCCGAAGGTGTTGCCGGCAGACAGCCGCTGCTTGTCCAGGTCAATGGGCTCGATAGCACCAAGGAAATGAAATATCTGGTCGGTCTGCCGGCCTGGCTGGCCAAGCGCGGCGTGGCCTCGCTGATCGTCGATCAGCCCGGCACCGGCGAGGCGCTGCGTCTTCAGGGTCTGACGGCGCGTTATGACAGCGAGCATTGGGCAAGCCGGGTGGTCGACTGGCTGGAGACGCAGGATTTCGTCGATCCCGCCCGAATCGGCATGGAAGGCGTGTCGCTGGGCGGCTATTATTGTCCGCGCGCGGTGGCCTTTGAGCCGCGTTTTGCCTGCGGCGTTGTCTGGGGCGCCAATCACGACTGGCGCGATGTGCAGAAGAAGCGGCTGGCAAAGGAAGGCAATTTTCCCGTGCCGCATTACTGGAGCCATGTGCAATGGGTCTGGGGAGCAAAGGATATCGACAGCTTCATGGAGATTGCCGAAAACGTGCATCTGCATGGCATTCTGGACCGTATCCGCGTGCCCTTCCTTGTCACCCATGGCGAGAAGGACAGCCAGATTCCGCTGCAATGGGCGCATGCTACCTATGACCAGCTGGTCAACAGCCCGAAGCGCGAGCTGAAGATTTTCGATGAGCGCACCGGCGGCGTGCAGCATTCCAGTTTTGATAATTCCGCCAATGCCGGCGCCTATATCGCCGACTGGGTGGCGGAGGTTCTGGGCGGCAACACCGCAGCGAGGCACGGCTGATGGTTAAGATGATGATCTTCGGTCGTCGGCGTCTGGGTCAGACGCTTGGCGAACACCGCAGCCATATGAAGGACCGGCATGGCGCCATGGTGCTCGATTATATCGGGCGTGAACCGGAGCAGGCGCCGCGGCGCTATGTGCAGAACCATGCTTTCGATGGTCTGTATTTCGGTGGCGATCTGCCCAAAGCCTTTGCCTATGGGCTGGATTTTGTCACCGAGGTTTCGTTTCCCGATCTGGCTGCAGCGAAATCCTCGCTCGAAACCCCATTCTATCTGGAAAAGCTGGAGCCGGACGAGCCACAGATGGTGGATGAGACCAGTGTGGTGAAGGTGCCGGTCAACGAAGACATGATCGTACCGCCGCAGGCGCAGGCGGGTCTGATGAAACTCTTCCTGATCTGGTTTTCGGGCCGGCCCGGAGCGGCCATCCTGCCGCAGGCGGCAGGCTCCACCCTTCTCGGGCTTTGCCATAACAGCGCGATGTTTCCCGGACCGCTTCAGGCCATTGATGAGGCTTGGTTTGGCGATGAGGCATCTGCGCTTGCCGCGGCTGCGGCCTGCCGCGAGATCATCGATCAGACGGCGGCGGCGGGTCGTTACTGCATAGCACTTGCTCGTGAATTTGTTCTTCACGCGGGCTGATCAGAGCCTGCGCCAGAGAGGCCAGACTTGAATGGCCAGAATCGAAAGGATTGTCCCGTGAATATCATTGGACCTGATTATGTTGTTTTCGGCGTCGACGATGTCGCTGCCTGTTGTGAATATCTGACGGATTTCGGTCTGAAACCGGTCGATGTGACCGAGAAGGGCGGGCTGTTCGAGACGCTGGACGGCACCGGGATCATCATCCGCCACAAGGCCGACCCGGCCCTGCCGCCGCCGCTGCCGACAGCCAACATGCTGCGCCAGCAGGTTTACGGCGTGCGCGCGGCTGAAGACATCGACGCCATTGAGGCGGAACTGTCGAAGGATCGCCGTGTCACCCGTCTGGCCGATGGCTCGATCGAGGTGAAGGATGACCACGGTTTCGAGCTGAAGTTTCAGGTCACGAAACGCCGCGTCCTCAATATGCCGGCGGAAAAGATCAATGCGCCGGGCGCGCCCGCCCAGCGCAAGCCGAACGAGATCGGCGTTTGGGAAGAGATGCCCGCTTTGCCGCGCACGCTGAGCCATGTGGTGCTGTTCGTGCCCGATATCGAGATCGCGACGAATTTTTACTGCACTCGCCTCGGTTTTGTCATCACCGACATTCTGACCGGCGCAGGTCCCTTCCTGCGGCCGAAAGCCAATGACGACCACCATACGCTCTTCTTCATCCGCACACCGGATTACATGAAGGGCTGTGAGCATCTGGCCTTCCACATGGGCGGGCCGACGGAGCTGATGGTGGCCGGCACCCGCTTCGTCAAGAAGGGCTATCAGAGCTTCTGGGGGCCGGGTCGTCATAAATTCGGGTCGAACTGGTTCTGGTATTTCAACAGCCCGCTCGGCTGCCACATCGAATATGACGCCGATATGGACAAGCATGACGATAATTGGGTGGCCCGCGAAACGCAAAACGGTGCGGAAGCCTCGCAGATCGTGCTGTTCGAAATGCGGGAAAAATGGGCGCCGGGCGGAGGCCCGCCCCCGGCAGGCGACAAGCACTGACATCAACGGCAAGGCCCCTGCGCAGACAAGGCTGTCTGCGCAGGAGTAGGATACGCAGACCGTCATGATCTCCGGGAGGAGGAGTCCATGGGATATGTCGATACCAGCACAGAAACGGTGATGGATAGGAGTGGCTTCCGGCAATCGGAGATCACCCGGACCTTGCTGCCGCTCTGTCATGCTGGTGAGATCGGCGAGGGTGTGGCGAAGGGCTTTGGCCCGCTGCCCGGCTTCAAGCGAAAGATCATTCTGATCCGGCATAAGGGCAGGCTCCATGCCTGGCTCGATGCCTGTCCGCATTATTCGACGGGCACGCCCATGGCCTGGAAGACGGATGCCTATCTCAATGGTGAGAAAACCCACCTCACCTGCCATTCCCATCATGCCCTGTTCGAGATGGACACGGGTGAATGTGTTCTTGGCCCCTGTCTGGGCCAGAGACTGACAGCGATCGATATCACGGTGAACGATGACGGTCAGGTTTTCGTCGTTCAGACCGTAAAGGAGGAATAATATGGGTTCCGGGCTCAAAAAAATACTGGTCGTCGGTGGCGGCTTTTCCGGCATGACGGCAGCCTTGCAGCTTTCTCGTCAGGGTTTTGCCGTCGATCTCGTTGAAATCGACGCCGGGTGGCGCTCTTACGGGGCCGGTATTTCATTGCATGGTTCGACCTTGCGGGTCATCGAAGAACTGGGCCTTTTGCCGCAGTTTCTGGAAGAAGGCTATGCCAGCGATGGCGTGGACATTCGCGGCCCCAACGATGCCGTGCTGGTGACCCTGCCGACGCCGCGTGTCGCCAGCCCCGACGTGCCCGGCGGTGGCGGCATCATGCGTCCGGCGCTGGCAAAAATCCTGGCCGATGCTGTGCGTGCCTCGACGACGACCATTCGTCTCGGCATGAGCTTTACCGAGATCGTCGAGAGTGATGACGGTGTGGATGTGACCTTCAGCGATGGCAGCCAGGGACGTTACGATCTGGTCATTGGCGCCGATGGGCTCAGTTCCGCCGTGCGCGCGGCGATCTTTCCCGATGCACCGCGCCCGCGTTTTATCGGACAGGCGGTCTGGCGGGCGGTTCTGCCCTTGCCGGACGATATTCCCACCATCACCATGTGGATGGGGCCGAAGCTGAAAGTCGGCCTGAACGGCGTTGGCAAAGGCCAGGCCTATCTGTTCCTGACGGAAGACAAGCCCCGCAACGATTATGTTGCGCCTGAACGTTTCGTCGAGATCCTGAGGGGGTTGCTGAACCAGTTCCCGTCGCCGATCATCCGCCGCATTGCCGCTGACCTGTCTGATGAGAACCATATCATTTATCGCCCGCTGGAGCAGATGTTGCTGCCCCGCCCCTGGTATCGCGGGCGAGTGGTGCTGATCGGCGATGCCGTGCATGCCACCACGCCGCATCTGGCGGCCGGAGCCTGTATCGGTATCGAGGATGCCATGGTTCTGGCAGAGGAGCTGGCACGCGACACAACGCTTTCCGCCGCCCTTGCTGCTTTCGAGGACCGGCGCTGGGAACGCTGCCGTATGGTGGTGGAGAATTCCGGCAAGCTTGCCGATATCGAGATCAATAATGGCAGCCGCGAAGATCACGCCGCAATCATGAAAGTGTCGATGAAAACGCTGGCCGAGGCCATCTGAGTAGCCACAGGAGAGGCCTGTCCGCTGCAAACCACAGGGGTTGCGGACAGGTAAAGCCCGTTTCAGGACGGGTTTCGGGAGTTGGCATCCATTCTGGTCAGGCAGACCGGTGCGATGTCGGGAATGGTGACAATCCTTGAGGAGGAACGCATGTCGGCCATGAAATTGAGTGTATCAGGAGCGGCAGCGCTGGTCATCGCCCATTGTGCGGGGATGCTGGATCTGGTCGCGCTGCCGGTCTGGGTGGGCGCGCTGGTCGAACGGTTCGGCTTTAGTCCGCAGCAGGCCGGCATGATGGCGACCCTGTTTCTGCTGGGCGCCGTCGGCGCCAGCACCTTTGCGGCGCCGCGCTTTCACCGCATGAACCAGAAGCTGGTCGCCAGCCTTGGTTTTGGCTTGGCGGCGCTGTTTTTTCTGATCGCCTCCTTCGAGACGAGCCTGATTGCATTGTCGGGCCTGCATCTTCTGGCAGGGATTTCCGTCGGCACCGCGCTGTCCATGGTGCATGGAAGCATGGGGCGCTCTGCCAATCCGCACCGGCTGTTTGCGGCGGCGGGCATGGCGCTTGGTCTGTTCGGTATCGTTCTTCTGGCGGCGATTCCGCAGTTTCTGATCCTGAAAGGCGGCCCGGCGCTGTTTCAGACCTTTGCGCTCGTCATGCTGATTGCAGGGTTGAGCACGGTCCTGCTGTTTCGCAATCCTCCGCCGCGGGTGGAGGAGGCGCATAAGGGGTTCAGCCGGGCGACGTGGTTCACCATCTTCGGCATCAGCGTCATGACGTTCAATCAGTCCATGGTGTTTTCCTTTGTTGAGGTCATTGGCAAGGCCCGCGGGTTTGAGGCTGGCCATGTGCTGGCCGTGCTGATTGCGCTGGGTTTTGTCAATTTCATCGTGCCCGCACCGCTGGCCGCCTTTCTCCAGCGGCGGGTTTCGGCAACCTTCATCGCCCAGATCGGTCCGGCCATTCAGGCGGTTCTGGCGGTTATCGTCACCTCTGCCACGATTTTCCCTGTCTGGGCTCCGGCGGCGGCTGTCTTTGTTGCCGTGCAGATTTTCACCCATACTTTCGTTTTCGGTCTGCTGGCCCGGCTGGACCCAAGCGGGCGGGCTTCTGCCGCCACGCCTGCCATGTTGATGGTAGGCGCAGCACTTGGGCCGATCGTCGGCGGTGCTCTGGGACAGAATCTCGGCTTTGCCGCTCTGGGCGTGGCTGCTGTTTTCGTCAGCGGCGTTTCCATCCTGTTTTTCACCAAGGCCAAGACGGAATGCCAGCCCTTGCTGGCATCTCTGGCGGCCTGAGCGGCGCGCTGTTACGGCAGACCGCTCTCCTGCAAAATTCCTTAAATCGGGTAGGATTTAAGGAGAAAATAACGCACGGCCCTGTAAGGGAGACACTTCATGAAAATTATCGATCTGTCGGTTGCCATTGAAAATGATGTGCCAGCCGATCCACCAGGGCTCGGGCCGAAAATCACCTATTGTAACCATGCCGAAGGCAGTGCCGAAGTGCTGCAATTCTTCCCCGGTCTCGACATTGCCGATATCCCCGGGGGGGAAGGCTGGGCGGTGGAGCAGCTGCAGCTGACCGCCCATAACGGCACCCATCTCGATGCCCCCTGGCATTTCGCCTCGACCATGAACAAGGGCGAGCGGGCCATGACCATCGACGAGATTCCGCTCGACTGGTGTTTGCGTCCGGGGGTGAAGCTCGATCTCACCGCCCTGCCCGATGGCTATGTCGCAACGGCAGCGGACATGGAAGCTGCCGTCAAAGCCAGCGGCCATGATCTCCAGCCCTTCGATATCGTGCTGATCAACACGGCGGCGGGCGCTGCCTATGGCCGTCCTGACTATCTGGGACGCGGCTGCGGCATGGGGCGGGAAGCGACCTTGTGGCTGATGGACAAGGGCATCCGCATTGCCGGCACCGACGCCTGGTCCTGGGATGCGCCTTTTCCGGTGACGATCAAGCGTTTTGCCGAAACCAAAGACGCCTCCCTGATCTGGGAGGGGCACAAGGCCGGGCGCGAAGGCATTTTCCTGCATATGGAAAAGCTGGCTCGTCTCGATGAACTGCCCTCTTCCGGCTTTACGGTTTCCTGCCTGCCAGTGAAGATCAAGGGTGGATCGGCCGGATGGTGCCGCGCGGCGGCGATTTTCGATCTTTGACCACGCAAGATCGTAACGTTCTTATCATCATATCAGGGCTGGGCCTTACATCGTATGGTCCAGCTCTTCCAGCAACAGATGGCGCGCCCGGTTCAAACGGCTTTTGACAGTGCCGATGGCGCAGTCGCAGACATCGGCGGCGTGGGAATAGCTTTCTCCCTGAACAATCACCAGAATCAGGACGTCACGGTAATGGGCGGGAAGTACGTTCATGGCATGTAGCAGCTCCTGTCCCTGTACCGACCAGTCCTGTGTCGCCTCCTGCCGCAGGCCATCGGCAACGCCATCGACAGGGCTCGGCCCCTCCCGATGGCTGGTTTTGGCGCGGGTGTAGAAGGTGTTGCGCATGATGGTGAACATCCAGGATTTCAGCCGCGTACCAGGCTCGAACTTGTCGATATTCGCCAATGCCTTGGCCAGCGTTTCCTGAACGAGATCATCCACATCGGTTCTGTTGCGGCAAAAAGTCTGGGCGAAGGCTTTGAGTGCTGGAATAAGAGCAACGATATCGGCGTGAAGTGAAGCTCGGCTGTGAGCGGCATGACTGTCCATGATGGTTCCTTTCGGTGTCGAGGTTCGGACGCAGGGATGCAGTTGACAAAGAGCCCGGCCCCTACCCGGCTCTGGTCTTGAAGACTGTGCATCCGTTCCCCCAGATCACGGGAAAATGCTGGTGTTTCTTATGTCCTGATATCCTGTGTTTATTTTATAAAACGACGGCGCCATAGGTTTGGAGCCAGAGAGTTGGGACTGTGCGGAGATTGCCGCTTTGTCTGACACGCACATGCGCGCAAGCCTTTTCAGGCATTGATTTTCATCTTATGCGCCGGTCTGTTCAAACCGCCGCTGTGCAGATGACCTGTTTTCCCACAACAATGGAATGCGGCAAAGGTTCCAGACAATAGGTTTATAGTTGTGTCCGGCTGTGTCCATCGCCATGCGTTGTCAGATCGCATGGCGATGGACTCTGTCAGATCTGGTGTCAGATCTGGTGTCAGATCTGGGTCATCCCGTCAGGTCTGGTCGGGCAGACGATAGGCAATGACATAATCGCCCGGCTTGGTACCGATCGAGCCATGGCCGCCAGCCACGATCACCACATACTGCTTGTTGTCGCTGGCCTTATAGGTCATGGGCGTTGCCTGTCCGCCGGCGGGCAGGCGCGCCTGCCAGATCTGCTTGCCGGTGGTGACATCATAGGCGCGCAGATAATCATCGACGGCGGCGGCAAGGAAGGCGACCCCGCCCTTGGTGATGATCGGTCCGCCAATACCGGGCACACCCACCTTGAAGGGCAGCGGCAGCGGCGTCATGTCGTAGACGGTGCCGTTCTTGTGCTTGTAGACGATCTTGCCGGTGGTGAGATCGACACCTGCAACATAGCCCCATGGCGGCGCCTGGCAGGGAATTTTCAGCGGGCTGAGGAAGGGACCGAGATAGACGCCATAAGCTGCGCCGGTATTGCGGTTCAGCCCGTGTTCGCTGGCCTTGTCGCTGGCGTTTTTCGCCGGCATGTCAGCCGCCGGCACCAGGCGAGAAATGAAGGCGAGATAGGTCGGCATGCCAAACATGACCTGCCGCTCAGGATCGACCGCCACACTGCCCCAGTTGAAGGTGCCGAAATTGCCGGGATAGATGATGCTGCCCTGAAGCGAGGGCGGCGTATAACGCCCCTCATAGCGATACCGGTGAAACTCGATGCGGCAGGCAAGCTGGTCGAACAGCGTGATGCCCCACATGTTTTTGCCCGTCAGCTTTGGCGGGGAAAAGCTGATGCTGGATTTCGGCTGGGTGGGGGCGGTGTGATCGCCCTGAATTGCGCCGCCGGGGGCGGGAAGCTCCTTGACGGGAAAGATCGGCTGGCCGGTGCGCCGGTCGAGCACGTAAATATCACCCTGCTTGGTTGGCGCGACGAGGGCGGGAATGACGGTGCCGTCCTTTTTCGTCAGGTTGAACAGCACCGGCTGGGCTGGCACATCCATATCCCACAGATCGTGATGGACGAATTGCTGCACCCAGCGCACCTGCCCGGTGTTGATGTCGAGGGCGACGATGGAGGAGGAATATTTCTCCACATTGGCGCTGCGGTTCATGCCGAGCTGGTCAGGCACCTGATTGCCGAGCGGGATATAGACGAGGCCCAATTGCTGATCGACGCTGAACACCGACCAGCTGTTCGGCGAATTGGTCGTATAGGTTTCGCCCGGGCCAAGCGGCGCAGTCTTTTCAGGATTGCCCGCATCCCAGTTCCACAGCAATCGGCCCGTATCGACATCAAAGGCACGGATGACGCCGGACTGTTCCTGAAGCGAGTAATTGTCGTTGACGGAGCCGCCAATGATGATCTCATGCCCGACAATGACCGGCGGCGAGGTTGAGTAATAATAGCCCTTCGGCTTGTATTTCATATGCTGTTCGAGATGCAGCGCGCCATTGTCGGCAAAGCCTTCGCAGACCACGCCGGTTTCGGCATCCAGCGCAATCAGCCGTGCATCGGAGGTGGGCAGATAGATGCGCTGCGCGCAGGACTGACCGGGTGTTGCGGCCGTGTCACGATAATAGCTGACACCGCGGCAGGTCTGGTGCTGACGCTGATTGTTGAAACCGACATGCGGATCGAATTTCCATTTCTGTTTGCCGGTTCGCGCATCCAGCGCAATGGCCCAGTTATGCGGTGTGCACAGATAAAGCGTATCGCCGATTTTCAACGGCGTAATCTCATAGGTGGTTTCGCCAACATCGTCCGGCTGTTTCTTATCGCCGGTTTCATATTCCCAGGCGACCTTGAGGTGATCGACATTGGTGGTGTTGATCTGGGTCAGCGGAGAATAGCGTTGGCCAAAAGGTGTGCGGCCATATTGGTGCCATTCACCATCCGGCACATCACCGCCATAGGCAGGGGAGGCCGTGGCAGCAAGCGTCGGCAGCGAACCGGAAAGATCGTTGGAGGGCACGACCATCGACACGACCGCAACAATAATCGCAATCAGGTTGGCTCCGGCCAGCGACCAGGGCAGGCGATAGCGGTGTTCAGCACGGCTGAGAGGACGGCATATCCAGGGCGTGAGAAGCCAAAGACCGAGCAGAATGATCACGCCGCCGCGCGGCGCAAGCTGCCACCAGTCCAGCCCCACTTCCCATAACGCCCAGGCAAGCGAGACGATCACCAGCAACGCATAAACGGGAAAAGCCGATGAGCGGCGACGATAGAGCAGAAAGCCTGTCAGCAGGAACATGAGACCGGCAAAAAGATAAAACCAGCTTCCGCCCAGAAGCACCAGCCAGAGGCCGCCGCCTGTGAGAAAAACACCGATCAGGGCGAACAAGATAGAGGTTATGGTAACAGCCACGATTCATCTCCTTACTGGCTTTGCTCCAGAGCGTGGGGTGAGGGTTGCTGTTGGGGTGAGGGGGGATCTGCATCCCGCAGACTGTAGAAGAGAAGGAGGACAAGGACAGCCACGGCGACAAGCGCCAGCCAGAAAAACGTCTTATTCATCGACCACTCCTGAGGGTGAGGAGATGTCGGGTCACGGGTATTGCCCGGCATATCGCCACCTTTTCGTATGGACGCATGATCGTGACGGGAGCCGGTTCAGTCCGGAAGGAAGAGGCCGGAGCCAAAGAGAAGCAGGCCGGGCAGATCATGCTGGAGATGGGGTCAACACAATCTCGCCCGAATTGTTCCATGAGAAAGACCTGATTAAGGCATTGCTGGCGCGTTCCCATAAAAAAAGCCCGCTTCAGTGAAGCGGGCTTGTGATGAAGGGGAGGGTGAATGGCGGGCTTCGCTCAGCCCTCCTCGTCCTGACGGGCGCGTTTGAATTCCTCGTGCAGACGCTCAAGATTGTCGGCGAGATAGGCGCCGAAACGGGCGGCATCGCGCGATTTCAGCGCCAGTGAAAAACTGCGGCCGCTGGTCTTGTATTCCGCCTTGAGGGCTGCATCCTGCGACACCCACTCGCCTACCGGGCTGGTCTTTTTTGCCGGGCGGCGGGCTTTTTTCAGCTCACCGGCCAATCTGTCGAAGCGGGCTTCGGAAGGCGCATCCTGAAAACCGTCGGCAAGGATGATCTCGCGCGCCAGCGCCAGCGCCTTGGGCGGCTCGATTTCCTGTACAAGATCCAGCCAGCGGTCGCGGCCCACGCTCTTG
Organism: Allorhizobium sonneratiae; assembly: GCF_023700755.1. Classification (GTDB taxonomy): domain Bacteria; phylum Pseudomonadota; class Alphaproteobacteria; order Rhizobiales; family Rhizobiaceae; genus Allorhizobium; species Allorhizobium sonneratiae. The sequence goes on along the minus strand of NZ_JAMKOJ010000004.1, from coordinate 393,847 downwards.
GCCGGGCCGATGGCGGCAATGACATCGGCGGGAATGCGGCCTGCCACCGACAGCATCCGCGTCAGCATCGGCGCATCGACGGAAAGCGCCAGCTGCACCACGCGCCGCTCATGGCCCAGCGCGATCAGGTTCTGGGCAAAACAGGCACGCTCGATGAAGGACAGATTTTCGCGGGCGGAGTTTTCCTGCCCCTGGGCAATGATATGATCGACATCCGACACATCCTTGACCACGGCCTTGACCGGTCTTTGCAGATGTTTCGCCACCCGCACGCGGCGATGGCCGAACACGGTCTGGAAGCGGCCTTCCTCATCCGGGTGCGGGCGCAACAGCACCGGCGTATCCTGTCCACGCTCGCGAATGGCCTCGACCAGTTCGGCAAAGGCGGCCTCATCCTCTTCCATCCGCTCAGTGATGAAGGAGGGGTCGATCAGCGCCGGATCGATCTCCACCACTTTTTCGCCCGCCACGGCCTGATCGGCCAGTGCGGCCTTTTCCGCCAACTCGCTCAAGGAGTTGACCATGGAGCGGCTGGCACCGCGGGTGGCGTAACCGGGCGAGCTGCGCCGCTCGGCGGCGGGCTGCATGGAATTGATATTGGCAAACACATCCTTGCGCGCCATGTCACTGATCTCCCCGAAAGAACAAGCCTATGGAATTGTTGGTGAAACTGGCCATTTGTACGGCTGACAATAAAGCCCCTGAAACGTGGTTTCCCATCTCAGCGCCCCCAGGCCTGTAAAATGAGATCGACCACTTCGGCGTTGACGGCATCCATGGCTTCGCGGGCGCGGTCATAGGTGGAGGGGGTAAATTGCGCGCGGTCGACTTCATAGAGCGTCTGCTTGGTCAGACCCGCATCGGAGACCGCCGTGGATTTGACCATCGGGTTCTTCATCATCTGCCGGGCAAACATCGACTGCATGAAGCCAACCATCTGCTGCTGGGGAATGTCCATCGGCTCGTAACGGGTGATCAGATAGCGGAACCAGTCGAGCGAGACATTGACCCCGGCACCTTCGACGCTTTTCAAAATGCCGCCCAGCATCAACAGGAATTGCGACATGGACATGATGTCGAGCATTTGCGGATGCACGGTGATCAGCACCGAGGTGGCCGCCGTCAGCGCCGTCAGTGTGAGATAGCCAAGCTGCGGCGGGCAGTCGATCACCACCACATCATAGCGGTCTTCGACTTCGGCAAGGCTTGCGCCGATGCGGGTGTAGAACAGCTTGCCCTCATTGCTGTCGCGGCGCTGCATGGCCAGCGGCGTCTCATATTCATATTCCTGCAATTCGAGATTGGCGGGTACGATATCGAGATTGGGAAAATTGGTCGGCTGGATCACCTCGGACACCGGACGCCGCTCACCATCATAGCGGATGGCCTCGTAAAAGGACGGCTTGTTGTCCAGCTCCGGCTGAATGCCGTAAAGGGCAGTCAGCGAGGCCTGCGGGTCGAGATCGACCGCCAGCGTGCGAAAGCCGCGCAGCGCCAGATACTGCGCCAGATGGGCCGAGGTCGTCGTTTTGCCCGAGCCGCCCTTGAAATTGACGACGGCAATCACCTGAAGCTTTTCACCGTCGCGGCGATGCGGCACCCGGTCGAGCAGGGCGCGCAGATCATCCATCTGGGACGCGGTATAGAAGCGTCGTCCGGTGGAGGTCACGCTCGGTTCGACCCCCTTGCCGGACAGATGCAGCTTCTTCAGATAACTTTGCGACACGCCGATAAAATCCGCGACCTCCGCCAGAGAAAACTGGCGCAGGGTCTTTTGCGCATTGGGGGGAAAGCGCTCGATGCGCAGGAGGTCGAGCTTGGAGGAAATCTCATCCCCCTGATCGAGAATGATATCCGCAAAGCTTGAGACGGAGTCCAGCGAGGTCATTGTCATGAGTCTTGTCCCAAAACCTGATTGTCACGATATTTTTTGGAAAAATGCCTTAGTAACGTGACAATATCGGATTCTATCGATTTGGCAAGGAATATTGCCGCTTTGATCCGGCCTTGGAGCGTGTCAGTGTTTCACGGCAAGGTAGAAACGCTCTCACTTTCTGTTTCCACGCAAGCCCAGAGGCAACACCGTGTTACGCCTTTGCTGGAATTGCGATACTGCATCATTCGTTCAGCCGGTTGAGATTGAAGGTCAAAATGATGCAGCCGATTGAAACTGTTACAGCATCTTATGTGCACTTGATAAAACGCACGATTGTGTTAAGCGGCTTGCGGCTTGTCAGCCTCAGTCATGGGGCCTCAAGTCCTTGTTTCTCTTATGTCCGTTATCGTTTTATCGAGGACACGAAAACGCGACATGCTTTAGGAAAACAACAGGAAAAAGCTTCCCGATGGAGGCCGTCAGGTGCAGGGCTGCCGGGATCGTTTTCATCTTTCCCGCACCTTGTGGCACAGCTATGTTTCATGTTGCAATGCCCTCTTGACTTTCATCATCATTCCATTGCATTTATCGCCATACTGAACGGTTCGGTTCAATTTAGTCGGCGATAGATTAGGCACTGCAACAGGCTCTCTCATATCTGATGGGCCTTTCAGATGCGCAACGGGAATTGAGGGCCTCTCGGCACAAAAAGAAACAGAGCCTGACAGGATTATGTGTCGAGGGTGGTCGCAGTCAGAGGTAAATCTCATGTTGTTTCCCGATAAGATCAACGACAATAAAATTGCAAGCATTTTGGATATAAGTTGCATCTGACGGATCTTCGGCAAGTTTCTCTTGCTATTTGCCTTCAGAACATAGCGGCCAACATGGGTAAGCGGTGAATAAACGCTTAAATTAGAAAGGATTGAGCGTAATGATCAAGCGGATGATTATCATGCTGCTTGCAACAGGAGCGGTTTTGGGCGGGCTTTTCTGGTTTCAGAATTTCAAGGCCGGGATCATTCAGAAGGTCATGGCGAGTATGAGCAATCCGCCTCAAACCGTCTCGACGACTGTTGCGAATGTGACGAACTGGCAGGACCAGATCCAGGCTGTCGGTACGCTCGGAGCCGAGCGCGGCGCCGATCTTGCCCTTCAGGTGTCCGGCATTGTCCAGAACATCAGTTTCAAGAACGGCGATGACGTGAAGGAAGGCCAGACGCTGCTGCAGCTTTACGCCGATGACGACATTGCCAAGCTGCAATCGCTGCAGGCAACGGCCGACAATTACGCCATCACGCTGAAGCGCGATCAGGAACAGTTCAAATATAACGGCGTCAGCCAGGCCACGGTCGATACCGACAAGGCCAATCTGAAGAACGCCACGGCGCTCGTTGACCAGCAGGCGGCGGTGCTCAGCGAAAAGACGCTGAAAGCACCCTATTCCGGGCGTCTGGGCATCCGCGCCGTCGATGTCGGTGAATATCTGACAGCGGGCACGACCATCGTCACGCTGCAGGCGCTCGATCTGCTGCATGTCGATATCTACCTGCCGCAGCAGAGGATCAGCGAGCTCAAGGTGGGCCAGCCGGTGAAGTTGACGGTCGATGCCTTCCCCGGCAAGACCTTTGACGGCGAAATCTCCGCCATCAACTCCAAGGTCGATTCCACCTCGCGCAACGTGCAGGTCCGGGCTGTGCTGAAAAACCCGGAAAAGCTGCTGCTGCCGGGCATGTTCGCCCGGGTGACGATCTCGATCGGCAATGAAAAACAGTTCATCACGCTGCCGCAGACGGCCATTGTCTACAATCCTTATGGTGACAGTGTGTTCGTCGTTGAAAACACATCCGGCACCGAGAAGGGCCAAAAAACGGTCAAGCAGGTCTTCGTCAAGACCGGGGACACGCGCGGCGACAATGTTGCCATCACCAGCGGTATCAACAAGGGCGATACAGTGGTTGTGGCTGGTCAGCTGAAGCTGCGCAACGGTACCCCTGTTATGATTGACAACAGTCATGTTCCGACTGCCGAAAATGCGCCGCAGATCGTCGATCAATAGGGCTGAACCATGAAAAGCTTCACGGATATTTTCGTTCGTCGCCCGGTTCTGGCGCTGGTGGTGAGCCTGCTCATCCTGGTGCTTGGACTGAAATCGATGTTCTCTCTGCCGATCCTGCAATATCCGCGGACGCAGAATGCCATCGTGACGGTGACGACGACCTATGCCGGTGCCGATTCCGATATCATCGCCGGCTTTATCACCACGCCGCTGGAAAATGCCATCGCGCAGGCCAACGGTATCGACTACATGACCTCGACCAGCCAGACCGGCACCAGCACGATCACCGTCAACCTTCGCCTGAACTATGATTCCGGCAAGGCGTTGACGGAAATCAACACCAAGGTCAATTCGGTCATCAACCAGCTGCCCTCCGGGGCGCAGCAGCCAACCCTGACGCTGAAGGTTGGCCAGACGATCGACGCCATGTATATGGGCTTCTCCAGCGACGTGCTGGACGCCAACCAGGTGACGGATTATCTGACCCGCGTCGTCCAGCCGAAACTGCAGGCCGTTGAAGGTGTGCAGACGGCCGAACTGCTCGGTGCGAAGAAATTTGCCCTGCGTGCCTGGCTCGATCCGGTGAAGATGGCCGCCTATGGTCTGAGCGCCAGCGACGTGAAAACCGCGCTCACCAGCAATGACTATATCTCCGGTCTCGGCACCACCAAGGGCAATCTCATTCAGGTCAACCTGTCGTCCTCGACCAACCTGCATACGCTGGCCGAGTACAAGAACCTGATTGTCAAACAGGTCAACAACGCCACCATCCACCTGAGCGATATCGCCAATGTCACGCTTGGCAGCGACGATTACGACTCCGCAACCAGCTTCAACGGCAAGCGGGCCGTCTATATCGGCATTCAGGTGGCGCCGACAGCAAACCTTCTCAACGTGATCAACGGCGTCAAGGCCGTGTTCCCGGAGATAAAGGCACAACTGCCGAGCGGCATCGACGGCCAGATTATCTATGACTCGACCGACTTCGTGAACAGCTCGATCAATGAAGTGATCCATACGCTGTTCGAGGCTGGCCTCATCGTTACCGTGGTCGTGTTCCTGTTCCTCGGTTCCTGGCGTGCGGTTCTCATTCCGATTGTTGCCATTCCGCTGTCGCTGATCGGCACCTTCGCGATGATGCTGTTCCTCGGCTTCTCGATCAATCTTCTCACCCTTCTGGCCATGGTGCTTGCCATCGGCCTTGTGGTGGACGACGCCATCATCGTGGTGGAGGGCGTCAACCGGCATATGGAAGAGGGGATGAAGCCGTTTAACGCCGCCCTGCAGGCGGCGCGCGACCTCGGCAGCCCGATCATCGCCATGACGGTGGTTCTGATTGCCGTTTACGTTCCCGTCGGTTTCCAGGGTGGATTGACCGGTGCGCTCTTCACCGAGTTTGCCTTCACCCTTGCCGGTGCGGTCACGGTGTCGGCCATCCTCGCGTTGACGCTGTCGCCGATGAACTGCGCCTATCTGCTGAAACCGATCACACGTGAATCGAAAACGCTGGAAGCGCGGATCGTCCATCTGATCGACAGGGTGATGGGGGCGGTGACCCGCACCTATCGCAGAATGCTGGAAAGCACGCTGAAAACCCTGCCGGTCGTGGTGACCTTCGGCCTGATCGTGCTGTGTAGCCTTTACTGGCTCTATTCCAGCTCGACGTCTGAACTGGCACCGGAAGAGGACCAGGGTGTCATTCTGACACTGACCACGCCTTCACCGACGGCCACGCTCAACCAGAAACTCTTCTATGCCAAGCAGGCCTATGACATTTATGCCAAACAGCCTGAAACCAAGGTGGTTTTCCAGATTTCCACGCCGGCCCAGGACATTGCCGGCTGGGTGCTGAAACCTTGGGATGAACGGACGCAAACCACGAAAACCTTGCAGCCGATGATCCAGCAGGAGCTGAACAAGATTGCCGGCGTCCAGACCGTGGCCTTCCAGCCGGCGCCTCTGCCGGGCAGTAACGGTCTGCCGATCCAGTTCGTCATTTCCACGACGGGCGATTTCTCGCAGCTCAACGATGTCTCGCAGAAATTCATGGCGGACGCTCTGAAGACCGGCCAGTTCATCTTTCTGTCCAACGACCTGAAGCTCAACCAACCGCAGGTGAATATCGTCTTCGACCGGGAAAAGGTTGCGCAGATGGGTCTGAACATGTCGGATGTCGGTGCAGCACTGGCCACCATGCTGGGCGGCAACTATACCGGCTATTTCAGCCTGGACGGTCGTTCCTACAAGGTGATCCCGCAGGTTCAGCAGGATTACCGGCTCAATCCCGAGCAGGTGCTGAATTATTACATCAACACCAGCACCGGCACGACCATTCCGCTGTCGACGGTTGCCCATATCGAGACGGAAACGGTGCCGCAGTCACGCAACCACTTCCAGCAGCTCAACGCCGCAACCATTTCGGGCGTTGCCATGCCGGGTGTGGCCATGGGCACGGCAATTGATACGCTGAAGTCTCTGGCGGCAAAAACCCTGCCGCAGGGCTACACCGTCGATTACGGTGGTCAGTCGCGTCAGCTGGAGCAGGAATCCGGTGGCTTCGTCAACACCTTCATGTTTGCGTTGATCATCATCTTCCTGGCGCTGTCGGCCCTGTTCAACAGCTTCCGTGACCCGATCGTCATTCTGGTCTCGGTGCCGATGTCGCTCGCAGGCGCGCTGATCTTCATCAGCATTGGCGTGGGCGGTGCGTCCTTGAACATCTATACCCAGGTCGGTCTCGTCACCCTGATGGGCCTGATCAGCAAGCACGGTATTCTGATGGTCGAAGTGGCCAACGAACACCGCAATGCCGGGATGGACAAGCGTCATTCGATCATCGAAGCGGCCACGGTTCGTCTTCGTCCGATCCTGATGACCACAGCGGCCATGGTGCTCGGCGTTATTCCGCTGATCACCGCAACCGGCGCCGGTGCAGCCTCCCGCTTCAACATGGGTCTGGTGATTGCCACCGGTCTGGCTATCGGTACGCTGTTCACCCTCTTCGTCGTTCCCGCAGCCTATATCCTGATCGCCAGCGGTCCGGCCAAGGCACATGAGGACGATGTCGAAGTCCATGGCGGCGAGCCGACCCCTGCCGGTCACTGACAGGGTTTGTCACAACAACAAAAAGGGCCGGATCATCTCCGGCCCTTTTTTGTCTCATGCAGAACGTCGCTTGATCACGTCACCCGCGATACCCGCCGATATTGATCATTGTCGTAAAGACGTTCATTGATCACTCTGGCGACGATGGCCGCGGCCTTCACCACATCCTCCTCATCGAGATAAAGCGGGGTAAAGCCGAAGCGCATGATGTTGGGGGCGCGAAAATCGCCGATGACGCCGTGATCGATCAGCGCCTGAATGGCGGCATAGCCATGCTCGAAGGCAAAGGAGACCTGCGAGCCGCGCCCTTCGGGATCACGCGGCGAGGCAAGCACCAGCGCCGGGCAGGCGGCCTCCACCTCCGCGACAAAACGCTGTGAAAGCGTGATCGAGGCGGCGCGGATATCGGCCATGGTGACGCCCTCGAAGGCGTTAAGGGCCTGATCGAGAATGGACAGCTGAACGATCGGCGGCGTGCCAACGCGAAAACGCTCGGTCGAGAGGGCAGGGCGATAGCCAAGCTCCATGGCAAAGGGTGCGTCATGGCCCATCCAGCCCGCCAGTGCCGGCTGGGCTTCTGTGACGATATCGGGACGCACATAGATGAAGGCCGGGGCACCCGGTCCGCCATTCAGATATTTATAGGAGCAGCCCACGGCAAATTCGGCCTTGCTGGCCGTCAGCTCCACCGGCACCGCACCGGCGCTGTGGGCCAGATCCCAGATCATCACCGCTCCGGCCTGATGGGCGCGAGCGGTGAGGGCGGCCATGTCATGCATCCGTCCTGTGCGGTAATCCACCTGGGTCAGCATCACCGCCGCCACGCTCTCGTCAATGGCGTCAGCGACCGTTTCCGGCGCGATCACCTTCAATTGATAATCCTTGCCGATCGTCTCGATCAGCCCGCTTGCCATATAGAGATCAGTCGGGAAATTGCCGGTGTCGGAGAGGATGACACGTCGATCCGGCCGCATTTTCAGCGCCGAAGCCAGCGCCTGATAGACCTTGATCGACAGCGTGTCGCCGGTGGCGACAGAGCCTGCGGGCGCGCCGATCAAGGCGGCGATGCGCGAGCCGACACGCTCGGGCAGTGAAATCCAGTCTGCCGTATTCCAGGCCTTGATCAGCTCCTTGCCCCATTCCTGGCCGATGACATGGGCGGCGCGCTCAGCACAGCCCTTGGGCAAGACACCGAGCGAATTGCCGTCGAGATAAAGAATGCCCTCGGGCAGGTCGAACAGGTGTTTTCTCGGAAGAAGAGGGGGTGTCATGCTCAAAGCTCTCCACGCAATTGCCAAAGTTCGGGAAACAGTTCCACGCCCAGCATCCGGCGCAGATAATTCACGCCGGACGTGCCGCCGGTGCCGCGCTTGAAGCCGATGACGCGCTCCACCGTGGTGACGTGATTGAAGCGCCAGCGGCGGAAATAATCCTCCAGATCGACCAGTTTCTCGCCCAGTTCATAGAGCATCCAGTAACGGTCGATATCCTGATAGACGATCTTCCAGCGGGCCATGATCTCGGGATGGGCGCTGTGCGGCGCCTCAAGCTCCGGCGCGGGCATGGCGGCATCGGAACCGTCGAGGGTGATGAACAGCAGCCGCACCACCTCGTCATAAAAGCTCGGCCGGGCAAGCTCGGCCTTCAGCAGGGCGTGGACCTCGGGCACATGCTCATGCGGCTTCAGCATGGTAGGATTGCGGTTGCCGAGCAGATATTCGATTAGCCGGTATTGATAGGACTGAAAGCCGGAGGAGGGGCCAAGGCTCTGGCGAAACCGCGTATAATCGGCGGGCGTCATGGTGCGCAGCACATCCCAGGCGCTGTTGAGCTGCTCGAAAATCCGCGCCACACGCGCCAGCATCTTGAACATGTTGGCGGTGTCGCCGCGTTTCAGCATGTCGCGTGCGGCCATCATTTCATGAATGATCAGCTTCATCCACAATTCGCTGGTCTGGTGCTGGATGATGAACAGCATCTCGTCATGGGCGGGGCTTAACGGATGCTGCTGACTTAAAATCCCATCGAGATGCAGATAATCGCCATAGGACATGGCGTCGCTGAAATTCAGCTTCGCCCCCTCGGCACCGGGATTATAGACCTCCTGGCTCACGCGACACTCCTGAGCTTGAAACGTTGAATCTTGCCGCTTTCGGTTTTCGGCAAAGCAGGGACGAAAACGATTGAGCGCGGATATTTATAAGGTGCGATGGTCGCCTTCACATGGTCCTGTAACCGCTGCGCCATATCGGGACTGCCGGATTTATCGCCCTTCAACACGACGAAAGCCTGGACGATGCTGCCGCGATCGGCGTCTGCCACGCCGATCACCGCGCATTCGGCGACATCGGCATGGGCGAGAAGGGCGGCCTCCACCTCCGGCCCGGCAATATTGTAGCCGGCCGAGACGATCATGTCGTCGCTGCGGGCGGCAAAGTGGAAATAGCCGTCCTCATCCTGAATGAAGGTGTCGCCGGTGATGTTCCAGCCGTTTTGGACATAGCCGCTCTGGCGTTCGCCGCGCAGATAGCGGCAGCCGATCGGCCCGCGCACGGCCAGATGGCCCGGCGTTCCGGGCGGCAGGTCTTTACCATCGGAACCGACCACCTTGGCCTCATAGCCTGCAACCGGCCTGCCGGTGCAGCCGGGCCTGTGGTCCTCGAAACGGTTGGTGATGAAGATATGCAGCATTTCGGTGGCGCCGATGCCGTCCAGCATCGGCTTGCCGGTCTTTTCCATCCAGTCGCGATAGACCGGACCGGGCAGGGTTTCGCCGGCCGAGACGGCAGCGCGCAGCGAGGAAAGATCGGCGCCCGCATCCATGGCCCGCATCATGGCGCGATAGGCGGTGGGGGCGGTGAAGCAGACGGTGGCGCGATATTTCTGGATGATCTCCACCATGTTCGGCGGTGAGGCGGTTTCCAGCAGCGTGGCGGTGGCGCCAAAACGCAGGGGAAAGATGGCAAGCCCGCCAAGGCCGAAGGTAAAAGCCAGCGGCGGCGAGCCGACAAAAACATCCTCCGGTGTTACCTTCAGCACTTCCCTGGCATAGCCATCGGCAATGATCAGCAGGTCGCGGTGAAAATGCAGCGTCGCCTTGGGATCGCCGGTGGAGCCGGAGGTGAAGCCGATCAGCGCCACATCGTCCTGCGCCGTATCGGCGGCGGTAAAGTTCACAGGCTTTTCCAGCGCCAGCCGGTCCAACTCGGCATCGTGATTGCTGGTGCCGTCAAAGCCGACCAGGGTTTTGAGAAAGTGGCTGCCGTCTGCCGCCGCCTGCATCTCCTCCATCAATCGGGTGTCGCACAGGGCATGGCTGATCTCGGCCTTGTCGATATATTTTTTCAGCTCGCCCGCCCGCAGCATCGGCATGGTGTTGATCACCACCGCGCCCACCTTGGTGGCGGCCAGCCAGCAGGCGACCATGGCCGGATTGTTGGCCGAGCGGATCAGCACGCGGTTGCCGGATTTGACCCCGAGATCCTCGACCAGCGCATGGGCAAGCCGATTGGTCCAGTCGGTTAGCTCCTTATAGGTGCGCTTGCGCCCGTTGCCGATCAGGGCAATCCGGTCGCCGAAACCCTTCTCGACCATGCGGTCGGTCAGTTCCACCGCGGCGTTCAGCCGGTCGGGATAGGAAAATTGCGACAGAAGAAGATCCGGCCACATGTCGGGTGGCGGCAGGTTGTCGCGGGTAAATCTGTCTTCATGACCGGTCGGTCGCAACATGGTTTCAGTTCCCCTTCAAATGCCTGATTTATAGCAGGCTATTCTTGATGATAGGCGCGCCGCACAAGCCTCTGACGGGCTTTTCAAAGTCGGCTCTATGGGTCAGTCATCTCCCGGATGTGAGCGGTCTCAGTCACCCTCTTCCAGCGTATGGGTCAGATGGTCGAGCCGGCGGATCATGCCATCGACATCATCGGCATCGAGGCCGCCGAGGATCGCGTCGATCCAGCCTTCATGGGCTTTTGCCTGCCGGTCGAATTCGCTGCGGCCCTTGGGTGTGAGGACGATGATCTGTGTGCGCCGGTCGTCTGGCGGTGTCACCCGCAGCACGAAACCATCCTCGCAGAGCTTGTCGACAATGCCGGTGATATTGCCGTTGGAAACGCGCAGAAGATGGGAAATTTCCTTCATCTTGAGCCCGCCCGGCGCACGCGACAATGCCGACATCACATCGAAGCGCGGCAGCGTCGTTGAAAAATCCTGCCGCAGCCTACGGCGGATTTCATCCTCCACCAGACCAGCCGATTTCAACAGTTTGAGCCACAGCCGCAGCCGGTTTTTCGACAGGCTGCCTGCATCCTGGCCAATGTTCTGGCCAGCGTTCCTGACGGTCTTCGGTTCGGCCTTCATGCTGCTCTCCTGCTCGACATGATGGCGAGACCATAATCCGGGTCAGAATTTATTTCAAGCTTGAACTATTGAAGCTTGAGCAGTATGGCTATGATCCATTGCGGATGGGAGAAAGCCATGATCGGTTTAAGCGGTATCGACTGGGAAGACGCCTTTGCCAATGGCGCCTATATCGAAGGGGCGGTGGACTATCCGCAACGCTGGGCCGAGGAGGCCGCCCGGTTTCGCGCCGAAACCACGCATCGCGCCGATCTTGCCTATGGTGAGGCCCCCCGCATGGTCATGGACCTGTTGATGCCGCAAGGCGTCTCTCACGGTCTTGCCGTCTTTGTCCATGGCGGATACTGGCTGGCTTTCGACAAATCGGTCTGGTCTGCTTTTGCCGCTGCGGCGCTGGCAAAGGGCTGGAGCGTGGCTTTGCCGAGCTATCCGCTGGCGCCTGAGGCGCGGATTTCGGCCATGACACAGGCTATCGGTCAGGCCATCACCGTCGCGGCCTCTCAGGTTGAGGGGCCGATCCGGCTTGCCGGGCATTCGGCGGGCGGGCATCTGGTGACGCGCATGGTCTGCGACGACACGCCGCTTGCCGATGCTGTCGTCAACCGGATCGAGCGGGTCGTGTCGATCAGCGGTCTGCATGATCTGCGGCCCTTGCGGCTGAACAGCATGAATGAGCGGCTGATGCTCTCTGAAGAGGAGGCGCTGACGGAAAGCCCGGCGCTTCATGCGCCGAAGGGACGTGCGGAGGTGATTGCCTGGGTGGGCGGGCAGGAGCGGCCGGAATTTCTGCGTCAGGCGGCCTTTCTGGCGGAGGCATGGCGGCTGAAGGGGGCCGCCACCCGCCTTGTGGTCGAAAGCGGCACCCATCATTTCAATGTCATAGACGGCCTCAAGCAGGCGGATCACCCGCTGGCGCATGCCTTTTGTGGCAAAAGGTTTTCACCAGATTTGGAGCAGAACAACCCCCAAATTTCAATCTGAGGCTGACGGAGTTTTCAGCGCTCCGTGAGAATGTTTTTGACGTTCATGAAATGCTCTAACGGTTGACCTTCAGTCGAAGATTGACCGCGCGAACAGCGCGATCCAGGCTGGCATGGCCAGTTTCCAGGAGGCGGTCACCACCATCGTGAAGCCAATGGTAATGCAGAACACGCGGATTGATCTCAGCATCGGGCGCAAAACGATCGGACAGATGCAGGGGGAAATTATCTTCAATCATCAGTGGATCAATCTCCAGTCCCAGATCGAGCATGGCCATAGCGAAAGAGATCTGGTCGATGTGGTGTGCATACCCTTCCAGAGCGTTATGGGTAGCGTGAAGGGTGGTTGCGTGTTTTTTCCATGATGCGGCGATTGTGGGAGCCAGGATGGAAGGCAATAGATATAAGCCGCCATTGCAATTGGAAATCCAGGTCGGCGCGTCCTCGCAACTGGTGCGAACAACCGGCTGGTTGCCATTGAGGCCGCAGATTTCACGGGATCGTTCAAGAAAGGCAATCGGTGGATTGGGTAAATCCACGGGCTTGGCACGCACGACCCTTGAACTGGCCTCGCTTTCCAGGGAGTGAAGAAAGGCAAGATCCGTATCGCATAGCGCCACGCAATCCGCACTGCCCAAAGGTAAAGTATCGAGTTGTACCAGTTTGTTGCAGTAAGCGCCGTCAAGAAAGGGTTTCAGATCATGCAACACGATCCCGTATTCGGCCATCGCCTCCGCAAGGCCATGGGTCTGGCGGGCATGAGTGGTCAGGTGCATATGAATATGGTTCGGCTCAACACCTGTTGCGAGAAGGCTGCGCAAAAATATCTGCGCTTGGTCCTGGAATTTTGGCGCTCCGTCGACAACACAGGAATATATCAAACTCATATGGCGCCTTTAAATGTCGATGCCCTTTAGATATTCTCTATATTTTATTGTAAAATAATAGTGGTAATTTTTCATTTTACCGCATGTTTTTCTTGAAAAATTCCACACACCTTTCGGTTGATAATGCCAGTAATAAAAATTCTACATCATCGATTTGTTTTATAACAATATGCCGTATTCACGGCGAAGACACTCCATGCTGTCTGCTGCCAGTTCATGTATACGGTCAAGCACGGTTTGATCAAGCTGTAACGGGGTTTTATAGCCATCTATCAAAGTGTCTAGATCATTAATCAATTTAACGGCGCGCCATTTCTGCTCGACGTCCAGTTGCTGGCGATTGATCTGGCGAAGCAGTGCCACCCCGAATTCTCCGACAGTTCGGTTCTCCTGGCTTTTCTCAGGATCAAGATCAGCAATTGCGAGCGCTTGCAAAATATCTGCGACTGTATGTCCATGATAGGGAAAGGGCCGTACCTTTCCTGCGCCCAAAACGGCTTCGACGGCTCTAATATAGCCGATATAATCGAGGTGAATTGCAAAGCGTGGCTCATCAAGAAGCTCCTGCAAAGATACATCCAGTCCATAGCACGGGCCAAGCCCGTGAGGATTCTTCAGCATCTGAATGTAAAAGCTCCGCGTAAAAGCGACCGGCTCACGAAAAAATGCCCAAAGCTCAACAGGAAAGCGTGCAGCCAGTGTCGCGAGTGCCTGTAAGCCTGCCGGTGAATAATCCCACCAGCGATGAAACAGTCCTTCGGTTGACAGGAGGATCGTATGGGTGTCCGGGCGTGCTTCGGCAAATACTGCGTCCATCATTGTGGAAAAATCGTCAGCCGTGTCTTTCATCAAGTTGCCGACGATCCATTGGTGCTTGTAGGCAGGAGGTTGGGCAATACCTGCTCTCGGATAAAGCACGCCATGTTCCAGAAGGTGCTCTCGATGGTTATGGAGAAAGTTTTGCAGCGCTGTTGTTCCTGTTTTAGGAGTGCCAGCGTGGAAAATGATTCTCAATGCGTCAGTCCTTATCCATTTGAATATGCGGCTCTAGAGCAGTTCCAGGAAAAGTGTGAAACGGTTTTCCGTCCGCAATTGCATAAAAACAAAGAGTTAGAGCGTTTCCGTATTTTCGACGGAAAACCGCTCGGTACTTTTTTCGGGACAATGCTCTATTAAGTTTCTCTACGACTCTCAATGGTTAATTATATCGTAAATAAAACTTCAGGTTTTTGAATTCAAGGAGGTTCAGTCGCTTATTATTATATTTTCATATTTTAAATCGAACTGAAATTATCAAGCAGGTTGCGGCTTATCAGCCTCATGCGCCGAGTTTTGACCCTAAGCCTTTGTTTTGTCGCATGTCCCCTATCATTTCTGGGGGACATGAAACGCGACATGGGTGAGAGTCTGGCTGGCTCACCGGCTGCTCTGCCGCAAGATCAGCTCCGGTACGATCTGGATATTGCGCACGGGCTTTTCCCCGGCCAGAATATCAAGGATCAGCTCGGCGGTCTTCTCACCGATATCGCGGGAAAAGGCGTTGATGGTGGTGAGCGAAGGTACGCAGATCTCGCCGAGGTCGTAATTGCCGAAGCCGCCGATGGCGATGCGGCCGGGCACGTCGATGCCAAGCCTCTGGCATTCGGTGAGCGCGCCGAAAGCGGAGAGGTCGGAGACGCAGATCACCGCCTCCGTATCCGGATAGGTGTCGAGCAGTCGCGCCATGGCGGCAGCCCCTTCGCGCATGGAAATCGGCGGCGTTCCGGCGCCAATCAGCCGTGTATCGTCAAGCCCATGCGCCTGAAGGGCGGCGATAAAGCCGCTGCGACGTTCGCTGCCGCGGGTGTCGCGCCCGGCATCGCCGCCGATAAAGGCCAGTTTGCGATAGCCGACGGCGACAAAATGATCGACCATCTGCCGGATCGCGTCGCTGTTGGAAAACCCGACATAATGGCCGATCGGCTCTGCCGGCACATCCCAGGTCTCGATCACCGGGATCGACACGGTTTCCAGCAGGCGGCGGGCGCGGGCCGTGTGTTTGCCGCCGGTCACGACAATGGCCTGCGGCTTGCGCCGCAACAATTGCTCGATCAGCCTTTCTTCTTCCTGCATGTCGTAATTGGTATAGCCCAGCAGGATTTGCAGGTCGTGTGCCGCCAGCCGGTCGGAAAGGCCACCGACCGTATCGGCAAAATTGGCGTTGTTGATCGAGGGAATGGTGACGGCCACGAAATCGGATTTCTGCGAGCGCAGATTGGCCGCCGTGCTGTCAAACACATAGCCGAGGCGCTCCGCCATCTCCAGCACCGCTTCGCGGGTTTCCTTGCTGATCAGGCTGTCGGCCTTGAAGGCGCGCGACACCGTCATCGGCGACACGCCCATTTCGCGGGCGATATCGACCATGGTTGGCGGTTTGCGCGGCGGGATCATCAGCGCCTCAGCTCAGCGACAGGGCATGGCATTCGGTGACGTGATGATGGATGCGGCCTTCGAAAAACCGCGCCACCACCGATTGCGTCACCGCCCGGGACTGCGCCCTGACCGGGCTTTCCAGCGCTTTTTCCACAGTGGCCAGATCGGGATAATCAATGGCGAGGATCAGCGGAAACTCCGGCGCGCCCTCATCGCGTGCGTCCGAAAAGCTGACGCGAACGGCAAGCGCGCCGGGAAAGGCTTGCCACAGCGGCAGAAGCTCGCTCAAAACGGCATCTCGAAAGGATGCGGTCTCGCCGGGTTTGACCCTTCCCTCAAACATGGCAAAGCGTGTGATCATGGCGTTTCCTCCCCGTTTTCCAGTCTCGGCCCATTGAAAAATTCCATCAGCGCCGCCTGATCTTCCCCCCCAAGACCGGCAGAGGTCAAAAGCCGGTGAATTTCGGCGCAGGCAGCGGTCAGCGGCATGGCGGTGTTGGTCAGCCGGGCCAGATCCTGCACGCCGTTCAAATCCTTGACCATATTGTCGATGCGCCCGGTGCGGCGATAATCCCGGCTTATATAGCGCGGCATATATTCCTGCAAAATGGCGCTGTCGGCGCGTCCGCCCTTGAGCGCCTCAGGGATTTTTGCCGCATCGATCCCGGCATCGAGCGCCAGCCGCGCAGCTTCGGCCACGGCCATGAAATTCAGTGCGCAGAGCACCTGATTGATCAGCTTGGTGGTTTGGCCGGCTCCCGGTGGCCCCATAGGGGTGAAATTGGCGTAAAGGGGCGCAAGCACGCGCCCGGCTTCGGCCACGGCATCCGGCTCGCCACCGGCCATCAGCGTCAGTTCCCCGGTCAGTGCTTTTGGCGCGCCGCCGGAAAGCGGGCTGTCCACCCAGCGCAGCCCGGCGTCCTTTGCCTCTGCCGCCAGCGCCTTTGTCGATTCCGGATCGATGGATGACATGTCGATGATCAGCGTGCCGGGTCGCGCGCCCTTCGCCACGCCGCTCTCACCGAAGACGGCGGCGCGGACGATCTTTCCCGTGTTGAGGCTGAGGATCACCGCATCGGCGGTCTTCGCGGCCTCGGCGGCGCTCGATGCGGATTTTGCCCCTTTCGCCGTCAGTTCCGCCAGTTTCTGCGGGTCGAGATCGAACACCGTCAGGTCATGACCTGTCTCAACCAGCCGTGTGCCGATGGCGCCGCCCATGGCGCCTGCCCCGATCAGTGCCAGTTTTTCCGCCATGCTCTCCTCCCTGATGCTGGTTACAGCGAGACGGTAATCCCGCCATCGACATAGAGAATATGGCCGTTGACGAAGGAAGAAGCATCGGAGGCGAGGAAAATACAGGCGCCCACCAGTTCTTCCACCTTGCCCCAACGGCCTGCGGGCGTGCGCTTTTCCAGCCAGGTGGAAAAGTCCGGATCGGCCACCAGCGCGGCATTGAGCGGCGTGTCGAAATAGCCGGGCGCAATCGCGTTACATTGCAGGCCATGTTTGGCCCAGTCGGTCGCCATGCCCTTGGTCAGATTGCCGACCGCGCCTTTGGTCGCCGTATAGGGGGCGATGGAGGGGCGGGCAAGCGCCGTCTGGACGCTGGCAATGTTGATGATCTTGCCCTGTTTTCGGCCGATCATATGGCGGGCGACAGCCTGACCGACATTGAAGACGCTGGAAATATTGGTGGACAGCAGCCGCTCGAAAGCCTCTGCGGGAAAATCTTCAAGCGGGGTGCGAAACTGCATGCCGGCATTGTTGACCAGAATGTCGATGGCCCCGACCGTGCTTTCAAAGTCGTCAATGGCGGTGCGAACGCCCGCGTGATCGGTCACGTCGAAGGCCAGGCGATGTACCGGGCGGTCGAAGGCTTTCGCGGCCTCGTCCAGCTTGGCGCTGTCGCGGCCATTAAGCAGGATCTCGGCGCCTGCCGCGGCAAGCCCTTTGGCCAGCGCCAGCCCGATGCCCTGCGATGAGCCGGTGACGAGCGCCCGTTTTCCCGATAGTGTGAACAGATCGAGCGACATGTCGTCCTCCCTTTGATCTCGACAATCTCTCTCTTTTGCTTATGTTATCGATAACATTTTGAGTCAAGGGAGGAAAGTCATGAAAGCGATCATCGCCCATGCGGCAAAGGATCTGCGCATCGAAGAGGTTGTGGAGGAAGAGCCGGGACCGGGGGAGGTGAAGCTTGCGCTTGCCACCGGCGGCATTTGCGGCAGCGATCTGCATTATTACAATCACGGCGGCTTTGGCGCGGTGCGGTTGAAACAGCCGATGATCCTCGGGCATGAAGTCAGTGCCTATGTGACGGCGCTGGGTGAGGGGGTCAGCGGGCTTGCGGTGGGGCAATTGGTGGCGGTGTCACCCTCGCGCCCCTGCCGGTCCTGCCGCTATTGTCAGGAGGGGCTTTATAATCAGTGCCTGAATATGCGCTTTTATGGCAGCGCCATGCCTTTTCCGCATATTCAGGGGGCGTTTCGCCAAAGCCTTGTCGCGGACAAGCTGCAATGTGTGCCTGCCGACGGGCTGACACCGGGGGAGGCGGCGATGGCCGAACCGCTGGCGGTAACGCTTCATGCCACACGCCGGGCAGGGCCGATGCTGGGCAAGCGGGTGCTGGTGACCGGCTGCGGGCCGATCGGGGTTCTGTCGATCCTCTCGGCGCGGCGCGCCGGTGCGTCCGAGATTGTCGCGACCGATCTTTCCGCCTTCACCCTGTCTCTGGCAAAACAGGTGGGCGCGGACAGGGTGATCAATATGGCGGAAGAACCGGAGGCGCTGGCCGCCTATGGCGCAGACAAGGGCACGTTCGACGTGCTCTATGAATGCTCCGGCGCGGCCTCGGCGCTGGCTGGCGGCATAGCAGCCCTTCGCCCGCGCGGCATCATCGTCCAGCTTGGCCTTGGCGGGGATATGACCCTGCCGATGATGGCAATCACCTCCAAGGAGCTGGAGCTGCGCGGCTCTTTCCGCTTCCATGAGGAATTTGCCGTGGGCGTCGGGCTGATGCAAAAGGGCCTGATCGATGTGAAACCGCTGATCACCCACACGCTGCCGCTGGATGAGGCCGTCAACGCCTTCGAGATCGCCTCGGACCGCAGCAAAGCAATGAAGGCGCAGATCGTGTTTTAGAGCATTTCACTGTTTCACGGAAACAGCGAAATGCTCTCACTCTTTGTTTTCCGCATGTCCGGACGGAAAACCGTTTCACACTTTTCTCGGGACACTGCTCTAATCTTGCCTCTGCTTCAGCCAGAGATAATAGGCGGCGTGGTCCAGCTCGCCGCCATCATGATTTTTGACGAAATCGTCGAAGCCTGCCTGCACGGTTTGTGACAGCGGCAGAGAGAGCGCATGGGCGTCTGCCACGGCCAGCGCATTGTTCAGGTCTTTCAACTGCGCCACGGAGCGGCCGCCGGGAGTGAAATTGCCGGTCACCATGCGCTCGCCATGCAGGTCAAGAATGCGGCTGTCGGCAAAGCCGCCTTTCAGGGCGCTGCGCAATTGCGCCGGATCGCAGTCTGCGGCTTCGGCCAGCCGGAAGGCTTCCGCCACCGCGCCGATGGTGATGGCGACGATCAGCTGATTGGCGAGCTTGGCCGTCTGGCCGGTGCCGACCGGGCCCATATGGGTTGGGCGTCCCAGTAATTCGAGAACCGGCCATGCGGCCTCCACATCCTCCTCGCGCCCACCGGCAAAGATGGCGAGGCTTTGCGCCTCGGCGCCTTTGACGCCGCCGGACACCGGCGCATCGACGAAACGCCTGCCTCTGGCGCGGGCGTACTCGGCCAGCGCCCGGTCGCAATCCGGCTCCACCGAGGCCATGTTGATGATCAGCGCATGTGGCGCTGCCGCATCGATCACGCCGCCCTCCTGCAAAACCTCTCGGCTGGCCGGGCCATCAAGCAGCATGGAGATGACGATCTCCGCGCCCTCTGCCGCCGCGCGCGGGCTGTCTGCCACCTTTGCCACGTCGGCCAGTGCTTCCGCCTTCTCGCGGGAACGGTTCCAGACGGTGACTTCGTAATATCCTGCCAGATGGCGGGCCATGGGCGCGCCCATCAGGCCGGTTCCGAGAAAGGCCAGTTTCATCATTCCAGAGGTCATGGCAGATCGGCTCCTATGGCTTTCAGTGCTGCAAG
The DNA here is from genome assembly GCF_023700755.1 of Allorhizobium sonneratiae. Taxonomy (GTDB): domain Bacteria; phylum Pseudomonadota; class Alphaproteobacteria; order Rhizobiales; family Rhizobiaceae; genus Allorhizobium; species Allorhizobium sonneratiae. The sequence goes on along the minus strand of NZ_JAMKOJ010000004.1, from coordinate 374,018 downwards.
CGCCACGGCTTCGTCCTCGGCGCCAGAGCCGGAGCCGACGCCGATGCCGCCGGCAAGCTGACCGGCAAAGCGGATCGGCAAGCCGCCCGGCAGGCCGGTGGCCTCGCCTTGCGTGGCGGCGGCCAGAAGCAGCTTTGCCTCTTCGGCCACGCTTTTGCTGGCGGCATTGAGCGAGGCGGCGGTGCGGGCCTTGGCCAGCGCACTCTTGGCCGACAGGAACCGCGCACCCGCCATGCGGAAGGAGGCCAGCAGCAGCCCGCTTTGATCGACAATGGCGATGCATTGCGGCTGGCCCATGGCCTCTGCCGTCTCGATTGCGGCTTTCAGCATGGTGATCGCCCCCTCGTCGGTCAACACCGTGGATGACTGGAACATGGCCATGATCATCTCCCCTTATTCGTTTCGTGCGTCTTGCCGCAGCCGGTTTTTCGTGACGCTGCTCTTTATGTTATCGATACCATAGAATAGGATCATGAAAAGAGGAAGCTGCGCAGGGCATGAAGTGCTGTGTGCCGGCATGAAAATATCGGGAGGTTCCGCATGTCGTTTTTCGAGGTCGTCGATCCGCAATTTTCGCGCTTTGTCATGGGCAATGCTCCGGTCAAGCAGCTTGCCACCGGCTTTGACTGGGTGGAGGGGCCGGTCTGGTTCGGCGATCTGAACTGCCTGTTGTTTTCCGATATTCCCAACAACCGTATTCTGAGATGGGTGCCGGGCGTGGGCATCAGCCCGTTTCGCGAACCGTCGAATTTCGCCAATGGCCATACGCGTGACCGGCAGGGCAGGCTGGTGAGCTGCGAACATGGCACCCGCCGGGTGACGCGGACGGACTATGACGGCACGATCACCGTGATTGCCGATCATTATCAGGGAAAGCGGCTGAATTCCCCCAATGACGTGATTGTCGCCTCCGATGGGGCGATCTGGTTCAGCGATCCGCATTACGGCATCGCCACCGATTACGAAGGCTATAAAAGCGAGCAGGAACTGCCCTGCAATGTCTATCGTGTCGATGGGCAGACCGGTGAGATCGCCGCCGTTCTGACCGATTTTTATTGCCCGAACGGTCTTGCCTTCAGCCCGGATGAAAAGCGGCTTTATGTGGCCGATACCGGGCGCATGCACAGCGACGATCCGCAGCATATCCGCGTCTTCGATGTCGCAGAGAACGGGCGGCTGACGGGGGGTGCGGTTTTTCACGTGATTTCGCCGGGCTGCGCCGACGGGATGCGGGTGGACAGCGACGGCAATCTCTGGTCGTCGGCCCGCGACGGGGTGCATTGCATTGCCCCCGACGGGCATCTGATGGGCAAAATCCTGGTGCCGGAAACCGTCTCCAACATCTGCTTCGGCGGGCGGGGCAAGCATCGGCTGTTCATCACCGCCACCACCAGCCTCTACGCCGTCTCGCTCAACCGCCGCGGCGCTTTATAAGGATTGCTCAGGGGCCTCATCAAAACCTGGCATCGGCAAAATGGGCAATTTGCGCGCCCGCTTCATAATAGGCCTCCTTGAGCGGCAGAAGCGGAACGGTTTCCGGCTCTGTCACCGGCAAGGGCAGATCGGCCTCGGTGATGGTTCCCAGCACCAGTGCGGCCAGCGTTTTGCCGAAGGTGGTGCCCGGCGCGATGCCGCGGCCATTATAACCGGAAAAGCCAACACAGCGCTCGCCATAGCGGTGAAAACGCGGCACGGCATTGCCTGTCATGCCGATCCAGCCGAACCATTCGGCCTCGAAGGGAATGTCGCCGAGCGCCGGGAACAGCCGTTTCAGGCTGCGTTTCGCCCAGGCGCGGTGCACGGCCGCACCCGTATTGCGCAGCGCTCCGACACTGCCGAACACCAGCCGTCCGGCCTTGTCCATGCGGAAGGAGGAGAGGATTTCCTTCGTATCCCAGCAGCCTTCCAGCCCCGGCAGAATGGACTTTCTGACATTGTCGCCGAGCGGAACCGTGGCGAAATTGAAATAGGGCAGGCGCACCTGCTCCTGCCGCACATGCTGGAAGGGGCCGGTGGAAAAGGCGTCGGTGGCCACGATCACCCAGCGCGCCGTCACCTCCCCGGATGGCGTGGTGATGCGCCAGCTGTCACCGCTTTTCACCGCCGCCGTCACCGGGCTTGCGGTGTAAAGCGCAGCACCGGCGCGGATGGCCGCATGGGCAAGGCCACGGGCATAGGCGAGCGGCTGCAATGTGCCCGCACGCGGATCGAAGAGCGCACCGGCATAGGCGTCTGAGCCCACCCGCCGGGCCGTTTCCGCCGCATCGAGAAGCTCGACCGGTGCGCCACGCGCGCGCCATTGGGCATGGCGGTCCTTCAGTTCGGCCAGTCCCTTCTCGCCGACGGCCAGATGCAGCGTGCCATTGGGCTGCAATTCGCAGTCGATTGCATGTTTTTCGATGATCTCGCGCACCAGAAGCGGGGCCTCGCCCAATTGCTTCAGCGCTCTTTCGCCATGGGTGTCGCCGAGAACGGCGGGAATTTCCTTCGGCATCACCCACATGCCGCCATTGATCAGCCCGACATTGCGGCCAGCCCCGCCAAAGCCCGCTTCCACGGCCTCGATGACGGCAACGGAGACGCCCGCTTCGGCCAGATGCAGCGCCGCCGAAAGCCCGGTATAGCCTGCGCCGACCACCACGACATCCTTGAAAATGCGGTCCGTCAAAGCGGCCGTCTTGGGCGCGGGTGGGGCTGTCTTTTCCCATAGCCCGTGGGAGCGTGGATCGTTGCGCATGAAATTCCCCTGTTTTGTCTGGTTTTAAGAGTGGCGGTGTTGCGTTTCTATCGATGATTTTGCAAGAGTTCTTGTCCTATCGGAATGACCTCCATCAAAATTGATCGTCCATGCAGCCACCGCGCCGTTTTCTTCCCTCCCTCAATCTGCTGTCAGCTTTCGAGGCGGCCGCCAGAACCGGCAGTGTCACGGCGGCGGCGCGGGAGCTCAACCTGACGCAAAGTGCGGTCAGCCGTCAGATCAGGGCGCTGGAAGAGCAATTGGGCGTGGCGCTGTTTCATCGCGAGCGTCAGACCATCAGGCTCTCGCCCGGCGGCGAGGCCTATGCCCGCGACATCCGCGATGCGCTGAGAATGATCAGCACCGCCTCGCTGACGCTGAAGGCCAATCCGCTGGGCGGAACGCTGACCCTTGCTATCCTGCCAACTTTCGGCACGCGCTGGCTTGCACCCCGCCTGCCTGCATTTCTCAAGCAGCATCCTGGCATCACCCTCAATCTGGTGACGAAAATGTCCTATTTCGATTTCCGGCTGGAGCCGGTCGATGCGGCCATTCATTTCGGCCCACCGGTGTGGCAGGGGGCGGAGCTGGCGCTGCTGCGCGGCGAAACCGTGGTACCGGCCTGCAGCCCCGGCCTGCGTGACCTCTATGCATTTCGTCAGGCCGAGGATCTGCGCAAGGCTCCGCTTCTGCATCTTGCCACTCGCCCGGATGCCTGGGAGCGCTGGCTGACCGGCCATGGTGCCGATGCTGAAAGTGTTCGCGGCATGTTGTTCGATCAGTTTGCCACGGCAGCGCAGGCGGCCATGGCGGGCCTGGGCGTGGCGCTTCTGCCGGAGTTTCTGATTGAGGAGGAACTGGCCAGCGGACGATTGGTAAAAGCCCTCGATCGACCGATGAAAAGTGCCGAATCCTATTTTCTGGTCTGGCCGCGCGACCGCGCCACCTATCCGCCGCTTCAGGCTTTCCGGGACTGGCTTCTGGAAGAAACGGCCCCTGAGCGTAGTTGACCCTTGCTGTTGCAGGGCAAAAATCCTGCTTGCGCCGCACGCATTCGGATTTTATGGTGTCGGTCGTTGGCGTTTAAAACGCTGACGACATGTTCTCAGGGCGGGGTGCAATTCCCCACCGGCGGTATGAGGGGAAACCTTCGAGCCCGCGAGCGCCTTGCCTGATGAAGGCAAGGGTCAGCAGATCCGGTGAGAGGCCGGAGCCGACGGTATAGTCCGGATGGAAGAGGACAAGCAGGAAACGCCTCTGGTCTGCAGAGGCGTGGAGGGCCTGTTCGCCCAAGGGAAAGTTGACGTGCGTGTGCACGAAAGCAGGCCGAAATATCGGCCCAACCCTTGAAAGGCTAAAGAAATGACCATAGCAGCAAGACTTGACCGCAGCCGCATCGCCGTGATCCGTGCCCGCTGGCACGCCGATATCGTCGACCGGTGCGTCACCTCCTTCGTCGAGGAATGGAAAGCCCTTGGCGGCAATGCCGAAGAGGTCGACATCATCGACGTGCCCGGCGCGCTGGAAATTCCGCTCCATGCGCAGCTTCTTGCCCGCACCGGCAAATACCGCGCCATTCTCGGTACGGCCTTTGTCGTCGATGGCGGCATCTACCGCCATGATTTCGTTGCAGGAACCGTGCTCGATGCGATGATGCGCGTGCAGCTCGATACCGATGTGCCGGTGCTGTCGGCGGTGCTGACGCCGCACAATTTCCAGGAAAGCGAGGCCCATATCGCCTTCTTCAAGGACCATTTCGTCATCAAGGGCAAGGAAGCCGCCAGCGCCTGCAAGGCGATCCTGAAGGCCCGCGCCGCGGTGATGGCCGAGGTCTGAGCGCGATCAAGGGGCGGCGGATGACTCCGCCGCTTCCTGTTTGAGTCTTGCCGCATTCTCGGCGATATCGAGAAACAGGCCGGTCATCAGCCGCATGCCCTCTTCGGCAATCGGCATCAGCGCATGTTCGTTGGGTCCATGCTGGCCGCATTCGGCATGGGCATGGGGCACCCAGATGGTCGGCAGGCCGAGAATGTCGGTAAAGACGTCATTGGGCAGCGATCCGGCCAGATTGGGCAATACATGCGGCGCCTTGCCCGCCGTGCGGGTCAGGGATTGCTGGACAAACCGTACCCAGGGATGATCCGGCGAAAACCGCGTGGCCGGGAAGACATTGCCGCGGGCAGGTTTGACCTCGACCATGGAAAAGCCATGGGCATCGAGATGGCGGCGCAGCGATGGCAGGATATTGTCCATATCGGTGCCGACGACGAAGCGAAGCTGCAGGGTGGCGCGGGCCGCGCCGGAAATGGCGTTTTGCGGCGCGGCGATATTGCCGGACGACATGGCAAGAACGGCAAGCGAATTCCAGCCAAACACCCGCTCCGATGGCGTCAGCTCCGCCTCGCCCCAATCGGCGTCATGCTTGCGCGGCGGCAGGTCTTTCAGGGCGGCGCGAATATCGGGCGTCAGGCTGGTTGGCCGCCATTCGGGAATGCGGATCTGGCCGCGCTGGTCGGTGAGCGAGGCGATGGCATGGGAAAGAATGATCGCCGGATCGGCGAGCAGCCCGCCGAAATTGCCGGAATGATGGTCACTGTCTCTGAGATTGACCTCAAGATGAAAGGCGAGCCCGCCGCGCGAACCCATGAACATGGTTGGCGTGTCGGCGGCAAGGCGCGGCCCGTCGGAGGCGATCAGCACATCGGCGGCAAGCTTGCCCCGATGGGCCTGGAAGAATTCGCGAAGCCCGTAGGAGCCGGTTTCCTCGGCCATTTCGATGATGATCTTCACATTGAAGCCGAGACGGTCGCGTGCCTTTATCAACAAGCCGAGCGCCTTGATATTGATCAGATGCTGGATCTTGTTGTCGGCGGTGCCGCGTCCGTAAAGCCGCTCGCCCTCCACGGTGAGCGAAAAAGGGGAAAGCCCTTCGCGCCAGCGATGGGCCTCGCCGTTGCAGACATCGCCATGGCCGTAGATGAGAATGGTCGGCAGGCTGGCATCCTCGATGCGGCTGGCGATCAAAAGCGGCGCACCGCCCTCGAGCGGATTGTCGAATGTCTCGGTTTCAAAGCCGAGCGCCGTCAGCATCGGGTCGATTTCTTCTGCGAGATAGGCATAAAGCGCCTCACGCGTGCCCTCTGACTGGCTGACGGAGGCGTGGGCGATCAGTCTGGTGAGGTCGCCAACCAGCCCGCCATCCGTTGCATAATGCGACGCCTGCCGCAGAAGATCGTCTCGTAACATGAAATACCTTCGATCCTGAGAGTTGTATGGCCGATCATTGCCGGTCCATGATCATGAGGTCAATATCACAGGAGGGTGATGTCAGGTTAACATGGGCTGAAAGGCTGACATGACAGCATCTTATGTGCGCTTGATAAAACGCGGGATGCTGTAAGACGTTGAAATCTGATCCTCGCACCAACGCCACAAGTCCCCGCTGACCCTTGACCATGGTCGCGCTTGACGTGGGAGGCACATCGCCTTTCAATCCTCTTCGGACAAATGCCGCTGGGCCGATTCCTTGACCTGGCCGACGTCGGCCAGAAGCCGCTTGAGAACGGCGGGCTCGACTTCGGCCATCATTTCCTTGATCCAGCGCTCATGCGCATCCGCCATCCCTTCGAAATAGGTACGACCCTTTTCGGTGAGGCGGGCGACGGTGACGCGCCTGTCGTCTTCAAGGCGCTCGCGGATGATCGTGCCATCGGCCTCCAGGCGCTCGACGAGACCGGTGACATTGCCGTTGGTCACCATGGTGCGGCTGGAGAGTTCGCCGAGGCGAAGTCCATCCTTTTCGCGATAGAGTTGAGCGAGCAGGTCGAACTGAGGCAGTGTCGCGCCGAATTCACGGCGGAGCCTGCGGCGAATTTCCTGCGACATCAGCTTGGTCGTGGCAAGCAGACGAAGCCAGAGCTTCAGCTCCTGCTTCTTGCCTTCCTGGGCGTCGCTGACAACCAGTTCGAGATCCATCGCTTGTCCATCATGCGCGTGATAAACCGAACCTTACCTGCGGGAAGTGCCAGGCCGCGTCAAGACTTTCCTTGATGTCTGCAGCCATTGCCCCCAAGTCTCGCGGGGGCATCGTAAACTTAACGGATGAAAGGCGAGCGAAGGAGGCCATCCGCAGATACCTCTCATGCTCGGGCAATTTTTTCCCACAGGGTTAATGATGCCAAGGGCAGCCAGCAAATCCTCAACCATTCGCAGGCTGAGAGGGAAACGGTCATACAGCCACCCGGTGTGAGCAATGACTTCAGCAAGCTGCTATGGCGGCGGCGCGTTGGCGCCGCCTCAAGCCTTGCTTGAGTTGACGCCATACATAGCGCGGGCGCGGTCTGCGTGTATAGCGTCGCTTCGGAACGTCCTGCTCACGCGTGGCTCACGCCCTGCACAGACAGTTTCCAAGAACCATTCATCTTCAGCACAAGAACGGCACCGATCAGCGAAACCGCGGCCACAGGCAACAATGCCAGTCCATGGCTTCCGGTTGCGTCCAGCAGGCTGCCATAGACATTGACCATCACCCCCCCACCAATGAGGTTTGAGATCGCGTTGATCATGGCAATACCGATGGCGACTTGCGCGGCGCCGAGAGTGCTTGACGACAGCGACCAGAAGGGGCCCTTGAAGGAATAGGCGCCAACCAGCACGCAACTCAGAAGCACGATCGTTCCGGCCAGAGAATGGATGGCGAAGACTGCGGTGAAGCCCAGCGTGATCATGAGAAGAGCCAATGCCGTATGCCAGCGCCGTTCGCCGGTTCGATCGGAGTGGCGGCCCCAGAGCACCATGAGCACGCAGGCCAGGCCATAGGGAATGGCGTTGATGAGTCCTGTTTGGAAATTGCTGAGGCCGAACGACTTCAAAAACTGTGGCTGCCATACGCTGAGAACCGAGCCGGCGGCGGAGGCTCCGGAGCAGGCAACCGCCATGGCCCACACATAGGGGTTGCGCAGGAGCACGCCGAACGACCCCCAACCCAGAGCTTTCTTGGCGGTGCCAGCGTTACCACCATTTTCCTTGCGGAGTTCATCGACCAGCCACTGGCGTTCCGCATCGGACAACCACTTCGCCGTTTCGGGCTTATCCGTCAGAATCAGAAGGCATATCACGCCCAGCACAACTGTCGGCAATCCCTCAAGAATGAATAGCCATTGCCACCCCTTCAGCCCCATTAGTCCATCGAGGTTCAGCAAGAGCCCACCCGTCGGAGAACCAATGAAGGTCGCTGCGGGAATGGAAATCCCGAAGATCGCAATATAGCGGCCCCGATAGCGTGACGGCAGCCAATAGGTGAGAAACAGCAATACACCGGGGAAGAAGCCGGCCTCGGCAGCACCGAGTAAAAATCGCATGATGTAGAAGGATGTCTCGCCCTGCACGAAGGCCATGGCAGCCGAAATCAGCCCCCAGGTGATCATGATCCGGGCGATCCAGATGCGTGCGCCGAAACGCTGAAGCGCCATATTGCTGGGCACTTCCATCAGAAAATAGGAAATGAAGAAAAGGCTGGCCCCAAAACCGAAGGCCTGCTTTGTCATGTTCAGGTCCTTCACCATCTGCAAAGATGCCATGCCGACATTGGCGCGATCAAGGATGGCAAAGAGATAGCTGATCATCATCAAAGGCACGATACGCCAGACGATCCGGCGCATGGTGGAACGTTCAAGTGGCGATACGCTTTGCTGTTGTGCGGGCATGGCCCCCTCCCTTAAAACACTATAGGCGTCTTGCTCCGCCGGCGTGACACGCCGGCGGGGTCTCTTCTTTCACGATGTTTTTTTGAACGTGCCCTGCACCTTCGAACACTATCCAACAGCTGGCATTCGGCGTGAACAGGGAAAAGCGAACACAGTTCAGACGGCGATTTCGCAGCCGAGTTTGTTCAGCGTCGCGTCAACCCAGGCTCGCTCATTCTTGCCAATCTTGATGTTGGCCATCTGCGCCGTTTCGGCCTGATGTTTCTTCGTCGCTGCCGCAAAGATTGCCTCGGCAGCATCGATAGGCACTGACAGCACACCATCGGCATCGCCACAGATCAGATCACCGGGATGAATGACCATGCCGTTCAGTGAAATCGGGACATTCACCTCGCCCGGACCATCCTTGTAGGGGCCGCGGTGGGTCACGCCGGCAGCAAAGACCGGGAAGCTGCCCGCCTGCAGTTCGGCGCTGTCGCGGATTGCACCGAAAATGACGATACCGCCGAGGCCACGCTGAGCAGCATGCGCAACCATGAGCTCGCCGATAATGGCGTTGGTCAGATCACCGCCCGCATCCACCACCACGATATCGCCCGGCTCGGCTATGTCGAGCGCCTTGTGAACCATGAGGTTGTCGCCGGGACGAGCTTTGACGGTAACGGCCGCACCGGTCATCGTTCCGCCGGTATAGTAGGGGCGCAGCGCAGGCCCCGCCGCCGTCATGCGCGACATCACGTCGCTGACATTGGCAACGGGCAAGGCGCGAAAAGCCTCAACCCATTTTGCCTCGATTTTCCGCTCACGCTTGCAGACGCGAAATCCGATCATAATAGTCTCCTTATACGAATAGGGTCAGGCTGCTGCCGTCAGATTGGTGTTCGCCAGCGCGCGGCTGTCATAGCCGCGGCCCTCCAGCACACCGATGATGTGGGTGGCGCTCTGAACCGCCATGTTGCGCAGTGCAGAGCGGCTTGCGCCGCCGACATGCGGTGTGGCGATCAGGTTCGGCAGGCTCCAGAGTTCGCTGTCGCGTGCCGGTGGCTCCTCCTCGAAACTGTCAAGCGCAGCACCGGCAATGGTATTGGCACGAAGCGCCGTCACCAGTGCGGCCTGATCCACGACCGCGCCGCGTGCGGTATTGATCAGAAATGCGCCGGGTTTCATCAGAGAGAGCCGGGCGGCATTGATGAGATGATGCGTCTCGGGCATCAGCGGGCAGTGCAGGCTCACAACATCAGCCGTTGCGAGGATCGCATCGAGATCGCGGCTGACCGTGAACTCAGCGGTATCCTGCGCGAAGGGATCGTAAGCGATGACCTGCATGCCAAGCGCCCGCGCCAGGACTGCCGCCCGATGGCCGATCTCGCCAAAGCCGACGACGCCGAAAACCGCGCCAGCCAGATCGCGCCCGACATAGCTCGACTTCGGCCACTCGCCCGCCTTGACCTGCCGGTCGAGCAGCGACACATCCTTCATCACTGTCACGGTGAGCGTGATCGCGAGTTCCGCTACCGATTGTGCATTGGCAGCCAATGCTCTCAAGACCGGCACGCCCCTGTCCGAGGCGGCAGCGAGATCGATGTTGTCCACCCCGCTGCCATGCTTTGCGATGACCTTCAGGCGCGGTGAGGCATTGATGACCTCCCGATCAATTTTCCCCTGGCGAACGAGGATGGCATCGATCTCGTTTTCTCGCGCCAAGGCCGCCAGTTGCTGCGAGGTCGAATAGGGTGGGGCATACAAGGCCTCGACCTGATGTTTCTGTAAGAGACTTTCGGCTTCCGGGACGAGTTGCGCTCCCGTCACCATGACACGCGCCTTTTTTGCCGAAGTTGTCTGGCTATTCAAACTCATGGAAGAAGCCTCATAGGATATTCAAGTGATCTGATGATTGGGCATGGGAAAGCGTTCGCCTGACCTACATGACCAGACTGCAGCTTTCCGGGAGACGAAGAGACGGCGGAACTAGCCGTACTGGGTGCCCCATTTGCGAACGGTGAGGATTTCGATCGTGCGGAACACGAGGCCTTCCACGACAAGCCCGATGACGATGACCGTCAGCAAGCCGGAAAAGACGCCCGCAGTTTCCAGCGCATTGCGGGATTCGAAGATGTACCAGCCAAGTCCGGCGGAATTGCCCGAAACGCCAAAAACCAGTTCGGCGGCAATCAGGGTACGCCATGCGAAGGCCCAACCGATCTTCAACCCTGCCAGAATCGACGGAAAGGCCGCCGGAATGAGGATGAAGAACACCATCCGCAAACCGCCAAGTCCGTAATTGCGTCCCGCCATGCGCTGGGTCTGACTCACGGACAGAAATCCGCTGAATGTATTCAACGACACCGCCCAGAGCACGGAATGGACGATGACGAAGATGATGCTGCTGGTGCCAAGGCCAAACCACAGCAACGCCAGCGGCAGCACGGCAATCGCCGGAAGCGGATTGAACATCGCCGTCAGCGTGGCGAGCAAATCGGTTCCGAACCGGGTCGAGATGGCAAGGGTCGTCATCACGGCGGCGAGCAGGATCGCGACAGAATAACCCGACACCAGAATCTTGAGAGAGGTGATGGCCGCCGAAGGCAGACGCCCCGACAGAATGTCGGCCCAAAGGGTCGTGATCGTATCGGTAAAGGACGGAAACATCAGCGGATTGCCCAGATATCGGGCGTAGGCTTCCCAAACGATGCACAGGCCGACAAGCACGAGGGCTCGTCGAAAACCGGTAATGTTGAACAGCATCTCTACAAAGCCGACATCCTGCTGGACACGGCCGATCTGCGCGATGTCGAGAACCTGGTACTCGTGGTCCGGCCGTGCCGGAAGCTGCGGTTGTGCCGACATGACATTACTCATGGGCGACCTCCTGGTCTCCGAAGAGCATCTGGTTGATCTTGCGATTGAAGGCCATGAAATCGGCGTCGCCCTGATGGCTGTGGCCGTAGGCGCTTGCGTCAAGTTCCGCGCGGACCTGACCGGGATGCGGCGACAGGACCAGGATGCGGGAACCGACGATGATCGCCTCTTCGATGGAGTGCGTGACGAACAGCAAGGTGAACCGCACGTCGTCCCACAATTCGAGCAGCTCCTCCTGCATCCGCCGGCGCGTCAAAGCGTCGAGAGCAGCGAAGGGCTCATCCATCAACAGCATCTGCGGTTCCATGGCCAGCGCCCGTGCAATCGCCACGCGCTGCTTCATGCCACCCGACAGCATGTGCGGATAGGAGTTTTCAAATTTCGACAATCCGACCTTGGCAATGACCTTGCGGGCGCGGTCGCGGATGTCCGAACCTGGGAAGCGGGACGTGCGCTTCATCGGAAACATGACATTGTCGATGACCGTCATCCACGGCATCAGCTGATCGAACTCCTGGAATACCATCATTCGATCTGGCCCGGGCCCCTGAACGGTCTTGCCGTTCAGGCTGATCTTGCCTTCGACGGGAGGTAAAAACCCGGCGACGCTCTTCAGCAATGTGGATTTGCCGCAGCCGGACGGGCCAAGCAGAATGAACCGGTCATTTTTCAAGACATTGAAGCTGACCCTGTAGGTTGCGGTCAAAATCGCTGCACCGGTCTTGTATTGGAGCGTCACCCCGTCAACGGAGAGAAGCGGATCTGCCGCACTGTTCACAGCACCTGCCTCCAGAGGGGCTTTGGGATTGAGCACGACGTTCATCAGCTGCCATTCCCCTCAGCGATCGGATCAAAGAACATCTCCCTCCAGCTCGCAGGAGCCTGCTTGATGCTACCCGTACTGGCCAGGAAATTCGCGAACATCTGCATGCCGCGGGGTTCAGTGGTGAAGACCTGCCCCCTGATGGCCGCCTCGGCTTCATCGTTCGAGAGGCTCGTCTTTTCGACCGATCTGTAGATTTCGGCGGCCTGCTTGGGGTCGCGCTTGATCAGATCCATCGCTTCCTTCAGCGCATCGACAATGGTGACAACGGCTTTCGGATTGGTGTCAGCAAATTTTTTCGTCGAGGCAAGCAAGGCACCCGAATAAGGGCCACCGACAATCTCCTGGCCATCGATGACCTTGTAGCATTTACCGGATGCTTCGAGGGTGCTGATAAACGGAGGTGCCGCAAAATAAAGCGTAATGTCGGTTCTCGAAATCAGGGCGGCGGTCGCATCGGGGTGGGGAAGCTGGACCATTTGCTTGTCAAAGCGGTTGACCTGACCTTTGCCAAAAGCCTTTTCCGCTGCCATTTGCAGCATGATCGCCTGTGGGGAGGTCGTGGCCGTCACCGCAATGCGATCCGTGGGACGGATGTCCTTGATCGACTTCACCGCCGGATCATTGGAGTAGAGGGCCAGCACCGCCTCATTGCAGGCTGCAATTCCCTTCAGGTCATAGGATCCCTTCGTCTTGGCCCAGGCGGCAATCAGAGCCGTTGTTCCATAGGCTCCCACATCAAGGCTGCCGCTGAAAATGCCATCATTGATGACGGGAGAACCGCTGACGCGCTGAATTTGAAAGGCAACGTCGTCAATGCCATTCTTTGCGGCGTGCTTTTTGAAAAACGACAACTGGTCTGCCACCGTTGTCGCCAGATGGCTGGTGCCAAACTGGATAGCGATCTTGATGAGCTTCTTTTCCTGCGCACGCGCAATCGCCGGTGCGCCAAGCGCAGACAGTAAGCCCATCCCTCCGAAGGCAAGCGCTCTTCTTCTTGTCACGGAAATCATAAATTCCTCCACATGCCGAGGAACAGGCCGTCATTCTCCTCCGACGACCGCATTCCTGCATTCCACGAGGAAGGCATAACATTTCGAAACGCCGTTGCAAATATAAAATGCAACGGCGTTTCATTATTTTCGTCAGTGGTCGCCGCCGAGCGAGCGCGTCAGGCCATTGGCCAGTTGAAACAGTCTCTCACGCACCTCACCAGCGGTCTCTGCCGTCAGGCGAGACGCCGGCCCCGAGATCGCCAATGCCCCGAGAAGCCTTTGTCCGGCACCGAAAACAGGCGTCGCCATCGACGCGACATGCGGATCTGTTACACCGTTGGAGTAGATCGGGACCTCCTCGAGCGTGGCCAGGTCTCGACCTTCCACTTCAAAGCGCCGCAGGACCTGCGCAATGGACGATCCGTCCATGGGTCTCAAATCCCCCGGCCTGACATGCATGCGCAGGGGCGAAGGCGAATCATGCCGGAAAAGGCAGAGCCGTTGGTCGCCACGGCGAATGTAAAAGGAAGCGGTTTCACCCGATATCGTGACGAGTTTCTCCAGAACAGGCGTCACCTCCGATTCCAGGGCGTAGGACTGGAGATAAGCGGAGCCAAGCCGGGCAATCTCCGTTCCGAGCCGATAGCGGCCATCCGGCATGCGCTCCACCAAACCAAAACTCTGCAGGGAAACGCACATGCGCATGATGGTTGTCTTGACCAGCCCCGTGCGCTTCGTCAGTTCCGCCAGTTCCAGCGCATCATCGCCGCGCTGGAAGGCTGTCAGAACCGTCAGCAGGCGGTCGGCCGCGGCCACGCCTTTGACACTCGAAGATGCGTTTTCATTGTCGTCGATCATTTCATTCCCACTCACCGGTCATCATACGGGATTGATACCTCAACGGCCGCTATCGAACAATTCCGCACCTCGGATCGGCAGCTCGGCACGCAGAATGCTCCCGGACTGGGATTCGGTGATGTAGACCGTGCTTGGGTTCAACGGATCGAATGCCAGGTTTGTCGTTGAAATTCCGGCAGACGACACGATTCGATGCAGCGGCTCGCCATATCGCGACACATGCCAGATCGACCCGAAGCCGGTATGTGCCACGAGAATCTCGCCCTCGTCCGACTGCGCCAATCCGTCCGGGCCGCCCATGCCGCCATGGAGCTGCAGGAAGACACCCACTTTGGTCGCGACACCGTCATGCAGTGGTGCACGCCAGATCTGCTGGGTCCTCGTGACCGCCACGAAAAGCGAACTCATGTCTTTGGAAATCAGGATTCCGTTGGGGCTCGGCACATTCGACAGAAGACAATCGAGTCTGCCGTCCTTCGAATAGCGGAAGACCCGGCCGCTCGGATCCTGCAGTCCGCTCTGCCCCTGATCCGTAAAGTAGAGATCGCCATTGGCGGCGAAGACGAGATCATTCACGCCCTTGAAGCCCTCGGACCGGTAGTCCTGAAGAAGCGGCGTTACGTGCCCGGTCGCGATGTCCAGCAGCATGATGCCGTTCTTGTAGTCCGCAATAACGATCTGGCTCTCATTGAAGAACTTCATCCCGTTTGGCCAGCCATCATATTCCGTGACAAGTTCCCACGTCCCTGCCCGTGAGATACGGAAGATGCGTCCGTAAGGTATGTCCGTGACGTAAAGGCTTCCCTGTCTGTCGAAGCAGGGACCCTCAAGGAATGAATGCACCTCCTGCCCGGACCGGTTCACATCGGCCCATCGCGTCCGGCGCGGGGTTCTGAACATCTCCGGCAATGTCGTGAAAATCTCGGTCGATACGATCGGTGGTGGAGCGAAAAACATCAGTGCTGATCCTCTGGCTGGACAGGAAGGGCGTAGACACGGGCAGCCGTGGTAAAAAACAGGTCGAGCCGTTCCGCTTCGCTGTAGCTCTGCGTCATCCGCTTGAATGCATTCCAGAGAACGCCGTAGGACACCATGCCCTTGTCAACCGGAAAGTTGCTCTCGAACATGCAGCGTTTGGGACCGAAGAGCTCTATCACGCGCTCAAAATAGGGCGCCCATGCCTTGGCCAGCAATTCGGAAGATGGAGGAACCGGCTCGCTGTGAAATTCGAAACCGCCTACCCGCATCGCCAAGCCGCCAAGCTTGACGAAGACGTTGGGCAGGTTTGCGATTTGCGTCATCGACGCCGCCCATTCCGCAAACACCTCTTCACGCCTGCCGGCATAGGGTCCAACGCCCAGGGGGCCGCCAAGATGATCCAGAATGATCATGGTGTCCGGGCAATGCCGCGCCAGCGCGTAAACCTCATCAAGCTGCGTATGGTAGACCCAAACATCCAGAGTGAACCCACGCTGACCTAGCAGGCTTGCGCTGGTGCGGAACTTTTCCTCGAGAAGGAGCCCTTTGACGGGAGGGATCGGATTGGACGAAATCGCGGCATCCTCATGCCAGGCCGTCTGGTTTCGAACACCGCGAAAGCGTCCGCCGCCTGCCGCAACCAGCCTGTCGAGGATAGCCTCCGCCCGCTCAGGTTGCATGAGGTCGCAAAAGCCGATAATGCCCGCACATGCGCGCAGACGGCTATAAACGCCGGACGCGGATTGGGCGGCGATGCCATTGGCGAACTCAACCTCCCCAATTGGTCTGAGAGACGGGTCGGCTTCATCGGAATTATACATCGACCTGCTTTGGATAAAAACGGTCGCAAGGACGTTATGCCCCTGATTGGCGTCGTCCAGCAGTTCCGCAAACAGATAGCGCTGGCCCGGACGATCCCACAAATGATGATGGGCATCCACGATCGGCAACTGCGGAAATAGAGGCTCTTCGCGCCTGAGCGCCAGCCAGCTTTCGACGACGGGAATATGCGGGGAATCCTTGGACATCGTGCCTCCTCACTTTTCCATTGTGCGGCGCAACAACTTCAAGTGACTGAAACTCGGATGTTGACAACGAGTTGATCATTGTTTCTTTTGTTTTGCAACGCCGTTTCAAAAAGCACTTCGGGAGGAAGTATGCAACAGAAACTTAGTCGCCGCGGTCTCGTCATGGGGCTCGCGCTCGCAAGCGCCCTTGGCTTTGCGCATCCAACCACCGCCGCCGAGGAAAAACCCATCACGATTGCCATTCAGTATGGCTATGCCTATCTGCCCGTGGTCGTCGCGGAACAAAAAGGCTTTTTCACCAAGCAACTGGAAGCGAAGGGCATTCAGGCCAGGATCGATATCAAGAAGATCAGCGGCGCGCCCGCCATCAACGATGCACTCATCAGCGGCACCGTCGACATCGGTGCCTACGGCCTTCCGGGCATGCTGATTGCAGCCGAAAAGACCAAGACATCAATCAAGATTCGCGGTTTGGCGGCACTTGTGGCGGGTGATAACGGCTTTTACGTCAACAAGCCCGAGGTGAAGGATCTCAAGGACCTCACCAGCAACGACCGTATTGCCGTGACGTCGACCACAGGTCAGCAGGGTCTGCTAGTGCGCATGGCGGCACAGAAAGCCTTCGGCGATGCGAAGCATTTCGATACGATGATGGTGCAGCTACCGCATCCGGATGCGACCAGCGCGTTGATCGGTGGCGGTACGATCAGCGCGTATGTGGCGCCCCATCCCTATAGCGACGTTGTTGGAGCGGATCCGAAGATCCATCGGCTGTTCAATTTCTCCGATTATCTGGGACAGCAGGTCACCAGCGGCCTGCTGGCGACCACGCAGACATTCATTGATGACCGCAAGGATGCCGCGCTGGCAGTCGTGGCGGCCATCGACGAGGCTGACAGTTTCATCAAGGCCAATCCGAAGGAAGCCGCCGATATCTTTCTCGCCAGCGAAAAGTCCTCGCTGTCTGCCCAACAAATTCAGAAAATGCTGGAAAGCGTGAAATCCGAATGGGGCGTGCAGCCGAAAGGCGTCATGACCTTCGCGGATTTCATGACGACGAGCGGATTGCTGAAAAGCAAGCTGGAGAAATGGCAGGACGTGTTCTTTGCCCCGGTGGCCAGTGGGCAGGGCAGCTGAAGCGGCCGTGTTGCAGCGATCAGATTCCCGACGGATTAACCCGACCCGTTGGATTTTTCAGGTCACGCGCCTGAATTCCGGGCGGCCGAGTTTGGTCCTCTGGTTGAGAGCTCGGACACCGATCTTTGTTTCTGTCGTCTGATTGTCGAAGGTCCTCGCTTTCAGTTCCGAGCAGATGATGTCTCCACTGACAAGATCGAGACCAAGGTGAAGCTTGCGCCCTCTCGATCTGGCGTGAAATCTTTGGCTCGATAGCTGCCTGAAACAGGCGACACAGGTTATCACCAAGCGTTCCAACCGTTAAGACGACGCCACCCATGGAGGAAAGGTGTACCGGTCTATCCTACAGCGAGTTTTGTGCGCCAAATATGGTGCACAAAACTCGCTGTAAGACTTTTAATCTACAGCATAATTCCTTAAATCCATTCCGATTTAAGGAGTGATGCTGTAGACCAGCGATAAGGGGCTTCATGAGCCTAAACCATTGTGTTTGAGGCATCTTTGCCGGGCGTTTCGGGCGTTGATCAGGGACAACGCCAGCGCAAAAAGCGTTGGAATGGCTGCTGCATAGGGCAAAAAGATGGGCGCTCCCGTTTTGCTGAGAAACCAGCCTCCCAGCGCTGCTCCAACAGCACTTCCGAGATAATTTGCTGAACTGTTCAGGGCGACACTTGCGGGACCATGCCGAGAATGCATCGTGAGCAAAGCATGTTGTTGAGGTGCTTGCGAGGCCCATCCCAACAGACCCCATAGGAAAAAAATGATCAGGGAGGCGAAGCCATGAGGGGCAAATGTTGGCAATGCGGCCAAAGTCACCAGCAGCGCAAACGCTATCCAGACGATGATCAGCTCTTTCGATTTTACCCTATCGATAACGTGGCCCACCGAGAAACTTCCAATAATGCCGCCACATCCCCAAGCCCAGAGAAAGACTGGCAGGCGAGATTCTTGGTCAACGGCGGCAAGCAATGGAGCCGTGTAAGTGTAAAGGCCCAAGCTCGCCAGACCAAGAAAAAACGTGACGAGGATCACACCGAGAACGTTAAGGTCGCGTAGCAAATTGAAACGTTCGCGCAGACCAGGAGCAGGTCGAGGTATGAACGCCGGGAAGGCTACCCGAATGCCGATCAGCGCCACGACCGCCACGGCTGCGATCAAATAGAACAAGACGACCCATCCGGCCTTGTCCGCGATAAGCAATCCAACGGGAACACCGATGACGGTACCCAAGCTCATACCGCCCAAAATGAACCCAAGCGCACGCCCATGACGTTCTTTGTTGGCGAGTGTCGTCGCTGCGGCCGCCGCTGAAGGCGAAAAGAGACCAGCACCCGCACCGGCAAGTGCGCGAGAGATCAAGAACACATCGAAATGAGGTGACAATGCACTGAGAAGATTCGCCGAAGCGAATATTGCCAACGCAATCGACAGGATCGCTTTTGCCGACTTTCCAGCAAGCACAGTCGCAAATACTGGCGCCGAAATCGCGTAAAACAAAGTGAAGACGGCGACTGCTAACCCTGCGGCTGAAACAGTGATCTCAAAGCTTCCAGCAATAGACGGCAAAATACCCGCGATCACATAGGCATCAAGGCCAAGGGCAAACATGCCAGCAGACAATATGTAGATCGAGCGGTTCATTTCGGCGATTGTTCCAAGGTGAGTGGCCCCCTTCAGGGACCCTTTTACAGGCGCATTACGCATGGCGATTACAGCCATGCATTGTGGTCAGGAATTTATCCGGTTACTATGGGAGAAGTTATCCTATTGCTAAAGGTATCATGATGTCTGTCGAACGGCTTGATAGGACACGCGGAGAGCTGGCCGCATTCCTGCGCCAAAAGCGCGAAAGCCTGTCACCGTTGAGTCTTGGTCTGCCGACAACGACTCGCAGAAGAACGCCGGGATTGAGACGGGAAGAGGTCGCAGCAATGGCTGGCGTCGGTCTCACATGGTACACTTGGCTGGAGCAAGGTCGGGATATCAGCGTCTCGTCTTATTTTCTGGACCGAATAGCGACCGTCTTCAGTTTGGACGAGATTGAGCGCCGTCATTTGTTTCTTCTGGCTCAAAAACGGCCGCCAATTTGCCGGGGAAACGTTACGGTTGAAAATCCTCCCGTCGCGCATTTACTCCTAAACGACCTGAAAACGAGACCAGCCTATCTCTTCAATTTAAGGTGGGATGTTCTGGCCTGGAACCCAGCGGCACAGTTGGTCTTCGGCTTCGAGGACCGCCACATTGAAGAGCGCAACATATTTTGGATGCTATTCGCTGATGAGCGCCTGAGCCGAAACATCGATAATTGGGAGGCGCAATCAGCGCTCTTTGTCGCGAGCTTCAGGAGAAATTTTGCCCAGGCTCCAGAAGACGAAGCGATGCAGGAGTTGGTTTTTCAACTACAAGAGCGTTCAGCCTATTTCAAAGATTTGTGGAATTCTCAAAATGTTCACGGTCGTTGTCGTGGCCAGCGGACGATCACGGTGAATGGCATTGGTCCTGTTCTCTTTCATCATTCCACAATAACGATAGACCAAGAGCAAAATCTCTATTTAGCAATTTATGCTGCCGAAGACGATGAGATTGGTAAAAAGCTGGCAGTCGGGACTTACCCGGAAAAAGTGGAGAGCGAATCCCTCAGCTTTGATAGGATTTCGCCGCATGACGAACACGAATAAGACTTCACCTGGCCGCCAGGCCAAATTCACTGATGACTTCAAAGCAGAAGCCGTATGTCGAAGACCGAGACATTGAGGGCATGCTTTTTCCATATGGCATATGCGATAATCTCACGCGGAAAATGAAACAAATTCAACCGGAGATTGGTTGTCGGTACGTCCATGAAGCCGCAATACCCGAAACGCCAACGTTAAACAAATTGCCAATATCTAGAGCGCCGTGCGAATTCAAGCCGTCCAATCCTCAACACGCAAACCGGGCACGCGATCAAACTCGCGCCGGTTATTTGTCACAGTGATCAGTCCGCGAGAGCGCGCATGCCCTGCTATCATTTGGTCATAAGGCCCGATAGGCGTTCCATTTCGGGCGAGCTCGGCTCGTAATTGCCCAGTATGGCTGGCAGCAAGTTCATCATATGGCAACACCTCAAGGCGTGCCGCGAAGCCCTCGACAATAACCAGATTACGTTCAGGGTTCGACGACTTTTCTGCTCCATAGATCAATTCCATCAAGCTAACTGAGCTTATGCATAGCCGACCATGGTGGCGATTGAACGCATCTCGCACCTGCTGCGGCCTGTTCTTGATGGTGAAAATGCAGATATTGGTATCAAGCATGTATTTCAACATGACAATGCTTCACGCTCCTGCAAGGCAGGCTGATCACGGTCTCCCATAAAATCGGATGTCACCTCAACTCCCTCGAACCAGCTATCCCAGACCTCACCGGCAGGCGCTATGATTCGCGTGCGTCCAAGCGCTACGATATCAACACGCTTAACGTCATCGGGCAGGGCAACAGCTTTAGGCAACCGAATGGCCTGGCTACGATTGCTTTGAAAGACTGCACCTTGTTCCATTGAAGGTTCCTTTGGGATCTACGTCTGGCATATCCCAAAAGATATTGATAGGAACTGGATATGTCAATGGGATATACGAAAGAATGAATCCAGCTTGTACTTCATTCGCCTTGAAGAGACTTGAACCGCAACCACCTTGATCCAAAAGCGATCAGAATAGGCTAACAGATTGAAAAAGCTTCAGTCCATTCCTGAGCCCCGTGCAGGACACGTAGGATGCGGATCATCGATTCGTAAGCTGCGTATGCCGCAACGTAAAGCGTTCCGCTGATTACAAACTCGCGTGTCCTAGAGCATTGTCCCGAGAAAAGTGTGAAACGGTTTTCCGGACGAAAATGCGTAAAAACAAAGAGTTAGAGCGTTTCACTTCTGCGTCCACAGTCCAAGCAACATCGTCATGAACCGTTCGGCAGCCGGCGAGAGAGAGCCACCCCTGCGCCGCACGATCCCAATCGCGCGCGAAATCTCCGGATTTCTGATTGGCCGGGTGACAAGAAAGGGGTGATCCTCCTGAGGTGTGGCCATCTTGGGCAAAACGGAAATTCCGAGCCCTGCTTCCACGAGCCCCAGCGAGGTGGAAAGATGCGTGACCTCATAAAACCAGCGGAGCTTCATGTTCGACCTTGCCAGTGCGGCATCGAGCAATGTGCGGTTCCCGCTTGATCGGTGCACTGTGATCAAAGGATAAGGCTCCAGATCGCGCCAGCCGATATTCGGGTTCGACGCGAGAGGGTGATCCTTGCGTGCGGCAAGCACGAACGGATCGTCGGCCAACTTATCGAAGACAAGGTCGGGATCGGAGTTGCCGACGATGTTAATGCCAAATTCCGCTTCGCCGCGCGCCACCGCCTTTAGCCCCTCCGTCGCAGTCAGATCGAGAATTCGGAAGCGGATATTGGGGTATTCAACCTTGAATTGTCGTATTACTTTAGGCAGGAAGTAGAACGCTGCAGTGGGAATGCAGGCGATTGTTACCAGTCCCCCCCTGTTCGGCCCGAGGTCACGCATTGCAAACAGCGATGTGTCAAATTCCTCCAACATGCGCTGAACCAAGGGCAAAAGCTCGCTTCCCATGGCGGTTGCCGCCACGTGGCGCGTCGTTCGCTCAAGCAGGGGGGCTCCGATGCTTTGCTCAAGTTTCTGTATGCGCCGGCTAAGGGCAGGCTGCGACAGATTCAGAAATTCCGCAGCCCTATGGAAGCTTCCGAGTTCAACCACAGAGAGAAATGCCCGCAGATCTAATATCTCAAAATTGATGTTATTCATGCATCAATAGCCTCGATTTTAGCATTTCACATATCAATCTTTGTTCCGATATTAGGAATAAAGATAGTCATTGTTCCACATATCGTAAAAGTTCGGGGCGCTGCAATGAATGATTTGATATCGATCCCCTGTGTTTTGATGCGAGGCGGCACGTCGCGCGGCCCGTTTTTTCTGGCCGACGACCTGCCAGCCGATCCAGCGGCTCGCGACCAGATTCTGCTGTCCATCATGGGTTCCGGTCATCCCTTGCAGATCGACGGAATTGGTGGTGGAAACCCGGTTACGAGCAAAGTCGCGATCGTCGGGCCTGGCTCTGTTCCCGGCACAGATGTCGACTACCTTTTTGCGCAGGTCCGTGTAGATGAGCAGATCGTGGACACATCGCCGAATTGCGGCAACATGCTCGCCGCCGTCGGCCCCTTCGCCATCGAAGCGGGTCTTGTTGCTCCGCGTGGCGATACGACGCTCGTGCGCATCCACAACGTCAACACGGGGAAACTCATCGAAGCTGAGGTGCCGACACCGAATGGCATGGTATCCTATCTGGGAGATGCAGCGATCGATGGCGTGCCTGGAGCCGCCGCACCGATCGCGTTGACGTTCATGGACGCGGCAGGTGCCCGGACGGGACAGCTTTTCCCGACAGGCAATCCTTCCGACATGATCGATGGAGTGGAGGCGACATGCATCGACTGCGCGATGCCTATGCTGCTCCTGTCCGCCGAAGCGCTGGGTGTCAACGGTTATGAAACCGCGTCCGAGCTCAACGCCAATGTCGATCTGCTCAACCGACTGGAGGCCATGCGCATCCGTGCTGGCGAAATGATGGGGATGGGTGATGTGCGCCGGCAGGTCACGCCGAAGCCGGTCATTCTTTCAGCACCTAGAAACGGCGGCAGCCTGAACGTTCGCTATTTTATGCCGCACGAATGCCATCCGTCACTGGCGACGACCGGAGCGGTCGGCATCTCGACGGCCTGTATAAGCGCTGGCACGGTGGCATCGAAACTCATTGGCCTGAAGAGTGCTCCCGTCACGCTCATACTCGAGCATCCGAGCGGGCACCTGGATGTCCGTCTGCAATGTCGCGACGGAAAGGTGGTTGCGGGCATTCTGAGAACCGCCCGCCGCCTGTTCGAAGGTCAAGTCTTTGCTAAACCGACAAAAGCGCTGGTTTGCGCTGCATAATATGTCAACCTGTGTGCGCCGGGAGGGCGCGAAAACTGGAGGAGTATCCATGAGAAAGTTGTTGCTAGCATTTGCCGCCACAGTCGTATTCAGCGGCTCAGCCTGGGCGGAATCGGTCCGCATGAGCGTCGGCTCCTACAATATCAACAACCTGCCATTTGTCGTTGCGCAAGGGTTGGGCCTTTATGCCAAGCAGGGCCTCGATGTCACGGTCGATAATTTCGCCTCCGGTGGATCGAAGACGCTGCAGGCGCTTGTGGCTGGCTCCACTGACATTGCCGTCGGCTTCTACGACCACACGATCCAGATGCAGTCTCAAGGCAAGCACATCATTGCCTTCGTCGATCTCGCGCGCAATTCGGGGCTGGTCCTTGCCGGAACGCCGAATGGCAAATTCGATCCGGCAAAGCCAGAGACCATCAAGGGCGCGAAGATCGGCATCACCTCGCCTGGTTCCTCTTCCGACTTCTTTGTCCGCTATTATCTGCAACGCCATGGTCTTTCGGCCAACGACGTCTCGCTGATTGCCGTCGGCTCTGGCGGTTCGGCAGTGGCCGCACTCCAGCAAGGCAAGATCGACCTTCTGGTCAACTACGACCCAGCGGCAACTTTCGTTGTTGAAAAGGGCGTGGGGAAAATCCTCATTGATGCCCGCAATGACGAGGGCGCCAAGGAGATCTATGGCGGCATCTATCCGACATCGGTCCTCTATGCCACCCAGAATTTCGTCAGCAGCCACCCGCAGACCATTCAAAAGGTAACGAATGCAACGGTAGAAGCGTTGGACTGGATGCAGAAGCACAGCGCGGCCGAAATCGTCGCCAAGCTTCCGGCCGACTTCATTTCCGGTGACAAGGAGACTTACACAAAGGCTGTCGAGAACGCTCGGGCTATCTTTTCGACCGATGGGCTGATCAACGAAACCGACGTCAAGACGCCGCTGGATGTCCTGAAATCGTTCAACGAAAAGGTTGCCGACGCCAAAATCGACCTGTCGAAAACCTACACGAACGAATTTGTCAAAAAGGTCCCCAAGACCGCGTCAAACTAACGGAGGAAGAAGATGTCCCTCGCAGTGGTGAAATCCATGAATACTGCACAGCCGGTGCCGGCGCCTGCCAAGGCAATGGTTTCTATCGACTCCGTGACGATGGCATTTGGTTCTTTTGTGGCCGTACAGGATGTCAATCTGACCGTGGCGGATGGTGAGTTTCTCGCTATCGTTGGTCCGACAGGTTGCGGAAAGAGCACGATCCTCAATTCAATTGCCGGCCTGTTGAAGCCCGCAAAGGGCTCTGTCGCGATCGATGGTGTCCGGGTTGACGGCGTCCAGAACGATATCGGCTATCTCTTTCAGCAGGATGCACTCCTGCCTTGGAAGACCGCAATCGAAAACGTCGAACTGGGGCCAATGTTCAAACGCGTGCCGGCCGCCGAACGACGTGAAAATGCCCTGAAGTGGCTAGCCAAGGTTGGACTCAAGGGTTTCGAAGAACGCTACCCCCATCAGCTTTCCGGTGGCCAGCGCAAGCGCGTTCAGATGGCGCAAGCGCTGATTACAGGTCCCAAGGTGATCCTGATGGACGAACCGTTTTCGGCACTTGATATCCATACCCGCCATCTGATGCAGAATGAGCTTCTGCGGCTGTGGCAGGAAGAACGGCGGGCCGTCGTTCTCATCACGCATGACCTGGAAGAGGCAATCGCGCTCGGCGACCGCGTCGTCGTGCTGGCTTCTGGCCCCCGCTCGCGGGTGATCGACAGCTTCCAGATCGAGCTCGAGCGACCGCGCGACGTGGCCGAGATCAAGCTCGACCCGCGCTTTACTGAACTTTATCGCAACATCTGGTCGTCGCTGCGCGGCGAAGTGGAGAAGAGCTATGAACGCCACGACTGAACGTCTTGTCCAGCTTGTCCTGCTTGTCGTGATTGTCGGCGGCTGGCAACTGGGCGTCAATTCCGGCCTGATCGACGTCTTCTTTTTTCCCTCTCCGATCGAAATCATCAAGCAGGTCGTTGCCTGGGTTATCGATCCCGGTTTCTACAAGCACGTGACGATGACATTGACCGAGACCATGCTTGGTTACATCATCGGCACAGCTGTCGGGGTTGCCGCCGGTGTTTGGCTGGGCTTGTCGCAGTCGACCGCGCGCATTCTGGACCCCTTCATCAAGGGCCTCAACGCGATACCGCGCGTCGTTCTTGCCCCGATCTTCGTTCTCTGGCTCGGACTTGGCCTTTGGTCGAAAGTGGCGCTTGCCGTAACACTCGTCTTCTTCGTCACGTTCTTCAATGCGATGCAGGGCGTGCGTGAGGTGAACCCGGTCGTGCTCTCGAATACCAGGATCCTTGGTGCGCGGCGGTTCGATCTCCTTCGCCACGTCTACTTTCCGGCAGCGGCAAGCTGGATCCTGTCCTCGCTTCGCACCTCGGTCGGCTTTGCCGTGGTCGGCGCCATCATCGGCGAATATCTCGGCGCATCCGCTGGCCTTGGCTACCTGATCGCCCAGGCGGAAGGAAACTTCGATGCGGTCGGCGTGTTTGCGGGTATCTTTATCCTGGCTGTGTTCGTTTTGCTGATCGACCTCGTGCTCGACTTCGTCGAACATCGGCTGATCACCTGGCGGCCGAAGCTATCCGAGCGACCGGCTTAACGGCCAGATCGCAGGACCGGGTTCGCCGGTTCCAATACCCGGCATCCGGCGCAAGCCCGATGCCGGGTAGAGCATTGTCCCGAGAAAAGTGTGAAACGGTTTTCCGTCCGGACATGCGGAAAAACAATGAGTGAGAGCATTTCAATGTTCCCGTGACACAGTGAAATGCTCTAGCGGAGTGAACGATTTGGGTGATCTCTTCCGCGCCTGATCGATAGCAGCCTGACGCCATTTGTGGACAACCCCTCGCTAAATGCGGAACTTTGCGGTCGATTTTCGCGGAATGAGTGTCGGGGCGGATACAAGAATGCGGTTCTCTCGCGGAGCCGTGGTATAGGTCAGCAAGTCCAACGCATGCGACGCAATCTGGTCGAAGGGAACGCGTAACGTCGTCAAAGGCGTCGAGAGATGGCTGACGATCGGGATGTCATTGTAGCCGACCAGCGAAACTTCATTGGGGACCGATAGGCCCATCTTGTTCAGCGCAGACAGCGCGCCGATCGCCGTATTGTCATTAACGGCAAAAATGGCCGTGGGTCGACAGTCGAGTGCCATGAGTGTCTGCACCGCTTCGGCGCCTGACTGGATGCCGAATGTCGATGGGACGATGAGTGCAGGATCGACCGAAATGGATGCCTCGGCAAGCGCCTGTTTATACCCTTCGACACGTCCGGTGGCGCTGGATGCATAATGCGGTCCGGCAATCACGCCGATCCTTTGATGTCCGAGATCCAGCAAATGGCGTGTCGCCAGATAGCCACCAAGTCGATCATCGCCAACGGCGGAGAGGCTATGATGATCCGTTCGCAACGCCAGGACATAGGGTACACCACGCTCCCGCAGTTCATCCGGGAAATTGTCGCCGTCACGTGCCGTTGAAAGAATAAGCCCATCGACACCGCGGTTGAGCAGCGATTCCGCAGCCAAACGATCGGCCTCCGGATTATCTTCCGTCGTCGCCACGATGGCGAAACGACCAGTCCGGGCACAGGCTTTGACGATTGCCTCATAAAGCATCGCCATCACCGTATCCGTCAGACGAGGCACGATGACGCCGATCGTCATCGTACTGCCACGCCGCAGACTGGCCGCGGAGACGTCCCTCACATAACCAAGCTCCGCTGCGATTTTGCGCACGCGCTGTGCCGTCTCGCTGTCGGACCGCGGAAGCCGTTCGTCCAGAATACGCGATACGGTCGATTTCGATACGCCTGCGGCAGCCGCCACGCTGTGAACCGTAACTCTCGCCTGACGCGAACGCTTTCTTGATTCCATTTGTCTCTTTCCATTCCAGGTTTGGGCCGTGCCAGTGAGTATTACATTGCACGAAAAATGTCGTTGACTCCAGAACAATAAAGATCGATAACGGGAACGTTCCCATTAACGATCCCAACTGCTGATCAGTAGAGGACAGCAGCTGATAAGGAGGAGAAATCAGATGCAACCCATGGATCTTCGTGGCCTGAGCCCGGCACCCGTCACCGCTTTCACCCGTGATGGTGAAGTGGATTACGCAGCCAATGCAAAAATCGCCAAGTGGTTGGCCTCGATGGAGGGCGTGAAGAGCCTCGTTATTCTCGGTCATGCCGGAGAGGGCACATTTCTCACGGAAGACGAACGTCTCGAACTCATCCGTGTCTATGTCGACGCTGTCGGTGGGGAAATCCCGATCATCGCCGGTATCACCGGTGAGGGCACACGTGTTGCCGCAGCAGAAGCCAAGAAGTGCAAGGCTGCCGGTGCTACCGGCGCACTCGTCTATCCTAATCACGGTTGGCTGCGTTTTGGCTTCCAGAAGGGTGCTCCGCAGGATCGCTACAAGGCGATCTGGGAAGAATCCGGTCTTCAGGAAATCCTCTTCCAATATCCGGATGTGACAAAGGCTTCTTACGATCTCGATACGCAGCTCGCGATCGCCACGCAGCCAGGTGTGGTCGCCACCAAGAACGGTGTGCGCAATATGAAGCGCTGGTATGTCGAAATTCCTGAACTCAAGAAGGCCAATCCGAATCTGCAGGTTTTGAGCTGCCATGACGAATGGCTGCTTCCGACCATGTTTGACGTCGATGGTCTTCTCGTCGGCTATGGCAACATCGCGCCAGAACTTCTGATTGATCTGATCGAGGCTGGCAAGGCCCAGGATTATCCGCAGGCCCGCCAGATTTTCGAACGGTTGCTGCCCGTCACTCGCGCCGTGTATCACCGCGGTTCCCATATGGAAGGCACTGTGGCGCTTAAGCTGGGTCTCGTGCATCGCGGTATTCTTGATCACGCGACGATCCGCGAGCCACTGAAGAACCTTGGTGAAAAGGCGGAGCAGGAAATCTTCGCCGCCTTCGATGCTGCGGGCATCGGCCGCGTCGAGCATCTTCTCGCTGCCGAATGATTATCATGCCGTCTCGGCTTTGGTCGGGACGGCAAACACTTGGAGACGGATCGGCATTCCAGCTGATTCAGCTCCCCTGATCGATGTCTGACAGGAACGTCTTAGAAAGAAGCAGAAGAGCAGAAACAAGGTCGTCGTCGGGAGAGAGCGGCGAGGGTGAGGAGAAAATCATGAATATCGTGGTGCAGCCACAGATGGCTGACGCGACGGCTGTCGCCGATCCGCAAGCTGACATCAGCGCCCGACTGGAGCGCCTTCCGATTACCAGAGAAGTCTTCTGGGCGCGCAACATCATTGGAACAGCAACGTTTTTCGACGGCTACACGGTGATCGCGATTGCCTATGCGATGCCTGTCCTGGTGCGGGAGTGGAGCCTCACACCGGCCCAAACAGGCATGATCCTGTCGATGGGATATCTCGGTCAGCTCATTGGTGCAATCTTGTTCGGCTGGATGGCCGAAAAGGTCGGGCGCCTGAAAGTGCTGCTCTTCACGATCCTTCTCTTTGTCAGCATGGATGTGTCCTGCCTCTTTGCAGCCGGTGCTGGCATGATGATGGCCTTCCGCTTTGTGCAGGGTATTGGCACGGGCGGCGAAGTGCCGGTTGCCAGCGCCTACATCAACGAGCTGATCGGTTCCAAAGGACGCGGTCGCTTCTTTCTGCTCTACGAAGTCATGTTCTTGCTCGGTCTCTTGGGCGCCGGTCTGATCGGTTACTTCATGGTGCCCGTCTATGGTTGGAAAGCCATGTTTGTTGTCGGTCTGGTGCCCGCCGTCCTGATGATCCCGCTGCGCTGGTTCTTGAAGGAATCGCCCCGCTGGCTTGCCGCCAATGGCCGCTATGAGGAGGCCGACGCTATTGTTTCTCGCATGGAGGAAAGTGCGCGCGTATCCGGCAGAGAGCTTCCTGAACCGCGCCTTGCGGCAACGCCTGAGAGACGCAAGTCTGACTGGAAAGAACTGTTCCAAGGTATCTATCTGAAGCGGACGCTCTCGATCTGGGCGATGTGGTTCTGCGCCTACATGGTGGCAAACGGAACGATCACTTGGTTGCCGACGCTCTATCGCCAGGCCTTCAACCTGCCTCTCGAAACCAGCATTCTCTATGGCTTTATGACCTCTGCTGCGGGCGTGGTTGCGGCCGTCATCTGCGCGCTTCTGATAGATAAGGTCGGCCGTAAACGCTGGTATGCTGGCGCCTTGCTTCTTGCTCCGGTACCGCTTGTCATCCTTGCTTGGCTCGGCGCGACCTCGCCATTGCAGGTGCTTATCCTGGCGGGGCTGGCCTACGCCATCGTGCAGACGGTTACCTTCTCACTCTACCTCTATTCGGCGGAAATCTATCCGACCCGTATGCGTGCAATCGGTACCGGCACGGGTAGTGCCTGGCTGCGTCTCGGCTCCTCCGCCGGCCCGATGCTCGTCGGCTTCGTCATGTCGTCCTTCGGCATCCAATATGTCTTCGCCACATTCGCTGTCATTCTGGTCATCGGTGCCATCGTGACGATGCTGTTTGCGGTAGAAACCAAGGGCAAGGTTCTCGAGGAATTGTCACCGTAAGACGGCTTCTCAGCCTGAGGACACAAAAAGCCGGGATCGACGTCCCGGCCTTTTTGTGATCGATCAGGCCTCTTAGAGCAGTATCCCGAGAAAAGTGTGAATTGGTTTTCCGTCCGGAAATGCGGAAAAACAATGAGTTAGAGCATTTCACTGTTTCCGTGAAACAGTGAAATGCTCTAAGGGGAAGCAAGCCCTGGCAGCGCCTTGACCAATCCTTGCGTCGAGCTATTGCCAGCCACTGCACTCGCAAAAATTGTGCTCAATAGCAACAAAGGCTGCTGCACTGCTGCTCATTGTTGATTCCATTGAGAGCTGAGCCGGCGTTTCCACCAAGACGTGACCCGCCTTTAGGTATCGTTCGTGTTGCTGTTCGGGGTCAAGTTCCTGCGTTTTTCCTTTGCTGTTTTGGGCTGATGCGCCGAGCTGTTCTTGACGCGGAAGCTGTCGTTTCCGGTTTCGAGGATGTGGCAGTGGTGGGTGAGCCTGTCGAGCAGCGCGGTTGTCATCTTTGCGTCGCCGAAGACGCTTGCCCCTTCACTGAAGCTGAGGTTGGTGGTGGTGATGATGAGGTATTGCCAAGTTGTTTGAGGCTGGTCGCGCG
The DNA here is from genome assembly GCF_023700755.1 of Allorhizobium sonneratiae. GTDB lineage: Bacteria > Pseudomonadota > Alphaproteobacteria > Rhizobiales > Rhizobiaceae > Allorhizobium > Allorhizobium sonneratiae. The sequence goes on along the minus strand of NZ_JAMKOJ010000004.1, from coordinate 343,706 downwards.
CCACCATGGTGCGAGTATTTTATGCGACCATTTCAGCGGTGTACTCGGCCCACAGGCCGAATGCATCAATCCGCGCGTGGCGGTATGACATGGCTGAGAGATTGTAGCGGCGGGGGAGAAAGATCGTGTTGATCTGGTCGTGGACTGACAGAAAGCGTTGCGCCTGGCGAGGTGATTTGAAACGCCCCATGATCTTCTCGCGTTTCCGTGTCTGGCGATGCGAGTTTTCAATTCTGTTGTTCAGGCCCTTGTGCGCCCGATGATCGGCATCTGGCGCGATGGCCTGTATCGGCTTGAAGTCGCTGCCGAGCTTGTCTGTCACGACGACGCGCGGCTCGCCGCCTGACCAGCCTGGAGAAGAAGCGTCTGGCGGCCTTGGTGTTGCGAGGTGGCTGAACCAGGATGTCGAGTACATCACCGTCAGCGTCGATTGCCCGCCAGAGCCAGAATTTCTTGCCGCCGATCACAATGACAGCTTCATCCATGTGCCATTTGTCATTCGGCTTTGGCCGGTCCCGGCGAATGCAGGTGGCAAAATGGCGGCCAAAGCGATTGATCCAAAGACGAACGGTCTCCCGGCTGACGAGCACGTCGCGCTGCCCGCGAGCAGATCCTCCACATCGGCCGTGCTCAGGGCAAAGCGATGGTAGGCCCAAACCGTATAAGCGACGATCTCACGTGGAAAACGAAAACCCTTCAGACGGGGAAAAGCGCTCGGCAATTTCATCGTGCCTCGATACCTGAAACGCATGCCTCAAACAACTTGGCAATACCCGAGGAATGCCATTGGCTTTCGTTCAGCCTCGTTGTTGAGCATCGGTCAAATGCTAGCGGGCATCGAACTCCCTGCGTACGCTGTCGGTTCGTGACGGTTGCCAGCAGTATCGAAGAAATGCAGAGCTTCGAGGGAAGCTGCGATGTCGAGCTCGCTGCCGATCGCAATCAGCGATCGGCCCGGAACGCGAAAGACGATCGGTTGGCCATCGGCAAGAATGCCGTAGACGTAGCTTTCTGCGCCGACCAGTTCCACCGCCTGGACTCGTACCCGTGCGCTAAAGGCAGCCGCGCTTCCGCTTTCGGCCAAGCGAATATCTTCCGGACGAATTCCGACTGTCGCATTGCTACCGCTCCATGAGCCAGGGGCTGACAACACAAAACCATCTGTCATCCGAAGAAGGTTCATTGAGGGTGAACCGATAAAGGTCGCAACGAACGTTGTGGCTGGCCGTTCATAGAGTTCGATGGGTGTTCCAACTTGTTCGATCCGGCCCGCATTGAGAACGACCAGCCGGTCAGCAAGTGTCATCGCCTCCATCTGATCGTGCGTGACGTAGACACTGGTCGTCTTGAGAGCGTTTTGCAGTCCTTTGATTTCGACACGCATTTGCACCCGCAGCTTTGCATCCAGGTTTGACAGCGGTTCGTCGAACAGAAACGCCGATGGCTCACGAACGATCGCGCGACCCATCGCCACACGCTGACGCTGGCCGCCGGATAGTTGCCGCGGCTTCCTCTCGAGGAATGGTTCGATCTCCAATGACGATGCGGCCTTTTGTATGCGCTTTTCAATGTCCGCTTTCGGCATGTTTCGGTTTTTCAGGCCGTAGGCAAGGTTCTGGCGCACTGTCATATGCGGATAAAGAGCGTAGTTCTGGAAAACCATGGCAATGTCTCGCTCTGAAGGTTCCAGGTCATTGACGACCCGGTTTCCGATCGAAATCTCACCCGATGTGATACTTTCGAGCCCGGCGATCATTCTCAATAGTGTCGATTTCCCGCATCCGGATGGGCCAACGAGAACAACGAACTCGCCATCCTTAATCTCTAATGAAATACCGGAAATCGCCTCCACGCTCTTGCCGTAGATCTTGCGGACGTCCTTCAGGGTGATTGCAGCCATTACTTCTCAGTCTCCACGAGTCCTTTGATGAACCAGCGTTGCATCAGCACCACAACGACAATGGGCGGAATAATTGCGACGATTGCCGTAACCATGACGAGGTTCCAGGGCGTCGAAGCATCGGTAAAATCCACCATCTTGCGCAGTCCGATGATGATGGTGGTCATCTGCGCATTGTTCGTCACCAGCAAAGGCCAGAGGTACTGCGTCCATCCGTAGATGAACAAAATGACGAACAGGGCAGCGATATTGGTGGTCGACAGCGGAAGCAGGATATCCCGCATGAAGCGGAATGGTCCGGCATTGTCGATCCGTGCCGCCTCGAGAAGTTCTCCCGGTATCGTCAGGAAGAACTGCCGGAACAGAAAGGTCGCGGTTGCGGACGCCATCAAGGGAAGGGTTAAACCCGCATAGGTGTCGATCAAACCGAGATCGACCACGACCTTGTAGGTCGGAAGGATGCGCACTTCGACCGGCAACATCAGCGTGATGAAAATCATCCAGAAAAACACCATGCGGAGCGGGAACCGGAAGAACACGATCGCATAGGCGGACAGGAACGAAATGATGATCTTTCCGAGAGCAATCACCATAGAAACAACGATCGTGTTCCAGAGCATGCGTTCGAGGCTGACGCCGACGACGCGCTCAACACCTCCCGACAAAGCATCGCTGTAATTCTCGACGAGATGTCCGCCGGGCAAAAGCGAGATCGGTGGCTTCAGGATTTCCGCCGACGTCATCGTCGATGCGACAAAGGTATAGTAGATCGGGAAAGCCACGACGACGATGCCAAGGACAAGCATCAGGTGGCCGACGAGATTGGCGACAGGGCGCTTTTCAATCATGAATGTGCCTCACCCATAATGCACCCGTCGCTCGACGAAGCGAAACTGAAAAGCGGTGAGCCCAATGACGATGATCATGAGGATGACCGATTGCGCCGCTGACGAGCCGAGGTTGAGGTTTACGAACCCGTCATTGTAGACCTTGTAGACCAGCGTTTCCGTTGCCCTGGCCGGGCCGCCCTTCGTGACGGAGTCGATGATACCGAACGTATCGAAGAAGGCGTAGACGGTGTTGACGACAAGCAGGAAGAAGGTGGTCGGCGCCAGCAGTGGAAAGACAATTGTCCAGAAGCGCCGGGCGCCGCGCGAGCCATCGATGGCGGCCGCTTCCAACAGCGATTTTGGAATCGCCTGCAAGCCCGCGACAAAAAATAGAAAGTTGTAGCTGATCTGTTTCCATGCTGCTGCGACGACGACAAGCGAAATCGCCTGATTGCCGTTCAAGAGTGGATCCCAGGCGATGCCATTGCGTCGGAGAATATAGGCAAACGTTCCCATTGCCGGGTTGAACATGAACAGCCAGAGCATGCCGGCAACGGCAGGTGCTACGGCGTAGGGCCAGATCAGAAGTGTCCGGTAAAGTGTTTGCCCGCGAACGACCCTGTCCGCCGCAGTCGCCAGCGCCAGCGCGACGATCATGGACAGAGCGGCGGTCGCAACGCTGAAGAGCACGGTGACCTGCATGGAGTGCAAGTAGCCTGGATCGTGAAGAACCTGGCGGAAGTTTGCCAGTCCGACAAATCGGCTCTTCATCCCAAAAGGATCCTCGCGCTCTAAGGACTGGTAGAGTGCCTGGCTAGCAGGCCAGAAAAAGAAAACCACGGTCAGGACGATCTGTGGTGCGATGAGGAAATAGGGAAGTATCTTATTGGGAAAGGCGACGGTTTGCACGACGATCTCCTAGGGGCGGGCGGTCCACACGTGCATGCGGACCGAAATGTCTCGTTGTCAGTTGCCGTTTGCCTCAGCGATCGCTGCATTGCCGCGCTCGACCGCTTTGTCGAGTGCCGTCTTGGCATCCTCCTTGCCGGCGAGCATCGCCTCGAATTCCTCGTTCATGATGTCACGCACCTGAGGGAGATTGACGAGGCGGACGCCCTTGGAGTTTGCGGTCGGCGGCTTTCCAATCATCTGGAGGATGGGTGTTTCCATGCCAGGGTTCTTCTCGTAGAAGCCGGATTTCTTGGTCTCCTCGTAGGCGGCCATCGTCACCGGCAGATAGCCGGAGACCTGATGCAGACGGGCCTGAATCTTGGTTTGTGAGAGGAAATGGAAGAACTCACCGATCCCCTTGTATTCCTGATCGGTTTTGCCCGCAAAAACCCACAGGCTTGCTCCGCCGGGAATGGTATTTTGAGGGCGTCCGTCACCTTCATCATAGGGAAGCTGGCCTATTCCATAAGGAATGCCGGATTTGACAATGTCCCCGAGGCCACCGGAGGATTCCGTCAGGATGCCACATTCGCCCGAGGTGAATAGCTGCTTGGCCTCGGACGTGCGCCCGCCATATCGGAAGGTCCCGTCTTTCGCGAGATCGGCAATCGCCTGGAAGTGCTGGACGAAGGGCGCAGCGTTGAATTCTAGCTTCACGTCGGTGCCGCCGAGGCCGTTTTCCTTTGTGCCGTAGGGGACATTGTTCCAGGCCGCATAGTTTTCTGTCTGGATCCAGGTGAGCCAGGTGGATGTCAATCCGCAACTCGCAGCGCCGCTTGATTTGATCTTTTTGGCGGCGGCAAAAACCTGCTTCCATGTCTTCGGCGGGTTGTCCGCATCCAGACCGGCTTTCTTGAAAATGTCCTTGTTGTAATAGAGGATCGGCGAGGAGGAATTGTAAGGGAAGGACAGCATGGTGCCGTCGGGTCTCGAGTAATAAGAGACAATCCCCGGCAGATAGTCTGACTTGTTGAAGTCGTAGCCCGCCTTCTTCAGAACATCGGCCGCGGGCATGATCGCCCCTCCGGCACTCATCATCACGCCACTACCCGCATCGAAGACCTGAAGGATTGCCGGCGCCTGTTTTGCGCGGAACGCGGCGATGCCCGCGTTGAGCGTCTCCGGGTAAGTGCCTTTGAACACTGGAACAACCTTATAGTCCTTTTGGCTGTCGTTGAACTCCTTGGCGAGTTGATCGACGACCTCGTTGTTTGCCCCCGACATAGCGTGCCACCATTGAAGTTCGGTTGCTGCAAGGGCGTGCGAAGTGCTGGCAATGGAGGCCATTGCCATGATGGAGCAAGTTACAATGAGACGATTGGTCATATTTCCTCCCTAGAGTTTATGGTTTTTCGCGCGGCAGTGGCGATCCTGCCAGATTGCCGTTACACCTGCTGCAGGTTTCCAAACATCGCGGCCGTTCGGTGCTTTCTGCAAGCGCGTTCATCAGAGTTAGCGTGTCATGCTTGCCCGTCCAGATGGCGAGATTTATTGATAAGCCAGCTATCCACCTTCCAATCTTTGGTGCCGCCACCGCCTGAAATCAGGTCACCCGCGACCATTTCAAATGACGCTGACCGACGGTCCTCGGCGTTCTTGAGCTCTGGCGGTTCGTGTCGCCGTGAGATCCGCTTCAACTCTTCTTGGAAGATGCCGCGGAAATCCCTGACCGATCCGAAACCAAGCGCAGCCGCCAATCGGGACACTGTGCTGGGCGACACGCGTGCAGCCGACGCGATGAGAGTACAGGATTCAAATGCCATGACGTCCGGATGGCATAACGCATATTCAGCCAGACGAGTGAGCGGCGCGGGAAACGGGCCCAACGTCGCGAGACAGCCGAGCCTTTCGCTTCTGTTTCGAGGAGAGGGGAGTTCCAGAGCCATGCATGCCTCCTTGTCAGGCCGATCGGTTCGCGTCCACGTAGACCGGCAAAGCTACAAGCCCGCAATCTTCTTGAGATCGTCGATTGCGCCAGGAGCGGCTGCCAGCACCTGCGCACCCTTCGTCAGGCGGTCGCCCTCTGCCGGGAAAGGATGATACCAGCCACCCGCTTCCTTCACGAGGCAATAGCCGGCAAGGCAATCCCAGGCGTGCATGTAGGGTTCGTAATAGCCAACAAGGCGACCGGACGCCACGTAAGCCAGCATCAAAGCACCCGACCCGTTCCGGATGAAGTTACCCCCGGCCTCAAGAATGCCCTCAACGATCTTGCCGACCGACGCCGGCGTAACATGACTGTTTGCGCCAAAGCCGGTTACCGCATTCTGGATCGTCCTCTTCGGATCGACTGTCAGCGGCTTGCCGTTCAGCGTTGCACCATTTCCAAGTCTTGCTGCAAAGAGCTCGTCGAAGCAGGGAGCGTAAATCACGCCGACAACAGGAATGCCCTCATGTAGAAGCGCGATGGAAACGCACCAGTTTGGCATGCCGTTGACAAATGGGCTGGTGCCATCGATGGGGTCGACGACCCACGTATAGCCAGAGAGGCCCTTTTCAAGGCCATATTCCTCGCCGAGGATGCCGTCGGTGTCGTAGGCCTCTCCGAAACGGTTTCGGATCAACTCTTCAACTTCGCGATCGGCAACCGAGACGACATCCTGAAGATCGCGTTTCGTCTCGATGACCAGCGTGTCACGACGCTTGAAATAATCGAGCGCGAGTTTGCCGGCCTCGCGGGCTACGGATTGGGCAAGCGCAAAGCGTTCTTCGATGCCGGTGACAGACTGGGAGTTCATTGCATTTTCCTTGTGCCAAATGTGTCGATTGCGCCGGGGACGCGGGCTCAGCTGCCGATAATTGCTATGCCGCGATCCTTCAAACCGATCGCGACCTCCGTCGATGTCGGGAGCGGCTGCTCCATGCCATCATCGACCACGAAGAGGGTCGAGTTCTGCGTCTTGACCTCGTATTCGACGTGGTCGCCGAGGTAGGCTGCGTGGATGATTTGACCGCGAAACCCGCTGGCCGCGGTGCTCGGCGACAGGCTTATGGCGTTTGGCCGCACGGCCAGTTGAGCGGGACCTTTCACCGCTTTGGCTGTTGCCATTCGATGGCGCAGCCCCTCGACATCGATGATGGCGTGGCCACCTTCAATGTCGATAACATTGCATGTGACCACGTTTGCCTCTCCCATGAAGTCTGCAATGAATGCGGACGCGGGTGTTTCATAGAGATCCCGGGGCGTACCCTGCTGGGCGATCGCGCCGTCCTTCATCACGATGATCTGATCGGACACCGCCAGTGCCTCGTCCTGGTCATGGGTGACATAGACGGCGGTGAAGCCCAGGCGCTGCTGCAGCTCCCGGATTTCCGTACGAACCCGCCGACGCAGACGCGCATCGAGGTTTGAAAGCGGTTCGTCGAGCAGCAGAACCTGTGGTTCGAGAACCAATGCTCTTGCGACAGCGACACGCTGCTGCTGGCCACCGGAGAGCTCGGCGGGCAGCCGCTTGCCCATGCCGCTGAGGCCGACAAGCTGCAGGCCTTCTTCAGCGCGCTCGCGGGCCTCTTTCCGTTTCATGCCAGATGATTCCAGGCCATAGGCGACGTTGTCCAACGAGGTCATATGCGGGAACAGTGCGTAACTTTGGAACACCATCGACACGTCGCGTTCATTCGCAGGCAGCATCGTGACGTCCTTGCCGGCGATCGAAATGCGGCCGGACGAGGGGTGTTCAAGGCCCGCAAGCATTCGCAACGTCGTCGTCTTGCCGCAGCCGGAGGGTCCAAGCAAAGTGACGAGGGTGCCAGGCTCGATCGTCAGGGACAGGTTCGGGATGGCGGTAAAGGCGCCGAACGTCTTTTTCACGTTTTCAAAGACGACAGATCCAGGTTTGATCATGCTCATGCGGGTCTCTCCTGACCGATCGGAGTGGCGGCTGTTGCGACGGGCGCAGCCATGGCGACGCGGTTCTCGCGTCTCAGACGACGCTCGCCGACGAGGAACTGAAAGCCTGTGATGACAGCGATCATCACGACGATCAGCGCTGAAGAATAGGCGATTGCAACACCGTACTCGCCGTTCTCCACTAGCCCGACAATGAATGCCGTCGACATGTTGTACTGCGCGCTGACGAGAAAGATCACGGCGCTGATCGATGTGATGGCGCGCACGAACGAATAGACGAGGGCTGCGTTGATCGCCGGCCGCAGCAGAGGCAGGATGACCTTTCGGATTGTTCTAAAGCTGTTTGCGCCCAGCGTCAGCGATGCTTCGTCAAGGCTCTTGTCGAGCTGGCTCATGGCGGCGACACCTCCGCGCACGCCAACCGGCATATTGCGGAAGACGAAACACGCGACAAGGATCAGTGCGGTTCCCGTCATCTCAAGGGGCGGCAGATTGAAGGCCATGATGTAGCTGATGCCGATGACCGTACCCGGAATGGCAAAGCTCATCATCAACGCGAATTCGAAGAGGTTTCGGCCAACAAAACGCTGGCGGACGATGATGTAGGCCGTGAGCAGTCCGACGGCAGCAGTCAGAGGGGCCGAGATCAGGGCGATTTCCATCGTCGTCCAGAAGGAGTTCCAGGCAACACCGGACCACTCCAGCCCTCCATCGTTTCTGAACCCGATGGAGAACGCCTTGACGTAGTGTTCGATGGTCAGGCTATTGTCCAGGCCCCAGGTTTTGACGAAGCCGCCGAACAGGATCATCCCGTAGACGACCAGCGTAAATGCGATCCAGGGAAGGACGAGGGCATGGACGGCAACGGAGAGGCCTTTAGGCAGGGCAATGTGCGCGCCGGAGTCACCCTTGCCCGTTACCGTCGCGAAACTTTTGCCCGAGAGCCAGAAGCGCTGTGCAATGAAAGCGGTCATGGTGAAGACCAGAAGGATCATGGCCAGAACAGCTGCCCGTGAAGGATCATTCTGCGAGCCGACCACCGCAAAGAAGATTTCCGTCGAAAGGACGCCATGACTTCCGCCGAGCACCATCGGGTTGCCAAAGTCAGCCATGCTTTCGATGAAGCCGATCAGGAATGCATTGGCCAGGCCTGGCGTCATCAACGGTAGGGAAACCCGCCAGAAGGTGCGCCAGCGATTGGCTCTCAGGGTCTGTGAGGCTTCCTCCATGGAGGGACTGACACCTTCAACGACCCCAATCAAAACCAGAAAGGAAATCGGCGTGAAAGAGAGAACCTGGGCAATCCAGATGCCGGTCAGTCCGTAGAGCCAGCGGCTTGGTTCGGCACCGGTGACGCCGGCGACCCATTCGGTAATCACGCCTGAGCGGCCAAACAACAGGATCAGGGCGAGCCCGATGACAAAAGGCGGTGTGATGATCGGCAGGATCGTCAATAGCCGCAAGCCCTTCTTGAAGGGAAATCGGGTCCGGGTCGCTACAAGTGCGAAGCAAAGACCGAGCACGGTTGCGCCTGTGGCGGTCAGGACGGCGAGGCAAAGCGTGCGCCAGGCGACACCACAGCTATCACCACCAACCACGCAGCTCAGGCTCCAGACGGAAGGATCCTGAATGTTGGTTATAAAGCCGGTCGGATCGAATGAACCATCGATCGATTGGAAAGCAGCGACGAACATGCTGCCAACAGGGTAGAACACGAAGATTGCGACGAGAAAGATAAGCATTGTGATGGAGGCGACGACGAATCCATCCCCCTTCATGACGCCTCGTTTTGCCAATCCGATCGAAAACAGCATGACAAAGACAATCGCGGTGAGGATCGCCCCGGCGCCCATAGACGGTTGGCCATCGGCAAGGGGGCCAAACAGGGTCTCGCTGAAGGACCAGCTCCAACCTGTGAAGTTGATCGCAAGGCCCTGCAATGCGAGAAATACCACCCCGAGTGCGCCAGCCCAGGCGAGAACAGCGCCTTGCCGCTGAGGCGTCCGCATGAATCGCGCAGTCCCGGCTGCCACAAGGATGACAGGCGCGGCCAGCAACCACCATCGGCCGAAGCCGAAGATTTCCACAACAGCGGGACCGGTTGCCGCGTCATTGGGGAAGCTGGCGAGCCATCCAAAGCCATAAAACCCGCCGTCTATCCGGTACCAGGGCAATATGAACATCGCCAGGATGCCGACAATGACGGCGATGTCCTGCCTGCGATTGGCTTTTATCATGCCTCGTCTCCCGCTCACGTCCGATGAGGGCTGCCGAACACGCATGGGCGGCAGCCCGAGGCCTTTGGCTTAGTTGGCCTTGGCGCCGATTTCCTTGTCCCAGCGCGAGAGCAGTGCCTTGCGCACCGTCGGATCGCCGTACTTGGCGAAATCATAGTCGATGAGCTTTATGTCCTCGAACTTCGGCGCCTCCTTCGGCACTTCCGCGGACTTGTTGGACGGTAGCTGATACGACTTGCCATCCTTCATGTGCGACTGTGCTTCAGCTGACAGCGCCCAGTCATACCATTTCTTGGCATTCTCGAGGTTCTTCGCACCCTTGATGATCGACATCGAGCCGATCTCGTACCCGGTGCCCTCGCATGGAGCGACTGTCTTGATGGGGAAGCCCGCGACCGTTTGCGCCACCGCATCATGCATGAAGACGATGCCAATCGTCGCCTCTCCGCGTGCCGCAGACTTCACGGGAGCTGATCCGGATTTCGTGTATTGGGAAATATTGGCGTTCAGCTTTGTAAGGTAGTCGAACGCCTTGTCTTCCCCCATGATCTGCACGAGCGTGGCAAGGGTGTTATACGACGTGCCAGAAGAGTTCGGATTGGCGATCTGGATTTCTCCCTTATAGGAGGGATCGAGAAGATCCGCCCAGCATTTGGGCTCCTTCAGTCCCTTCTTCTTCAAGAGATCCGTATTGTAACCCCAACCGAGCGCGCCGGCGTAGACGCCGACTGTGCGGAACTTGGAGGTTTCAGCCTGCTTTTTTGCCCAGTCCTGGAGTTGGTCGAAAAGCGGTGACTTGTATTCTTGCGTCAACCCTTCCGCCGCAGCCTGCAGGTGAGGGTCGCCAGTTCCCGCCCACCAGATATCAGTCTTCGGGTTGCGCGCTTCCGCGCGGATCTTTGCATAGGCTTCGCCCGCAGACAGGCGGACCATGTTCACCTTGATATCGGACTGCTTCTCAAAAAGATTTTTCATGACGTCGCAAACTTCAGGATCTGCTGAGCAGATCATGTTCAGTTCGCCGGCGGCATGAGCCGAATAGGCGCAAAAGGACACACCCGCGGCAAGCAATGCCGCAGCCAATTTGATTGATCGCATGATTTCCTCCGTTAAGACGGCGCCTCCACGCCGATCGCCTTTTGCAAGCGTGTGCAAATGCTGCCGGTGATTAACGGGTATGTCAACCAATTTGTCACAAAAACGTCGTGAAATTGGACAAATTCACTATTGCACGGCATTGCAAAACGGCGCAAATATCCGTGCAAGGCTTTGTGGAGCAGGTGTGTGTCTCAAAAACTCTTCGTGAGTGCAAATGAGGTTGCCAGGCGTGCGGGGGTGTCGCGTTCGGCCGTGTCCAGGGCGTTCACGCCCGGTGCTTCCGTGTCTGAGTCGACCCGGCGAAAGGTCATTGAAGCGGCCGAAGAGCTTGGCTATCATGTCAATCAGCTTGCGCGTGGGTTGATGCGCAACGAAAGCGGCATTGTTTGTCTGATCGTATCTGATGTTGCAACGCCTTATCGCTCAGCGCTCCTGAGGGAATTGACCCAACAGTTGCAGACCGCGGGCAAGGTTGCGATGTTGGTCAACACCGATCGGTCTGACGGTAGCGTTGATCGGGCCTTGCAGCAGGCGATACGATACCGGGCAGATGCTTCGATCATCTTGTCGGGACTTCCCGACAAGTCGATCACGCAGCTGTGCCTTCGCAGCGGCCAAAGGCTTGTGCTCATCAATCGAGACGACGATCAACCAGGCCCGCTGCGTATCAACCTCGATGATACGGAAGCGGCGCATAGGGTTGTGACTGCGTTTCTACGGGCCGGATGCCAGCGGCTTGCCTTTGCAAATTCCGATGCGGGAACGCCGAGTTTGATGGCTCGTGAGCGGGGTTTTGTTGCGGCCGCCAAGAAACAGGGGTTGGACGTAACCGTAGAGCGTTACGGCTTTACCAGCTACGATTCCGGAAAGATGCTCGCTCAGCGGATGCTGACCAGAACCGAGCGCCCCGATGCGGTGTTTTGCGCGACCGATTTGTTGGCCTGCGGCTTCATGGATGCTGCTCGACACCAGTTCTCGATTTCAATCCCGGAACAGCTTAGCATTGTCGGCTTCGACGATATCGAGCAAGCCTCCTGGTCCTCCTATCAGCTGACGACCTTCGCACAGCCGGTGGAGGTCATCGCCGGCGAGGCGGTGCGATGGCTGTCGGCGGAGCCGTCGAGCGAAAATGAACAGACATCCAAACGCCTACATGCGGAGCTGGTGTGGAGAGGGTCGGTGAGGGCAGGTTAGGATAAATCGCGCCGACCGATTCAGTCTCCGGAGAACGGGGTACGCTCGTTCATGAAAACGCCTAACCTATTGTTAGGATGAATAAAAATAAGATATATGACGGTTTTATGAAAATCTGGCTTGCATTAGCGGTTATTCGGAAGAAACATAGTCAGCTAACGAAACGTTACGATTCTGCATGGCGGCGAAAGCTGCCGGACAGCCTGCTCAATCGAAGGGATCACCATGGCTTTGCTGATTGGCTTGGTCACGCTCGCGGGGCACATTGCCCTTTTGCTCTGGGGCACGCGAATGGTTCAGACAGGCATTCAGCGAGCGTTCGGTCCTGACCTGCGTTCATTCCTTGGTCATGCGCTGAATAATCGGGTGAGGGCGTTCTTCGCAGGCATGGGCGTCACTGCAATCCTGCAGAGTAGTACCGCCACGGGACTGATGGCATCGGGCTTTGCAGCGGGTGGCCTCGTCGATCTGGTGCCGGCGCTGGCCGTGATGCTTGGGGCAAATGTTGGCACAACCCTGATCGTTCAAGTACTGTCCTTTGACGTTTCGGCTGTGTCGCCTGCGTTGATCCTCATCGGCGTCTTGATGTTCCGCCGTGTTTCCAACCCGCAGATCCATGATCTCGGCCGTGTCGTCATCGGACTCGGCTTCATGCTGCTGGCGCTCCACCAGCTCTTGGACCTCATGACCCAATATGAAGGTTCGAACGCACTATCCTCCGTGCTCGCCGCGATCTCCGCGACGCCGGTGCTCAGCGTTCTATTGGCTGCCGTTCTGACATGGGCTGCGCATTCCAGCGTCGCCGTCGTCCTGCTGATCGTATCGCTGGCCAGCAAGGGACTGATTCAGCCGGAACAGGCCTTCGCGCTTGTTCTTGGTGCCAATCTCGGCACTGCGGTCAATCCCGTCGTCGAGGGCCACTCGGGATCGGATCTGTCGCATAAGCGGTTGCCGATCGGAAACCTGATCACCCGTATCATCGGGGTTGCGGTCGTTCTGCCCCTGTTGTCGCCGATCGCCCGCTTGTCGGCGATGATTGACGATGACAGCGCGCGCGCCGTCGCCAACTTCCACACGGCCTTCAATCTCGTGCTCGCCGCGCTGTTCCTGCCGTTCCTGGCGCCCTATGCGGATCTGCTGACCAAGATGTTTCCCCGCAAGATCGACGAGGCAGATCCGGCGCGACCGCGGTATCTCGACCCGGCGGCGCGTGAAACGCCCGTCGTCGCGCTTGGGGCAGCCGCGCGCGAAACACTGCGGCTGGTCGATGTCCTGACGGAGATGCTGACGGGTGCGAAGGCCGCGCTTTCCAACACGGACCGCAAGGCACTGTCGGCATTGCGGGCCAAGGACAACGTCCTCGATAGCCTCAACACCGCAGTCAAAACCTACCTCACCTCCATCGATCCTGACGAACTTGGCGACGCCGACAAGCGACGGCTGAACGAGATCCTGCTGTTCTCCATGAACATGGAGCATGCCGGCGATGTGCTCGATCAGAACCTGCTGCCGCATCTGGCCAAACGTCTGCGCCGGGGCCTGAACTTTTCCAGGGAGGGGCAGGTAGAGTTGTCGCGACTGTTCGATCGCCTGATCGCCAATCTGCAGACCGCGGCCGCTCTGTTCATGACGCAGGACGAACGGGCTGCCCGCCTGCTGGCAGATGAAAAGGTCCTGTTTCGGAAGGCAGAGCGGGAAGGGACGGAGGCCCATTTCCAGAGGCTTCGCGAGGGCAGTATCGCAACGATGGAAACCAGTTCGCTTCACCTCGACCTTGTGCGCGACCTGAAGCAGATAAACTCGCACCTTGTGGCTGCTGCGGCCTATCCCGTTCTTGAAGAACGTGGCGAACTTCTGCAAAGCCGGACCCCGAAGCCGGATGGAAGAGCGATTGCGGAAAAGCATGCCTAAGAGACGCAAGACTTACCTAGGGCAGCTAGCCGAGCACGCCGATCGGCGGTAAGTTTACAGTGCCCTTTCAATCCATCAGCCTTGCAGCCCTACCACTCCGCCTAGTGGCGCTGTTGTAATATTCTGACGCCTGCTGCACGGATCGATGGCGCGACTGCTCCATCGCCTCCGGCAACGGAATGCCGCGATTGGCCGCTTCGGTGAGATAGCCTGATCGCAGACCATGGGCGGAAAATTCCGCCGGATCCAATCCCGCCAAAAGCGCGCGCTGCTTGACGATATCGTTGGTAGCCTTCGGATCCAGCGCACGTTGTGAGACATTGCCCCAGCGATCGATCCCCCGGAACACACTGCCGCGTTCAATGCGCGCAGCAGCCATCCAGGTATTCAGTGCCTCGACGGGCCGACCAGTGAGATAGACCACTTCGTCATTGTCACCACCGCTGGTCTTGGTGCGTCCCAGATGGATGGAGAGCGAGGGGAGCTGAACGCCGCCATCAACAGGAACGGGAGCTTCCACGGTCAGTTGTTCCTTGCGAAGCCCCGCAACCTCGCTGCGGCGTCGACCGCCGGAGGCGAAGGCCACCATCAGGATCGCTCGATCGCGAAGGTCCTTCAGACTGTCTGTATGGCAGGTGGCCAGCAATCGCTTGAGGACGTCGCCGGTCACCGCCTTGGCGCTCTTGCGCATGCGTGGTCTCGGGGTCCTGGTGCTTGAACACGGGCAAAGCCGCAGCGATGCCGTAGAGCGCGCCCTTCAGATTCACGTCGATCATGGCGTCCCAGTCATCCACCTTCAGCGCGTCAAAACGAGAGAGCGGGCCGATACCCGCATTGTTGATGATGACATCAAGCCGCCCGAAGCGCTCGCAAGCAAGTTTGACCAGAACCTCCAGATACATAGGTCTGGTAACGTCGATGGCCCGGTAAACGGCTTTGCCGCCTGCCGCTTCTATCTCTCCTGCTACAGTCGCGATTTCCGCTTCGCTTCGTGCACCGAGCACAAGACGCGCGCCGCGCGCTGCAAGATGAATAGCTGTCGCCCGGCCAATACCGCGTCCGGCTCCTGTGATGGCGACGATCTTGTTCTCTATGGTCATTATAGGGGCTCCGTCCTTTGCAATGAGAAGCAAGTTCTATACAGCGGAGATCGGATGATCTATGCTCGAATGGCCATGTCTTTGTCGCGATCCGCCAGAATAATTGCCGATCCATTCTCCGAGGTTCTTGCGGCTCTGGGTGCGCGGAGCATTCGCGGGACCGGACTCGAAGCGGCGGGAGACTGGGCACTGGACTTCGACGGGCGAATGAGATTGAAGTTCGTCACCGTCACACGAGGTCGATGCTGGCTTCTGCTTCCGAAGCATTCGCCGCAAGCACTTATGGAAGGTGATTTGGTTCTCATCAGTGACACGCGCTACACGGTGGCGAGTGATCCGGCGGTCGAACCGATGGATGGAATGCCGCTCTTCGCTGCGCCGGGACAGGACCTCGTGCGCCTAGGCGCTGCAAACGAAACGGCGCTGCTAGGCGGCGGCAGCGGCTTTGCCGATGGCAGCGCCGCATTCGTTCTGGACGCGCTGCCGAAATTTCTGCGCGTCGATCCGACATCGTCCACCGCCGAGGCTGTCGCGAGAACGCTGAATGCACTAAGGACGGAGGTGGCCTGCGCGGAACTAGGCAGTTCGCTCGCCGCCGAGCGATTGGCGGAAATTCTTGTCATTGCGGCCGTCCGCGCTTTCGTGGCCACATCACCGCGCTGGCGGACCCGAGGATCGGCAAGGCGCTCAGATTGCTGCACGCCGATGTCGCGTACCGCTGGACAGTGCCAATGCTGGCGTCGGAGGTCGGCATGTCACGCTCGGCCTTCACGAAACGGTTCACCGAGCGTGTCGGTCGACCGCCTCTCGACTACCTTACCCGCTGGCGCATGGTTCTGGCGCAGCAGAAACTCAAGGAGAACCAAACAGTGGCCACGGTCGCCGCCGCGGTCGGCTACAATTCCCAAAGCGCCTTTGCTCATGCCTTCAAGCGTACTTTGGGACGGACGCCACGATCGGACTAATGGTGACAGGGTCTAGGCTCGGTTGACAGAGTTTTGTCCCGTCTCCCTGCGGACGCTTTGCCGAAACTCTTGCCGCTAGCCTTTGACCGCTCGTGGAGTGGCAAGATTGCCCGAAATCCTGCCGCTCCGCGTTGTGCTGATATCTCCGCCAATCTTAGACAAGCCGACCTTCATTTTGCGGTGAAACGTCGGTTGGGCCTTCGTTGTTAGAGGTATCGCTTTCGATCACCAACCGTCTCCGGAGTTGGTCGATAGCCCGTTGAAAAACGGCCGGATCGTCCATTGCCCGAGAAAGAACGATTGCTCCCTGTATGGCAAGAACTGCCTCTTCCGCGAGGAGGCGCGATTGATCGGCTTCACGGCCCTGCCGAATAAGCGCTGACTGCAATGCGTCCACCCAAGCTACGAAATAACCTCGGATGGCTTGCGCGAAGAGGTCACGCGTATTGGCCACTGCCAAGGCACCGACGAGGCACACGCGCCTGCCGGACTTGAAATATTGGTCCGTCGAGGCGAGCATCTCACGGATGGCGCCGTTAACATCGCTCTCGTTACGCAACGGGGAATATACGGCATCCTCGAACCATTGGCCGATTTCGTCGAGAACAGCCCGCACCATCTCTTCCTTTCCGTTCGGGAAGAAGTGGTAGAGGCTACCCTTGCCGAGACCGGTAGCCTTGCCGATCAAGGCAAGGCTTGCGCCTTCATAGCCATGTTCGCGGAAAACTTCGGCCAACGGGGCTATGGCGTCGGCTCTTTCAGCGACCATGCGGGCCATGATTAGAGGCCCAGATCGCTGAGGCTGGCGTGATCATCCGGCCGACGGCCAAGAGGCCAGTGGAACAGACGATCGCTTTCAGCAATCGGCATTTCATTGATGCTCGCGTGTCTGTGCGCCATCAGACCGTCCTCTGCGAATTCCCAGTTCTCGTTACCATATGCGCGGTACCAGCGGCCGCCATCGTCGCGATATTCATACGCGTAGCGTACCGCGATGCGGTTGCCGGTGAAAGCCCAAAGCTCCTTTATGAGGCGGTATTCGTGCTCCTTGTTCCACTTGCGTGTCAGAAATGCCTGAGCTTCTTCGCGATTGCTCGCGAACTCGACGCGGTTCCGCCAGCGGGTGTCGAGCGTATAGGCCAGAGCGACTTTGGCCGCGTCTCGAGTGTTCCAGCCGTCTTCGGCCAGCCGAACCTTTTCGATGGCGCTTTCGCGAGTGAAAGGGGGAAGCGGTGGGCGTGACATCTTCAGTTCCTTTTCTGGTTGAAGCGATTGTACCGATTGGTAATATTTTTACCAATCGGTAAAATCATGCATGACTATATCGTTGTCAAGTGGCATTTCCGTCTGGCTGTTTGAGATCGATTTGGAGCGGCGCGTGGTAGACTCGTTTTCTTCGGGTCGGCTGCCCTTGGCGCGACATGCATGAGCGCTATGGAAAGTGGAATTCGGTCTATGTGCGCTTCCGCCGTTGGGCCGAACAAGGCGTTTGGGACGCTCTGCTTGAGACCCTCGTCGAACTGGGTCTGACGGATGACTGGCGGCACATGATCGACAGCACCACGGTTCGCGGCCAATCTCAGGCTGGGGGCGCCAAAGGGGGACTTATCAGGAGGCTTTTGGTCGATCACGTGGCGGCTTTACGACAAAAATCCACGCCGTGCAGACGGTCAAGGACGCCCTCTCGGCTTCATCCTAGCGGGTGGCGAGGCTTCGGATTACAACGCCGTTCATGAGTTGCTGCCGATACCGGTCGGCAAGCCGAGGTTCTTCCTTGCTGACAAAGGCTATGACGGCGATTTCCTGCGTGAAGAACGCCTGATCCATGGGATCAGGCCGGTCATTCCGCCAAAAGCCAACCGGAAGAACCCGCTTGTCTGCGATTACCGAGCCTACAAGGACCGAAACCGCAATGAGCGGATGTTCAATCGTCTCAAGCAGTTCCGTCGCGTTGCGACCCGATACGACAAGCCACGAATATCCTTCTCGGCATTCCTCGCCCTGGCCGCCGCAAAGATATGGCTGCCATACTTTGTCAACAGGGCCTTAAAATTACCACCACCTCTTCCTGTAAGATCCGGGGCTCCTTCAATGTCGCCAGGGGACCGATCGCAGTGACGCTCGACTGTCAGGATAACGTGCGGAATTGAAGAACGCGTGCAACGCCAACGAGCGCCGCCAGATTTCCATCATCGTCTGGCCGTTGGATCCAATCCGGCCCCAGTTACGGATGATGGAGGCTCCACCAAACAGGGTCGGCTGAACCGCGAGCATATAGAAGCGCCGCATATTCTGTGTAGCGTCGATGCGATGAAGATGAACCGGGCGTGTTTCCTCGTTTTGCATGCCCGGATTCTCGCGTCTACGCGAGCCTGCGTCCAACGACTTCCATGAATCGGTTCGGTGTGATCGATTCATCTCGCTGATGGTTTTCCCTTCCGGAGGAAATGGGGGCGGGCGAGGCGGCTTTGCCGCACGGCTCTATGCGCTTGAGCGCGCCGACGAACCCGCCAGACGGTTTCGTCCATGCGGGTTGCGATCCTCTCGCGGACCAGCCGGTCGCTGGCAGCAGATCGCAATCCTTCGAGCGTGGTTCTCATTCACCTTACTCACCTTCACGATGAAACCTGTTCTGCCCGACACAGGCTTTCATGTCGTCACGCTGGAACCAGATCACGCGCCCGCATCTGAGCGGAGGATTGCCTGCGGTGAAGACGATCTGTTCGTCGCCGCGCAGATGTTTCGCCGCCGGTCCTGCTCCCCCCGGCTTGTTTCTTTCCAGCCGACCTTGCCTTTGCTGCGCGAAACATCTCGGCAATCTCTTCGAACGCTGTTTGAAGATCTGCTTCGTCAATCTCAACCTCACCAATGCCGGCCTTCAGCGCGATGCGGCCGATCCGTTCGGCCTCAAGGGTCTCTGCCTGCTTCAGCTGGTCCTGCAGCCTGGCGATTTCTTCCCTGATCCTGGACAACGGTTTCTTCATTCCGGTTGCTCCTATGATGTCTGGGCGTTGCACTTGCGATGCCCAGATTCTCCCGGATGCCCTTGGGAGGGAATGTGCAGATCTGCACGTCGGCAAGGCCGACACTTTGGTGGATGATCCCGCCGTTCCGAAGGAGCGGCTTCCAAGGGCGCAATTATACGTCGCTACCACGACAATCCGGGCAATCCGCACATCCACCTGATGATGACCCTGCGTCCGCTGACCGAGAACGGATTTGGCGCAAAGAAGGTCCCGATTCTCCGCGAAGACGGGTATTCGATGATGCGATCATCGCCTGGCAGACGGGGTATTTCGAGGGAATGGCCGTATTCCGCGCGCCGGACCCTGGTGAGGTGAAGGCCCCTGAACCTGGTAGGGACGAGCCAACGAGCGACGCGATTGAGGTGTCTGCAGATTCTGCCGGGTTGGAGGCGAGCATGCCTTCCGAGGATGTGGCCCGCAGCAACGATCCCAACAAGGCGGGCATTCGTGTCGATCTCTCTGGGATCGGTGCCAAATAACATTGATGTCCCCGAAGGTCACTATGCGACCTACGTGATCATGTGCATGTTTGCACTGGCGAATTCAGCGTCCGCCCTCTATAAGGGCGGGTAAGGCAGTACGGGCTCTGCCTCGGGGTGTGGAAACCCCTGCTAGCAGTTGATGTCGGCCGTTTCGACATCAGAATCCTCTGGCCATTTGGCCGGGGGCCTGTGACGTATGTCCAGGTGCCTCGGTACTAAATGTCGCAGGACTGTCCGAGTACAGTTTCCAACCCCCGGCTTGGGATCAGGGATTAACGTTTGCGGGGGCGCACCGCGGATAAGCCGAAGATTGGATCGAATGACACCGGACGCGCCGACATCGGAAGACAAACTCGAAATGCGTCCCGTGTACGGGCTGACGCGGGGTCTGCCCAAGGCTGACCTGGAGAGCTTGACAGTGGATGCTATTCGGACCCATCTGCGTCTGGTCGACAACGCAGATCGGCTGTTCCAGGCTCTGCCCGACACCTACAAATCCGGTAAGGGGGCGGGCGGCGCGCAGCACCTTACTTACATCCAGTCCTGTATGGAGATGCATGCGCAGATGTATGTGGTGAACACGCTGGTCACCATTCTTGGTCATATTCCGAAAGTGTCGGTGAACTGAGGCTCAGATCAGCTTTCGGCGGATAGCGACGGCAGTGAGATGGGTCAGCGTATGCACGTCAAACCGCTTCTTTGTTTCGGCGATTTTGACGCGAACGCTGTTATACTTGACGCCCTCGAGGTCCGCTGCCTCCTCCATGGTCTTCCCGACAGCTATCCAACTCAGATAGGCCGCCCCTTTGGGATCCAGAGCAATCGGCTCTTCGATACTCGGGGTCGGATCAGCGAAATTGATGCGGGCGTGGAGTTGTGCGACTGCGGATGCACCTTCGACAGGGTCGATCTCGCGGTCCATGTCGATTGCAGGCCTCTCTGAGGCAAGTGTGAACATCGCGATTGAGCCGTATGCCGTCTTGATGGGGACTGTGATGCCAGACCTGATGCCGAACTCGGCAGCATGCGCGAAGAATGAACGCTCGGCCTTTGAGGCCCGTGGTACATGGTGCTCGCCGCCCCAAGTGAAGGCTCGTTTCAGGGACTTGGCGCGTCGCATAACCGGATCGATTGCGAAATAGTCTCGCTTGAAATAATCGTACTGCCACTCCGGATGGTAGTTCGAAATTGCGATAGAGCGGCCTGGTTGGATGTTGAGATAGGCGTACCCGGCAAAGCCAGTTTGGTTGGTGAAGGTTGCCAGAGCGTCTTTCAGGACGCTTTCGTCGCCAGGGATCGCGGGAGATCGGTCAACTTGTCCAACCAGTATTGCATTAGGAGATACTCATAATCGTTAGGTGGAACTGATCATAGAACCCTTTCTGCGTTTTCAGACAAAATATTGAAATATTTATCCAGTTCCTAAGATTTTTGCATTAGTTAATTCTCAGTGTTGATAACTGAATACATAAGAAATATATTGATAGTTAGCTAATATTTGCTTGGATGGCGGTTGTATTCATTGATAATGTCGGCGAAGTTCGTTCGAACGCCTGATGCAAATGGGTTTTCGTGCTCAATAGCACAAAATACATCGGGTGAATCGTATCTGACCAAGTCCACAGCAGCCATGAGAAAATCGAAGCTTGCGGTTGTCATGGCCGTGGGTAACGGTTCCATCTCCACCAGAACTTTCGCGACCAAATGCGTAATACCCTGCACAACGGCCATTTCGCGGTCATGCTTCTCAGGACTCGCAAATATCACGTTGAGTCCAAGGACCTTTCTGAAGAAGGCCCCGGCACGTCTTGCATGCCGGCCACGGACGGGACAAACAACGATTTTCCGCCCTTCTATTCCGGCCTTGGCACTTTGAGGTCCGAACAGTGGATGTGTCCCGATGACCTCGACCGTCTCTGGTATCAGTCGCGTCATGGCCGAAACGGACGACATCTTTACCGATCCTACGTCCACGACGATGGCATCAGGAGCGAGGTAAGGAAGAAGGTCCCGAATGACTTCTTCCATGCGCGCAACGGGAACGGCCAAGACGACGATGTCGCAAGAGGCCGCCGAACGCAAATTCACAACGTTGATCCGATCAATACCTGTATTGTCTTCGGCGGCGATCGCCGGATCATAAACGTTGATGTCGAAATGCGGGAAAAGATAGTGTGCTATCAACTTCCCGAAGGCCCCGTAGCCAACGATTCCAAGGGTGTTAAACGTACGATCCAGCTTCATCCGAACCGCTCCAGGCCGAATGGCGCAGCGTCCATAAAGCTTGGCCGGTTCAGGATAACATCTGTAAGAAGCTGCGCGGAGGCGGCTGCTTGGGTCAAGCCCACGTGCTGGTGGCCAAAGGAGTAGTAAAGATCGGGATGCGTGAATGATCGACCTATTGCAGGCAAAGCGTCCGGCAGAGACGGGCGAATGCCCATCCATGTTGCTTCGTCGTCATTCTTGAGCCCTGGTAAGTAGGGTAATGCCAGCTTATAGAGGTTTGTGGAGCGTCGGAAATCCGGTGGAGCGTCAGCATTTGCAAACTCCACCGTTCCGGCCAACCTCATACCATGTTGCATCGGTGTCGCTGCGAAGAACGGCTCCGCCATGACGACAGGCCGCGTCAACTTTAGGCCCGGCGTCGGCAACATCAAATGGTAGCCCCGCTCCGATGCCAACGGAACTTTCAAACCGAGAGTTGTCAGAAGGCTTCCCGAACGGTGTCCTGCTGCGACGACGATGCGGCTTGCGAACAAATCTCCGGATGGCGTCATTATGCGCCAAGCATCGCCTTCGTGGAAGATTCTTGCCACCTCTGCCCTTAAGATCTGCCCGCCGTGAGAAACTATACTTCGTGCAAAACGAAGGCACAATTCTCCAGGATCCACGCAATGTGCATTCGTCGGAAAATAAAGGCCGCCGGCGAGATCAGCACTTAAGGAAGGCTCAAGGCCGAGCAGTGTATCCCGGTCAATTTTTTCGACCGCAATACCATTTTCACGGTACGTCGGTATCAGAGCAGTCTTTTCCGAAAGTGTCGCGCCGTAGCGGCAGACCAACAAACTGCCTTTTTGAACGAAGAGATCTTCTGCCTGCGCGGCAGAAAGAAGATTGCGGTAGGTTGGTATGGCTTGTCGATTCATTGCCGCTAGCGCCTCGATAATCCGACGGAGCCTTGGCGTGCGAAGGGCCAGGAGGAGCCGTAGACCCCACGGCAGGAGATGGGTGAGATAGGATGGCCGGATCACCAACGGGCTATCCGGGTCCAAAAGCATTGAGGGCAACTTTTTGAGAAGAGAAAGGGAGGCTGGCGGAAAAATGCTTCCCTGACTGATAAAGCCGGCGTTACCGTAGGATGCTCCCCCTCCAGGCTCACCTGCATCGATGACTGTGACCCTTTGACCTTCGCGCTGCAATTGAACCGCAAGAGAAAGCCCGATGACCCCGGCGCCCACAATGGCGACTGGCATCGTACCCGAAACATCAGAAGAAGACCGCATCGGATCAGTGCCTGATGTCGGAGAGGAACTGCTTCGCCCTTGGATGCTGCGGGTTCGTGAAGAATTCCTCAGGCGTGCTATCCTCCAGGATGACGCCACCATCCAGGAACCACACACGATCTGCAACGTCGCGCGCAAAACCCATCTCGTGTGTCACGCACATCATCGTCATGCCGCTATGGGCAAGGCTCTTCATGACGGACAGGACCTCGCCGACCATTTCCGGGTCCAGAGCGCTGGTCGGTTCATCAAACAAGATGATCGGAGGTTCCATAGCAAGCGCACGGGCGATCGCCACACGCTGGCTTTGGCC
This sequence comes from Allorhizobium sonneratiae, assembly GCF_023700755.1. GTDB lineage: Bacteria > Pseudomonadota > Alphaproteobacteria > Rhizobiales > Rhizobiaceae > Allorhizobium > Allorhizobium sonneratiae. The sequence goes on along the minus strand of NZ_JAMKOJ010000004.1, from coordinate 320,346 downwards.
GCCTGAGAGTTGTCCCGGATAGCTTTCGGCCTTCGATGCGAGTCCCACGCGGTCAAGAAGCTTTTTCGCGTTCTCGATGGCCTCCTCTTTCGAAAGTCCCCGGATCTTTCGGGGCGCAAGCGTCAGATTGTCCATCACCGACATGTGCGGAAAGAGATTGAACTGCTGAAAGACGAAACCGATCGACATTCGTAACTCATTAACATCGAGTTTTTTCTCATGCACGTTACGACCGTCGACGATGATGTTGCCATTCTGGATTTCCTCCAGTCGGTTTATCGTACGTATCAGCGTAGTCTTGCCCGAACCGGAAGGTCCGCACAGTACGACAACCTGTCCCTTCGGCACGGTGGCCGAGACATTCGTCAGGCACTGATAGTTTCCATACCACTTGTTGACATTTTGGAATTCGATCATGGGGCCGGCTCCGTCGTGAGCGGGTTGATGATGGGGCTAGGGTTTGCCTGAGCAGTTCCTTGCCCCTTGCGGCGCCGTGAGATACGGCGTTCGATGAAACGTGCCGTCTCGGTCAACGAGAAGCAGAGCAAGAAGTATGTGATTGCGAGGATCGAAAAGACCTGCACGGGCTTTGTCAGAAGTGCTGTATTGACCTGAGCTGCCGCGAAAGTGAATTCGTTCACGCTGATCACGTAACCGAGTGAGGTTTCCTTGATTAAGGAAATGAACTGGCTGAGAAGACTGGGCAGAGAGTTATAGAGTGCTTGCGGGAGAATGACGTAGATCATCGTCCTCCAGTAACCGAGGCCGAGTGAACGCGCCGCCTCCGTCTGCCCTCTGGGCAAAGCAAGAATACCAGCACGGATAACCTCTGCCAGATAGGCCGCCTCGTATATGACCAAAGCGCCCACCAAGGTCCAGAAGCCGCTAATTGGCCTACCTATGAGCCACGGTAGCGCGAAATAGCTCCAGAAGATCACCATGATGAAGGGCGTGCCACGTAGCGTCTGAACGATCGCGCTCGCAGGTAAGCGGAAGCCTCGGTATGGGCTGATCCGGCCGAGTGCCAGCAACATCGCGCAGGGGAGAGCGAGAAGCAGGCCTGTTATTGCGATCAGCAGGGTTGCTACGAGTCCACCCAACGGGCCATTGGGATACTGGCCGATCAACAAAAGCAGCCAATTGTCACGAATTACGTCAATCATGGCTGTTCCTCACCGCGTTGGCACGAGTTGACGGCGCTCGTAAGCAGCGCCAGCCATCATGATCAGGAACGATATGGCCATATAGATAACTGTCACGACTGCAAAAGTTTCGAAGGTGCGAAAAGTATCGTTCTCGATCTCCCGGCTCTGGTACGTGAGTTCGTGCACGCCGATCGCCATCGCTATGCTGGTATTCTTGAATAAAAGCAGCGAATAGTTGAGTAATGGCGGAATAGCGTGCTTGATCGCCTGGGGTAACACGATGTATCGCATCGTCCGCAAGTAACCGAAGCCGAGAACGCGACCTGCCTCGTATTGCGTGTGAGGTATAGCACGCATCCCGCTGCGGAGCGCCTCTGACATATAGGCAGACATGCAAAACGCCACGGCAAACATCGCCAGGATGAATTCACTATTACGCTCGTTGATCCAGGTCCGGATCGCCTCGGGGAAAAATTCCGGCATTGCGAAATACCAGAAAAGGACCTGCACCAGCAGGGGAATGTTCTGGTGAACTTCTACGAATGCGGCAACGAACCATTCTGCAGGCTTGAAGGTGGAGTTGCGCAATATCAGCAACACGACCGCCCAAGCAAAGGCCAGCAGCCAACAACAGACTGTCAGTTCAAGCGTCAGAATCAGGCCGTCTATTAGCCAATGAAGATGATCGCCGGAGAGAACCGACGAGAAATCGAACGAGTAGGCCATGCGAGCGCTCCTCATCTGAACCGAATAAGCCCGTATATTATTTAAAATATCCGGGCCAATGCGGTAATTGTCAGTTACTTGACTTCGGCGAGAACAGGATTTCTGACCGGCTTATCCAAGGTGAAGGTGCGCTCGAGCTTGTAGGGCGAGTCCTTGCCGATCCACTTGTCGAAGATCTTCTGGGCTTCACCGGAAGCCTCCAGATCCCTGAGTGTCTTATTGGCCACTGCAAGCAGCGCTGGTTCACCCTTGCGGACAGTCAGGCCCCAGTATTCGATGGCAGCCGGCTCTTTGATGAACTCCAGGCCGTCTCCGGCCTGAGCCTGAAACTGTTTGAGCGCCAATTCAGACAGGATAAGTGCCTTGACCTTGGACTGCTGCAGAGCGAGGAATGCGCTAGGCGGATCCTGGAACGTCAGGAGCGTTGCGTCTGGCAGAAGGGCGCGCACATACTTCTCCGAACTTGAACCCTTGGGGGCGCTGATCTTGTCAGTCTTGAGATCGGCGATCTTGTTGATCCCGCTGCCCGCTTTCGTCATGAACATCTGACGACTGACAAATGAAGTCAGGCTGTAATCGATCTGCTTGGCTCGCACGTCGGAATAACCCATGGCAGCGGAGAGAATGTCAACGCGACCCTGGGTCAATTCCGGAATGCGAGCTTCGACGGCCAGAAGCTTCAGTTTGAGCTTCACGCCAATCGCGTCGGCGACCTTCTGGCAAAGGTCGATTTCATAACCGACGGTTTCGCGGGTTTTCGGGTCCTGAAAGCTGAAGGGCTCGAACGTGCCCATCGTGCCGCAGACGAGTGTGCCCTTGGCTTTGATGTCGGCGAGTTCATCAGCTTTTGCCGCAGTCAAGGCCATTACGGAAAGAACGGTAGCGCCGCAAATTGTCTTCAAAGAAATCATGTTCATTCCCTCTGGTTCGGTTTAGGTGAGTGGCTTCTTGGCAAAGCTCTTTTAAGTTTTATGGTTTATCGAGCGGCAGTGGCGGGCTTGCCGTAGGTCCCCTTGTACGTGCCCTCGTGGATTGACCTGATCATTTCGGCTTCACGTGCTTCCTGCGCCTTCACAGCGTTGAGAAGCTCGGCGGCAATATCTTGCGGAAACGCCACCACTCCGTCTTCGTCGCCAACGACTATGTCGCCAGGTTGGATGACCATACCACCGACGGATACCGGGACATTGATCTCACCCGGCCCGTCCTTGTATGGCCCCTTGTGGATGACGCTGCGGGCAAAACAGGGCAGGCCGAGGCCAGCGATGGCGCCGACATCCCGAATTGCGCCATCGATTACCAAACCAGCTGCCTTCTTCCAGATGGCGATGTTCACCATGATTTCGCCGATCAGGGCGCGGTTCAAGTCACCACCGCCGTCGACGACGATGACGTCGCCGGGACGAACATGTTCCAAGGCTTTGTGAATGGCGAGGTTGTCGCCGGGGCGCGTTTTGACGGTAAAGGCCGTACCAACCATGACGCCGCCGTGATTATGATACGGCTGCAAGCCGGCAACGCCTGGAAGGCGTTGCAGATTATCGCTGATGACGGCGGTCGCTGCAGTACGAAAGCCTTCGAGAAGAGCAGGATCTGCCTGCACAGGGCTGGGGTTCTTCTTGATCTCGACCATTGTAGTTGCCTTCAGTTCACGGTGTTCTTTACGACGTTAGTATCTTCCAAAAGTCCGTAAAGAGATATTATTAGATACAACGCCATCTCTATAAGGAATGAAAATCAGCGTAGCTTTGAAACGGCTTCCGCAATCTGGGCGCATCCTGCTTCGATCGCCGATAGGGACGTCGCGAATGATAACCGCAGATAGGGCGACAACCCGTAAGCCGCGCCATCGAGCACTGCGACTTTCGCCTCCTCCAAAAGGTAGATCGATACGTCGAGGTCGGTCTGCAAAGTCTTCCCGTCAGGCGTGGTGCGTCCAATCAGTCCAGCGACCGAAGGGTAAAGATAGAAAGCGCCCTGTGGCTTTGTGACCGAAATGCCAGGAATTTCGCCTATAAGTTCCAGCATCCGATCTCGCCGCTTCAGATATTCGGCGCAGGAATTGGTGACGAACGTCTGTTTTCCGTCCAGTGCTGCAACCGCTGCCGCCTGTGAGATGGAACTGGCACAGGTGGTGCTCTGACCGAGCAATTTCACAATCGCACTGACGAGATCAACCGGTCCTGCACCATAACCGACCCGCCATCCGGTCATGGCAAAGCTCTTGGACAATCCGTTCACCACAAGCGTCCGATCAAACAGGTTTGGCGCGCATTGGACGACGTTAACGAACTCGGCGTTATCGAACATGATATGCTCATAGATATCGTCGGTGAGCACCATAACCTGCGGATGACGTGCCAAAACATCCGCCAATGCATTGATTTCATGGCGATTATAGACAGAACCGGTCGGATTGTTGGGGGAATTCAGGACCAGCCAGCGTGTTTTCGGTGTAATAGCCGCTTCGAGGGCTTCGGCGGTCAGCTTAAAGCCGTCCTTTTCCGGACAAACGACGATGACTGGCTTTCCATCGTAGAGCTTCACCATGTCTGGGTAGGACACCCAGAAAGGTGCGGGCACGATGACCTCGTCGCCCTCATTCAGCGTTGCCTCGAAAGCGGATAGAATTATTTGTTTAGCACCACTTCCAACAACAATGTTTTCTGAACCATATTGCAGCCCGTTCTCGCGGCGCAGTTTTCCAACGATTGCGGCGCGAAGGGCCGGCGTGCCGGGTGTAGCCGTATAGTGGGTCTCACCGTGCCGCATCGCTTGAATTGCAGCGTCTACGATATGGGCCGGCGTGTCGAGATCGGGTTCGCCAACTGTAAAATCGATGATCTGATGACCTGCGGCCTGAAGTTCTGTTACCTTCTTCTTCGCCGCGATGCTGGCTGAAGGCTTCATTTGGGTTACTCGGTGAGCGAGAGTTGTTGACACAGAGGGTACCTTTTCATTGGAGGTCACGTCGTCGTTGAACAAGCAATAGGGTCTTTCGGTCATGCGAAAAACAGATTAAAAGGAATTCCAGGAAATCGCTATTTGGAATGATACCGTGACCCTTATCACTCTGAAACAAATGGAAGCCGTCTACTGGATCTCGCAGCTCGGGACATTCGAACGAGCGGCGGCTCGCTTGAACACGACCCAATCGGCCATTTCGAAGAGAATTCAGGAACTCGAGATAACCGCGGGCCTTGCGGTTTTCGATCGGAATCAAAGAGGAGCCAAGTTGACGGAAAAAGGCGAGCATCTTCTGGCTCTAGGCCTGGAAATGCTCAAACTACATGACCGAGTTCTTGAACTGAAATCCTCGGAAGAGACCCCGGCGCGACGGTTAAGAATTGGTATCACCGAGCTTTCCGCTCTCACCTGGTTTCCTCGTTTGGTCTCACACATTCGCGAAACGTATCCGAACGTAAGTCTCGAGCCTATTGTAGCAACAAGTCGAACCCTTGATGACATGCTCAAAGATAGCGATCTGGATTTGATTGTTGTGCCCGAAGTCTTTCCGTCCGAGGACGTTACGTATGTACGTCTCGCGGATGTATCGAATGTTTGGATGGCGCGTCCTGGCCTTGTAAAGACCGACGAAGCACTGACCCTTGAGCAACTGGCCGCATATCCTGCGGTTCTGCAAGGAGGGCAATCTGGAACCGGTCTATTTTATAACAGATGGATGCGGTCGCAGGGCTTGATGTTCAATCAGTCGCTCATTAGCGACAACTTAATGGCTCTACTCGGTCTGACGGTCGCAGGAGTGGGTATTTCTTACCTGCCACGCCAATGCTTCCGGCCACTGGTAGATGAAGGAAAACTCGTCGTTATTCCGACGCGACCTGTTCTACCGCCTATCCCATATAGCGTGGTGTACCGAAATGATCGGCCGTCTGCTTTCGTGGCATCGATAGCAGATCTTATGTGTGATATTTGCGACTTTTCCCGGCAATTGCAGAGTTAAACGCAGACGGTGTTACGTCGACGCACGGCAGCTTGCCGAATCCGGGAAAAACGCCCGGCAGTGCTTGCCGGGCGAGGGGGCGGGTTTTGGCCCGCGGGGAAAGTAAGAGCGATATGGGAACTCGATTATTTGTTCCTGGCGAGCCATCATGTCGCTTCTTTTCTCAGTGCTTAAATGTCAAAAGCAGATCCTTGGCGTCGATCTGGTCGCCGGTCTTCACCGCCACGTCGGTGATTTCGCCGTCCTTCTCCGCATGCAGTGCCGTTTCCATCTTCATGGCTTCGATGGAGAGCAGCACATCGCCGGCCTTGACCTTCTGGCCGGAGGACACGAAGACGCGCGACACGACGCCCGGCATGGGCGCACCCAGCTGAGCGGCGTTTCCGGCTTCGGCCTTGCTGCGGGCGATGCTGGTGGCGGCGCGGCTGCGATCCGGCACCTTGATGCGGCGCGGCTGGCCGTTCAGCTCGAAGAACATGGTGACCAGACCTTGCGCATCGGCAGCGCTGGCGGCCTGATTGACGATCACCAGCGTCTTGCCCTTCTCGATATTGGCAAACAGCTCTTCGCCATCCGCCATGCCGTAGAAGTAAGCCGGTGTCGGCAGAACGGAGACCGGACCGTAGGTATCGGAGGCCAATGCAAAATCCGTGAAGACCTTGGGATACATGAGGTTGGAGGCGAATTCGAAGTCATCGACCGTGCGGCCAAGCTTCTCCTCGATCAGCTTGCGCTCCGCATCCAGATCGGCTTCCTTCAGCAGCGAGCCGGGGCGAACGGTGTAGGGCTTGTCACCCTTCAGGGCTTTTTTCTGCAGTGCTTCCGGCCATCCGCCCGGAGGCTGACCCAGATCACCTTTAAGCATGGAGACAACAGAATCCGGGAAGGCGATGTCGCGGCCCGGATTTTCTACATCCTCAACCGTCAGGTCCTGGCTCACCATCATCAGCGCCATATCGCCGACGACCTTCGAAGAGGGCGTAACCTTGACGATATCGCCGAACATCTGGTTCACGTCGGCATAGGTCTGTGCCACCTCATGCCAGCGGGTTTCCAGACCCAGTGAGCGCGCCTGCTCCTTGAGGTTGGTAAACTGACCACCCGGCATTTCATGCAGGTAGACTTCCGAGGCCGGTCCCTTGAGGTCGCTTTCGAAGGCCGCATACTGGTGGCGAACCGCTTCCCAGTAGAACGATATGCGGCGGATCCATTCCGGATCGAGGCCGGAATCGCGATCCGTACCAGAGAGCGCCTCGACGATGGAGCCTAGGCATGGCTGCGAAGTATTGCCGGAGAAGGCATCCATGGCCGCATCCACAGCATCCACGCCGGAATCGATGGCGGCAAGCACTGTTGCGGCCGAGATGCCGGATGTATCATGCGTATGGAATTGGATCGGCAGGCTGGTGGCGCCCCGCAGTGCCTTGAACAGAACGCGGGCAGCGGCGGGCTTCAGCAAACCAGCCATGTCCTTCAGCGCGATGATATGAGCGCCTGCCTTTTCCAGTTCCTGCGCCAGCGACACATAGTATTTCAGATCATATTTCGGGCGCGCGCTATTGAGCAGATCGCCGGTATAGCAGATCGTCGCCTCGCAGAGCTTGTTCTCTTCCTGAATGGCATCCATGGAAACGCGCATGTTCTCCACCCAGTTCAGGCAGTCGAACACGCGGAAGAGGTCGATGCCGCCCTTCGCCGCCTGACGCACGAAGTACTTCACCATATTGTCCGGATAGTTGGTGTAGCCCACGCCGTTGGGGCCGCGCAGCAGCATTTGCAGCAGGAAGTTCGGCGCACCCTCACGGATGAGCGCTAAGCGCTCCCACGGATCTTCCGTCAAAAAGCGCATGGAGACGTCGAAGGTCGCACCGCCCCAACATTCCAGCGAAAAGAGGTTCGGCAGAGCCTTGGCATAAACGGGTGCAATGCGGGCAATGTCGAAGGTACGCATGCGGGTTGCCAGCAGCGACTGATGTCCGTCGCGCATCGTCGTGTCCGTCAGAAGAACGCGCTTTTCGTTACGCATCCATTCGGCAAACGCCTTCGGCCCCAACTCATCCAGCTTCTGCTTGGTGCCGGGCTGAACCTCCGCCTTGATGTAGGGAACGATCGGCTTCGGTGCCTTGGCGGACGGCATCGGCCGACCCTTGGTTTCCGGGTGGCCGTTGACGGTGACATCCGCCAGATAGGTGAGCAGCTTCGTCGCGCGGTCCTGACGCTTCACCTGCTGGAAGAGTTCTGGCGTCGTATCGATGACGCGGGTCGTATAGGAATTATCGCGGAAGCTCGGGTGGCCGATGATGGCTTCCAGGAAGGTCAGGTTCGTCGCGACGCCGCGAATACGGAATTCGCGCAGAGCGCGATCCATACGGGTGATCGCTTCCTCGGTAGTCGGTGCCCATGTGGTGACTTTTTCAAGGAGCGGATCGTAATAGCGGGTGATGACTGCACCCGTATAGGCCGTGCCGCTGTCCAGACGCACACCGAACCCTGCCGCCGAACGGTAGGCCGTGATACGGCCGTAGTCAGGAATGAAGTTCTGTTCCGGGTCTTCCGTCGTGATGCGGCACTGAAGGGCATGACCGCTGAGCCGGATGTTTTCCTGTGCAGGCACACCGGATTCCGGTGTGCCGATCGCAAAGCCTTCAAGAATATGGATCTGCGCCTTCACGATGTCGATACCGGTCACGACTTCCGTCACCGTATGCTCGACCTGAATACGCGGATTGACTTCGATGAAGTAGAATTTGCCCGTATCGGCATCCATCAGATATTCGACAGTGCCAGCGCCCATATAATTGGTGGCCGCTGCAATTTTGAGCGAGTAGCCCGCCAGTTCCTGCCGCTGAGCTTCCGAAAGATAAGGTGCCGGCGCACGCTCCACCACCTTCTGATTACGGCGCTGGATAGAGCAATCGCGCTCGAACAGATGCACCACATTGCCATGCGTATCGCCCAGGATCTGGCTTTCCACGTGGCGCGCACGCTCTACCAGCTTTTCGAGATAGACTTCGTCTTTTCCGAAGGCCGCCATGGCTTCGCACTTGGCTTCAACGACTTCCTTCGCCAGATCTTTCGGATCGCGAATGGCGCGCATGCCGCGTCCACCGCCGCCCCAGGATGCCTTGAGCATGACGGGATACCCGATCTCATCGGCCATCCTGGCGACTTCGACCATATCGTCGGGCAGGGGTTCGGTGGCAGGCACCACCGGCACTCCAACCGAAATGGCGAGATTGCGTGCCGCCACCTTGTTGCCCAGCCGGCGCATCGTATCGGCGCCCGGGCCGATGAAGATCAGGCCCGCCGCTTCGCAGGCCTCAACGAATTCCGGGCTTTCCGATAAAAGGCCGTAACCGGGATGAATGGCATCGGCGCCAGAGAGCATTGCGACCCGGATCACCTCCGAAATCGACAGATAGCTCTCGATCGGCCCCATATCCTTTACAAGATGCGGACCGCGTCCGACCTGATAGCTTTCGTCTGCCTTGAACCGGTGCAACGAGAGTTTGTCTTCCTCTGCCCAGATAGCAACCGTTTTGATGCCAAGCTCATTGGCCGCGCGAAACACGCGAATGGCGATCTCGGATCGATTGGCAACGAGTATCTTCTTAATCCACGCCATATGTTGCGCTCCCCCGCACACAAAAGACCGGCAGTAATGCGTTTAACGGCACCATTACCGTTCGGCCGCTAAATCCGGTGGGTCCCATGAATGAGAGGGTGCCAACCAACGAACAGTCTTAAAAGCGAATTAAAAGCATGTAGTGGCATCGTAAAGTGTGATGAAATAAGCACGTGTATCCTGAGGCGAGGCATAATACTGCAACAAAAAGGCGGTTAACGCTGAATTTGCGCCTGCATTTTATTCTATAAAGCGATTTAAAGACATTAATTTGTATCGCTTTTGAGATGGTTTTTGCTGCTTTATGGTTCTGTGGAAAGGTGACGAATAGTCTCTCGCCGCATGAGGATAAAATGAACGAAGTAGTCTCTTTCGGCCGGCCGTGGAACCTCCTGGAACCCGATATCGAAGAGGTTCAGCAGGCAAGAGAACGGATCGGCAAGGACCTTAGGCCTACCCCGCTGCTTGAGAATGAGCGAGCGAACGATTTGATGGGCGCGAGGCTTCTCGTTAAAGCCGAAGGTCTGCAGCCGACCGGCAGCTTTAAGGTCCGCGGTGCCTTGAACATGATCTCGTTGCTCGCTCAAGACAACGCGCTCGGAAAGGGTGGTCTGCTGACATTTTCCTCGGGTAATCATGGGCAGGCAGTGGCTTGGGCTGCACGAAAGTTGGGAATGCCAGCCGTCGTTTTGATGCCACATGACGCTCCTGCAACGAAAGTTCGCTTGACGAAGGCTTGGGGAGCCGAAGTCATTCTTTATAATCGACCTGGAGACGACCGTGAGTTGATAGGAAGGACGTTGGCTCGTGAACGAGACCTGACGATCATCCCGCCATTTGAGGATCGGCGAATTGTGGCCGGCGCCGGAACGCTTGCCCTAGAGGTCCTCGAAACGCTTACAGGTCAACCCCCGCTCGACATCCTCGTTACAAATTGTTCTGGCGGAGGAATGGCTGCTGGATCAGCGCTTGTGGCTCGAAAATTGTCACCTACGACGCAGGTCTGGACCACGGAGCCGACCGGTTTTGATGATCTTCGGCGTAGCTTACTTGCTGGTCAGGTTGTTGCCAACAGCGGTTCCGGCACATCGATCTGTGATTCTCTCATCGCACCTAAGACGGGTGAACTGACCTTTAGCGTTATGTCCAAATATCTGGCTGGTGCCGTTTCGATTGACGATGAGGACGTACTTCAGGCGATGCAATTTGCCTTCCACGAATATAGGGTCGTAGTGGAACCTGGCGGCGCCGCAGGTCTGGCCGCTGTTTTGTCTGGAAAGATCGATGTGAAAGGCAAGACCGTCGTTGTCGTGCTTTCTGGATCAAATGTAGATCGACCGATTTTTGAGAAGGCCTTGGTTTCTGCGCCAAAGATTCTCTGACAACAATTCGTTTTCAAAGTGTTTTTTAAATATACATCCGCTAAGCTCCAAAGTGATACGAGTTGTTGGTTGGCAGTTAACCGTGAGAATGCGGCCGCTTCGAGCCAGATTGGCAGTTAACGTGAGAATCAGCCCGGGAAGATTCTCAGATTAACTGCAGTTGAGATGACGCGGTTGATCGGCAGGTCCGCCTCGTGATCTCGTTGATGGCACTGCTGAAACGCACCTTGTTCTCGCCCTTCATATGGCTCTGAAGCATTTGGAGCATCTCTGGCCCTGAGCGCTCAACCATAGCTATTCCGGCCAGCAGAGCCGGCCGCAGGTACAGGGGCAGGAGATTGGGCATGACGACATTGGTAGACTCTACCAATCAACGACATCATCGAGATCAGGAATGAGTGCGCCAAGTACCCGGTAACGCCATGGCTCATAATTTCCAAAGGTGGGGTTCTTCACGCGTCGCATCAGTGTCCGAATTGACAGGGTCGACGGTTCGTATCGTATCAGGAGCTTAGGCAATACAAAACGTTCCCATGCCGCGCTTTATGCAAAAAGCGTAAGACAAACGCTGCATTTGTTACATAAAATTCAATTTCTCAGGATGAAGAGAATATTAGACTGGGCGTGGTTTCGTATACAACCGGAAATACATCGATAGCTTTCGATGCCAACTGATTGCTAGCCTCGTGAGGACGGCCTCGGCTTTGCCTCAAGGCCGTCCCCCAAGTGCCAAAATCAAATCGCACCAGCCATGCCGGTTACCTTTGATCGCTATTGCGGTGTCAGCACGATGCGGCCGTTCAGATCGCGGCTCTCCATCCGTTCGTGAGCGGTCACGGCCTCACTGAAGGGGAGTACATCGACCGGAATGTCGCACAGTCCTGAGGCTACCGCTTTTAAGGCTGCCTCAAGACCTGGCCGGATAGCTTGTGGATGCGACGGCAGAAAAGCTCCTGCATTGAAGCCGGTCACCGCCATGCTGCCCAACCAGAGGTCGTTCGTCTTGACGGCATGGGTCCAGTCACCGGCAGCATTGCCTGCGACGATGAGACGGCTGCCCGGCTTCATCAATGCAAAGCTTTGGTCTCGGACGGCTCCGCCGACGGGATCGATGATGACATCGAATCTTTTGCCTGCGAGGACGCCGGGCAGTTCTGCGGAATCGACGATCCGATCGTAGGGCAGTTTCGTGTTTGCCGCCGCTTCCAGCTTGCCTGAACGGACCGTGCCAACGACGCGTGAAGCGCCGAGCTGCCTTGCGATGCTGGGGAATCCGGAGGCGAAGCCTCCGAGTGCGCCGTGCACCAGCACGCTTTCTCCCTCTACGAGCTTGGCGACCAGAGTGAGCGCGACGTGGGCCATCGCGGCGTTGGGGATCATCGCGACAGCGAGAGCAGGATCGACATGAGAGCTCTCGATTGACACAACGCCCTGCACGGGCGCGATGTACACGGAGGCATACCCCCCGGTGCCGGCGCCAGCCGACATCGACACGACCTTCTCGCCGATCGCGAACCCGGTCACGCCATCGCCCAACGCTCGCACTGTGCCAGCTACCTCGAGACCGGGAACGAACGGCGGCTGCGCCATGCCGGGCACATCCTTGAACTGCCCCTGGCGGAAAAGGACGTCGATGAGACCGACCGTCGCATGGCTGACGTCGATCGCAATCTGGCCCGGCCCCGGCGTCGGATCGGGGAGGTCGACCACTTTCAAAACACTCGGGCTGCCGAATTGGGTGGCTTGGACAGCTTTCATGCAAATTTTTCCTTATTTGACTGAGTAGACACTCATTTTTTGTGGTGAAAAATTCAACTTATTGCCTGCCATAGGGCTTCGAACCCGGCATCGCGGACACGCTCTGCATTGCCGGGGTCTTGAATTATGAAATCGATCGTTGTCCCTGCCATCGCTTCAACAAGCGCTCCGACATAGGCCAGGGGCGCGTCGCGCAATGCGCCGGAGGACCGCGCGCGGTCCACAATTTCAACGGCTGGGCCTGCGACGACTGCCGCCGCCTTTCGGCTGGTTTCGGTGATCTGGTCCGAGACCCCGAGTTGCGCCAGGGCTCGCCGCTTAGGCGGATTGGAAACGCCCCAGTCCGTCCAACGCCCCCACAGATGATGCAATTGCTCGCGAACATCACCATCGCCAGGCATTGCTTCCAGGATGGACTCAGACAGCTCCGTCTTCAACTCAACATAGAGCTCATTGAGCAGAGCGGATTTCGTGCCGAAGTATGTGAACACCGATCCATGCGGCACCTGAGCTACCTTGGCGATTTCGGCCGTTGCGGCACCAAGACCGTGTTCGGCAATCAGTTCCATCGCCGCCGTCAGGATCGCATCACGTTTCTCTTCGCTTCTGGGTCGCGCCATTTGCCATCATCCTCGGTCAAAAGATGACTGTTCACTCACGCATTGTCAATAGAGGCGCCATTTCTCCTGAATCACCCCTTCCGCCGACGCGAGTCCACATATTCCAAAGGATGAGGGCCCGTTCGCCGGGGCACCATCTTCGGGCTGGCGTGCCTTCCCCGCTGTGATCGCGTCGCGTGAGGGTGGGTTAGGGGGCTGTTGAAGTGCCTTGCCTGGCGCCGGCAATGTCATGCGATATAACTTGGAGGCGCTGCTGCAGCCGTGGCGCGACAAAATCAAGGAAGGCGCGCAATTTCAACGGCTGCTGCTGGTGCGGGGCATGGACCAGATGCACGGGCATCGCTGGAGGCGCCCTATCCGTCAATACCGGCCATAGCAAGCCCGCCCTGATGCTTGCTGCCGCCTGGTAGGAAAGCACACGGGCGATGCCCACACCCGCGACCGCGCCAGCTACGACGCCTTCCGCAGTGTTGACCGAGAAGCGTGGATTAATTGTCACCTGCTGCTGGGCATTTCCTTCGCCGAAAGGCCATTCACGGTAGCGCTGGAGTCCCTCGAACGCGATGCAATCGTGTTGGGCCAGGTCGTCGGGCGTCTCCGGCTTGCCCCGCCGTTCCAAATAATCCGGGCTCGCGCAGATCACCCATCGGATTTCGCCGACCCTGCGCGCGACCAGCGAACTGTCAGGCAGGCGGCCGATCCTGACTGCGACATCAACGTGCGTTTCGATGAGATCGATGTTGCTGTCGGACAGGACGAGCCGCACCGTCACGTCGGGATAGGCGCCGAGAAAATCGTGGACGATCGGCGCGACATTGAGAGCGCCGAATGCGATGGGAGCGGTCACCAGCAACTCGCCTCGCGGCGCGCGATACTCGCCCGAGGCGGCGCGCTCTGCCTCCGAGAGTTCCTCGAGTACCCGTCGCGCCGAAGCGACATAGGCCGTACCAGCCTCGGTTAGAAGGAGCTTGCGGCTTGTGCGAACGACGAGTTGCGAACCGAGAAAGGTCTCGAGGTCGGACACGCGCCGGCTGACGGTGGGAAGGGGAACGTTGAGAGATCGGGATGCCGCAGACAGGCTCCCTCCATCGACCGCAGCGACCAGCGTGCGCATTGCCTCGAACCTGTCCATCGTCCCTCTCGTTTAGCGGAAGTTAGGCTTCCGGACTTAGCATCTGCCTTCCGGATCCGGAAGGGGGTACTTCAATCCTGCAGCCGCAAGACAACCCGCTCAGGAGAAAAGCACATGTCAAGAATTCCAACCCCCGCCACCGAACAGACCCCCGAAAAGTCCCAGCCGCTGCTTGCGGCAGTTCAAAAGCAGCTCGGCACAGTGCCGAACCTTTTTCGTATCGTCGCCAACAGCCCGGCAGCACTGGAAGCCTATCTCGGCTTTTCTGGTGCCCTCGGTAAAGGTGCGCTATCCGCCAAGACCCGCGAGCGGATTGCGCTGGCGATCGCCCAGGTGAATGATTGCGGCTACTGCCTGTCCGCTCACACCTACATCGCCCGCAACCTCGCCAAGTTCGATGACGCGGAAATCACCGCCAACCGCAACGGCGCCTCCAACGATGTCAAGGCGGATGCAGCCGTGCGCTTCGCCGTCAAGCTCGCCCGTGGACGCGGACAGGCAAGCGATGCCGATATCGCAGCGCTCAAGGATACCGAATATTCCGATGCCGAGATCGTCGAGATCATTGCCCATGTCGCGCTCAACACCTTCACCAACTACGTCAATGAAGCGCTGAAGACTGAAATCGACTTCCCGGTCGTACCGGTTCGCACGGCCGCCGCCGCCTGATCCTTCGCACAAGCTTGGCAAGAACGATGCGGGCGCGCCGCCGCGCCTGCAAACCCTTCCGTACACCTTCCGATCAAGGAGACTTCCCATGACCATTCGTTTCAACACCGTCGGTGTCGATGGCCTCAAGCTGTTCTACCGCGAAGCCGGCGATGCGAGCCGCCCGACCGTACTGCTGCTGCACGGTTTCCCGAGCGCAAGCCACATGTTTCGCGACCTGATCCCTGAACTGGCTGACACTTATCACGTCGTCGCCCCGGACCTGCCTGGTTTCGGCATGACCGAACAGCCTGTCCGCGACCGGTTCGGCTACACATTCGACAACATCACCAATGTCGTTGACCGTTTTACCGAGGTGCTCGGTCTGACCAAGTTCGCAATCTACGTCTTCGACTATGGCGCTCCGGTCGGCTTCCGACTGGCGGTCAAGCATCCTGAGCGGATCACCGCGATCGTCACCCAGAACGGCAACACCTATGTTGAAGGTGTGTCGGATGCCTTCGCGCCGGTCATGGCCTATTGGAACGAGCCAAGCCAGGCCAACCGTGACGCGCTGCGCGGCTTCCTGGCGCCCGAGACGACACTCTTCCAGTACACGCACGGGGTCGATGATCCGACAAAGGTCTCACCTGACGGCCGCAACCTTGACGATTTCTATCTGTCGCGGCCCGGCAACGACGAGATCCAGCTCGATCTGCTGCTCGACTACCAGACCAATGTCGCGCTCTACGACACCATCCAGGGTTATCTGCGCGCGCATCAGCCGCCGGTGCTGGCGATCTGGGGCAAGAACGATCCGTTCTTCATTCCGCCGGGCGCCGAAGCATTCAAGCGCGATGTACCGACTGCGGACGTTCGCTTTGTCGACAGCGGGCACTTCGCCCTTGAAACCCACGCCGCCGAGATCGGCGCTGCGATGCGGGAATTCCTCGGCAAGCATATCGGCTGAACCACCTGTCCGGGCGCACCATTCTGCGCCCGGACCTAGCAATCAGGAACCGTAACCGTCCGCCTGAATTTCCGGAGACCAGCCATGACACATGCACGTGATATCGTTCGCGACTTTTACAACAAGCTTTCCGTCGGCGATGCGCAAGGCGCTCTCGGCCTGATGGCACCCGACATCGAATGGACCACGATGTGGCACTACAAGGTCGATGGTCGTGGCCCGGACAAGGTTGCCGAAGGCCTGTTCAAGCCGCTGATGGCGGAATGGGTGAGCTTCGCGCTCGTCCCAACCGAGTTCATCACCGAAGGCGAGACTGTCGTATCTCTTGGCGACTTCACCGGCGTCCACGGCGCGACCGGCAAGACGTCGAACGCCCGCTATGCCCATGTCTGGACGGTTCGTGACGGCAAGATCACCACCTTCCGCCAATATATCGACACGCTGGCCATCGAACAGGCGCGGCGGGAGAGGGAGCTGTGATGGCTGCTAATAGCGACATCGCCTTCACCCCTTCGGTCAAGGCCATCCAATCAATGCGCGGCTCCAGGGAGCTTTACCAGAAAGTCGAGATGGACGGAGGCTTTCGAGCAAGAATTGACGATCGACTGAGGGCCGCACTGTCCGAGGCGAATTCGGCTTACCTGTCGACAGCCAGCGCAACCGGCCAACCTTATACGCAGCATCGCGGTGGCCCGCGCGGCTTCATCCAGATAATCGATGACCGAACGATCGGGTTTGCGGATTACTCGGGCAACCGCCAATATATCACAGTCGGCAACCTTGCCGAAAACCCGCAAGCCTTCCTGTTCCTGATGGACTATGCGCGCCGCCGCCGCATCAAGATCTGGGGCAGCGCACGCGTAATATCTGACGACAACAAGCTGATCGAGCGACTGATGCCGGAAGGCTACGGAGCGCGGCCGGAAGCCGCGATCCTGTTCGAAATCACCGCCTGGGACATCAACTGCCCCCAGCATATCCCGCAGAAGATCGACGCCGATCTGGTCGCAGCCGCGCTTGCCGAGCGCGACGCCGAAATAGCCAGTCTGAAAGCTGAACTCGCCGCCTTGAAGGCCTCGAAAGGAGACAAGCCATGACCCGCCCACCGCTTCCGCCCTTCACCGAGGAAAGCGCCATCCAGAAGGTTCGTGCAGCCGAGGATGCCTGGAACAGCCGTGATCCCGCGCGCGTCGCGCTGGCCTACACACCCGACAGCCGCTGGCGCAACCGCGCCGAATTCCCTCGCGGCCGCGCAGAAATCGAGGCGTTTCTCACGCGCAAATGGGTGCGTGAACTCGAATACCGACTTGTCAAGGAACTCTGGACCTTCGCTGGCGACCGCATCGCCGTGCGGTTCGCCTACGAATATCACGATGATAGCGGTCAGTGGTTTCGCGCTTACGGAAACGAGAACTGGCAGTTCGATGCCGACGGCCTGATGGAACTTCGCTTCGCCAGCATCAACGAACATCCGATCACCGAGGCGGATCGCAAGTTCCGCTGGCCTCTGGGCCGTCGTCCCGACGAACATCCCGGTCTTAGCGACTTCGGTTTCTGACGCGACGCGCATACCAGCACACACCAACCGAGACCAGACCTGAAGGAGACCATCATGACCAAGCTGTTGTACATACAAGCCTCGCCCCGGGGCGAAAATTCGAAATCCGGGCAGGTGGCAGACACCTATCTCGCCGCCCTGACAGCCGCAAATCCAGGTATCGAGGTCGACACACTCTCGGTCTGGGATATCGATCTGCCGGTCTTTGACGGCGACAAGGTAGCCGCCAAGATCAACGTAATGACCGGACAGGATCATAATAGCGTCCAAAGAACCGCCTGGGACCAGATCGCCGAGATCGCGAACCGCTTCATTTCGGCCGATCGCTACCTGTTTTCGGTGCCGATGTGGAACAGTGGCGTCCCCTACCGGCTGAAGCCCTATATCGACGTCATCCACCAGCCGGGCCTGCTCTGACCGCTTCGGGCCAACAGTTGCCGAAACCGCTAGGTAGCTTCGCGCCCCCGTATTGGTCCTTCCACATGTTCTGTCGTTTGCCGAAAACCTGCCGGTCTGCTCGCATAGTCTGCAAAGCGCCTTCATATCGGCCCTTGCCCCCTCCGGCCCGCATCGGAGCATGATGCCTGCCCAGCGCCATCTTGGCGCTCTCGGAGGAAAGTAAGCGGGGCTCACCGCGGCAAATAAGGTTGTGTCGTGACGAGGAATTTCCAGTCCGCAAGCGCGGCACGCCGATGCGGTGCGGCCTGTGCCGCATACACCGGGCTTTGAAGGATCTTCCGCAGCACGTCGAAGCTCGCATACCGGACGATGACGATGTCATCCCAAGCTTCGCCGTCCTGTCCGACCAGAACGCCACGAACGTTTCCGACCCAGAAGACGGAGAAATCTTCTCCTTGTGCGACCGTGTTGAAGGCGGGCGCATACCTCTGAAAATAGGCCTCGCGTCCTGAGCAGGCAGGAAGATCGCTGGCGACTTCATAGGCAGCCATCTCGCGGTAGCGCACCATGTTGACCATATAGACTGGGCCCGCGTCTGCCAGTGCTTTCGCTGCAGTTTCGATCGCAGCGTTCTCGTATTCAGTTCTAGTCATCTTTGTTCCTCGCTTGATGGGGTCCCGATGTGGCTAGAGTGTCTCAGCATTTGTTATTGCAATTGAATACGTACAAATGTATTTATTGGCAATGGCAAGACCTTCTCTTCGCGAAAAAATCATCGAATCCGGCGTGCAGACGCTGCATGAGCGTGGGTATTCTGGTTCAGGCGTGCGTGAAATCACGGCGGATGCCGGTGTTCCGCAAGGCTGTTTCACGAACCATTTCCGATCGAAGGAGGCCTTCGCGAGCGTGGTCCTCGATCGCTATCATCAGCGTACGCAGGCCATCATGGACCTGACGCTGCGTGATGAGAGGCTGCCTGCGGTCAATCGGCTCCGCGCCTATTTCGATGAGGTAACCCGATGGCTGGAAGAGGCCGGTTGGCGGTATGGTTGCCTCGTCGGAAATCTAAGCCTTGAGATGCCCGAGCATAGCGAGGTGCTGCGCAGCCATCTTATTGAGGTGTGCCGGTCGCTTACGGATGCCTTCGCTGATGTCGTGCGGGTCGGGCAGGAGCAGGGCGAGATACGCCTTGACCTTGACGCCGACGACGTCGCGACATTTCTCCTCGCCTCTTGGGAGGGCGCGATGATGCGGATGAAGGTCGATCGCTCTCCTCAGCCGATCGAGCAATTCAAGCGTGTGTTGTTCGCAACGGTCCTTCAGCCACCGCGTTAAGAGAAGCCTTCTCGTTCCAGGGGATGAGGCGCTTCGTGTGGTATCTATCGTTTCTGGCAAACGGCGGACGTTCCCGATCAATGGAATAGTGAACAGGCGTGCAAAGCTATCTCCGGCGAACACTTCAAGCGGAACGAGACGTCAGCCGGATGAACTCGATCCGGCTACAAATAGCCGTCTCCGCCAGCGGCCGATGGAGCAGCCCGCTGGCGTGTCGGCATGTCCATGCGTCCCTCGCGATGCAACAGCGGGGTTACCGTAGTCTCACATATCCTTCTCCCACCAGCCGCGGGTGTTGACGCCTGTAGACTGAGCGAGGACTTCCAACTCGGCGATCTCATCATCCGAGAGCGCCAGTGCGGCGGTCCGGATCAGGCCCTCGACATGGTGGGGCTTGGTAACGCCGATGATAGGGGTTGCCCCTTTGGCAAGGGCCCAGGCCGTCGCGATGTCCGCAGCCGTCGCCCCATGGCGTTGACCGATGTTGTAGAGTCCGTCCAACAGGGACTGCAACTGGGGCAGTATGGCGTTGTAAACCTCCGCCCGGTTGGTGCCGCTGGGCAATGGGTTTTGGGCACTGTACTTTCCGCCCAGCGCGCCTTGTTCGAGAACCATATAGGCGAAGAACGGGATATTTCTGTCGCGGCAGTACTCCAGAAGGCCGGCGTTCTCGGGTGCGCGGTAAAGTAGGCTGTAGTGATTTTGAACGGCCTCGACCCGATGCCCGGCGTCTTCGAGGATTTGGTTGGCGCGTTTGATTTCGTCCAGGTTATGGTTCGAGACGCCGATATGCCGGACCTTCCCGCTGTCGAGCATCGGAATAAGGTGAGGTGTCCACCGCGCTACATCCGCCGGATTGTGTATCCAGTAAAGGTCGATGTAGTCCGTGCCAAGGCGGGCGAGGCTCTGTTCGAGCATATCCGCGACCGGATCATCGCCGGTGCCTGCGGCTTGCGGGGTGAATTTGGTCGAGAGTTGGTAGTCGCTGCGGGAATAGCGTTTCAATACCTCCCCGAGCACCGTTTCAGACCGCCCCATGCCGTAGACCACGGCCGTATCCCACAGGGTGAACCCGGCGGTCTGGGCGGCTTTGGCGATGTCGTCCAGCCCATCGCGGCTCAGCGAGCTGCCAAAATAGCCAGCGCCTGCATCGCCGCTGTCGCCCCAGGCCCAGGTTCCCAACGCTACCCTCGGCGTTTTCATTGTGTCGTTCATCGTCCTTGCTTCCGTTTCCGTTTGCCGCCAGATCTGTTGTGATCCGACACACTGCTCGGGCAGGATGGTGCAAGCCGTGCCGTACCGTGAGTCTGATGCACCGGAATTTCTGCACGATCCTCCGAGACAGGCGAGATGCACATTGCGTGCTTGCTCTGCAGATGGGATGATTGGGTATGGACAGAATTGACGAAATCGCTGGGCTTATTGCCCGACACGTCCCGGCGGACGGGTTTCATACAACGCCGATCGCACGGCTAACGCTTGCGCGATCGTCCACCGTGACGATCCCGATGCCCAACGTCTATCGGCCGCAGCTTTGTTTTGTTGCACAGGGGCAAAAGGAGGTTTCGCTCGGAGATCAGTTGTTCACATATAGCCCCGGTCGATACGGGGTCGTGACCTATGATCTGCCGGTGATCGGCCATGTGGTCGAGGCCACGCCGGCCAACCCCTATCTTTGCCTATTCATCGAATTCGATCCGGTGATGCTGGCCGATCTGGCGCATCGCATACCGCCGCCAGTTGGCGTCTTTGCGCCGATCGGCAAGACGGTAACCGACGCCGATCCTGCCCTGCTCGACTCGGTGCTGCGCCTGATGCGGTTGTTGGACGATCCGGCAGCATTTCCGGTCCTCGCGCCGCTCGCGGAGCAGGAAATCCTCTACCGACTGCTCGCTGGGCCGGACGGGGGCAGGATGCGGAGCGTCACCTCCAACCAAGGGCGGGTTGCCCAGGTCGGTCGTGCAATCGCCTGGATTGGCAAGAACTTCCGGCAGCGCTTCAGCATAGAGACGCTCGCTGCGGAAGTCGGGATGAGCCCGTCTAGCCTTCATGAACATTTTCGCGCCGTGACCGCGATGACACCGCTCCAGTTCCAAAAGCAGTTGCGGTTGCAGGATGCGCGCAGCCTGATGCTTGTCGAAGACATCGATGTGGCGAGTGCCGCTTTGCGAGTGGGGTATGAGAGCCCGTCGCAGTTCAGCCGTGAATATCGTCGCCTCTTCGGCGAGCCGCCGGCGCGCGATGTCGCTCGCCTGCGAACTCTGCCGATCATGGCCGGCGTCGCGTGAAGGCGACCAGCGACTTGGTTCGGCTTTGGTGCGCGGGTCGTTGAAAGAACGGCATTTCGTCTTTGATGCTGTTGCTACGGCGTTGCAGTTTTGCAACGGACGGATTTCGGGCGTGCGCATGCCATCATTCTATTGAGGACCGAGCAGCCTGCGGCGACTTCCGTCCGCTGCGCTCCGAATGAGCGCGCCCGCAACTGGGTTCCGATGATCGATTTGTAACGACCGATCGCGGTCTTGACCAGGGATCGTTTTCCGTAGCCGGTCGCGACCTGCCACTTTATTCGGCCAGCGGTGTTGATCGCCGCAATGTGTCGGTCTCGCTGGCTCGAAGGATCGGCGTCCGGCCGTTCCACCGCATTGGCGCGTGGCGGAATGACCATCGCAGCGCCGGCGCTATGCTTGGTGACGGCGCCATAGGTGGGGTTGCCGTCATAAGCGCCATCGCCCGTGAACTGGTCGATGGGGTCATCGATCTGGTTGAGCAGCGGCTCCACCTGCGAGGCATCGCCGGCATCCTGATCGGTCATAACGTGCGCGATGATATCGCCGCTATCGGCATCCAGCGCGAGATGCAGCTTGCGCCAACCCCGACGGGATTTGACGCCATGCTTTTCCTCCAGCCATTGGCCAGCGCCGTAGACCTGCAGCCCTGTGCTATCGATCAATACGTGTGCGGGACCTTCCCGAGGGATGCCCCTATCTGGGCGCTTGTTTGGCGCTCTCGGTTTATTTGCACGACGGCTCAGGGTCGTGTGATCGGGAACGGCGAGATCCAGCCCAATCAGCTTCAGCAAGGAGGTCAAAAAGCCCTCCGTCTGACGCAGTCGAAGGCCGAACACCAACCCCAGCGTCAGGGCAGTCTCGATCGCCAGATCGGAGTAGCGCGGCTGTCCACCGCGCGTCGTCCGCATCGGGGCCTGCCAGGAAGACTGTGCCTCCGGCGTTATCCAAAGTGTCAGGCTGCCACGCCGACGAAGGCCTGCCTCGTATTCCGCCCAGTTCGTGACCCTGAACTTCATCTTACCGATATAATAGCGGCGGGAGGCATTCTGTTTGAAAGGCATCGTGGCGGAAACCAGTTATGGAGCTGGCCCAGCCAACTACGACACCCCCGATGAAGGATCCGTGCACCAAGGCTTCAATTTGACAAACTTTGCCATCAAACAGTATCTTGACACATTAAGGAGACTCGAATGGCGACGATGAATGTATCCCTTCCAGACCTCATGAAAGATTGGGTGGAAGCACAGACCAAGACGGGTCGCTACTCGAACGCGAGCGATTATGTGAGGGACCTGATCCGCAGAGACCAAGTCCGTACGGATAAGATTGCCGAGATGCAGCGCTTTGTCGACGATGGGATTAGAAGCGGAGTTGGGAGCCGTTCAAGCGACGAGTTGTTTGCTGCAGCGACGGCTCGAGCCGAAATCAGCCGCGGACGTGCTTGATGCCATTCAGCCTTTCGGTTCAAGCGGAAGAGGATATTGTTTCCATTGCAGAAGAAGGTATCAGCATCTTTGGAACACTGGTTGCCAAACGATATCACGATGAGCTTTTTGCCTTGCTCGAATTCATCGCCAACAACCCAGGAATGGCGTGCGAACGACATGAAATTTCTCCTCCTGTCAGAATTCATCCCTTCAAGGCTCACCTTATGGTGTATCGCGTCGTTGAAGATGGGGGCATGTTCGTGATCCGTATCCGGCACGGCCATGAAGATTGGGCGGGAGATTCTTTCTAATCGATCCGTTCGCTGATTCATAAACTGAGATGTGATGACGCCGCTTGCTTCGTTATTCCGGTCCCCAGATAGACATCATCAGAGCCAGGTCGAGTGTTTAGCCCGGTTTCTGTGCTAAATGTTTGATTAAGCTTTGAAGTTTTCCCCCTTTCGGCGCAGAAGGCAGCCCCCAGTTGGTACAGGTTAACACGCTGATCTATTTTCCGTTTCTTCGGCGCGGCGGGGGGCGGCCTTCAGCGCCGAGGGTGGGGGCAAATGCTACGCCGAAACACAGAAAGACCACCCATTTGTTTTACAGCAATAGACCAGATGATGCAGCAGGAGATGATCGGTGACCGGTACAATAATCTCTGACAACGCCGCCAATGCCATTCAGGAAATCTTCTCGCGGGAGAAAGTTCTGATAGGGATGGTCCATTGCCCGGCATTTCCGGGCGCGCCTCGCTTTCGGGGAACGAGCAATGACGCAATTTACGATGCGTGCATGCGTGATGCAGAGATCCTGATCTCTGAAGGTTTTCATGGGCTGATCGTCGAGAACCACGGCGATGTTCCGTTTTCAAAACCTGAGGACATTGGTCCGGAAACCGCGGCATTCATGTCCGTGGTTGCGGATCGAATCGCCAGAGCGACTGGTGTACCGATCGGGATCAACGTCCTGGCGAACGCACCAATACCAGCACTGGCCATTGCTGCGGCATCGGGAGCCAGCTTCATTCGTGTGAACCAATGGGCGAATGCCTATGTGGCGAACGAAGGATTCATGGAGGGACGGGCCGCCGAGGCCATGCGCTACAGGTCTCTGCTCCGCGCCGAGCGCGTCAAGATCTTTGCCGACAGTCATGTGAAACATGGTAGTCATGCCATCGTCGCCGATCGTTCGATTGTCGAGCTGACGCGCGATCTCGCCTTTTTCGACGCCGATTGTGTCATCGCGACAGGGCAGCGGACGGGCGACAGCGCTAGCCTCGATGAAATTGCCGAGATCGGCGGAGCGACGCATCTGCCGCTTCTGATCGGTTCCGGCGTCAACGCCTCCAATATCGGCGCAATTCTGGAGCGGACGAATGGCGTGATCGTGGCCTCGTCACTAAAGCAGGACGGCGTGTGGTGGAACCCCGTCGACCGGGAGCGCACGCGAACCTTCGTACAGGCAGCAAATGCTTATCTCTGAAACGAGCATGGCGATGCGGAGGTGGCGGTTGCGCCGCCGTCCAACCATTGATGGCGTCCAATGATCCGTTTTCGTGATGCACAAGTTTCGAGAGGCTGAAGGAAGTGCCCAGCAGACATGTTTTCGTAGTCGGGAACGCCGCTGTCGATGAGACGATCGTGGTTGAAGATTTTCCTGTCGCAGGGTCGTCGATCCACGGTCAGGTCATTGGGCAGGACCTTGGCGGGAAGGGCTTGAACCAGGCTGTTGTGATCGCGCGATGCGGCGTCCCGACAACACTGGTCGCGGCGATCGGAAACGACGCCCGCGCGGACATCATCCGCGACGGGCTGGCGGATGAACCGCTGCAATGTGTCTTCCTCTCCACTGCATACCCGACCGACAGCTCAATCATCCTCAGAGACCGGCTCGGCGATAATGCCAATATCACCACCACCGCATCGGCAAATTGTCTCGACGCACAGGCTGTTTTCTCCGCGCTTTCGTCCGCGACGCCCGCAGACGTCTTGATCATTCAGGGCAACCTTTCTTCGGAGGCCGCAAGGGCCTGTCTGGAACGGGCAAAATCGATCGGCATGACCGCGGTGGCAAATCCCTCGCCCTATCGGGAGTATTTTGCGTCGCTTTGGTCCTTCATCGACACGGTTTTTGTGAATGAGAGTGAAGCGAAGCTACTGAGTGACGATGGCCAGCGCTTTGATCCAGACTTCTGCTGGTCGAAAGGAATGAAGGCTGTCGTCAGATCGTTGGGCGAAAAGGGTGCTGAACTGCATAGGCCGGCCACATCCTTTTTCATTCCGGCCATAAAGGTGCCGGTCCAGGACACGACTGGCGCTGGCGATGTCTTTCTCGCGGCATCACTGAGTTCGGCGTTAAACCGCAATGGCATGATCGATGACATCGCCATAGGCCACGGAGTACGAGCAGCCTCCATCGCGGTGGCGCGGGAAGGAACGTTCAGGGCTCTCCCTACGCGAGAAGAACTCCGCTCAGTACTGGTTCTGCCGCGACCCGAGCTCTGAAACTCTGCGTATCGTCAGAACAGCAGCGCTCCCCATTCCGTTTCTATTGAACCGCCTTCAAGGCACTTGAAAATTATGGTTCAAGCTGACTATGCTTTGCCAGAGCATCACGGGTGCAATTGCATCCCTATTTGCAGCCAAGGAAATTTAATGTCTTTTGTCAAACCTACCCACGTCGATATGGAAGACACGCTTTCGATCAATCCTCCCCGCCTGGGAATGCGGCTGAAGCTCGCGCGCCAGACGCGGGGCATGACACTCAAGGCGCTTGCCGAGGCTGCCAATTGCTCGGAAAGCCTGCTTTCCAAGATTGAGAATGGCAAAGCCACGCCTTCCCTGCCGATGCTGCACCGTCTGGTCGGTGCACTTGGAACGAATATCGGCTGGATGTTCGAGGAGGCAGATGGCGACGAGCAGATGATCTTCCGCGAGGGCAAGCGACCTTTGATCGCGCTGGATCCACTGCGGCGCGGTGAGGGCATATCGCTCGAAAGGGTCGTGCCCTACTCTCCAGGGCATCTCCTTCAATGCAACATCCACCACATCGAAAAGGGCGGCAAAAGTGCCGGACCGATCCAGCATGTCGGTGAGGAAGTGGGCTATGTTCTCGTTGGTCGCATTGAACTCATCATTGACGGAAAAGTTTTCAATCTCTCGGCTGGCGACAGCTTCGTTTTCAATTCTGAACTGCCCCATCATTACCAAAACGTCGGTGAAGAGCGGGCCAGCATATTCTGGGTAAACACCCCTCCGACATTCTAATATGAGATAAAAATCAAATTATTGAACAAAAAATGAAAGTGAAATTATTCTCATTCAAGTAACTTGACAAAAATGAAATGCCCTTGAATTATAGCCTCCGTCGTCGGCCCTCGGGCTGAGCAAACTGGGCCATAAAAAAAGGGGAACCCAAATGCGCATTTCCAGGCTTCTTTCCGGCTGTGTCGTCACCATGGCCGTTGCAGTCTCGCTTGCAGCAACCGCAGCACATGCGGAAACGTTCGCGCTCGTGAACATCAATCAGCAGGCACTCTTCTTCAATCAGATTAACGATGGTGCGGAGAAGGCTGCCAAGGCGGCCGGCGCGAAGCTGGTCATCTTCAATGCGAACAACGTGCCCTCGGCGCAGAATGACGCCATTGAAAACTACATCACTCAGAAGGTTGACGGGATCATCCTGGTGGCCATCGACGTCAACGGCGTGAAGCCCGCCATCACCGAAGCCAAGAAGGCTGGTATCCCGGTGATTGCCATTGATGCACAGATACCCGGCGGCGACAATGCCGCCTTTATAGGCGTCGACAACACCAAGGCAGGCGAAGAGATTGGCAAGTTTTATGCTGATTACGTTAAAAACCAGATGAAGGGCAAGGCAACTGTCGGCGTTGTTGGCGCGCTGAACTCCTTCATCCAGAACCAACGTCTTGATGGGTTTAAGAAGGCTGTGACGAAAAGCGGCGAGAAGGTGAAATTTCTTGATACCGTTGATGGTAAGAACGTGCAGGATGTCGCTCTCAGCGCTGCCGAAAACCTCATGACAGCCAATCCAACCATGTCGACGATCTATGCCACTGGCGAGCCAGCTCTGATCGGTGTGGTCTCTGCGGTTGAAAGCCAGGGCCGCAAGGAAGATGTCAAGGTGTTCGGCTGGGATCTCAGCGAGCAGGCCATTAAAGGCATTGATGAGGGTTGGGTTGTCGGTGTTGTCCAGCAGGACCCTGCTGGCGAAGGCAAGGCAGCCGTCGATGCCCTCATGAAGCTCAAAAAGGGCGAAAAGATCGATCCCGTAATCAACGTGCCGGTGACGCTTGTGACCAAGGACAACGTCAACAAATTCCGCGCGATGTTCAAATAAGCCTCCCGATGCGTACAATTATGGCCGATGCTCATTGGCCATAATCGTTGTTTGGCGATCTGATCGGACCAGATTTCTTAGCGAGATTGACAATGACCAACGGTATACCCTACCGCGTGGAGATGCGCGGAATATCCAAGCGCTATGGCACGCTTCAAACACTCAACGATGTGACTCTTAAGCTGAAGCCGGGCGAAGTGCTGGGGCTGGTTGGCGATAACGGTGCAGGCAAATCGACATTGAGCAAGGTTCTTTCGGGTGCTGTTATACCCGACAGTGGCACGATTGAGATCGACGGACGGGAGGTATCGTTTCTTTCACCGGCAGATTCGCGCGCTGCACATGTGGAAATGGTGTATCAGGATCTTGCGCTTTGCAACACGATTGATGTCGCTGGCAATCTGTTTTTAGGTCGCGAGCCAATACGGCGGATCACCGGCCTGCCGTTTCTGAACAAGAGACGCATGCACGCCGACGCCCGTGAAATGCTGAACCGCCTTGGTATCGTGATTGCCGATACACGCATGAAGGTTGAGAACCTCTCCGGTGGTCAACGTCAGTCGATTGCCATTGGTCGCGCGGCGTCCTTCTCGCCCAAGGTTCTCATCATGGATGAGCCGACAGCGGCACTGGCCGTGGCCGAGGTGGAGGCCGTGCTTGAGTTGATCCGAACCGTCAGCGCCCAAGGCGTTAGCGTCATCTTGATTACACACCGCCTGCAGGACCTTTTTCTTGTCTGCGACCGGATTCAGGTCATGTATGAAGGCCGCAACGTTGCTGAGCGGAATATCAACGAAACATCGATCGAAGAGATCGTCAACCTGATCGTTGGCCGGGAGTTTCGGGCGGCTTCGGCGCGCAACAGCATGAATGTCGAGGGAGCCGCCCAATGAGCGCCGCACAAACCCATAACTCGGCCGCAGATTCCCGCATCCGCAAGGCGACACTATCCCAGCGCCTGCTGGATAAAGGTGGTGTTTTCTCCATTGCGGTCTTCTTCGTTGTCGTCTGCTTCATTTTCTCGGTCTCAACCGACGTGTTCTTAACGGATGCCAACCTGCTGAACGTTATCCGGCAGTCTGCGCCGCTGCTGATCGTGGCGGCGGTCATGACTTTTGTAATCACAACAGGCGGCATTGATCTGTCCGTCGGCTCCGTGGTTGCGTTGACAGCAACACTTTCCGCAGTGGCCCTTAAGGCCGGGCTTCCATGGCCGCTTGTTGTGCTTTTCATGCTGATCATTGGTGGCTTGTTGGGCGCAATTCAGGGCTTCTTTATTGCTTATGAAAAGATACCGGCGTTCATTGTCACTCTGGCAGGTCTGTCCATTATCCGTGGCGTCGCTCTCTTCATCACGGGTGGCTATTCAATCCCGATCGATACCGATAGCCCGTTCACGGAGATCGGCCGAGGCTGGATCCACGGCTTTCCCGTTCCCGCTCTTCTTGCTGTGGTCGTGCTCGTCGCCGCACATATCGTCTTCACCGGAACCCGCTTCGGGCAATATGTCACCGGCATCGGTGCCAATACAGAAGCCGTCCGTCGCGCTGGCGTGAACACCAAAGCGATGATCCTGATGGTTTATGTCCTGTCTTCCGCTGCCGCAGCCTTTGCCGGCGTCATTCTGGCTGCTCGCCTCGGGTCTGGGTCTTCCAATGCGGGTCAAGGTTTTGAGCTGGATGTGATCGCCGCCGTTGTTGTTGGTGGAACCAGCCTCTTTGGTGGGCGTGGCTCGGTGATTGGTACCATTCTCGGCGCGCTGACCGTCGCCGTCATCGCCAACGGGCTGATCCTCGCCCATATGTCACCCTTCCTCACTCCAATCGTTACCGGCGCAATCATCCTGATTGCCATCTGGCTCAACTTCCGCATCTTCAAGACCTCTGGGCGCGGCGAATGACAATGAATGCACTCTTCGAAGACAAGCCGCGCCCAAGGCATCCGATCGGCGTGACGACCGGCAATGTGATGACGGTGCTGGGACCGGTTCCGGTTGGCGAGATGGGCGTCACGCTGATGCACGAGCACATATTTCTCGATGGTTCCAAGTCGTGGAAATGCCCGTGCCATCCCGACGAAAAGGTGATTGGCGAGCAGGACGTCAATATCGAGATCATCGGCGAATTGCGGATGAACCCGTATATGAACCGCGACAACGTCTCGCTTGATGATAGCGATCTGGCCCTGTCGGAGCTCGGAAAATTCCAGGCGCTCGGTGGTGCAACCGTGATCGATGCCACCAATATCGGTATCGGACGCGCGCCGGACAAGCTCGCCCGGCTCGCCCGCATGTCCGATCTGAAGATCGTCATGGGCAGCGGCTTCTATCTGGAGCACACGCACCCCGAATGGCTGAAGGCCATGGATGTGGACGAAGTGACCCGGTTTCTCGTCGATGATGTCGGCGGCGGTGCTGAACAGCCGCCAATTATGGCAGGCATTATCGGCGAAGTCGGGATCAGCAAGGACTTCACAGAGGAGGAAATGAAATCGCTGCGGGCGTCTGCACGCGCCTCGCGCCTGACCGGTGTGCCGCTGACCATCCATCTTCCCGGATGGGAAAGGCTGGCCCACAAAGTTCTCGACGTGGTGGAAGAAGAAGGCGCGGATCTTTCCCACACCGTGCTTTGCCATATGAATCCGAGCCACGAAGACCTCGATTATCAAATCAGCCTCGCACGGCGCGGCGCATTCCTAGAATACGACATGATCGGCATGGATTACTATTATGCTGATCAGGATGCCCAGTCGCCTTCGGACGAACAGAATGCCAAAGCTCTCACACGGCTGATTGAACTCGGCCACACCGATCGGCTGCTGCTGTCCCAGGACGTCTTCCTGAAGATCATGCTCACCCGTTATGGCGGGTTTGGTTACGGTTACATCCTCAAGCACTTTCTGGCGCGGCTGCACCGGCATGGCGTCGAGCAGGCCGCAATCGACCAGATTCTGGTCAACAATCCACAATCGGTCTTCAGCACTCAAGCCGCGCGCAAACCGTAAAACACAAAGGGTCAGAACATGAAGAAGTACAAGGTCTTGCTGGCCGGCGAATCCTGGGTTTCCACAGCGACCCACATCAAGGGGTTCGACCAGTTTCCAACTGTCACCTATCATACCGGTGCCGATGAGTTGCTGGCCGCGCTGAAGGACAGCGCCTTCGACGTCGAATTCATGCCCGCCCATCTGGCTCAGAAGGAATTTCCGCAGACGCCGGAAGCCCTGGCCTCCTATGACGCCATCGTCCTGTCCGACATCGGCGCAAACACCCTGCTCCTGCATCCCGACACCTGGATCCACTCCAAGCGGACGCCGAACCGCTTGAAGGCCCTGAAGACCTATGTCGAAAATGGCGGCGCGCTGCTGATGTTCGGCGGCTATTATTCCTTCCAGGGCATCAATGGCGGAGCGCGTTTCAAGGGAACGCCGGTCGAGGAGGTTCTCCCCGTCACCTGCCTTCCGGTTGATGACCGCGTCGAAGTTCCGGAAGGGTTTGACCCTGTCGTCACTGGTGCGACCGATCACCCGATCCTGAAGGGCCTTGGCAAGGATTGGCCTTACCTGCTCGGCTTCAACGAAGTGAAGGTCAAGGATGGCGCAGAGGTTCTGGCAACTGTCTCGACGGATTATGGCAGCCTGCCGCTTCTCATCACGGGCACTTATGGCAAGGGCCGCACGCTCGCCTGGACTTCGGATGTGGGACCGCACTGGTTGCCGCCCCGGTTCATAGCCTGGGACGGTTACAAGACACTCTTCGAACAGATGCTGCTCTGGTCTGTCGGCCAGCGCTGAAAGCCACGCTATGAGCACAACACTGCATATCGATGGCGACCGCCTTCTGAAGCGGCTGGACCAGTTTGCTGCCATAGGCGCGACGCCGGGAGGCGGTGTCAACAGACCGGCACTTTCGGCTCTGGACCAGCAGGCACGGCGATTGCTCAGCGAGCTTGCATTCGCGCGCGGTTTCCGGGTCGAACAGGATCAGATGGCAAACCTCTACATCCGCCGCGAAGGGGCGGCGAACGTACCCCCCTTCGTCATAGGCAGCCATCTCGACAGCCAGCCAATGGGTGGCCGTTTCGATGGTGCGCTCGGGGTACTGGCAGCGTTCGAAGTGCTAGAAACGCTTGAGGACCGGAGTGTCGAAACGCATACGCCTGTGGAGGTCGTGGTCTGGACAAACGAAGAGGGCTCGCGTTTCGCACCTGGAGCCATGGGCTCGCGTGCTTTCAGCAGTGGAGCAATCCCCCCCGAATGGAAGGAAGCCAAGGATCAAGACGGCGTAGGCCTCGATCAAGAGCTTACGGCAACCGTCGCCGCTTTGCCCGAAGCACCGTTGAGACCACTTGGAGCCCCAATCGCAGGCTATCTCGAACTCCATATCGAGCAGGGCCCCGTTCTTGAGGAGGAAGAGATCCCAGTCGGAATCGTGACGGGCATACAGGGCACGCGATGGCTCAAGATCAGCGTT
Organism: Allorhizobium sonneratiae; assembly: GCF_023700755.1. Lineage (GTDB taxonomy): Bacteria > Pseudomonadota > Alphaproteobacteria > Rhizobiales > Rhizobiaceae > Allorhizobium > Allorhizobium sonneratiae. The sequence goes on along the minus strand of NZ_JAMKOJ010000004.1, from coordinate 288,533 downwards.
TCCGGAGAGGCCGCCCATGCCGGAACAACTGGCCTTGCGTTTCGCAAGGACGCACTGGCCGCCTCGACGTCTGTCATGAAGCGTTTTTACGATGAGATCATGCCGAAAGATCAAAACGCGCGGCTGACGATCGGCCGCCTGTCCGTCTCGCCCGGATCAATCAACACGATTCCTGCAGCAGTGGATTTTTATGTCGACCTTCGGCATAGAAACAATGAACGTCTCAATGACCTGGAAGCGCGTGTTCGTGATATCTGTCTTGCCGAAACGCGTTCCACCGGATGCCAGGTTGTTATCGAGAAGGTTCTCGACATGGCGCCGGTCGCTTTCCCAGACAAGATGATCGAGGTCACAGAAGAGGCTGCCCGGAAGCTCGGCCTGCCTGCGCGCCGCCTCGTGTCAGGCGCATTTCACGATGCGCTTTTCGTCGCTGGCGTCGCGCCAGCTGGCATGATCTTCGTCCCCTGCCGCAAAGGGAGGAGCCACTGCGAGGATGAGCATGTCGAGCCTTCAGCCACCATTGCCGGCTGTAACCTACTCCTGCATACCGCCATTGGGTACTGTAAACTTAACGTCGGGTAGGCGATGGGATGCCTCCGGGCGTGTCGCAAATTTTGGGGGTTAACGGCATGTTGACCATGAACGAAGAAATTGCCGCTCCCAATCGCGTGGAGAGAGGCCCGCCTGTTGATTTTCGCGCAGAAAGTGAGCCAGTGGGCGTGCGCAAGAATTGGTCGCTGCCAACGGCAAAGAATGGGTCGATATCGAAATGCTGAACGCTGAGGACGCAGCCTTGCTCAAATGCGAAGAGGGCTCGGCGTTCCTGAGCAACCGCCGCCTGTCGCACAGTGCCGACCAACGTCGAAGCGCAATGATTTTGCGCCGTTCGAGATCGCAGATAATCGTCCCGTAGCGCTGGTTGCGCCGCCACGCCCAGTCGTCGATTCCGATCACCGTCGGCGGAACGCAACGCGGGGTGCCACGCCGTCGGACGACACGCAACAAGGTGTCGTTGCTGACCGGCACCATTAGCCTGCGGGCGATAGTCGCCGCCGGTCTTCGGCCGCCTGAAAACAAAGGTCTTCTATCCACGATACTGGAAGGCCATCACGATCGAGCAGTTCGTCGCCGAGGTGGACGCCTACATCCGATGGTACAATGAGAGGCGCATCAAAATATCGCTGGGATCACTCAGCCCGGTCGAGTATCGTAAAAGCCTCGGCCTGATCTTATGAAACAGTCCAACTTTTTATCCGCACCCCATAAGGGTCAGATCCCAATTTTGACCCCTCACCTGTTTTTTAGGACTATCCGTCTTTTTCTGGCGAATGGAGATGAAGGCTGGCTTGGTGGGCTGCCAGCGATGCCCTTCACGTCAGTTTCGCAGCGAGCAAAGCCATTCCGTGAAGACGACGGCCGCCGCCGAGCGCGTTTCGGATTCGATAACGTAATAGGCGGTGTCGAGATCGAGCTCGCCGTGCGGCCATTCCATCAAGCTTCCGTCCCTTACCAGCTTGCCCGTGATAGATCGCCAGCCAAGCATCAGGCCTTGGCCATCAAGTGCGGCCTGGGTCGCCTGAACGTAATTGTTGAACGTGGGGCCTTTGGTGTTGGCACGCCGGATCGTCCGCCGTTCAAGATATTTTTGCCATCCTGCCCAGTGGAAGTTCTCGGGGCTCGCGACATTGATCAGCGGCGCCGTCTCCAGGGTTTCGTTCTTGGAGAGAAGGCGCTGCACGAGTTCGGGCTTTCCGACAGGAAAGACCCTTTCCTCGAACAGCTTGGTGACGCTGCCTGTTCCGTCCCAAGAGCCATTTCCATAGCGCAGGACGATGTCGATGCCGGGAATGAGTGCAGGCAGATCACTCGGTGGCGCCTGAACATTGACTGTGATGTCGCTGCACCGTGCGTAAAAATCCGGCAATCTCGGCATAAGCCAGTAGGTTGCCATGCCGAGCGTGCATGCGACCGTGACCTGCTTCTCGCGGGACAGGCCGCGCGCCCGCATCACCTCTATGGCTGCGGAAATCTGTCCTAGGCCATCGCGGGTCGCGATCGCCAGTTGCTGCCCGTCTTCGGTCAGCCGTGCCGGTCGCTTGCTGCGGTCAAGGAGCTCGACACCGATGTGATCCTCAAGGTCGCGCAGCGCCTGCGTGACGGCCGGTTGAGACACGTTCAGCCGGTTTGCCGCCTCGCGCATTGATCCGAGGCGTGCCACTTCGCTGAATGTGGTGAGAAGACGCAAAGGTGGCAAGCGGTTCATGACTTAACCCAGGGCTTAATTTACTATCATGATAATCGTTCTTTTCTTTTTGGAAAGTGCGGAGACAATGACGCTGAAACAAAATTCCCCAACCCCAGTTTTCAGGATTTTGCCATGAATATTATGCCATCGGGCTCGTTCGGTCCCATCGAACTGAAGGAAAAGGGGCTCTACATCGTCCTGCCTGACGGGACCAGGAACTATTTCAACTACTATTGGCTGCGCGACAATTGCCCAAGTTCGTTTTCGAGCGTCACGCGCGAGCGCAGCTTCGACATTTTCCACCTTGAGACGGCACCGCGCGCCGCGCGGGCCGCGATCGAAGGCGATGTCTTGGTTATCGACTGGGCAGACGAAGACCATGTCACCCATATGCCGCTTTCTGTCCTTGCGATCTATTCGGATGGGGGGATCCGCCACGATCCCGCCGACCTGCCGCGAAAGGCGTGGTACAGCGATCACTATTCCGCAATTGCGCGCTTCTCCCATCCGGAACTGAGGGCCGACAAGACGGCAGTCGCCCGGTGGATCGAGGCAATGATCGTCGAGGGCCTCACGATCGTGACCGACATGCCTAATACGAATGCAGGCCTGACCGAACTCGTTAACCTCATGGGTCAGGTCCGTCCGACATTCTTCGGCGACTACTTCGATGTAAAGACCCATATCAACCCGACCAACACCGCCTATACCGCCGCCGCACTCGAATTGCATACCGATACGCCCGCCGAGGATTATGCGCCCGGCATCCAGTTCCTCCACTGCCGCGCCAACTCCGTCGAGGGAGGGCTCAGTATCTATTCAGATGGCGTTGCGGTCGCCAATGCGTTCCGCGCCATCGACCCGGAAGGGTTTCGTCTCCTTTCCGAGACTGACATCCCGTTCTATTGCGAGCACGACAGCTATGACATGCGCTCACGCCAACGTGTGATCGAGCTCGACCTGCATGGCGAAGTGGCGGGATTGACCATCAGCCAGCACATGCTCGACTACATCGACCTGCCGCAGCAGATGCTGGACGATTACTATCCGGCATTCTGCCGTTTCGGAAAAATGTTGCAGGCCGATAGGTTCATGATGCGTTTCCTGATGAAGGCCGGAGAATGCATGGTGTTCGACAACCATCGCATCGTGCACGGTCGTCTTGCCTATTCCGCAACCAGCGGCGACCGCTATCTGCGCGGCTGCTATGCCGACCGGGCCGAAATGCGCTCCACATACAGGGCGCTCGTTAGCGAAGGACGGTTCAAGCCATGAGCCGGTTTGACCACATTCGAGACGGCCTCGACGAAGGCGAGCTTCTGGCCTTGCGTCAGGATCTGGCTGCCGCCTTCCGGCTTTGCCACAAGTTCGGTTGGAGTGAGTCGGTCGGCAACCACTTCAGCGCGGCCGTGTCCGCTGATGGACGTAGCTTCCTGCTCAACCCGCGCTGGCAGCACTTCGCAACTGTCCGGGCGAGCGATCTATTGCTGCTCGACGCGGAAGACGAAAGCGTGATGTGGTCCGCCAACGCGCCGGATCCCTCTGCCTGGGCGGTGCATGGTGGCCTGCACAGGGCGCTGCCGCAGGCGCGGGTGATCCTGCACTGCCATTCGCCCTATGCCACTGCGCTTGCCTGCCTCAAAGACCCCACCTTGCTGCCGCTGGACAACAATACCGCGCGCTTTTATGGCAAGACCGGCTACAGCCTCGATTTCGGGGGCATTTCGGACAATGACGACGAAGTCCAGCATCTTGCGGAAGCAATGCGGGGCATGACGGCGCTGGTGATGGGAAATCACGGTGTCTCCATCGCCGGCAATACTGTGGCGGATGCCTTTGAAGACCTCTACTTCTTCGAAAAGGCCGCCAAGACGCAGATTCTTGCCCTGTCCACGGGGCAGCCGCTTGCTGTGCTTTCCGATGCGGTCGCCCGCAATACCGCGGAGGGCTGGATACCGTATCGCGGCATGGCCGCAAAGCATTTCGACTATCTGAAATCCGCGCTAGATGCGGACGATCGCTCCTGGCGGGATTGATGCTGCGTGCGCCTTGTGCAGTGTCCCGAGGGGACGCGTGTTGCCGCCCCACGACTGGCACGGAGACATTCAATCTCTCCATGTGCAAGTGCGGAATTGTGTTTCGGCGTGCAAAATTGACCCCATTAGCGGGGTGATCGGCGTCGAATTTTGACCCCCTTCGGATTTATCTGACCATCCGTTTTTTGACGGCGGATGGAGAGGGAGTTGAAGCGAGTGGATACGATTGCGCGCGTCCGGCGGGCCTTTCATGTTCAAGGCTGGTCGATGAAGAAGATCGCCCGTGAACTGCATGTTTCCCGCAATACGGTCCGCAAGATATTGCGCAGCGACGAGACCGACTTCTCCTACGAGCGCGAGCGGCAGCCTTTGCCGAAGACGGGAGTCTGGAAGGCGGAGATCGAGCGGCTTCTTGCGACGAACGAAGGTAGGTCATCGCGCGAACGGCTGACGCTGATCCGGATTTACGAAGAGCTGCGCGCACTCGGATATGACGGCAGCTATGATGCGATCCGCCGTTACGCCAAGGTTGGGCGAAGCACCGCGGATCAGCGACGGCGCAGGCTTATGTGCCGCTCTACTATGTCGGTGATCATCACACGGGGTGCTTGACCCTGTCCTTTGAGAAGCTTTCGCATAAGACGTTTGGCTGCCTTGGTATTACGGCGGCTCTGCACCAGCACATAGAGAACAAAGCCATCCTGATCAACGGCCCGCCACAGCCAGTGCTTTTTGCCGCTTCCGTTCTCTGGGCACCAGTGCCGAGCGCGGGCGGGTCGGAGCGGACATTTAAAGAAGCGTGTATCGCGGGTGTGCTTCCAGTTTCGGTGCCTATCAGTAAACGAGGCAAAAGTGATCTGTAAAGAGATCGTTTAGTCTCACATGATCCCTATTGCAGTCATTTAGCTTGACATGCACAGAGATCATGAGATACGTAAACATATCATAATAGAAAATATGAAGCGTTAAGGTATCACATGAAGTCGGATTCGGAGGCTCTTCATGACATAGGGCGGCTGTTCAAGACATCGCGCAAGACTTTGGGCCTCACCCAGGAGCAGGTTGCGGATATGGCGGGTCTATCGCGTCCGCGCTACCGCGAGATTGAGGCTGGAGCGAGCGCTGCCCGTGCGACCACACTGATCAACATTGGTCGTGCGCTTGGTCTGGAGCTGATGCTCATCCCGCAGGCTATGGTCCCGGCGGTTGAAGCTTTACTGCAGCCAGGTGACACTGAAGATGACCTTCCTGCTTTCGTCGTCAGCCCTGATGGTGATGGCAATGTCTGATGCGCCTCTTGATCCAAGATCTGTAACCTCACTTGACGTGCTGCTAAATGACCTGAAGGTAGGCCAGATCGTGAGGACGCCGGGAGACTTCAACGCGTTCAGCTTTGAGGAGAGCTATCGTCAGACGGGTGGTTTCCCAGTGCTCAGTCTGTCATTTCGCGCGGCACATGGAGGGTTGCGGAAGGACCCGAAGCCAGTCGCAAGGGCTTTGCCACCGTTCTTTGCGAACCTTCTTCCAGAGGATAAACTGCGCGAGGCGATGGAGAGGCACCATTCAGGCAGCGTGCGAGCAGGAAATGATTTCGATTTGCTTGCCGCACTCGGATCGGATCTGCCGGGGGCTGTCCGAATTGTGCCGAGCGAAGGCAGCGTTGTTTGTAATGAGGGTTTGACACCCCCCAGACCGAAGGCCCGGTTTTCGCTCGCCGGCGTGCAAATGAAACTCTCCGTCATCAAAAACCCAGGCAAGGGCGGCGGGCTGACGATCCCTTTAGGCGACGAGCAGGGTTCATATATCGCCAAGTTTCCATCCACATCATTTCCCGGCGTCTCGGAAAACGAATTTGCAAATCTCGCATTGGCCGAAGCGATTGGTATGGACGTGCCGGAACGCGAACTCGTGGAACAATCGCAGTTCGAGGGTATCCCGGAGGAGTTTGAGACGCTGTCCGATGGCAAGGTGCTTCTCGTCAAACGTTTCGATCGGGTTGCCGGTGGTGAGCGCGTCCATATCGAAGACTTCGCTCAGGTATTCGGCGTCTATCCGTCTCGAAAATATGAGGGGGCCGCTTATCATGATATCGCTGCGGCTCTTGGGGTCGCCGTTTCTTCAGCGGCAGCCCTTGAGTTCGTTCGACGACTGGCTTTGGCTGTGCTGACAGGCAATGGCGACATGCACCTCAAGAATTGGTCGCTGATTTATCATGGGAAGGGCAACGTGCCTGCACTCGCCCCAGTCTATGATGTGCTCTCGACTGTCCCTTACATTCCGTCGGACGCCATGGCACTGTCGCTGGCCGGTGAAAGGTCGTTCAAGGCAATGAACGACCAGCGATGGAAAGTCTTCGCTCATCGTGCGCGACTGCCGGAAGCTGCTGTGCTGAAGGCTGTTAAGGAGACGGTGGAGCGCGTCAACCAGTCTTGGTGGTCTCTGCCTGAACGAGCTGTTCTACCCGATAGAGTGTTGGAACGGGTTGATGCCCATATCAAGCTGATGCTACCGATCCTCGGCACCTGCGCGGATTAGCAATTTGTGTTTTTCCGCAAAGCGTTAGCAGTTTGGTGGTCCACCAGTACCGATCGGGTTGCTGGTTCGTATCCCTTCAAGAGCGAGAACTCGGCTCCCAATGTCACGAATGATGGCTGTTGGTGTCCGGAACACCGTTGATGCTCAAAGCCGGGGCCGCCCCTTTCATGAATTCGTGGCCTTGCTAGACTTTTTGCAGTTGCCTGACGAAATCGATAAAGGCGCGCAGAGGTGCGGGCACCAGGCGCCGGCCTGGGTAATAGAGAAATGGTCCCGGGAATCGCAGCCACCATTCTTCCATCACCGGCACAAGATCCTTTCGATCGAAATGCGGCTTTAGCCAGTCCTCAAAGACATACACCATACCCGAGCCGGCGATGGCCGCGTCGATACCAAGATCGACACCCCCGCCGAATTGCACGATGAGGTTACCTTTAGGATTGATTGCGATCTCCTCGCCATCGCGCTCAAATTCCCAGGGAGAAATGGCGCGACCGGAAAACCGCCCGAGAATGCAATCATGCGCGAGCAGGTCGCGTGGATGTTCTGGCCTGCCCTTTCTTGCAAGGTAATGTGACGAGGCGGCCAAAGCGTAGCTTTGCTGGCGTGGGCCGATCGGCAGAGCCACCATATCTTGCTCTAGGCGTTCGTCATAACGGATACCCGCATCGCAGCCACTTTCAATGATGTCGACGAAATTCTCGTCGGTCACGATTTCCAGCCTTATGTCCGGATAGGCCTTCAGGAATGGCGGCACGATCGCAGGCAGAACCAGCCTTGCCGCGCTCACCGGAACGTTTAGCCTGAGTTCCCCCGCAGTGAGGCCACGGCTGCTTTTCACCTCGCCGAGTGCCGATGCCACCTCTGCAAATGCGGGTCCGAGGCGTTTCAGCAAAAGACGTCCAGCGTCCGTAGGAAGCACGCTCCGGGTTGTGCGATTGAGCAATCTTACGCCAAGATCGTCTTCCAGACGTTTCACCGCATCGCTTAAGGCCGAGGAGCTGATGCCGCTTTCGCGTGCGGCCTGCCGAAAACCTCTTGCGCGAGCAACCCATAAAAACGAATTCACATCCGTTATGTCCGACAAAATCCTCTCCAAAGGCTCAAACCTATTGTCCACCATGGCGGACAGCCTGTCCGGATTATAGCTTCTTGTGGCGCATATACCATCCTTCTATTTTTGAGGGACACAAGGAGATGAACTATGAGCACTATCGAAAATTCAGGAACCTTCAAGCTTGGCAATCGAACGGTAAGTCGCCTGGGCTATGGCGCCATGCAGCTTGCGGGTCAGGGCGTATTCGGGCCTCCGCGCGATCGCCCTGAGGCCATAGCCGTTCTGCGGGAGGCTGTGAGTAGTGGTGTCAATCACATCGACACCAGCGACTTCTACGGGCCGCATGTCACAAACGAGATTATACGTGAAGCCTTGCACCCCTATAGCAGCGACCTTGTGATCGTCACGAAAGTCGGAGCGGTCAGGGGAGCTGACGCGTCTTGGAATCCCGCATTTTCACGAGAGCAACTAAAACAGGCTGTCCATGACAATCTGCGCAATCTCGGCCTGGATGTGCTCGACGTCGTGAACCTTCGCGCGATGTTCAATGTACACGGTCCCGCAGAAGGCTCACTGGACGAACCGCTTCAGGTCTTGGCAGACTTGAAACAGCAAGGCCTGATCCGTCATATCGGGCTTTCCAATGTCACTGCAAAGCAGATCGAAGATGCCGGAAAGATCACCGAAATCGCGTGCGTGCAGAACCAATATAATCTCGCTCATCGCCAAGACGATGCATTGATAGACACGCTGGCGTTTCGGGGCGTCGCGTATGTACCGTTCTTTCCTCTCGGCGGTTTTTCTCCATTGCAGTCTTCGGCTTTATCAAACGTTGCGGCCAAGCTCGACGCCACGCCGATGCAGGTTGCGCTTGCCTGGCTTCTCCAGCGATCACCGAACGTTCTCTTGATCCCCGGAACCTCGTCTCGTGCCCATCTCAGGGAGAACCTGGAAGCGGCGAAAATCAAGCTTCCCACGGAGGCCCTGGCAGAGCTGGATGATCTCGCGGCCTGATGCCGTTTGAAACGGCTGCCTCCCTCCGCACACGTTATGCTCGAGCTGAACGGATGGCCAGATAAAAATGATTTAGTGCCTTTCAGTGTTTCCGTGAAACACTGAAAGGCACTAACTGGAACGGTTTTGGCCTCCGGCGGCATGAGAGGTGGGCAGACACAGGTCAGCTGAAGAAACAAACAAGGCGGTCACGGCCGTTGCCGCACGAAGACTAATCAGCCGAGAGGGCCAACTCACGGAGTGCTTCAACTGCTACGAGGCGTTTCGACAGGTCTCCCGTAACGTGTTCGAACGCCGTCCTGCCCAGGGGAAGGCGGAAGGGCGCTTCCTTGAGGTCGGCGGCGGCGATCATCGCCTCGGCTGTGCGCCCAGCTTGCCCCCTTATCGCGAAGCTTCCGCCGCTGATCGCGCGCCGTATCGCCCCGGCGGGGGTTTCTTCGTAGATCTCCATTGGTGCGGGGGAAACCACGTTGGCACCGAAATTGGTTGCAGTCGGACCGGGCTCGGCGATCATAAAGTCGATCCCGAAGGGCGCAACCTCCTGGGCGACGGCCTCGACAAAGCCCTCTATGCCCCATTTCGTCGCGTGATAAAGGCTGAAGCTGGGGTAAGCCACCTGCCCACCCTCTGACGAAACCTGCACAATGCGACCGCCGCCCTGCCGGCGTAGATAGGGCAAACAAGTGCGGATGAACTGGATGGAACCTGTCAGATTGGTCGCGATCTGGTGGTCTATCTGCGCGTCTTTAAGTTCCTCTGCCGCGCCGAAGAGGCCATAGCCGGCATTGCTCACGATGACGTCGATCCGACCCATTCTGCGGAACGCCTCGTCTACGATCGTTCGAATGCCGTTTGTATCCGTTACATCAAGCGTTGCCACGACAAGGGCATCGCCATGCTTGTGCTCGAGATCGGCGAGAACGCCGTTCCGCCGGATGGTCGCCACAATCCGATCACCACGGGTAAGAAGGCGCTCTGCCATTTCTCTTCCGAGACCGGAAGATGCGCCGGTGATAAACCAGGTCTTGCTCATAAGAATCTCCTCAATGCTGACGCTTATGATATAGAGGCCACCTATTGGTCCGATAAGAGCGCCAATATTGGACAACCTCGTGTCAGAAATTCACCAATGAAACGACCAAGTCTTAACGACCTTGCGGCTTTTGAGGCCATCGCCAGTCACCGCAGCTTCCGAAAGGCGGCTGATGCGCTCGGTGTCTCACGCTCGGCATTAAGCCACAGTATGCTCGGGTTGGAGCAGGCTCTGGGTGTCCGCCTCCTTAACCGGACGACGCGAAGCGTCTCCCCCACCGACGCCGGGATGCGGTTACTCGCCGATCTCGGGCCGGTACTGCGGGGCCTCGACGCCGCACTCGATACATTGACCGAGATACGCGGTGCGCCCGCCGGCGTTCTGCGGATCAATGCCAACAAAGGCGCCGTGCGAATGCTCCTGCGGTCGGTGGTGCCACAATTCCTTGCAAAATATCCGGCTGTGCAGCTCGATCTCGTGTCCGAGGGCCGGCTCGTCGATATCGTCGCGGAGGGCTTCGATGCGGGCGTGCGTCTTGCGGAGGCTGTACCACGGGACATGATTGCCGTGCGCATCGGTGGCGACGTCCGCTTCGTCTTAGTCGCTTCGCCAGCCTATCTCGACCGCAACGAGCCCCTGGCGATCCCTGAGGATCTCCACAGGCACCGCTGCATTCGCCAGCGGTTACCGAGCGGAAAACGCTATCGCTGGGAATTCGCCAAGCATGGCGACGAAATTGCCATCGACGTGCCAGGGGCACTCACGCTCGACGATAATGATCTGATGGTCGAGGCGGCCGCAGCCGGTCTCGGTATCGCCTACGTGCCGGAAAGTTTCGCCCGCCCAATGCTGGATTCTGGCCGTCTAGTGCTGGCCCTCGAGGATTGGTGTCCGCCCATTCCAGGGCTCGCGCTCTATTATCCCCGCAATCGCCATGTTCCGTCCTCGCTTCGAGCCTTCATCGATATCCTGAAGGATACGGCGCGCAAAGCGCGACAAGCGTGATGTTGATGGGGTCAGCGATGGCTTGCTCCGTTGTCGAGCCGACGTGGCAAGCGGACCGCCGAGAGGAAGGTGAGTGCGTGAAGGCCGCACAGAAGCAGAAGCGCCCAGGCATAAGCCGTCGAAACCGTATGTCCAGCGACATGAGGTTCGAGCCTCCAGGCGAGGAAGGAGGCGCAGAGTGTCGTCAAGGTCGGGCCGCCGAGACGCTGGACGATGTTGAGCGAGGTCGTCGCGGTTGGCAGGTCTTGCTGACTGACCGATGTATAGGCTGCGGTCATTGAGGGCAGTCCCACAGCGCTCATGCCCATGCCCCTGAAGAAGAGTGCCGGCATGAGCACCAACATCGCAAAGCCATGAATGGCGAGGTAGAGAATAGGCATCGTGGCGGCAAACGCCAGAAGTGCGCCGCCGGCCGACACGTAGCGGATGCCAAACCTGTCCGTCAGCTTACCCATCAAGGGAAAGGTGACCAGCATTCCAAGCCCGACGGGAGCGAGCATCCAACCCATCTCGCCGGGCGTACGACCGCAGGCCTGGATCAAAAAGGCGGGGACAAGCATCTGTCCCGCAAGCTGGACGCCATTCGATAAAAACTGTGTTACAGCGGCGGTAGAAAAGACCTTACCGTTGAACAAGCGCAGATCGATAAGCGCGCTGCCGCCTTTTCGCCGGGCCGTCCAGACGAAGGACGTCATCATAACGATACCGGCAGCAAGAAAAATACGGCCTGTCGTCTTTCCGATCTTGTCCGAGCCATAGAGAAACAGTGCCAGCCCCGGCGAAAGCAGCGCGAGACCAAGCCAATCCAGTTTTCGCGGCGCCACCTTGTCCCAGCCCCCCGGCAGAAACAGGATCGCTAGACAGATAGCGAGCGCCCCAACTGGCAGGTTGACGAGAAAGAGCCAACGCCATGACGCATACTGAAGAATGGCGCCAGCAATGATTGGACCAAAGACTGGCGCCATCAGCACCGGCAAGGCCATATAACCAGCGACCCGCGCCATCTGCTTGCCGGCTGCCCGCGCGATCATCATTTGCGCCATAGGGGCGAGCAACCCGCCACTAATCCCTTGGAGGCCACGGAATGCGATCAGGCTGTCCGCCGACCAGGCGACCGCGCACAGCGCAGACGACACTGTAAAACCTGCGAAGCACCAGAGATAGAGCGTCTTGGCCCCGATGCGGTCGACGAGCCATCCGTTCAGTGGCAGGACCAGGGTGAGTGCCAGAAGGTAAGCGCTTATGATCCACTGGACCGTAGCGAAGCTGGCATGCAGATCCGCAGCAAGATTCGTCAGGGAGACGTTGACGATCGTCGTGTCGAGCTGCGCAAGCAGCGAACCGAACAGAGCTACGGCGGCGATTTTCCAGACGGAGGGATCAAGCATATCGCTGCCCGGGACGCCCGGGGCCGCAACGTCCACATTAAGTCGAGGGTCGCGAGGGTCTTCGGACATGCCCCGATCCACCGTCAGGCGCTCATGGACGTGTTACCGCCATGGAACCGCCCGAATAGGCGTGCGGACAACAAGCCGATCAGCAGCAAGCCGACCCCCGCCGCAGCGGCCTGGTCCGCCGCGCGAAGATCGAAGTTACCCACACGAGCGATCAGAAGATAGGCGATGACGAGGTTTGCAAATCCCCAAAGCACGTTCACGGTCGAGGACGAGAGACCTTGGCCAGAGGGTTTGGCGAACGGGCTCTGGAACGGCCGTCCCATCACGCCACTGACGAAATGCGGAATGGCGTTGGAGAGGAAGGCGCCACCGAAAAGGTAGGATATGTCGTGAAGCCAATTCATAATCAGACCCTACCAGTCAAAAGGTCGATTATCTCCTGCGTTGTCCCGGTCTCGCCGATCCTCGGGAAAACGCGCGTAATGCTCCAAACGTGGGCGTCAGCCTGCCGATCGGTCATGGCGTCGGTCACGAGCGTGACGTTGAAACCCAGCTCGTAGGCTTGGCGTGCGGTCACCTCCACACCATTGCTGGTGGCAATGCCGACGATCACGACCTGGGTGACTTCCAGCGATCGCAGATGCACCTCAAGACCGGTCCTGGTGAAGGCGCCAGGTGTGTGCTTCGTCACCACATGGTCCTCTTGCCGCCGATCCAATTCGACAATGAGATCGGTCCAGTCATCCGGAAGGTTCTGCGGCGCTCGCGGCTGCTCCGTCCGGCCCGGCGGCCCGCCGGCGACGTTGACCAGCACGACCGGCAGGCCATGTTTGCGGAACACCGCCGCCAAGATGCAGGCGTGTCTCACGATCTCCTCCATAGGAGTCGCGCCGCCCGGCAGCGACACGAGGCCTTTCTGAAGATCGATGACAATAAGCGCCGTCTTTGGGTCGAGAGCCGTTACGGTCATGGCCTATACCTTTTTTTCGGAGAATGGGAGCCATCAAGAGGCTGTGAGATCGCGGATGATTCCGGCGGCCGAGAGCAGGATTTGTCGTTCGTCCGGACTGAGCTTGCCAACGGCTGCCAGCAGCCAATCATGTTTTGCAATGCTCCTCTTCCGCCTCGCCTCGGCGCCCTTCGCCGTTAGTGAAAACAGGATTTGCCGACCGTCCGTGGGATGAGGACCGCGCTCGACCAGCCCCTCTTGCTCAAGGCTCGCCAGGATGGGGCTCATCGACTGGGGCTTCATTGCCTGCGCGCGCGCGAGATCGGCATTTGTCATGCCGCCCTTAGTGTCCAGCAACGCGAGCGCTGCTGTTTGCGAGAGATTCAAGCCATCGGGATTTGCTTCGGCACGCAGGCGGCGAAGGATTTGCCCAATGGCCTGGGTCAGGGCTGGAACGACGGCTTCAGGCGAGGTCAAAGTGTCGGGATCATGGCTCATGGCCGTTGTATAGCATATCATCAGTAAAACTGACAAGTTTATCTGATGATATTTGTGCCGTGCCAACGATGGGTTGCCGTTGGTTGGGCGCCGGAAGGCTCGTTGGCGGGGACCTCGACTGCTCCGATTAACGAGAGCTTCTGGATCAGATGATCGCCTGAGCCCGAGTCAAGGCTGGCGAGGCGGAGGCACGGCGCCGATCTGAATGAAGACGTCGAGCGTGTTGAGTTCATCCCAATGCTCGACGAATTTTCCGTCCTCGACCCGCCAGATGTCGATCGAGTGCATGAGGAACGGCTTGCCGGTGGCTGGGTAGCCGAGGAGGTTTCCGGTGTGCGTGCCCTCATAGCGATAGCGGCCGACCACGCGGGAGCCATCAGCCGAGACGAAAACGTCCTCGGCAGTGACCTTGAGGTCGGGTACACCGGCAATGATGGCCCCAAGGACCTTCTTCGAACCCTCCAGGCCCGGCTCGGCGAAGGCGTTGTGGTTCACATAGTGGGGTGCCTTGATCTCGTCGAGGCGTGAAACGTCGTGGCTGGACATGATCTCGGCGAATGCATGGCCGAGGCGGGTGAGATCGGTGGAATCTGTCGTCGTCATGGGTCGTCCTTTGTAGGCTTGATTGAATGGAGAGGGGGTTACCGGGTGGCGGCGAGCAGGCAGGCGCCGGTTGCGACGATGGCGAGACCGGTGAGGCCGTGCATGCCGAACGCGAGGGTGCGACTTCCGCCGGAGCGGAGGACAGTGACCATGTCGCCAAAGGCGATGAGGCTCGCAGCGAACATGAATTCGCCCAGTACGAGCGGGGTTCCATTGGTCATCAGAATGATGACGAAAAGTCCTGACGCGATGTCGCGCGTGCCCTTCACCGAAAGCCACGCGATGAATCCCTTTGATAGCGAGGGGGACTCAGCGATACCGAAGCCGCCCGATGCGGCCGCCGGCGCCACCCAAAAGCGAGCGCCGAGACATATAATTGCGGCCGCGATCAGGCCTGAAAGCACGTATCCGGTTTGCAGCATGGCAATCTCCTGTCATCTGCAGAAAATCTAGCAATGCTAGAACTGCATTTCAAGTGGAAATCTAGCATTGACAGAAAATAACTCGTCGTTAGACTTTTGCGCATGTCGATAGCAGAACGCAAAGAACGCCAGCGCGCAGAACGCTACGAACTCATTCTGGCCGCAGCGCGCGAACTGGCCGAGGCCGAAGGCTGGGACGCCGTGACCACACGGCGCTTGGCAGACCTGATCAATTACAGCCAGCCCGTTCTCTACAGCCACTTCAAGGGCAAGGCCGAGATTATGGCCGCTGTCGCCACGCGGGGATTTGAGGAACTTGCAGGCCGGCTAGAGGCCGAGACCCGGCATGTTGCCGGCGGCATATTGCGGAACGTCTGTGCCGCCTATATCGATTTTGCCCGTTCCAGTCCGATCGTCTACGAGGCGATGTTCGTCTTGCCGACAAATATCAAATTCGCCAGCGATGAGACGCCTCCAGCGCTTCGCGCCGCCTTCGCGGCGTTGGTCGCCGCACTTGGGCCCAATCGGCGAGACCCGGTGTTTTTAGCTGAGGTGCTATGGGGCGCGTTGCATGGCCTCGTCGTCCTGACGCAATCAGGACGAATTCCCGCTTCGGGAGCTGAGACGCGCCTTGACATCCTGGTCGCAAAGTTCAGCGACGAAGCGCACGCCGGTGATTGCACGGTCGAGCCCGCCGCGGTCACATCGCCAACCAAGTTGGAGCGTCAATGATGTCGATGGTTCGCGTCTACACATCAGCAGGTGGGTGGTTTCGCGTATCGTCTTGAATCGTATCGTCTTGAATATCGTCAGCGAACCTGCGTATCAATCTGACCAGATCTTGGACGTCGCGCTGTGGCCAGCCTGCAAAGATACGGCTGCCAATTCGCTCTCGCGCCTAGTCCACCAACTCGGTCATCGCTTTGCCCTTGGGCGTGATGGTTGCTTCCCACACGCGCCGATCACCCCTGCTTTCTCGACATTAAGCAAGACCCAAAGCCTCGACGAAAGCTGCAGGTATAAAATTTCTATGGAAAATATAACTTCATGAGAGCGAGGCCTTCCCGGCGGCCGACGAACTGGAAGGCGTTCAACGGGTCGCCGATTTTAATCCCTTCAAGGCGAAGACGCCTGAATGGTATTTTCTTGAGCCATATGCGGCTCGTGCGAAACGACCGCTTTGCGCCCTCAAATCGGCCGTTCGGCTGACGCTTTTGAGGTCCCGTAAGCGGAATTCAGAAGCGAGACTGTCACCCCATTTCACTCACGTCGACGGCGTGACGAAAGTCTTCTCCGGGAACGTCCTGCCAACCACTTCGAGAAATGCCCGCACCTTTGCGCCGATCAGGCGGCGCGAGCTCTGCAGCGCCCAGATCTCCACCGGTGGACCGGCATGCCGACCCCAATAGGCAAGCCTGCCGGCCTTTATATCCTCGGCGACGAGGAGTTCCGGCAGAATGGCGGCACCGGCGCCTGCCAGCACGGCGTCGCGAACCATCAGGAGTGAAGAGAAACGCAAGATCGGCTCCGGTTTGAGGACGATATCAGCATCTGCGCCTGAGCTGATCCGCCAAAGGGTCCCGGGCGGTGTCGCCGACAGCAGAACGGCCCGCACAGCTGCGCCTTCGCCATCGGCTGGCGGAGAGGGGCGCGGCATATCGGGCGGCGCGACGATCAGGCGGTTGTCATTGAGGAAACGGCGGCCGACGAGGCGCTCGTCTGGCGACGGGTCGATCCGGATGATCAGATCGTAACCGTCCTCGATGGGATCGACCTTGCGATCCTCGGCCACGATCTCGAGCTGGACCTCCGGATAGGCCAAGGCGAACCGCGTGGCAATCCGAGGCAGTGCGACATGCGCGAAGACGACGGGCGCACTCACCCGCAATCTGCCCCTTGGCGTAGATGCGCCGAGCACGACCGCCTCGCCGGCCTCGGTGATTTCGCTCAGCAAACCGTGCGTGCGCTCATGAAGGGCTCGTCCTTCATCCGTCAATCGCAGGGTCTGGGAGCCGCGCTCGATCAGCCGCACGCCCAGACTGTCCTCAAGCTCGGCGACCCGCCGCGACAGTGTGGCTTTCGAGCGTCCGGAGACGCGCGCCGCGCGGCCAAAACCACCATGGGCAGCGACAAGGTCGAAGTCGGACAAAGCCTGAAGGTCCATCTGGGTGTTCCGTATTTGAGACTAGCAATCTCGATATTGGCATCTCCTAAACGAAAATGAAACACGTATCTTCGGTCTCACAAGATCAACGCACATCAACGAACGGAGATTTCAACATGAGCATCCTCGTGACAGGCAGCACAGGAACCATCGGGGCGCAGGTCCTGGCCCATCTTCAAGCCCGCAATGCCGACGTCCGCGCCCTGACGCGCTCACCGGAGACGGCGCAGCTTCCCGCAGGCGTCACGGCGGTCCGCGGCGACCTCGCCAATCCGGACTCGGTGCGCGCAGCACTCGAAGGCATCAGCACACTGTTTGTGCTTGCCCCGAATGTCGCCGATGAACTGACCCAGGCGATGCTCACGCTGACAGTGGCGCGCGAGGCCGGCATCAAGGGCATCGTCTATCTCTCGGTTTTCGGCGGCGATGCCTATGCCGACGTGCCTCATTTCGCCGGCAAGTACACGGTCGAGCGCATGATCGAGGCGCTTGATCTCCCCGCCACGATCCTGCGTCCCTCCTATTTCATCCAGAACGATCTTCGCCAGAAGGACGGGCTTCTGAAGGCTGGCGTCTATGCCTCGCCGATCGGCGGCAAGGGCGTGTCGATGGTCGATATCCGCGATATCGGCGAAGCCGCCGCAATCGAACTCATTCGTCGTGAACGCGCACCGTCACCGCTCGGCCGCGAGATCTATTCTCTGGTCGGTCCTGACAGCCTGACCGGCGAAGGCATCGCCGCCATCTGGAGTGCCGCGCTGGGTAGTACCGTCCGTTACGGTGGTGACGATCTGGTTGCCATGGAGCAGCGCACGAAAACCATGCTGCCCGCCTGGCATGCGCTGGATCTCCGCCTGATGTTTGGCCGCTACCAGACCGAAGGTGCCGTGGCTAGCGACGAAGACCTCGCCCGGCTGACCACACTGCTCGGTCACGCCCCGCGCTCCTATGCCGCTTTTGCCAAGGATGCCGCTGCCCAATGGGCCAAGAGCTGAGCTTAGTTTTCCACACACGAATTCGCCAACAAGGAGACCTACGATGACAACGATCCACCCCCTCTCGTCGGAAGACGCGCCCGCCGTGGCCGCATTGCGACAGGTCACTTCGACCCACAAAGGCGAGATATTCGGGCCTGAGGCGCGCCCGATGTTCGATGCCATGTTGGCCGCAACCCCTGCCGCAGCCGACGTGCGGGTCGAGGCCGGAACAATCGGTGGCATCGCGGGCTTCTGGCTTCGGCCGGCAAACGCCCGGTCGGGCGCCCGAATGCTCTATATTCACGGCGGCGGCTATGTACTCGGCTCGGCGCAGGGGCTTTCCCATTTTGCCGGGCAGATCGCCGCCCGCGCCGGCGTCGATACATTTGCCCCGGATTATAGGTTGGCGCCCGAGCACCCGTTCCCGGCTGCGATCGACGATGTGGTCGCCGCCTATCACGGCCTCGTTGCCGACGGCACTGAGAAGATCGTTGTTGCGGGCGATTCGGCGGGTGGGGGTCTGACGCTGGCGCTGGTTTCAATCCTCGCCGCCGACAGGACGAAGGGGTTGGTGCAGCCTGTTGGCGCGGCGGTGATGTCGCCCTGGACCGACCTGGCGCTCACCGGCGAAAGCTATCAGACGAGGGCGGAGGCGGACCCGATCTTCACGCGCGAGGTACTTGCGGCCTTCGCCGACATGTACCTTCAAGGCCAGGATGCCACGAACCCCAAGGCATCACCGCTTTATGCCCCACTCAACGGCCTGCCACCGGTCCGCATCGATGTCGGCGACAACGAAGTTCTGCTCTCGGATTCGATCCGTTACGCCGACTTGGCGCAGGCTTCGAACGTGGAGGTCACGCTGTCGGTCTGGGAGGGCATGGCACATGTCTTCCAGTCCTCCCTCGGACAGTTCCTTGCGGCCGAACAATCCATCAATGCCATTAGCGAATTCCTTCGCCAGCGGCTCGATAAAGCTGCCATCGACACTATCCCTTCCAACCCGATCAAAGGAGCTTGATCATGACCCGCGTCTTGTTTGTAGGACAGAAGCCCGAAACCGTCGATTTTTCCGATCCCGCCCTGCCGCCGGGTTTCGATGCCAAACAAATTCAGGCCGGCATCGACCTCGCAGAGTCAACCATGACCGAACGCGGCTGGGACAACGACATCTGCATGATCGCTCCCGACGATAGCGGCATCGCCGTCCTCACCGCACAGCTCGCCCGCGTTGATTATGATGCCGTTGTGGTCGGCGGCGGCCTGCGCATTCCGCCCAAGGGTTTGGTGTTCTTCGAGAAAGTCATCAACGCGATCCATCAGGGCGCTCCAAAAGCAGCGATCGCCTTCAACACCCGTCCCGAAGATACGGCGGAAGCCGCGGCCCGGTGGGCCGGCGAACATCAGCGGTGATTTCACTCGGCCATACCCTCGGGCATGCCAATACAACTACGGAGATTTGACATGAAAATTCTGGTATTGGGCGCGACCGGCGCCACCGGCAGGCTGATCGTCAGCAAGGCCATCGCAAAGGGATACGAGGTCGTTGCCCTCGTTCGCTCCAAGGCAAAAGCCAAGGACCTTGTCGGCGCCGAACTTGTCGAAGGCGATGCCCGCGATCCCGTAGCCCTTGCCCGCGCCATCGCCGGCTGCGATGCCGTCATCAGCTCGCTGGGTACCGCCATGAGCCCGTTCAAGGAGGTGACCCTGCTCTCGACAGCAACGCGCACGCTGGTCGGCGTGATGGAGCAGCAGAACATCCACCATCTGGTCTGCATCACCGGCCTGGGTGCCGGTGACAGTCGCGGCCATGGAGGCTTTTTCTTCGACCGCCTGCTCCTGCCCCTGTTGCTGCGCAAGGTCTATCAGGACAAGGATCGCCAGGAAGATGCAATCCGTGCCAGCACACTCAACTGGACCATCGTCCGCCCGACGGTGCTCAACGACAAGCCAGCGCAAGGTGGCGTCAAGGCACTCACCGACCTGTCCGGCGTCCATGGCGGCACCATCGCGCGAGCCGATGTCGCTGAGTTCGTCGTGCAGCAACTCGCCACCGAGACGTGGCTGCACAAAGCGCCGCTGATCACCTGGTAAGGATGTCCCGCTGACTCACCGTTGGCAAGCACCCCTGCCATCAGCTCGGTTGATATCGTACGGCGTGAGAGGTTCCAAGCCGTAAGGCCGCGTTCCGCCAAAGCAAAGCGAATGTCGGGCTGGAAAAATTTTTACGCGGACAGATGCTGTTGGGGGCAGTGCCGCTGGTTCGAATGCGCTCATGACCTCTACCGAGGTCTGCAAAGGGCAGCCATGAGTGCCGCGCCTTTGCCAATGATGCCGGTCAGCCTCCGAAATCATTCATGCGCACGACGCCGAAGCGCCTGGGGCGATTGTCCGTAGATGCGCACACAGACGCGACGCAGGCGTTCTGGATCGCCAAATCCAACCTGCATGGCGATCTGGTCGATGGGCGTCTTCGTGCCTTCTATGAGGGGCATGGCGGCCTCACAGCGAAGACGTTCCACGGCGCGCGCTGGCGTCTCCCCGGTTTCCGCCGTAAACTGACGCGCAAACTGCCGCGGGCTTATGCTGACAACCTCGGCAAGCCTTTCGACAGACAGTCGTTCACGCAAGTTCGCACGCGCATAGGCCAAGGCATCCCTGATCCTGCCCGGCTTGGGTTCGAGTTCGAGCAGGGTCGAGAACTGTGACTGTCCGCCGCTGCGGCGATGGTAAACGACAAGGTCCCGTGCAATCGACTTGGACGTCTCAATCCCGCAATCTTCTTCAATCATGGCCAGGGCCAGATCTATCCCGGCCGTAATGCCCGCCGATGTCCATATATCGTCCTCACGAACAAAGATCGGGTCGCCATCGACCTTGATGGAGGGATATCGCTGCTGGAGTTCGGCGACGTAGCGCCAATGGGTCGTCGCGCGTCGACCATCCAGCAATCCTGCCTGCGCCAACAGAAAAGCGCCTGTGCAAATGCTGGCTATGCGCCGGGCTCGAGCGGCAATGTTCCGGATGATATCTATCGTTTCATCCTGTCCATAGAGGGTGTCGATAGTCGGTGCGCCGACCACGATAAGGGTGTCGATGTGGTTCGGGGCAGCGGCGGGAACCGTGCTGATGCTGACGCCGCTACTGCCAGCGACCAATCCCCCATGGGCCGAGACGATTTTCACATCATAGGCGGCCTGATGGAAATCGATCGCTAGATTGAATGCACATAAGGGACCGCCGAGGTCGAGCAATTCGAATCCCGGGAAAACCACGAACCAAACTGTCCTTGCCGCCGGTGCCATGCCCATATCCCTCATGTCATTATTTGAGGGATATATGTCATTTCTGCCATTCAAATGAAAGCTTAATGTGTCGTCAGGCTTTTGGAATGACGAACCCACTTCGCGAAATCCGGGGCATTGCCCCATGCCGCGACCGAAGTTCCAGCGCCTGTCGATTGTCATGCTACGATGGAAAGGAGCGACATCATGAAGGTTCGTTCAAACGAGATTGAACTGCACGTTGAACAGAGAGGCGCCGGCGCGCCAGCCCTGGTTTTCCTGCATTACTGGGGTGGCTCTTCGCGTACATGGCGCCACGTCGTCGAAGCCCTTGCGCCGGAGTTTCGGACGGTCACGATCGATCAGCGAGGTTGGGGGCAGTCAGACAAGCCGGAGACCGGGTATACTTTGGCCGATCTGGCCGACGATGCGCAAAGCGTCATCGCGGCCTTGCAATTGGAGCAGTACATCCTCGTCGGCCATTCCATGGGTGGCAAGGTTGCCCAGCTGATCGCCTCACGCCGCCCTGAAGGGCTTGTCGGCCTGGCCTTGATTGCGCCAGCCGCGCCAACGCCGTTGGCTATACCGGAAGAGGTGCGCACAGGCATGGTTCAGGCCTATGCGACACGCGACAGCATCGTCGCCACGGTTCGTCAGGTGCTGGCGCCACATGGTCTTGCGCCCGATGATCTGGAGCTTGTGATTGCCGACAGTCTCGTGGGCGGCAACGCGGCCAAAGCCGCCTGGCCACTGGTCGCCAGCCAGGAGGATATCACCGCTGCGGTCGCCCATATCGATGTCCCCGTCATTGTTGTTTCAGGCGAAGACGACCGTGTCGATCCCCCGGCGGTTCTGCGCAGCGACCTGCTTACGCACATCCCGCAGGCCCAGCTTCTGGTGCTTCCCGGCGTCGGGCACCTGTCGCCACTGGAGGCACCGACAGACATCGCCGACATCCTCAGGGCGATAGCGCCATTGGTGATAGGCAGTTCTCCTGGTTCGACGGCGCGTGACGAAGCCTCTGAGCCGCGCCGCTGCACATGGTGCGGCATGTCCCTCAAGGCCGCAGCTGAACGTCGCCTCGGTCGATTCAGTGACACATCCTCCTAAACCCACGGCGAACCCGCCATCCAATAAAACGGCGACGACGACGGCAACCAAGGCTCTGGGCCAGACATCAACTTGACCGCGGCCATGCCAGCCTGACGCCAGGCGGCTTTAAGACTTGAAAAGAAAGAACGCATATGTCCATCGCACAAATCCTTCGCGTACCCATCCTGCCCTTCCGGATGGTCAATGCCCACATCATCAAGACCGGTGACGGCTGTATTGTCGTCGACGCCGGCATCCCGGGTTCAGAGCATAAAATCGGCAAGGTGCTGGCTCGGAACGGCATGTTCTACAGCGATATCAAGCTGATCATCGTGACACACGCCCACACGGATCACGCCGGAAGTGCCGCACGCTTGCGCAGCCTGTCGGGCGCCCCCATCATGGCCCACCAGGGGGACATGGATTACTACACCCGCAAAAAGCCCATGACCTACTGCACTACCGGTCTGGCCGGTCGGCTCTTCTTCAAAACGCCGGTGCCGCATCAACCGTTCGAAGCGTTCGAACCGGACATTTTGATGTCGAACGCCGATGTCATGAGCCTGAAGGACTTTGGCGTCGACGGTATCGTCCGTCACACAGCCGGTCATACGGACGGCTCGATCGCGGTCGAGCTATCCTCCGAAGACGCTCTGGTCGGCGATCTGATCGCTTCTGGCATCCTGATCGGCGGCATCGCCTTCACCGGTCGCGCGATCCGTCCGCCCTTCGAAGACGATCCGCACCGCGTCGCGGAGGAACTCGAACGCCTCGTGAAAAGCGGGGCCAAGCGGTTCTACATGGGGCATGGCGGTCCTTTGCAGGCGCCTGAGGTGATGCGTCACGTTCACGCTCTGAACCAACTGCCAAGGCACGCTTGCGCGCATGCACATTGCGATCATAACTCGCATTGAGACGATAGCTGTGATTGCTTATGCCAACGTGCATAATGACGCGTGCCACATTGTGCAGAAAAATGTCTTGGACCAAGAGCTTGGATCGTCGGTTCATTCCATCGAATCGACGATCCAGGACAAAGCGGATACCCACGAAAACGATCGAGGTTCACCTCATATAACAACCCAATGCGGATATTGCAGGGGTAAAAGATGATATATTGCAGCGTGGTGAAATATCCAAAATAACTCAAACTCAGACCCGATCGCCAGATGCCAGAATGTCTGCTCCCATTACTGCGCAGCCCCGACATGAACGAAAAGACCAAAATTGCTCTCGTCACCGGCGCCCACAAGGGCATCGGACGCGAGATCGCCCGCCAACTCGCCGAGGCTGGTGTGCCCGTCATCATGGGAGCCCGCGATGCCCAGCTTGGACAGACCGCAGCCAACGCGCTTGCCGAAGCGGGATTGGCTGTGGAGGCGATGCAAATCGACCTCCACAGGCAGGAGACCATCGACGCCGCTGCTCAGGCCATGTCTGCCAAATATGGGCGCCTTGACATTCTCATCAACAATGCCGGCATCGTTGATGCAGAGGATGGACCGCCCACCAAGGCAACAGCGGCGGCGGTCAAACGGCTCATGGAGACGAACTTCATCGGGACGCTATGCGTCACGCAGGCCATGCTTCCGCTGCTGTTACAGTCGAAGGCCGGTCGCATCGTGAATCTGTCGACGACACTTGCATCCCTGAGCGTGAACGGGGATCCCACGTCGCCCTATTACGATGCGCGCCTGATCGGCTACAATGCCTCCAAGGCCGCTCTCAACATGTTGACAGTGCAACTGGCGGCAGAGTTGAAGGACACGTCGATCGTCGTCAACTCGGTCGCTCCCGGCTATGTGAGAACGGACCTGAAGGGAGGCAATGGCTTCATGACCGCCGCCGAGGGTGCGCGTCTGCCCGTTCAATATGCCTTGCTCGGGGACGATGCCGTGTCGGGACGCTTTGTCGAACCGCAGGGTGTCGTTGCCTGGTGATGCCGATATCCACCATGGGCAGCATGCCTGCCCATGGTGGAGACCCTGGAATTCAAGATGCCTCCGTCAAGATTGTGAGGAAGGCCCGCACTGCCGGGTTTGTCCGGCGGCTTTCCGGCCAGACGGCTGTTATGTTATGCCGTTCGACCGAGAAATCGGTAAGAACTGGAACCAATTCTCCACGCCTGACCCATGGCGCTGCCATGAAGCTGGTGGCCATTCCGATACCCGCACCCGCCGCAACGGTCGAGATCACGGCCTCGCTTGCATCGACGATGATCGCAGATGGCGGCACAATCTCGATCTCTCGGTCTCCCACCCTGAACGGCCATCGGAACAATTGGCCGGTGCTCTGGTAGCGCAGATTCACAGTCTCGTGCGCCTGCAGGTCATCGGGACGGGCGGGAACGCCTGCCGCGGCCAGATAAACTGGCGAGGTGTAGCAAGATAGCCGGTGCGGCGCGAGTTTCCGGGACAAGAGGCGCGAGTCCGGAAGATCACCAATGCGCACGGCAATGTCGATCCCTTCCTCGATCAGATCCACCCTGTGATCGCTCAGTTTCAGGTCGATCGAGACCTTTGGGTGGAGCGTGCGAAAGCGCGGCAGCAAAGGAGCAATCACATGCAGTCCGATTGGGAATGAGGCCGCGATGCGTACCGTTCCAGTGGGCTCCGATACGGCGGCTTTCGCAGCCTGTTCGATCTCATCAGCATCGCGAAGCAGTTTTAACGCTCTTTCGTGTAAGTCTCGACCTTCGTTGGTGAGCGTGAGCGAGCGCGTCGTTCGGGAGAAGAGGGAAACACCAAGCTGACGTTCCAGACGCTGGATGCTCTTGCTGATGGCCGAAGGCGAAATGGACAGCGAGCGCGCGGCAGCAGTGTAGCTACCCAGTGAACCCGCGCGGGCAAAGGCGATAAGCCCTGTCAGCCTCTCAATTCCGATTTGTTCCTTCATGGCACTATTATTGCGAATTCGAGAGCCATTATCAATCACGATGGCAGTCGCTAGATCCGGTCGACGAAACCAGCGATGGAAAGCAAAAGCCATGACCGAAATGATGAAAGCCGTACGCCTACACGAATTTGGTGGCCCTGAGGTCCTACGGTACGAAGATGTCCCGCGACCGGTGCCCGGTGCGGATGAAGTGCTTGTTCGGGTACATGCAGCGAGCATCAATCCCCCGGATCTTTACCTGCGCGACGGCTACCGCGCGCTTCCACCCGAATGGCGACCTAGCCCGGACTTCCCGTTGATACTCGGGACCGATATCTCGGGTGTCGTGGCTGCGGTCGGCGAACACGTTTCAGGGTTCAGCATGGGCGACGAAGTCTTTTCAATGGTGCGTTTTCCGCATGATTTGATGACTGGCAGCAATGCCTATGCCGACTATGTCAAAGTCCCGGCGGTCGACCTCGCGAAGAAGCCTGCCGGCATCGACCACATTCAGGCCGCCGGTGCTCCGATGTCGCTGCTCACGGCATGGCAGTTTCTTGTTGAGCTTGGCCATGACGCACCCAATCCATTCCAGGACTTTGACCATGCGCCGATCGCGCTTGAAGGAAAAACCGTGCTGGTCAATGGCGCCGGCGGCGGCGTTGGTCACCTGGCGGTTCAGGTGGCCAAATGGAAGGGCGCCCACGTCATTGCCGTCGCATCGGGCAAACATGAAAGCGTGCTGCGCGATCTCGGTGCCGATGCCTTCATCGACTATACCAGACAGCCCGCAGAAACGGTTGCGCACGACATCGATCTGGTCATCGATGCTGTGGGCGGCTCCCGCATGGAACGGTTTCTCAGCGTGGTCAAGGACAACGGCGCGCTCTATCTCGTCAATCCGCTCGGCTTTTCCGGCCGTAAGGAGGCGGCAAGACGCGGGATCACCGTTTCCACGACACAGGTGCGCTCCAACGGTGCGCAGTTGGCAGAGGCCGGACGTCTGCTGGACGAGGGGACGGTCCGGGTCGTCATTGATAGCCAGTTTCCGCTTCCAGAGGCGTCTGCCGCGCATGAGCGGGCATCAAAGGGCGGTATTCAGGGCAAGATCGTCCTCATTGCCAAGTGACCTCATCGCCAGATGAATTCCGGTTTCCCTGAGCACAAGCCAGTCAGGGAGACCCAAATCATAGGAAGCCTCGAATGATCATTGTCACCGGATACATGCATGTCGACCCCGCCGATCTGGCGGCATTCAGGGCCGACCTGAAAACGCTCGCGTTGGCCACGCGCCAGCGTGAGGGCAACATCTCCTATGACGCCGCCTTGGATGATCGTGAAAACGGACGGCTGCTTATCGTGGAACGATGGGCGGACCAAGCAGCGCTGACGGCTCATCTTGAAGCCGAAGACACGCTGGCTTTCGTCAATCGCTGGCGGGGACGCATGCGCGGCGACATCCGCAAATATGATGCCTCGAACGAGCGGGAACTTGGCGAGGAGTGACTTTCAGGCAAGCCGTGACAGATTCGCCGCGTCCGTAGGTACCCCGGCTGGTCGGGCAGTGGTGCCGGGGTCGGAGGATTTCAGACCCGCTACGCTCATGTTGGCTCCACGACGATATGCTAAAGTCGCCAGGTGATCGGGCAACTTATATCTGATGGTCTGGACTATCATGTGGAGTCAACAGCATGCGGGAATGGCCGGAAAACCATCCGAAGGCCAAAGCTATGGCGAAGCGACGGAGGCAGATCATCGATGCCGCAAAACTCTGTTTCGTTCGAACTGGTTATGCCGGTACCACGATGGAAGCGGTCGCCGACGCGGCTGGCATTTCTCTCATGACGCTCTACAGGTTCGCTGAAGGCAAGGAGGATCTCTTTGCGGTGGCGATCAGCGATGCCTGCCGCGCGCGCGATGAAGACGAGCGAGAATATTACGAAGGACTCGTGTACTTGCCGGTTCGCGAGCTGCTGATGAGCAACGCGGTTCAGATGCGCATGAAGATCCTGCACGCGGACAGCATTGCGCTCATGCGCCTGGTTATCGCGGAAGCCGTAAGCTTTCCGAATCTGCTACCGCTCGCTTACAAGGCATTCTTGGAACACTTCGAAACGTTGGCGTCGCAAGTCATCAGGATTGGATTTCCCGAGGATTCAGGAGATGTTGACGCCCTCTCGCGCATCTACGTGGACTGTCTACTTGGCGCGGATGTGCTTCGCATGTTGCTGGGCGACAACCGACCACCGGATGCCCATGATCTCGCTAAAGCTCAATTGGCGACCGACACCGTGTTGAACTTGATGGCGGTGCGATCCGGGTCATAGACGGCGTTTATGCGTTATCGGCTCGTGCTTTCAATGAAGGCGGAATCGGTCGTGCGGGCCTTTTGCCAAAGGTCGAGATTGTCTAGAGGATCTGTAATTTCGGTCCTGGGCACGACGCCAACCGAGCGCACGAACGTGAATTCGCCGTCGAGCGCGTTGGGGGATGGTCATCGAAGCGTTCTTCGTTCCCGGAGCGCTTGTTTGAACAGCTCAAAGGCCGCAGTCCCGTTTCGGTTGGGATAATAGAGGTGATAGCCCGCGAACGGCTTGCACCAGGGTTCCAGAAGGCGGATGAGACTGCCATCGGCCAATTGGGCTGCAACGAGGTCTTCCAGGATGTACAGGATCCCGAAACCTTCGGTGGCTGCGGCGATCAGCAGGTCCGCGTCGTTGAAGACGGGGCCGCGCCCAGGGATAACTGTCACAGCGCGGCCCCTGCGCTCGAATGACCATGGAGAGAGATTGCCGTCGGCGTCGCCATAGGACACGCAGCGATGCTTGCTGAGCTCAGAGGGTTCTGATGGCGGCGCATGGGCGGCCAGATAGTCAGGCGAGGCCACAACCGCAATCCGAAGCTTTGGACCGATGGCCAGCGCGATCATATCCTTCTCCAGCCGCTCGCCAAGCCTGATGCCCGCATCAAAGCGGCCTGCCACTATATCGATCATCGCACCCTCCACACAGACCTCCACTTCAATGCCCGGATACCAGCGACTGCAGGGCCTTGCGGGTGAAGGCGATGCCGGCATTCGGATTGTCGTTTTTCCGCTTGATATCAAGGCGCGTAGCAGAGCCGTGTCACCGCCGGGAACATGGCATTTCATATGCTCAAGGCTGGTTCTTGGTGATCATCAGTGAAACGAAATCCATCATGGATCAGATCGCGGCATGTTCCGAAGATCAGGATGCACCGAGGTCCAGATTTTCGGCGAGAACGGTGTCAAGCGAATCGAGAAAAAAGGCATAATATTTTACCCGGATCGAATTGACTAAGGCATTTTACCCGGGTATTAATCGGGCGATCCATAAGTGAGCATCCCATGTCCGATCCTACTCTCAAGACCTGCACGGCATTTGTCGGGCATCGATTGCTGCTCTCAGGTCCCCTTCCTGACGTGGCCCTGGCCGTACGGCAATCGACCGGCGAGGCGGACATGGTTCTCGTTTTCGACGACGCAACGGGTCGCATCGTCGATCTCGACCTGCGTGGCAGCAACGCCGATATTCTTGAACGGATTTCCCAGCCCCCCGCGACCTATGCGGGGCGCTATCGCCCCAATATCGATGCGATATCGACCCCCCAGGGATTGGACGAAGCCCAGAGCCAGAAAACCCGAGGTCGACCGAAGTTGGGAGTCGTCGCGCGCGAGGTCACCTTGCTGCCCCGGCAGTGGGACTGGCTGACGAACCAGCCCGGCGGGGCGTCGGCGACGCTGAGGCGTCTCGTCGACGAAGCGCGTAAAACAGCGAGCCCCCGCCAGCAGAGGCAGGCGGCGCAAGAGGCTGCGTATCAATTCATGCAGGCGATCGCGGGAGATCTGCCCGGATACGAAGACGCGACCCGGGCCCTCTTCGCCGACGATCGGACATCATTGGAACAACAGGTCGCTACGTGGCCTGAAGACATCCGCACCTATGCGCTGCGTCTCGCCTTCGGCGCGGGCGAGAACCAAAGTGCTTAACCCGCCATTCAACGGAACACCGATGACCAGAGCCGACCCCATTTCCTACCTCGAACCGACACAGGAGGCTGGCCGCAGGTTCGTACAGCGCAACCTTGCCGGTCCCGTCGTGATGCTCAACCTGCTGCGCTTCAGGGGTGTCGCCGATTATTCGGACCACCCTGAGCTGGCACCTTCCAGGCCGATCAGCGGTGCTGAGGCCTTCAATCTCTATGTTGAGCACACGCTGCCCTTCTTACGAGAAACCGGCGGCGATATCCTCTTTCTCGGCCATGGCGGTCCCTTCCTGATCGGACCGGCCGATGAACATTGGGATCTGGCGATGATGATCAGGCAGGCCAGTGCTGCGTCCTTCCTCTCCTTCGCCAGCCATAAGGGCTATCTCGCTGGACTTGGTCACCGCACAGCGGCGGTGACGGATTCTCGACTTCTGCCATTGTCCGAAATGGCGCTACCCGCCGCAGGAGCGAGGCCATGAATATTGCAAAGGCCAATGGCATCGAGCTCGCGTGGGACAGTTTCGGCCATGCCGATGCGGAACCGATCCTGCTGATTTCGGGGCTTGGAACGCAGATGATCCGCTGGTCCGAGCCTTTCTGTACAGGGCTGGCCGCACGAGGCTATCGCGTGATCCGTTTCGACAACCGCGATGCGGGCCGCTCGACGCATTTCAGCGCTTCGCCCGCGCCGGATTTCGGCGCGCTCGCAACTGCCCTGATGGCCGGGCGCAGACCTGATGTGCCGTATACGCTTGACGACATGGCAGCGGATGCGATCGGCCTGCTTGATGCGCTCGGGATTGCCAAGGCGCATGTCGTCGGGCGCTCAATGGGGGGAATGATCGCGCAGGTTCTCGCGAGCAATCATGCGGATCGGGTCCTTTCGCTGACGTCGATCATGTCAAGCACCGGCAATCCGGTCCTGCCGCAGGCGGCACCCGATGTCATGGCGATGATGATGCGCCCTGCGCCTGATCCTGTGATCGATCCGGAAGGCTTTCTCGCGGTGCGCCTCGCGTTCGCGCGCAGAATCGCCGGGACGGGTTATTCCTTCGATGAAGAGGCTCATCGCGCCATTCTCCTTGATGAAGTAACGCGTTGCTACGATCCAGGAGGCACTGCGCGGCAGATGGCTGCCATGGCGGTCGCTGGAGACCGGCGCGCACGCCTTGCAAACATCACGGTCCCGGCACTTGTCATCCACGGCACAGATGATCCATTGGTCCCGCCCGCCTGCGGTCAGGATACGGCACGCTCCATACCGAACGCAGTCTACCTGCCGATCGAGGGCATGGGTCATGATTTGCCACGAGACGTTGAAGAACGGACCATCAACGCGATCTGCAACGTGATAGCAGGCCAATCGTCAGCTGAAGGAACCTGACCATGGCCTTGCGCCAGTCAACTTTACGAGGTCACAACCGGGCCAACAATGGCCTGGCCAAATGTTTCGCAGACGGACTGGACGTCGTTGATGTCATGCGGAACCGGCAGAGCATCCATGGCCCGGAAAAAGCGGTCATGGCGTGCGGGTGTCGATATCAACATCACGCGCGCCACGCCTCCCATCGCGGAAAAGCCATGGGTGACGCCTTTGGCAACGAAGAGCCGATCTCCCGCACGCCGGCCTCCGTCCGACGCGGCTCAATCAAACGTTCCCAAATCGAGCAGACATGGTGCCCAGGGTGCGCGCTTTCGCTGATCACATATGCGCTCACTTTCGCTGAACAGAAGTCGTCATCGCGGTCGACATCGTCATGACCATGAGCAACTGGCGGCCTTTGCACGCCATACTGCTCGACGGGGGGCAATTGGTGTCTTACAGCAGCCCGTTTGCTCCGATGACCTCGCCGCCGGACGCTGGCGACGTTGTTCGAGCGTGAGCTGCAAAAGCCTGATCGAGTCTCGTCGTCTTGCACCGCATACACATTCGGAAAGGAAGTAAGCATGGCATTCCCAAAAGCAGAACTGACTTTGATCGACGACACGTCAAAGCCGCATCGCCTGACACTGCGCCCACGCCGTCCGTCCGACGCTGACGCCTTATTTTTAACAATGGCCGATCCAGAGATGATGCGGTGGTGGTCTCGCGCACCTTTTGAGTATGTCGAGGATCTGCGGGAGTATTTCGCCAACGACGATCAATCGAACTGGCGCTCATGGGCGATTGTACGGTCAGGTGAAGAGCTTGCCGTTGGCTTCGTGGCGGCAGGCCAGAAACGCGAAGGTGTTTCCGAGATCGGCTATCTGCTTGCGCGCGAAGCACAGGGGCATGGGTATGCACGTGAAGCTGTCGCCATGCTGATCGACCAATTATTCGCCGAGGGACAACGGCGCATTTTCGCCGATACCGATCCGGACAACCAGCCGTCGATCGCGCTGTTGACGAGGCTCGGCTTCACGCTGGAGGGGCGCCTGCGGGCCGAATGGCAGACGCATATCGGCGTTCGGGATTCTCTGATTTACGGGCTTCTGGCGGAGGAATGGTCATGCCGGACTGCGGGATAGTCCGCGCCCTAACTTTGGCCGGAACGGACTGCATAGGACTTTGCGCTTTCGCATCCCCGTGAGAGCCGCCAGGTCATTAACGCGTCGGCGCCGCGACCTGGCCGCACGCCGAAATGATCCCTCTCGACTGGCTCGCTCGTTTCCCGATTGACGGTAATCAATTTGACGCCTTGGCCCGTTCGCCTGTCGATGAAGTCGAGAGGCTGTCCGTCGAGGTTGGACAGGTTCCACTGGTCGCCGATCTGCACCATTGCCTGCATGAGGAGGCCGAAATCGCGACCTCTTCCGGTCGGCGGATATTCGAACCGATCGGGCCGTGTCTGATACTGCCGTCGCTCGACGAGCCCGTTTTGCTCCCGCAGTTTCAGCCGGTCCGACAGGGGGGCGTTGGTGACACCGCTCGATTGGCGCAGGTCGTCATAACGGCGAATGCCGAAGCAGAGCGCTGAAGGACTTCGTGTATGAAACAAATCAGGGATCGTCGTGCTGGTTTCTGGGCGATCTGGAGGACTTGGCAGGAAGTTGGTCTCACGTTCCCAAATACCCAACGAGCGTGAACACCTTCTGTCACGCATGTGGAGAATGCCGTGCTCGTTCCTCATAGGCGACGTGGTAATTTCCCCCCGTTCGCTCGATGCGCGCGAAACCGAGCTCACCAAGATGCATCCCGGCGATCAGAAGCCGTTCCGAACTGACCATATCCAGCAATCTCGATCGCGTCGCTGCGGCGAGATGCGTATCCTGATCGAACGCGATCGACACATCCGGCCGTGAGATCTGGATCTGAGGGAAATGGACTATGTCGCCCCAGACCAACAGGTTCTGGCCACCGGACTCAAGGCGGTAGCCGGTATGTCCTGCCGTATGACCAGGGAGCGGAACCGCCGTCATGCCGGGAAGCACGTCGCCGGTCTCGAACATGCGCAACCTGCCACGATAGGCAGCAAACGCCTGACGGGCGAAGATGAAGTTGCCATGGGCACGCTCGGGCGCGCGGCTCAGATTACCGTCATCCTGCCAGAACGCGACTTCCTGTTGAG
Organism: Allorhizobium sonneratiae; assembly: GCF_023700755.1. Classification (GTDB taxonomy): domain Bacteria; phylum Pseudomonadota; class Alphaproteobacteria; order Rhizobiales; family Rhizobiaceae; genus Allorhizobium; species Allorhizobium sonneratiae. The sequence goes on along the minus strand of NZ_JAMKOJ010000004.1, from coordinate 255,792 downwards.
ACACGATGAGCTCGGCATTCGAGAATGCGGCTTCGCCGGAGGACTCGATCAGGCCGCCGACATGGTCGGGATGGGCGTGCGTCAACAGGATGGCGTCAACAGCGGCAGGCTGGATGCCCACCTGGGCGAGGTTGTCCTTCAGCCGGCCGCCCCATTGTTTGAAACCGCCCGCGCCGGCATCGATCAGGACCGTGCGACCACCTCCGCGCACCAGATAGCAGTTGATGTGGATAGCGGTGTGATCTGGTATCCCCGCATTCTCCTGCATTTGAGAGGCATCGTCAGCATCGATATTCGAGAGTAGGCCGAAACTGGCGTGGAGATAGCCGTCACTGATGGCTGTGAGGGTCAGGTCGCCAACCGTCTGGCTGGGAAAATCGGTCATCGTCATGGTTTTTCTCTGGCGTGAGTTCAGTTGCGTGCGTGGATGCTCGACGCTTCGTAGCCGAAGCAGCGAATGCGCGCGGTCAGATCGGTGCTGCACTGAATGACGTCGTCCAATTCCATCATGAACCGGTCCATCACGGCCATTGTCCGGAACGGTTCGAGGCGATACTGGATCTCGACAAAGGCCGGATGCCCCCGGCCATGCCGAACGGTGACAAAAATGACATGCACATTCTCCAAGGCCGCCCGAAGGATGCCGGTGCAGAGCGCTATGCATCGCTCCGTGAGCGCCACGAGCGTCTCCTCCGGCGGCATCCTGTCTTGCGAGATGTAGAGGGTGACATTGGGCATCGACGTTCACCGCGCGCTGGCGGAGGCGACGTCATCGCCGTTCGTCAATTGCGGCGTCATCGGCGCATAGAGGTGAACATCGTCCGGCAGATGTCCGATATCTCCGATCACGTCGCGACCTGCTTTCGCGAGCCAGCGATGTTCCGGGAACTTCTCCATGGCGACCGCATGCATTGCATAGGGCGTTACGCCCAATTGGCGCAGCGGATGAGGGCCTGTTGTGCTCAGCATCAGATATTCGGTTTCGCCGACGGCCGGGGCGCGCTCGACGCCCTCATACAGGTTCCGATGCCAATCGGTGATGTGTTGCTGCCAGCGGGCGAAGTTACCGCCGCCCTTCTGGCGATATTCCTCGCCGGTCAGAATATCGAGGCCGTCGATCGAATGGAGAGCGAGGTAGATGGGACAGCCGCCTCTCAACGCCTTGAAACGCTGTGAGGTGTGAAAGCCGCTCACAGAAATCAGGGCGGGCAGCTTATCCAGGCTGTAAAACGCGTTCCACTCCGCCTCGCTGTGCGGGTCAGCAAAGCTGCATTCAACTGTATAGATCATCTTATCGCCTCCGGCTTTATTAGTCATTGATATTTTGTCATGATAGGAGGCGAATGATCCAATGGATATCGATATTGGGTCACCCTTTAATGATCTAATGTCAAGCTGGAGTCGATCGAACCCGTGGAGGCCGCCGATGCGCCGTAAAATTCCCAGCAATTCCGCTCTCATGGCGTTCGAGGCATCGGCGCGTCATGGCAGCTTCGCGCGCGCAGCGGACGAGCTGGCACTGACCGAAGGAGCAATCAGCCGCCAGATCGGTCGGCTGGAGGCTTTCCTCGGCGTGACGCTGTTCGAGCGCGTCGGCAACCGTGTCAGGCTTCTGCCAAGCGGGGAGCGGTATGCCGTCCAGGTTCGCGAGTCTCTCGACCGGCTGGAGCGTGACAGCCAGTATCTGATGGGGCAGCCCAGCGATGGCGCCAGCATCGATATCGCCACGATCCCGACTTTCGCCACGCGATGGCTCATTCCCCGCCTTGGGCGATTTCAGGAGCGCCACCCGAACATCATTGTGCATATTGCCGAACGAATGGAACCATTTGTGCTCGCCGGAAGCGGTTTCGACGCCGCCATCCATTTCGAGCATCCCGCATGGACCGGAATGAGGACACACCGGTTGCTGCACGAAACGCTGGTGCCTGTCTGCCATCCGGCTCTTCTCGACAAAGCCGCAGGCGCGGCATCGCTCGACCATCTGCCACGTCTGCATCGTCGCCAGAACCCGGATGCCTGGCAGCGTTATGCGCAGGAGACCGGAATCACGCTGACCAATCCCGCGATCGGTCCATACTACGACCTCCACATCATGCTGATCGAGGCGGCTTTGGCGGGACTTGGCGTTGCACTGGTGCCGCGCCTCTATGTCGAGACGGAATTGGCGGAAGGTCGTCTGGTCGCGCCCTGGCCTGCAGGCCAGTCGATCTCCAAGACCTTCAGCCTGATCCTCCCAGAGCCGATCCAGTTGAGTGACGGTCCGATACAGGCGTTTGCGGATTGGCTGCTTTCGGAAGCGCACACTCTGCCCCGCAACAGCTAAGATGCTGGCTGCTCGATCGACAGCAGCCCTTCTGCCTCCGTTGGCAGGCTGTTTCGATTATGCGCTTCTCATAATAATGATGCGCGCGACTTCAGCCAAAACTGCTTCCTGATCAGTCACGGAGCCGCGCGCCCTGCCGAGATAAGCAGCGACGACGATGGGAGGACGATTGGGTGGAAAGAGCCCGCCGATATGGTTGGTCGCGCTTCCTTCCCACGTCCCGGGCTTGTTCGCGATCCGCCACCCCGCCGGCAAACCAGCCAGCAGGCGCTGTGCGGCTGCATCTCTGGACGCCATCATCCACTCGGTCAGGTGCGCCCGCAACGTCGGCGACAGAGCGGAGCCGAGCGCTAGGCTAGATGCTTCACTTGCCTTGTTTAACTGCCGAGTTGCATCGGACCTTATGGCGGGCCGACGGTTCGCGTCCCTTCAAGCGCTGGAATACATGGAATCACTCCGCTTTAGTCTCCCGCACCAAGCGGGAGACTAAAGTCGCTCCGCGGCTTGATCCTAATGACGCAGATGTGGGCATCCTATAGATGAGCCTGCAGTTCCGGCCGTTCGACCATTAAGAACCTTCTCTACGGCTTGCGAAAGAAGGTCTCTGCGTGTCGACAGTGAATAGATATCCTCGGCGAAGGCAAATTTTGCGTAGCTTTCTGGTGTATACGGGTATCCATTTGCGGGATCCAATGCCATTTCCTAACCTCATACGTTTCGAGTGGAAGACACACATCTTCCTTCGCGGACGTTGCGTCCCCGTTTCGAAGATGTGATCTGGCCTGAAACTTAGTTCAGAGCGAATTCCTGTTTTCGATTGGCCCAGCCGCAGACGCGCCGTTCGATGACGGCGAAGACGGCGTAGAGCGAAATCCCGAGTATCGCGAGCGCGAAAAGCCCTGCAAAGGCAAGCGGCACATCAAAGCTCGAAGTTGCCATCATCATCACGGTTCCGATACCTCGGTTTGCGGCAACCGTTTCCGAAAGGACCGTTCCGACGAAGGCAAGCGTGATTGCAACCTTGAGAGAAGCGAAGAAATAGGGCATGGCCCGCGGCAGCCCGACATTCCACAGCACCTGGAGGCGGGTTGCCCCGAGCGCTTTCAGAACGTCCTCCATCTCTGGCTCAGTTGTGGCAAGGCCGGTCGCGACGTTGACGACGATTGGGAAAATGCAGGTCGTCAGCGCAGTCAGAACAGCCGGAACCGTTCCAGAGCCGAACCATAGGACAAAGATCGGTACCACTGCCACCTTGGGGATTGACGAGAACCCGACCAGCAGGGGATAGGCCGTGTTGTAGGCGGTTCGCGAAATTCCGACAAAGGCACCAAGTGCCAGCCCAGCCACGGTTCCGAGCAGGAATCCGATCATCGTTGTCGCGAGCGTCTGTAGGATGTGTGGCCACAAGGCTGGCATCTGCACGAAAAGCGTCGAGAAGATTGCGCTCGGTCGCGGCAATACGATCGGACTGACCTGCAGGACAATGCAAGCAACCTCCCAGACCACGAACAGCGCGACAATCAAGCCGGCCGCCTTCAAGTTTTCCTGTGATTTTCTGGAGATACTCATGCCGTTATCTCCTTGCTCTGACGGGCTGCGAAGATCATGCGACGCAGATCGTTCGTCAGGTCGGTGAATTCGGTTTCAAACGTTGTTTCGAGCGTGCGTGGCCGGGCAAATTCCACCCTCCGATCTTCGGTAACGCGGCCGGGGCGCGCGCTCATGACGAGAATTCGGCTGGCAAGAAATGCCGCCTCCCGCAGGTCATGGGTTACCAGGAAGACGGTGGGTTTGGTTTCGATCCAGAGATCCTGCAGCACGGACCAAAGTTCCTCGCGGGTAAACTGGTCGAGCGCACCGAACGGTTCGTCCAGCATGAGCAGTTGAGGCGCGTGAATAAGCGCGCGGCACAGATTTGCACGTTGAAGCATCCCGCCGGAAAGCTCCCAAGGCCGACGGTCGCCAAAGCCGGTAAGGCCCACCTTAGCGAGAAGCGCGTCGGCCCGATCGCGGAAAGCGGTGTGCTTGTCGCGCCGGAAAGTATCAGCGTAGGGTTTCACGATCTTGAGTGGCAGCATGATATTCTGCCGTATCGTCAGCCAGGGCAGCATGGTCGGGTTCTGGAAGGCCATGCCGATCCCGACGTGCTCGGCGCCCACCTCCCGGCCTGCAACGAACACCATGCCTTCAGTCGGACGGAGCAGGCCGGCGACGAGCTTCAGTATCGTCGACTTTCCACAGCCGGATGGACCCACCATTGCCACAAAGTCACCGGGATGAACCACCAGATTGGTCCGATCTAGGGCAAGGAAAGCATCGTCTCCCTGGCCGAACCGGACCTGCACGTTTTCAAGCTGTACAATTCTTTTTGTAGAGTGTGGTGCGAGATCGTTCGTGGCTATCATTCCGACGTGCCTCCGTTCATATGACGGTTGAAGGCAGCGACCGCTACCTCCGCGATCTTTAGATCCTGTTCACCCGTGCCGGAGCCCACTCCTATGCCGCCCACAATATGGCCATTGGCAATCAGTGGGAGGCCCCCGAACAGGTTGGTCATCCTTCCGGATGTCGCTTCCGCAAGCAGAAGGGCTTTGTCGGCGGCAATACCGCCGGTGGGTTCTCCTGTTGTCGCAGCGGTCATCGCCTTGCGGGTGGCGCTTTCGATGGAGAGCACGCGGGAACCATCCATCCGGACAAAAGCCATGAGATTGCAGCCTTCGTCGACGATAGCGATGCATTGCGGCACTGACAGTTCCGTCGCCGCGGCGACCGCCGCATTCAGGACGAGCAACGCGCCCTCGTGTGAGAGCTTGAGGGCAGGGCGGATGGCGGGCATGGGCGGAATACCTCCTTCAGATCGGTGATGAGCATGGCGCCCGGCGCATGGCTGATAAAAACGGCAATCCCGAATTCTGTAGTGCGGCGAGCGCCGTTAGGCCGCAGGTCCAGAAGGCAGCGGTCTCATTCGGTTCAGGCAGAACAGGATCGCCCCAGTCCGACTGGGCGAGATTCTCAATGCCGAGTTCTTGTGCATCGCCAACATGCAGGGGGGCGCCATGGCTGAGTGGCATTCCCGTGGTTATGTCGATGACCCTCGTAAGGTCGCTGCTTCTGAACGGCCGCATTGAAACGACGAGCGGACCCTCGAAGGAGCCGGCTGCGTTCGCGCTAAGTTTCGTTCTGTAGGGGCTTCCCTGGAGGCCAAGCTCGCGGTGACGCATAGGAATGTCTTCGCCTGCGAGAGCGCCTTCAGCCCCAAGCCAGCATCCGATGGCGAAGACGACAAGATCCGGCCGCCATAATTCCACGATATCCGCTACCGCGCGCCACGTCCCGTTTTCGTGGACATGGTGGGCAGGCAGATCGCTCCGTATGTCTGTTCCTCGCCCAAGCGCTGGCATGAGATAACGCCCTGGCTCGCTTTGTGCCAAAAGGGGGCAGGCTTCGGGGTTGCGTTTGCAAAAGGTCGCGAAATCTTCCGCATGGGTTTCCGGCACGATGTAAATATGAGCCTGAGCGTAGCCTGGCGCCTGCCCGACGGTGGTTGCTGAAAACCCGGCGCGCGCGGCCAGCCTTACCGCAACGGCCGTACTTTCGACGTCGGTTTCACACATGGCGAACATATCCCCCATCAACTCGATAGACGCTCCCGGTGACATAGGATGCGGGCTGGCCGCACAGGAAGGCGGCGACCGAGGCTATCTCTTCGGGTTCGGCGTACCGGCCCATAGGGATTTGGGAAAAAGATCGCTGCCTGACACTTTCGACATCGATCTTCTCTCTGGCGGCCGTTGCTTCGTCCGTTATGCCGACGCGCTCCGTCGCAACGCGTCCAGGCATCAGGACATTCACCGTCACTCCGTCTACCGCCACCTCTGCTGCGAGAGATTTCGACCAGGCGATCAGCCCGGCTCGAAGCGTGTTTGATATGCCAAGCACAGGGATCGGCTGTATCGCCCCGGTGCTGACGACGGTCACTACGCGGCCCCAGCCCTTGGCACGCATCGCTGGAAGGAAAAGATCTGTCAGCCTTATGACCGAGAGGGACATACTGCGAAAGCTCTCCTCCCAGTCACTAAGGTCGTGCCCGATGGCGCTGCCATACGGCGGACCACCGGTGTTGTTGAAGAGGATGTCGATGTCTCCGACCTCTGCCGCAAACGCGGTAAGCGATGCGGTATCGGAAAGATCAACCCTGACCATATCGGCCGCACCGATCTCCTTTGCCGCGTCGGCAAGCGCTTTTTCGTCGCGTGCGGCAATCGTGACAGACACACTCTCGGCGGCAAGCGCTTTAGCAATGGCAAGCCCCATGCCGCGATTGCCGCCCAGGATCAGCGCGCGTTTACCTGCGATTTTCAGATCCATGACTTGATCTCCCTCGTCTTCCAGGCGGATGACGTCTCCTGATTGAGGAAGTGGCCTCGGCCCGGCGCGCCCTTCAGTTCGTTCTTGTGGACGATGATCTCGCCACGGCTGATCACAGTTTCGGGCCAGCCCTGCACCTCAAGACCCTCGAACGGAGTGTAGTCGACGTTGTGATGCAGCAGGCAGTTTGTGATGGTCACACGCCGCTCCGGGTCCCAGAGCGCAACGTCGGCATCCGCGCCGACCGCAATCGTGCCCTTGCGAGGGTGAAGTCCGTAGAGCTTGGCGTTATTCGTCGATGTAAGCGCCACAAAGCGCTGGAGGTCGATCCTGCCTTTGACGACGCCCTCGCTGAACAGAATGGGCAGTCGGGTCTCGAGGCCCGGTATGCCGTTTGCCACGGCGCGAAACGACGGGGCGGGGCCGGCTTTCAGCTTTCCGTCAGAATCGAAACGGTAGGGGGCGTGATCGGAATTAAAGATATCGATCGTGCCGTCCTCGATCCCGCGCCACAGTGCAGCTTGCGCCTGGGTGTCCCTGGGTGGAGGGCTGCACATCGCCTTGGCACCCAGCATGTCAGGCATGTCGAGGTCAGCTTCGGTCAAGAGCAGATATTGTGGGCATGTCTCGGCAATCACGACGTAGCCGCGCGCGCGTGCGCGGCGGATCTCGTCCAGCGGATCGCCGCCTGAGACATGCACGATGACCAGCGGCACGCCGGCAATTTCGGCAAGTGTCATCGCCCGATGTGTCGCTTCACGCTCTACGGGTAGCGGCCTGGATTGAGCATGGCCGAGCGGCCTCGTGCGGCCATCCTGTTCCAGCTGCTCGGCCAGCCAGCCGATGATCTCGTGGTTTTCCGCGTGGATCAGCATCACGGCTTTTTCCCGGCGCGCAACCTCGAAGACGTCGAGGATCTGACGATCGCTGAGGACCATCGCGTCATAGGTCATGTAGACCTTGATGCTGGTATGGCCGCGGCGAATGAGCGCTGGCATCTCCTGGCCAAGAACGGCGGGTGAGGGATCGCTGACGATCAGATGAAACGCATAGTCGATAACCGACTGACCCGCGGCGCGCTTGTGATAGTCCGCGACAGCTGCCGTCAGGGACTCGCCCCGGTGCTGTACGCAAAAGGGTACGATGGTTGTCGTGCCGCCAAAGGCTGCACTGATGCTTCCTGATCGGAACCCGTCTGCCATCGTAGCGCCCTTGGATGCAAGTCCTGGCGCCTGAGGCTGGTCGAGATGGCAATGGGCATCGATGCCGCCGGGCATGACCAGCAGCCCTCCGGCATCGATGACGGTATCACCGCCGGAGATATGATCTGCAATGGTCGCTATGCGGCCGCCCCGAATACCGAGATCGGCTTTCGTCACGTCGGACGCGGTCACGATCGTCCCGCCGCGGATCACCAAGTCAAAACTCATGCCGGCAGCTTCCGGATGTCGGCGGAGGGCAGGAACGAGGCATCGAACAGGTCCTCCGCCCTGGGCACAGAGGGCAGTCCGAAACCTTCGGCGACCGCGATCATCGACTTGGACAGGCGCGAGGCGTCAATGCCACCGAGACCATTCTTCTTAGTTTCCTCGGTCGTGAACTGGTTCTTCACCAGCCAACGCAGCTTTTCTTCCTCTAAAGCCGCATTGATCAGAGGAGAGTGATCCTTGAGCGCGGCGATGGCGGCCTTCGGATCTGCCGCAGCCGCCTGGTAACCACGTGCGCTGGCGGCAACGAATGCCTTTGCAGCTTCGGGATTGGTGGTGCGAAACTTCTTCGAAAGGACAATTGCGTTACCGTATAAGTCAAGACCTGCATCGGCGTAGTAGAGAAACTTGATGTCGGCGGGTGCGATGCCCGCTTTGACCAGCCCAAAATACATGGTTGAATCAAATCCGAGAATGGCATCCGCGCTGCCACCAGAAAGCACCGCCTCACGCAACTGGAGGCCCACCATGTTCCACTTGATGGTCGATGGATCGATCGACGTGGCCTTTGCATAGGTCGAAAAAAGCCGGTAGGCGCCATCTGGCGCAGCCGCACCAACCGTCTTTCCAGCGAGGTCGGACGGTTTGGTGATGCCCGATTTTGATAGCGTCGCTACGCAAAGAGGGCTCTTGAAATAGAGCATGAAGACCGCGCGGATTTCGGCTGTCGGATTCTTAGAATTGAATTCGGCGACGTTGTTGATGTCGACCGTTCCGCCATCGTAAACACCTGATCCCGTGCGAGCAGCAGCTTCACCAGACCCGCCGCCGGCATCAAACTGACATTCCAGCCCGGCTTCTTTGTACCAGCCATTTTTCTCAGCCAGAAGGAATGGGGCGTTCGAGCCGTCGAAAGGTGCGGAGAATGAGAATTTCACCGCTGTCGCTGCAAGGCTACGGCCTGCTTTAAGGATAAAAGGTGCCGCGAGGCCCAGTTGAAGGATGGTGCGACGCGAAGAGGTAAATTTGTTCATATCCATTCCCCTGTTTTGATCATGCCTGTAGAGGAAGTAGCAAGGCACGTGCCAACTCGCGAACTTGAATAAAAACAATGGTGCGCTATAAATTGCGCACAATCCTCCGCGAAAAAGATCGTCAAAGAGAACATCAGTGAAGCAGAACAAGCGTTTGGTAGGCGTGATGAATGACCGCAATCGGCCCAAAGTCGATGATGCGGACGAAGCCTACGCGCACCTCTTTGCTGCAATCGTCGATCAACGGCTTCCGCCTGGGACCAAGCTGACCGAACTCGCGCTGATGGAGGCGTTCGGAGCTGGCAGGCGGACGATCGGGACTGCGCTACAGCGGCTGACCTGGGAGAAGCTCGTCGTATTCTTTCCCAACCGCGGGGCATTCGTAGCGGCGCCGGATGCAGCCGAGGCAGTTGAGGTATTTGCCGCCCGTGTAGCGATTGAGGCCGGAACTACCGAAGCCGTGGCACGTGCTGCTGACCCGGCAGCGATCGCCAGGCTTCGTGAAAATATCGAGCAAGAGCACAAGCTGAGACAGCAGGGCTATATACGTGAGGCGATCCACCTTTCAGGCGGGTTCCACGTACTCATGGCCGAACTGTCAGGAAACCGCATTCTAGCCGATCAGGTTCGGCTGCTGGTAGCCCGCACAAGCCTTATCGTGCATCTCTTCGACAATCAGGTCGGTTTGGCCGGATGGCATGACCACCACGACGATCTTGTCCAGCATTGTGCTTCCGGCGATGTCGAGAAAGCGGTTTCGTTGATGCGCGAGCACATTATCGAAATTCAAGATGGTTTGGCATTTGATCGACGGCGTCCCGTTGCGTTCGATATGCTTGGGGTGTTTGGTACGGGAAGGGTCTGAAGTGATCATATGGCACTGTAAACTTACCGGCTTGAGCGCAACATCTGGGCATGAGTAATGAGTTCATGCTGCGTGAAGGCGTGCGATTTGGTGCCATGCTGGCATGGCTGCTGTTTGCAGTTCGCGATGGTGATTGGTTGGAATATCGTGGCGGGGAATGTGAAAAAGGTTGGCGACTGGGGCATGAATGGAAACGAAATGCTGAAGATGTCGTGTTGACGTGAAGCGCGTCATGATCCTCTCCCGTCGTCGGACGGGCTGATGGGAGCTCTCCGCCCGATTGTTCACTCCCTTGTGGGAACGATGCTCAACGCCGGGCATGACCTCCCGCTTTGCTGCACCACAGGATCGCAGTTTGTCGGTGATCATCACACGCGGCGTGCGGCCCTGGGCTTTCAACAGCTTGCGCATCAAACGTTTTGCCGCCTTGGTATTGCAGCGGCTTTGCGCCAGCACGTCGAGAACAAAGCCATCCTGATCAACGGCGCGCCAAAGCCAGTGTTTCGTCCACCGATGGTGATGTCACCGCCCATGAATGATCCGTGCACCAACGCTCACCTAAACCACATCATGGGACACGATCCGCTGTCGTCCGTTGTTTGGCGGACAGATCTTCGATGAGATCCAGGATCACGCGATCAGCCGTCATCGCAAGGTGTTCAAGCTCGGCATCAAACGTGCATGGCCCATCCGCGAGGACGCGCACCATTCGGGTATCGCGGACGAGGACGCCCGTGTCGAGCCAGTGGCGCAACTCTGCCTCCTCCGGAAAGCAGCGCAGAAACGCCCGTTCCAGTGCGCCTGGTTCATCGAGTTCCCACAGATAGCGCGTTTGCCAGGAAATTCCGCGATCCAGATCGGGATGCTGTTCAAAAAGGACACCGAAAGCAGCAACCTTTTTGGCGAACTGCTCGAAGCTGCGTAATGGATAATGGAAGATCATCGCTGATCCATTCGGCTTCGGCTGCAGCATTTCTCCGGTATGAGAGATAATTCCGTGCCCCGCCATCATGATCTCCCCCATCTCCTTGAGAAGGAAGACGACTTTTGGTCCAATTCGGACCATATGGACGGGATAGTCGAATGCGATGTCGCGGTCGCCGCGAATCACCTTGCCGAGATAGTCCTCGGGGTGAAAGGGGCGCCGGTTACGATAGATATGGGTCGTTGGCGCGCTGTCGCAGGAGCCGACCGCCGCGCGAGGCGCGAACATGTTGAAGCGCGGAGCGGTGATAACCGGCTCACTCCAATCGAGCTTGGCGAAGCTGCCGGTCGTCAGATGCCAAAACTCGTCGCCATCGATTTGCACGATGATTTCGGCGCCAAGTTCACGTACCCGCGCGAACAGGGCCGCATACCACTGCGACAACTCGATTTTCGCGTCTCGCGCATAGGTGAGAACCGTTAGTGGCAAACCCTCGGCAGTCAGGGCACGCAGGATGTCAGCCGTCGCATCGGCCGAACCGTGATCCAAAATCACGAAATGATCGACGCCCAAGCGGGTATGATGCCTGATATTCGCCTCGATGATATCGCCTTCGTCGCGGATCATCATGATTGCCGCGACCTTCCGCGGTTCGCTTTCGGTCGTCATTGTCGCGCTTCCAAAGCCTCAGAGAGAGGGAGCAGGGGATCGAACGCCTTGATCCGTTCGAACGCTGCCGCGGCTTGCGCGCAGCGGCGTTCGGGCTCGAAAAGCCAAGCCCGGGCCACCTCGCCCGGATCCTCGGCCGCCGACCAATAGGCGCAAAGCCCGTCCAGATCCGGTTGGGCAACAGCAGGCGTTTCAGATAAGACGAAGGTGCGCAGATGCGCCATTTCCACCAGCCTCATCGGGCCGATATGGGTAAAAGGCAGCGCGCGCCCGAGGCTGAGGACGATTTTCGACCGCGCTGCACGGGCATTGCGCAAAAACAGCGGCGTAGCCTGTGAGGGCGTTTGCACCAGCACTGGCACCGTTTTCTCGATCCGCTCCAAAATGGCGGCACGATGCGCATCGACATTGCCGAAGAAATAGAGGTCTATGGTCCTGTCGTCTTCGCTGATCAAGCTTTCCGGTTCGAAGGTCTTTACGTAACCGGGCATGATCCGCCGGGAAAAAACCCCCAGGCGCGCCATTTCCCGGGTGCTTTCCTCAAAATAGGATAAAAAGAACCGGCAGCGGTCGCGAAATTTTCGGGCCTGATCGGCGAAAAGCCACGATGTCTCCGGCTTGAAATTCACCATGCCAGCGGCGATGTATTCAACGTCGAAAACCCCAAATTGATATGGGGAGGCCGCAATATCCTCTATTTCCTGAGGCGTGAGATATTGAAGGCCAATGATGATATTGAGTGCGTCTGGCTCGAATGAACGCGCTTCGATTGTCACGACATGCCCGATCTGGGTCAACCAATGAAGAAGGCTCGTATAGATATCCTCCTTCATGATGGTCCATTGGGGCGTGCGGTCGAAAATAACGATATGAACACGCGACATTCGGCGGCTTTCGTTATTCGACGATGAAATATCCGGGGCCGTTCAAGAACGGAACCCGCCGCAGCGCCAGGCCGTTCAGTCCGAAGACCTCGCGCAGGGCCGTGGTCTCACCGGGAAAGCCGGCATCGTTGATCTCGTCCAGGACAACCACGCTGCCACGGGCGAGCCGCGGCTTGAGTGCCAGCAAGGCGTCACGCGTCGGGCTGAACAGATCCATGTCCAGATAAGCCAGGGCCACAATCGTTTCCGGATGGGCTGCAAGATATTGCGGCAGGGTTTCCCGCACGTCTCCGGTCACGATTTCAAACTTACGCTTGTGCGACAGTGGCGCCATACTCTCGCGTGCCGCGAGCACGCGCTCGAGATAGGCAGCGTAGCCCGCAGTGGTCCGTACATTGCCCGGGCGGGCGTAGATGCTGTCACCATCCTCGACTGCCACGTCCACGAAGCCGGAGAAGGTGTCGAAGCCAATAATCCGACGGGAATAATGCGTCGGCTCATACAGTGTCCGGAGATTCAGAAAGAAAGAGAGATTCTGCCCCCAGCGGCAACCAAACTCCATCACCACGCCAGGCATGCCAAGAATTTGCCGATAAAGATGATCCATGAACAGCGCACGGCCCAATGCCAAATGGTCCATGTGCAGGCCAAGGTTATCCAGACGCTCACCCTTCGGGATTGGCGTGGCATTGAACAAATCTACCAATTCAGATCGCGCGATCTGCTCACTCTCACTCAATGCGCGAGTAAAGCCTAGCAAGTTATCATCATCTGAATCCACTGGTGATTGTCTCCCGAGGGGTAAATAATGGTAGGTGATTGCATAAAAACTATCGAAGCCGCTAAACAATCGGGCTGGCAGTGTCAAGCGACTAATCGGTTTGGTTGAGGCTGCCGAAGATATCGCTATCATTGTTCTATCAATCGGGCATAAAATTGCCGAACCGGGGCGGAATAGCGGTTATTTATCTCGGCTGTTGGCCGCGATTGCGGGATCGTAGTTTTGTGGCACGAAATCCAATACATGGCATGCCCACCAGCGTTGCGGAGCGTGGGAGATACGTCGGCTGATCAACTGCAAATCGGGCATCGGATCGCCTGGCCGTCCGGTCGATCGCTCATGGAAGATGTGAAAGCGTCCCTGCCGGTATTCACAGGCCGTTACGGTCCAGTTGGCGCCGGTGGCGCGCAGTGCCGCCCAGGCCCCCCGCGCCAAAGGTACGCGGCATGGGCCTGGCAGATCGATCATGATTGCGGGTCCCGTGGCCATGGTGCGATCGACAACCATGACAATATCTTCTCCAGAGAGTAGCTTTCTGTAAACATCTCGGATGCTCTTATTGTTAAAAATTATGCCCCCTCCGTTGTTATAGAGATCCAAATTTCCATTTATTTTGTTATGAATTTTCGCTATTCCCGGAGAAAGTCCCGGGATTCTATTTTAGATGTCGGATGTCATCCAGTTCAGCTTGATTCCACTTTTCGATAGCCAGGCCACTCCGGGATAGAGCGAGCCGTAATGAAACATGAGGTGCACAGTCCCGCGCCGAACGCTGCCAGCGTGGTTCGCAGCTTCGCTCGGTGCGGAAGGGGGCGGCAGACTGTCGACGAGGCGCGGCAAGGCCAGCCCCTCCCATTCTGCGCGTGAAAAGTGGATATATCGCTCAAACAGCCAGAACAGCCGACGCCATGCAGGTTGCTCTGGCGCCAGCCGGCGCAGCGCCCGCCAGGTCATGGGGCGAACCGGATAGCGGCCCGTTCCGATGGACAGCCAGTCATAGCCCAGCCCGGCATGAATCACGCCGCGCACCGTCGCCCAGCCGCGACCAAGACCAAGGGGAAGACGATGCGCCACCCACATCAGCACCGCGGCATCCATGGCGATCAACTTTCCCTGAACCCAGGCACGCATCCAAACCATCTCCCTGCACCGCCCAAGACCACCGCGCGCATGCGGCTATCGCACGATGCTCTAAGGACCAACCAATCAGATTTACGCGACCGTCGTAGCGGAGATGTGTAAGGCTGAGAAGCTGCGAGCGGAAAGTTGTATCATTTTCCAGCGAGACGGGGCAGCCATTGATCATCCCGCGCTGATGCTACGAACGCTGTTCTCACCTCACGTATGTTGGTCGCGTGATGCCGCAGTCACCGTGCGTCGCCACAGGGCACCGGGGAGCCCTGCAGCAGCGGCGATCAGGCAGCCTTGAACGCACGTGGAGAGCGCTGCATCTCCCCCCTGAATGGGCATCCTGTGTTTCGGCGTGGCACTTGACCCCTTTCGGCGCCGAAGGCTGCCCCCCGTCACGCCGAAGAAACGGAAAATATATCAGCGTGTTAACCTGTACTAACCGGGGTCACTCTTCTGCGCCGAAAGGGGTCAAACTTCAAAGCTTAATCACACACAACAGTGGACGAGCTGCCCGTTTGCCGGTAGGACCTAGCGCATGACCAAGCAATCAAACTTTCAGGTGCGGCGTGCTGACCACGTAGGCTTCGCGGTCGCATCCCTCGATGAATCGCTTTCGTTTTGGGTTGATGGACTCGGCGCGCGGCTCTTGCGCACCGGCGAGATGGGGGGCGAGTTCCTCGGCCAAGTGACGGGTGCGCATGGGGCACAGGTGCGCATGGCGATCGTGTCGCTGGCGGATCAGACGATCGAACTTCTTGAGTACCAAGGCGTAGATCGGCCGAGCGCATCGGCCAAGCCGTTTGACCCAGGCTTCGCGCATCTCGCACTCGTGGTCGACGACATCGACGCACTCCTCCTGAAAATCGCCGCATATGGCTGGAAGGCACAAGGCACGCCGCAGTCGATCGCCGGTGGCGCGCGGGCTGGAACACGGGTGATCTACGTCGTTGGCCCTGACGGCGCGACGATCGAGTTCATGCAACCGTTAGCAACCACCCAAAATGACTGAGACCCTGCCGGGCGGGGGTGCCGTTTTCAAGAGCTGAAGTTGGGGCCCCATTCGGGCCGTTCAAGCCGCCGCTCCGATGTCCTGAAAACGGAAGATCCGCTCACCTCAAGGCAATGACGACAAGGGGTGGTTAGCGGAGTGTCTGCTTCGAAACGAGGATGGCGCAGAGCAGACGCCGCGTGGACGACTTTGGAATATGTTGGGCGATCAGCTTTTGTTTGTCACCAACCGCATCATTTCTCTCAGGATGGGCGCAAACCGGTCCCCGATAAGGCGATGGGTGTCGGCATCAGGGTGCAGTCGATCTGGCAGCGGCAGACGTGCATGGTCCAACGCGCCGTAAAGCTCCAGCCCGTCGAGATAACGGATGTTGGCGTCGTCGTGCGCACGTTGCTCAACGATGCCTTTTAGGTGCTCGCTGATGTCGGACAGCAATGTCTTCCACCATCCTCCCCATCATCATGTGTGATGCTTATTGGCGTCGTGATCAAGAATGCAATGCAGCAGTTTGTACGGAATCGCAGCTTGCTCTATTTTGGCCTTGTCGCGGCGGCGACGATCTTAAGCTCATGGGGCGTGGTTTCTCTCGCTGATCGACCTATCATATCGCGAGGAATAGACGCCGTTATCCTGACCTATAACAAAGTCAATTGAACAACTCGGTAAGGACGAGGGGGCTTGTTCATTGCAAGATCTGCAGGGGCAGTTCCGTGCTTTTTTTCAATGTCTTCAGGACGATGCTGGATGTTACAGACGCCAGCCCGCCTGTCACCTTGATCATCCGTTCCAGGAATACGCTAAGATGATCGAGGTCTCGCGCGACGATCTTCATCAGGAAGTCGGCGTCTCCCGTTTGAGAATAACACTCCAGAATCTCCGGCGCAGTCTCGATGAAGCGATGAAGCTGCGCGTTTCCCTCGTCCGTGTGGGACCGCAAGCTCACCAAAGTGTGGGCCACCACGGAAAAACCAAGCTTCTCCGGGTTCAGTATCGCAACAACATTCTGGACCAGCCCATCTCCACGAAGTCGCTCCAGCCGTCTTGAACATTGCGCCGCCGACAGGTTTACCATCTGCGACAACTCGACCTGCGTAAGCTCGGCATTCTTCTGAATGGCTGCCAGAAGCTTGACGTCAAATTGATCGAGCGACGAAAATGCGGGCCTCATGTCGAATCTCTTGCATTGAATGGTGATAAATCGAAAATTCCTTGCATCATATTGGCAAAATATTCGAAAAATTGCAAGTTTTCTTCCTCCAGTCGGCTATATCATTCACGTCATGTCCCACGGAGGAAAGATCATGTTCGAAAAACTCAATGCGCAGCCTGCCGACAGTCTGTTGGCTCTCATCAAGGCATTTCAGGCTGATCCACGCAGCGACAAGGTTGATCTGGGCGTTGGCGTATATCGCGACGAAAACGGCCACACCCCGGTCATGCGTGCTGTAAAGCTTGCCGAGACGCATTTGCTGGAGACGCAGGATAGCAAACGTTACCTCGGCCCTGAGGGTGATCTTACGTTTGTCGATCTCCTCAAGCCGATCATCTTCGGCCCGGATTTCGATCAGACGCGGGTTGTCGGAATTCAGACGCCGGGGGGCAGCGGTGCATTGCGGCTCGGTGCCGAACTGATCGCCTCCGCGAGCACTGATGCCAAAATTTGGCTGGGAACGCCGAGCTGGCCGAACCATGCACCGATCTTCCAGTCTGCTCGTCTTGCGGTAAAAGGTTATCGCTTTGTCGATCTCGCCAAGCAGCAGATCGAGTTCGATCGTGTTCTCGACGCTCTGCGTGCTGCCAGCGCTGGCGACATCATTCTTCTCCACGGATGCTGCCATAACCCGACCGGCCTTGATTTCGACCGGGCGCAGTGGGAGCACATCGCAGCCCTGCTGACCGAGCGGAAGCTGATCCCCTTCATCGATCTGGCGTATCAAGGTTTGGGTGATGGGCTTGAGCAGGACGCCGAAGCAACACGTCTCATTCTTGATTCCGTGGATGAAGCCCTGGTTGCCTACTCGTGCGACAAGAATTTCGGCCTCTATCGCGAGCGTGTGGGTGCGCTCTATCTCGTCAGTCGGGACCCTGAGCAATTGAAGGTCGCAGACGGCAACATGGCCGCGCTGGCACGTGTCAACTGGTCAATGCCGCCGGATCATGGGGCCGCAATTGTCCGGGTTATTCTTCAAAGCGCTGAGCTCACGGAGATCTGGAGGCAGGAACTCCTGCAGATGTGCGCGCGCATCAACGGTAACCGGACCGCTCTTGCGTCGGCTCACCCTGAACTGGAATTCATCGCCAGGCAGCGCGGCCTTTTCTCCAATCTGTCCATGTCCAAGGACACCGCGGTTGCGTTGCGCAACAAGCACGGGATCTACATGGCTGATTCTGGCCGGATGAATCTGGCAGGAATGCAGCCAGCCGATGCGAAGGCAATCGTGAAGGCTCTCGTCGCCGAGGGAACGATCGGCAGCCGCACCGCAGCCTGAACGGGACCTGGACAGAAAGACTGGATAACAAGATGACAAACAAGGAAACGACTGGTCAGGCCATTGCTCGCTCTCTCGTACAGAATGGAGTTGATACCGTATTTGGTATCCCTGGTGCCCACATGTACGACTTCAATGACGCTCTTTATGAGAGGCGCAATCAGATCCGCTTCATCCATACCCGTCATGAGCAAGGCGCTGGCTACATGGCGTACGGCTATGCGAAGTCCACGGGCCGCATCGGTGCCTATACCGTTGTTCCCGGCCCAGGGGTCCTCAATTCTGGAGCAGCGCTTTGCACCGCTTACGGCGCCAACTCGCCCGTTCTTTGTCTGACCGGCAATATCATGTCGCATCTGATCGGGCAGGGCCGGGGTCAGTTGCACGAGTTGCCGGACCAACTGGCGACAATGCGCGGTATCACCAAGATTGCCGAGCGCATTGACCATCAGTCCCAGACCGGGGCCGTGATGGCGGATGTCATCGGCAAGATGCTCTCGGGGCGGCAGGGACCGGGAGCGGTGGAAGCGCCGTGGGATGTTTTTGGCATGTCTGGACCGGAAGTTGATCTTCCTGAAACGCGGCCTGCTGCAAATCCCAAGATCAACCCGGATGCGATCAAGGCCGCAGCTGAGATCCTCGCCAACGCCAAGAACCCACTGATCATGGTCGGCGGCGGCGCAGTCAATGCCGGTCTGGAGATCGCTGCACTGGCAGAGGCGCTGAATGCTCCAGTCACGTCGCATCGCTCCGGCAAGGGCGTCGTCAGCGACGACCATCCGAATTACCTCAACTTCGTGGCGGCATTCGATTACTGGAAGAAGACCGACGTCCTGATCGGCATTGGTAGCCGTCTTGAACTTGAGTTCATGCGCTGGAAATGGCTCCCCAAGGGGCTGAAGGTCATCCGCATCGACATCGATCCGACGGAAATGGTGCGTTTGAAGCCCGATGTTGCGATCGTCGCTGATGCGACGGCGGGAACTGCCGCACTGACACAGGCCATTGCCCGGAAGGCAATGCCGAGCCGCGTCGGGGAATTTGCGGATCTGAACCGGCAGGCCCGGGAACGGTTCTCTGTCGTACAGCCGCAAGTGGACTATCTCAACGCTATTCGTGAAGCACTTCCGCGCGATGGCTTCTTCGTCGAGGAAGTCAGCCAGATGGGTTTTACCGCCCGCTTTGCTTTCCCGGTCTACGGCCCGCGCCAGTACGTGACGTGCGGTTACCAAGACAATCTCGGCTTCGGCTATAACACGGCGCTTGGCGTGAAAGTCGGCAACCCGGACAAAGCGGTCGTCTCGGTGTCAGGCGACGGCGGTTTCATGTTCGGCGTTCAGGAGCTTGCAACGGCCGTCCAGCACAACATTGCCGTGGTTGCCATCGTCTTCAACAACAATGCCTACGGAAACGTTCTTCGCGACCAGAAGCAGACCTATTCCGGCCGATACATCGGCTCCGACCTCACCAACCCTGATTTCGTCAAATTGGGCGATAGCTTCGGCGTGAAGACCTATCGGGCAACGTCTCCGGCGGAATTGAAGGCCATGGTGACAGAGGCACTGGAACTGAACACACCGGTGTTGATCGAAGTGCCGATCGAGAAGGGCTCCGAGGCCAGCCCGTGGCCGTTCATCCACCCGGCGCCGCCGACGGCATAAGTTCCGCTATCGATGCGAGTTGTTGACATGACAGACATTTATGCCGGTCCCTGTGATTAAGCTTTGAAGTTTGCCTTCTTTCGGCGCCGAAAGGGGGCAAATGCCACGCCGAAACACAGGAATATGACAAAAGCGGTCATAGAGCGCGCTGGAAAAATGATGAACTCAGCTCAGCGATAAGCCTTCTTCAAGTATGGACTGTTTCACCGCGCGCCGTTCCTTGACGCATAGATACCAATCTCTGAGATTGAGAAGGTCGTCAAAGTGTATATTTGCATCATAGTATGACGTCAGCCACGATGCCTGCCCCCAGCTTGTGAGAGCGAACAGATAGGCATCGGCGACCGTGAAATTCTCGCCCATCAAAAAACGCCGCGATGCCAGCAAATTGTCGATCCATGCGTAACGCTTTTCCAGCTTCGGCGTTGCTGTTTCGAGATAGGCGCCCGCCTGTTTCGCATAAAGAAGTGGAATGAAGCCCTTGTGGATTTCGGTCGACAGGAAACTCAGCATCTCCTGCAGCTTGTAACGCTCGAAAGTGCCGTTGGCCGGAGCTAGGCCGGATTGCGGCTTCAGATCGGCCATGTACTGGACGATGGCTGGCCCCTCGAAAAGCATCGTGCCGTTCCCCAGGTCCAAGGCTGGAATGTAGCCATGGGGATTGATGTCGTAATAATCTTGGCCCTCTTCAGTTTTATGATCTTTGAAGTTCACCCTGACAAATTCGATATCCAACTCCAGTTCATTGGCAACGATGTGTGGTGAGAGCGAGCAAGCGGCGGGCATGTAGTAGAGTTTCATGAATCGGCTCCTGGATTTCAACACCTCGCGACATGTTGTGCGAGAACCGAAACCCACTTAGTTGTGACGGTATAAAAATGTAAGAACGCAAAATAATGTCATCTAGGTACATAAATTATCCCTGCTTTCACGAGGTGCGAATTTGAAAGACACCGTCACCGGTTGTTCCGTTGAGCTCGCCATGCATCTGCTGGGCGGACGATGGCGGTTGCTCATCGCATCCTATCTCATCGATGGTCCGAAACGGTTCAACGAGCTCAGGAGGCTCATACCTGGCATTTCTCATAGGATGCTGAGCCTTGACCTTCGCGCATTGGAGGACGCTAGCTTGATCTCCAGAACCGTTTACCCCACGGTTCCCGTAAGGGTGGAGTATGCGCTGACCGAAGAAGGATGCAGGCTGGGTAAAGTTGTCGCAGTCGTGAAGGAATTCGGGCTTTGGCTGAAGGACAGGGATGCAAGCTGACCTACTGCATCATTTCTTAAATCGGGTGTGATTTAAGGTGTGTGTTCCGGCGTGGCATTTGACCCACCATCGGCGCCGAAGGCTGCCCCGCCACGCCGAAGAAACGGAAAATAGATCAGCGTGTTAACCTGTACTAACCGGGGTCACTCTTCTGCGCCGAAAGCGGTCAAACTTCAAAGCTTAATCACAGAGCAGCTTCGCCTCAGTTCCGTGATAGGTTGTCGGCCTGTTCTAATAGCAGCTCTTCGAATGCATCCGCCGCCTTCGAGCGATATCGTTCCTTGTGCCTGATCAGGAAAAATGGGCGTGGAAGCGGGGGATGGTTTGCTTCGACCAGCAGGCCGCTGGCGAGTTCAGTCTGGGCAGCACTTCGCGAGATCAGCGTCGCCCCCATGCCAGCCTTGACCGCACCGAGTACAGCCTCGTTTCCGGGCAGGACGATCGCAACATCTAAGACCTGCGGCTTCAACGTCTCCTTCTCCTTGGCTATCATGGTCTCGAAGGCGAGACGGGTGCCTGATCCGGCTTCGCGCAGTACCCATGTCGCTTTGGCAAAATCCGCATGAGCGAGCTTTTTGCCTTCGGCCCAGGGATGGGCTGGCGAAACGACGATGATCATCTGATCCGTGGCGATAATTCGCGATGACAAGTTAGGGCGACCGACCGTGCCTTCAACCACGCCAAGCTCGACCCGCCCGGACTGGACGGCATCGGCGACCGCTTCTGTATTCCCGATCCCGACATCAAGACTGAGGCCGGGATAGAGCGCATGAAACTTGGCAAGCCGCGACGGCAACCAATAGGCACCGATCGTCTGGCTGGCCATGACCGAAAGTTCCCCGCGCAACAGACCCGCCAAGTCGCTGAGCGCGGCCTCTGCAGCCTTTGCTTCGGCGAGAACCTGTAGCGCGTGTTCCAGAAAAATTTCTCCAGTCTGGTTGAGCACAATCGAGCGGCCGATGCGGTCGAACAGCGCCACGCCATGCCGCTCCTCAAGGGTGATGACGGCGGCGCTGACAGCCGACTGTGTCATGTTCATCGCCTTGGCGGCTTTGGTGATGTGCTGATGGCGTGCGACTTCGACGAAGATGCGCAACTGATCGAGTGTCATGGGAATTACAACCTTTGATTTATTCTCCAGTATAATCGATTTTATCGAACGTTCGTAGCGAAATTATGCGATGGAACTCATGCGGGATGGGGCTAATCTCTTTCCTGTCAGACAAGGAAGAAACACGATGCTCAAATCCATCATCACCGGCGCGGCCGTACTCATTGCCACAACAGCGCCAACGTTAGCCGCCGAGATCCACGTCTATGGTCCAGGTGGTCCACTGCCGGCCATTCAAGAGGCTGCGGCGGCCTTCGAGAAGAGTTCCGGTGATAAGGTGATCGTTACGGCGGGCCCGACATCACAATGGATTGGTATGGCGAGAAACAATGCCGACCTGATCTTCAGTGGCTCCGAAACGATGATGTCGGACTTCGTGAAAGCCATGGATGGCCAGATCAAGGATGCCGATGTCGTACCGCTCTACCTGCGCCCCTCGACAATTCTCGTGCGTCCAGGCAACCCGGACAAGATCACAGGCCTCACCGATCTGTTCAAGCCGGGCCACAAGGTGCTGGTTGTCAACGGTGCCGGGCAGAACGGTCTCTGGGAAGACATGGCGGGGCGCACCGGCGACATCGAGAAGGTAAAGGCTCTTCGCGCCAACATCAGGACGTTTGCCGCCAATAGCGCCGAAGCCAAGAAAATATGGACCGAGGACAAGTCGTTCGACGCCTGGATCATCTGGAACATCTGGCGGGTTGCCAATCCCACGCTTGCGGACGTTGTTGAGGTTGAACCGGATTATCGCATTTATCGCGACACAGCGATCGTTTTGACCGACCGTGGTGCCAGCAATGCCAGCGCCAGGGCGTTTTCGCAGTTTCTTCAGGG
This sequence comes from Allorhizobium sonneratiae, assembly GCF_023700755.1. Classification (GTDB taxonomy): domain Bacteria; phylum Pseudomonadota; class Alphaproteobacteria; order Rhizobiales; family Rhizobiaceae; genus Allorhizobium; species Allorhizobium sonneratiae. Next base: position 233,011 of record NZ_JAMKOJ010000004.1, on the reverse strand, counting down.
CTCTGAAGCCAAGGCCATCTTTGCAAAGGCCGGCTGGACTACGGCCAGGAAATAACCCAACTCTACTCAGGAAAGACAAATGGCAATGCAATCCACTCCCAAAAAAATTGCCGTGACCGGCGCAGCTGGCCAGATCTGCTATTCCCTTCTGTTCCGGCTGGCGAATGGTGATCTTTACGGCAAGTCGCAGCCGATCGAACTGCGACTTCTCGACCTGCCCCAAGCCCAGGATGCCGTTCGCGGCGTCGTCATGGAGCTTGAAGACTGTGCCTTTCCGCTGCTGCACAACATCGTCATGACTGCCGATCCCAGCCAGGCGTTTGAGGGTGTCGATGCAGCGTTTCTTGTCGGCTCGCGGCCGCGTTCAAAGGGCATGGAACGGCGGGACCTGCTCGCAGCAAATGCAGAGATTTTCAAGGTTCAAGGCAGGGCGATCAACGAATTCGCCGGACGTCAGGCCAAAATCCTCGTCGTCGGCAACCCGGCCAATACCAATGCCTCCATCCTGATCGCCAATGCTCCGGACTTTAATCGCAGACAAGTCAGCTCCATGATCCGGCTCGATCATAACAGGGCATTGACCCAACTTGCGCGGAAGGCCGGCTGCGGCGTCGGCGAAATCGACCAGCTTGTGGTCTGGGGCAACCACTCCCCAACCATGTTTGCCGATTGGACCTTTTCAAAGGTTGCAGGCAAGCCCCTGTCGACGATTATCGCCGACGATCACTGGTACAAGGAGGTGCTGATCCCAGAGGTGGCAAGACGGGGCACAGCAATCATTGAGGCAAGGGGTGCATCCTCTGCCGCATCCGCCGCAAATGCCGCCATCGATCAAATGCGTGATTGGGTGCACGGGACGGATGGACGCTGGACGTCGATGGCCGTTTCCTCGGAGGGCCACTATGGCATTCCGGAAGGACTGGTTTGTGGCGTACCTGTCATTTGTGCAGAGGGTGATTACAGCGTCGTTTCGGGGCTCGATCTCGACGGCTTCGCAAGGGACATGTTGGAGAAGACGATCGCAGAACTCGTTGGCGAGCGCGACGCGTTATCCTGAGGTCGTCGCGAGATCCAAATTGAACCTGGATCACCAGATGGATGGCAGGATACCGTTGGTATTTGCCCCATGATGATCGAACGTCTGTCTTCTATGGCCGTCTCCTGTGCCTGAGCCTATCGGGTCTCCAGCCATTCAGCTTCCGTGCAGTTTCCGTGGAGATTTGATGGAGGCGCAAAGAACGCGTTGACCTTTGCGTTTGGGCAGCTTCTTTTGAGCTCATATTGAAGAGACGCAACAGGGAGGGCGGCATGGACAACGCACTCGTTCTGATCATCGAAGACGAGCCTGAGATTGCCGAAATTCTCGAAGCCTATTTCATTCGCGAGGGGTTCCGGACCATCAGCGCCGGCGATGGCGTGATCGGTTTGGCGCACCACGCCACGCTCAAGCCGGACCTCGTGATCCTCGACGTCAAGCTTCCCGGACAGGACGGTTACGAGGTTCTGGCTGCTATTCGCCGGCGCGGCGACACGCCTGTGATCATGGTCACGGCGCTCGCCGAAGATCTCGACAAGCTGCAGGCATTGCGCATCGGGGCCGACGATTATGTCGTCAAGCCCTTCAACCCGCTGGAAGTCGTGGCGCGCGCCAAGGCCGTGCTGCGCAGGACTTCGCGCCGGCAGGCCGGAAACGTGATCCGCGTCGGGTCGCTTACCATCGATCCGGAAGCGCATTCCGCGCAGGTGGACTCGGCCAAAGGGGTCGTGCCGCTGGAACTCACCAGAACCGAATTCCGGCTTCTCAGCCACATGGCCAGCGCACCCAACCGGGTGTTCGAGCGCTCTGAGCTGGTGGACGCCTGCCTGCCGGAAGGCGATGCGCTGAACCGCACGGTCGACAGCCATCTCTCCAATCTCCGGCGCAAGCTTTCTGCCGCTGGTGCCGAAGGCCTGCTGACCGGTGTGCGGGGCGTCGGCTACAAGGTGGCCGCACCGCATGGCTAAACCGCTCAACACCCATATCCTCATCAGCATGATCGGGCTGACGCTTCTGGCTTTTGCCGTCATGTATGGCGGCATCACGCTCTTTTACTTCGTCATCTACCCCGCCCTCTATCCTGACGCGGTTTATGAAGAGAAATGGCAGCTGGTTGATTTCGTCGTGCTGGGACTGATCCTTGCAACCGGCATCGTGGCGGCGTCATTCGTCGGCTGGCGGCTGGCGCGCAATATCGCGGCGCCACTCCATTCCGTCGCAACCGCCGCTCGCGCCATTGCGGCCGGCGATTTCTCGACCCGTGCTGAAAACGTGCGCTGGAGCTTCGGGGAGGCCAGCGACCTGCTTGCCGATTTCAACTCCATGGCGGAGCGACTGGAAAAAACCGAGGCGGAGCTGAAATATGCCAATTCGGCGATTGCCCACGAATTGCGGACACCGTTGACGATCCTGCGCGGGCGCCTGCAGGGGTTGCTCGATGGCGCGTTCCAGCCGACGCCCGAACTCTACACGCGACTGATCGATCATGTGGACGATCTTTCGAGCATTGTTGAGGAGTTGCGCACGCTGGCCATGGCCAATGCCGGTCAGCTCGATCTCACCCTTGAGGAGGCCGATCTGCCGACCGAGGTCGAAGCCGTCCTGACCGTCGTTGGCGCCGATCTTTCTGCCGCCGGGATCAACACACGGTCCGACCTTAAACCGGCGAGAACCATTGCCGATCGCGCCAAGCTGCGGCAGGCGCTTCACGCGCTCCTGCAAAACTGCATCCGCTACGCGCCCGGTTCCATGGTGACCATCGAAACGGGGATGAGACAGGACACCGCATTCATACGCGTGTCCGATGACGGGCCTGGGCTTTCGAACGAGGGGCGCGCGCGTGCCTTCGAGCGCTTCTGGCGCGCCGACGGCTCGCGCACCCGCGCCCGTGGCGGGTCCGGTCTTGGGCTTCCCATCGTCCACAGTATTGCGCGTGCCCATGGCGGAGAGGCTGTGCTTGTCGACCGCACGGGCCCAGGCCTGACGGTGGAGATCCGTCTTCCGGTCGTCGCATTCTGATCACGATGCGACTGGTTGCAGGTGCGTTAGCGGCTTGAAGATATCGCGGACATGGCCGATGTCTCAAAGCATGCGCGGAAGAACGTCTGTCTCCCCGTTCCTATCCTCGAACCTGTGTTTCACGGTTCCGGCGACGTGCAGCAGAATGCAGGCCAGCAGAAGATAGGCGCTGTACTGATGCAACGCCTGAAACACCGAGAACGCGGCATCGCTCTTCGGAAGGAATTCCGGCAGGCGTGGTCGCACGAAGAACGGCACGCCATCGCCGTCAGGAAGACTGGTCGACATGGCGTAACCCAGCATGGGCGTCAGCACCGTTAAGGCCATGATGACCCGGTGAATGCTGTGCGAAAGCCATTTTTCCCAAGGCTTCAGCGATTGCGGCGGATGCGGAAGAACGGCCCTCAGGTGAAAGCGCAGGGTAAGATGCACCAGCGCAAGGAGCCAGGCCAGAACGCCGAACTGCTTGTGGTTCGGGTAGAAGATCGTCGCGGTCGGATCGTCTTCAGCCCTGCCGGTCATGAACCATCCGGATGCGATCAGTCCGAGGATGAGGATCGCACGAAGCCAGTGTAGCACCCGCATTGATAGCGGATATCTGATCCGGGTGCCTGCCTGTAAAGTTTCGATCATGGCGTTGTCCTCTTTTCAGCGTGTTGCTCCAGTGCTTGATCTGCGGTTTCCGTTTGAGGGGGCGCGACCCCGGACTTGCGCTGCAAGCGCGCCACGATCGCATAGAAGACGGGCACGAAAATCACGGCGAGCACGGTCGCGGTGATCATGCCGCCAAGAAGGCCGGTGCCGATGGCGTTCTGGGTTTGCGAGCTTGCGCCTCTCGCAATCACCAGCGGTACGATGCCCAGCGTGAAGGCCATAGAGGTCATCACGATTGGCCGCAGGCGCAGACGCGAGGCTTCGATGATGGCCTGCGTCAACGCTAGACCGTCCTTCTGACGCTTGCGCGCGAATTCCACGATCAGGACCGCGTTCTTCGCGGACAGGCCGATCAGGGTGATCAGCCCGACCTTGAAGAAGACATCGTTTTCCAGCCCGCGAAGATGCACAGCCATGACGGCACCGATGATCCCCAGCGGCACGACGAGCATGACCGACAGGGGCACCATCCAGCTCTCGTAAAGAGCGGCAAGGACGAGAAAGACGATCAGGAAGGAGAAGGCCATCAGGATCGGAGCCTGTGCGCCCGATTGCCGCTCCTGCAGCGACTGGCCGGTCCACTCGAGAGCGAAGCCCTTGGGCAGTTCGGCCGCAAGCCGTTCCATCTCCACCATCGCCTTGCCGCTCGATATACCTGGAGCTGCAGAGCCGGAAATGCTTGTTGACGGATAGCCGTTGTAGCGCGTGAACTGCAACGGGAGCGTCGACCATTCGGGCGTCACGAATTCCGAAAGACGGACTATCCTGCCGGTATCACTGCGGACATGCAGTTTCAGCACGTCGTCCACCTGCATGCGGCTTGGCGCCTGCGCCTGAACGATCACCTGCTGCAAGCGGCCGTTATGCGGGAAGTCGTTGACATAGGTCGAGCCGACGGCGCCGCCCAGCGTATCGCTCATCACCGAATAGGAAACGCCAAGGGCGCTCGCCTTCTGCCGGTCTATGTTCAGCGTGACGCTCGGCCCACTTGGCAGCCCGTCCACACGGACATCGCTCAGGAGCTTGCTGTGGGCGGCCAGTTGCGTGAGCTGGGATGCGGCAGCGGCGAGCGCCTCTGCACCCCGGTTGCCACGATCCTGCAGCCGCAGGGCAAATCCTGACGTCGTGCCCAGCTCCTCGATCGCCGGTGGCTTGAGGCTGAATATCTGCCCCTCGCTGGCGGCAGCCATGGCTGTCGTTGCAGCGGCCAGTTCCGCGTCCACGCTGGTGGTGCGATGACCCCAATCCTTCAGCGTTGTGAACGACATGGCGGTGTTGGGCCCGGACCCCGAGAAGCCGAAGCCCATGATCGTCAGATTGTTGGCAATATCGGGTCGGCTCTGCACATGTTTTTCGTAAAGATGGACGACATCGCGCGTCCGCTCGGCCGTCGCATCGGCGGGGAGCGTGAAGGAGGTCATGAAGGAACCCTGATCTTCCTCTGGAACGAAGGCCGTGGCTAAGGTGCTGTAGCCGTAGGCAACCCCGCCGAAGATCGCCAGATAGACGACCATCACGCGGCCGGACTTCTGGATGAGGCCGCCGACCCAGCCTGAATAGCGCATGGTCAGGCGGTCAAAGGCGCGGTTGAACCAGCCGAAGATGCCCTTTCTCTCATGATGATCCGGGCTGACGGGCTTCAGAAGCGTCGCGCAGAGAGCGGGCGTGAGACTGAGGGCAAGGAAGGCCGAAAACAGGATCGAAACGGCCATGGACACCGTGAACTGCCGGTAAATCGCCCCGACGGAACCGGACACGAAGCCCATGGGAAGGAAGACGGCAGTCAGAACGAGGGTAATCCCGATCACGGCGCCCGTTATCTCGGTCATCGCTTTCTGTGTCGCAGCGCGTGGCGACAGCCCTTCCGTGGCCATCAGCCGCTCGACATTTTCCACAACGACGATGGCGTCGTCGACGATGATACCGATGGCGAGAACCATGCCGAACATGGTCAGCACGTTGATCGAATAGCCGATCGCCAGCATGACGGCGAAGGTTCCGAGCAGAGCGATCGGCGCGACAATCGCGGGAATGAGCGTGTAGCGGATGTTCTGCAGGAACAGAAGCATGATCAGGAAAACCAGGACCATGGCTTCGCCCAGCGTCTGCACCACCTTCTGAATCGAGATCTTCACGAAGGGGGCCGTGTCGTAGGAAATGGCATATTCCATTCCCGGCGGCATGGTAGCGGAAAGTTCCGCAAGCCGCTGGCGCACGCCGCTTGACGTGCTGACGGCATTGGCGCCAGGCGACATCTGGATGGCCGCGGCCGTTGCGGGCTTGCCGCCATCGAGAATCGAAAATGCGGAGGACTGCGATCCCACCTCGATCTTGGCGACCTCGCCCAGGGTCAGTCGCGAACCATCCGGGTTTGAACGGAGGATAACCTGCGCGAATTCTTCCGGTGTCTGGAGCTGGCCACGCACGTTGAGCGGCACGCTGACCTTCTGTCCGGGCACGGTTGGGGAGTCACCGAGACGGCCCGGCGCCACCTGGATGTTCTGCGACTGGATGGCCTGCGTGACCTGCGCGATGGACATGGAATGGGCGAGCAGTCGTGTGGGATCGACCCATATCCGCATGGCCGCTTCCGAACCGAATGACTGCACGCGACCGACGCCACCGACCCGCTTCAGTTCCGGCGCAAGGTTGCGCACCAGATAGTCATCAAGCGTCAGGGCATCGATTGAGCCGTCCTTCGACTTCAGTGAGACGATCATCAGGAAACCGGACGAGGCGGACTCCACCGTCAACCCGGCGCGGCGAACCGGTTCCGGCAAGCGGGATTCCACTGCTTTCAGCCGGTTCTGGATGTCTACCTGGGCGAGTTCGGGATTGGTTCCCGGCTTGAAGGTCACGGTGACGGTCGTCGACCCGGAAGAATCCGCCGAGGACTCGAAATACAAGAGGTTTTTCGCGCTCGAAATTTCGCGTTCGATCAGACTGGTTACACTGTCATTGATCACCTGTGGCGTCGCACCGGTATAGGTGGCGTAGATCGATACGCTGGGCGGCGCAATGACGGGGTAACGGGAGACCGGGAGCTGGGGAATGGAGATGAACCCGGCAATGACGATCATGATGGCAATGACCCAGGCAAAGACGGGCCTGTCGATGAAAAACTTTGGCATCGTCTTTTCCTTAGCCTTGCTTGCCAGAGACCGCGGCAAGGTAGGGGGGTGTCTCGAGATGTTGGCCCGGCTGGACGCGTTCCTTGCCGAGCACGACGACGACCTCGCCCGCCGCAAGCCCGCTTCTGACCAGGTATCGCCCTGCAACCACCTCGCCCAAAGTCACGGTTCGGGCCGTGCCCGTACCGTCAGCGCCGACGATCATGAGTTGCGGCCGTCCCGCACTGTCGCGCGCAATCGCCTCCTGCGGCACCAGAAGAGCCGCGCTATAGACCGCGCGCGGCACCATGGCGCGGATGAACATGCCGGGAAGCAACTGCCCTTGCGGGTTCGCAACAAGAATGCGCAGCCCGAGGCTGCTGGTCGCGCTATCCACCGTGATGTCGGAAAACAGGAGCTTTCCGTCCTGACTGAAGGGTTTCCCCGTGAGCGTCATGATCTTGACGGCCAACGCCTGCGGATTGCTCACGCCGGCTTCCGACGCAGTATTGCGCAGGTCTTCGAGGCTCATCGCCGATTGGCGGACGTCCACGAAGACCTGGTCAATCTGCTGGACGACGGCAAGCGGTGAGGTGGCCGATGGCGAGGCAAGCCCGCCCTCGCTCATGAAAGACTGGCCGATGAAGCCGCTGATCGGACTGCGGATCGTGGCATTGGAAAGCTCAAGCCGGCGCTTTGCGAGATTGGCCCTGGCTTCAGCAACGTTCGCCTTCGCTTGCGCCAGCGCCGCTGTTGCATCGTTGAGGGATTCAGTGCTCATGGCGTTCTTGGACGAAAGCAGTTCGGCGCGGTTGAATTTGATCTGCGCATTGACAAATTCTGCTTCCACACGCGTCAAAACCGCGGCAGCGGCGTCAACATCGGCTGCAAACGGTGCCGGATCGATCTGGAAAAGCGGCGCGTCCTTGTCGACAAGCGTTCCCTCGCGGAATATTTTCTTCTGGATGATGCCGCCGACCTGAGCGCGGATTTCCGCAGAGCGATAGGCTGAAACGCGGCCGGGCAATTCTTCGTAGACGGTCAGCGGTTCAGGTTTGACCCTGATGACGCTGACGCGAGCGGGCTCTGCCTGAGATGCGTCACCGTTGGGGGTTTCGCCCTTATCGCTGCAAGCGCAGAGCAGAACGATCGGCAGGCATAACACCGCCGCTTTCCACAAACCCTTGTTGCGTCCCATGTCTCTCACCATCGCCAGTGCTCAATGGACGTGCTCTAGGCATGCTTCGTGGAGGTTCTGTGCAGATTTCGTCGCGGTTGAATGGAACGGGCGCATCGCCACTCGACGGTTTCGGTTCGCGATGCCAAGTAAGGCCTGTTGAAATGGCTGTCGCCTTTTGCACAGTAACTCAGGTGAACGACATGACTGAACCCATCATCCAGCTGGCGCAAGCCGATGCAGACGACATCGCAGACTTCAAAAAGGAGTTGCAGGACGCCTTCGCCGTGGCGGTCGTCAACGAAATGAAGGAAGATCCGGGCGAACCCATCCCGTCAGATGAAGAGCTTGATGCCTCGTTCAATGCCCAGGGCGCCGTCACGCTGCGGATCCTGTGCGAGGGAAGAAAGATTGGCGGTGCAGTGGTGTCCATCAATGATGTCAACCGCCACAACTCGCTCGACCTGTTTTTCCTCAAGCTTGGCGAAGAGGGACGTGGACTGGGTCACAAGGCCTGGCTTGCCATTGAGAAGCTGTATCCCGAAACGCGCGTCTGGCAAACCTTCACACCCTATTTCGAGAAACGAAACATCCACTTCTATGTGAACAAGTGTGGCTTCAAGATCATTGAGTTCTTTAACAGCCACCACCCCGATCCATCTCATCCAGTCTCAGGAAGACTGCCAGTCGATGAGGGATTTCTATTCGAAAAGGTCATGTAGTGGCCGTGACTGGCAATCCGGGTTCGCCGCGTGGCGCCCTACAGCGCCATGCGCCAAAGATGGCGCACAAAGGTCGCTGTCAATCACAGGTCCAGGGTCGGGTCTGCGGACCCCGTTGCACGATCAGATGAGCCCATCCGGTCACCGATACGCCGTGACTGGGAAATGCCGGTTACGGCAATCGCAAACAGCAGGATGGCGGCGGCGATCAGCAGCCAGCCGCCGACGGCCTGATAGATGACGACGCCGACAACACCCCCCAGCAGAAATGCGGCAATTGTATAAAGATGCAGGCGCAGCTTTGAGCGGTTATGGGCCGCATCGGTTTCACGATCACGACCGCGCAGGATGTCGAGCGCGATTCCAAGTTCGATCCCGATATCGGTTGCCATGCCGGACACATGGGTTGTGCGGACACGGGCGTCGGAAATCCGAGTGACAACCGCGTTCTGCAGGCCCATCAGAAACGCCAGGCCCAGCACCACGACCGGTGTGTGCCAGGCTCCGAAGAGCCAGAGATCGGCGCAGCCGAGCAGCGCCAGCAGAATGGCTTCCGTCAGAACGCTATAGGCGTAAATGCCGTGGATATGCCGTCGCCGGCCTGTGTTGATCAGGACTGTCGAGACGCTGGCCCCAAAAATAAAGGCGAAGACAATGCTGAAATAAAACAGCGCCGACTGCCATTGGCCAATGGCGATGTGATCCGAAAGGGCCGAGACATTTCCGGTCATGTTGGCGGAAAAGAAGCCAACCGAATAGAATGCCGATGCATTGAGTGCACCAGCAACGCTCGCCAGCGTGCAGGCGAGGTTGAGATCAACGCGTTCGTTACGGGCTTTGCCTTGCTGCAGCAGCATGCGATATTCTTTCCGGGCGAATTTATAGCATCAGCGGCGAATACACCCGTTAGGGCCGGGCCGCAATGTCGATCTTGCCGCTTCTCAATCAGGGTTCATCCGCGATCGAGCGGGTGATGTCCATCGGGCGGAAGACACCACTTTGGTCGAACGAGTCCTTTCAATTCGCAAACGCGATCCAGCGATCTTGCCACCTGTGCGTCATCCCCGTCATCGGTTCGGCGGCGGTGCCAGATCGGGCACGGATTGGCACGGTCTTGACCCGTTGCGAGCCCCCGTACCGATCAATACGCTTAGGTTGTATTTCATGTTGGGAATATGCACCCGATTGAAGAGGCGCGATATCCTTCAGAGTGTTGGGGTCGCCGTTCATGCGGATGATGAACAGCATGGCGTTTTCCAGAACGATGCTCAGGATTTTGTTTCCGCATCGGTTTTTCCGAAAACCGGTTCCCACTTTTCGGTCGATGCTCTAAACCACCTTGCCGCTTATCAGCCTCATGCAAGGTGCTTTCAGTCTTTGATGTCTTGCATGTTCGCCTCCGTTTTCAAGGTGCTTTGATGAGCCCGAGTTTCTTCAGACGATAGTCGAGTTTGGGACGGCTGAGCCCCAGACGACGCGCTGCAAGTGAGATGTTGCCGGCGGCTTGGTCAAGAGCCTCGCGATAGAGTGCCTTTTCCGCCATTGCCAGATCCTCTGCGGAATGCATTCTGGCGCCGGCGGAAGGGGAAGGCGGTGCATGGGGATGCGTGCTCAGTCTCACCTTGCCTTCCGCAGTCAGTTGCTGCGGAAACACGGGCGAGATGTCTTGGCCGGTGAACAGGTGCTGAACGTCGATCCAGCCGCCGGGATCGGCAAAGATGACGCCGCGTTCGATGAGGTTCTGCAGCTCGCGGATATTGCCGGGAAAGTCATAGGCCAGCAGGGCATCCATTGCCCGATGCGTCAGGCCGCGGCAGCTGCGGCGATGACGGATACTGAACTGGCTGAGAAAGTGTGAGACGAGAAAAGGAATGTCATCGCGGCGCTCGCGCAGCGGCGGGATTGCTATGGGAAAGACGCAGAGGCGGAAGTAAAGGTCCTGGCGGAATCGACCGGCCCGCACCTCCTCGGCCAGATCTACATTGGAGGCGGCGATCACGCGCACATCCGTCTGCACCGTACGGACGCCGCCTATGCGCTCGATCTGGCGTTCCTGGATGGCGCGAAGAACCTTGCCTTGTGCCGCATACGCCAGCGAGGCGATCTCATCGAGGAAGATTGTACCTTTTGCCGCCCGTTCGAAATAGCCGGCCCGAGAGGCGACCGCACCGGTGAAGGCGCCTTTTTCAACCCCGAACAATTCGGATTCCACCAGATTTTCCGGAATGGCCGCGCAATTGATCGCCACAAAGGGGCCGGTCGCGCGTGCACTGAGACGATGCAGTTGTTGTGCGAACAGTTCCTTGCCGACGCCGGATTCTCCCGTCAGCAGGACGGTCGCCTCGGTGTCCGCGACCTTCTCGACCATGGCGCGAGCGCGCAAAAAGCTGGCCGAAACGCCGACGATCTGATCCGGCGCCGGTGCCAGGGCCGCCTCGGCCTCGTCTTGATCCTTCGCGGGCTTTTCGGTCGCTTTCTCAGTTTTGCTGGTCTTGCGGGGTGTACGCTTCCATTCGAGGCCCAGATAGGCGCGCTCGGGCGCGTCAGCGCCCCACTCTTCTGCGTTCTGGCCGACGACAACGCAGCGCGGTGCGCCCATGGCAGCGCATTCGATCTCGCGGAAGATCACCGGTCGCTTGAACAGCGTGCTTGTGTATCCCGTCGGATAGCCAGTCTGCATCCAGCAGACCGGTTCTTGCGCCAATCCATAATGGGCCATGTGTTGGGCGGCCTCAGAGGAGTCTTCCCATAGGAATTCACCAAAATAGGTGCCTTTGATGCCGTCGAAGCGGAAATGTCGCGTCGTGACCTTCACGAAGCCTTCAAGCGTGTGCACGCGCGGGCCTGCCGCAAGTGCCTCCGTCAGGCTCTGGTTTGGAAAGCGCTTCAAAACCAGTTCCGCATCGCGAACGCCTTGCATGTAGCCGACACGCATGAACATGCCCTTGGCCGCTTCAACGCCGAACGCGTCGATCACCTCCTGGCGTAAACGGCCGAGGACCTGCGCCTGCATCAGCACCATGCGCTGGTCATTGAGCCAGATGCGGCCATCGCCCAAGGCAAAGTGAAGAGCCTCGGTCAATTCGACGAGTGTAGGTGAGGCGCCGGTTTCCAGTTCATCAAAGGTTCCGCGTGAGACCATCTTGCCGGTCTTCTTTGAGGCATCCGCCAGTGAGATCAGTCCCGGCAGTTGATTCTTCATCACTTGCGCCTTCATCAATTGAAGCCTTTGATGATATTTTTTATCTTTTCATGAATTTCTGCAAGCAAAATGAATAGAGCGACCGAAGCACGTCCTCTTGGGAAAAATCAAGTCTTACCAGTGGTCGAAGGTGCCGGATCATGCGAACGACCATCCCAATAACGCTTTGGCACAGAGATTGCTCTGTCTATCCTAACCGTTGAGGAGACGGTTGGGAGGACGGCAACACATCAGGCAAGCGAACCGGCGAGACAGCAGCTCGCGCGGATGGCGAAGCTTTATCCTCCTTCCAGAAACAGCAGAGGAGAGCTTCATCGTGAACATTCACAACCTTGATTTCTTGCAATCCGGTCGCTGGAACGGCCTTGCTTTCTTCTCCGGCTGGCAACCAACAGTGGCTGGAACTGTGGATATAACGGATCCTGCCACCGGACAGCATGTTGCCAATGTGGGCTTTGGTGGAGCGGCCGATATCGCCCGGGCAGCCCGTGAGGCGAAAGCGGCCCAGAAGGGCTGGGCAAAAATGCTCGCCCTCGAGCGCGCAAAGATCCTGAACAGGGCGGCAGATCTTCTGGAGGAGCATGGGGCGGAACTGGCGCCCTGGATCATGCGGGAATCCGGTTCCATCCATACCAAGGCGATGATCGAAATCGAACACGGTGCGTTGTTCATCCGTCATGCCGCCACACTTGCCACCGCCGCTACCGGCACTTTCCTGCCCGGCATGGATGAGCGCACACACTATGCCCGTCGCGTGCCGCATGGGGTGGTGGGCGTGATCTCGCCCTTCAACTTCCCGCTTGTTCTGTCCATCCGCTCGATTGCGCCAGCACTGGCGCTTGGCAATACGGTGGTCCATAAGCCCGATCCCCGCACCCCGATTTCCGGCGGCATCATCATTGCCCGCATCTTTGAAGAGGCCGGTCTGCCGCAAGGGGTATTGCACATCATTCCAGGCGGTGCGGAGGCCGGTGAAGCCCTGTGCACGGATGACAATATTGCGATGATCTCGTTTACCGGATCAGCGCGCGGGGGCTCCAAGGTCGGTGAGTTGTGCGGCAAGCACCTGAAGAAGGTCCAACTGGAACTGGGCGGCAAGAATGCGCTGATCATCCTGGATGATGCCGATCTGGATGTTGCCGCGTCCAACGCGGCCTGGGGCGCCTTCCTGCACCAGGGGCAGATCTGCATGGCCACCGGGCTTGTGCTTGCCGAGGAGCCAATCGCAGCCGGCCTTGCCGAGCGGCTCGCCGTCAAGGCTGCACATCTGCCGGTCGGTGATCCCTCCAGTCATCAGGTGGCGCTTGGACCGATCATCTCCGATCAGCAGGTCGCCGGTATCCAGGCCATCGTCGATGATGCCGTTGCCAAGGGGGCAAAGCTTCTGGCTGGCGGCATCCATGACGGTCGATACTACAAGGCGACTGTGCTGTCCGGCGTCACCCCCGGCATGCGCGCCTTTGATGAAGAAATCTTCGGTCCGGTTGCCTGCATCGTGTCGTTCAAGAGCGACGAAGACGCTGTCGAACTGGCCAACCGCTCCGAATACGGTCTCGCCGCCGGTGTGATTTCCGGCAATGTCGGCCGAGCCATGGCGCTGGGCGACCAGCTGAATGTTGGACAGCTCCACATCAACGACCAGACGGTGAATGGCGGCCCCTATGCCCCGTTCGGCGGGCGCGGCAAGTCCGGCAATGGCAGCCGCATGGGTGGCCCGGCCGACATCGAGGAATTCACCCAGTGGCAGTGGGTTTCCGTGAAGGACCAGGCGGCGGCCTATCCGTTCTGAACACCTGCATCGCGCCTCAAAATCATGTGCTCGACCGGCGCAGCCATTGTGCGCTTCCATGGGCCGGTCGCGTTCTCCCAACACTTTTATGAAGGAAATGAAGCATGAAACTGCATGGCAAGACAATTGTGATCACAGGCGCCTCCTCGGGCATTGGTGGTGAGGTTGCGCGGCTGGCCCGCTTTCATGGCGCCCACGTGATCGGCGTCGATCGCAACGACCCGATGGTGACGCTCGATGGCTTCGTCAGGATGGACCTTGGTGATCCAGCCGCTATCGATGCGGGCCTCGCTTTCCTCCCGGCGCAGATCGACGGTCTCGTGAATGCTGCGGGTGTTCCCGGCACCGTCGATCGCGACGTGGTCGCCAGGGTTAATTACCTCGGCCTGAGGCATTTGACGGAGCAGCTTCTGCCACGCATGCCAAAGGGCGCGTCGATCGTCAACATCACCTCTATTCTTGGCGCCGAGTGGCCGCATCGCCTTGATCTGCACAAGCAGCTTTCGGCGACGACAAGCTTTGCCGCTGGTAAGGCCTGGCTTGATGCCAACCCGGTGCCACAAGACACCTGCTATCAGTACTTCAAGGAGGCGCTGATCGTCTGGACGAAAAAACGGAGCGGTGTTCTTTTCATGCAGCATGATATCCGGATGAACGCGGTGGCGCCCGGTCCGGTCTTTACCCCTATCCTCGGCGATTTCGTCTCCATGCTCGGCCAGGAACGCGTTGAGCGCGATGCCACCCTGATGAAGCGTCCGGCGCTTGCCGACGAGATCGCCGGACCAATCGTATTCCTTCTGTCTGACGCTGCCCGCTGGGTGGTCGGCGCCAATCTGCCCATTGATGGCGGCATCGAAGCCGCCTACGCATGAGCGCCAGCATCGGAGGGCATTGCGGGCAATGTGGACATGGAAACGACATGACGGTGTTCGCTTGATCCCACACAGCACGGGAGCGTTTCAGGGTTTCGCCAAAACACAGGAACGCTCAGCTCCCTCTGACTTTTTCAGCAGGCTGCGCATGGTTTTATTCGACTGTATCATTCCTGACATCGGGTGAGATTGAAGGTGAAAATGATGCAGCTGATTTAAAGTGCTACAGCGCCGTGCGTCATATTGATCGCACGGTGCTCTCAACATTTGCGGAAAGGTTGAGAGCGCATGTTTCAATCATTCCAACAGGTGTTTGTTGGTCGATCGGCGCCGCCAAGCATGGCGTGACAAACCCCGCACCGCGTGGCATAGGGTGACGGCTTTCATCCCGCCTGGGCATTTTCTGCAAAACCCTGTGATATTTTGTTGGAAATGCTTGTCTTTTTTACGCATGCCCCAGGCAAAACCAATTCATCGGTTTGCTGGACATGCTTTATCGAGCCGTCCTGACATGATCCGCATTGAAAATATCAGCAAGTCGAACAGTCACCGCATTCTTTATATCGAGGCGTCTGCGGCATTGAACCGGGGCGAGAAAGCCGGTTTGGTCGGGCCGAATGGAGCGGGCAAGACCACGCTGTTTCGCATGATGACCGGTGAGGACCAGCCGGATGAAGGCCAGGTGGTGACGGAAAAGAACATCACCATCGGCTATTTCAATCAGGATGTCGGCGAGATGGCAGGCCGCAGCGCCGTGGCGGAAGTGATGGCCGGGGCCGGACCGGTGAGCGCGGTTGCCGCTGAGCTGCGCGCGCTGGAAGACGCCATGGTCGATCCGGACCGTCTCGATGAGATGGATGCGATCATCGAACGTTATGGCGAGGTGCAGGCCCGCTATGAAGAGCTGGACGGTTACGGGCTGGAAGGCCGGGCGCGGGAAGTGCTGGACGGGTTAAGCTTTTCGCAGGAGATGATGGACGGCGATGTCGGCAAGCTCTCGGGCGGCTGGAAGATGCGCGTGGCGCTGGCCCGCATTCTTCTGATGCGCCCGGATGTGATGCTTCTGGACGAACCCTCCAACCATCTTGATCTCGAAAGCCTCATCTGGCTCGAATCCTTCCTGAAAACCTATGATGGCGCGTTGCTGATGACATCGCATGACCGCGCCTTCATGAACCGCATCGTGAACAAGATCATCGAGATCGATGCCGGATCGCTGAATACCTATGCCGGTGATTACGGATTTTACGAACAGCAACGCGCCCAGAACGAAAAGCAGCAGCAGGCGCAGTTCGAGCGCCAGCAGGCGATGCTGGCCAAGGAAATCAAGTTCATCGAGCGCTTCAAGGCCCGCGCCAGCCATGCGGCCCAGGTGCAGAGCCGTGTGAAGAAGCTGGACAAGATCGAGCGGGTCGAGCCGCCGCGCCGCCGCCAGACCGTGGCTTTCGAGTTTCTGCCCGCGCCCCGCTCCGGTGACGATGTGGTGAACCTCAAAAATGTCCACAAGGCCTATGGCAGCCGCCGGATCTATGACGGTTTCGATTTCATGATCAAGCGGCGCGAGCGCTGGTGCATCATGGGCATTAACGGCGCGGGCAAATCAACGCTGCTGAAACTGGTGGCCGGCGCGACCTCGCCGGATCAGGGCACGGTAACGCTCGGGGCAAGTGTCAAGATGGGCTATTTTGCCCAGCATGCCATGGATGTGCTGGAGGGCGATCTGACCATTCTGCAATGGCTGGAAGAGCGCTTTCCCAAGGCCGGACAGGCGCCGCTTCGGGCGCTGTCTGGCTGTTTCGGCTTTTCCGGCGATGATGTCGAGAAGAAATGCCGGGTGCTGTCCGGTGGCGAAAAGGCGCGGCTGGTGATGGCCGCCATGCTGTTCGATCCGCCGAATTTTCTGGTTCTGGACGAGCCGACCAACCATCTCGACCTCGACACCAAGGACATGCTGATCAAGGCGTTGGCCGATTACGAAGGCACCATGCTGTTCGTCAGCCACGACCGGCATTTTCTGGCGGCACTTTCCAATCGCGTGCTGGAACTGACGGACGAGGGCATTCACCGCTATGACGGCGGCTATCGTGAGTATGTCGAGCGCACCGGTCAGGAAGCGCCGGGGCTGAGAGGATAGGGCATCGGCCGAAAAGTGGGAACCGGCTTTCCGTGAAACACTGAACCGCTCTATTTCTTTGTTTTTTCGCATTTCGGGTCAGAAAACCGCGACGCACTTTTCTCGGGACAATGCTCTATCGCACGGTGCTCTAGGGTCAAAACTCAATCAGGATGGTTGTTCTGCAAGGCGTATTTTGTGTCTGAGTAGAAGGAAAGGTGCAGGACATGCTCCCCATTTTCAAACCTTTCCGACGCCCGCAGGCAAAAAATACTCCTTGCCCAAAGGTTTGAACGTGATGGGCCTCATGATTTCGAACAATGCTCTACAAGGCCAAACGGCCTTGTCTTGCGCTTGTTCGCTGCCATACAATCCCATCCCGTTCAACAGAACAACCATCCTGATTGAGTTTTGACCCTAGCGCATGGTCCCGATGATGGCGCAGATCTCATCCTGCAGGCTTTGGGCAAAGCCGCGCAGCACCAGATATTCGAAGGCGTCTTCGCCCACCCGTGTCAGGTGCATGCCGATATGGCCGAAAAGCGTCATGGCTGATTGGCCGATGGCAAACTGTGCGGGATGAAGATCAACCGCCGTTCCCCGCGCCAGCACCTGCCGCACCGAACGGCCGGAAAGCAGGAAGCGGGCGCGGCCATGACTTTGATCGACAATTGCAACGAGGGGCGAGATACGCGCCGCCAGCGCTTCGGCCTCTTGCGCATCATCCAGCACCAGAAACCATTGGCCGGGGCCAGCCGCACGCAGCGCCGTTTCGGGCAGGTCTGCCCATTCGGCCTTCAAATCGGCCCTGTCAAGCTGTGCCGGTCTTGCCATCAGTTGCAGGATCGCGCCTTTGAGCGGGCGGAAGATCACAGTCTCCGGCAGTGACGCCGTCAGCGGGGCTGTTGCGGCCCGGCGGGTGAGGGCAAAGGTGCTGCGCAGCGTCTCAGACATGAAGCTTCTCCCCGTTTGGATCAACAAAGACCGGGCTCACCAGCCGCCCCTTGGCAAATTCATGGCGCAGCCCGTTCCAGATCGCGACTTCCTCGCCATGGCGCGATGCCCCGCCCTTGACCAGCGCCAGAGCGATGGTGGAGCCGACATGCGGCGAAAAACACGAGGAGGTGACATAGCCCTCATCGTTTTCCAGCGTGGCTGCGGCGTCTTTTTTCAGGATATGCGATCCGCTGCGAAAGCTGTTTTGCGGGTCGAGCGGCACCACGCCGACCAGTTGCGGGCGGTCGGGATCGGTCAGCCCCGGGCGCGACAGCATATGTTTGCCGATAAAATCCGGCTTCGTCTGCGATACCATCTTTGCAAAACCGAGATCGGCGGGCACGACCGTGCCGTTGATCTCGTTATGGGTGACATGGCCTTTTTCGATGCGCAGCACCGACAGCGCCTCGATGCCATAAGGCATCAGCCCGTGCGGCCTGCCCGCTTCCATCAGTGCATCGGCAGCGCTTTCGCCGAAATCGGCCGGTACGGCCAGTTCATAGGCCAGTTCGCCGGAAAAGGAGATGCGGAAGAGCCGTCCCTTCAGCCGTCCACCGAAGAGGGAAACCTCTCTGGCGGAAAGATAAGGAAATGCATCATTCGAGATATCGTCATCGACGATCTCCTGCAGGATCACCCGCGATTTCGGCCCGGCCACAGCCATCTGCGCCCATTGATCGGTGACGGAGGCCAACCGCACGTCAAGCTCCGGCCAGATCGCCTGAGCGCAGAATTCCAGATGGTTCATCACGCCCGCCGCATAGGCGGTGGTGGTGGTCATGAAATAGCGGTTTTCCGCCATGCGGCTGGTGGTGCCGTCATCATAGATGAAACCGTCTTCCCGCAGCATCAGCCCGTAGCGCGCCTTGCCGACCGGCAATTTCAGAAAGGCGTTGCAATATACGCGATTGAGAAACTCCGCCGCATCCGCGCCTGAGATCTCGATCTTGCCCAGCATGGAGACATCGCAGATCCCGGCATTGAGGCGGACATTCTTCACCTCCCGATCGACGCTGTCGCGCCAGCCGGTTTCGCCTGTGCGTGGAAACCAGGCCGAGCGATACCAGAGCCCGGTTTCAACGAAAGTTGCGCCATTTTTCGCCGCCCACTCATGCAGGGGGGATTTGCGCACCGGCTGAAAATGCCTGCCATGGCTTGCGCCGGTCAGGGCGCCGAAGGAGACCGGCGTATAAAAGGGCCGGAAGGTGGTGGTGCCGACCTCGGCGGGCGATATCTGCCGGGCCTCGGCCAGAAGGCCGATGGCGTTGACATTGGAGAGCTTGCCCTGATCGGTCGCCATGCCATTGGTGGTATAGCGCTTGGCCAGTTCCACATGGCCATAGCCTTCCTGCACGGCAAGGCCGAGATCGGCGCGTGTCACATCATTCTGGAAATCGACAAAGGCCTTGGTTTTTACACCTGGAATGGTGAAGAGCGGCCTGACGGCAAGCGCCGGATAGGTTTCGTCCATAACCGGAGGTGTCGTTCGCGACGATGAAAACCCAAGCCGTGCCAGCACGTCTTCTGTGTTTCGCACTGCAGAGGTCATGGCTGCGGCAAGTCCGCTGTCCCCGGCTGCCGCACCGGCCAGTGTCAGGCCCTTGAGACCGGAAGGGGCAAGAAAACCCGCATGCGCATCCGACCAGACCGGCTTGCCACCGCGATGGCAGGCCAGATGAATGACGGGCGAGAAGCCGCCCGAAACCGCCAGCGCATCCACCGCCAGCCGTTCCCTCTCACCCTCGCGCCAGAGGTCGATGCCGGTCAGCGCCTTGCCGCCATGGGCATCGCAAACGAAACCGCCGCGCACCAGCCTTGCCTTGCCGGTCCATATGGTTTCGGCCTCGCGGCGGCTGTCGATCAGCGCGATCACCTCAAGCCCTGCGGCCTCCAGATCGGCAGCCAGCGCATAACCGCTGTCATTGGTGGTGAAGATCGCGGTTTTTTTGCCCGGCGCCACGGCAAACTGGTTGAGATAGCGGCGCATGGCGCCTGCCATCATCACGCCGGGAATATCATTGCCGCCGAAAACCAGCGGGCGTTCCTCCGCACCGGTGGCGAGAATGGCCTCCTTGGCAATAACGCGCCACAGCCGCTCCACCGGGCGATGGGCATCCGGCATGGCCACATGTTTCTGCACCCGCTCGACCACGCCGAAGACATTGCCGTCATACCAGCCAAAGGCGGTTGAGCGGGCAAGGAGATCGACATTGGGCAGGCTTTCCAGTTCTGCAATCGCTTCCGATACCCAGTCGGATGCGTTTTTGCCATCGATCCGCGTCGTTTCCGCCAGGAGGCCGCCGCCGAAACGCGCATTCTCATCCACCAGCATCACGCGGGCGCCGGCGCGCCCGGCGGTGAGCGCTGCCGTCAGACCGGCGATACCGCCACCGATGACCAGAAGGTCGCAATGGGCCCAGCATTTCTCATAGGAATCCGGATCGGCTTCGTAACTTGCCCTGCCGAGACCGGCAGCCTTGCGGATGAATGGTTCATAGAGCTTTTCCCAGAATTTCGCTGGCCACATGAAGGTCTTGTAGTAAAAACCGGCGCTGAGAAACGGCGATAGCAGGCTGTTCAACGCGCCGATGTCATGGTCAAGGCTTGGCCAGCGGTTCTGGCTTTGCGCTTCCAACCCCTCATAAAGCGCCTGCATGGTGGCGCGGGTGTTGGGCTCGCTGCGCCCGCCGCGGCCGATGGTCATCAGCGCGTTCGGCTCAGCCGCGCCTGCCGTCAGAATGCCGCGCGGGCGGTGATATTTGAAGCTGCGGCCGACAAACTGCACCCCGTTGGCGAGAAGCGCGGAGGCCAGCGTATCGCCCTCGACCCCTGTCAGGCTTTTGCCATCGAAGGTGAAATTCAGCACCTTGCTGCGGTCGATCAGGCCGCCTTTTGCGAGACGGAAAGAACTCATGGCGCGGCCTCCACCATCGCCGCATCGCGGGCGCTTTCAACCTCATGGCTTGCCGTATCGCGATGCACCACCAGCCAGCGGCGGCAGCCGGAGGTGTGGTGCCAGTATTCCGCATAGGCCCCGCGTGGATTGTCGCGCAGATAGACGTAATCAAACCAGACTTCCGGACCGGCCTCGGGAGCGGGCCGTGTCAGCGCCGCGCCCTTGACGGTGAATTCTTCCCGGGGACGAGGCCCGCAATGGGGGCAGGGGATAAGGCTTGCCATGGCTTGTACCTTTAAGATTTTTCACGCATGTCCGGACGGAAAACCGTTTCACACTTTTCCTGAAAATGCTCTCACTCTTTGTTTTACGCATTTCCGGACGGAAAACCGTTTCACACTTTTCCTGTAAATGCTCTAATGCAAGTTCGGCTGGGCGCCCTGGCCCTTTTCATCGATCACATATCCGCGGGCAAAGCGGTCCAGCCGGAAGGCGCGGGCGGTGTCATGCGGCTCGCCTTTGGCGATCAGATGGGCAAAGCAATAGCCGGAGGCGGGCGTGGCCTTGAAGCCGCCATAGCACCAGCCGGAATTGAGATAGAGATTGTCGAGATGCACCCTGTCGATGATCGGTGAGCCATCCATCGACATATCCATCACCCCGCCCCAGGATCTCAGCACCCGGATGCGGGACAGCGCCGGGATCATCGCTTTTCCGGCTTCCGCCACATGTTCGACGGTGGCGAGATTGCCGCGCTGGGCATAGGAATTATAGCCGTCGATATCGCCGCCGAAGACGAGGCCGCCCTTGTCGGATTGCGAGACATAGAAATGCCCCGCGCCGAAGGTGACGACGCCATCGATGAAGGGTTTCAGCCCCTCGGAGACGAAGGCCTGCAACACATGGCTTTCCATCGGCAGTTTCAGCCCGGCCATGGCCGCGACCTGCGAGGAATGACCGGCCGCCGAAAGCGCCAGCCGATTGCAGCCGATAAAGCCGCGGGTCGTTTCCACGCCGACCGCCTTGCCACCTTCTTGGCGAATGCCGGTGACCTCGCAATTTTGAATGATATCGACGCCGTGACGGTCGGCGCCCCGCGCATAGCCCCAGGCCACGGCATCATGGCGCACCGTGCCGCCGCGCCGCTGCAACAATCCTCCCTGAATGGGAAAGCGGGCATTGTCGTAATCGAGGAAGGGCAGCATCGCCCTGACCTCGGCCCTGTCCAGCAGTTCGGCATCCACACCATGCAGGCGCATGGCATTGCCGCGCCGTGTATAGGCGTCGCGCTGGGCGTCGGAATGGTAGAGGTTCAGGACGCCGCGCTGGGAAACCATGGCGTTGAAGTTGAAATCCTGCTCCAGCCCTTCCCAAAGCTTCATCGACAATTCGTAGAAGGGATTGTTGCCCGGCAAAAGATAGTTGGAGCGGATGATGGTGGTGTTGCGCCCGATATTGCCGGAGCCGAGATAACCCTTTTCAACCACGGCAACATTGGTGATGCCAAAGACTTTTGACAGATAATAGGCGGTGGCCAGCCCGTGTCCGCCACCGCCGACGATCACCACATCATAATGCGGTTTCGGCTCGGGCTTGCGCCAATGAGACGACCAGTGGGTATTGCCCCGCAGGCCGTTCAGAAAAATGGAAAGAGCTGAAAAGCGCATTGACCGCATCTCGTCTGCTGAAGATGTCCCAGCCTGCCGCAGCATGCCAAAAGAGAATTGCACAAAAGGGACATTTTAGAATAAAAAAGAGACATGTCGCATATCTCTGCCGCCACCCAGACCATCGGTTTTCTGCTGACGCCGAATTTCGCGCTGATGTCCTATGCCTCAGCGACCGAACCGCTGCGCGCCGCCAATCTTCTGGCGCAGAGCCCGCTTTATCAGATCGTGCCGCTTTCGGTGGACGGGCAGCCGGTCATGGCCTCCTGCGGTCTGGCCGTGCCGTGCCTGTCGCTGGAGGCGTGGCGTGAGGGGGCAGGACGGCAAGCAGGTTTGGACAATTCGATGAAGGACAATGCTGGCTATTCTCGTCTGCACAGCCTCTTCGTCGTGGCTGGCGGCAATCCTTCGGATTGGCGCTCGGCCAGCACCGCCTACCCGCATTTGCGGCGGCTGTCACGGCAGGGGGTAAGGCTCGGCGGCATTTCCGGTGGCGCTTATCTTCTGGTCGATGCAGGATTGCTCGACCAGCACGCCTTCACCATCCATTGGGAATATGCCGCCGCCTTGGCCGAGGCTTTTCCCATGCACCAGCCAAAACAGGCGCGCTTTGTGCTGGATGGCGAGCGCATCACCTGTGGTGGCGGCGTGGCGGCGCTCGACATGATGCATGCCCTGATTGCCGAGCGTCTGGGCACGGCCTTTGCAAGACGGGTGGTGGACTGGTATCTGCACACGGCGGTGGCCGAGCCGGAAGGCCCGCAACGCAGTGTCCGCGAAGAACGGTTCGCAACCCGCCATCCGGCGCTGATTGCGGTGCTGGAGGCGATGGAAAGCACGATTGAGCATCCGCTCACCCGTCAGGCCATGGCACGGCTGGCAGGGGTGACGCCGCGCCATCTCGACCGGCTGTTTTCCCGGCATCTCGGCACCACATTTCTGGAGCGTTACCGCGATATCCGCCTCACACACGCGCGCAAATTATTGGAACAAAGCCCGCTCTCCATCTCGGAAATCGCCTTTGCCACCGGCTTTTCCAGTGCCTCGCATTTTTCCCGGGCGTTTCAGGCCCGCTTCGGCCTGCAACCAAAACGGCTGAAGGCGAAAATGGCATAGGGCATCGTGGATAAACCAGATGCCCTATGACCCTATCCCATGTGTTTTTTGAAACCGGTCAGTGGGCCGATTGCTGTTTGGCGCGGGCGACAATCTGGGTCGGATTGACGAATTGCAGCGCCAGCACCAGCCAGATCAGCGTCGTGACCATATAGACCACGGCCATGGCGTCGATGGATTGCGCCGCACGCACGCCAGAGGCAAAGACGGCGTAGTAGAGCGACACCACCAGCGTCTGCGTCGTCGGACCGGCGACAAGGAAGGTCAGTTCGAACATGGCGATGGTGCGCACCAGCACCAGAAGCAGCGCCGCCAGCATGCCCGGCAGCAGAAGCGGCAACAGCACCCGGATGAATAGCTGGGTGGTATTGGCCCCGAACACCCGCGCCGCCGCCTCCACCCTTGGGTCGATCTGCTCGATGAAGGGGATCATCACCAGCACGACGAAGGGGAAGGAGGGCACGAGATTGATCAGCACCACACCCCAGAATGTGCCGCCAAGGCCAACGCGATAGAGCAGCGTGGCCAGCGGAATGCCATAGGTCAGTGTCGGGATCAGAAGCGGCAACAGGAAGAGCAGGATGACGAAGCGTTTTCCGGCAAAATCCCGCCGCGCCAGCGCATAGGCGGAAACCACGCCGAGAAGGCCCGAGATCAGCGTTACGGTGAAGACGATTTCGAAGGTGACGACCACCACATCGGAAAGCTGGAATTCATCCCAGGCGCTGCCATACCAGCGCGTGGTCCAGCCGAGCGGCAGCCATGTGCCAAGCCAGCGCGTGGCAAAGGAATCGATCAGCACCACGGCGATGACGGCGAGAAGATTGAGCAGGAACAGGCCGGTGAGAGCCCAGATGGCGAAGCGCCACAGTTTCGAGGCAATGCCTTTGTCGCGGATCATGATGTCACCCCTTTGCGCCAGCGGCAGGGCCGCGATAAAACAGCGACCGGCAGCCGAGAACGGCAACCACGATGGCCAGTTCGACAGCCCCCATGACAAGCGCGATGGCGGAGCCCATGGAATCGTCATATTGCTCGAAGGCGGCCTGATAGGCGGCAATCGAGATCACCCGCGTCGGGCCTGCCGGCGCGCCGAGCAGCACAGCGGAGGGGAAGACGGCGAAGGCCTGGACGAAGGACAGGCAGAAGGTAATCGCCAGCCCCGGCACCAGAAGCGGCAGAAACACCCGCTGGAAGCGCCGCCATGGACCCGCCCCCAATGTCGCTGCCGCCTGCTCGATCGACGGATCGATGCCGGTGACATAGGAGAGCGTCAGCAGGAAGGAAAAGGGAAAGCCGGTGATCAGCAGCGAGGCGAAAACGCCCCAGTAATTGTTGGTGAGTTTCAGCGGATGGTCGATCAGGCCGATCAGCATCAGCGACTGGTTGAACCAGCCGCGCGGCCCGAGAAAGGTCAAAAGACCATCGGCGATGAAGACCGTGCCGAGCGTGATCGGCAAAACCAGCAACGTCGTCAGCAGTTTCTGGCGCTGCATCAGCCGCACGCGAAACGCAATCGGCACGGCAAAGGCCAGGTTGACCAGCGTGACGGGGATCGACAGCCACAAGGTGGCGGAAATCGTGCCATACTGGAAGGGATCGCTGAAGAATTTCCGGTAATTGTCGTAGAAGGGGCCGCCATCTTTCGGCATCAGCGAATCGGCAATGCCGTAGAAAAACGGATAGACGAACAGCACGAGAATGAAGATCAGACCCGGCAGAACCAGAAGCGTCGTGCCGTCAAACCCGCGTGCGGCAAGCCGGGAGCGCAGCGAAGGAGAGCTGCTCATCAGCGCGCCTCCCTGAAAATCAAAGCCCGACCTTCAACCGGTTCCAGCCGGGTGGCGGCGCCGCGCGGCAATGGGGTGTCGGCGCGGAAATAAAGGTCAGATCCATCGGCAGCCTTGGCCAGTCCGAAAAAGGCGCGGCCGCGATATTCCGTGCTGCTGACGGTGGCGGGAATACCGGCACCATCGGCGGCGGTGGTAAAATCTTCGGGGCGCACGGAAATCACTGCCGTATCGCCGGGTTTCAGCGTCTCGCGCATCACGCCGCTCATGCGTCCGCCCGCCACCTCGATCTCGGCGCTCTCGCCGGAAACGGCGGTGATGCGGCCGGACATGCGGGTGCGGAAGCCCATGAAATCGGCGGTGATCTGGTTGACCGGACGCATGTAAAGATCTTCCGGCGTGCCGATCTGCTGGATACGGCCATTGCTCATCACCACGATGCGGTCGGCCATGGACAGCGCCTCGTCCTGATCGTGGGTGACATAGATGGTGGTCGAGCCGATCTGGTCGTGAATGCCGCGAATTTCGGCGCGCATTTCCAGCCTGAGCTTGGCGTCGAGGTTGGAGAGCGGCTCATCCATCAGCACCACCGGCGGACGGATGACGACGGCGCGGGCAATGGCGACGCGCTGTTGCTGGCCGCCGGAAAGCTGGCCCGGCAGCTTGTCGGCCTGATTTTCCAGCCGCACCAGCGCCAGCGCCTCCATGATGCGCCGGTCGGCGTCTGCGCCCTTGATACCCTGCATTGCAAGGCCGAAGCCGACATTCTTGCGCACGCTCATATGGGGAAACAGCGCATAGCTCTGAAACACCATGCCGAAGCCGCGCTTTTCCGGTTCCAGCTCATCGATGCGGCGGGCGCCGAGGCGAATTTCGCCGCCCGTCAGGCCCAAAAGCCCGGCAATGCAGTTGAGCGCGGTGGATTTGCCGCAGCCGGAAGGGCCCAGAAGCGCGATGAATTCACCGGGCTCGATGGCAAGATCGATGCCGTCAAGCGCCGTATAGGCTCCGAAAGACCGGCGCAGGCCGACAAGTTCGAGCCGATCGGCGGTGCGCAATGAGGATGTCCTGGTCTGGACCGCTGACGTCACGCTGAAACTCCCTGGATAAACAAAAGTCAATGTCGATGCGGATGATATGCCGGGTGGAACTGTTGGCCGGACGGCAAAGCGATACGCGACCTGTCAGGTGCGGAATTTTGCGCCTGACAGGTACAGTCATACATGCCCCTTAGCGGGCGTCTGCTCGATCAACCCTTCTTGGCGCCGATCTTTTCGTCCCAGATCTTGAAGGCCTGAACCATTTTCTGCGGCTCCAGCGGCACTTCCAGCGGGTTGTTGGCAATCCAGTCGGCATATTCCGGACGGCCATATTGCTTGATCACGTCCTGGCTGGATTTTGGCGCCATCTCGATCGTCACATCCTTGACCGCCGGGCCGGGATAGAAATAGCCGGCATCATAGGCGATGGCCTGTTCTTTCGGCTGCAGGATGAAATTGATCACATCGATCAGCACGCCGATCTTTTCGGCGGAAATGCCTTTGGGGATAACGGCATAATGGGCGTCCGTGACCCAGTGGAAGCCATCGAGCTTGGCCACTTTCGCTTCTGCCGGAACGATGCCGAGCGCGCGCGGATTGATATCCCAGCCGGTGGTGGTGGCCATGATGTCGCGCGAGCCTTCGCCCAGTTCCTTGCAGACCTGGGTGGTGCCGCTTGGATAGTATTCGATGTTTTCGCCGAGTGCCGCCAGATAGGCCCAGGTCTTGTCCCAGCCCTTGGCCGGATCATGCGGATCGCTGTCGCCGAGCAGATAGGGCAGGCCCATCAGGAAGGTGCGGCCGGGGCCGGAATTGGCCGGACGGGCATACATGAAGCGGTTCTTGTTCTGCCGCGACCAGTCCAGCAGTTCCTGCGTGGACTTCGGCGGTGTCTTGACCTTGTCGGGCATGTATTCGATCAGCGGGCCGGACGGGTAATAGGTGATGACGACGCCATGGTCGCGGGCCAGCCCCTGCATCTTGAAGGCCTGCGGCAGAAGGATTGACTTCAGATCCGGCAGATTGGCCTTTTCCGTGCCAAGATCGACCCAAAGCCCCTGATCGAGACCGGCAGACAGCGCATCCGTGCCGGTGAGCACCAGATCGATATCGACATGGTTTGCCGCCTGCTGCGCCTTGATCTTGCCCGGCAGTTCGGGGGCGGGTGCCTTGGTGAAGGCAAAACGGGACACCCAGTCGGGCTTGGCCTTGGCATAATTTTCGAACATGCCCTGGGTCAGCGCCAGATTGCCGGCCACATCGGCAATGGTAATGGTGACCGGGCTTTTCGGCTTTTTCGCTGCGGCAAACAGTTTTGCGGGCATCATGCCCATGACGGCGGCGCCTGCGGTTGCGCTGACCAATGTTCTGCGGGTGATGTTCATGCTGTCTCCTCCACGAGTTCCGGTTTGACGAGACCCTGTCAGGCCATGGCTCTTTCAGGCTCTCAGTTCCTCTGTTGCCGTCGGCTGTTGGCGAAAACCTCTGTCCGTCTCCCCAAACCCGACCTTAACCGGCGTTGTGCGGCGCAGACCTGGCTGCCCTCTCCCCGCACTGCGCCTTGGCAAGTCTCAAGAATTGATATACTAGTATCATAAACCATGTCAACCAAGAGTCTGCAGCCATTAAAGGGAGCCCATGTCGTCACCGATGTCTTCTGTTGAACAGCCTGATGCGCAGAGCCCGCTGACGGCTGGTCTCAAGCCTGTGAGCCTCTCCCGTGTGACGACGGCGCGGGCGATTTATGAGCGGCTCCATGCCGGTATTCTGTCGCTGCAATTGCCGCCCGGCATGGTGTTGCAGGAAAAGAAGATCGCCGATCAGTTCGGCGTCAGCCGCACGCCGGTGCGTGAGGCGCTTCTCAGGCTGTCCGAGGGCGGGTTGGTCGAGATTTATCCGCAATCGGGCACGGTTGTCTCGCGCGTGCCGGTTTCGGCCATCCCTGAGGCGGTGGTGGTGCGCAAGGCGCTGGAAACCGTGACGGTGGAACAGGCCGCGCGCCAGGCCGGCCAACCGGCGCTGGAGCGGCTGGACCAGATTATCAAGCGGCAGCAGACCTTTGCCGCGCTGAACGATGCCTCCGGCTTTCATGAGCAGGATGAGGCCTTTCATGAGGCCATTGCCCAGATTGCCGGCTTTCCCGGCATATGGGCGCTGTTGAAAACCGTGAAGGTGCAGATCGACCGCGCCCGCCGCCTGACGCTGCCGGTGCTGGGCCGTATGGAAACCGTCATTCAGGAACATGTCACCATCCGCGATGCGCTGGCCGCCCATGATGCCAATGGCGCGCGCGAGGCCATGCTGCATCATCTGGAAGCGGTCATTCTCGATGTGGAAGAGCTTCGCCAGAGCTATCCCGATTATTTCTGCTGAAGAGATGTGGTGTTGAGGCAAAGCATGGCGCGTGCCACAGCGTTTTCCCTCTCGATAATCCTTGACAGGAGAGAGGCTGCATTCTCCTCATCGGCCTTTTCGATGGCCTCGGACAGTTGCCGTTTCAGCCGGATCAATCCTTCGTGATCCGGCGTTGGATCATGGGTTTTGCCGGGCGGAACCATGGTGGCGGCCAGGGTGAATTCGACGACGCCGAGCATGGCGCGAAACATCGGATTGCGTGAGGCATCCAGCAGGATGCGATGCAGTTCCAGACTGGCGAGCGTGAAGGATTCGACCACGCCGCGCGAGACGCTGAGCTGCTGGAGCCAGTAATAGAGAATGCGCATGTCGTCGGCGGTGCGGTGGCGGGCGGCCTGGCGCACGGCTTCGGTTTCCATCAGGCGGCGGATGCTGAAGAGATTGTCGAGAAAGGCGGCGTCATAGCCTGCCTCGAACAACCACAGCAGCACCTGATGGTCATAAAGCGCCCAATGGCTTTTGTGCGAGACCCGCGTGCCGACCTTGGGCCGGGCTTCGACAAGCCCCTTGGCCTCCAGCGTTTTCAGCGCCTCGCGCAGCACCGTGCGCGACACATTATACATATCCATCAGGTCGGCATCGCGCGGCAGGATCGAGCCTGCGGCAAAACGGCCGGAGACGATGCCCGTCCCCAGCTCGTTGATGACGAAGGAATGGAAATTCGGTGCAGCCAAACGCCCGGAACGCGAGCGTATCAGGCCGCCGGGTTCGCTCATGCTTTACGTTTCCATATGGCTTTCGGGCGCGAGGAGGAGGCGGAGAACACCAGCCTTTGCAACAGAATGAACAGGAACAACAGCCCTCCGATGACGATTTTCGTCCACCAGCTCGAAAGCGTGCCGTCGAAAATGATATAGGTCTGCACCAGGCCTTGCAGCATGATGCCGATAAAGGTGCCGGCAATGAAACCGTAACCGCCGGTGAGCAGCGTGCCGCCGATGACCACCGCGCCGATGGCGTCCAGCTCCACCCCGATGGCCGCCAGCGGATAGCCGGCGGAGGTGTAGACGGAAAACACGATCCCCGCGAGGCCCGACAGCAGGCCGGAAAGCGTATAGACGAGAATGGTGGTGCGCGCCACCGGCACGCCCATCAGCGCTGCCGAGACCGCATTGCCGCCCAGCGCATAGACATTGGAGCCGAAGCGGGTGCGGTGGGCAATGACAATGCCGATGAGGAAGACGGCAATCATCAGGCAGCCGATGAGGCTCAGCCGTCCGCCGCCGGGCATCAGCAGATAGGCGCGGTTGAGGGCGGTATAGACACTGTCATTGATCGGTATCGAGTCCTGGGTGATCACCGAGGCCGTGCCGCGGGCGAGAAACATGCCCGCCAGCGTGACGATGAAGGGCGGCACCTGAAGATAATGGATTGCCGCCCCCATGGCCGCGCCGAAAAGCCCGGCAATGGCCAGCACAATGGCGAAGGCGGCCAGCGGATGCACATGATAGCGGCTGATCAGCACGGCGACGATAACGCCGGTCAGCCCGATCACCGCGCCGACCGACAGATCGATGCCGCCTGAGAGGATGACGAAGGTCATGCCGACGGCGGTGATGCCGAGAAAGGCATTGTCGGTGAGGAAATTGCCCAGCACCCGTGTCGACCAGAGGCCGGGAAACTGCAGGATGGCAAGACTGTAGGCCAGAATGAAAATGACGGCGGTGGCGGCAAGCGGACGAAGACTGCGGTTCATGATGGTTTTCCGGTCAGGCGACGGGTCGTCTTTTGAAATTCGACAAGCTGAAGGGCCAGCGGCGACTGCATGATCAGGATGACGATGATGACGCCCGCCTTGACGATGAGGTTGAATTCCGGCGGAAAGCCGGAGACCAGAATGCCCGTGTTCATCGCCTGGATGATGATCGCTCCCAGCACCGACATGCCGATGGAAAAGCGTCCGCCAAGCAGCGAGGTGCCGCCGATGACCACGGCGAGAATGGCGTCGAGTTCCAGCCACAGCCCGGCATTGTTGGCATCCGCCCCCTTGATGTCACCGGCAACGATCAGGCCGGAAATCGCCGCGCAGATGCCGGAAAAACCATAGACGGCAACAATCAAGAGCCGGCTTCTGATACCGGCCAGGCTGGCGGCGGCCCGGTTGACGCCGACCGCCTCGATGAAGAGGCCGATGGCGGTGCGCCGGACGATCAGCACGGAGACAACGAGCAGCACGGCGGCAATCACCACCGGCATCGGGATGCCGAGGAAAGAACCCGTGCCGATGAAGACCAGCAGCGGATTGGAAAAGGTGACGATCGAGCCTTCCGTGATCAACTGGGCAATGCCGCGTCCGGCCACCATCAGGATGAGTGTTGCAACGATCGGCTGAATGTCGAGCAGCGCCACCAGAAGCCCGTTCCAGATGCCGCAGGCCGCACCTGCCGTGAGCGCCGCGACCACGGCCACCGCGCCGGAATGGCCGGAGACGACAAGGCTTGCCGCCACCGCACCGGAAATGGCCATGACCGCACCCACCGACAGATCCACCCCCTTGGTGGCGATGACGCCCGCCATGCCGATGGCGAGAATGGCAACCGGCACGCCGCGATTGAGCACGTCGATCGGACTGCCGAACAGGCGGCCCTGTTTCCAGGCGACATCGAAAAAGCCGGGAAACAGCAGCCAGTTGATGAAAAGCACCGCGACAAGGGCGATGGTCTGCGGGGTGATCAGGCGTTTGAGCGATTTAAATCGCATGAGGCTCTCCATCGGGCTGGGCGGCAATGGCCTGCACGATCACCGAGGCATTGACATTGTCGCCCCTCAGTTCTGCGGCCATGACCCGGTCGCGCATCACCACGATGCGGGAGGAATAGGCGACGATCTCGTCGAGTTCGGAGGAAATCACCATCAGCGCCAGCCCGTCTTCGCGCAGGCGGTTGATGGTGCGGACGATTTCGGCATGGGCGCCGATATCGATGCCGCGCGTCGGCTCATCGAGAATGAGAAAATCGGGATTGGTCGCCAGCCAGCGGGCCAGAATGACCTTCTGCTGGTTGCCGCCGGACAGAAGCTTGACCGGCAGATCGAGCGAGGCGGCGCGGATATCCAGTTCCTCGGCAAAGCGTCCGGCAATCTCCATCTGTTCGTCGCGGTTGAGCGCCTTGAACCAGCCGAGCTTGCCCTGAAGCGCGATGGCGATATTTTCGCGCACGGAGAGATCGCCAAGAATGCCTTCGGCCTTGCGGTCTTCCGGGCAGAAGCCGAAGCCGTGGGCTATGGCCTGGGCGGGCGCGTGAATATCGACCCGCTTTGTCCCGATCTTCACCTCGCCGCAATCCTTCTGATCGGCGCCGAACATGATGCGGGCCATTTCGGTGCGTCCCGAGCCGAGCAGACCGGCAACGCCGACAACCTCGCCCCGGTTGATCCGGAGCGAAAAAGGCTTCACTTTGCCTGCCTTGCCGCAGCCGGTAAATTCGATCAGCGGCGGCCCGGCCTCCCGTTCTTCAATGCCGGTGACGGCGGGCACGAAGGCGATATCCTTGCCCAGCATCATCCGCACCAGATCGGTGCGGGTAAGATTATCCAGCGCTTCCGTGCCGACACGTTTTCCGTTGCGCAGCACGGTGACGCGGTCGGAAATGGCAAAGACCTGATCGAGAAAATGGGTGATGAAGACAATCGCCATCCCCCGGCTTTTCAGGGCGCGCACCACCTCGAACAGCTTGTCCACCTCCTGCTGGTCGAGGCTGGCGGTCGGTTCGTCGAGAACCAGCACCTTGCCGGAAAGCTCCACGGCGCGGGCAATGGCGACCAGTTGCTGCACCGCCACGGAAAATGTGCCAAGCTCGGCCTGAACGTCGATATCGAGGCCGTATCGCGCCATCAGGCGGCGGGCCTCGCGGTCGATGACGCTCTTCTGCACGAAGCCGAAGCGGGTCGGCTGATGGCCGAGAAAGAGATTGTCGGCGACGGAGCGGTTGGGCAGGAGATTGACCTCCTGATAGACCGTGCCGATGCCATGGGATTGCGCCTGAAGCGGATCGCGCAGGCTGATCGCCTCGCCATTCAGCATCACCGCGCCGCCATCGGGCTGGGCCGCGCCGGTCAGGATCTTGATCAGCGTTGATTTGCCCGCGCCATTTTCCCCCAGCAGCGCATGGACCTCGCCGGGGATCAGGCCGAAATCCACGCCATCCAGCGCCCGGTTCTGGCCGAAAATCTTGGTAATGCCGCACGCTTCCAGCACAAAAGGCGTGCGCTTTTCGACAGTCTGCATAGCTCCCGCCCCATCCATCCGTTTATCATGAGAAGAAACGCACCCCTTCACCCTGCCAGACCTGCCAGTCCGGCACGGGTAAGGGGTGCGCAGACGACATCAGTAACCGAGATCTTTCTTGGCTTCATAGACGGCCTTCGGGTCATCGGCTGGCGTATAAAGCTTGGATTCGGTGATGATGAACTTCTCCGGCTTCTTGCCGGTGGAGAAATAGGCGTCCAGCGCATCGAAGGCCGGGCCTGCCATGTTCGGCGTCAGCTCGACAGAGGCATTGGATTCGCCTGCCATCATCGCCTTGAAGATATCCGGCACCGAGTCGATCGACACGACGAGAATATCCTTACCCGGCTTCAGACCGGCATCCTTGATCGCCTGAATGCCGCCGACGGCCATGTCGTCATTATGGGCGAACATGGCGCAGATGTCCTTGCCGCCATTTTCGGCCTTGAGGAAGCCTTCCATCACCTGCTTGCCCTGCGAGCGGGTGAAATCGCCGGTCTGGCTGCGGATGATCTTGATGTTCTTATGATCGGCGATGGCCTCTTCAAAACCCTTCTTGCGGTTGATGGCGGGTGTGGAGCCGACCGTGCCCTGCAGCTCGACCACATTGCAGGGCTTGTCGCCCACGGTTTTCACCAGCCAGTCGCCGGCGACGCGGCCTTCCTTCACCTGGTCGGAAGCGACCGAGGTCAGGTAGAGATCCTGCGGCGCATCGACACCGCGGTCGAGCAGGACGACGGGAATTTTCGCGTCCTTGGCCTCACCCAGAACCTCATCCCAGCCGGTGGCGACGACGGGGGCAAGAAGAATGGCGCTGACGCCCTGGGCAATGAAGCTGCGGATCGCCTTGATCTGGTTTTCCTGCTTCTGCTGCGCATCGGCGAATTTCAGCACGACGCCGCGCTTTTCCGCTTCCATCTTGGTGACGGAGGTTTCTGCCGCGCGCCAGCCCGATTCGGAGCCGATCTGGGAAAAGCCGATAACCTTGCCCTTCAGCCCGTCGGCATAGGATGCCGTGGACGCAAGCGCCATCATGCCTGCGGCCAGCGCAAGCCTGGATAGAATTTTCATGATGTCCTCCCTGTGAAATCCGCCGGACCTGCCGCGCGGATCATCCTCTCTCCTGAATTGTGAAATCGCATGGCTCAAGGGCAGGTCAGCCGCCCGGCCGGTCGATTTCGCTTCCCGCACCCTCCAGTGCAAGAAGATGAGGTGACGCTAGCAAAAGTACTATTATATGTAAATATTCATTCTTAAAAAGAGCATTTGCATTGCAAAATGTAACTTATGATTGAATATTGACAGTTCCATTATAGAGAGATGAATAGGCAGGTGGCCGTGCCTCGCTCATCAAACCGCTGCGCAGCACGAGCCTGTCCGAATGGGGGCGGGCGATGACCTGATCCAGCGTAAAGGCGTCCAGGATCATCATGTCAGCCCGGTGGCCGGTTGCAACAAGACCCGCCTCGATGCCCATCATTGCTGCCGGTATCGGTCCGGCCAGCGCTGGCGCAGCCTCATAGGGATGGTCGAGATGCAGGATGCGCACTGCCTGCCGCCAGGTGTCGAGCATATCATTGTCGCCATAGGCGTGAAACGGGTCACGGGAATTATCGCCCGCCACCGCTACCCTGATGCCTGCGGCCATGAGTTCCTTGACCGGTGTGACGCCACGCCAGCGCGGCGTGCGCTGGCTGCGCCGATCCTGCAGATAA
The DNA here is from genome assembly GCF_023700755.1 of Allorhizobium sonneratiae. Lineage (GTDB taxonomy): Bacteria > Pseudomonadota > Alphaproteobacteria > Rhizobiales > Rhizobiaceae > Allorhizobium > Allorhizobium sonneratiae. The sequence goes on along the minus strand of NZ_JAMKOJ010000004.1, from coordinate 198,457 downwards.
AGATTGACCGTCGGCAATGTAACGATGGTGATGCCCGCCTCGGCGAGAAGCCGGATATCCCGGTCGATCTCCGCATCCGGTTTCAGGGCCAGCGAGCAGCAATGGCCGCAGGTGACCCGGCCTTCATAGCCGTGGCGGAGCGTGGCCTCTGCCACATGCGGCAGCGCATCGGCCCTTGCGGCTTCATCGACATGCAGATCGATATCGAGGTTCCGCTCGCCTGCGAGGATAAACAGGCTGTCGAGCAACTCGTCCAGCCCGTCCATCCCTTCGGCATGGGTGCCGCCGGAAACACGGGTAACGCCGCCAATCAACCCGCCATGATCGGCAATCAGATCGGCGAGCCTGCGCCCATGCGGTGTGGCATAGGCATCGAGCGGCACAAGGCCCACGCCTTGCAGGGCGATGCGGCCCTGCCAGCGGTCACGCATCTCGGCAAAGGCGGCCCAGGTGGTTTCAGCCTGGCCGTCATGGCTGTCGAGATGGGTGCGGATGGCACCAACCCCATGGGCATAGGCGGATTGAAGCCCGAATTCCATGCGCCGCAGCAGATCGTCCCGCCGCCAATGGGCGATGCGGTCGGCCGTGGTGGCGGCGCGGGCGCCATCATGAGTGCCGCCTGAAGGCGGTGCCCGTCCGACCGTATGTGCCTTGTCGAGATGGGTATGAACATCGACGAGCAGCGGCCAGAGATGACGGCCTTCAAGATCGATGCTGTCCTCATCGCCTGCTGTGCCTGCCGGTAAAATTGCGGCAAACCGGCCAGCCTCGATGACGAGATCGACAAGGACGGCCCCGTCACCATCCGGCGCGCCATGGGCCGGAACACCTGCCTCCAGCAGCGATGCCGGAATGCGGGCGCGGCCAAGCCTCAGGCGGCCTTGACCTCGGGCCTTCTCTTTCATCCGGGCGGTCAGACGGTCGAAATCCTGCATGTCGGCGGCAGGAAGGGCGATCGGATCGTTCACGTCTCTCATTCCATTCATCTTCGAGAAAAGGCGCGGCCTGTCAGGCCGGTGGCTCAACGAGGCTCAGCCGCGTCTGGGCAAATTGCAGGAAATGGCTGGCGGCGGGCGAGAGCGAGCCGCGCGCCCGATGCAGGGTGTTGAGGCGCTGCACGCCGCCGGAACCGGACAGCGGCACGAAGGCAAGCTCGCCCGAGCGTAGCTCGCGGTCGACATCCACCCGGTTGAGAAAGGTGATATGCGGTGCGCCATAGGCCAGCTGTTTCATCAGTTCCATGGAATTGGTTTCCACCACCGGCAGAAGCTGGGCGCGGCTGGGAGCAAGATTTTCCACCACTTCGCGCAGCGACAGCCGCCGGTCGGCCAGCACCAGCGGATAGGCCAGACAATCGGAGATGCGCAGGCTTTTGCGCCCGGCAAGCGGGTGATCGGGGGCCATGACCGCGCCGAGGCGATGGTGAAATTCGCCCGCCCGTTGCAGACGGTTATCCTCGGGCAGATTGTAGGCAATCGCCAGATCCGCCTCGCCGGAGGCGACGAGATCGGCAACGCCCGCCCGGTCGCTGACCACCACCGACAGGCTGATCTGCGGCACGGCCTCACGATAGGCGCGGGCAATATCGGCCAGCAGCCCCGCCGCCAGCGTCGCCATGGTCGCAACCGACACCGCGCCGCGGCTCAGGCCCCGCAAAGCCTGGATCTGCGTGCGCATCCGCTCATGCGCATTCAAGGTGTCGCGGATATGGGCGATCAGCAGCTCCCCGGAACTGGTCAGTTTCAGCCCACGCGGAAACCGCTCGAAGATCGGCGCGTCCAGCTCCATCTCCAGATCGAGAATATGGCGATTGATGGCGGAAGGCGCGACATGCAACACCTTGGCCGCCTTGCGGATAGAGCCCTGCCGGGCCACCTCGTCGATATAGCGCAAAGCGCGTCCGTGCAGCATGGTCGTCCTCATCGTCAGCGGGGGATGCCGTCCCCCGCTGACGATGGCATTGCCGGTTGCCATCATCAATCTTACATCGTGGTTTTGTTGAAATTGGCGTTGATGCGCATGGTCAGATAATCGCCCGCCGTGATCGGCTCATAGGTGCCGAGCGGCCCCTGCATGACGGCATCGCGATTGGCCTGGCAGAAGAAGGGCAGCGACAGGCGACGGCCCATATATTCGCCGGGTTTCGGCATCCGCACCCGATGCAGGGTGGATTGCAGCTGATCGTCGGACCAGCGCATCAGCATATCGCCGATATTGCAGGTGATATGGCCCTTCTTCGGCGGCACGTCGGTCCAGGCGCCGGTGCTGGCATCCTTGCCGGGGCAGACCTGCAAGCCGCCTTCGCCTTCCTTCTGGTGCAGAATGGTCAGGCAATCGAAGTCGGAATGGGCGCCCGCCCGCCAGAAGGTGAAATCCTCCGGCTTGGCATTTTCCATCGACATGTAATGGATCATCCGCTGCGTCGATTGATACTGATCGGAGGCCGGATCATGCGCCTTGGTGAAGAAATCCTCGGCAAAGCCCATTTTGATGGCGAAGCAGGAGAGGATGCGCATTCCAAGCTCCCAGTTCATTCGCTCAAAGCGCAGCATTTTTGCCTTGAAGCCCGGCAGTTCTTCCTCGCTCGGCCAGAGTTTGTCCATATTGGGCCGGGTGATCTGATAGCTTTCCTTGTTATCCGGCGTGCCGGTGGACGGTCTGACCTGCGCCTTGAATTCCCACCCGGCATTGGTGCCCTTCGGCATCGGATATTGTCCCTTCACCTCGGCCGGAAGCTCGAAAAAGCCCCAGGCGGCCTCGAAGGCGGCATCGATTTCTTCCTCGGCAATGCCGTGATTGGTGACCTGAAAGAAACCGATTTCCGTGGAGGCCTGCCACAATTGATCGGCGATCTCCTGTTTGCGATTGTCGAAATCGGCAAGATCGATCACGGGGATCTCACGGTCCACCGTGGTGCCGAGCCCGCCAATCGTGGTTTCCTTGTTCAGTTCGGCAAGGCCATAGGTCTGAGCGTTCATTGCAGTCTCCTTGGGGTGAAGCCGGTCGCCCGGCTGTTGAGGAGCAATGTCCAGGTTCTTGCAAAACCAGACCGCTTCTACTCCGGATGAGATCAGGTCTGTTTCGGCAGGCTCCAGGGAAAGAACAGCCGCTGGATCAGCGCCACCAGTTGAAACAGGATAAGTGACATCGCCGCCAGCACGACCAGCCCGGCCCAGGCTTGCGGCAGCTTGAACATCGAGGTGGAAAACTGGATGAAATAGCCGATCCCGGCCTCTGACGCGCAGAATTCGGCCACCACCGCGCCAATGACGGAGAGCGTGATCGAGATTTTCAGCGCCGAAAAGATATAGGGAATGGCAAAGGGCAGGCGGATCTGCGTCATTTCGCGGAAGGAGGAGGCGCGCAGGCTGCGCGACAGCTCGATCAGTTCCGGCGGCGTCGCCGCCAGTCCTGTGGCGGTGGAAACCACCATGGGAAAGAAGGTGATGAGACAGGTGATCACCACGCGCGGCGCATCACCGGCGCCCAGTACGACGATGATGATCGGCGCAATCGCCACCACCGGCGTCGATTGCACCACGACCAGCAGCGGATAAAGCGTCTTCGACAGAAATGGCGAGCGCACCAGAAGAATGGCCAGCGGTATGGCAATGACGATGGAGAGTGCATAGCCCATCAGCGCCACATGCAGCGTGGCCCAGATATGCGCGCCCCATCTTGCCGGTTCGACCGCCGAAAACCCGGCAACAATCGCCGAAGGTGCCGGCACAAGATAGGAGGGAATGGCAAAGAGCCGCACCGCAAGCTCCCAGACCAGCAGGATGACTAGGCCGGAGGTGAGGGCGGCAAGGCCCGGAACGTCCATCATGCGGCCAAACGCCCGCGGCTTTTGCCTCATGGCTTCAGGCTGCCTGACGCTGGAGGAGGAGGTCGCGGAGATGGGAGGAGAGCTCATGGATCGCCTTGTCCTTCGCGGTTTCAGGGCCGCGCGGGCGGCCGACGGGAACGGGGATATCGGTGAGAACGCTGCCGGGACGCCCGCTCATCACCAGCACGCGGTCGGCCAGCAGGGCGGCTTCCGACACGGAATGGGTGATGAACACCACGGTTTTCGGCCGCTCGGAAAAGATTTTCAGAAGATCGAAGCCCATCACCTCGCGGGTCAGCGCATCGAGTGCGGAAAAGGGCTCGTCCATCAACAGAATATCCGGGTCCATCAACAGGGCGCGGGCAATGCCGACACGCTGCTGCATGCCGCCGGAAAGCTCGTCCGGCAGGCGTTTTTCAAAGCCTTCGAGGCCGACCATGGACAGAAGACGACGGGCTTCCGCGCGCTCCTGCTCCGTCACCCGCCCGCGCTTGTGGCGGGCGGGAAAGAGCACATTGTCCTCGACCGTGGCCCAGGGCAGAAGCGTCGGCTTCTGGAAGACGATGCCGATATCGTCGCGCGGTTCGCTGACGGGAAGGCCGAAAACCTCGACCGTGCCGGAACTCGGCGTCAGCAGACCGGCAATCAGCCTGAGCAGCGTCGATTTTCCGCAGCCGGAGGGCCCGAGAATGGCGAGGAACTCATGGCGTGCCACCTCGAAGGAGACGTTGCGCAAGGCTTCCGTCTCGCCCGAGCGGGTGGAAAACACCTGTCCCAGACGGTTGAAGCGGATGGCAGGCGTGGTCATCGCTTATTCCTTCGGCAGGAAGTTACGGTTGACCGCTGTTTCCGGGTCGAGCTTTGCCGGATCAATGCCTTGCGCCGCCGCAACCTGCTTCCAGGTTTCCGCAAGCCGCCCCGGTTCAAATACGCCAAAACCATCCTTGGCCGTCACCTCGTTGAACATCAGCGGCAGCGTGTCCTTGACCGAGCCTTCGACATCTTCCGAACCCAGTTCCTTGACCATGGCGACGACGTCTGCGGCGGCCTCTTTCGGATGGTCTTTCGTGTATTCCACCGATTTTCTGTAGGCGGCGACGAAGCGTTTTGCCACATCGGGCCGGTTTTGCAGGAAGCTGTCGCTGGCGATCAGCGAGGCGGAATAAAGGTTGAGCCCTGCCGCCGACCAGGGCAGCGCCACGATCTCCTTGCCCGCCTGCCTGGCCTGATTGCTGTAACGGGTGAAATCCGTCATCCAGGCAATGATGCCATCGGCATTGCCGGTGACCAGCATGGGGCCGAGCGCGCCGGGATCGGCCTTGATCAGCTTCACATCAGACGGCTCGATGCCGACAGCCTTCAAGACCAGCGGCAGATAAAGATTTGAGGAGGTGAAGGGCGAGGTGGCAATGGTCTTGCCCTTCACATCCTTGATGCTGGAAATCTTGCCGCCCTTGATGACGTAAAAGGCGTGTGGGCCCTTGTTGAAGAGCGACATCACCGCCGTTACCTTGACATTTTCATTGGCGCGGGCCGACATCAGCGCCGCGAGATCGGACACGCCGATATCGGAACTGCCAGCCGCCAGCCGCGAGATCGCTTCCGTCGAGCCGCGCCCCGAGGCGATCGTCACATCAAGCCCGGCATCGCCACAAAAACCGTGATGAATGCAGACATAGATCGGCGCCTTGTCGCCGCCCGGCAGCCAGTCGAGCTGGAAGGTCACCTTGTCGGCCCCAAGCGCGGGCGCAACGGAGAGAAAAAGAGCGGAAAGACCGGCGGCAAGCTTGGAAAGTGACATAGGCATGGGTTCCCGGATGCGTTCTGAGAAAGTGGACACATGTCAGATGTTCAAGGGTTGCCACTGAACAGCTGTTTCAGACTCTGCGTGTTGGGCAGAACGGAGGATCCGGGCGCCGCTTCTGTTTTGAAGAGACGGGCAATGATCCGAAATCAAATGTCCTGCCCGCCAATATGGCCATGAAAAAGGGGTGGTAAGCAACTCTTTTGAGCAGATTGATTTATCGCTTAAAAATTAATCATCGCTTTTGCCGAGGCGCCCAAGCGGCAGGCGTTGAGGGGGTATGGGCCGGGTTTTATGCTCTTGTCACGAAAGGAGATGAAAGGTGATTTTCCCGATAAATCATTGAAAATAAGCAGGCAAAACGCCTCAGTGCCGTCATTCCGCACTGAGGCGCTCCAGGCCGGGTCACGCAAGTCCGGCTGCTGCGAATTTGATCAGGCGCTGAGTGTTCTGATTTTCTGTACGCTTAAACCTGAAAATAGCGTTGGACGCGGTGGGGGCAACAGGCCCTTCAGGCGAAATAGTGACCGGTGGCCAGATCGTCGAGCAGGCTTATTTCCTTCGGTTCCCAGCCCAGCTTTTGCCGGGTCAGCGCGCTGCTGGCCTTCATATCCATGGTGGCGAAATGATGGAACCAGCCGTAATAGGCTTCTGCTTCTTCTGCGTTGATGGCGCGCACCGGCAGGTTAAGCCCCTTGCCGATGGCCTCGGCCAGACTGCGCATCGGCACGCTTTCATCGGCGACGACATGATAGGGACCGTCACTGGCGCCCTTTTCCAGAGCCAGACGATAGGCCCGCGCCGCATCCAGGCGATGCACGCCAGACCAGCAATTGTCTTGCTCGGGATAAGCGGCAAAACCCTTCTGCCGGGCGTTGGCAATCAGTATCGGCACAAAACCTTTCTCACCCTCACCATGCACCGAGGGCGGCAGACGAACGGTGGAAACCTTCAGCCCGCGATCTGCAAGCGCAAGCGCGCTGGCCTCGGAGGCGCGCGGATAGTGGTCACTGACCGGATGGGCCGCATCGCTTTCTACCGCAAGACGGCCCGGGGCCAGAAGGGCTAGACCGCTTGTGACCAGCATCGGCCCCTGCGTTTCATTCAGGGCCTCGCCCATGGCGAGAATGGCGTCGCGATCCACAGCGCAGTTGCGGGCAAATTGGGAAAAATCGTGGTTAAACCCGGTGTGGATGACGCCATCGACCCGGCGCACGGCCTGTTTCAGCATGTCGAGGTCTTCCAGCACGCCTTGCAACACCTCCGCACCCGCTGCCGCCACGGCTCTGGCGCCGTCATCGGAACGGGCAAGACCCAAAACCTGATGGCCGTGGGCGAGAAGCTCGCGCACCACGGCTGAGCCGATAAACCCCGTTGCCCCTGTGACAAATACTTTCATGATCGAACTCCTGTCTTGATCTGCTCGCGATTGTGGCAGAAGCTGACAGGGGTAAAAGACGTGATCTTATCGTAGTATAATGACTGACAGGATGGCGACCTTGCCCAATGAAATCCTCTCTTACAAAGCCGCACCCAACGGTGCCATGACGACACATCCTGCTCAGGCGGCCACAATATCGCCCTTGCCGGATGGCGAACCATCGTCTGCGCTCGCCTCCGGCTCGGCCTTGGGGCAATATCTGAAAGATTGCCGGGCGCGGCTCGATCCGTCTGCCTTCGGGTTTTCCTCGGCAAGGCGGCGCACGCCGGGCCTTCGCCGGGAAGAGGTGGCATTGATCGCCCATATCAGCCCGACATGGTATACATGGCTGGAGCAGGGCAGGGGCGGTGCGCCCTCGACGGATGTGCTGGAACGGCTTGCCCGCGCCCTGATGCTGACCGATGCCGAACGTGACCATCTTTATCTTCTCGGTCTCGGTCATCTGCCACATGTGCGCTATCAGCCGGATCGCGACATCTCCCCGCGCCTGCAGCGGGTGCTGGATGCCTTGGATGAGAGCCCGGCCCTGATCAAGAACGCCACCTGGGATATTCTGGCCTGGAACCGGGCCGCCGCCGCTGTTTTGACTGATTATGCCACGCTTCCGGTGCAAGAGCGCAATGTCATGCGGCTGATGTTCTGCCGTCACTCCGATGTTCCGGCGCGCCAGGCGGAATGGCTCAAGATTGCCCGCTTCGTCATTGCGATTTTTCGCTCTGAAACGGCGCGGCTTGGGATAACGGAGGCCGTGCAGCCAATGGTGGAGGAATTGTCCCGCGAAAGCGCCGAATTTGCCGCCCTCTGGCGGGAAAATTCCGTCAGCAATCACGGCGGCGGCGTCAAAGAGCTGCTGCATCCCCATGGCGGCAGGCTGACGCTGGAATATTCGGCCTTCGGCATTGATGGCCGTCCTGATCTCGCCATGCTGGTCTATCAGCCGGTCAGCGATGCGGATCGCGATGCGGTGCGTGCGCTGATGGACGAGCACGCAGCCAACATGATTCATTCTTCAAAAGCGGTATCAGAGAGATAGAAATTCTCTCTGAGCCTGAAATGAGCCGTCTGTTTTGCTGTGAGCGCATTCGCTGTTGATTTAATCTATTTAAGCTATAGACTTTAATCGAACAGCAGGGGAGAGGTTTCATGTGGGCAAGATGGTTCAAGCCGGATGCGTTAAAACCAGCTGCGTTGAGGCTGGGTGGGTTCAATTCAATCAAGTGCAGGCCAATCAGGTTCTGGCCCGTTAAGCTCGGTCAGGTCAGTCAGGTCAGTCAGGACGGGCATCGCAGGAAAAACGTCGCTCTGGCTGTCATGGTTGTCTCGATGGCGGCAGGCGGTCTGATCCCCGCCTATGCTTTCGCGGCTGAGAGCATTCTCAACGTGTCCTATGACCCGACGCGGGAATTCTACAAGCAGTATGATGCCGCCTTTGCACAATACTGGAAGGGCAAGACCGGCGAGAGCGTGACGATCAAACAGTCGCATGGCGGCTCCGGCGCGCAGGCGCGCGCCGTGATCGAGGGGCTGGATGCCGATGTGGTGACGCTGGCGCTGTCAGCCGATATCGATCAGATTGCCGAAAAAACCGGAAAAATCCCGGCCAACTGGCAGAGCCTTCTGCCGGATAACAGCACGCCCTATAGCTCGACCATCGTGTTTCTGGTGCGCAAGGGCAATCCCAAGGGTATTCACGACTGGGACGATCTCGTCCGCGACGGCGTTCAGGTGATCACGCCCAATCCGAAAACCTCCGGCGGCGCGCGCTGGAATGTTCTGGCAGCCTGGGCCTGGGCGAAGAAACATTATAACGGCGATGACGGCAAAATCCGCGATTACATCACCAAGCTCTTCCAGCATGTGCCGGTGCTGGATACCGGTGCGCGCGGCGCCACGCTCAGCTTCACCCAGCGCGGTCTCGGCGATGTGCTGATTGCCTGGGAAAACGAGGCCTGGCTGTCGCTGGACGAACTTGGTCCCGGCCAGTTCGAGATCGTCACACCTTCCGTGTCGATCAAGGCTGAGCCGCCGGTGGCCCTGGTCAAGGCCAATGCCGAGGCGCATGGCACGACCAAGGTGGCCGAGGCCTATCTCGACTATCTTTATTCGCCGGAAGGCCAGCAACTGGCGGCGAAGAATTATTACCGCCCGTCCGATCCCGCCAAGGTCGATCCTGAACTGTTGCAGCGCTTCGCCAAGGTTGACATGGCGACGATTGCCGATTTCGGCGGCTGGAAAAAGGCGCAGCCGGAATTTTTCGGCAATGGCGGTCTCTTCGATCAGCTCTATAAACCGGCGCAGTGAAGACGGGTGGCCATGGCACTCTTTCCCTCTTCGCGCCGGTTTGTCCTGCGCCAGCCGAGTGTCATTCCCGGTTTCGGGCTGACATTCGGCGTTGCCCTGACCATGCTGACCCTGATCGTGCTGATCCCGCTTGCCGGGCTCGGCGTCAGGGCTGCGTCTCTCGGCTTTGGCGGCATTGTCGCGCTGGCGAGCGAGCCGCGCATTCTCGCCAGCCTGAAAACCAGCTTTTCCACCGCCTTGATCGCGGCGCTGATCGATGTGGTCTTCGGCACCATCGCCGCCTGGGTTTTGGTGCGTTACCGCTTCTGGGGTCGGCGCATCATCGATGCGCTGATCGATCTGCCCTTTGCCATGCCGACGGCGGTGGCCGGCATTGCGCTGACGACGATTTACGCGCCGAACGGGCTGATCGGCCAGTTTCTGACGCCGCTTGGCATCCGCATCGCCTATACGCCCGCTGGCATCGTCGTGGCGCTGATTGCCGTCGGCTTTCCTTTTGTCGTGCGCAGCGTCCAGCCGCTGATCGAAGAACTGTCGCGCGAAAGGGAAGAGGTTTCGGCAACGCTTGGCGCGCGGCGCTGGCAGACACTGGTTTTCGTCATCCTGCCGGAGCTTTTGCCCGCGGTGCTCACCGGCTTTGCGCTGGCGCTGGCGCGTGGCATTGGCGAATATGGCTCGGTGATCTTCATTGCCGGCAATCTGCCGTTCAAATCGGAAATCGCCCCGCTTTTGATCGTCATCCGGCTGGAAGAGTTCAATTATCCGGCGGCCACCGCGATTGCCGCGATCATGCTCAGCCTGTCCTTCCTACTGCTCTTCATCATCAACGCGCTGCAGGGCTGGAGCCAGAGGAGGTTTGGTCATGGCTGAGACATCGCATCGTCAAAGCGACCCGACAACGGAGCCGGTTCTGGTTCGCGTTCTGCTGATTGCCGTGACCGGGATTTTTCTTCTGGCCTTTCTGGTCCTGCCGCTCGGTGCGGTGCTGTTTCGGGTGGTCGAGGCCGGATGGGAAAGCTTTGCCGCGACCCTTGCCGATCCCGACACGCAATCCTCGATCCGGCTGACCTTGCTGGTGGCGGCCTTTGCCGTGCCCTTCAATCTCGTCTTCGGTCTGGCGGCTGCCTGGGCGATTGCCAAATTCGAATTCAGGGGCAAGACGTTTTTCACCACGCTGATCGACCTGCCTTTTTCCGTGTCGCCGGTGATTTCCGGCCTCGTCTATGTGCTGCTGTTCGGGGCCGACAGTTTTCTCGGGCCCAAACTCACGGCACTGGGCTTTCCGGTCGTCTTTGCCTTTCCGGGCATTTTTCTGGCGACGGTTTTTGTTACCTTTCCCTTCATTGCCCGTGAGCTGATCCCGCTGATGGAAACGCAGGGCAAGAGCGACGAGGAGGCGGCCATCTCGCTCGGTGCCTCCGGGTTTCAGACCTTCTTTCGGGTGACGCTGCCCAATGTCAAATGGGCGCTGCTTTACGGCGTGTTGCTGTGCAATGCCCGGGCCATGGGTGAATTCGGCGCGGTTTCGGTGATTTCCGGCCATGTTCAGGGCAGGACCAACACCATGCCGCTGCAGATCGAGGCGCTTTACAACGGTTATGACAGTGCGGGCGCCTTTGCCGTCGCCTCGCTTCTGGCGGGGCTGGCGCTTGTCACCCTCATTCTGCGCAGTCTTCTGGAACTGCGCCTCAACAATGACAGGTAGAAAGACGTTCGATGGATATCCGTATTGACAAGATCCGCAAGGAATTCGGCGATTTTCCAGCCCTGCATGACGTGTCGCTTGCCATCCGCTCCGGGGAGCTGATCGCGCTTCTCGGGCCGTCCGGTTCAGGCAAGACAACGCTGCTTCGGCTGGTGGCCGGGCTGGAATTACCCTCGCAGGGGCGCATCCTTTTCGGTGGTGAGGATGCCTCGTGGAAAAGCGTGCAGCAGCGCCATGTCGGCTTCGTCTTTCAGCATTATGCGCTGTTTCGCCATATGAGCGTGTTTGACAATATTGCCTTCGGTCTCAAGGTGCGTCCGGCAAAGGACCGCCCACCGAAAGCGGAAATCCGCCGCCGGGTCGAGGAACTGATCGACATGGTGCAACTGACCGGCATGGAGAAGCGTCTGCCCGCACAGCTTTCCGGTGGCCAAAGGCAGCGGGTGGCGCTGGCACGCGCCATGGCCATCGAGCCGCGCGTGCTGCTGCTGGATGAACCCTTCGGGGCGCTGGACGCCAAGGTGCGCAAGGATCTGCGCAAATGGCTGCGCGCCTTTCACGAGCGCACCGGCCACACCACGCTGTTTGTCACGCATGATCAGGAAGAGGCGCTGGAACTGGCCGACCGGGTGGTGGTGATGAGCCAGGGCCGGATCGAGCAGGTCGGCAAGGCCGATGACATCTATGATCGGCCGCAATCCGAATTTGTCTTTTCCTTCGTTGGCGAGGCGGCGAAAGTGCCGGTCCGTGTCCGCAATGGCGGGGTGGAATTTGCCGGCCAACCGCTCGGTCTTGCCGCCCGCCCGGATAAAAACCAGGCCATGCTGTTTTTCCGCCCCGGTGATATTGCCGTTAAAAGCGAAGGGCCGGCGCTTGACGGCAGGATCGTCGCCATCCGCCGCGTTGCCGGGGCGCGCATCTGCGAAGTTCAGCTCGGTTGCGAGACGGACACGCATATCGATATCGAACTGCCGCTCGATCTTGCCGCAGTGCCGGGAGAGACGGTCCGCTTCCTGCCCACACGCTGGGCGTTGTTCTAGAGCATTTCACTGTTTCACGGAAACAATGAAATGCTCTAACTCTTTGTTTTTACGCATTTCTGGACGGAAAACCGTTTTACACTTTTCCTGGAACTGCTCTAGTGGATTTTTAAGAATTTGACATTTGATCTCATTCAGCTCCACCTGACTTTTTCAGCAGCCTGTTAACCGGTTCAGTTCCGCGCCGAAACAAACCCAGCGTCAGCCGGTCTGGGCGGCGACGCCATGCAGAAAGAGATCGATGGTGGCGTCGAGATGGGTATCGATGCTGGTTTGATCCGGATATTCGACAATGCCGAGCTGCACCTGAAACAGTGACGGTCGTGTGACCATGCTCAAAAACAACCGGGCCGCCAGCCTGCTGTCCTTGCCGGTAAACTGTCGATGCGTTTGCAAAAAGCTGGCCAGTTCTCGCTCGACCCGTTCCACGCCATCGTAAAACAGGGCCGCCCCCAGTTGCGGGAAGCGCAGCGCCTCCACGATCACCAGACGTTGCAGCGCAATCGCGTCCGCTGACATCGTCAGCTCCAGAATGCCTTTGCCAAAGACATGAAGCGCCTGTCTGAGGGATTGCGCCGGTTGGTCCGGTGTCAGAACCGGCATGAGAATCTGGCGAATGGCATCGTTGACCATGGCCAGAAACAGATCTTCCTTGCTGGTGAAGCCGTTATAGATTGTCTGGCGCGACACCTCGGCCTTTTCCGCGATCATGTCGATGCTGGTGCCTTCATAGCCATGGGCGATGAACAGCGCGCAGGCGGCATCCAGAATGGCCATCTGCTTCTGTGTTAAAGGTTTTTCTAAAGAAATTCGATTCATCTCTTGCATCCTGCCTGTAAAGAGTGATAGCGATTATGGACTAGACGGTCCAGTCTAATTCTCGGATCCGTGCCGACAGGAGAGGGTGGGCATGACTATTATGGCGGGAAGGTTTGAAAAGGGGCCGCGCAGGCTTTGCGCCTGTCTTGTTGTCCTGGCGCTTGTCCCGGTGCTTACGGCCTGCGATAAACAGAAACCGGCAAGCGCGCCCTTGCAGAGCGTCAAGGTCGTCACGGTGCAGCGTGAGGATCATGAGGCCAAAGTGACGGTGACGGGCACGATCAAGGCACGGGTCGAGAGCAATCTGTCTTTCCGTCTGACGGGGCCGATCATCGCGGAAAAGGCCGATGTCGGTGATCATGTGGTTAAGGATCAGGTGCTGGCGCTGATCGATCCCAAGCAGCTTCAGGCCGATGTTGATGCCGCAAGTGCCGCCGTTGCCGCCGCCGAGGCCAGGCTGCAACAGGTCAATGCCGCCTTCGACCGCCAGAAGGCGCTTTTGGCGCAGGGCTTCACCACCCGCAGCAGTTACGATCAGGCGCTTCAGGATGTCGAGGTGGCCAAGGGCACGCTGGATAGCGACAAGGCGCAACTGTCTTCGGCCAAAGACAGTCTGGCGCAAACCGTTCTGAGAGCGCCTTCGGATGGGGTGATCACCGCGCGCACCATGGATACGGGCGCGGTTGCCCAGGCGGCGCAGACGGTGTTCGTCTTTGCTGAGGAGGGGCCGCGCGATGCCGTTGCCAATGTGCAGGAACAGGTGGTCGATATGACCGATCCGGGCGCGCCGATCGGTGTCGCGCTGCTCACCGACCCCGGTGTCAGGGCTGAGGGCGAGATACGCGAAACCGCGCCCACCGTCGATGCCGCCACCGGCACGGTCCGGGTGAAGGTGGGGCTGAAACAGACGCCGCCGCAGATGCTGCTGGGAGCTTCGGTAGGGCTGACCTTCCGCTCGGCCGCGCATAAGCGGGTCATTCTGCCGTGGACGGCGCTGGCCTCGAATGCGGGAAAACCCGCCGTCTTTGTCGTCGATCCCGCAAGCCATGCAGTCGCCTATCGGGATGTGGTGATCGAGAGCTATGAACAGTCGAAGATCGTCATCAAGCAGGGTCTGAACCCCGGAGAACGGGTGGTGACGGCGGGCGGACAGATGCTCAGGCCGGGTCAGATCGTCGAGATCGACGGGGAGGGGCGTTCCTGATGCGTGGGAAAGATGTTGTGCCGCTGCTGCTGGCAGCCCTTGTGCTGACAGGATGCGGCGATGACAGCAAGGATGCGGCAAAACCGGTCGTGCGTCCGGTTCTGAGCGTCGTGCTCGGCGAAAACGACCCCGACCAGACCGGCTTTGCCGGGATGATCCAGCCGCGTTATCAGGTGGATCTGTCGTTTCGCATGTTTGGCCGGGTCATTGCCCGCGATGTCAGCGTCGGCGACCGGGTTGAAAAGGATCAGGTGGTAGCTGCACTCGATCCGGCAGCTTTGAATTTTGCCCTTGTCTCGGCAAAAGGCAGTGTCAACAATGCCAAAGCGCAATATGACAATGCGGCGGCCACGGAAAAGCGCCAGAGCATTCTGCTGCAACAGAATAATATTTCCTCGCAGCAATATGAGGCGGCACGTCAGGCACTGGCCTCGGCCGAGGCCGCGCTTGTGCAGGCGAAAGCGTCACTGAGCAAGGCTGAAGAACAGCGCGGCTATGCCGATCTGAAAGCCGAATATGACGGCATCGTCACCGCAACCCATATCGAGGTCGGCCAGACGGTGGCTGCCGGCCAGGCGGCCATCACCATTGCCAAGCCCGATATTCGCGAGGCGCTGGTCGATCTGCCGGTGGAACAGGCAGGCCGCGTGCATGTCGGCAGCCGCTTCACTGTCGTTTTGGAAATGAACCCGCTCAAAACCACGCCCGGCCATGTGCGCGAGATTGCCCCTCAGGTCGATGTGCTGACCCGAACGCGGCGCATCAAGATCGCGCTGGACGCGCCCGGACCTGATTTTCGCATCGGCTCGACCGTCAAGGTGTTCATGAGCCGGACGGCAGATGAGGGTTTCATCGTCCCGGTCACCAGCCTTTTGACGGAAGACGGCAAGACTTTCGTCTGGATTGCCGATCCTGACAAGCAAACCGTTTCGCGCCAGGCGGTCACGGTGCTCTCCCGTTTCGACCGCGATGCCACGATCGGCGGCGCGGGACTGAAGGCCGGATTGCACGTCGTGGTCGCCGGTGTCCATTCCCTGAAAGAGGGGCAGGCGGTGAAAATTCCGCAGACCCCGCCAACTGCACCAGAGACCGCAATGTCGCATGAGGACACGCCATGACCGGTTCCCCTTCTCCGGCCAACGGGCCGGAACGGCAGACGTTCAATCTCTCCGACTGGGCGCTGAGACACCGCTCGCTGATCTGGTATTTCATGCTGATCTTTGCGGTGGCGGGGGTTCTGTCCTACATCAATCTCGGCCGCGAGGAAGACCCGTCCTTTACCATCAAGACCATGGTCATTCAGGCCAACTGGCCGGGCGCCACGCTGGAAGAGACGGTCAATCAGGTCACCGACCGGATCGAAAAGAAACTGCAGGAACTCGACACGCTCGATTACACCAAGAGCATGACGGTGCCGGGGCAGACGACCATCAACGTCAATCTTCTGCCCACCACACGGGCCGGTGCCGTTACGGCCTCCTGGCAGCGTGTGCGCAATATGATCAACGATATTCAGGCCCAGTTTCCCTCAGGCGTGCAGGGGCCGTTCTTCAACGATCAGTTCGGCGATGTCTATGGCAATATCTATGCCTTTACCGCCGATGGCCTCAGCCAGAGACAATTGCGCGATGACGTGGAAAAGATCCGCTCTGAGGTTCTGACCGTGCCCGATGCCGGACGGGTGGACCTGATCGGCGCGCAGGATGAAGTCATCTATATGGAGTTCAATCCGCAGCAGATCGCCAGCCTCGGCCTCGATGAGGCGGCAATCATTCAGGCCCTGCGCGACCAGAACGCCATTGCGCCTTCCGGCGTGATCGAAACCGGACCGGAGCGGATCAGCATCCGTGTCAGCGGCCAGTTCGTTTCGGAAAAAAGCCTGAAGGACATCAATCTCAGGGTCAATGACCGTTTCTTTCACCTGAGCGACGTGGTGACGATCCAACGGGGCTATAAAGACCCGCCATCGAGCCTGTTCCGCTATGACGGCAAGCCGGCCATCGGCCTTGCCATCGGCATGCGCAAGGGCGCCAATCTGCTGGATTTCGGCAAGGCGCTCAGGGCAAAAATGCAGAAGGTCGAGGCGGATCTGCCCATTGGAGTCAGCATCCATCAGGTGTCGAACCAGCCTCAGATCGTCAAGGATGCCATCGGCCAGTTCACCAGGGCGCTGTTCGAGGCGGTGGTGATCGTGCTGGTCGTCAGTTTCATCAGTCTTGGCATGCGGGCCGGGCTGGTGGTGGCGCTCGCCATTCCGCTGGTGCTGGCCATGACCTTTGTCGGCATGGAGTATCTGGGCATCACCTTGCAGCGCATCTCGCTGGGCGCCCTGATCATCGCGCTCGGCCTGCTGGTCGATGACGCCATGATTGCGGTGGAAATGATGGTGGCGCGGCTGGAAGAGGGCGACAGTCTGGAAAAGGCAGCCACCCATGTCTACACCTCCACCGCCTTTCCCATGCTGACCGGCACGGCGGTGACGGTGGCGGGCTTCATTCCCATCGGGCTGAACAGCAGTGCTGCCGGTGAATTCACCTTCACCCTGTTCGTCGTCATCGCGCTGTCTCTGGCGCTCTCCTGGATCGTTGCCGTGCTGTTTACCCCGCTGATCGGGGTGACGATCCTGCCACGCAAGCTCGCCCATCATGCGGCCGGGCCGGGTCGCTTCCTCAGTGCCTTCAAGCGGCTTTTGCTTGCGGCCATGCATTATCGCTGGGTTACGATTGGCGTGACGGTTCTGGTCTTCGGCCTGTCCGTCTTTGGCATGAAATTCGTCCAGCAGCAGTTTTTCCCCTCATCGGATCGCGACGAACTGCTGGTGATCTGGAACCTGCCGCAAAATGCCTCGATCCTTGAGACCAAGGCGCAAATGGACCGTTTCGAGAAAAGTCTCGCGGGCGATGCCGATATCGACCACTGGTCGTCCTATGTCGGACGCTCGGCTGTGCGTTTTGTGCTCTCTTACGACGAGCAGCCCTCTGCCGACAATTATGGTGAGATCGTCATCGTTGCCAAGGATCTCGAAGCCCGCAACCGGCTGCGTCAGCGCGTGGATGCGCGGCTGAAAAAGAATTTCGTCGGCATCGACGTTTATACCACGCTGCTGGCGCTCGGGCCGCCCTCCGGCCGTCCCATACAATATCGCGTCAGCGGCCCCGATATCCAGAAGGTCAGGACCTATGCCGCCGAGATGGCGGGCATCCTTGGCAGCGATCACCGGCTGACGCCACCGACCTATGACTGGAACGAACCGGCGCGGGTGGTGAAGGTCGATGTGCTGCAGGACAAGGCGCGCGAACTGGGGGTCAGTTCCAGCGATATCGCCTCGGCGCTGAACGGCACGGTCGAAGGCATCAACATCACCCAGATCCGCGATAGTATCTATCTGATCAATGTCGTGGCGCGTGGGGTTGAGGGCGCACGCGATTCCATCGAAACGCTGCGCAATCTGCAAATGCCGAACCGAACCGGCAATGCCATTCCGCTGGGGGCGATTGCCCGTTTTCATTATGCGATGGAGCAGCCGCGCATCTGGCGGCGCAACCGCCTGCCAACCATTACCGTCTCGGCGGGCATCATCGACAGCACCCAGCCGGATACCATCGTTTCGGCGCTGAGTACCAAGGTGAAGGCCTTCGCCGCCAGCCTGCCGCCGGATTATGGCGTGGCGGTCGGCGGCCCGGTGGAGGACAGCGCCCAGTCCCAGGCGCCGATTATTGCGGTGCTGCCGCTGATGCTGCTGATCATGACAACGATCCTGATGGTGCAGCTGCAAAGCTTCCAGCGTCTGTTCCTGGTGTTTTCCGTCGCGCCGCTGGCCTTGATCGGCGTGGTGGCGGCGCTTTTGCCCAGCGGTGCGCCGATGGGTTTCGTTGCCATCCTCGGCATATTGGCGCTGATCGGCATTCTGATCCGCAATTCGGTGATCCTGATCGTGCAGATCGAAACCCTGATCCGCGATGAGGGCAAAACGCCCTGGGATGCGGTGGTCGAGGCGACGCTGCACCGTTTCCGCCCGATCATGCTGACGGCGGCGGCGGCAAGCCTTGGCCTCATCCCCATTGCCCGCGAGGTGTTCTGGGGCCCCATGGCCTATGCCATGATGGGCGGCATCATTGTTGGCACGGTGATGACACTGATTTTCCTGCCGGCGCTTTATGTCGCCTGGTTCCGCATCCATCCGGATGACAAGAGCGACAGGGAACGGCCCGCTGCCTGATCTGCCTGCCTGATCTGGCCGTCTTTGCCGCCTCGGGGACTTGCCAAATGGATGAGGAGGGTGAATATCCTCTTCTTCTTTTCAAAGACATTGGCTTTTCTTCTCAAGGAGTTTTGGCATGGGCAATCATCTTTTCGATGCGATACGTGCAGGTGTCGATCCGCACGCGACCTTCATCGAAAAGCCGGATGGAACGGTGATCACCTATGCTGAAGCGCTGGCTCTGTCCGGGCAATTGGCTGCGGCACTGGTCTCCCTTGGCGTTCAACCGGATGACCGGGTGGCCGTGCAGGTGGAAAAAAGCCCGGAAGCGCTGATGCTCTATCTGGCCTGCGTGCGGGCCGGCGCCATCTATCTGCCGCTCAACACCGGCTATACGCTGGCCGAGCTGGATTATTTCATCGGCGATGCCGAACCGGCGCTTGTGGTGGTCACACCTGAGACGGAGGCGGGCATCATGCCGATTGCCACCGCCAAAGCGGCGAAGGTGGCGACGCTGGACGACAGGGGCGGCGGCAGCCTGATGGCGCTGGCTCAAAGTCAGGACCCGGATTTTGCCGATCGCGCGCGGCTGGCCGACGATCTTGCCGCCATTCTCTACACATCCGGCACCACCGGGCGCTCCAAGGGCGCGATGCTCAGCCATGACAATCTTCTGTCCAATGCCCTGACGCTGAAGGAATACTGGCGCTTCAGCGCCCGCGACCGGCTGATCCATGCCCTGCCGATCTTCCACACCCACGGGCTGTTCGTCGCCTCCAATGTCACCATGCTGTCCGGCGCCTCGATGGCCTTCCTGCCGAAATTCGATGCCGATCAGGTGGTGCGGCTTTTGCCCTCCTCCACGGTGCTGATGGGGGTTCCGACCTTTTATGTGCGGCTGTTGCAGCATCCGGGCCTGACGCGTGAGCAGGTCTCTTCGATGCGGCTCTTCGTCTCCGGGTCTGCGCCGCTTCTGGCGGAAACCCATCGCCAGTTCGAGACCGTGACCGGCCACGCCATTCTCGAACGTTATGGCATGACCGAAACCAATATGAACACCTCCAACCCCTATGACGGAGACCGCATTGCCGGAACGGTCGGTTTCCCGCTGCCGGGTGTCAGCCTGCGTGTTGCCGATCCCGAGACCGGTGCCGTTCTGGCGGCGGGGGAAACCGGCATGATCGAGGTGAAAGGCCCGAATGTGTTCAAGGGCTATTGGCGGATGCCGGAAAAAACCGCCGCCGAATTTCGCGCCGACGGCTATTTCATCACCGGCGATCTCGGCCTGATCGATGCGCGCGGCTATGTGCAGATTGTCGGGCGCGGCAAGGATCTGATCATTTCCGGCGGCTATAACATCTATCCGAAAGAGGTCGAAACCGAGATCGACCAGATGGACGGGGTTGTCGAAAGTGCCGTCATCGGCGTCAGCCACCCGGATTTCGGCGAGGGTGTCACTGCCGTCGTGGTGAAAAAGCCGGGCGCTGCCGTCACGGAAGAAACGATTATCAGTGCTCTGCAGGACCGGCTGGCAAAATACAAACAGCCGAAACGGGTCGTCTTCGTCGATGACCTGCCGCGCAACACCATGGGCAAGGTGCAGAAAAACAGCCTGCGCCAGACCTATGCCGATCTTTATCAGGCTGACGGTTCAGCCTGAAATATCGATCACGCCGCAATCGCCCGCTTCCGAGGCAAAGGCGACCAGTTTGCCGTTGGTACTCCAGCTGAGTGCCGTGATGGCGCCTTTGCCGGGGCGGCGTAACAGCGCTTCCTTGCCATCGGCAAGGCGCACGGCCAGCACCATGCCATCGATGAAGCCGATGGCCAGCACCTCTTCCGCCGGATGAAACGCCACCTGCGTCACCATGATATTGGCGCGGGTGCCCAGCTCCATCGGGGCTTTGCCCATCGGGCCGTCCTTGCCGGCAAAGGGCCAGACAATGGCCGCCGGCGCACCGGAAGAGGCAAGCCACTTGCCCTTGGCCGACCAGGAGATCGATTTGACCTTGGCCGGATAGCCGGTCATGCGCATATGGCGGGTGTCGCTGCCGGCACCATCCAGTTTCCAGCCATGCAGGGCATTTTCCTGCATGGTGGTGACGACGAAACGATTGTCCGGCGAAAAACTGACGCCGGTATGTGCGCCTTTCCATTCCAGATCGACGGGCTGGCCTTCGGCAGCGGCAAAGCGCAGCGTCACGCCATTATAGCGGGCAATGGCAATACGCAGGCCCTTGGGGGCAAAGGCGATCCCCTCAACCGTTCTTTCCTCGGGATATTCATGCACGGCACCACTGGCCAGCCGGACAAAGGCCGATTTGCCATGGGCATAGGCAATCGCTCCTTGCGGACCGGCTGCAACAACGGAAATCCATTTGCGGGCCACATGCGCCAGTTCGATGCTGGTGCCATCATGGGCGACCCGCAGCACCTTGCCATCCTCGCCGCCGGTCAGCAGTGTCTGACTGTTGTCGTCCTTGACGGCGCAGAGCAGGCCGTCATGCAGATTGACGCTGCGCTCGCCACCATCCAGCCAGTGAAAGGAACCGGCAGCAGTGGCGAAAACCGGAATGTTTCCGAGAAAGGCTGCGCTGATAACGTGGCCTTCCAGATCGAGCGGCGCGACAGTGGGCATGAATTCTTCTCTTCCGGGTCTTTTGGGTCTGAAACGGCTGGTCCGTTTGATGACAGGCCCTTAGGCAAGGCCTGTCGGATGTCAGCAGCAAAGCGCTGATTACGCTTCGCAAGCCTTGAAGCTCTTTTCAAGCTTTTCGCGGTCCAGTTCGCGACCGATGAAGACCAGACGGGTTTCGCGCTTTTCCGTGTCTTTCCACGGACGCTGATGATCGCCTTCGATGATCATGTGCACGCCCTGCACCACATAGCGCTCCTCATCGCCCTTGAAAGCGATGATGCCCTTGAGGCGCAGAATATTCGGCCCATCCGTCTGCGTAACCTTCTGAATCCACGGGAAGAAACGTTCCGGGTTCATTTCGCCGCCGCGCAGCGAGATCGAGGTCACCGTCACATCATGGATCGGCGAGGGGCTGCCGTGGTGGTGATGGCCATGATCGTGGTGATGATGGTCATGATCATGGTGATGGTGGTCATGGTCGTGTCCATGATCATGGTCATGATGGTGATGATCGTGGTCGCAATCGGGACCGCAGACATGGTCCGGGTGGTCGTGATCGAGGAAATGCGGATCGTTTTCCAGCGCCCGTTCCAGATTGAACGCGCCCTGATTGAGCACTTTGGCCAGATCGACGCCGGAACGGGTGGTGGAATAGATGCGGGCGGAGGGGTTGATGGCCCGCACGATATCCTCGATCTGATGCAGTTCCTCGTGGCTGACGAGGTCGGTCTTGTTGATCACCACGACATCGGCAAAGGCGATCTGGTCTTCGGCCTCGCGGCTGTCTTTCAGGCGCAAGGGCAGATGCTTGGCATCGACCAGGGCAACCACGGCGTCAAGCTCGGTCTTGGCGCGCACGTCATCGTCCATGAAGAAGGTCTGCGCCACGGGAACCGGATCGGCAAGACCGGTGGTTTCAACGATAATGCCGTCGAAACGGTCCTTGCGGCGCATCAGCCCTTCGACGACGCGGATCAGGTCGCCGCGCACCGTGCAGCAGACGCAGCCATTGTTCATTTCATAGATTTCCTCGTCCGATTCGACGATGAGATCGTTGTCGATGCCGATTTCGCCGAATTCATTGACGATGACGGCATATTTCTTGCCATGGCTTTCGGACAGAATGCGGTTGAGCAGCGTGGTCTTGCCCGAACCGAGATAGCCGGTCAGCACGGTGACGGGAGTGGGTTTGAGGGCGGCTTCACTCATGGGAACCTCGCAAGGGATGAGGCGGGCCAGTCCCCGCCGATGTTATTGTGTTACCCCATATAAGGGCTCGGCGGCGACAGTTCAAAGGCTTTCTCCACATCGAAAGCATGGATGTCCTCGATCAGCTCGATCAGACCCCTGACGGAATGGGAGAGCAGCGCCTCGCCCTTTTCGGCGCTGGCCCGGCTGGCCTTGCCGGCGGCGCCCATTGCGTTGAGATCGGCCATTTTCCAGCCGAAGGCATGGGGGCCATAGGCGCGCAAATGCCTGAAGCGGGAGATGAATTCGCTCTGGCGTGAGGAAAAGTCCTCCGCCTTGTCCATTCGGACCAGATCGGCCCGCAGCGCCAGCATGACCGAGGTTTCGATCTCGCCCGCATGAATGTCGATAGCCTTGTCTTCAGGGGATATGAGACCCTCCGGCACGCCGAACCGGGTCCAGCTCGTCGCCACGGCCAGCATGTCGAAGCGCACCCGCGCTTCCGTCGCCACAATCGTCATCAGTGGTGAATTGCCGCCATGGGCATTCAGCATCATCAGCTTGCGGATGCCCTGTCGGCGGAGATTTTCGGCCATGGCGAGCCAGCGGTCTATCGCCTCGCCATAGCCAAGGCTCTGCGTGCCGGCCACATCCATGTGTTCGATGGAATAACCGATCGGCTCCACCGGTAGAAAGGTGACGGGCAGGTGATCCGGCAGGACCTCGATCAGCCGGTCCACCACCCCGCGGGCAATGAGAGTGTCTGTCTCGAAGGGCAGATGCGGCCCGTGCTGTTCATGGGCGCCCAGCGGCAGCACGGCAATCCAGCCTGCACGGGCTTCGGGCGAAAGGTCTGGATCATTGTCCTGATAGCGGATGGCGGGGCGGTGCATCTGGTCTCCGGCTCCATTTTTGTTTATGCATCATGGCGTTGGTCTTGTATCGGCACGGGATCGGGCTTGCAAACGCCCATGCAGACAGACGGTGGGGCACGATGGCAAAAAAGGACAAGTCCGATAAGAAGAAAAAATCGGGCAAACTCAAGGATGCGACGCTCAAGCCTGTCGAGGCAAGGGATGCGGACGTCAAACACAGTCGTGATGTTGCAAGCGGCGAGATCGGCATGGCCGTCATTCAGGCGGCACGCAGTTTTCGCACGGTGCAAACGCGGCATCTGGCCGATTGCGGGCTTTATTCCGGGCAGGAAAGCGTGATCCTGCAATTGGCCAATGAGGACGGGCTGACGCCGGGGGCGCTGGCGCAGAAGCTGGGCGTGAAAGCGCCGACCATGACCCGCACCATCGGCCGCATGGAGGCGCAGGGCTTTCTCGAACGGCGCGGGTCGCAGACGGACCAACGCCTGACAAAGGTGCATCTGACGCAAGCCGGACGGGCGACGCTGGAGAAAATCTCAGCCGCCAATGCCGCCGCCGAAGCTGCCGCCACCCGCGCCATGAGCGCCAAGCAGATCCGGCTGCTGCTTGCTCTGCTGGAGGCCATGGATGACAATCTCCATCGCGATGAAAGCCTCATTCCTCCGGCATGAGCCGGGCTTGGCCTCCGGCATGAGCCGGGCTTGGCCTCCGGCATGAGCCGGGCTTGGCCTCCGGCATGAGCCGGGCTCGGCCTCCGGCATGAGCCGGACCTGGCCCCCGGCATCAGCCGGGCCCGGTGAAGTCTTGCCCGCGCGGGTATGAAGATTTTCATTGCCTTTCCATTTCAACTGTTTAATTAAATTCTTTAAATGTGACAATTGCAGCGGCGCATAACAAGGCTTTGCCTTGATCAGGAGGGGGAATGGCACAAAAGGTCAAGCTTTCGACCATTGCTGACAGTCTGGGACTGTCGACGGCAACGATTTCGCTGGCGCTGCGCGACAGCCCGCTGGTGGCTGCCGATACGCGCGAAAAGATCAAGGAACAGGCCCGGCTTCTCGGTTATATCTATAACCGCCGCGCGGCGAGCCTGCGCACCTCGCGCTCCGGCATTATCGGGGTTGTGGTGCATGACATCATGAACCCGTTTTACGGCGAAATCCTGAAAGCCATCGAAAGCGAGCTGGACCGCTCCCGCCAGACCTTCATTCTGTCCAATCATTACGACTCGGTGGAAAAACAGCGCAATTTCATCGAGACCCTGCTGCAACTGGGCGGCGATGGCGTGATCATGTCACCGGCTATCGGCTCGCCGCCGGAAGACATCATGCTGGCGGAAGACAATGGCATGCCCGCCATTCTCGTTGCCCGCTCGCAGGACGGGCTGGCGCTGCCGACCTATCGCGGCGACGATGCCTATGGCATTTCGCTGGCCACCAACCATCTGATCGGCCTCGGCCACCGGGTGATCGCGATGGTCGGCGGAACCGACCAGACCTCGACCGGGCGCGACCGCTATCAGGGCTATGTCAATGCGCTGCGCAAGGCGGGCATCGAGGTGGACCCGAACCTGCGGATTGCCGGACCGCGCACCAAGCAGGGCGGTTTCGAGGCGGCGGTGCATTTTCTCTCCCTGCCGCAAAAGCCGACCGCCGCCGTCTGCTGGAACGATCTCGTTGCCATCGGCCTGATGAACGGCATTTCCCGCGCCGGTCTGGTTCCGGGCCGGGATATTTCCGTCACCGGCTATGACGATCTGGAAGAAGCGGCGATTGCCACGCCCTCGCTCACCACCGTCTGGAACGGGCAGGCGGAAGTGGGACGGCTTGCCGCCCGCGCGCTTCTCGACAAGCTCGCCGGCAGCCATGAGCCGGATGGTATCCATCTGATCAAGCCGGAAATGCGCATCCGCCAATCGACCGGACCGTGTCATGACAGGCGGGCATGAAGACGTTCTGGCGAAGCCGGACAGAGAGGATGGGGCCGAAGAGGCTAAAGCCCTTCTGAAACTTATCCATAATGAAAGGATCGAGCTTCTGGCAACCTATCTGAACGGTATTGGCATATCCATTTTCGCCGTCGGTTGATTTGCGCCCATCATATCGGGCTTTTCCAATGCCAGAGGTCTCACCCTGCCTTCAATGTTTATTAGCACTGCTTGCTTCCTAGCCTCTGTTGCCATACATTATATGGCAAGTTCTGTGCTGAAAAGGATGAAGCCATGACGACAATGGACTTCTTTTCACTGCTTTTGATGCCTGCCGCCGGACTGGTGATTGCGGGTGCGGCGCTTTATTTTGCCAACCACATGCGTTGACGGGCTGTGGCGATCACTCCCAGCGTCTTTTTCTGATATAGAGTGTCCTTTGTGATCGCTGGTGATGGACTAGACCGGATTGTCCTTCGTATTTACCCATTCCATGGATAGGGCTTATATGGATCGGTCCTGTCGACCGGAGCAAAGATGTATGCTGAACTGGGCAAAAAGCGGGTTCTGACCTTTTTCCTTTTCTCCCATGGCGGAATGTCATTATAGTCTTGTCTGACTGAAGACTTTTCATCCCGTTGTCATCAAGGTGAGATCGATCCATCCCATGAGCAAGCCTGTCATTCTTCTTCTTGGAAAAATTCATCCCCGTGTTGTCGAGCGTCTGCAGGACGGTTTTCACCTGCTGCGCACGCCGCCCGGCCAGCCGGTGGTGCTGTCGGAGGATGAAGCATCATCCGTGCGGGGCATTGCGGTGGCGGGCGTGGTCCCCGGCGCCTTGATCGATAGCCTGCCAAATCTCGAAATCATCGCCAATTTCGGCGTCGGTTATGACGGGGTGGATGTCGCTGCCGCTTCGCGTCGCAATGTTATCGTTACCAATACGCCCGACGTGCTGGATGACGAGGTGGCGGATACGACGATCGCGCTTTTGCTCAACACGCTCCGGCGTTTTCATTCGGCGGAAACCTATCTGCGTGAGGGCCGGTGGGAAAAGGAAGGCCCCTTTGCCTTGAGCCCGCTGTCGCTGCGCGGCCGTCATGTCGGGCTTTACGGTCTCGGCCGGATTGGCGGGGAAATCGCCAGCCGCCTCAGACCGTTCAAGGTCAAGATCGGCTATCACACCCGCTCGCAAAAGTCGGGCGTGGATTATGATTATTATCCGACGCTGGAAGCGCTGGCCGAAGCGGTGGACACGCTGATCTGCATCGTGCCGAAGACGGCTGAGACCCATAAGGCGATCAATGCCGATATCCTGAAGCGGCTTGGACCTGAGGGCGTGCTCATCAATGTCGGGCGCGGCTGGAGCGTCGATGAGGACGATCTGATGGCAGCCCTCAAGGCTGGCACGATTGCTGCTGCCGGTCTCGATGTCTTTTATGAGGAGCCGAAAGTTCCGGCCGGTTTCTTCGACCTGCCGAATGTCTCGCTGCTGCCACATGTGGCCTCGGCCTCGGTCGTCACCCGCAATGCCATGGCCGATCTGGTGGTGGACAATCTGATCGGTTGGTTTGAGAGCGGCACGGTGAAAACCCCCGTGCCGGAAACGCCTGTCGCCAAAAAATGATCAGGCTGACGATCAAGGTATAATGATCATGCTTTGATCAGGCGCGCTGCCGCATAATCGCTGACGGCAGCGCCGAAGGCCTCGAACAGGGCGCGCGACGGGGTGTCTGTCGCGGCCCAATATTCCGGATGCCATTGCACGCCGACGGCAAAACCCTTGGCATCGATGACCGAGACAGCCTCAATGGTGCCGTCATCGGCAAGGGCTTCGGCAGCAAGGCGCGGCGCAATCTGCGAGATCGCCTGCCGGTGCAGGGAATTGATGGTGATCGTGCCGGATGTGCCGAGATAGCGGGCGATGCAGGAGCCTTCCCTGATTTCCACCGGCTGGCGGATGGCATAGGCCTGATCCCGGTCTTCGATATCGGGCTTGCGGTGGTCCCAGCGGCCCGGCTGATCCTGAATTTCACTGTCCAGCGTGCCGCCCAGCGCGACATTCAGCTCCTGAATGCCGCGGCAAATGGCAAAAAGCGGGATGCCGCGCTCGATGGCGCGGCGAATGAGCGGCAGCGAGGTTGCGTCTCTGGCCCTGTCGAAGGGGCCGTCGCTGTCTTTGGCCTCCTTGCCGTATAGGCTTGGATGCACATTGCTCGGAGACCCCGGAATGACGACGCCATCGACCCGGTCGAGAATGGCGTCGATGTCGGCCCCCGTTTCCAGCGCGGGAACCAGAACCGGCATGGCCCCTGCCACCTGCAACACCGCCTGCACATATTGATCGAGCACGGCGTGCCATTTGGCATTGGCATGGGTCTGGCTGTCGGCGGGAAGGGCGACGAGAGGCTTTGGCATGATCGGTCCTGAATGATTTCCTGCATGATTCCTTCAATCGGAAGCGATGTAAGGAATCAGGCAGCAGATTGAAACAGCGACAGCGAAGCATCGTGCGCCATAGAGGCCGCACGATGCTATCGTGCAGGTTTTGTTGTTTGCCAAACCTGCCTGCAAGTCAATCGGGAAAACCGCTTCTCACCGCCAGACGGCAACACCCTGTGGCGGAAGCTCCGGACCGCCGATCAGGAAATTGCCGCTGACCGGAATGCTCCAGCTCGTTGGCCCATAATTGAAGGCGAAGGTCAGATCACCACGGCGGCGCAGACGGATCTGCGGCGGCAGCGGCAGCGTCGTCAGACCGGCGCGCTTGGCCAGCAGGCAAAGCGTTGCCGTCAGCAAGGTCTCATCCGGCCAGCAGGCGAGATAATGATGGCCGTTCTGCTGCGTCAGCGCCGGATCGCCATTGCCGAAACGGGCGAGAACCTCTGCCGTCGTCTCCAGATATTCGCGCCAGCGGATCGCCACGCCTGACACCATGCCTTCGACAGGATCGGCCAGACCAGGACGCAGCGAGGACGTCTGGGTGATGCGGTTGCCGGTCAGCGCCGCCAAGGGTCCGGGCGGCAGATTGGCGGGAATGGTGAAATGCCGGTCGCGTGAGCCGGAACGCGGCCCGTAAAGCACATGCGCCTCGGTTTTTTCAAGCGCTGAAAGCGTTGCCTCATCCACATGGGTCATGCAGGGCACCACCACCAGCCTGTAGCCGTCAAGCGAAGCGCCCGGACGGACGAAATCGACATCGAGACCGAGACGGCGCAAGCCTTCATACCAGCGGAAGGTCAGTTCCTCGAAACGGAAATCCTTGCCCTGCGGCTGGATTGCCGTCGCCCAATGACTGGCATAGTCATAAAGGATGGCGACGGGGGCCTTTTCGCCTGGCGGCAGCGCGCCAAGGGCGGCCAGTTCCTCGCCTGCGGTTTTCGCTTCCAGCCCGCCAACGGACCATTCGTCAAGGCCGGGCAGGTTGAGGCCGGCATGCATCTGTTCCTGGGCAAAGGGGGCCTGACGCCAGCGGAAATAGCTGACGACATCTGCGCCATGGGCGAGCGCCTCCCAGGTCCATAACCGCACCATGCCGGGTTTCGGCACCGGGTTCCACGGCGCCCAGTTGACCGGGCCGGGCTGCTGCTCCATCACCCAGAACCGGCCCTTGCCGACGGCGCGGTAGAGATCATGATGGTAAGGCGCGATGTCGGGATGGGAGGTTTCCGCCCAGCGGTTGCGCTCCTCCTCGCTGAAGGGGAATTTTTCGACAAAGCCGATGGGATAGCTGTCCCAGCTGGCGAGATCGAGATTGTCGCCGACCTTGAAATGATCGAAATCCGAAACGAAGCCCATGAAATTATGGGTGACGAAACGGTCGGGCGAATGTTTGCGGATGATCTCCACCTGCATCAGGTCATAGGCGGCGACCTGATCGGAGGAGAAGCGCCAGAAATCATGGCGCTGGGCCGGGTTTGGCTCGGTCACCGTGCCGGTTGGCAGCTCGACCTCGTCGAAACTGTTGAATTCCATCGACCAGAACACGCCGCCCCAGGCCTCGTTCATCGCCTGAGGCGTCTGGTAGCGCAGTCTCAGCCACTGGCGGAAGGCCTTCAGGTCTTCCGGTCCCCAGGAGATGGTCGTGTTGTGGCAGCCATATTCATTGTCGGTCTGCCATCCGGCAATGGCGGGATGGGTGCCATAGCGCTTCGCGATGATCTCGACGATGCGGGCACTTTCCCGCCACCAGCTCTTGGAGGAAAAGCTGTAATGACGGCGCGAGCCGAAGCCGCGCACACGGCCATGCTCGTCATAAGGCGCGATGTCGGGATGCTCATCCATCAGCCATTTCGGCGGCGTGGCGGTCGGCGTGCCGAGCACCACCTTCAGCCCGGCCTTGTGCAGCACGTCCAAAGCGCGGTCCAGCCACTCGAAAGTAAACGTGTCGCGCTGCGGCTCCAGCCGCGACCAGGCGAATTCGCCGACGCGCACGAAGGAAATGCCAAGCTCGCGCATCCGCCGTGCATCGGTTTCCCACTGGGTTTCCGGCCAGTGTTCCGGGTAGTAGCAGACTCCAAGCATTAACGCAGATCCCCATTGATGACGGCAAGGCCAGCCTCGTCGAAGAGATGGCAGGCGGCGGCGGGAACGCCGACAGAGAGAGTTTCGCCCGGCCTTGCCTTGGCAAGACCATCCGCCTTGACGGCGATATCGCAGCCATCGGTCAGCGTGACGAAGAAGAGGGTTTCCGAGCCGAGATATTCGGCAAGCGTGACGGGAAGCGGCAGAACGAGGTCGCCCTTGCCGGTGGCGTCGAGATGTTCCGGGCGCACGCCAAGCGTCATCTTGCCCGGCTTCACCGTTTTACCCCTGGCGTCGAGATGGAGAACGCCGCCGCCGGGCAGGGTTACGGCCAGCTTGCCATTGTCGGCGGGTGCGACGGTGACGGGCAGGAGATTCATCTTCGGTGAGCCGATGAAGCCTGCAACGAAGAGGTTTTTCGGACGGTGGTAAAGCTCAAGCGGCGAGCCGACCTGCTCGATCTTTCCGGCAGACAGAACCACGATCTTGTCGGCCATGGTCATGGCCTCGACCTGATCATGGGTCACGTAGATCATCGTTGCCTTCAGCTCCTGATGCAGCTTGGTCAGCTCCGTGCGCATCTGCACGCGCAGCGCCGCATCGAGGTTGGAGAGCGGCTCGTCGAAGAGAAACACATCCGGTTCGCGCACGATGGCGCGGCCAATGGCGACGCGCTGGCGCTGGCCGCCGGAAAGCTGGCCGGGCTTGCGCTCCAGCAACGCATCCAGTTGCAGCATTTTTGCCGCTTTTTGCGTGCGCTCGTCGATCAGGGCTTTGGCATGGCCGGTCATTTTCAGGCCGAAACCGATATTGTCGCGCACGCTCATATGCGGATAGAGCGCATAGGACTGGAACACCATGGCCACCCCTCGTTCAGAGGGGCCAACCTTGGTCATATCCTTGCCACCGATCGACAGAGCACCGCTCGAAATATCTTCAAGCCCGGCGATCATCCGCAACAATGTCGATTTGCCGCAGCCCGACGGTCCGACAAAGACGCAGAATTCGCCATCATCGACGGTCAGATCCACGCCCTTGATGACGCTGAGGGCGGCAAATTGTTTGGTCACGGCCTCAAGGCGCACGTCAG
This sequence comes from Allorhizobium sonneratiae, assembly GCF_023700755.1. Lineage (GTDB taxonomy): Bacteria > Pseudomonadota > Alphaproteobacteria > Rhizobiales > Rhizobiaceae > Allorhizobium > Allorhizobium sonneratiae. The sequence continues at coordinate 167,871 of NZ_JAMKOJ010000004.1, read as the reverse complement.
CCATGATGGGTCCTTTTCGGTTTTCCAGACGCCCGTCCTGTCAGCAGGACCGGTTTCAAAGCGCCGGTGTTAGTCTTCAGGTGTCAGTTCCAGCAGAATGGCGCTTTCGGGCCGCAGCATGGGCAGGGCAAGGCCAATCCGGCTGGTGTCTTCGAGATGAAATCCGATCTCACCTTTCAGGAGCCTGTCCTGCATCGGCGAGGTGCGGATGAAATCCGGTCTGTCCGGGTGGATGAGCTTGATCCGCCAGCGCCCGCCTTTTTGGGTGATGGCGGCGGGCAGTTTCAGCGGCTCGGGCTGTTCATTGACCATTTGCGGTCCCTGGGCGATAAAGAGCGCGATGTGATCATCGCTTGCCGCCCCCCAGGCATAGCGCCCGTCGCGCGGCTCCAGCCGGAAGTTTGCCCCCGGCCTGTGTAAGAGCGGACGCAGGCGCTTATAGCTTTCGATATAGGTTTTCAGCTCGGCGCGTTCGGCCTCGTCGATCTCCAGCGGATTGAGCTCGACGCCAAGGTGATAGGCCATGGCCACCAGCGCCCGAAACGACAGGCTGTGGCGACGGCCGGTCTGATGGTTGGGCGAGGCCGAGACATGGCTGCCGAGGATTTCCGGCGGCACGAAGACGGAGGCGCCGCGCTGGATTTCCAGCCGCTCCAGCGCATCGGTGCAATCGGAGGTCCAGACCCGGTTGGTGCGGGCCAGCACACCATAATCGATGCGCCCGCCGCCAGATGCACAGCTTTCGATCTCGACCGAAGGATGGGCGGCGCGGATACGGTCCATCAGCGCATAAACGGCGCGGGTCTGGGCGGCGGTCTTGGCCCTGCCGTCGCGGCCAGCGGCATGGGTGAGATCGCGGTTCATGTCCCATTTGATATAGGAGACGGCATGGTCTTTCAGCACGGCGTCAATCTTGGCGAAGAGATAATCGCTGACCTCCGGCCGGGTCAGGTCCAGCACCAGCTGGTTGCGTGACAGAAGCAGCGGACGGCCCTCCACCTGCAAGGCCCAGTCGGGATGTGCCTTGAACAGCTCGGAGACCGGATTGACCATTTCCGGCTCGAACCAGATGCCGAATTCCATGCCAAGCGCGGTGACGTGATCGACAAGCGGCGTCAACCCTTCGGGATATTTGCGCGGATCGATATCCCAGTCGCCAAGGCTGGTGGTGTCGTCGTCGCGGCGGCCAAACCAGCCATCATCCAGCACGAAGCGCTCGATGCCAAGTTCGGCGGCAGCGCTGGCCTGCGCCTTGAGCGAGGCCATGCGGTGGTCGAAATAATTGCCTTCCCAGGTGTTGAGCATAACCGGGCGCGGCTTCATCACCCCACCCGGCCAGGTGAGGAGGCTTTCGCGGACAAAGGCATGCAGCGCGGCGCTGTCCGGCCCGGCATAGGCTTTCGGGCTGTCATAACGCGCGCCGGGGGCAAGGATCATCTCGCCCGGCTCGAACAATTCACCCATATGCACAAGGCGGCGGCCATCATCCAGCCGGTCGATCACCGTCTGGTGGTTGCCGCTCCAGCCGAGGGTGACGGCAAAGCTTTGCGTCTCGGCCTCGACCACCAGCATGGGAAAACGGTCATGCGAGGTGCGGCCCCGGCGGCTTTCGCGGCTCCAGATGCCGTCGCCAAGGCTTTCGCGCCGGGTCTGAAACTCGCGGCCCCACATGCCGGTAAAGGTGAGGATCTCGACATTTCCGGCGGGGGCGAGAAAGCTCGCGGCCATGGCGCGGTCGAGCGCATAATCGGTTTCGCCAAGATTGACGATGCGGCTCGACAGGGCGATGACGCCGCTGTCAAAGGCTTCTATATGGAGGGTGATGCCGATTTTAGCGATGCTGTCTTCTGCCGAAAGCAGGGTTGTCCGGCCCTCGGTTGTGACGCGCCAGCCGGAAAATTGCAGGATGAAATCGCGGCCCTGCCGATGACCGGCAAGGGCAGGCCAGCCGAAAAAGCCCATGCCGCCGGTGGGCAGCAGCACGGCGTTGGGGGCGGGCTGATCCATGCCGTTGATGCGGCTTGAGCGTTCAAACCCGGCAAGATCCGTGCCGATGGCCGATTGCGCGCCAAAGCTTGCAATCTCCGGCATGCCGCTCTCCGGCAGGCTGAGGCAAAGGGCAAAATCCTGACGTCCAATGGTGATCATCTTGCTCATCCCTTCGTGGCTCCCAGCGTCAGGCCGGCAATGAAATGCCGCTGCATCAGAAAGAACATGGCAACCGGCGGCAGCGCTGCGACAATGGAACCGGCAGACACCAGTTGCCAGGCGGCGACCCATTGGCCGTTCAGCGCATAAAGACCGGCAGTGACGGGCATGGCGTTCTGGCTCTGCACCAGCACGGTCGCCCAGAAATAATCATTCCAGACAAAGGTGAAGACCAGCACGGAAAGCGCGGCAATGGCCGGGCGCATCAGCGGCAGCACGATATGGCGGAAAATCTTCCATTCCGAGACGCCCTCGACACGGGCCGATTCAATCAGGGCAAAGGGCAGGCCCTTGATGAAATTGCGCATGAACAGCGTGCAGAAGCCGGTCTGGAAGGCGACATGAAACAGCACGAGGCCGGTGACGGTGTCATAAAGCCCGAGTTTCAGCGTCAGATCGCGCACCGGCACCATCAGAATCTGGAAGGGAATGAAATTGCCGGCGACGAAAACGAAGAACAGCACCAGATTGCCGCGGAACTTATAGGTGGCCAGCGCAAAGCCGGTCAGGCAGGACAGCGCCACCGAACCGATCACGGCGGGAATGGTGATCTTGAACGAGTTGAGGATATAAAGACCGATCGGCGAGTTCTGGAACACGGCGGTATAATTGGTCACCCCGGCAAAGCCGGAGGGAATGCCGAAATAATTGCCCGCGGCAAGATCGCTGGCCGGGCGCACCGAGGTGAGCGCCACGCCGATCAGCGGCAAGAGCCAGAGGAAGAGCGCCACCGGCAGCATGAGCTGATAGCCGATGCGGATGGCGGGCGAGGTTTTTTCAATCGGGGTCGGAAACATCAGGCGTTCCTTTCCTGCTTCAGCATCCGCACGATGAACAGCGTGATGAACACCAGCATGATCAGGAAGAGAACCACGGCGATGGCCGCGCCATAACCCATGCGATAGCCATATTCCGACAGCGCCTGCTCATACATGTAATAGGACAGGACCTCGCTTGCGCCGTAAGGACCGCCTGAGGTCATGATCGAGACAAGGTCGAAAGAGCGCAACGCCCCGATCACCGTCACCACCATGGCAATGAAGGTGGCAGGCGCAAGCTGTGGCAGGATGATGTTTTTCAGCATGGCCCAGCCCTTGGCGCCATCCATGCGGGCCGCTTCCACCTGTTCCGGATTAATGTTGTTGAGGCCGGTCAGATAAAGGATCATGCAATAGGCCGTCTGCGGCCAGAGACCGGCGGCAATGATGCCATAGGTCACCGTGCGGTCATCGGCGAGAATGGCGATGTCCGAGCCGGTCAGATGCTTGAGCAGCACCGAGAAAAGGCCGAAATTCGGCGCATAGAACCAGCTGAAGATCAACCCGACAACCACCTGACTGATGACGAAGGGGAAGAAGAACAGGGATTTATATACCCGGATGCCGATCACTGTCTGATTGAGAAACAGCGCCACGGCAAGGCCCGCCGGAATGGCGAGAAGATAGAGAACCAGCCAGAGAACATTGTTCTTCAGCGAGGTGTAAAAGGCGTCGTCACCCAGCAATTCCCTGTAATTGCCAAGGCCGATCCAGACTTTCGGACCAAGCCCGTCCCAGGAATAGAAGCTGATCCAGATCGACTGGAAGATCGGCAGGATGACATAGATGATGAACATCACCAGACCGGGGGCCAGAAACAGCAGAGGCGCAAGCTTCTGTTGGTTGCGCCTGAAATAGCCTTGCGCGGATCGTGATGGCAGAGGGGCGCTGTTACTCACGGCGGCACCTTGTTATCGAGGGGGAAGGGTGGCCGGATGCCACAAGACGCGACACCCGGCCCTTGGGAGGTTAGAGAGCACTGTCCGGAGAAAAGCGCGTTGCGGTTTTCCGTCCGGACAGGCGGAACAACAAAGCTCTAGCGATAGGCGCGCTCGCGCACCTTGTCGAGCCGCTTGAGGATCTGGTCGAGCTTGTCCGGCTTGACCATGAATTCCTGGAAGCCTTCCATGCCGGCCTTGGCCATTTCAGCCGGTGCGTCGCGGTCATAGAACTGCGAGAGGGCGGAAGCCTTGGACAGCATGTTGAAGCCCTGCTTCAGGAAGGGATCGCTCGGTTCCGGCGCCTTGTTGTTGACCGGCAGCTGGCCCATGGTCGCTGTCATCTTGGCCTGAACCTCAGGCTCTGCGATATAAGCGAGGAAGACCTTGGCGTCCTTCATGTTCTTCGCATGGGCGGAGATGTTGAAGGTGTCGGTCGGCGCTTCTTCGGCGTCGGGGATGGAGGGATTGATGGTCGGGAATTGCAGGAAGCCGATCTGGTCTTCCTTCAACCCGCCGAGCTTCATCGTCGCCACGGCGAAATTGCCCATCAGATACATGGCGGCCTTGCCCTGCACCATCAGCGGCACGGCATCCTGCCAGTCGAGCGCGGCATGATTGTCGATGAAATAGCCCGGCTTGATCAGCTCGTCCCATTTGGCAAACACGGCTTTGACGCGCGGATCGGTATAGGGAATCTTGCCATTGGTCAGCTGCATATGGAAATCATAGCCGTTGACGCGCAGGTCGAGATAATCGAACCAGCCAGCCGTCGGCCAGAGCGCCTTGGTGCCGATGGTGAAGGGGGTGATGCCGTCCTTCTTCAGCTTGGCGCAGGCCGCCAGAAGCTCGTCCCAGGTCTTGGGCGGCGTGATGCCTTCTTTGGCGAAAATATCCTTACGGTAATAAATGCCCCACTGGTAATAGGTGTAGGGAACACCCCATTGCTTGCCATCGATGGTCATTGACGGCAGCGCCGACTTCATCTGCGCGTCCCAGCCGTTTTGCTTCCACAGATCCGAGACGTCGGCAACCAGACCGGATTTGACGAAGGGAGCCATGCGGTTGCCGGAATACCAGGTGAACACATCCGGCGGATCGGCGGTGAGAAAGTTGCGGATCGCCGACTTGTAACCTTCATGGTCGAAATTGTTCCACTTGACGGTGATGTCGGGATGGATTTTTTCGAAATCGTCGATCAGGGTCTGAACGGCTTTTTTCGGCACGGGGTCGGATTGATCGGAATTGAAGACAATCTGCCCGGCATGAGCGCCGGTTGCAGACAGCGCAGCCGTCAGCGCAAGCCCGTAAAGGCTCTTCTTAAAAGTCATGGGTTCCTCCCTCTAAACAAGGTCCGCCATTTCGGGCGGCGTGTTTCGCCAGAACGCGCCTCTACCCGTGCGCCATGTCGAAAGCCTCTTGATCATTTCCATCTTATCCGTAATTCTCTACCAGTATTTTGATGAATCTTTCCGGAATCCTAAGGTCACATGGTTCCTTCCCCCTCACATTTTCAGGAAGAAGCGGATGCGGTGCATCTGCGGCTCAATCCGGCGCATCCTCTGGTTGTTTTTGGCGACCATCGTTTCTGTGCCGGCGCATTGAAAGAAGTGCAGGTCATGGCCGGGCCGCATATGCACAGCCAGATCGAGCTGAATTTCGTGCTTGAAGGCGAAATGACCTACTGGTTCGATGGCCGGGAACTGACGGTGCGCGAGGGCAGGCTCTGCCTGTTCTGGGGCATGATCCCGCATCAGGTCATTGCCCGGCCCAAGGGCACGCTGTTTGTCTGCCTTTATGTACCGATGTCGGTTTTTCTGGCACGCGCCACGCTCAGCCGGTTTCGCGATGCGGTGTTTCGCGGCGCAGTGATCGAGGCGCAAGAAATCTATCCCTATGATCGCGATTTCTTCATCCGCTGGCATGATGAATTGCTGCAGGGCGATGAGGCACTGGCCGAGATCGTCCGCGACGAGTTGATGGCGCGGGTGCTGCGCATCGACCGTGACGGTTGGCGCGACCTGCGCGAACAGGGCTCGGCGCTGGCCAGCCTGGGCCAGGCCGATGCCGGACGCGCCGCGCATGTGGAAAACATGCTGCGCTTCATCGGCGAACATGCGCTGGAGCCGATTTCCACCGAAGATGTCGGCAAGGCGGCGGGGCTGAACCCCAATTATGCCATGAGCCTGTTCAAGCGCACGGTCGGCATGACGGTCAATCAGGCGATCATCCGCCATCGGCTGGATACGGCACAATCGCTTTTGATCGCCACGGACCTGCCGATCACCCAGATTGCTTATGAATCGGGCTTCAATTCCCTCTCGGCCTTTTATGAGGCCTTCCACCGGCGCTTTCACGAAAAGCCGGTGGATTTTCGTCGCCGAATGCATGAAAACGGGCAAAAACAGACGGATACGGGATGATGAGGCAGTAGATGTGCAGTAAGCCGTAACATGACAGGATCGGCTTACGACATGATCAGGCCGCCATCGACATTGATGGTCTGGCCGGTGATATAGGCGGCGTCTGCGGAGGCGAGAAAGGCGACGAGAGCGGCGACCTCTGCCGGGGTTCCGGCGCGGCGCATCGGAATATTGGCCACCCATTCCGCCATCAGTGCGCCCGGCGCATAGTCACCGAGCATCTTGCCCCAGACGCGGTCGTTATAATCCCACATGTCGGTATGGATGATGCCGGGGCAGATGGCATTGACGGTGATGCCTTCCGGTGCCAGTTCCTTGGCAAGGCTCTGGGTCAGGCCGATCACGCCGAATTTCGAGGCGGCATAATGGGGCGTGTAGATAAAGCCCTGCCGGGCCTGGCCGGAGGCCGTGTTGATCAGCCGCCCCTTCACACCCTTGGCGCGGAACCGGCGAATGGCTTCCTGGCAGCATAAAAACGCGCCCTTGGTGTTGACCTCAAGATTGAGATCCCATTCGGCCTCGCTCAGATCCTCAATTCTGGCAATGGTGATGACACCGGCATTCTGTACCGAAACCGTGAGGGGGCCAAGCTCTGCCTCTGCCATGTCATAGGCCGCACGCACCGCATGCTGATCGCGCACATCGAGTTGCAGTCCCACGGTTTTTGTCCCGGTTTCGGCTGCAAGCCGTTCCGCGATGGCGGGTGTGTCGGCCTCAAGGGCGGCGATGGCCACCTGTGCGCCTTCCTCGGCAAAGCGACGGGCAATGCCATAGCCGATGCCCTTGTTGCCGCCGCTGATGAAAACGGTCTCTCCTTCAAAACGCCTCATGTTGTCCTCCCGGTTTACAAGATCAAGACGGTGCCTCCAGCAGCCGTTCTGCGGTGAACCGGTCTGTCACCAGAACGTCGATGACCCCGGTTTTCAAGGCGCCGGCAATGGCTTCGGTTTTCTTCTGCCCGCCGGCCAGCGCAATCACCCGCTCGACACGGGACAGATCTTCGAGCGGCAGACCGATCACCCGGTCGTCGAGCGGGGTCTTCACCGTCTTGCCGGTCCGGTCGAAAAACCGCAGCGAAATGTCGCCCACCGCGCCTGCTTCCGCCAGATCGGAGAGTTCGCGGGTGGAAAAGATATTGCCGGAGCGGGCCAGCAATTCGGAAGGCTCCACCGCACCGATGCCGACAATCGCCAGCGTGATGGTCGAAAACAGCTCCATGGTCTCGCGCACGAAAGGATCGGACAGCATCAGAAGCTTTGCCTCACGCGAGGAGGCAAGGCCCTGAACCGGCAGAAGTTTCGGCTCTGCACCCGTCAGCCGCGCCAGCCGCGTGGTCAATTGCGTCGCATGGGTCTGCACGGACGGATCGCCCATGCCGCCCAGCGTCTGCACCACATATTTCGCCACCGTGCCTTTCTGCGGATGAATGTTTTCGACCATTTTGAAAATGGTCTGGCTCCAGCTTGAGACCCCGATCACCTCACCGGCAGACAGCGTCGCCTCGACAAGATGGGCGGCTGCCTCGCCGATGCGGGCCATGATTGCGCCGTCGCGGTCTTCCGAACAGTCGACGACAATGGCTTCCGGCAGGCCATAACGGGCGCGCAGGCCGTCTTCCAGAGGGCTGAACGTGCCGGCCGGCGGAATGACGCTGGTGCGGACAATGCCTTCCGCCTCTGCCCGCTTCAGCATGCGCGACACGGTGGCCTGCGACAGATGCAGATGTTCGGCGATATCGGCCTGGCGCTTGCGCTCGATGTAATACATCTGGGCGACGCGGGTGATCAGTCGCAGTTCATTGATCCGGCCCAAGATCTTCCTCCATCGGTGAATAGTTATTCACGTTTAGAAGCTCTCGGGCAAAAGGGAAAGCGGCTTTACCGCCTCCGGCCTGTGGGTGGCGCGGGTCACGGCATCCTGCCAGAGCGCCAATCGTGCGGCCTGATCGCCATTGTGTGGCGCAATTGCCGTACCGTCCTCAGCCAGTGTGGCAATCTCGTCAAGCGTGTTCCAGAAGCCAATGGCAAGACCGGCAAGATAGGCCGCCCCCAGCGCCGAGGCCTCTGCTGCATCGCGCTGGATGACCGGCTGGCCGAGAAGATCGGCAACGCATTGCATGAGGAAGCGGTTGCGGCTTGGGCCGCCATCGACGAAAAGACGGCCCGTGGCGCTGTCTGCCTGCGCGCGCATGGCGGCCACCACATCATGCACCTGAAAGGCGATGGAATCGGTGACGGCGCGGGCCATCTGCGCCCGGCTGGTGGAAAAATTGATCTGCGAAAACAAGGCCCGCGAGGCCGTATCCCAATAGGGCGCGCCAAGACCGACGAAAGCCGGTACGAAGCCGGGGCCACCGGGCTCTGCCGTTGCGGCGAGATCGCAGAGTTCGGCAACATCGGCAAGTCCGAGAATCCCGGCCATCCAGGGCAGGCTTGCCGCCGAAACGAGAATATTGCCCTCGAAGGCAAAGACCGGCTCGCCCTTTAGCCGCCAGGCGACCGTGGTGGTGATGCCCTTGTCGGGCGCAACATAGGCGGGCAGCGTGCGCATGACGGAAGAGCCGGTGCCGAACGTGACCTTGCCGTCACCGGGGCGGAACGCGCCGTGGCTGAAGAGGGCCGCATGGCTGTCGCCAATGGCGGAAGCCACCGGAATGCCATCGGCAAGACCCGGCACGCCCTTCGTGACGCCGAAGGCGCCGGAACTGTCGCGCACATCGGGCAGGACATCTTTGTTGACACCGAAAAGCGTGCAAAGCTCGTCGCTCCAGACCTGTTTTTTCAGATCGAAAAGCTGGCTGCGGGCCGCATTGGCGGCATCGCAGGCATGGGTCCTGCCGCCGGTCAGGCAATGGATCAGCCAGGCATCGATGGTGCCAAGCCGCAAGGGGCGGTTTTTCGGGGCGCGCTCCATCAGCCAGCGCATTTTCGCGCCGGGAAACATCGGGTCGAGCGGCAGGCCGGTCAGTTCCATCACCCGCGCCGTTAGTCCTGCGGCGATGAGCCGTTCACAATCCGGCGCGGTGCGGCGGCATTGCCAGCTCAGCACCGGCCCAAGCGGCTCGCCGGTCTCGCCATCCCAGATGGTGACCGATTCGCGCTGGTTGGACAGGGCAATCGCCTCAATATTTGCTTCCGGGCAGGCCGCCAGACAGGCGGCAATCGCTTCCAGCACCGAGGCCCAGAGCCGTTTCGGGTCCTGTTCGACAAAACCCGGCTCCGGATAGGCAATGCCGACGGCGGCAGAGCCGCGCGCCAGGATCGTGCCGCGTTCCGAGACAAGAACGGCCTTGGAATTGGTCGTGCCCTGATCGATGGCGAGAATGGCGCGCATCATACTCCTCCCCGTCTCGCCTTTATGACGATTTGCGTTTGATCAGCTCCAGCGCAGCCTCGACAATCGCCTGCGGGGCCATGCCGAAATCATCCAGCAGCGCTTCAGCCGAGCCGGTATGGGCATAGACACCCGGCACGCCGAGCCGCGTCATCGGCACAGGCCGGTGATCGACCACAACCTCGGCCACGGCGGAACCGAGACCGCCGAAGATCGAATGTTCTTCCGCCGTCAGGATGGCGCCGGTTTCGCTGGCGGCGGCAATGATCGCCTCTTCATCGATGGGCCGCACGGTCGCCATATTCAGCACCCGCGCCTTGACCCCATGCTGGAGGAGAAGATCGGCGGCCTTGACGATGCGATGGGTCAGCGTGCCATTGGCGATCAGGGTTAGATCCATGCCCTCGCGCAGCAGATTGGCCTTGCCGGGGACAAACACATGGCCTTCCGGCAGCAGGTCAGGCACGCCAACGCGCGACAGCCGCAGGAAACAGGGTCCGGCATAGCTGGCGGCCCATGCCACCGCCGCCGCCGTCTCGATGCGGTCGCAAGGGGCAATCACCGGCAGATTGGGCAGCACGCGGGTCCAGGCGAAATCCTCGATGGAATGATGGGTCGGGCCAAGCTCACCATAGGCCATGCCGGAGGAAATGCCGACAAGCTTCACATTGGCGTTGGAATAGGAAATATCCGCCTTGATCTGTTCCAGCGACCGGCCCGTAAGAAAACAGGAGGCGGCGCAGACAAAGGGCAGCCGCCCGCCATTGGCAAGGCCCGCGCCCACGCCGACCATATTCTGCTCGGCAATGCCGACATTGACCAGACGGTCGGGAAATTTCGCCTTGAAGCCGCCGAGCTTGGAGGAGCCGACGGAATCGTTGCACACCGCAACAATCGTCTGATCGGCGCTCGCCAGCCGTTCCAGCGTTTCGGCGAAAGCATCGCGGCAGTCATGCAGTTTTTCAGTCTTCACCGGTACGTTCATCCCTTTGCCTCCGACAGTTCCGCCAGCGCGATCTCATATTGCTCCCGGTTTGGCACCTTGTGATGCCAGTCCACTTTATCCTGCATGAAGGAAATGCCATGGCCCTTGTTGGTATGGGCGACGATGCAATACGGCCTGCCCTCAGGCCGGTGCTCCAGCGCCTCGACGATACCGGCCATGGCGTGACCGTCGATCTCGCGTACCGCCCAGCCAAAGGCTTCGAGCTTGGGTTTCAGCGGCGCGATATCATTGGTCTCGGACAGGGCGGCCCCCTGCTGGAAGCGGTTATGATCGACAATCAGCGTCAGATTGTCGAGGCCGAACTGATGGGCGGCCATGATTGCTTCCCAGTTCGAGCCTTCCTGCATTTCGCCGTCGCCGGTCATCACATAGGTGCGGTAATCCGCCCCCGACAGCTTTGCCGCCTTGGCCATGCCCACCGCCACCGGCAGGCCGTGGCCGAGCGGGCCGGTATTGGTTTCCACCCCCGGCACCTTGTTGCAATTGGGGTGACCGTTCAGCCGCGAACCCGGCTTGAGAAAGGTTGAAATCTCCTCTTCCGGCAAAAAGCCGCGCCGGGCCAGCGTCACATAAAGCGCGCAGGCCGTATGCCCCTTCGACAGCACGAAACGGTCGCGGCCGGGATGTTTCGGTTCTTGCGGATCGATCCGCAGCACGCGGAAATACAGCGCCGTCAGAATGTCGATGGCCGACATCTCGCCGCCGATATGACCGGCACCTGCTTCGAAAACGGCCTGCAGATCCCGTCTGCGGATCTGGCGCGCCATGTGTTCCAGCTCTTGCACCTGCATGAAAACCCCTTGCTGCATAAATATGCGTTAGGTGATATTTTTGCAGAAGCCTGCGACCTGTCAAGCCGTTCGGGCAAAAATAAATTTACAGCCCGTTAAATTCGATGGGTGGATTGGGTGTTGACAGGATCGAAGGTGATTGCTATCGAATTAAATAACAGATGCGAATATTTATGCATATCGGTCTGGCGGAGGCTGGCGACCGGTTGGGAGGAGACATGGTATCGCTCGACGTGAAGCGGCAGGATGCGCGTTTGCGCTTTCAGCCGGGCTTTCTCAGCGGGGTAACAGGCCCGCTTCTTGGGCTTGTGGCGCTCTGCCTGTTTTTAAGCCTGACCAGCGACAGCTTTCTGTCGCTCAGAAACGGGCTGAACATTCTCGACCAGATCACCGTGCTTGGCATCATGGCCGTCGGCATGAGCTTTGTCATCCTGATCGGCGGTATCGATCTGTCCGTCGGCTCGGTTCTGGCGCTTTCAATGATGGTCATGGGCTGGACGGCCAATGTGGCGGGTCTGCCGATGGCGCTGGCAATTCCGGCGGCGCTTGTCGCCTCGGCCTTGAGCGGCCTTGCTGTGGGCGTCATGGTTACCCGCTTTCGCGTGCCCGCCTTTATCGCCACGCTGGCCATGATGTCGGTTGCCCGCGGCCTGGCCAACATGATCACCGATGGCCAGCAGATCGTCGGTTTTCCCGACTGGTTCATGATGCTCGCCATCGACAGGCATTTCGGCATTCTGACGGCCACTGTCGCCATCATGCTGATCGTGGCTTTGCTGGCCTTTGTCTTTCTCAAATATCGTGCCGAAGGTCGGATGCTTTATGCCGTGGGCGGCAATCCGGAAGTGGCGCGGCTTGCGGGCATCAGCGTCACCCGCGTCACGCTGGGCGTCTATGTCGTCTCGGCGGTTCTGGCCGGTCTTGCGGGCATCGTGCTGGCAGCAAGGCTCGATTCGGTGCAGCCGTCGAGCGGGCTTGGCTATGAGCTCGACACGATTGCCGCCGTGGTCATTGGTGGCACCTCGCTGTCCGGCGGCGCCGGTGGCATTGGCGGCACGCTGATCGGTGTGCTGATCATCGGCGTGCTGCGCAACGGCCTCAATCTTCTCAATGTCTCGCCCTTCGTGCAGCAGGTGGTGATCGGCGCGGTCATCGTCGTTGCCGTTGCCGCCGAAACGCTGCGCCGTCGCAGCCGCTGACATCTGCCCGCCTGCCATGATCGGGCGGGTCAACCAGGCTTTCCCTTCACTGGCCCTTCACGGGCCGGGGCGGGACAGAAAAGACCTCAAGGGGGGGAGGACCAAACCCTTGGAGTTTGTCAGGGAAAAATGGAACCCGGTTTTCCCGAAAAGACGTAGGAAAACAAAGGTCTCTGGAGCCTTACCGGTTCACGCTGAACCTGACGGCCTCCAGGCCGAAACAAATCTTAGGAGGACATCATGAAATTCGCCCGCATTCTTCTCGCCTCGGCTGCGGTTCTTGCCGTTTCGCTCGGCTCCGTTCAGGCCAAGGACGCCAAGAAGATCGGCCTTGCGGTGGCCAATCTTCAGGCCAACTTCTTCAACCAGATCAAGCAGTCGGTCGAAGCCGAAGCCAAGGCGCGCGGCATTGACGTCATCACCGTTGACGCCAAGGGAGACGGCCCGACCCAGGTCAACCAGATCCAGGATCTTCTGACCCAGAATATCGATGCGCTGATCTATATTCCCGCCGGTGCGGCTGCCGCCACCGTGCCGGTCAAGCTGGCAAAGGCTGCGGGCGTTCCGGTGGTCAATGTCGACCGCAATGCCGAAGGCGCACCGGGCGACACCTTCATCGCCACCGATTCCGTCGCCTCGGCCAAGGCGGTCTGCGACTACATCATCAAGGAAGCCGGCGGCAAGGGCAAGATGGTCATCATCCATGGTCAGAAGGGCACGACGCCGGAAGTTGACCGCACCAAGGGCTGCATGGAAGCCGTCAAGGCCCATCCGGATGTCAAGGTGGTGGCCGAGCAATGGTCCAACATGTGGAGCCAGGATGAAGGCTTCCAGATCATGCAGAACATGTTGCAGGCGCATCCCGATGTGAAGATCGTCTTTGCCCAGGCAGACGGTCTGGCGCTCGGTGCGGCGCAGGCGATCAAGGTCGCCAATCCCAACCACAAGATCGCCGTTGGCGGTTTCGATGGCGACACCGCCGCACTTGAAGCGCTGAAAAACGGCGTCTTCGACGTGACCGCCACCCAGCAGACCCAGAAAATGGGCCGCATGGCCGTCGATATGGCGATCAAGCTGGTCAAGGGTGAGAAAGTGCCGCCGGTGCAGCTGCAAAACGCCACGCTGACCACCAAGGACAATGTTGCAGGCTTCATCGCCAACCATCCCTGATTTGGCCCAAGCATCCCTGCTTGAGCAAGGACAAGATCCTCCCGGGGCGGTCCCGATTTCTGCAAAGGGTCGGGGCCGTCCAGACAGACGCAATCACCGTGGCTGAGGAGACCGCGCCATGACAGAACCGCTTTTGAGCCTGAAAGGCATCAGCAAGTCCTATGGCCCGGTCGAGGTTCTGCGCTCCATCGACCTCGATATTCATCCGGGCGAGGTCGTGGCGCTTCTGGGCGAAAACGGCGCGGGGAAATCGACTTTATCGGGCATTATTGCCGGGTCGCGCACGCCCTCGGAAGGCACGATGCGCTGGCTGGGCAAAGACTATGCTCCCGCCTCGCCGCGCGAGGCGATCGACAAGGGCGTGGTGCTGATCCATCAGGAGCTTCAGCTTCTGCCGGAACTGTCCATCGCGGAAAATGTGTTTATCGGCCGCTGGCCGATGAAAAACGGCGTGGTCGACCGCAAGATGATGGTCGAGCGCGCGCAGGCACAGCTCGCCCGGCTCAACCTGCATATCCCTGCCACCCGCAAGGTGGCGGGGCTGTCCACCGCTCAGCAGCAATTGATCGAAATCGCCAAGGCGCTGGCGCTCAATGCCCGGCTGATGATCCTGGATGAGCCGACGGCAGCGCTCGGCGGCGCTGAAACGGAGGCGCTGTTCGAGCAGGTGCGCAAGCTGAGGGCCGAAGGCGTCGGCATCATCTATATCTCGCACCGCATGGAGGAGATCGCCCGGATTGCCGACCGTATCGTGGTGCTGCGCGACGGAGTGCGCGTTCATGAATTTGCCGACAGCGACACCCCGGTGCGCACCATCGTCGAAAGCATGGTTGGCCGGTCGCTGGAGCGGATGTTCCCGCCTTTAGCAGAGCCGGGCAAGGAAAAACTGCTGGAAGTCCGGGATCTGAGCGGAGCCAATGGCGCATTTGACGGCGTGAGTTTCGATCTTCATGCCGGTGAAATTCTCGGCATTGCCGGGCTGATCGGCGCTGGCCGCACCGAATTGGTGCGCGCCATCTGCGGCGCCGATCCGCTGAAAGGCGGCACGATCCGGCTGAAGGGTGAGGCGGTTCAGCTGAAAGACCCGGCGCAGGCGATTGAAAAAGGCATTGTCATGGTGCCTGAGGATCGCAAATTTCAGGGACTGGTGGTCGAGCACAGGATCGGTGAAAACATCGCTTACGCCAATCTCGACCGTTATGCGGGCGGCTGGGTGACGCGCGCCCGCACTGCTGCTCTGGTCGGAAAAGCCTTGGCCGCCTTCGGTGTCAAGGGCCGGGCCGAGCAACCGGCCAGCGACCTTTCCGGCGGCAACCAGCAGAAGGTCGTGATCGCCAAATGGCTGATCCGCAATCCGACCGTTGTGGTGCTGGATGAGCCGACCCGCGGCATCGATGTCGGCGCGCGCGCCGGAATTTACGACATCATCGCCGATCTGGCCCGTCAGGGCGTCGGCGTCATCGTCGTCAGCTCCGATCTTGAAGAGGTGCTTGGCGTTTCCAACCGCATTCTGGTGCTGGCGCAGGGTAAGCAGACCGGTATTCTTGCGCACGAAAACGCCAATGACGTCTCGATCATGGAGCTTGCGACGCTCTGATCCTGTCGCGCAAGACAGCGCGGTGACGTTTTATACAATGCACAAAGAACGCTGTAGCACTTTAAATTTGCTGCAACGGTCATCTCCCGGTTTTCAGCAGTCAGGTTAAGGAAGGAAATGCAATGTCCGCCATCACGCTCAACGCGCCGAAACTTTTCGATCTCAGCGCTCAGGTGGCGCTCGTCACCGGGGCCGGCAGCGGCATCGGTCAGCGCATTGCCATCGGCCTTGCCCAATGCGGTGCGGATGTGGCGCTTCTGGACCGGCGCAGCGATGACGGTCTGCAGCAGACAGCCGATGCCATTGCCGCAACCGGGCGCCGTTCGATCAGCCTTGCTGCCGATGTCACAGTCAAGGCTGCCCTTGCCGATGCCGTTTTACGCACGGAAAAAGAGCTTGGACCCCTGAGGCTCGCCGTCAATGCCGCCGGGATTGCCAATGCCAATCCGGCCGAGGAGATGGCGGAAGAGCAGTTCCAGACGATGATGGACATCAATCTGAAGGGCGTCTTCCTGTCCTGCCAGGCCGAGGCACAGGCGATGCTGAAACATGGGCGCGGCGCCATCGTCAACATTGCCTCCATGTCCGGCGTCATCGTCAATCGCGGCCTGAGCCAATGCCATTACAATGCCTCGAAGGCAGGCGTGATCCACATGACCAAATCCATGGCGATGGAATGGGTGGGCCGCGGCATTCGTGTCAACACCATCTCGCCCGGCTATACGGCGACGCCGATGAACACCCGACCGGAAATGGTGCACCAGACCAAACTGTTTGAAGAACAGACGCCGATGGGCCGCATGGCCCATGTCGATGAAATGGTCGGTCCCGCCGTCTTCCTGCTCTCCGATGCGGCAAGCTTCGTCACCGGCGTCGATCTTCTCGTCGATGGCGGCTTCTGCTGCTGGTAAAGCCAATACAGCGCTGTGCTCGTCATTGTCATATGGCTATTTGCGAAGACTGCGCAGCAGCCAGTCGCGGAAGACGATGACATTGGGGTTGTGCGACTTCCGCTCCGGATAGACCAGATAATAGGAATCGTCTGACTGGACCGGCTCGCCAAAGGGCATGTGCAGCAGACCGTTTGCCAGTTCCTGACGCACATAGAAGGTCGGCACGACGGCAAGGCCGAGACCGTGAATGGCGGCATTGATGATCATCTCATGATGGGCAAAACGTGTGCCCTGAATGCGGCCGCTATAGGAGAGTTCTGCAAGGCGCAGCCAGTTGAGCCAGAGGCTGGGACGCCCGGAATTCTGCAAAAGCGGATAGTCGGCAAATTGCAGCGGGTCGAGCTTGCTGCCGGGGGCAATGAGCGCCGGAGAGGCGACAACCGCCAGCATTTCCGGAAAGAGTTCGATGGCGCGGGCGTGAAGCCAGGTGCCTGCACCGCGCAGAATGGCAAGATCAAGCCGTGTGGTTTCAAAATCCGTCGATGGCATGGCCGGCATGATCTCGAGCGGAATATCGGGATAGGAGCGGATGAAGGATCCAAGCCGCTCCGGCAGCCAGCGGGAAGCGAATGTCGGATGGGTGCCGATCATCAGCGAGGCATCGACGCTTCGCCCGCGAACGGCATCGATCGAAATTTCCTCCAGCCTGTCCAGCGTCAGCGCCAGATTGCGGTAGTAATTCGCGCCCGTCTCGGTCAGGACCAGCCGGGGGCCGGAGCGATGGAAAAGCGTGGTTCCGAGAAAGGTTTCAAGACTGCGGATCTGTCGGCTGATGCCGCTCTGGGTCAGGCCGAGGTCGTCTGCCGCACGGGTGAAATTCATATAGCGTGCCGCTGCTTCGAAGGCGTGCAAGGCCGAGAGCGAGGGCAGGTAGCGGCGCATTGTGAAACCTTTCCATCATGACAAAAACTCATGCATGATGGAGTATTCGCAATTTCCCTTGGACCGCAAGATACAGCAAGCTCGCCTTGGTCATTTGATCGTTGATAAGAAAATATTGAGCTGAAGCATGAATTTCGTACTGGCACATGGGAGCGATGTACGAAAGAGAGCATGAAGAGCAATCCCGACAAAGATATCACTCAGCTTTGTCTGGGGAATTGTTTAAAAACGAGATCAAGAAAAGCAACGATGAGGGGTTTGACATGAACAGACGAGAATTTGCGGGCCTTCTCGGCCTTGCAGGCACGGGTGTCGCCGCAACCGCACTGGCAACGCCTGCCATTGCGCAACAGGCGAGCGAATCGACCTTCGACAAGATCCGCAGTTCGAAAAAGCTTCGCGTTGCAGGCATTGTTGGCACGGAACCTTACTATCACAAGGATATTGCCACGGGCCAATGGAGCGGCTTTTGCATGAGCATGGCGCGCGATCTGGCCAAATCCATGGAAGCTGAGGTAGAAATTAGCGAAACCACCTGGGGCAATGCGGTTCTCGATCTGCAATCGAACAAGATCGACATCATGTTTGGCCTGAGCCCGACGCCGTCGCGGGCGCTGGTGGTCGAGTTTACCCGCCCGATCATGCAGAATACCTTCACCATCATCGCCAAATCCGGTCTGGAGCCGAAAACCTGGGATGAGCTGAACAAGCCCGAAATCCGCATCGCCGTTGATATTGGCTCCACACATGATCTCTTCGCCCGTCGCTTTTTGCCCAAGGCCACGCTGATTGCGCTGAAGACGCCGGATGATGCGACCCTTGCCGTACAGGCAGGTCGCGCCGATGCGGTCATTCAGGTGGCGATGCTGTCTCTGGTCACGGTGAAGAAAAACCCGAATGTCGGCAAGATCGTCGTTCCCGCGCCGATCATGCGTCAGCCGACCTGTGCCGGCGTTCGCGCTGAAGCGAGCCCGCGCTTTCGCGTCTTTGTCGATAACTGGCTTGAATATAATCGTTCATCCGGTGTGATCACCGATTGGATCACCTCCAGTCTGGCGCTTGTCGGCGTGCAGAAACAGGATATCCCCGCCGACATCCAGTTCTGATCGCCACGGGCTGCGCCTCACGGCCAGCCTGTCTTGTACCCGCAGTCGGGCCATGTCGCGGCTGCGGGGTCTTCACCATGGTGTAAAGATGAAAAGACCCCTCGGTATCCTGATGCTCGATACCGCTTTCGAGCGTCCCGTCGGCGATGTCGGCAATGCACAGAGCTGGCCTTTCCCGGTGCTTTACAAACGGGTGAAGGGCGCATCCGCCCGCAAGGTGGTGTCCGGGCAGGATGGCGATCTTCTGGACGCCTTCATCGCCGCCGGTGAGGAACTGGTGGCGGAGGGCGCGGTTGCGCTGACGACCTCCTGCGGCTTTCTTGCCCTTCGCCAGACGCAACTTGCAGAGCGCCTGCCTGTTCCGGTCGCCACCTCCAGTCTTTTGCAGATCCCGTCGATTGCAGCCATGCTGCCAAAGGGCAGGAGGGTCGGCGTCATCACCTATGATCGCGCCTCTCTCACGTCCCGGCATTTCGCAGAGGTCGGCGTGCATGCGGTGCCGCCGGTTGCGGGACTGCCGAAAGCCGGTGCCTTTCACGGGGTGATTGAAGGTGGAGAGCCTTATGACGCTGCGGCTCTGGCGGAGGAACTGGCCAGAACGGTCGAAGACCTGTTGCATCATCATGGCGATATCGGTGCGCTGGTGTTTGAATGCACCAATCTGCCGCCGTTTTCGTCACGCATTGCGCGGCAATTCGGGTTGCCGGTTTTCGACAGTCTGACCCTCGGTCGATGGCTTTATTCCAGCCAGCCGGGGATATGAAAGCACGATATAAGAATAAAAAGGGGTTCAACCATGCATTATCAATGGGACTTCGGCTTCCTGCTTCAATATAAGAGCCTGATCTGGACCGGTGTCCTCTATACCATCGGCTTTACGATCGGTACGGCATTGTCGGGCCTGGTTCTTGGCTGCGTCATCGCTCTGGCGCGTTTGTCCAGCCTGCGTTTCATTGGCTCCGTCATCATCGGGTTTACCGAAATTTTCCGCTGTACGCCGGTTCTGGTGCAATTGGTGTGGTGCTATTACGCCCTGCCGATGCTGACGGGCATCGAGATGTCGGCGGGCGTTGCCGCCTTTGTGACGCTGACGCTTTATGGCGGCTCCTTCTTCGGCGAAATCATCCGTGGCGGGATCATCTCCGTCGATCCCGGCCAGTGGGATGCGGGCCGTGCGATTGGTATGCGCCGTCACCAGTTGATGGCGCGGGTCATTCTGCCTCAGGCCTTTCGCCAGATGGTGCCGCCGCTGATGAACCAGACGGTTTTGCAGCTGAAGAACACCTCGCTGCTGTCCGTGCTCGCCGTGCCGGACCTGCTCTATCAGGGACAGCTGATCACCTCGTCCAGCTATCGGCCGCTTGAAACCTACACCATGATCGCCGTGATCTACTTCATCCTCCTCTTCCCGCTGACCCGCTTGGCCCACCGGCTCGAAGCGCGCCGCAGCCACTGATTTTGCGAAGGATCACGCCATGACCAACGAGACCATGATTGAACTGATCGGCGTCCAAAAATCCTTCGGCGATCTGACGGTGCTGAAAGATATTACGCTCAACGTCAAAAGAGGCGATGTCGTTGCGCTGATCGGACCAAGCGGCTCCGGCAAATCGACCCTGTTGCGCAGCGTCAACCTGCTGACGGTTCCGGAAAAAGGCTTTATCCGCGTCGGCAGCCAGGCGATCGACTTTTCCACCACCCGTAACCTGCCGCGCGACAAGGTGCTGGCAGCCTTCCGCGCCCGCACCGGCATGGTGTTCCAGAGCTTCAATCTGTTTCCGCATATGACGGTCGAGCAGAATGTGATGGAAGGGCCGGTGACTGTCTTGCGCATGCCGAAGGCCGAGGCAAAGGCGCTGGCCCATGACCTGCTCGCCAAGGTCGGTCTCGCCGAAAAGGCAAAGGCCCATCCGGACAGCCTGTCCGGCGGGCAAAAGCAGCGGGTCGCGATTGCCCGGGCGCTGGCCATGAAGCCCGAAGTCATGCTGTTTGACGAAGCGACATCGGCACTCGACCCCGAACTGGTGGGCGAGGTGCTGGCCGTCATCCGTTCGCTCGCCGCCGAAGGCATGACCATGCTGCTGGTGACCCATGAAATGGCCTTTGCCAGAGATGTGGCCGACCGGGTGGTCTTCATGCGCGACGGCTGTGTGGTGGAAGAAGGCGAGGCACGACAAGTGATTGAAAACCCGAGAGAACCGGCCACACAGGCCTTTCTCAGCCATTTCCATGGCGGGTTGACTTAAAACTGCTGAAACACCGCGAGGCGCACCGGAACGATCCGCCTCGCGACATAACGACACGTGCGGCTGACACCCTATCCCGCGCTTTCCCCCGAAAGCGTGAAGGAAGACGTGTTGCCGTGTCACAAGAATGACCAATGCCATTTCATAAGGGGCCGAACATGCATGTCACAGTCATTGGCGCGGGCATTGTCGGAGCGTGCACCGCTCTCGAATTGCTGCGTGATGGCCATGAGGTTACGATCATTGAAGCGGGCGAACCGGGTGGGCGACAGGCGGCAAGCTACGGGCACGGCTGCTGGATCAGCCCCGCCTCGGTGGTGCCCATGTCCATGCCGGGGCTCTGGAAACAGGTGCCGGGCTATCTCCTCAATCCCCACGGCCCTCTGGTCATCCGCTGGCAACACAGCGTCAGGCTTTTACCATGGCTTGTCCGTTTTCTGCTGGCCGGGTCCAGCCTGCCGCGCGTCGAACGAACCGCGAAAGCCCTCTCCTCGCTTTTAAAAGACAGTCCCGAACGGCATATGGCACTGGCGGAAAGCATTGGCCAGCCCGAACTGATCAAACGCGAAGGGCTGCTCTATGCCTATCCGGAGCGGGCGGATTTCGAGCGAGAGAAACTGGCCTGGCATTTGCGGCGTCTCACCGGCCTTGTCTGGCGGGAGCTGGACGAGAAAAGCCTCAGGGCACGCGAACCTGCCCTTTCTGACCATTACCGTTTCGGCGTTCTGGCTGAGGCCGGTGCCCATTGCATCGATCCCGGCCGCTATGTGAGCGCTCTCGTTCAGGAGGCGGTCACCCGCGGCGCGCGCCTGATAAAAGCCAGGGCCTTGGGCTTTGCCATGAGCGGTGACCGGCTGATAGCCGTCAGGACCGATCAGGGCGAGATTGCCTGCGACCGCGCAGTGATCACGGCGGGGGTCTGGTCCAAGGTTTTGGCACGAATGGCCGGAGATCGCATTCCGCTCGAATCCGAGCGGGGCTATCACGGCGTGATCGGTGCAGAGGTCAGCGGACCGGCCCATCCCGTCATGCCAAGCGATGGCAAGATGGCCAATACGCCGACGGCGCAGGGGCTGCGTCTCTCCGGTCAGGTGGAGCTGGCTTCGGTGGAGACGCCACCCAACTGGAAACGGGTCGATATTCTGCTTGATCACGCCGCTAAAACCTATTCCGGTCTGGCCAACAGGCAGGACATGCCGGTCGATCGCTGGATGGGACATCGCCCCTCCACGCCCGACGGAAAGCCGGTGATCGGCACGGCATCCAGCTTGCGGGATGTGATCCATGCCTTCGGTCACGGCCATGTCGGTTTTGCCTCAGGCCCGATCACGGGAAGGCTCGCGGCTGATCTTGTCAGCGGCAAGCCGCCGGAACGCGATCTCAGCCCCTTTTCACCGCAGCGCTTCCGATGAAAACGGATTGCGGACCCGGGTGGGGAAGACCCCTCCCGTTCCGTCCATCGGAGGCGCTGCCCCCCATCGTCACAGTCTGTGACATCCTCTACTCCAGAACCGGGAGATTGCCGTGCGCGGTGCAGATATCCTTGTCGAAATGCTGATTGGCTATGGCGTCGAAGTGATCTTCGGCGTTCCGGGCGACACCAATGTTCCCTTTTACGAAGCCCTGCAACAGAAGGAAGGCAAGATCCGTCACGTCATGGCCCGTGACGAACGGTCCGCAGGCTATATGGCCGATGCCTATGGCCGCTTCACCCGCAAGCCCGGCGTTTTCGAATGCCCGTCAGGGGCGGGCGCCATGTATTCCCTGCCGCCGGTGGCCGAATCCAACTCCTCTTCCGTGCCGGTCATTCTGTTGACCATCGACATTCCGCTGCCGGGAGAAGGACGCGGCGTGCTGACGGAGCTTGATTGCGCCCGTCTGTTCGAGCCGATCACCAAGATGTCGGTGCAGGTGAAAAGCCCGGAAAAGCTGCCGGAAATCATTCGCCGGGCCTTTCGCGTCGCCTGCTCCGGCAAGCCGGGGGCGGTGCATCTGCAAATTCCGGAGGATATGCTGCTCGCCGAGGTCGATCCCGCCCGTGTTTCCCTGCATGTGGAAACGGAGTGCAAACAGTTCCCCGCCTATCCGACGCTTCCGGCACCGGGCAAGCTCGACACGGTTTTAGAGCTGCTGACCTCCTCGAAGCGGCCTTTGATCGTGTCGGGCGGCGGCGTCAATCGCTCCTGTGCGGGGCCTGAGGTCACGGCGCTGGCGGAAAAGCTCAACATTCCCGTCTGCACCACCATGACCGGTCAGGGCACGATGCCGGACGATCATCGCCTTGCGGTTGGCGTTATCGGCGATAACGGTTTTCATCCCCATGCCAACTGGGCGCTGGAACATGCGGATTTTGTGCTCTTCGTCGGCTCGCGCATGGGCAGCGTCGTCACCATTGGCTGGACCTTTCCGAAAATCACGCTCAACAAGCGGGTGGCGCAGATCGATATCGATCCGGAAATCATGGCCAATAATTACGAGAATGTCGTGTCGGTGCAGGGCGATGCCCGGCTGGTACTGGAGCAGTTGATCGCCATGGCGCCCGAGAACAACGATGCTGCCCGCACACAGGACTGGGTGGACGAACTGAACGGCCTGCGTGCCGATTTTTGGGACAATGCGCAAGCATTGCTCAACAGCGAGGCAAGCCCGCTGCGCCCCGAACGGGCGGTGCGCTGCTTCAACGAAGCATTGGAAGCCTCTGGCAAGCCCGCCCATATCTATTCCGATGCCGGTACGCCGACACCGCATATGACCCGCTTCCTGAAGCTCAAGGACCGGCGCACGCGCTTTGCCATTCCCCGCGCCTTCGGCGGCCTTGGCTCAGCGCTGCCTGCCACAGTCGGGGCCTGGTTTGCCGACAATGAACGCCGCCCGATCGGCATGTTCGGCGATGGCTCCTTTGGCATGAGCGTCGGGGAACTGGAAACGCTGGTGCGGCTTCAGGTGCCCGCCATTCTGCTTCTCTTCAACAACGGCACGTTCGGCTGGATCAAGGGCCTGCATCGGCTGAAAGGCCATAACCAGTGCTTCGGCGTGGATTTCATGCCACCCAAGGGGCAGGCCATTGCCGAAGCCTTCGACGTGAAGGCTTGGACGGCGAGAAACGCGCAGGAGCTGGATGCGGCCCTGGCCGAGGCATTTGCCCATACGCAGGGGCCGTGCCTGATCGACATCCATGTCGAGTCCATCGCAGACCGCGTTCCGCCGGTCTATTCCTGGCTTAGAAAACGCGGCAAGGACCCGCTCAGCACAACGGCAGAGGACGTGCGTTACGTCTAAGCATTGTCCCGAGAAAAGTGTGTAGCGGTTTTCCAATAGGAAATGTGGAAAAACAAGAAGTTAGAGCATGTCGCGTTTCATTGAGGAGAATGAAACGCGACATGCTTGAATGCGTTTTTCCGGCACATCTCTTCACGATAAACCCGCATCCGTATTTTGATGAAATGCTCTATTGACATATAAATATGACATTAATACAAATATGTCAGTTGTCGCGGTCAAACGAAGGTGGCTGACGTGCAGGAGGGTACGGACGGGAAGGTTACGTTGGACACGCGCAGCGGCATCCCCCTGTTTCATCAGGTTGCCGTGATCCTGCGAGACCAGATCGCCTCCGGTATTCATGCCGAGGGGGAGAGGCTGCCCTCTGAAGCCGAGATTTGCGAACGCTTTGGCGTGTCCCGCATAACGGCAAAGCGCTCCATGGACGAACTGGCGGCCGAAGGTCTGGTCACAAGGTCGCGCGGGCGCGGTACGATCGTTGCGCGCGGTGCCGCCATGACGCCGTTTGCCGTTTCGGTTGACGGCTGGATCGAAAATATCTCCCGTATGGGCCAGCTCACAACGGTGGAGGTTCTGGAATTCGAGTATCGCCGGGCATCGACGACGGCTGCGATGGCGCTTGGGCTTGCGGAAGACGCCGAGGCGCAACGCTCCCTGCGCGTGCGCTCCTACAAGGGTACGCCGCTCTCCTGGCTTGAGACCTGGGTTCCAGACGATATCGGCCGCAGCTACTGCGTCGATGACATGCGCACGCTGCCCTTGCTGCATCTGCTTGAGCGGGCAGGGGTGCGGGTTGCCTCCGCCCAGCAGACCATCACCGCGACGCTTGCAACGCCACAGGTTGCCAAGGCACTCAATGTGCAGACCGGGGCGGCGTTGCTTGATGTCCGGCGTGTGGTTCGCGACGATAGCGGTCGCGCGGTGGAATATATCTCTATCCTGTATCGCCCCGATCTTTATCGGTTTGCCATGAATCTGACGCGCGTCAACGGGGAGGATGGCGCGCGCTGGGAGGCGGACAACCCCCCGATCAGCCCCAGCGAGACCCCGGGTTCCGTCTAGAGCAGTATCCCGAGAAAAGTGTGAAACGGTTTTCCGTCCGGAATTGCGTAAAAACAAAGAGTTAGAGAATTTCACAGTTTCCGTGAAACAGTGAAATGCTCTACTGCATAATTCCTTAAACCGGAATCGGTTTAAGGAGAAAATTATGCAGCAGATTTAAAGTGTTACAGCGTCCTTTGTGCGTTTTATAAAACGCACGGCGCTGTAGCCGGCTGCGGAAGCCAAAGGCAATAAAAAGGCGGAGAAACCGCCGGTGCCATATTAACCGAAAGAGAGGACAAAATATGAGGACGCGATTTAGGAACGGTATCGACCGTCGCCAGTTTCTGGCAGGTAGCGCCATCACGGCCGGTGTGCTGGCTGCTCCCGGAGTGCTCAGGGCCGCGCCATCGTCAATCAAGATCGGACTGATCCATCCCGTCACAGGCGCGCTCGCCTATTCCGGCACGCAATGCCGCGCGGGCGGTGAACTGGCCATTTCCGACATCAATGCCGCAGGCGGCATCAAGTCGCTGGGCGGCGCCAAGCTTGAGGCCATTCTCGGCGACAGCCTTTCCAAGCCCGATGTCGGCGCCTCCGAGACGGCCAAGGCGATCGAGGCCGGTGCCTGCGGCATCGTTGCCGGCTACGCCTCCGCCATCACGCTTGCCACCAGCCAGGAAGCCGCCAAGACCAACACGCCGCATGTCGTTGATGTCGGCGTCACAGACACCATCGTCACCCGTGGCCTGAAGAACACGTTCCGCTTCAGCCCGGGCTATGGCAAGATCGCCTCGGATGCGGTTACGGCGCTTGCTCAGATCAACAAGGATGCCGGTTCGCCGGCAAAGACGGTGGTGATCGTTCACGAGGATTCCGCCTTTGGCGCCGGCACGGCAAAACTGCTGTCGGAGAAGCTGCCGGAACATGGCTTCAAGATCCTTGCGGTGATCAGCCACCCGACGCCGATGCGCGATTTTACCAACATTGCGCTCCAGATCAAATCGGTTCAGCCGGATATCGTCATTCCCGCCAATTACTACAACGAATATGTCCTGCTTGCCCGCACGATCCGCCAGCAGCAGGTCAAGGCGAAGGCCATTTACTCCGTTCTTGGCGGTGCGGCCTCGTCCTTCAAATTCGTCAAGGATTTTCCGCAGGCTGCCGAAGGCGTGATGGACTGCAACCACTGGTACAATCCGAAATCGGATCTGGCATTGGCACGCAAGGCGGCGGTCGAGGCCAAGGGGTTGTTTTACACCTACGAGGTCTACCTGACCTATAACGCCGTCGCGCTTCTGGCGGACGCCATCGAGCGTGCCGGTTCGACGGACAAGGAAAAGGTGATTGCAGCGCTGAACAGCTCGACCTGGGACAAGCACGGCATGCCCTATGGCCTGACCCGCTTCGTGAACGGTCAGAACGAAGGCGCGCAGCCGGTGAACACGCAGGTCCAGAACGGCAAGATCGACGTGATCCGGCCTGCGGAATTTGCCTCGGCAAAGCCGATCTTTCCGCTGACCTGATCGCCTGCCGGATTGCCTTTGCCAAGGCTGTCCGGCCCCCCTGGCTTTTGATGTTTCCAGGTTGCGAGATGCTTTGATGTTCACACCTGCTATTCTGTGGCCGGCGGTCCTCAACGGGATGACGACCGGTGCGCTCTATGCCCTGATTGCGCTTGGGCTGACGCTGATCTACGGCGTTTTGCACATCATCAATTTCGCGCATGGCGCGCTGTTGATGCTGGCGCTTTATGGCGTGTATTTTCTGTTCCGCGTCTGGGGCATGGATCCCTATTGGGCGCTTCTGATCGTTCCCCCGGCGATGTTTGCGCTGGGTTATGTCCTGCAGCGGGTCGTCATCACCCGCGCCGGTCATGGCCGCGACGAAAATATTCTGCTTGTCACGCTGGGTCTGTCGATCATCATCGAAAATCTGGCCCTGATGCTGTTCAGCTCCGACACGCAGACCGTCGAAACGTCCTATGGGTTTTCGGTTGTCGACCTGCTTGGTGCCTTCGTCCCCTTGCCGAAAGCGGTGGCGTTTTGCGGTGCCGTGGTCACCGCTCTGGCGCTGTGGCTGTTCATGTCCCGCACGGATACGGGCCGGGCCATCCGGGCGCTGGCCCGACAGAAGAAGGGCGCCCAGCTTGTCGGTATCGATGTCGGACATGTCTATGCGATGAGTTTCGGCATCGGCACCGGCATTCTTGGTATTGCCGCCTGCCTGCTGATGCCGAGTTACTATGTCAATCCGCAGGTTGGCCACGGATTTGTTCTGATTGCTTTCACCATCGTGGTTCTCGGTGGCATGGGCAGCTTTGTCGGCGCGCTCCTTGGCGGCATCTTCATCGGTGTCGTGGAGGCACTCGGCGGCTTGATCCTGGGTGAGAGCCTGGGCCAGATCGGGATTTTCGGGATTTTCATCCTGATCCTTCTGTTCAGGCCGCAGGGCCTGCTCGGCAGCAAGGCATGAGGGGCGCGCAGATGAGACAGCTTGCACTTCTCCTTGTGGTTTTTGCCGTGCTGGCGGCGGTGCCGCTGGTGGTGAAATCCGATTTCTGGCTGAACGCCGTGGCGCTGGCGCTGTTTTCCGCGCTTCTCGGCCAGTCGTGGAATATTCTCGGCGGCTTTGCCGGGCAGTTCAGCTTCGGCCATGCGCTGTTTTTCGGTGTCGGCGCCTACACGGTTGCCGTCCTGCAACTGCGTCTCGGCATCAATCCGTGGATCGGGCTCATCCTTGGCGGTGCGCTGGCGTCCGCTGTTGCCGTTGTCGTCGGCTGGCTGACATTCCGTTACGGCCTGCGCGGCTCCTATTTCGCACTGGTCACGCTGGCCTTTGCCGAAGTCTTCCGCATCCTTGCCAATTCAATCCCCTGGACCGGTGCCGGTGAAGGCATGCTGATTGCCCTCAGGCCCGATCCGGCGATGCTGCAATTCAAGGCGCTGTCGGGCTATTACTGGCTGCTGCTTGCCATCACGCTTGCCTGTTGCCTCACCGTGTGGTGGCTCGGGCGCTCCCGTCTCGGCGCCCGCATGCTGGCGGTGCGCGACAATGAGGATGCCGCAGGCGCGATCGGCGTCAATGCCCTGACCGTCAAGCTGCAGGCCATGGCCCTGACGGGCCTGTTCACAGGGCTTGCCGGTGTCTTTTATGCCCAGCGCTATCTCTACATCGATCCGAGCATTGTTTTCGGTCCGACGGAATCAATCGAGAGCCTGCTGGTGCCGATCGTCGGCGGCATCGGGACATTGTTCGGTCCGCTTCTGGGGGCTGCGGCCCTGCATGTGCTCGGTGAACTGACACAGACGCTGATGGGCGATACGCCCGGTGCCAACATGGTCACTTACGGGACTGTTCTGGTCGTCATGGTTCTGTTTCTGCCGCGCGGGCTGGCCGGTCTACGCTTGCGGCGCATCTTTGCCGGTCGGCAGGCCGCACGACAGGGAGGTGGCAATGCTTGAGGTCAGCCATCTGTCAAAGAGCTTCGGTGGCCTCAGGGCTGTCGACAATGTCAGCCTGAGCGTTCCGGCGGGCAGTATCTGCGCCCTGATCGGGCCGAACGGTGCCGGCAAGACGACCTGTTTTGCCTTGATCAGCGGATTTCACACGCCGGATTCCGGTCAGGTGCGCTTTCTTGGGCAGGACATCAGCGGTGAAAAACCGTTCCGCATCGCGCGGGCCGGCATGGTGCGCACCTTTCAGATCGTCCAGTCCTTCGCCGGGCAGACGGTGCGTGAGAATATCGCGGTCGGCGCCCATCTTCACATCGCCAACCGGACCGAGGCACTGGCAAAAGCCGAAGAGGTGGCGGCCGCCGTCGGCCTCGCCGACCGGCTGGATATGGATGCGGCCGACCTGACCGTGGCCGGACGAAAGCGGCTGGAAGTGGCGCGTGCCCTGGCGACCGACCCCAAACTGTTGCTGCTGGACGAGGTGATGGCGGGTTTGAACCCGTCTGAAATCCGCGATGTGATCCCGGTGATCCGGGCGATCCGCGAGCGCGGCGTGACCATCCTGCTGATCGAGCATGTCATGCAGGCGGTGATGGAACTTGGCGAGCATGCCTGGGTGCTGAATCAGGGGCGGCTGATTGCCGAAGGCGCACCGCGCAAGCTGGCGGGCGATCCGGCCGTGATCGAAGCCTATTTCGGTCAGGGCATGGCAAAACGGCTGGCAAAGGAGCATTCCAATGCTTGAGGTGAGCGGGCTGAGGACGGGTTATGGTCAGATGGAGGTTCTGCGCGGGGTCTCCCTGTCCATTTCAAAGGGGGAAACGGTGGCGCTGCTCGGCGCCAACGGCGTTGGCAAGACGACGTTCAACGCCGTGGTTTCAGGCCTGTTGAAACCCTGGAGCGGAGACATTCATATCGACGGGCGGCCATTGGCATTTGGAGGCACGAAGGCGGCGATCGATGCCGGTATCGTTCTCGTCCCCGAGGGACGCCACATTTTTCCCAATCTGAGTGTGCGCGACAATCTCTGGCTGGGTGGGTATCGGCGCGGGCGGGCCAACAGGGCCAGGAATCTGGACCATGTGCTTGCAACATTCCCGCGTCTTCGCGAGCGATTGTCGCAACAGGCCGGCACGATGTCGGGTGGCGAACAGCAGATGCTGGCGATTGGTCGCGGCATGATGAGCGAGCCGCGCCTTCTCATCCTCGATGAACCCAGTCTGGGCCTGTCTCCGCTGCTGGTCGAGGAAATGTTCGCGCTGATTGCACGGCTCAATGCCGAGGGGCTGACGATCCTTCTGGTCGAGCAGAACGTCCACCTGACGCTTGAGATCGCGCATCGCGGTTTCGTCATGGAAAACGGCGTGATCACGGTGTCCGGCACCGCACAGGAGCTTCTGGATAATCCGGAACTGCAGCGCAGCTATATGGGGCTTTGAGATGGCATTGACACTTGCGGAAAAAATCATCGCCAGGGCCGCCGGACGTGCGAGCGTGCGTCCGGGCGAGGTGGTGACGGCCAGGGTTGACCTTGCGATGATCCATGACAGCGGCGGACCGCGCCGGGTGGAGCCCATTCTCAAGCGGCTGGGCGCAGGCCTCTGGGACCGGGACCGCGTCGTCCTGATCTCCGATCATTATGTCCCCGGCGATGATCCCGACGGGGCGGCCATTCTGCAGCTGACCCGGGAATGGGCGCAACGCTACGGCGTTTCCTTTCACGATGGTGAGGGCATATGCCACGTTGTTCTGCCGGAGCGCGGGCACGTGTCGCCGGGCATGTTCATCACCGGTGGAGACAGCCATTCGCCCACCGGCGGCGCTTTTGGCGCCTATATGTTCGGCATCGGTGCGACCGAAATGGCCGGTGTGTTGGCCACCGGCGACATCTGGATCCGCGTGCCCGAAACCATCCGTATCGAATGGTCCGGCACCTTGCCGCGCGGGCTTCTGGCCAAGGACATGATCCTTGCCATGTGCGGGCGGCTCGGCATGGATGGCGGTCGCTATCAGGCGGTCGAATATGCCGGAGAGGCGATTGCCGCGCTCAACATGCAGGAGCGCATGACGCTTTCCAACATGGCCGCCGAACTCGGGGCGCAGGCGGGCCTGATCGCACCGGATGCAACGACAGCACGCTATATTCATGCCGCTGGCGGTGATCCGGGCGATTGGCCCATGTGGCACAGCGACCCGGATGCGACAGTTGCCGAGCGCCATGCATTCGACGCCGCAAGGCTGGAACCGCAGGTGGCCGCACCCCATTCGCCAGCCAATGCGACGGATGTCGGCGAACAGGCCGGTCAGGCGCTGGACGTGATCTATATCGGCGCCTGCACGGGGGCGAAATATACCGACCTTGCCGCCGCAGCCGAGATCCTCAAGGGAAAACGGCCCGCCAAAGGTATCGAGATCCTTGTTGCGCCGGCCTCGGCACGCGATCAGGCGCGCGCCGAGGCCGATGGGATCATGGCCGTGTTCGAAGCGTGTGGCGCCCGGCTCCTGCCGAATGCCTGCGGCATCTGCGCAGGCTATGGCGCCTCCCGCCTTGGGGCGGATATTCGCTGTCTGTCGACCACGGCGCGCAATTTCAAGGGCCGGATGGGCGATGCCAGCAGTCGGGTCTGGCTTGCTTCGCCCTATACCGCCGCCGCATCCGCCATCGAGGGGCGGATCGCCGATCCCCGCAATCATCTGGAGGGCGTGTAATGGGCCGGATCTGGAAACTTGGCGACAATATCGACACCGACGCCCTGGCTCCGGGCCGCTTCATGCATCGCCCGATTGGGGAACTGGCGGAAAACTGCCTGATCGATATCTCGCCCGATTTTGCCAAGAATGCTGCCGCCGGCGACGTCATTGTGGCGGGGCGAAACTTTGGCCTGGGATCGAGCCGCGAACAGGCGGCGCAGGCGCTGAAGCTGCGTGGACTGCAGGGGGTCGTGGCAGAGAGCTTTGCCGGCATCTTCTATCGCAACGCCATCAATCTCGGCCTGCCGGTCTTTGTCATCCGCAGCGGTCAGCCTGCCCCGGCTGACGGCCTGCAGGCGACGCTCGACCCCGAAGCCGCGATATTGCGCCATGACGGCGGCGAAACCCTGCTGGAACCGCTGCCGGACTTCTTGTTGGACATGCTCCACGATGGAGGTCTCGTACCCCATCTGGAAAAACGATTTGCAAAGGAGGGCCAGAAAACGTGACCCTGAAAAACCGCCTTCGGGCTGCCAAAATCCTCGTTGCTCCCGGTGTCTATGATGGGCTCAGCGCCCATATTGCCACGCAGGCCGGGGCAGAAGCGCTTTATCTGTCGGGCGCATCGCTTGCCTATACCCGGTTTGGCTCTCCCGATATCGGGCTGGTCAGCATGACCGAGGTTGCCGAAACGGTCAGCGTCATCCGCGACCGTGTTGCGACGCCGCTGATTGTCGATGCCGATACCGGTTTCGGCAATGCGCTGAATGTTCAGCGGACGGTCCGCGCCTTCGAACGCGCCGGTGCCAACGCGATCCAGCTGGAGGACCAGACGCTGCCGAAGCGTTGCGGGCACCTTGACGGCAAGACGCTGGTCAGCCGCGGCGAGATGGTCGGCAAGATCCGTGCCGCGCTTGATGCGCGGGCAAGCAGCGAAACCCTGATCATCGCGCGCACCGACGCCATTGCCGTTTCAGGCCTTGAAGAGGCGCTTGAGCGCGCCCATGCCTATGCCGAGGCGGGCGCCGATGCCCTCTTCGTGGAGGCGCTGCGCAATCAGGACGAGATGCGCCGGGCGGTTGGAGAGCTTGGTGGGCTCTGCCCGCTGATGGTCAACATGGTCGAGGGGGGCAAGACCCCGGCGGCCGATGCGGCGGAACTGGAAGCGCTGGGCTTTTCGCTGGTCATCTTCCCCGGCGGGGCCGTCCGCGCCATCGCCCGGACCCTGCAGGATTATTACGGCAGCCTCGCCGCCCATGGCACCAATGCCCCCTTTGCCGACCGGATGTTTGATTTCAACGGGTTGAACGAGGTCATCGGCACGCAGGCGTTTCTATCGCGCGGCGACAGCTATGGAGAAAACGCATGAGCCTGGATCCCGTCACGCTCGCCATCCTCAAGGGGCGGTTTGAGCAGATTGCCGATGAAATGGATGCAACCCTCTTCCGGTCGGCCTTCAATCCCATCATCGCCGAGGCGCATGACGCCTCGCACGGCATATACGACGCCGTGACCGGTGAGACGCTGGCGCAGGGCAAATCGGGTCTGCCGATTTTCGTCGGTGTCATGGCCTTTGCCGTCAAGGCCGTCATCGACAGGGCGGCAGCGGAGGGCGGGGCAAAGGAGGGCGATGTCTGGATCTTCAACGATCCCTATCTCGGCGGCACGCATTTGTCGGATTTCCGTCTGGTCAGGCCGTTCTTCCGCGACGGAAAGGTCTTCTGCTACCTTGCTTCTGTCGGCCACTGGCACGATGTTGGCGGCAATGTGCCGGGAAATTACAACCCGGTTGCCACCGAAAGCTTTCAGGAGGGCATGTTGATCCCTCCGGTCAAGCTGTTCGATGCCGGGGTCTACAGGCCCGATATCGTGGCGATTCTCTCTGCCAATTCGCGATTGCCCGGTTCGGTCTATGGCGATCTCAACGGTCAGATCAACGCGCTGGACCTTGGCGTCAAGCGCATGCAGCAGTTGCTCGATGAATACGGCGCGGATAGCTGCATGCAGGCCTTTCATGCCCTGCGCGCCAGTGCCGCCGAGATCATGCGGGCCGAGATCCGCAGCCTTCCCGATGGCACCACCAGCGTGGAGGACTGGCTCGACAATGACGGGATCAACGACACGCCGCTGAAAATCGCCCTCGACATGACGATTGCGGGCGATTGCCTGACGCTTGATTTTTCCCGCTCGTCACCGGCCTGTGCCGGTCCGGTCAATATTGCGCGCAGCACGACCGTTGCGGCCTGCTATGTGGCGCTGAAGCATATTTTCGGTAACGTACCGGCCAATGCCGGAGTGCTGGAGCCGGTTGAGGTTCTGACAGACCCGGGTTCACTTTTGTCGGTGCAGGCCCCCAAACCGGTGGGCGGTTATACGGAGACGATTCTCCGGCTGATCGACGTTGTCTTTCAGGCGGTGGGCAGGATTGCCCCGGACCGGGCTCCTGCCTGTGCCTATGGAACGATCAACGCCCTGTCGATCGCGGGCGAGCGCGCGGACGGGCGGCGCTGGGTGCTGTTTTCCTTCTTCGGCGGCGGCCATGGCGGCCATTGTGACGGCGACGGGCTGAGCCACGGCAATGCACCGATCTCGACGGCGACGATCCCGCCGCTCGAAATTCTCGAGGCGGCCTATCCTGTGAAGTTCACCGAATGGTCGCTGCGCCCGAATTCGGGTGGCGAGGGTGAGCACCGTGGCGGTCTGGGTGCGATCTATGAGATCGAACTGCTCGAACAGAGCGCCGATCTGTTCCTTTTCGGGGAACGCGGCCGCTATCGTCCAAGAGGCGCCAATGGCGGCGGCGATGCCGCGCTCAACCGCTTCACCTATCCGGTTGCCGGGCAAGCGGCCTTACCCAAAATGGGATCGAAGCTGCACGGCGCGCGGCTTGGCCGTGGCGACAGGGTCCGTCTGGAAACCCCCGGCGGCGGCGGCTGGGGAGACCCTGCGCGCCGTGATCCGTCCCTGCGGGACCGTGACCTCGAACTTGGCTATGTTATCGAGAGTGAATCATGAGTGTTAAGTCTTATGCGGTCGGCGTCGATGTCGGCGGAACCTTCACCGATATTTTCGTGCTGAACCAGACGACGGGTGACGTCGCTATCACCAAGCTGCCCTCGACGCTCGACAACCAGTCCCGCGGACTGGTCGAGGGAATTGGTCGCAAGGTTGCCGATTTTGCAACCATTGCATCGATCATCCATGGCACGACCACCGGCACCAACGCGCTGCTGGAGCGCAAGGGCGCCGTCACGGGCATGATCACCACCGCAGGTTTTCGCGATATCCTGGAGATGCGGCGGCGCGACAGGCCGCAGACCTGGGGGCTGCGCGGCAGCTATGAGCCGGTCATTCGCCGTGACCGTCGTCTGGAGGTCACTGAGCGCACCCATGCCGATGGCAGCGTTGTGACGGCAGTCGATCCTGAAGAGGTCAAGCGCGCCGCTCGGCAACTGCTCGACATGGGTTGCGCCTCGGTTGTCATCTTCTTCGTGAATTCCTATGCCAACGACGCCAACGAACGGGCGGCGGCGGCGGCCGTGCGCGAGGTCTGGCCCAATGCCTATGTCACGCGCGCAACCGAAATCCTGCCCGAGATCCGGGAGTTCGAGCGCGTCTCGACCGGTGCCTTGAACGCCTATCTTCAACCGGTCGTCTCGTCCTACATGGATAGGCTGGATGCGGGGCTTTCCGAGCATGGCTTTGACGGGGACCTGCTCATCGTGCAGTCGAATGGTGGGGTCATGTCCGTCGATACGGCACGCGCCTATCCGGTGCGCACGGCGCTTTCCGGTCCGGCGGCCGGTGTGCGGGCTGCGCAGGCCATTGCGGCGGCAGCCGGACTTGACAACATCATCACCTGCGATCTTGGCGGCACCTCCTTCGACGTTTCGCTGATTGCTGGCGGTGAGGCGGCGCTTGCGCCGCAGACGGCCATCGATTTTGGTCTGGTCGTGCGCACGCCGATGATCGAGATCACGACGATCGGGGCAGGTGGCGGGTCGATTGCCTCCATCGATGCCGGTGGTCTGCTGCAGGTCGGCCCTGAAAGCGCCGGCTCCAATCCGGGCCCGGTTTGCTACGGACTGGGAAACACACAGCCGACGCTGACCGATGCGAATCTCGTGCTTGGCCGCATCAATGCCGACCGCCCGATTGGCGGCAAGCTGAACCGTCTCGATGTCGAAGCGGCGCGCGCGGCGATTGCCCGCACGGTCGGCGATGGTCTGGGGCTGGGGCCGGAGGATGCCGCCGAAGCCATCCTCAAGGTCGCCAATGCCAAGATGGCCGGAGCGATCCGTCTCGTCTCCATCGAGCGGGGGCATGATCCGGCACGCTTCCACGCCATGCCCTTTGGCGGCGGCGGGGCGCTGCATGTCGGTGCGCTGATTGCCGATTGCGGCCTCAAGGGGGCGCTGGTTCCCCGTTATCCGGGTGTCACCTCGGCGCTTGGCTGTGTCGTGGCCGATATGCGTCATGATCGGGTGCGAACAGTGAACCGGCTGTTGTCCGGCCTCGACTGTGCAGCCCTCGGGGCTGACATGCGCGATGACGCGCAAAGCCTTCACGCTCTGCTCGCGCGGGCGGGCGTTTCGTTCGCCGGGGTCGAGACGGTCTACGAACTGGACATGCTTTATCTTGGCCAGACGCACACCGTTTCGGTGCCGTTGCACATCCCGGACGGCGGCCTGACGGATGGCGTGATTGTCGAGGCTTTCGACAGGGCCTATCGCGAAGCGTTCGGACGCCTGCTCGAAGGGATAGAGAAGCGGGTGATGAACTATCGCGTCGCGGTGATCGGCCGTCGCCCGCCTTTCGACATGCGGGTCTTCGCGCCGACGGAGGGAAAGTCACCCGGCGAATGCCTGACGGCGCATCGCACGGTCTATGTCGGGGGAAAATGGCAGGACATTCCTGTTTATGACCGCCTTTCTCTGGCCGTCGGATCGGTGGTTTCCGGTCCCTGCCTTCTGGAACAGGCCGATACGACGATCTTTGTCGATCCCGGCCTTGCCGCCCGGACCGATGCGATGGGCAATCTGATCATGGAGCGCAACGCATGAAAGACTTTGAGGCCACACGCACCGCCTTGCTGATTGTCGATCTGCAGAACGACTTTCTGCATCCGGACGGTGCTTATGGACGGGCAGGCCAGAGTGCCGCCGAGATCGCAGCGCTGCCGGGCCGCATCAGGCCGGTCGCCGATGGCTTGCGAAAAAGGGGAGGCTGGATCGTTTCGACCCAGTTCACCCTGGTGCCGGGCAAAGGCGGCGAACCGATGATTTCGCCGCATCTGAAGCGCCTGCGGCCTTTCCTGAAAAAGGGCGACTTCCAGCCGGGCGCCTGGGGTCATCAGCTGGTCGACCTTCTGGCGCCGGCAGATCTTTCGGTGGAAAAGGTCGCTTATTCGGCCTTTTACCAGACCCGGCTCGAATGGGCGTTGCGCAAGGCCGGGATCGATACGCTTCTCATCTGCGGCATCGTGACGAATGGCGGTGTTGCCTCGACATTGCGTGATGCCCATGTGCGCGACCTGCATACGGTCCTGTTGACGGATGGCTGCGCAGCCTTTTCCCCGCAGGTGCATGAGACGACGATCGCGTCACTGGCGACGGTCTCGGAAACGGCCACATGCGCCGACATGGTTGCGAGGTTGGCGTCATGAGCCGGTTGCTGTCCACGCCGGAGACGTTCGACATGGCTGTCGATGTGCTGGTGATCGGGGCTGGCGCCTGTGGAATGGTCGCGGCCTTGCGGCTGGCGGATGCCGGGGTCGAGGCGATGGTGCTGGAGCGCGATCTCTCTGCCTCGGGCAGCACGGCCATGTCCTCCGGCTTCATTCCTGCGCCCGGCACCGCAGCGCAAGCGGCGCTTGGCATTGTTGACAGTGCGGAGCAGTTTGCCGACGACCTTGCCGCAAAAAGCCACGGACTGGGCGATGCGCGCCTTGCGACGCTGGCGGCACGCACCATCGGCCCGACCCTTGACTGGCTGGCAATGAGGCACGGTCTGGAATGGCAGGTTCTGGACGATTTTCTCTATCCGGGCCACAGCGTCCATCGGATGCATGCGGTACCGGAAAAGACAGGCGAGGGGCTGATCAACCGGCTTGCCGTCGCCGTCGAGAATGCAGGCGTGCCCGTGGTCACGGGCGCGCATGTCACCGGATTGTGTGTCGAGGGCGCGCGCGTAACAGGCGCAGAAGTGACCCGCCCGGACGGGCAGGTCGAGATGATCGGCTGCCGGGCGCTGGTGCTGGCCTGTAACGGCTTCGGCGGCAACCGGGCGCTTGTTGCGCAAAACATTCCGCTGATGGCCGATGCCCCTTATTTCGGTCATGCGGGAAACCAGGGTGATGCACTTGTGTGGGGGCAAGCGCTCGGGGCTGCGGCCCAGCATCTGTCGGGCTGTCAGGGGCACGGGTCCGTGGCGCATCCGCACGGCATTCTGCTTACCTGGGCTTTGATGGCGGAAGGCGCGATACAGGTGAATGCCGAGGGGCGTCGTTTTTCCAACGAACATCGCGGCTATTCCGAACAGGCAGTGGATGTTCTCGCCCAGCCCGGTGGCATTGCCTGGGACATATTCGACGACAGGCTGCACGACCTTGCCCGCGGCTTTCCCGATTTTCGCGCCGCCGAGGCAGCCGGTGCCTTGCGCTCGGCTTCGACAGCCAGAGATCTCGGGGCTGCCATTGGCATCGATGCCGATGGTCTCGACCGCACGATCAGCGATTGTCAGGCCTATGCAGAGGGCAAGGCGTCTGATCCGTTTGGACGCGATTTTTGCGGTAAACCGCCATTGCGCCCGCCCTATCATGCCATCCGCGTGACCGGCGCGCTCTTTCATACACAGGGTGGGCTGGTTATCGATGACAATGCCCGCGTGTTGCGGCCTGACGGCACGGGCCTGCCCAACCTGTTTGCCGGGGGTGGTGCCGCAAGCGGCGTTTCAGGCCCCGAGATCGAAGGCTATCTCTCTGGCAACGGACTTTTGACCGCGATCGCTTTCGGTGCTTTGGCCGGGGATGGTGCAGCAGACCTGGTTCGCAATGGGTAACAGGCTGGGAGAGCTCTGGTTGCCCCATTTCCAGGAAAACAGGTTCCCGGTTTTCGGCCGATGCTCATCAGGACCGTGACAGGCGATCCAGCTTGTAGGGTGCGGGATCAACGATCGGCGGAGCATCCATGACAAGGTCGGCTGCGAGCTGGCCTGCGGCCGGTCCCGTGCCGAAGCCGTGGCCGGAAAAGCCGGTGGCGATCGTAAGGCCCGGGATGCTGCCAATTCGCTCAATGATGGGAAGCGAATCCGGCGTGATATCCATCATCCCGGCCCAGACTTCCTGAACCACCGTGTCCTTGAAGATCGGCCATGCCGCGGCGAGATTGCGGATCGCCTCCGCGTTGATCCCCTCATCGGCCTTCGGGTCCATGGTCCGCATGCGCTCGAAGGGTGAAACACTGTTCGGTCCCCAGCGACGCGGCATTTTAATGTCATTCAGGAAATCCTGCCCGAGACTGATGCGCAGCAGGCTGCGCTGATGGCGCAGCATATGCAGGTAGCGCATGCCGATCAGAAGATGGTCGAGCAGCAGTGGCGCGCCGAGCGCACCGCGCTGGGTCACTGTATAGCCGCCATCGCTGCGCTTGCGGAAAGAGAAGTCAGGACCGCCGACGGCGATCTCCGTTGGTCCGTCCATCGGGGCTGTCCGAATGACGGAGGAGATGAGCGGTAGCGTCGGAAGCGATAGGCCAAGATTGGCAAGGAACTTGCGCGACCAGAGACCGGCAGCAAGAAGAACCTGGTCGCAGCGGATCTCGCCTCGCTCGGTGACAACGCCGGTGACTTTCCCGCCTGAGCGCGACAGCGTCCGCACCGCGCAGTTTTCGATGATCTTCACACCGAGGCGTGCGGCGGTGTTGGCTATTGCGCTCGGCGCCAGCGTCGGTTCGGCGCGACCGTCGGAGGCGGTGAAAATGCCGCCCGCCCATTGGCCGCGTCCACCCGGAACGAGGCTGTCGATTTCGCTGGCACTGAGGAGTTTCGAGTCGAGCGACAGGTCATTCACCGATGTCATCCAGCCGCGATGCATTTCCATCTCGGCCTCGGTGCGGGCAAGATACATGATGCCCGCCTGACGATAGCCGACATCGACACCAACGCGCTGCGGCATTTCGGCCCACAGCCGGTCGGCTGCAACCGCCATGGGCACATCGGGGGCTGAGCGGCCCATTTTTCGGCACCAGCCGAGATTGCGCGATGACTGCTCAGCCGCCACGCGGCCCTTTTCCAGGACGACGACCGGAATGCCGCGCTCAGCCAGCGTCAAAGCTGCCGTGAGGCCAACGATCCCCGCGCCGATGACGACGACAGTTATCTCCTTGGGGAAATCGCGAGAGGTCTGAACCGGTGTCATTGCGGGAGCCATGGCAATCCTTCTTGGAAATTGGTGTGGCGGGCGAAGCCCATGTTCAGAGGGCAATGGTGCGTTTTTCGCTGTCGGCGGTCGAAGCGCCGCGATAGGCTGTGACCTCGATTTCAACCTTGTAGACGGTGGAGCCAAGCGGTGGGCAGGTCACGGTTGAGGCAGGATCGGTGCTGCGGAATTTTTCGCCGACAATCGTCATGACGGCTTCGGTGTCCTTCGGTTCCTGAATGAAGACGCGGGACATGACGACATCGGCAAGGCTTGCGCCAACGGCGGCCAGTGCGCGCTCGATATTGGCGAAGACCTGATGCGTCTGGGCGCCAACATCCTCCGGGATTTCTTTTGTATCCGGGTTGCGCCCGGCGGTGTTGGATACGAAAATCCAGTTGTCGACGGCGACGATGCGGGAATAGCTGCCGTGGTCCTCGAATTTCGAGCCGGTCTTGATCTTCACGATCTTGGTCATGATCGCTCCTTGCGTGTGATGGAAAAAAGATGTCGGGCGGACGCTTGCCGCGCATGCTTCGCGGCTGAGTTGCTCACCCGGCGGGGGGGAGGACGCACTCAGCGCAGAACGGGAACATCCCAGAGATTCAGCTTGACGCCGATGCCGCGCTCAATGGCATTGCGGTAGACGATCGTGCCCCAGGCAACGTCTTCCACCGGCATGCCGCCGACCGACATGATGATGATCTCGTCATCGTTCTTGCGGCCGGGTGCATCGCCGGCGACGATCTTGCCGATATCTTCCAGCTGGTCGCGGCTCATCTTGCCTTCGGCGATCATGTCGAGGAACTTAACGCCGATAATCGGGACGTGAACGTGGGCCGGCTTGGGCAGTTCGTGGAACCAGGCGTCGTAAAGGCCGGTATTGTCCACGACTTTGCGGATATCCGCCTGCTGCATGCCTTCATCAATGTTGCAAAGGGCCGGCATGGCGAGGAACGTACCGGGATTGACCCATTCACGCTTGACCATCGGATAGGTGGATGGGTCGCCGACAGCGCCGGAATTGCAATAGGTGACGAGATCGCTATTGCGGACCACGTCCTCGATCGTATCGACGATCTCGACCTTGGTGACCTGCGGATAGGTTTCCTTGAGCCAGGACAGGAAGCTGTGGAGGCTCTTCTGGCCGCGGCCCTTGACCTTGACCGTATCGATATTCGGGCAGGCGGCGATGAATGCGGCAAGCGTCGTCTTCGCCATGACGCCCGGTCCGAGAATGCCGACAACGCGGGAATCCTTGCGCGCCAGATGGCGCGCGCCCACGCCCGGTATTGCGCCGGTTCGGTAGGCCGACAGCAGGTTCGCGGACATGAAGGCGAGCGGCGCGCCGGTGTCGGCGTCGTTCAGGCAAAACATGAGGATCGAGCGCGGGAGCCCTTTTTCACGGTTCTCTATGTTGGAACCGTACCACTTCATGCCCGCAGTGCGGAAACGGCCGCCGAGATAGGCGGGCATGGCCATGAAGCGGCGGTCGGCCGTCGGCTTCGGCATGTCCGGAAAGGGCGAATGTTCCGGGAAACTGATGGCTGCCCCATGGCTGTCGCTGTTCGGGCCCGCCATGCGATAATCGCCGTGATAGAGCAGAGCGAACATTTCTTCCATGGCATCGACACAGGCCGGCATTTCGGTGACGCCGGCACGGATCATGTCCTGCTCGGAAAGATAGATGAAGTCGATTGTCGTAGTCTCGGTCATGGTCCTTGCTTTCGTTCAGATATGGCTTGGCTGGCCTGCCGGGGCGCCGGGTGCCACAGGCAGTTTCGTTCACGGTTGATGGCGTTCGTTTGAGGAGGCGGCTGCGGGCATGGCTTTCCATCATGCCCGCCCTTGCCCTGAGACCGATTTCAGCAAAATTGCAGGGCGGTTTTGCCTTTGGAATTCCCTGAAAACAGAGAGTTAGAGCGTTTCAGCGTTTCCGTGAAACTCTGAAATGGTCTCGTCTGCGAAGATCCGGCCGAGAGCCGCATAGCGCTCGGGACTCGCCTTTTTGATCGACAGGGCGAAGAATGCGCCGCCGATACCCACCAGGGCCACGATGACCGGGAAAGAGTCGATGACGAGATTCGATGCGCCAGCCAGAAGGCTGAGATTGGAAATGACCAGGATGATGGCACCAACGAGACCGGCAAATGCAAGGATCGGGGCAATCATTGTCCGCCAGGGGCCATAGCCTTTGTTGTCGCTGCGGAAAAACATGACGATGGCGATCGACACCATGGCCTGCACAAGAAGGATGCCAAGAACAGCAAGCGCCGACATATAGGAGAAGACGACGGCCAGCGGATCCTGCCCGGTTATGACGAAGCATGCCAGCACGACAGCGGCAATGCCCGACTGCAACATGCCGGCGACATGCGGCGAGCCGTGAATTTCATGCACCTTGCCCAACACGTCGAAGGCAAGCCCTTCCCGGCCAAGCGCGAAGAAATAGCGATTCAGCGTGTTATGGAAGGAGAGAATGCAGGCAAAGAGGCTGGTGATGAGCAGCACATTCATCGTATGTGCAGCCCACGGGCCGAGAACCTTGGTAGCGGCGTCGAAATAGAAGGTATTCATCGACGCATTGGCCGTTTCCTGAATCTTGGAGGGCCCATAGAACTGGACGATGGCCCAGGTCGAGAAGGCATAGAAGACTGCAATCAGCAGGACGGAAATATAGGTGGCCCGTGGAATGGTGATTTCCGGGCGATGTGCTTCCTCGCCAAAGATCGCCGTTGCCTCGAAGCCGATGAAGGAACCGACAACGAAGACCAGCGAAACGCCGAGCCCGGGTGCGAAGACGGTTGACGGCATGAAGCTGGACGCGCTCATGCCTTCCGGCCCGCCACCGTGCAGCACGATGCCGAGATCGAGCAGCAGGAGGATGACGATTTCGGCCAGCATGCAAACGCCCAGGATCGCGCCCGAGAAGGTGATGTTGCGCTGACCGGCAAGATGCGTGATAATCAGCACAGTGAAGGACCAAACCCACCAGGGCAGGTCAAGGCCAAGAGAGGCCATCGCGGCATTTGCGAAGACGCCGATCAATCCGTAGACGGCAATCTGCACAGCGCTGTAGGTGAGCAGCGCAATGAACGCGCCCGCAACGCCGGCTGGCTTGCCGATGCCGTTGGCGATATAGGTGTAAAATGCGCCAGCCCCTGTGATGTGGCGGCTCATGGCTGTATAGCCGACAGAAAAGATCAGATAGAGAAGGCCAGCCAGAACGAAGGCTCCGGGAACACCAGCCCCGTTTCCGAAGGCGAAGGCAGGTGGCGTCGCCCCGACAACAGCCGTCAACGGCGCAGCCGCTGCCACGACGAAGAAGACGATATGGGCGATGCCGACGGAATTGCTGGCCAGCTTACCGCTGGACGCAGTGAGACTCTCTCCGGTTTGCATGTTGAACCCCTTTTATGATGATTAATTGTTATTTGAGAAATCTAGGGAAGAATTCTGCGACGCAATATTGCAATTCATGCCGGAATTTTGATAATTTACGTCAATATTCACGTATTATTTGCAATCGCGTGGAGCCTCGTCATGAAGGAAGCGCAGCGCCGGGTTGGAAATGTCGCCTTTATTCGTGTGGTGGCGATCACGCCGCTGATCCATCAGTTCGAGAAGCGGCAGGAGAAAGCGCGCGTCCTGCTTGCCCGACACAGGCTGTCACAGACGCTGCTGGACGACCCTTATGCGGTGATCCCGCTGCAACGCTTCATCGCCTTTTTCGAGGATGCGGCGGAGGCGCTGGAGGATCCCTCTTTCGGCGCCAAGCTCGGATCGGTCGTCAAGCCGGGAGATATCGGCCCGCTGGGGATGCTCTTTTCCCTGTCGCCAACGATCATGGTGGCATTCGACCGGATTTCGAAATTCGTCAACTCGCTGCAGAATTCAACAAGTTCGCATTTCGTCGAGGAGGAAGACACATTCGTCTGGAGCTATCGCATCGCGGACCAGTCGATCTGGCCGCGCCGTCAGGATGCAGAATATTCTCTGGCTGCCAGCTGTCAGCTGGTGCGCTCCAACTTCTCCTCCGGCTGGAAGCCGGAAGAGGTGCATTTTGAACATGATGCGCCGCCGGATGCCGATATCCTGCGGCGGATTTTCCGCGCACCGGTTCTGTTCCGTCAGTCGAGCAACCGCATCATCATGCGCAAGGAAGACATCACCCGCGTCTATCGCAGTGACAACAAGGAGCTGGCCGCAATCCTCGAACGGCATATCGCCGATCTGATCGGGGAAACGGAGGTCGGGCAGAGCTTGACTGCGAAAGTGACTGCGCTGATCGAGCATTATGTCGGGCGGCGGCCTGTTACCATTGGTTTTCTGGCTGAGGAGCTGGGGATGAATGCACGCACACTGCAACGCCAGCTTGAGCGAGAAGGCACGAGCGTCCGCACACTGACACAGGCCTACCGGCAGCAGCTGGCCGCCAATCTTCTTGCCGCAGGCGGCAAGACCTCGATTTCGGACATTGCCCAGACGCTCGGCTATGCTGACAGTGCGGTCTTCGGTCGGGCCTTCAAGACCTGGACCGGTCGTGCGCCGTCGAGAACGCAGAAGTAGCTTTTAGAGCATCGTGCGATCAATATGATACTCTAGAACATGTTGCGGCTTATCAGCCTCCGTTATCGTTTTATTGAGGACAATAAAACGCGACATGGTTTAAATTCGGGGATCATGGCTGCGGATGATGTCAACCGCATTGCCTTTCTCCGGCAGAAATTCCAGCAGGAGCCCATCTCCCAGCTTGAGCCAGTGATCGCCCTTGGCGGTCGAGACGGCGCCGCGAGCACGTGCGGCTTCGATGGCGGCGGGGACATCTTTGCAGACAATGCCGAGATGAGCAAATCGGCCCTCGGGACCGGAAAAATCCGGATCGGCGATGAGCTGAATGCCGCCCTGAAGCCAGACCTGCGTCGGGGCCTCAGGCGTTCCATCATACTTGGTGATACCCATGCCCAACACCTCGGTGAAAAAGTCGATCAGGGGTATGATGTCGCGAACGAAAAAGGCCGTATGTTCGACATAAGCGGTGGTGGCGGACATGGGCGAAACCTTTAGCTCTTGAGGAATATGAAAACACCTTGCGGCTTAACAGCCTCATGCAACGTGCTTTCAGCCTTGGATGTATCGTATGGACGGTATCGTTTCATTGGGAACAATGAAAGGCGACATACGCACATGATCAGGCTGAAGCGCGGGCGGGAAAATCTGGCTCGCCGCTCCAGACGCGCTCAAGATCGTTTTCACGGATGTGG
This sequence comes from Allorhizobium sonneratiae, assembly GCF_023700755.1. Taxonomy (GTDB): domain Bacteria; phylum Pseudomonadota; class Alphaproteobacteria; order Rhizobiales; family Rhizobiaceae; genus Allorhizobium; species Allorhizobium sonneratiae. The sequence continues at coordinate 123,052 of NZ_JAMKOJ010000004.1, read as the reverse complement.
CGCACCAGCGCGTCGATAAAAAGCCGGGTGCGGGCCGGCATGTTGGCTCGGGACGGAAAGGCCACATTCATCGTCAAGGGCTGCAACCGCCAATCCGGCATGACCTCCACGAGCCGTCCGGCATTGAGCTCGGCTTGCACGACGTAGGCGGGTTGAACCAGAATCCCCATCCCGTCAAGCGCCGCGTGTTTCAGTGCCATGCCGTCATTGCAGGTCAATTCTCCTGTCACCGGCAGGCGTTTGGTGATGCCGTTGCGGTGGAACGTCAAATGGTCCCAATCGTCGGAGAGCGTATAAAGCAGTAGCGCATGGCTCTCGATCTCATCGGGATTGCTAGGTGCGCCATGCGCCGCGATATAGGACGGCGCGGCTGTCAGAATGCGCGGAACCTCTGCAAGCTTGCGAATGGTGTGCGAACTGTCGGCTTCGATGCGCCTCGTGCGGATGGCAACATCGAGACCGCTTTCAACGATGTCGCCATAGCGGTTCGCTATCTGCAGATCGATCGTCACCGCCGGGTAATCCAGTTTGAACTGCCGTATGATCGGCAGGAGATGGATGAGGGAAAACGCCAGCGATGCGCCGACTTTCAGTGTGCCCAGCGGCTCGGCCTTGACGGCGCTGACGCTCTCTTCGGCGGCGTTGAGCTTTCCCAGAATGTCCCGCGCCTGGCCCGCAAACCGCCTCCCCTCCAACGTCAGCGACAATTGCCGCGTCGTGCGCTGAACAAGGCGGACACCGAGGCGGTTTTCCAGGCTGTTGAGACAGCGGCTGACACCCGAGACGGAAAGGCCGAGCTGGTCGGCCACCCGGGTCAGGCTGGCCTCGTCGGCAATGCGTGTGAACACTTCCAGTTCGGTAAACCGATCCATGTCGTTGAACTCTCTGGTTCCCCTTATTGCGGTAATAATCACATAAATATTGGCAAATGGCAAGCGACCCTCTTGCCGGGGTGATTATTGCAGGGACTGCAAGAGTGTTTTCCGTCTTACGTGATTTATCACACAATGAGACAGTGACAGGGTATGGAAAATAGAAACTGCCGCTTGGCCAAGGGAGGTTTCAAGTGTCAAAGCCGGGATTCTGCCCAATCCCCGATGACGGACCATGCGGCAAGATACGAGACGCACGCGGTTGTCACCTCTGCTGTGGCTGCGAGCGAAGCACGGCGTGCAGACGATTTCATTCTCTACCCGCAGCCGGACTGACCGCCAGGCGCATAACGCATAACAAATCATAAGAGAGGGACTGACATGAGAATTGCGCAAGCCGATACCTCCGTCGATACGGTGCTCTCCACCGTTACGGACTTTCTCAAAGCGCCGCAGGTACTTCTGAACGGAAATTCCCTCACTGCAGCATCCGGGGAGACCTATCCTGTCTATAATCCGGCGACTGGCGAGATTCTGACCCGCGTACCGGCCTGTGGCGCCACCGATGTCGATCGTGCGGTCAAAGCGGCCGCAGCTGCATTCGAGGGGCCGTGGTCGAAGATGCTGCCGGTGCAGCGACAGGGACTCATGCTGAAGCTCGCCGACCTCATAGAAGCACATGGCGAGGAACTGGCGCAGCTCGAAACGCTCAATCAAGGCAAGTCGATCATGCTGTCGCGTCTGATCGAAGTGCAATCCTCGGCAGAATATTTCCGGTACATGGCGGGGGCTGCGACCAAAATCGAAGGCTCGACACTCGATGTCTCCATCGCCATTCCACCGGGCATGCGCTATCAGGCACAGACGCGGAAGGAGCCGGTGGGTGTCGTTGCGGCCATCACGCCGTGGAATTTTCCTCTCAACATGGCGACATGGAAGATCGCGCCGGCGCTGGCCGCTGGCTGCACCGTCGTGCTGAAGCCTGCCGAGGAAACGCCGCTGACCTCGATCCGCCTGGTTGAGCTTTGTCGCGAAGCCGGCTTTCCCGATGGCGTCGTCAATGTCGTGACCGGCATGGGGGAAACGGCCGGTGCCGCTCTCGTCGCTCATCCGGGTGTTGCCAAGATCACCTTCACCGGCTCCACCGAAACCGGCAAGCTGATCGGCGTTCAGGCCATGAAAGACATGAAGCGCGTCACGCTCGAACTGGGCGGCAAGGCCCCGATGGTGATGTTTGATGACATGGACCTCGACCTGCTGGGCGCGGCCGCTGGTATCGGCGTCTTCTTCAACACCGGGCAGACCTGCTGTGCAGCCACCCGCATCTATGCGCAGAAGGGCATTTACGAAAAGGCGCTTGAGGTGATCGCCAACGTGTCGCGCAGCCTCGCGATCGGCTCGGGCCTCAACCCGATGAACCAGATCAACCCGCTTGTGTCGGCCAAGCACCAGTCACATGTAAAAACCTGCATTGCGCGCGGCATCGCGGAAGGTGCGACACCACTCATCAGTGCAAGCGCCCCGGAGAAGGGCTTCTTCGTCGCCCCGGAACTCTTTACGGATGTCCGCCAGGACATGGCTCTCATGCAGGACGAGGTTTTTGGTCCGGTTGTCACGATCACGCCCTTCGAGGATGCGGACGACGCAATCGCCAAGGCTAACGACACCCGCTACGGCCTTGGCGCATCGATCTGGACCAATGATCTCAACAAGGTCATGCGCTATGTGCCGAAAATCCAGGCTGGCACGGTCTGGGTCAACAGCCACAACATCCCCGACCAGAACATGCCTTTCGGCGGCTTCAAGCAATCCGGTATCGGCCGCGAACACGGCAGCCGCGCGCTGGAAAACTATCTGGAAACGAAGTCCGTCTGCATCGCCTATCGATGAGGGGCCGGGCAGGGTTAGAGCATCGGATCTCAACCGATGTTCCATCCGATGCTCTGGCGATACAGGAAAGGGCCGGCGAAAACCGGCCCTTCCTGATGTGTGCATCTATCCCTGAGGCAGGCAAACCCTGCCCCTCGCTTGCTCACGGCCTCATCAGCACCGACTTCGACGGATAGTCCGAGGCCCAGGTGGCTGGCAGCGGAGCGACGAAGACATTTTCGGTGCGGGTGCGGGTGATCTTCCAGACCCCGTCAGCTTCCTTGCGGAACGTGTTGTTGAGGCGGGACGACCGAAGCAGGGCCTTGCCGTCGGAGAAGAGCCAGGGCTGCATATGCACCCACTGGCCGTCCGCCGTCGTGCCGTTGGCATGCACGTGGATCTGTTCCGACGTCAGATAATGACAGTTGAGGATCAGGGCCGGATCGGTTTTTCCGCCCCAGAAGCTCTGAAAGTGCTTGCGGATCGCAGCAGCCCCGACCGCGCGGCCGAACTGGTTATCATAATACTCGCCGACGCCTTCCCAGACAGCATCTTCCGTATAGAGCTGCATAATGAGTTCGATACGATGGGCATCATCGGCAACGCCGAATTCCGGGTTGGGCGTATCGCAGAGAAACATGTAGCGCGCCTGAATGCGGCGGATATCCGCCTCAGCTTCCAGCATTTCGATACGGCGCATCAGCACCGTGATGTCTGTCTCAGTGGTCATGGTGGTTATCCCGTTCGCGGGCGCTTCAAGCCCTTGAACGGGCGCGCCATCACGGAAAATCCTAGTCTCGAGATGATAAGCGTCAAGCGGTAATATTCACGTAAATTGACGACGAGGCGAAAAAGACTTTCCCGAATTGCGCAAGAATGATGGGCCGGGAGTTGTGTTATGGATGTTTGTGAGCGCCCGTCTTGTTGGAACGGGCGCTGGAAAATTGACCATGATTGTGACCAGTTCTCACGGTTCCGTCCCAGCGGCGGCGCCGCTTTATTTGTTTTAAGATATTGATAAAAAATGAGAAAATTAAAAATTTTGTTCATCGGCAATTGACAGTCCGCATGTTTACAGTAAAATTCACGTAATAACCGGGGAACGGGCAAAAGCCCGGCTGTTCAATGCCACACACATCTCATCATCACGACGCCTATGGCGTTTTCGCATCGCAATTTATGCTTGAGCCACAGCAAGGCACCGTGCCTGCCATGGCCGTTACGATCAAGGATTGCATCGACATTGAAGGCATGGTGACGCGCTGCGGCTCCAGGGCGCTTGCCGATGCGGCACCCGCCAGATCTCATGCCGATGTGGTGGCAAACCTGCTTTCCGCAGGCTGTCGCATTGTCGGCAAGACGAAGATGCATGAGCTTGCCTATGGCATGACCGGCATCAATGCGTTTGAGGGAACGCCCATCAACCCGCGCTATCCGGGCCGTATTCCGGGCGGGTCCTCGTCCGGCTCGGCGGCGGCAGTTGCGGCCCATCTCGTTGATGTCGCCATCGGCACCGACACGGGTGGCTCCATCCGCCAGCCCGCAATTTGCTGTGGTGTCATCGGGTTCAAGCCGACCTTCGATCGCGTGAGTCGCAAAGGTGCCTTACCAGTGCAATCCTCGCTTGATTGCATCGGCCCATTTGCACGCAATCTCGCAATGATTGAGCGCGCCATGTCCGCCATTGACCCGACGTTTCAGGCCGAAGGCTTCGAGGGATCATTGCGCATCGGCCGGTTTCTGCCGGATGACGGTATCGAACCCCGTATGGCCGCAGCGATGATGGCCGTCGAGGCCGATAAAGGCGGCGTGATCGAAGACCTCGACCTGCCGCGGCACGATTGCGCCTTCGAGGCCGCCTTCACTGCCGGTATGACGATCATTGCCCGCGAGACACTTATCGCCAATGCTGCGCTGATGGCGCGCCCTGAATTGCTGGGCGATGACGTGCGCAAGCGTCTTGAAGGTGCGCGAAACGTGACCGATGCCGAGATGTCGGCTGCGGAAGATGTCCGCGTCCGTTTCACGGCAGACATCGATGCACTGCTTGAGCGGTTCGACGTGCTGCTGACTCCCGCCCTGCCGCACCCGCCGCCGCTGCTTTCGGAAGCAGGCGAGCCTGCAAAGGTGCTGACGCTGACGCGCTATCTGCGGCCCTTCAATCTCTCAGGCCACCCGGCCATCGTACTGCCGGTGGCAACGCCGGATGGTCTGCCCTCGGGCATCCAGCTTGTGGCCCCCAAGGGCGCAGACGCCCGGCTGATCGCGATGGCCCGCCGGCTCATCGAAACAAATCCGACATTCCAGATGGAGGAATAAGACAATGAATTATCATGCCCCTCCGGCATCCGCCGCAGCGCTTGAGGCGTTGAAAAGCGAAATCAGCGCCCGGTCGGAAGAGTTCCAGGCGTTACGCCATATTCCGAAGGACATTGTCGCCAAGTTTCAGACCATCGGCGTCTACCGCGCTTTTGTGCCGAAGCGTTTCGGTGGCGATGAGCTTGCCCCGCAGGATTTTTGCCGTCTGGTCGAGGATATCTCGATGGCGGACGCGTCTGCCGGCTGGGTGTCAAGCTTCGGCGTCTCGGCGACCTATCTGGCGGCCCTTCCGCCGGAAACCTATGCGGCCATTTATGGCGCCAACCCGAATACGGTTTTTGCCGGGGCGATGTTTCCGCCGCAACCGGCCAGGCGTGTAGAGGGCGGGCTGGAAGTCTCCGGTCGCTGGCCCTGGGGTTCGGGTGTCATGGGCGCTGACATTGTTGGCGCTGGTATCAAGATCGAAGGCGAGGACAGCCCGCTGCCCCGCACCGCCGTTCTGCCCCGCACGAAGGCCAGTGTCGACGAGAACTGGGACACGATCGGCCTTCGCGCCACCGGCAGCCATGACATCGTCATCGACAAGGCGATCGTTCCGGAAGAATGGACCTTCATTCGCGGTGGAAAGCCGCAGCAGGACGACCTGATCTTCCGTTATCCGGCCATGGCGCTTGCCGCCCAGGTGCTGGCTGTCGTGGCGCTCGGTGTGGCCCGCTCAGCACTCGACTGGGTCCACGCCAATGCACTCGCCCGCACCTCTGTCACGGGCGCGCCAAGCCCGGCCGCGCGCGCCTATATCCAGATCGATTTCGCTAAGGCCGAAGGCCTGCTGATGGGCGCCCGCTCGGCCTTTTATGACGCGATTGAGGAAGGCTGGCGGCAGATGCAGGCGAATGGCGAGGTTGACAGAACCATGCTCATCCGCATGCGTCATGCCGCTTCCAAGGCCGCGCAGGACGGCGCGGAAGCGGCCCGTCTCGCTTTTGTCATGGGCGGTTCGGAAGCCATGGCGACGGGTCATCCACTCGGCCGCAAGATGATCGATGCAGCCTGCGTGGCACAACACGCCTTCATCAATTCCGGCAGCTGGCAGGCGGCGGGTGCCGCCCTCTTTGGCCAGCAGACACCGCCCGGTTATCCGTGATCACGATACGAAAGGAATAGCGTCATGTCTGAACCGACACCCATCCGCACGCTGCTCTGCCTTGCCGTGCAGCCGGCCTTTTTCGATCTGCCCTTCGGCGAGATCGGCGCCGTCTGGAAGGCAACGCAGGCCTTCATGTCCGGGGTCGCCAGGCTCGAAGGCGTGACCGTGCTTGGCACGCTCGACGACGACCAGACGCAGGTCGGCACCTCGCCGTCCTTCCCCTGGACCTGGTACATGCTCTGCGACTTCCCCGACCGGCAGTCGGTGATTGCTGCCTGCAACCTGCTGCGCACGATCGTCGTCGATGACGCCGATCATCGCCTTTGGAAATACATGCGCGTTGAGGCTCGCATGGGCCGAGCGCTCACCATTCCCGAACTGTGAACCCTGAAAGGAGCAGCCATGTTGCAGGCTCAAGAGACATTCAGCGATCTCGACGCGCTCTATTCGCCGGACGCCAAGGTCGCTACCTCCATGTACGAGAATGCCGATCTCTTCAACGAAGAGATGGAGCGCATCTTCAAACGCACCTGGGTCTGGGTCGCCCATGACAGCGAACTCGCCGACAAGGGCGCGTTCAAGCTGTCGAATGTCGGCCTCGAACCCGTCATCGTCGTTCGCGACCGCAAGGGCGAGGTCCATGTTCTGGTCAATCGGTGTCGCCACCGTGCGGCTACCGTCTGCGAGGTCAAGAAGGGCAAGACGTCGTCCTTCCAGTGCCCCTATCACGGCTGGGGCTACGGTCTCGATGGGTCGCTGCGTGGCCTGCCTTATCCGGAACAGTATGGCGAGGATTTTGACAAGGGCGCGCATGGCCTGAAGCGCCTGCGCACCGAAAGCTATAACGGCATGATCTTTGCGACCTTCAACGAGGAGGTCGAGCCGCTTGTCGATTTCCTCGGGCCGGAAGTATGCCGCTATATCGACCTTTTCATGAAGCAGGGCGGTGGGTTCCCGATCAAGGTTTTAGGCGAGCACCAGTTCACCGTCCCGATGAACTGGAAAGTGCAGCTCGAAAACACCACGGATGCCTATCACTTCCCCGTGGTGCACAAGAGCTTCATGCAATCGCTCGATGGCGATGCGGAAGAGGCCTTCAAGTTTCTCGACACGGGCAAGGGCTTTGTTGAAGATCTCGGCAACGGCCATTCGGTCATGGTGATGATCCCCGAGCGCATCGATCTCGATGACAACCTTGATGATCCGGTGGAGGAACGCTTCCAGCCACTGGTTCAGGAATTGCACGACGAGGGTTATCCGGAAGATCAGGTCAAGAAGATCGTGCGCGCCGTTGGTGGGGCAGGCTTCAATCTTAATCTCTTCCCCAACGTCTCCTTTTCGCTCGCTTTTTTCCGCGTGCTGACCCCGATCAACGTGGAACGGACCGATATCCGCCACATCGCGCTGGGCATGAACGGCGGGCCGGCGGCGGCCAACCGGATGCGCCTGCGCCTGCATGAGCATTTCCAGGGCCCGATGGGTTTCGGCTCGCCGGACGATGCGGAAGTGTGGGAGCGCGTGCAGCGCGGCACCAAGGGGGGCGAGGATCTGCCGATTCTCGTCAATCGCGGCCTCAACGACGAAACGCCCGGCGCGCTCGGTCCGCGCGGCCATATCAGTGCGGAAACCGGCATGCGCGCCGCCTACAAGATGTGGAAGAGGATGATGTCGCTATGAACATGATGACGAAGACCAATGATCTGGCGCTGCTGCAAAAGGTCAGCGCCTTCCTCTGGGCGGAAGCGGCCCTGCTCGACGCCAAGGACTACGATGCGTGGCTGTCGCTGTGGTTGACCGAGGGCTTCTACACGCTGCCGATCGGCGAGGGCGACGACTTCGACAACCAGCTCAACCTCTGCCACGACAATGACCGGATGCGACGTGACCGCATCCGGCGCTTCCAGCAGGGCTTTTCGATCTCGTCGGCCCCGCCGGCGCACACCGTGCGCACGGTCTCTCGCTTCGTGATCGAGACTGTCGAGGGTGATATGGTGACGGTTTCCAGCGCCGAACATGTGATCGAAGACAAGTTTGGCCGCCAGCGCATCTGGGCCGGTCACATGCGCCACACGCTGGTTGCCTCCGGCGACGGCTTCAGGATCCGCGCCAAGGTGGTGCGGCTGCTCAACTCGGATGGGATGCTGAATTCGTTCAGCTATTTGTTCTGATGGCGGCCCCTCTTCCTGAAAAGACCCAGACCGCCGTGGTGACAGGCGGCGCACGCGGCCTTGGGGCCGAGATCGTACGCGCCCTCCACCGCGAAGGCTTCCGGGTCGTGATCACCGATATCGAAGCGGATGCGGGGGCTTCACTCGCCAGCGAACTTGATCTCGCTGGCGAAACCGCCGTCACGGCAACGCTCGACGTCAACAAGCCTGAGAATTTCCAGGCGGTTCTCGACAGATGCGTCGAGCGCTGGGGTTCGGTGGAAGTGCTGGTCAACAATGCCGCGCGCACGGCGGTCAAGTCGGTGCTCGACATCGACCCGGCCGATTTCAACGCGATCCTGACCACCAATGCCGGCGGCACCTTTGCCGGCAGCCAGATCTTCGGCCGTCACTTCAAGGAACGCGGCTATGGCCGCATCGTCAATCTGGCGTCACTGGCGGGGCAAAATGGCGGCACGGCGACGGGCGCGCATTACGCGGCTTCCAAGGGCGCGATCCTGACGTTGACCAAGGTTTTCGCCCGCGATCTCGCCCCCTTCGGCGTGACCTGCAACGCGATTGCCCCCGGCCCCATGGATACGCCCATGGTCCGCTCGGTGATCACGCCCGACAAGATGGCGGCGGCACTCGCCAATATCCCGGTTGGCGAGTTGGGCGATCCGGTCTTCGTCGCTGAACTGGTTGCGCTGCTCGCCGGTCCGAAAGCATTCTTCGTCAATGGCGCCTGCTGGGACGTCAATGGCGGCATCTCCATGCGCTGAGGGGAAAACAATGGGCACCAATACGCTGAAACTGAAAGTCGCCGAGCGCATTGAGGAGCCCGGCAACATCCTGCGCCTGCGGCTCGTCGAGGCCGGTGGTGCACCGCTGCCCGCATTCGAGGCCGGTGCGCATCTCGATCTGCATCTTCAGGATGGATCGACGGACCTGTGGCGGCAATATTCGCTCTGCTCCGACCCGTCGCGGCAGGACGCCTACGAGATCGGCGTGCTGCTCGATCCGAAATCACGCGGCGGCTCCATCGCCGTTCACAAGCTCGCGCACACTGGCGCCACGTTCGAGGTTGAAGGCCCGCGTAACCATTTCCCGCTGGAAGAGAAGGCGGACACCTCCGTTCTTTTTGGTGGCGGCATCGGCATCACACCCATGCTTGCCATGGCGCAGCGCCTTCATGCGCTTGGCCGCAGTTTTGTGCTGCATTACTGCACGCGCTCGGAAAGCGTGACGGCCTTCAGGGGCCTCATCGAAACCGCCCCCTGGGTTGACAGGGTCATCTTCCACTTCGACGATCAGGCCGCCGAGCAGCGGCTTGATCTTGCCCGCGACCTGCCGAAACCTGCCCCCGGCACGCATCTCTATGTCTGCGGCCCGCAGGGCTTCATGGATTGGGTGATCAGCACGGCAGAAGCTGCCGGTCATGCCAAGGCTAATGTTCACCGCGAATATTTTTCCGCCGATGTCGACCAGTCCGGCAGCGGCTTCGAGGTGGTCGCGAAGCGCTCCGGTGTCACGGTTCGCGTCGAGGCCGGCAACACGATCGCCAAGGCGCTCGCCGCGGCTGGCGTGAAGATTGAGGTAAAATGCGAGGAAGGCGTCTGCGGCACCTGCGTCACGGATGTTCTCGAAGGCATACCCGACCATCGCGACAAGTTCCTCACCGACGAAGAACGCGAGGACTGCACGATGATTTGCGCCTGCTGCTCGCGCGCTGCTACACCCACCCTGGTTCTGGATGTTTGATCATGACCCAAGATGCCATCTCCCCAACGCCCACCCCGGAAGCGCTTGCCTTCCGCAACGGCATGAGCCGCCTTGGCGCTGCCGTCAACATTGTCACTACCGACGGTCCGGCTGGCCGACACGGGCTGACCGTCTCGGCCGTCTGCTCGGTCACCGATCAGCCGCCGACGCTGCTCGTCTGCATCAACCGCAAAGCGTTCTCGCATGATGCCTTTGTGAAAAACGGCGCAATCTGCGTCAATGTGCTGAGCCCGGCGCATCAGGATCTGTCGCGCGCGTTTGCCCGCTGGACCGGGGAGGACCGCTTCGCTACCACCGATTGGCACAGGGGCACCACCGGGGCGCCGGTTCTGGGGGACGCTGCTGTCGCCTTCGACTGCCGCATCGTTGATCAGCAGTCACGCGGCACGCATACGGTCTTCTTCTGCGAGGTTATCACCACGGATGTCGCTCAAGGGCAAGCCAATGGTCTCGTCTGGTTCGACCGTGCCTTCCACCCGCTTGAGCCACATTGACGGCGTCTTGGCCGTTACGCGCCATCGAGCTGCAGGAAGACCTTTTCCAGAAGGCCGTTCAACTGTGCCAATTCGTCCGGTGTGATATTCACGAAGGTTGACGAGAAGACCTCATCGGCCTCCTTGCGGGCAAGACGGCGCAGTTGGTCTCCTGCAGGTGTCAGGCAGGCCTCTGTCACACGCCCGTCACTGGGGCGGACACGGGTGACGACCAGCCCGTCGGCGATCATGCGCTGCACGATTTTTGTCGCCGTATTGAGCTTGATGACCGCATAGTCGGCGATTTCCGAAATGCTCAGATGCTCATCCTCGTAAAGCGACATCAGCACACGCCAGCGCGCCATATCGAGGTCCAGCGGCTTGAGGCGATGTTCCAGCACCTGGACATAGCGCGCGTTGACCCGCGAGACCCAATAAAAGGGCCAGTCCTTCTTCATGCGCTTTTCCAACGTTACAACGGCATGCGGTGCGTGATTGGAAACTGTGTCATCAGACATTTGCGTCTCGTCTCTTTAGGGCGCTGCTGCTTCAATGGGCATCATGGCGCCGGGGCAGTGAATATGACCCGTTGACAGGGCAGACCTCTCACTCCGTCATGGCAGGAAGGAGATAGAGGAAAAATCCACTAAACTCAACGGAGGATTATGGGCTGGCCATGGGAGCCTGACGACAGCGCCGCGCAGGCCCCAGGATTTTTAGGGCGACAGCCGGCTCTGCAACGCTTCCTGTCTGCCCATGATCAAATCAACACGATCTTCCGCCATCTCATTCCGTCATGCTCGGGCTGATGCTTTCGGCCTGTGGGACGGCTACGCCGTGGAAATGGCTGCCTGATGTATAAAACCGGCGACCAATTCCAGCCAATCTCAAACAATTGGCAATACCAGTTAAAGCGCTTCAATGTTTCTTTGAAACACTGAAGCGCTCTATAAGCAGCAGGTTCCATGCTCAAGGCGGATTGGCGTGGATCGCCTCTCACGCCCCCGGAATATAAGGGGTCAGCAGCTTTGAATCGTAATCGCCACCGAAGTGAATGACGTGGCGACCCTTGTTGATCGTTGGAATCGGCGGGATCTGCGGAAATTCCGGTCGCACGAGAAGATCGGTCCCGGTGACGATAAGCTCAAGCGTTTCTCCCGGCTGCCAGCGAATCCCGTAGGGCCAAAAGCCGATCTCAACGGGAACGATCTCACCCGGCCGCAGCTTCATCGGTTTATTGAAGTCCATCCAGGGCTGCAATAGGCTGGAGCGCTCGGGGTCGGTTGCCCGCAGGGACACCCTGAGGCGTCCGTTTGGGCCAATATGGGTTCGTTCAGTCACGACCGGGCATTCCCGAATCTTGCCGTCACAATCACGTTTACGCACGAAGGCAAACAGATCTATGTCGTCATTGCCCTCGGCCTCTACCCAGAGCTTCAGATTGAAATAGCCGGTCAGTTCGGTCAGTTCGTCGAACTTGATCGTGAAGCTCACGCCTTCCTTGGCATGAACGTCATAGGAGACCTTGGCCTGTTCTGCCTGCGGTTGCGTAAGCAGGACCGGGCTGCCCTTCTCAAGGCCGAGATAGAGCGGCTTGACAACCTGGCGTTTGAGCGGGAATTCCGCTTCGCTACGGTTGATGACGTCGCCATTACCCGGATCGAAGACGCAAAGACGTACGCGGGGTGTCGCTTCCCAGCCGTTGTCGATGTCTTTGAGGTAACGATCGAAGAAGCGACGCAGATCATCGACATGTGCAGGCGTATAATAATCCGTCCATTCATGGGTGTTGTGCACGCGCAGCCACTTGTCCTTCGATGCCATGGACATCCAGCCGCGGAACGTGCCTTCCGTATGAAGAAGGTTGGTCCACGCCGCCACCACATAGGCTGGAACGTTGATCGTCTCGACGGGGGCAATCTTTGTCCGCCAGTAGTCGTCCAGCAAAGGATGGGCGGCCGTCATGGCGGGAATATCTTCCAACAGGCCATTGCCGCAAAGGCGGCTGAAAATACCGTTGGAGAACAGCATTTCCGGGATGCCGCCGCGGCAGCTTGTATCGCGATAGATATCGCAAGCGCCTTCCCATGGCGCAATCGCTGCCAGATGTGGGGGATGCTTTGCGGCCACGAACCATTGTGACATGGCGAGCATGGAATTGCCGGTAAGGCCCACTTTTCCATTCGACCAAGGCTGCTGACCCGCCCACTCGATCAAGTCATATTCATCTTCCGGTTCCTGCCTGCCCCAGGCATGAACGTCACCCTCAGAGTGAAAGATGCCGCGGCTGTCGGGCGCGAGCACGACATAGCCGTGCGCCACCCAATAACCGGGATTGGGACCCTCAAACTTGTTGATGCCATCTTCCCATTCCAGCGGAACATCCATGCGGGTAGGATGTCCAAAGCCTCCATTGGTGATGACGCTACCGCGCTTTCCATAGGGGCTCCACCCCATGATGACCGGATATTGCCCCTCCTCCGTGGGGCGGTAAACATCGACGCGAAGTTTCACGCCGTCGCGCATCGCCACTTCCACATCCTGATCGACGCGAATGTCCGATTTCAGGGGCATGCCGCCTTCCAGATGCACACTCCCTTTTTCCAGGACATAACTGCGTTCATTCAAGCCCGGATATGCCGATTTCTCAATGGGGGCGGCTTTCCGGAAGATGACATCCAAGCCATCCAGTTTCTTCATGATATTCATTTGATCCTCCTCACCCAGAGCATCGGCCGAAAAGTGGGAACCAGTTTCCGGAAACATCCGATGCGTCAACACACTGTGGAGCAGCGGATCAATTCCGATGTTCGATCCGATGCTCTAACTCCCTGTTTTCACGCAATTTCAGGCGAAAACCCCCTGAAGTTTCTACTGGAATTGCTCTTGCCCTTACCTCTGCGAAAACGAAACCGCAGGAGTGGCCACCTTTCTCCTCAAGGTGAGCCATAGGACATCTGATGCTACCCCAACCCATAAATAATGCAACAACCGTTTAATTAATTGTTCGCCAGGATTCGTCTTGTGGAGTGTGAGCTGCTGCACAGCCTTCACACGCACAGCCCCGGATACATTCGCATTGTGCAGACTTGTTTCTGAAGCCAACTTTGCCCACACTTGAAGCATCGAGGCGGGAAAGAGCATGAGTCAATCGCAGTCAAATGAAGAAAAACGGCGTCAAGTCAGGGCTTCACGTGCCGGGCGACCGCGGCTCGGCGCGGACAAGGGGCGTGAAACCATTCTCTGGAATGCGTTGCAGTGTTTTGCCAGGCGTGGCTATGATGGCGTTCATCTTCGCGATCTGGCTCAGCAGGCTGGTGTGAATATCGCACTTGCGAATTATCATTTCGGTTCCAAGTTCGCCCTCTGGCAAGCCTGCCTGGAACAGCTTCAGTCCAGGGCAACTGAGGCGGTCGTTGCAATCGGATCATTAGAAGCGGCGGACCTTCGTTATCCGCAGAAGCTCGTCAATGCCTATAGGATCTTCATCCGTTTCAATTCCGAATATCCTGATTATGGTCTTTTTATTCTTCAGGAAATGTTGGCCCCCGGGGAGCGTCAAGACTCTGTGAAAAAGCTGCTCATCGATCCATTTCAGGAGGTGCTGATGCCGCTTCTGTCAGAAGGGGCCGAGCAAGGCTTCATTCAGACGAATGACGTCATGCTTCTGTTTTTCACCCATTCGGTCGCCATTTCGCATGTGGTTGCCGCACAGGGCTTGATGGGGCAATTTTTTACACCGGAAAGTCGCAGGAAAGAGACTTTGAAAGAGCTTTTGACCATGATGGTCCGCTCCGCGACGGGAGCCTTTTCACAAGAGTTCGAAGAGGCGGTCGGAACCTGTCTCGACTTTGAAAAATGAACCCTTGCGGCAAGATTGGCAGAAGAGTCTGGAGCTGTTTTGTCTGGAAATGCGTCATGAAAAAGAGTGAGAGCATTTCAGTGTTTGCGTGAAACACTGAAATGCTCTTTGAAACGCAAAGTGCTGTCATGTGCCGCGGCAAAATGGGAGTGGATGATACAAGGCTTCCGATCCTGGCGGGCATTCAACGCGTCATGGCTGAGATTGCGTTCTGGAATCTCTGTGGCAGGCTCTGGAGCATGGAGGTTTCAAGCCCTGCCGGTGTTTTGATCAAAATGCCATGTGACGCTTCCTGTGTTGCAACGGGGCAGGCATTATCAATGAGCTTTCCCGCATGGCCTGGCCATGTGAAAATGGACTGGCCCTGCAAGGTCGGATCGTAGTCATCAATGCGGGCAGGCAGGCCTTCATTCTGCAGGGCTTTTACAACATCGGCACGCGCGCTTGCATCCTTAACGCGAAAGCGGACCTGATACCATGCCCGCTGACCATCCGCAGGGGCGCGCTGCAACCCGAGACCGCAGGCCTCTCCCGCCTGTTCCAGTGCCGCCGCCGCCTCTGAAAGCAGAAGCTGCTTTTCGGCAAAGCGTTTCAACTGGCCGCTGCCAAGTGTGAGCGCCAATGCGTGGGGCCGTAATTTCAGCCCGATCGCATTTCCACGCCAATTGCCCACTTTGAGATCATGCGGGACCCGGTTGACATGGCCATCAATCATCATGGCTTCGTGGAGATGCGCGTGATCTGTGACCGCGCAGCCAAGCTCCCCCCCACTGATCAACTTGCCAAGCCCGAGAGAGAAGCAGGTGATATCAGCATAGGCAGCCAATGGCTTTCCCCGCAGGAGCGCTCCATGGGCGTGAGATGCGTCTGATATGATCGGCAAATCCGTAACCGCGCGGAGAGCCTGTAAGTCTGCTGGCACCCCCCAGGGGTGATGCACCAGAACAGCGCGCACCTCAGGGCTCAGGGCTTGTTGCAAGGCTTCTGGCGAGAGGGTCAACCCAGAGGGTTCGACATCGCATACCTTGACCTTTGCGCCGGTGGCCAGAACGGCCGCGGCCATGCCGTGAAAGCCGTAATCCGGCACGATGACTTCATCACCCGGCTCGACCCCCACAGCGCGCAAGGCGGCATAAATCGCAGATGTGCCGCTATTCATGGCAATGGCATGGGCTGCTCCGGCAAATTTGGCGAAATCCCGCTCGAAACGCGCCAGAATCCCGCCAGAAACGACGTTGATCTGCCCTGTCCGCAGCTGTTTCACCACGCGCTCGATGTCGCTCTCGTCGATCTCCTGAAAGCTCTGTTCCAAGGATGGCATCATGGCGTCATGCCTCCCGTGCTGAGGCGTAAAGCTGTTCAATCACGCTGCCCACCACGGCGGCATGGGCCAGATCGGCTCCCGTCTCCACCCGGGCCTCCCCGCGAATATGGCTGATGAAATCACGCGCCTGATCGCGATGAGAAACGCCATAATACTCCGTTCCGGTGGCTACGGGCGGCAGAGCGGCCAGATCCTCATCGAAACGCTTGCGCCAGCGGCGCATCTGGGCGCGATCTTCGAGCTGGAAGCGATGCAAGCGGTTCGGGAAATTGATATCGAAAGCAATCATGCCTTCTGTTCCGATCAGTTCAATATAGCTGTTCCACGTTGCACCCCCGGCACCTGTCAGGGTCAACGCGCCCATGGCCCCACCGGCAAAACGCAAGGTTGCCGTCAGGGTATCTTCGGTTTCCATGGCCTGCGGCGCACGCAATGTGCCCATATTCGCGTGCTGACTCTCAAGGGGGCCGGCAAGCCACAGGATGAGTTCCAGAATATGATAGGCCTGGTTGATCAGAACCGAGCCTCCTTCCCTGGGTAATTTTCCGCGCCATGGACTGTCTTGATAATAGGCCAGAGGCCTTTGGCATTCGAGGTGTCCACGCACCAGCGCAATGCGCCCGAGCGCACCGGATTGGATGAGGTGATAGATGGAAATGACCAGCGGATCGTAGCGATGCTGGGCAACAGGCATGGCCACGAGACCATTTTCGGATGCGATGCGACCGATGGCGCGGATCTCGTCCCCGTTCAAGCCGCAAGGTTTTTCCATCAGCACATGTTTGCCACGCGCCAGCGCCTTTTCAGCAATGGATTGGTAGAGAAAATGCGGCAGGCAGAGCGAAACGGAATGCACATCCGATGCGTCAAGAACCGCATCGATATCAATTGCGGCTTTGGCAATTCCATGCGTTTGGGCAAAGCCGGAGGCGATCTCCGCATCGATATCGACGGCATGCGTCAGTGTAACGCCCTCTACCGCGCGAAAAGCATCCACATGATTGACGGCAATTCGACCGCAGCCGATGATAGCGTGACCGTGATTGTTCATGGCTCAGGCCGTCCGCACGATGGAAGCAGGGGCCGCGGTGGCGTGCTCGTTGATGAAGGCAATCAATGCACCAAGCGTCATTTCGCTGCGCACGGTATCGCCATCCTGAAGCAGTTTTTCATAGGGCAATTTGCGACCGAGTTTCATGTCGATCTTGGCCAGAAGATGCATCATCTCAACCGATGAAAAACAGAGATCGGCAGACAGCCGCGTTGACTCGCCAATCTCGCCATCGGCTTCCTGGTCCCAATCCTCAAGGATTTCAAGGATGCTGTTCCTGATCAGCTCAGCAATATTCATGGTCGTGGCTCCTTGTCATTCAGGGGTAAGGCATTCAGGGGTAAGGCGTTCCCGGTTGCCTGCAATTCGTGCGCCTCTTTTCAGCGCTCAGCATCCGTAGAGATGAGCGTTTCAGACGTTCTATCGAGCCGGGGACGAGGTTCGCCATACAGTTGAAATGCAGTATTGCCGTTTCCCGCCAGCCCGGCCGATAGTGCCCTGACAGATCATCGTGGTTCTCCCGTCATGCGGAGCTTGATCGTTCACCGGACATCGATTGTTCACCGGAAAAGGAAAGATCGTCATGCGTTATCACGGCACCAGCATTGATGGTGTGTCCATCGATCCGGATGGTTTGGAGGTTCGTGGTGTCGATCTGGCCGAGATTATAGCGTCCTACCGCTACACAGAGGCCATCCTCCATATTTTGACAGGCAAGGGGCGGGATGGAGCCCGTGGCGACATTCTTGATCGTGGCTTTTGTCGTCTGCTCGCGCGATTGAGCGGGGATGAACCTGCTCTGGCATTGTCTGCCCGTGCAGCCCTTTTGGGCAGTTCGGCCATTGAGGCCGTGGCCGCAGGCTTGCTGGTCCCGTCTCCTTTTTCGCTTGATGAGGCCACCCTTGCCGATCTGGATATCGCGCCAGACATCGGGGAAGCCTTGGCGTTGATTGCCGTCTTGCCGGTGATGCTGCGATTTGCGACCGGACCCGATACGGCAAAGGTGGCCTTGGCAGGCATGCAGGCTGCACAAGGACAAGGGCAGGATCAGGGTCAGGGGCTGGATTTTGTAAGCAGGCTTCACCGCCTCTTTGTCGAGGATCATCATCCTCTGGCCGCACAGCGCAGCGCGTCTCTGGGATTGGAACGGGCCCTGGTGGGGTGGCATGGCGGTTTCGGCTATCTGCCTCCCAGCGTGATGATCCCCCGTATTTCGATCGGGACCGGCGTGCCATTGCGCCATGCCGTCTCTGCCGGTTTTGGGGCCGGAGGACCGATGCATATCGGAGCAACCGAATATGCTGTCCGTGTTCTGCTCACCATGTTGTCGGCGATGGAGCAAGGCTTGTCCGCCAATGAGGCCGCCAAACGGGCGGTGGCGCATATCCGGGAAAACGGTTTGCGTCTTCCCGGCTTTGGCCACCCGTTGTTCAACAAGGATCCACGCCCGGATGTATTGATTGCCGCCGCACGGCCGCTTCTCGAAGGCAGTGCCGTTCTGTCTGCGTTCGAGGCGCTGCAGGTGGAAGCCAGGTCAAGCCTTGATCTCTTGCCGAACATCGATTCTGCCATGGCAACAGTGTTCATTGCCTGTGGCATTACCGATCCGAAAACAGCGGCAGCATTGTCGCTCTGCTCAAGGGCAGTGGCCATGCTGGCCCACTGTCTGGAACGGCGGACGAAACCAGCATTCGGTGTCACCAGCCGGATCGCACGGGAACATCTTCATTCATTACCAAAAGATTGGATTTAAGCGATGAGAAAGAACCTGAGAAACCTGCACGATGCCGATCAATATGACGCCTATGCTTCCCAGGCCATGGGGCCGTGGGATGAGCTGGTGGTACAGCGCGCCGTTGAGCTGAAGCCCGAATTGGCAGGGGATCGTTGTTTTGTGGATGTGGGCACAGGCACAGGTGTCATTCCCGAACTGGTCGCGGGCTACGGCGAATATGATGGCTTCAGTCTGATTGGCTTTGAATATTTCGACGATATGGTGGAGCGCGGCAATCAACGCATTCAGGCCGGTGTCTACAAGGACCGCATCAAGATTCTCAAGGGCGATGCCCATGCTCTGCCATTGCCCGATGCCAGCGTCGATGTTCTGGTCTGCCGCGCAACGCTGCACCATCTGGAAAAACCTGTTGTGGCGCTGAAGGATATGGCCCGGGTGCTCAAGCCCGGTGGTATTGCCATCATTCACGACCCGCGCCGCGATGCACCAGCCGAAATCCTCAAGGCATTCAATGAAATGCGTGCCAAGGTGGGCTATTCTCCAACCACGCTGGACGAGAAATTCACCCTTGACGAGGTGCGGGCGCTGGTGCGCGAAGCCGATCTTGCTGCGGTCAGTGAGATCAATGTCGCAGACGGCATGGCTGCCCTTGGTTTTGAACTTCTGATCCGCAAGCCGGCATAAACGCATGACCGAAGCACCGCATCACCTTTTAGCCTTGTCGGGTGCCAGCACTGCAGATCTCATGCGCAAAGGGCAAGCCCTGCTTGCCGCGCTTGAGACGAGCAAGACCCTGATCCCTCTGTTGCCTCGAGAGATGGGGGGCAGTCATGGTGCCGTTCGCCTCGCTCTTGTGGCATCGACACCGCAAGAGGCGGGTGAGCGGCTTTCGTCCGCGCTCAAGCGGATTGGCAAGACCCCTGATAGCGCGTTCATGAGCAACAATGGAACCAGCTATACACCGAAAGCTGCCGAGCATCTGCGTGTTGGCTTTCTGTTTCCGGGGCAGGGGGCGCAATATGCCGGTATGCTGGCGGATTTGATTGCCGCTTTTCCCCGCCTGCGTCAGGCTCTTGCCCATTTGGACGCCATCACGCCACCTTCGGCGGATGGCGCTCCGCGCCCCTCGAAAGCCATTTTGCCGGATGCTGATCCGGCTGCGCTCAATGCCCTGTCGAGCGGCGGTATTGCCTCGCTGATCTGCGGGCTTGCTCTGGCTTTCCTTCTGGAAGAGATCGGGATCAAGGCCGATGCGGTTCTGGGTCATTCAAACGGGGAGACCACGGCACTTGCCTATGCTGGTGTGTTCGGGTCCCGCGAATTGATGCGCAACATTGGCTATATCGGAGAAAACGCAGCAGAATTTCGCCATGTCGACACGAGTAAGCATGCTTCTGGCGTTCGTATCAGCGGTATTCTGGCCACGGACAGGGCAGAGGTGGACGCCGTTCTCAAACAGTTCGGCAATCAAGCCCATATCATGCTCGATAATTGTCCCCGGCAGTTGATCGTCCATGTGCATAGCGGTCTTGCAGATCAGTTTGAAACACGCATGAAGGCAACCGGAGCCTTCGTTTCAGCCGTTCCCTTTAATCAGGCCTATCATTCACCGCTGATGCAGGCCATTCATGGCCGTCTGCTGTCCAGCCTGAGACGATGCTGCATTGCATCTCCCGAAATCGCCCTCTACAGCGCGGCGAGGGTGGATCGCTTTCCATCTGCGCCCCGTCAGGTGGCGGAACTGGCCGCCGAGCAATGGATCAAGACCGTGCGTTTCGGTGCGACTGTCGAAAAAATGCAGGCGGACGGCATTCAGGCATTTGTTGATATCGGCCCGCAGGCACTGCTCTCCGGCTTTGCAGAGAGCGTCATTGCCGATTCCTCACGTCACTGTTTTGCGCTGGATAGCCGGCTGCGCCCTTCGTTACATCAGTTTTTGAGGGCTGTGGGCCAGCTTTTCATCTCCGGTGCTGCTGTCGATTTTCAGACCCTGCTCAGGGAACGTGATGATGTGGATCTGTCGATCCCACCGCTCGACGTGTCAAACGGCGCGCGCACCATAGCCTCTGTGACAACAGACAGCGCACCGGCTGAAAAGCAAAAGGTGGGACCATCCGCGGCAAATGACAGTCGTGCGGCAAGAGCAGACGTCACCGCTGTTGCGGATGCCATTTCCCGTTCGAAGGATCAGACGGTCGCGGCACCGGTCCAGCTGACGGCGCTGCGTGGGCATGGAGCCGTCCGCGCCCGTCTTGCGGAAGATTATTTCGACCTGATGCGGGATTTTCTCGATCAGCAGACCCGCATTGCGGGCGCCATTTTTGCAGGACAAAGGGTGTCTGCTGTCTCTCATGCTCCGGCGATAGCCGCACCCTTGTCAAAACCCTTGTCAAAACCGATCCGGCAAGACAGCAGCCGGGCAAGCCTGTTCGATCGGGTCCAACAAACCGCTGACGGTGCTGTTTGCACGCTCCGTCTGACGAAAGACGATCCATTCCTGCGGGATCATACCCTCTCAGCGCGCCCAACCGAACGTCGGGCATCGGGACTGCCTGTGGTTCCCTTTGCCACCAGTGTGGAGCTTTGCGCTCTGGCGGCCCGCGAAATCTTGCCTGGTGTTGTCACCGGTATTCGCTCGGCCAATGGCCACCGCTGGCTCGCGCTGGACCATGGCACGCTCGACCTTGAAATCAAGGTGACCCGGCAGGGGCCGGATCGTGCCCATGTGGTGATTTACGATGTGCAAAAGGGAGAGCGTCTCAAGGCTTTCGATGCCATCGTGCTGTTTGCCGCCGCCTATGCGCGGGGCGGAACCGTCCGTGATCTCGGGCCGCTGATCGCCAGTGCCCGCCGCTTCGATCTTGACGAATACCGTGACCGCTGGCTCTTCCACGGACGTTCTTTCGATATTCTGCGACGGCTGGACGGCTGGTCGGATAAGGGAATGCAAATGCGGGTGGTTCAGCCACCTGCGCGCTGGATTGTCCGCCATGGCGCTCATCCTGATGCTGCCACGCATGGTCATCTCATCGATGGCGTTGCCCAGGGGCTTGCCTACTGGTTCACGCAGGTGGATGATTCCCACTTTACGGCCTTTCCCTATACAATTGATTCTATTGATATTCATAGCCCACCGCAGCCGGAAGACCATGTCTTTGCCATGCATATGGAATGCCAGCGTGGTTTTGGACGCCTATCAACCGCAGCCGATCTTTCAGACCCCGAAACAGGTCAGGTTATGGTCAAGGTCAGTGGTCTCAATCTGAAACCTTATGAGCTTCCTCCAAGCTATATCACCATGCTCTACAGCATTGCGGATCGGTCGGATGCATCGCAAACCGTCAATGTCGGGCCTTATCATCTACGGCTTATCAGTGAATGGACACCGGGCTTTCTGCAGCAGTCGGATGCTATCTTTCAAAGAGCCATGGCCCATGTGGCGTTCACTGCGGCAGAGCGCCAAAGCTGGTATGCCTTGCCGGAAAAGGGAGTGCAGCGTGTTGACTTCATGCTGTCGCGGATTGTCGCCAAGGAAGCATCGGCCGCATTGGCACCTGTTGGCGAGCGCGAGCTGAGCCAGATTGAAATCATCCAGCATGAACGAACCGGATTCACCATTCAAAGACAGGATGGCATTGCGCAGGCTGTGCGCATCGCATCGGTCCACGGTGCGGCTGTCGCCTTGGTCCTGGCAAAAGAGGCCGCATGCGGGGTTGCTCTGGCCGTCTTGAAAGGAGCAGACAGTGCGGATGTCTATCGCAATACGGCTCTTGCTGCCGCAAAACAGGCCGTGCCGGATTCAGACCCAGCCTTGGCCGTCCTGAGCCAGCTTTCGTCAGACGGGGCGCAGATCAGAATGGGAGACACAAACCTGCATGTCTGGTTTGCAGAGCATGGTGGCTATCTGCTCGCGGTTTCAGGGGAGAATGCCGGATGATGGATCATAGGGAGTCCGCTGACGCCATTGGGCTGAAAAAACAGAAGCCTGCGGCTTCCGTTCCCTGTCTTTGGCTTTTGGAGGTCCTGCAAAATACGCCGCTCCTGAGTGAAAGCGTGTTGATCGTCGATCGAGACGAGGCCCTCTTCAGCGAGTTGATAACCCTTTGGCATCGCTCCGAGCAGGGCAATGGCGCAGCGATCGTGCTGATCCTGCGACATGAGAACGGCGAGCCTGATCTTCGTTTGCGTTTCAGCAGCCGCCAGCACCGCCAGGCCTTGATGCAGGTCGATCTCATCAACGCGACCGGTCGCCCCGCCAACAGGGAGGAAGGACAGCTTCGTTTCGGTTTTCAGGGAGGCGTCCTGAATGTCACACTTCCCGGCACAAGCCAAAGGAGCCGCTTGGCCGCCGCCGTTTTTGCCGTGCTGCAAGGCCTTTTGCCGGCAAACAGCGCACTTGCCAGCCAGCCTCCGGGCGGCCCTGCCATTGTCGCCCATGAAGCCATTCCGGTGCATGTTCGCGAACCCGTCGAATTTGCGCTGACTGCCGGCGAGACACTGGGGCTGAGGCCAATGGCCAATCCACCTGTTGAGCCGGGTCGTGCACGGCTTTTTCTGTTGAGCGCGACATCACCTGCGGCTTTGAAGGAGCGGCTGATTGCGTGGAACATGGGATTGCCGAAAACCGCGCCTTTTCTCTGCGAAGAGTTGGGTGAAGGCCCAAGACCTTTCCGGCTTGCGATCGTGGCCGAGGATGATGCAACGTTCAGAACGCGCATCCATCAGGCCATTGCCTGGTTAGAGCGCAATCCCGAGCGACAAAGACGCCAGCAGAACGGTCTCTGGTATAGCCCATCTCCCATCGATAACCCACGGATAGCGGTGATGTTTCCCGGCCATGGGGCGCAATATCCTGCAATGCTTTGCGCGCATGAAAGACATATCCCTGTTGTCCGCAGCTGGTTTTATGAACTCAGCCAAATTTATGGCCAAGGCATTCATCCCTGTCCGCTGCGGCATCTGCCGATCAAAGGTGAGACGGACGCCGAGCGCCAGCATCTTCAGTCCATCTATGCGCTGGAAGGCGGCGGCGTGCATGGGATGATTGGATCTGTAGCACTCTACCATGCTCTGCGTCTGGCGGGGATCGAAGCCGATATTCTGTGCGGTTATAGCAATGGCGAAAATGCCGCCATGATTGCCAGTGGCGTGGCGGCCTATCGAAGCATAACGGATCTGTTTGAGCGTATTGCCGGTATTGCAACCGCAGGCCAAGGCGGGTTGTCCCGCGGCGAGATCCCGCTGGGTGCCACCCTGTCAGTCACTTTCGCAGAACCGGATCGGCTCCATGATGCATTGGCAAATATCGCTCTTGACCTTGATCTTGTTGCCTCCAACAGTCCGTTCAATTTTGTGCTTTACGGCGCGTTTGATGCGATCCAGGCGGCCCGCCCTCTTCTGGAGGCAAAAGGGGCAATTGTTTTGCCACTTCCCAACGACCGTTCTTATCATACGCCCCATTTTGCCCCCGAACTGCCCTCGATGCGCGAGGTTCTGGATCAGATTCCCTTTCAGAAAGGCCGCCTTCCCGTCTTTAGCTGCAGTGCGCTGACGACGCTGCCGGGAGACAATCCAAAGGCGTTGCGCAGCATGGCAACACAACAGTATGTGACGCCGGTGCGCTTTCGTGAATCCATTGATTTGCTCTCAGATAAAGGAATCAATCTGTTCATTGATGTCGGGCCACGGGGACAGCTTGCGGCCATGGCGCGCGAGACGCTGCCTTCTGGCTCAGCCATGGTGGTTGAGTGCGACCGACGCGATCAGGACGGCTGGTATGTCATGATGGCGGCACTGGCGCAATTGCACGTGGCTGGCTTTTCACCAAAACCTGAAAACTGGTTTCAGCCCGCCAATGTGGCCCTGAAAGGGGATAGACTGCTATCATCGCTCACGGCAGATGTCTCCCCAACATATGGTTGCCGGACTGAAACGGTAAAATCGTTCTCCTGCATACTCTGACAGATTTTCATTCACGTCATAACGCAAGGAAGTGACAATGCAGTTCGTTCTCGCCGTTTTAAGCAATACACCCACCTGGGTCTGGGTCTTGTTCGCTTATCTGATCTTGCGCGGCATCAAGGCGTTGTCTCCCCGGGCACAGAGCCTCAAGCGCATGTTCCTGATGCCGGTGATCTTCCTGGTCTGGTCGTTGATCATTATGCATGCCGACTTCGGAATGAGCGAGGTGGCTTTTACCAGCTTCTTTATCCTTCTGCTGGTGGGCCTGCCTTTTGGGGCCAATCTGGTCCGTCCGCTGCCATCCAGCTATCGCGACAGTGAAACAGGCCTCATTCATCGGCCCGGTTCACCGATCACCCTGATCCTCGTGCTGATCTCCATTTCCTTCAAATATGTGATGAGTGTTGCCATCGCGCTGTCGCCGACACTCGACGCAAACACCGCTTTTCTTCTTGTCTACGGTGGTGTTTCAGGTCTGGTGGATGGTATTTTCTGGGGCATGTCCGGTTTTCAGGTCAGCCAGGCTCTCTCGGGTCGTGCGGCGCCCTCGGCCCGTTGATCGAGCCTATACCTGTTTGATGACCTTGGGCATGACATCGTTACTGCCCATGCATATGGGATGACGATATGACCGCAATGCAGCGGAAACGGAATCGATCCGGTCCGTCACGTTATTGTTCATGCATCGGATATTTCCGAAAATCGATTTTTACCTTTTATTTTTTAAGCATCATCCAATCGATCCTCGTTTCACGCCGGTCGGATCATGCTCTCAGCGAAAAAGGTCACAGGAGCGCATGACCCGATTCTTGCCACGGTTTTTCATTTTAGTCACTGTTGTTATTGATGCTCTTGGCATCGGCTTGATCTTGCCGGTGATACCCAATCTGCTGGTCGAACTTGAAGGGGGCTCGATTCGTTCTGCCGCCTTGTGGGGTGGGGCTCTCACCACGCTTTTTGCCGTCATGCAGTTTTTATGTGGGCCGATAATTGGCAGCCTCTCGGATCGCTTCGGGCGAAGGCCTGTCATGCTGATGTCACTTCTGGTCATGTCTATTGATTGCCTGGTGACAGCCTTTGCGCCGAGCATCTGGTTTGTGGTGGCCGCGCGTGGCGTGGCAGGCATGGCTGCGGCCACACATACCACAGCCTATGCCTGCTTTGCAGATATCTCTGAAGAGGGGGAAGAAGCAAAGAACTTCGGTCTTCTTGGTGCTGCTTTCGGCCTTGGCTTTATCATGGGCCCTGTCGTGGGGGGATTGCTGGGGCAAAGCGGCCCCCGGGCACCGTTTTTGTGCGCGGGCATTCTGGCGGCCCTCAACATGATGTTCGGCTTTCTTGTCATGCCAGAAACCGTCAGCGCTGCCAATCGCCGCGCCTTTGACTGGAAGCGTGCCAACCCTGTTGGCGCCTTTCTCCATCTTGGCCGAATGAAAGGCATGATTGGCCTGATGTGCGTGGCATTCATCAATGCCGTTGCCTTCTATGTGTTTCCCTCGGTCTGGGCCTATTATTCCGAAATGAATTTCGGTTGGTCCCCGGCTATGATTGGCATATCTCTCAGCACATTCGGTGTTGCGCTGTTCATCGTACAGGGTGTGTTCATTCGTATCATCGTCCCGAAACTGGGCGAGTACCGCACGGTGATCATAGGCTTTGCGGTGGATATCATTTCATTCGCGGTGATCGCGCTTGCCACGCATGGATGGAATATTTTTGCCCTTGCCCCGTTTTCCGCCTTTGGTGCCATTGCCGGCCCCGCCTTGAACGGCCTTGCCAGCCAAAGAGTGCACGGCAACGAGCAGGGTGAATTACAGGGGCTGTTTCAATCCGTTTCCGCTGTTGGCATGATTGTCGGTCCGCTCATCATGACGACAACCTTCTATCACTTCACGTCGCCTGTTTTTCCCGTCAGGTTTCCGGGTGCTCCTTTCGCGCTTGCCAGTGTGTTGCAATGTCTGGCGCTCGCGCTCTTCGTTTCGCTAGGCCTGCGAAAACCCTCTTGACCAAGGAACACAGCAAGAGCGCCGATCTGGTTGGAACAGATCGGCGCTCTTATTTTTCCTTTTTGAAGCATGATCTCGTCGATCTTCGCTTCTTTCCCGGCTCGCCTTTTACCGCAGCCTGTTAAGCCTTTTTCCCGATGGAAAAATAAACAAACCCATGCCTCTTCACTTCGGAGGCTGGATAGATATTGCGCAGATCCACAAGGATTGGAGTTTTCATGCAAAGCTTCAGCCGCCTGAAATCCAGCGCACGGAACTCGTCCCACTCCGTGACCAGAACAATGGCATCTGCGGCATCGGCGATCTCATAGGCGTCGTTACCATAGGTCACGTCCCCTAAGAGCTGTCTGGCTGCGTCCATCCCTTCCGGATCATAGGCATGCACATCGGCACCGCCATCCTGAAGCGCTTGAATGATGGAAATAGAAGGCGCATCGCGCATATCGTCCGTGTTCGGCTTGAAGGTCAGCCCCAGCAGCGCAATTTTCTTACCGCGCACAGACCCGTCACATGCCGCGATGACTTTGCGGCCCATCGCGCGCTTGCGGTTTTCATTGATGGCTACAGTTGTTTCAATCAGTCGCAGGGAACTGTTGTGATCCTGTGCCGTCTTCACAAGCGCCAGCGTATCCTTGGGAAAACAGGAACCGCCATAGCCGGGGCCGGCATGGAGAAATTTGTCACCGATACGTTTGTCCATGCCAATGCCCTTGGCGAGTTTTTGCACGTCGGTGCCAAGCATCTCGCATAGATCAGCCATCTCATTGATGAAGCTGATTTTCATGGCCAGAAAAGCGTTGGCAGCATATTTGATCAACTCGGATGTCCGACGCTCGCAGAAAAACAGGGGAGCCTCGTTCAAATAAAGTGGGCGATACACTTCGCGCATGATTTCAATGGCGCGGGGCTCTTCTGTGCCGATAACAATGCGATCCGGTCGCTTGAAATCAATGATGGCAGCACCTTCGCGCAAAAACTCAGGGTTAGACACCACTACGATATCTTTTTCGGGAAATTCTTCCCGGCAGATGCGCTCTATTTCGTCACCCGTCCCGACCGGGACTGTGGATTTGGTGACCAGCACAGTGAAATGCGTCACTGCCGCGGCAATTTCGCGTGTGGCAGCATAGACATAGCTCAGATCAGCATGGCCATCGCCTCTTCGGGCAGGGGTTCCGACAGCAATGAAAATCACATCGGCATCCGCCACAGGACCAGCAAGCTCTTTGGAAAAGTGAAGACGGCCAGCAGCCCGATTATGATCTATAATCGTTTCGAGGCCTGGTTCGTAGATGGGAACCTTGCCCGCGTTCAGTGCATCGATTTTATCGACAGACTTGTCCACGCAGGTCACGTTGTGACCAAAATCAGCCATGCAGGCGCCAGAAACAAGGCCGACATAGCCCGAACCAACCATCACAATACGCATATGCAATCTCTCGAGCTAAATTGTATCTATGAACCTACCGCCAATGCGATGAAACACTGGTTATTCACGCATGTCCTGGCCCATCATCATGGGATTCGTAAATCGAAGTATTTACCTTGATATGAACTGATGACAAACAAAATAAACAACGTCATCGCAACCTGCTATAAAAAAAATTTCATGATTTCGGATTGATATGGTGGCAGGGTATGGAATTTTAAATTAATTATCTATAATAAATATCCAAGCTCAATTGCCTTTGCGACTGCATGGATCTTGTTTGAAACCTGTAGTTTTTCATTTATATTTGATAGATAAAAATAAACTGTTTTGACGGACAGCCCAAGTATTTTTGCTGTTTCCCAAGCTGTTTTACCTTTTGATGCCCATATGAGCACCTCTTTTTCTCGTCGCGAAAGCATTTTTTTATTCTTAGATCCGGTATCGCGCGAGGCATCTATAACTTTATTGTGAAATAACATCGCGGCATAAATGAAGTGCGGCATAAAGAGCTGAGATTTCATCTTCCAGGACTCGTGGTCATCATAGGTGCTGACTGACATGATGGCAAATTCGCCGTTGTAACCGCTCATCCGGAATATCAAACCGCAATTGCCAACGCCGAGTTCAACGGCATCAGTGAAAATCTGACGATCTCGAGTTCCGGGTCCGTTGATGTTAGTCCAGTCGATCGGCAGTATCGATTGATGAATGTCTGCCTGTATTAGATTGTTCTTTAGATTGTCTTGTCTTAAATATTTTTCGTTCCACGCTTCAGGACATGTTGTATAAATGACTTTCTGACTTCTATCAATATTCCTATTCTCTACTTTTAGATAGAATGCGTGCTCTACATTCAACGAATCTCTGATGTCTTCAATTGTATTTTGTAAGTCTGCTTTTTTTTCGTTTGGTTTACTTACTATTTTTAAGGGTGTTGGATAGGTATGAGAGCTGGACGTGGGGAAATGATGACTTTCAATGTGGGGGAAATCTGACATTATGAGAATCTCCTTTTGAATTAAAATAAATGCTAGAAAAACACACAAAAATGTTTTAGTGATACAAAATACAAGTTCTTATAATATTTTTAATTTATAGTTGTTGAATCTGTTATATTCGTTAAAAAACAAACGTATAGTTCTGTAACTCGGAAAAAGTGTATATATTTCCTGATTGTGCTCAACTCACAAATATGTGAAAAAGAGGAGCGGGAGCAGAAAAAATTATTACAATCTTATTGAAAAATAAAAGATATATTGCATTTTAAATTGTAATTTCTCGCCGCCCAACCCAGAGATACGGGATTTTTGCGGTAGTGTGGGGCGTATATTTGCACCATATAGTCGTGTCACGACGGTAGAAACCGTCTGACTATAAAGAGCAAAATTGCAGTTTGGCAAAGATGTTTTCCTTTATAGTTCCAGACATAAAAATATAAACGTCCATTCCTTAAATATATCATTTCATATAATAAATGGCAGGGTTCAATGAAGTTTCTTGTTATCGCTAAACAGGTCAGCAACGGGCATAAGTTGAGTTCAAGCCAAGACCTATCGCGCGTGTTGAATGAGGCATTGTCTGCTGCGTTGAGTGATGGTTCAATCGAGGCAGCCTATGCAATCATTGCGGGTGGCTTCGCCTACATTCTCAATGCCGACAGTGCTGAAGAACTGGCGCGGAATGTACGTTTTAATCCCCTTTTCAGGTCTTCCTCCGTGGAAATACTTCCAGTTTCGGATGCAAGGATGTTTCTGAGCCAAATGGGGTCTTTCAATCAGGCTGTGACACTGGATTGATGTGCTGAGAAAGACAGCATGAATAAAAAGGCTTTTTATTCATTGCCCTCAAAAATTCGGCTTCAGGCAACGTCGCACTCAACGCTCAAAAACCCATCGACGATCTTTCAAAGCGCTCAATGAGACGATGCACCTTTTGTGCCGTCATTCAGGGATCACGATGTCATGCTCGTGGTCATCGTCCGCTGATGCAAAAATTTTCACATTCAAAATTACGGGATAACGCCAGTGATGAACGATACATTTGATATTTTAGTCAGTTCACCGGCTACTTTTGGTGGTTCGGCAGTGGCAGCCGGTATACGGGCCGATGCGATTGGCTTTGTCGATGCTGTTGGAGCCTCTGAAGCTGAGGTCGAAGAGGCCTTTGCGGATCTGTTGCGTCTTGTACCGGGCGGTAAAGGCAGAATTGGACTGCGCATCACTCTCGCTCAGCAGATGCTTGCAGCGCGGCTCATCCCGCAAATTGCCGACACGGCCCATGTGGTGATTGCCTGGCAAGGTCAAACGATCACGACGCTGCCGGATTTACCCGGCGATATTTCGTTTTACGTCGAGGTTCCCTCCATTGCGGCAGCCAGACAGATAAAGACACCCAAGCGCAAGAACCTGGCCTTCATTGCCGTATCGGCTGAGGCTGGTGGTTTTGCCGGAGAAACCTCAGGCTTTATCCTGGCTCAGGAAATCTCAAAGCATCGCTCACAACAGCCGGAAACGCGCTGGTATCTGAAAGGCGCTGTTGGGCCGGGCGTGGCGCGGGCTTGTCGCTTTGCTGGACTGTCCGGCGTGATGCTTTCTGACGAACTTTTGGCATTTCCGGAAACGGCGCTGCCTTCCCCGCATGATTGGCTGGTTCATGCGACCGATATTACCGATTACGCTGAAGTGAATCGGTTCGATGGTCATGTGCTGCGTTCCCTCATGCATCCGGCCTGCAAAATGGCCCGTAGTCTCAGCGAAGCGGCAAGCGTTCTGCATTATAACAGGGAAAAGCTTGCCGGAATTCTCGGCTGGGGAGATCCGGCAACGATGGTTTGGCCGGTCGGGCAGGGCGCCGGCTTATCCTTGCGTCTGATGGAGCGATATAAAACCGTGGGCCGCCTGGTGCACGCCCTGGCGTCCCCCGGGCAAAAGCAGGTGTTTTACACGCTGGCCGAGCAGGCATTGAAACCTCATTCCTCCCTGGCAAAAGCACTGGATATTGAGTTTCCCGTCATTCAAGGGCCAATGACGCGGGTGAGCGACACATTGGAGTTTGTCAAATCCGTAACGGATGCAGGCGCTGGCGGCACATTGGCCCTTGCGCTGATGGACGGGCCAACCGTTGCAGACGAACTGAAGCGTTTACACGCGCTGCAAGGTGGAAAAGCGTTTGGTGTTGGCATCCTGGGCTATACCGGAGATGATAACTTCAAGTCTCAGCTGGAAGCGATCAAAACCGCGCCGCCGAAATATGCGGTTCTGGCAGGCGGCAGGGCAGATCAGTGGCGTCAGTTGCAGGATGCCGGCATGACGACCTTCGTTCA
Organism: Allorhizobium sonneratiae; assembly: GCF_023700755.1. Classification (GTDB taxonomy): domain Bacteria; phylum Pseudomonadota; class Alphaproteobacteria; order Rhizobiales; family Rhizobiaceae; genus Allorhizobium; species Allorhizobium sonneratiae. The sequence goes on along the minus strand of NZ_JAMKOJ010000004.1, from coordinate 91,750 downwards.
CACGCCAGCGCCCAAAATCGCCAGCCTTTTTTTTGAACAGGGTGTGAGCGGCATTATCCTTGAGGGGCGCGAATGCGGTGGACATGTAGGCCCTAACTATTCCTTTGCATTGTGGGAGGCGGTGACGCTGGACATGCTGGCGGCCCGTGATACGGCTAAACGCCGCATCCTGTTTGCAGGGGGCATTTGCGATTCCCTGTCAGCGGCAATGGTCGGGCTTCTTGCCGGAGAAATCCTCGAGCGCGGCCACGAAATCGGCCTTATCTGTGGCAGTGCTTATCTGGCCACAGAAGAAGCCGTCACCTCCGGCGCCATTCAAAAGGGGTTTCACGATCAGGTTCTGGCGGTGTCGCGCACAGCGCTGGTGGTGAGTGCGCTTGGCCATGCCAATCGGTGTCTGGAAAGCCCGTTTGTTGATGATTTCAACGCTTTGCGCAGCGATCTCATCCGCGAGGGAGCGGACACTGAAAGAATGCGTGAAGCCCTTGATCAACTTTTGCTGGGTCGCCTGCGCATTGCCACGCGCGGTATCCAGCGGGAAGGCGATGCGTTAAAATCCGTGGATGCCGATGCGCAATTGCGTGAAGGCATGTTCATGGCGGGCGATGTCGTGCGTCTCATCGACACGGCACTCACCATGCGTGGGTTGCATGAAGCCTTAAGCGTTGGCGCTCTGGCGGCGCTTAAGGCATCGCCACCTGCAACGGCAGAGGAACAGCCCTCAGCCAATCCCAGAGATATCGCGGTGATTGGCATGGATGTGCTTTTACCGGGGGCCGCTGACCTTGAGACCTATTGGTCGAATATTCTCGAAGGGCGCAATGTTATCACGGAAGTTCCCAAGGAGCGTTGGGATTATCGCCGCATCTATCGCACAGGCCGTGCGCGAGGTGATTATACCAATTCAAAATGGGGTGGCTTTGCTCCATCAATCCTGTTCAATCCGACGGATTACGGTGTTCCGCCGTCCACCGTGCAGTCCACGGCGGTTTCACAGCTCGTAAGTCTTGAGCTGTCGCAGCGCGCCCTTGCCGATGCCGGTTACGGAGACGGGGGCTTTGACCGCTCACGCACCTCGGTTGTGGCCGCCGCCGCAGATGCCAGTGGTTTCCTGGGCAATCAGCTCACACTCAGATCTGTCTGGCCTTTCGTGGCCGCCGATACCGATACAGACATGTTCGACAGGCTGACGGCATGGAAGGACGAAACGTTTGCCGGAACCATTACCAGCGTGGTGGCCGGACGCATTGCCAACAGGCTGAATTTTGGTGGGGCCAACTTTACCATCGATGCCGCTTGCGCATCCGGCCTGACCGCCGTGTCGCTCGCCACGGACGAACTCGTGAGCGGACGTGCCGATATGGTGCTCACCATTGCCATCGATTGTTCGCAAACCCCTTTTCATTTCATGGCCTTCAGCAATACCGGGGCCCTGTCGCCCACAGGGGCCGTCAGGGCCTTTGATCAACAGGCAGATGGAACCGTGATCAGCGAAGGTGCGATTGCAATGGTTCTCAAGCGGTTGGAGGATGCAGAACGTGATGGTGACCGCATATATGGCGTCATTCGCGGTGCTGCCAATTCCAGCGATGGCCGCGTGGCAGGCCTGACAGCGCCCCATCCGGCCGGCCAGAAGCTTGCCATGCGCCGCGCGCATGATGAAGCCGGTACATCGGCTGCGGATATCCAGCTATACGAAGCCCACGGCACAGGAACCAAGGTCGGCGACACCTCTGAATTCCAGTCTGTTTCCACCATGCTGGCAGATGCGGGCAGTCCCTCGAGATCCTGCGCGATCGGTTCAGTCAAGTCCCTGATCGGGCACACCAAAACAGCAGCAGGTCTTGCCAGTCTGGCCAAGGTTTTGTTGGCGTTGCATCACAAGGTGCAACCGCCCCATGCTGTTGAAAAACCGATTGAGGGGCTAAGACAGGATGATTCAGCCCTTCTCACGTTGGAGCGCCCCAGAGCATGGCCTGCATCTGACAAAGGAAAGCGGCTTGCAGGCGTCAGCGCCTTCGGATTTGGCGGTACAAACTGCCATCTCGTGGTTGAAGCCTATGACAAGGATTGGCGCAACACGGCCCGGGGGGCTGCCCGCTGGCCCTATGAGTTATTTGCCTTGCGCGGACGCAACGATGCCGAGCTGCTCTCGCAGATCGAGCTGGTCGAGCGCGCCCTTGCCGGACATAAGGATCTGCGGCTGCGTGATCTGGCCTATTCGCTCCTGAATTCATCTCGTAAACATCATGAGATATCTGTGTTGGCGGCCTTCACGGCCAGCGACAACCAGGAGCTTTTACGCCGCTTGAGCAGCCTCAAGACACATCTGACCACGGGTGCAGACCTTGCGGCTGGCATTGTTTTGAACCGTACAACCAAGGCTGAGCCGAAGCTTGCCTTCCTGTTCCCTGGTCAGGGCGTGCAAAGACCCAATATGGGGCGCGAAGCCGCACTCTACCTGCATGAAGTGGCGCGCTCTGTGGAAGTTGCCGACAACCTTTTTTCGGATAGTTTGCCCTGGCGTCTCTGGGATGTGCTTTATCCGCCTGCGGCCTATGATGACGAAGGCCGAAAACAGCAACAGCAGCGCATGACAGATTCCCGTATGGCGCAGATTGCCATCGGGGCGGTATCCATCGGCATGGCCGATTTCCTGCAACGGCTGGGCCTGACGCCTGCCATGGTCGGAGGCCACAGTTTTGGTGAGCTTACCGCTTTGTACGCCAGCGGCGCTCTGACACAGGAGGATTTCCTGCGCATTGCCACACGTCGCGGCCTGCGCATGTATGAGGCCGACAAAGGCGATGGCGGCATGATCGTGGTCAGCGCCAACAAGGCCAAGGTCGCCAAGGTGATCCATGAACTGGACGATGTTGTCATTGCCAATGACAATGCAGAGGATCAGGTGGTGATTTCCGGCACGGCAGCGGCGCTGGAACTGGCGGAGGCAAAGTTTAAACTTGGCGGTATGAAAACCCAGCGTCTGCCTGTGGGCGGCGCGTTCCACTCACCTCTGATGCGCGCGGCCAGTGCCGCCTTGAAAGAGGATCTGAAGGATATCACCGCCGGCCTGCCGAAATGCCCGGTCTTTTCCAATCGGAATGGAACACCGATCGACATTCAAGAAACACCGCTGAGCGAGCGCATTGCCAGTCATATTCTCGAACCCGTGGCTTTCCGTGACATGGTGGCTGGTCTTCTGGACGCCGGAGCCGATATTTTTGTCGATGTCGGTCCCGGTCGGCAGATGGCGGGCTTGCTGCAACGGAACCTGCCGCAAGGTTCGACTGTGGTGACACTGGATTGCACATCCTTGCGCACACTTCTGGATGGCATTGGCCAGCTCTGGGCATTGGGGGCGCCCGTGGCGCTGGAACGACTTTATGATGCAAGACAGGTGCGAAAGCTCAACCTTGCCGCTCTTGCCGCCAAGCCCTTCCAGCCCCCGCAAACCGCTTTTCATCTCAATCCCTACGAAGCCCGCCCCGTCAATGGTTCAAAGGCTTTGTCGCCGCAGCACAAGCTTTTGGATCAGGATGAGGTCGATGCGATTGTCGCTGCAAAGAAACAGGCGAAGACACAACTGCCCGCCGCCGCACCCGTCAAGGCTATTGAGACGCAGCCTTTACCCTCATTAGAGACCCATCCAGACCGAGCCATTGCAGCGGAAACCTCGACCATGACAAGAAGCTCTCCCCTTGCCTCCCAAAGAAGCCCTGTGATTGCGCAGGATACGACCCCGGTTCAGGGTTTTGCGTCATCGAATGGCGTGCTGATGGCGTATGCTGAATATCAGAAGACCATGCGCCACTTTCTTGACGAACAGGAAAAGGTCATGCGCCTGCTGATCGGTGGCTCCAGCGACAGTGCTTTCCCGGCGCCGGTGGAGACGGTACGTCAAACCGTTGTCGACATGGCCGAGGCTCCTGCCGTTGCCACGCAGCCTCCTGTCAGTGCGCCGCCACTGCAAGCACCGTCGGCGCACGGGCAAGCGCATGGGCAAGTACAGGTGCAAGCACAGGGGCAAGCGCAGGGGGCCGGGCTGAGGCAGGCACCTGTTGCTCCAATCCTCCCTGTCACGACAGGCTTTTCTCTCCCCGCCATTCATGAGCTGGTTATTGAGACGGCTGTTGAGGTGACAGGCTACCCTGCCGATATGCTGGCGCTTGATCAGGACATCGAGGCCGAGCTGGGGATTGATTCGATCAAACGGCTGGAGCTTCTGGAAAAGCTGGATCGCAAGCTGGAAGGCAAGGCAGGCGCGAAATTGCAGGACGCCGTGGCCGATATTACCCGGCTGCGCACCCTGCAAGGCTGGATCAGCGTGCTTGGGGAGCTTTTGAGCGGTTCCACAGTGGAGCATGCCAGCCCGGCATCTGTGGTGGCTGCTTCGGTAAGAGACTCGATCGGCCTGTCTGCGGAGGCCGTTCTCAAACTGGTGATCGAGACTGCCGTGGATGTCACCGGATATCCCGCCGACATGCTGGATCTCGAACAGGATATCGAGGCCGAGCTGGGCATTGACTCGATCAAGCGGCTGGAGCTTCTGGAAAAGCTGGATCGAAAGCTGGAAGGCAAGGCAGGGGCGAAATTGCAGGACGCCGTGGCCGATATTACCCGGCTGCGGACCCTGCAAGGCTGGATTACCGTCTTGTCAGACATGTTGAGCATGAGTGACCCTGCTACGACCACTCATGCGCCTGTACCGGCCACGGTGGCATCGGCGATGGGAGTGTCGGCAGAGACCATTCTCAATCTTGTGATAGAGACCGCCGTGGATGTCTCAGGCTATCCGGCCGATATGCTGAATCTCGAACAGGATATCGAGGCCGAGCTTGGCATCGACTCGATCAAACGGCTTGAACTTCTTGAAAAGCTTGACCGCAAGCTGGAAGGACAAGCTGGCGCGAAACTGCAGGAGGCCGCCGCAGATATTACCCGCTTGCGCACCTTGCGAGGCTGGACCAGCGTGCTGGCGGACATTCTGGGCGGCAGTGCTCTGGCCGCAACGTCGGCTCTGGCCAGTCCCGCTGCCGCAGCGCCTGTGCCAACAGTGCCGCCCGTGGTCACTGCGCCGGTAACAGCACCTCAACCAGCAAGTCGGACAAATGAGATAGACCAGGCCGGACACCTCCATGTTCTGCCCCATCCGCGCCGTGACGAAATGCCGGCTGACCCGAGTGAAATGACCGATGCAACCCCATGCCCCTGCTATGTCATGCAGGCTTGCCCTTCGGATATTTCGCTGGCTGAAAAGGATTGGCTGGCCGGTCTCCACATTGTTGCCCAGGGTGATCCTGAGCTGACAGAATATGTGGCCAATGGCATGAAAGCCCGCGGTGCTTCGGTTGTTGTCATTCCGGTGGCCATTCTGGCAGACAGGGCCGCAACGAAAGCAGCTGTGGCAAAGGCGAGGGAAAAATATGGCGCTGTGCGTGGTATCATGCATCTTTCCGCAGCCAATATCGATCCTCTGGATTGGGACGGCGCAACCTGGAAAAAGCGCGCCCAGATCGAAGCGAAAAGCCTTCAGACGCTTATACACTCAAGCCTTGATGATCTTTCCCAGCCTGTTCAGGGCACTGCGGGTCGGGTGATTGCCGTTTCAACATTCGGCGGCCATTTTGCCCGTGATCTTGACCGCTCGGAGCATGGATCCGCGCTCGGAGGTTCGCATCAGGGCCTGTTGAAATCACTGTCTCAGGAAAAGCCGGAACTGATGCTGAAAGCCGTGGATCTGGATCCGCAAATGGAGCCCGGCGACCTCGCCCTGCAATTGGTCGATGAATATCTGACATGGGGCGGACGGCAGGAAATCGGCTATCCCGGCGGCCAGCGTATCGTCTTCGATGTGGTGGATGCACCGATGGAGGATGAGAGCCTCAGCCTGCCGAACGATGCGGTCATCGTTGCCACGGGCGGGGGCCTGGGAATTACCGCTGCCCTGATACGTCGCATTGCTCGCCCGGGCCATCGTATCGTTCTCTTGGGACGCACAGCCTTTGAAAGGATCACGGATGAGGACATCCTTGCCTGCAAGGATGAAACGAGCCTGCGCAAGCTCATGATTGAGCGAGGCCGTGCCCGCAAGGCAAGCCCGGCGGAGATCAATGCCGAAACCGCCTCCATTCGCCGGCGGCTGGAGCTTGGCGCCATGCTGGACGGCCTGCGCCAGGGCGGTATCATGGTGGATTATGACTCTGTCGATGTCCGGGATGGTGCCGCCATGGCGGCTGCCATTGGCGCCATCAAGACCCGATATGGCCGTATCGATGTCGCCATCCACGGTGCAGGCGTGATCGAAGACAGCTATTTCGGTGACAAGAAGGACGACTCTTTCGATCGCGTCTTCGATACCAAAGTCATTGGTGCCGTCAATCTGATCGCAGCGCTCGATCTGGATACGCTCAAGGCGCTTGCCTTCTTCAGCTCGATTGCAGGCCGCTTCGGCAATTCCGGACAGTCCGATTATGCCGCCGCCAACGAAGTTCTCACCCGCCTGGCCCTGCAACTGAAAAGTACCTATCCCGATCTGTCTGTGGTTGCCTACAACTGGGGTCCATGGACCGGGGCCGGCATGGCAAATCCCGCCGTCAACAAGCAATTCCTTGCCCGCGGGATTGTACCGATCACTGTGGAGAAAGGCACCGCCGTGGCAGAAACGGCCCTCTCCAACGCCCCGTCACCGGAACTGATCATGGGCAAGGGTGACTGGCGCGTCGGCGAAGTGGATGAAAAGGCCTATTTCAACCCGCAAACCAGTTACGCCTTGAACTGATTTACCAAATAATTTTCCAATAGAAGGATAACAGGCATGAATAAACCGGTTTTCATTCACGAAAATGGTCTGACCGTTATCACGGCGACAGATGAGGTCATCTCCGGCATGGAGCCAGCGCATCTGAATGCCCTGATCGATGAACATGGAGCGCTGCTGTTTCGCGGTGCAAAGGGAGGGCTCGAAACCTTCAAGGCTTTTTCACAACGGCTTGCCAGCAGCTTTTCCGACTATCGTGGCGGTGGTTTGCGCTTTGGTCCGCTTGATCGTGATGCCATTGGGGGCGACAACACGGTGCTGAGCGTGACGGGTGCCGGGCAGGGCTTCGGTATCCCGCTGCACGGCGAGATGCAATATCTGCCGAGCCCGCCGGAATTGCTGTGGTTCTACTGCGATGAGCCGCCGCAAAATGGTGGCCAGACCACTGTTGCGCCCGCCCGCGCCGTGGAAGAACGCCTCTCAGATGCCACGCGCAAGTTTTTCGCTGACAACCGCATTCTTTACAAGAGGGTTCTCGGACCCGATGATTGGCGCAAAACCTTTTTGACGGAGGACTTTGACGAAGCCAAAGCCTTTTGCGCAGAGCAGGGCTTGACCATGACACAGCGGTCCAGTGGCACCGTGGATGTCAGCTATGTCACCGATGCCATCCGGATCGGGCCGAAAGGCGAACGCTATTTTATCAACAACATCCTCTTTGTTCAGGCGGGTGAAGATGCATTCCACTCGGGCTATGCCAAGCAGTCGCTTGGGGTAGACGTGCCGGAATGGCCCTTCGTGGTCCGATCGGAAGACGATCAACCGCTGCCGCGCGAAATCCTCAGCGACATTGCCCGGGCAAGCGAAGAGGAAACCAAGAATATCGACTGGCAATCCGGTGATTTTGTTGTGCTGGATAACCGCCGGATATTGCATGGTCGCCGGGAAAGCGTTGCTGGCGGTAAACGCAAGATCCTGGTGCGGATGTGCAATCGCTGGAGCGGAGAAGCCTGATGAAGCCAAGCCTGGCCAAGGCTGCAACAGAAACGGCCCCTCAGGCAGGGCCGTTTCCCACCGCGCCTTTCAATATGCAATTCGGCACGAGGCCCTTGGTTATTCATGGCCATGGCCATCATCCGAACAAGCCGGCCTGGGATGAGTTTACCGCATGGTATGGCAGGCAACCGCGCGCGAGCCTGCCTGCGCCCGAACGGGTCACGCTGATCACCTGCAATAACGGCCACCCGGCCATGGGCCTGTTTGAAAGAAGCTGCGACCATCTTGACCTTGCGGTGTTACGTGGGGGAGAAGGCCGGGAGCCTTGGGACAATGCACGCGACAAACCACAGGTCATTCTCGATCTTCTCGATCAAGTCACGACCCCTTATGTTCTCTATGCCGATAGCCGTGACGCGATCATTGTTGGCGACCCGGAACGGCTTGTGGACGACCTCATCGCCCACTTTCCCGCAGATGCTTTCATTTTCGGTGGCGACCGTATGAACTGGCCACCGATCCGCGAGTTCAAACGTCATGAAGACACTCTGGCCGGAGCGTCTGCCAGTGATTACCGTTACCTCAATGGCGGCCTCTGGATTGCGCATGTGGAGACGGCCAAACGCATATTTCACACCTCATCGACACGGCCTGGACACCCGGAGGCACCAAGCTCGGAACAAGGCATTCTGAAGCAATTGCTTCTCGAAGGTGACTTCAACATCCATATCGATTACGCATGTCGCATGTTCCAGAATCTCGGTTTTGCCAAACCCGGCACTCTGGTTTTCCGATAAACATACGGGATGATTGGTTCGTCTAAAGACCATGTGCCCTAGGGTCAAAACTCAATCAGGATGGGTGTTCTGTTGAACGGGATGGGATTGTATGGCAGCGAACAAGCGCAAGACAAGGCCGGTTGGCCTTGTCGAGCATTGTTCGCAATCAGGCGGCCCCTCCCGTTCTACCCGTCGGGCAAGGCGTATTTTGTGCCTGCGGGCGTCGGAAAGGTTTGAACATGGGGAGCATTTCCTGCACCTTTCCTTCTACTCAGACACAAAATACGCCTTGCAGAACAACCATCCTGATTGAGTTTTGACCCTAAGAGCATGTCCAGGAAAACCGTTCACACTCTTCCTGGACATGGTTTAAAAGCGCTCCATTGGAAAAGGTAAGGGACGCCGAGTTTGCAGCCTGGCGATGAGGGCGCAATCCACGCCATGCCGATGACGGTCCGCGTCACGGGACCGTTCGGCTGTTCAGCCCTCGGCATAGATCCCGGCCAGATCGCTCAAGTCCCAGTTCCCGCCCGATAGAACAGCGCAGACCTTTTCGCTTGGCTTCAGAGAGATCGAGCCTGCCAGCAGCGCGCCAACCGTGATGGCGGCTGCCGGTTCGGCGATCAGCTTGGCATCCTTTGCCAGCGCGCGCATGCCCTCGACAATATGCCGGTCTTCCACCAGAATGATTTCGTCGACATATTTCTCGATGATGGGAAAGGGGTTCTGGCCCGGAACGCTGATCCGCAGGCCATCCGCGATCGTGTCCAGCAGCGGAAGCGTGGTTCGCTCTTTGTTGATCCGGCTGTGGTAATATTTCGGCGTCAGTGCCGGCTCGGCGCCAATGACGCGCACGGACGGCTTGGTTTCCTTGATGGCCGTGGCAACACCCGAAATCAGCCCGCCCCCACCCACGGGAACGATCACGGTATCCACCTCCGCAAGATCTTCGAGAATTTCGCAGCCGATTGTTCCCTGTCCGGCCATGACGATCGGATCTTCGAAGGCGTGAATCGGCACGTAGTTGTTTTCGGCGGCAATCTCGTAGACCCGTTTCCACCGGGCCGCCGTGTCTCCGTCGAAGAGAATGACCTCAGCGCCCAGCGCCTTCGTGTTCTCGATCTTGATCTTCGGCGAGGTGACGGGCAATACCAGGATCGCCTTCACACCCAGCATTCTGGCGGCATAAGCCAGCCCCTGCGCATGATTGCCTGAGGAGGTCGCGATGATGCCGTTTGCAATATCGGCTCGAGAAAGCGACAAGGCTTTGTTGAGCGCGCCGCGAATCTTGAACGCGCCAGTGATTTGCAGGGTTTCCGGCTTAAGGTAGAGTTCGCAGCCGACAGTTTTTTCGATCTTCTCCGCGCGCAGCAGCGGTGTATGCCGGATATGTGGCTTGAGGCGGGCGCGTGCGTCGTGGATGTCCTGAAGTGTTGGAAAATTGCGCATGGTTGTCACTCGGTGAAGGAGAAGAATGAGCCAACAGCGTTGGCAAGCGCATTCCGGTAGATCGATCCAGCGGTGGTGTTGTCCTGGATCGCCATGCCGGTGGAGTCGAAGATGGTGATCTCTGTATCGCTCGTTCGACCGGGTTTGATGCCGAGCAGGATTTCCCCGATCTCGGCGTGAATATCGTCGACCTTGATGATATTGTCGGCCAGGGGGTGAAAGGTCTCCCCCTTCTGCGTGCATTGAGGAAGGGAATCGACCACAATCGTCGCGTTTCTGAACAGTTCGGGGTCAAGCTCCTGCTTGCCGCGAGCGTCCGCTCCAATGGCGATGATGTGTGTGCCGGGTTTGACCCAGTTTGCCTCGACCAGCTTACCCTTGCCGCGTGTCGTGGTAATCACGATATCAGCCTTTTCGACTGCGTCCCGCGCGCAGACTGCGGTTGTGACCGGTATCTGGAATTCACGTTCGATGTCGTGACGGTATGCCGACAAGGTCTCCGGCGTCCGGCTCCAGGCATGGATTTCGTCGATCTGCATGACTTCGCGGATGGCCCGGATCTGCATTCTTGCCTGATGCCCAGTTCCGATAGAGGCGATTATGCGCGCGTTTTTTCGAGCAAGTGCCTTGACTGAAACCGCGCCGGCGGCACCGGTTCGCAGGCCCGTGATCAGACTTCCATCCATGATGCAGACGAGCGCGCCGTTTCTGGCATCGAAAAGGAGAATGGTTCCCATGCTGTTGGGCACGCCATGCATCTGCGGATTGTCGATGAAACCGCCGGAATGCGCCTTCATCGAAATCATCTCGGCCTGGCTGTGATAACTCAGCTTGAAATCGATTTCGCCGCGCCCTCCAGGCAGGCGGATGCCGATATAGTCGGGTTGTTCGACCTGCCTGCTGCTGAAGGCCCTGTAGGCATCTTCCACGGCATCGATAACCTGATCTATGCCAATGAGGCCCTTCACCTGATCCTTGCTGAGCAGAAGCGTTTGCATGGTTGACCTCGGTTCTTGCGGTTCACCGCAGGCCCTACAGCGCCGTGCGCCAAATATGGCGCACAAAGGACGCTGTAACACTTGAAATCTGCTGCATAATTTTCCCCTTAAATCTCACCCGATTTAAGGAATTATGCAGTAGGGACTGCTTGTGCGATCAATATGCCCAACTTGGACCGTTATTTATCGCCGCATTTGCCACCGCTGAAGGCAGAATCTTGCGATTGAAAGCGCAACTTTCGCAGAAAGTTTGCCTTCAGCGCTCACTGCCATCGCGGTTCCAAGCACACACACCCACCGAGGCTGCGGGAATTACTGACCGATAATGGCTATCGCGTCGATCTCGACGAGATAGCCATAATGCAGTTCAGGGACAGGAACGACCGTGCGGGCGGGACGCGCCTCACCCAGTTTTTCGGCATAGACCGTGTTGAAACGCGGCCAATTGCCGACCCCGACGATATAGGCTGTCACGCGAACGAGATCGACCGGATGGCCGCCGCCAGCCTGAAGGATGGCCAGCATGTTGTCGATCGCCTGAGCTGCCTGCGTCTCGAAACTGTCGTCTGGCAGGGGCTCACCGTCGGCACGGATTGGCAACTGGCCTGATATGTAGAGATGATCTCCGGCGCGCTTTGCCTGGACATAATGTCCGGCCGGGCGCGGCGCTTCGTGCGTGCTGATGTCCAGGGCCTTCGTCATCACCAGCCTCCAAAACGGGGCCAGACGGCTTCAACATCATGCGAAGCTGCGCGTACCACATGATAGGCACTATGCTGTGCAGCGGTTGCGCAGGCGTGGTTGGGCAGGATGCGAACCCGGTCTCCGACGGCAAGCTCGGGCAGTTGACCGTTCGATCCGGGCCGGACGGCGATGATCCCGTGCTCCTGGCTTACATCGGCAACGATAACATCGTTGAAAACCTTGCCGTTCACGTCACAGACCAGACCAAAGCCCATGTCGATGGGCTGTTTGCTCGTGCCCCGGTCCCGCGACAGTGACATCCAGCCACCATCGGTGATGATCCAGCCTTTCTCGCGCTGGTGGCCTATAACGGTGGCGAGAATGCTGAGCGCAATATCGTCCACCTGGCAGATGCCGATCCCGGCCATAACCAGATCGAAGAAGACGAAGACCCCGGCGCGGACCTCGGTAACGCCCGTCAAGTCCTTCGCGTGATGGGCGGTTGGCGTCGAACCCACGCTGACGATAGGGCAGGGCAGGCCAGCGGCGCGTAATACCTCGGCGCAATCCACAACAGCCTTGCGTTCTGCCTCGGCAAAGCGCGCTTGCGCCTCAGGGCCGCCACCGCGATAGCTGTCGCCGGCATGGGTCATCACGCCGCGCAACTGCGCACCTGCAGCCAGCACCTCGCCGATCTGAAGCAGCCGGGTATGGTCATGCGGCGGAACGCCGGAGCGATGGCCGTCACAATCGATTTCGATGAGCGCCGGAATGGGCGAACCCGCCGCTTTCGATGCGGCGGCAATCGCCTCAGCCTGCTCGACATTGTCGGCAACGACCATCAGATCGATGCCGCGTGCCCGCATTTCTGCGACACGGGCGAGCTTTTCCGGGGCGATGCCGACCGCATAGATCATGTCGCGAACGCCTGCCGCTGCAAACTGCTCGGCCTCCTTCAAGGTCGATACGGTTGCAGGGCCTGCCGGCGTAGTCATGACCTTGCGTGCGACCTCGACCGACTTGGCCGTCTTCAGATGCGGGCGCAGCGAAACGCCCAGAGCATCAAGATGCGTCCGCAGCCGCGTGATATTGTTCTCCATCCGATCCGCATCCAGCACAAGGCAAGGCGTTTCCAGAGTTTCGAGAGTATTGGCGCAACTGGGGTCTGTCCGCATATCAAGCATACTGGCATCCATTGTAAGAGTTCCCGTTTGCCCCAGCTTGCCGATAACCCATAAAGGCTGCAATTAATGAATGCTGAATATCAGGTTTACTCTTACATTAATGCTCTGGCCGAAAACCTGCGCCGCGTTCACTCATCCCGGACCCTAGAGCATTTCACTGTTTCACGGAAACATTGAAATGCTCTCACCCTTTGTTGTTCCGCATTTCCGGACGGAAAACCGTTTCACACTTTTCTTGCGACAAAACAAAGGCTTAAAGCACGTTGCATGAGGCTGATAAGCCGCAACGTGCTTTAGAAATCGGAGACCTTCCCCCAGGCTGATTTCTCGAAGCGGGACGGATGGTAGGGCTTCGGATCGACGATAGGTTCGGCGCCTGATGCAATATCCGCAATCAGATGGCCAGCGCCGGGCCCGATGCCAAAGCCGTGGCCGGAGAAGCCGGCAGCGAGGATGAAACCGGGCAGGCTCTCGATTTCGCCTATACCGGGCACACCATCCGGCGTGGAGTCGATATAACCGGCCCAGGTGCCCGTGATTTTCGTGGACTTCAACGCTGGCAGAAGGTCCAGGGCGCGATGATGAATGAGACGAAGCGTTCCTTGATCCGGTTTCGGGTCAAGAATGCGCATGCGCTCCATGGGTGTGGGACGGTCGAGCCGCCAGCGGGACACAGTTTCATGCCCGCTTCTGATGCCTTCGAAACCGCCGGGGGACAGGATCTGCCAGCGCTTGGCGAACATAGGCAGGAATTGCGGCAGGAATCGCACCTGCTGGGGGGTTAGGTCAACGCGGGCGCGACCGCTGATCGCGAGCGTGTAATCGCCATTGCTTCGGCTCGTGATCGAAATGTCCTTCGTGTGCAGCGCTGGCGGAATGCCCGCTGCGCTTGAGACGGCGACAATAGAAGACCGAATGGACGCTTGTGGGAAACGGATGCCCATCTGCCGGCAGAAAGAAGAGGCCCAGGCGCCGCCAGACAGGACCGCGATTTTCGTGCGGATCGTGCCGCGTTCGGTAACGACAGCGCTCAGTCGGCCACCTTCTGTTTCGACACCGCGCGCCGCGCAGTTCTGGATGACGCTGCCGCCAAGTTTCATGATCGCACGCGCTACGGACGGCGCAGCCTTGGATGGATCGGCTATGCCGTCGGTTGGTGAAAAGACGCCACCTTTCCAGGAGCGGCCTGTTGCCTGGCCTCTTTCCGCAGCTTCTGCTGCTGACAACATATGCGTTGTCACACCGACCGTCTTTGCAAAGTCGCGCCAGCGTGCCCAGCCGGCAATTTCGGCCTCGTTGTTGCTGAGATAGAGGAGGCCGCAACGGCGAAAACCGATATCTTCGCCGGTTTCGGCGATGAAGCGCTCCCAAAGGTCGAGGCTCTTGGTCGCGAGGGGAAGTTCGCGAGCGTCGCGGTTTTGCTGGCGGCACCAGCCCCAGTTACGGCTTGACTGCTCGGCGCCGATACGGCCTTTCTCGACCAGGACGGTCTTCAGACCGCGCTGAGTCAGGAAATAGGCGGTGAAAACACCGACAATGCCACCGCCGATCACGACGACGTCGGCCTCTTGTGGCGGGTTCGAAGGGGTCTCGATAAGGGTCAACGGCGCAGGCATCGCAATCTCCATGTATTCAGCAGAGATTAGGCGATTGTGACACGCATACGGAACCGCAGTTCCTGACTTGGCGGCAGAAAATTCTGGTATCCCGTACAGTATCGAAATCTTCTGCGCCATTTCGCTTTTCACGGATTGAAGCGGAAAAGACCACTCCAGGCTAGCGATGTTTGCGACAAGAGGCAGAATTTTATGCTGTCATGAAATGAAAGACTGGGGGATGATGAAACGCGATTGAACGGATATCAGCCGCAGTCAACCGGCTTTCAGCCTTTGTTTTTAGCATTGAGGTTCCCGTTTCATTGAGGACAATGAAACGGGATATTCTTTAGAGCAGCGGATTTTTGCGAAAACCGGTTCCCACATTTCGGCCGATGCGCTGACATCATGTGATCTGATGGTAGATGTCGAGTGCGATGCTGTTCAGGTCTTCTCGCGGCAGTTCGCCAACCAGCACGCAACTGATTTGCTCCGCGCGCCAGTAGAGAGCCTTCAGGTGATCTTGTTCGGCATAGCGAAATGCCGTTTCCTGCCCCTGAGGATGCGGCACGATATAGAGCGTAATACGCCGCCCACTCTGGTCTTCGTACATCAGCTGAGCGGCCGGTTCGGCGCCTGCCGGAAGCAACCGACCGCCGACGAGGCTATAGCCCTTGCTGCTGAGATCAGGAATGTCGATCGACCGGTCAAGACGCCGCGACAGCCATGCCGCAAGATCGGCCTTTTTGTCGGCGCGGACTTCGACCGCGTGGACGACCTCACTTGCATAAAGAGCGTGAGCGTCTACGGCCTCACTCACGAACTGGGGCTCTGCGAGCTGGCCGGGTCTTGAAAACGAGTGCCCGTACCAGCCGATGCCACTGCCAATGAAAAGGCAGAGGATTGCAGCCGCTGCCAGCCGCTGCCAATCGGCTGTCTTTCTGGCGGCCTCGGCGGAAATTCTTCGGACATCGAGGCGATCGGGCAATGGCGCGTCATGACCATGCTGATAAAGCTCACGGATGGCCTCATTCTGCTTGCGCCAATCTGCCACTGTTTCAGCGTCCTGCGGGCGCATCGCCAGACAGGCTTCAACCTCCGCGGCACGACGCTCATCGAGCTGGCCGTCAACGTAAGCCAAAAGATCGGTGTCGCTGATGCTTTTCGACTCGTTCTTCATTTTACCGTCCTTAAACGAGGCGCCGGGTTATCGGTCAGTATGCGCAGCGATGCGCGTGCACGGCCAAGACGAGACATCAGAGTACCAATCGGTACATCCAATATTTTCGCCGCCTCTTCATAGCTGACACCTTCGAGCACGACCAGAAGCAGCGCCTCGCGCTGTTCATCTGGAAGCCGGTCGATCGCCTCTGCCGTCTCCGCCAGCGCCAGCCGGGCATATTGCTCCCCTTGATGATGGGGCTCAAGGATAACACTGTTGTCCATAGGGACAAATGCGGGCTTATGCCGACGTTGCCTTATGTCGTTGCGATAGATATTGAGGAGCATGCGGAAGAGCCATGGCCTGACGGCTCCGATGATCGGCCTCCAAAGCGCCCTCTTGCGGATTGCCCGTTCCAGGCAATCCTGAACAAGATCGTCCGCCATGTCGCGATCACGCGTGAGCGCCTGCGCATACCGGCGCAAGGCGGGCACACATGCTTCGACATCATTCAGGAAGCGTGACATGGCAGCAAACAGTCCTTCCTATCCAAGCTGATACCCTCTGAACCTGACTTTTTCAGCAGCCTGTTAAAGCACGTAGCATGCGGCTGATAAGCCGCAACATGCTGTAACTGGCGGCGATCATTCCCGAAACCGATGAAAATTCCCTTGTCATACCTGAAGTGCACGATTGCGGCCCCTCTTTAAAACGGCGTCGATCGAAACCCCTCCAGGTCCGTGGATAAAAAGGCAAAGATAGCCAGCGGCGAGACCGAGATCCTTGCCAAAAGCGATCTGCTCGGACGCTTGCATGAAGTCGTGATGAAAGATTGCAGCCGTAAGCAGGCAGAAACCGGAAAAGGCAAGCGCCAATGGCCGGACGGCCAGTCCCACAATAATCATCAGTCCGCCTGCAAACTGGAAAGCGGCCGTTGGATAAAGCAGGAGGAACGGAACACCGTGTTGTGCCATGAACGCTGCATTCGCGTCCGGGAAACGGGCGAGCAGGGTTGCATCATGGACAAAGACGGCCGCGATCAGCAATCGGACGATGAAAAGTCCAGACGCTTCAAGTTGTTGTGTATTCATGGCGTGTCTCCAAAGGTAACAGGGCTGTTTCACACGTCAGAGCGGGTCGCGGACGGATCATCGCCCGCGGCGGCGTGTTTAGAGCATCGGATTTTTCCGAAAACAGGTTCCCATTTTTTCCGTCCGGAAATGCATAAAAACAGAGAGTTAGAGCGTTTCTGTGATATTCTGAAACGCTCCAGGCGATCGTCTCGCGTCACCCTCTTCAGCTCTTGCTGACAGTGCCTTTGATAACGTCGGCGAGATCCCGATACTGCTCGCTGTTGGGGCCGGCGAGACTCCTGACCTTCTCCAGCTCAGCCTTGGCGAGGTTGGTCATATGCTGCTCCGCATAGGCTTCGCCGAGATATTCATGCGTGTTGACATTGTTCGGATCAGCCGCGAGCGCTTTGGCGTAAAAGGCCTGAGCCTTGTCGTAGTTGCCCATTTTGCGCCATGAATAGCCTATCATCGTGTAGGTCATCGAGTCCGGGCTGTGAACGGCGCCAAGGGTTGTCAGCGCCTGCTGGTAGCGACCAGCGAGTGCAAGATCGCGCCCTTCAGTATAGAGCGACTTGTCATCCATTTTGCTCGCAGTCTGACGCTCGCACTTTTGTGTCTTTTCGTTCCATACGGTACCACTGTTGCAGGAAGGCGTTTTGGCACCATCACTGCTGCTGCCTCCGCCGCTTGCCGCGATGGCAGCTGTGGAAAAAGGAAGAAGGCTGGCCAGGGCGAGGCTTGAGGCGACCAGGATGTGTTTGTTGATCATAATGCTCTCCAGAACAGTTGGACGAGGCCGGCTCATTCCGACGTCGACAAACTGTTCAACACCGCTGGGCGGGAAATAATCCGGGAAGGAGACCTGATTGCGTTCACGATATTGTGAACTGTCTCCCGGCTTTCGTCGTCTCCAGAGGATGAGCATGACACTGCGCCAGCATTGCCAAGCGGCTTGGCCAAGCGGCTTGCGGATTTTGCAAGGGACGAGATGTATGCGCCAATGTGCTGCGCCCTGTCCAGCCAGACAGTTTGCGGATCATGCCGAAGCGGCAGGTGGACCTGCATCGACAGGCCGTTGTTGTTAAGCTCAGCCTTAACCGGGCATTCAGGCGAGATCGATTGTCTATCTCTTTCCCTTTCGGTCATCCTGTGCGAAGCGCAGGCAATACGGGGCGCAGGACCAAGGAGAAGGCTGAAGCGATGCAACGAGACAACCAGTTTTACATCAACGGCGAGTGGCAGGCCTTTGACGATGTGAACCTGCTGCCGGTCGTCGATCCGGCCTCAGAACGCATCACCGGTCATGTGGCTGCAGGCAGTTCCCGTCACGTTGACCTTGCCGTGGCTGCCGCGCGCAAGGCCTTTCCGGGGTTTTCCGGCTCGCCGGTTCCAACGCGGGTGGCGCTCCTGAAAAGAATGCATGCGCTCGTCATGGAGCGCGCCGAGCTTTTTGCCCAGGCCATGGTGAGCGAAATGGGAACGCCGATCAGCTTTGCGCGGTCGTCGCAGGTCTTCTTTGCCGCCGAACACATCCGTGTGCAAATCGAGACGCTTGAAAAATACCCGTTCCTGTCGGTGGAGGGAGGTCTTGCGACGGCGAAAGAGGCCATTGGTGTCTGTGCCCTCATCACGCCCTGGAACTGGCCGCTTTATCAGATCACCGCCAAGGTGGCGCCGGCGATTGCTGCTGGCTGCACGATCGTCCTGAAGCCCAGCGAACTGTCGCCCTACAGTGCGCTTCTGTTTGCCGAGCTGATGCATGATGCCGGCACACCGCCCGGTGTGTTCAATCTGGTCAACGGCACAGGCGAGGCCGTAGGCGCGGCCCTGTCCAGCCATGCGGATGTCGATATGATTTCCATCACCGGCTCGACACGCGCGGGCGTGCTGGTCGCGCAAGCTGCGGCGCCCACCATCAAACGGGTGGTTCAGGAGCTTGGCGGCAAATCGCCGAACATATTGCTCGACGATGCCGATTTCGATGTTGCCGTTCCCAAAGGCGTGCTGGCGGGCATGCGCAATGCCGGTCAGTCCTGCAGTGCGCCGACACGCATGCTGGTGCCATCGCATCGACTTGCCGAGGTGGAGGCGCTGGCGCGCAAGGCCGTCAATGCCATGGTGGTGGGCGATCCGCTCGACGCCGCGACCACGATGGGGCCAATCGCCAACCGCGCCCAGTTCGATCGGGTGCAGACCATGATCCGCGCCGGTATCGATGGCGGAGCCAAGCTGGTTGTTGGTGGCCTCGGCAGGCCCGCCGGGCTGGAGAGCGGCCTCTTTGCCCAGCCAACGGTGTTTTCCGAGGTGACGACTGACATGCGCATCGCGCGCGAGGAAATCTTTGGCCCCGTTTTGGTGATCATGCCCTACAGGGACGAGGAAGAGGCGATCGCCATCGCCAACGATACGGTCTACGGGCTCGGCTCGCACGTGCAATCGGGCGATATCGAGCGGGCAAGGCGGGTGGCGGGCCGCATTCGTGCCGGTCAGGTTCATATCAACTATCCGGCCTGGAACGGTGCTGCGGCATTCGGCGGCTACAAACAGTCGGGCAATGGCCGCGAATATGGCGTCCATGGACTTGAGGAATATCTGGAGACGAAGTCGATCCTCGGTTACTGACCATCGGAGCTGAGGCCGCCGCTTCGCCATGGCGGCGGCTTGAGCGACTGACGCAGGAGCTTGAGGAAGGCGGTGGAGCGGGCGCTTCGCCCGTGTCTCGAACCCAGCATGGCGACGATGTCGGCTGAGGGAAGCTGCCAGTCAGGCAAGACTTCCTGCAAGCGGCCAGCGGCGAGGTCTTCGGCCACGCTCCATTCCGAGCGCAGCATCACGCCCTGGCCTGCCAGAGCCCAGTCCCGTATGACCGACCCGTCATTGCTCGACATGACCGGATTGATGCGCACCGTTGCAGTCTCCTGTCGAGGCCCTGTGAAACGCCAGAGCGTCACGTCCTCGTCGTTCTCGCGGACAGCGAGGCAACGGTGCCCGACGAGGTTTGCCGGCGCAGAAATAGGCGCAGCTGACGCAAGATAATGCGGACTGGCGCAGAGAATGCGCCGGTTCGGCGCCAGTGTCGTGACCACCTGGTCGAGATGTCCCCGCGCGCCGATGTGAATGATCACCTCGAAGCTGTCCATGAGCAGCGCTGAAGGGTGATCGGACAGTTCAAGCGTGGTGAGCGCGCTTTGATACTCGCGTGCAAACGCCTCCACGACGGGGGCGACATATTGCCGACCAAATCCGTGCGGCGCCGCAATCCTCAAATGCCCCCGCACGACACCCCTGCGGTCGGCAAGTGCTTCCGTCAGCTGATCGATGACATTGCTGACCAGAACGCTGTGCGAGAGGACGAGCGAGCCCTCTTCGGTGAGGAACAGGTTTTTGCCGGTTCGGTCGATGAGCCTGACCCCCACTTTCTCTTCAAGCGCGCGCAGACGCTGCGTCACGGCTGGCGGCGTCACGTTGAGCTTGCGCGCGCTCTCGGCCAGGGATCGGGACCCGGCAAGCACCGAAAAGAAGGCGAGATCATCGGATGTCAGCATTAATGCAGCCCTGAATTGAAGTGTGCAGGGACATTAATTTTCATCTTCAGTGTTCGGAGGCAAGATGGCCGAGCCGGAAATTGCGGAAAAGGGTCATAAAAGGGCTGTGTCTCAGCGCATTTCAGCGTTTCCGTGAAACAGTGAAGCGCTCTCGTGTCCTTCGCCAAGGTCGCCGAGAAGCAAATGCGCGGAACGGTTTTGCGTCTGGAATTACGTCGAAACAAAGGGTTACACCGCCATGCATCCTATTGGGTGCATGGCGGTGTAAGGCTCAATCCGTCTGCGTCTCGCCGACCAGTGCAGGAACATGCTCGTCCGAAATCGCCTCGGCCTGGCGATAAATGGTGGCTGGCAGATTTTGGGCAACATGCAGGCAGAGCACCTGCCGCACGTGATCGGGCAGGCTGTCGCGCATGGCGATGGACATGGCCGGAAAAGCGAGCCTCAGACTGGCCAGCGGGATTTTGGCAAGTGCAGCCAGTGCCGCTTTCAGTCTTCGTTCAGGCAGATCGACATCGCAGACCAGCACCACATGGCGATCCTGCAGCTTGAGCGGATTGCGGTTGCCGGTATAGGCGTGATGGCGGCGCTCTGCTTCGCTTACCAGCCGCCGCCGTTCCTCATCGACATAGCCCGGCGGAATGAACTGGTCTTCCGCATTGGTCTCCTCCATGACGATATGCGGATCGATACCGCCGACCACATGGCCGATCGGATGGGCGGGGGGAATGGGGCCGGGCAATTCCAGCACGACGGCCAGATCGAGCGGCGCTTTCACACTTTTTGCAACAGCCTGCGCCAAGGTCACGCTTTCCGGCGGGATGGCAAGGATGATCGGTCGCTCCAGCGCAAGATCCTGCACGGATCGCGCGAGAGCCTCCCCGGCCTGACGCCGGTTTTCAAAAAGCCATTTCGGATCGGAATCATGGTTCTGGGTCATGACGCTCTCAAACCTCCGGATCAAAGGGTGAGCCTCTACAACACGCGCTATGACAACATGCATTATGCCTGACGCGCTCATGTGTGCTGGCATGTTTTGACAGGCCGCTGTCACGACTATGGCCCACATCGCAACTCTCTTTTCTAAACGGTCGATCGGCCCAGTTGTTCCCCATCGTCCGGCTTTGCCTTCATGGCGGCAAAGGCACCGGCCAGAAGCATCGTCGTGAGCGAGGAACAATTTCTCGCAGCCGGTCGTTGGGTCACGAAACAGTGCATCGGTCGCAAAGACAGGGCAAGGGTGCCTTACGATGGGGTGACAATCACAAATGGGCGAGGTGCCCAGATGGGTGGACTGACATAACGGGTAACCCCCACGCGTGTTCTGTCACCGCGTCATTGCAGTTTTTCGTCCGTAAACGGGTCAAACAACAAGCAGGAGATGGCCGGTGAATCCCGTCTTGACCGCCCATCTCTCGTACAGGAAGGATCGGTTATGAGCCTCACCATGCAATGGATGACTGAGAACAACGGCGACACGGAGCATTTCGTCAAGCTTTTCAGCGACGAAGGCGATGAAATCCATGTCAGGGTTCATCCCTCGCGCGTCACGACGGAAGCCCTTCCCGCCCAGCAGGCGCTGGCGCTGGCGCTTGAGGCGCTGGCACGCATGACTGCCACTGCGGGCGAGGGGGCAAGTGAGGGCGGCGTGGGTGCACAGTTGCAAAAGGGGCTGGAAGACAGCTTTCCGGCAAGCGATCCGGTTTCCAGCACCATCACCACCACGCTTGCGAAAGACAAATCCTGAAACAGGAATGTGGATGGGGTGCATGGCAGGGGGGATAGAGTTGATGACGTATAGGATTTTCTCCCTGTTCACTGTGAAGAGGGTGAGAGTCCTGTGCTGCTGTCAATGACACCTCTCTATTTTACCGATACCATGGAGGGTGTCAGCGAGGGCATATGAATGCCAAGCAGCAGATCAACCGCTCTACGGGCATCGACATCGATGGCCACGTTCTGATCGGGAGCCATGTCCCATTCCCCGGCCGGATAGATTTTTGACCAGTCGCGCTGGATCGTCTGGCCGATGGCGATGCCTTCGGTCACCACGCGTACCGGCCCTTTGCGCAGGCGGAACAATCCGGGCGAAGCCAGATATATGGCGGCGGTTGAATCATGCACCCAATAGCCATCTATGCCGAATTGCTTGTGGAATAGCCGGTAACCGCGGGAACTATCGACGATGAAGCGCCCCGCAGCACCGCCATGGGTTTCGAGCCGGGCAAGCTCGGCAGGCCCAAGAACCACCTTGCGGGTCACATCAAGGCCAATGGCCGTTACCGGCCATGCGGCGCTGAACACCTCATCGGCGGCATGAGGGTCGCCGATGATATTGGCCTCTGCCACGGGCGTGACATTGCCATTATGGCCGTCGATGGAAAAGGCACCGCCCATGATCACCACCTCGCGCACAAGCGAGGCAATCTCTGGCGCTTCCTTGAGGGCAAGCGCCAGATTGGTCAGCCGCCCGACTGCCAGCAGTGTTATCTCGCCCGGATTGGCCTTGACCATATCGATGATGAACCGGTGGGCCGGTCTTTCGTCGCGCAAGGGCAGCGCGCGTTCATCCAGCTCGATATCGCCCAGACCGTTCTGGCCATGAATATGGGCAGGCACCGCTGCCGCCTGGCCAACCAGAGGCCCTTCAGCGCCTTTGGCAACGGGAGCGGCGATGGAAAACCGCTTTTTCAAATAGAGTGCATTGCGGGTAACCGTCTCGATATCACTATTGCCGAAGACGGTGGTGATCCCGACCAGCCGGATATTCGGGCAGGCAGAGAGAAACAGCAGCGCTGCTGCATCATCGACACCCGGATCGGTGTCGAAGATCACTTTCGACAGGCCGGCACGCATGGCCATGTCATCGGAAATTTGCATCATGATTTTGCCAGCAGTGAGGGGAAGAAATGCTTCTTGCCGGTTGCGGCCTTGCGGGCGTCCCAACCGGCGAGAATGACGACAGCACGGCTTGCCACCGCACAGCAGCGCCGGATCGAATCCGCCGAATCCTCGCGCTTGCGGGTGATGCGATTGGCCCCGACCGAGCAGATCATCCCGCCGCGATAGCCGAAAAGCTGGGCCAGCGTGAAGATCGTCGCCGCTTCCATTTCGAAATTGGCAACCTTTGCCCGTTGCAGATCGTCGAGCACCGTATCCATTTTCGACTGGCGGAAGCCGCCCGGCATGGGATTGACCTCACCGGCATAAAAACTGTCAACGCTTGCGGCAAGACCGAGATGATAGCGCTCGCCCATCTCCTCGGCAGCCTCGACCAGCGCCATCAGCACTTCATGATCGGCCACGGCTGGATAGGATTTGTCGACATAGGCATCCACCGTTCCGGTCAGTCTGAGCGCGCCCGTGGAGATCACAAGATCGCCCGGCTCGATTTCGGGCTGCAGGGCAGCGCAGGAGCCGACGCGGATAAAGGTATCGGCGCCGCAATTCGACAATTCGACAAGGGCGATATCGGTGGAAGGGCCGCCGACGCCATGAGAGCAGGCAGTGATATCCACGCCGGACAGCGTACCACGGGCGGTGCGAAACTCCCGGTGATAGGCCACTTCCTCATAACTGTCCCATGAACTGCCCACCACCGGCACACGCCCCGGATCGCCCGGTGTCAGAACATAGCGGGACACGTCGCCGGGGCGGATTTTCAGATGCATCTGCAAACCGCCAGGATGAATGGGTGTGTGTTCGATCGTCATAATCTGTCGCTCACTTTCTCAACACGTGTCCCGCGGAAAGTGTGTCTTTCCGGGAAAAACAACAGTCAGGATGGCATTATCTTCGATTGACCAGAGGTCAAAGAAACATCAGGGCGTTTTCTCCGGGATGAAATCGGTGGAATAGGTCTTCGCTACGTCGATCTCTTTGCTCAGTCCCCCGAAGTCCCGAAGGGTTTTTGCCGTTTCGCTGATAACGACTGGTTCAAAGGCGCAGGCGCCATGCTTGCGGGTGTAATCGGTATAGATGTAGCTTTCCTGCATGGCGAGCTGGGCGGCCTGCTGGCGCGGATCGAGCTGCGGGTTCAGCGCCGTGATCGCCTTGACCGTTTCGTCCTGATGCGCATAGGCATAATCATAGCCGGCCTGGGTGGAGGCGACGAAGCGTTTGACCATATCCGGCTTTGTTTCCAGCGTCTTACGGGAGGCGAAGATCGCTTCGGCATAGGTGCGCACGCCATAATCGGATGGCAGGAGTGCTGAGGTCTTCATGCCCTTGAGGTTGAGCGCGACCGCCTCATTGATGACAAAACCGGTTTCGGCGTCCACCGATCCGTTGGCGACAAGCTCGATCGACGGTGAGACGACCAGCTTGAGCTGGCTCAAATCCACACCCGCCTTGGCCAGCATCGCCTTGGTCAGCGTCCAGGGGCCGCCCTCCGTATAGGCGAGCGTCTTGCCCTTGAGGTCTGCGGGCGAGTGAATGCCGCTCTTGGCCAGCGAGATGACACCGGCGGG
Organism: Allorhizobium sonneratiae; assembly: GCF_023700755.1. Lineage (GTDB taxonomy): Bacteria > Pseudomonadota > Alphaproteobacteria > Rhizobiales > Rhizobiaceae > Allorhizobium > Allorhizobium sonneratiae. Next base: position 67,056 of record NZ_JAMKOJ010000004.1, on the reverse strand, counting down.
ATGGCGCTGGAAGCAGGCGGCGACCACGACGAGATCCATGCCGTTGGCATCGCCCAGAAGGATCTGGCCCACATCGCTGGTGCCGAATGTGTTGGCGCCCGAAGCGACCAGCGCGGTGGAATTCAGATTGGGTCCCCCCGGCATGATGGTGACGTCAAGACCGGCCTTGTCATAAAAACCTTTTTCCTTGGCCATGACATATCCGGCAGACTGAACATTCAAGAACCAGGGCAGGCGAAGGGAAACCGCATCGGCACAAAAGGCCGGACCGGCGGCCATGAGGCCAGCAAGGCAGGTGGAGAGCGAAAAGAACAATGATCTGATGCGCATGAACGGCTCCTGAAAGAAGGACGTAAAGGGTTGGAACAGCCTGCAGAGTGAAAAAATTTGCAGGCATTCTCTTCTACTGCTGTCGTTTGTCTTTTCGATAAAGGCGGTTTCTCATTTTCAAACCACGACCTATGCTTCCATGCGCGCATCAGGCCAGAACAGACTGAAGCGTTCGGCGATGATGACGAGATAAAACATCATAACGGTCGCCAGCGATGACATGGCGATGGCGGAAAACAGCATGGCGGCATCCTGCTGATAACCGGCGGTGACGATGACCGTGCCAATCCCGAGATTGGCGCCGGTAAATTCGGCAACGATCGCGCCGATGACAGCGATGCTCGAACTGATCTTTGCCGCCGCAAACATATATGGCAGTGCGGCAAAAAACCGGACATGGCGGAAGGTCTGGGCCTTGCTGGCGCCCAGAACGGTCATGAATTCCAGGCTTTGCCGATCGACCGTTCTCAGCCCTTTGACCGTATTGACCAGCATGGGAAAGAAACAGGCGATGGCAGCAACGGCCACCTTCGGTGCAAGGCCGAAGCCGAGCCAGATCGTCAGCAGCGGCGCAAGCGCCAGGATCGGCATGGCTTTCAGGGTGATCGCCCAGGGAAAAAGCGCCCGCTCGGCCGCTTTCGAATAAAGAAACAGGATGGCGGCGGCAATTGCCAGTCCGCTGCCGATGATGAAGCCCAGCCCGGCTGCCGCCATGGTCCAGGACAGGTTCATGAGCAGCACGGCCTTGTTGTGCCACAAGGTTGTGAGGATCACTGTCGGCGTGGGCAGGATATAAAGGGGAATATTGAACGCATTGACCAAAAGCTGCCACAGACCAAGAACCGCCAAGAACAGCAAGACTGCCGGGGTATAATCGATCATGCGGCTGGTGCAGACTGCAGCAAAGTTTGCAAGTGTCGTGCGGTTAGTGTTCATGGAGCAGAGCCTCCAGGTCTTCGATCTGGCGCAGATAATCCGGTTTCTTGCGGGCGTCGGGGTCGCGCGGATCGGTTACCGCCACCATGGCCTTCACCCGCCCGGGGCGCGGCGCCATCACGGCAATTCTGTCTGAGAGATACATGGCTTCAGGCAGGGAATGGGTGACGAAAATGGCCGTGAACCGCCGGGCTTTCCAGATGCGGATCAATTCATCATGCATTTCCCTGCGGGTAAAATCGTCGAGCGCGCCGAAAGGTTCATCCATCAGGAGAATGTCTGGTTCGTAGGACAGGGCACGGGCAATCGACACACGCTGGCGCATGCCACCTGACAATTGCGCCGGATAATGATCGCGAAAACCTTCGAGCTGCACAAGCCGCAAAAGCTCCATCGCCCGTTCATGCCGCTCGCTTTTCGTGCCCATGCCGAGGATTTCCAGTGGCAGTTCGACATTTTCCAGCACAGTTTTCCACGCAAACAGGCTGGCGTCCTGAAACACGAAGCCGAATTTCTTGGTCAGCTGGTAATCGCTCGGAGACAGCCCATGAACCTTCACATTGCCGCTTGTCGGCTGGATCAGATGGCTGATGATACGCAGAAGCGTCGATTTTCCGCAGCCGCTGCGCCCGATGATCGAGACGAACTCGTTTCTGCGAATGGTCATATTGACATTGGAAAGCGCATCGACGGTATTTTTGCGGCCTGGAAAGGACATGGAGACATTTTCAATTTCAACGGCCGGTTTTGCCGGCAGCCGGTCTGTCTCGGTCGCTCTGCTGGATGCGAGCATTTTTCTGGCTGGCGTTGATGGCATGATGTCCCCATCTGGTCGCGATAAACATAAGATTGTGATTGTCGGTTTGATGCAGGCGCATCGGTATTGTGCATGCAATATTCGACTGCTGAAACACGTTCTGTCTCGTAAAGGAATGCGAATCCCTGTTTCTTGTATGGACATTCATGCAGGCAGAACCGGTTTCAACATGTGTTCCGGCCCTGCCTGCATGACGTCCATGCCCCCATGCAAATATCATTTCAATCGCGACCACCGCACCATACTTGACGACAAAGCGTCGCTGTAGGTTTTGTGTTTGCGGCATAATTTTACATTCAATGGATTAGGATTGAATGTAAAATTATGCTGTAAAGCGTTGTCCTGATAAACGCTTTTCGGTTTCTCATCCGCAAGTACATAGAAACAAACTCTCCAGGACCTTCTTTTGCCTGTCGTTCTGTCCTATGCCCTCATTCACCCCATTTATTATGGGGTGAAATTCTTGAGCCAGATTTAGCCTGCTCCTGGCCTCTTGCACCAGAAGATTTATTGGCGCTAAGTGAGCGAGAAATTCGCGCGCTCGGGTCAAGCTTCATGGCACTTTTAAAGACATCGCTCATTCACTTCGATGCTGCCATTCGCTACGGGTCGATCCGCAAGGCGGCGGAAAGTCTCAATATTGCCTCTTCGGCAATGAACCGGCAGCTCTTGCAGCTTGAGCATGAAATGGGGGTGCAGCTGTTTGAGCGCCTGCCGCGCGGCATCCGTCCGACGCCTGCCGGCGGTGTGCTTCTGGCCTATATCCGCCGCTGGAACCGCGAAAGCCTGCTGGCGAGGCAGGAGGTGGGCAGCCTGTCCTCACGCGGCGCACGCGGCACGATCCGCATTGCCGCGGCCGAAACCTTTACCGAAGACATGTTGCCGCGCGCCATGGCCCGGCTGCAGGCGCGCTTTCCCAATGTCGGTTTTGACGTGAAGTCCGGCAGCAATCAGCGCATTACCGACGAGCTCATGGCGCGCGAGGCCGATCTGGTGATCGCTTATGATGTGAGCGACCATATCCGCGCCGAATATGTCCTGACCTGTCTCGATCCGATTGGCGTCATTACCGCTGTCGACCATCCCCTGTCACGCAAGCGCCAGGTGACGCTGACCGATCTTGCGGAATATCCGCTGATTGCGCCGGGTGACGACTGGCTGCGCCACAGTGCGCTCAAGCCACTTTTTTCCGGCGATCAGGTTCCAGGGCGGATCGTCGTCACGGTGGAGCGGCCGGGCATGCTCAAATCCATGGTCAAGGCCGGGCTTGGGGTGGCTCTGCTATCGCGACTGGGGGTGGAAAAAGAGGTTCTGGAGGGCAAGCTTTCCTGGACCCCCATGGTCGGCGGCGTCATGGATACGCCGAAAATCTCCGTTCTGGTGCCGCGTGGACGGGTGCAGCCGGTCTATATGATGGACTTCATCGAGCTGATCGTGCAGGACCTCATCGCTGCAACAAGTGCAGCTGACCCACAGGTTTTGGCCGCCACCGTGCCCTGAACCGGCCCATCCTTATCTTTTCCTTATGCCGGATGCGGCAATTCCCAATCGAATTCAGATGCCGGTTCCTGCCATTGTCCATCCTGTAACAACAGGAGACCCGGACATGTCCGACCTCATCTTTCTGGGACTTGGCGCAGCCATGCTGCTCGCGCTTGGCCTTTATGCCCGTGCCCTCGACCGGCTGTGATGGAGGCTTTTCATGCTTGAACCTCTGTTTGGCCTTTTCGTCGCCGTGGGCCTCGGCATCTATCTCGTGGTTACGCTGTTGCGGCCCGAGCGTTTCTGATCAGGAGCAAGATCCATGACCCTCGCTGGATGGCTGCAGATCAGCCTCCTTTTTCTAGCCGTTCTCCTCATCATCAAGCCGCTCGGCCTTTACATGGCCCGCGTCTTTGCCGGAGACCGCAGTTTTCTTTCACCCGTGCTCGCACCTTTCGAGCGCGGCCTTTACCGTGTGAGCGGCATCAATCCGGACAAGGAACAAAGCTGGCTTGCCTATACACTGGCCATGCTGGCATTTTCGCTTGCCGGTTTTGTCTTGTTGTATGCGATCCTCCGTCTTCAGGCCTTTCTGCCGCTCAATCCGCAGGGGTTTGCCGGAATGTCGCCGGATCTGGCCTTCAACACCGCTGCATCCTTCATTACCAACACGGACTGGCAGAATTACGCCGGTGAAACGACCCTCAGCAATTTCAGCCAGATGGCCGGGCTCACCGTGCATAATTTCCTGTCTGCCGCAACCGGCATGGCGCTTGCCATTGCCTTTACCCGGGCGCTTGCCCGCTCGCGGGTTGCCACACTTGGCAATTTCTGGGTCGATATGACGCGCGCCACGCTTTACGTGCTGTTGCCGCTGTCGATCATTGTCGCATTGGCTTTTGTCGCCATGGGCTTGCCGCAAACGCTGAGTGTCTCGGCCACGGCGACAACGCTCGAAGGAGCAAAACAGGTCATTGCCCTTGGGCCCGTCGCCAGTCAGGAAGCGATCAAGCAGCTGGGTACCAATGGTGGCGGCTTCTTCAACGTCAATGCCGCCCATCCCTTTGAAAACCCGAATGCCTGGTCGGATTACCTCGGCATTTTCTCCATGCTGGCGATCTCTTCGGCACTGGTCTACACCTTCGGCCAGATGGTCGGAAACCGCCGTCAGGGCTGGGCGCTCCTGGCTGCCATGGCCATTCTGCTGATTGCCGGTGTTGCGGTGATTTACTGGGCTGAAGCCCACGGCAATCCGATCCTGACAGCACTCGGCGTCGATCCCGCCCAGGGCAATATGGAAGGCAAGGAGGTGCGTTTCGGCCAGGCCATGACCGCACTTTATGCCGCTGTCACCACCGGCCTTTCCGATGGCGGGGTGAATGCCATGCATGGCTCGTTCACCGGGCTTGGCGGGCTGGTGCCGATGTTCCTGATCCAGCTGGGTGAAATCCTGCCTGGCGGTCTCGGTTCCGGTCTCTACGGCATGCTGGTCTTTGCCCTGCTGTCTGTTTTTATCGCCGGTCTGATGGTTGGGCGCACGCCGGAATTTCTCGGCAAGAAGATCGAAGGCCGCGAGATGAAATTCGCCATGCTGGCGGTGCTCATCCTGCCGCTTGCCATTCTGGGCTTTACCGCCATTTCTGTCATGCTGCCCTTTGCCGTTGCCAGCATCGGCACGCCGGGTCCGCATGGGCTTTCGGAAATTCTCTATGCCTATACGTCTGCCGTCGGCAATAACGGATCGGCTTTCGCAGGGTTGAACGGCAATACGCCGTGGTACAACACCACGCTTGGCATTGCCATGCTGCTTGGCCGCTTTGCCTATGTCGTACCGGTCATGGCGATTGCCGGATCGCTCGGCGCCAAGGTTAAGACTGCCGCCTCAGCCGGCACTTTCCCAACAGACGGGCCTCTCTTTGTCGGCCTTCTGATCGGCATCATCCTCATTCTCGGTGGCCTGCAATTCTTCCCGGCGCTGGCGCTTGGTCCCATCGTCGAACAGTTTTCCATGCTGGCCGGCCAGACCTTCTGAAGGAACTCCCATGTCCAAAGACATCAAGGCTCCCAGTCTTCTTGACCCAGCCATTCTCCTGCCCGCCATTGGTGACGCCTTCGTCAAGCTCGATCCGCGTCAACTGCTGCGCAATCCGGTGATTTTCGTCACCGAGGTCGTCGCCGCCGTGGTCACGCTGCTCTTCCTGCGTGACCTGGCCGTCAAGCCGGTCGAGGCCGGATTTTCCGGCCAGATTGCCGCCTGGCTGTGGTTTACCGTGCTGTTTGCCACCTTTGCCGAAGCCGTGGCCGAAGGCCGCGGTCGTGCCCAGGCCGACAGTCTGAAAAAGACCAAATCCGAGCTTGTTGCCCGCCGGGTGCTGGCAAGTGGCGGTACGGAAACCGTGCCGGCCACAAGCCTGAAGATCGGAGATCTGGTGCTGGTGGCCGCAGGCGAACTGATCCCCGGCGACGGTGAAGTGGTCGAAGGTGTTGCCTCGGTCAATGAAAGCGCGATTACCGGGGAATCGGCCCCGGTGATCCGCGAATCCGGCGGCGACCGTTCTGCCGTCACCGGCGGCACGCAGGTTCTTTCCGACGAGATCCGCATCAAGATCACGGTGGCCCCCGGCTCCTCCTTTGTCGACCGGATGATTGCGCTGATTGAAGGGGCGCAACGGCAGAAAACCCCGAACGAGATTGCGCTCTCGATCCTTCTCTCCGGTCTCACCTTGATCTTCCTCTTCGTCTGTGTGGCCATCTGGGGTCTGGCGGGCTATTCCGGCACGCTGTTATCGGTCACGGTGCTGGCGGCGCTGCTCGTGACCCTGATTCCGACGACGATCGGCGGTTTGCTGTCAGCCATCGGCATTGCCGGCATGGATCGTCTTGTTCGCTTCAACGTTATTGCCACATCGGGCCGCGCCGTTGAGGCGGCAGGCGATGTCGATACGCTGCTGCTTGACAAGACCGGTACCATCACCTTCGGCAACCGCATGGCCAGCGATTTCATTCCCGTGCCCGGTGTCACCGCTACTGAACTGGCTGAGGCCGCTCTGATTGCCAGCCTGTCGGATGAAACGCCGGAGGGCCGCTCCATCGTGGCGCTGGCCACGGGCGAATTCGGCATTGCCATGACGGAGAGACGCTTTGATGCCGTCATCGCCTTTACCGCCGAAACCCGGCTTTCCGGCGTCGATATCGGCGAACGGCGCCTGCGCAAAGGGGCGGTGGATGCGGTGCTACGCTTTACCGGGCTTTCCGAACAGCAGGCGCCTGCCGCATTTCGCCGTGCGGTGGACCAGATCGCCCGCACCGGCGGCACGCCGCTGGGTGTCGCCGATGGCGACCGGCTGCTGGGTGCCATTCACCTGAAGGATGTGGTCAAGCCCGGCATCAAGGAGCGCTTTGCTGCGCTGCGCGCCATGGGCATCCGCACGGTCATGGTCACGGGCGACAATCCGGTGACGGCGGCTGCGATTGCCTCTGAGGCCGGTGTCGACGATTTTCTCGCCGAAGCCACACCGGAGGACAAGCTGGCCTATATCCGCCGCGAGCAGCAGGGCGGTCGCCTGATCGCCATGTGCGGCGACGGCACCAATGACGCCCCGGCGCTGGCCCAGGCCGATGTTGGCGTGGCGATGCAGACCGGCACCCAGGCCGCCCGCGAGGCCGCCAACATGGTCGATCTCGATTCCAGCCCGACCAAGCTCATCGAAATCGTCGAAATCGGCAAACAGCTTTTGATGACGCGCGGCTCGCTGACCACGTTTTCCATTGCCAATGACGTGGCGAAATATTTCGCTATCATCCCGGCTCTCTTCGTGGCCACCTATCCCTCGCTTGGTGCGCTAAACGTCATGGGGCTTGCCTCGCCGCAATCGGCCATTCTGTCTGCCGTCATCTTCAATGCCCTGATCATCGTGGCGCTGATCCCGCTGGCGCTGAAGGGCGTGGCCTATTCGCCCTCGGGCGCGGCCAGCCTGTTACGCCGCAATCTGATGATCTACGGCCTTGGTGGCCTTATCCTTCCCTTTGCCGGCATCAAGGTGATCGACCTTGCTGTCAGCGCTCTTCATCTGGTGTAACCATGCTCCATCATCTTCGTCCCGCCCTGACCCTTGTTGTCGTCATGACCGCGCTGACCGGGCTTGCCTATCCGCTGGCCATCACCGGTATTGCCGAAACGCTGATGCCCGCTCAGGCCAATGGCAGCCTGATCGAGCAGAATGGCAAGATCATTGGTTCGCAACTGATCGGCCAGTCCTTCACCTCGGATCGTTATTTCTGGTCGCGCCCTTCGGCGACCAGTCCCGATCCTTATAACGCCGACAGTTCTTCCGGTTCCAATCTCGGCCCGACCTCGGCAAAACTGCGCGACCGCGTGGCCGCCGATGTGGCGCGACTGGAAAAGAGCGGCATTGCCAAGCCCATACCTGCCGATGCCGTCACCACATCGGGCTCCGGTCTCGACCCCGATATTTCGCCCGCCTTTGCCCGCGCGCAGATTGCCCGTGTTGCCAAGGCGCGCAGTCTCGATGAGACAAAGCTTGCTGCTCTGGTCGACAATGCGATTGAAAAGCCTGCTTTCGGTTTTATCGGCGAGCCGCGGGTGAATGTTCTCGCCTTGAACCTTTCCTTAGATCATCTGCGATAAAAGGCGGGATCGGGCATATCTGCCCTGATCCAAGGATATGAGACGATCATGGCCGACGACGAACGCAGAGAAGACCGGCGACCCGACCCCGACGCCCTGCTGGCTTTGGCCAATCAGGACCGCCGGGGCAAGCTGACGGTTTTTCTTGGCGCAGCCCCCGGCGTCGGCAAGACCTATGCCATGCTGTCGCGCGCTGCGCGGCTGAAGGCGGAAGGGGTGGATATCGTTGTCGGCCTGGTCGAAACCCATGGCCGCAGCGAAACGGCGGCGCTGATCGAGGGGCTGGAGGTGCTGCCAAGGCGGCGCGTTGCCCATCGCGGACGGATGCTCGACGAGTTTGACCTCGATGGCGCACTTGCCCGCCATCCCCGCATCGTCATCGTCGATGAGCTTGCCCATTCCAACCCGGAAGACAGCCGCCATCCGAAACGCCATCAGGATATCGAGGAGCTGACCGCCGCCGGGATCGATGTCTGGACGGCGCTCAATATCCAGCATCTGGAAAGCCTTGCCGATCTGGTGGCCCAGATCACCGGGGTGACGGTGCGCGAACGCGTGCCCGATATCGTGCTGAAACGGGCCGATGAGGTGCTGCTGGTCGATCTCGCCCCATCGGAGCTGATCGAGCGGTTGAAGGACGGCAAGGTCTATCTGCCGGAAAGCGCCAGCCGCGCCGTGGACCGCTTCTTCCGGCTTGGCAATCTGACGGCGCTGCGCGAGTTGGCGTTGCGTCGCACAGCAGACCGCGTCGACGACCAGATGGTCGATTATCTGAAGCAGAATGCCATTGACGGTCCCTGGGCGACGGGCGAGCGGCTGCTGGTCTGTGTTGGTTCCGATCCGCTGTCGGAAAAGGTTGTGCGGGTGGCCAGCCGGCTTGCCTCCGGGCTTAACGCGCCCTGGCTGGTGGTCTCCATCGAACGTGCGGACCGGGAGGTGGAAACCACCGAGCGGCTGCAGAAGATCGAAGCCCTGTTTCGTCTGGCCGAACAGCTCGGTGCGGAAACCCGCCACATCATTGGCAATGATTTTGTCGAGGAAATTCTCAAGCTCGCCCGGCGCGAACATGCGACCCAGATCGTCATCGGTATCCGCCGGCGCGGGCGTCTGCAAAAGCTTTTCTCCCGCTCCCTGACGGATGCGCTGGCGCGGCGCACCTCGGGCATCGGCGTTCATATCGTCACGGCTGAAAACGAGGATGTCGATCTGCGCCGTCCAAGGCTGCGCGCGCCAAAGGCGGTGGCGCTGCGTCAGGCGGTGGTTCCGGCCTTCGGACTGGTGACGCTGGCTATACTGGTCGGGCAGGCGATCGAGGTTTTCGTCAAGCTGCCGAATATCTCGCTGGTGTTTCTGGTGGCGGTGCTGGGGGCTGCGGTGATTGGCGGCTATGCTTCTGCCTTTCTGGCGGCGGCCTTGTCGGCGCTCGCCTATAATTTCTTCTTCATCGAGCCGCGCTACACTTTCACCATCGCCTCGCCCTATGAGGTTTTTGCCCTCTTCACCTTCATCGTCGTGGCAGTGATTGCCGGTGGCTTTGCCTCGCGCATTCGCGAACAGGCCGAAATTGCCCGTGTGCGGGCAACGGCGCTGCAATCGCTTTATGATTTTTCCAGAAAGCTGGCAGGCACGGCCAAGAGCGAAGATGCAATCTGGCTGGCGGTGTCGCAGCTTCAGGTCAGTCTGAGGCGCAAGGTGGTGCTGCTCATTCCGCGCAAGGGCGATCTTGCCCTTGCCGCCGCCTGGCCGCCGGACACCGATCTCGACCTGACCGACATGACCGCCGCCCGCTGGACCCATGATAAAAAAGAACCGGCAGGCCATGGCACCGGCACGCTGCCGAACAGCCGTTTTGAATTTCGCCCTCTGCTCGGGCCGCACGGCATTGTCGGCGTCTGCGGCATCGAACAGTCCGGGGAGCGGCTCGATCTCAATGCCGAACGCTCGCTGACGGCCATTCTCGATCAGACGGCGATTGCGCTCGACCGGGCGCGGCTTGCCGAGGAAACCATGGTGCAGGCGGCAAAGCTGGAGGGCGAACGCTACCGGGAGGCGCTGCTCTCCTCCATCTCGCATGATCTGAGAACGCCGCTGGCGACCATTACCGGCGCCGTCACCGGGCTTCGCCAGCTTGGCGAACGGATGACGGCGGAAAACCGCGACGATCTTCTCCAGTCGATCGAAGAAGAAAGCGGACGCATGAGCCGCTTCGTTGCCAACCTGCTCGACATGACCCGCATCGAGGCCGGAACGCTCAAACCCAAGCAGGACTGGGTGGATGTGACCGATGTGGTGCAATCGGCTGTGGAACGCACCCGCAAACACGCGCCCGGACGGCTGATCGAAACCGGCATCGCCCAGGATCTGCCATTGATCCGCGGCGACAGCGTGCTGTTGTCGCAGGTTTTGTTCAACCTGCTCGACAATGCGGTCAAATATGGCGGCGAGGAGCCGATCAATGTCTATGCGCGGCGCGACGGCAAGGATGTGCTGATCTCCGTCACCGATCTCGGCAAGGGCATTCCGCCGGAGGATCTGGACCGCATCTTTGAGAAATTCTACCGCCGGGGCAAGCCGGATGGCCGCGCCCCCGGAACCGGGCTTGGTCTTTCCATTGCCCGCGGCTTCGTCGATGCCATGGGCGGCCGGATCCATGCCGAAAGCCCGGCGGTGAAAAAACGCGGCACCCGTATCGTCATGCGCTTTCCCGGGGCGGCAGATTGACCCCTGGATGCCAGTCTCCTGAATGCCAGCATCATGTCCTGTCGAGATGCAGGAAGCGGGCGCGATTGTCCTGAACACTCATGCGCAGAAACTGCATGACGGACCGCACGCGGGGCACGTGCAAAAGATCATTGTGGCAGACGATCCAGTAATGGCGGTCGAGCAGCAGATCGGGCAGAACGGGCTTGAGCTGCGGATATTGCTCGGCAATGAATTTCGGCAACACACACACGCCAAGCCCGTTCAGCGTTGCCGTCAGCTGGGCAAAGATGCTGGAGCTTTGAAAGGCGGGGCGGATGCGCTTGTGGATGTCGTCGAGATAATCCAGCCCCGGGGCAAAGATCATGTCCTGAATATAGCCGATAAAGGCGTGGTTCAGCAGGTCTTCCGGGGTTTCTGGCATGTCATGGGCCAGAAGATAGGCCTCGGAAGCATAGATGCTCAGCTGATATTGTGTCAGAAGTTCATGATGATAAGGCCCTGCCTTGGGCGGATCGAGCACCACGGCCAGATCGGCTTCCTTGCGCGACAGCGACATGATCTGCTGGATCGTCACCAGTTCCAGCGCAATGGCGGGATGAAGTGCCGCAAGCGCGGTCAGATGATGGCTGAAGAAGAAATTGGAAAAACCTTCCGGTGCGGAAAGCCGCACTACGCCACGCTGCAGGGCCGAGCCATCGGCGGCCTCGTCCTGCAGGCGGGCGGCCTCCAGCTCTACCTTTTCGGCAGTTTCGACAAAGCGATGGCCAATCGGCGTCAGCACATAGCCGCGCGGATTGCGCTCGAACAGCTTGACCTTGAGGGCAAATTCCAGCCGGTCGATGCGTCTCAGCACCGTGGGATGGCTGCTGCGCAATTGCCGCGCCGCCGTTGACAATTGTCCGGTGCGCGCCACCGCGAGAAAGAACTGCAGATCGTCCCAGGTGAATTGCGTCCGGTTCATTTGTCCTCCCGTCTGTTCAAAAATGAACAGGACCTGTTTGGAATTTATAAGCGTAAAGAGTTGCGTCAAGCGGTGAAATCTTCAATCATGGTTTAGCTGAGGCTGTTTTGAGGAGAACAGCCGAACATTCGGGAGAGTTCATCAGCGGGGCAAATACCTGATTTGCCTGTGCAATCTCTGGGGAGGAGATCGGATATGCGTAAAATGCTTCTGGCGTCGGTCGCGATGGTCATCGCGGGCGCGGTTAACGCCTTTGCCGCTGGCGCGTCGGACGGTGTGGTCAAGATCGGCATTCTGAACGACCAGTCGGGGGTCTATGCCGATTTCGGCGGCAAATCCTCGGTCGAAGCTGCCAAGATGGCGGTGGAGGATTTTGGCGGCAAGGTGCTGGGCGTGCCGATCGAAATCGTCGATGCCGACCATCAGAACAAGCCGGATATTGCCTCCAACATCGCACGCCGCTGGTTCGATACCGACCATGTGGATGCGATCATGGAACTGACGACCTCCTCCGTGGCGCTGGCGGTTCAGGCCATCGCCAAGGAAAAGAAGAAGATCGACATCGTCACCGGCGCGGCCACGACCGATCTCACCGGCAAACAATGCAGCCCCTATGGTTTCCACTGGGCCTATGACACCCATGCGCTGGCCGTCGGCACCGGCGGTGCGCTGGTGAAGCAGGGCGGCAATACCTGGTTCTTCCTGACGGCGGATTATGCCTTCGGCTATTCGCTGGAAGAGCAGACCAGCGAGTTCATCAAGGCCAATGGCGGCAAGATTTTAGGTTCGGTGCGCCATCCGCTTGGCACATCCGATTATTCCTCCTTCCTGTTGCAGGCACAGTCTTCCGGCGCCAAGGTCATCGGGCTTGCCAATGCCGGGGCCGATACACAAAACGCCATCAAGCAGGCGGCGGAGTTTGGCATTACCCAGAACGGCCAGCGCCTTGCCGCGCTGCTCTTCACCCTGTCTGAAGTGCACGGGCTGGGCCTCAAAGCCGCTCAGGGCCTGACGCTGACGGAGGCCTATTACTGGGACCGCAATGATGAAAGCCGCAAATTTGCCGAGCGCTTCATGAAGCGCACCGGCAAGATGCCGAACATGATCCATGCCGGAACCTATTCTGCCGTGCTGCAATATCTGAAAGCCGTCAAGAAGGCAGGCACCGACGATACGGAGGCCGTGGCCAAGGAACTGCATGAAATGCCGGTCAATGATGTCTTCACTGAGAACGGCACGGTCGGGGCCAATGGCAGCATGATCCATGACATGTATCTTCTGGAAGTGAAAAAGCCGGAAGAAAGCAAGAAGCCCTGGGATTATTACAAGGTTCTGGCCACCATTCCCGGCAAGGAAGCCTATATCGACCCGGCCAAGAGCGGTTGCGATCTCGTCAAGTAAACGGTGGTATGCATGACACAGGTTTCTGTCGGACCTGCCGTGTCGTCCTCACCGCGGGTGGTGCTTTCCGCCCGCGGTCTGAGGAAGGATTTTGGCGGCTTCAGCGCGGTGCGCAATGTCGATCTCGATGTCCATGACGCCCGCGTTCACGCGCTGATCGGCCCGAACGGCGCCGGCAAGACCACGGTTTTCAATCTTCTGACCAAATTTCTGCAGCCGACATCTGGAACCATCACGCTGATGGGCGAGGACATCACCCGCACCGCAGCGGATAAGGTGGCGCGGCGCGGCCTGGTGCGGTCCTTCCAGATTTCGGCGGTGTTTCCGCATCTGACGGTGCTGGACAATGTGCGCGTGGCGCTGCAACGGCCAAACCGGCTGGCGCATCAGTTCTGGCGGCCGCTCTCGGCACTGGAGGGGCTGAACAGCCGCGCCGACCAGCTTTTGACCATGGTGGGGTTGATGAAGGAGCGCGACCGTCCGGCGGCGGACCTCTCCTATGGCCGCAAGCGCGTGCTGGAAATCGCCACCACGCTGGCGCTTGACCCGAAAGTGCTGCTGCTGGACGAGCCGCTGGCGGGCATGGGCCAGGAAGATATCGCCGTCATTGCCAATCTGATCCGCGAGGTGGCGAAAACCCGCGCCGTGCTGATGGTGGAGCACAATCTGTCGGTGGTGGCCGATCTCTGCCATTCGGTCACGGTGCTGCAACGGGGCGAGATTCTGGCCGAAGGCGATTATGAGACGGTGAGCCGCGATCCGCGCGTGCGCATCGCCTATATGGGAACGGAGGAGAGTTGAGATGGCAGCCCTTCTCGACATCAAAGGCCTCAATGCCTGGTATGGCGAAAGCCACGTTCTGCATGGGGTGGATATGAGTGTGGCGGAGGGGGAAACCGTCACCCTTCTTGGACGAAACGGTGTGGGCAAGACGACGACGCTGCGCACCATCATCGGCATCATCCGCGCCCGCAAGGGTGAAATCCGCTTTGCCGGCAAGGATATGATCGCCGTGCCGCTGCACCGCACCGCCCATCACGGCATCGGTTTCGTGCCGGAGGAGCGCGGCATTTTCTCCTCGCTCACCGTGCTGGAAAACCTGATGCTGCCGCCGGTCGTCGGCCCGGATGGCATGGGGGTGGAGGAGATTTTCGAGCTGTTTCCCAATCTTTACGAGCGCCGCTCCAGTCCCGGCACAAGGCTTTCCGGCGGCGAGCAGCAGATGCTGGCCATTGCCCGCACCTTGCGCACGGGCGTGAAAATGCTGTTGCTGGACGAGCCGACCGAAGGGCTTGCCCCTGTCATTGTCCAGCGCATCGGCGAGGTTTTGCGCGCGTTGAAAAACCGCGGCATGACCATCCTTCTGGTGGAACAGAATTTCCGCTTCGCCAGCCGTGTCGCCGACCGTTTCTATCTGATGGATCATGGGCAGGTGGTCAATGAATTTCCGGTTTCGGATCTGCCGGAACGGATGGACACGCTCAATCGCGTGCTGGGGGTGTAAGCCATGACGATGATTTTCGGCATTCCGCTGCCAGCTCTGCTTGGCCAATTGCTGATCGGCCTGATCAACGGCTCTTTCTATGCGCTTTTGTCGCTGGGGCTGGCGATCATCTTCGGCATGTTGCGCATCATCAATTTCGCCCATGGGGCGCAATATATGCTCGGCGCCTTTGCCGCCTATCTGCTGTTGACCCTGACCGGTCTCGGCTTCTGGGGTGCGCTGTTCATCGCGCCGCTGATCGTCGGCTTTTTCGGCGTGGTGATCGAGCGGCTGTTTCTAAGGAGACTTTATGGGCTCGATCCGCTTTACGGCCTGCTCTTTACCTTCGGTCTGGCGCTGACGCTGGAAGGCACGTTTCGCTATGTCTACGGTTCCTCCGGCCAGCCCTATGCCACGCCTGCGGGGCTGACCGGCGGCACCAATCTCGGCTTCATGTTCATGCCGAATTATCGCGGCTTCGTCGTCATCGCCTCGCTGATCGTGTGTATCGGCACCTGGTTTCTCATCGAAAAGACCAGGCTCGGCGCCTATCTTCGTGCGGCGACGGAAAATGCCACGCTGGTGCAGGTCTTCGGCGTCAATGTGCCGGTGCTGCTCACCCTGACCTATGGGCTGGGCGTGGCGCTGGCGGCGCTGGCGGGCGTGCTGGCCGCGCCGATCTATCAGGTCTCGCCGCTGATGGGCTCCAACATCATCATCGTCGTCTTTGCCGTGGTGGTGGTCGGCGGCATGGGCTCGATCATGGGGGCCATCGTCACCGGCTATCTGCTCGGCATTGCCGAGGGCCTGACCAAGGTCTTTTACCCGGAGGCCTCAAGCATCGTGATTTTCGTCATCATGGCCTTCGTGCTGCTGCTGCGCCCGGCCGGCATGTTTGGCAGGGAGGCCTGAATGAGCAAGACCGTTTCCCCCAATGTCCCATCACGTGACGCCCCGCCGCTTGCCGAAACGGCTCCGACCGGCAGGAGCGCCCGGCTGGTGGTGATGCTTGTGGCGCTGGCGCTGCTTCTGGCCGCTCCCTTCTTCGTCTATCCCGTGTTCCTGATGAACCTCATCTGCTTTGCCCTCTTTGCCTGCGCCTTCAATGTGCTGTTGGGCTATACGGGGCTGTTGTCCTTCGGCCATGCCGCCTTTTTCGGCGGTGCGGCCTATTTCACCGCCCATGCGGTGAAGGAATGGGGCCTGTCACCGGAGCTTGGCATCCTCACCGGCGTGGCAGGCGCTGCCCTTCTCGGGCTGATCATGGGCTATTTCGCCATTCGCCGTCAGGGCATTTATTTTTCCATGATCACGCTGGCGCTGTCGCAGATGTTCTTCTTCTTTTGCGTTCAGGTGCCCTTTACCCATGGGGAAGATGGCATCCAGTCCGTGCCGCGCGGCCATCTTTTCGGGCTCGTCGATCTCGATCGCCCGCTTGGCATGTATTACACGGTGGCGGGCATTTTCGTCATCGGCCTGTTTTTCATCTGGCGCTTCGTCCATTCGCCCTTCGGCATGATCCTCCGCTCGATCCGGGAAAACGAGCAGCGCGCCATTTCGCTTGGCTATTCGGTGGCACGCTACAAGCTCGGCGCTTTCGTCTTTTCCGCCAGCCTTGCCGGGCTTGCCGGGGCGGTGAAGGCGCTGGTCTTCCAGTTTGCCACGCTGACCGATGTCGCCTGGCAGATGTCGGGAGAGGTGATCCTGATGACGCTGCTTGGCGGCATCGGCACGATGTTCGGGCCGATTTTCGGCGCGGCACTGGTGATCGCCCTTGGCAATTACCTCGCCACCACCGGCTTTCCGGTGACGATCATCACCGGCCTCGTCTTCATGGTCTGCGTCATCCTGTTTCGCCGTGGCCTTGTCGGCGAGTTCAACGCCTCGCGGCTGGCGCAGAAACTGGGGCTGTCCGACAGATCGTAATTTTTTCGTTGTCAGAAGGGTGCAAGGCAAGACCGGTCAAACCGGAAGCGTCCTTGCGGGAAAAACTATGGACCATTTCGATTATATCATTATCGGCGCAGGCTCTGCCGGATGCGTTCTGGCCAACCGGCTGGCGGCAAACCGTGAGCATCGCGTTCTGCTGATCGAGGCCGGCGGCAAGGACAATTACCACTGGATTCACATTCCGGTCGGCTATCTCTATTGCATCAACAATCCGCGCACCGACTGGTGTTTTTCAACCGAAAAGGAAGAGGGGCTGAACGGTCGGGCGCTGAATTATCCACGCGGCAAGGTGCTGGGCGGCTGCTCCTCCATCAATGGCATGATCTATATGCGCGGGCAGGCGCGCGATTATGATCTGTGGCGGCAGATGGGCTGCGAGGGCTGGGGCTGGGACGATGTGCTGCCCTATTTCAGGAAGTCCGAGGATTTTTACAAGGGCGCGGACGGGCTGCATGGGGCAGGCGGCGAGTGGCGGGTGGAGCGGGCGCCGGTGCGCTGGGCTGTGCTCGATGCCTTCCGGCAGGCGGCCAAGGAAGCGGGCATTCCCGAAACCGAGGATTTCAATCGCGGTACCAATGAGGGCAGCAGCTATTTCGATGTCAACCAGCGCTCCGGCGTGCGCTGGAATACGGCGAAGGCCTTTCTCAGACCGGCGCTGCAACGCGGCAATCTGACGGTGCTGACCAAGGCCCAGGCAGAGCGGCTGATCATCGAGGAAGACCGGATCACCGGCGTCGAACTGCGCCATGATGGGCTGACGAAACGGTTTTTCGCCCGGCGCGAAACGGTGCTGAGTGCTGGCGCCATCGGCTCGCCGCATCTTCTGGAGCTTTCGGGCATCGGCAATGGTGCCGTGTTGCAGCGGGCAGGTGTCGAGCTTCGCCATGATCTGCCCTCTGTTGGTGAGAATTTGCAGGATCACTTGCAGTTGCGCGTGGTGTTCAAGGTGACGGGCGTGCCGACCCTGAACGAAAAGGCGTCTTCCCTGTTCGGCAAGGCGGCAATCGGGCTTGAATATCTCGTCCGCCGCTCCGGTCCGATGGCGATGGCGCCAAGCCAGCTTGGCATTTTCACCCGCTCCGGCCCGGAGAAGGAAACGCCGGATCTGGAATTTCACGTCCAGCCGGTGTCGCTCGACAAGTTTGGCGACAAGGTTCACCCGTTTCCGGCAATCACCGCCAGCGTCTGCAATCTCAGGCCCGAAAGCCGTGGCTCGGTGCATCTGCGCGCACCGGATTTTGCCCTTCAGCCCGCGATTGCGCCGCATTATCTGACGACGGAAAGCGATCGGGAGGTGGCGGTAAAATCCATCCGCCTTGCCCGCCACATTGCCGCCCAGCCGTCTTTTGCCCGGTTTCAGCCGGAGGAATATAAGCCCGGCAGCCAGATCGACAGCGATGAGGGGCTGAAAAAGGCGGCAGGCGATATCGGCACGACGATTTTCCATCCGGTCGGCACTTGCCGCATGGGGGCGGATCAGGAGAGCGTCGTCGATACGCGTCTCAGGTTGCGCGGCCTCAAGGGGTTGCGCATTGCCGATGCCTCGGTCATGCCCTCCATTCCTTCCGGCAACACCAATTCCCCGACGATCATGATTGCCGAAAAGGCTGCCGAGATGATCCTGGCGAACAATCGATAAACGGAGGAGACAGGCTATGGCGACAATCGCATTTATCGGGCTTGGCAATATGGGTCTGCCGATGGCGGGCAATCTTGTGCGCGCCGGTCATCAGGTCAGGGGCTTCGATCTTGCCGCCGAAGCGCGGGCTGCCGCGCAGGATCTTGCCGTGCCGGTGGCGAACACTCTGGTTGAGGCATGTGACGAGGCCGATGTCATCATCACCATGTTGCCAGCGGGGCGACATGTGCTTACCGTCTGGGCAGAGCTGATCGAGACAGCTGGTCCCGGCACGCTGCTGATCGACTGCTCAACCATCGATGTCGACAGCGCCCGCAAGGCCCATCTTCTGGCGGAAGGCAAAAGCCTTGTCACGCTCGATGCACCGGTTTCCGGCGGCACGGGTGGGGCGGCGGCTGGCACCTTGACCTTCATGGCGGGCGGCAGCGAAGAGGCGTTTCAGCGCGCGCTGCCCGTTCTTGAGGCCATGGGCAAGAAGATCGTCCATTGCGGCGCGGCAGGCGCGGGGCAGGCGGCGAAAATCTGCAACAACATGATCCTCGGTATCTCGATGATCGGTGTGTGCGAAGCCTTTGCGCTTGGCGAAAAACTCGGGCTTTCGCATCAGGCGTTGTTCGATGTCGCCTCCACCTCGTCCGGCCAGTGCTGGTCGTTGACCTCCTATTGCCCGGTGCCAGGCCCGGTTCCGGCCTCACCCGCCAACCGGGATTATCGCCCCGGCTTTGCTGCTGCTTTGATGTTGAAAGACCTGCGCCTTGCCCGCGAAGCCGCCCTTGCCAGTGGCGCTGAAACGCCGCTGGGCGACCATGCCGCCCGTCTTTATGAACGCTTCGACGAAGACGGTTACGGCAGCCGGGATTTTTCCGCCATTATCGAAATGCTGCGACATGGGTAGGGCGGCAAAGCTGAAAAACCTCGCCCGCGCCCCACATCCACTTTTCAGACAATGCCGCTTTCAGACAATGCCGCCGCTGCCGCCTTTGACGGGCGGGCGGCTTTTGCCCACCTGCGCCCGGTAGCCGCTGGCGCGATAGGCGCTGACGGGGTCGATGGCCCCGCCTTTTTGCCGCCGGGCTTCGGCCAGGATCGGCTCGACATCGGTGCGGAAAGCGCGTTTCAGCGTTTCTGTGGCCATCAGCGCATCGTTTTCATCCTGATACCCGTCAAGGGCGGCGCGATCCACCAGCAGCGCCTGGGCATAGGCGCGGCGGATTTCATTGGCGCTTGCCATCAGGCTTTCGATGGGATCGGTGACATTGTGGCTCTGGTCGATCATATGGGCCGGGTGAAAGCCCTTGATGCCGCGATATTCGGCATCGACCAGTTCGTTGAACACCAGAAACAGGCGATAGGGATCGACGGACCCGGCATCGAGATCGTCATCGCCATATTTGCTGTCGTTGAAATGGAAGCCGCCCAGCTTGCCGAACTGGATGAGCCGGGCGACGATCATTTCGATATTGGTATTGGGGGCATGATGGCCGAGATCGACAAGGCAGAAGGCTTTCTCCCCCAACGTTTGCGCAATCAGGTAATTCGTGCCCCAATCCTGCACCACGGTAGAATAAAAGGCGGGCTCATACATCTTGTGTTCGGAAAAAAGCCGCCAGTCCTGCGGCAATGCCTGATAAATCTCGCCCATGGCGTCGAGATAGCGCTCGAAGGCGCGGGTGAAATGGCTCTGGCCGGGAAAGTTCGAACCGTCGCCAATCCAGACCGTCAGGGCTTTCGAGCCGATGGCCTTGCCGATCTCGATGCATTCGAGATTGTGTTCGACCGCCTGACGGCGCGTTGCCGCATCGACATGGGAAAGCGAGCCGTATTTATAGGACCGGGCCTGATCCGGCGCATCGGAAAACGTGTTGGAATTCATTGCGTCGAAACCAAGGCCCAGCGCATCGCCATGGGCTTTCAGCGCTTTCGGGTCGGCCTTGTCCCATGGAATATGCAGGGAAACCGTCGGCGTTGCCCGCGTCAATTGCTGGATGACGCTGCAATCCTCCAGCTTGTCGAAGATATGGCGCGGTTCGCCAGGGCCGGGAAAACGGGCAAAGCGCGTGCCACCCGTGCCGACCCCCCAAGAGGGCACGGCGACGAAAAAATCCGCCACTTTCGCCGTGATGGCCCCGATATCGATGCCACTGCGGGCCAGTTTCGCCCCCAGCGCCTCATAATCGCTTTTCAGGGCTGCGGCACGCCTGTCATTGTCGCTGGCGATGATATCGCCGGAAATCTTGAGATCCGTCATTGGCTCCTCCCGAGCATATCCTGTCTATATCCAGCCCGTGATTTTACCGCGTAAAACTCTGGGCGTTTCCGGCATCGACATTGATGATATTGCCGGTGGATTTGGCCGAAGCATCCGAAGCGAGGAAATAGATGGCTTCGGCAATGTCGTCCGGCAGCACGTTGAGCTTCAGCATCGAGCGCTTGCGGTAATGTTCCTCCAGCTCGTCCACCTCGATTTTTGAGGAGGCGGCGCGCTGTTCACGCCATTCGCCGTTCCAGATTTTCGAGCCGCGCAGCACCGCATCCGGGTTGACCGTGTTGACGCGGATGCCGGCTTCGGCCCCTTCCAGTGCAAGGCAGCGGGCGAGGTGGATTTCTGCTGCCTTGGCGGTGCAATAGGCCGAGGCATTGGGGGAGGAGGCAAGCCCGTTTTTCGAGGCGACGAAGACGACATTGCCGCCCAGAGCCTGACGGCGAAACAGGCGAAAGGCCTCGCGCGAGACGAGGAAGTAACCGGTGGCGAGAATGTCGATATTTTTCTCCCACATGGCAAGCGTCGTTTCTTCCACCGGGGCGGATGAGGCAATCCCGGCATTGGAAACGAGAATGTCGACGCCTCCGAATTCCACCGCAGCCTCGGCAAAGGCGGCAATCACCGCATCTTCCCGGGTCACATCCAACACGAGGCTGCGCACGGCATCGCCGGTAAAGCGTTTGGCAAAATCCTCCTCAGTGGCCGAAAGCGCGGCCTGATCGATATCGGCCAGCACCACACAGGCGCCTTCCGCCGCCAGCCGTTCTGCCGTGGCGCGGCCAATGCCGCCCGCGCCGCCGGTGATGAAGGCCACCCGTCCGGCAAGGCTTTTTGGTTTCGGCATGCGTTGCAGCTTGGCCTCTTCCAGAAGCCAGTATTCGATATCGAAGGCCTCCTGTTCCGGCAGGCCCTGATACTCGGACACGGTGGAGGCGCCGCGCATGACATTGATGGCGTTGACGTAAAATTCTCCGGCAATGCGGGCCGTCGCCTTGTCCTTGGCAAAGGACATCATGCCGACGCCGGGAATGAGAAAGATCACCGGGTTTGGATCGCGCATATTGGGCGAATTGTCGTGGCGGCAGCTCTGGTAATAGCGGCTGTAATCGGCGCGGTAATCGTTGAGAGCCTTGTCCAGACCGGCAATGACGGCCTCGATATCGGGTTTCGCCGGATCGAAATCGAGGATCAGCGGGCGGATTTTCGTGCGCAGGAAATGATCGGGGCAGGAGGTGCCGAGCGCGCCGAGTGGTTTCAACGCATGGGAATTGACGAATTCAAGCACGGCGTCCTGATCGTCGAAATGGCCAAGCTTGCGCTCTGCCTTGCCGATGCGGCCGCGAATTTCCGGCATCAATCTGGCTGCAATCGCCCGGCGCTCTGTTGGCGGCAGGCTTTCGGTGGCCGCACCTGCGAAAATCACCTTGCCTTCGGTTTCACGGGCAAACCAGGCAATCGCCTTGTTGATGATCTCCAGCGTCAGTTCATAACAGGACTTGGCGTCATTGGCCCAGGTGAAGAGGCCATGGCTTTCCAGCACCACGCCTCTGGCATGCGGATTGTCGCGGACAAAGGCTTCGAGATCGAGACCGAGCTGAAAGCCCGGACGCCGCCAGGGCAGCCAGCCGATATCATCCCCGAAAATCTGCTGAGTCAGCGCGCGCGAATTCTTTGCGGCGGCAATGGCGATGATCGCATCCGGATGCATGTGATCGACATGGGTGAAGGGCACGAAGCCATGCAGCGGTGTGTCGATGGAGGCGGCGCGCGGATTGAGGTTGAAGGTGCAGTGCGGCAGGAACCCGACCATGCGGTCTTCGTCGTGAACGCCCTGATAAATGCCCTTCAGGGCCTCCAGCTTGTCCTGATAGAGGGTGGCGAAACCATCGAGCCTGATCGTGCCGACATCGCCACCGGAGCCCTTGACCCAGAGCACCTTGACCATATGGCCGCTCAAGGGGTCTTTTTCCATGACCTTGGCGGAGGTGTTGCCGCCGCCGTAATTGGTGATGCGCTTGTCGGCGCCCAGAAGATTGGAGCGGTAGAGCAGCTTGCCGGGCTCATCGAGCGTGGCGGCGTAAGCGTCATCCCAGCGGTTTTCGAGCAGGCGATTCTGGCCCGTCAGGTTTTGGCCCGTCATATGGCATCCTCCCGATATGGTGTTATGCGCCCTCTTGCGGGCATGTCTCCATCCATGCTTGGTATTGCGCAAGGACCACAGCATTGTCAATCAATAACGATCATTATTTTCCATATTGCGGCGCAATATAATCTTTTTTGATCGAAAATGATTGACGAAGACAAAAGTTTCTGACCTATTAACCGGCAGGAGGACCAGCATGCACGAACGTGAGCGCCATCGCATTATCTTGAGCGCGATCCAGGAAAAGCCTGTGATCACGGTGCAGGATATCGCCGAACTGACGGAAGCGTCGGAGGCGACGATCCGTCGTGATATCGCGGCGCTGCATGTGCAGGGCAAGCTGAGACGGGTGCGCGGCGGGGCGGAAGCGCTGCATCCACCGCAGATCGGCAATCTGGCGGCGCGGCCTTTTCGGGTGTCGGAATCGATCAATATCGATCGCAAGCGCGCAATCGCCCGCGCCGCCGTCGAGCTTTGCGCCGAGGGTGATTCGATTGTCATCAATGGTGGCACCACGACATTTCAGATGGTGCATTTCATGGCGGCGCGCCGTCTTCAGGTAATGACCAATTCCTTCGCCATTGCCGAACATCTGGTCAAACATTCCAAATGCACGGTGAATGTGCCGGGTGGTGCGATCTATCGGGACCAGAGCCTCATTCTGTCGCCCTTCGACAATGACGGCATTCGCAATTTTTACGGCAAGCGCATGTTTGTCGGGGCGCAGGGCATCAGCGCGCTTGGCGTGATGGAGCCGGATGCGCTGGTGATCCAAAGCGAACAGCGCTTGATGCGGCAGGTGGATGAGCTGGTCGTCATGGTCGATTCCAGCAAATTCGCCAGACGGTCCAGCATGATCCTGTGCCCGCTGGACAGGGTTTCAACCCTCATCACCGATGACGGCATCAGTGATGAGGCGGCGGCGATGATCGAGGCGGCAGGCGTGACCTTGCTGACCGCGAAGCCGCACCTGTCGGCGAAGACGGAAGAGGAACCGTCTGTCGCCTGAGACGGGAGACATCAACAACGGGCCGCAGAGGAGTGCGGCCTTGAGAGGGAGGAAGCAATGAAACTGACGAGACGTCTTTTTGCCACGGCAGCCGTAGCACTCACCATGAGCGCAGGGCTTGCCCCGGTGATGGCCCCGGTGGTTGCCCATGCCGCCGATATGAAGATCGCCCTGGTGGTGAAATCGCTCGGCAACGGCTTTTTCGAAGCCGCCGACAAGGGCGCGGAAGAAGCCGCCAAGGAACTGGGCGGGGTGAAAATCATCTATACCGGCCCGACCACGACCACGGCGGAAGGCCAGATCGAGGTGATCAATTCGCTGATCGCACAAGGGGTGGATGCGATTGCCATTTCCGCCAATGACCCGGATGCGGTGGTGCCGGCGCTGAAAAAGGCGATGAGCCGCGGCATCAAGGTCATTTCCTGGGATTCGGGCGTGGCGCCTGCCGGGCGCATCATGCATCTCAACCCGTCCTCCAATGCGCTGATCGGCAAGATGTGCCTGAAGCTTGCCGCCGATCACCTGCCGGATGGCAAGGGTGATTTCGCCATTCTCTCGGCCACCACCACCTCGACCAACCAGAATATCTGGATTGGCGAGATGAAGAAGCAGCTCAAGGATTTTCCCGGTCTGAAGCTCGTCACTACGGTCTATGGCGACGATCTGGCCGATAAGAGCTATCGTGAGGCCAAGGGCATTCTGACCTCCCATCCCGAGGTCAAGGTCATCGTTGCGCCGACCACGGTGGGCGTGCTTGCGGCCTCGCAGGCGGTCAAGGATGCGGGCATGATCGGCAAGGTCTATGTCACCGGTCTCGGTCTGCCCTCTGAAATGGCCGGCGCGATCAAATCCGGCGCCACGAAGGAATTCGCCATCTGGAACCCGATCGACCTCGGCTATACCGCAACCGAAATCGCCTATCATCTGGTCAAGGGCGATGCCACCGGCAAGCCCGGAACCACCGTTCCGGCAGGCCGCATGGGCACAATCAAGATTGGCGACAATGGCGAGGCGGCCATGGCCGATCCCTTCATTTATGACGCCAAGAACATCGACAAGTTCTCGAAGATTTTCTGAAGTCTTAGTGTCTGTTTGACCCGGCATCTGCCCCCCTCACGCTGTGGCTTGGGGGGCGTGCCAAGCTTCAAAACGGGTGTCGAACCATGACGGCGCCGTGTATTTTAAAATGCACGGAGACATGCCGTCCCTGTTTCACTTTGCTGTCTGATCATCCTCGAACCTCATCGGGTTCGGGGCCTGATTGAGCAGCCGGGATCGATCGATCATGAGCGTGCAAAGCCTGAAATCTCCACCCGCCGCCTTGAGCCCGGTGCAGCCGGTGCTGGACATGCGTGGCATTTCCCAGATCTT
Source organism: Allorhizobium sonneratiae (assembly GCF_023700755.1). GTDB lineage: Bacteria > Pseudomonadota > Alphaproteobacteria > Rhizobiales > Rhizobiaceae > Allorhizobium > Allorhizobium sonneratiae. The sequence goes on along the minus strand of NZ_JAMKOJ010000004.1, from coordinate 41,920 downwards.
TCCGGGCGTCAAGGCGCTGGATGGGGTTGATATTGCCCTTTATCCCGGTCAGGTGACGGCGCTGATCGGGGAAAACGGGGCGGGAAAATCCACGCTGGTGAAAATTCTCACCGGCATCTATCGCCCGAATGAGGGCGAGATCCGGATTGATGGCGCGCCCGTGCGCTTCATGAGCGCGCAAGACGCTATCGATGCCGGTGTCACCGCCATTCATCAGGAAACCGTGCTGTTTGACGAATTGACGGTTGCGGAAAACATCTTTCTTGGCCATGCGCCGAAAAACCGCTTCGGCCTGATCGACTGGCGCGCCATCATGGCCCGGTCGCGGGCGCTGATGGCCTCGCTCGAATGCCGGATCGATCCGGCCATGCGGCTCAAGGATCTGTCGATTGCCGAGCGGCATCTGGTGGCGATTGCCCGGGCGCTGTCGGTCGAGGCGCGCATCGTCATCATGGATGAGCCGACAGCGGCCTTGTCGCGCAAGGAGATCGACGATCTCTTCCGCATCGTCAACACGCTCAAGGCGCAGGGCAAGGCGATCCTGTTCATCAGCCACAAATTCGATGAGCTTTATGATATCGCCGAGCGCTATGCCGTGTTTCGCGATGGCCGCATGGTCGGCGCGGGCCTTTTGCAGGAGACACCGCAGGACGAGATCGTCCGGTTGATGGTGGGGCGCGACGTGCATGACGTCTTTCCCAAGGTCAGCGTCGAGATCGGCGCGCCGGTGCTGAAGGTCGAAGGGTTTTGCCATCCGACAGAATTTGCCGATATCTCTTTTACGCTGCGCAAGGGGGAAATTCTCGGGCTTTACGGGCTGATCGGGGCGGGACGGTCGGAACTCTGTCAGGCGCTGTTCGGCATCACCCGACCCTCTTCCGGCAGGCTCGAACTGGAGGGACGGGCGCTATCGATATCCTCCACTGCCAACGCCATTGCCGCAGGCATCGTCTATGTGCCGGAAGAGCGCGGCCGCCACGGGCTGGCGCTGGCCATGCCGATCTATCAGAACATGTCGCTGCCTTCGCTGAAACACACCTCACGCAGAGGCTTTTTGCGCGCGGCGGAGGAATTGCGCCTTGCCCGCCATTATGCCGAGCGGCTCGATCTGCGCGCAGCCGCCCTTTCCGTTCCGGTTGGCACATTGTCCGGCGGCAATCAGCAGAAGGTGGTGATCGGCAAATGGCTGGCGACACGGCCAAAGGTGATCATTCTCGATGAGCCGACCAAGGGCATCGACATCGGCTCCAAGGCCGCTGTGCACGGGTTTATTTCGGAACTTGCGGCAGAAGGCCTGTCGATCATCATGATCTCGTCGGAACTGCCGGAAATTCTCGGCATGGCCGACCGGGTGATGGTGATGCGTGAGGGGCGTATGGCCGGGCTTTTCCCGCGCGCGGGGCTGACACCGGAAATTCTGGTGCGCGCCGCCACCGGCAATCTGTGAGGAGATGAGATGAAAATCCTGTTTCGCCATCGAGAAGTCGTGCTCGGCCTGATCATCGCCCTGTTGGTGGCGCTGTTTGCCAGCCGGGCCGAGGGGTTTGCCTCGCTGCACAATCTCGCCGGTATTTTCAATGACAGCGCCATTCTGATCATTCTGGCGCTGGGGCAGATGGTGGTCATCCTGACCAAATCCATCGATCTGTCGGTGGCGGCCAATCTGGCCTTTACCGGCATGGCGGTCGCCATGCTGGATGCGGCCCATCCCGGTCTGCCGCTGGCGCTATTGATCGTTATAGCCCTTTTGATCGGGGCCGTGCTCGGCGCGCTGAACGGCTATCTGGTCTGGTGGCTCGGCATTCCTTCGATTGTCGTCACCCTTGGTACGCTGACAATTTATCGCGGCATGGCCTTTGTTCTGTCCGGCGGCGCCTGGGTCAATGCCAATCAGATGACGCCGGGCTTTCTCAACATGCCGCGTCAGATTGTTCTCGGCCTGCCCGTCATGTCCTGGCTTGCCATCGGTATCGTGCTTATGGCCTGGCTGGTGATGACACGCACCTCCTTCGGGCGGGCGGCCTATGCGGCGGGCGGCAATCCGGTGGCAGCCGTCTATACCGGGATCGATATCGGCCGCACCCGGTTTTTCGCCTTCGTCCTCTCCGGGACACTGTCGGGGCTGGCCGGTTATCTCTGGGTATCGCGTTATGCGGTGGCCTATGTCGATCTCGCCAACGGTTTCGAACTGGATACGGTGGCGGCCTGCGTCATCGGCGGCATTTCCATTGCCGGTGGCATTGGCAGCGTGGCGGGAACCCTGCTGGGGGCGCTGTTTCTCGGCGTGATCAAGAATGCCCTGCCGGTGATCGGCATCTCTCCCTTCGCGCAAATGGCGATTTCCGGCTTCGTCATCGTGCTGGCCGTGGTGTTCAATGCCCGCGCCGAACGTCGCAAGGGTCGCATCATCCTGCGCCAGCATTCACAACTCCCGGCAAAAGAGGTGGCGGCATGACCCATCTGTCTTCCGAAATCACAGCCCAATCCGCGGCCAAAGAGCAGCGCGCATCCCGCCGCTCCATTCCCGACCGGCTGCAAAGTCCGCTCCGGCGGCTGTTCAACAGCTGGGAATGCCTGCTGTTGGGCGTGGCCGTGGCCATCTTCATCGCCAATGCCTTTGCCTCTCCCTATTTCCTCAATGTCTGGAACCTCTCCGACGCCACCTATAATTTCACCGAAAAGGCAATGATTGCTTTCGCCATGGCCCTCTTGGTGATTGCAGGCGAAATCGACCTGTCGGTGGCGGCGATCATTGCTTTGGCCTCCACCGCCATGGGGGCGGCGGCACAAGTGGGCTTCGGCACACCGGCGCTGGTGGTGATCGGGCTTGGTGTCGGGCTTGTCTGCGGGGCGATCAACGGCCTGCTGGTCGCCGGACTGAAATTGCCATCCATCGTCGTCACCATCGGCACAATGAGCCTGTTTCGCGGGCTTTCCTATATCGTGCTGGGCGACAAGGCCTATGGCCATTACCCGGACAGTTTCGGCTATTTCGGACAGGGCTATGTCGTCTGGGCGTTTTCCTTTGAATTCGTGCTGTTTGTTCTGATGGCCTGTATTTTTGCGGTGGTGCTGCATGCCACGAATTTCGGCCGCCAGATCTTCGTTATCGGCAACAATGAATTTGCCGCGCGCTTTTCCGGCATTCCGGTGGAGCGGGTGAAATTCATCCTCTTCCTTTTGACCGGGCTGATGAGCGGCATAGCCGGGATCTGCCTCACCGCGCGGCTCGGCTCCACCCGGCCCTCGATTGCCCAGGGTTTTGAGCTGGAGGCGATCACCATGGTGGTTCTGGGCGGCGTGGCGATCACAGGCGGTGCGGGCACGATCGGCGGTGTGGTGATTGCTGCTTTCGTCATGGGCCTCGTCACTTTCGGGCTTGGGTTGTTGAACGTGCCGGGCATCGTCATGTCGATCTTCATCGGCCTGCTTTTGATCGTCACCATCGCGCTGCCCATCCTGTTGCAGCGTCTGCGCCACACATTCGGGAGCTGAAATCATGGAAACCGAACGCTATGCCTTCAAGATGCAGCTCAATCCCGGCATGGAAGAGGAATATCGCAGGCGCCATGACGCGATCTGGCCCGAGCTGGTCGCCCTGTTGCACGAGGCCGGTATCAGCGATTATACCATCCATCTCGACCGCGAGACCGGTACGCTGTTCGGTTGCCTGACAAGGCGCAAGGACCATAGAATGGCAAGCCTGCCCGAGCATCCGGTGATGCAGCGCTGGTGGCGGCATATGGCCGATATCATGGCCACTCATCCCGATTTGTCACCGGTCGCCATCGATCTCGTGCCGCTGTTTTTCATGCCCGGTCCTGATCGATGACGGAGTATCGCCACATCGCCGTTATCGATATCGGCAAGACCAATGCCAAACTGGTTGTGCTCAATGCGGCGGACGGGCGCGAAATCGCCAGCCGCCGCACACCCAACCGGGTTCTTTACGGCCCGTCCTATCCACATTTCGATGTCGAGGGTCTGTGGCGCTTTATTCTCGATGGTCTGTGGGCCTTTGCCGAGAAGCCGGGCTATGATGCCATTTCCATCACCACCCATGGCGCCAGCGCCGTTCTGCTGGATGAAGGGGGTGCGCTTGCCCTGCCGGTGCTGGATTATGAGCATGCCTATCCCGATGCAATCGTCATGGACTATAACCGGCTGCGGCCGGATTTTTCGCAAACCCTGTCGCCGCGCCTGCCGGGCGGGCTCAATCTCGGCGCACAGCTTCATTATCAGTCCTGCTGTTTTGCCGGTGATTTTGCCCGCGTGTCTTCCATTCTGACCTATCCGCAATACTGGGCTTTCCGCCTGAGTGGTGTCATGGCCTGCGAAGTGACTTCGCTCGGCTGCCACACCGATCTCTGGTGTCCGGGAGAGGGCCGGTTTTCAGGCCTCGTCGATAGGCTCGGGATCCGGGAGAGGCTTGCGCCTTTGCGCTCGGCCTTCGATGTGCTTGGCCCCTTGCGGGCGGAGTTGGTCCGCGACATCGGACTTGAAAGGCCGGTTCCGGTCTATTGCGGCCTGCATGACAGCAATGCCTCGCTGCTGCCGCATCTTCTGCGGGAGAGCCCGCCTTTTACCGTGATCTCGACCGGCACCTGGATCATCGCTTTTGCCGTGGGTGGCAAGGTGCAGGGGCTGGACGAAGGACGCGACACCCTCGCCAATGTCGATGCTTATGGACGCGCCGTGCCGTCGGCGCGTTATATGGGCGGGCGTGAATTCGAGCTTTTGACCAGCGGTATGATGAAACCACCGGAGGCCGATATCGAGGCGGCAGCAGGTGACGTCATTGCCAAAGGGGCGATGCTCTTGCCCAATGTCGTCGAAGGGTCTGGCCCGATACCGGGCATGGCAAGCCTGTGGTTTGACAAGCCGCAGACAGATGCCGGCTATTTTGCCGCCGTCACCCTTTATGCGGCGATGATGACGTCCCTGACGCTTGGTCTTATCGGTTCTGAGGGCAAGATTGTCGTTGAGGGGCCGTTTGCTTCAAACTGGCTTTATCTCAAGGCGCTGGCAGCGCTTTCAGGGCGCAGTATCGCCGTGGCCAGTGAGGCGGCGACCAGCGGAACCGCTGAAGGGGCAGCCCTTCTCACAGGCATCCCTCCAACCGATCTTTCGCAAGAGTTCATTTCCCCTGAAAGTCTTGATCTGTTGGACTATTTCCGGCTTTTTACCACAAGGCTTGCACAGCGCACGAAGCTGTGAAAGGCAAAGGGGTGGCGAGTTTGAAAGAGTTCGCTACGCTGGCGCACAGAAAAGCATTGCAGGGCCGATGGCTGATGCGTCGATGGCTGGAAGGAGAGACATGATGAACCGCACAATCCGATGGGGCGTGCTGGGCTGCGCCCATATTGCCGAAAAGGCGGTGATACCCGCCATTCAGACCAGCCGCCTTGGCCGTGTCGAGGCGATTGCCTCACGCGATGGCGGCAAGGCGAAAGCCATGGCCGAACGCCTCGGCATTGCCAAATCCTATGGCAGCTATGAGGCATTGCTGGCCGATCCCGAGATCGATGCGATCTACAATCCGCTGCCCAACCATCTGCATGTGCCGATGACCATCAAGGCGCTGGAACATGGCAAACCGGTCTTGTGCGAAAAGCCGATTGCGCTCAATGCCGAGGAAACGATGCAGTTGATCGCGGCGCAAAAAAAGACGGGTCTGCAGGTGGCCGAAGCCTTCATGGTACGCCACCATCCGCAATGGCAAAAGGCGCGGGCGCTGATTGCTGAAGGCCGGCTCGGCGAGGTTCGGGCGATCCAGACGGTGTTTTCCTATTATCTCGACGATCCGGACAATGTGCGCAACAAGGCCGATATCGGTGGCGGCGGGCTTTACGATGTCGGCTGCTATGCCATCAACACGGCGCGCTACCTGTTCGATGCCGAACCGATCCGCGCGATTGCGCTTGTGGAACGCGATCCGGAATTCGACACCGACCGGCTGACCAGCGGCATGATTTCCTTCTCGCTGGGGCGGCAACTGGTGTTTACCTGCTCGACCCAGCTTGTCCCGACCCAGAAGGTCACGGTGCTGGGCACGACGGGACGGCTGGAAATTCCCATTCCCTTCAACGCGCCTGCCGATCAGCCGACACGGCTTTTCCTCGACGATGGCAGCAGGCTTGATGGCAGCGGGCGCGAGGAGATCGCCATTGCGCCGGTGGATCAGTATCGCGAACAGGCCGACGCCTTTGCCCATGCGGTGCTTCTCGGTCTGCCGGTTGAAACCGGTCTGGATGATGCGCTGATCAATATGAAAACCATCGACGCGCTGTTCCGCTCCGCCGAAAGCGGCAATTGGGAAATGCCCTGATCGCCATCAAGTGCCTGATCGCCATCAAGTGAGAGTCTGTCAGGTTCAGATTGAACCACGCAGACTCTCATGAATGATGCAGAAAATTAAAAGTGTTACAGCGACCTTTGTGCGCCATATACTGCCTCGCCCCCGGCGGGGTTATGGATATCGGAAAACAGCGCAGATGCCAGGCGGTGACGCGACCCGTGCCAGGCAGACCGGAGGAAGAGACCGGTGGTGACAAGAGCTGCGCGATGGCAGCTTTCTGTCGCCAGAAGCTCGGTTTGTTCCTCTTCGTTCTTTGCAACATTCACGGCGTTTCTCCCTGATGGGCCGGTCATGCGATGCCGAGAAGGGCTGCGGCATGGCCGCTGAGGAAGGTTTCCTGCTCCTTTTCTGTCAGATCTCCATGGAAAGCCGCCGCTGACCGAGGATATGACGAAGCTGTGCCCGGGACAGATGAGGGGATTTGGGGATGGGACACTGGCTCGCAGTTTTTCACCTGATCTTGCCATGCTGAGATTGACGCGCCGAGACGCTTGTGATTGATTGTCAACAATCGACAAGAAGAGGTGAGCGTGAGCGAACCAGCACATGGAAATCTTCTCCGCATTCCAAAGGCGACATTTCGGGCACACATCGTCGATGGTTTGCGCAGCGCAATCCTGAAGGGTGAGATCGTGCCGGGGGCGCCGGTGACGGAGGTGAGCCTTGCCGAGCAGTTCGGCGTCAGTCGCGGTCCGCTGCGCGAGGCCATGCGTCAGTTGATCGACGAGGGGCTTCTGGTAACGGTGCCCTATACGGGAACCCGTGTCGTTGAACTTTCGGTGGAGGATATCCGCGAGATCTATTCCATGCGTGTCACGCTCGAAATTTTTGCCTTCGAGCTTGTCTGGGACAGGCGCGATGATGACTTCCGCCATGCTTTGCTGTCACGCCAGGCACAATTGACGCGCTGCATCGACAGCGGCGACGATATTGCCTCCATCGACGCCGAGTTGCAGCTGCATGGTTTCGTCTATGAGGCGTCCGGACATAAAATCCTGCAAAAGATGTGGGACAGTATAAGGGGCCGGCTTCAGCTTTACTGGGCCGCGCATCACCGGGCGCATGGCATTCGCGGTCCCCGTCGCGACGGTCATGATAGCTATGTCGAGGCTGCACTCGGCCAGAGCCTCGATGTCATGCGCGCGGAAATCCGCGCCCACATGGCCCGTGGCGGGCGGCAGACCGAGGATTTTCTGCTGTCCCTGCAGGACGGAAAGATTGAACAGGACTGAAGACAGAAAGCCAGGCGCATCGCAGCGCAGAGTGGCGCCAAGAAGAGCCGTAAAGGCCGCGATCAGGTTAACCCAGAGGATATGTAGATGAAAACGACACGCAGAGGATTTATCGCCGCAACGACCCTGGCCATGACCGGGCTTGGGGCACCTGCTTTTGCCGACGACGCTTCCACACTCGACCGGATCAGGAAGGACAAGCAGTTGCGCATCGGCGTGACCTCGGCTGAGCCGTGGTTCTTCAAGGATCCGATGACGGAACAATGGACTGGCGTCGGCGTGGCCATGGGCGAAAAGCTTGCCGCCAATCTGGGGGCGACGCTTGTGCCGGTTGAAACGACCTGGGCCAATGCGGTCGCGGCTTTGCAGGCCGATCAGATCGACATCATGTTCGTGCTTGATCCGACCGAAGAGCGCAGAAAGGCGATCGATTTTCCGCAGGCGCCGCTTTTCTATTATGCCATGGGCGCGCTGGTTGCCGCCGATTCTCCGGTGAAAAGCTGGGAGCAACTCGACACGCCAACCACCCGCATCGGCGTCACGCTCGGCACCTCGCTTGACAAGAACATCACCGCCATGGCGAAGAAGGCGGCAATCAGCCGGTTTTCCAACAATGACGAGGCCATTGCCGCCTTTGCCGCCAGACGCGTCGATGTTGTGGTGCAGTTCCACCCGGCGCTGGTGGTGCAATATGCGCGACTGAAGCTCGGCAAGGTCATTCTGCCCACACCCGTCAATCCGGTGCCCACCAGTGCGGGCCTGCGCAAGGAAGCCAATCCGGCCTTCCGCAACTGGGTCAGCGATCAGTTCACCACATTGTATAAAGAAGGCGTGCCGGACCAGATTTTCGACGCCTATCTCAAGTCCAAGAACATCGACCCAACCGGCATTCCCGGTCTGGTCAAGGAAGCCTGGAAATAAGTCTGTTTAAGCTAAGAGAGGAAAGTTCTTCCTCTCTTTCGGCCTCTGCTTTGCCGTCCATCATCTATCTCTACGTCACCGAGGCGCTGATGTCGCCTTATGAGATGAGGGCGCTCATTCCAAGGAACTCCGTTTCATGCGTTATCACTGGGATTTTTCCGGGGTCTGGGCCCGCTCGGACCTGTTGCTGACCGGACTTGTCAATACGATCAAAATCGCCGGGATATCGATTGTTTTCGGGGTAATCGTCGGCTTGCTGCTGGCCTTTCTGAAGCTTTCGCCGAAAAGAGTTTTCTCGGCGCCGGCAACCGTTTTCATCGAATTCTATCGCAACACGCCGCCGATCATCCACTTCTTCTGGTTCTATTATGCGCTGCCGGTGCTGGCCAATATCAGCCTCGATCCGTTTGTCGCGGCGGTGCTGGCCCTGTCCACCCAGTCGGGCGCCTTTTACGCGGAAGTGTTTCGCGGCGGCATCGTTTCCATCGAAAAAGGCCAGTGGGAAGGGGCAAAGGCGCTTGGAATGCGGCCTTTTGCCCTGATGCGCCGGATCATTCTGCCGCAGGCGATGACACGCATGTTTGCGCCCTTTGTCGAGCGGTCCTTCGAGCTGATCAAGACCACCGCGCTCGCCTCGACGCTGGCCTATGCCGATCTTCTTTATCAGGCCATGATGGTCAACAGCGAAACCTTCCGTCCGCTTGAGGTCTATACGACCATTGCCCTGATGTATCTCATCCTGCTTGTGACGGCCAGTACGCTTGCCCGTATCGCCGAAGCGCGCCTGACGGCCTATCGCTGAGGAGCGTGATCATGGATTATCATTTCGATTTTTCTCTGGTGCTGCGCAGTCTGCCGGTGCTGTTGCGCGGGCTGCTGGTCACGGTGGAGCTTTGGGTTCCCAGCATTGTGATCGGCCTGTCTGTCGGGCTGCTTCTGGCGCTGGCGCGGCTGTCGCGCCCGGCCTGGCTCAGGATGGCGAGCCTCACCTATATAGAGCTGTTTCGCGATACACCGGTGCTGATCCAGTTGATCTGGTTCTTTTACGCCTTCCCGATCGTCATCAATGTGCAGCTGACGCCCTTTGCCGCGGCTCTGCTCGGTCTTTCGCTCAATACCTCCGCCTATGGGGCGGAAATCTTCCGTGGCGGCATTCAGTCGATTGCGCCGGGCCAGTGGGAAGGGGCGCGGGCGCTGGGTATGGGACGGGCCAAAATCCTGCAGCGGATCATTCTGCCGCAGGTTTTTCGGCGGATGCTGCCCGCCTTCACCAACCGGGCCATCGAAGTGGCGAAAATGTCGTCGCTCGCATCGGTGCTGTCGGTGCATGAGCTGATGTATCAGGGCCGGCTACTGAGTTCGACCTATTATCGTCCGCTGGAAATTCTGACGACGGTGGCCTTCATCTATTTCGTCCTCATCTATCCCGGCACATGGCTTTCTGCCCGCCTCGAGCGGCGCATGGCCGCAAAGGCCTAGCAGGCTGTTGAAAAAGTCAGGTGGAGCTGAAAATGAGGATGTTTTGGGGAATGAAAGTGTCAAAAAACGGCGCATATAGGCCATATGCAACGCTTTTTTGGCGCTTTTCAATCACCGAAACAGACCAGTTTCAGCCCGGCTCGCCTTTTTCAGCAGCCTGCTAGAGCCAAAGCCTCTCAAGGAGAAGAGCATCATGAGCGAGCCCATTTTGCGCGTCAGTGATCTGCACAAAAATTTCGGCGACATGCCCGTTCTGAAGGGTATCGATTTTTCCGTGGAAGCGGGAGAGCGTATCGCCATCATCGGCGGCAGCGGCTCGGGCAAGAGCACCTTTCTGCGTTGCCTGAACTTTATGGAAATCCCGACCTCCGGCACGATTGCGCTCGATGGAAAAGAGATCGGCGCGGCGCAGGGCAGGGACGGCATGCGGCGCTACCGCGAGAGCGAGCTGTGCGTGGTGCGCGAGCGGGTCGGCATGGTGTTCCAGCAGTTCAACCTGTTCCCGCATATGACCGTATTGGAAAACGCCATGGAAGGGCTGCTCAGCGTCAAGGGCATGAAGCGCGCCGCCGCCCGTGAGCGTGCGACACGGGAGCTGGAAAAGGTCGGTCTTGCCACCAGGCTGGATGCCTATCCCGGCAAACTGTCCGGCGGGCAGCAACAGCGGGTGGCGATTGCGCGTGCGCTTGCCATGGAACCGGAAATTCTGCTTTTCGACGAGCCGACCTCCTCGCTTGATCCGGAACTGGTGGGCGAGGTGCTGCGCGTCATCCGTCAACTGGCCGATGAGGGCCGCACCATGCTGCTCGTCACCCATGAGCTGGGCTTTGCCTATCACTTCGCCACCAAGGTCATTTTCCTGGCCGATGGCGTGTTTCATGAGGTTGGCACGCCGGATGAGGTGCTGAAGACCCCCAAACAGGAGCGCACCCGCGCTTTCCTGCAACGCTTTACCGAATTTGCCTTCTGAATTGGCACAACTCCCATTGCAAGGACCAGAGATATGAATATTGCCGCTGCCAGCAACACAAGCTCTCAAGGCTATGTGGCCGATCACCGCAATGACGATGTGCTGATCTATCTGAACGGTGACTTTTTCAAGCGTGACGAGGCCAAGGTCTCCGTCTTCGATGCCGGTTTCGTGCTGGGTGACGGCGTGTGGGAAGGGGTGCGTCTGGTCAATGGCAAAATCATCGCGCTCGATGAGCATCTCGACCGTCTGTATGAAGGGGCAAACTCCATAGAACTCGATATCGGCATGAGCCGGGACGAGCTGACCGAGGCCCTGTGGCAGACCTTTCGCAAGAACGACATGACCGATGGCGCCCATGCCCGCCTGATGGTGACACGCGGCAAGAAAAAGACGCCGAACCAGGACCCCCGTTTTGCCATGGGAAAGCCAACCATCGTCATTGTTGCCGAATTCAAGATCCCGAAGCCGGAGTCGAAATCCAGGGGCCTGTCGCTGATGACCTCGACCATCCGCTGCAGCACGCCGGATGTGTTCGATCTCAGGCTCAATTCCCACAGCCGGCTGAATTTCATCCATGCGCTCATTCAGGCGATCAATTGCGGGGCCGATGAAGCCTTGATGCTCGATCCGCACGGCTTCGTTGCCAGCTGTAACTCCACCAATTTCTTCATCATTCGTGGGGAGGAGCTGTGGACTTCGACCGGGCGTTACAATTTCAATGGCATTACCCGCAAAAAAGTAATCAAGCTTTATCAGGATGCGGGTTATGTGGTGCGGGAGAAGGATTTTACTCTGGCGGAGGTCTATAGTGCGTCGGAAGCGTTCGTCACCGGCACGCTGGGAGGCATTACGCCGGTGACACGCATCGATGGTCGCATCGTTGGCGCCGGCCAGCCCGGAGCGGTGACGCAGCGTATCGCGGCCCTTTACGACGCTTATCTTCGTGGCTGACGATTTTTGAGGGAATGGAGGAGGGAATGGCCGCAATCGATCCGCCGGGAGCGCATAGTTCCTCCTCATGGCGGAGATTTTTGCGCATTCCGCCTGCCTTGCGGGCTCTGGTTCGCGCCGACGAGGCTGGCCTTGTCTTGCTGGGTGGTGGTGCCGGCATCGTTGCGGCGGTCTGCGTCGCCCTGATGGTTGCAATTGCTGAATGGATGCATCACCATCTGTTTGCCATTGAAGGCTATGAAGTCAGCGGAGCGGCCCATATCGATCCGCTGCGCGCCGCTTTCGTTCCGGCCATCGGCGGCATTTTGATGGGCCTGATTGGCTGGTTGTCCACGCGACGGCAGAGGGTTTCGATCATCGACCCGGTGGAAGCCAACGCGCTTTATGGCGGCCGCATTCCGTTGCCGGGAAGCCTGTTTCTGGTGTTGCAGACCATGGTGTCGAACGGGTTCGGTGCCTCCATCGGCATGGAGGCCGGTTATACCCAGATCGGTTCTGCCCTTGCCTCCCGCATCGGCCAGCTCTTTCATGTCCGGCGCAACGATCTGCGCGTTCTCGTCGGCTGCGGTGCGGCAGCGGCGATTGCTGCCGCCTTCAACGCCCCCTTGACAGGGGCTTTTTATGCCTATGAGCTGATCATTGCCACCTATTCCATCGCCAGCCTTGCACCGGTCGTGGTTGCATCGATCCTGGCCGTTGGCACCATGCGGCTTCTGGTGTCGCAACCGTCCTTTCAGGTCGGTTTTGCCGGCAATCTGGCGGTCTCCGATTATGTTCTGGTCTTTGTCATGGCGCTGTTGAGCGCGCTGGTCGCCATTGCCATGATGCGCACAGTGACCGTGGTTGAATATCTGTTCGGCAAAAGCAGGCTGCCGGTCTGGATGCGGCCAACCGTGGGCGGTCTTTGTGTCGGCACGCTGGCGCTGATCACGCCTGCGGTGCTCTCTTCCGGCCATTCGGCCCTGCATGTCGGGTTTGATGCCTATTATACCGCGCCGTTTCTGGTGGTGCTGATCTGCCTGAAGGTGCTGTCCTCGGCCATCTCCATCGGCTCCGGCTTTCGCGGCGGTCTGTTCTTTGCCTCGCTTTTCCTCGGCGCCATGCTCGGCAAGCTGGTGGCGCTGGGCTGGATGCTGGCCTTCGGTCTTGCCATTCCGGGACTTGTCGTTGCCATTATCGGCATGTGCGCCATGGCGACAGCGGTTCTGGGCGCGCCGCTGACCATGGCGTTTCTGGCGCTGGAAACCACCGGCAGTCTGCCGCTGACGATTGCGGTTCTTGCCGCAGCCGTCGTCTCCTCCATGACCGTACGGCGGCTGTTCGGCTATTCCTTCACCACCTGGCGCTTCCATCTGCGGGGGGAAGCGATCCGCAGCGCTGCCGATATCGGCTGGATCCGTGACCTGAGCGTCGGGCGCATGATGCGCAAGGATGTGCGCAAGGTGCTACGTGGCACGGAACTCCATGTGTTACGGCGGGATTTCCCGCTGGGGGCGGCACAGCGGGTCATCGTCGTGGATGAGGATGGGCGCTATGTCGGCATCATTCTCGTGCCGGAGCTGCATCGTGAGCTGCCGGAGACCACCATTGCCGAAAATCTCATCCATTTCGCCGACCGCGTGCTGCTGCCGGACATGAATGTCCGCGAGGCGATGAAGGCCTTTTCCGCCGCCGAAGCCGATGCGCTGGCGGTGATCGACAACCGCAATGACCGCATTGTTATCGGTCAGTTGACGGAACATCATGCCCTGCGCCGCTATAATGAAGAACTGGATCGGCGCCAGAATGAAGGCAATCCCTATACCTGAGCGGTGTTTTGCTCCTGCAAAACGGGACCAAATTTTGAAGGATGCTTGCAGCAGGCCGTCAAGCTTCGTCTTCCTCTCTGCTGGCCATGCTGTCGGCCTTCTGCCGTAACATGTCGCTCATCTGCCGCAGTCGGTGTTCATCCATTTTCTCGATGCCGACAAATTCATTGCGCGCATGGGATGCAAGGATCAACTCATCCAGCTTTGCCTGTACGGCGCGCCCGTCCCGGTTCTGGGAATTTTGAACGACAAACACCATCAGAAAGGTAATGATGGTTGTGCCGGTGTTGATCACCAGTTGCCAGGTTTCGGAATAGCCGAAAAACGGTCCCGACACCGCCCAGACCACGACAAGGCCGACGGCAAGTACAAAGGTTGCCGGTTGGCCGGAGGCGGTTGCGACTGCGGTTGCAAATGTGCTGAAGATGCCGGATTTACCTTTGCCGCCCATAGTGTCTCTCTCTTTGTTGCTTTGAGAGCATTTTCGAAGCAAATGAATGAAATGTTTGTCCGTGAGAACATGCATTCAAACAAAAGATTCTCGCCTCTCCGGGTGTCTGTCGATTGCTGTTTTTTCCGCTCTTGCGACACAAGACACAATCGTCTGATCTCAGCTCTTTCTAACCGTCTTTTGCCTGTCAGGTTCCACTGACTTCGTGCTGCTGGTGCTGGATAATGAAATATCACACCCGAATATTACATTTCGTGCAATCTTTAGTTTTACGTTATAACTACAATAGTATAACGATAAATATTTTTTGTTACGGTAATTGTGGAATAGAGTGTCGTCAGGCTTAATGTAAAATGATGGGATTTACAGTTATTCAATATGTATTCTCCTGTTCATGCATGGGTGAAGTATAGGTTTTGGTGCGGGAAACGCATTTTTACCGTCCCGCAAACAATGTCGGGGTGCGCCGGTTGTGGCGATTGCAGCCAGTGATGCTGCCGCAAGGGGTGGGGTGGGGCGATGCATTCAGGTCATAGATATGAGCTCATGGACGGGTTGAGGGGCGTCGCGGCCTTGGGGGTGATGGCGTTTCATTCCACCATTCTTGGCGTCACGCTGGTGGTGCATGGCTATCTGGCGGTCGATTTTTTCTTCGTGCTCAGCGGTTTCGTGTTGGCCCATGCCTATCGCGAGCGCTTGCAACGGGAGAGTTCGGAAGCGATCCTGCGGCTGCGGCTGATCCGGATCATGCCGCTTGCCCTGTTCGGGCTTGCGCTAGGCACCGGCTATTTTCTGCTGCGCCGCTTGCTGGAGCCGCAATCGCTCTACAGCCTGCCCGATATCGCGGCAGGCACGATCCTCAACATGATGTTGCTGCCGAAACTGTGGATCACGCCCGCACCGACAGATACGATCTTTCCAGCCAACACGCCCCTGTGGTCGCTGTCAGTTGAAATGCTGATGAATTGCGTCTGGATCATCACCGCGACACGATTGAGGCCGCGACACCTGCTGGCGATCATCCTTGTCTCGGCAGCGGGTTTATGTCTGCTGGCCGAACTTTACGGCACAGCCGATATGGGGGCGATCCTGCCGACCTATGCGGGTGGCGTGTTACGGGCTGCTTTCGGTTTTTTTGCCGGCGTGTTGCTGTGGATGTACAAACCCGAGCCGAAGGGCGGAAAAATCTATGCTGTCTTATGCGTCATCAGCCTCACCGCCATCATGCTTTTGCCCGGAACCGGGCCGCTCCCCGATCTGCTGATCATTATATGCGTCTGGCCTGCCATCGTCTTTCTGGCGGCGCGCTGTGACTGGCCGGCGATACGGCCTCTCTGCAACCTGCTCGGAACCCTGTCCTATCCCTTATATGTCATCCATGTACCGGTCATGATGTTCTGTGTCGGCCTGGTAAAACTGCTGAAGCTCGACAGCCCGGTTCTGGTTATGGTGGCTGCCTGGGCGATATCGATCCTTCTCGCCTTTGCCGCTGATCGTTTCTATGACCGGCCCGTCCGGGCATGGCTCAGAGGGCGGTTTGCCAGAAGCACCGCATCGCTGACCCCCGATTTGAACTGAGCGACAATGTTATCGATCGCCATTTCACTCCCGCCGCATTATGGTCTAAACCCATCCCGATAGGCGTATAGAAGAGGAATGCTTCGATGAAGGTCGAGGGCAGATGAACCAGTCACGCATTCTGGTGGTGGACGACGAGCCGCAGATCCAGCGTTTTCTGAAACCCTCGCTTGCGGCGGCAGGCTATGAGGTCATTGAAGCCGCAACCGGGGCTGAGGCACTGAAAATGGTGGCAACGCAGGCGCCGGATCTGATCATTCTCGATCTTGGCCTGCCGGACATGGACGGTAAAGAGGTGATTGCCGGTCTCCGGGCCTGGTCCGATCTGCCGATCGTCATCCTCTCGGCCCGCGACCGCGAGAGTGAGAAAATTGCCGCCCTTGATCTTGGCGCCGACGATTATGTCGAAAAACCCTTCGGTATCGGGGAGCTGACCGCCCGCATCCGCACGGCGCTGCGCCATCGCGGCCGCCGCGATGCCATTCCGGCGGTGATGGAATTCGACGGTCTGATCCTCGATCCGATCCACCGTCTGGTGACGCGCGATGACGAGACCGTGCATCTGACGCCGAAGGAATACGATCTTTTGCTGCTGCTTGCCCGCCATGCCGGGCGGGTTGTCACCCATCGCATGTTGCTGACCACCGTCTGGGGTCCGGCGCATGGCGATGATCTGCATTATCTCCGGGTGTTTATCGGCCAGTTGCGCCAGAAGATCGAGCGGGATCCCACCCAGCCGCGCATCGTGCAGACGGAGCCGGGCGTCGGCTACCGGATGATGACGGAACGGGAGACGGCCTGACTCAGGCTGTCGTCGCCTTATGCCGCATGCCGGTTTCGGGATCGAAAAGATGGAGATGGGGATCCTCGAAGGTCAGCGCCATCATGCTGCCGGGGGAAAGCGTGAGCCGTGTTGCCGAAACCACGGTGATCTCCGGCTTGGTGGCTGAGGCCAGAAACGTGGTTGAACCGGTGCTTTCGACGAGACCGACAGGCAGGCGCAGTCTGGCCTCACTTTCCGGTGCAAGATGAAGATGTTCGGGGCGCAGCCCGACGAGGAGGTCCGCCCCCTCCGGCAGTGGCTGCGACAGCTTTACGCTTTGTGTCTCTCCCGATGAAAAGCGCAGCAGCAATTGCCCGGCTTCCACGGTTGCGGGCACGAAATTCATCGCCGGTGAGCCGATGAAGCCGGCGACGAAGCGATTGACCGGCCTGTCATAGAGGTCGAGTGGCGCGCCCTGCTGCTCGATTACCCCCTGACGCATGACCACGACATGATCGGCCATGGTCATGGCCTCCACCTGATCATGGGTGACATAGACCGAGGTTGCGCCCAGCCTGTCATGCAGCGCGCGGATTTCCTTGCGCATATGCACTCTCAATGCGGCATCGAGATTGGAGAGCGGCTCGTCGAAAAGAAAGGCCTTCGGCTTGCGGATAATGGCGCGGCTCATGGCCACCCGCTGGCGCTGGCCGCCGGAAAGCTCCCGCGGATAACGGCCAAGCAGATGCGAAAGCCCGGTTGTGGCGGCAATCTCGGCGGCGGCCTTGCGGGCCTCGGCCTTCTTCACCCCGCGCAGACGCAGGGAATAGGTGAGGTTTTCCTCCACTGTCATATGTGGATAAAGCGCATAGGACTGGAAGACCATGGCGAGATCGCGTCTGCGCGGCGGCACGCCGTTCATCCGCTCTCCGGCAATGCGCAATTCGCCGGAGGAGATGGTTTCAAGCCCCGCAAGCGTTCGAAGCAGGGTGGATTTGCCGCAGCCGGAAGGGCCGACCAGCGCAACGAAGGCACCTTTGGGGATATCGAGATTGATTTCTCTCAGAGCATGATAGGCGCCGTAATATTTGTTGACGCCGGACAACTGGATCTGCTGGCTCATTTGAGCGCTCCGGAGGTGAGGCCGGAGACGATCCGGCGTTGCAGGAGAACGAAAACGGCAAGGATCGGTGTGACATACATGGCGGCAAAGGCCATGATCCTGTTCCATTCATTGGTGTTGGGGCCCATGAAGGAGTTGAGACCGACACTGGCCGGCTGGTAATCCACGTTCTGGATGATCGATTTGGAATAGACGAATTCACCGAAGGCCTGCATGAAAATGAGAATGGCGGCAACCAGAATGCCGTTGCGCGCCAGCGGCAGAACGATGGCGAAGAAAGCGCCGAAACGGGAATTGCCATCCACCAGCGCCGCCTCTTCCAGCTCCATCGGCACGCTCATGAAGGTGGCGCGCACCAGCACCACGAAGAAGGGCATGGATTTCGCTGCAATCGCCAGAACCACGGCAAAACGCGGCGTGGCGAGAAGGCCGATCTGGGAAAACCCGACAAAAATCGGCGTGATCATCAGCGATGCGGGCAGAACCTGCAGCATGAGAATGAGAAACAGGCCCGCATCGACATAGGCATTGCGATAACGCGCCAGCACATAGGCGCAGCCCGTGCCCAGCACGACGATCAGCGCCACGGAGCCACAGGCTATCACCAGCGAATTCCACAAATAACGGCCCATATTGCGGCTTTCCCACACATAGGCATAGGTGCGCCATTGCGGATCCTGCGGCCAGAAGGCGGGCGGCGTGGCAAACATGGCCGAGCCGCTTTTCAGCGTGGTGACATACATCCAGTAAAGCGGAAAGAGATAGATCGCCGCCAGCAGAAGGGCGATCGCCAGCATCAGCCGGTGTTGCATATGCACACTCATCCCCGGACCTCCTGCCGCGTGGAGCGGACATAGACAATGGAGGCCAGCATGACGAAGACCACCATGATCACCGAGACCGTCGCGCCCTTGGCGAAATCATATTGTTTGAAGGACAGGTCCCAGGCCCAGTATTGCGCCACATTCGAGGCATTGTTCGGCCCGCCCGAGGTGATGGCGGCAAAGAGATCGAATTGTTGCAGGGTGAAGATCAGCCCGAGCGAGACGACCGCGCCGATGGAAGCGCGCATCATCGGCAGGGTAATGGTCCAAAAGCGCTGCCAGACGGTGGCGCCATCCAGCTCTGCCGCCTCGTAAATATCCCTCGGAATAGCGGCAAGGCCGACCGACAGCAGGATCATGTTGAAGGAGGTGCCGAGCCAGATATTGGCGATGATCACGGCGAAAAGTGCATAATGCGGGTCCGAGCGCCAGAAGATATTCTGTGAAATCAGCCCGGTTTCATGCAGCAGAAAATTGATGACACCGAAATCGCCCGACAGCATCCAGTTCCAGATCGCCCCGACCACCAGACCGGGCATGACCCAGGAGACGAGAAACAGGCCCCTCAGCCAGGACGCGCCGGGAAAACCGCTGGCAAAGAACAGGGCCAGAGCGAAACCCAGAACAAACTGGCCGGCAATCGAGGCGGTCACGAAAATCGCCGTATTGGCCAGGATCGGCCAGGTTTCCGGCAGGGCAAACAGGCTTTTATAATTATCGAAGCCGACAAAGGGTCGGATCATGCTGCCAAGCGAGAACATGTCCACCTGCTGAAAGCTCATCACCACATTGTAGAGGAGCGGCAGACCGGACAGAACCAGGAGAAAGCCAAGCGGCAGCACGACCAGAACAAGGTCGAAGCCGCGTCCATCCGTCATCGAGAGCAGCAGTTTGCGCATGGCGTTCGCTTCTTTCCAGTTCATCCGTTCCGCCGGGTCGCGGCCACCTCAAACCAGCGAGGCGACCGCGCCCGGGAGGAACCGGAGCAAAGGGCAGGGGAGTTGAAGTTGCTCCTGCATCATTCCTGAAATCGGGTAGGATTTAAGGTGAAATGATGCAGCAGATGAAACGTGTGACAGCGCGTTTTGTGCGTCATATCTGGCGCATGGCGCTGTTATGGTCTTTTGGCGAGAACTTACGATGAGGGGTTCCGCCAAAAGCAAGGCTCAAGGAACGGCGTCGATCTTCTGCTGTGCGACATCCAGCGCTGCCTTGGGCGTCATCTGGCCGGTCAGCGCGGCCTGAATGGCATCCTGGATCGCCTTGGAAATTTTCGCCCATTGCGGATCGGGACCACGCGGCTTGGCGTATTTCAACTGTTCCTGAAAGACTTTCAGCGCCGCATCCTTGTACGCATTGCCGGTCGGCGGCAGGGTGATGTCGGAACGGGCCGGAAGCTGGCCGTATTTGGCAAACATCTTGTCATCCTGCGAGGCAAAATATTCGAGCGCCTTGAACGCCTCATCGGGATGTTTGGTGGTTGAGAAGATCGCCCAGTTGAAATCGCCCATGGCCGAGGAACGTTCGTCACCCGGATGCGGCACGGGCAGAAGCGCGACGCGCCAGTCGAATTTGGCTTCCTGGCTCATGCGGTTCAGTTCCCAGGGGCCGGAAATCGCCATGGCGGCATTGCCGGAATTGAAGGTGCCGGTGGAATCCCATTGGCCGCGCGTCAGCGTGTCCGGCGAGGCGAGCTTTTCATCGAGAAGGGTTTTCCAGAAGGTCAGGGCCTTGACGCCGCCATCGGTGTTGATGTGCCGGTAGCTGCCGCCTGCCATCTGCACCCATGGCAGAAACTGGAAGGTACCTTCCTCGCTGGCCTTGGCGCAAAAGGCCAGCCCATAGATATTTTTGGCCGGATCGGTCAGCTTGCGGGCGTCAGCGAGAAGCGCGTCCCAGGTCTGTGGCGGCTTGTCCGGATCAAGTCCTTTGGCCCGGAACATATCGGCATTATAATAAAGGGCGATGGTGTTGGTGGCCTTCGGCACACCGTAAAGCCTGCCCTTCCAGGTGACGGAGGCAAGCGGGCCGGGAAAGTAATTTTCCTTTTTGATCACCTTGGATTTGGCGATCCTGTCGGTCAGATCGAGAAAGGCCCCGCGCGAGGCAAACAGCGCGTGATCGGGGTTGTCGATGGTGATGATATCCGGGGCCTGACCGGTGGCATAGGCGCGCATGGCCTCACTGACCACGTCTTCAAACGGAATGAGCCGGTATTCCACCTTGATGTTCGGCTCTTTCTTCTCGAATTCCCGCGCCAGGTTCCAGGCGGGCTGTTCCGGTTTGTCGAGGCTCCAGATGCGAAGGGTGATCTCCTCGGCCTGGGCCGCAGACAGGCTGGCAAGCGCAAGCGCCCCGGCCAGCAGAAGGCTGCGAATGGACATGCTTTCCTCCTCCCATTGATTTATGGCCCGGCCTCCTCCTGACCGGGAATGATCGGATGCGTGACGTCAGACCGGATCGGCGACGAAACTGCCGCCGCGGCATTGCTTCAGATAGGTGAGGGCATGCACCTGCCCGGTCATTTCCAGCGCGTCCCGATAGACCGGATCGTGCCAGCCCTCGATGTCGATGGAGCCGGACCAGCCGGCCAGCCGCAATTCGGAGATCACATCCGTCCAGCTGGTGTCGCCAAAGCCCGGCGTACGCATGAATACGAAGGGATGCTTGCCGAAAATCCCGTGTTCGCGGATCACATCCCAGCGAATGGTGGCATCCTTGCCATGGATATGGAAGAATTTATGCGCCCATTTGCGGATCTGCGGCAGGGGGTCGATCAGATAGACCATCTGATGGCAGGGCTCCCATTCCAGCCCGATGTGATCCTCCGGGGTCTCGTTGAAAATCAACTCCCAGGCATCGGGATTATGGGCGATGTTCCAGTCGCCGCTCTGCCAGTTGCCGTCCATGGCGCAATTTTCAAAGGCGATTTTCACCCCCTTGTCGGCGGCGCGGCGGGCAAGCTCGCTCCAGATCTCCCGGTAGCGCGGCAGGCTGTCCGGCAGCGGCCTGCCACGCAACCGACCGGTGAAGCCGGTCACGCAGGTTGCGCCGAAATGATGGGCATTGTCGATACAGTCCTTCCAGCCCTGCAGGGTCTCAAGGTCGAGCGCCTGTTCCTCCAGCGGATTGCCGAACATGCCGAGCGTCGGAATGGTGATGTCACGCTCACCGATGGCGTCGCGGCAGCGCTTGCCCAGTTCGGCGAGATCCTGTCCATGGGTGGTCTGCCAGAAAAACGGCTGAAAACTTTCAAAGCCCATATCGGAAAGCTGGCCGATGCGCTCTGCCGCTTTGCCGGAAGTGGCGCTGATCATCGTGCCGATGCGAATGGAATGAAGCGGCGTGGTCATGGGCGCAATTCTCCCTCATTATCCGGGTTGCCGGGTTTTATCGCGACGGGCAAGCCGCTGCGGGCGCTTTCAATGGCGGCAAAGACCATGGCAAGGCTGTCGATATTGTCATGGCTGACGGTTTCCGGCTCATGGCCGTCCTGAAGCGCCTTGACGAAATCCCTAAGCACGCTGCGATGGCCCAGCGTCTCATTCTCGTCAGCTGCGGGCGGCATATCGAGAGACGTAAAACCGGGCAGTAGCCCCTCTTCCGTCCCTTCCACAGTCACCTCGAATGTGTCCTCACCGTCCCAGGTGATCATGCCTTGGGAGCCCACCAGCCGCCAGGCGCTTTCCCAACTGGTGCGGCGGCCCTTCGCGCACCAGGAGCCGCGATAGGTCAGCACCACATCACCCGTAAGCGCAAAGATGGCGTTGGCGCTGGCCCCATCGGCATACCAGGATCCGGCCGGATTGGTTTCGACGCAATAGACGGACAAAGCCTTGCGATCAGAAACGAAACGGGCGGCATCCAGCGTATGGATGGCCATATCCAGAAGCAGCACATGCTGCATCGTCTCGCGAAAACCGCCGAAATGCGGCCCGATGAAAAAATCGCAATGGATAGCGGTCAGTTCGCCGATCAGCCCGTCTTCCACCGCCCGGCGCAACCGCCTTGTACCGGCAATGAAACGCCGGTTCTGCACCACGGCATGAAGTCGCTTTGTCGCTTTTGCCCTTTGCACCAGATGCCGGGCCTCATCGAGACTGACGGCCAGCGGTTTTTCGCTCAGCACATGGCAGCCATGGGCGAAGGCCGTTTCCACCACGCTGGCGCGGGCGGCAGGCACCACCACATCGAAGAGGATATCGGGCCGGGTTTTTGTGAGCATGGCGGCAAGATCGGTTCCAAGCGCTGCATCCTGCAGGCCAAATTCATCGGCCAATGCTGCGGCAGCGCCGGGATCGAGATCGACCAGACCGGCGATGCGTATATCCCGTTTCAGGTCCGGGTCCTCATTCAGTGCCTTGAGCCAACCTCTGGCCATAGCTCCGCACCCGCATAAAACCGCCGTATATGTCACTGGAAACCTCCTCACGGATGCGACGAAACTCCCCTTTCGTCATCCTCCGTAAACGTTTACGATAATAGTTGCGGAGGGCTTGCCCTGTCAAGGGCCATTCCAAAGGGTGCCGATTTTGCAAAATGAGATCAGCGCGCCGACGCCATGTCTTGACGCATAGGGTGATTGCAAAACGCTATGCATTGTTGTGCGATAGGCTCTGGAGCGCTTTTCGATTGTATTTTTCGAGATTGGCTCTCTAAGTTTTTGTTTGCGCATCGGATTTTTCCGAGAACCGGCTCCCGGTTTTCGCTCCGATGCTGTAAACGATAAGGCAGGAAGAAGGGGTCTGGACCATTATGAAGGGCATACGCCAGCTTGCGCAGCATCTCGATATATCGATCGGCACGGTGTCACGCGCCCTGAACGGCAAGCCGGATGTGAACGAGGAGACGCGCCGTCGTGTGCTGGCGGCAGCCGAAGCGCTGGGCTATGTCGCCAATCAGGCGGGGCGGGCGCTGCGCAAGGGCTCGACCGGCATTATCGGCTTCATGATGCAGACCGGCCATGACATTACCGGCCATGGCGACAGTTTTTTCATGAGCGTTTTCGATGGCGTGCAGACGGTGCTTGCCCGCCACAAGCTCGATCTCGTCGCCATGCTCTCGTCTTCTGAAGAAGATCCCGATGCCTATCTGCGGCGCATGGTGGCGCGCGGTTTTGCCGATGGGGTAATCCTGTCGGCCACCCGCGCCCGCGATGGCCGTTTTGCCACGCTGGAAAGAGCGCGCCTGCCCTTCATCAGCCTTGGCCGCAGCCAGAGTGACACCGGGCCGCTCTGGTACGATCTGGATTTTGAAGGCATGGCCGAGACCGCCATGACCCGGCTTGTCGAAAAAGGCCATCGCCGCATCGCCATCAGCCGTCCGCATGGCGAGATCAATCTTGGCTATATTTTCGAGGACAGTTGCCGCAAAGTGCTGGCCCGCCATGGCCTGATCCTGGAGGAGGAGCATGTTTTCCGCTCCCATCCGAATGAGGCAGGCGGCTATGCGCTGGCCCAGAGCTTCCTGCAAGCGAAGAACCGCCCAAGCGCCATTGTTCTGCTCAATGAGGCAACGGTGATTGGTTTTTATCGCGGTCTTGAAGAGGCGGGGCTTCGTGCCGGGCGCGACGTGGCGGTGATCGGTCAATACAGCCCGCTTGCGGAATTTCTGCTGCCGCGTCTCACCTGTTTTCGCCCGGCGCTGCGCGAACTGGGCGTCTCCATGGCCGAGAGCCTGCTGGCCGCGATGCCCGCTTTTCGGGATGATTATCCTGACGCACCGCGCCAGTGCCTTTGGCCGATGACGCTGATGGAAGGCGAAAGCGACGGGCAGCAGCTGAACCCGGTCTGATGGCATCTGCCTTGAGAGGCGCCGTCAATGCAGGCCAAATTCGGCCATGAGCGCCTCACGCAGGGCGACAAAGCCGGTTGCGCTGCGATTGCGCGGGCGCGGCAGATCGATGTGGATCTCCCGGAGCGGACTGTTCTTTTCCCGGGGCAGGATCAGCACCCGGTCGGCCAGATAGACGGCCTCTTCCAGATCATGGGTCACGAGGATCATCGTCAGCTTTTCCTCCTGCCAGATGCGGGCCAGTTCCTCCTGCATGACAATGCGGGTCATGGCGTCGAGCGCTCCGAAAGGTTCGTCGAGCAGCAGGATTTCCGGTTTCAAAGCCAGCGCCCGGGCAATGCCGACCCGTTGCGCCATGCCGCCGGACAGTTGAGCGGGAAAGGCCTCGGCAAAATCGGCAAGGCCGACCAGATGGAGATAGTGGCGGGCACGATGCACCGCCGCCTGTCTGGTCTCACCGGCAATGACAAGCGGAAAGGCGATATTGTCGATGACGCTGCGCCAGGGCAGGAGGCGCGGCTCCTGAAAGATCACCGCCCGCTCGGTTCCCACACCATGAACGGGCGCTCCATCAATCAGCACGCGGCCCGCATCGGGTTCTTCCAAACCAGCCAGCACCCGCAGCAGCGTCGTCTTTCCCGAGCCGCTGGCCCCGACAATGGCGATGCTCTCGCCGGGGCGGATCTGCATGTCGAGATTGTTGAGCACGGTCAATGCGCGACCGTTCATCCGAAAGCGTTTCGACAGGGCGTGGATGGCGACCGCGCCGCGCGCCTTTGCCGCCATCAGCACCGGGGATTGTGTCAGGTTTTGCATGATCATCACCTCAATTTCCGGTAAAGTGGTCAGGGGAATAGAGAATGGTGTCGACCTTGAGCTGATCCGGTTTCAGCTTGCCTTCGCGCACGAAAATATCGATCCAGAAGGAGAGATCGCGCGGCGTTGGCTTTGCGCCGGGCGGCAGGCCGAAGCCGGTGAAATACTGCGCGATCTGCGGATTTTCGCCGCGCTCTTTCAGGATATCGGCAATCAGTTGCCGGGTTTCCGGCAGATGGGTGCGGCTATAGTCGAAAGCACGTTCGGACTGTTCGACAAAATCGCGGGCCGCTACGGGATGTTTGACGATCCAGTCCCGGCGCAGCACGATGAAACCGCCTGCAATGTCGCCCAGCACATCGGTATCGCCAAAAACCTTGCGCAATCCGCCGCCTTTCAGCGCCGCCCCTTCGAAGGTTTTCTGCCAGTAGCCGAAGGCCGTCACATCAACCTGTTTCGAGCGCAGCACCTGTTCAAGCTGCGGGCCGGGCACCACCACCAGCCGGGCGGAATTTTCCGGAAGGCCGACGGAATGGAAGGCCTCGCGAATGGTGTAATCGAGATGGGCGCCCAGCGTGTTGACGGCAATCGTCTTGCCGGCAAGATCCTTGATCGTGTGGATCGGGCTGTCGTTCAGCACATAAAAATTGCTCTCGGTCGTCTTGTCGATGCCATTGGAGGGAAAGACGGCAACAAAATCATTGCCATTGGCAATCGCATTGATCACGGCGGATGTGGCAGCACTGCCGATATCGACAGAGCCTGACGCAAGAGCAAAGAGCGATGCAGGGCCACCATTTGCATAGCCAACTCTTTGAAATTTTATGCCGGTCCCTTTGAAATAGCCGAGCTTTTCGGCAATTTCATAGCCGGATATGGAGCCGGGTTCTGCGAGATAGCGCAGCGTCACCTCCGGTTTATCCTCGGCCAGAGCGGGTCCGAAAGAGGCTGTGAAAAACAGGCTGGCTGCCAAGGCTGCAAGATGGTTGAAACGGCGACGGTCGATCAACATGGGCATGATCCTGAATGCTTGAGAAAGTTTTTGAGGAGCGAGGGGTCAGCGCATAGGGCCAGCCCAGCGGCACAGGCGGTTTTGCAGCATGTCGAGCAGGAGATTGCTGACAAGACCCAGCCCGGCCAGCAGCAGAATTGCGCCGAACATCAGCGGGATCTGGAAATTATACTGGGCATTCATCACCTCGAAACCGAGACCGCTATTGGCGCCGATCATTTCAGCGGCAATGAGCAAGAGAAGAGCCGTGGTGGCGCTGAGCTTGAGACCGACGAAAATCTGCGGCAGCGCTCCCGGCAGGGCGACGTGACGGAAAATCGCTATCCGATCCGCGCCATAAACGCGGGCCATCTCGATGAGCTTGCGATCCACCCCTTTCACACCGCCAATGGTGGCAAGCAGAATGGGAAACAGTGACGCCCAGAAAATGACGAAAACCTTGGAGGTTTCACCCAACCCGAGCAGCAGGATGAACACCGGATAGAGCGCCAGCGCCGAGGTCTGGCGGAAAAATTGCAGGATGGGATCGAGCAGCCGCTCGATGACCGGCACCTGCCCCATGAAAAGCCCCAGCGGAATGCCAAGACCGACGGCGGCGGCAAAGGCAAGCCCCGCCCTTTGCAGGCTGATGGCGGTATCGCGCCATAGCGGACCGGAGATGAACCCGTCTGCCAGCGCCTGAAAAATCCTGTCGAGCGGCGGCAGTACCGCCGTGTTGACCCAGCCTGCGCTGGTGGCAAGCTGCCAGAGCGCTGCCAAAGCCAGAAGCGGCCCATAGCGGGAGAGGATGTTTCGCAGCCAAAAAGGCAGCGCAGGCCGGACGGTCATCCTCAAAATTGGCGTCCGGGCGCCAAGGGATTGGAATGCGCGTGTACTACCGCTGTCGAAAGCCATGGCAATCTCCTTTTTCTGCGGGTTATTCCGCCGCCTGAACCGAAAGCTCGCCCAGTTCGTTTTGGCCGGGCTTGTGCTGGCCAAGCCTGTGACGGTTGTGCGGATAGGGCAGGCCGAGATTTTCACGCAGGGTTTTGCCCTCATAGGCGGTGCGGAACAGGCCGCGGCGCTGCAATTCGGGAATGACGAGATCGACGAAATCCTCCAGCGCCGTGGGCAGCCATGGCGGCAGAATGTTAAAGCCATCGGCGGCCTCGGTCTCGAACCATTCCTGCAAGGTATCGGCAACGGTTTCGGCAGAGCCGATCACGGTGAAATGGCCGCGGGCGGAGGCAACCCACTGGTAAAGCTGACGGATGGTGAAGCCGTTATCATCGGCAATCTTGCGGATCAGCGCCTGTCGGCTCTGCATGCCCTCGGTCGGCGGCAGCGGCGGCAAGGGGCCGTCGAGATCATAGCCTTTGAGATCGAG
Organism: Allorhizobium sonneratiae; assembly: GCF_023700755.1. Taxonomy (GTDB): domain Bacteria; phylum Pseudomonadota; class Alphaproteobacteria; order Rhizobiales; family Rhizobiaceae; genus Allorhizobium; species Allorhizobium sonneratiae. The sequence goes on along the minus strand of NZ_JAMKOJ010000004.1, from coordinate 14,472 downwards.
CGTGCCGCCGGTCAAGCCGTTGATCAGCGCCAGCCCGTCCTCTTCCAGAATAAGGCTGGTGAGACGCTCGTATTTTTCCCGCGCTTCGGCGTCAGTTCGTCCAACAAAGGGGGAAATGCCGGGCATGATCAGCACATGCTGCGGATTGCGCCCCAAAGCCGCCGCCCGGCTTTTGATGTCACGGTAAAAGACCTGCGCCGTTTCAAGGCTCTGCTGGGCGGTGAAGATCACTTCCGCCGTCGCCGCAGCCAGATCGCGCCCGTCTTCGGACTGGCCGGCCTGAACGATCACCGGATGGCCCTGGGGTGAACGCGGCACATTCAGCGGACCTTCGACCTTGAAATGGGTGCCCTTATGGTTTGTCTTGTGCAGCTTGTCCGGGTCGTAGAATACGCCGCTTTTTTTGTCGCGGATAAAGACGTCATCCTCGAAGCTTTCCCAGAGTTTGCGCACCACCGCGACATGTTCGCGGGCACGCTCGTAACGGAAGGCATGGGGATGCTGCCGGTCGAGATTGAAGTTGCGCGCCGCAGCCTCCGTGGCGGTGGTCACCACATTCCAGCCGGCACGGCCGCCGGAAATCAGATCGAGACTGGCAAATTTGCGGGCAAGGTTGAACGGCTCCTCATAGGTGGTGGAGGCCGTGGCGATAAAGCCGATGTGGCGGGTGAGGGGGGCCAGCGCGGAAAACAGCGTTACCGGCTCGAAACTGGCGATCTTGGCGCTGCCGCCTTCCGAAGTGCCACCACTTGCAGAGGCAAGGCCGTCGGCGAGAAAATAGGCGTCGAACAATCCGCGTTCCGCCGTCTGGGCGAGTTGCCGATAGAAATCGAAATTGGTGGCGCCGTCTTCCGGCTGGTCGGGATGACGCCATGAGGCAATATGCTGGCCGCCACCGGGGAGGAACGCGCCGAGTTTGATCTGTCGTGTCATAGCTTTCACTCCTATTATCGGAAGAGGTGTCAGAGGCTGCTGACGGAAAGGCTCAAAGCCTCGCGTCGCCGGCGAAAATCGGCGGCAACCACCACATCGTGCTGCACCTGTTTGAAGAAGGGAGAAAATTGGCGAACGGCCCGATCGAGCCGGTCATGCACGGCCTCGGTTATGATCTCGCCATCGCACATGTCGCGCTCGCTGACATAGATCGCCGTCGCCAGGCTTTGCGCCTCGAAAAAGGAAAACAGCGGCCGCAGATGCTGCTCGATCATAAGCGCATGCTTTTCACCGCCGCCGGTTGCGGCCAGAAGCACCGGCTTTTCCCGCAGGGCTTCCGGCTCCAGCAGATCGAAAAGATGTTTGAAGAGGCCCGGATAGCTGCCTTTATAGACCGGCGCGGCGATAATCAGCGCCTTTGCCTGTGTCATCTGTTCGACAATATCTCTTGCGCCACCGGAGAGATCGGCCACCGTGCGTGCTGCGGCAAAGCCCGGTCCGAACTGGGAGAGATCAACCACTTTGGAGCGTCCGCCATAAAGGGCAACGGCACGGGAAACGGCCTCTTCGACAAGACTGCGTGTGCGGGAGGGCAGGCTGGTGCTGCCGGACAGGCCAAGAAAATCGAGATGAGACATCGGGCTCTCCTATTTGTCTATCGTTTTTATAGACTAATAGCGAAATGTGACTGCCGTCCATTTCATAATTCGAGGCAAAAACAGCAGAACCAGGCTGAAAAAGCCCGCTGGAAAAGAATGATTACCCTGCCATTTGGCCTGAAATGCTTTTTTGTGAACCGCTTTGGCACGTCATCACGCCGAACAGGAAAACGTGTTCGGCTCAGCAGTTTTTCAGGATATCCCGGCAACACTAAAGCATCGGCCGAAATCCGGTTCCCACGCTACGACCGATGCTTGAGGGATATCGTCAGCACATCTCGAATTCCTGCGCCAGAACGGCGGACAGCTGGGCGGCGAAGCGGGCGGCGGCAACCGGCAGGGTGCGGCCCTTGAGCTGGCCCATATAGAGAACGCCCGCCGGGACATCGCGCCGGTCGAGCGGTCTGGAGACGAGATCGCCCATCATCGTGGTATCGCCAAGGCCGATGGGGATCTGGAAGGAGATGATGTTTTCGGCCACGGCATGGTTGCGCAGAAACTCGAAACTGTCCGACTGCACCACCGGATCAAGCCGGAGCGAAGCCGACTGCACGGCGATATCCAGCAGATGCCGGACACCGAAGGGCGAGGTCGGCACGGTGACCGGGTAGGACAGGCATTCTCCAAGCCGCAGGCTTTCTTTTGCCGCCAGCGGATGACCCTTGCCCATGACGGCATGAACCGGCTGGCGCACCCGGATCAGCGTCATGACATCGGCAAGGCGCACCGGCTCGAAAACGATGGCGAGATCGGCGCTGTGATCGATAAGCGCCTGTTCAGCCGCCTGCCGGTCGCGCAGATTGACGGCGAAGGTGACATGCGGATGATCCTTGCGGTAAAGCGCGATCTGCCTTGGCAGGAAGGTGGACAGCAGCGCCTGGCTGCAGGCAATCGCCACATGACCGCGGCGCACGCCGGAGAGATCGGCGATCTGCGATTTGACCCGCTCCATATCCGAAAGCTGGTTGCGGATATGGTGGATCAGAATTTCCCCCGCCGCCGACAGCCGCACGCCATGGGCCAGCCGCTCGAAGATCGGCACGCCGAGATCCTCCTCCAGCGCCAGAATGCGCCGGTTGAGCGCGGTGGAGGTGATTGCCAGCGTTTCGGCAGCGCCTCGAATGGAGCCGGCTTTGACCACGGCATCGATATAGCGCAATGTTGTGAGGTGTCGCATCGCATGATCCCCGGTTGTGATGCAGATTTTGCAGCGGCCTGACGAAAACATAGCACAAGACAATGGCACAAGACTCTGCATAACTCATGTCAAAGGATAAAACAGCATCCGAAAACATGGGGAACGACCAATGATCAAAACAGGATTTCAAAGCCGCCGCGGGTTTTTGACACAGGCGGCGGGCCTTGCCGGGCTGGCCACGGCCTCAAGCCTTTTGCCCTTTGACAGGGCGCGCGCGGCAGACCTGACCGTCGGCTTCATCTATGTCGGATCGAAGGACGATTACGGCTATAACCAGTCCCATGCCGAAGGGGCGGCTGCCGTCAAAAAAATCCCGGGCGTGACCGTGGTCGAGGAAGAGCGCGTGCCCGAGACGGTGGACGTGCAGAAGACCATGGAAAGCATGATCAATTTCGATGGCGCCACCCTGCTGTTTCCCACCTCTTTCGGTTATTTCGATCCCCATATCCTCACCGTTGCGCCGAAATATCCCAAGATCCGTTTTGAGCATTGCGGCGGTTTGTGGACGCCGAAAGACCCGATGAATGTCGGCTCCTATTTCGGCTATATCGGCACGGGTCAGTATCTGAACGGCATCGTTGCCGGGCATAAAACCAAATCGAAGAAACTGGGCTTCGTGGCCGCAAAGCCCATTCCGCAGGTGCTGCTCAATATCAATGCCTTCCTGCTCGGCGCGCGCGCCGTCGATCCTTCGATCACCTGCCAGGTGATCTTTACCGGCGAATGGTCGCTGGCGGTCAAGGAGGCGGAAGCGGTCAACGCGCTGGCCGATCAGGGCATCGATGTCATCACCTGCCATGTGGACAGTCCCAAGGTCGTGATGCAGACCGGGGCAGGGCGCGGCATGTATCTGTGCGGCTATCACGTCGATCAGAGCCCGCTTGCGCCGGAGAAATATCTGACCGGAGCGGAATGGAACTGGTCCAAGGTCTATCTCGGCATGGTTCATGCGACGCTGAAGGGCGAAACCATCCCCAATTTCGTCCGTGGCGGCCTGAAGGAAGGCTTCGTCAAGATGAGCCCGCTTGGCCCGGCCGTCGATGCGGCAGCGCGCAAACAGTTCGAGGCGACGCTGGCCGAGATCATGAAGGGCGGCTTTGCCGTGATCAAGGGGCCGCTCAAGGATAACAAGGGCAATGTCATTGCCGCAGCAGGCGAGGCCTATGCCGAAACCGACGTCAAGCTGGAAAGCATGAACTATCTCGTCGAAGGCGTGATCGGCTCGACATCCTGACGCAGGGCCTGTCACGTAAAACGGCAATCAGATTTTACGCGACAGCCTGCACATCTCCAGAGGTCTATCGTGTACTGACGCCTTCGTTTGGATCGAGACACGAAATGTTGCAAAAGAAGAGGATGGCGATGAGCACGGATCTAAGCCTTGCAGCCGCCGAAAGGCCGCGCGTGAGCGCCATCCCCGGCGAGCGGGCGCTGCGCCATATCGATGCTGTTCTGCTGCCCCTTTTGGCGCTTGCCGTTGGCATGGGATGTTTTTCGCTGTTTCTTCTGGCGCTCGGCAAGCCACCGGCTGAATTTTTTGCCCTGGTCTACAAGGCGGGTTTCGGCACGGCCTTTTCCTGGACCAACACGCTGTCGCGCGCCGCGCCACTGCTTCTGGCCTCACTCTGCGTGGCGTTGCCCGCCCGTCTCGGGCTGGTGATCATCGGCGGCGAGGGCGCCATCGTGCTGGGTGGCGTCGCCGCCGGGGCGCTTGGCATGCTGGCACCCGGCCTGCCGGGCGGGCTTGGCATTGCCCTCATGGCGCTTGTGGCGGGTCTGACCGGGGCTGTCTGGATCGGTGCCATCGGCGCGCTTCGTCATCTGCGTGGCGTCAATGAGACCATTTCCAGCCTGTTGATGTCCTATATCGCCATTGCCCTGATGCATCATCTGGTCGAGGGGCCGCTGCGCGATCCGGCAAGTCTCAACAAACCGTCCACCGCGCCGCTGCCGTCTTCCTGGCATGTCGGGCTGATCCCCGAGATTGGCGTGCATTGGGGGCTGGCGGCCGGACTGGTTGCTTGCATTGTCTGCTCTATTCTTGTTGAGCGCACCACTTTTGGCTTTGCTGCGCGCATTGTCGGCGGCAATGCCCGGGCGGCCACCATGCAGGGCCTGCCGACCGGTCTTCTGACCATCGGCTTTTGCGCTTTGGGTGGTCTGTGCGCCGGTCTTGCCGGCATGTTCGAGGTGGCGGCCGTACAGGGATCGGCCAATGCCTCGCTGGCGGCGGGCTATGGCTATACCGGCATTCTGATTGCCTTTCTGGCGCGTCACAACAGTCTCGCTATCATACCCTGCGCCGTTCTTCTGGCCGGTTTCGAGGCTTCCAGCGGGTTGATCCAGCGCCGCCTCGATATGCCGGATGCGACGATGCTCGTGTTTGAAGGCATGATGTTCATTCTCATTCTGCTGTCGGAGACCCTGCGCGAAAGGCTCAGCCTGCTCACGCTCATCAAAAGGATCAGATCATGAGCGACGCCATCGGTTTCTGGGGTGTGCCGCTTGCCCTTCTTGCGGGTGCGATCCGGGTTTCGACCCCTTTCATCTTCGTCAGTGTGGGCGAAAGCCTGACGGAACGGTCGGGACGGATCAATCTCGGGCTGGAAGGCATTCTCGTTTTCGGCGCCATGAGCGGTTATGCGGTGGCCTATCTTGCCCAGTCGGCCTGGCTCGGCGTGCTGGCGGCGGCTTTGGCCGGGCTCGTCTTCGGGCTGTTTCACGGCTTCGTCTGTGCATTGCCTAAGGTGAACGATATTGCCATCGGCATTGCGCTGATGCTGTTTGGCACAGGGCTCGCCTTCTTTTTCGGCAAGCCCTTCATTCAGCCGGTCGCGCCGCATCTGCCGGCGATTTCGCTCGGCTTTTGGGCAAAGAGCCCCGAAGTGCGGGCCGCGCTGGAGATCAATGTGCTGTTCATCCTTGGCATCGTGCTGGCGCTTTTTTCCGGCTGGATGCTGAAAAACACCCGCATCGGCCTGACCATCCGCGTGGTCGGCGACAGCGCCGATGCCGCGCGCGCGCTCGGCATCCGGGTTGACCGCGTGCGCCTATGGGCCACGGCTGCGGGCGGCGCGATGGCGGGCATCGGCGGGGCCTATCTTTCGCTCTATTATCCCGGCAGCTGGAATGAAAACATTTCCTCCGGCCAGGGGCTGATGGCGGTGGCGCTGGTGATCTTCGCCCGCTGGAATCCGGTTCATTGCGTCTATGCCTCTCTTTTGTTCGGCGCGGCAGGCGCGCTGGGACCGGCGCTGCAATCCATCGGCATCTCCAAGGGCTATTATCTCTTCTATGCCGCGCCTTATGTGCTGACCCTTGGCCTGTTGATTGCCAACAGCTCGAAAAGCCGTGCGCTCGAAGATGCGCCCGGTGAGCTGTCGATCACCAAATGAGCTTTTCCCGATCTGGAGACCCGCTATGACGACGCCCGTTATGACGCAGCCTGCAACGACGACACTTGAGGCCGATCCCTATCGCTGGCCCTATAATGGCGCTTTGAGGCCGGACAATACCGCGCTGATCATCATCGACATGCAGATCGATTTCTGCGGTGAAGGCGGCTATGTCGACAAGATGGGTTATGACCTGTCGCTCACCCAGGCGCCGATCGAGCCGATCCGTCGCGTGCTCGCCGCCATGCGCGCCGGGGGCTATCACATCATCCATACCCGCGAGGGGCATCGACCAGACCTTGCCGATCTTCCGGACAACAAGCGCTGGCGCTCGCGCCAGATCGGCGCGGGCATCGGCGATCCCGGCCCCTGCGGGCGCATTCTGGTACGCGGCGAACCGGGCTGGGAGATCATCGATGCGTTGAAGCCGCTTGCCAGTGAGCCGGTGATCGATAAGCCCGGAAAAGGCTCGTTTTACGCCACCGATCTCGAACTCATCTTACGCACACGCGGCATCGACAATCTGATCCTGACCGGCATCACCACCGATGTCTGCGTGCATACCACCATGCGCGAGGCCAATGATCGCGGCTTTGAATGCCTGCTGCTCGAAGACTGCTGCGGCGCGACCGACAGGGGCAATCACGATGCGGCAATCCGCATGGTAAAAATGCAGGGCGGCGTCTTCGGCGCGGTCTCGGACAGCAAGACCCTGATTGCGGCACTGATGGAGGGGCCTGCATGAACCATGTTGTCGACAGGCATTACCAGGTGCCGGAAAGGGGGCTTGCGCTGGAAACGCTCGGCATGACCATGCGTTTTGGCGGCTTTACTGCATTGAACACTGTGTCGATCAAGGTGGCGGCCGGGTCGTTTCATGCGCTGCTTGGCGAAAATGGCGCCGGAAAATCGACGCTGGTCAAATGCATCATGGGCTTTTACCGGCCAACAGCCGGGCAGTTGATGCTGGAGGGGCGCGAGGTGGAGGTTGCCGATCCGCGCGCCGCCCATGATCTTGGCCTTGGCATGGTCTATCAGCATTTCACGCTGGTGCCCTCGTTGACGGCGGCGGAAAATCTCGTGATCAGCCGCGCCGACACCAGCCAGCGCATCGACTGGAAGCGCGAGCGCGAAAGGCTTGCCGCCTTCATGGCCGAGATGCCGTTTTCCGTGCCGCTTGACCGGCCTGTCGGACGGCTGTCTGCGGGGGAAAAGCAGAAGCTGGAACTGTTGAAACAGCTCTATCTCGGTCGCCGTTTCCTGATCCTCGATGAGCCGACCTCGGTGCTCACGCCTGCCGAAGCCGATGAACTGCTCGGCATGATCCGCGCCATGACGCAATCAGGTGCGCTCACCTGTCTGATGATCTCGCATAAATTCCGCGAGGTGACGGCCTTTGCCGATGAGGTCTCGGTGCTGCGGCGCGGAGATTATGCCGGTGGCGGCAAGGTAAGCGATCTTTCCACCGCCGATATGGCAGCGATGATGATCGGCGACAAGGAATTGCTGCGCCCGGCAACACGGCAGAAGATGCAGGGCGAAAAAGTGTTGCAGATGACCGGTGTGAGCGCGCCCGACCGCTCCGGCCTGAAGCGCATCGTCATCGACGATCTTGCGGTGAAGTCCGGTGAAATTCTTGGCATTGCCGGGATTTCCGGCAATGGTCAGGTGGAGCTGATGCAGATTCTGGCAGGCGAGCGGCGGATCGTCGAGGGTGATATCCGGGTCAAGAACCGGCCTTACCGGGCAGGGCGGGCCGAGCAGCGGGCGCTCAATGTGCGCTATCTGCCGGAAGAGCCGCTGAAAAACGCTTGCGCGCCGACCATGTCGGTGGCGGAAAACATGTTTTTCCGCGATTTCGACATGCATGACGGCAGGCGGCAGATTTTTCTCGACAAGCGCCGGATGCTGCGCGAGGCGGCACAGCGTGTGCGTGACTTCAAGGTCAAGACGGCCTCGCTTTTTGCCCCGATTGCCGGGCTTTCCGGCGGCAATGTCCAGCGTGCGGCGCTCTCGCGCGAGCTGTCGGGCAAGGTCGATCTGCTGCTGATTGCCAATCCCTGTTTCGGTCTGGATTTTTCCGCCGTCGCCGAAATTCGCGCCCGCATCATGGCGGCGCGCAATGCCGGTGCGGCCGTGCTGCTGATCAGCGAGGATCTCGACGAAATTCTCGAACTCTCCGACCGGATCATCGTCATGTCGGAAGGCAGGCTGGTGTATGAAACCGCCGCCGCCAAGGCAGACACCGCCGTCATCGGCAGCTATATGGCAGGGCATCACTGATGGGAAAGATTGCCGCTAGACCCTTCGATTTTCAGCTTGAGCCGGACAAAACCGCGCTGATCATCATCGACATGCAGCGAGATTTCGTCGAGCCGGGCGGCTTTGGCGAAACGCTGGGCAATGATGCCAGCCGGTTGCAGGCGATCATTCCAACCGTGGCGCGGCTGCTCGACGGTTTTCGCCGCGCCGGTCTTCCCGTCATCCACACCCGCGAATGTCACCGGCCCGATCTCTCCGATTGCCCGCCAGCCAAGCGCAATCGCGGCAATCCGACACTGAGGATTGGCGATGCGGGGCCGATGGGCCGCATTCTGGTCTCCGGGGAAAAAGGGGCTGGCATCGTGCCGGAACTTGCCCCCATCGACGGAGAAATCATCCTCGACAAGCCGGGCAAGGGCGCTTTCTACGCCACGCCGCTAGGTAACATTCTGGCCGAAAAAGCCATATCGCAACTGGTGTTTGCCGGTGTGACCACGGAAGTTTGCGTGCAGACGACGATGCGCGAGGCCAATGACCGTGGCTTTGACTGTCTCCTCGCCGAGGATGCCACGGAAAGCTATTTCCCTGAATTTAAAAAGGCCACCATCGACATGATCACCGCTCAGGGTGCGATTGTTGGCTGGGCCGCCGCCACATCTCTTATTCTGGAGGCGCTTCATGACTGAAACAGTGACATTGAATGGATTTTTAAGCGGCGGCTGGCGTGATCTGGCCTTTGAACATTTTCGCGACGGTGTCGATATCTGCCGGCTTGTGCGGGGCGAGCCGGAACTGGCGCTCCTGCGCTACAGGCCCGGCGCTGAAGTGCCGAAGCACTATCATCCGGGGTTGGAAACCATTCTGGTGCTGGAAGGCTCGCAAAGCGATGAAAACGGCCTCTATACCGCCGGAACACTGGTGACCAATCCCGAAGGCACGGTGCATTCCGTCCAGTCCGAAGAGGGCTGCGTGGTGCTGATCCAGTGGCAAAAGCCGGTAAAGCTTTTGGAGTGAGGGGCTTGCATGGGTTTTGTCTGAGACAAGCGCAAACCGGTTTTCTCACCAGGACCAGAATACACAAACACATTGACTGTCTGCCTGGTTTGAGCGCGACACACAGGTTCACAGCAGGTCATCTCTTTCGCCATGTTCGCAGGAGGGAGCGAAATTCATAGACCCTTCCATGGCCTGTCGGCCCAAGAGAATTGCCTTAAAAGAAAAAATTATTCTTACGGATTGATTTCAGACGTGTCGGGTGCTAGCTCTTGGTCATGCATGAATATCATGCGGCCTGACGCGAAAGCCGGTTCCTCTTTTGCGTGGCCGCTTGTGAAAACAGGAGAGGGCGGCCATGTGCGGCATTGTTGGATTGTTCCTGAAAGATAAAAGCCTCGAACCTCAGCTCGGCACGCTCTTGTCCGACATGCTGATCATCATGACCGACCGAGGACCGGATTCAGCCGGCATTGCCATTTATGGCGGAGCCGCTTCCGGCAAGGGCAAGGTCACGGTGCAGTCTGCGGCACCCGATGTGGATTTTTCCGGGCTTGAAGAGGCGCTGGCTAAGGCCGGTTTCACTGCTTCCGTCACGGTGAAAAGCACCCATGCGGTGATCGAGGTTGCCGCGGAACAGGTGGTGGAGCTACGTGAGGCGCTCGGCACCCTTCGGCCTTCCATCCGTGTGATGGGTGCAGGTGAAAGCGTTGAAATCTTCAAGGAAATCGGTCTGCCGAAGGATGTCGTCGCCCGTTTCGGCGTGCGCGCCATGGGCGGCACCCATGGCATCGGCCATACCCGCATGGCCACCGAAAGTGCTGTGACGACGCTGGGCGCCCATCCCTTTTCCACCGGCTCGGATCAATGCCTGGTGCATAATGGTTCGCTGTCCAACCACAACAATCTGCGCCGGGAACTGATTCGTCAGGGCATGACCTTCGAGACGCAGAATGACTCTGAAGTGGCTGCGGCCTATCTCACCGCCGAGATGGAAAAGGGCAAGGATCTGGGCGAGGCGCTGACCGGCGCGCTTTCCGATCTCGATGGCTTCTTCACCTTCGTTGTCGGCACCCGCACCGGCTTTGGCGTGCTGCGCGACCCGATTGCCTGCAAGCCCGCGGTGATGGCCGAGACGGATCAGTATGTCGCCTTCGGCTCGGAATACCGGGCGCTGGTCAACCTGCCGGGCATCGAGAACGCCCGCGTCTGGGAGCCGGAACCGGCCACAGTTTATTTCTGGGACCACGAAAAAGCAGCCTGAGAGACTGTTCGATCATCATCGCTGGCGGTCTGCAAATGGCAATTTCTGCGCGCACCTAGGCTCACATACGTGAGTAGGCTCCGCTCCGGTTCCCGCAATCACCATTTTCGCCTCGCCATCGGCAAGTCTTGAACAGTCTCTACCTTGAGGGATTTATAATGCCTGTGTTCGATCTTTCTCATACCCCGCTGCGGGAGCTGAACAGCGCGCTGCACAATCTTGGCGCCGGTGCCAATGATACGGCTTTCGAAGTGGTCAATCCGCGCGGTGCGCATTCGGTCGCCGTCGGCATTGACAGCCCCGTTACCGTCGAGGTCAAGGGCTCCGTTGGCTATTACTGTGCGGGCATGAATGACGGCGGCACGGTCACTGTCCACGGTTCAGCCGGGCCCGGCGTTGCGGAAAACATGATGTCCGGTACGGTCGTGATCGAAGGCGACGCCTCACAATATGCCGGTGCAACCGGGCGCGGCGGGCTTCTCGTCATCAAGGGCAATGCGGCGTCCCGCTGTGGCATCTCGATGAAGGGGATCGATATCGTCGTTCACGGCTCCATCGGCCATATGTCGGCCTTTATGGGCCAGTCCGGCCATCTGATCGTGCTGGGCGATGCCGGTGAGGCGCTGGGCGACAGTCTTTATGAGGCGAAACTCTTCGTGCGCGGCACGGTGAAAAGCCTTGGCGCCGACTGCATTGAAAAAGAGATGCGGCCCGAACATCTGGAAAAGCTGGCCGAGCTTCTGGAAAAGGCGGGCGTGACCGGCGTGAAGCCGGAAGAGTTCAAGCGCTATGGCTCTGCCCGCAAGCTTTACAATTTCAACATCGACAATGCCGAAGCCTATTGAGCGGAGCGAGAGATGAGCTATCAGAACCCGAACACGCCGCCGCGCAAATCCGCGACCTTCGATGATTATACACTGGCTGAAATCCGCCGTGCGGCTGCCACCGGCATTTACGATATCCGCGGTGGCGGCACAAAGCGCAAGGTGCCGCATTTCGACGATCTCCTGTTTCTCGGGGCCTCGATCTCCCGTTATCCGCTGGAAGGCTATCGCGAGACATGTGACACCTCGGTGGTGCTCGGCACCCGCTTTGCCAAAAAGCCGATCAAGCTGAAAATCCCGATCACCATTGCCGGCATGAGTTTCGGCGCGCTGTCGGGCAATGCCAAGGAGGCGTTGGGTCGTGGCGCGACGCTGTCCGGCACCTCGACCACCACCGGCGACGGCGGCATGACGGATGAGGAACGCGGCCATTCGCAGACACTTGTCTATCAATATCTGCCCTCGCGCTATGGCATGAACCCGAAGGATCTGCGCCGCGCCGACGCCATTGAAGTGGTGGTGGGCCAGGGGGCAAAACCCGGCGGCGGCGGTATGTTGCTCGGCCAGAAAATTTCCGACCGCGTGGCCCATATGCGCAATCTGCCGAAGGGCATCGACCAGCGTTCGGCCTGCCGCCACCCGGACTGGACCGGGCCGGACGATCTGGAAATCAAGATCCTCGAACTGCGCGAAATCACCGATTGGGAAAAGCCGATCTATGTGAAGGTCGGCGGTGCGCGGCCTTATTATGATACGGCGCTTGCGGTGAAGGCCGGAGCCGATGTCGTGGTGCTGGATGGCATGCAGGGCGGCACGGCGGCAACGCAGGATGTGTTTATCGAACATGTCGGCATGCCGACACTCGCCTGTATTCGCCCTGCCGTGCAGGCGCTGCAGGATCTCGGAATGCATCGCAAGGTGCAACTGATCGTCTCCGGCGGCATTCGCTCCGGGGCCGATGTGGCAAAAGCCTTGGCATTGGGTGCAGACGCCGTCTCCATCGGCACGGCGGCGCTGGTCGCCATCGGCGACAATGACCCGAAATGGGAAGAGGAATACCGCAAACTCGGCTCCACCGCCGGTGCCTATGACGACTGGCACGAGGGCAAGGATCCGGCGGGCATCACCACGCAGGACCCGGAACTGGCCGCGCGTCTCGATCCCGTTCTCGCCGGTCGCCGCCTTGCCAATTATCTCAAGGTGATGACGCTTGAGGCCCAGACCATTGCGCGTGCCTGCGGTCATAACCGGCTGCACAATCTGGAGCCGGAAGATCTTTGCGCGCTGACAATGGAAGCCGCTGCCATGGCGCAGGTGCCGCTGGCCGGCACCAGCTGGTATCCCGGCAAGGGAGGTTTCTGAATTTCGGTGTCCGCGCATGCCTCCCAAGGGCGCGGACATTTTTCATCTAACATGTGTCCAAATCCAGAAAATCAGGGGAACGACGTGACACAGGATCTTGCAGCATTCGCCGCCGAGCGCGGCATCAAATATTTCATGATCAGCTATACCGACCTCTTCGGTGCGCAGCGCGCCAAGCTGGTACCGAAAGAGGCCATTGCCGACATGCAGAAGGACGGCGCGGGCTTTGCCGGTTTTGCCACCTGGCTGGACCTGACACCTGCCCATCCCGATCTTTTCGCCGTGCCGGATGCCTCTTCCGTTATTCAGCTGCCGTGGAAAAAGGATGTGGCCTGGGTCGCTGCCGATTGCGTGATGGACGACAAGCCGGTGGAGCAGGCGCCGCGCGTGGTGCTGAAAAAACTGGTCGAGGACGCCGCCGCCATGGGGCTTCGTGTGAAGACGGGTGTGGAGCCGGAATTCTTTCTGATCTCCGCCGATGGCAGCACAATTTCGGATGAATTCGATACGGCGGAAAAGCCCTGCTATGACCAGCAGGCGCTGATGCGCCGCTATGACGTGATCGCCGAGATCTGCGATTACATGCTGGAACTGGGCTGGAAGCCCTATCAGAACGACCATGAGGATGCGAACGGTCAGTTCGAGATGAACTGGGAATATGACGATGCCCTGAAGACGGCTGACAAGCATTCCTTCTTCAAGTTCATGGTCAAATCCGTGGCGGAAAAGCATGGGCTTCGCGCCACCTTCATGCCCAAACCCTTCAAGGGGCTGACGGGCAATGGCTGCCATGCCCATATTTCCGTCTGGGATAGCGAGGGAAAGACCAATGCCTTTGCCGACAAGGAAATGCCCTTCGGTCTGTCGGCAAAGGGCAAGACCTTCCTCGGCGGCATCATGAAACATGCCTCAGCGCTTGCCGCCGTCACCAATCCGACGGTCAATTCCTACAAGCGCATCAATGCCCCGCGCACGGTATCCGGCGCGACATGGGCCCCGAACACCGTGACCTGGACGGGCAATAACCGCACCCATATGGTGCGCGTGCCGGGGCCGGGCCGCTTCGAGCTGCGCCTGCCGGATGGTGCGGTCAATCCCTATCTGCTTCAGGCAATCATCATCGCCGCGGGCTTGTCCGGCATGAAGAGCCATGCCGATCCGGGTCCCCATCACGATATCGATATGTACCGCGAAGGCCATCTGGTGAAAGACGCACCGAAACTGCCGCTGAACCTTCTCGATGCGCTGCGCGCCTATGAGGCTGACAGCGCATTGCAGGCGGCTTTGGGAGCGGAGTTTTCATCCGCTTATCTGAAGCTTAAGCAGCAGGAATGGAACGCCTATTGTTCGCATTTCACCCAGTGGGAGCGCGATAGCACGCTCGATATCTGAGCTTCCGGGAAATTCATGATGGCATCAAACCATGCACCGCAGGCTTGCCTGTCGGTGCATTTGCGACAGTGTGGCCAAAAGCGGCCGAGGGACAGGACGATGACGAGCTATGTGTTGACAGTGACGTGCAAATCGACACGCGGCGTTGTTGCGGCGATATCCGGTTATCTGACCGAAAAGGGCTGCAACA
>NZ_JAMKOJ010000038.1 GCF_023700755.1 Allorhizobium sonneratiae | reverse complement strand
GCATCCCCTGCGGTGGCCGAACCGATGCCGGGCGCACCGGGAACGACTGCATTGACGGTGAATGTTTGAGAAACTGTGCTTGCCGCAAGATAGCTGGCATTGCCCGCCTGATCTGCATTGATGGTGCAGGAGCCCGTTGAAATGAAGGTCAGAAGACCGCCACTTGTGACGGTGCAAATGCTGGTGGTTGATGAGCTGAAGGTGGGCGTCAGGTTTGAGCTTGCCGAGGCGGTCAATGTCGGTGTCGTGCCGAAATTTTGTGCGCCGGGATTGTTGAACGTGATGGTTTGGCTGCTTTTGGGCGTGACCGTGTTTGACGCAGCCGAAGCACTGCCTGTTCCGGCGCTGTTTGTGGCGGTGACGGTGAAGCTATAGGTGACA
>NZ_JAMKOJ010000037.1 GCF_023700755.1 Allorhizobium sonneratiae | reverse complement strand
AAGATCGCCCGCCAGTCGGCCAAGGATGCCGAAGCCTCTGGCGATGCCGTCTCCCGTGCCGTCGGTGCCATGCGCACCATTGCCGAGAAGATCTCCATCGTTCAGGAAATCGCCCGCCAGACCGACCTTCTCGCCCTCAACGCCGCCGTCGAGGCCGCCCGTGCCGGGGAACATGGCAAAGGCTTTGCCGTCGTCGCTTCCGAAGTGCGCAAGCTGGCAGAACGCAGCCAGGCGGCAGCCGCCGAAATCAGCGGCCTGTCCGGCGAGACCGTCACGGTGGCCACCCAGGCCGGCGATATGCTGAGCCGTCTGGTGCCGGATATCCGCAAGACGGCAGAGCTGATTGCGGAAATCTCGGCTGCCTGCCGCGAACAGGATATCGGTGCAAGCCAGATCAATGATGCGATCCAGCAGCTCGACAAGGTGACCCAGCAGAATGCGGGCGCCTCGGAGGAAATGTCGGCAACCTCGGAAGA
>NZ_JAMKOJ010000036.1 GCF_023700755.1 Allorhizobium sonneratiae | reverse complement strand
TGGTTCAGCGCCGTGGCAATCGAGCGGATGGTGGTGTCCTGTTCGGCTGCACTGGCGGCAATGCGCGCCACCACATCATTGGCCTCAGTGATCTGGCTTGAAATCCGCTTCAAGGCCTCGCCGGTGCGCCCCACCAGCGCCACGCCCTGATTGACCTGCTCCGACGAGCGGGCGATCTGGTCGCGGATTTCCTTGGCGGCCGCGCCCGAGCGTTGCGCCAGTTCCCGCACTTCCTGCGCCACAACGGCAAAGCCCTTGCCGCTTTCCCCGGCACGCGCTGCCTCGACACCGGCATTCAGCGCCAGAAGATTGGTCTGGAAAGCAATCTCATCGATCACCGTGATGATCTTGGCGATCTCTTCCGCTGATTTCTCGATGCCGCTCATGGCTGTTATGGCGCTGTTGACCACATCGTCACTCTGGCGTGCCTCGTCGCTGACGGTTTTCACCCGGCCTGCCGCCTCGCGCGCGCCGTCCGCCGTCTGGCGGATCGCCACGGTCAACTGGTCGAGTGCGGCAGAGGTTTCCTCCAGATTGGCTGCCTGCCGCTCGGTGCGGCTGGCAAGCTCGCCCGAGGCGCGGCGGATTTCCTCCTTGCTGACGGCTATGTCGTTGCCCTTCAAGGTGACGCGGGTCATGGCCTGTTCCAGCCGGGTCAGCGCATCGTTGAAATTGTGCCTGAGCGTTTCATAGCGTTCGCCGAGATCGGCACAGCGCACGGTGAGGTCGCCTTCGG
>NZ_JAMKOJ010000035.1 GCF_023700755.1 Allorhizobium sonneratiae | reverse complement strand
GAAATGTACATGACGCACCTCCGTCCACCAATCAGAGCCTTTCCGCTTGCAATATTTATTTACGCCCCCCCAATTTTTATTTTAGCTTTTTGATTTCTTGAACGTATATTCAATAACTGCACCTATTGTAACTGCGTTTTCCTCAAATCCCTTAATAGATATGAACACATATTTATTTCTTAATGGAAGGAAATATTTTTGATATATCCTGTCAATGCGGAACGATCTGAATTTTATATTTGATTTTTTATTTATCTCTAAACGAATGGACGACGTTCCCATCATGGGGCTTCTAATTATTTTGATTGACGAAAAATACTCCCAGAGCATTATATCGGGAGACACAGTATGATCCATGACGCCATCGTTATTTATTTCCAAAAAAGGAGTTCCATCTGTAATATAAATCAATAATTCAGGTAAAAGAAGCAATAACACATAAAATGAAATTATTTCTGTTAATATTAGATAAAATATAACTAGAATATATTTATTAAATCTATCTTCAATAGCATATGAGAAAAAATTATATGTTTCCTCAATTAAAAAAATATTAATCAATAAAAATAACACAAATTTTGATGAATTGTAAATTAAGCCGACTGATTTCTTTTTTATCAGCAATGGGTATTCGAAATCATAAACATAAGTCTCTTTTTTTATAATGGTTCCTGGTTTATCAATGGCAATTTTCGGCATCTTGATTTGTCCTGACAGTAAAATCTAATGATTGTGAAGAGATAAGCCGCTATGCGCAGTCGACAGCAAATATCTCATCCTCTGCAGTTTGGGCACATGATCGTCGATGATCCAATTGACTTGCACAGGCGTCAGAGCATTGTTCCGAG
>NZ_JAMKOJ010000034.1 GCF_023700755.1 Allorhizobium sonneratiae | reverse complement strand
GGCTCTGTTGCGAAAATTCCGATTGGTTGTGAAGAGGCATTGCTACGCGTCAGTCACGCGGATTTGGCATCGAGATTCTGCGCGAGCATTGCCACCACCTCGGTGAGCGCGCTGGGACCAATCCCGAAGGCCCGTTCAACAATGCGGGCCTCCCCACGGATGTCGCCCGTTAGGTTGAAACTCGCGGCCTGACCCTTGCGTAACGCGCGCATGACCTCGAAACCCTTAATCGTCGCATAGGCCGTCTTCAACGTCTTGAAACCTCTTACCGGCTTGATCAGTTGTTTGAGCTTGCCATGATCGGCCTCGACGACGTTGTTTAGATACTTGACCTGCCGGTGCACAAGCTCTTTCGGGCATTTGCCATCGGCCTTCAGTTCCGAGATCGCAATGCCGTAGGTCGGTGCCTTGTCAGTATTGATGACCGTTGGCTTTTCCCAATCCTTCAGGCCATTCAGGGCCTTGCCGAGGAACCGCTTGGCTGCTTTGGCATTACGCGTAGGCGATAGATAAAAATCGATCGTATTGCCGAATTTGTCGACGGCCCGGTACAGATATGTCCAGTTGCCGCGAACCTTCACATAGGTTTCATCGACCCGCCAGCTCGTCGATCGTGGCCGACGCCAATGCCAACGCAGCCGCTTTTCAATCTCCGGCGCGTATTTCTGGACCCAGCGATAGATCGTCGAATGATCAACGGACACGCCCCGTTCGCCCATCATCTGTTCGAGATCCCGATAGCTCACCCCGTAGCGACAATACCACCGAACCGCCCACAAGATCACCTCACCCTGAAAATGACGCCACTTGAAATCGCTCATCAAAAGTCTCGCTAAAAATCTCCAGCGCTCTGTCGCCGATCAGTCAATTTTTTGCAACAGAGCC
>NZ_JAMKOJ010000033.1 GCF_023700755.1 Allorhizobium sonneratiae | reverse complement strand
GTCGATGGCCGATTCCATACCGGTATAGGCGGTGTCGGTCTTGGCAGAACCAAGGCCGATGGCGTCCTGAACGGCAGACAGCGCCTTGTTGTCGGAGCGCATGGTCGTGGCGATAGACCAGTAAGCGGCGTTGTCAGATGCTTTTTCTACTTTGTAACCGGACGAAATCGCACTCTGCGTCTTGTCCATGCTGTCGTTAATGGTACGCAGGGTAGAAAGCGCTGCAATTGCAGCGTTATTCGTCATAATACTCGTCATAGGCACTGCCCCTTTTGGACTTTATAACGGAAGGGACATGCCGGAACTCCCGGCAGACGGCAGTGGGCTTCATGCAATTAACCAATGTTTACGTAAGGTTAACCTACCGTCTTAATGATTTCATTGAACACCATTAAGGTTAACCGCATCCTAAAGTTACGAGCTATTCGCGCATATTTTCCAGAGAAATGATTCTTGAAGACTCCATAAAAAGACAATGGCCGGGAAAGTCCCGGCCATTGTCTTATTGCAAAACCGCCCGCAAGCGGCCTGTAAACCACTCTTAGCGGAAGAGCGACAGGATGTTTTCCGAGTTGGAGTTGGCAATCGAAAGAGCCTGAATACCAAGCTGCTGCTGGGTCTGCAGAGCCTTGAGCTTGGTCGACTCCTCGTTCATATCGGCGTCTACCAGGCGGCCTACGCCTTCGGTGATGGTATCGCTGAGATCCTTGGCAAAGCTCGACTGGGTTTCGATGCGGCTCTTGGTCGCGCCGATTGTCGAAGCTGCGTCGGTCATGTTCGACAGCATCTTGTCCACTGCAGAGACCATGCCGTCGATGGCGGAGTCGGAGGTGGAGGAGCTGAGCGAGACTTCCGTACCCGAACCCGTACCGGCAGCCGAGCTGATCAGGTAGTA
>NZ_JAMKOJ010000032.1 GCF_023700755.1 Allorhizobium sonneratiae | reverse complement strand
GCTGCGGAAGATCGTCACCGTCAGATAAGGGCGCTGCGATTGTCTGGTGCGGTCTGGGCCAGAGGGGACCGATTTCGACTTGCTTGCCGCGTGGGATATGGCGAGAGCTGCGGCGCTGCGGTGAGGGATTGGTGCTGGTATAAGGGACGCGGACAGAAGACGGTGCTATCCGGCCAAAGCTGGAGCAAGCCGAGCAGGCGGTTTTCTGAGACGCAGGGCAATGACGGGATCGATGGTGCAAGGTATCTGCGTGAGCTGAGTTGCCTTATGAGATGGATCACTAAGGCCGGTCGTTCGGCCAGCAACGCCCGTCAGCCACGATTTTCCCCTGCCGCTTTGCGGCATTCCTCGCGAGACAAAATCGCGTCTGCCGGTCGTCCTCCACGTTGTTTCGGCCCTGCGGGTGCAGTCCGCCCTTTGCCCGTCCTTTGTTCGTGACCATCGGCAACACAGATCACGGAGATACACCCATGACCGACCTCGTCAACTTTGTCCGCGTCACAGAAAACGGCCTGCTCGGCAACATCGCCTCGATGGCCTACGATATCGACTTTACCGGCGTCCCTTATACCAGCACCAATCCCAAAGCCCCCGAGTTCAAGCTTTACGCCAAAAGCCCACGCGGCAAGCAAGTCGAAATCGGCGCCGTCTGGCGCAAGTACAGCGAGAACACGAAGCGCCATTATCTGACGGTGACGATCCACACCGGCCACGGCACGCTGAACGCCAACCTCGGCAAATATCCCGAGCAGGACGACGAAGACCTGATGTCGATCATTCCCTGGGACTGATCGACCGGCCACGGCCCCGGCGCACAGCCGGGGCCTTGCCCTTTTGCGTTTCGCTTCGCGCTACGCAACAAAGTTTTCTGATTCAGGCGTACCGCCGCGTTGCGGACTTTCGCCTGTTTGTTGTCGTCCTGGTGGAGATTGTTTTCCAGCCTTAGAGCTG
>NZ_JAMKOJ010000031.1 GCF_023700755.1 Allorhizobium sonneratiae | reverse complement strand
TAGAGCACGTCCACTTTACTCGGGGTCATAGCCGCAAGAAATGAAGTAGTTGGCGCATTCTTGGGGATCGAACATGGTGACGACTTGGCCGACTGCATCCCAAAGCGCATCGACTGTCCGCTCGGCTCTTGCTCGCAAGACCGCCTTCAGTTTGGAGAACGCCTTTTCGATAGGATTGAAGTCTGGGCTATATGGCGGGAGGTAAAGCAGTCGGCATCCCGCCGCTTCGATGGCACGGCGGACGCCTTCGGCTTTATGCGCAGGCAGGTTGTCCATGACGACGATGTCGCCCGGTGCCAAGGTTGGAATGAGAACCTGCTCAACATAGGCCAGGAACGCGATTCCGTTCATCGGGCCGTCGAGGACCATGGGTGCGGTCATGCCGGAAAGCCTGAGTGCTCCGGTGAATGTCGTCGTTTTCCAGTGTCCGTGCGGGATCGGGGAACGACACCGCTCTCCACAAAGAGCCCGTCCACGAAGCCGGGACATTTTCGTGCTCAGCCCAGTTTCATCGATGAACACAAGACGTGCCGGATCGAGATCGAGCTGACTGTCGAACCAGTCCTGACGACGCTTCAGAAGATCGGGGCGTTCCTGCTCCAATGCATGTGCGGTCTTTTTTTGAATGTCCAACCGCGCTTTCGCAGCCAGACATCAAGACCGCTGCGGCCAATGGAAACAGCCCTCTCTTCAGCCAGTCGCAGGACCATCTCATTGAGCGTGACGTCCTTTGCCTCTTCAATCATGCCAAAGATATAATCTTCGTGGGCATCAAGGCGCGAGCCGCCGCGTCGTCCCTGTTTGGCTGGCGTCATCTGTCCCTGCCGCGCACTGGCAATCCAGGCAATGGCTGTCGAAATACCAATCCCAAATCGAGCCGCCGCCGAACGCGCCGACATGCCATCACGCGAAGCAGCCAAGACGCGGCTGCGAAGATCGTCGCTGAAAGCTCGTGTCATATTCCCTCCGACCAAATCACCAGTCGGAGCAAGGGAATCAGAATTCCCGAGGTAAAGGAATCCCCAAAAACGATTCCGCGTTCATTGGACGTGCTCTAG
>NZ_JAMKOJ010000030.1 GCF_023700755.1 Allorhizobium sonneratiae | reverse complement strand
CGGCCACCTTCGCGGATTGCGAAGCGCAGCTTTTCTTCCATCGCGATCGGAACGATCAGCTCGACGTCAACCGTCACGTTATCACCCGGCATAACCATTTCCGTGCCTTCCGGCAGCGTCACGATGCCCGTCACGTCCGTCGTACGGAAGTAGAACTGCGGACGGTAGTTGGTGAAGAACGGCGTATGACGGCCGCCTTCTTCCTTCGTCAGGATGTAGGCTTCGGCCTTGAACTTCTTGTGCGGCTTCACAGAACCCGGCTTGCACAGGATCTGGCCACGTTCAACGCCGTCACGGTTCACACCGCGCAGCAGCGCGCCGATGTTGTCGCCAGCCTGACCCTGGTCCAGCAGCTTGCGGAACATTTCAACGCCCGTGCAGGTCGTCTTCGTCGTCGGACGGATACCGACAATCTCGATTTCCTCACCGACCTTGATGATACCACGCTCAACGCGGCCCGTAACAACCGTACCACGGCCGGAGATCGAGAACACGTCTTCGATCGGCATCAGGAACGGCTGGTCGATCGGACGCTCAGGCGTCGGAATGTAGGCGTCAACCTCTTCCATCAGCTTGCGGATTGCGTTTTCGCCGATTTCCTTGTTCGAGTCTTCCAGTGCGGCAAGAGCAGAACCCTTCACAACCGGAATGTCGTCGCCCGGGAAGTCGTAGGACGACAGAAGTTCGCGAACTTCAAGCTCGACCAGTTCCAGAAGCTCAGCGTCGTCAACCTGGTCAACCTTGTTCAGGAACACAACGATCGCCGGAACGCCAACCTGACGAGCCAGAAGGATGTGCTCGCGCGTCTGCGGCATCGGGCCGTCAGCAGCAGAGCAAACCAGGATCGCGCCGTCCATCTGTGCAGCACCGGTGATCATGTTCTTGACGTAGTCGGCGTGGCCGGGGCAGTCAACGTGAGCGTAGTGACGAGCAGCCGTCTCATACTCAACGTGCGCCGTCGAGATCGTGATACCACGAGCTTTTTCTTCCGGTGCAGCGTCGATCTGGTCATACGCCTTGAACTCGCCGAAGAACTTCGTGATTGCTGCCGTCAGAGACGTCTTGCCATGGTCAACGTGGCCGATCGTGCCAATGTTAACGTGCGGCTTATTGCGCTCAAACTTACTCTTTGCCATTT
>NZ_JAMKOJ010000003.1 GCF_023700755.1 Allorhizobium sonneratiae | reverse complement strand
GTTGAAGTCCACCCGCGAGATTGCCCCGGTCGGAATGTTCGAGCGGCCGACCTGAAGATTGCCGATATTGGCGTTGGAGATATCGACATTGCCGAGCGTGGCCGAGATCGCCGAGAGGCTGTTGACGGCAAGCTTGTTGGCGGTGATCGAGCCGTCAACGATCAGCTCGGCGGCATTGGCCAGACGAAACGCGATATAGTCGATCAGCAGATTGGTTGTTGTGCTGTTATTGCCAGTGTTCGAGATGCCGAGCTGGGCAAAGCGCGCGCCTGCCGGGGCGGTGATGCGGGCGGTATAGCGCACCCGGCTGCCGGTGATGGCGGCATTGACGACGAGATCGGTCTTGCTCAGCAGGTTTTTGCCTGCGTCATACCATTGCAGCCAGAAGTAAAAGCCACCCGATGACGTGCCGACATTCGACCAGACGGAAATGTCATACTGATAGACCGCCGATCCGGTGACCGGGATGTAATAGGCGGGCAACAGGGCAATGTAGAGATCATGCGCCGGGGTCAGCGTCGGCTTTTGTAAAAGCATGGCGCGTGGCCCCTGTGAAGAAAAACCGTCAGCAAACACCACCCTGTCATCCGAGGCCCCTTTGTTGACTGACCAGATGCCCGCCAGATCGGTGGTGGCAAAATTGCCGTTCGGCACAAGGTTGGTGTAGTCGGTCAGCGTCAGGGTCTTTGCCGTAATCGCGCCTGCGGCAATGTTGTTGGCCCCAATGGTGTTGGCCGCCACCTTGTCGCCGGTGATCGAGGCGGCGGCAATCTTGTCGGTGGTCACCGATCCGGCAGCAATCTGGGTTGCGGTCACGGCCCCTGCGGCAATCTTGGCCGCCGTCACGGCATTGGCCGAAAGCTTGTCGGTGGTGATCGCGCCTGTGAGAATATTGCCGCCGGAAACGAGCGTGACGCCCGCAGCCGACCACGGCGAAGGTTCCATCTGATTGGCGGTTGCCTCACCGAAGAAGGGCTTGTGTATCCAAAGATAGCTGTCGCTCTGACCGGAGACAGTCCCCTTCATGCGAAAAAACGGAAAAGCATAGACCGCACCTGCCGGAGCCTTGGCCTTGAACCAGGCGCGCTGGTAATTGGCCAGCGCTTTGCCCGGATCGATGCCCTGGGCGGCGGGAAAGACCCCAGCGCTGGAATAGGCCAGCACGGAACCGCTCTTGTCGGCAAAAGCGATATAGGGCTGAATGCCCTTGCAGCGATGGCCGAGATAATAAACCGACAGCTCATACCACTTGCCCGCCTCGACCGAGGTCAGATCAACACTGACGCCATCGGCACGGTAGACGACGCCAATCTCGATATTCTGCGTACCGTTGAACTGATAGATTTGCAGCGCCGCAGGAAGCGGCGCAAAGGTGTCGGTGCGCAGAGAGATGGAAAAGTTCGACAGATCCGCATTCGACCATTCGACACCCCAGCCGGTCAGCCCGGCGGAGAAATCGCTGTTCTTGATGAAGTTGGCCCCCTTGCCGACCGCCAGCAGATCGGCGGTGATCGAGCCTGCCGCCAGCTTGTCGGTGGTAATGGCACCCGCCGCGATCTGGTCGGCGGAAACAGCACCTGCGGCAATCTTCGCCGTGGTTATGGCATTGGCGGCAATGGTGTCGGCGGTCACGGCATTGGCCGCAATCTTGCCCGCCGTCACCGCATTGGCCGCCAGTTTCGGCGTGGTAATTGCCAGATCGGCAATCCGGGTGCTGCTGATCGTTCCACTCAGCTCGGACGTGTCCACCGTCTTCACATAGGCCGAACCGTTCCAGCGATAGCTCTCGCCGTTATAGGTCACATAGGCCGTCATCCGGCTGGACGGCAGCGCATCAACCACGGTCACCGGCTCGATGGAGGCGGCCAGTTTTGTGGCATCGACGGCCTGATCGGCCAGCGCCTTTGCCGTCACCGCCGCATCGGCAATCTTGTCCGCATTGACGGCTCCGCTTGCAAGAATGTCGGCGGTCACCGCGTCCACGGCAAGCTTGGCGGTGGTCACGGCTTCGTCAGCCAGCTTCAGGCTGGTAACGGCCTCATCCATGATCTTTTCTGCGGTGATTGCCGCATCGGCAATCTTTTCCGCCGTAATCGAGCCGTCCAGCACATCGGCGGGTTCGGAAAGATCGAGCGTCGTCACAGAAATCCAGTCCGACCAGCTGGTGTTGCGGGTGGTGAACGGCATCAGACGGCCCCGCACCTCATAGTCCGTCTTCGACAGGCACCAGCTGCCGGAGATCGTCCAGCGCGAAGACCCGGCATAGGGGAACCCGTCGCTGTCGAGCACGATGGCCCCGGTTGCCTTCAGCCGCACCTGCACCCAGACACGGGCAATGTCATCGAGATCGGCAGCACAGGAGACGATGATTGCAGGACGCAGTTCCTTATTGGCCGAATCGGTGATCGATCCCGCCTCGACCGTCCAGCCGGTCATCGCCTGCGATGCAGGCGCTATGGTGCCAACGAAAGCGCTGGTGGTCGGCAGCTGCTGGCTGGGCGACCAGCCATAATCGGCAGGGTCGATTTCTCTCAGCGTCACCTGCTGATTAAGCGAGGCCTCACCGGCGGCGCTGACGACGATGAATTTCTTGTTGTCATAGCCGTTGCGGGCTGAGGTCCAGCTGACCACATCATTCGGCTCCAGCCCCCAGGCATCCGGCGGCAGATAGAATTGATGCGTGCGAAACCGGCGATCTTCCTCCAGCATGGTGCGCATCAGCTGCTGCACCTGATTGCCATAGGGCACTGCCGGAAACTGCACATCGGCCACCAGACGGCGGTTGCCGTCTGCGGCATCCAGCGCCGTGTCATAAAGGGCCGGTGCATCCTTCGTCGCCCATTTTTCATCCGGGTTCGGATAGGTGGCATTGATGGCGTTGACGGTATCGTCCAGCGCCGGAAACGGCTCAAACGACTGTTCCTTGGTCACGATGATATCGCCATCGGTAAAGGCATAGACCGCCGCATTCAGCGCCCCGACCTGCAGCTTGAAGGCCCCGCCCACTTCCGCCAGCCGCCCGGCGCAGCCCGCGCGCAGATGGTCAATCAGCTCCAGCGGTTCGGTGTCGCCGGTAAATTCCACCCCGCCGCGAAACTGCGGTTCGCTCGTGCCATCGGCAAGAAGGCGCGCCCGGTCGCATTCCTGCGCCGCCGCAATCCAGTTGGACGCAGGCAGGCGCGAGGCCGCAAGGTTTTGCCCGCCATAAAACCACGCGCCCTGCCAGGACATGCCGCGAATGACGTTATAGATCTGCACCGCCAGATTGTTCGACGGTTCCCATGTTGCCGGATCGTCAAAACGGTGCGGGCCATTGCCGCCAGCGGAGCTGTCTTTGCGGATATCGTAAAGCGGAATGCCGGAAAGCTCGAACACGCAGGAGGGAACGCCGCTGAACAGCTCGGAATTATAGCGGTACACCATAATGGCATAGGCGCAGCCGCGCCCCACCATGGTGTCGCGCCATGGCCGTTCCGCATCGCCGGAAAATTTCGCAAGAAGGAAGGGATCGGCTTTGGTCTGGTCGCCATTATAGAATTTGATCCAGGCATAATCCTTGCCATCCTTGCGGAAATTGGTGATCGGCAAAAGCCCGTCCGCCGTGGGCGAAGACCAGTCCACGCTGCAGCGATCGTCATTGACCCAAAGCCCGGCAAGGGCCGAAACCGGCAGATTGGAAAGCTCGATCACATCGACGAAATAAGCGTTCGGCGTGCCGCCATCGCTGCCATAGACGCCCGCATATTTGCGCTTGCCCGAGGTGGCGGCATAGCCCATCACCGCAGAGACCGGGCTGTCATCGCCCATCTGGATTTCAAGTTTGGTGCCGGTGGTGGCGTCGCTCTTCTTCTGTGTCGCCTTTTGCAGCAGCGAGGAGGCAAGCGACAGGCCAACCGTCAGCACGACCTTGCCGACAATGCCGAGCGAGCCGACGAAAGAGGCAACGGCAGAAATCGCCGCAATCACCGGACCGGCATGAGCCGGTTCCGCCATCAGCCAGAAGCCGAGGACGTTCAAAACAAGCAGAATGCGTTTCATGGGATTATCCTACTTTAAAGGCGCGCACAGCCGTCTGGCGGTCAACACTGGCAAGACCGGTTTCAGACAGCACAAAAATCCGCTCGCCGTTGATGACGCCAAGCGCATGGCAAAAAGGGGTATCGACAGGAATGGCCGCCAGATCGCCGATATGGGCGTCGGACGGATGGCCGTATTCCGGCAGAAAGGCGGCGGCGAGATCGGCCAGATCGGCAAAGCCCAGCCCCCGCAGATGGCGATAGGCCGAGGCCGCATCGCGATAATCGCCAAGCCAGTCGCCCGCCGGGTTTTGCCCGGTCATGGCCTCCACCACCTTGAGCGCAAGGCCGGTGGCGCAGTCATGCCCCGCCCAGTCAAACGGGCGGCGGCGGATGGTGTCGATCACCGCATGATAATCGGCGATCCATGTTTCCTTGCGGATCAATGAGGGTTTGCGGATCAGGGTCATGATTTCTTCTGCCCCCATGGAATGGTCCAGCTGGCAACCGCCGCCGAATAAAGCCCCCATTCATCGCCGCCGCGCAGCTTCTGGGTCTCATAGGAGGATTTGGCCGGGTTCTTACGGGTCAGCATCGAAATCGCATCGGACACCACCCGGATTTCCACCGCGCCTTCCGCGCCGATCATCGGCGTGGTGATCGGCGCACCATCAATCTGGCCAAGAAAGACCAGCGGCGGCATGGCAACCAGCGTGCGATTGCGCGGGTCAAACACCGCCTCATAAATTTCCACCTTGCCAAGGCGCACGTCATAGCCGCGCACCAGCCGCTGAACCTCAGGGGCAATCTGGCTCAAGGAAACCGTGACCGTCTGGATGGAAAGATCGGAGACACGCGGCACGGTATCGACGGCAAGATTGACGCCGCCGGTAAAACGCCGCGTCACATGCTCACCGCTGAAGCCGGAGGGCACCGTTACGGTCAAAGCCTCATCGCCAGACCAGAAGCCGAGCGTCACTTGCTCACCGCTATCCCTGTCCTTGACGGTGAAGGAGACGAATTTGCGCGGCACGATGCCGCTTTCCCGCGCGTTTTGCAGCGCGGCAAAATAAGAATTATCGAGATTTCGCATGGTTATTTCTTCTGAATGAGTTTCAGGCTCATGTCGGAGATGAGCGAGCCGCTGCGCTTGCCGTCGCTGAAGCCGCCGGATTGCAACACCATCCGGCAGGCGGGTTTGTTCAGGGTCACCGCCGTTCCTGCCGTTACGGCAGGCGGCACATGTGGGAAAACGGAAAAGGCAGGCGTGACGCCGTTTTCATCGGCCACGGCATCTTCCGACACTTCGAGAAAGGCAAAGCGCGAGGCGGTTTCATAGGTGAGAGAAAGCTTGTCGCCCGCCGTCAGCCGGTAGCCGGGCGGCAGGCCGGAAAGCGCCAGCGCTGTGGTCGAGGCCGATTGCAAAAACACCTGCGCATCGCCAAGACGCTTTGCCCCCGGATCGGCCTGAGGAAACCAGCTCATCGGATCGCAGAGAAAAACGCTTTCCTGCGATCCGTTGAGCGCCCGCACCTTTGCCGCAATCTGTCTGGCCGCGCCGGTGCGCAGCGGGCGAAGGCCGATTTCCGCCGTCCACAAGGGATCGGCCAGCTCTGCCTGCCAAAGCCGCCCGTCGCCCACACCGGAGAGTTCGTCATTGCGCTGCACGCTCCAACTCACCGAGGCAACCGGCAGAAGATCGGAGAGAAAGGCAACGGAATAAGGAT
Organism: Allorhizobium sonneratiae; assembly: GCF_023700755.1. GTDB lineage: Bacteria > Pseudomonadota > Alphaproteobacteria > Rhizobiales > Rhizobiaceae > Allorhizobium > Allorhizobium sonneratiae. The sequence goes on along the minus strand of NZ_JAMKOJ010000003.1, from coordinate 530,200 downwards.
AGGTCAGCGCCATGATTTATCCTCTCTTTCTCGGGTTGCGGTCAATTTCCTTCACCCGCACCGGCAAAACGTTGCGGCTGAACTGCTGCTGTGCCGCGGCAATCTGCCGTTCGGTTGTGCTGCGCACCTGTTCAAGCAGTTCCTTGTCGCCGGTTCCGGCAACGGTGACATGGGTGGTGTAGCTGAAGGAGCCGCCACCCGTGCGCACCGGCGTCATGTCCGGCAGCCTTGGAGCCGTCAGTTTCGGCACGGACGGACTGCCGACATAGCCGCCGCTGGCATAGCCCCTCAGCCCCCTGCGCATGGCTTCCAGCGCCGCCGGGCCGCCTGCCGCCTTGACCGTTTCCTGATCGAAGACATATTCGCCCTTGTGCACGATCCCGGCAGGCTCATATTTGCCGCCGTGGCCGGTATAGCCGCCCTCATCAAAGCCGATTGCCTTGAAAACGCCGGTCAGCCAGCCGCCGCCCTGGGTGGCCGAAGCCCCGCCGAAAATGTCGTCAAACAGCCTGTTTGCCGCCAGTTCGGTGAGCTTTTTGGCAATGTTGGACAGCGCATCGCCAAAACTGCTTGCGCCGGTAATGGCATCGGCAAAGGAGGATTTGGCCGTGTCGTAAAAATCGCGCGCAGCATTTTCGCTGCGCTCCTGCGCGTCCTGCACCTTGCGCAACTCATCGGCCTGACGGGCATAGGCATCGGAAACGGCTTCGATCTGGCTGAGCTGCTGCGGCGCAAGCTTGATGTTCTGCCAGTCGGCATCACCCTTGCGCCTTGCCGCTTCGCGCACCTGCTGAAGCGCGTGTTGTTCAAGATCAAGCGACATGCGCCGCTTTTCCTGCTCGTAATAGCTTTTGCCGATAACCTGCTCTTCGGCCAGAAGGGCAGCCGTGCGGTCCTTCACCGCCTGAATGTCCTGCGCAAAATAATCATCGCCGGTTCTGGCCGTGCCGCCACCACGGGTGGATTTGCTGCGGGCCTCCTCCGCCTTCACATCGGCGATGGCCTGCGCCTTTTGCTGCGCCTCCGGCAAAAAGCCGCCCTTCTTTTGCAGATCGGCCCGGATTTGCGCCTGCCTCTTTTCGATGGCAAGCTGCTCTTTGGAAAGACCGTTCTGTCGCTGGGCTTCCGCCGCATAGGCCTTGCCGATCTCCAGCATTTTCTGCCCTTCAAGGCGCGATTGCTGGTATTGCCGATATCCGGCCTCGATCTGCGGGTTGACCGCCCCGTCCAATGCCGCCCGCGCCGCATTCGCCTCCGCCTTCAGGCCGGACAGCGTGCCGATCAGCTGCGTGATCTGGCCGATAATCCCCTGCGCATTGACATTCGCCTGCCCGATCCGCTCCAGCGCATCGCGGGTTTCATCGGCGCTGGCCTGCCCCTTCTCGAACTTGTTGATCAGCGTCTGGACCTCTTCGACCTGCCCATCGGAAATCAGCGCAGATTGCTGAAGCAGCGATAAAGAGCCGATCAGGGAATCAATCACCGCCTTGGCGTGATCCATATCCGATGTGTCACCCAGCCCGACCGCTTCGGTTTTCGCCGCCTGAAAAATCTGGATCGAGCGTTGCAATTGCCGGTTCAGCTCCAGCACCGGCTTGCTGATATCGGTCGCTTCGATCTCCTTCAGCTTTTCAAGGGCTTCCGATGCCGCAATCTTGCCGTCCCGCACGCCCTGCGCATATTTGACGATGGCGGCAACGCCTGCCTTGTCGTCCGAGGATACGAAGAAGCCCTTGATACCGCGCAGTTCGGCCATCGCCTTTTCGATGATGGCGCCGAACTCATCGCCCTGATCGCGCAAGCCGCCGAGAATGCCGCCGCCGCCTTTCAGCCGTTCGATCACATCGTTCAGTGCGCGGATTTTGCGCACCCGCTCAATATCGCTCAAGGCATCGAGAGACTTTGCCGTCTTGTCCACTTCGGGCGCAGCCTCGGATGCCAGAAGCCCCAGCCGTTCCAGCTCTGCCGTTACCTTGCGGGTTTCGCCTGCCGCCTCGGCAGATGATGACGCATAATGCGCCAGCGCCCCGACAACGACACCGCCGACAATCATGCCGATGGGACCAGCCGCCGCCCCCAGGCCTTCCATGGCAGCGGTCACGCTGGCCATCGAGCCAGCCGCCCGAAGCGCTGCCATGAACCGGACCAGCGCCGAGGCCCCGAGGCTGAGTTTGGACATCATGCCAACAAGCGAGCGGCCCACCAGCGCGCCAGCAATCACCGAGGCAAGCTGCAGAACCACATCCGCCGTCCTGCCAAAATTATCGGCCAGAGCATTCAGCCCGGCAATCAGCCGCTGCGATGCGCCAAGGCTGGCATCCGTCTGGCCGATATAGCGGGTGAAGGCGTTGTTGACCTTGGTCATGCCCTGTTCAATCGTTTCCGTGGCATTGGCGGCCATGGTCTGAATAGAGGGCAGGCCTTTGAGAAAGGCGCGGAAAAATTCCTGACTGGACACCTGACCGTCATTGACCAGTTGCTTGAGACGGCTGACCGAACCACCGGCAGCGTCAAGACCGTTGGCCACGGCAATCAGGATCGGGCGTGCGCCCTCGTTGACACTGTTGAACTCTTCCGCCTGCACGCGCGCCATGCCGAGCATCTGGCCAAGCTGCAACAGCGCGCCGGAGGCCTCTGCCGAAGACGTGCCGGCCACCTTCAGCGCCACGCCGACGCCATCGGTGAATTTGAGAATGTCGTCCTGACTGGCGCCGAGATTGTCGCCCGCCTGCGCCACCTTGCCGAAAAGATTGGCCATGGCCCCAAGCGGCGTGGCGGTGTTTTGCGCCGAGGTATAAAGCCGGTCGAGCACATCGGCCTGATTGGTGCCGACAATACCGGCCACCGCAAGAGCGTTTTTGGCGCTGGTCCAGGCATCGGCATAATGCAGAACCGAATCCACCGTCAGCGCCGCCGAGACCCCGGCAAGCGGTGCGGCCAGCTGGCGCGTGATGGACGTGCCCAGTTCCGAAAACCGCTTGTCGGTTTGCTTGATGCGCTTTTCCATGGCGCGGGCCTGCGCATTGGTAACGCCCACCGCCTTTTGCATTTCCCGCTGATATCCCTTGATATCGGCAGAAAGCTGCACAACGAGCTTTTCAACATCGGTTGCCATGAACCACCTTTATGAAACAGGAGGGAAAAGATCAGGACGCTTCCAGCCACGCCCAAAGATCATCCCTCTCTTTGTCGGTGAGGGCGTTTTCGTCTTCGGGCACATTCGCGGCCATCCAGCCATCAAGGGCGGAAAAATACTGGAACATCGACATGGCGCGCACGGCCTGCGGCGTAAAACCTGCCGCAGCCCCGGAGCCGTAAATCGCGGCAAATCTCAATTTTCCGTTGGGAAGATCGTCAAGGGCGCGCCCTCCTGATTTGCCGCGTCGGCCTCCCCCGGCGTTTCGTCCGGTGCGCCGAGAATGCCTGCCGTGAGAATGGCCTGCGCCATCAATACGTTTTCGGCAGGAGGCCGCGCCTCGACCCATCTGCGCACGAGCTGCAGCGCCTCAACCGGCGTCTTGCCGCCGCCGATCAGGCCGAAGCGGATCACATGGGCAATATCGCCAACGCGCCATGTGCCGGTATTGAGCCGGTCGAGAATGACATAAGGCCCGGCATCGCAGGCCTCCTGCAAGCCTTCCAGCTCACCCCAGCCAAGGCGGAAGGCGTAATCGCCGTCCGCAAAGGTCAGTGTTATCGATGCATCCCTCATTTCGCGGCCACCACGCGCAGCATCTTGCCGTCGCTCTGCATCGAGATATTCGCCGTGGCGCGCTTGCCATTGTCGCCGGATAACTCAAACTTTTCGACATGCATCAGCCCGGTCCATGTGACCGTCTTGGCCGGAAACTCGATCTCGATCTTGACCGGAACGCTATCGATGCTCTCCCAGGCATCGAGCCAGGTTTCAACGCTTTCCTGCGCCAGAACGCCCTCGCCGGTGACGGACATGGAAAGCGATGAGGCATCGCGCCCGATCCAGTCCACCGTATCGGGGTCATCACAATCGGGAATGCTGGTTTCCTCCAGCCCCTTGTTAAGCGAGACGGAACGCGAGGTGAAGCCGCAGGGCGCGGTATAGACGATGGGATTGGCATCATTGCCGATAAGGACGCGGATTTTCCCGCCGCGAATTGCGGTTGCTTGTGCCATGACGGCCTCCTGATTGTATGGAAAGGTCAGTAGTTCTGGATACCAGCGCGGAAGGTCAGCGCGATATGGGTGGTCAGGCCGTCCGGGTCGCGCAGATCGTGCCGCCCATCGAGCCGGAAATAGGCAATGGCATTGTCGATCAGGGACAGCATGTCCCCGGAAAGCGCCTTGACGATGGCTTTTGCCACGCGCCGCGCCTCGGCAAAGCCGGGGTCTTGCGACCAGACGCTGAGCTGGATGGACATGTCGGAGAGGTCTAGCCCGTCCACATCTTCCACCACCTCCTGCGTGGGGCCGAAAGACACATAGGGCAACGCCACATCGGGCGGCACCCGGTCATAGATCCGGCCTGCAATCAGCTCGGAGACGGCCTTGTCGGCCTTGAGGCAGTCGATGATGGCCACCTGAAGTTCATGGGCTGCATCCGCGCTCATGAGGCCACCTTGCGCGCCGCCGCGCGCACCGCCTGACGCACCTTGCCCTTTGCCGCTTTTTTGCTGGCCCGCCACGACACATAAAAGAACGGGCGGGCCTTGGTGCCGGGGTTTTGCGTTCCGGCATACATGCCGCCGTTTTTATGCGGTGCGGTGCCAAATTCGACCCAGCGGGCATAATAGGCCTCAGCATTGCCTGCATAGATGGTAATTGTCTGATCACCGCCGGTCTGCGCCTTGACCGCCGCGACAATGCCCGCCCCTTTCGGCACCTTGCCCCATGTCCAGCCGATGCTGTCACGCAAGGCACCATTTCCCGGCGCAAGGCTTTTCATCATGGCGACAATGTCATTGGCCGCCGCTTCCATGCCTGCCCTGATTTCGGCTTTCGCCACCTCCGGCAGGCGCTTCAGCTTGCGTTCAAGCCGGATGAGGTTGAGTATTTTGCTCATGTCGAAACCCCGCTCTGGCAGAGGAAATCGACAAAGCGCCGATCCCGGCCCGGCCCGTATTCCTGCGGCGTCACATCGCGAATGTTGAAGAGAGCGCCACTGTCGAGATCGCGAATGCGCCAGTCCGTGCCGACCTGCTTTGCCGCGCGGCTGACGCGCACGAAAATCACCTGCGTATGCTGGCCCTGAAGCCGGTCCGCCATGACGCTTTCGCCGCCGCGCAGATGCACATATCCGGCCCGGCAGCGAAACCGCTCCTGCCACACGCCCACCGTGACGCCGTCACCCCGGTCCCGCTCTTCACGGGTTTCAAAGGCAACGGTGTGTTTGAGATCACCTGTCGTTCGCTCCCCTGCCATCGTCGCCCTCCCTTGTTGTGTTTTGCTGCGCAATTGCGGACGCGAAACCGGCATCCACTTTCGCTGCAATTGCTCTTTGTTGTTCCGTGATTGCTCTTGCGGGCTTTGCCAGTTCCACCGCCTTTCCGGCGGCAACGGCCTGTTCGCCGCAGCATTTGCGCACCGTCATTTCCATGCCCGCCCGATAGGCGATGGTGGTGGCGCGCACCGGCTTGAAATCGAAATCTTCCAGAAACCGCACCCGCATCACGCGCCCCGTCTCCAGTTGACCAGCAGCCGGTCGAAATCCGTCACCCTGTCTGCCGGGCGGTTTTCCGGGTTGCCGTAAAGTTCGGCGATGCGCATGACGATGCCGAGGCGCAGATCAAGCGGCAGTTCGGCAAACCCGACCTCATAGGTCACGAGGATTGCCGCCCCGCCATGGGCCTGCGGCCAGCGCGTCAGCGGAAAAAGACAGGCAGTGAGACCATCGGAACGCACCCGATAGGCGGCAGGGTCAAGAACCACCTCCTGCCCGTCCGGCTGCGTATAGGTGATGGCGGGTGTGCTGCCCGGCCTCAGCGGCCCATCCGGCAGGCGTTGCAGATCGGCCCAGCTGTCGCATTGGGCGGCGAGCGTTTTCGGCCAGATGGAAAGATTGCAGGTCTGCTCGATCACGGCGATGACTTCGCGGATCATCATTTCGATCACCGCGTCGTCCTGATCGGTATCGATCATGCAGCGCTCCTTGATCGTCTGGACGCTGACCGGCAGGGCCTCGGCCTCAGCCGTGACCATGGGCGAATACCAGCTCATGACATATCTCCAGAAAGGGCCGGTGGAAGGCCGAGCATCGGCCGAAAAGTGGGAACCGATGTTCGGCACGATGCTCTCACCACCGGCCCGTGCTTTTTCAGACGGCGGTTTTCATCGCCTTGATGGCGTTGACATCGCCCAGCTCGCCGTCAAACCGGATCAGCCCGGCAATGCCGACCTTCGGCCAGAAGCGTTCACGCAGCACGCCGATCACCGGCGAGCCGACACGGCGGACGAAATATTTGGAAAAATCACCGAAGAGCGCGATGGTCTTGCCCGCCGCCACCTCATCCATGTGCTGGTTGATGGAATAGGGCCGCCCGTTGAAGCTGGCGGGCACGCCCTTTTGCACATCGCCCTGCTGCCAGAGGTAATTGCCGTTGCCGTCCTTCAGCTTGCGGGCAGCGAGCAGAAATCCGTCATTGAACATGTAGCGGCATTTCGGCGAGGCCCGGTAAGCCGGATCGACAGAATGTTCCAGCTCAATGATATTGTCCCAGGTAAAGGCCGTCTGCGCAGCCGTAGTCACGCCAAGGCCTGCGGCATTGACCACGCCGTTCGGCTGCTCATTGCCGGTTCCGACCGTCAGCTTGCGGTTGGCAAGACGGCCAAGCCGCTCGCCGACCAGCCCGCCAAGCAGGGATTCCATGTTGAACAGGGAATCGGCATCCAGCTCGAAGGACCATTTGATGAAGGGTGTCGCATAGACATAGGCGTTGAGCGCCTTCTGCCCGAACTCGACATCGCCGCTGCCGTCTTCCTTCAGATCGCCGCCTTCGGCCAGTTCATCGGCCTCCCTGTCGGTGTCGTCCACCGTCGGCACCAGCATCGGATTGCCCTTGGAGGTGGAGATCATCGTGCAGATCGCCTCATCGTAAAGCGGACCCCACAGTTTCATCGCCTTGATGATTTCCGCCTCAAGCTCGGTCGGCACGGTAAAGCCGCCCGCCGCCCCCGTGGCCGTCAGCTGGTCGCGGGTTTCAAAGCTTGCCGCGCCCTTTTGCAGCACCGAGCGCTCTTCTGCCGAAAGATCGGAAGGGCTGACACCGCAGACCACCTTGGCAAAGACGCTGCGATATTCCACCTTGCTGCCCTGCGGCAGATCGAGGCCGCGCGTTTCGGGCGTGTCTTTCAGCGGGCGCATCTGTGCGCGGCGCTCTTCCTCACGCTTTTCCAGTTCGGTCAGCTTTTCTTCCCGCTCGATAATGCCCTGAAGCCGGTCATATTCGGCCATGGCCTTGTCATGCGCGCCTTCCAGCTCCTTCGCACGCGCCTCATCGGTATTGGCGTTGACCGCATCCAGCCGCTCACGGGCCTCTTCCACGATACGCGCCTGCTTCTCACGCAGTTCCTTGAGTTTCTGCGACATGATGTTCTCCTGATTGTTGAGGGAAGTTTTGCAAGATATTGTTTTTGTTATTCCTGAGCGGGAAACCGGTTTCCGCTTTCCCCGGAATGCGTCAGGACCTTTGTGTCAGGTCCAGGCCGATTTTCATGCGCAGCCGGGCAAGCGGCGCAAAAGACCGGATATCGGTCTTGCGGGCGCTCTCCAGCGAGCGCAGCGCAATGGTGGTTCCGGCATAGGCCGGGATCGAGACGATGGAGACCTCGAAGAGATTGACATCGCGAATGGTTCTGAGCGGCATCGGCTGGGAAAAATCCCACTCCTCGCTCACCACTTCAAAACCGAAGGACATGCCGGAGACATCGCCCCGCTCGATCAGCGTGCGCACATCGCGCCCCGCCGAGGTGTCGGGAAGGTCGATTTCCACCGCAAGCCCCTTGCCGTCTTCGGCAAGCCGCAGCGTGCCTGCCCGGTTGCGGCCCAGCACCAGCGCGGTGTCATGATCGTAAAAGGCGCGGATATCGTCAGAGCCGAGCGAGCGGGCAAAGGCCCCCGGTGCCACGGTTTCGGCAAAGACGCCCGCAACCTCCGCCACCTCGCCGAAGACGGCGGCATAGCCGCGCACCGTCATGCCAGCCCCTTGCGTCCGCGTCTCCACCGGCTGAACCAGCGAGCGGCATTCGCGCTCACCCGTTTTCGGCAACGTTGTCGCTAACGTCATCGCTCACCTGCCTTTCGCTGTTTGATGGATCGTCGGGCGGATCGGGCGTGGATGCGCCATCCGCTCCGGTGTTTGCGCCGATGGGCACGGTTGCGCCCTGAATGTAGAGCCGGTCTGCCGCCGGGTCCGGGGCGCGCGGCCTGCCTTCGATTTCGCGCCCCTCATTCGGGGTCAAAAGTGCGGAATTGACACCTGCGGCCAGCGCTTCGAGACGGCTCTTGAAATCGCCGCGCATCAGCCCGTCCAGATTGTGCCGGACATAGCGGCGGGTGTTCATCCGCCCGAAAACCTTCAGGTTCATTTCCCCTTCAAGCGCCGTCGCCCACTGGCTGATCAGATGCTTGACCAGATAAAGGTCGTTCTGCTCGACATTGGAAAAGGTCGCCCGGCTGAGGTCCTGCAGGAAATTCGGCGGTATCTGATAGGCGCGGGCAATTTCCTGCACCTGATAGAGCCGCGCTTCGGTCATCTGACCCTTGGCCGGATCATAGCCCACCTGCGTCAGCTCATAGCCGACCGGCAGCTGAATGAGCGGCAGCTGGTCCTGTCTGGCCGCCTTGACCGCCCGTTTCACATCCTCGCGCGCCCGCTGCATCGCCCGGTCGTTGGCGGGCATCGGCCCTTTCAGCGCCAGAGGCGGCACGCCGCCACCGGCAAAGAAATTCGAGGCATAATCATTCATCGCCAGCGCCAGCTGAATGGCCTTTTCCGCCATGGCAATCGGCCCGCGATGCTGCACCAGATTGCGCTTCAGCATATAGGGAATGTCGATCACGTCCGTTGCCGGATATTCCCTGCCCTCGAATCGGTAAAACAGCCTGCCGCCGCGACGGCTGATCGAGGCGCTGCCGGGATCGATGGGCCAGAGCGCTTCCACGCCCGCCCCCTTGCGCTCGATCCAGGCAAGGCCGCGCCCGCCGGTAAATACCTGTTCCCAGAAGAAGCGCCGGAATTTCGAGGTATCCATTTCCTCATTCGGGTTTTCCTCCAGCACCACGGCCAGCTTGCCGCCGAGGCGTTCCGGCCCGCGATCCGTCGTCTTGTAGACATGCAGCGGCAGGGTTGCCAAAGTGCGCGACAGAAACGACACCGCCGCCTGAACGGCTGGCACCTGAAGCGCCGTTTCCACCGTGACCGTGGGCAAGGTCCCGCCGCCCAGCCCGAAAAATTCCATGAAATTCGCCGCGCTGACAGGCACGGTTTCGCTTTCGAGCGACGTGGAACGCCGCTCGGCCTTGGCCTTTCCGGATGCCATGCGGCCACCCCTTATGTTGGCAGAGAATAATCCTCATCATCCCAGGGGGATGACGGCGACACACGGGCGCGGCAGAGCGCAACGCCCATCGACATGGCCAGAGACACCATGCCGTCAATGCGGCCAAAGGCATGTTCCTTGTCGAACATGCGATGGCCGGTGCGGTTTTCCGCGTAGACGACGCTGGCAGCGCAGCTGTCCAGCATCGGGTTCGGGTCTATGCCGATGCGCTGCTCATAGATTGCGTTTTCCAGCATGTTGATGCTGTGCGGCATCCAGAGATAAATCTCCTGCTCGCCATCCGGCGCATTCGGATCGCGTTCCAGCACCCGGCGGTTGAAGCCCTGCGGATGGATGGTCAGCGGCAGCGACACGCCGTCTTCTTCCAGATGTTCGCAAAGCTGCTCCAGCCCGTACTGGTCCGCGCCGATTTCCAGCGGCTCGAAGCGGGCGCAGATTTCGCCCACCGCCTTTGCCAGCCAGGAATATTTGAGCCGCTGGCCCGGAACCGCCTCCACATGCCCCTGATCGCGCCACAGCTCATAAGGGGCCTGGTCGGTGCTGGCCCGGTCGGCCAGTGTATCGGCAGGGGTCCAGAACCATGTCTTTGAGACAAGGCGTTCGGCATCTTTCGCGCTGTCCAGAACCCATGTCAGCGTCAGCGCGGTAAAATCGCGGGTGCGGGACAGATCGAGGCCGCCATAGCAGGGAAAGCCCTGTTCAATCAGCCAGTCGAGATCGAGGCTCTTCTGGCAGGCCATCCAGGCTTCGCGCCGGATCGCCGCATTGACCGATTGCGTCCACTCGCAAAAATGCAGCCGCGCAATGCCGTTTCGTTTGCCCGGCATCATCTTCGCCTGCGCCACAACGCCCATCAGATAGTCCCGCGTGATCGTCACATCGAGGAGCGGATTGGCCTTCACCCAGCATTCCGGGTCATTTTCCCAGTCGTCACCCTCATCCAGCGAGCAGACGAAGGAAAAGGTGGTGTCATCCTGCACGATGCCCGCCGCCACATTGACGGCGTGCTGGTGTTCCTCCCAGCAGATCGAATTGCGGTCCGAGCCGGAATTGGTGGCCATGACCAGCAGCGGCTGTTTGCGAAACTTGAAGCCGCGCTCCAGCATTTCGATCACATCGCGGTTCGGGTGCTCATGCACCTCATCGCACAGCGCGCAGGACGGACGCGGGCCGGACTGCGCCTTATCCGATGATATCGGCTTGAAGAATCGCTTATCGCCGCCTTTGGCGCGATAGGTCAGCTGCCAGACCGGGTTTTCGCCCTGAGACGTCACCTTGCGCGCCAGACTGGGCGACTGGTCGCGCATGGCAACGGCATCGCGAAACAGAACCTGCGCCTGATCCTTCTTCGCCGCCGCCGCATAGACTTCGGCACGCGGCTCGCCATCGGCCACCATCATCATGAGGCCGATGCCGCCGAGAAGCGGCGATTTGCCGTTGCCCTTGCCCTCTTCATCATAAAACCGGCGGAACCGGCGAAGCCCGGTATCGGCCCATTTCCAGCCGAACAGCGAACCGATGCGAAAAGCCTGACTGGGATGCGGGGTAAACCGGATGCCCTCAAACTGCCCGCCATTCAGCCGCAGATGCTTGGAAAACCACGCAATCCGCTTCTTCGCTTCCTCCACATCCCAGAGCAGACCCCGCGCCGGACCATCACGCAGATCGAGAAGATGACGGCGGCAGGCATTGCGCACATGCGGCCCGGCCACCACGACACCGCGAACGACATCTGCCGCCCAGGCCGTGACCGGATCGTCCTCATAGGACACATCCGGCAGCGCACTCTCAATCGAAGCTGTCGTCATCCTCGAAATTGAACCCCATCTGGCCCGACGCCTGCAGGCCACGCTCGGCAGCGGGCGTCAGGCCGAAATCGCTGGCCAGCGCCCGCACCTGCCGCCATGTTTCGTTGAGTTGCCCGACCTCCGGGCGGTTCTTGAACTGCACGCCGTTGCGTGTCTCGCTCTCATAGGTCTCGCCGTTCTCGCGCACATCGAGGCGCAGTTTTTCGTAACGCGAGATCGTCCAGCACAGCTGCTCGAACATGTAGATGTTCGTCTCGTTCAGCCGGTTCTTGCGCGGATCGCACAAAGGCGGCGCCAACCGATCATAAATCGCCCGCACATCAAAAGGCAGCTCCGCCGGTCGCAATTCCCGCGCCCGCGCCACCCCCCGCGCCTCAAAATTAACCCCGCCACCCTCCTCGGGCTTCAACGGCACAACATTCTCGCTGGAAGGTTTGCGACCTTTCATGAGTCTATCCTGATTGATTTGATGATGGGTGCGGGCCGTCTAAAAAGACGGGAGGAATGGCTTATGTGCGCTTGCGGCCCGAAAAGGTACCCAAACGTCCCAGCGCGGTAATCACATCCTCTTCGAGGACTTTGCTCGGTTGCGTGACCGTCAGCCTAACGCCGCCTCAATCGCGGTTCGATAGACGTTTTCATCAGGCAAGGTGACATTATTGAACGCCTCTTGCACCTTATAGACCGTGGTGGAATGGGGCGGATCGGCTTTAAGCGGCACGGTGGCCCCGTCGATGATGCCGTTCGACAAGTCGTGCTGATAAGCAAGGAACGTGATCGACGCAGGCTGTAGGGTATAACGAATCAAGCCACTTGCACCACCAAGGCGCGCCATGATCCGCGTATAGACCGGCTGCGGGCAAACAAAGAACAAACCCTTCCGGCACAAAGCCTCGCGTTGCAGCACCTGCCCCTTGTAGATCAACTGCGGCAGAATACGCTTGTTGACGTTTTCCCAATTCAGGCCCGCCGACGTAGCTGGGTTGGTTCGTTCCGGTTTCAGCAATGCTTCCCTGCCGTTGCGGTAGTTGCCCGTGGTGTCGATGGTCTGGACTTCAACGGCGACAAATTCTTTCAATCTGCCGTTGGCATCGAGTAGGGCCAAAACCCAATCTACAAAGTAGCTTCCCGCACCATCTTTTTGGGGCAAGCGCAATTCACCGCCCCAACGCTTGCCAAACACGGCAACAACAGGTTGTTTAATATCCCTAGCCCTTGCCGATGCTTTGCCGCCTGCGATCAGCTCATAATCTTCATCAAACGCAATTTTTGCTACGTCGTAGAGGGCGCGGTATTTGTCTGCGTACAGGCGGATTGGACAACACATGACCGGATCCGACGTGACCGGCTTGATCGTGCAGACGCCCGCGATAGCGCCATCACTTAGCCGCTTCTCGCACACATCGGATAGATAAGGGCATTGCTTGTTGGTGGCGGCAGCGATTGCCGCCGCCGAGTGATCATCCGCGCGATAGCCGAAAAATTCCCAGATTTTCCCAGCCACTTGTTACGCCACCCCGGCTTTGCGTGTTATCGTCTCGCGTGCTCCAAGGACATGAGCAATTGTCCGGCCAACCGCAGCACCCAACAATGGCGGAACCGCATTGCCGACTTGTTCGTATTGCTCAACCCGCGAACCGCAGAAAACATAGGTGTCGGGGAAGGATTGAAGTCGTGCCGCCTCCCGTACGGTAAAGGCCCGGTCCTGCTCGTAGTGAAAATAAGCGCCCCAATGCGGATCGCACTTGGTCAATATGGTGGATGCAAGTCCGGTCGGAGAAACCCGCCCATAACGTTTGGTGTGGTCACTCCGACGCGCCCTGCGCATTCCGTGCGGCAAAAGCGCGTCGGGAATATCCGTCCAATTTCCGCCTGGTGGGATATGTGACATGCGTTCAAGATTGATTTTGCTCAACCTCGCCGCTTCATGACAAGTCACCCCTTCCGACCCCACACGCATCAGCTGCTGATAAGGGTTGTCTGCAGGGTGGCGGTACGGCTTCGTCACCTCGCCCATTTCGCCGTTTCGCAGAACGGGCAAATCGCCGATGGCATCTCTGACCGTCACATGCGACGGCAGTTCAAGCGAGCGCGGTAGGTTCACCAGCGTCTTACCGGCAAATTGGGAGGTAAAATTCACCCTAACCGGAGCCTGCCGCAACGGCTCGGGGAACAGTTCAGTAGGATTCAGACCGTCCCGGATACCAAGGATTATCGTGCGCCAGCGGGTTTGGGGTATGCCGTAGTGGGGTGCATACAGGATGCGGACATCGGCATCATAGCCAAGGTGTTTCAGCGATTCAAGAATTGCATCCAGCGTTGCGCCACCCTCAAACGACACCATTCCTGGCACGTTCTCGATCATGACCACTCGTGGCTTGAATTCTGTAACGAATCGTAGGTATTCGCGGAAGAGGTGGTTCCGTGAGTCGTCAGTAGAACGCTTGGGAGCGTTAATCGAAAAGCCTTGGCATGGTGGCCCACCGGCAATCAAATCCAGTTCGCCCCGCCTCAAACCTAATAGTGTACGCACCTTGCGGGCATCGACCATGCGAATATCGCGACTATCGACATAGGTGTCGGGATGATTGGCCGCGTAGGTCTGAGCGTAACGCGGAGAAATTTCGTTGGCATAGAGAGAGTTGAACCCTGCTTCCCGCAAGCCTTCGGATAGCCCGCCCGCACCAGCGAACAAGTCGAGCGAGGTCAAACGTCCCGCTACTCCGTAAACTCCCATTGCATCGAATTGGCTCATATCGCTTTTCTCTTTATTGTACGGCGTGGCGATCTGACTTCCGGCGCTGTGAACATATCCGGCAGCAACACGTTTTGCTGTCGATTGGCAAACGCCTGCATGAATTCGCGTAAAACTTCCGATGCCTTCCGATTTTCGGCCATGCATGCACCTTGGAACGCCTCGCGGAGTTCTTTTTCAACGCGGATACGAAGACCAACATCTTTGCTTGACATGGCGTGACTGTAGCGCATGGTTAAACAATTGTGTATCCATAAAATGCACTGCCTTAGCCTTTTACTCTTGTAGCGTCGGCGACACGGTAGTGCGGCAGCTTTACATAAAATGTCTTAAAAATCAGATATATGCAGGAGATTTCTGCAACAGATTTCCTCCAGGCTTTGCGCAATTGCGCGGCCCAGCCACCTTACCCCTCGCTCACCCTCATTTTGAGACCACACCTCCTGCTGTGGCTTTTTGCCTTCAATTTCCACTCCGCACACAAAAACCCCCGACGCCGGTGCGGGGTGGGGATGGCCTTTGGGGCTGACCCACCCCCCCCGGCCCGGCCCTGCCCGGCCCGCCGAGGGTCAGGCCCGGTTCGCCGGGTGTCGCGGATCGGTCGGCCAGCCATCGGCACCCATTGCCGTGGAGAAACCGCGAAGCTCCTGCCTCTGCTTGGTTGCGTCATGGTGTTTCTTGCACAGGCTCTGGAAAGGCCCGTTCCAGAACCTGTCCGGGTTGCCGTTGTGGCGCTCGACGTGATCGCAGATGAAAGCCTTCACCAGCTTTCCCTGCTGACGGCACATGCGGCAATAGGGTTCCCGCTTGAGCTGGGTTGCCCGCACCGCCCGCCATGCCGAGGTGTAATACCAGGAGCGCCAGCCCTTGGCCGCATCTGATCTTTGATCTATCGCCATATCTCTAAACGAAAAAGGCGACCCTCTGGCCGCCTTGTGTCTGGACATAGCTTACGCACCGGCCCTGAAACGCTCTGCCTTTTGGCTTGCGTCAGGGCGGGGGCTGACCGGTGTACCAACCTCAGGATTTCTCCCCGCGTTCTACCGCGTTCTCAGAGGCTCACTAGCAGGATCATCAGCTCATCCAATGCGCAAAAAGAATCACACGTCGCCGAGGAATGCAAGAGGCATCAACACAGGAATTTTTCGGCCCATCATTTCAACCTCCACCACAACGTCGCCTATGCCGCTTTCGCTGGGCGTCACCACCTCGCCGTCCAGCGTGGCAAACGGGCCTTCGGTGATCCTGACCTTCTGGCCACGGCGCACCGCCATGCCCTGACGCTCGTAATCATAGGCACCCGCAGCGGCCTTGTCCTTGTAACGATTGATAAAATCGCCCCGAATGGCAAAGGGTGCCTCCCAGCTTCCCAGCACGCCGGTCACATGCTCCACCGCCTTCAAACCGGCCATGGCCGCGCCGCTCACCACGCAGTTCACCGGCACATAACCCACCAGAACCGGCATATCGACGGCTGGAATTTTGCGCCCGCGCCGGTAATGTTCCTTGCCTTTGCGGGTTGCCACCAGCGCTTCGATATTCATCCCGGCCAGAAAGTTTTCCACAGCCATTTCCCGCCCGGTCATCACCCGAAGGCAAATCCATTGCGCCTGATCCGGGGCCTTGGCCACCACATCGCGGCTGGCCATGTGCAGCCAGCGCCTCACGCCTGCCTGTTCGGCAGCAATCCGCTCCAGCTTCTCCTGGCCGCGAAGCGTGATCCGGTTTTCCTCAAGCAGCCTCATGTCCACGCCCTTCGCTGATTGCCTGTTCAAAATTCGCCAAGGCCGCTTCCACCGCAGCATCGAGATCGGCGGCATCGGCGGCCACCGGCGGCATCCACACATGCTGCAGCGGACGCTGAATCTGTGGCCAGCCGCGCCGCTCATGCAGCCGCTGCCATGCGGCAAACAGATCGCTGTCCCGGTTGACGGACTGAAAGCCCGCAACATGCGGCTTCAGCGCCAGCGAGGTGATGAAAGGCTCGCATATCCGGGCCTGTTCCAGCATCCTGTTCGCCACCGGCCAGCCGTGGCGCAGCCGCTTTTCCCGCAGCAGCGTTTCCCGGCTGATCCGGCCCGAGGCAATCTGCACCTCCTCGGTGCGCGTGATCAGAAACCGCCCGGTCGGCGGGCCGAGAAGCTCCTGAAACCACCGCCCCATCCACAGCTTGCCGCAAAAGCCCGCCGGTGCATGGGTCGGTTCCAGCTGCTCAGCGATATCGGCAGGCAAATCCTCCCAGGCCCGGTTTTTGAGATAGACCGCAGGGGCCGTGATGGCGCGCTCCGCCCAGCCGAGATAGAGCGGCGTCTGCTCCAGGCAGGCCGCCTGCTCCTCCGGCGAAAGCGACATCCACGTGTTTCGGGCGAAATCGACGCTGCCCTCGCCGGGCCACAGCTTCAGCCAGCGCAGAAACAGCCGTTCGGCCTTTTCCCGATCCGCCCGGCGTGACGCTTGCGGCTCCGGCTCTTGCGAAAGAGAAGAAAAATTTTTCTTCTCCTGCTCCCCGCGCCCACGCCCGCCGTTACGTTCAGAGAGGGTCGTTCTAAGAGGGTCGTTAATAGGTGCCGGTTCTGGACCGGCAGGGGGTGCCGGTTCTAGACCGGCAGGGGGTGCCGGTATACCGGCAGGGGGTGCCGCCTCACCGGCAGGGGTGTTAGAATAATTTTCTAATTCCGCCTCTTCCTCACCCTCATCCTGATCTGCGTCCAGTGCATAGCCCTGCGGCGGTTCGCGGTCATAAATCACCCGGTAGAGATGCGCCGTATCGCGGCCATCGTTCACCGTCACGACATGCCGCTCCACCACGCCGATATCGATCAGGCGATTGAGAGAATCCTGCACCGTGGAGCGGCCACACTCCAGCTCTGCCGCCATCTTCACCTGAGAACGGCGGCACCAGCCCTGCTTGTCCGTGTGGCGGCCCAGCAGGCAGAGGATTTGCAAATCCCTGCCCCGCAAGCGCGGATCGGTGACAATCCAGCCGGGAATAATGCTGAAACGGGCATTGCTGCTCACAGCCCACCCCCTTTCGCGATATGATGCAGATGCTGGCGCAGCGCGCCGACAGACAGGCACACGCCATCACGCCAGCTGCCCTTGGCCCCGCGCACCGAGCGCAGCGCTGAAAGCTCACAATCCAGATAATCGACACCCGCCAGAAAGCCCGCCGCCCGAAGGGCCAGACGAATGGCCATCTCATCGCGCAGCAGCACCGCCTGCGGCACGCGCAGCAGCCAGTCTGCCCGCTCCGCATCGCTCTGGCAGTCATAAAGCTGATCGATAATCGGCAAATCCCCGCTCATACGTCACCCCCGCCGCGCAGCCACGCCTCAAACTCGCCATGCAGCGAGAGCCAGGCCGCCCTTGCGCGGTCTTCCTGATTGATCTGTTTTTTGCTGGTAATGCCGAGGCGGGCTTTCAAAGCCGCGTCGGCGCTGTCTGTGTCGTGAACCGCAGGCTGGCCACCCGCCCGCAAAAACTGCTGAAACGCGGGCTTGGCCAGCAAAATGGCAGCCTGCGCGGCATGATCCGGCTTTTTGCGCCCCTCACCCGGCCCTGCTTCATCCCGACTGGCCAGCGCGCCGCGCAGATCGCGCACCGTCACCGCCGCCCGGTCGAACAGCCGGAGAAACAGCCGCAGATGATCAAGCGCGCCGCACAGCAAATCCCGCTCATCATCCAGGGCATCCGGGTGAATGGTGGCAACATGCGCCAGCTCACCCATGGGCCGGTGCACAATCAGCCGCACACCCTCGCGCGTCGCCTCAAGCGTCCACACGTCTTCCTGCAATCGTTCGGCAATGCCTTTGAGGCGGTTGATATGGGCAGCTTCGCGCGCTTTTGCGGAGTTGGAACGCTCATTCATGCACATTCCCCCCGCAAAATTCGGATAAAAATATCCGAATCTTCATTGACATTCGGATAAAAATATCCGAAATTGGGTCTATCAAAACGGAGAGAAAGATGGACAAAAGAGACCGCTTCCTTGCCGAATTGAAGGACGAAGCAAAGAAGCGGGGGCTTTCATTCCGGGTCGATAAATCCAAGGGCAAAGGGGGCCACGCCATGGTCTTTATCGGCGATAAATTCACCACTCTTCCCAGCCGGGAAATCGACCCGAAAACCGCAGCAAAAATCAAAAAAACGCTGGGCCTCGCATGAGGCCCTTCACCCCATAGAGAATGAATTCGCAGCCCAAAAGCGGGCATGAATGGAGCACACGTATGAAAACCTATGCTTATGCGGCCATCTTCGAGCCGACGGAAAAGGCAGGCGGTTTCGTTGTAACCTTTCCCGATGTGCCGGAAGCCATCACGGAAGGCGACACCATGGCTGAAGCACGTGAGATGGCGTCTGATGCACTCGGAATGATTCTCTTGACCTATCTGGAAATTGGACAACCGTTGCCGGAAGCCACGGCAGCAGGAACCATGATCACGCCCGATGCTGAAACGGCTCTCAAAATTGCGGTGATCGAAACATTCCAGAAGGCGAATATTTCCCGCAGCGAACTGGCGCGCCGCATTGACAAGGATGAGAAAGAGGCTCGACGGCTGCTTGATCCGAATGTGCGAACAAAACTGCCTCTTATGGTCAGCGCGTTGGGAGCCATGGGGCAGCGACTGATTATCGGGCTGGAAGCAGCATAAGCGCCCCACACGAAAAAGAGGGAGCGCCAACAGATCTAGCTTCAGCAGTTTTGCGAACTTGCAAGGAGCCATTATCGGCCTCCTTGCGGCATCAAACGCCGGTCCGCCGCCATAATCAGCCGCGCCACCTGCTCCAGCGAAACACCCCGCCGCAAAAACCGCCATGCAACATGCGGATGAAAGGGAAAGCCCGCCTGCGCAATGGCGGCGCGCACGGCGGCGGGCAGCGCATCAAACAGTTCCATCGCGCAGCTCCCCTTTCACCAGGTGCAGGCCGACGCGCTCACCGCCGCGCGCAATCACGGCGGCCAGCGCCTGACGTAACTGGCCGATGCCGCGCTGCAATTCGGCGGCGTCCCTGTCCATCTTGTGGGCCTCAGCTGGCGTCACCACCATATCGGCAATCGCCATCGCCCCGCCGGAGGTCAGGTCTGCGGCCTTGCGCACAACATCGGTATAGCTTGCCAGCACATTCCAGTCGGCGGCGCGTTCGGCATCGGGATCGGCCAGCCGCCGCCCGTTCAGCTCCGCCATGGCCGAGGTCACCAGCGGCACACCGCATTCGCTTTCCAGCGCAAAAACCACCGAAATCGGCATCAGCTCCGGGTCGGTGGCATTGTTCATCCGCCCGACATGGCTCTTGGAAACCGAGGAGATTTCGGCGGCGCGCTCTATTCCGCCCACCATGCGGATCAAATCCCGCTGCGCAGCTTTGATCCGGTGAAACCATGCATCATGTCTCATAAGACAAAACCTTTCCCGCACCGGGAAAAGCCCGGTGTTTTTCCCGTGGTGGGAAGTGACTGAAAATGTGAGGAATGGGCCGTGACGAACTACGGAGGCCCGCATGGGAGATGGGAGCAAACAGCAGACACACGGTCTTCGACGGAACCCCGAATCAAGTGAGGGCCATAAATGTCCGGTCGAAGATCATGGCGGCTTATTCGGGTAATGCGTTCAACCATAAGAACACGCGCAGCCGGTATCCGTCGCCATTGCGAAATTGCTTGCGGGCTGATCCCGCCAAGCGCCTTCGCCAAAAGCGTCGGCCCTCCACCCGCAATTATTGCCTGTTTGCAAACATCTTCCATGCGGACATGGAAAGCATAGCTTTCAATAATGTGCAAGCATTTCTTTCGATGAAAGTTTCTCTTTCGTGGGGCATATTGAACTCATGACGAACACAAGAAAGATCGATGAGGACCGCGGCCAACGCATCAAAGAGGTGCGAACCGACATCCTTAAGCTCAAATCCCAGGAAGAACTGGCCCAGTTGCTCAGTACGCATGGCAGGCCGGTAACTCGTGGTGCTGTAGGAAACTGGGAGCGCGGCGCAGAAGTAAGCATCGAAAGCCTATCGGCCCTCTGTAAACTGGCTGGGGTCAATCTCGATTGGCTGGCATTTAACCGCCCGCCGAAAATGGGAAATCTGGTGTCTTCTTTCGATCCCGACCAGCACGAACCCATCGGACATGAGATAGAAAACTACTCACGGGAAAGCTGGAAACCTGCCGTAAATGGCGCCATTCCGGAACTCGATGTGCGCCTTGGCGCGGGCAGCGGAACTGTGGGGGATTTGATAAATGTCCCAGTTTCCAATGGCACAGTTTCCGGCCACAAAATTGTAGCAGAATGGCTTTTACCCGAGGATTATTTGAGACACGAAATAAAGGTTTCCCCGTCACAGACTGTCGTTTTTGAAGTCATCGGGGACAGTATGCAGCCATCTTTTCAACCAGGCGACCGTGTATTGATCGACCTGTCACAAAACCATTTTTCGGTCGATGCCGTTTACGCGATCAGCGATGGCTATGCAGAGCCACAGATAAAACGACTGCAACGGATTCCGTTTTCCAATCCGACCGAAGTTAGAATCATCTCTGACAATCCAGCGCTTGAATCATTTACAGTTGCACTAGATCGCTTAACAATAATAGGCAGAGTTTGCGGACATATTGCTCGAAAATAGGCTATTTACGACATGAATTTCAGAGGGAATGAAATCCAACCCAACTCTTTTAAGTTTTAGAATAAAATCTGTGGCAGTTTCGTCCACATGCTAAATTTCTTCAGAAGTAACCCCATCTAAAAGCTTCATCGGCAACCTCTTATTATGAACCCCAACCGGCAACACAACTAGAGAATGGTAGCCTTAACCCGCTTGCCAAGCTTTATGTCAAGCTCGACGGCATGAAGTCTCTCGGAATAGGAATACATGAACTACCGCCTAGTGGTCCAAGTTTTCGTCCGCAGCCCCACTATACAAATCGGTTTTTAATACCCCATCGGGGAATTGTCTCCACAACAAACACAAAGTTGGTGACACTTCTCTTGTTGCAAAGCCGCGCTTTTCGACTTCATCCCGAAGCCGCGGGTCAGCGGTCGGAATGATGATTAGAGACCTCAGCTCTTGTGGCAATTTCGCTAAATCGGTCTCAATTTGAGGCTTTGCGTTGAGTGCGGGGCGAGCAACAAATTGCCCATTCGGTATCATTTGCATCCCGCTTGTTCCAGTGAACTCCGGCAAAGAGGAAATCACTGGATGAACAAGCTCATACTCGAATTTATGCACATAAGGTAAGGGCTGACTTTCACCAAATTGGACGCTGATTCTGTAAGTTGGTCCCATCTGGGGTGGATGCGGTTCAACACCAATCACAACTCCGAGTTCGTCTGCGGCAATGCCGTAATCATATCTGACTCTAGTTTCCGGCCGAAACTTGACCCAATCACCTACCTCGAACCGTCGTATGCCCACGGCGGGTACGTCCAAATCGTTATCAAAAAAAAGAGCACCTGCCGACATGAGAGCCTCCTTGGCCGCTGCAATCGTTTCCGGCTTACCAGCGAATTTACTGGTTTCGAAATTATATAGGGTATTTCGGTGTACGCCCGATTCTGCCGCAAGTCGCTCAAGCGACCAGTTAAGGATTGCTCGCGCCGCTCGCATTTGTTCAGGCTGCATTATTAAACTCCATTGTGAATACTTCAATTGTGAAAATATCACAACACAGAAGGCATTTCAATACAAGCTGTGTTTCGGCGCGGCATTTGACCCCACCATCGCCATGCCGAAGAAACGGAAAATAGATCGGCGTGTTAACCTGCACCATCCGCGGTCATTCTTCTGCGCCGAAAGGGGTCAAACTTCAAAGCTTAATCACAATCTGAAATGGAAAAGTGAGTTTCATGGCTGCCCCTTATTAAATTTCACCTCATTTCACCATGGCAACCTTAGTTTGTGGAGTCGGCAGCATCTCCAGCAATGGCCTTTCTATGAAAGAATTGCTTTCAAATGTCTTGCATCCATAAGAAAGATATGCTTTCATAAACATACAGGCACATCATCTGGATGGGCCACACGTTTGAAGTGAAACACAGAGAAGAAGTCCCAACAGCCCCTATCAAGAAACATATGAAATAGTATCCCCTCCGGTTTCCGCAGCCCAAACGCTGCGGTTTCCTGAACGGATAAACGACCAGCCTCACAGCGAAACACACATCGAACGCACTCGCACCACGAGCTGCGATTGCAGATCTGTGTCCGCGTGAGAGCCAGAGAAAAGGAGAATGCGAAATGGCTTTGGCAACGCTCGCAAAACGCCCTGACAATGAAGAGCTTTTGGCAATGGTGCAGAAAGGCAATGTACCAACTGAAATTGCTAAAACGCTGACATGCGCAGCCGGTACCGTTCGCGAATGGCTTCGCGATCTTGGCTGCACCCATAACGGAAAAGGCAGATGGTTCCTGCCGGGGGAAGCGCCCGAAGCACCGCCGAAGCGAAAGCCGCTCGCAGCCGGCCAGCCGTTTACGCCCCGCAAAGGCGTTCTGCAGGAACAGTTTCCGTTTATTCGCACCCACATCGCAATTGCGCCGGACGGCTCACGGGTGACCTTGCCAGACCTTTCCACGCTTGCCGCCGCCCGCGCCGAGAAAAGCAGGCGGATGAAGCATCTATGAGCGTGACGATGCAGGACGCCCTGCACCCCCTGAACCACAACGAACGGAAAGGCTGCTGACGATGGACGCACCCGCACCCCAACCAAGCCAGAGGCGTGTTCGCGCCAGCGAGAAGGCCGTAACGGCGGCCTTGCGGGCAATCCGCAACGCTGGCCTGCCTGTGGACCGCCTGAGCGTCTCCGGCGGACAGGTGGAGATACACATCAGCGGCATTGAGCCGGAACCGGCCAGCCAGAATGATGACGGCCTGAAAGATTGGTGAGGCCCCGGTGAAAGTTGAACATCCCGGCCTGATCCGGCAAAAACTGCCCTCAGGCAAAATCATTTACCGCGTGCGCCCGAAGGGCGACAAGCAAACCCGCATCCAGATTTCCGCAGCGCCGGGCGACGAAGATTTCAGCCGCCAATATGCCATGGCCCGGCGCGGCATAAAGCCCGATCCATTGAAGAAGCCTTCCGAGCAAGCCCTGCCCAAATCGATAGGCTGGCTTGTTGCAGCCTATCTCGAATATCTTGAAGAGCGGGTGAAAGCCAAAACCACCAGCGCCAAAACGCTCAAGAAGAAAAAGAATCTGCTGAGCAGGCTGACGGTTGCCCCCGACAGAAAAATGCTGATCCCGCGCGAAAAGCTGATTGAGATGCAGGATGCCATGGGCGCGACCCCGGCGCAGGCCGACGCCTTTATCGAGGCGATCAGCGTGCTTTACGATTGGGCGCTGGATCGAAAATACATCAAGGAAAACACCGCCAAGGGCATCAAATCCATTTACCGCAAGGGCGATGGCGCCACGCCCTGGAAGGCCGCAGACGTGCGCAAATTCTTTGCCACCCACAAACCCGGCAGCAAGCCGCATGTGGCGATGAGCATTCTTCTGTGGACCGGCTGCCGGATCGAAGACCTGACCATGCTCGGACCCCGCCATGAATGTGTGCTGGATGGCGTGGAGGCGCTGCGCTGGCTGCCGATGAAGAAAGGCTCAACCGAGGTTACAATCCCCCTCCTCGACCCGCTGCGCAAAGCTGTGCGCGCGCCCGCCGAGCAGGGCAAGACCTATGTGCTTAGCCGCAGCGGAAAACCCTATGCCAGTGGCGATGCCATGTCTGCCATGTTCAAGCGCTGGTGCAAGGATGCGGGCCTTGATCATCTGAGCGCCCACGGGGTGCGCAAGGGCCTGGCCGAAGTGCTGGCCGAGCTTGGCTGCAGCCAATACGAAATCATGGCGATTCTTGGCCACTCGGAAGCCAAAACCAGCGAGGTTTACACCCGTCGCGTGGAGCGCTGGAACCTTGCAAAAACCGCTCTGGCGAAAGTTGGGAACAAGGGCGTTTGGGGCTAAGGTGTCCAATGCCCTCTAAAACGTTGGACACTTTTAAAAGTCAACCTGTTGATAGAAAAGCAAAAACCCGGCACAAGGCCGGGTTAATTGGTGCGGTCGAGAAGACTCGAACTTCCACGGGTTGCCCCACAGCGACCTCAACGCTGCGCGTCTACCAATTCCGCCACGACCGCATCGTGGTAGGTGCCGATTTGTGTCGGCGAGGAGCATCTAGCAAATGGCTTACCCCGGCACAAGAGCGCCAGCCAAGTTTTTTGCATAAACCGTCTAAGGCACTTATATGGCTGTTGAAAATCTGTCGTAAAATGGTCTTGAAGCTTTGTGCATTTCCTGTCAGGACGCAAGCCCATGAAAAAACAGCAGGCCAGAGGACGTGGGCTTCCGGTCTGATGTTCCAAGACGACCAATCCAAGGACGAATACCATGCTGCGCACCGATCTGAACCCGGAGATGCTGGCCCACCCCGGTTCACCGCCGGTCGAGTGGAAAATCTCCGAGGGGCTTGTTGCCTATGAGGATGCGCTCGCCGCCATGGAAGAGCGGGTCGCCGCCATTGCCGATGGGCGGGCCGACGAGCTGGTCTGGCTGCTGGAACACCCGCCACTTTACACCGCCGGTACCAGCGCCGATCCGAAGGATCTGATCGACACGCAGCGCTTTCCTGTTTTCGCCACCGGGCGCGGGGGCGAATATACCTATCATGGCCCAGGACAACGGGTCGCCTATGTTATGCTTGATCTCAAACGGCGGCGTCAGGATGTGCGAGCCTATGTGGCGGCCCTGGAAGAAGTGGTGATCCGCACGCTCGACATGATGAATGTGCGCGGCGAGCGCCGGGAAGACCGCGTTGGCGTCTGGGTACGCCGCCCGGAAAAGCCGTTATTGCCGGATGGCACAATGGCCGAAGACAAGATTGCAGCACTCGGGATTCGCCTGCGCCGCTGGGTCAGCTTCCACGGTCTCTCCCTCAATGTCGAACCGGACCTTTCCCATTACGGCGGCATCGTCCCTTGCGGAATTTCCGCCTACGGCGTTACCAGTCTTGTCGATCTCGGTCTGCCGGTCACCATGGCCGATGTCGATATCGTGCTGCGCCAAGCCTTCGAGCAGGTCTTTGGCCCGACAGCCACCACCGGATGACGATAACGCAACACACAGCCTGAAGCGTCGTTCTCACAGAATGAGAAGGCCGCTCCAAGCCGTTATGTTGATGCATCTCTCCGAAAACCTGAGGGGTTTTCCGTCCGGAAATTCGCTAGCGAAAGGCCCGCAACTCCATGTCGTTCAGGCGGCGGTGCAGCATGGCGATCCGCTTACCCGTTTCCTCATGCAGCCGCATCAGGGATTCCAACTCACCGCGCATGGCGCGCACCTGTGGAGAGTGGTTATCGTCATCACAGGGTCCAGTGCCCCGCCCGCTCATCAACCATCGAGCATCGACCTTGAGCACTTTTGCCAGTTCCTTGACATGGCGCTCGGGAAGCTCCGCGCGGTCCGCTTCATAAATGCGCAGAGTTTCGACGGATATTCCGGTCAGAGCCGCCAGTTTTCGCATATCATAACCGGCTATATCGCGGGCCGCCGCCATTCGACCGCCAACAGTATCGTCATTGTCATCAAGCAGCTGATGAATGTCGTAATGCCCCATGCCCTGAGACCTCCATTTTCCTTGCCTGATCTGAAATCGTCACGGGCTTCATATAGCCGTTAATCGCAACAGAAACCAGAGAAAGGATTATTTCTTTTTAAATCATAATCTTAGAAGGAATTCCAAAACACCTGGATGATGAATGGACACCGCCATCATGGCAAATTTGACCTGAAAATGGCGCAAAGGTGAAAAATGTTCCCGATAACATCACATTTTTCTGACAAAAATGATCCCACGTTTTCCAAGCACGTTTCGGCTTATCCGCCATCATCACTGTGCTTTCAGTATTCTTGTGTCGCCATGCGCTCACATCCGCCCACGTCATCGTTCCGTTCCGGTCTTTTCGGAACAATGGTGCTCACACACCATTAGAGAAAGGTAGGGACCATCATCACACAGGGAGATATCAAGCGATGCAGAAAACCACCTCCGTTGCCGCTCATCAGCCGCCCGCCAGAGCCAGTGACGAAGCCGACAAGAACCAGCTTCTCATGGCAGCAGCAGAAGGCAGCCAATATATCGCATCTCTCGACTATATGGCCACCAAGGTCGCGGATACGGGTGCCAAGCAGCGTGCCGGCGATTATATTGTCGCCTTTGCTCAGGAACGCGCAGAAGGCATGTATCACCTCAAGGGCGGCAAGCTGGAATGGGTCGAGGCCAGCGCAGACATGAACTGTCATATGGAAATCGCCGTTGCGGATGCGACCGACAATCGCTTCATTCCCTTTCTCGATATTGAATGCACACTCTCGCAGGGCGGAAAGGACGTCTTGTCTTTCAAGCCCGAGTTCCTATGGCATCCGGGACTTTACCATTATGGAAAGGACCTCAGCCTGCCTGGAGGCAGCGGCCTTTACGATTTGAAGGTGAAAATTGCAGCTCCTGCCTTTCCGCGTCACGACAAGGTCAATGGCAAACGCTATGCCGAAACTGTAGAGGTTGAATTCAAGACAATCAAAATCACCGCCGGCCACGAATAAAGCATCTGACAAAACGATAGTCGCGAGGTTTTCGCAAATTTCGATGGCCAAAGCAGAGAACCAAATTATCAGGCGTTCGGCGTCATCGCCTGACGATCGAATGATGTCATTCGCCCATGTGCGAAACGGCTGACATCATATGTCAAACTCGCTGCATGACACGTTGCATAAATTGCGCGCACCCTGTCTCCAACATCGTCAGAGCAATTCCAGGAAAATCATTTCACAACTTTCCTGGAAATGCTCTAACTCTTTGTTTTTCCGCATTTCCAGACGGAAAATCGGTTCCCACTTTTTGGCCGTTGCTCTAGAATGACCGTCAACGGGTTGCCATGCTGTTTCACCAAAGCCCGCTGCAGCTGAACAATTTTTTGAGATTATTTTAAACCTATGTTTTATAAAAATTAATTTCATCGCTTCATTGAGAGCGATTAAATGCGACATGCGCTAAAGTTTAGCAGCGGGATATCCCTGTTATATAAAATCACGATAGCTTGATATCGTGATCTGGTCATGATGCGTGAGTGATAAAGACAATGCGCCTGTCCGATTCCGACATTATCCGCTCCATGGGCAAATCCTATTTCGATCGTGGACTGGCCTATCATCGCAGCGGCAAGGTCACGTCCATCAACAGAACCGGTGCAAACAGTTTCAAAGCAAGCGTCCAGGGATCGGAAAGAAAACCCTATACACAGACCTGCAGCATCGTGACCGACAAGAATGGCAGGGCTTCCATCCAAGGAGAGTGCACCTGCCCTATTGGTTTCAACTGCAAGCATGTGGCAGCCGCCGTGCTCACAGCGAAGGCGCGCGATTTGCTGCATGACGCCCCGCCCCGCCCGGATGGTGCCAACCTTAAACGAACCACCGCGGCTTCAAACGAAACAATCACCATGGATCCCGCGATAGCCGACTGGCTGAACGCTCTGGAAAAGGCAAGCCGCACGCTGAGAACCGACTATGACAGCGATATCGGCCAGAGGCTTTATTACATTTTCGATCAGGAGACGATCCGCCGCCCTGCAACAACAATCGCCGTGCCGGTTCTGCGCTTTCTCTCTGTGCGCATTCTCAAAGACGGCAGCTTTTCCACCACCGTCTCCGAGGTCGATCCGAAGACGTGTACATCCACAAATCCGCCGAAATATCTGCTCGATATCGATCTTGCGATTTTGAAACTGGTTTATGGCGCCTCGCCCTATCCCGCCCGGAAAGGCTCGACGGCGCTGTGCACGACAACAGGCGCTGAGATTCTGGAGAAAATTCTCTCGACAGGACGTGCCCGCTGGCAGTCGCTCGACGGCCCCGTTCTTAAGACGGGCGAAGCACGCTCCGGCGCCATAGACTGGCAGCCGACAGCCAATGGCAGGCTCAAGCCACACGTGCGCCTACAGAAAGAGCCGAAACAGGCCCTGTGCCTGACTGCCCAGCCCCCGCTTTATATCGATGCCTTGACGGGTGAAGCTGGCGCTATCGACACCGGTCTTTCGTCGAAACTGGTCTGGGAGCTGCTAAACGCACCATCCATCGCAATCGAACAGGTTCCGCTGGTAAAAGCGCATCTTGGTGCCAAATCCGGCATTCTTGCCAGTCTTGCACCGCCGACCTTACAGGAAACAAGGATCATCCGGGAAAAGCCCGTTCCCATCCTGCGCCTGAGAGGCGATCAGGTTGTCGATCCGGAGTGGTTGGAGGGTATTCGCACCTCTTTTTATCATGGAAACCTGCCCAAGATCACGGTTGGCCGAGCCGATGTGTCTTTTGCCTATGGGGCGCATGACATTGGAACAAATGAAACCGGCAATTCGCTGATCCGCTTCGACGACCAGACTCCGGTCGAGATCCGTCGAGACAGAAAGGCCGAAAAAGCCCGGTTGAAACAACTGGCAGAATACGACTTCGAGGTCTTTCCAGCGCTTTATGCTTTGAGCGGGCCGGAGCAGAAACAGGCGCTCGGACTGGGAAGCCTGTCCGACTGGTGCCGTTTTCTGTGTGCCGATCTCGACACGCTGCGCAATGACGGCTGGCGAATCGAGATCGCGCCGGATTTTCCCATCGAGCTGATGCGCAGCAATGGCGATTTTGTCACGCAGATCACCGAATCGAACGGCATCGACTGGTTCGAGCTCGATATTGGCGTGCTGATTGATGGCGAGCGCATCGATCTCATCGATATTCTAGTCAACACCATCCAGAATTATCAGCACTTTATCGCCGACCTTACCAGATTGAGCGAGGAGGATGCCGTCATCCATCTGCGTCTTGACGAGCGCCGATTCCTGTCGCTTCCTGCTGCACGGCTGAAGCCCTATGTCGAGACGCTGGCGCAACTGCTCTCCGGCCTGACCGGCAAGCCCGCCTCCGGCAAGCTGCGGTTTTCGGCGCTCGACGCCAGCACCCTGGCAAAGCTTGAAAGCGAGGCCAGCAAAGACGGCGCAATCTGGCAGGGCGGCGACAAGGTTCGTGCTCTTGGCGCAAGGCTGCGAGAACAGGGAACCATTCAGGATGTGACCTTGCCCGCCAGTTTCAACGCGACGCTCCGGCCCTATCAGATGCGCGGCGTGGCCTGGATGGATTTTCTCCGCTCCGCCGGTCTCGGCGGGATTCTGGCCGACGATATGGGGCTTGGCAAGACGATCCAGACGCTGGCTCTCCTGGCGTTGGAAAAGGCGGGCGACCGGCTCTCCTCACCTGCGCTGGTTATTGCGCCGACCTCGCTGATGGTCAACTGGCAGCGCGAGGCGGAGCGTTTTGCCCCCGATCTTCGCGTTCTCGTCCTGCACGGCAACAACCGCAAGGAGATGTTCGACCAGATCGACGAGGCCGATCTGGTGCTCACCACCTATCCGCTGATTGCCCGCGACCATGAGGTTTTGCGTGAAAGGGAGTGGCAGTTTCTCATTCTGGACGAGGCCCAGACGATCAAGAACCCGAATGCGGCGACGACAAAGCTGATCCATGCGATGACGGCGCGCCATCGCTTTTGCCTGACGGGAACGCCGCTGGAAAACCATCTCGGCGAATTATGGTCGCTGTTTCACTTCATCGCGCCCGGCTTTCTCGGCGACAGCAAGACGTTCAGCAAGCAGTGGCGCGCACCGATTGAAAAACATGGCGACCGGACCGCCGCCGAAAGACTCTCGAAGCGGGTCAGGCCCTTCATGCTCAGACGCCGCAAGGATGAGGTGGCAAGCGACCTGCCGGCGAAAACCGAAATCATCGAGCGGATCGACATGGATCGCCAGCAGCGGGAAATTTACGAATCGATCCGGCTGGCCATGCATGAAAAGGTCTATCAGGCGCTGGCCGACAAGGGCATGGCGCGGTCAAAAATCATTATTCTCGATGCACTGCTGAAACTGCGACAGGTGGCCTGCGATCCGCGCCTTCTCAAGCTATCCGGCAAGTCGGCCGAAAAAGCAGGCTCGGCCAAGCTGGACCGACTGATGGACATGCTGGAAGAATTGCTGGCCGAGGGCCGCAGGATCCTGCTGTTTTCGCAATTCACCTCGATGCTCGACCTCATCCGCGCCCGTCTGGACAAGCAAGGCACCGCCTATTGCCTGCTGACCGGCGAGACAAAAGACCGGGCAAGCCAGGTCAAGACCTTTCAGGATGGAAAAATCCCGCTCTTTCTCATCAGTCTGAAAGCCGGCGGCACTGGGCTCAACCTCACCGCTGCCGACACGGTCATTCTCTACGATCCGTGGTGGAACCCGGCGGTGGAAAATCAGGCCATCGACCGGGCGCATCGCATCGGTCAGGACAAACCGGTCTTCGTCCACAAGCTGGTGATGACCGGCACGATCGAGGAAAAGATCGAGGCGCTGAAAAGCCGCAAGGCAGAGCTGGCGGCAAGCCTGTTCGATCCGGAAGGCCAGCCGGCGGAGGCCATGACCGAAGACGATCTGAAACTGCTGTTTGAAGCCGGTTGAGGCTCGTCAGGCGATCACAGTCGCCGGAGAAGCATACCTGTCCTCTAGGGCATCGTGCCGAAAATCGGAATCGGCACGATGCCCTAAGATTTTGTTTCCGCATCGGTTGTTTCCGAAAACCGGTCCCCACTTTTCGGCCGATGCTCTATTCCGCCGCCTTCGGCAGGTCCGGCACCGGATCGGCCAGCGCCTCATTCAGCGGTTCCAGCTCATACGTATAACCTTCCAGCATGGAATAGGCGCGTTCGATGGCTTCGATCTGGGTTTCGGCCGACTTGATGGCATCGGCGATCGATTGGGTGCGTGCCCGCAACATGGATCCCAGTACATCGGTGTCAGGCCGCCTGCCAATACGGTCGACATGTTTGCGGATGCGGGTGCGGTGGCGCTCCAGTTCGAGAATATGAAAGCGGGCTTTGAGAATATCGTCGGTGAGCTTGCGTCTGAGCGCTGCTACCGGGTCGAAGCTTCCCGGTTCGCGCTCATCCAGGATCATGTCGTTGACCAGGGTTTCGAGTACCATCAGGCCCTTGAGATCGGCGACATCGGCCAGTTGCGGATCATAGCCCGTATCGTCATAGACCTTGCGGCGCACCGGGTCTTTTAACAATTCATAGGAGGTGTTCAGCTTGCCGAATTCATCCGGATCGCCGCCCGTGTCGGGATGGGAGGTCTTGACCTTGCGGCGATAGGCAGCCTTGATGGCCACATCGTCAGCGTCGCGCTCCAGTCCGAGCATGGAATAGGGATCGATCACAGGGGCACCTGTCTTCAGTGTTTAGGCATGGGGCGTGGTTATGACCAAGTTTAGCGCATGGCAGGGCAAAAATGTGAAAAGAAATTGCCTATCCCCAAGGAGATTATCGCTCTCCGTGCAATGACACCCTGCATTTATGCCACTGCAACCTTGGAAATCCTGCATTTTTAAGTCGCGCGACGGGATCGACTGGGGTAAAAGGGCGTCAAAATTCCACGCCGGACGAAGAGAACATCATGACGATCCCGAACGCCATCCAGATCACCCCGGACCTGATCGCCTCGCATGGGCTGAAGCCGGAGGAATATGATCGGATCCTGCAACTGATCGGGCGGGAACCGACCTTTACCGAACTCGGTATTTTTTCCGCCATGTGGAACGAGCATTGCTCTTATAAATCCTCGAAGAAGTGGCTGCGAACCCTGCCGACGCAGGGTCCCCGCGTCATTCAGGGACCGGGTGAAAATGCCGGCGTCGTCGATATCGACGATGGCGACTGTGTCGTCTTCAAGATGGAAAGCCACAACCACCCCTCCTACATCGAACCCTATCAGGGCGCGGCAACCGGGGTGGGCGGCATTCTGCGCGACGTCTTCACCATGGGTGCAAGGCCGGTTGCGGCGATGAATGCGCTGCGCTTCGGCGCGCCGGATCACCCCAAGACAAAACATCTCGTGGCAGGCGTCGTCGCCGGTGTCGGTGGCTATGGCAATTCCTTCGGCGTGCCGACGGTTGGTGGCGAAGTGGAATTCGACGAGCGCTATAACGGCAATATTCTCGTCAACGCCTTTGCCGCTGGTCTGGCGAAAAGCGATGCGATCTTCTACTCCAAGGCCGAAGGTGTGGGCCTGCCGGTGGTTTATCTCGGCGCCAAAACCGGTCGCGACGGCGTGGGCGGCGCCACCATGGCCTCTGCCGAATTTGATGAATCCATCGAGGAAAAGCGCCCGACCGTGCAGGTCGGCGACCCCTTCACCGAAAAATGCCTGCTGGAAGCCTGTCTCGAACTGATGGCGACCGGCGCGGTCATCGCCATTCAGGACATGGGTGCGGCCGGCCTCACCTGCTCTGCCGTCGAAATGGGCGCGAAAGGTGATCTCGGCATCGAGCTCGATCTCGACAAGGTGCCGGTGCGCGAAGACAATATGACGGCCTATGAAATGATGCTCTCCGAAAGCCAGGAGCGCATGCTGATGGTGCTGCAGCCGGAGAAAGAGGCGCAAGCCAAGGCGATCTTCATCAAATGGGGTCTGGATTTCGCCATTGTCGGCAAGACCACCGATGATCTGCGTTTCCGCATCCTGCATCAGGGCGAGGAAGTGGCCAATCTGCCGATCAAGGATCTCGGCGATCAGGCCCCGGAATATGACCGGCCCTGGCGCGAGGCCGACAAGCGCGCGCCGCTGCCCGCCCATATGGTGGAAGAGCCTGCCGATTACGGTGCGACCATCCTGACGCTGGTGGGTTCGGCCAACCAGTCGAGCCGCCGTTGGGTTTATGAGCAATATGACACGCTGATCCAGGGCAATTCCTTGCAGCTTCCCGGCGGCGATGCCGGTGTGGTCCGTGTTGAAGGCCATGCCACCAAGGCGCTCGCCTTTTCCTCCGATGTGACGCCGCGCTATGTCGAGGCCGACCCTTACGAAGGCGGCAAGCAGGCCGTTGCCGAATGCTGGCGCAACATCACCGCAACCGGGGCCGAACCGCTTGCCTCCACCGACAATCTCAATTTCGGCAATCCGGAAAAGCCGGAGATCATGGGCCAGTTCGTCGGCGCGATCAAAGGCATCGGCGAGGCCTGCCGGGCGCTGGATTTCCCCATCGTATCGGGCAATGTCTCGCTCTATAACGAGACCAATGGTGTGGCCATCCTGCCGACGCCGACCATTGCCGGGGTCGGCCTTTTGCCGGACTGGAGCCGCATGGCGAAAATTGGCACCGCCAATGAAGGCGATGCGGTGCTTTTGATCGGTGTCGATGGCAGCCATCTCGGCAGCTCCATCTATCTGCGCGACATTCTCGGTCGCACAGATGGACCGGCGCCCGAGGTCGATCTTTATGCTGAACGTCGCAATGGTGATTTCATCCGTTCCGCCATCCGCAACGGACAGGTCACGGCTGCGCATGATATTTCTTCAGGCGGCCTGGCGCTGGCGCTCGCCGAAATGGCGATCGCCTCGAACAAGGGCATGGAAATCGATCTCTCCGACAGCCGCGGCCTGATGCATGGCCTGCTGTTTGGCGAGGATCAGGCGCGCTATGTGATCACCGTTCCCACCGACCTTGCCAATTTCATCACCGCCAATGCGGAAGGTGCCGGCATTCCCTTCCGCCGTCTTGGTAAGGTGCAGGGTGATCATCTGGCAATTGCCGATGTGTGCACAATTGCCGTTGACGAATTGCGCAAGGCGCATGAATCATGGTTCCCTGATTTCATGGATGGCAAGGCAGCAAGCCTTGCCGCCGAATAATCTGGGAGCACAATCATGGCCATGAACCCCGGCGACATTGAAGACCTGATCAAGACCGGCATTCCCGGTGCAAAAGTCACGATCCGCGATCTGGCGGGTGATGGCGACCATTATGCTGCCGAAGTGGTGGCCGAAGCCTTTCGTGGCAAGACCCGCGTGCAGCAGCATCAGATGGTTTACGACGCCTTGAAAGGCAATATGGGCGGCGTGCTGCATGCACTTGCCTTGCAAACCTCCATTCCCGAAACCTGATTGGACAGGATCGCCATGGCGAACCCGATTACATCTTTCCTCTCCTCATTGTTGAACTCCATAAAGTCGGAATTCAAGGAGCGGCGACAATACCAGGAAACCCGACGCAAACGCGCAGAATCATCCGAACAGCCCGCAAAACCTGTCACTCGGGCGGTGCACCGCAGCAAGGCCGCCCGTCAGGCGCGGCGCGTGACCCGCAATCGCGGCTGAGCTTAATCGACATACGGGTGTCCTGGGCGGGAAGACTGGCAGCAGGATACACCAGCTGCGGTCATGAGAAATTCCTCTGCCGGTTTTGCATCTGACGGCAAAAGCGCCTATATAGACCATCGAGCAAGTGCGGTCTTGCCCCGCATGTGAAAGGATTGATCCATGAGCGGTGTACAAGAATTCATCGACAATGAAGTGAAAAGCAATGACGTGGTGCTGTTCATGAAAGGCACGCCACAGTTTCCGCAATGCGGCTTTTCCGGTCAGGTCGTGCAGATGCTTGATTATCTTGGCGTGACCTATAAAGGCATCAATGTTCTGGCCGATCAGGAAATCCGTCAGGGCATCAAGGATTATTCAAACTGGCCGACCATTCCTCAACTATATGTCAAGGGTGAGTTTATCGGCGGCTGCGATATCGTGCGGGAAATGTTCCAGGCCGGCGAACTTCAGGGCCATTTCGAAGAAAAGGGCATTGCCGTTCGCGGTGCCGCCTAGAGCAGTATCCCGAGAAAAGTGTGAAACGGTTTTCCGTCCGCAAATGCGGAAAAACAAAGAGTGAGAGCATTTCACTTTTTCCGTGAAACAGTAAAATGCTCTAAGGACGAAGTGCGGCACTCCTTTTCAGGATGCGCCGTGACGCTGGATACGCGCCGTGCAACATAGTGCACGGCGTTTTGTTTGCAGGCATTCCCAGATGGAAAACCGCATAAATCATTTTCCAGCCTGCCTGATCAATGGTTATCGGGCCATGGCAGTTTGGCGATACAGAAGACCGGTTTCCGGCCACACAGCATTTTCCCGCATACTTTTCATTGACAAAAAGTTAGCGCTAACAGGTCATGCTGGCCCGATTGTCATTTGCCTGCAAGCAAAACTGTTATAGAGACAAATTGGCGTCTCCATGCGATGCGAGACTTTCACATCAGACAGAACCACATTGGAGCATAATTCGATCGGGATGAAACCCGGACGGATGACATTATGCAAAAGCGCGAATGATATCCTGATGATGATCACGCGCTTTCCACCAAATTATGCAACAGGACTGTATTCAATGGCATCCCCCCCACTCCCGGCAACGGCAGCGCGCCACCGGCTTGGAAAGCTGGAATTTGTCGCGCTCTGCGCCCTGATGATGGCCTTGAACTCGCTGGCGATCGACGTGATGCTGCCGGCGCTTGGCGATATCGGCAAGGCTCTCCATGTCAGCGATATCAATCACTCCCAGTTCATCGTCACTTCTTATCTTATCGGCTTCGGTGTCGGGCAATTGTTCTATGGCCCAATCTCCGACCGTTTCGGTCGGCGTAATCCCTTGCTTTTCGGTATGGCGCTTTATGTGATTGCCGCCTTGGCGATTACCCAGGTTCCCAGCTTTGCAGGTCTGCTTCTGCTGCGTTTCATTCATGGTCTTGGCGCTGCTGCAACGCGTGTGATCACGGTTTCCATCGTGCGCGATCTTTATAACGGGCGCGAAATGGCCGAGGTCATGTCACTGATCATGATGGTGTTCATGGTGGTGCCGGTTATCGCGCCTGGGACGGGGCAGTTGATCCTCGCCTTTGGCGAATGGCACCTTATTTTTCTGTTCATCGCTTTTGGCGGACTTGCCATTACTCTTTGGACCTATATACGCCTGCCAGAAACACTGGATGCCGTGAACAAGCGCGAATTTACTGCAAGCGTTATTGTCAATGGTTTCAAACTTGTGCTGACCAATCGCCTGTCGCTTTGCTATACGCTGGCCTGCACCTTCATTTTCGGATCTTTGTTTGGCTTTATCAATTCGGCACAGGCCATCTATGTCGGTATTTATAATCTGGGCGATCTGTTTCCGGTTGCCTTTGCCGCTGTAGCAATTTTCATGTCTGTGTCGGCCTTTATCAATTCAAGGCTTGTTGGGCGGATTGGCATGCGCCGCCTCTCTCACGGCGCGCTCTTGGGCTTTATGGCAAGCACGGGCCTATGGCTTTTCGCCGAACTGACCATGCCTGCGCCCATGCCCTTCATGATGTTCATCAGCTTTTTTTCCGTCACCATGTTCCTGTTCGGATGGATTGGCGCGAATTTTCAGGCACTGGCGATTGAGCCTCTCGGACAATTGGCAGGAACCGCCTCTTCCGTGCAAGGCTTCATCCTGACATTGGGTGGGTCTTTGATTGGCGCAATCATCGGTCAGGCCTTCAATGGCACATCATTGCCGCTGGTTCTGGGCTATTTTCTGCTGTCGCTTGTCGGCCTTGGTTTTGTGCTTCTGGCGGAAAAGGGGCAGTTGTTTCAGCCACATAATCCGCCCGTCTGAACAAATTGAGCGCTGATTTGGTAAAGCATTGTCCCGATGAAATGCGGAGCACTTTTCTCGGGACAATGCTCTACAGCGCCGTGCGCCAAATATGGCGCACGGCGCTGTAACACTTTTAATCTGCTGCATAATTTTCACTTTAAATCGATCCCGATTTAAGGAATTATGCAGTAGTTTTCAGTTTTGCCGTCATTGCACGACAGCTCTCTCGATCAAAGCGTGAAGATTTTCTGCCGCAATTCCTGCCAGCTCTCTTCATCCGGTGCCAACAGCAGGCCACCATCCACATGGCGCGGCAGATAAGGGCTGCCATCGAAACGGGCGGCATAGGCGCCCGCCTCCTGGGAAATCAGTGTTCCGGCCAGATGATCCCAGGGCATCAGCTTGTTGTACATGGCAAAATGCAGATGTCCCTGAGCAAAGGCGCGGTATTCATGTGCAGCACAGCGATAGCTGGTGAAAATCCGCACCTCAGCCAGATTGACCAGAATTTTTCGCCGGGTTTCCAGATCGAAAAAGCCGGTATTGGCAATGCCGACCATCTGCGACAGGTCCGGTGCCGGCACGACCGCCATTTTCTCCTGACTGCCATCCGGCCTGCACAGCCATGCGCCAGAGCCCTGCTCGGCAATTGCCCAGTCATTGCCCATCGGATCATAGATCAGCCCGGCCACCGTTTCGCCCTTACGGATGACACTGAGCATCACGCCAAAGAGCGGCAGACCGGCGGCGAAGTTAAAGGTCCCGTCGATCGGATCAACCACCACAGCCAGGTCCGCATCCGCAAGCCTGGTCAAAAGCGCCGGATCGGCAGCCACCGCCTCCTCGCCGATAAAAACAGCCTCGGGCATGACCTCCTCGATCCGGGCGCGAATCAGCCGCTCGGCCGCCTCGTCTGCTTCGGTGACGAGATCGATGGCCTCGGTCTTCATCCGCACATCGCCTTCGCCGAGATTGCGAAAGCGCGGCAGGATTTCCTTGTACGCCGCCTCCTGCAACACATTGGCAAGGGCAGCAATATCGATCTCGGCCATACGGTCCTCCGTTTGAAAGGCTCAAGCTAAAACAATATTTTGCAGCACCATGGTCCAGCTCTCCCGATCGGGTGCGGACAGGATGCCGCCGGTCAGATCCCCCGGCCTATAGGGACTGCCATCGAAACGCGCGGTCACGCCGCCCGCTTCCTGATGAATGAGCACGCCCGCCAGATGATCCCAGGGCATGAGTTTATAATGACCGATGAAATGCACCTTGCCGGTGGCAACCAGCCAATATTCATAGGCCGAGCAATTATAGGCAAAGGCCATTCTCGTTTTCGCCAGATTGGCAGCGATCCGCTTTTTTTCCTCATAAACGATATCATTGATCGAAATCGTTCCGACCATGCTGGAAAGCTCGACCGCTCCGGCAACGGCAATCGGCGTCGAGACGCCATCGGCGCGCAGCATTCTGGCCCCGGCCCCTTTGGTCGCCACCAGCGTATCGCCGAGCACCGAATCATGAATGATACCTGCGACTGTCTCGCCCTTGACCACCACAGCCATATTGGTGCCATAGGTCGGCAGGCCCGCCTGAAAATTGAAGGTGCCGTCCACCGGATCGATGACGAAGGCAAGCTCGGCTTCCTTCAGGGCATCCAGAAGACCGGGATTGGTTTCCGTTGCCTCCTCACCGACGATGAGTGCCTTTGGCCAAAGAGCCTTCAGCGCCTCGGTCATCCGCTGTTCCGAGAGAAGATCGGCCTCGGTTACCAGATCGATCGAGGATTTTTTCTCGGTAATCGCGCTGTCGGCCAGACGGCGGAACCGTGGGCGAATTTCAAGGGCAGCAGCGTCCTTGACAATGGTCAGGACAGTTTCAAGGTCGCGGTCGTGAAACACGGAATGGCTTTCTTGGAAGGAAGAGGAAACGGATCACACCTCGCTGCCCGTTTCATGTGACGGCAGCGTGACAGAAAGGGCAGAAAAATCGAAGAGTTTCGGATCGAGCAGATGCGAGGGGTTCACATGGGAGAGCGCTCTTAACATCACATCCTTGCGGCCCGGCATTTTCGCCTCGATGCCCGCCAGCATCTCCTTCATGGCATTGCGCTGCAAACCATCCTGCGAACCGCAGAGATCGCAGGGAATGATGGGAAACTGCATGGCGGTGGCGAATCTGGCCAGATCGTCCTCGGCTGCATAGGCGAGCGGACGCAGCAGGAAAAGATCGCCCTCATCGTTCAGGAGCTTGGCCGGCATGGCCGTCAGCCGCCCGCCATGGAAGAAATTCATGAAAAAGGTTTCGAGAATATCTTCCCGGTGATGGCCCAGCACCAGCGCATCGCAGCCCTCTTCCCGCGCCACCCGGTAAAGATGGCCGCGCCGCAGCCGTGAACAGAGTGAGCAATAGGTTGCCCCTTCCGGCAACTTCTCCTTCACCACCGAATAGGTGTCGCGATATTCGATGCGATGGGCAACGCCGATGGACGTCAGATAGTCCGGCAGCACATGTTTTGGAAAGTTCGGCTGACCTTGATCAAGATTGCAGGCGATCAGTTCGACCGGCAACAGCCCGCGCCATTTCAGATCGAGCAGGATGGCCAGAAGCCCATAGCTGTCCTTGCCGCCGGAAAGGCCGATCAGCCAGCGCTTCTGCTGTTTCAGCATGGCAAAGTCGTCGATGGCCTGACGTACCTGCCGCAAAAGCCGTTTGCGCAGCTTGTTGAAGGAGACGCTTTTCGGCGCATGGGCAAAGAGCGGATTGGCAAATCCTTCGTCCGGCCCGTCATCTGGACCATCATCCAGATTGGCCTCTGCATGCTCATTCCCCTGCGGGGAAAATGCGATAGTCATGATCGGCGCCTTTTCGCGAAAACAGGATTGGCGCTTATTGCCGCATCAGCTCGGCAAATTCAACCTCACGCGCCTTCATCTGCCGATCACGGGATTGCAAAACGGCATCGGCATGACCCGGCTTGCACATGATCACCGCGTTTTTGGGCGCATTGCGCATGATATGCTTCAAGGTGGCGGCGAAGCCTTGTGGATTGCGACGCATGTAAAACCCGGTCAACGGACCACGCACCTGATAACCGGCTTCGGCCATTTGCCGATTGAAGCCAACAGCCATGCGTTTGATGGCCGTGATGCATAGTCGCTGAGACAGGGTGTTCGCCAGATTCGCATCCGGCTCGCCACGCAGCCAGGGCGCATGGCCGCGCGGGCTGATCAAAAGGTCGCGCCTTGCAATCAGCCATTCCCGCACAACCGGAAAATAATGCACATGCTGATACCCGTCGATATAATCCGGTGTGCGTCCCACCACATCAATGAAGGCGTTCAACTGGGCATCCAGCTCCCGTTGCAGCTTGCCCTTGTCGATACCGCCAAGCAGCGATTGCACCATGCGGCGGCGCATGCTGCACATAGGTTTCACCCCGCTCAAAGGCTTGAAGTTGGTCAAAGTGAGATGCAGGCCAAGCGCGGTGCCATGATCCTGCGCCACCGGCAAAAGCAGTTCCGCCTCGTCACGCCAATCGTCAAACACCGTCATGCAGCTTGTACCGCAAATTTTTCCTTCGGCAATCAGCGTGCGGATCGCCTGATCAACGCCCGGAGACAGACCATAGCCATCTGCGACGATGCAGGGCCGTGCTCCCGTTGTTTTCATGTCCATCATCTGCCTCACGCCCGCATCTCGGACGCCTTTCCTTGCCGAACTGGGCCGCCGCCGGCTTGACCCGTCATCTTCAAACATCTCACGCAGATTGAAGAGCGGAGATATATACAACCGAAATCCACAGATCCGGTTAAAACCGGCAGCACAATTCAATCAATGGCCGAACACCGACCATCCCGTGCGCTGTGTGAGCATTTCCAGCGCCTCGGAACCGAGCGCGGAATTGCCCACCTTGTTCAGTCCCGGCGACCATACTGCAATGGAAGCCTTGCCTGGCGCTATCGCCAGAATGCCACCGCCGACGCCGCTCTTACCGGGCAGACCGACGCGATAGGCAAAATCGCCAGATCCGTCATAATGGCCGCAGGTGAGCATCAATGCATTGATGCGCCGCGCCCGCTTTTCCGACACCACCGAAAAACCGGTCAGCGGATTGGTTCCACGATTGGCGAGATAAAGCCCCGCATGGGAGAGCTGCACACAACTCATGGCCAGCGCGCATTGGTGAAAATAAACCCCGAGCACGAGTTCGGCGGCATGGTGCAGATTGCCGAAGGCATGCATGAAATTGGCCAGCGCCACATTGCGATAGCCGGTTTTCTGCTCGGAACGGGCAACCTTTTCATCAATCGTTATACTGTCATCATCGGCCAGATAGCGCATAAAGCGCAGAAACTCACCGATGGCCTCACGCGGTGCATGGCCCGCGAGCACCATATCCGTAATGACGATGGCGCCCGCATTGATGAAGGGATTGCGCGGTATCCCGTGCTCATGCTCCAGCTGCACGATCGAATTGAAGGCAGACCCCGAAGGCTCCCGCCCCACCCGCGACCAGATGCTTTCGCCCGCCTTGCCAAGGGCCAGCGTCAGCATGAACACCTTGGAAATGCTCTGGATCGAAAACGGCACAGAAGCATCACCCGCCGTGAAGGTTTCACCATCAACGGTTGTCACCGCCAGACCAAACTGCTTCGCATCGATGCGCGCCAGCTCCGGAATGTAATCGGCAATCTTGCCTTCACCCAGGCGGGGCTTCATCGCAGAGGCGATATCATCGACGATCTCTTGCAGATTCATGTCCCGATCCTGACGCAGTTCTTCCTTATTTTCACCAGAATGTGCTGCACTGCAAACAGAAAAAGCCGCCCATAGGGCGGCTTCTCCAAAAGCGTAATAAAATCAGCGTGAATAGAATTCGACGACCAGCTGCGGCTCCATGACGACCGGATACGGAACGTCGGAGAGGCCGGGAACGCGAACGAAGGTCGCAACCATCTTGTTGTGGTCAGCGTCGATATAGTCCGGAACGTCGCGTTCTGCGAGCTGAACCGATTCCAGCACGGTGACGAGCTGCTTCGACTTCTGACGCACTTCGATAACGTCGCCAGCCTTGCAACGGTAGGAACCGATGTTGACGCGAACGCCGTTGACGGTCACGTGGCCGTGGTTGACGAACTGACGGGCAGCAAACACGGTCGGCACGAACTTGGCGCGGTAGACGATGGCGTCCAGACGCGATTCCAGCAGGCCGATCAGGTTTTCGCCGGTGTCGCCCTTGCGGCGGTTGGCTTCGTCATAGGTGGCGCGGAACTGCTTTTCACGGATATCGCCGTAATAGCCCTTCAGCTTCTGCTTGGCGCGCAGCTGAACGCCGAAGTCGGAGAGCTTGCCCTTGCGGCGCTGGCCGTGCTGGCCGGGGCCGTATTCGCGGCGATTGACCGGGGACTTCGGACGGCCCCAGATATTTTCGCCCATGCGGCGATCAATTTTATACTTCGATGCAGCGCGCTTGCTCATCGTATTTCCTTCTTGTTCTTGGCGGCCCGAAAGGGCCAGTTTGTCGAGGAAACACGCCCTCCTCTGGATTGCCTCTCGGCCTCTCCTGACAGGCTCCCACATTCAAAAGAACGGAGATGCCACGGGACATGTCATGAATACACCGGGCGTCTCCACCCGGCGTTGGCGGGGTCTTTACGCATTGGACAGAAAAATGTCAACCGCCCCGCTTGAACTTCACGTTTGCGTGATTATCTTGGCTTCAATGCAGAGACGGGCCCCTCTGACGCGAGAGCCGGACTTTCGTGATGTCGTCGCTGCAATCCCAAACCCTTCCGGCAGGGAATCCCGCATAATGGAATTTCTTTGGGTCGACTTTCTGGGCAAGCCCGTCTGGATGTGGCTTTTCTTTCTCGCCGTCGTTGCTTTTCTTCTCATTCTCGATCTTGGCCTGCTGCATAAAAACAGCAAGGAGATCGGCATGGGCGAAAGCTTCGCCTTTTCCGCCTTCTACATCACCCTTGGCGTCGCCTTTGGCGGCTGGATCTGGTGGCTATCAGGCAGTCAGGCCGCCCTTGAATATATGACCGGCTTCGTCATCGAAAAAAGCCTGGCAATGGACAATATCTTCGTCATTGCCATGATTTTCAGCTATTTCGCCATTCCGCGCGCCTATCAGCACCGGGTGCTGCTGTTCGGCATTCTCGGCGTCATCATCCTGCGCGGCATTATGATTGCCGGCGGTGCGGCGATCGTCGAAAGCTATCATTGGGTGCTTTATATCTTCGCCGCCTTTCTGGTGTTTACCGGCATCAAAATGCTGCTATCGGCCGACAAGGAATATGATGTCTCGACCAATCCAGTGCTTAAATTCGTGCGCCGTCACCTGCCGGTGACGGAAAAGCTCGAGGGCGACCATTTCGTCGTGCGCAAGGCCGATGAGACGACCGGCAGGGTCAAGACCTATATCACGCCGCTGCTTCTGGCGCTGATCATGGTGGAATTCGTCGATCTGGTGTTTGCCGTCGATTCGATCCCGGCGATCTTCGCCATCACCACCGACCCCTATCTGGTCTATACCTCGAACATCTTCGCCATTCTGGGGCTGCGCGCGCTCTATTTTGCCCTCTCGGCGCTTATCCACCGCTTTGCCTA
The DNA here is from genome assembly GCF_023700755.1 of Allorhizobium sonneratiae. Classification (GTDB taxonomy): domain Bacteria; phylum Pseudomonadota; class Alphaproteobacteria; order Rhizobiales; family Rhizobiaceae; genus Allorhizobium; species Allorhizobium sonneratiae. The sequence goes on along the minus strand of NZ_JAMKOJ010000003.1, from coordinate 486,989 downwards.
TCTCAAATATGCACTGGCTGTGGTTCTGGTGTTCATCGGCTCTAAGATTTTCATTGCCGACATGCTGGGCCTGACGAAAATCCCGCCGCTTCTGTCACTTGGCATCACGCTTGGCATTCTGGCAGCCGGCATTCTCGGCTCGCTCTGGGCCACGAAAGATCGGGGAAACAAAATCGAAGCGAAATAAACCCTCGTCCCGCCGCATTCCCTGCGGCGGGAAACCGGTCTATAGATCACTCTTCCTATGAGATGGATGAGATTATGACCGATACAATCCTTGACCGTTTTCTGCGCTATGTGGTGATCGACACCCAGTCCAACCCGCTCTCCGGTGCCCAGCCGTCCACGGAAAAGCAGAAAGACCTCGGCCGCCTGCTGGAAAAGGAATTGCAGGCCATGGGTCTTGCCGATGCCCATCTCGACGAGCATGGCAATGTCTATGCAACGATCCCCGCCACCTCGGACAAGACGGTTCCCGTCATCTGCTTCTGCTCGCATATGGATACGGCCCCGGATTTTACCGGCACCCATGTCAAACCGCAGCTGGTGAAAAATTATCAGGGCGGCGACATCGTGCTGCCCGGCGACCAAAATCAGGTGATCCGCGTCAGCGACAATCCCGAACTGAAAAACCAGATCGGCCATGATATCGTCACCACCGACGGCACCACACTTCTCGGCGCGGATGACAAAGCGGGCATTGCCGAAATCATGACGGCGGCACAGTTTCTGCTCGACCATCCGGAGATCAAACGCGGTGCGGTGAAAATCCTCTTCACCACGGATGAGGAAATCGGCCGCGGCGCCGACAAGGTCGATCTGAAAAAGCTGGGCGCTGCTTTCGGCTATACGCTGGATGGCAGCACGGTGGGCGAGATCGAGAACGAGACCTTTTCCGCCGATGCGGTGGATATCGAGATCAGCGGTGTCGCCATTCATCCCGGCACGGCCAAGGGGCGGATGGAAAACGCCATCCGCATCGCCTCCGCCATCATCGCCCGTCTGCCAAAGGACATGGCGCCGGAAACCACCGAAGGCCGTCAGGGCTTCATTCATCCAACCGGCATCACCGGCGCAATGGAAGGTGCGAAAATCGGCTTCATCATCCGCGATTTCGAGGTGGACGGCCTGCACCAAAAGGAAAAGCTGCTCGAAGAGATCACCCGAAGTGTGATGCAGGACTATCCCGGCTCCAGCCACAGTTTCAAAGTGCATGAACAATATCGCAACATGAAAATGGTGCTCGACCAGCACCCGGAGGTGGTGGACAATCTCTCCGAAGCCGTGCGCCGTGTGGGGTTGACGCCGAAACTCACCAGCATTCGCGGCGGCACGGACGGCTCACGCCTCTCCTTCATGGGCCTGCCCTGCCCCAATATCTATACCGGCGGCCACGCCTATCACTCGCCGCTGGAATGGGTGAGTGTGCAGGACATGGAGATTTCCGCCCGCACCATTGTCGAACTTGTCAAAGTCTGGGAAGAGCGGGCCGCGTAAGCGGCTCCCGTCTCAGACTGCCTCAGGCGCGATAACGCAAACCATCGATAACCAGAGCGAACATGCGCTCGAGAAAATCCTCTTCGCCATGGGCAGCGGCGGAGAGGCCACCCACAACCCGCAACAGGTCGTAGGGATCGATCCCCTCCCGGATGTCTCCAGCAGCAACCGCCCTTTGCATCAGCATGGAAAGCGCCGGCTCGAAATTCCCGCGAAAATAATCGGGCAGGCTGTCATAGGCTGGATCGCCGGAATGCAGCGCACTTGTCAGCCCTTTCTTGGCGGCCAGAAACTGCAAATAACGCCTCAGCCATAAGATTAACGCCTCAACCGGCGCATGGATTGCCGCCAGCGCAGCGGCCTCTTTGGCACAAGCATCCACCTGCTGGCGAAACACGGCGGCCACAAGATCGGAGCGCTTGGGAAAGCGGCGATAAAGCGTGCCAATGCCCACCCCTGCCCGTGCGGCAATATCCCTGACCGGCACATCGACACCCTGTTCAGCAAAAGCCGCTTTCGCAGCCTCCAGCACCGCATCCTCATTGCGCAGGGCATCGGCTCGCAGGCCACGCCTGTCCTCGCCCTTCACATCCTGTGCAGCATTCTGGCTCTCCGTCACACACCTCTCCTTCGACAGGGCAAAATTTCCCTTGATAAACGGAACAATGTTCCGTATATAAATCGGAACAAGGCTCCGTTTTCTTTATACGGCAATAGCATCAGGTTTTCCACCCCCGATAGGACCATTCCTCATGAACAGATTGATCCATATGGCCGGCTTCATTCCGGTCAATGAAGAGCGCACGACGCTTTCTTTGAACCGTGTTTCCTTGTCTGCGCCAGGACGTTCGACACCGCTGGAACTCAGGATCACAGCCCCCATGGAGGGTGATCATCTACCAGTGATCCTGCTTTCGCATGGCCATGGTCCCTCACTTTATCTCCCCTCCAAGGATGGTTATGGGCCACTGGCTCAGTTTTATGCCGAACACGGTTTTGTCGTCATTCAGGCGAGCCACGCCAATTCCAAGGTCGCCGGTCTGGAGCCGACGGCCCCGGATGGCCCGCTGTTTTGCCGTATCCGGGCCGAGGAAATGCGATTGATTATTGATCGTCTGGAGGAGATCGAGGCCATGGCTCCCTTTATCAGGGGCCGGATCGATCACCAGAAGATCGCCGCCGTCGGGCATTCACTGGGTGGGCATACGGTCTCGCTGCTGCTTGGCGCACGCATGACCGACCCGAATGACGCGGTAGCGCGCAATGCCAGACTTCACGATCCACGTATCAAGGCGGGCGTGCTGCTGGCGGCACCCGGCAATGGCGGCAAGGATCTCAGCGACTATGCCGCGCAGCATTATTCCGTGCTGAATACGGATTTTTCGACGATGACGAGCAAGGCGCTGGTGGTCTATGGCGACAGTGACACCAGCCCGCATCTAACCAAACGCGGTGCCGACTGGCATGCCGATCCCTTCCATGAGAGCCCCGGAGCCGATTATCTGCTGACACTGATTGGTGCAAAACACGGACTGGGGGGCATTTCGGGCTTCGATGCCAAAGAAGCAGACGACGAAAATCCCGATCGGCTGGCGATCACGCAGAGAATGAGCTGGGCCTATCTGCAGTCGGCACTGCATGAGGGCGATACCGCCTGGGAGAACGCCTGTGCCGCGCTGAAAGACCAGGCAAGCGAATTCGGCTTTGTCACCGGAAAATAACGACAAGAGACAAGGTGCGGGCTTACAACAGATCGTTCGACCGCATCCATGTTTCCAGCATCGGCGTCCAGGTGACGTGACCGTCATGGCCTTTACCCATGGCAAAGCCATGGCCACCCTTATCCATGATTTCGAGCTTAACCGGAACGCCCGCTTTTTTCAGCGCAGCCCGCATGATCATCGAGTTTTCGATATTGGAAATCGGATCGTCTTTCGCCTGCACAAGAAAGAACGGCGGATCGCCTTTTTTGACATGGGTTTCCACCGACCATTCCGCCGTTTCTTTAGCCGATGGATGGCTGCCGATCAACTGTTTGCGGGTTGAGGTATGATCATAAGGAGGTTTCAGCGTGATCACCGGATAGGCAAGAATGGCAAAATCCGGTCTAGCCGAGAGGCTGTCTGCGGCATCCTGCGGCGGATAAAGCCTCTCATCGAAGCGGGTCGCCAACATGCCCATCAGATGACCGCCCGCCGAAAATCCCATGCAGCCGATACGGTCGGGGTCAAGAGAAAGGCTCCTGGCTCTGGAGCGGATCAGCCGCATGGCGCGGGCGGCGTCCTGAAGCGGTGCTTTCGGCCCGGCAAGCCAGCCCTCACCGGGCAAACGATAGGTGAGGACAAAGGCTGTGACACCGCGCGCGGTCAGCCAATCCGCCCCCGCCATGGCTTCCTTTTCGATCTCCTCGAAGCGATAACCGCCACCGGCGGCAATCAGCACCGATGTGCCATTCGGCCTTTCCGGCAGCACCATGCGCATGACCGGCGTTGCGATATGGGAGACTGCACCATGATGGCCAACATGCGGCGCGCCCTCTGGTCCGCCACCGCCCGGTGGCGCATCCGGCCAGAGCCGGATCTCTTCCGATACGGCAGGCTGCCTGTGGCCGATTGAGCCTGTATAAAGCGCCGATGCGTCTTCAGAGAGCGATGTCTTGTCGGATGCCCATGCTGCAGAACTCCACAGCATCCATCCCAGAAAAGCCCGACGTCCCGTCACCTTGGCCATCGCGTCTCCTGTCCAGACCTTCACAAAAGGCATTATTCGGCAGCACTGCGCGTGTCGTCGGCCTCTTCCGCCGCATTCGGATCGCCAGCCGCGGTCTCGGCATCGAGATCGGGAAAGGCGACGATGCGCTTGCCGGAAAAATCCGTATGCACCACGACCAGACCCTGCTCCTCGAAATAGCCAAGAAGACGGCGGGCACGACGCGCCGAATGGGTGCCATAGGCGCGGGCAATGCGCTGATCCGAGGGGCAAGGCTCCTTGCAGAGTGCAGCCTTCGCCATCAGCAGGAACACGCCCTGCAAATCATCAGAAACCCTGGCCGAGAGAGCGAGTGCCGTCTGCCAGCCTTCGGAGGCTGCTGTCTCGGCATCCACCCCGGCGCGGGCAACCGCCACCCGGCGGCGAAATTCACCCATGGCCATGGGCGGACCGCTGACACGACGCATGCGCACCCGCACCAGGAAATCCTGATAGAGCACGGAATCGGTGCGATAAGCCGCCTGCGGATCATCGAGAATTTCCGACAGAACTGCGGACAGCCGCTCCTCGCGCTCTTCCGGCGACAGGTCCGGCTGGCTTGCAGGACGGCTCGATGTGCTCTCTTCAGCGGCGGCAGGGGCGGCCTTGGCCAGTTCCGCCAGAATATCGGTGGTCGGGCGTGGCGCAGGCGGGGTCCGGCGGGTGAGTGGCCGGGTAAATTCTTCCGGATCGGGGGTAAAGATCAGCTCTTCCACATCCTGCGGCGCTTCCGGCAGCGGCATCAGCTTCGGGCTCGACGAGCGCGCCGATGTTTCCACCGTCCCAATGACGATCGGCAGCGGACGGCGCGACAGAGCCGGACCGAGGGCAACGAAATTGCCGCGTTTCAGGTCGCGGAACATTTCCGCCTGCCGCCGGTCCATGCCCAAAAGATCGGCGGCGCGGGCCATATCGATATCGAGAAAGGTGCGACCCATGAGGAAATTCGAGGCTTCGGCGGCGACATTCTTGGCAAGCTTTGCCAGTCGCTGCGTGGCGATCACGCCAGCCAGACCGCGCTTTCGCCCGCGGCACATCAGATTGGTCATGGCGCCGAGCGACAGCTTGCGCGCATCTTCCGACACATCGCCACCGACGGAAGGGGCAAACATCTGCGCTTCGTCCACCACCACCAGCACCGGATACCAGAATTCACGCTCGGCATCGAAAAGACCGTTGAGAAAAGTGCCTGCAGCGCGCATCTGCTGCTCGATATCCAGCCCTTCCAGCGTCAGCACACAGGAGACGCGATGCTGTCGGATGCGGTTGGCAATGCCGATCAACTCGCCATCGCTGCGTTCGCCATCGACAACGATATGGCCATATTTATCGGCAAGGGTAACGAAATCGCCTTCGGGGTCGATGATGACCTGCTGCACCCATTGCGCCGATTGCTCCAGAAGCCGCCGCAACAGATGCGACTTGCCCGATCCGGAATTGCCCTGCACCAGCAAACGCGTCGCCAGAAGCTCTTCGATATCGAGCTTGGCAGGCTGACCGCCCGCCACGGTTCCCATATCGATCCCGACCTGCACCTGAAGCCCTCACCTTTACGCCGATAAACTGCTCACGATAATTGGCTGTGTTTAACAGATATTCACCATGACGGCGCGTGCTTCTTCACGAAACCCACAGGTAAGGAAAATGTCCTCCGTTTTGTAATGGTAAATGCCACTAAGAAGGCTGCTCACTGCAAATCCTGTTGTGATGGCTGGTGTTTTACCAAAACGCGCTTGCCTTCACGATGCTGACCTGCCCAGAAATAGGCATAGGCCATGGTACCGATCAGTATCGAACATAAGGAGACAACAAAACATAAAATCTCAAAACCGTTCATGTTTCAAAACTACATTACAACCTATAGGATTGATTTGGGGCAAATCCGGCAAAAGGCAATAAGGTCAATAGGGATTCTTGCAGAAAAAAACGTGCCCGCGCGTTGCTGCATCCTCTTTAAAACCATCAGCTTCGGGGATGACCACACCGCATCAGACGCAGATTTCATCACGATGGAAACAGGTCGGTCTCAACCGGTTACAATCTGAAATCAGCACAAGCCTATATACGCGCCGAGAGGCACACAGCGCCGTGCGCCCAATATGGCGCACAAAACTCGCTGTTACACCTTTAATAAGCTGCGTCATTTTCATCTTCAATCTCACCCGATTGAAGGAATGATGCACTAAAGCAGTGTCCCGAGAAAAGTGTGAAACGGTTTTCCGTCCGGAATTGCGTAAAAACATAGAGTTAGAGCATTTCACTGTTTCCGTGAAACAGTGAAATGCTCTAACGCGTTTGTTGCTGTTATGAACTTACAGTTACTCTGGCTCTGCGACCGGCACCGGCGAAACGAGGATCTTGTCGATCCGGCGGCCATCGAGATCGATCACCTCGAATTTCCAGCCATTCTTGACGAAGCTTTCGCCCAGCGCTGGAATCCGCTTCAACTCATCCAGAACGTAACCGGCAACGGTGGTGAAATCCGGGTCGTCCTCGACCGGCACGCGGATCTGCTCGATAAACTCGTCAATCGGCGTCCAGCCGGCGACGAGATAGGAACCGTCATCGCGCAGGACAAGCGCCGGCTCCTCATCGCCTTCTTCCTGAAAGGCGCCCGTAATGGCTTCGAGAATATCGCCAGACGTGATGATGCCTTCGAAATGGCCGTATTCATCATAAACCAGCACCATGTGCAGCGAGGTCTTGCGGATGTCCTGAAGAATATCGATCGCATCCGCCAGATCGGAGACAATCGGCACCTCGCGCACCAGACTGCGCAGGTCGATTTCGCCGCCATTGGCCATGACGTTGTAAAAATCCTTGACCTGCAACACGCCGATGATCTCATCGGAATTGCCATTGCGCACCGGCATGCGCGAATGCTGGCTTTTTGCCAGCAGGTCTCGCACTTCATCCAGCGTGTCGTCGAGGCTGATCGCCTCGACATCGCGGCGTGGCGTCATCAGGCCGCGCGCGGTGCGGTCGGCAAGCCGCATGACGCCGGAAATCATCTGGGATTCTTCCGATTCGATCACGCCCGCGCTCTGGGCTTCGGCCAGCACCGTCTTGATTTCCTCATCGGTCACGCCGCCACCGGACGATCCCTTCTGGCCGAGCAGGGCAAGAACTGCGCGACCCGATCCATCGAGCAGCCAAACCAGCGGCGCACCGATCTTCGACAGCACCAGCATGGTGCCCGCCACTTTCGCAGCAACAATTTCAGGGTTGCGCAGCGCAATCTGTTTCGGCACCAGTTCGCCGATGATCAGCGACAGATAGGTGATGATCACGACCACGGAGCCGACGCCAAGCGCATTGGCCGCCGCCTCGCTCATCCCCTGCGTCAAAAGCCATTGGGACAGGCGTGCGCCAAGCGTTGCCCCGGAAAAGGCGCCGGATAGCACGCCGACAAGGGTGATGCCGATCTGCACCGTTGAAATGAAACGTCCCGGATCCTCCGCCAGCCGCATGGCAACCTTGGCGCCGCGATGGCCCTGATCTGCCAGGACTTTCAAACGGGCCGAGCGGGCAGATACCACCGCCAGCTCCGACATCGATAACACGCCGTTCAAGAGGGTGAGGAAGACAACGATGACGATTTCGGCAATCAAGCGAATTCAAATCTCATAGGAGCCGCGCAATGGCGGCGGGATAAGTCTACTAACACACATCCTTGCCTTATTCCAAACAGCAGGATGATTTTTCTCAATGAAAATTACTGTCTGCTTGAATCAGGCCTTATGTCGGGACAGCAAGACCAAAGCCCTGCAACAGACGTCTCGTGGAAAAATCCGGTCTGCCTGCGGTGAAAACCGCCCTGTCCGGCCCATCCGGATGATCGGTGTCCATCTCCAGAGGAACGAGGCGGCGCGCCTGCCGGGCAATGGCTTCCGCGGGGTCAAGCCAGTCCACCGGCCAGGGAGCAAGCCTGCGGAAGAGATTGGCGAGAAACGGATAATGCGTGCAGGCGAGAACGATGATATCGGTTTTTTGTCCGTCCTTTTCCTGAAAGCAGGGGGCAATTTCGCCAAGCACCGCCGCATCCTCCAGCGTCTCGCCGCGCAGGAAGGCTTCCGCCATGCGTGCCAGTTCCGGCGAGCCGACGAGATTGACCTCGCAACGGGTGGCGAAGGACTGGATCAGCTCGTGGGTATAAGCGCGCTTCACCGTACCGGGCGTGGCCAGCACCGAAACAAGGCCTGAACGGGTGCGTTCCGCAGCCGGCTTGATTGCCGGCACCGTGCCGATGAAACGCATATGAGGAAAAGCCTGCCGCAGGGCCGCACCGGCGAGCGTGAAGGCCGTGTTGCAGGCAATGATTACCGCCTCCGGCTGATGCTCTTCCAGAAGCGTTGCAAACAGGCGAACAATCCGTTCCTTGAGCGGCGCCTCTTCCCAGTCGCCATAGGGAAAAGCGGCGTCATCGGCCACATAAACGAAACCACGCTCCGGCATCAGCACCCGTGCCTCACGCAGAACCGTCAGGCCGCCGATACCGGAATCGAAGACCAGAACCGGCCTCACCTTCGGACATGCTCTAGTCTCTGTCATCCCCCTCGCCCTCTACTCGCATCTCGTCGCGGGGGCCGCGCTGAAAGCGGTCCAGCACCGAAACGACCCCGCGCATCACCTTGATTTCCGGCGATGTATAGGCCCGCCGCGAGATCACGGCGCGCAAGTTGTCGATCATTTTCGGCTTTTTATGGACTGGATGAAAATAGCCGCGTGCATCGAGCGCCTCTTCGAGATGCTCGAACAGGCCAACGACCTCTTCTTTTGTGGCAGGCTCCTGATCGATCTCGGTGAAGAGCGGCACGGAGGCGTCTTCCATGCCGGATTTCATCCACTCATAAGACATCAATAGCACGGCCTGGGCGATATTGAGCGAGGCGAAAGCCGGATTGACCGGAAAGGTGACAATTTCATCGGCCAGCGCCACATCCTCGTTGGTGAGGCCGGATTTTTCCCGACCAAAGAGGATACCGGTCTTTTCACCTGCGGTAAATTTTGCCCGAAGCGTCGAGGCCGCCGTGAGCGGCGAGCGCACCGGCTTGAACCCGTCGCGCTGGCGCGCCGTGGTGGCATAGACGAAATTCAGATCGGCAATTGCCTCTTCCAGCGTTTCATAGACCACGGTGCCGTCTATGACGTGATCGGCCTTGGCGGCGGCGGAACGGGCCTTTTCCGAAGGCCAGCCGTCGCGCGGTTTGACAAGACGCAATTCACCAAGACCGAAATTGGCCATGGCGCGCGCCACCATGCCGATGTTTTCGCCGAGTTGCGGTTCGACCAGAATGATTGCCGGTCCCTCGGCAATCAGTTCACGTTCGCTATTGGTGCCAGCCATATCATCCTTCCTGCTTTTGCGCCTGAATGGGGGGAAATCCGCAGGATTGCAAGAGCCGCCCAATGAAAATGCCCTATCGAAATACGCGACTACCCCCGGCTTGCTGTTTGCCTCCGGCGATGAGAATGCTATAGGCAAATCCGGTTGTTGAAACACCGCAGCGGCACGTTCTTCACGCCGCCCATTTTGATGAGGATAATTCATGCAAAAGATCAAGGTTGCTAACCCGGTCGTCGATCTCGACGGCGATGAGATGACGCGCATCATCTGGCAGTATATCAAGGAAAAGCTTATCCTGCCCTACCTTGATCTTGATATCGAATATTACGATCTGTCGGTTGAAAACCGCGACGCCACCAACGACCAGGTGACCGTCGATGCCGCCAACGCCATCAAGAAACACGGCGTCGGCATCAAGTGCGCGACCATCACCCCGGATGAAGCCCGCGTGAAGGAATTCAACCTGAAGCAGATGTGGAAGAGCCCGAACGGCACGATCCGCAACATCCTGGGCGGCGTTATCTTCCGCGAGCCGATCATCTGCAAGAACGTGCCGCGCCTCGTTCCCGGCTGGACCCAACCGATCGTTGTCGGCCGTCACGCCTTCGGCGACCAGTACCGCGCCACCGACTTCAAATTCCCCGGCAAGGGCAAGCTGACAATCAAGTTCGTCGGCGAAGACGGCGAAGTGATCGAAAAGGAAGTGTTCAACGCACCGGGTTCGGGCGTGGCCATGGCCATGTACAACCTCGACGAATCGATCCGCGAATTCGCCCGCGCCTCGATGATGTACGGCCTGATGCGCAAGTGGCCGGTGTATCTGTCCACCAAGAACACCATTCTCAAGGCCTATGACGGTCGCTTCAAGGATATTTTCCAGGAAGTCTACGAAGCCGAGTTCAAGGCCAAGTTCGACGAAGTCGGTATCACTTACGAACACCGCCTGATCGACGACATGGTTGCCTCTGCCCTCAAGTGGTCCGGCGGCTATGTCTGGGCTTGCAAAAACTATGACGGCGACGTGCAGTCGGATACGGTTGCGCAGGGCTTCGGCTCGCTCGGCCTGATGACCTCGGTTCTCCTGACCCCCGATGGCAAGACCGTCGAGGCAGAAGCTGCCCACGGCACGGTCACGCGCCACTACCGCCAGCACCAGAAAGGTCAGGAAACCTCGACCAACTCGATCGCCTCGATCTTCGCCTGGACCCGTGGCCTTGCCCACCGCGCCAAGCTGGACGACAATGCCGAGCTTGCCCGCTTTGCCTCCACGCTGGAAAAGGTCTGCGTCGAAACCGTCGAAGCCGGTTACATGACCAAGGATCTGGCGCTTCTGATCGGTCCCGATCAGCCGTGGCTCTCCACCACCGCCTTCCTCGACAAGATCGACGAAAACCTGAAAAAGGCCATGGCAGCCTGAATTTTCGCGCGTCTGAAAAACCCGGCTTCCATGCCGGGTTTTTTATTGCTGCAACAAAAAGATGGAGGAAACAATCATGAGCGATGAAGTCATTCTCTATACCAATCCTATGTCGCGCGGACGCATCGTGCGCTGGATGCTGGAAGAAATCGGCAAGCCCTACAAAACCGAATGGGTGACCTATGGTCCACAGATGAAATCGCCGGACTATCTGGCGATCAATCCGCTTGGCAAGGTGCCAGCCATAAGCCACAAGGGTGCGGTGGTGACGGAAACGCCCGCCATTCTTGCCTATCTGGCCGATGCCTTCCCTGAAGCCGGTCTCGCACCGGCACTGGATGCCCGCGCGTCCTACTACCGCTGGCTGTTCTTCATGGCTGGCCCGATGGAAGCGGCCGCCGTCAACGGCGCCTGCGGCTTTTCCGTTCCGGATGAAAAGCGGGGCATGATGGGCTATGTGGATCACAAGGGCATGTTCGACGTGATCGAGGCCGCGATCAAGGCCAGCCCCTTCATTGCCGGAGACAGCTTCAGCGCTGCCGATATCTACATGGCATCGCATCTGAATTTCCAGATGCATATGCTGGGTGCGGAAAAACGCGCTGTTCTGGTCGACTACGCCAAGCGCATGACCGACCGTGACGCCTTCCGCCGCGCATCCGCCATCGATGCCGAGGCCATGGAAGCAGCAAAGGCATAATATGACACACCGGCCCGCATCTTACACAGCGGGCCGGTTGCTCTTTACGAATGCAGCTTTCTAACCGCCCAGGCATAGCTGTCCGTCACCACATGGATCGGGGCGGAGAACACCATTTTGATATCCGCCTTGCCCGGCAGCACCTTTTTCATCTCGTCGATGGCGCGGCGCGCCAGTGAATGCTTTTCCCGCTCCGGCACCGGCGGCGGGGTTTGCGAGGCAGGCTGTACAGGCGAGACAGGAGCCTTTGCCAACTGTTGTTTCGGCGGCGTCTGGCAGAAAGCGACGACGCTCGGATAAGGCACATTGGTGTAATGGCTCAGGATTTTTTCCGTATCGCCATTGCACAGTTCCACCGACACCCAGCGCTGTTCGGCAGTGGCAATATATTTGCATTGGCTGACACTGTCATTGCAGCCGAGTATCGTCATCACCACAAGCGCCGTCTGCATCGTCACCCTCTCGATTGATCCAGATGTCACGATAACGTGACAGATACGGCAAAAACAGGACAGGCTTTTTCAGCCGGTTTCTTATCAGCGTATTGTCAGCACTGATCCGCCACCATCTCAGCCAGCGCCAGTGCGCTGGTCAGCCCCGGGCTTTCAACGCCGAAAAGATTGACCAGCCCCTTGATGCCATGGGCCTGCGGTCCGTCGATGCGGAAATCGGGCATAGGCTGATCGGGTCCGTGCAGTTTCGGTCGCATCCCGGCATAATCAGGCTGCAAGAAGCCATCCTGCAAGCCGGGCCAGTAACGGCGGATGGCAGGATAAAACAGTGCCGCCCGTTCCGACGACACGGTCAGATCATCAAGGCTGTCGACCCATTCCACATCGGGCCCGAAGCGGCACCGGCCTTGCAGATCGATGGTGGCGTGAATGCCAAGCCCTGCCTTTTCCGGCAGCGGATAGATCAGCCGGGAAAAAGGCTGTTTGCCATGCAGGGAAAAATAATTGCCTTTGGCGAACCATTGTTGCGGACGATGGTCAGGGCCGAGACCGGTCGTTGATGCGGCCAGAACCGGCGCGCCATGACCGGCGCAATTGACGACAAGGCGCGCCTCGATTTCTGCATCCGTCTCGCCGCCGGTTGTCACGATCAGGCGGTCGTTTTCGGGCGCAATCGCAGATGCAGGCGTGTGAAAGGCAATCTGGCCGCCATGGTTTTCAAGATCCCCCTGAAGCGCCAGCATCAGGCCGTGGCTGTCGACAATACCGGTGATCGGCGAATGGAAAGCGCGGGTACAGGACACCTCAGGCTCCATGTCGGCCACATCCTTTTCCGTCAGCCAGGCAAGACCCGGAACGCCATTGGCCTCGGCTTTGGCATAAAGCGCCGCTAGCGTCTCATGCTGATCTGGCGCGGTTGCAAGCACGATCTTGCCGCATTGGCGATGGGCAACCCCATGGTCAGCCGCATAACCATAGAGAAGATCCCTGCCCTTACGGCAGGCTTCGGCCTTGATCGAGCCCTTGGGATAATAAAGCCCGGCATGGATGACCTCGGAATTGCGGGCCGAGGTTTCCATGCCGATGGCGCCGTTTTTCTCCAGCACCAGCACCTCGCGGCCCGCCATCGCCAGCCGCCGTGCCACGGCAAGCCCAACCACGCCTGCGCCGATCACCAGCGCCTCAACCTCGAACCGATCCATCTCTCACCTTTCGTCCTTTCGCCTCCATGGCATGGCAAGCTTGCCGAAAGCTCGCTTTGAAACAACAGCATCAGAAAAGTGCAGCAACACATCCGGTCTCACATGCCGGAAAACGGGAGTAAACGCCATGCGCGTTCTGATCACCGGAAATATGGGCTATGTCGGCCCGGTTCTCAGCCGCTATCTGAGGGAAAACCAGCCGGATATCGAGATCATCGGTTATGATGCGGGCTTTTTCGGCCATAGCCTGATCGGTGCGGACACCCTGCCGGAAACCCATCTGGACCGCCAGTATTTCGGCGACACCCGCGATCTGCCCGCAAGCCTGCTGGAGGGTGTTGATGCGGTGGTACATCTGGCCGCTGTCTCCAACGATCCGATGGGCAATCGATTCGAAAAGGTGACGGAAGAGATCAATCAGCAGGCCAGCCAACGTCTGGCCGAGCTTGCAGCCAAGGCCGGTGTGAAGAACTTCGTCTTCGCCTCCAGTTGCAGCATGTATGGCTATGCCGAGGGCGGCGCGCGCAAGGAAAGCGATCCGACCAATCCGCTGACGGCTTACGCCCGCTCCAAGATCGGCACCGAACAGGCGCTGAAACAGATGGATCTGGACGGCATGGCGGTCACCTGCCTGCGCTTTGCCACCGCCTGCGGCATGTCGGACCGGCTTCGGCTCGATCTGGTGCTCAACGATTTCGTTGCCTGCGCCCTGACTAGCGGCGAAATCACCGTGCTGTCCGACGGCACGCCCTGGCGGCCTCTGATCGATGTTGAAGACATGGCCCGCGCCATTCACTGGGCCATCAGCCGGTCTGCCGACAATGGCGGCGCGTTTCTTTCTGTCAATGCCGGACGCAGCGAAAACAATTATCAGGTCCGCGATCTGGCAGAGGCTGTTGCCCGGCAGGTGCCCGGTACACAGGTATCCATCAACACCAATGCACCACCGGACAAGCGCTCCTATCAGGTGGATTTTTCTCTGTTTGAAAGCCTTGCGCCCTCTTATATCCCGCAGGTATCGCTCGACACCTCGATTGCGCGGCTGCGCGAGGGGCTGGAACGCGCCGGTTTCAAGGACGGCAATTTCCGCAATTCGAGGCTGATGCGACTGAAGGCGCTGGAAGCCCATATCGACAGCGGTCGCCTGACAGAAGACCTGCGCTGGGCCAACCGCAAAACGGCCTGAACAAACAGAAACGCCGTGCGGATTTGAAATCCTCACGGCGCTCAGAGTGACACGGTAAAACTGCCAAATCTCCCGTCGTCATCCTCGGCCATGTGCCGAGCATATGCCGAGATTTATGTCACCCGTAAGGTCAATTGCCTGTTTTACCAAGGCAGATCCTCGGGACAAGCCCGAGGATCACGCAATCTCTGACCGGTGCTTGCTCAATGCGCACAACAGCCCTTGCCTGCCTTGGCAGGAAGAGCGGTGGCAATCACTCGTCGCGATAGACCTTTTCCCGGCGCTCATGGCGCTCCTGCGCCTCTATCGACAGGGTGGCAATCGGACGGGCATCGAGACGCTTGAGACCGATGGGTTCGCCGGTTTCCTCGCAATAGCCATAGGTGCCGTCTTCAATCCGCTGCAAAGCTGCATCGATCTTGGAGATCAGCTTTCTCTGCCGGTCACGGGCGCGAAGCTCGATGGCGCGGTCGGTTTCGGACGACGCCCGGTCGGCAAGATCGGGGTGGTTGGCGCTTTCCTCGGCCAGATGGTCCAGCGTTTCACGCGCTTCGCGAAGAATGTCATTCTTCCAGGCGATCAGCTTGGCCCTGAAATAGGCCCGCTGGTTGGGATTCATGAACTCTTCGTCTTCCGAGAGCACATAGTCCTTAAGATTGATCTTCTCACTCAACGCGATTCTCCTGAAGAACATCTCTTTGGCGGACGTATAGCCTTTCAGGATGGCGCATTCAAGCCTTACTCCTGCCTTTAACCACTTTTTAAATCTGTCACAAAAATTGGCTAAAAGACTAATTTTTCGTCATTTTCTCATCCAAAATTTTTTCATGACAGACTCTTGACAACAAGAGCCATGGCGCTATCGGGCCATACCCCCCCTCTTCACCGGCAAAAGTAATTTCTGCGTCTTCCCACAATTTTACCGATTCCGGTTTGTCGGATTATGCAGTAGAGGAGGAAAAGACCGCGGGAAAAACGCCGGTTCATGCATGTCGTTGCCGCATAGGCTTTTCCCTTTCCCTGACGTTGCGTCAGTCGGTAAAGCCTGCCCGTCTGGAAACCGTTCAATGATTGACCTGCCTGCCTGTCTTTCCCGTATCTATCTGTTTCGTCATGCCGCTGCCTCCTGGCCAGCACCGGGAGAAAAGGATTTCGACCGCGCCCTCAACGATTCCGGCTTTGCCGAGGCGGAGCTGGTGACCAACCGGGCGGCCGACCGCAATTATCGTCCTTTGACCGTGATTTCCTCCACGGCCCGGCGCTGCCGTGAAACGACAGAAGCAGTGCGCCGCAATCTGCAGCCGGATGAGACGGCCTTCCGTTTCGTCGACCAGCTTTATGGCAGCCCGATCAATGCCTATCTGGAAATACTGGCGGGATCGGACACGGAATCGATCATGCTGGTCGGCCACAATCCGGCGATAGAGGAACTGTTTCTGCTGCTAGCCGGGCCCGATGCGCTGGCCGACACCATCCCACAGGGCTATCCAACGGCAGGTTTTGCCGTGCTCGATTGCCTTGCTGCCAGTCAAGATGGCGGGCCGAAATGCCGTGTTGTTGATTTTCTCCAGCCATAAGCGTCGCTCCCCGCAAAGCGATCCTGCACGGCTGACAGCATGCGGTCCGCATCGGTCTTCAAACGGTCTTTTGCCGAACCTATATGGACTGTGCAGAAGAGGATGATCGCACGTGCCGCCACGCCTGACCAGTTTTTCCGACGAAACCCGGATTGCCCTTGACCATCTGGGCGAGCGCGCCGCTCATTTGTTATCGCCATCCATCCGGCTCGGTGTTACCGGCCTGTCGCGTGCCGGCAAGACGGTGTTCATTTCCTCGCTGGTGCATAATCTTTTGAACGGTGGGCGGCTGCCCTTGTTCGAAGCCTTGCAATCGGGGCGCATTGGCAGTGTGCAGCTTGAACCGCAGCCGGATGATGCCGTGCCCCGTTTTCAATATGAGGATCATATCCGCGCCCTGGTTCGTGACCGGCTGTGGCCGGACTCGACACGGGCGATTTCCGAACTCAGGCTGGTGATCCAGTATCGCAGCGCCAGCGGCTGGAACCGGCTGTTTTCATCCGGGCGCCTTGCCATCGACATTGTCGATTATCCGGGCGAATGGTTGCTCGATCTGCCGCTTCTGGGGCAGGATTTCGAGACGTTCAGCCGCAACACGCTGGATCTTGCCGCAAGCGGCATTCGCCGCAAGCTTGGCGCAGACTGGCTGGCCCTGCTGCAGGAGATCGATCCCGACGCGCCTGCCGATGAGGGCACCGCGCGGCGTCTGGCCGAGCGCTTTACCGCCTATCTGCGTGCCTGCAAGACGGATGAGCGCTCGCTGTCCACCCTGCCGCCCGGACGGTTTCTGATGCCGGGCGATCTGGACGGCTCTCCTGCCCTGACCTTTTCGCCGCTCACGCCCGCCCCGGACGGCAAAAGCCCGCGCGGCTCGCTGCGCGCCATGATGGAGCGGCGGTATGAATCCTACAAAAGCGTGGTGGTCAAACCGTTTTTCCGCGAGCATTTCGCCCGTCTCGACCGGCAGATCGTCCTGATCGATGCGCTGCAGGCGATCAATCGCGGACCGGAAGCGGTGCAGGATCTGGAACGGGCGCTGGCCGATGTGCTCGCCTGTTTCCGTCCCGGCCAATCGAGCTTTTTGTCCAGCCTGCTCGGTCGGCGCATCGACAAGGTGTTGGTCGCCGCCACCAAGGCCGACCATCTGCATCATGAAAGCCATGACCGGCTTCAGGCGATCACCCGCAGACTGGTGGATGGCGCCATCACACGAATCGGCATGGCGGGTGCGGGCATCGAAGTGCTGGCGCTCGCTTCGGTGCGCGCCACCCGCGAGGCAAGCGTGAAGCAGAACGGCCATGCCTTGCCCGTCGTCGTCGGCACGCCGATGGCGGGTGAAACCATTGCCGGAGAGCATTTCGATGGAACCCGCAAGACCGCCGTCTTTCCCGGTGACCTGCCCGAGGCCATCGAGCCGCTGTTTCGGGCCGGGCCGGATACGCCGCGCGAAGCGCTGGCCGATCTCAATATCGTGCGCTTCCGTCCGCCGGATCTGGACCATGGACAGGGTGAACTGACGCTGTCACTGCCGCATATCCGGCTGGACCGGGCATTGGAATTTCTTCTGGGAGATCGCCTCGCATGAGCCCCTCACCCCATGACCCGAACCGCCCCACGACACAGGCTCCGCGCCGCCCTGCCGTCTTTGCCCTCGATGAGGAAGAGGCAAAACCGACCGATGAGGCAGTCCGTGCAAAGATGCGCCGCCCGCCGCAAAGCTTCACGGCGGATGTGACCCTGACGCCGGATGAGGAAGACCCGTTTATCGGCGGTATCGACGAAGAGGAAACCCTCGTTCCGGTTATTATCCCGGCAAAACGGCGCTTTTCCTTTGGCAAACTGGCGGCGAGCGCTTTTGGCGCACTGATCTCCATGGCTTTCGGCCTCTGGCTGGACAAGGTCATCCGCGATCTCTTCAGCGAGTCGGACTGGCTCGGCTATACCGCGCTTGGTCTGCTCAGCATTGGCCTGCTTGCGCTTCTCATCGTCATCATCCGGGAAATGCGCGGCATATACCGGCTGAATGCGGTGCAGTCGATCAAGGAACGGGCGGTGCAGCTTTCAGCTCAGGGAACCGGCGAACAGGCGAGGAAACTGGCGGTGGAGGTGCAGGCACTGACCGCTCACCGGGCGGAAACCGAGCGCGGCCGCCATGTGCTCACCGCCGCCGCAGAGGATATTATCGATGCGCCGCATCTGATTGCGCTGACGGAGCGCGAAGTGCTCGGGCCGCTCGATGCCAAAGCGCGACGGCTGATCGCCACTTCGGCCAAGCGGGTTTCGGTGGTCACCGCCGTCAGTCCGCGGGCGGTGGTCGATCTTGCCTATGTGCTCTACGAGGTGGTGCGGCTGGTGCGGGCCATGGCCGAGCTTTATGGCGGGCGCCCCGGCTCGCTCGGCATGATCCGGCTGGTGAAGGATGTCTTTGCCCATCTGGCCGTCACCGGCTCGATTGCCGTGGGCGACAGTCTGGCGCAGCAGGTGCTGGGCCATGGGCTTGCATCACGCCTGTCGGCAAGGCTCGGCGAAGGTGTGATTAACGGCCTGATGACGGCGCGCATCGGCATTGCCGCCATGGATCTGTGCCGTCCTTTGCCGTTCAACAGCCTTTCACGCCCCGGCATTGGTGATTTTCTCGGCGATCTGCGCCCGAAAGGCGAGGATTGAGACCTGACCTCAATTCGCGTCGATGGCGGTCGGCGGCAGGCGGCTCACCTGACCCGGCTCCTTCATCAACACTTCGACATCGGTATTTCGCCCTGCGGTGACGGTGAATTCCTGCTGATAGATGCGGTCCTTGTTGCGGGCAATCGCGGTATAATTGCCTTCCGACAGCACCAGAACCGGATAGGCGCTGACGCTTTCAGCCACTGCGTCTCCGGAGGAGGTCAGGATTGACCAGGCGGTGTCGGCAATGGCCTCGCTGCCCGGTTCAGAGACCAGTTTGAAACTGATCTGGGCCGCCCGATGCTGCAGGGTCGCCTCGGTGATCTTGCCCGCCTCGACCTTGATACTGGCATGGACGACGGCATTCACATTGCCATATTCGGACACGACATTATAGGTTCCGGCATTCAGGCCGACCAGCGTGTTCGGCTGGACGTCATCAATGATCAGGCCATGGTCGTCATCGCCGGAGGATTGGGCGGCATAGATCTTGAACTTGAGATTGGCCGGTTTGATCAGGCTGTTCTTGCCGGAAACGGCATTGAGCACCAGCCCACCGGCATTGAGCACGACAACCTGTCGTTCCACCGCTCCCTCTTCCGGTACATGCAGCCTGCGGGTCACGCCTGCCCGACCGAAAGACACATTGAGAAAATAATCGCCGGGTGCTAGCATCAGATCGGCCGAACCGCCCTCGCTGCTGGCCACCATCGGTAGCTTTCCGTGGCTATCGACAATCGGGCTGAAAACCCGCCATTCCAGCCCGTCCTGAACCGGCTGACCACCTTTGTCGAGCAGTGCATCGAAGCGAATGAGGCGACCCGTGCCCTGCACCCTTTCCGACTGGGGAATGGAAAAAGCATTCAGCTTGGGCTGCTTGGTCGAATTTTGCAGCTCACGAAAGGATTTGAAGGCGTCTTCGGCATGGCTGGCCATCGGGTTCGCAACCATCACGACCAGAAAGGCTATCCTGGAGAGATGCCGCAAAAAATCTGTCATAAGAATATCCGACTGTTCCATTCCGATGGAATTATGCAGTAGTTAAAACCTTGCCATACGGCAAGGTCAAGGCCGTGGCGATGATCGTGGCCTCAGCAGGAAAGCCAATCTTCATGTACGAACAGATTTCTCTTCTCGATTATCTTTCTACCCGGCGCTCCGTGCCTGCCTTCCAGATGTGCGAGCCCGGCCCGGACACGGCGCAGATCGAGAGCATCCTGAAGCTTGCCGTGCGTGTTCCCGACCATGGCAAGCTCGCCCCCTGGCGCTTCATCGTGTATCGGGGTGCAAAACGCGCAGAACTGGGTGAGGCTCTGCTTGAGATGGCGCTGGCAAAAAGACCCGATCTCAGCGAGGAAATGATTGCGGTGGAGCGCAACCGTTTCACCCGCGCGCCCTTGGTCATTGCCGTCATCAGCCGGGCAGGCCCGCATGTGAAGGTGCCGGAATGGGAACAGGTCATGTCGGCGGGTGCTGTCTGCCTCAACCTGCTGATGGCCGCCAATGCCCATGGCTTCGTCGCCAACTGGCTGACGGAGTGGTTCGCCTTTGATGAAGATGCCTATCCGCTGCTTGGCATTGCCCCTGGTGAGAAGGTTGCGGGCTTCATCCACATCGGATCGACGGATTTTCCAATCACCGAGCGACCGAGACCTGAACTCAACGATGTGGTGACCTGGGTCGGAGAGGACGGCTGATGTTTTACGATACCGCTGGCAATGCTCATGGCATGAAGCATGATCCGTTCAAGGCGATCGTTTCGCCCCGCCCGATCGGCTGGATCGGCAGTAAGGGTGCCGACGGCTCACACAATCTTGCGCCCTACTCCTTTTTCAACGCCATTTCCGACCACCCGAAAATGGTGATGTTCTCGTCCTCGGGTCGCAAGGACACATTACGCAACTGCACGGAGACTGGCTGCTTCACCGCCAATTTTGTCAGCGCCGATCTGGGCGAGGCGATGAACAGGTCGTCAGCGCCCGCCGCTTATGGCGTCAGCGAATTCGAGCTGGCGGGGCTGACCCCCATGCCGGGACGTCTTGTCGATGCCCCCTATGTCGATGAAGCCTATGCCACACTGGAATGCCGGGTTACCGAGATCATCCTGCCGAAAACGCTTTCCGGCGAAGCTTCGGAGAATATCGTCGTTTTTGGCGAGGTGGTCGGTATTCATATCGCCGAAAGCGCAATGAAGGATGGCCGTTTCGATGTCACCCTGGTGCAGCCGCTGTCACGCCTCGGCTATCTTGATTACGCCACCGTGACGGAGGTGTTTCAGATGGTGCGCCCCAAGGCATGAAGCCGCCCTCCCTCAAATCTTGGCGTCCTTAGGGATTTTCAATGTTTCACGGGCATACTGAAAATCCCTAAACCATTGCTTTACGTATGTCCGGACGGAAATTCGTTTCACATTTTTCCTGGAATTTCTCGAAGGATAAAGCCGGAAAAACCGCGTGCGGCAAGCCGTGCGCAACCGGCCTTTCCTTCTGCCGGCAGGCTGAACACCGGCAGGCGCATCTCAGCGCCAGTCAGTTGCAGAAACGAACGTGCCATATCAAGCGCGGCCTCGCCGTCGCTGATGCTGGCAGCACCGATCGCGGTCAAAAGTGCCGGTTCATCAAGCGCCAGTGCCAGAACGCGTGGCGAGGCGACAGCAAGTGCTGAAAGGCTGGCAAAGCCCTGACCGCTGTTGCCGACCACCGGAATCAAGCCGGTGATTCCGTCCTCCATGCCTGACAAAGCCTCCTCCACCCGAAGAAAGGCGTCGACCCGCTCGATATCGGCTGGCGCGCGGGCATGCCGGATGAGAAGTGCATCCGGCCGACGCTGCATGATCTCGGCCAACCGGTCGGCAAGACCATCATGATCGTGCTCAAACCCGGGCTCCATGACAAGTTCCATAACAAGCGCAATATCGGCTGCGGCCAGTTGATCTCTCGCCGCTTCATCCGGTGTCACGATGACGGCGGCCTGCGTCTCCAGCAGCCGGTCCAGAAGATCGATCGGTCTTGATGTGTGCAGCAACAGACGGCACGGCCTGCCGCGCAGCATCAGAACGGTTTTTTCTGGATTTTCGTCATGGTTAATAGACATGGTGAACCAATCTTAAACTTTTTTGCCTTACCCCTACACTCAGGTAGAGCGTCTGTTCTGTTTTGGTTGGGGTTTGCGGTGCTTGTAAAGGCTTTCTTTCGATGGTCGGAAACGGCAAAGACCTGTGACCGTGCCCGTGCGGCCAATGCGTTGGCGCGGGCCTATCTGCAATCGCCGCTATCGGAGGCGGATCGGCAATCCACCTATGTGGCAATGACCTATCTGCTCGACGACCCCTCTCCCAATGTGCGCCTTGCACTGGCGGATGCCCTGATGACATCGCCCAAGGCGCCGCGTGCGATCATGACGGCGCTGGCCGAAGACCAGCCCGTGATCGCATCGCGCGTGATCCTGTCCTCGCCCGTTCTTGGCGATGAGGATCTTGTCGATCTGGCCGGGCGAGGAGCGCCGATAACACGCGCGGTCATTGCCGCGCGTCCGCATCTGACGGTTGCCGTTTCGGCAGCTCTCGCCGAAATTGGCGAAGTGGCCGAATGTCTCGTCCTCCTCGAAAACCGTACGGCGACCATCTCTCCGTTCAGCCTCAAGCGGCTGGCGGAACGCCACGGACGTAATAACAATATTCGCGGGGCGCTCTTGGAGCGCGGCAATTTGCCGCCACAAGCGCGCCATCGGCTTGTGAGCCATGTCGCTGAAGCGCTGACAGCGTCGGCCTTGATTCGCGCTTCGCTCGGTGAAGCACGGATGTCCCGGATCGCACGGGAAATGGGCGCCAGTGCAGCGGCGCTGATTGCCACGGATGTGCCTTATGAGGATATTCCTGAACTGGTCGAGGAAATGCGGCAAAACGGGTTGTTGACCCCTGCCCTGTTGATGGAGCTGTTATGCCTTGGCAAAGCGGATTTCTTTGCCGCCGCCATTGAGGCGATCAGCACTGTGGCCGGGCGCCGTGTCCGCTCCATTCTGGCAACGGGACGGCCCCATGCCGTGCGGGCGCTGATGGAAGCGGCAGGCCTGGAACGAACGATCACGCCGCTTTTCGTTGAAGCCGTGCTGCTGTGGCGGCAGGCCGTACAGGAGGCGACAGGTCACGAACCGGCACCGATCACAGCAAGACTGGCCGCGCGTGCGCGCGCGCTTGCTCCCAATGAAGCCATTCAGAAACTCATCGATCTGATGGCAGTGTGGCAGAGACAGCAGGAGCGGCGCGAAGCCCGCAGTTATGCCAGTACCCTCGTGATGAATGCGGCGTGAAGTCTGCCCCTTTCAAGACGAAGAACAGAATTCTGCTGCAACACGCTTCAAGTCCGTTTCATGATGCAAAGGGCGTCGTCAATGCCGAGGTCAGTGAAAAACCGCTTTCACCGGTAAAGGACGCTGGTGCAGACGATGCCTCAGATGTGCCGGGTATGAGAACCGTGCGGTTTCGCCCCTGCTGTTTGGCGGTATAGACGCCGATATCAGCCTTCTGGATCAGGACTTCGACATCCTGAGCTGCCTTGTCCACTTCGGCCAGACCGATGCTGGCTGTCAGAAAAATCTGCTGGCCCTGCCAAGGCACCGGCCGTTCGGCAATCAGCCTGCGCAATTCATCGCAGAAGGAAAAGGCTTCGGAAGGGGAAAGCTCAGGCAGATAGAGGACGAATTCCTCGCCGCCGAGCCGGCCAAACACGGCATCCCGCCCCAGAAGCGCCGAAACCGTGCCGGTGAAACTGCACAGAACCATATCACCGCCGCCATGACCATAGCGGTCGTTGATCTGCTTGAAATGATCGAGATCGATCACCGCAACCGCGCCTGTATGCCGGTGAATCCTGTCGCCGACGATGCGATAAAAGGCGCGGCGATTGAAAATCCCGGTCAGGGCATCGGTATCGGCAGCCTTTTTATAACGCACCACCATGCGTTCACGGCTGATAGAAAACAGGCACAGCCCAAAAAACAGGGTCAAGGAAAAGATCACATAGGTCAGGAGGCCGTTCCAATTGTCCTTTCCGGGAGCGGTATGTTCACTCACCGGCCAGAGAATGGCCAAAGGAATGCGAAGCGCCATGACCAGCACGACAAGCCACAGAACGGCGCACATGATCTTGCGCGATGGCAGAGGCTCTTCCCGGCGACCGGCCCAGATGATTCTGGCCATGTCATAGGCCAGATAACCCATGATCACGGAAATCAGAATAATGCGCCAGTCGATATTTTCGTCAAAGCCAGGGCACAACAGATAAAAACCCATCCAGATGGCAGCGCCAGTCTGCAATTGTCCATGGCAGGGATTGCGCCCGTCGAACACCCGGAAGCCGATGGCGAGAAAACCCAGCCCAGAAAGCATGATGCCATTGCCGAACCCAACGGCCCAGACATCCGCCAGAATGCCGTTGCGCAGGCTTAACAGACCCAGGCCGAAAGCACCAAGCAAGCAGCCGATGCTCCACAGCCGCAGTTCCAGATTATCCCGATCCTGCAACCAGTTCACCAGCATTAATGTGCCAATGAGAGCCCAGCACGCCACATCGCAAACCATCAATGTCGGAATATAAAAAAGCTGGCCCATGACCCTTGTCCTGACAGCAATCCCACGCTGTCTATCGTTTTGATCGTCGCATCTGCTGATCTGCATGCAGCAAATGAACGCCAATACCCTGATCGAACCACGAGGTCAGCGCTTTCGCAAACAAGTGCAACAGTTTTTAAGACCGTGGCGACCTTCTCGTGATCCGACTGCACTGTTTTCTGCCGCTTGCGGCATAATTGAAAGCACATCTCATTTTTAAAGCGCCGTGCCTATCTCAAAGAACACCAGGAACGCTTTAGACTGTATTTCATCCGGATGAACCCGGAGTTTTTGAATGTTTCTCTTCAGTGCTCGTGCACTGAGATATTCATTTCGCTCATGCTTGTGTGCGGCTGCCTTTTGTTGATGCCGCAATTTATCCGAACTCGGCGGAAGCTTCCGTTTGGATCGCAGCACGAGCATTCAGACATCTTTCTCTGGACTCTAACCGAATGGCCGTAAATACCCTGTAACCAAAGCTCGTAAAATAAGAAACATGTCTTTTTATGTGACAAAGCTTTAGGTTGTATCCTTTTTATTTTAGGGTACAGCGTCTTATAAGATAAGAACATTATTCTGAAGAAAGTGAATACCGGTGTGCCATCGGGAAAGGCGCAAAACCGGTTCCCACTTTTGCTGGCGCTTGTTTCTTGGCGCGCGCCCGGGCGCAAAACCGGTTCCCACTTTTGCTGGCGCGCTTTATAACCTCCCCATGAGCCCCAATCATACACCATCGCCCTCCACGTCATCGACCGGCAGTTTGCGCAAGCCGGAAGGTCCCTTGCGCACCGGCTGGACCACGGGTGCCTGTGCGACAGCCGCGACCAAGGCAGCCCTGACGGCGCTCATCAGCGGCGCCTTTCCCGATCCTGTCTCCATTCGCCTGCCGGGCGGGCAGGAGCCAGCCTTCTGTCTGGCCAGGGAGGGGCTGGATGCAGCTGGCGCCTTTGCCGGGATCATCAAGGATGCTGGCGACGATCCCGATGTCACCCATGGGGCAATGGTCATTGCAAGCTTACGCTTTCTATCAGCAGGCAGCGGCATCCGGTTTTGCGCAGGCGAAGGTGTGGGCATCGTCACCCGTCCCGGTCTTCCGCTTGCCATCGGCGAAGCGGCGATCAATCCCATGCCCCGGCAGATGATGACGGCAGAGGTGGAAGAGCTTGCCCGGCTCCATGGCTTTTCACCGGATATCGAGATCACACTCGCCATTCCCGGTGGCGAAAAAATCGCTGAAAAAACCTGGAACCCCCGTCTCGGTATTGTCGGCGGCCTCTCCATCCTTGGTACCACCGGCATTGTTCACCCCTTTTCCTGCGCCGCCTGGATCCATTCGATCCATCGCGGCATTGATGTGGCCCGTGCCATGGGTCTGCCGCATGTTTTGGGCGCAACCGGGTCAACCTCTGAAAAGGCGGCGCAGAACCTTTATGGCCTGCCGGAAGAGGCACTGCTGGATATGGGTGATTTCGCTGGAGGGCTGCTCAAATATCTGCGGCGCTATCCTGTGCCGCGCCTGACGATTGCCGGCGGCTTTGCCAAGATGACCAAGCTGGCACAGGGTGCACTTGATCTCCATTCCGGCCGCAGTCAGGTCGATCCTGCTTTTCTGCTCGGCCTTTTTCCGCCACAGAACCTGACGAAAACGCTTGAGGCACGCATCCTGGCCGCCAATACGGCATTGGAAATTCTGGAACTGGCAAAAGACAATCATGTCGATCTGCCACAAACCATTGCCAGGCGCGCCCGCGACACCGCCCTTGCAACGCTTGGCGATGCCAAGATTGCCGTGGATGTGATCATCACCGACCGGGAGGGGGAAATTCTTGCCCGGGCCGGTTAGACGCATCCTCATTCTTGGCGGCACGGCTGAGGCTGCAGCGCTGGCAATACGTCTGGTGGCTGAGGGGGAGGCTGAGATCATCACCGCGCTTGCCGGGCGCACCGCCCATCCCGCCGATCTGCCGGGCAGGGTCCGCATGGGCGGTTTCGGTGGCGTCGAAGGGCTCACCGCCTATCTCATCCGTGAAGGGATCGAGGCCGTCTATGACGCCACCCATCCCTTTGCCCGGAATATATCCAGGAATGCGGCAATCGCCTGTCAGAACGCAGGCATTCCGCTCACGGTGCTCACGCGACCAGCATGGCGCGCCGTCGAAGACGATCAGTGGCAGAGCGTCGCCGATGAAGCGGAGGCTGCCGCCGCATTGCCGCACAAGGCCCGCGTCTTCCTGGCGCTGGGACGCCAGCATATCGCCCCCTTTGCCGCAAGAAACGATTGTTTCTTCCTGATCCGCATGGTCGATCCGCCAGCCCATGCCCTGCCCTTTGCCGATCACGCCCTGATCATCGGCAAGGCCACAGCCGATACTGAGGCCGAGTGCCAGCTTCTGGCCGATCACGCCATCACCCATATCGTCTGTCGCAATTCCGGCGGCAGCGCCGGTTATGGCAAGATTTCCGCCGCCCGCCATCTCGGGCTGCCGGTGATCATGATCGATCGGTGATGGTCTGAGACCCTTGTACCGCTCGCTCTTTCAACTCATGCCGAGGCGCGATAGCCGTAAAGCCAGTCGAGATCACGGGCAAAACTGTCGCCCGAGCGCAGCGACAGCACCATGTCACGACCGAGACGAACCGGTCCCTGAGCATGATAGGCAAACTTGTTCAGCACGCCGCGATGGCGCACCTTTCTGATTCGCTCCTGCCGTATGGCTTCAAAACGAACCAGCACCTCTGGCACCGGAAGGCGGGCGACAAGATTGCCCAGCTCATAGGCATCTTCGATGGCCATGGCGGCCCCCTGCGCGGAAAAGGGCATCATGGCATGAGCGGCATCGCCGATCAGCAGCAGATCGCGCTCATTGTGCCAGCGGCCGACACCCGCCTCAAACAGCGGCCAGAAGGTCGCCGTGGCAGTCCTTGCGTCAAGCAGCGCCCGGATTTCAGGATTCCATGAGGAAAAGGCCTTGGCAAAAAGACTTTGCTGGCTCTCATCCGAACGCGCGGCCCAACCTTCGCCGGGGTCGACGCCTGCGGCAATGGCCACGATATTGATGCTGTCCATCTCCTTCAGCGGATAAACGACCATATGGGCGCTGGAGCCAAGATAGGCTGTCACACGGCTGCAGTCGATAAAATCCGGTGCGGCGCTGCATGGCATGGTGAAACGCCAGGCAATATTGCCGGTAAAGACCACATCCGGCCCGCCGGACACGTAGTTGCGCAACCGTGACCAGACACCATCTGCGGCGATCAGCAGCGGCGGACGCTCTCCCGACGGCTCATCGCGCAGGATCTGCGCATCGGGACTTTCCACCCGCTGGCCCAGAACCAGACGGATCAATGGATTGGTCAGAACCGCATTGAGCAAGGCCTGCTGTAATGTGGCCCGGTGCAGGACCGCATAGGGCGCACCCCAGCGGCTGCGCGCGTGGCTTTCAACCGGAATGGAGGCAAGCGTTTTCAACGTCGTGCCAGAAGCCAGCGCCACGGTCTGTGGCTCCAGCCAATTGCGGCTGATGCTGTCGAGAACGCCCAGTTCTTTCAGAATGGCCGTCGCATTCGGCGACAGTTGCAATCCCGCCCCCACCTCTTCCAGCTGGGGGCTTTTTTCATAGACTGTGCTGGATATACCATGGTGTGCACAGCTCAATGCCGTGCAAAGACCGGCAATGCCACCGCCAACGATAGCCACGCGGCTGGTTTGCATGGGAAACCGCCGTTCTGTCAGGCAGCCTTGACATGGAAAACACAGCCGGGCGGGTTGGTTTCTGTCGCCTTCAGGTTCGGATTATAGCGATAAAGCGTCGAGCAATAAGGGCAGACCTTTTCCACATCATGACCGAGATCGATGAAGATATGCGGATGATCGTAAGGAACGGATGCGCCCGTGCACATGAATTCCTTCACGCCGATCTCGATCGCCTGATGTCCGCCGTCATTCTGGAAATGGGGAATGGTATGACCGGCCATGTTTCTGCTCCGAATTTTCCTTGGCTCTTTTCTGCTCTTACGGCAGATCGGAGACCATGCGTTATCACAATCGAGACATTTCCACGCGCAATCAAGGCATTTCCTGTCTCATTGGGGCCGGACATTATCCCCCTTTGGAGGAAATGTGTAGAGCATTTGCCAAGTGCGGCGATTGAATTTTCCCCGTTCTCATCCCCGGATGGAACCAGGCCGCAAACCTGCCTTCATAAATCCTGCCCTTCACAAGCCCGCACCGGAAGGTTAAGGGACACACACAAGATTTGATGTTCGATAAAGCCAGGTGACTTCATGGATCTCAACGCTCCGGCCTTTTCCCGTTTCCGTCACGATGGTCTGGAGATTGCCTATTTCGATGAAGGCGATCCCGCAGGCCCGCCGGTGCTGCTCATCCACGGCTTTGCTTCCAGCGCTCTGGTCAACTGGGTGCATCCCGGCTGGCTGAAAACACTGGGCGATGCCGGTTACCGCGTCATTGCGCTCGACAATCGCGGCCATGGGCAAAGCGACAAGCCGCATGACCCGGAGCTTTATCATCCGCACGCCATGGCAGCCGATGCGGTCGCGCTCCTTGATCATCTCGGCATTCCTGAGGCCCATGTGATGGGCTATTCCATGGGTGCGCGCATTTCCGCCTTTCTGGCGCTATCCGATCCGCATCGTCTGCGCTCGCTGGTGTTCGGCGGGCTCGGCATCGGCATGTGCGATGGCGTGGGCGACTGGGATCCGATTGCCGATGCGCTGCTTGCACCTTCGCTAGATGATGTCACGCATGAAAAGGGGCGCATGTTCCGCGCCTTTGCCGAGCAGACGAAAAGCGACCGGCTGGCGCTCGCCGCCTGCATCAGAACCTCGCGCGACCTTGTCAGACGCGACGAGATCGCCAAAGTCGATGTGCCGACGCTGATCGGGGTCGGCACCAAGGACGATATCGCCGGATCGGCACAGGAACTTGCCAGCCTCATGCCCATGGCGACGGCACTCGACATTCCAAACCGCGACCATATGCTGGCCGTTGGCGACAGGGTGTTCAAAAAAGCGGTGCTGGAATTTTATCACGCTTTTTAAGGCATGAGGGACGGCTTTTTTCTCCGACCTCTGGTTTCATGAGCACAGGCACTCTATAATAAGTCTCAACATCACGAGGAGACTGCCATGGCTGTCAAACACGATCTGGCTTCACACGATCTTTCACGTGAGCTGGTCAAGCCGATGGACCCGATCTGGGACAGCCTGCGCCAGGAAGCGCGCGCGGCTGCCGATCACGATCCGTTGCTGGCCGCTTTTCTCTATTCCACGGTGCTCAACCACCGTTCGCTTGAGGAGAGCGTGATCTACCGCATCTGTGAACGGCTGGATCATCCGGACATGCAGTCGGTGCTGTTGCGTCAGACGTTTGAGGAAATGCTGCGCGACTGGCCGGAATGGGGCACGATCATTCGCGTCGACATTCAGGCCTATTATGACCGTGACGCCGCCTGCACCCGCTTTATCGAGCCGGTGCTCTATTTCAAGGGCTTTCACGCCATCCAGACCCACCGACTGGCGCATTGGCTGTGGAACAGGGGCCGCAAGGATTTCGCCCTTTACCTGCAAAGCCGTTCCTCCAGCGTGTTCCAGACGGATATCAACCCGGCAGCGCGGGTTGGCCGCGGCATTTTCCTCGACCATGCAACGGGCCTTGTCGTTGGCGAAACGGCCCGGATCGGCGACAATGTCTCTATCCTGCACGGCGTTACACTGGGCGGCACCGGCAAGGAAGGCGCAGACCGCCATCCGAAGATCGGCGATGGTGTGCTGATCGGTGCTGGCGCCAAGGTGCTGGGCAATATCGAAGTCGGCTGCTGCTCCCGCGTGGCAGCGGGGTCTGTGGTGCTGAAACCTGTGCCCTGCGGTGTCACCGTCGCCGGCGTTCCGGCAAAAGTGGTCGGTGAAGCTGGATGCGCCGAACCTGCCCGCTCGATGAACCAGATGGTGGCCGAGGGCATCTGATCATCCTTCCTCACATTTTTGCTAGAGGATAGCGACGGATGATCCGGCCCTTTTGCTTTACAGGCCCAAGCGTGCCATGCCAAAAGCAGCCCATCCGCACGCCGGACCCTTGAACGCAAGGGGTTCGGCGAACCTCCCAAAGGCCGGGTGCCCCCAGAATGGCCCTGCCCCTCAGACGCAGCATGGAGATCTTTGTGAAAGCTGACGAAATCAAGAAACTGGACGCCTATTTCAAGCGCATCTTCAATCCTTCGATGACCGTCAAGGCGCGTCCGCGCAAGGACGATTCCGCCGAAGTCTATTCCGGTGACGAGTTTCTCGGCGTCGTCTTCAAGGACGAGGAAGATGGTGACCTCTCCTATAATTTTTCCATGGCAATTCTCGGCGAGGATCTTTGATCGCCAACCGGCGGCCAGACTGATATATCCTTTTCTATTGAATGATATAGGCGGCGTTTCCTGACACAGGACGCCGCCTTTGTCATAAAAATGCAATCATTGAGGGTTTCCGCACCGCACAAATTCGCTTGACCTTAATTGAGACTCTGCTCTAAGCTCCCCGAAGAGATGAGGAAAGGAGTGCTCTCATGTTCAATTTTGAAGAAGCCAACAAGAAGGGCAAGGAAGCCATGGACGCGATGGTCAAGAACTACGCCGAGGCCGCGAAGGGCTTTCAGTCTATTGCCGCTGAAGCTTCCGATTATTCCAAGAAGTCCTTTCAGGATATGGTCAGCCACATGGAAGCTCTGACGGGCGCCCGCAGCTTTGAAGCTGTGATGGAGCTGCAGACCAAATATGCCAAGACCTCCTATGAATCCTTCGTGTCGGAAGCCACGAAGATGAGCGAAATGTATGCCGATCTCGCAAAGAGCGTCTACAAGCCTTATGAGGCTCCGGTTGCCAAGGCAACCAAGGCTGCCCAGACCGCCGCTGCCTGATCCATCATCCCGGAATTGACAAACACCCCGGATACCTTTCGGTGTCCGGGGTGTTTTTTTGAGCGGTGATGATCTGAACATCTATCAGATATCTAGATTATCGGCGAAGGCGGCGCGATCCTGAATGAAACGGAAGCGCGCTTCCGGCTTGGTGCCCATCAGCGCATCCACGGCATCGCGCGTGCCTTCAAAATCGGCATCATCGATCGCCACCCTGAGCAGGGTGCGCTTCGCCGGGTCCATGGTGGTTTCCTTGAGCTGCTGCGGCATCATTTCACCCAGACCTTTGAAGCGACCGACTTCCACCTTCTTGCCCTTGAAGACCGTTTCCATCAGCTCGGCGCGGTGCGCATCGTCACGGGCATAGACGGTTTTTGCCCCCTGCCGCAGCACGTAAAGCGGCGGCACGGCGAGATAGAGATGGTTGCCGCGAATAAGCTCCGGCATTTCCTGATAGAAGAAGGTGATCAGCAGCGAGGCGATATGGGCGCCATCGACATCGGCATCGGTCATGATGATGATGCGCTCGTAACGCAGGTCTTCATCGCGATATTTGGTGCGCGTGCCGCAGCCGAGCGCCTGGATGAGATCGGCGATCTGCTGATTGGCCATCAGCTTTTCCCGTCCGGCGCTGGCGACGTTCAAAATCTTGCCGCGCAATGGCAGAATGGCCTGATTGGCGCGGTTGCGCGCCTGCTTTGCCGAACCGCCAGCCGAATCGCCTTCCACGATAAAAAGCTCTGCGCCTTCTGCCGTGCTCTGTGAGCAGTCTGCCAGCTTGCCGGGCAGGCGCAGCTTGCGTACGGCGGTCTTGCGGTTGACTTCCTTTTCCTTGCGTCGCCGCAGCCGCTCTTCGGCGCGTTCGATCACCCAATCGAGCAGCTTGGCCGCTTCCGCCGGATTGTCGGCGAGATAATGGTCGAAAGGATCGCGCAGCGCGGTTTCGACAATGCGTTGGGCCTCCACCGTTGCCAGCTTGTCCTTGGTCTGGCCGACAAATTCCGGTTCACGGATGAAAACGGACAACATGCCGACCGCCGAGATCATCACATCCTCGGTGCTGATCTGCTGGGCACGCTTGTTCTGCGTCAGCTCGGCATAGTTTTTCAGCCCCTTGGTCAGCGCAATGCGCAGACCGGCCTCATGGGTGCCGCCTTCGGGGGTTGGAATGGTATTGCAATAAGAATGCAGGGCCGGATCGCCGCCATACCAGGTGATCGCCCATTCCAGCGCGCCATGGCCGCCGGTCTTCTCACTCTTGCCGGCGAAGATTTCACGGGTGACGGTAAACTCCTTGCCGAGCGTTGCCGCCAGATAATCCTTCAAGCCACCGGGAAAATGGAACACCGCCTTCTCCGGCACCTCACCGCCCGGCGGCAGAATGGCAGGATCGCAGGCCCAGCGGATTTCAACGCCACCGAACAGATAGGCCTTGGAGCGGGCCATGCGGAAAATCCGGCCTGGATCGAATTTGGCATGGGGTCCGAAAATCTGCGGATCGGGATGAAAACGCACCCGCGTTCCACGCCGGTTGTGCACATCGCCCAGCTCTTCCAGCCCGCCCTGCGGCACGCCGCGGGAGAAGCGCTGGCGGTAGAGCTTGCGATTGCGCGCCACCTCGACCTCGAGACTGTCGGACAGCGCATTGACCACGGAGACACCGACGCCATGCAGGCCGCCGGAGGTTTCATAGGCCTTGCCATCAAACTTGCCGCCCGCATGCAGCTTGGTCATGATGACTTCGAGCGTGGATTTGCCCGGCACCTGCGGATGGTTTTCAACGGGGATGCCGCGACCATTGTCCGTGACGGTCAGAAAGCCTTCCGCATCCAGATAGACCTCGATAAAGTTGGCATGGCCTGCCACGGCCTCGTCCATCGAATTATCGATGACCTCGGCAAAGAGATGGTGCAGCGCCTTTTCATCCGTGCCGCCGATATACATGCCGGGGCGCATCCGTACCGGCTCCAGCCCTTCCAGAACACGAATGGAGGACGCACCATACTCTTCCGTATTGGCAGGCGTGGAGGCCGCCTGCGCCACTGCCGGTTTTGGCTTTTGCTCCGCTTTTGCCGGGGCGCTCAAGGGAAGTTCGGCGAAGAGATCGTTGTTATTGTCCATGATATCGTTCTGTGATCCGGTTTCGTCGGCGGGCGTTCGGTATCGAATCCTCAAAGCCAGAGTTTCGATCTGGGAGTATCGGGTTTATCCGAAAACCAGCCCCCACGTTTCGGTCCGATGCCCTGGTTTCCTGTTTGTTCACTTCATTAGCGCGACAGCTTGCAATCATGCAAGAGACCTTCGCCCCCTGCAAAGAGGGCTGTAAGGACCGGCATCCCCGTAATATCAACGGGGATTGCCCAGCAACAGGCAATTCTCCGGCAAGCGACCTCGTTAAAAATCCGATGCGAAAACAGAAATTTGCACCATCCAGTCAAACACATCCCCTGTGAGGACAGTTGATGAAAGCTTTGCGTTTCCTGCCATTCCGTGGCAAGGCTCAGGCAGCAGGGAGTGCCCATCGTCATGAAGATGTCCACAGTTCATTTCAGCCTGAGAGGCGTGCTGACAGCATTTTCCCTGTTTGCATGGCCCGTTTCGGCGGCCAATCTCCTGCCCTTCAAGGATGCGCTGTTTTCCAGCCAAACGGTTCTCGAAAGCCATGATGGTGGCGATTTCCAGATTATCGATTATTCTATCAAGCGCGATCTGAAACAGCGCGATCTCGTCCCCGAATTACGTGTCCGCAAAGAGTATACCGATCTCGATGTCAGGCGCTATCAAAAGGATGAAGTGCTCGATCTTAATGGTACACCGCTGGCTGTCACCCGCACCGGGCCTGCCGATGGCGCAGCCTTCACGGTGATCTTCATCCATGGCCGCGGGGGAGACCGCCATCTCGGTTCCAGCGATATCCGCTTCGGCGGCAATTTCAACCGGCTGAAAAATCTGATTCTCCGCAATGGCGGGGTCTATTATACGCCAACGGTTCAAAGCTTCGATCAGAAGGGCGCTGATGTAATTGCCGCCCTGATCCACCAATCATCCCTGCGCTCGAAAGGCCGCCCGGTGGTGATTGCCTGTGCCTCCATGGGCAGCACGATCTGCTGGGGCATCGCCCGCAACAAGGCCGCCGTGCACGCTTTAAGCGGCATGGCCATTCTGGGCGGTTCCACAGATCCGGGTTATGCCAAAAGTGCGGCTTACAAGAGCAAGCTGCGACTCTGGTTTACCCATGGCAGCCAGGACCAGGTTTATCGTGACAGCAATCAGATCCGCTTTTATGAACATCTGCATAAAAGCGGTTATCCGGCCCGCTTCACCCTGTTTTTAACCGGTTCGCATGGAACACCGGTGCGCATGAGTGATTGGAAGGCCATGCTGAACTGGCTGTTGCCAACATAACGTATTGCCAAATTCGGGGCCGATTTTGGCAGAGAAAATCCAATCTCGTTTCTCCTGCCAAAAACGGCAACAAAATTCCTTACAGATGTGTGCGTTTTTTCAAACGCACACATCTGTAATTTTATATTTTTGTAAGTTTTTATCCGAAACTCTATAATCGCTTTGAGCTAGAGCGTTTCAGTGTTTCACGGAAACACCAAAACGCTCTAAGATTTTGAGTTTACACAATTCCGGACGCAAAACCGTGTTACACTTTTGCTGGAATTGCTCTAATCCATCTGAAAAGATCAGCCAGCGATATAGGCTTTCATCTGTTCGGTTTCGAGTTCAACCTCGCGGATGCGCTGTTTGACAACGTCCCCGATGGAGACGATGCCACTCAATCTGCCATCGCTTTCAACCGGAACGTGACGGAAGCGGCGGCTGCTCATCATCTCCATCAATTCGTTGACCGTGGTTTCCTCGGTGCAACGATAGACATTCGCTGTCATGATTTTGGACACCGGCTGCTCCAGGCTTTCAGGCCCGATGCGTCCAATGGCGGATGCAAGATCACGTTCGGTAAAAATGCCGAGAATGCGGTTTTCCATACCCACCACGACAACGGCGCCGATCTTGTTCTGATGCAAAATCTTTGCCGCATCGGCCAGTGTCACCGTCGGACCGACAGTGACGACATTGCGACCCTTGGCCGCCAGAATAGTCTTCACAGTCACAGACATAAGCTCCTCCTCAGCTTTTTCCGTGGGGATAACGCCATGAGTGCCCCCTTCCGATCACTCATATGTGAAGACTGCGCCTGTTTTTACCGAAACGCAATATTTGTCTGGGCCGGATCTGACAATTTTCAAGAGAGTGATTTCAAGAGAGAGGCCATTCAGCCCCGACATCACCGCACCACCGCGTCTGTCAACTCTGCGTTTCCAATGCCTTGCCGCGGACCGGATCGAAGAGGCCGAAACCGAGAAAGCCGACGAGAAAACCGCCCAGATGCGCATCCCAGGCGATCGGAGCGCCGGGATCACCCGCAAGCGTCACGCCAAAGGCGATGATGGCATTGGCAAAAACGAACATGACGATGAAGACGATGACGGTCTTTTGCTGAAGGGCCGCGAGAATGCTAAAACGCGGCGCCAGTTCGCCCGTATCCCGCAGCATCAGGCCCATGCGTCCCGGCCCGAACACGAAACGGCAGCAGGCTCCCATCAGACCGGAAATCACCCCTGAAGCGCCGATCAGCAGGCTGCTGTCTCCCCAATTGAGAGCCGCATGGAAAAAGGCGCTGGCAACGGCCGTCACCACCCAGAAAATCGCGAATCGGAACGCACCGATGCGACGCCAGACCGGCGTGCCGAAGGCCGCCAGCCATAAAGCATTGAAGCCCAGATGTTCGATACTGCCATGCAGCAGCGAATAGGTGACCGGCGTCCATAGCCAGGCAAAATCCTGATCGGCAAAGGAATAGACATAGCGCAGCGGCGAAAAGCCGAATTCCGACATGATCCATTCAGAAATTTCGTCGGAGAGAAACCAGCCTGTGCCGGAATAGATGATCAGCAGCACAACCAGAATCACCGTTATGCCACCTGGCAGATTGAAAAACGGCTCCTGAGACGGGTCGCCACGCTCGGTGACCTTCAGAAAAGGCTCCTCTTCATCTGGCCCTTCCGGGTCAAAGGGGCCTTTCGTCTTCTCATCCATCACGCAATCCTTGTCGTTGCCTCTCTCACCATAACGCCATGACGCGGAAAAAGAAAAGAGCGGTTTCTTGTGAGAAAACTGTAGCACACGCCCCCTATAGGTGGCGTGAAAATGCCGTAACAAATTTGCCCTTGATTGGTTCGGCAATTTGACGAACGATAGCACAACCTGAAATCCCCATTACGAGGACCCGCACCGATGAAGAGACGCCTCTCCCTGACCACCTTGCTGCTGATGGCAACGGCACTCTCGCCCGTCATGGCCGACGAGCTGAAGCTGCCGCAAGAGCCGAGCGGTATCGGCCATGCCGATCAGGCTCCAGCACCTCAAGGGGTTCCGGCCTATGTCGATACGGGCGCGACCAACCAGCGGGGCGATGCCTGCCATGCCACAGTGCAGACCAATGCAGGCGTGCGGGTTCTTTCCGGTTTTCTGGACCTGTGGACACCGCGCACGCCCTTTGTCGATGCCGATCAGGACGCGCCCGCCAAGGATGGCTGCCCGGCGGTGAAGAAAACCGATTGGGACGGCATTCCCGGCAGCGCCACCGATGGGGTGAAGAAACATCCAGACCTGCATCGCCGCAACATCGCCTATTCCATCAAGGTGACCCATGAACAGACGCCGGAACGCGATCTGGCGGCCTATCTCGATGACCGACGCGGCAAAAATGTCTCGATCACCAACGGACTGGGGCCGCTGGCCGATGCCTGGCGCAAAGGGGCGCATCAGACAACAACCATCACCTCCATGCCCGCCGATGCGGTAACGGTAAAATATGACGACAAGGGCAATAATCGTGGCGAGGGGTCAAAGACCAATGCCGATCTCGGCAAGGCCGTCGATCTGATCGAGGCCGGCAGCGACGATGGTTCGACCGAGCCGGCCAAGCGTTATTACAAATTCGCCCGGCCCTACCGTGCCAGCGATAAGGTGCGCGTCGTGCCTCAACTGGTCCCTGCGGAAAGCAAGAAGCCGGTT
Organism: Allorhizobium sonneratiae; assembly: GCF_023700755.1. Taxonomy (GTDB): domain Bacteria; phylum Pseudomonadota; class Alphaproteobacteria; order Rhizobiales; family Rhizobiaceae; genus Allorhizobium; species Allorhizobium sonneratiae. The sequence continues at coordinate 449,579 of NZ_JAMKOJ010000003.1, read as the reverse complement.
TCCGATGGCGCCTTTCCAAGCGGCCATACCGCCGAAGCCTATCGGGATGCGCTGGTGATGGGTTATCTCGTGCCGCAGCGTTATCAGGAAATGCTGACCCGCGCGGCCCTGCTCGGCGAAAACCGTATTCGCGCCGGCATGCACCAGACCTTCGACGTGATCGGCGGACGCATTCTTGCCACCGCCATCGTCGCCTATAACCTGAACCGGGAAAAATATGCGGCGCTGCGTCAAGACGCCTATGATCAAAGCCAGACCTATCTGATGAAGGCCACCGACACGGACAGCTTCAATGCGCTGCTCGCCTATGCCCATTCCCAGCCGAAATCAGAGGATCCTTTTGCCGATTATGCCTGGAACAAAGGCTTTTTCGAGCCTCGCCTCACCTATGGTTATCCGCAGATCGGCAAGCGGGATCTGGGGCCCGTCGTCCCGAAGGGGGCGGAAGTGCTTTTGGAAACCCGCCTGCCCTATCTCACCGCCGATCAGCGCCGGGTGGTGCTGAAAACCACGGAAATCGCTTCCGGTTATCCGATCGATGACGATGCCGAAGGCTGGGGCCGGCTCGACCTCTTCCGCGCCGCCGATGGTTATGGCGCCTTCGATGGCGATGTCGCCGTGACCATGGATGCGTCCAAAGGCGGGTTCAATGCTGCCGACACATGGAAAAACGACATCAAGGGCAAAGGCCGGCTGACCAAGGCGGGCTCGGGCGCATTGACGCTGTCCGGCAGGAACCACTATTCCGGCGGCACAATTGTGCAGGACGGTTCGCTGATTGCCGCCTCTGCAACGGCCTTCGGCAAGGGCGATCTCTATCTGGCAGGCGGCAAGGCCGTGATTGCCACGCCCAGGCTGACCATTGACGGCAATGTTACACAGCGCAAGACGGCCACGACAGAGATTGCTCTCAACGGAGGCACGCATCCTGAACTCACGATCGCCAAGGGCCTCTACATCGAAGGCGGCAAGCTGATCCTCACGCAAGGCAAGGCAAAGCTCAAATCCGGTATGACGCTGACTGTGATCTCGGCAGATCATCTCCATGGCCGCTTCGATGAGGTTGTGCTGGATGGACACAAGATCAAGACGACCTACGGCAAGAAGTCGCTCTCCGTCCGGATTGAAAGCTGACAGTATCCGGCACCCGGCGTTTTAAAAACGCCGGGTGCCGGAATGGCTGACCTGGTGCGTGATGCTTGAGCCTGGCAGGTTCAGATTGCATCAAAGCAGACGATGTTAGATCGTGTTTATGAGCAGCTCTCCTCTTTCCTGCCGGGCGGATCTTTTCCAGGGAGATCGGAGCGTGAGAACCACTATTGTTAAGGGCCTGTTGCTTACAGGCTGGGGAAAACAAGATTCTGTTAAGGCTTAGGGTCTAATATTTTAACATGCATCGTCACGTTTGCTTGCCTCAGCGGTTTGGCCGACGCTACGGTATAATTCCTGAAATCAATGTCGATTTAAGGAATTGTACAGCAGATTTAGCGTGTTACAGCATCCTGTCTGCGTCTGACAAAACGCATGATGCCAAAGCACAAAATGACGGGGCAGTCGCCCGAACCGGAGGGGTTCAGGGCAAAACATGCTGAATGTTGAAGGCTTACAGTGCCATTCCTGCGTTTTAGCAGTTGCATGGCGCTGTAAGACATCGGGGCTGAAGCCAGTGGGCGAAGGCTACGAGGAGACAAGAACGGCCTCTGGCATCGCGTCGATTGCGCAAATGCGCATGATGTTACCCGAGCCTGAAGATATGCCCGCGAGGGCTTGACGTGCACGAGAGAAAAACAGGCATGTATTCGTTTCAACCATCCCCCAGCAACAATGCGCAGCGCCCGCAATATCAAAGGGCGTTTCAGCGTGTGTCGGTAAGCCTGGAAGGGCGGCTGATGGTACCAAGCCAGGACGAATATGTGTGTATGACCGTGGATATGTCGCCGGGTGATGTGCGCTTCATCTGCGCCGCCCGTCCACTGCCTGGCGAACGGATCATTGCCTATATCGACCATGTTGGCCGGATCGAAGGCACGGTCGTGAAAACCACGGAAGACGGCTTCGTCATCTCGATTGTCGCCACCGAGCGCAAGCGGGAAAAACTTGCCGCACAATTAACCTGGATTGCCAACAAGCATGAACTCGGCCTGCCGGAAGACCGCCGTCACGACCGCTTGACGCCGCGAAACAACCGCAGCGAACTCATGCTCGACGATGGTCGTAAATATCCCTGCCGGATCATCGACCTGTCTTTGTCGGGCGCAGCAGTCGATATTGATATCCGCCCGCCACTCGGCACCAATGTCCGTCTTGGCAATATGCGCGGTCGGATTATCCGTCACTTCCTCGAGGGTGTGGCGATTGAATTCTCATCGCTGCAATCGCGCGAGACGCTGACCGAATTTCTATAATTGGCGCTCGCGCCTTTCTGATGATTGCGCGCTTTTTAAGCTGGTCACGGCCTGCCTTGCTTTCATTGTATTCAATGAAACGCGACATGCTCACATCTAACCCATACCGCAGGCTCAACAGGCCATAAACAAAAAACCTCCCGTTACGGGAGGTTTTGCAGCAGGCTCAATTCTTCGCGCCCAATGGCGCAGAACAATCAACCAAACTTGACGGCGTTGCGGGCAACGCTGTGAATGTCGTCGCGGCCAATGCCGAGATCGCGCAGTTCACGGTCGCTCATGCGGCCAAGTTCACTTACGGTCTGACGATACTTGCGCCAGTTGTTCAGCTTGCGTGTCAGGTTCATGATATGCCTCTTTCCAGCAATGTGCTGGCAACCTCGCCAGCCCTCGTTTCATGACCAGAATATAAGCCCTGCCCTTCCATCATTGAAGCGCCAATCCAACGCAGCACCCATGCACACAACGCATATCTCCTTACTGGAATGTAACCAATTGGTCATTTTTCAGGCATACTGCCTAGCCATTCAACATGACAATCACACATACCAAACAAGTCGCGCCCCTTAAAACTCATGGATGAGCATACACATCATGATGATCCAGGCCAGCATCGCATGATTTAAAGATTAGCTTTTATATTGAATAGGTTGACTGGAGAGACGAATAGCCTGCAGCCGACAGGTTGCCATCCCAGGGATAGCAGAGATGCTGCAATGCAACACCACATTATGACGCGGCCTTTGCACATCAGGCAGCGCAATGATGAGCATCATATGACGACAAGGGGGATATAAACACTCAAACGCCCACCGGGGGAGGAGGTCCGGTGGGCGCTTTGAGGAGAGGCTGACAAATGGGAGGAGGAGCTTGTCAGCCCGATCGATGCGCATTTGGGAGGAGGAGAGTGCGCATCGAAACTCGTTTGGCTTTCGCCAGTGCGAAAGAGTTTCCTCATTCGCTGTTGGATAGGTTATAGCGCCATTCCGGCGATTTGTGCAGTGCGATATTGGCATGTGAGCCATGCACTGATTGCAAAGGCCACGTAGTTCGGCTCCTGACTGCGACCGCAACCAGCTCTGGCTCTTGTTTTCAACTATGTCACTATCGTTACCTTCAGACATTTGAGGGCGACAGATTTTAGAGACTTTCGGCGTGCGCGTCCTATTTTGTCATAGAGACGCCCTACAGATAGGCAACGGACATGCAGTCACGGCACCGGCAGCCTCGGTATTGCGGCAGACGAGACCACCTGACGATCAGGAGAGACAATGTATCGTGCCCGCTTGAAAAAAGACCTGCAACACTGGCTGCGAATGGGCCTGATTGACGAGGCCGCCCTTGCCGCCATGCTGGATGACTATGACAGCCGCCCAGCTACCTTCAGCCTCGGTGCGGTTCTCCTGATGCTGTCGGCCGTGCTGTTGTCGGCTGCCCTGCTCCTGCTGATCGCCGCCAATTGGCAGGCTATCCCTGCCATGGTGAAAATCATCGCTATCCTCGTCTTGATCTGGGGTTTTTATGGGATGGCGGCCCTGTCTTTCGCCCGGGCCAGACCGGCTGCGGGTCATGCCTTTCTGGTGCTGGGCGCCTCGGCTTTCGGTGCGGGTCTGGCGCTTGTCGAGCAGCTTTACAACCTCTCTGGCGAGCGGCTGGACTTTCTTCTGCTTTGGCTGGCCGCAGCCGGCCTCTCCGCCCTTGTGTTCCGCTCAGGCGCGATGGTCGGTTTTGCCGCACTTCTTACCTTTGTCGTGCTGGGCGAGGCCTTCGATCAGGTGCAGTTTTCAGCCGCATGGCAAACGCTTTATCTGCCGCCAGCCCTTGCCGCCGCCCTTCTGGCAATCGCGCTGTGGACCCGGTTTCATCCGGCTTTTCATGCCGTCATGGCCGTCCTGACCGGCTGGCTGATCTGGCTTTACAGCCTCTATCCATCACCCGCCTTCGCAATCGGCATGGCCGCTGGCGGAGCCGGTTTCTTCGCCCTGCTCTCCTTGACCACAGCGCTCGGCCCGCTCAGCCGTATAATCGGGCTCTGGAGCCTGATCGTCGGCTTCAGCGGCCTTGTCATCCTGCATCATCTTTATCCATCCGGGGCCGGCCTGGCGCTGACGGCAGCGGCAACCGTGGCCCTTACCGTGATTGCCCTTGCCCTTCGAGGGCGTGAGGATGGCGCTATCCGCAGCCTTGCCTATCTCGGCTTTGCCGGGGAGACCCTCTATCTGTCGCTTATTACCGTTGATTCCATGCTGGGCACCTCCGGCTTCTTTCTGATTGGCGGCATTATCATCGCACTTCTGGCCATCGGCGTCAGGCGGGTGGAAATCCTGATGAAGCCTGTGCCGAAAGCCGGAGGATCAAGGCCGAAGATCCCTCTTTTCAACCGCAGAGGCGACCATGACTAACCGTCTGCTGCATGGCGTTTGCGCTGCCATCCTCATCAGCGCGCTGCAAACGTTCACCATCGGTTATCTCCTCTCAGACCACTCCAACGCTCTCCACGATGGCGCGGAACTCCGCCTGAAGGTCTTTGCGCAAGACCCGCGCAGCCTGCTTCTGGGTCATTATTTACGGATCACCACGCCCATCTCGCATGTCGCCATCGATCGTATCACCGGCACCTGGCCCAAACAGGGGGAGTTCCGCCCCCTTTATCTGCGGATTTTCCCCGATCCCAATGGCGCCGCCAGTATCAGCGAAGCCTCCTTTGCGCCGATGACGGCTGAAACTGGCAGCGTCATCCTGAAAAGCGAGCCGCTGGCCATGCCGGACAACCCGTCGCAGAGTGAACATCTTGCAATCCGCTATGGCATCGAAAAGGTGTACGTACCGGAAAACCTGGGAACAGAGCTTGGAGCCGCCCTTGCAGACGGCTCTCTCAGCCTGATCGTGACTGTTTCACCTCAGGGCAAGGCACAAATCCGCCAACTGCTGGTGAAAGACCGACCCGTCTTTACTGCGCCTGAATTTTAAGCATTGTCGACGATCCAGCTCCTTACCGGCAGCAGAGACGGGAAATTGTCATTTTTCCTTTGCGTGATGAAAAACGGGTGATATAGAGACGCGCGCTCCGGCGAGGTGATGCAGATATGCATCGTCGCCTTGTGAGGAGAGCGGGTATGGTGAAATTGGTAGACACGCCAGATTTAGGTTCTGGTGCCGCAAGGCGTGGGAGTTCAAGTCTCTCTACCCGCACCAGGATTTTTTCGCGCGGCATCGCAGCGGACGAGAAGACGTGCCTGGCCGGAAGCGATAGCGCTGATTTGCCCGAAGAAGCAGCGCGCTGCACAGGAATTGCGACAGGACCACGTCCGGAAAGAGTTCCGGCGACGTGCTCAATAAAAACCAACGGCTGTCAGAGCACGGCCGCCACGACATGAAGGTTAAGACATGCAGGTTATCGAAACGCTCTCTGAAGGGCTGAAGCGCGAACTCAAGGTCATCATCTCGGCTGCCGATATGGAAGCGCGGATGAATGAGCGCCTCACCGAAGTCAAGGACAAGGTCCGCATCAACGGTTTCCGCCCCGGCAAGGTACCTGCCAACCATCTGAAGAAGATGTATGGCAAATCGGTCATGGCCGAGCTGGTCAACGAAATCGTTCGCGACCGTCCGGCCTCGATCCTGTCCGAGCGCGGCGAAAAATCCGCCACCCAGCCGCAGGTCGCCATGACCGAGGACGAAGCGGAAGCCGAAAAGATCCTGTCCGCTGAAAAGGATCTCGAATTCACCCTCACCTATGAAATCATCCCGGCCATCGAACTGAAGCCGGTCGATGGCATCAAGGTGACCCGTGAAGTGGTCGAGGTCTCCGAAGACGAAGTCAACGAACAGATCCTCAAGATCGCCGAAAGCGCCCGTTCCTACGAAACCAAGGAAGGCGCTGCCGAAAACGGCGACCGCGTCACCATGGATTATCTCGGCAAGGTCGATGGCGTTGCCTTCGACGGCGGCAAGGACGAGGATGCCGAACTGGTGATCGGTTCCAACCGCTTCATCCCCGGCTTTGAAGACCAGCTCGTCGGCGTCAAGGCTGGCGACGAAAAGGTGATCACCGTCACCTTCCCGGCTGATTATCCGGCAGCAAATCTTGCTGGCAAGGACGCCACCTTCGACATCACCGTGAAGGACGTCGCCGCTGCGGCTCCGGTGGAAATCAATGACGAGTTGGCCGAAAAGCTTGGCCTCGAATCGGCTGACAAGCTGAAGGAAATCGTCCGCGGCCAGATCGAAGGCCAGTATGGCAATGTCACCCGTCAGAAGGTGAAGCGTCAGATTCTCGACCAGCTCGACGAAATGTACAAGTTCGACGCGCCGCAGGGTCTGGTCGATGCCGAGTTTGAAAACATCTGGCGTCAGATCAACACCGATCTGCAGCAGTCGGGCAAGACCTTCGAAGACGAAGACACCACCGAAGAAAAGGCCCGCGAAGACTATCGCAAGCTGGCCGAACGCCGCGTTCGCCTTGGTCTGGTTCTTTCCGAAATCGGCGAGAAGGCTGGCATCGACGTGACCGAAGAAGAAATGCAGCGTGCGCTTTACGCCCAGCTGCAGCAGTTCCCCGGTCAGGAGCGCGAAATCATCAACTTCTTCCGCAACACGCCCGGTGCATCCGCATCGCTGCGCGCCCCGATCTTTGAAGAAAAGGTCATGGACAAGCTGATCGGCGAAGTCAGCGTCACCGACAAGACCGTCACCAAGGACGAGCTGATGGCCGAGGACGAAGACGACGCCAAGGCAGAAGCCGCCAGCGAAGAGGCTCCGGCTCCGAAGAAGAAAGCTGCGCCGAAGAAAAAGGCTGCTGCCGCCGAAGGTGACGCTGAATAAGCCGATTGCTGCTACGGAATAAGGAAAGGCCGCCTTTTGGGCGGCCTTTTTCGTTTGATCAATCAATCTCCGGCAAAACCTGCCGTCATCCTCGGTCCCGTCCCGAGGATCTGCCGTGTCTTGATAAAATAGACGTGGTTAGAGCATCGTGCGATCAATATGATGCATTCTGTTTGCTCAAACTTGCCGTCCCACAAGGCGGATGGCGCAGCGCGATGCTATGTCATCGGGCAAGCCATCTAACGCAGTGGGGGGCAAGTTTCAGCAAACCCGAAGGGCCGCATGTCTTTACGTCCTGATCAAGATTTTTCCCTCGCACGTACCAAGCGGTATGCCCTTCGGCAAAAATCTTGATCAGCCCATAAATTCATTGCGGCAGAATGCGTCATATTGATCGCACGGTGCTCTAGATGCTCGGGACATTGCCGAGCCTTACGTCAAAACTTTGGAAGACTTTTGGTGCCCCCATGGACACCCCAAAGAGACAGACCTGCCTGATCAATCTACCGGCGGATAGAGCAGATCGATCAGATAGCGGCCATCGAAACGGGCATCGAGCACGCCGTAAGTGTTACGCCAGCCACCGGTAAGGCGGGTTTCGAGAAAGGCGTCGGCAATCTTGCCTGCACCCATGCGGTAAAGCTCGGCAGCGGCGGCGGCAAGCGCCATCTGCTCGACCAGCAGGCGGGCGGCGCCCTCATCGCGCTCGCAGAGCGCCATGGCGGCGCGCAGAACTTCAATGGTCTTGCGGCCGGAGGGTCCGAGATCGCGCTCCAGTTCGGCAAAGACCATATCGAACAGGTCGCGCCCGCGCGACAGCACCCGCAGCACATCGAGCGCCATGACATTGCCGGAGCCTTCCCAGATGGCATTGACCGGGGCCTCGCGATAATGGCGGGCAATGGCGCGCTCTTCGACATAACCACTGCCGCCGATCGATTCCATCGCCTCATAGATCAGCGGCGGGGCCATCTTGCAGACCCAGTATTTCACCACGGGCGTCATCACCCGGGCATAAGCGGCATCAGCCGCACTGTCACCGGCGCGGTCGAAGGCTTCGGCCAGCCGGAAGGTCAGCGCGGTCGCAGCCGCCACGTCGAGCGCCATATCGGCCAGCACCCGGATCATGATCGGCTGGTCGATCAGCTTCTTGTCGAAGACGACACGGCCACGCAGATGATGCACGGCCTCCGCCATCGAGGCGCGCATGATGCCGGCAGACGCCAGCGCGCAATCAAGCCGCGTCAACGTCACCATTTCCAGTATAGTGCGGATGCCGGCACCGGGATCACCGATCAGAAAACCGAAGGCATCGGTAAATTCCACCTCGGAAGAGGCATTGGAGCGGTTGCCGATCTTGTCTTTCAGCCGCTGAAACCTCAGCCCGTTGCCGCTGCCATCCTCCAGCAGACGCGGCACGAGAAAGCAGCCCATGCCCTCCTGCATCTGCGCCAACATCAGAAAACCGTCGCTCATCGGCGCGGACATGAACCATTTATGGCCGGAAAGCCGATAAATGCCCTCGCCCGCCCTTGTTGCCGTCGAGAGATTGGCGCGCACATCGGTGCCGCCCTGTTTTTCCGTCATGCCCATGCCGAGCGTTACCGCCGTCTTTTGCATGGCCGGACGGTTGGAACTGTCATATTTGCGCGAAAGAATCTTCGGCGCCCATTCCTTCTGCACCCGGGGCGCGGCCATCAGGGCTGCCACCGAGGCGCTGGTCATGGTCAGCGGGCACAAATGGCCGCATTCGAGCTGGGCGGTGAGATAAAAGCGCACGGCGCGCGCACGATGCTCCTGCCCACGAATGTCCGGCTGATGTTCCCAGACCGCACTGTGCAGCCCGTTGGCCATGGAGCGACGCATCAATGCGTGCCAGGCCGGATGAAATTCCACCATATCCAGCCGCTCGCCGCGCGGCCCGTGGGTGCGCAGTTGCGGCGGGTTCTGATTGGCCATCCGCGCCAGTTCCTGCGCCTCCATTGAGGTTACATACTGGCCAAGCGCATCGTAATCCTCGCGCAGGCCGCGATTGAGCCCCGCCGTCAGATCGACCAGAAGCGGATCGGTGCGAAAGGCATTCACCCCGGACCAGGGCCTGGGCTGATTGAGTTCCAGCAATTTTTCTTCTGTCCGGTTCATGCGCTTTCCAAATAACGGGATTTAACCGGTTTCAAACACACGCAAAACCGGAACCTTTCCCGTGTTTAACACGATTTGGCAAAATTGCGACAGCAAGCGATCAATTTCGCCAGGATAATCGCCAGAGGCAGACGCAATCTGCCGCTTCCAGTCTGGCATGGCTGTGGATTTTCCTGCGGTTGCGCCACGTCGTCATGGCCCGAAACACCCCCGAACCATGTTGACAGGAATGGCGAGAGACCTGAACATATAAAGAACAAATGAGGTTTCGACTCATGTATTTTTCTGAAGGACAATTTATTGAGACAGTCAGACGAAATGCAATGAACCGTCTGATTCTGGATGCGCTTTCTGCACTTGAACTCCCACAGGCCACCCTTACGGCAGGCTGCCTCGTGCAAACGATATGGAATATCAAAACCGGCAAAGACCCGGATTGGGCCATCAAAGATTATGATCTCTTTTATTTCGATGACACCGATCTCTCATGGGCGGCGGAAGATGCCCTGATCCAAAAAGCAAAGGCACAGCTTGGCGACCGGGCAGAGAAGATTGAAATCAGAAATCAGGCCCGGGTTCATCTCTGGTATCGGGAAAAATTCGGGTTTCCATGCCCACCGCTCAAACGTGTTGAAGACGGCATCGATCGCTATCTGATTTTGTGTACCCGCTTCGGTATCAGTCTTGAAAACGGTTCTGTCTATGCCCCGGACGGTTATGACGATATGTGGAATGGCATTCTGCGTCTAAACCCGCACAATCCCCTGCGCGATCTCTTTGTCCAGAAGTGCAAGGATTATCAGAGCCGGTGGCCGTGGCTTGTGATGGTGGATTGAGGCTTGCAACACGTGACCAAAGCATGCTGCCTTATTGCCACGAGCAGGATTTTGACCCGAAAACCGGTGACCACTTTTCGGAAATCCTGCTGTCACCCTTGCCCCTCGTTCCGCCAGCCAGTATAGACCGCCCGACTGCTTCAGACGGCTGCGGTTTCGCGATCATCCCGTATGGCGTCAAAGCCTTTCATCTCGTCTGCCCCATCGCCAGAACCGGGTGAGGACAGACATCAGGAGGACATGCGCATGGTCTTCTTTCCCCATCGCCATCTGATTGGCATCAAGGGGCTTACCGAAGCCGATATCACCATTTTGCTCGACAAGGCCGACGAGGCCGTAAAAATCAGCCGCCAGCGCGAGAAAAAAACCTCGACGCTGCGCGGGCTGACCCAGATCAACCTGTTTTTCGAAGCTTCCACCCGCACGCAATCCTCCTTCGAGCTGGCGGGCAAGCGGCTGGGTGCCGATGTGATGAACATGTCGGTCGGCAATTCCTCGGTGAAAAAGGGGGAAACCCTGATCGACACCGCCATGACGCTGAATGCCATGCGCCCCGACGTGCTGGTGGTGCGCCATTCCTCGGCGGGGGCTGCCGCCCTTCTCGCGCAAAAAGTCGCCTGCTCGGTGATCAATGCCGGTGACGGCCAGCATGAACATCCGACCCAGGCCCTGCTCGACGCCCTGACCATCCGCCGCGCCAAGGGCAAGCTGTCGCGCATCATCGTCGCCATCTGCGGCGATGTGCTGCATTCGCGCGTTGCCCGCTCCAACATCCTGCTCCTGAACGCCATGGGCGCGCGCGTGCGCGTCATTGCGCCGCCGACGCTTCTGCCCTCGGGCATTGCCGAGATGGGCGCGGAAGTCTTCACAGACATGAAGGAAGGCCTGAAAGACGCCGATGTCGTGATGATGCTGCGCCTGCAACGCGAGCGCATGTCCGGTGCTTTTGTCCCCTCCGTGCGTGAATATTTCCACTTCTATGGACTTGATGCCGAAAAACTCAAGGCGGCGAAGGAAGACGCGCTGGTCATGCATCCTGGCCCGATGAACCGGGGCGTGGAAATTGCCTCCGATGTCGCCGATGGCCCGCAAAGCGTGATCGAGCAACAGGTGGAAATGGGCGTTGCCGTGCGCATGGCGGTGATGGAAGCCCTGCTGGTGTCCGAAAACAACGGTCCCAGAAGCTGAGGAAGGCATGATGTCAAAACCGCTCGTTCTTAAAAATCTCCGCATCATCGACCCTTCCCGCAACCTCGATGAAACCGGCACCGTCATCGTCGGCGCTGATGGCCTTATCCTTGCCGCTGGCGCAGATGCACTGAACCAGGGCGCACCGGAGGGTGCCGAGATCCGCGATTGCCGCGGCCTGATCGCCGCACCCGGCCTTGTCGATGCGCAGGTTTTCATCGGCGAACCGGGGGCCGAACACCGGGAAACGCTGGAATCAGCGGGCCGCGCCGCGGCTGCCGGTGGCGTCACCTCGATGATCATGATGCCGGACACCGATCCGGTGATCGACGATATCGCTCTCGTCGAATTTATCCGAAAAACGGCGCGCGACACCGCACCTGTCCATATCTATCCCGCCGCGGCCCTGACCAAGGGGCTACATGGCGAGGAAATGACCGAAATGCGGCTGATGCGTCAGGCCGGCGCCGTCGCCTTCACCAATGGCCGCCATGGTCAGCGCGATTCGCTGGTTTTGCGCCGGGCCATGACCTATGGCCGTGATTTCGGCGCCGTGATCATGCTGGCTAACCGGGAGGACTATCTCGGCAACGGCGTGATGAACGAGGGGCTGCTGGCCAGCTGGCTCGGTCTTTCCGGCGTGCCGAAAGAGGCTGAACTCATCCCGCTGGAGCGTGATCTGCGCCTTGCCGGGCTGACAAAGGCCCATTACCACGCAGCGACGATTTCAACACCGGAATCGGTCGAGGCCATCCGGCTGGCACGCGGACGCGGCGTCAACGTCACCTGCGGCATTTCCATCAATCACCTGTCGCTGAATGAAAACGACATCGGCGAATATCGCAGTTTCTTCAAGCTCTCCCCGCCGCTGCGCTCGGAAGACGACCGTGTAGCCATGGTTGAAGCGCTAGCACGCGGCGAGATCGATATCATCGTCTCCTCGCACGATCCGCAGGATGTCGATACCAAGCGCCTGCCCTTTGCCGATGCCGCCGATGGCGCGGTCGGGCTTGAGACCCTGCTTGCAGCGGCACTTCGGCTCTATCACAGCGGTCAGGTGCCGTTGATGCGGCTGATCGATGCGCTCTCTACCCGGCCCGCACAGATTTTCGGCCTCGATGCCGGAACGCTGAAACCGGGGGCGAAGGCCGATATCGTGCTGATCGATCCGGACGAGCCGTGGATTCTGGCGAAAGACGCGCTTCTGTCCCGCTCGAAAAACACACCCTTCGAGGATGCCCGCTTTTCCGGTCGTGCCGTTGCCACCTATGTCGGCGGCAAGCTCGTCCATTCCGTTTTGTAAGAGGCCGTCATGCCCAGCATCGATTACAGCCAGATCCCTCATACCGCACTGATCGCCTCGCTGGCGATCGGTTATCTGCTCGGCTCCATTCCCTTCGGCCTGCTGCTCACCCGCATGGCTGGCCTTGGCGATGTGCGCAAGATCGGTTCGGGCAATATCGGCGCAACCAATGTGCTGAGAACCGGCAACAAGAAACTGGCCGCCGCCACCCTGCTGCTCGACGCGCTGAAGGCGACCTTCGCCGCCCTTCTGGCGCAAAAGCTGTTCGGCTCGGATACGGTGCATCTTCCCGGCCTGCTTGGCGGCTTTGCCGCCTTTATCGGCCATCTGTTTCCTATCTGGCTGCGCTTCAAAGGCGGCAAGGGTGTCGCCACCTATATCGGCACGCTGCTTGGCATTTTCCCGCTGATGGTGCTGGTCTTCGCCATTGTCTGGCTGTCGGTTGCCTATCTCAGCCGCTATTCCTCGCTGTCCGCACTGGTTGCAACCCTTGTCATTCCGGTTGCGTTGTGGCTATTGGGTCAGCAGGAAGCAGCACTCGTGACCGCCGCGATGACCGTCATCACCTGGGGCAAGCACAAGCCCAATATCGAGCGGCTGATTTCCGGCACGGAAAGCAGGATCGGCAAAAAGGGATAGGCCATGTCACTTCGCAGCGCAGGACGTTCGGGCATTGCGCTGACGGAGAAGCAGAGGATCGCCTGGCTTAGGCTGATCCGCAGCGACAATGTCGGGCCCGCCACCTTTCGCGATCTGATCAACAATTTTGGCACCGCTGAACGGGCGCTCGACATGCTGCCGGAACTGTCACAGCGCGGCGGGGCGACGCGGGCCATCCGCATCGCCAGCCGGGATGAGGCTGAACGCGAGCTGGAGTTCGCCCGCCGCTTCGGCGCGCGCTTTGTCGGCATCGGTGAGCCGGATTATCCGCCGGCGCTGCGCCAGATCGACGCCGCACCGCCGCTTCTAGCAATGAAAGGCGATGGTGAAACCGCGACCCGGCCCTCCATCGGCATTGTCGGCTCGCGCAATGCCTCAATCAGCGGCGCGAAAATGGCAAGCCTGATTGCCCGTGACTGCGGCGTTGCCGGTTATACCATCACCTCGGGCCTGGCGCGTGGCATCGATACCAGCGCCCATAGAGCGAGCCTTGACAGCGGCACCATGGCGGCGATGGCAGGCGGGCTAGACCAGCCCTACCCGCCCGAAAATGTCGAGCTTCTGAAAGATATCTGGAACGGCAAGGGCGTGGCGATCAGCGAAATGCCCTTTGGCTGGGAACCGCGCGCCCGCGATTTCCCCCGCCGCAACCGGCTGATTGCCGGCACATCACTTGGGGTTGTGGTCATTGAGGCCGCCAGCCGTTCCGGCTCGCTGATCACGGCAAGACTGGCGGGCGAATTTGGACGGCTGGTCTTTGCCGTTCCCGGCTCGCCGCTCGATCCGCGCTGCCATGGCACCAATGGCCTGTTGAAAAATGGCGGGATCGTCACAACCGAACCGCGTGACATTCTCGAAGCACTCGCTCCCTTGAGCAAAATCGACCTCTTCACCGAGCCACGCGTCGAAGAACCTGCCTATGAGGAAAGCGAAACCTTCAATGCGCCCCCTGACGAGCGCGAGCGGATGACCATTATCGATTCGCTTGGGCCAACACCTGTCGAGGTCGATGACATCATCCGCCATACCGGCCTTGCCGCCAATGCCGTTTACCTGGTGCTGCTGGAACTGGATATTGCCGGACGGCTGCAACGCCACCCCGGCGGGCTCGTCTCCATCACGCTTGCGGGGTGACCCGCTGGCGCGATAAGCCCGGACGCACACGATTTTGTAGATCACCCGCCTCCTCATAGGCCATTTCGATCAGATAGCAGAGCATCTGAGCCTCTTCCCTTTCAGCAACCAGACGTAACTCCCCCAGCATTTGCCGAATATAGGCGATGGTTTCACGGCTATCAGTTTTGCCGGCTCTTTGACTATTCATTGCAGGTATCCGTTGCAAATTTCAACCTAAAAATGTATTCAACCCGGTACACACTTAACGATACAGAAATTATCATTGATTGCAATAGCAATAAAAACATATCTTAGGTTGTGGTGACGTGTAGAGCATAAAATGCATGAAGGGGCTTGACCCGGAGACGATCCCTGTTCATGTCGGAAAACCGCATCTGGTTCTTGCGGCTAAAATGCCCATATGATCGCCATACTGTATGGTTTTCACCTGAAGTCAGAATCGATTTAAGATGAAAATATGCAGGTGACTTAAAGTGTTACAGCGTCTTGTCTGCGTTTATGGAACGCGGCACTGCCAACGTTGTAACGGGAAGTTTATCGGAAACACAATGAACGTCGTAGTTGTCGAATCTCCAGCCAAAGCCAAGACCATCAACAAATATCTCGGTTCGGGATATAAGGTGCTGGCGTCTTTCGGCCATATCCGTGACCTTCCCGCCAAGGACGGCTCCGTTCTGCCGGATCAGGATTTCGAGATGCTGTGGGAGGTGGATGGCGCCTCTGCCAAACGGATCAAGGATATTGCCGATGCGGTCAAATCCTCCGATGGCCTGATCCTCGCAACCGACCCGGATCGTGAGGGTGAAGCCATTTCCTGGCATGTGCTGGATGTGCTGAAGAAAAAGCGGGTCCTTGGCGACAAGCCTGTCAAACGCGTCGTCTTCAACGCCATCACCAAGAAGGCTGTTCTCGATGCCATGGCTGCGCCGCGCGACATCGATCTGGCGCTGGTCGATGCCTATCTTGCGCGCCGCGCGCTGGATTATCTGGTCGGCTTTAATCTGTCGCCGGTTCTGTGGCGCAAGCTGCCGGGCGCCCGCTCGGCAGGCCGGGTGCAGTCTGTGGCGCTGCGCCTCGTCTGCGACCGCGAAAACGAGATCGAACGCTTCGTCACACAGGAATACTGGAATATTTCCGCACTGCTCAAGACCCCACGCGGCGAGAGCTTCGAGGCCCGGCTGGTGGCTGAAGGCGGCAAGAAATTGCAGGCCCGTGGCATCGGCAATGGCGAAGAGGCCAACCGGCTGAAGACCCTGCTCGAAGGCGCAAGCTACGGGGTGGAAACGGTCGAGGCCAAACCCGTCAAACGCAACCCGTCACCACCCTTTACAACCTCTACGCTACAGCAGGCCGCTTCCTCCAAGCTCGGCTTTTCTGCATCGCGCACCATGCAGGTGGCGCAGAAGCTTTATGAAGGCGTCGATATCGGCGGCGAAACGGTCGGTCTGATCACCTATATGCGTACTGACGGCGTGCAGATGGCGCCGGAAGCCATCGATGCCGCCCGCTTTGCCATTGGCGACCAGTTCGGCCAGCGCTACCTGCCGGAAAAGCCGCGCTTTTATTCCACCAAGGCGAAAAACGCCCAGGAAGCGCATGAAGCGATCCGCCCCACCGATTTCAATCGCAGCCCGGACAAGGTACGCCGTTTTCTCGATGGCGACCAATTGAAGCTTTACGATCTGATCTGGAAGCGCGGTATTGCCAGTCAGATGGCCTCTGCCGAGATCGAACGCACCACGGTCGACATTCTCGCCGACAATGGCGGGCAGAAGGCCACTCTTCGCGCCGTCGGCTCCGTCATTCGCTTTGATGGTTTCATCGCGGCCTATACCGACCAGAAAGAGGATGGCGAACAGGCCGATGACGACGAGGATGGCCGCCTGCCGGAGATCAATGCCCGCGAGACATTGGCCAAGGAAAAGATCAACGCCTCGCAGCATTTCACCGAACCGCCGCCGCGCTATTCGGAAGCATCGCTGATCAAGAAGATGGAAGAACTGGGCATTGGCCGTCCCTCCACCTATGCCGCGACGCTGAAGACGCTGAGCGACCGCGACTATGTCACCATCGACAAACGAAAGCTTATCCCCGAGCCCAAGGGGCGGCTGGTGACGGCTTTTCTCGAAAGTTTCTTCACCCGCTATGTCGAATATGATTTCACTGCCGATCTTGAGGAAAAGCTCGACAAGATTTCCGCTGGTGAACTGAACTGGAAGGATGTGCTGCGCGACTTCTGGCAGAATTTCTTCGCCCAGATTGAGGATACCAAGGAGCTGCGCGTTACCAATGTGCTCGACGCGCTGAACGAGGCGCTGGCGCCACTGGTCTTCCCCAAGCGTGAGGATGGCTCGGACCCGCGCATCTGCCAGGTCTGCGGCACGGGCAACCTGTCGCTGAAGCTCGGTCGCTACGGCGCCTTTGTCGGCTGCTCCAACTATCCCGAATGCAATTATACCCGCCAGCTTTCTTCGGAAGGCGGTGCGGAGGCAGAAGCTGTCGGCAATGAGCCGAAGGCTTTGGGACAGGACCCGGCAACCGGGGAAGAGATCACGCTGCGCTCGGGCCGCTTCGGGCCTTACGTCCAGCGTGGTGACGGCAAGGAGGCCAAGCGCTCTTCCCTGCCGAAAGGGTGGGCGCCTGCCGAGATCGACTATGAAAAGGCAATGAACCTTCTGTCCCTGCCGCGTGAGGTTGGGGCGCATCCGGAAACAGGCAAGATGATCACCGCAGGCCTTGGCCGTTACGGGCCTTTCATCCTGCATGACGGCACCTATGCCAATGTCGAAAGTATTGAGGACGTGTTCACCATCGGCCTCAACCGCGCCGTGACGGTTCTCGCCGAAAAGCAGACGAAGGGCGGTGCCCGCGGACGCGGGGCAACAGCCGCAGCGCTGAAGGAGCTGGGCGACCACCCCGATGGCGGCGCGATCACCGTGCGCGACGGGCGCTATGGCCCTTACGTCAATTGGGGTAAGGTGAATGCCACCCTGCCCAAGGGCAAGGACCCGCAGAGCGTGACGGTGGAAGAGGCATTGGCGCTGATAACCGAACGCGCCGCCAAGGAAGGCACGGGCAAGGCCAAGAAGGCTCCGGCCAAAGCGAAGACGGCCAAACCCGCCAAGACCGCAAAAGCCGAGGGCGACGAGGCGGGCGAAGACAAACCGAAAAAGGCAGCTGCTAAACCCAAGGCCAAAGCGGCCAGCAAGTCCAAAGCGGCGCCGAAGACAAAGAAGAAGAGCTCAGAGTGACGAAACCGCCGCGCCCGACCATCCGCACCACCGGCACCGGAAAATCCCGGAGCCGCAAGGCGGAGGGTGCAACAGACGCGCCAGCCTTGCCGATCATCCATGGGGCGGTTCCGCCCCGTGATGTGCTGTTGAGCTTTATCACGGACAATCCAGACCGCGCCTCCAAACGCGAGATCGCCAAGGCCTTCGGCCTCAAGGGCGATGCCCGTGTTGAGCTGAAGGCGGCTTTGAAGGCACTGGAAGAGGACGGCCTCGTCCAGAAGAGCCGCAAATCGCTGACCCGGCCCGGTGCGCTGCCGCCGGTCACCGTGCTGGATATCACCACCCGCGACAAGGATGGCGAGCTGATCGGCCGCCCCGCCGAATGGCCGGAGGATGCGGGCGTTGCTCCTGCGGTTGCCATTCGCCAGTCCTCGTCCGATCGTAACAAGGGCAAGTCGCCGGTCGGTGGCCTGGGCGACCGGGTGCTCGCCAAGATTTTTCCCTCCAAGGATCGCGCCGGTCCCGCCTATACCGCCCGCGTCATCAAGGTGATCGACAAAAGACGCGGCGCGCTGCTTGGCGTCTATCGCGATCTGGGTGGCCACGGCGGTCGCCTGATGCCGATCGAACGGCGCGGCGAGGAAATGGTCATCGACGCCGCCGATCTCGGCGAGGCAAAAGACGGCGATCTGGTCGAGGTCGAGGTGCTGCGCTCCTTTGGCCGTCAAGGCCTCTCTCGGGCGCGGGTGCTGTCGGTTGTCGGCTCGGTGGCCTCGGAAAAGGCGATCTCGATGATTGCCATTCACGCCCATGGCATTCCCTATATTTTCCCGCAGGGCGTTCTCGATGCGGCAGAGGCGGCGAAACCCGCCAGCATGGCGCATCGCGAGGACTGGCGGCATGTGCCGCTGATCACCATCGACCCGCATGACGCCAAGGACCATGACGACGCCGTCTATGCCGAACCGGACCCCTCGCCCGACAATCCGGGCGGCGTGATCGTCACCGTCGCCATTGCCGATGTCTCCTATTATATCCGCACCGGCTCCGCTCTGGACCGTGAGGCACTGAAGCGCGGCAATTCCGTCTATTTCCCCGACCGGGTCGTGCCGATGCTGCCGGAGCGGATTTCCAACAATCTCTGTTCGCTGCGTGAGGGCGAGGATCGCCCGGCGCTGGCCGTGCGCATGGTGTTTTCCCATGAAGGCCGGAAGGCCAGCCACACGTTCCATCGGGTGATGATGAAAAGTGCGGCGAAACTCTCCTACCAGCAGGCGCAGGCCGCCATCGACGGCAGGCCGGACGACAAGAGCGGACCGCTGCTGGAGCCGATCCTGAAGCCGCTCTGGGCCGCTTACGCCATTTTGAAAAAGGGTCGCGACCGCCGCCAGCCGCTGGAACTGGACATGCCGGAGCGCAAGATCGTGCTCAAGGCCGATGGCACGGTGGACAGGGTTTTTGTGCCGGACCGTCTCGATGCGCATAAGCTGATCGAGGAAATGATGATCCAGGCCAATGTCGCTGCGGCCGAAACACTGGAGAAGAAGCGCCAGCCGCTGATTTACCGCGTGCATGATGCGCCTTCTCTGGCCAAGCAGGAGACGCTGCGCGAGTTTCTCGCCACTATCGGCTTTTCGCTGGCCAAAGGGGCGGCACTGCGCGCCAATGCCTTCAACGGCATTCTCGACAAGGCGGCAGGCACACCCCATCAGATCATCGTCAATGAAATGGTGCTGCGCTCCCAGAGCCAGGCGGTCTACAGCCCGGAAAATATCGGCCATTTCGGTCTCAACCTGATGAAATACGCCCATTTCACCTCGCCGATCCGCCGCTATGCCGACCTCATCGTGCATCGGGCGCTGGTGGGCTCACTGGGGCTTGGTGAAGGCGGCATCACGCCGGAGGAAGAGGCAAGCCTCGACGACATCGCCGCCGAAATCTCCACCTTCGAACGGCGCGCCATGGCTGCCGAACGCGACACGATCAACCGCTTGGTCGCTCACCATCTGGCGGGCCGCATCGGCGAGGAATTCGACGGCCAGATTGCCGGGGTCACCAAGGCGGGCCTGTTCATTTCTCTGCCGCAATTCGGCGCGGACGGCTTTGTGCCCGTCTCGACGCTGGGCCGCGATTATTTCATCTATGACGAGGCGCATCAGGCCCTGACCGGGGAAAAGACGGGGCTTGGCTATCAATTGGGCGATGCCGTCAGCGTGCGGCTGAAAGAGGCCTTGCCGCTGGCAGGTGCCCTGCAGTTTGAAATGCTGAGCGAGGGGCGCAAGATGCCGGCGGGCACGCGCTCCTTTCACAAGGCAACACGGCGCAGCGGCAGACCGGGACCGCGCAAACCGGGCACACGGCCACCGCGCGGACGGCGTTAGAGCGCAGCCAAGGTACAGTGAAATCCGGTTTCGCGTTCCTAAAGCACGTCCGATGACCCAGCATTCACCAGACGCGCTATAGCTGCACAAAACCGTTTGGGAGGACGGCCATGGACGAGCAAGGAGACAGGCAAGAGAGCGAGATCAGGCGGTTTGGCGGTGAACCAGACCCGGATAGGCCATTGGGACGGGCTATTCGACGTGGGCTTGCCTGCATCTGCCCGGCCTGCGGCGAGGGCAGACTGTTTTCCGCCTTTCTCAAACCGGTGGAGCGCTGCGGCCGCTGCGGCGAGGATTACACACCGCAGCGGGCCGATGATCTGCCGCCCTATATTGTCATCATCATTGTCGGCCACGTGCTGCTTGGCGGCTATATGATGACGGACCTGCTGTTTCCATGGTCACCCTTCGTGCACCTGGCCATCTGGACGCCGCTGGCCGTGCTGGTATCGCTGGCCATCATCCAGCCGGTCAAGGGCGCGGTGGTGGCGTTGCAATGGGCCTTGCGCATGCATGGCTTTTCCGGCGCGCCTGATCCCATGGACCCATGATCCGGCAAGAGGGCCAAATGACGCTTTTGCCTTGACATGATTCGACATTCCGGTGTGAACATGCGCGCCGGTAAACTGCACAGGCTGCTGGTGGTTTTGATGATGCCGTCATTTGCTCTCACCGGCGCAGCAAATGGGGCGCGCATGGCAGAATCAAACCACGAGACTGGCTGGCCATGGTTCTTTTCTGTTCTCTTCCAAGGACTGTTTAAGAACTTTTCATGAGCGTCTGTCAGGTTCACATTGAACCAGCCAGACTCTCGATTTCTTTGTTTTCGTTTGTCTTGATCTGGAAAACCGGTTCCCACTTTTCCCTGACAAACTCTAAAGCAATGGTCTTGGCGCATCGGGTGAAAAACCGGTAAGCACTCTTTCGCCAGATACTCCAATTCCATTCTTTCGCCAGCAACATATGGTCTGGCGGGCGGCTGGAACGCAGTAACGCCGCAATGACGCTACAAGGATGGCCGATGGCAGACATGAAAGAGACCGCAAACCAGCACCGCGAGGACATTCACTGGCCATCGCTGATTGCGGCCATATCGTCCATTTCCGCCGTTGGTATCGCCATCGGGCTTGGTCTGCCGCTGCTCAGCACCATTCTGGAAAAACGAGGCATTCCCTCGACCCTGATCGGGCTCAACTCCGCCATGGCCGGCGTTGCCGCCATGCTGGCAGCACCGATCACCACGAAGCTTGCCCATTCCTTTGGCGTGGCGCAAACGATGATCTGGGCCACTGTGTTTGCTGCCCTGAGCGCGCTTGGATTCTATTATGCCGAAGCATTCTGGATGTGGTTTCCGCTGCGGGTCGCTTTTCACGGCACGACGACGACGCTCTTTATCCTCTCGGAATTCTGGATCAATGCCGCGGCGCCCCCATCCCGCCGGGGGCTGGTGCTCGGCATTTACGCCACCGTACTCTCGGTCGGCTTTGCCGCCGGTCCGCTCTTGTTTTCGCTGGTGGGCAGCGAAGGCATCCTGCCCTTTATCATCGGCGCAGTGGCGATCCTCGTTGCCGCTATTCCCGTCTATATCGCCCGCAATGAAAGCCCGGCGATGAATGAAAAGCCGGAAATGCATTTTCTGCGCTATATCTTTCTCGTTCCGACGGCCACCGTGGCAGTCTTCGTCTTTGGCGCGGTGGAAGTGGGTGGATTGTCGCTGCTGCCGATCTATGCCATGCGCACGGGCTTCAGCGAGGACAATGCTGCTCTGCTGCTGACTGTGATGGGGGTTGGCAACATGGTGTTCCAGATCCCGCTCGGTCTTATCTCCGATAGAATGAAAGACCGGCGCATTCTACTGGCGCTTCTGGCTTTTATCGGTCTCTGCGGTTCTGCCGCCCTGCCGGTTTTGTCGCATAGCTGGTATGCCATGGCCATCGTCCTTTTGTTCTGGGGCGGTTGCGTTTCCGGCCTGTATACGGTTGGCCTCAGCCATCTCGGTTCGCGACTCACCGGCTCCGATCTCGCCGCCGCCAATGCCGCCTTCGTTTTTTGTTATGCTATGGGCACCGTTGCTGGTCCGCAGGTGGTTGGTGCCTCCATCGATATGGCCGGCACGGCGGGTTTTGCCTGGTCAATCGCCGGTTTCTTCTCGCTTTATGTGGTGCTTTCCGTCGTCAGGTTGTTTTTCCCGGCCTGGCGGGCTTGACTTTTTGCTGGCGATTTGTAGTTTCCCGCCAGATTTGCTGTGGGCCTCTCCGGGCGTCCACGGCTCGTTTATTGTTTAAAAGGCAGGACGACCATGGCTAAGGCTACAACGATCAAGATCAAGCTTCTGTCGACGGCCGATACGGGTTTCTTCTACGTCACGACGAAAAACAGCCGTACGATGACGGAAAAGATGACAAAGACCAAGTACGACCCGATCGCAAAGAAGCATGTCGAGTTCAAGGAAACCAAGATCAAGTAATCTTGGTTTTCAGACACAGCATCAAAACGCGCTTCAAGGCGCGTTTTTTTGTATCAGCGGTCTGCCAGAGAATTTTCAGCACCTTCAATCTGCCAGATCAACAGGTGACGCTCGCAATTGCTTTTTTGACACATCCGGTCAACGAAAAGTGGTCAACACTTTTTCACCTGATACTATATCCTTATAGGATCTCTAGAGCAGTTCCCGGAAAAGTGTGAAACGGTTTTCCGGGACAATGCTAATCTGTTGCGTCTCTTTGCCCTCAACACAGCGACAAGCAATGAGCAACAAAAGCAGAGATAACGCTGCTCACAATCTATGAAATTGAAGAGAGATGGTCAGCAGATCCTTGATCTACCAGAATAGGGGGTCGGCGGGCATGCAATAACGGCACGAGGAACCGCAAGACATCGCATGCCTGCCGACCGACCCCACGACCCAGGAGATGCGGCGGACCTGAGCACCATGGGGTATTCTTTAGCCCTTGCGGGAACGTATCTGATATGTACCAAATTTGCTCATATATTGAAAAAAAGCAACACTTTCTTAACTGTCGCATTTTTTCATCAATGTTATGGTTAAAATTCTTATCGTGTATATATCAAATTTACAAGCTAAAATTGATTACTCACTCGCTTCATTTGCTCTTACCAGGCATTATAATTGCATATTTAATTTTCACTAATAAATAAATAGACATTATTTTCAAACTGCATTTCTTTTTATCTAATATAAATTGGCTAAAGCTCCCTTTTAACCACCATTATACCCTATATATGTAGGGATTTTAGTGCGTCACGCGCAGAAAAACCCATACACCTATCAACGGTACACGCGGCACCGAAGACCATTATAACGTCTACGCCCTTTTTTCTTCGATCCGACGCTCTACTGCATAATTTTCACCTTAAATCGGGTGAGATTTAAGGTGAAAATTATGCAGTCGATGAAAAGTGTTACAGCCACCTTTGTGCGCCATGTTTGGCGCACGGCGCTGTAAGTCTTTGTTTATAAGGCATGTCGCGTTTCATTATCCTCAATGAAACGATAATATTGCGACAAAATCAGAGATGGAGCCTGTTAAACTGGATCCGGTTCACTGCGACAGGCTTTTAAAAATTTCCGTGCATACGGCTGAAAACCGTAAACTGCTTTAGGTGATTTACGACAATCCAACTCGTTTCAAGACGTGAATATCGCTGCAATTTCGTGTTCGTATGTTATAAATCGGATCGGGCTTATTGTTCAAACTCATGCAGCAGCAGAGACCACTCGATTTCGTCCCTCTTTCTTTGCCTGATAAAGCGCCTGATCTGCCTGACGGAGCAATTGTTCCTGAGACAAACTGTTCTCATCGGTAACTGTGGCAATTCCGATCGAGGCTGTCATCGGCAAACGCTTTCCAGACGACAAAAGAAAAGGGTCCTGCTCTATGATTTCCCGCAAGCGCTCGGCCACTTTTCCTGCCACCTCGGCCTGTGTGTCCGGCATCACCACAACAAATTCTTCACCACCGTAGCGGCAGGCCAGATCGGCACCACGCACAGCAGAACGAATGCGTGCAGCAAATTCTCGCAGGACCTCATCACCCACATCATGTCCGTGCAGATCATTGACCTGCTTGAACCGGTCGATATCAATCAGGCATACGGAGAGCGGACGTTTACGGGTTCTTGCTCTTTGTAGCAAAATCTCCAGATGGCGATCGAGATACCGCCGGTTACTCAGCCCGGTCAGGCTGTCGGTCACGGCCATTTCAATCGTGTGCTCAACCGTACTGCGCAAGCGATCATGGTAGCGTTTCCGCCGGATCTGGGTCATGGAGCGGGCTAACAGTTCATTCGGCTCCACAGGTCGCATGATGTAATCATTCACACCGAGATCCAGCGCCCTAGCAATCACCTGTTCCTCGCCGGCCTCAGCCATCATCAACACCGGTATGAAGCGGGTGCGCTCGACAGAGCGAAGCTGCGAGCAGAGCCGCAAGGGGTCATAATCCTGCAGGGCCGCGTTGACGACCACCAGATCATAATTGGCTTCAGCCGCCTCGAAGAGTGCAGCCTGCGCATCCGACAAGGTCTTGACCTCAGCGATCGGCTTCAGGATCTTGACGATCCTTTCCTGCGAACTTGCCCGGCTATCGACGAGCAGCACCTGCGCTGCCTCTTCAAAACCAGTATCAGCACGTCCGGAGAGGGTTTCCATGCCGATGCGACGTGCGGCCTCATCATGCAGACGCAGTTCATCACTGATGGTCTTCAGCCGTACCAGACTTCTGACCCGCGCCAGCAACTGGAAATCATTGACTGGCTTGGTCAGAAAATCATCCGCTCCCGCACGCAGGCCCCTGACCCGGTCCGAAGGCTGATCAAGCGCCGTCACCATCACAATCGGAATATGCGCAGTGCGCGGATTGCTTTTCAATCGCTCACAAACGTCAAAACCGTCCATACCCGGCATCATGATATCGAGCAGGATGACATCCACCTGGGTACGAGCACACAGATCCAGTGCCGTATACCCGTCATAGGCAGTCAAAACGTCGAAATATTCCGCCAGCAGACGTGCTTCCAGCAATTTGACATTGGCCGGAACATCATCCACGACCAAAATACGGGCTGTCATGCGTTTTCTCCTTACGCATCTCCCAGATAGGTCCGGATTGTTTCAAGAAATTTAGGAACGGAAATCGGCTTGGAAACATAAGCCTCGCAACCACCCTGACGGATCCGTTCCTCATCTCCTTTCATGGCAAAAGCCGTGACCGCAATCACCGGAATAACATGAAGTTCACTATCCTGCTTGAGCCATTTCGTCACTTCAAGGCCAGAGACTTCCGGAAGCTGGATATCCATCAAGATAAGATCAGGCTGATATGTGCGGGCAAGATCAAGAGCCTCCATCCCGTTGCGGGTCTGGATGGTTCTGTAACCCGAAGCCTCGATCAGGTCACGAAAGAGCTTCATGTTGAGTTCATTATCTTCAACGATCATGACCGTCTTGGGCATTTTCAATCCTTGCCTTCCCCTCCCCCATGGTGGAAGAGAGAAGTAACATACGTAAAGATTCATTCTTTTGCGGACGCCATTTTACCATGACTTGGTTGAGAAAAAGGTAATTCGTGACACAATGCGAGACAAGCCTTCGATAAAATCCATAAGCCCTGAAGCAGCAGAAACCCTTGCGATCAAATTGCTGAGGTGGCTGGTGACGGAACCCGATCTGCTGGGCCGGTTTCTATCACTGACCGGTGTGGAGCCGACCGAGGTGCGCCAAGCCATCAAAGATCCGGATTTTCTGGCAGGGCTGCTTGATTTCATCATGCAGCATGAGCCGGATCTGATGGCGTTTTGCTCCGGCACAGCGACAAAGCCGGAAGATGTTGCGGCCGCCTGGCGGCATTTCGTCAAACCCGGCCTTGAGTCGGGAGACTATTGATGGTTGAAAACGCGGCCCTGCACGCTATCACGCTGTCGCAGCGACCTCTGCTGGTATGCGATATCGACGACGTCGTTCTGGAATTTCTGCGACCGTTTGAAGTTTATCTGCAGCAGCTCGGGCACAGGCTGGCGCCAAATTCCTTCCGACTTCATGGCAACATCCTGTGCCAGACAAGTCAACAGCCACTTGCCGATCAGCAGGTGAGCGAGATCATTCTCGAATTTTTCAATCGGCAGGAGGAGTGGCAAACCGTTTTCAGCACAGCTCAAGACAGTTTGCAGATCATTTCAGAACGAGCCGATATTGTCTTTCTGACATCGATGCCGACGCAATTTTATCCGCAACGCCGCCGGCTGCTGGATCGTCTGGGATTGCCCTATCCGCTTCTGGCAAGCGAAGAACCGAAAGGGCCAATCGTCAAGGCGCTGCATCGCGCTCGCTCCTTACCTACCGCCTTTGTCGACGACATGGCTCACAATCTCCATTCCGTTGGTGAGCACATGCCGGACTGCCTGCTGGTGCAGCTCGGTCCGAAATTCGAAATCCACCGCCATGCGCCACCGCCACCGGCAAACGTCATCTGCACCAGTGACTGGACTGAAGCCAGTCATCATGTTCTGGCGCATTTTGACCGGCATGATCTGCCACCCGAAGCGCTCTAACTCTTTGTTTCTATGCAATTCAATGCACATAATCATATTACGGTTTTTCTGGAAATGCTCTAGCCTCCCGCCCAATAAGACTATAGGAGACTGACGCCATCAATCTCGTTTTGTTCTTTTTTGTTGACGATCGTACAAAAATAGAACAAAATAAAAACATAAAGAGATTGGAGAGGCAGATGAGTGAAATTTTGCATGACATCGCGGCATTCGTCTCGATTGCTGTTTTTATTGCCAGCCTGTCGCTGATGGCGCTTGCCTTCTGAAACGTGGATAAAGCCAATAGACAAGGTCTTATGGTGGACAGCGCGCTGCCAGCCTGAAACAATCAGGGAACGATACGAGTCCGTTTGCATCGAAATTACGCTCCAGGGTCATAAGCCCGGGTATGGAGCATGAGCGGACTCTTTTTCTTCAGGATGGAAAGGGCAAGTGAATGGCTGATCAGATCGGGCAGCACAGTTCTCAGTCAGAAGGTCCTGGCTTTGTTCATTTGCGGTTGCATTCCGCCTATTCCTTGCTGGAAGGCGCCTTGCCGCTGAAAAAGGTGCTGTCAAAGGCGATGGCCGATGCCCAGCCAGCCATTGCCATCACGGATACGAACAATCTTTTCGTCGCGCTTGAATTCTCCCAAAAAGCGCTGGGAGAAGGCTTGCAGCCGATTATCGGCTGTCAATTGTCTATCAATATGGACGAGACACCAGAGGAAAAGCGCGGTCAGGCGGCTTTACAGAAATTTCCCGCGATTGTTCTTCTGGCGGCGGATGCCGGTGGCTATGAACGTCTGGTCGATCTCGTCAGTCGCGCCTATCTCGGGGGGGAGAGCGATCAGGCCGTTCATATCAACCTCGCATGGCTTGAAGAAACAGGAACGGATGGGTTGATCGCCTTGACGGGTGGCGCGGGCGGCCCGGTCGATATGGCGCTGCAGGAAGGGCATGCTTCCGTTGCAAAATCCAGACTTGAGGCGCTGAAGTCCCTTTTCGGTGACCGGCTTTATGTCGAATTGCAGCGGCATCAAGGCTATGATCGTGCCCATGAGAGCCGGATGCTCGCATTGGCCTATGCGCTTGATGTGCCGATCGTGGCGACAAACGAAGCCTTCTTTCCCTCCAGAGACGATTATGATGCTCATGATGCATTGATGGCGGTGGCGCATAACGCGATCGTCTCCGATGACCGGCGCTTTCGGCTGACGCCGGATCATTACCTGAAAAGCCGCGCCGAAATGCAGGCCCTGTTTCACGATTTGCCGGAAGCACTGGCCAATACGGTGGAGATTGCCACGCGCTGCTCCTTCATTCTCGATACGCGAAAACCGATCCTGCCGCGGTTTACCGGCGGCAGCGACGATCCGGAAGAAGCGGAGCGTGCGGAAGCCTCAGAACTGCGCCGACAGGCGGTCGAAGGTCTGGATATGCGGCTCGGAACCCTTGGCATGGCGCCGGGTTTTGTCGAAAAGGATTATCGCGAGCGGCTGGATTTCGAGCTTTCCGTCATCGAAAGGATGAAATTTCCAGGCTACTTCCTGATCGTGTCCGACTTCATCAAATGGGCCAAGGAGCATGATATTCCGGTGGGTCCGGGGCGCGGTTCGGGTGCAGGCTCGCTGGTTGCCTATGCCTTGACGATCACCGATGTCGATCCTCTCCGATTTTCCCTGCTGTTCGAGCGCTTTCTCAATCCTGAACGCGTGTCGATGCCAGACTTCGATATCGACTTCTGTCAGGATCGACGGGAAGAGGTGATCCGCTACGTTCAGCGCAAATATGGCCGCGAGCAGGTGGCGCAGATCATCACCTTCGGGTCGCTGCAGGCACGTGCGGCCCTGCGCGATGTCGGGCGCGTCCTGGAAATGCCCTATGGTCAGGTCGACAAGATCTGCAAGCTGGTGCCGAACAATCCGGCCAATCCGACGCCTCTCTCAAAAGCAATCGAAGAAGAGCCCAAGCTTCAGGAAGAGGCGGAAAAGGAGCCAGTTGTCGCCCGGCTGCTCGACATTGCCCAGAAGATCGAGGGGCTCTATCGCCATGCTTCCACTCATGCCGCCGGGATTGTGATCGGCGACCGGCCCCTGTCGAAACTGGTGCCGATGTATCGCGATCCGCGGTCGGACATGCCGGTCACCCAGTTCAACATGAAATGGGTCGAACAGGCCGGACTGGTCAAGTTCGACTTTCTCGGGCTGAAAACCCTGACCGTTTTGAAGACGGCGGTGGATTTCTGCAAGCTGCGTAATATCGACATCAACCTGTCTGCCATACCGCTGGATGACACCAGGACCTATGAGATGCTGTCGCGCGGCGAAACGGTCGGAGTGTTCCAGGTGGAAAGTGCCGGGATGCGCAAGGCGCTGATCGGCATGAAGCCGGACTGTATCGAGGACATTATTGCGCTGGTTGCGCTTTATCGCCCCGGCCCTATGGAAAATATTCCGGTCTATAACGCGCGAAAGCATGGCGAGGAGGAGATCGAATCGATCCATCCGACGATCGACCACCTGCTGAAGGAGACGCAGGGCGTTATCGTTTATCAGGAACAGGTCATGCAGATTGCCCAGGTTCTGTCCGGCTATTCGCTCGGAGAGGCCGATCTGCTGCGCCGCGCCATGGGTAAGAAGATCAAGGAGGAGATGGACAAGCAGAGGGCGCGTTTTGTTGACGGCGCCATCAAGAATGGCGTGAGCAAACAGCAGGCCGATAACATTTTCGACCTTCTGGCCAAGTTCGCCAATTACGGCTTCAACAAGTCCCATGCCGCTGCCTATGCCATCGTCTCCTATCAGACGGCCTATATGAAGGCGCATTTCCCGGTCGAATTTCTGGCGGCATCCATGACGCTCGACATGTCCAATACGGAAAAGCTAGTGGACTTCCGCCAGGATGCCGCACGTCTTGGCATTGACGTCGTTCCGCCCTCGGTTCAGACATCCTTCCGTCATTTCCAGACAGGGCCTCAGCGCATCTATTATTCTCTTGCCGCCCTGAAAGGGGTTGGCGAAGCCGCCGTCGATCATATCGTTGCCGTGCGGGGTGAGCAGCCATTTGCCGATCTCGAAGATTTCTGTCTGCGGATCGACCCGAAACATATCAACAGGCGGGTGTTTGAAAGCCTGATTTCGGCGGGTGCCTTCGATTGTTTCGGCCATGACCGGGCGCAACTGATTGCCGGCCTTGACCGGATCATCGGCTATGCGCAAAGGGCGCAGGAAAACAAGACAAGCGGTCAGTCAGACATGTTCGGTTCCGGCGGGGCCACCGGGCCTGAGCGTATTTCCTTGCCCGCCTATACACCTTGGCTATCGTCGGAAAAACTGATGCGCGAGTTTCAGGTGCTCGGCTTTTATCTGTCGGCCCATCCGCTCGACACCTATCGCGCCATGCTTGAAAAAATGCGGGTGCAGAATTTTGCCGATTTTTCCGCCGCGGTGAAGCAGGGCGCAACGGCGGGGCGACTGGCCGGAACCGTCATCTCAAAACAGGAGCGCAAAACCCGGACCGGCAACAAGATGGGCATTGTCACCTTTTCCGACGCCTCTGGCCAGTATGAGGCAGTGCTGTTTTCCGAAGGACTCAACCAGTATCGCGATCTTCTGGAAGCGGGCAATTCGCTGTTGCTGACGGTAGCGGCGGAAGAACGTCCCGAAGGCATTGGTCTGCGAATTCAGACCGCACAATCACTTGAAGAAAAATCCCTGCAGATGCAGAAGGCATTGCGGGTTTTCCTGCGCGACAGCGGACCGCTGCGGCATCTGGCTGGCCATTTGAATGCCCGAGGCGATTGCCTTGTCTCCTTCATCGTCATCAAGGAAGAAGGTCGCCGGGAGATTGAGGTTGAACTGCAGCAACGCTATCGCATCACATCGGAAGTGGCAGCCGCCATGCGCTCGGCTCCGGGTGTCATTGATGTGGAACTGGTGTAAGCACGTCCTTCTCATCATTCCTGCTGCATAACGCCTTAAACTGGAATCGATTTAAGGCGTTATGCAAAAAGCTTACTGCATAATTCCTTAAATCGAGTGAGATTTAAGGTGAAAATTATGCAGCAGATTAAAAGTGTTACAGCGGCCTTTGTGCGCCATATTTGGCGCACGGCGCTGTAAAATGTTCCAGCATTTCATGTGCCCTTGATCAAACGCATATAGCTGTAAAGCATGTTGCGTTTCCTCGTTCGCAAGATAAGGCAACATGGTGTTTGGCTTCGGTATTCAGTTTTTTGCATCACCCGGCAGAAGAATGGTGAAGTCTGTTCCCACGCCCGTTTCCTTGCCATAGCCCTGATCGGTGATGATCAGGCTTGTGCCCTCACCCATTTTTTTTTCAATCCGGCTGCGGATCTCAGGCGGAATGGTCATGCGGTCAAGGTCAGCGGTCAGCCCGTCGCGCTTCGTCTCTGCCACCTTGACGATGCTTTTGCCGGACATGGCAGCATCAGCTGGCTCCAGTGTCACCGCATGCCATTGGACCTCACCCTGCTCAGGATTCATCTTCGTGGCTTCAAGAAAATATGTGCCGAGCGGTTGATCGGGATAGTCGATTGTGATCGGCGCATCGAAAAGCGGCTTGAAATTTTCTCTGACAAATATCTGCCCGGCTGGTGGCAGCTCTTGCCCGGCAGCACCATAAAGGCTTTTGACGAACGCCTCAGACAGCATGGGCCCGCTTAGGGGAAGTTTTTTCCAGCGCTTGAACCCGAGAATCGCATCACGTGTCATCGATCCGGCAATGCCGTCCACGCCGCCTGTATCAAATCCCATGGAGAGGAGCAGTGCCTGAATATCCTTCAGCTTTTCCTTTTCACCACGCAAAGTGATCAAGATACTGATGGCCTTGCGCTCCTCATCCGCTGTTTCCGGCGCCGTCATGGCAGAATGGGGAACGTCAAGCATCGCCACTTCAACGATCCCGCTCCGCAAGGGCCAGTTTGCCCCGCGCAGCTTGAGGTCAGCGAACAATTCGGTTCTATCGCGTTGGGGCGTAAACAGATTGGCATGGGAAAAGGCATAGGGCTTTTCTTCCTGCCCGGTGATCAGAACATGGGCTCCAAGCT
Organism: Allorhizobium sonneratiae; assembly: GCF_023700755.1. Classification (GTDB taxonomy): domain Bacteria; phylum Pseudomonadota; class Alphaproteobacteria; order Rhizobiales; family Rhizobiaceae; genus Allorhizobium; species Allorhizobium sonneratiae. Next base: position 417,851 of record NZ_JAMKOJ010000003.1, on the reverse strand, counting down.
CAGTCAGATCATAAAGCTTGCGAGCAAAGGCAGCAGGCAGGCGCACGCAACCATGCGAAGCGGGATAGTTGGGCACACTGCTGGCCTCATGCAGGGCAAAACCTGACCATGTGATGCGCTGCATCCAAGGCATGGGCGCATTGGAATAGAGGTTGGATTCGTGATATTCCTGCTTTTCGATGACGGAAAATATCCCTGATGGCGTTAGATGGCCCTCTTTACCGGTAGAAACGCGGGATGAGGCAATCATCGTGTCGCCCTGATAAACCGCCAAAGACTGGTTTTTCTTAGAAACGATGATTTGCAGGTCGGACGCACCGCTTGCCTGAGCCTCTGGCGCCACAGCCAAAAGGCATATCAACACAGTGGCCAATGAAGTGCGAACCATAAACTAGCCTCAAAACTCAATACAAATTCAACGCCGTCCGCTTTACGAAACGCAATCAAATGAGGACAGGCCTGCCCTCTGCCTCATCTTGATCGGATAACCCTGCGTCAAAATGAAACGAAGTGTTTAAGGAGAGCTTTACAAGCTTTGTTCTGTAACAGTTTTATGATTTTCTACCCGTGAAGGTAAAACCGGTTTCCACCATTCCCTTGCCGAATTTATCGCGCAACCTGTCCATAGCGGCTTCGGCCTTCGCGCGGCGTTCAGCATCCGGATCGACAAGATCAGGCGGATCGGCACGGGTCAGATCGGCAAAATCGCTGACCCCAATCCCCAGCAGCCGGAATTTCGTGCCATCGACTTCCTTTTCCAGCAATTGCAGGCCGGTTCGAAAAATCCTGTCGGCCAGGCGTGTCGGATCGTCTAGGCGGCGATTGCGCGTTCTCAGTTTAAAATCGGCTGTCTTCAGCTTCAAAACGACGGTATGGCCGGCAAGGCCTTGTTTTTTCAGTCGCCATGCCACTTTTTCAGACATTTTGCGCAAAACAGGCACGAGGCTGTCCATGCCGGAGAGATCGTCATTGAAGGTGGTTTCGGCCGACACGCTGCGGGCCGGGTCATTGGTATGAACCTCCCGCGTATCCATGCCGTGCGCCAGATGATAAAGACGCTGGCCCATGCTGCCATAGCGCCGCATCAGATCGCTTTCATCCATGGTTTGCAACTGGCCGATCGTGGTAATCCCATCGCGTGCCAGCGTGGTGGCAAAGGCCTTGCCGACACCCCAGATCATCGTCACGGGCCTGGGTTTTAAAAATTCCAACGCTTCTGCCTGACCGATCACGGAAAAACCGCGCGGCTTGTTCAGATCCGAGGCGACTTTTGCAAGAAATTTACAATAGGAGAGCCCAACAGACAGGGTGATGCCGATTTCCGCTTCTACCCGCTTGACCAGTTTTGCCAGAACCAGCGCGGGTGGAGCGTGATGCAGCTTTTCCGTGCCAGCCAATTGCAGAAAGGCTTCATCGATCGAAAGCGGCTGCACGAGGGGCGTCAGTTCTTCCATCATGGCGCGGACCTGCCGCCCGACCATGCTGTATTTCTCCATATTCGGCTTGATCACCACGGCATCAGGACAGGCCTCGAGCGCCTTGAACATCGGCATGGCTGAACGGACGCCATGGATACGGGCGATGTAACAGGCCGTGGAGACGACGCCCCGCTTGCCACCGCCGATGATGACCGGCTTATCGATCAGTTCGGGATTGTCACGCTTTTCCACCGAGGCGTAAAAGGCATCACAATCGATATGAGCAAGCGAAAGCTGAAACACTTCCGGATGACAGACCAGACGCGGGCTGCCACAGCGCTGACAACGCCGCTCTTCGCCCGACTGTACGGACAGACAATCACGGCAAAAGCCCGATCGGGACTGCGTTGCGTTCGACATGGCGCCATCACGCTATCTGGAACAGAATGTGAACACACTGATTAAGCACAATTTCGTCAGCACGCAAGCTCTCACGCTGACTGATCCCCTGCAAAAAGCAAAAGCATGGAGGCCACAGCATGCCGCGTTCTTGTCCGTTTTCGCGAACCTGCTTTCAGTCTGCGTTTTGCCGCAACCCCGTCATCGCATGACTGAGGGCAATGAACCGCACTCTTCTTCAGATTTTCATGTCGATCACTTTGCCATCGGCAATCGTGACGCATCGGTCCATGCGATGGGCAAGATCATGGTTATGCGTGGCGATGAGCGCCGCCAGACCCGACTGGCGCACCAGTGCTTCGAGCGCGGAAAAGACATAGGCTGCCGTCTCCGGATCGAGATTGCCGGTCGGTTCATCGGCCAGCAGCAGCAAGGGGGCGTTGGCGACAGCGCGGGCTATCGCGACACGCTGCTGCTCACCACCGGAGAGTTCGGCAGGACGATGGTCGCCCCGATGGCCGATGCGCATATAGTCCAGCAGAGCCTTGGCCCGCTTTTTCGCCTCAGGAATGGTGAGACCGGCAATCATCTGGGGCATCATGATGTTTTCCAGTGCGGAAAACTCCGGCAGAAGATGATGAAACTGGTAGACAAAACCGATGCTGGAGCGACGGATTGTCGTACGTCCCTCATCCGAAAGGCTCGAGCAGCTCGTGCCGCCAATCAGAACATCTCCTTCTGTCGGACGCTCCAGAAGGCCAGCAATATGCAAAAGCGTCGACTTGCCTGTGCCCGATGGAGCAACAAGGGCGACGGTTTCACCTTCATACAGCTTCAGACCGGCATTCTTGAGAATGGAGAGGGCAGAATCACCCGAACCATAAAGACGCGAGACGGATGCAAGTTCGAGAACAGGCTTTTTTGCCATGCTGCTCCGGTCCTTATTATTCATATCGAAGGGCCTGCACGGGATCGAGGCGTGCGGCGCGCCAGGCAGGGAAAATTGTCGCCAGGAAAGACAGCGTCAGGGACATGATCACCACCGATACGGTTTCACCGAAACTCATATCCGCCGGCAATTTGCTGAGGAAATAAAGCTGCGGATCGAAGAGAACCGTGCCCGAGACCCAGGAAAAGAACTCCCGGATCGACTCGATGTTGAGGCAGACGATCACCCCGAGGAAAACCCCGGCAAGTGTACCGGCAATGCCAATGGCTGCCCCGGTCATGAAAAAGATCCGCAAAACCGAGCCCGATGTCGCGCCCATGGTCTTGAGAATGGCAATATCGCTGCCCTTGTCTTTCACCAGCATGATCAGGCCGGAAATAATGTTCAGCGCCGCCACGAGAACGATCAGCGTCAGGATCATGAACATCACATTACGCTCCACCTGAAGGGCGGAGAAGAAGGTCTGGTTGCGGCTCTGCCAGTCGGTGATGAACACCTGCCGTCCGGCCGCCTCTTCAACCTTCGGCTTCAGGCTATCGACATCATCCGGATTGGTAACGAAGAGCTCAATCGACTGCACAAGACCATCGGCATTGAAATAGAGCTGCGCTTCCTTGAGCGGCATGAAGATGATTGAGGAATCATATTCCGACATGCCGATCTCGAAAATGCCTGAGACCTTGTAGGACTTGACCCGCGGATTGACACCCATCGGCGTGACATCGCCCTCCGGCGACACCAGGGTAATGCTGTCGCCAACCTTCAATCCCAGATCATTGGCCATGCGCGAGCCGATCAGAACGCCCTCGCCCGCATCGAAACCGTCCATATTGCCGGCCTTGATATGTTTCGAGACTTCCGTGAGCTTCATCAGGTCTTCAGCTCGGATGCCGCGCACCAATGCACCGGTTCCAGCACCGGCCTTGCCGGACGCCAGCGTTTGGCCCTCCACAAGCGGCAGAGCCAGCGTGACACCCGGAATGGCAGAGAACTTTTTCGCCAGTTCATCGTAATCGGTAAACGGCCGATCGATCGGCTGCACGATCATATGACCGTTGATGCCCAGAATGCGGTTGATCAGTTCGGTGCGGAAACCGTTCATCACCGCCATGACGATAATCAAAGTCGCCACGCCAAGCATGATACCGATAAAGGAAAATCCAGCGATCACCGAAATGACGGCTTCCTTGCGCCGCGCCCGGAGATAACGCCAGGCCACCATGCGCTCGAATGCCGAAAAGGGTTTAGCGGATGCCAGCAATGCGGCCTCTGCCGCCGGGGCGCTTCCGGAACTGCTCAATCTTGCCTCCTGCCGGGCTTCAACCGGCAAAGCGGTTGAGTGCGGCCTCGATGGTCATGGTTTCCCGTGCGCCGGTCTTGCGCTGCTTGACCTCAACCTCGCCAGCCGCCACGGAACGGGGACCGACAATGATCTGGTAAGGAATACCGATCAGATCGGCCATGGCGAATTTCGTCCCGGCGCGGTCATCGGTATCGTCAAGCAGGACATCTTTCCCGGCCTTGCTCAGCGAGGTGTAGAGTGTCTCACACGCATTGTCGCAGGCACCATCCCCAGCCTTCATGTTGATGATGACGGCATCGAAAGGCGCAACCGATTCCGGCCAGACGATACCATTTTCGTCATGGGAGGCTTCGATAATGGCGGGAACAAGGCGGGTCGGCCCAATTCCGTAAGACCCCATGTGGACAAGATGTTCCTTACCATCCGGGCCTTGCACCTTCGCCCCCATGGGCTCGGAATATTTCGTGCCGAAATAGAAGATATGACCAACTTCGATGCCGCGGGCAGAAATCTGTGCGTCCTCAGGCATGGCGGCATAAGCGGCCTCGTCATGCATTTCCGATGTGGCGGCATAATCGGCAGTCCACTCGTCAAAAATAGCCTGCATGGCGGCGACATCGTCAAAATTGACATCGACTGGCGGGACCGCACGTTCCAGAAAGCTCTTGTGGCAGAAGACTTCCGATTCACCCGTATCGGCCAGAATGATGAATTCATGGCTGTGATTGCCACCGATAGGGCCGGTATCGGCACGCATGGGAATGGCGCGCAGGCCAAGCCGGTCAAAGGTGCGCAGATAGGCGGCAAACATCTTGTTATAGGAGTGGACGGCCTCATCCTTGGTCAGATCGAAGGAATAGGCATCCTTCATCATGAATTCGCGCGAGCGCATCGTGCCAAACCGCGGACGGATTTCGTCTCTGAACTTGAGCTGGATATGATAGAGGTTGAGCGGCAGGCTCTTATAGGATTTGACATAGGAACGGAAAATATCCGTGACCATTTCCTCATTGGTCGGGCCATAGAGCATTGGACGGTCCTGCCGGTCGCGAATGCGCAGCATTTCCTTGCCGTAGGCGTCATAGCGACCGCTTTCCTGCCACAATTCTGCCGATTGCAGCGTCGGCATCGAAAGCTCGATGGCACCTGCCCGGTTCTGCTCTTCACGAATGATGCCGTTCACCTTGTCGAGAACCCGCTTGCCAAGCGGCAGCCAGGAATAAATCCCCTGCGATTGCTGGCGGATCATGCCGCTGCGCAGCATCAGCCTATGGGAAACGATCTCCGCTTCCTTGGGGTTTTCCTTCAAGATGGGCATGAAATAGCGTGAGAGACGCATACCGGTTTCCATTGATACGGTTGACGCCGACGGGCGGAATCAAACCTCTATTCCTTTGTTCTTCACGCCTTCTAGCGGTTTCGCACAGAGAAGAAAACCCGGCTTTCCCGCATATTACGCCCCTCACGGGCTTGTTCACCATAGTTTCATCAATCAAAGGCAATGATCTGGCGCCACACGCCTGCTATCCGGCGCGATGACACGCACAATACACATCCCATAAGTGCGATGCTCAATGTCTTCCCATAAATTATCACGGGTTTTTCCCGCTTTGACCGGATCAAAACCGAAACGTAAGGCATATTTTACATTTTCTGAAAACCGTCGCAAAATTGCAAAAAATTTGATGACAAAGCGAGAATCTTGGTCTAGTTTGAGCCTATAAAACAGGCAGGAAGATTAAATTTCTGCCGCAATCGCGGAAAGTCTTGGGAGGATCAGATCTTAGGCGCGCTCTGTCGCTGCCCCTTAATTGGTGAAAGATCACGCGAAACTACACTGAACAAGGCCTTCGGGCCTTGTTTTTTTTTATTTGGGATAGCGTATCCCCCAGATCATAAAGAAAACGAAGGCAATCTTGGCTGTAAATCCAAAGCGGGTTACGGATTATCAATCCTCAGTCAACACGCTTTGCGTCTTTGTTCTATAACTGTGCGTTGTTGTTTCATTGTGAGCAACGAAACGCGGCCAAATTTCTATGCTGTTTTAATGCACCTGCTTCAATTGTAATGAAGATCGGGCATGAATTGCGGGATATCGGCAAAACTGAACCCGAACAGGAATGACAAGGCTTCACAACCGGCCAAAATCGCGGCAGATACCAGACTTGTCGCAATCACCACTTTCAACAGCGAAAACCGGGCCGGGGCGCTACTCACCGTTCCCGGAACGACCATGTTCTCTTCCTCCTGCGTGCGGACACCGAACGGCAGTACGGCAAAGAGAGTGATCCACCACATGACGAAGTAGATCGCAGCGTAAGATATCCAGGGCATGTCCACCTCCTCCACAGAGTATCCACCGCGAGGCGTTACGACCGGATCTTGGCCCGAGCCCACACTTTTCCTGTTTCAGCAAATCCTATCACATATTTTCCGCTGACGGCGGCACTTCCTCAAGCTCGATCAGGGTGCCCTGGAAATCCTTGGGATGCAGGAACAGCACCGGATTGCCATGAGCGCCGATTTTAGGCTCACCATTGCCAAGCACACGTGCGCCCATGGCAGTTAGCCGGTCACGCGCGTCAACCAAGTCTTCCACGTCATAACAGATATGGTGAAGACCTCCCGATGGGTTCCGCTCCAGAAAGGCAGCAATGGGTGATGCTTCACCATAGGGCTCTAAAAGCTCGATCCTGGTGTTTGGTGCATCGACAAACACCACCGTAACCCCATGCTCCGGCAAAACCTGCGGTGCAGAGACGCTGGCCCTGAAGCCATCACGATAGGCTTTTACCGCAGCTGCAAGATCCGGCACGGCAATGGCAATATGGTTGACCCGTCCGAGCAATGAAAACCTCCCTGTTTCAGCACCCGTTGTCAGGCTGCCGTGTCAAAGAACGCGGCAGCCTCCATCATGATAAGCTTATACCTTGTGAACGAAAACCGTCACCACAGGTTTTTTGCCCCAGCATTCATTGGCTGTTGAGCGCACGGCGCGGCGAATGCTTTCCTTCAGACCAGAAAGATCCTTGCGCCTTGCGCGCGGAATGCTTTCAACAGCGCTCAACACCGCGTCATAGAGGATATCCTCCATCGCATCGCCTTCGGCGTCTTCAGCAGGAAGCCCCTTTGCCACGATCTCCGGATCTTCGCGGAAGTCGTAACGCTCATCAAGCAGCACACTCACCGAAACATGACCGACAAAGGCCAGCTTGCGCCGCTCACCGATGCCCATTTCATCGAAATCGCCCAGCAGCTTGCCATCCTTGAAAATCCGGCCATGCGGTGCTTCATCAATCACCTCTGCCGGGCCGGGCGCAAGCCGCAGCACCTCGCCATTGCGAAGCCGCGGCACTTCGGCAATCCCGGCCTGCAGCGCCAGTTCTCGCTGAGCTGTCAGATGGGCCGCCTCACCATGGACCGGAACCAGAATCTTCGGGCGCGTCCATTCATACATCTTCAGCAGTTCATGGCGGCGTGGATGACCAGAGACATGCACCAGCGCCTCACTATCGGTCACGATCCTGACACCCTGTTCGATCAGGCCGTTCTTGATGTCGTTGATGGCTTTTTCGTTGCCGGGAATGGTGCGCGAGGAAAACACAACCGTATCCCCTTGCGTCAGCGCCACATGACGCATTTCATCGCGTGACAGCTTGGCCAGCGCCGCCCTCGCCTCGCCCTGGCTTCCGGTCAGGATCACCACAATCCGGTCGCGCGGGATATAGCCATATTCGTCCTCGGCAACAAAGGGCTTAAGGCCCTGCATCAGACCGATATCATCGGCAACAGCCACGACCCGTTTCAATGAACTGCCAAGCAGCAGAACATCGCGACCTGCCGCCTCTGCGGCTTGGGCAATCGAGCGGATACGCCCGACATTGGAGGAGAAAGTGGTGATGGCCACCCGACCTTCCGCCGACTCGATAATCTGCTTCAGCCCTTCCGACACGGAGATTTCCGAAGGAGAAACACCATCGCGCATGGAATTGGTGCTATCGCACATCAGCGCCAGCACACCTTCCTCTCCCAGCGCCCGGAACCTTGCCTCATCGGTCAGCGGACCGAGAGAGGGTTCCATGTCGATCTTCCAGTCACCGGTATGGATCGCCGTGCCCAGCGGTGTGCGAATGACCAGAGACATCGGTTCCGGGATCGAGTGATTGACACCGACAGCCTCGACGACGAAGGGTCCGGCATAAACCTTGTCGCCCGGCTTGAAGGATGTGATCGGAATATTGGCACGACTGCCTTCATAATCCCGCTTGGCTTCCAGCATGCCTGCGGTAAAGGCGGATGCATAGACCGGCACGTTCAGTCCCGGCCAGAGATCGTTCAACCCGCCATAATGATCTTCATGGGCATGGGTGATGAAAATCCCTTTGAGATTTTTCTTTTCGGCAATCACATAGCGAATATCTGGTAAAACCAGATCGACGCCGGGCAGATCCGGTCCCGGAAAGGTCACACCACAATCCACCATGATCCATTCGCGACGCTTGGCCGGCCCGTAACCGTAAAGCGCCAGATTCATCCCGATTTCACCGACGCCGCCGAGCGGCAGAAACACAAATTCGTCCTGTTTTGTCATTCTATCCTTGGCCCATCCGGCTCGAAAAACACATCACCGGCCGCAACAGCCATGACGCCCAACGAGCCTCTGTCGAGCAATAAGTAACCCTGCTCATCGATACCGGAAAAAATGCCGGAAATCGATTTGTCGGGAAAATTTACCTTGATCATTTCTCCAATACCACAGGCATGGTCACGCCATCGTGCAACCACACGGGCAATACCGCGCCCCGCATCCCATTCCGCCAAAACGTCAGCCATGGTGCGAAACAGATGCGCAAACACCTCTTGCGGCCCCAATGCGCATCCATGCTCTGACAAACAAGCGGTCCTATAGGGTGTTCCTACCGGTTTGTCGGCAATGTTAATCCCGATACCGAGGACGACAGCCTGACGTCCGTCAGCGAGCCTCTCAGCCTCCACCAGAATACCGGAGGTTTTCGCTCGCCCGATCAGAACATCGTTCGGCCATTTGATTTCCAGAGAAGGGCCACCTGGGGGCAAGACAGCGGCCACAGCGTCACGAACAGCAAGTGCCGCCGCCAAAGGAAGAGACCCCACATCCGAAACCGGCGCGGGGTCCAATAACAGCAGTGAAGCGTAAAGATTACCCGGTTCCGACGCCCAGGCACGACCGCGCCGCCCTCTTCCACCAGTCTGACGTGTCGCCGTAATCCACAAATGACCGGGATCACCGTCTCGAGCGCGCAATAAACAGCGTTGATTGGTCGAATCGACCTCAGACAAAGCTTCATGGCGGAAGGCGTCAACCGCCTTCCGTGATGTCAGCAACCCCATCTCAGTGGAACAGGGTCTGGGCTGCCGCACTTGCGGCGCTGCCGATCGGACCGCCAATAAAATTGTAAGCAATCACAAACAATCCGGACAGACCGAAGACAAAACGCAAGACACCAGAGGCACCGGCAAGTTCGATCTTCGCTTCATCGAACCACATCACCTTGACGACCCGCAGGTAGTAATAGGCCCCGATAACCGAAGACAACATGCCAATGATGGCAAGAGCGTTGAGATGCGCCTCGATGGCGGCAACAAAGACGAAATACTTCCCCCAGAAGCCAGCAAGCGGCGGAATACCGGCCAGCGAGAACATCAAGGCGGTCAGAACAAGCGACATAAAGGGACGGGTCTGAGAAAGACCGGCCAGATCGTCGATCGATTCCAGCGCTTCGTCCTTGTCATTGCGCATGGCCATGATGCAGGCAAATGTGCCAAGATTCATCACGAGATAAATCAGCATGTAGAGAAGAACGCCCTCTACCCCAGTCTTTGTACCAGCGGCCAGACCAACAAGTGCATAGCCCATATGACCGATGGAAGAATAAGCCATAAGACGCTTGATGTTGCGCTGACCAATGGCCGCAACGGACCCCAGAAGCATGGAAGCAATCGAGATGAACACGACAACCTGCTGCCAGTCAAAAGTGACCGGGTGGAAGGCCGCTGTCACGATACGCACGAAGATGGCCATGGCACCGACTTTGGGAGCAGCTGCCAGAAAGGCCGTCACGGGCGTGGGTGCCCCTTCATAGACATCCGGTGTCCACATGTGGAATGGAACGGCGGAAATCTTGAACGCCAGACCAGCCAGCACAAACACCAGGCCAAAAACGAGACCCAGATTGATGCTGCCAGAACCAAGAACGCTGGCGATACGGTCAAATTCAACATTGCCAGTAAAGCCGTAGACCAGAGACATGCCATAGAGCAGCATACCGGACGACAAGGCACCCAGAACAAAATATTTCAGGCCTGCCTCGGTCGATTTGACGTTGTCGCGATTGATAGCGGCAATGACATAAAGCGCCAGAGATTGAAGTTCGAGCGACAGATACAGCGAGATCAGGCTGTTGGCCGAAATCATCAGCATGATGCCGAGAGTGGCCAAAACCAGAAGAACCGGGAACTCGAACTTGTCGAGATTGTTCTTCTTCGCCTGCCCAGCCGCCATGATCATGGCAAAGACCGAGCCAATCAGCGCCAACACCTTCATGAACCGGCCAAAACCATCGGCGATATAAGCACCGCCGAAAGCCTGACCATCCGTTCCATTGGTGACAAGCAAGCCGCCCGCCACGATCAGCAGGGCTACAGCCAGCCCGTTGACCAGAGATGCGCGGCCCGTGAACACGCCAATCATCAGCAAAACCAGCGCACCCACGGCCAGAAGCAATTCCGGTGCAATGAGATGCAGGCTTGCAAGGAGGATTTCAGCAGTCATATCAAAGCATCCTGTTCGTCAGTTGACCAACATGGCCACATTTTGAGCGGCGTGCAGGGCAGCAGTATAATTGTGAAGAAGAACATCGACTGACGCTGTCGTCGCATCGAAGATTGGCGCCGGATAGACCCCGAACAGGATCGTCAGTGCAATCAGCGGATAAAGTGTGAATTTCTCACGTACCGACAGATCGAGAAGCGCTTTCAGGCTTTCCTTTTCCAATGCACCGAAAATAACCCGGCGATAAAGCCACAATGCATAGGCGGCAGAGAAGATCACACCGGTGGCGGCGAAGAGCGCTACCCAGCTATTGGCCTGGAAAACACCGATCAGGGTGAGGAATTCCCCGATGAAACCCGAGGTTCCCGGCAGACCGACATTGGCCATGGTAAAGACCATGAAGGCCAGCGCGTATTTCGGCATGTTGTTGACGAGACCACCATAGGCAGCGATTTCGCGGGTATGCATCCGGTCGTAGATCACGCCAACGCAGAGGAAAAGCGCGCCGGAAACGAAACCGTGGCTGATCATCTGGAACAGTGCCCCCTGAAGACCCTGCTGATTAGCCGCAAAAATACCCATGGTGACATAGCCCATATGCGCCACCGAGGAATAGGCAATCAGCTTTTTCATGTCTTCCTGCATCAACGCCACCAGAGAGGTGTAGATGATGGCAATGACAGACAGAGCGAACACAAAAGGCGCAAAATAGTGCGAAGCCAGTGGGAACATGGCGAGGGAGAAACGGATGAAACCGTAACCGCCAAGTTTCAGCATGATCCCAGCCAGTATGACCGAACCTGCAGTTGGTGCCTGCACGTGCGCATCCGGCAGCCAGGTATGGACCGGCCACATCGGCATCTTCACCGCAAAGGATGCGAAGAAGGCAAGCCATAGAACGATCTGCAGGCTTTGCGGGAAGTGATGCTGCAACAGGGCCGGAATGTCGGTTGTACCCGCATTCCAGTACATCGCCATAATAGCCAGCAGCATCAGAACCGAGCCGAGCAGCGTATAAAGGAAGAACTTGTAGGAGGCGTAAACGCGATCCTTACCGCCCCAGACACCGATGATGATGAACATCGGAATCAGGCCCGCTTCGAAGAAAACATAGAAGAGCACGATATCGAGCGACACGAAGACGCCGATCATCATCACTTCCAGGATCAGGAAAGCGATCATGTATTCCTTGATGCGTTTTTGCACCGAGGTCCAGCTGGCCAGAACGCAGAACGGCATCAGGAAAGCCGTGAGAACGACAAACAGCATGGAGATGCCGTCTACGCCAAGATGATAGGAAATTCCGCTACCGAGCCAGGCGTGTTGCTCGACCATCTGAAAGCCGGGATTGGCATTATCAAAGCCCGTCCAGACGAACAGGGACACGACGAAGGTAGCAACCGTTGTCAGAAGCGAAATGTTGAGCACATTTCGCCGTCCAGCCTCTGTGTCACCCCGCACCATAAGCAGCAGAGCGACGCCAACCAGTGGTAGGAAGGTGACCGTTGAAAGAATTGGCCAATCGGTCATCAGATGGAACTCCCAATCATCATCCAGGTAACGAGGGCAGCGATACCCAGCAGCATCGCAAAGGCATAGTGATAGAGATAGCCGGTCTGAAGACGAACCACACGCTGGGTCAGACCTGCTACGGAAGCAGCCACGCCATTCGGACCATAAGCATCGATGGTGGCAATATCGCCCTTCTTCCAGAGGAAACGACCGATGGCCTTGGCTGAGCGCACGAAGAGCAGGTCATAGAGCTCGTCGAAATACCACTTGTTCAGCAGGAACTGGTAGAGAGCCCACTGGCTCTTTGCGAGCTTTTCGGGTGTCTTCGGCGATTTGATATACATATACCAGGCCAGCACCAGACCGATCAGCATGGCAATGAAGGGGCTCAGATGAACCCAGGTGGGCACATGCTCGTGGTTTTCGAGGATTTCGTTATGGGCAGAGGTGAACAAGGCCCCCTTCCAGAACTCTCCATAGGCTTCACCGAAGAAGTAGTTATGGAAGATGAAACCGGCAAACAAAGCGCCAAGCGTCAGCACATAAAGCGGGATCAGCATGACCTGCGGGCTCTCATGCACATGATGCATCACTTCATGAGAGGCACGCGGCTTGTTGAAGAAGGTCATGAACGCCAGACGCCATGAATAGAAGCTGGTGAACAGGGCGGCAACCACCAGAAGAATGAAGGAGAACATGCCAACCGAAGTATGCGCGGCATAAGTCGATTCGATGATCGCATCCTTGGAGAAGAAGCCGGCCGTGCCGATATTGGTACCTGGAATGCCAACGCCTGTCAGCGCGAGATTGCCGATGGTCATGGCCCAGAAAGTAACCGGGATATGTTTACGCAAGCCACCCATGTGGCGCATATCCTGTTCACCATCAACGGCATGGATGACCGAACCGGCGCTAAGGAACAGGAGAGCCTTGAAGAAGGCATGGGTGAAGAGATGGAACACGGCAGCGCCATATGCTCCGACCCCTAGTGCCGCAAACATGTAGCCGAGCTGCGAGCAGGTCGAATAGGCAATGACACGCTTGATGTCGTTCTGCACAAGACCAACCGTTGCGGCAAAAAAGGCTGTGATCGAGCCGATAATGGTTACGACCGTCAGTGCGTCCGGAGAGAGTTCGAACAAAGGTGACATACGAGCCACCAGGAACACACCTGCCGTGACCATGGTGGCCGCATGGATAAGTGCGGAAACCGGTGTCGGGCCCTCCATGGCGTCAGGCAACCAGGTGTGCAGCAGAAACTGCGCCGATTTACCCATAGCCCCCATGAACAGTAGTAGACAGGCGGCGGTAATCGCGTGGCCCTTATCAAGGCTCATGCCGAAGAGGGTAATGACGGTTTGTGAAGCATCCGCAGCGCCAGCCTTTGGCAGATAGGTCTGGGCGGCAGCAAAGATCGTGTCGAAATTGATCGAGCCAAACAGGACGAAAACCGTGGAAATACCAAGGATGAAACCAAAGTCACCGACACGGTTGACGATGAAGGCCTTCATTGCCGCAGCATTGGCCGAAGGCTTCTTGAACCAGAAACCGATCAGCAGATAGGATGCAAGACCGACGCCTTCCCATCCAAAGAACATCTGCAAAAGGTTATCCGAGGTAATCAGCATCAGCATCGCAAACGTGAACAGCGACAGATAGCTGAAGAACCTTGGACGATGCGGATCATGATGCATGTAACCGATCGAATAAAGATGCACGAGCGTCGAAACCGTATTGACCACGACCAGCATGACGGCCGTCAGCGTATCGATCCTCAGTGCCCATTCAACATCGATGCCGCCGACCTGCACCCAGCGCAGCACGGGAGCCTTGATCATTTCGGCGTGACCGCCGAAGCCGACCTGGAGAAAGACATACCATGACATGGCGGCAGCCAGAATCATGAAACCTGTGGTCAGAAATTCCGAGGCTTTGGCTCCGATCTTGCGGCCAAAAAAACCGGCAATGATCGCGCCAAGCAGGGGAAGAAAGACGATTGCCTTGTAAAGTAACATAGCCCTATCAGCCCTTCATCATATTCACGTCTTCGACGGCGATCGATCCGCGGTTGCGGTAGAAGACAACTAGGATGGCGAGACCGATGGCAGCTTCTGCTGCAGCAACGGTCAGAATGAACAGCGCGAAAACCTGACCGACAATGTCATGCAGGAAGGACGAAAACGCCACCATGTTCAGGTTTACCGCAAGCAGGATGAGCTCCACCGACATCAGAATGACGATGATGTTCTTGCGATTGAGAAAGATGCCAAAAACGCCGAGCATGAAGAGAATGGCGCTGACGGTTAGATAATGGGAAAGTCCGATTTCCATATGACGTATCCTTGAAATCCCGCGCCTAATCTCACAAACCCTGACCGGGCTTGACCTTGACAACCTTGATGGCGGTTGCCGGACCACGCGCCACCTGATCGGCGATGACCTGACGCTTGATATGCTGGCGGTGGCGCAAGGTGAGCACAATCGCACCAATCATCGCGACCAGAAGAACAAGACCGGCAATCTGGAAGAAGAAAACATAATTTGTATAGAGAACGTCGCCGAGCGCCGCGGTATTCTGACGCTGGCTCAAAGCCGGGATCGGCATCGAAATCGCCTGCTTCGCCGTGGGCGAAAGCGTCGAACCGCCGATGACGAAGACCAGTTCAGCCGCAACAACCGCGCCGATCAACGCTGCAAGCGGCGCGTATTTCAATGCACCCGAACGCAGTTCTGAAAAGTCGATATCCAGCATCATCACGACGAAGAGAAACAGAACAGCGACAGCCCCGACATAAACCACGAGCAGGATCATGGCCAGGAACTCGGCCCCGGTCAGCATGAACAGGCCCGATGCATTGACGAATGTCAAAATCAGGAACAAGACCGAATGGACCGGGTTTCGGGATGAGATGACCATGAACGCCGACGCAACCGCGACAAAGGCGAACAGGTAGAAAAATAGTGCCTGAAGACCCATGATGGTGCCTTTTCATCTTCCTCGGGAGCGCGACGAAGAGCCCTCTCCCCTGAAGTCCGACAGATCCTCGACGGACCAGCCAAACACGTCGTTTCAATTGCAGAACGGGGGCATTGAAAGACCATTCAGGCCCCCGATCCAATCCATCACTCAGCGATAAGGCGCATCCATCGCAATGTTACGGGCAATTTCCCGTTCCCAGCGGTCGCCATTGGCGAGAAGCTTGGCCTTGTCAAAATAAAGCTCTTCGCGGGTTTCCGTGGCAAACTCGAAGTTCGGACCCTCGACAATCGCATCTACAGGGCAGGCTTCCTGGCAGAAACCGCAATAGATACATTTCACCATATCAATGTCATAGCGAACCGTTCGGCGGGTGCCATCGTTGCGGCGGGGACCTGCCTCAATGGTAATCGCCTGCGCGGGACAGATCGCCTCACAAAGCTTGCAGGCAATACAACGCTCTTCGCCATTCGGATAGCGGCGCAGAGCATGCTCGCCACGAAAGCGCGGACTCACAGGTCCCTTTTCAAAGGGGTAATTGACGGTCGCCTTCTGTTTGAAAAAGTAACGCATCGAAAGGAAGAATGCGCTGACGAACTCTTTCAGGAACAGAGAGCGGACGGCCTGAGACATACTTGCCATCTTCAAACTCCAGATCTGCCGGGGGTTGCGGGAGCGGTGCTCATGCCCACCCCGTCAGCTTCAGTACGAATGCAACAATCACGACCATGGCAAGCGACAGCGGCAGGAACACTTTCCAGCCCAGACGCATCAACTGGTCATAGCGATAACGTGGAACGATTGCCTTGGTAATGGCGAACATACCGAAGACCAGCGCAGCTTTGATGACAAACCAGATGATGCCCGGAACCCAGTTGAGAACGGCGATATCAACCGGCGGAAGCCAGCCGCCAAGAAACAGAATGGTCGTCAGCGCGCACATCAGGACGATGGCGGCATATTCGCCGAGCATAAACATCATGTAAGGGGTCGAGCCATATTCCACCATGAAACCGGCGACAAGTTCGGATTCGGCTTCAGGAAGATCGAAGGGCGGACGGTTTGTTTCAGCCAGTGCCGAGATGAAGAACACGACAAACATTGGGAAGAGCGACAGCCAGTGCCAGTCCAGGAAAGAAGATGGCAGGCCGAGCATGGTGCCGAGACCACTTTTCTGCGACAGCACAATATCCGTCAGGTTTAAGGAGCCGACGCACAGCAGAACCGTGACAATGACGAAGCCGATAGAAACTTCGTAGGAAACCATCTGCGCTGCTGAGCGAAGCGCGCCAAGGAAGGGGTATTTCGAGTTCGATGCCCAACCACCCATGATGATGCCGTAGACTTCCAGCGAGGAAATGGCAAAGACATAGAGCACGCCAACATTGATATTGGCGATCACCCAGCCATTGTTGAGCGGGATAACCGCCCAGGTCGCCAGCGCCAGGGTCACGGCAACCAGCGGCGCCAGAAGGAAGACCCCCTTGTTGGCGCCAGCAGGAATGATCGGCTCTTTCAACACGAACTTCAGAAGGTCGGCGAAGGACTGGAAGAGACCCCAAGGGCCGACGACGTTCGGGCCGCGGCGCAGCTGAACGGCAGCCCAGATCTTGCGGTCAGCCAGAAGAATATAAGCAATGAACAGCAGAAGACAGACCAGCAGCAGCAGCGACTGTCCGATCATGATGGCCCCTGGCCAGACATAGCTAGAAAAGAAAGAATCCATGATCTCTTGCCCTTACTCTGCCGCAAGCTTGAAATTGTTGCGGGCCAATGCCGAGCACTCCGCCATGACAGCCGAAGCGCGTGCAATCGGGTTTGTCAAATAGAAGTCTTTGACCAAAGACGCAAACCCGGATTGCGCCATGTTCCCGCCTTTTTTTGCAAGTGCGATCACATCTTCCGGCGCACCGGCAGCAATCTCGTCGATGGCGGCAAAATGCGGATAGGCCTGATAGAGCTTCTGTCGCAACTGGGTCAGAGAATCGAAGGGAAGCTTCTTGCCCAGCACATCCGAGAGCGCCCGGATCACAGCCCAGTCTTCACGGGCGTCACCCGGGGCAAAGCCAGCGCGGTTGCCCATCTGTACCCGACCTTCGGTATTGACCCATGTTCCGGATTTTTCCGTATAAGCGGCCGCCGGCAGGATGATATCGGCATTTTGCGCGCCGTTATCGCCATGCGAGCCGATATAAACTGTGCATTTTGCCGTCTTGCCGCTCAGGTCCAGCTCATCGGCGCCAAGCAGGAAAAGCACATCCATGGCAGTCAGCATCTCGGCAGCCGTTTTGCCACCCGCTGCCGGAACAAAGCCCAGATCGAGACCGCCGACGCGGGCAGCCGCCGTGTGCAACACCGCAAACCCATTCCATTCAGCGCTCACGGCGCCGATGGCGACCGACAAGGCTGCAGCCTGAGCCAGAACGGCAGCACCATCGGCCCGTGCCAAAGCCCCCTGCCCGATCACGATCAACGGCTTCTTCGCCGCCTTGAGCTTTTCGGCA
Source organism: Allorhizobium sonneratiae (assembly GCF_023700755.1). Classification (GTDB taxonomy): domain Bacteria; phylum Pseudomonadota; class Alphaproteobacteria; order Rhizobiales; family Rhizobiaceae; genus Allorhizobium; species Allorhizobium sonneratiae. Next base: position 399,978 of record NZ_JAMKOJ010000003.1, on the reverse strand, counting down.
AAACTGTTGTTGCCCGAAAGAAGATCGCTGAGTGTCTCGGGACCTGCCCCCAGATAGCTGTAATCATAACGCATGTCCGAAGCTTCACCGATCACACCGATCGGGAAATTGCCACGGCGCCAACGCTTGCGGATCCGTGCATTGAGAACAGCGGCCTCAAAGCGCGGATTGGCCCCAATCAGCAGCAGCGCATCGGCATCCTCAATGCCCTCGATACCGGCATTGAACAGATAGCTTGCGCGGCCAAGAGAAGGATCGAGCGCCACGCCATCCTGACGACAGTCGTAATTGGCAGAACCCAGCGAAACCAGAAGCTCTTTCAGCGCATACATTTCCTCGACGGCGGCGAGATCGCCGGCAATCGCACCGATCTTGTCGCCCTTCGTTGCCGCCACGGCTGCCTTGATCGCACTGAAGGCTTCCGGCCAGGTGGCAGGGACAAGGCGGCCATCCCGACGCACATAGGGGCGATCCAGACGCTGGGTCTTCAGACCATCCCAGATAAACCGGCTCTTGTCGGAAATCCACTCTTCGTTGATCGCGTCATTGACGCGCGGCATGATGCGCATGACTTCACGGCCACGCGTATCGACACGGATGGCCGAACCGAGAGCATCCATCACATCGATCGATTCGGTCTTGTTCAGTTCCCACGGACGGGCAGTGAAAGCGAAGGGCTTCGAGGTCAGTGCGCCAACCGGGCACAAATCCACCACATTGCCCTGCAATTCTGAGGTCATCGCCTGTTCGAGATAGGTGGTGATTTCGGCATCCTCACCGCGACCGATCAGGCCGAGTTCGGCGATGCCGGCCACTTCCGTGGTGAAGCGGACGCAACGCGTGCAGTGGATGCAGCGGTTCATCACCGTCTTGACCAGCGGTCCGATATACTTGTCCTCGACAGCGCGCTTGTCCTCGCCATAGCGGGAACTGTCGATACCGAAGGCCATGGCCTGATCCTGAAGATCGCATTCGCCGCCCTGGTCACATATCGGGCAATCCAGCGGATGGTTGATCAGCAGGAATTCCATGACGCCTTCGCGCGCCTTTTTCACCATCGGAGTGTTGGTGAAAACCTCAGGCAATTCGCCATTCGGACCACCGCGAATATCGCGTACGCCCATGGCGCAGGATGCAGCCGGCTTCGGCGGGCCACCTTTGACCTCGACGAGGCACATGCGGCAGTTGCCTGCAACCGAGAGCCGTTCGTGGAAACAAAAGCGCGGTACTTCGGCGCCAGCCTCCTCACATGCCTGAAGCAATGTGAAATGATCCGGAACCTCGATTTCCTTACCGTCGACCTTCAGCTTTGCCATATTCGCCTTCCTGTCTCACGTCCATCGCAGCCGCCGCATCCGGCTGGCAGGAAGATCAGAAATCTTCCGCGTGCGTTGTCTTTCTTTGCAACGGCCTGCTTCTCCTTGCAACCTGGAAACCAGGAACTCGAAAGAATGGCCAATCTTTTAAGCCTGTCGGGTTCGGATAGAACCATACCCGCTTTGTCAGTTCTTATCCGCCGATCAATGAAAAACCGCTTTCCTTGATCGGCGTCAGTGTTCAAGGCGCGCAACTGGGTGCAAATACCCCGTATCGCCTGTTTTCATCCTTATGCCTGTCCCAGCAAGTTCTTTGCCTGGCCGATCCAGTCATCGCGCAGGATACGACCATTCAAACCCAGTTCGGCATCGATACGCTTTGCATCCTCCTGGGTCCAGGCAGCAATATCGGCAAAACCGGTTACCCCCATGCCCTGGAGCATCTGCATCATTTTCGGCCCAACACCTGAAATTTTTTTCAGGTCATCGGCAGACTTGAGATCATGTGCAGTCGATGTCGTTTTTTTCCGTCCCGCAACAGCAACTTTCTCCCGGCCTATAGACTTGGTCTTGAACGCAGGTGCATCTTCTGCAGGTTTGGCAAGCGGCTCACCATCGGCCTTAGAAATCGCGACAGGCGCAACGTCATACTCAGGCGAGCGTTTCGGTTCAGCCACAATCACCACGGGGGCGGCAGATTGCTTGTTGTGACTTTTAGAGGGCAGATGACTTGCAGCCATGAAGCCTTGCCAGGTACCGAACATGGCACCTGTCATCTGGGTTGCCATGCCGAAACCGACGGCTGTTGCAGCGGCAAATGCGGCAACAGGATGAGCGAGAAGAGGATGCAAAGGCATGGCAGGCACGGCACTCAGGATTTCGGAACGTGATCCGAAACCCATGGGATTGACCGATTTTGTACCCTTGTCGACCGATGCATCCACCATTGTCTTGCCTTCCCTTATTCAGCCGCGTCCAGAACCGCGCCGACGCTCGTGGAATTTGCCGTATACTGATCGATGCGCGCCTCGATTTCGGCGCGGAAATTGCGGATGAGACCCTGGACCGGCCATGCCGCAGCATCGCCAAGCGCACAGATCGTATGCCCTTCGATCTGCTTGGTGACCTGGAACAGCATGTCGATTTCACGCTTCTGCGCCTGGCCCTTCACCATGCGGCCAAGAACGCGCATCATCCAGCCCGTCCCTTCGCGGCATGGGGTGCACTGGCCACAGCTTTCATGCTTGAAGAAGGCCGCGATGCGCCAGATGGCCTTAATGACGTCCGTGGACTTGTCCATGACGATCATGCCGCCGGTGCCGAAGGAGGATTTCACCTCACGCATGCCGTCGAAATCCATGATCGCATCGGCCATGTCTTCACCCCTGACAATGGGACAGGAGGCACCACCGGGAATGACGCCGAGAAGATTGTCCCAGCCGCCGCGAATCCCGCCGCAATGACGCTCGATCAGTTCACGGAAGGAGAGACCCATGGCTTCTTCGAAGGTGCAGGGCTTGTTCACATGACCGGAGACCATAAACAGCTTGGTGCCGACATTGTTGGCACGGCCAATCGATGAGAACCAGCTTGCACCGCGACGCAAAATGGTCGGCGCAACCGCAATCGATTCGACGTTGTTGACCGTGGTCGGGCAACCGTAAAGACCCATATTGGCCGGGAAAGGCGGCTTCAGACGCGGCTGACCCTTCTTGCCTTCGAGGCTTTCAAGAAGCGCGGTCTCTTCACCACAGATATAGGCACCGGCGCCGTGATGCAGATAGACGTCGAAATCCCAGCCATTCTTGTTGTTTTTGCCAAGCAGACCGGCCTCATAGCAGGCGTCAACCGCTGCCTGCAAAGCCTCGCGTTCGCGCATATATTCGCCGCGCAGATAGATATAGGCGGTATGGGCACCCATCGCGAAACCGGCAATGACGCAGCCCTCGATCAGCGTATGCGGATCGTGGCGCATGATATCGCGGTCCTTGCAGGTGCCAGGCTCCGATTCGTCGGCATTGACGACGAGATAATGCGGACGTCCGTCGCTCTCCTTCGGCATGAAAGACCATTTCAGGCCGGTCGGGAAGCCCGCGCCACCACGACCGCGAAGACCGGAAGCTTTCATCTCGTTGATGATCCAGTCACGGCCCATTTCGAGGATCTGCTTGGTTCCATCCCAGTGGCCGCGACTCATCGCGCCTTTCAGGGATTGATCCTTCAGACCGTAGATATTGGTGAAAATGCGATCCTTATCCTGCAACATATCTCACCCCTTGGCCTTTTCGGTTTCCGCAGACTGGGCGGATTGGCCCTCGCCCCAACGCACCGGCCTGATCTCTTCCGTCAACGTCAGCGGCTGCCCTTCCGGCGCAGAGAACACCCGGTCGATCTGCGGACCCGGCTTGATCTCGTCACCCTTACCTGCGGCAAAGGCGTCAATAATCTCTTCCATACGTTCCGGCGTCAGGTCCTCATAGGCATCCTTGAAAATGATGACCATCGGCGCATTGACGCAGGCGCCCTGACATTCGACCTCTTCCCAAGAGAGCGTGCCGTCGGCATTGGTCTCGAAGGGTTCAGCATTGATCTTTTTCTTGCAGACATGCATCAGGTCTTCGGCGCCACGCAACATGCAGGGCGTAGTGCCACAAACCTGGATATGCGCCCTGGTGCCCACCGGCTTCAGCTGAAACTGCGTGTAGAAGGTCGCAACTTCCAGAACGCGGATATAGGGCATAGCCAACTTTTCCGCGACGAATTCGATCGCCGCCTTGGTCACCCAGCCATCCTGTTCCTGCGCGCGCATGAGCAGCGGAATGACTGCCGACTGCTGACGGCCCTCGGGATATTTGCGGATGGTGGCTTCAGCCCAGGCTGCATTTTCCTCGTTAAAGGCAAAGCCAGCCGGCTGGAATTTATCTTCGGCTAAACGACGAACGGACATGCTTCCTCACGCCTATCTCAATTGATGGCCGAAGGTGACAGGAGGCCATCAAGCGACCCGGTACCTTGCGACCATACGGTCTTTTTCAGGACTGCTGTCTTGAGGCCTTGCCCTTCTACGAACGCCCCGTCTGCAGATCGATCCGATCCGCAGCCAGACAGCATCATTGGAAGGCAAGAGAAATGCCTCATCAGCGATCCACCTCACCAAACACGATATCGAGCGACCCCAGAACGGCGGTGACATCGGCAAGCTGATGACCGCGCGACAGGAAGTCCATCGCCTGAAGATGCACGAAACCCGGCGCCCGGATTTTGCAGCGATACGGCTTGTTGGAGCCATCCGATACCAGATAGACGCCGAACTCACCCTTGGGTGCTTCGACAGCCGCATAAACTTCACCGGCAGGAACGTGATAGCCTTCGGTGTAGAGTTTGAAGTGGTGAATGAGCGCTTCCATCGACCGCTTCATCTCGCCGCGCTTCGGCGGCACGACCTTACCGTCGAGTGCCGAAACCGGCCCGGTCCTGGCATCGCCCAGCAGACGATTGACGCATTGCTTCATGATCTTCACCGACTCGCGCATTTCCATCATGCGGATCAGGTAGCGGTCATAGCAGTCGCCATTCTTGCCAACCGGAATATCGAAATCCAGCTCCGAATAGCATTCATAAGGCTGCGAACGACGCAGATCCCAAGCTGCTCCGGAACCGCGCACCATCACGCCGGAGAAACCCCAACGCCATGCGTCTTCAAGGCTGACGACGCCGATATCGACGTTACGCTGCTTGTAGATGCGGTTTTCGGTCAGAAGGCCTTCGATATCGTCGAGGACCTTGATAAAGGGATCGCACCACTTGCCGATATCTTCGACCAGTTCCGGCGTGATATCCTGATGAACGCCGCCGGGACGGAAATAGGCCGCATGCATGCGCGCGCCCGATGCACGCTCATAAAACACCATCAGTTTTTCACGTTCCTCAAAGCCCCAGACCGGCGGCGTCATTGCACCGACGTCCATGGCCTGGGTCGTCACGTTCATGATATGCGACAGGATACGGCCGATTTCGGAAAACAGCACGCGAATGAGCTGCCCACGGATCGGGATCTGCAGACCGAGCAGTTTTTCAACGGCAAGACAGTAGGCATGTTCCTGGTTCATCGGCGAGACGTAATCCAGCCGGTCAAAATAGGGCAGCGCCTGAAGATAGGTCTTGGCCTCGATCAGCTTTTCCGTGCCGCGATGCAAGAGACCGATATGCGGATCAACTCGTTCGACGATTTCGCCGTCGAGTTCAAGCACCAGACGCAGCACGCCGTGGGCGGACGGATGTTCCGGCCCGAAGTTGATGGTAAAATTGCGAACGGAATGTTCTGCCATGATCTAACGTCCCGCTCCTTTTACTGCGCCGCTTTCTCGTCGCCGGGCAGCACGTAATCCGTGCCTTCCCAAGGCGAGAGAAAATCGAAATTGCGGAATTCCTGCTTCAGCTCCACCGGTTCATAAACAACCCGCTTGGCGGTATCGTCATAACGAACCTCAACAAAACCGGTCATCGGGAAGTCCTTGCGCAGCGGATGACCTTCGAAACCGTAATCCGTCAACAGACGGCGCAGATCCGGATGGCCGGTGAACATCACGCCGTAAAGATCCCAGGCTTCCCGCTCGAACCAGTCGGCGCCGGGAAAGATCGGACAGATCGACGGAACCGCCTTATGCTCATTCGTTGCCAGCTTGACGCGAATACGGCAATTCTGTTTCGGCGACAGCAAATGATAGACCACATCGAAGCGGTCAGCACGCGCCGGATAGTCGACACCACAGACATCAATGATGGAGATGAAGCCACAGCGGGCATCATCACGCAGAAATGTCACGAGCGCCATAATCTGCTCGGCACTGGTCGTAACCGTCAATTCACCAAATTCAAGCTTCGTGCCGGAGATGAGGCCAGCTGCCTTGTCTGCGATATAGGAGGCCAGCTCCTGAAGGGATTCGCTCATTTCGTCAGCCCCTCGCCTTACCGTTCGATTGTGCCGGTGCGGCGGATTTTCTTCTGAAGCAGAAGCACGCCGTAGAGCAGCGCCTCTGCCGTGGGGGGACAGCCCGGAACATAAATATCCACAGGCACAACCCGATCACAGCCGCGAACGACGGAGTAGGAATAATGGTAGTAACCACCGCCATTGGCGCAGGAGCCCATGGAGATAACGTAACGCGGCTCCGGCATCTGGTCATAGACCTTGCGAAGCGCAGGCGCCATCTTGTTCGTCAGCGTACCGGCAACAATCATCACATCCGACTGACGCGGCGAGGCGCGCGGGGCAACGCCGAAGCGCTCCATGTCATAGCGCGGACCTGAGGCCTGCATCAGACCCTCGACGGCGCAGCAGGCCAGACCGAACTGCATCCACATCAGAGAGCCAGTGCGCGCCCAGGTAATCAGCGCCTGGGTCGAAGTGACGAGAAAACCCTTGTCGGCCAGCTCGTTATTGATTTCACCAAAAAAGGCGCTGTCATTGCCGACCGGCTTACCGGTTGCAGGATCGATGATCCCTTTCGGCTGCGGCGCAATCAGCGTCTGATTGTTGTTCGGGCTCACTCCCATTCCAGGGCCCCCTTCTTCCATTCATAGATAAAGCCGATGGTCAACACACCGAGGAACACCATCATCGACCAGAAGCCGAACCAGCCGATCGCACCGAAGGAAATCGCCCAGGGAAAGAGGAATGCCACCTCAAGGTCAAAAATGATGAAGAGGATCGACACCAGATAAAAGCGGATATCGAACTTCATGCGAGCATCGTCGAATGCATTGAAGCCGCATTCGAAAGACGAGAGCTTTTCCGCATCGGGCGCCTTGAATGCGAGGGCGAAAGGCGCCGCCAGAAGGGCAAGACCAATCACCAAGGCAATGGCGATAAAAACCACGATCGGAAGGTAGGAACTGAGAAGGTCAGTCATCATATCCATCCCTGCTTGTCAGAACATCTGGCGACGTTCACGGCACGATACCGACAAGCCAAAAAGACTGTTGCAACGAGCCGTTGGTTAGCGCAGCCAAGGCGCTAGCGCAAGCCCGGTTTCGGCAATTCGCACATGCACACAAATTGTTTAACGGAAATCATCCGAAAACCAAAATGGAATATGTATGAAGCAAAAATTTAGCCGTCCAAAGCCTGAACATAAAACCTGTAAGGAGAAGGAAATGGCGCGAGTGACGGGGCTCGAACCCGCGACCTCCGGCGTGACAGGCCGGCACTCTAACCGACTGAGCTACACCCGCGCATTCTGGCTCAACACCAGACGAACCTGGACACTTTATCGTGAGATCTTCAGGATGGCGCGAGTGACGGGGCTCGAACCCGCGACCTCCGGCGTGACAGGCCGGCACTCTAACCGACTGAGCTACACCCGCGCATTCTGGCTCAACACCAGACGAACCTGGACACTTTATCGTGAGATCTTCAGGATGGCGCGAGTGACGGGGCTCGAACCCGCGACCTCCGGCGTGACAGGCCGGCACTCTAACCGACTGAGCTACACCCGCGCATTCTGGCTCAACACCAGACGAACCTGGACACTTTATCGTGAGATCTTCAGGATGGCGCGAGTGACGGGGCTCGAACCCGCGACCTCCGGCGTGACAGGCCGGCACTCTAACCGACTGAGCTACACCCGCTAACCCTGAAAGAAGCCTAGCTTCCCTCTCACCGAACCGCGTCCGCCGTTCGATGAGCGGCTGTCTAAGAGGTTCCTGACGAGGTGTCAAGCAGCATTGAAGACAAAATCGTGACAGAACGATTTTTCTTGTGGGATGAGCGAACACCCATCCATGGTGCTGATTTTTCCCGAAAAATCATAAGTTGGAATGGTGAAGTCATTCCAATCACTTCCCGGATAATTGCTAAGACTACGCGAAAAAAACGACAGAAATGTAAAAAACCCTCTTGCGGTTTTTTCCGCGAACGCATAGATCACAGCCACCGACGCGGCGGACATGATCCGCAAAACGCGAAGGGCGATTAGCTCAGTTGGTAGAGCGCCTCGTTTACACCGAGGATGTCGGGAGTTCGAGTCTCTCATCGCCCACCATTTTTCCTTGTAATTGTTTGCTTATTGCCTGTCCTATGTGTTCGTTATACGCATCCGGAGTGTTTTGACACTCAGTGAACTGCAAATGCGCTGAAGAGATTTGCCCTATGGGAAAACCTGTGAGCCTATTGTGACGGACGAAAGCAGATCGTCAGTGCTTGTCCGAAAATGGGTAGAGCGGTTGCTGCGTTTCTAACAATCCAAGCCGTCATACGAACCCTGTTTGCGGTCATAGACCGAATGCCGCCGCCGTGCGGAGGCACGACGGCGGAAAAAGCCAGCAAAAGAGTTTTTATCAGCGCTTGTAGGCACCGAGCCCCGGACGATAGCTCTTCTCGTCAAGGAATTGTTTCAGGCCCTCGTCACGGCCCCGAGTCTTGTCGAGGAAGAGCATCTGTTCCAGCTTGGCATAGATGTAATCGTCCGCCAGATCCCAGGGCATGTTGCGCACCCGCTTGAACGTGTCCTTGGCGGCCTTGAGCGTGACCGGGTTTTTCTCCAGCAGGCTGGCGCAAATGGCGCGAACGCGGTTTTCAAGATCGGCGAGCGGCACAGATTCGTTGACCAGCCCCATGTCGCGCGCTTTCTGTCCGCCGAAATTTTCACCGGTCATGATGTAATAAAGCGAATCGCGATGGTTCATCACCTCCGCCACGGCGCGGGTGACATTGCCGCCAGGCAGGATGCCCCAGTTGATTTCCGAAAGCCCGAAGGTTGCTTCATCGGCGGCAATTGCCAGATCGCAAGCGACGAGCGGGGTAAAAGCACCGCCGAAGCACCAGCCATTGACCATGGCGATGGTCGGCTTTTCAAAATACATCAGGCGCTGCCACCATCCACCGGACTGGCGACGGCTTTTCAGCGTTGCATCACGCGGCTTGCCATCATTATCCCGAAAATATTCCTTGAGGTCCATGCCAGCAGACCAGGACGATCCCGCGCCGCGCAGCACCAGAACGCCGCAGCGCTCATCGCCTTCCAGATCGTCCAGCACTTCAAGCATACGTTTGTTCAGCGTCGGGCTCATCGCATTGCGTTTTTCCGGACGGTTGAGGGTTACGAATGCAATGCCGTTGTCGAAGTCGACAAGTACAGTTTCTGCACCGTTTGTCTCAGTCATGGTCATAGGGCCTCCTTGTTGTCCTGCATAAAATGCAGGCGATGCTTATAGTTTTTCCTTGAAATAGAGCGCGCGCAGCACATGCTTTTGCACCTTGCCGGAAGCGGTTCTGGGAAGGGAGTCGGCAAAGACGATTCGCTTAGGCCGTTTGTAGCCAGCCAAGAGAGCCGCGCAATGATCCTCGATATGCGATTCCTCCAGCGAAGGATCGGCGCGGACAATGACCGCCAACCCAACCTCGCCCCAGAGCGGATCGGCAACACCCAGCACGGCAGCCTCGACAATGCCGTCATGCACGGCCAGTGCCGCCTCGACTTCCGCCGGATAGACGTTTTCGCCGCCGCTGATATACATATCCTTCAGCCGATCAGCGAGGTAAACGATGCCATGCTCGCGTCGGCCCAGATCACCGGTGCGGTACCATCCCTCGCTCAGGGCTGCTTCCGAAAGCTCCGGCTTGTTCCAGTAGCCGGACATCAGGCTCGGACCCTTCAGCCAGATTTCGCCGACCTCCCCTTCTTCCACATCGTGGCCTTCGGCATCGACGATGCGAATATCCAGAAACGGTGCGCAATACCCGATGGCGCCGGGATAGCGGGCGATCATCTGCTTATCGAGCGGCATATGAATGGCCGTGCCCAGTTCACTCATGCCATAACCATTGGCCAGCGCGATGCCATCCTCCAGAAAGCGCTCAATCAGCGCTGGCGGCAAGGGAGCGCCACCGATAAACATGGCCTTGAGCGCGCGCAAGGCTTGCGGATTCCAGTTGGGCGAGGCTTTCAGCGTTGCCGCCATTTGCGGCACGGCCGAATAATGCGTGATCTGAAGCGCAGGATCGGACAGAACCGCCAACGACCGTTCGGGGATGAAACGGTCCGAAATCACCAGTCGGCCACCCATCAGCATGGTGGTGCGCGCCAAGGCAACAAGACCGATGGTATGAAATAGCGGCACATCGCATAGAACGGTGGAATCACTGGCGACATCGCAGACGAAGGCAAAATTCATCGCAGCGTAAAACAGACTGCGCGCGCTCAACATCACGCCTTTTGGCTGGCCTGTGGTGCCGGATGTGTAGAGCATGACCGTGATTCGCTCAGGCGTGCCATAATGAGGCGCGCGCGGCGTTGCATCCTGCAGCTGACGCAAAAAACCCTCTTCCCCTTCCAGGGCAAAAGTCACGACAATGGCACTCTTATCGACATGTTCGGAAAATGCACCGGCATCGATCAGAATATGCGGAGTGCAATCCTCCACAATCTGCTGGATCTCATGCGCGCTCAACCGCCAGTTTATCGGCACGAAAATAGCCCCAATGCGCTGACAGGCAAAACAAATGGCCAGTTCAGCAATGGAATTACGACCGATAAAACAGACGCGCGGCAGTGTGCCTGCTGCGGAAAGATGACTGCCTAGGACATTGGCCGAGCGGGCAATCATCTCATCGAACGCACCATAGCTCAATGACAGCCCGGTTTCCACTTCAAGAACAGCCGGACGGTCCGGCCCTGTTCTGGCCCGGTACCGAATGGGATCTTCTGCTGCCAGACCAAAGAAAGCAACCGACTCGTTCCCACGAGCATCATGGCTCATCATCATTCAGGCTCCTCCCCGCATCGCGATCTCCCGGCGCGAAAATTGGTATGCAATACATATTATATTGGATTTTTCTTCTGGCAAGCTTTTTATTGTATAGAAGAAGGGTCCGAGAACGGTTTGCCGACCAACGGCATGAGATCGTTTCGCCACATAAGCATTTTCGATTGCCTGGAGACAAAAGCTGATGAGTTGCGACAATGGAACGGCAAAACCTACACTGACAGCAGATCAGGTCCTGCCGGTGCAATATGGCGAACTGAACGACATTCTCGGTTTTCATCTGCGTTTGGCCAATGTGGCGCTGTTTCAGGATTATCAGGCGACCATGGGCGATCTGTCGCTGACACCAAAGCAATTTGCTGTTCTCGAGCTGATTTTGATCAATCCCGGCACCAGCCAGATTGGCCTGGCCCAGAGCCTGCGCATGGACAAGGCCACGATGATGGCCATTATCAATAAGCTGGAAGCGCGCAACGCCATCGAACGCCGCCAAAGCAAAATCGATCGAAGACGGCAGGAACTGTTCGTGACCGAAGACGGGCAAAAGCTGGTTGATACGGCGCGCCAATTGCGCAGCGAGCACGAAGCTCGTTTCACCACGCGGTTTTCTGCGGATGAGTTGAAGATGCTGTTCGGCTTTCTCAACCGTATCTATGCAGGGGCGAAAATCCCCGCCTATGAGGAAGACGAAGCATAGAACATTATCCCGAGAAAAATACGGAGCGGTTTTCCTGGACATACGATAAAGCCTGCCGGGCGCATCTGCATCCGGCAGGCTTTCATTTAGAGCTTTTCAATGTTTCACGGAAACACTGAAAGGCTCTAACCCTTTGTTCTAACGCATTTCCGGACGGAAAACCGCTACGCACTTTTCCTGAAAATGCTCTAGAAAATGACTTTTGCGCCTGATCAGGCGTTAACAGCATCCTTCAGGCCCTTGCCTGCGGTAAACTTGGGCACGTTGCGGGCCGGAATGTCCACTTCCGCGCCGGTCGAAGGGTTACGGCCCTTGGAGGCTTCGCGGCGAGAAACGCTGAAAGAGCCAAACCCGGCGAGGCGAACATCGCCACCGCTCTTCAGTTCTGCCTGAACCGCTTCAAAAACGGCATCAACAGCAGAAGCAGCATCGGCCTTGGTGAGGCCGGATTTTTCGGCAACGGCGGCAACCAATTCGGTCTTGTTCATGTTTCCAACCTTTCTGTATGGCATGAAACGATTTTTTTAAACGTCTTACCGGACCAAAGCTTAAGCCGATCCGATTCCGTCTCTGACCAAAAGCACCGCAATCGCCTGAAAAACAAGGCTTCCACGCATGTTTTCACAAAAAAGGCTGGCGTTGAGCCAGCCTTCAATGATTTTTTACCGGATTATGTCCGGATCGTGGCAACCGCGCCTCAATGGGCCACGGAAAGGCCTGTATCGTCACCACCTTCGACTGTGGCAACCACCGGCGTTTCCACCGAACCATCCCATTCAATGGGTTCTGGAACCCGAAGCAAGGCATGAGAAATGACCTCTCCCATGCGCGACACCGGAACGATTTCCAGACTGTTCTTCACATTGTCCGGAATATCGGCCAGATCCTTGGCATTTTCCTGCGGAATCAGCACCTTCTTGATGCCACCTCTCAAGGCTGCCAGCAGCTTTTCCTTCAGGCCGCCGATCGGCAGAACCCTGCCCCGCAGTGTGACCTCACCGGTCATGGCGATATCCTTGGAGACCGGAATGCCGGTCATGACCGATACGATCGCCGTGGCCATGGCGATACCGGCAGAGGGGCCATCCTTCGGGGTTGCACCTTCGGGAACGTGAACGTGGATATCCGTCTTGTCGAAACGCGGCGGCTCAATGCCGAAATCGACAGCCCGCGAACGGACGTAAGAGGCCGCCGCCGAAATCGATTCCTTCATCACGTCCTTCAGATTGCCGGTCACCGTCATGCGACCCTTGCCCGGCATCAACACACCTTCGATGGTCAGCAATTCGCCACCCACTTCCGTCCAGGCCAGACCCGTCACGATGCCGACCTGATCCTCGCCTTCCGCTTCGCCGTGGCGATAACGCGGCACGCCGAGATAGTCTTCGATATTCTCCGCCGTCACCGCAACCGAGGTCACCTTCCCCTTGATGATTTCAGTCACTGCCTTGCGCGCAAGCTTCATCAGCTCGCGCTCAAAGCTGCGCACGCCGGCTTCCCGCGTATATTGCTGGATGACAGAGCGGATCGCATCGTCGGAGACCGAGAATTCCTCCGGTCGCAGGGCATGTTCCTTTATCGCCTTGGGCAAGAGATGCCGCTTGGCGATCTGCAGTTTTTCATCTTCGGTGTACCCGGCAATACGGATGATTTCCATGCGGTCCATCAAGGGACCCGGAATGTTCAACGTATTGGCCGTCGTGATGAACATCACGTTGGACAGGTCATATTCCACCTCAAGATAGTGATCCATGAAGGTGGAATTCTGTTCAGGGTCCAGAACCTCCAGCAGGGCGGACGACGGGTCGCCGCGGAAATCCATGCCCATCTTGTCGATTTCATCGAGCAGGAAGAGCGGATTGGATTTCTTTGCCTTCTTCATCGACTGCACCACCTTGCCAGGCATGGAGCCGATATAGGTGCGGCGGTGACCGCGGATCTCAGCCTCATCGCGCACGCCGCCCAGCGCCATGCGCACATATTCGCGGCCCGTCGCCTTGGCAATCGAGCGGGCAAGCGAGGTCTTGCCGACGCCCGGAGGCCCGACGAGGCAGAGGATCGGCCCCTTGATCTTGGTGGCGCGCGCCTGAACCGCCAGATATTCGACGATGCGCTCCTTGACCTTGTCGAGACCGAAATGATCTTCATCGAGGATCTTTTCCGCCAGATTAAGATCGACACGCACCTTTGACTTCTTGCCCCAGGGCAGACCGAGCAGCCAGTCGAGATAATTGCGCACGACGGTGGCTTCCGCCGACATCGGGCTCATATGCTTGAGCTTCTTCAGTTCCGCGTCGGCCTTTTCCTTGGCTTCCTTGGAAAGTCTGGTCTTGGCGATACGGTCTTCCAGTTCGGCCATCTCGTCGCGGCCGTCCTCGCCCTCGCCGAGTTCCTTCTGGATCGCCTTCATCTGCTCGTTCAGGTAATATTCGCGCTGGGTTTTCTCCATCTGGCGCTTGACGCGCGAGCGGATGCGCTTCTCCACCTGAAGAACGGAAATCTCACCTTCCATAAAGCCGAGCGCCTTTTCCAGACGCGCCTTAACGCTCACCGTTTCCAGCATTTCCTGCTTTTCGGTAATCTTGATCGAAAGATGCGAGGCAACCGTATCGGCAAGCTTTGAATAATCCTCGATCTGGCCAGCTGCACCAACCACTTCCGGGGAAATCTTCTTATTGAGCTTTACGTAATTTTCAAACTCGGACACCACAGACCGGCTGAGCGCCTCGATTTCGACCGCATCCTCTTCCGGCTCGACCATGATTTCGGCACGGGCTTCGAAATAATCACTGCGATCGGTAAAATCGGCAATCTGCGCCCGCGCCTTACCTTCGATGAGAACCTTTACGGTTCCGTCTGGCAACTTCAGCAATTGCAGAACATTGGCAATCGTGCCGACCGTATTGATCCCGTCAACGCCGGGATCGTCATCGCTGGCATTGATCTGGGTTGCCATCATAATCTGCTTGTCGGAACCCATGACCTCTTCGAGAGCACGGATCGACTTTTCGCGACCGACGAACAGAGGCACGATCATATGCGGGAACACCACAATATCACGCAGCGGCAGTACCGGATAGGTGCCGACTTCGCCCGTGACCGAGGTCAACTTCGTCATTGCATTTCCTTTCTTTGCCCCGTTTCCGGGACCTGAAACCGCGCTCAAACGGCAGCGGCCTTCAGGATCTCGTTTCATACTGATACTTGGAGACCCTGACCCCTCAATTCAAGCCGGAGATTGCACCTGCAACCAGCCTGCCGGAAAATCTCCGTTCCATCGACCTGTCTTTGCAGCAATGTCAGGGAATGTCGTCTATGTCACACGCTTACACATAGTCTCGACCGCCTCTCAGCAATCTCCTGCTTTGCGAAACAAAAATACCACCACATATCACCGCAGCATCGGCATTGATCAAACAGCCCCCTGTCCGCCTGCCGAATCCCCCGATGTCATCCAGTCGCAAACAGTCATAAACCATTCAAAATCCCCCTGCAAATCCTGAGCAAAGCAGGTTACGGCCTGTCAGCCTCCGTCACCATGCTTTCTGTGCGTGTTTTTGCCGATCCCTTAGTCGCAAAACCGCCCAGTCTCTTTTCCAGAAGTGCTCTGCCTGCAAATTCCTTGGAGGAACGATTTAAGGAGAAAATTATGCAGCAGGCGTTAAAACCAAGCTTTATGCCCAAAATATCGCGCAGGGTGCTGTCAACTGACAATAAAAAGGCCCGCACTCTGGCGGGCCCTGTTATTTGATTACAGCCGCTCGTCAGGCAGAGGCATTGGCCTTTTCTTCCTGACGCTCAGCATAGATGTAAAGCGGACGGGAAGCACCGCGTACCACTTCATCGGAAATCACCACCTCGCGAACGCCCTGGAGTTCCGGCAGCTCGAACATGGTGTCGAGCAGGATCTTTTCCATGATCGATCTGAGACCACGCGCGCCGGTCTTGCGCACGATCGCTTTGCGAGCGATTTCGCGAAGAGCATCCTCGTGGAAGTTCAGTTCAACATCTTCCATTTCGAACAGACGTTGATACTGCTTGACCAGCGCATTCTTCGGCTCGGACAGGATCTGGATCAAAGCATCCTCGTCGAGGTCTTCCAGTGTCGCCAGAACCGGCAGACGGCCGATGAATTCCGGAATGAGACCGAATTTCACCAGATCTTCCGGCTCCAGATCGCGCAGAACCTCGCCCACGCGACGATCGTCGGGCGCGGCCACCGCTGCGGCAAAGCCGATCGACGTCTTTTCGCCCCGCGCCGAGATGATCTTGTCGAGACCGGCAAAAGCACCGCCGCAGATGAACAGGATGTTTGTCGTATCCACCTGCAGGAATTCCTGCTGCGGATGCTTGCGACCACCCTGCGGCGGCACCGAAGCGACTGTGCCTTCCATGATCTTCAAAAGCGCCTGCTGCACGCCTTCACCCGACACATCGCGCGTGATCGACGGATTGTCGGACTTGCGCGAAATCTTGTCGACTTCGTCGATATAGACGATGCCGCGCTGAGCACGCTCAACATTATAATCGGCAGCCTGAAGCAGTTTCAGAATGATGTTTTCGACGTCCTCACCGACATAACCGGCTTCGGTCAGTGTCGTTGCATCCGCCATGGTGAAGGGAACATCGATGATGCGTGCCAGCGTCTGGGCAAGATAGGTCTTGCCGCAGCCGGTCGGCCCGACCAGCAGAATGTTGGACTTCGCCAATTCGACTTCGCCGCCCTTGGAGGCATGCGCCAGACGCTTGTAATGGTTGTGAACGGCGACGGAGAGAATTTTCTTCGCCTGTTTCTGGCCGATGACGTATTCGTCGAGAACCTTGATGATATCCTGCGGTGTCGGCACGCCATCGCGTGAGCGCACCATGGAGGATTTGTTTTCCTCGCGGATGATATCCATGCACAGTTCGACGCATTCATCGCAGATGAACACCGTCGGCCCGGCGATCAGTTTCCGGACCTCGTGCTGGCTCTTTCCGCAGAACGAACAATACAGGGTATTCTTCGAGTCACCGCCGTTGCTTCCGCTGACTTTGCTCATAACTTTTTCCTTCCAGCACGCCGCAAAGCTCAACGGAGCCTGCGGACAACTTCCATCGCCTCATGCCGACCGCCAGACAGCCGGGGCGAAATCGGTTTCGGAGGGACTATCGATTCTTAGAATTCACATTCGCGAACCGACGGCAACGAAAACCTCCGCTTATCTTCAGCCTATGTCATAAAAGCTCAACATAGCCTTAATATCCATACTTAGACTGTTTGAAGGCAGTTGCCACCCCCAGTCTTCATAGGGAAGGCAATTCATGGTGAAGCCTTCCCTTATTCCGGTCAAGACGCCGTTACGCCTTCGATTTCGGCACGGCTGGTCAGAATCTTGTCGATCAGACCCCAGTCCTTCGCTTCAGACGCTTCCATGAAATGGTCACGGTCGAGGGTTTTTTCAACTTCCTCATAGGTCTGGCCGGTGTGCTTGACATAAACCTCATTGAGGCGGCGCTTCATCTTGATGATGTCGCGCGCATGACGCTCGATATCCGAGGCCTGCCCCTGAAAACCGCCCGACGGCTGATGCACCATGATGCGGGCATTCGGCGTTGCAAAGCGCATGCCCTTTTCACCGGCGGCCAGAAGCAGCGACCCCATGGAAGCAGCCTGACCGACGCACAGCGTCGAGACAGCCGGCCGGATGAACTGCATCGTATCGTAAATCGCCATGCCTGCCGTCACAACACCGCCCGGCGAATTGATATAAAGGGCGATTTCCTTCTTCGGATTTTCCGCCTCCAGAAACAGAAGCTGCGCACAGACAAGCGAGGCCATATGATCCTCGACCGGACCGGTCAGGAAAATGATGCGCTCCTTCAAAAGGCGCGAGTAAATATCATAGGAACGCTCGCCACGGTTGGTCTGCTCGACAACCATCGGCACCAGAGCCATGGCGGTATCAACGGGATTTTTCATGTGCGTCCTTCTCAAGCCTTTCCCGACATTATCAAGGCGGGGAATCAATTCCAATGCTGTCAATCCCTACATAGAGTGTTCGCCACCCCTTCTTCAAGACGCCTCTCAAGGATATCCTTAATCGACCACTTCAAACATTCGCCCATGCATTGCACCAGCCTCGCGTCCACTTATACGACATACTGTTCAATATTTCGGGAGTTTTCAGCATTCGGCAGCTAAAACGCGTTCATTGAACTTTTCAGCCACCAGTAACGATATTACAACATCATGCGTTTTATCCAACGCAGACAAGATGCTGTAACGCACTCAATCTGCTGCATAATTTTCTCCTCAAACCGATTCCGGTTTAAGGAATTATGTACCAGGGCACTCGTGGTTTTATTCTGATATTTTATACCGAATTGCGGAACGATTGAGAGCTAAGAAAAAGACATTTTCACATCAGACAGGATAAGGTATCGATCATTACTGCTGTTCTGGAGGGAACAGAAGACACATTTCACGGGCTTCTCAAGGTGGCGACCATCATAAAAATCAGAACATTCAAATTGAATGGGACGTGTAATTTTGCCGCACCTTGCCTTTGACATTATGAAACATGCTCACCTAAACGCTTTCTCCAGATATACAATTAACTATATGACAATGGCTGGACAACAGGAACAACGGCGTTGGTATCGCTTGACATAAAAACGGCTTTTCTGATCTGGGGCGCGCAGACGGCAACACTTTCGATTCTGCTCTTTTCCGTTTGGGCGCATGATCGAAAGCAAATGCATTTCTTCGCCATGGCGTTTGGGTTTGCATGCCATGGCGTCGGCATGGTGATGATAGCGCTCAGCCACAGTCCCCTTATGTCCTGGCCCCTTTACATTTCCAATCTGATTGCGCTTGGCAGCTTCTGTTTCTGGATTGCCGCCTTCAGATTACTGGACCGCCGAAAAATCGGGGTTCATTTGCTTTTGCCACCGGTCGTCTGGATTGGAGCCATGCTGTTCCCGGGAATTGCCGAAAGCTTTGCCTTTCGGGCCAGCGTCCATGAAGTGGCCAGTTTCCTCGGCTTTGCTCTTCTCGCATATACCATTGTCACCAGCCAGTTCGGCACCCGGAAATACCGTCACATCCTGGCCGGCCTCTGGTTTACCCAGAGCCTGAACTGCCTTCTGGTTGCCGCCATACTTCTCCAACGGCAACCGAAAGACATGACGTTTATCCCTTATAGCGCTTTTTTTGGCGTTATTGGTGTATTCTGCCTCATGTCCGTGTTGATCGTGATGTTCAAGATCGTCATGGACCAAAATCATTCCCTGCTTGAAACGCTGAGCAGAACCGACCCCCTCACCGGCACACTCAATCGGCGCGGGCTTCAGGATGCCATGGTGAAACTGTCACAAAAGGCCCGCAAGGACGAGTTGCTGGCGCTTCTTGTGTTCGATCTGGATTACTTCAAAAATATCAATGACAATTTCGGCCATCAGGCTGGCGATACGGTTTTGCAATCCTTTGCCGGCATGTGCTCTTCTATTGTTATGACGCATGGGCTTTTTGCCCGCACTGGCGGCGAAGAATTCAGTGCGGTGCTCAGGGTTACGGATCTCAGACAGGCAGCCGCTATTGCCGAACAGGTGCGTCACATGATTGCGACCACGCCGATCGTCACCGATCGCGGCGTTGTGCGGCTGACCACAAGCATTGGCATTTCGGGCCTTGCCCCCGCCGCTTTCGATTATGACCGCTTGATGCGCGACGCCGACAATGCGCTTTACAAGGCCAAGACAGAAGGCCGCAACAAGATCGGCATTTGCCGCAACGGCCAGATCTTCTGCATTACCCGCACCGAGGAACGCGGCACGCCCGATGCCATCGACACTGAAGCTGACCGGCAGGTGGCAGCCCTGCGTCGCCTGAGCCATCGCGCCAGCCCCGCCACGGAATAACCATCCCCGAAAGCAAGACCATCCGATGACTGATCTATCCTTTTTGCGCATCGATCCTATCAGCCGCCATGTCAGCCTCGATGTGCGCAGCCCGGAATTTTATCAAAATCCCAATCCGGCCTATGCCGCTCTTCTGGCGCAAACACCCAGTTTTTACTGGGAACAGCAGGAGCAATGGGTCTTCTGCGGATATGACACCGTCAATGGCCTGCTGCGTGACAAGCGTTTCGGCCGGCAGATCCTGCATATCGCCAGCCGCGAAGAGTTGGGCATGGCAGAACCTTCACCGCATACCCGCCATTTCGACGCCGCCGAACGCTATACGCTGCTGTCGCTGGAGCCGCCGGAGCATACCCGGCTCAGAACGCTGGTCAATCGAGCCTTCGTCTCACGCCATGTGGAGAAGATGACGCCAGAGATCATGGCGCTGGCCAACCGGCTGATCGACGGATTTGCCGCCGATGGCGCGGTTGAGCTTCTGTCGCGCTTCGCCGAGATCGTTCCCGTTACCATGATTGCGCGGATGATCGGCATTCCCGACGAGATGGGACCGCAGCTTTTGCAATGGTCACATGATTATGTCGGCATGTATATGTACAAGCGCAACCGCGCCGACGAGGAGGCTGCCGACCGGGCGGCCCGCGAATTTGCCGATTATGTTCGCACCATCATCGCTGAGCGACGTATTGCGCCGCAGGACGATCTGCTCAGCCACATGATCCATACGGAGCATAAAGGCCAGTTTCTGACGGAAGACGAGCTGATCTCCACCACCATTGTCCTGCTCAATGCGGGTCACGAGGCAACCGTACACCAGATCGGCACCTCGGTGCGCCTCATTCTCGAAAACGGACTGGACCCGTTGGTGCTGTTCGCCAGCGAGGAGACAACGGAGCGGACGGTGGAGGAATGCTTGCGCCTGTCCGCCCCGGTGCATATTTTCCAGCGTTACTGTCTGGAAGCCTGCGAGGTCGATGGAGTGGCGCTGAAATTCGGCGATACGATCAATCTCGTTCTGGCCGCCGCCAATCTCGACCCGGCCAAGTTTCAAGATCCTCTCCGCTTCAAACCGGAACGCAATGAAGGAGCAAACCTGTCCTTCGGGGCGGGCATCCATTTCTGCATCGGCGCGCCGCTGGCGCGGCTGGAGCTGAACCTCGTTCTGCCGCTCTTGTTCCAGCGCCTGCCTGGACTGAAACTGGCCGCCTCTCCCAAGGTAAAGGATATCTATCATTTCCATGGTCTGGAGCGGCTCGATCTTCAATGGCAGGCATAATTCTTAAAGCCTGATCACATAGTCTTTTCGAGTCGTTTCAACCACTTCCCATATTCCCTTGAAGCCCGGTCTGATGATCAGCCGGTCGCCTGCCCTAAGGTGAAGCGGTGCGCCGCCCTCCTCCGTCAGGATGGAGTGGCCTGAAAGAATGGAAAAATACTCCCATTCTTCGTAGGAGACGCGCCATGCGCCGGGTGTGGCTTCCCAAACCCCGGCATAAAGCCCGTCGGCCTCTTCGAGCGACCATGTCCTGAAGCGTGGCGCGCCGGAAACGATCCGTTGCGGATCAGGAGCACCCTCTTCCGGCTCGATGCCGGCAAGATCGAAATGTTGCGTCAGAGCCATGGCCGCCTCACACACGCGCAAGCGCCTGATCGAGATCGGCGATGATGTCGTCCACGTCCTCAATGCCAACTGAAAGCCGCACCACATCCGGGCCAGCGCCTGCGGCCACCTGTTGCTCGGGCGTCAACTGTGCATGGGTGGTGGAGGCCGGATGGATGACCAGCGAGCGGGTGTCTCCGATATTGGCCAGATGCGAGAAGAGCTGCAGACCCTGCACCAGTCCCTTGCCAGCCTCATAGCCACCCTTGACACCGAAGGTGAAGACGGCCCCTGCTCCTTTCGGCGCATAACGCTGCTGCAGCGCATGATTGGGATGATCCGGCAATCCGGCATAATTAACCCAGGCCACCTTGTCATGATTTTTAAGCCATTGGGCGACCTTGAACGCATTGTCGCAGTGGCGCTGCATTCTGAGCGGCAGGGTTTCGATGCCGGTCAGGAGCAGGAAAGCGTTCATCGGCGCAATGGCCGGACCGAGATCGCGCAGGCCCAGAACCCGGCAGGCAATGGCAAAGGCGATGGTGCCAAAGGCCTGATGCAGGATGACATTGTCATATTCCTTGCGCGGTTTGGACAGAACCGGAAACTTGTCCGAACCGGACCAGTCGAAAGTGCCGCCATCGACGATCACGCCGCCCATGGAATTGCCGTGACCGCCGAGAAATTTGGTGGCCGAATGCACGACGATATCGGCACCATGCTGCAGCGGTCGCACCAGATAGGGGCTGGCCATGGTGTTATCGACGATCAGCGGCAGGTTGTGACGGCGCGCAATGGCGGCAATCGCCTCGATATCGACAAAGGTGCCGCCGGGATTGGCCAGGCTCTCGATGAAAATGGCTCGGGTTCGTTCGTCAATCTGTTCTGCAAAACTTTCCGGCGCATCGGTATCGGCCCAGCGCACCTGCCAGTCGAAATGACTGAAAGCATTGCCGAACTGATTGATCGAGCCACCATAGAGCTTTTTCGCCGCAACGAAATTGTCGCCGGGCTGCATCAACGTGTGGAACACCAGCATCTGGGCGGCATGACCGGAAGCCACGGCCAGCGCCGCCGAACCGCCTTCCAGCGCCGCCACCCGCTCTTCCAGCACGGCCTGGGTCGGGTTCATGATGCGGGTATAGATATTGCCGAACTGTTTCAGACCGAAGAGGGCCGCGGCATGATCGGAATCCTGAAACACATAGGCGGTCGTCTGGTAGATCGGGGTTGCTCTTGCGCCCGTGGTCGGGTCCGGCTCGGCGCCAGCGTGAATGGCAAGCGTGGCAAAACCTGGATTGCTGTTGGTCACACTATCCTCCCTGAATAGGACTGCGCAAGGCATCAACTGCTTTGCGTCTCCGTTAGACCTTAGCAGAACAGCTTCTTCTGTCCCGCCGTTTTATCCTAAAATCAGCGCTGCCCTCATAATGTTTTGCTCCGGCAGAGCAATGGGACGGCAGCCACACGCTCAAACAACAGGATTGATCAATATCAAGGCGTTCTTCGCATGGTCAGGCATTCTGGACCACAACAGGAGAACCAGCCATGACCCTTACCGTCGATCACACCTTGCGCAGCGTTTTTCATAATCTCATCACATGGGCCTCGACCGGTTGGGAACGGGCTGCCGAAACGGAAGCTCTTGCCAATATGGATGATCAGACGCTGATGAAGCTGGCCGCCGATTGCGGCATTACCCCCGATCAATTGTACGATCTGGCCAAGGCCGGGCCCCATGCCGCCGACGAAATGCCGAAAATGCTGCGAGCGCTGAACATCGATCCGGTCGAAGTGGCCAGTCGTTGCCACATCACCTTCCGGGATATGCAGATCGCCTGCAGTTGCTGCCCGGACAAGGCAACGTGCCGCAAACATCTGGCTGAGCATACGGTCCATGGTCATTTTCTGGAATTTTGTCCGAACGCCGCGCAGATCATCGAACTCAAGGCCCATCCGGACATGCAGCTCGATTGAAACCGGCAGCGGCGGCGATGCTGTAAGCTGAATTCCTACAGAGTGATCAACCTTGGATATTCGATCGCCGGACAACGGTTCATGATCATGGTCAGTCCGGCCGCTTCTGCCTTTTGGGCTGCGGCCGGATCGACGACCCCCAATTGCGCCCAGATAACAGAGGGTGTCGGCCTCATCGCCAGAACCTCATCAACGACCGCCATCAGATGGTCGGAGGCACGGAAGACATCAACCATATCGACAGGCTCGGCAATATCGGCAAGACGGCCATAAACCCGTTCGCCCTGCATGATCTCACCGGCATGACCCGGATTGACCGGTATAACCCGATATCCTGCCGACAGAAGAAACGCCATGACATGATGGCTCGGCCTCATGCTGTTTTGCGAGGCGCCAATCATGGCAATGGTGCGGACCTTCTTGAGGATTTCCCGGACAAGCGCATCCGGATAGACATCAACTGACATGATATTTCTCGAAGCTCATGGCTTGACACAGCCGGTATTGACCTTACTTCCTCCAGACAATTCCATGCAGGCCGAGGCTTGTCCATGCCATCCCTGATAAAAACCGTTCTTGCACTCCTGTTCCTGATGATCGCCGGTCCGACAGCAGGTTTCGCTATCGAACGCTACGAATCAACTCATTACACCTGCTCGGATCTACATCAAATCCTGCAACAGCAAGGCGCTGCCATTCTGCGCTATCCCTCATCCCACGTTCCAGGCCTGCCGCTTTATGACCGTTACGTCCGCGGTGACATGCAATGTGGTTTCAGCAAGACGCTCGAAGAAACCGACATACCGGCAAAAGATACGTCGCATTGTCCTGTTTATCATTGTATCGATGCCGATCCCTATGACGACGGGCCCTTCGCTCCTCCGGGATTTCGCTAGAACTTTTCAGCGTTTAACGGAAACGCTGTTACTCTTTGTTCTGACGCATTTCTGCACGGAAAACCGCTCTGCATCCTTCTCGGGACAATCCTGTGAACCGAAAGGTTTGACTCGAAAGTCGGCAGCACTTCATGTTCCATATTGAGGCAGATCGATCGGCACCCTTGCCAGTCTCAATCCAGAAGACTTATAAGCCGAGAACAAAATATTGTATTTACAATATTTAATTCAATATATCCAAATAAATGAATTTACATTCTCCTGGTATAATGATATCGCTATCAACAATTACCAAACCTCAAGTCCCGATTCTATAGTTTGTGATATATATCACAAGGCACTCTTTAATTGCCCTTATAGTCTTCCTTTGTTCGATCTTGGTTCCCGCATACTTTAGAGAAGGCGAAATAAACAAGCCGCGACCAGGAAAACATGCATAAAAAGAACCCCCTCAAGCCGGCAGATTTTGATAGGCAGCAACAATGCCCGAATAGACAGTGTGCTTCACTGCCAAGTGCTGCTTTTCTGATCTTTGGCGGCGTCAGTGATCAACTGAAAAACAAGTCTTATTCTTGAATTGATACACATTATTATACTATAAAGTTTTAATTTACAATCAATATCATCATCCAGGCTGCCCATTCTGCCTGCATCCCCCCCATTCCACACCGAATGAACAGCAGGCTACTGCAGCATCTGAGTGAAAAGGTAAACCGGGTTTTCACCATCACGAGGAGTCAAAAGAGGAATCCAGAGCATTGTCCCGAGAAAACTGCGCAGTGGTTTCCGCTCCAACGCCCGCCCCGCAGTCAAACCATGGACGGTCGAGGGACTCGATTTGACGTCATCAAACCGGCATCCTGGCCGCGCTGAGCGGTTGACAAAACGCAGCTAGAACACCGGACAACTCAATAAATAATACGGTAAAATAATACCACATAATCAAGGCATTGTTTTCACTTATTTTTTCTCGACACCCATCTTCACGACATCTCTTGACCGCAAGATCGACCCTCCGTATAAGACCGCCACATTGCAGGCTTTCTATCCTGCATCATCTTTTGCGGCACCTGTGACCGCAAACAAGCAACAAGAAACGCCCTGGGCGGCCAGCCGCTTTCAGGGTCCAGAAGAAAGTGAAAACGAATGTCTACCTTCGTTCAGAAGCCCGCCGAGGTGGAGAAGAAGTGGGTCCTCATCGATGCCGAAGGCCTCGTTGTCGGTCGCCTCGCCACCCTGATCGCCATGCGCCTGCGCGGCAAGCACAAGGCAACCTACACACCGCACGTCGATGATGGTGACAATGTCATCGTTATCAATGCCGACAAGGTTGTCTTCACCGGCAAGAAATTCCACGACAAGAAATATTACTGGCACACCGGCTATCCGGGCGGCATCAAGGAGCGCACTGCGCGCGCCATTCTCGAAGGCCGTTTCCCTGAGCGCGTCCTCGAAAAGGCCGTTGAGCGCATGGTTCCGCGCGGCCCGCTCGGTCGTCGCCAGATGAAGAACCTGCGCGTTTACGCCGGTTCCAACCACCCCCATGAAGCCCAGCAGCCGGTCGCTCTCGACGTGGCCAAGCTGAACAGCAAGAATGTAAGGAGCGCCTGATATGGCTGACCTCTCTTCCCTGAAGGATCTGGGCACCGCCACCCAGGCTGCTGCTCCTTCGCATGAACGCAAGGTCGACAGCCTCGGCCGCTCCTACGCCACCGGCAAGCGCAAAAACGCCGTTGCCCGCGTCTGGGTCAAGCCGGGCTCTGGCAAGATCATTGTGAATGGCAAGGAATACAACGCGTATTTCGCCCGTCCGGTCCTGCAGATGATCCTGCAGCAGCCGATCGTGGCGGCTGCACGTTCCGGCCAGTTCGACATTATCGCCACCGTTCACGGCGGCGGTCTGTCCGGTCAGGCCGGTGCTGTGCGTCACGGCATTTCCAAGGCGCTGACCTATTTCGAGCCGGGCCTGCGCTCGGTTCTGAAGAAGGGCGGCTTCCTCACCCGCGACAGCCGCGTGGTCGAGCGCAAGAAGTACGGCAAGGCAAAGGCCCGCCGGTCCTTCCAGTTCTCCAAGCGCTAATCGCGCTCTGGGACCAGTTCTCCAAGCGCTATTCACGCTCTGGGGCCAATTTTCCAAGCGCCAATCGCGCTTTGGGCTGCACTTTACAAAAGCGGGGCTTCGGCTCCGCTTTTTTCTTGTCAGGTTTCATCAAAAAAATAGATTTGAACACTCACGGCATCTGCTTCAAAAATCCGTCAGACTGTTTGCCCGATCGGATTGTTCATGTCCCAGCCTTTCGCCGACCTGCCCGTCCCACCCTATTTCGTCGTGTGCTTTTCGTCGCAACGCAGCGAAAAGGATGACGGCTATGGCGACATGGCCCTGGAGATGGAACGACTTGCCCGCCAGCAACCCGGCTTTCTCGGCGTCGAAAGCGTCCGCGGCGATGACGGCTTTGGCATCACCAATTCCTATTGGCGGGATGAACAGAGCATTCGCGACTGGAAAAACGTGACGGACCATCTGGCTGCCCAGACAAAAGGCCGTGCAGACTGGTATCGATATTATCATGTCCGTATTGCGCGGGTTGAACGCGCCTACAGTTTCAAGATGGAAATATGACGTGGTAGACAAATCCGTCGCTGACGTTGACACGATCGTCTGAAACATTCCCTTGGATGCCGCCACCTCAAACCGTCCCGGTGCGCACTTCAGGCCGCAGGTAATCCGCCGCGCCTCGGCGATGTTCGCCAATGATCCGCAATATCCCTTTCAACGCGCTCTTTTCGAGACGATGGCGGTGATTGATTACGGCTCGTGCACCGGCGCGCCATCCAGCGTAAAAATTCTTTGGTTCTGCACAAGCGTCATCCGCTCGACATAAAAGGTGGCGATGTTGCCGAAGTGGCGCCCGCCTATGATCATGCCGACATCACCGCCATTGCAGGCGCGACCGTCGCCATGTATATGCTGGGCCTGAGAGCCCAACGGCAAGACGCCAGCTTTGAGAAAAAGAATCAAGCTGTTGGCAAAGTGAATCCGCAAACACCCACACTCCCTTGATATGTGAGGATAAAATGACAGCGAAAATCTTCATCGACGGCGAACACGGCACCACCGGCCTGCAAATCCGCAGCCGTCTGGCCGAGCGCCGCGACGTCGAAATGCTGTCGATTCCGGAAGCCGAGCGCCGCAATGCCGCATTGCGCGAGGACATGCTGAACAGCGCCGACATCGCCATTCTCTGCCTGCCGGACGAAGCCTCGAAAGAGGCCGTCGCCATGGTCTCCGGCAACAACACTGTGCGGATCATCGACACCTCCACCGCTTTCCGGGTCGCGCCAGACTGGGCATATGGCTTTGCCGAAATGGACAGGGATCAGGCGGAGAAAATCCGCTCCGCCCGCTGCGTCGCCAATCCCGGCTGCTATCCGACCGGCGCGATCGGTCTTATCCGTCCTTTGCGCATGGCAGGTCTTCTGCCTGCCGATTATCCGGTCACGGTCAATGCCGTCTCCGGTTACACCGGCGGCGGCAAGCAGTTGATCGCCCAGATGGAAGATGAGAACCATCCCGAGCATCTGACCGTGAACAATTATGTCTATGGTCTGACGCTCAAGCACAAGCATGTGCCGGAAATGAAAATTCATGGCCAGCTTGCCCGCGCGCCGCTGTTTTCCCCTTCGGTCGGGCGTTTTGCGCAGGGCATGATCGTGCAGGTGCCGCTTTACCTCGACGAAATGGCCGAAGGCACAAGCGTCGAAAGCATTCATTCGACGCTGACGGCGCATTATGCCGGTCAGGACATCGTCACCGTCGTGCCGCTGGAAGAGACGGTCGGGCTTGCCCGCGTCGATGCCGAAGAGCTGGTCGGTCAGGACCGTATGAAGATTTTCGTCTTCGGCAATGCCGGCAACGGCCATGTCAATCTGGTCGCGCTCCTCGACAATCTCGGCAAGGGCGCTTCCGGGGCTGCGGTGCAGAACATGAACCTGATGCTGTCTGCGTGATAGGGTGAGCGATAGCGCGAAAGCCTCCGGCCTGCCTCTGGATCTGGTCCGGCACTGGGGGCTTTCCGATATTGTCCTGATTGCCGACACGCGAACCAGCCTTGTCTATCGCGCAGGCCACAATGGCAAATCCGTCATCGTGAAAGCTTTAAAACCGGAAGGCATCGGTGAGCGTTCCGGATTTGAGTTTCTGCGCTGGCGCAATGGCAAGGGCGCGGTCCGAATCATCGAACAATCCGGCGACATTGTCCTTTTGGAAGATGCCGGGACACTGCTTTTGCGCGATTATCACGGTCAGGCTGGTGACAAAGAGGCAACAAAAATCGTCGTCGACGTTTTGGCTCGCCTGCATATACCCTCTGCATCGCCTCTGCCTCCGGGACTGATACCGCTTCATGTGCATTTCCGAGAACTGTTCTCTCTTGATACGATGCAGCTTGCTCTCGATCTGAGAGACATTCTCGTATGGTGTACCGACATTGCTCGCGAGCTTCTGGCGCATCAGGACGATATCAAGCCGCTGCATGGCGATCTCCACCATGACAATATCATCGGACATCAACAAGGCGGCTGGCGGTCGATCGATCCTCATGGCCTGATCGGCGATCCTGCCTATGACTGCGCCAATATCTTCGGCAATCCGCTCAATGCCGCACGTCTTGTGCTGGACCAGCAGCGCGCCATCGACCTCAGCCGGTGTTTTGCGACGGCTCTGAAATGCAGTCCGCAAAAGATCCTGCGCTACGCCGCAGCCCATGCCGGATTGTCTTGCGCCTGGATACTCGGACGTCCGCTTACACCGTCCGGTCACACCAATCTTGAGGAAAGGCTGGGCTTTGCCCGCCTTGCCCGGTTTATACTTCTTGAACAGTTTGTCGACTGAACGCGGTCTCGTGCGGCTTGCATCCGCCGGTTATCATCGCTCCAAACTTCCAAGGAGCGCAGTATGACCCGCACCCGTCTTCCCGTGTATTTCATCCCGCATGGCGGCGGTCCCTGGCCATTCATGGAGTTTCCCAAAGATGAAAAAGGTCGTGGGCCATGGGACGATCTGGAAGCGTTTTTGCGCGGCCTGCCGCAGGATGTGGGAACCACACCGAAGGCGGTTCTGATCGTTTCCGGCCATTGGGAAACCCCGCCAGTGCCGACGGTGAGCACGTCTGCCGCGCCGGACATGCTGTTCGATTATTACAATTTTCCCCCACATACCTATGAGTTGCGCTACCCCGCCAAGGGCGATCCCGCACTCGCTGGCCATATCCGTGAGGTGCTCGGCAAGGCGGGCATCGCCTCGGCCGAAGACGACAAGCGCGGTTTCGACCATGGCGTGTTCATTCCACTGATGCTGATCTATCCGGAAGCCGATGTGCCGGTGGTCATGCTGTCGATGCGCAACACGCTGGATGCGGAGAGTCACATCGCGCTTGGCCAGGCGCTGGAAGAGTTGCGTTCGCAGAATATCCTGATCGTCGCTTCAGGTATGAGCTATCACAATATGCGTATGTTCCGCGCCCGTGATGCCGCCCATGAAGCGGCAGCGAAACGTTTTGACGATTGGCTGACCGATGCGGTGGAGCAGGACGATCCCGAGCAGCGCGCAGCGATCCTGTCAAGCTGGACGGAAAATCCCGATGCTCTTGCCTGCCATGTGCCCGATCACGACCATCTCGTGCCGCTTTTCGTGGCCGCAGGCGCGGCAGGCGCTGACAAAGGCAAGCGGGTTTTCAACGGCATCATCGCCGGGAAAGCCTATTCCGGCTATCGCTTCGGCTGATCAGGATCGTGATTGCTCCTGCGGTTCTGGCGGATAAGGTCCGACCAAGAGCCGCAGATGCGCCACGGCAAAGCCGAGAACGATCAGTGCGCCTGCCTGATGGGTGAGCGCGACATGGAAGGGCACATCCCAGATCAGCGTGAGAATGCCGAGCGTGGCCTGCGCACAGATCAGCAGGAACAGAATCAGGCTGCGGCGCGTGGCCCGCGCATTCGGTGCTGAGGAAAGCGACATCATCATATTGAGGAAGGCAACCGTCAACAAAAGATAAGCGCCGCAGCGGTGGACGAATTGCACGGTTTTGACATTCTCGAACAGGTTGATCCACCAGGGATGCTGAATGAAGAGATCGCCCGGAATGAAGGCGCCATCCATCAGCGGCCAGGTATTATAGGCATATCCGGCGCGCAGGCCCGCCACCAGCGCCCCAAGATAGATCTGGAACAGCACCAGAGCGAAGAGCGCAATGGCAAAGCCTTTGGCCGAACGAGCCGGTGCAGCGCTTTTTCGCGCTGGCATCAGCCCATGCATCACCCAGATCGAAGCGGAATAGATCAGGCAGGCCATGACCAGATGGATCGCCAGCCGATACTGGCTGACCTCGGTGCGCTGTGTCAGCCCTGAAGACACCATCCACCAGCCGATAAAGCCCTGCAGGCCGCCCAGCGCCAGAATGCCGAGCAGGCGAAAGCGCAACTGCTTTTCG
Organism: Allorhizobium sonneratiae; assembly: GCF_023700755.1. GTDB lineage: Bacteria > Pseudomonadota > Alphaproteobacteria > Rhizobiales > Rhizobiaceae > Allorhizobium > Allorhizobium sonneratiae. The sequence goes on along the minus strand of NZ_JAMKOJ010000003.1, from coordinate 369,334 downwards.
ATACGGCCCGTCAACCAGAAGAACAGCAGCGGCAGCGCAAAAATCATGCCGATGCTGCGGGCCAAAAAGCGATGTGACCATTCCCACCAGTAAATACCCTTGAACTGATCCAGCGTCATGCCCTTGTTCATCAGCTCATATTGGGGGATCTTCTGATAAAGGCTGAACTCCTCCTGCCATTCCTTGAGATTGAGCGGCGGAATGACGCCATGGATCGGCTGCCATTCGGTGATCGACAGGCCGGAATTGGTCAGCCGCGTCGCGCCCCCTACCAGAACAAGAGCGAAAATGGCCAGAACCACAATGCCGAGCCAGATGCGGATCGCACGGCGGTTTTTCTCCTGCTGTTCGGAAGCAGAGGTGGACGCGGCGGGAGACGAGGTCGCAATTGTCATTGATCAATCCTTTATCTTGACCCATGATTTGCATCAGCTCACACTGCAAAACAAGAGGAGCATGTTTGCGACATCGCGTCGCGTCTCGTTCTGCCGAGCGTGGTTTCAGGCTTTTCTTTCAGGTTTTTCCGGTGCAAAGCGGATATGGGGACTGTCCGTTCAAGCGCGATGACATGTTTTTGAGGGGGAGGACACATCATGCCGGTCAGACTGCGCAAATTCATCGGGACGATCCTGATGATCCTTCTGGTGACCATCTATGCCATCATGGCCACCACGATTGCCACGCTGGCACTCAATCAGGCGCCCTGGTGGATCCATCTGATGTATTTCCTGCTGTCCGGCCTTGTGTGGATTTTACCTGCCATGCTGATCATCAAATGGATGGCAGGGCCGGTGCGACGCTGAAAACATCCGATGTCCTGGCGGATGCTAACCGGTTTTTAGCGCCTGTCAGCGCATGATCGGACAAAACAGTGAGCCGGGAGCCTTGATGTCCGCATGGACCATTCGCCTTCAGATGTCCTGACCATTGAGCGCCATGACAGCATGGGACCTTTGGAAAGCGAATGGCGACAGCTGGAACAAGATCGGCTTTCCTCCCTGCATCAAAGCTATGACTGGTGCCGGGCCTGGGTGGAAACTCATGAAAGCTCGCTCGCCATCCTGATCGTCCGGCACAGAGGCCGCGCCGTTCTGTTGCTGCCGCTGGAAATCCGCAGGCGCGCCTTTTTCAAGGTTGCGCAGTTTATCGGCGCACGCTTCACCAACATCAATACCGGCCTGATCGACCCCGACTTTCGCAGCCAACTCACCGAAAACACCCGTCTTGTACTTCGCCATCTGATCGTCGGGGCGCTGAAAGGCCATGCCGATCTGGTGCATCTGGGCAATGTTCCGTTCAACTGGCGGGGAGAACCGCATCCGCTGAGCGGCATGAAGGGCGCGGTGGAGCACCATAACCACAGTTTCCAACTGCCGCTTCTTTCCGATTTTGCCGCAACGCTGTCGCAGGTCAATGCCAAACGGCGACGGAAGAAATTTCGCAACCAGCACGCAAGACTGATGGCGACTGGCGGTTATGAACATATCTCGGCCAGCCATGCCGAAGAAGGGCATGATCTGCTCAATCTGTTCTTTGCGCAAAAGGCGGTCCGCTTTGAAAAACTCGGTCTGCCGGACGTGTTTCGCGACAAGGCGACGCAAGCCTTCTTTCACCGGCTGATCGATCTCGGCCCTGCCGGCCCTGACAGGCCACTTCAGCTTCATGGCCTAAGGCTGAAAGGAGAGCATGAGGGACGGATCGCCGCCATTGCCGGTCTTTCCATCAAGGGGGACCATGTCATCTGCCAGTTCGGCTCGATCGACGAGACCCTTGCCGCCGATGCCAGCCCCGGCGAATTGCTGTTCTGGCTGATGATCGAAAAAAGCTGCGCCGAAGGCAGGGCGCTTTTTGATTTCGGCTTGGGCGATCAGCTTTACAAACGCAGCTGGTGCCCCGTGGAAACCGTGCAGCATGATCTTTTCCTGCCCATGAACGGAATTGGCCGCTGCGCTGCCCTCGCCTTTAGCGCCTCCCTTCAGGCAAGGGCCGCAATCAAGCGCAATCCGGTGCTTTACCGTGTGCTGCAACGGATCAGGGCATGGCGCACACAGGACGGCCAGCGTAACGGCAGCCTCCCGGACGGCGATTGAAGACGAAACTTATTCAGCAACCATCACGCGCTACAGCGAACCTTCGTATGCCAGATATGGCGCATGACGCCGCAATAAACATTCACGCCACATCACGATGGCCTGCGCCATCCTCGCTGATCGGCGCTTGTGTCATCAACACCAGATCGTCATGGCCAAGCACCTTGAACGCCTCCATGATCTGCTCCAGTGTCCGGCGCACAGGCTTTGGCGCTGCGAGAATGATCTCTTCATCACCGTTGCGGCACAGGCTGACGACATTGTCCGGGCTGGTCGGGCCGCATTCGATCAGCACCAGATCGTAAGCTTCGACCAAGGCATCGATCACCATGGCCAGCCGGTCAAGGCCGTGCATGGCGGTGCGGATATCGGCGCGGCCCTGCGGCATGATATGGGCAAGCGAGCCGCGATCGGCATGGATTGCTTCGCCAAAAGCCGCGTCACCAGTCAAGAGATCGGTCACACCGGGCAGGTTCGGCTGCACCGCCATCAGGCCGGTCGGAATGGCCGAGCCGGTCATGTCAACCAGAATAGCCGACCCCCCGTCTTTGACCCGCTGACGCACGAGTTCCACAGCCATGGCCGAGCCATCATGTCCTTGAGGGGACAAGCATAGCGCACGCCTGATCCGATTGCGGCGCAGATAGCGGGCAATCGACGCCACTGAAAACGACTGATCCGCATCGAGATCCGGCTCATCCTCTTCCACCTGTCTTTCCGTCGAGGCTTCAGAACGCGTGTCAACATTCTCTAAGATCGCATGATCGTGATCAGGCTCATGATCGGTGGTAAGCGCGGCCTTACTATCGAGTTGCGGTTCAAGCTCCGCCATTTCTGCCGCTTGTTGCCTGCGCCGTTCATAAACGGAAAGGGTGGATGGGCCAGCGCCCATCTCGGCAGCGCCGACATCATCATCCCCCTTTACCTCGAACCGATCCGTCGGCTTGTGTGGATCCGTCTCCGGCTCAAGCGGCCCGGCAGGCTTCAGGGCGCGGCCTGAAAACAGGGCCGACAACATGACGATAATCATCGACAGAACCAAGGTCGCCACAGCAGCAACAATGGTGATCGGCAGAATTTTCGGAAAAAACGGTTGTCCCGGTTCAACCGCACGGGAAATCACCCGCGCATCGGCCGGTGTGGCATTGCTGCTCAAACGGCTGCTCGCCTCACGATAACGGGCCAGATAGGTTTCCAGCAATTGCCGCTGGGCGGCGGCATCCCGTTGAAGAGCGTTGAGGCCAACCTCCTGCTCTCCGGCTTCGGCGCTTTGCGCCTTGAGCCGCTTTAACTGCGCATCGAGATCGCGTTCGCGCATCCGTGCGACAGCAGCGTCATTTTCCAGGCTGGCCACGGCCTTGCGGCTTTCGCTGGCGATCTGGCTGCGCAGACTGGCGAGCTGGGCCTTGAGAGCACGAATGCGTGGATGACCGTCCAGCAACGTCACCGACAGATCGGAAATCTGCGCCTGAACCGCCGCCTCACTGTTTTTCAACTGCTGAATGGCCGGTGAACCCATGACAATATCAAGGTCGTCGGTCGGGCGACCCGAGCGGATGGCCGCCTCGGCATTCTGGGCTTTTGCCTCGGCAGCGATGCGTTCGGTGCGCGCCGTCGCCAGCGCCGTGGCCATATCGTTTAGCTGGCGGGTGGCCAGCACCGCGCCGTCTCCGGTCGGCAGAAGATCGGTCTTCTTGCGATAATCGGCCACTTTCTGCTCTGCTGCCATCACTTTCTGGCTCAGCGTGGCAATTTCCGGCTCCAGCCAGCGGGCTGCCTCTTCATTGCTGTCGAGCTTGGCGCCGCTCTGGATGGCGAGATAGACCTTGACCATGTCATTGGGAATGGCGGCGGCCAGTTTCGGGTCCTTGGAAGAAAACTGGATGCCGATCACCCGTGAACTGGCGACCTGATAGACCTCCAGCTTGTCGAGGAAGGTCTTCACCACCCGGTCCTCCGGCGAGATTTCCAGAGGATCGCGCTTCAGATGCAGAAACACCATCAGCGTATTGAGCGCAGACGGGTCCTTGTCCGGATCGAACTCCTTCAGATCATAGAGTTTCAGATCCTTTGCCACCTGACGAATGAGATCGGCAGAGCGAAAAAGCTGCACCTGGCTTGCAATATTGAGCTCATCGAGAACCGGCTGGGAATCGGCAGATTTGGCATTTTCCGCATCGTAATTGGGCGCACGTGGCTCAATCAGCACAGTCGCTTCGGCCCGATAGGTTGGCTTGATGACATTGGCTGCGGCAAATGCCAGCCCCGTCACCAGCAGAGTTGCAAATGCAATCCTGCCCTTCGCGGCCCAGATGGCGCGGAAGAGTTCAGCGATATCGATGTCCGCATCCTGGTGGGATGCGTATGGCTGACGGGACATGCCATGGCTCCTGTTTATGGAGCACCAAAGTAAATCGACATGGTAACTCAACCGTTAACCAAAAAAACCACAGGAATTAAGATGATAATTTACCAGAGATTAACCATAATGCCGGATAAGCTTCCAAGGTTCATGGTCCTCTTTCGGAAATTTGGCCTTCTGGAGTTCTGCGCGGCATGGTCATTGTAAAACGGTTGACGCTGATTTTTGCCGTCATCGCGCTTGCGATGATCTCGGCCTGCACGTCGTATCAGCCGGCGCCGCAGGTTCTTGAGAAGGCGACAATCCAACCCTATCGGCTCGACAGTGGCGACCGGCTGCGGATTACCGTGTTCGATCAGCCCGGCCTGACCAACAGTTATACGGTCGATCAGGCTGGCTATATCGCATTTCCGTTGATCGGTCAGGTGGCTGCACGCGGCGAGACACTGACGCAGCTGGAAAAAGCCATCGCGATCAAACTGCGCAAGGGCTATCTGCGCGATCCTGATGTCAGCATCGAAGTCGATCGCTATCGCTCGATCTTCGTCATGGGCGAAGTCGGTCAGCCGGGCCAGTATTCCTATGTTCCGGGTATGACCGTGCTCAACGCTGTCGCCGTTGCCGGCGGCTTCACCAGCCGCGCCAACGAGCGTCAGGTGGTGGTGACCCGCAAGGTCAATGGCTCGATCGTCACCGGTTCCGTACCGGTCACCGATCCTGTTTTGGCCGGCGATACGCTTTATGTCCGTGAACGGCTGTTCTGATGCACGGTCGCCGATCTTTGCGCATTGTGCACTGTTTCCGCTCACCTGTCGGCGGTATTTTCCGCCATGTCCGCGATCTGGTGGAAGAGCAGAACCGCGATGGACATGCTGTCGGCATCGTCTGTGACAATCTGACCGGTGGTCCACTTGAGGAAAGCCTGCTTGAGCAGGTGAAGCCGCATCTGAAGTTGGGGCTCTTACGCCTGCCGATCCGGCGCTCCATCGGTCTTAATGATATTCATGTGGGGATGCAGTTTTATCGCCACGTCAAACCTTTGCAACCGGATATTCTGCACGGTCATGGCGCCAAGGGGGGCGCTCTGGCTCGTATTGCCGGTTCACTGCTGCGGGTGAAAGGGTATCGCGTTGCCCGCTTTTATTCCCCCCATGGCGGCAGCCTGCATTACAAGCCGGGCAGGCTTTCAGGCAAAGCCGTTCTGACCATCGAGCGGCTGCTGGAACGCCACGGAGACGGATTGATCTTCGTCTGCAATTTTGAGGCCGAGACCTATCGGCGCAAGATAGGTGCGCCCCGATGCGCAACACGTGTGGTCTATAACGGCCTTCGCAGTGATGATTTCACGACCGTCGAACCCGCCTCCTCCGATGCATCAGCCTTCGTCTATATCGGCATGCTGCGCGATCTCAAAGGACCGGACCTGTTCATCGACGCCTTTCAGCTGAGTGAGCGCTTGCTCGGCCGCCCGCTCAAAGGAACCATCATCGGTGACGGGCCCGACCGCGACAGATATGAAAACACAATCACGAAACGCGGCCTTGGTCTGAGGCTCAGGCTCCTGCCCGCCATGCCGGTACGGCAGGCTTTTGCCCATGGGGATATCATCGTGATGCCCTCACGGGCAGAAGCCCTGCCCTATCTGCTGCTGGAGGCCATTGCGGCCGGCAAATCCGTTATAGCCAGCCGTGTCGGCGGTATTCCGGAAGTGTTGGGCGAAGGCAGCAAGGCGATTGTTCCACCCAATGCACCGGAAGACCTGGCCCGCACAATGGTCAATGCACTGCAGCAACCAGACTGGAAAGCCACCACTATGCCGGAGCTTACCCCTTTCCGTCAGCGTTTTTCTGCAACGACCATGGCTTCAGACGTTCTTGACTTTTATTGGGACTCTCTACAGACTCAAAATCGATAAGCAGAAAAACAAAACAAAAGCAATAAATTAAAATATTACAGAACATCACGAACGAATCGCCTCCCCGAAATTTCAGGGCTTTCTCTTATATTTATAAGCGATTTTTAGCAGATTTGCGCTAAAGCAATACCATAGCAAAATGGATTGCGATGATGAGATCGGTCGACTCTTTGGATGAAGCAAAGTTGCGTCGAAAACCTGGACAGGGTGAAGCGGATGCGGGGCCACGTACGGCAAAATCGCCGTCGGAGGCTGGGCTTGAACTGTCGCCTCTGGCACAGCGCGTAGCCGAGCAGTTGCGCCATGCCAACCGCTCTCCCAATATCTTCATCGGCCAATTGGCCATGCTGGAATGGACCTCTTTGCTGGCACTCAGCTTCGGCGCTTACGACCTTGTGCCTTCCGCAAGCACTCAAGGGTTTCTCGCTTATGCCGTCTTCGCCGGAGCCGGTCTCCTCAGCTTTCTCTTTGCCGGACATTTTGCCGACAGCTATCAGATCAACATGTTGCGGCACAGCCGCCGCTCGTTGAAACGTGCTTTCGCCAGCCTGATCCTCTGCTTTGCCATTATGCTCGTGACCATCGTGGTCTGGAACAGTCCTGCCGCCGCTTACCAGTGGCTTGGCATATGGTTCGTCTTCGGCGGCATGTTCCTGCTGATCGAACGTTACACCGTATCGCGCGCCATCCGCCGCTGGACCCGCAATGGTATTATTGAGCGCCGTGCCGTCATTGTCGGCGGCGGCGATCCGGCCAAGACACTGATCCGCACACTGGAAGCGCAGGAGGATGGCGATATCCGCATTTGCGGTATTTTCGACGATCGCCAGGACCGGCGCTCTCCCAACATGGTCGCCGGTTATCCCAAGCTCGGCACCGTTGCCGAACTGGTAACCTTTGCCCGCGAGACGCGGATCGACATGCTGATCATCGCCTTGCCGCTTTCGGCTGAAGCCCGTATTCTGGAACTGGTGAAAAAGCTCTGGATCCTGCCGGTGGACATCCGTCTGGCCGCACACTCCAACAGTCTGCGCTTTCGCCCCCGCGCCTATTCCCATGTGGGCGACATGGCCATGCTTGACCTTGTCGATAAGCCGATCCGGGACTGGGATGCCGTTGCCAAACGGATTTTTGATCTTGTCTTCACCCTGATCGCGCTTTTCCTGCTCTGGCCGGTGATGCTGGTGACAGCGATTGCCGTCAAGGCGACGTCCAAGGGTCCGGTCCTCTTCGTGCAGAAGCGACACGGCTTCAACAACGAGATCATCAATGTGCTCAAATTCCGGTCCATGTATACGGAGATGAGCGATCCGACCGCCCGTCTTGCCGTGACCAAGAACGATCCGCGTGTCACCCCTGTCGGTCGGTTCATCCGCAAGACCTCAATCGATGAATTGCCACAGCTTTTCAATGTCCTGAAAGGCGACCTTTCGCTTGTCGGCCCGCGCCCTCATGCGGTTCTCGCCCAGACCCATAACCGGCTCTACAAGGACATCGTCGAGAGCTATTTTGCCCGCCACCGGGTCAAGCCCGGTGTCACCGGCTGGGCACAGGTCAACGGATGGCGCGGCGAGATCGATCATGACGACAAGATCAGAAACCGCACGGCCTGCGACCTCTATTATATCGAAAACTGGTCCCTGCTGCTGGACCTGAAAATCCTGTTCATGACGCCTTTCAGTCTCTTCAACATGGAAAATGCCTATTGAGCGCTGCGCTGACCCAGTCTGCCGGACCTGTGTTTCGTCCCGGCCTTGCCGCCCTGCGCCTCAGCGGATCGGCCATGCTGTGGCTTGGCGTTTTTCTACTGGGCTTCGTCTTCATGGAGCCTGCACCCTATGAATTGTTCATGGCGGTGCAGATGCCGCTCTGGTTTTTGCTGGGGCTGAGGATTTCCCGGCGCACGGCGCCGCTTGCCGCCCTGCTCCTGCTGTTCAACATCGGCGGACTGATGTCACTGACAGTGATGGACGATCTCGATGTCGGCCCCTTTTATATCATGGTATCGACCTTTCTCGGCCTGACGGCGATATTTTATGCCGCCATGATCGAAGCCCGGCCGGAGCGGCTGCGTCTGATTTTCAAGGCCTGGACCATGGCGGCGGTGGCCACCGCCATTCTCGGTATTCTCGGCTATTTCCATGCTTTTCCGGGAGCCGCCGTCTTTACCCGCTATGACCGGGCCATGGGTGCATTTCAGGACCCGAACGTCTTTGGCCCGTTTCTCATCGCGCCGGCGCTTTATCTGATGCACGGTCTCTTGACGGGACGCCTGATCGAGGCTCCCTGGCGCATTCTTGGTCTTTTGATCATCGCCTTCGGTGTTTTCCTGTCCTTTTCCCGTGCAGCCTGGGCACTGTTTGTCTTTGCCACGGTCATGATGGTGCTCCTGCTGCTCATTCAGAAACGCAGCAGTGCCTTTCGGCTGAAAATTCTGACGCTCTCACTGATCGCCGCCGTGATGATCGTCATCAGCCTCGTCATTGCCCTGCAGGTGCCGAAGGTCAGCGCGCTGTTTGCCCAACGCAGCCATCTTGAACAATCCTACGATAGCGGCCATCTCGGACGCTTCGAGCGGCACACGCTCGGCTTCATGATGTCGATGGAGCGTCCGCTCGGCATAGGTCCCATGGTGTTCAGCAAGATCTTTCCCGAAGATGAGCATAATATCTGGTTGAAATCATTGACCACCTATGGCTGGCTCGGATTTGTCTGCTACCTTTCGCTCATGCTCTGGACACTCGCCTTCGGCTTTCGCTGTCTGCTGCATGACCGCCCCTGGCAGCCCTATCTGATGATTGCCTGGATCGTGCTGCTTGGTCACGCAGCGATTGGCGATGTTATCGATATCGATCACTGGCGCCATATGTATCTGCTTTTCGGCATCCTGTGGGGATGTCGCGCCCTCGAACACAACTGGACCCGCCACGCGCGGGAAAATGCATTGGCAGGCTTTCATGGATAACGTCGTGTCACAACCGGAGAAGGGGTCGCGCCGCCCTTTGCGTCTTCTGGAAGTTCTGGAGCCCAGTGGCGGTGGCTCCGGGCGTCACTTTGTCGATCTGTGCGCCGGACTTGCCGAACGCGGTCATAAAGTCACCGCCGTCTATTCTCCCGTGCGTGCCGAAAGGCGTTTCATCGAGGAATTATCACGCCTGCCGCTGGAAAAGACCCTGTCGCTGACAATGCGCCGGGCGGTAGGGCCCTGGGATCTCTCCGCCTGTCTGGCCATGCGACGGCTGATCGAGCGGGAGGGTCCTTTCGACCTCATTCACGGACACAGTTCCAAAGCGGGCGCCCTGACCCGGCTGGCGGCAATTGGCACCGGCATTCCGGTCGTCTATACGCCCCACGCTTTCCGCACCATGGACCCGTTGCTCAGCCGCCGCGGTGCTCTCGTTTATGGCGGTATCGAGCGTTTTCTCGGCAACCGGCTCAGCAAAGGGCTGATCTGTGTTTCCGGCGATGAATATAACCACGCCCTCACACTCGGCATGGCCGAAGACAGACTGTTTACGGTCGTCAATGGTGTCGCCTATCCACCATCCGGCGAGCGGTCCGAATTGCGAAGAAGGCTCGGCCTTGCCTCCCAGCACATTGTCTTTGGCTATATCGGTCGGCTCTGCTCGCAAAAAGCGCCGGAACGGCTGGTGGAAGCCTTTGCCAGCATTGCGCTTGCCATGCCGCGCGCACGGCTGATCATGATTGGCGACGGTGAACTGCACTCTTCGTTGCAACAGCAGATCGACGGACTAAGACTGTCAGACCGCATCCAGATTCGCAGCGATATTGCCGGACAGGACGCCATTCAGCTCTTCGATATTCTGGTCGCGCCCAGCCGCTATGAAGCCATGTCCTATGTGATGCTTGAAGCCGCTGCGGGCGGCCTGCCGCTCATTCTCACCGATATTGGCGGCGCGCGCGTGGTTCTGACCCACGATGTCAACGGATTACTGATCCCCAATACCGACGATCCCGGTCCCTTGGCCGACGCCCTTCTTGCGTTCGACAATCCCCTCACCCGCACCCGTCTGACTGCCGGTGCGCTGATGCATCGTCACGGTTACCGCATTGATACAATGGTGGATGAGACCATCGCAGTATATCATCACTGCCTTGGAACGCAGCCTGAGGTGACGAAACAGACCGTTGCGACCGCAGCACCCGTAACCGACGAGATCGCCGATCCGCCCGAAACAATGACACCACTTTCGCTCAGCGGACCTTAGAGCACCGTGCCGAAAATCGAAATCGGCACGGTGCTCTCAGATTTTCTTTCGGCATCGGGTTTTTCCGAAAACCGTTTCCCACTTTTCCTGGAACTGCTCTAAGTACAACAAAAGCGCTCCGATGTCATATCGACGCGCTTTGGTTGATGTCATGTATGAAGAACCGGATCGCAAACCGACATACACTTTTCTGTATCTGCTTTATTTCTTCTCTACCGAAACACCATTCTGCCCAATGCTGAGTTCAACGCCCTTCGGTTTGGTTTGCTCGTGATAAATATAATCGCCAAGGCCAATGACAACCACAACCAGCGCCCCGATCACAAGATAAAGTCCGTTCGTTCTACTCATGGCACCCTCACATAAACTTGACTATTCAAGAAATGTGCGACGGAGATATTTGTTCCCGATCTTCATGATGGTTTATGAGCACGATCAAACCAGCTTGCTGCTCATAAACGTGCGGGGAGGATAAAACAGATTTTAACCTACAGCGCCATGCGCCCAATATGGCGCACAAAACTCGCTGCGATACGTTTCATCTGCTGCATCATTGTCACCTTCAATCCTACCCGATTAAAGGAATGATGCAGGAGATTCAGGGCCTGCTGGCAATGTGCAAATCTGTTTCAGCTGCATTCTGGTCAGCGCGATGTCAAACCCCAGTCTTGCGCCAGAAACGCGGGCAAATGCAACGGTGCCGGCAACATGAAGGGAAGATCTTCCCCCTTCCCCGGCAGCACCGGCAGTCCGTGCTCCATGCCATCGATCAGCATGAATTCCACTTTTGATTTGCCACTTCTGTTAGCCCAGACTCTGGACGTCAGCGTTCCGCGTTGAACTGTTTCCTCGCGCTCGCGATCAAGCCCATGCACCGCCAGCCACTGCGTGAGCAAAGCCAAAGCATTGTCGCCATGCACGACGCTATCGTCACTTCCCTGCACGATCGTTACGTCTGGCCAGCGCTGCGGAGCTTCCGGTACAGATTTTTCCACCAGATCGGCAAGGTCCTGTGTGGTTTTATGCGTGCCGCTATGCATGACATTCAAGGCGGTCATGGCATCGCGGGCGCATCCGACCGGAAGGCCAGCAACAATTGCACCGCTGCGAAATTTCTCGGGATAAGCCGCGAGCATGGCCGCCGCCATTGCCCCGCCAGCAGATAGTCCCATGATATGAACCGATGCTTCATTCAGCTCATGAGTTTCGATCATCAGATCGATCATCTGTCGGATCGATCCTGCTTCACCTCTGTCGCGCGCCACAGCACTTGGCCGAAACCAGTTGAAACAGCCATTGGCATTGTTGGAGGGGCGCTGTTCCGGGTAAAGCAATGCAAATTTGTGGCGACGCGCCAACGCGCTCCAGCCGCTGCCGCGATCAAACTCTTCAGCCGTCTGTCCGCAACCGTGCAGAACCACGACCAGCGGCGCTCCTTTTTTCAGTCCTTCAGGCACATAAGACAGCATTTTCAAATGGCCAGCATTGGTGCCAAATTCCAGGGTTTCCGTGAGTGCCGGACGGGCAATGACGGCCTGCTTGCGTCCCTGCGGTAAGGCAGTCTGAAAATTATCATCGACAAAATCGACGAGCGCTTTCTGCCATTTTTTTTGCTGGCGCAGCACCGTTGCGATAGAATTCCGCGGTGTCATTCTCATGGTTCAGCCTTCCCGGCGCCTGATCGCCCATTCATATGGCAAATGCCATAGTCATATTGCCTGCATTCCCTGCAGTTGCGCCTGAATGCTCGTGTCACTCTGCCTTATGCGCATGACCCGTTGTCTGGTTCATGCTGCATTGCACCCGTAACTATAGGGCAAAGACGACCATTTATCGACCGGCGGTTCTATTGGGAATGGTCAAAGCCATCAAATATCTTTTAAGCTATAGAAATAAATTTATCGCTGCATGGAAAACAATTGGGACTGGGCTGGAACATCACCTAAAAACCCTTAAAAATCAAAGGTCCTTCTCAGCGTGTCACTGAGGCGGCATTTTCAACTTTTTCAAACCGGCCCCAAAAAAATGTTCATAGCGGATAGATCAGCCTGAGCGCAACAGCCTTGGCCACAGCTTGAATCATCGTTCTGCACCGCAACTTGTACCGGGCCGAATTAAGATAAGACCGGGCGGTATAGCTGGAAATTCCCAGCAGTTCGGCAAGCTCGCGCTGATCCTTGCCTCTGCAAAGCCATTGAAGGCACTCTGTCTCCCGTCTTGTCAATTGCGGCCTTTGCTCATCCTGGGCAAACACCTCCTCCAGAGCCCGCCTGTGCAGAGCCATAGCCATATCCTGCCAAGCCTCCGCTCGCTGAGCAACACAGGCTGCCCATGCATCGCCTTCAAGATGCGCGTTGAGCGACACCATCGCCAGAAGTTCGCTCTCATCCACAACCGGAATCGTATAACCATTCGGCCCGAGGCCGTATTCAATAGCTTCTGCAAAGAGGGAGACACCCTGAGGGTTAGCTGCAGCCTCTTGCCAGTCGAACGGCTCCTGACGTTGAAGCCCGGTCAGAACCACCTTGTCGACAGCAATATATCCCCTGTTCAGATAATGCGCGCACCAGTCGGGCGGATAATTACTGCGAATGAATGGAACATCCAGAACAGGTACAATATTGCGGACAAGATGATATGTAACAAAATCAACGCCGCTAGCCTCGCGCATGAGACATAACGCAGCATCAAGATCACTTGCTGTCTCAATATCATGTATTAATGAGAAAATATCCGACATAGCCTTGTTCGTTTCAATAGATTTCAAAATCTAATTCATCTAAACTTATACCAGAAGCTGGCACCTGTAATATGTTGAATATTCAAAACAAGCCGACCATAGCCTATCCATGCTTTCTTAACATTTAGCCACTGCACGGCAATCCTTGATTTTCAGGGGAACGGGCCTGATTTTCAAAAAATGAATTTTAACGAAAAAGACCGTTTATATGGTGGGGCTTAAAACCATCAAAAACCGGCTCCAATAGAGCCATGTCCCGAGAAACCTGCCAAAAGCATGTCGCGTTTTATTGTCCTCAATAAAACGAGAACCTACATGCGAGAAAAAAGAGGGTAAAGCAGGTTGACTGAGGATGACAAGCCACAACATGCTTTGGATGAAACGCATTGCCGAAGCCATCTTGCTTTCTGAAAACAACGCAATCACAGGATCAGGGACTATATCTGCTTTTTTGTTTTACCGAGGCAATATTGAGATAAGAAGCACATCTGCAAAAATAATTGAAACAGCTTGATCACTTATCTGGGGCTAAGTGATTGTTTTAAATGGTCGGGGCGGCGGGATTCGAACCCACGACCCCTTGACCCCCAGTCAAGTGCGCTACCGGGCTGCGCTACGCCCCGACCAGCTCTACTGCCATCCTTCTTAAATCGGTTAAGATCCAAGCAGAAAATTATCCAGCACATTTAAAGTGTTACAGCATTTTACAGGCTTTTTATAACACCCGATGCTGCAAGAGCAAGGATCACTTAGAGTTTTTGGTTTTCAAGCGCAAGGGGAAAATGAAGCGGGAGAAGAAAAAACCCGCTTTCCACAGAAGGCCAAAGCGTCGGGTTCTGATCGGAGACGAACTCACGCTCCAGCTCCTTTTATGGCGCATCGCGTTCGCGAAAACCGATGTCTGTTTGCGCCCTATGCCGTAAAGACTTCCACCCTGCTTTGCAGCAGATGAAGGCAAATGGCCCTAAAGTTGCATCATGTTTCCGGCCCTCGCTCTAACCCTGCAATATCACCAGGAAACAAGATGTGCGCCTACTGCATCATTCCTTCAATCGGGTGAGATTTAAGGTGAAAATGATGCAGCACTTTTCAATGTTTCACGGAAAGATTGAAACGCTCTCGCTCCTTGTTCTGATGCATTTCCGAACGGAAAACCGCTACGCCCTTTTCTCGGGACAAAGCGCCAGAAACGGGGTGCCATTGCGCATGAATAAGACCGGGTTGGGCGCAATCACACAGCTTACTTTTCGATGGAACTTCCCGCTGATTCAGACGTTCTCAGCCGCGGAGAATGACATATGATCAATGACAAGACTTTTGAACGCCCTTTGACTTTCACCATCAGCGGTACGCATCATAAGGTGGCCTCTCTTCGGGAAGCCGCCTGGCTTCTGGCAGACTGCTGGCCAGATTTTTCCTGTGCCACCTTTCGCCGCGCTCTGGCAGCCTGCGGGGCTGCACTTGAAGGCAAGCGCTCCGTCAGCTATGCCCGGCGCGCCCTCATTCTGGCGGCCCACAAGGCACAGGTCGCGTTTTCATCCTGATTGAAACCGGCTGGAGACTCCAGTTTAGCGCAATTTCAGCAAAAGTGTAACAGTGAGAGCGTTTCCGTGAAACAGCAAACGCTTTAACGCACCTGATCCAGAAGGCGCTTGCATTCCAAAAGATCGAACAGGGTTTCCTGCAAGAGGGCCCTGTCTTCCTTGCTCACGGAGATCTTGCCGAGCGAGACATCCGGCAACACATCATCACCGCCACCGAAGCTGAAAAACCGGTTGGTCTGACGGCTTTTGCCGTGACCCGTGGCATCCTCATCAAAGGAAACGCGCGGCTCACCGTCATGGCCCTGCCCAGCCGCCACGATGGCCTCCAGCGTTGCGGCATCACCTGAGGCGATGGCCATGACGAATTTGTTGCCATTGGTTTTCAGGAGCTTCTGAACGCCCTTGATCGTATAGCCATGGTCGTAAAGCAGATAGCGGATGCCCTTGAGCAGTTCGACATCATCTGGCCGATAATAGCGTCGGCCACCGCCGCGCTTCAACGGCTTGATCTGCGGAAACCGGGTCTCCCAGAAGCGCAGGACATGCTGTGGCAGATCCAGTTCATCCGCCACCTCGCTGATGGTGCGAAACGCATCGGGACTTTTATCCAAAATCGAGGCTCCCAGGTCGAGAATCAGTTATGCTGATTGCTACAATATCGGTCGTTTTATCAAACGAACAACGTTGTATGCAACTCATCATATTTCATCGGCTTACGGGATTTTTTTAAACTTTTCCTGCACAGCTGGCGCAGCACGCAGACAATGCCTGCAGACAAGACCTCAGGACGCGGACTTCTGCTTGGCCTTGCGCGCCAGATGCGAGCGCAAAATCCGCTGTTTCAAGACATTTGAGGCCTTGAAGGTCATGACCTTGCGCGGAGAAATCGGCACTTCCTCGCCTGTTTTCGGATTTCGACCGATCCGCTCATTCTTGCTGCGCACATGAAAGGTGGCGAAGGAAGACAATTTCACACTCTCGCCACGCACGATGGCGTTGCAGATTTCATCAATGACCGTTTCCACCAACTCGGCCGACTCCGTGCGTGAAAGCCCAACCTTGCGAAATACCGATTCCGCCAAATCTGCGCGAGTAACCGTCTTTCCAGCCATGAAATGTCCACCTGATTGTGAATATCGATTTTGCCATCCAACAGACAAGTGTCAATTGCCTCATCCGGCATATTGTTCACGCGTGCCATGTTTTCTGTCGATCCGGCAAAGCTGCATGACTGCCCTGCCGAATATTCATATATCACCCTATTGCCGTACCGGCTTGCGGTCAAGCACTGTTAACGACTTGTTTCTGCAACAACTACCACCGCAGCAGCACCGCCCCCCAGGTAAAGCCGCCACCCATGGCGTCCACCATGACGATATCGCCCTTCTTGATCCGCCCGTCAGCAACAGCGGCAGAGAGCGCAAGCGGAATGGAGGCCGCAGAGGTATTGCCGTGCTGATCGACGGTCACGACCACCTTGTCCATGGGAATGGAGAGTTTTTTCGCTGCCCCATCGATGATGCGCAGATTGGCCTGATGCGGCACCAGCCAGTCGAGATCGTCAGCACTCATCCCCGTATCGGCAAAACACTGCTCCACCACATCGGTGATCATGCCGACGGCATGTTTGAACACTTCGCGGCCTTCCATCCTCAGATGACCGATCGTGCCGGTGGTGGACACGCCGCCATCGACATAGAGCTTGTCCTTGTGTGCACCGTCGGAGCGCAGACAGGAAGCCAGGATACCGCGATCCTGCGCCGTGCCATCCCCTTCTTCGGCCTCCAGTACCAGAGCCCCTGCCCCGTCACCAAAAAGCACACAGGTTGTGCGGTCCTTCCAGTCGAGCAGACGGGAGAAGGTTTCCGCCCCGATCACCAGAATGCGCCGGGCCTGACCGCCTCGGATGTAGAGATCCGCTGTCGTCAGGGCATAGACAAAACCGCTGCAGACGGCCTGCATGTCGAAGGCAAAGCCATGGCTCATGCCCAGCCGGTTCTGGATATTGACCGCCGTCGAGGGAAAGGTGTTGTCGGGTGTCGATGTGGCACAGATGATCATGTCGATATCATCCGGGGAAAGACCTGCCATCGCCAGAGCGGCCTTGGCTGCTTCGGCTCCGAGAGATGCGGATGTTTCCCCCTCGCCGGCGATATAACGCTGGCGAATGCCGGTCCGCTGCACGATCCAGTCATCGGAGGTCTCGACCAGCGTTTCCAGCTCGCGGTTACTCACTACACGTTTGGGAAGCGACGACCCAATACCGCGCACCACTGAACGAATCATGTTTCTATCCTTTGCTCACGCAGCTTCCGGCCCGGCACTGCTGGGCAGGCGCGCATGATAATGTTTCAAATCATTTTTAATTTTCTCAGTCAAACCATTGCGCACCATATCATAGCCCACTTCCACGGCAGCGGCGAATCCCTCCGCGTCCGTTCCCCCATGGCTCTTGATGACGATGCCGTTCAGACCGAGAAAGACACCGCCATTGACCTTGCGGGGGTCCATCTTTTCCCTCAGTGCATTGAAGGCGCCGCGCGCGAAGATATAGCCGATGCGTGACAGGAGGCTGCGTGACATGGCAGCCCTCAGATAGGTTGCGATCTGCCGTGCTGTGCCTTCCGCCGCCTTCAGCGCGATATTGCCGGTAAATCCTTCGGTCACCACCACATCGACCGTGCCCTTGCCGAGATCGTCGCCCTCGACGAAACCGGAATAAGTCATCGTGTCGAGATCGGCTTCGCGCAGGCGTCGCCCGGCCTCGCGCACCTCTTCCTGACCCTTGACCTCTTCAACGCCGACATTGAGCAGGCCGATGGTGGGACGCGCCACATCGAAGAGCGCCCGCGCCATGGCGCCGCCCATGACGGCAAAATCGGTGAGCTGCTTGGCGTCGGCGCCGATGGTGGCACCAATGTCCAGCACAATGCTTTCGCCCTTCAGCGTCGGCCAGATTCCGGCAATGGCAGGCCTTTCGATATTGTCCATCGTACGCAGGCAGAACTTGGCCATAGCCATCAGCGCGCCGGTATTTCCGGCAGAAACGGCGACGTCGGCATGGCCTTCCTTGACCGCTTCGATTGCGCGCCACATGGACGACACATGACGACCGCGGCGCAGCGCCTGGCTCGGCTTTTCATCCATGGAGATGGCCACGTCACAGGGATGGAAAACGCATTTATCCTTAAGCTTAGGATATTTTGCCAGGAGCGGTTCGCATCTTTCTGGCTGGCCAAAAACCAGGAAGCTTATCTCCGGATGTCGTTCCAGCGCTCTGGCAGCGCCCGGAATCACGACTTCGGGACCGAAATCGCCCCCCATGAGATCGAGAGAAATCCTGACCACGCGCCCTTTTTCCTTCTTTTTTCTTCGCAGACCTGACCTTGCACTGGTTCTGCAGGCTCAGGGTATTTGCATCCAGCAGGCAGGCATAAAACCGCTTGTCGTGTTCATACCGCGTCCAACTGGACACGATTTTCGTCAAAATACCGTTTTTGCAATAGCAGACAACAGCTTTCACAGGTCTCATCCATGCCGGACCCTGCCTGCTCAGTCTTTTTTCCAGTCTTTTAAGGCGGCAAATGGCGACGGGCGTATGACGTTATCGCTTTCCTCCTTGGGTCCGGTAAATTCCACGCCCGGTTTGCGCGGATAGGGATCGATGGCGAGCGCTGCAAATTCGCAGACCAGCGCACCCGCATCGATCGTATCGCCGTTGAACAGGTCCGGTATGTCCGGTCCTTCCGGGTCGAGCACCATTTCTCCATTACCGTCCAGCACGATGCGGGCGAGCTTCGAGCCTTCCGGCACGAAAACCTGCTCCACCCGCTCATCAATCATGGTCCTGACCGGCTCCAGCGTCACGACGCAGGCCTGCTCGATTTCAGCCTTGACCTCACCCTTGATCCGCACGCCATCCTTTTTCCAGCGCGCAACATGAAGATCGGCTTTTAGCCAGACAACGTCCAGCACCTTCCAGAGTTTCGCCAGTCCCTTCAACTCTTCGGCATCAGCCTCCAGATGCACCTGAACCGGATTGGCGGAAATATTGCCGACCTTGACCGGAAAGGAAAACGGCACAGCCTCAAGATCATGTGATTTCATCATCGTCCTTATCCTCCGGCAGTGGAAAGACAATCTGTCCCGCCGCCAGCATCTCATGCGTCATCGCGCCTGCCGCAGCCTCTGCGGCCATGGCCCAGGCCGCAAGCTGCTCCATATCCGGCGGATTATGACGCTCGGGGTGTATATTGCGTTTCAGGGCGACTGCAAGCCCCCCTTTGTTTTCAAGGTCGAGTGCCTGGCCATAGCTTTCAAGACGTCCGTAAAACATTCCCGCCAGTTTTTTCATACGTTTGGGCACAGATTGATCGCCAACGCCAAGCTCGCGGATGGAATGATCGATATCCTGGAAAAAGGCATCAATGATCTCCTGCGCCAGTCCCTCTCCCTGCGGCCCCGACGTTCTTGCAGCGCGAAGATAAAGAATCATCACCAGCGACAGCATCTCAAAACGGCCCATCACTGTATCCGGCACATGGCCTTGCCGATAAAAACCGGGATGACGCGCCACTTCCGTCAAGTGCCGATATTGCCGGTCAACAATGCGACGGTTGCTGTTCTTTCGCTCGAAGAAGCCGAAGATCATGATCTGGTCACGCCCTGCACATAAGCGCCTTGCGCGATCAGGGATAGGCTCTCTTCCTGCATCGTGTCACTCCTCAAACCACTGGGCTGTTGCAGTCTAAAAGCACGGTTAGGCTTATAAGCCTGCGCCAAAGTGCCTTAAATCTTTGTTTTGTCGCATGTCCGTTATCGTTTCCTTGAGAACAAGGAAACGAGACACGCCTAAACTTCGCAACAGGATTTCATCGAAAAGCCGTTCATTCCTTTTCGGCACTCTTGCACTGTCGATATTGTATGATAGTCAAAGCTGGTTTACCGAAGCATGGATGAAATGCAATGTCATTTCGTGATGAGCCATCCGCTGCGGCATCCGCGCGGTCTTGAAAAACGAAAGACTGGCAAAACAAGGTCCTGATCCGGGACGGGGCAATGGCGTTTTGGCGCAGAGACAGAAAAAGCGCCCCGTTCAGAAATTGTGTTGCGGCTCCCCGGAATGGCCACAATGGTGTGAACAACACTTGCCCTGATGGCGGGTGTGCGCGCATGGATCGTGGTGTGCGGTCCGCTTGCGGGTCAGGTTTGGCACGCGCGGATCAACAGGGTGGCAAGGCCGTAAACGGTTGGGCAGAAGGCATATGGGAGACACATCTTTGAAAACAGGGCATTTCCGCAGGAAGACTGGGTTTGCCGGTGCTGTGGCCGTGGCGCTTCTGGCCGCAACGGCCGGGCTTTCCGGCTGCACCACGGGTGAGGTTTTTCACAACGGCTATATCGTCGATCCGCAAGCGCTTGCGCTCGTTCCCGTCGGGGCCAGCCGCGAGCAGGTGCTGCTGTCGCTCGGCACGCCGTCCACAACCGCCACATTCGATGGGGAAGTGTTTTATTATATCTCCCAAACGCGAAAGCGGCCCTTTGCCTTCATGAAGCAGCAGATCGTCGATCAGCATGTTCTGGCGATCTATTTTGGTAAGGACGGCACCGTGGTGCGCCGCGCCAATTATACGCTGAAGGACGGCAAGGTGTTCGACATGGTCTCGCGGACCACGCCAACAGGTGGCAAGGACATGACCTTCCTGCAACAGGTTCTGTCCGGCGGTGGCGGCGCGGCCAACAGCATCAAGAGCATGCTGCAAAACAGCAATGGCGGCGGCGGCATGTAATGTTTTACAGGGCCGCCTGATATCTCAGGCGGCCCTGTCCGTTTCTTCTCATCCGGCCAGAACAGCCAGCAGAAGCAACGCCACGATATTGGTGATCTTAATCGCCGGATTGACCGCAGGTCCTGCCGTATCCTTATAGGGATCGCCCACCGTATCGCCGGTGACGGACGCCTTGTGGGCATCCGAACCCTTCATATGGCGTGTGCCGTCCTTGTCGACAAAACCATCCTCGAAGCTTTTCTTGGCGTTGTCCCAGGCACCGCCGCCCGAGGTCATGGAAATCGCCACGAAAAGCCCGTTGACAATAACACCCAAGAGCGATGCCCCCAGGGCGGCAAAGGCGGATGCCTTGGAGCCTGACACCAGCAAAACACCGAAATAGACGACGAGCGGGGCCAGCACCGGCAGAAGCGACGGCAGGATCATTTCCCGGATCGCCGCTTTCGTCAGCATATCGACGGCTCGGCCATAATCAGGCCTGTCCCTGCCCTGCATGATACCGGGTTTTTCGCGAAACTGTCGGCGCACCTCCTCAACGATCGATCCCGCCGCCCGCCCGACCGCCGTCATGGCAATACCGCCGAAGAGATAGGGGATGAGACCGCCAAAAATCAGCCCGGCCACCACATAGGGATTGGAAAGGCTGAAGGAAATCTCGCCGATCCCGGCGAAATAGGGATAGCGGTCGCCATTGGCGGCAAAGAATTGCAGGTCGTTAGAGTAGGCCGCAAACAGCACCAGCGCGCCGAGCCCGGCCGAACCGATGGCATAACCCTTGGTGACGGCCTTGGTGGTGTTGCCCACTGCATCAAGCGCGTCGGTGGATTTGCGCACATCCGGGTCGAGACCGGCCATTTCGGCAATGCCCCCGGCATTGTCAGTCACAGGGCCAAAGGCGTCGAGCGCCACGATCATGCCCGCCAGCCCCAGCATGGTGGTAACGGCAATGGCCGTGCCAAAAAGGCCGGCCAACTGATAGGTGGCGATGATGCCACCGACGATGACCAGCGCTGGCAGCGCGGTTGACTCAAGGGAAACTGCCAGCCCCTGGATGACATTGGTGCCGTGACCGGTGACCGAGGCCTGCGCAATGGAATTGACCGGACGTTTGTTGGTTCCGGTATAGTATTCGGTGATCACCACGATCAATGCCGTGACCACAAGGCCGAGAATGCCGCAGATGAAGAGATTGCCGCCGGTGATCGTCTGACCGTGTACCGCGCCGATCGCACCCCAACCGACGGTGACGCTGGTGGCCAGGGCAAGCCCGACGATGGATAACAGGCCGGTGACGATCAGCCCCTTATAGAGGGCACCCATGATGGTGCCGTTGATGCCCAACCGGACGAAGAAGGTTCCGGCAATCGAAGTGAGAATGCAGGCCCCGCAAATGGCCAGCGGATAAAGCATGGCGTTTTCCAACCCGGTACTGCCAGCAAAGAAAATCGAAGCCAGAACCATGGTGGCAACGACCGACACGGCATAGGTCTCGAACAGGTCGGCGGCCATGCCGGCGCAATCGCCAACATTGTCACCGACATTGTCGGCAATGGTGGCCGGGTTGCGCGGATCGTCTTCGGGAATGCCCGCCTCGACCTTGCCGACCAGATCGCCACCGACATCGGCCCCTTTGGTGAAGATGCCGCCGCCAAGCCGGGCAAAAATGGAAATCAGCGATGCGCCGAAACCAAGCGCCACCAGTGCGTCGATCACCTCGCGCGATCCGCTCTCATGGCCGAGACCGAGCGTGAGCACGGCGAAATAGACGGAGACGCCGAGAAGGGCCAGACCTGCCACCAACATGCCGGTGATTGCGCCGGATTTGAAGGCGATATCAAGCCCCGCCGAAAGCCCGAGAGCCGAGGCCTGAGCGGTACGGACATTGGCGCGCACCGAGACATGCATGCCGATGAAACCGGCCGAACCGGACAGCACCGCTCCGATCAGAAAACCAATGGCGGCTTCTGCCGACAAGAGAAACCAGGTGAGGACAAACACCACAACGCCAACCATGGCGATGGTGAGATATTGCCGCGCCAGATAAGCCTGCGCGCCCTCCCGGATAAAGCCTGCGATTTCGCGCATACGCGGCGTGCCCTGATCGGCCGCCAGCACCGAGCGTGTGGCCCAGATGGCATAGGCCACCGACATCAACCCGCACACAATGACACCCAACAAAACTGCCATTCCAACGCCTCCCTTTTTTGGAGCGTTCGGCTCAATGCGGGTGATCCGGGAAGGGATGACCTCATACGGACACACCCTGCGTCGAGGAACGCTCTCTGCTCCTCAAGGCCAGAGTGGGCCTGATGGCGCAGAAGGTCAAGCGATGTTGACAATCAAGGGGATATGGCGTCGGCAAGGACAGATCATTCCTGAAGGAAAGGGCGCATTGCCCTTATCCAGCGGTCTGACGTCCGCGATAAAATTGCATAACCAGAAGACCAAGACAAACGATCGTCACCGGCCAGATCACAAAGGTGATCGCCGTCCAGCCTTGTGCGGCAAACACCTTGCCGGAAGAGAAAGAGGCAATCGCCACGCTGGAAAACAGCAGAATATCATGGAAGGCCTGCACCTTGTCAGCCTCTTCCGGTCTGTAGCTCGAAGCAACGATGGCGGTTGCACCGATAAAGCCGAAATTCCACCCAATGCCGAGCAGGACGAGTGCTGCCCAGAAATTCCAGAGTTCGATACCGGCATGGGCCGTGAGCGCACAGGCCATCAGCAGCAGGAGACCAGCGCCGACGATCCGCTCTGCTCCATAACGGGCAATCAGCTTGCCGGTGAAGAAGCTGGGGCCGAACATGGCGATCACATGCCACTGAATACCAAGGGTTGCCTGACCGGGAGTGAAGCCGCAGCCCACCACCATGGCCAGCGGCGCACCGGTCATGACGAAGGTCATCAGCGCGTAGGTGGAAATGCCGCAGATGAGGCCCGTCAGAAATCGCGGCGTCAGCACGATGTCTAAAAGCGGGCGGCCCGTCTCGCGTACCTCGCCCTTGACCTTCTGCGTAACCGGCAGATGCACAAAAGACAGAATGACGATGGCCAAAGCCATCAGCGGCAGCAGCGTAACAAAGGTTCCGGCGAAGGTGATCGGCGCCATGGCATCCTTCAGCCAGATGACCAGTTGCGGTCCAAGCACGGCGGAGACGATGCCGGCAGCCAGAATCCAGGAAATCGCCTCGGCCTTGAAGGCGGGCGGCGAAACATCGGCAGCGGCAAAACGGATTTTCTGGGTGAAGCCGCTGGAAAGGCCGATCATCAGCAGGCCAACCACAAACAGCCAGAAATTTTCGCGATAGAGCGACAACACCGCCACCAGACCACCAAGGGCGGCTGAACAGGCGCCCAGCATGAAGCTCAGCTTGCGTCCTGCCATGCGGGTGACGATAGCGATCAGCACGGCACCGAAGGACACGCCAAGATTATAACCGGTCACCGGCAGGGTCGCCAAAGCCTTGTCCGGGCCGAGCAACTGATAACCAGCCAGAGAACCGATGGAAATGGACATCGGCGCGACAGAGCCGAGAATGGCCTGCGCCGCCGCCAGCACCGCGACATTACGTTTTGCCGCACGCAGGTCCTGCGTCGCCTTTTCTGCCATTTCCATCGCGCCCCGCCCTTTTGTTTACGGCTTCGCCGTATCGCGCACCTTCTTGGCAATCCTGTCCAGCACGGCATTGACCAGCTTCGGTTCGTCTTCCGAGAAGAAAGCCTGGGCGATCTCGACATATTCGGTGACGATCACCGCCACCGGCACATCCTTGCGTTCCAGCAGCTCGAAGGTTCCGGCGCGCAAAATGGCGCGCACGGTGCTGTCCACTCGCGCCAGCGACCAGTCGTCCTGCAGCGCCTGTTTGATAACCGGATCGATTTTCGTCTGGTCGCGCACCACGCCGGAAACCAGCGAGCGAAACCAGGAGGCATCCGCCTTCAGATAGGTGTCGCCATCCAGTTCCTGCCCCAGTCGGTGAGCCTCATATTCGGCCACCACTTCCAGCACGCCACTGCCGGAAATTTCCATCTGGTAAAGTGCCTGCACGGCGGCGAGACGGGCCGCGCCACGCTGGTTTGCCGGTTTCACCGGCCGTTCGTTTCTGTTATCAGTCGTCATAGCCTCAGCCATCAAATTTCTGCTTCAGGGCAATCATCGTCAGTGCAGCGCGGGCGGCAAAACCACCTTTGTCCTTGTCGGAGCGGCGCACGCGCGCCCAGGCCTGTTCCTCGTTTTCCACCGTCATGATGCCATTGCCGATGGCCAGCGATTCCGAGACGGAGAGATCCATCAGGGCGCGGGCCGATTCATTGGCGACGATATCGAAGTGATAGGTCTCGCCACGAATGATCATGCCGAGGGCGACGTAACCGTCATAAAGAATACCACCGGCATCGGCGCCATCGAGCGCCATGGCGATGGCCGCCGGAATTTCCAGCGCGCCCGGAACGGTCACGATATCATAGGTCGCGCCCGCCTCATCGAGCGCCGCCTTGGCGCCGTCAAGCAAGGCGTCAGCCATATCGTCGTAAAAGCGGGCTTCAACGATCAAAAGATGCGGCGAAGATACGGACATGCTCATGGTCGGTCACCCCGGAAAACGAAACAGAGACGATGAATGAAAGCCCGGAGAAACCACGCCTGCCCCTGAATGGCAAGCGTTTTTCCTGTTCCGGACATGGAAATGCTGCGTGTTTTGAAGAATGAACGCTTGCCGCGTCATCCTGCGCGACCACACAGATAACTTTTTTGTGACATCCGCCCGCTCTTCGCAGATGCGAGACATGACACAGCGAAAATGCATCGCATTCGTCCCGGCGATCCTTCAAGTTCAGATCACGGCATTGTTTATCAATATGATTTTTGAACTTTTTCCTTGCATACAGACATCATTCCGTCCCCTGCAAAATCCGGCATTTTCATGACGCAATCTATGACGAATTTGTCATCAGTCAATCAACGCTCCTCCTCTGGAAAAAGCCGGAAATCGCGCTCACATCTTTGCTTGTGAGTGCTGCAAGGCAGCGAAAGCCTCTTCCTTATCAGAGGCTTCGCAGGAGGATCACCGGTCATGCGTCCTGAAAACAGCATGACGGTAAGACATCTCGGCAGTTCTCATAACAAACAGACTGCGCAGGATGCATTGCGAAAACCCATGGGCCTTTCTGGGGCAGTCTGCTGACATTGAACAAGGAGTAGACCGATGACATCAATCGGACAGTTGCTGAGTGCTTCAACCCTTGCCGCCGTTGCCTTTGGCGGTGCCGCCCCGGCAGACAGCGCCTCATCTGGCAGCGACCATGTTGAAACCGTGCGCAAGCCACTTTCGGACAAACGATTTGCCGTGACCCGTCTTAGCGCCCTTTCCTCGTCCGATCCGCTGCATGTGCAGCTTGCCCATGTCGATCCGCACAGCGCACAGGCGCGTCATCTGCAGGCCGCCGTCATCGCCAATCCGAAACTGCTGCACCATGTCGAGAAGCTTGGCGTCGATGTCACGACCATTGTCGCCATGGCGCAATCGGACGATGGGTTGATCACCGTCTTCACCGCCTGATATTGTCGAGGGATCACGATCTCCTTCAAAACTGTGTGCCTTTTAGGGCGCACAGTTTTGAAGGTGAAAGCGCAACCAGCCATGCCCTCGCTTCAGGATTGTGATATCTGCACAATCAATATCAAATCTATTTAACTTTATGGTTTTCGTGCTCAGAGATATGTCTTACTGATTGCATGAGACAGATCATTTCCCCCCAACAATACGCGCCTTCGTCTCCCACAAAGCCCTTACCTCATCCCAATCTGGCACTTGATCACTTTCAAAGCCCATGGTTTTGCCCGTCGCGATGGCTCCAAAACCCTTCATGGCTTTCAAATGGGCACCTGCGACAAGGTATCGGCGCATGGCGGCCTCATTGGTCCAGACAGTTCGCGTATGGTGAACGCCGTTGATGGTGCGGGCATCCACCGCCATCAGACCTTCCGCCTTCTTGGCCTGCGCCATGGCGGCAATAGCGTACCACCAAAAGCGCAGAGCGTGACGTTTGTGTTTCAGCTTGAGGCCAGTGATGGATATGTAGGGCATTTGCCTCTCCATGATTATCTTTACAGTGTCTAGATCTGTGGCTCAAATTTGAAGGCTGGTCAACGGCAATCTTGTCAGTGTAAAGATCGGGTATGAAGCAACCTTACCACCATGGCGCCTTGCGCACGGCCCTGCTGAATGCGGCAGAAGCGATTTTAGACCGAGACGGCATCAATGCCTTGACGTTGCGGGCAGCCGCACGCGAAGCCGGCGTGTCTCACGGCGCGCCCGCCCACCATTTTGGTGACGTGACCGGTTTGTTAACAGCGCTTGCAGCTCTGGGTTTTGAGCGTTTGCACGCCTATCTTGTGACGGAAACGTCCAATGCGGATCCGCTGCGCTTTGTAAAGCTTCTGGGCCACGCCTATGTCCGCTTCGCCCTTGCTCATAGAGGCATATTTCTTCTGATGTTTCGCTCAGAGCGGCTGGATTGGGCTGCACCGGACCTCAGTGAGGCCAGTGCGGCGGCTTTTTCACTGCTGACCAGCGATCAGCGTGTCGATGAACCGCATACAGCAGAGAACCTTCAGGCATTGATTGTTGCCAGCACACGCTGGTCGCTCATGCATGGGCTTGCCACGCTTTTGATAGATGGACCGCTTGTTGGCATCGCCTCTAAGTTTGAGGGCGCTGAGCTTGAAACGCTGATTGATCAGGTTTTAGAGCGCGGACTATCGGAACGGTTTTAAAGTTTGTCAGGGAAAACGGGAATAAAACCAATCTCCGCTTAGCCGATTGACTGCAATTGGCTTGAAGAAAAGCCCGGACGCCATCCGTCCGGGCTTCATGTCATGCAGGTTGAACCTGCGGAAACTCTGCCAGACGCGCAGCGTAACGCGCCATGGTATCCACCTCGAAATTGACGAAATCGCCCACCTTGCGCTCACCCCAGGTGGTGACCTCCAGCGTGTGGCGGATCAGGAGAATATCGAAATCGCAATGATTGACGGCATTCACCGTCAGCGATGTACCGTCGAGTGCCACCGACCCCTTGGGCGCGACGAAGCGGGCAAGATGCTCCGGTACGCGCAGGGTAAAGCGCATCGCATCCCCTTCAGCCTCGATCTTCAGGATCTCCGCCTTGCCATCGACATGGCCGGACACGATATGCCCGCCAAGCTCGTCGCCAATCTTCAGCGAGCGCTCAAGATTGATGCGGGTACCCTTCTGCCAGCTTCCAATGGTGGTCAGCCGCAGGGCTTCTTCCCAGGCCTCCACCTCAAACCAGCGGGCATTGCTGCCCTCTTCCGGCAGCCCCGTCACCGTCAGGCAGGTGCCCGAATGGGCAATCGATGCGCCCATGGCAATGGTCGCCGGATCGTAATGTGTCAGGATCCGCAGGCGGATTCCCTCTTTCAAGGGCGTGATCTGCTCCACTGTGCCAACATCCGTGACAATGCCTGTGAACATCAGAAATCCCTTTCATATTCCAGCAAAAGATCGGCTCCGAACACGGCCCGTCTGAACAGTGTGAATGCCGAAGGTATATTGTCCTTCGTCAGCGGCGATGCAAGGCCTTCCGGCCCGACAAGGCCTGCACCCTGATAAAGGTGGATGCGATCCACGAGATCCTGATCGAGAAAGGCCTTGGCCACAGCCGCACCGCCTTCGACCATCAGTGACGACAGACCATGTTCAGCAAGCCGGTTAAGGAGCGCTGCCAGGCTTTCCACCTGCCAGACCTCGACACCGACCGCCTGTAAGGCATGGCTGCGGCTTTGGCTGGCCTCGTCACACCGGAAAACCTCATCGCCGCAACAGGCGCAAATGGTTGGAGCCAGCGTCGTATCGGCAAGCTTTGACGGCACAGGCAATTCACAGCGTCGATCGAGCACAATCCTGAACGGCGACAGGTGATCCATTCCGGTCAGTCTGACGGTCAGTTCCGGGTTATCGGCTTTGGCGGTGCCGATACCGACCAGAATGGCGTCGGTCTCGGCCCGCAGCAGCTGCACCTGCGTGCGGGCGATGGGTCCGGTGATCGCCACCTGCCCTTCCCCTTGTCGGCCGATCATGCCATCGGCGGAAATCGCAAGTTTCAGAGTCACATGGGCGCGTTTTTCAACATGCCGGATGAGATAGGGCCTGAGATCCCGCATCGCCTGTTTTTGTAAGACACCGATCTCCACAACAATCCCGGCATCACGCAAGATGCCAATGCCACCGCCCGACACACGCGGATCGGGATCGACAACGGCAATCACCACACGCGCAACGCCGGCAGCAACCAGCGCATTGGCGCAAGGCGGGGTCCTGCCGTAATGGGCGCAAGGTTCAAGCGTCACATAGGCGGTCGCGCCGCGTGCCGCCTCACCCGCTTTTGCCAGCGCCTGGGTTTCGGCATGAGGCCGTCCGCCACGTGCAGTCACCGCCGCGCCGACAATAAGCCCGTCCCTGACGATAACGCAGCCGACGGAGGGATTGGTCGAGGTTTGCCCAAGATGCTGGCGGGCAATGCGGATCGCCGCGCCCATGAACCGCTCATCGTCACGCGGATCAATCATGGCTTTACTCGTTATCGTGGTCGCGGGAAATCTTGGCTGTGATTTCGGCAATCACCTGCTCGAAATCCTCGGCATGGGAGAAATCACGATAGACCGAGGCATAGCGGACGAAAGCGACGTCATCGAGACTTTTCAGGGCTTCCAGCACCTGAAGCCCGATCTGTTCGGAGGAGATTTCCGTCTCGCCCGAGCTTTCCAGCCGCCGAACAATGCCGGAGACGGCGCGCTCGATTCGCTCGCGGTCGACCGGGCGTTTTCTCAGCGCAATCTCAAAGGAGCGCACCAGTTTTTCCCGGTCGAAGTGCACCCTTCGGCCGGTCTTTTTCAACACGGTCAGTTCGCGCAACTGTACCCGCTCGAAGGTTGTGAACCGGCCACCACAATCAGGGCAGATCCGGCGGCGGCGGATGGCTGTATTGTCCTCCGCCGGGCGCGAATCCTTCACCTGTGTGTCAGCCGAACCACAAAAGGGGCAGCGCATGATCGTCTCTTTTTACAGATAGGGATACATCGGGAAGCGGCCGGTCAGCGCCACGACCTTGTCGCGCACGGCAGCCTCGACGGCAGCATTGCCCTCATCCGAATTGGCAACCTTCAGACCGTCGAGAACCTCGACGATCAGATTGCCGATTTCGGTAAATTCCGCTTCCTTGAAGCCGCGCGTCGTACCGGCGGGTGTGCCGAGACGCACACCAGAGGTGACGAAGGGCTTTTCCGGGTCGAAGGGAATACCGTTCTTGTTGCAGGTGATATAGGCGCGACCAAGGGCGGCTTCGGCGCGCTTACCCGTCGCATTCTTCTTGCGCAGGTCAACCAGCATCAGATGGTTGTCGGTGCCGCCGGAAACGATGTCGAGACCACTGGCCTTCAGCGTGTCGGCCAGCGTCTTGGCATTCTTGACGATCTGTGCGGCATAATCCTTGAATTCCGGCTGCAGCGCCTCGCCGAAAGCCACGGCCTTGGCAGCGATGACATGCATCAGCGGACCGCCCTGCAGGCCGGGGAAGACGGCGGAATTGAACTTCTTCGCCAGATCCTCGTCATTGGTGAGGATCATGCCGCCACGCGGGCCACGCAGTGACTTGTGAGTCGTCGTGGTGGCCACATGGCAATGCGGGAAGGGCGACGGATGCTGACCGCCAGCGACGAGGCCGGCAATATGGGCCATATCGACCATCAGATAAGCGCCGACCGAATCGGCAATCTCGCGAAAACGCTTCCAGTCCCAGATGCGGGAATAGGCCGTGCCACCGGCAATGATCAGCTTCGGCTTATACTGCTCTGCCTTTTTGGCAATGTCGTCCATGTCGAGCTGATGGTCGTCTTCGCGTACGCCGTAGGAGACGACATTAAACCACTTGCCGGACATGTTGACCGGCGAACCATGCGTCAAATGGCCTCCGGAATTAAGGTCGAGGCCCATAAAGGTATCGCCCGGCTGCAACAGCGCCAGGAAGACGGCCTGGTTCATCTGCGAACCGGAATTGGGCTGCACATTGGCGAAATTGACGCCGAAAAGTTTCTTGGCACGCTCGATGGCGAGTTCCTCGGCAATATCGACGAACTGGCAGCCGCCATAATAGCGCTTGCCCGGATAGCCCTCGGCATATTTGTTGGTCATGATCGAGCCCTGCGCCTCCAGAACGGCGCGCGAGACAATGTTTTCCGAGGCGATCAGCTCGATTTCATGACGTTGGCGACCGAGTTCCTTTTCGATCGCGCCAAAAATTTCCGGATCGGAGTCAGCAAGCGGACGGGAAAAGAAAGCATCGGTATTGGCCATGATCGCAGTCTCCTGAAAGCGTTGATGCCGTGGCGTATTACCTTTCCTGACGGCCAAGAGCAAGACAAGGGAACGACATTTACCGCTCTCGTTACGCAGCCGGCGAACGGCGCACAAACAAAAAGCCGCACAGCGTGCGGCTTTCAACATTATCGACGATCCAATCTGCCGATTACTGCTTCGGCAGGTTATCGTCTTCGATGGCGCCGGGGTTCTGCTCGACCCCGATATTGGATTGCAGCGCCAGCTGCTGATCGCCATCACGGTTATAGATGTCATCGCGGAACTGAACGATACCATCCTTGGCCGACCAGGCGGTGATATAGACGAAATAGACCGGTACTTCCTCGGTGAGCTTGACCGGTGTGTTCACGCGGCTGGCGATGACGCGCTCGATCTGCTGACGATTCCAGCCGGGCGTTTCCTTCAGCAGCCAGACATCGAGATCGCGAATGCTCTGCACCCGCACGCAACCGGAGGAATCAAAGCGTATGATCTTGTTGAACAGGCTCTGCTCGGGCGTGTCATGCATGTAGACCGAATAGGGATTATGGAAGTTCACCTTGGACGAGGCCATGGCGTTGATCTTGCCGGGATCCTGGCGGAACATCAGGTTCGGCGCCTTCGGGGCATTCCAGTCCACCGTATCCGGCGAGACTTCATTGCCCTTGGCGTCGAAGAGACGGATATTGTTGCGCGTCAGATAGGTCGGATCCTTCTGCATCAGCGGCATGATATCCTTCTGGATGATCGAGCGCGGTGCTGTCCAGTAGGGATTGAGGATGACCTCGAAAATCTTGGAATTGAGCACTGGGGTCGGGCGGCTTTCGCGCCCGACGATTGCCGTGCTGCGCAGCGCCACGCGGCCATCTTCAACCGCCTCGATATAGGCCGCCGGAATATTGACCTCGACATAACGACGACCCAGATCTCCCGACATGGCCTGAAGACGAACAAGATTGATGTTCAACTGGTTAAGGCGGATATCAGCGGGAACATTCATCGCCTTCAGCGTATATTCGCCGAGCGTACCATCGGTCGGCAGGCCGTGGCGGGCCTGGAAGCGGCGCAGGGCACCATCGACATAGGTATCGAAGGCGCTGGACATGCCGGCACCGCGCTGGAGATCGCCGGAAATCATCAGACGCTGGCGCAAGACCTGCACGCTGGGATCGGACACACCCAGCACGAGCTTGACGGTGGGATTGACCTGCGGCCAGCCGCCATTGGCGACGATCTGCTGATAGCTGGCGATCGCCTGCTGCATATACGGCATATTGCTGGCGCTCAGCATCGGCGTATTGGTCAACACATCAGCCATGGCGCGCGAGGTCTGTGCGTCGAACTGGTCATCCCAGTTGCCGCGATCACGGTCCTGAATGAGCTGTTGAACGGCGGATTGGGCAAAGGCGCTGTTGGCAAGCGTTGCCGCACCGGCAAACGCTGCCCCCCGAAGCAAGGCACGACGGGAAACGGGCAACATTCTCAACTTCTCCACCATGTGTTCTTCCTAAGCTCGGCGAGCGGATCACAACACGATCTGGCCGCCATTTCACCGCCTGTGAACGCAACAGACATATATCTTGTTCCACGCCGGTCTCTTCTCATGCGCTCCCATAGCAATATGGCTAAAGCTTGTCAGCAGGGTTGCAAACACAAACAGGAGTGTTGCAAACAGGCAACAAATTTTCGTAAACAGTGCAAACGGCCTTCTCAAGCCCGCGCCGGGAGGCACATGCCTCCCGCACGAGGATGCAACTGAAGGCTCTGCCTTACATGCGATAGGCGATCGTGTCGTTCCAGAAACGGTCGAGGCGCTGCAGCAGCCTGTTCATCTGGTTGAACTCATCCGGGCCGATGCCGCCGACCTTTTCGATCGAGGCAATATGACGCTCGTAAAGACGGGCAACGGTTTCGGCGATGTCCTGGCCTTCCTGCGTCAGCGAAATGCGGACCGAGCGACGGTCAACCCGCGAGCGTGCATGATTGATGAAGCCGAGGTCGACGAGCTTCTTGACGTTGTAAGACACGTTCGAGCCGAGGTAATAACCGCGGGACCGGAGTTCACCTGCCGTCAGTTCGGCATTGCCGATGTTGAAGAGCAGCAGGGCCTGAACGGCATTGACGTCATTACGACCCTGACGGTCGAACTCGTCCTTGATCACGTCGAGCAGACGGCGGTGCAAACGCTCCACCAGATGCAGCGAGTCAAGGTAAAGGGTGCGAACGCTCTGATCCTCGGCGTCCTGGGGTGCGGCTTGCGGCTTGATCTTGGTGTTGGTCATCTCTGAATGCCTCACTGTTTTGTTTGGCGGCTTTGTTCTTTTCACCCGCCTTGTGAGGGACAATATCGAATGCAGATAAAATTCTATTTAAAACGCAAGCTTAACAGAGGCTTACCAAGCAGGGACCCTGTATCAGAGTAAATCATTTCTTAGCGCAGCACTTGCCTTGCTATGCCGCTGCTGCATGAGAACAAGCTGAAAAGCCAGATAAACCAGTGCCACCAGAGCATGGAAAACGAGCAACAACGGCTCGCTTCCGAAGATCCGCGACCATATCCCATACATGGTGCACTGGATCAAAGCAGCGATCAGCCAGACCACCGCTCCCCAGGACGCCGCCATCCACAGCCCGACGGCCGCCACAGGAAAGATAACGGACAGAGACGACGCTGCCAGACGCCAGGGCACCGACAAAAGATCGAAGCGCCCAAGGCCATTGCCGGAATAGCCGATCAGCAGGCTCCAGAACTGCAGGCCCATGACAAGACAGGCCGTCGCGACGATCCTGAGGAAAATCACGAAGAGAAGACCTGTCAGGCTTTGCCGTGAAGCGTGAACGCTGTCATCCATCATTGCGTGAGAATAGCTGTATCCTCGCGTCTTAGCCATGGATGAATCCCGGTAAAAAGCGGCTTTCCTCCGCTTTCCGAAAGGAACTGACGACGTTTTGGCCAAGGCCAGTATCGCACGCTCGTGTACGGAACGGTGCATTTGCTGCCAAAACGGCTTCAATCGGATGTTTCTTGGCCGCATTCATCCACCTCTCCTTCTATTACGAATGGAAATGGGGCCGGGCATGGCTGACGGAAAGGGCCGGATCGGATTTATCCTTGCACATCGGCCTCTTCGTGCATCCCTCTCTTCAGACATTTCCGCTTGGTGCATCATGCCGCAGTGGGCAAATCTGCACCGGCGTGATAAGCGCAGGGTTCAGGAACCGGAAAGCACCGGAGGATGATGACCATGACAGACAAGACCCACCTCGTCGATGATATTACCGGCCACCGCCGGATGCGCCGCAACCGCAAGGCCGACTGGACAAGACGGCTGGTGCAGGAAAGCCGCCTGACGGTGGATGATCTGATCTGGCCGATTTTTCTGGTGCCGGGAACCGGCATTTCAGAACCGATACCTGCCATGCCGGGCGTCAGCCGCCTGAGCGTCGACCGGGCTGTGGAGGCCGTGAAGGAAGCTGCCGATCTTGGCATTCCAGCCATTGCCACCTTCCCGAATATCGAGATGGACCTGCGTGACCAGACGGGTTCCAATATTCTCGACGCCAACAATCTGCTGAACCGGGCCACGGCAGCTATCAAGGCCGCTGTGCCCAATATCGGCGTCATCACCGATGTTGCGCTCGACCCGTTCACCAGCCATGGACATGACGGGATTTTGCGCGGCGATGAGATTGTCAATGACGAAACCGTCGAGCAGGTGGTCAAGGCGGCGGTGATGCAGGCCGATTCCGGTTCCGATATCATTGCGCCGTCGGAGATGATGGATGGTCGCATTGGCGCCATCCGCCGCGGTCTCGATGCGGCAGGCCACCAGTCCGTCGGCATCATGTCCTATGCGACGAAATTTTCCTCCGGCTATTACGGTCCCTATCGTGAGGCGATCTCCACAGCCGGCCTGCTGAAAGGCGACAAGAACAGCTACTATATCAGCCCCGCCAACGGCACCGAAGCCGTGCGCGATGCCGCTCTTGATGTCGAGGAAGGCGCGGACATGCTGATGGTCAAGCCGGGCCTGCCCTATCTCGATATCTGCTGGCGGATCAAGGAAGCCTTCAGCCTGCCGGTTTTCGCCTATCAGGTCTCTGGTGAATATTCGCAGATCAAGGCAGCAGGCATGCAGGGCTTTATCGACGAGGAGCGGGTGATGATGGAAACGCTTCTCTGCTTCAAGCGGGCCGGCTGTGACGGCATCCTCACCTATTTTGCTGTGGAAGTCGCGCGCAAACTGGCAAGACAGTGAGATTTGAATTCCGCTTCAAGCCATCCCATATCTCTGGAAGAGCGTGAAAACATCAAGCCTTCATCCACAATGGCATGTTTTCAACTGAATGAACCCATGTCGTTCTCGCAAAACCGTTCACAGTTTGCGTGGACCATGCTGCCGGAGAAACGCGCATGAGCTTTGACCCGAATATCACCATCACCGTACCGCGGGACTGGCGCGCCTATAGCGGCGTGCTCTCCCGGCGCGTCTTTGCCTTCATCATAGATTACCTGCTGATCGGTCTTCTGTGGGTTCCTGCCGCCATTGCGGTATTTTTTCTCGGTGTCATCACCCTCGGCCTGGGTTGGATGCTGTATCCGATCCTGTTTTTCATCGTCGCTGGCCTTTATTTCGGCCTGTCGCTTGCAGGCCTTGGTCAGGCGACGCCGGGCATGCGGGCCATGGGCATTGCGCTGATTCGCCTTGATGGTGCAAAGATCGATTTCGTTACAGCCGTCGCTCATGTCGCGCTCTTCTGGATCCTCAATTCGGTGCTGACACCTTTCATCCTGCTGGCGGGGCTGTTCATCGAACGCTCAAGGCTGGTGCATGACCTGTTGCTTGGCACCGCCGTCATGCGCACGGATCCCGGATTTATTGGATGATTCAGTTTCAACTGTTCAAATCAGTTGACCTTTGCGAAACTTGCGTCATCCTGATACTTTAAGAAGTCGAAATAAAGGGTGCATTTCGGCGCATGAACACACAGGCTACGACCTCTCCGCAATTCTACCTGACAGCGCCCGCGCCCTGCCCCTATCTGCCCGGAGAAATGGAACGAAAAGTCTTCACCCATCTGGTCGGCGCGCGCGCCACGGAGATGAACGACCTTCTGACACAGGGCGGGTTTCGCCGTTCGCAGAATATCGCTTACCGCCCCGCCTGCGAACAATGCCGTGCCTGTGTGTCCGTACGGATCATTGCTGGCGAATTCACCGCCAATCGCACCATGCGCAAGGTGATGTCGGCCAATCGCGATATCGTCAGCGCTGTCTATCCCGCCCAGCCCTCGGCAGAACAATTTTCACTGTTCCGAAGCTATCTCGACCATCGCCATCAGCAGGGCGGCATGTCGGATATGTCGGCGCTGGATTTTGCCATCATGGTGGAAGACAGCCATGTGAAGACGCGGGTGATTGAATACCGCCTTCGCCCACAAGCCGATCAGGAGGGCCCCGGCGAACTCGTCGCCGTGGCGCTTACCGATATTCTGAGCGACGGTCTGTCCATGGTCTATTCCTTCTTCAACCCGGCACTGACGAAACGCTCGCTCGGCACGTTCATGGTTTTGGACCACATCCGCCGCACCCGCGAAATGGGCTTGCCGCATGTGTATCTGGGCTATTGGGTCAATGGATCGCGCAAGATGGGCTACAAGGTGCGCTTTCTACCGCAGGAACATCTGCTCAATCAGGGCTGGACACGCTATCAGCCGGATAGTGTAAAGGAATAGCCGAGCAGCTTGAACCGCGGCACCTCATACCGCCGGGCCCCCCACCCCGGCGATCGAGATCATCAATCCTTCCGGCGAATAAAGCCGTATACAATGTTGCGGTTTTCACCGAATCGCACCTGGCAATCCACATCCATATCCTTGCAGCTTTCATGGATGATACGCCACATATCCGCTTCCGAACGCATCAGCAAAGCCCAGTTCATATAGGTTTCCATATAGGCTGCATTGCTGTTTTCCTCCGTAAAATTGGCGAAGAGGAAAACACCGTTCGGCTTCAGCATCGACAGGCATTTGCGCGTCAGCTTTATCGCTACCTTGTCGTTCAGATAATCGTACAATCCCGAGGCATAGACGAAATTGAACTCTCCGAGATCATGCTGATTGGTGAGCAGGCTACGCACCGAGCCATCGACCGGATCAACACAAGTTCCAGCAAATTCCCGCCGCATGGCCCCCACACTCAACGGATCCTGATCAAGGGCAATCCAT
Source organism: Allorhizobium sonneratiae (assembly GCF_023700755.1). Lineage (GTDB taxonomy): Bacteria > Pseudomonadota > Alphaproteobacteria > Rhizobiales > Rhizobiaceae > Allorhizobium > Allorhizobium sonneratiae. The sequence continues at coordinate 332,058 of NZ_JAMKOJ010000003.1, read as the reverse complement.
CGTTTGATCTGAGCGTTCTGTAGAGCAGATGAGCGATTTGCCTCCCGTAAATGGCCAGCGGCAATGGTCAGAATTTCGAGCTCGCCTCCATAAGAAGACGCCATCTCATCAATGTGACGCGTCAACAAATCGCGTCTTTCGCGAACGGCTACCGATGATGAAACCTCCATGGCATATCCATGGAGGCATTGGCCAAGCTCACTAGCTGCCACAATATGATTATTCATGCTTTCATGTCTGTATATAAAATCAATAAGCTGCGCATCGCCAGAATATCCTCTTGGCTTCATAACAGACCATTTTGTAAATGGATCATTCTGAAAATACTGTGCTGAAGAATTATTTTGTATAAAGGGAATTAGTTCAGACCACACAACTGGCGTAAATTTTTTGCGCATCTCACACAAACGCTCAACTGTGAATGACATAATAGTACTCGGATGATTTTCGTTGGATATCATTTTCTCAATCAAGTTAAGAGTGATAGCCAATTCGGCCTCGGCCAAAGCGCGATCATCGCTCCTTTTCTCAGTGTTTTTCGCGACAAATATTTCAGCCGCAATAGAATTCGGCGTAATGAGACTTTCACCATCAAACATCGGATTTATATTTTTCATTAGATTCACCTTTAACAATTGGGAGGAATGTTAACGATTTGATAACTATAAAATCTGAAAATTGATTTGGCGATTGCCAGTCTGGGCTTTGTTTAAATAGGGTTAACGTTCACGACATATGATAACCTAAAACTCGATGATGTCGTGAGTTACCACATCAGGGTTAAGCCAAGGGGCGGCTCTATCCTCTTAGGACGTCAATAAATTTAGAATATTATGATGATCAGAGAGTAAGAGGACGCGACGGGTGATGGCCGGAATGTTAAAAACACTGTTTATGCCCGTGGACACGTTTTGGTCCGGATATCATGATGGAGCGCTATTTTCGCGACATCGATCCACCGATATTGTTGCCATTCCCTGAACCGAAGCGAGCAATTGACATCGTGAACCTTTATCGCGACGAAAGCCGAACACAACGCATCATAACTGCGCGTTACGGATTATGGGCTGCCATATTCGTATATATATTATTTTCAATTACTGATTTTATTCTCATTCCAGACGTAGCATGGGCCGAAACTGTAACACGATTCGCTGTCGGGATTGTTATTTTTGGCTTTCTAGAAATACAAATTTCATTGAAAGCTAATCATAAATTTATCGATATAACCTGCGCATTTTCTTTGATTGCCGGATATGCCGCATGGTTACACTTTGCTACACAAAGCCATCAATTAGAAAACCTGAGATATTATATGGTTTTCGGGACAATATTCATGATGGGAGCAAATTTATTTTTCGGATTGGATCTATTACTATCAATTGCAACATCCTCAGCAGTCCTTATCCTGTTTTTTTGGACAATTTTTCACCAGGACATTGGCAACACCGCATATAACATCGCCTTTGGCGCCTTTTACATCTCCTGTTTCGTCTTCACCAGCTACATCAATTTTCGCCTGAACCGGGAACGTCATCACGTTTTTTTGAACGCAACAGAGGCCAGAAAGCAGCATCGCGAAGCGGTGGAGCGTGGCAAGGCTCTGCTGAGACTATCCAATACCGACTATCTCACCGGGCTTGAAAACCGGCGCGCCATCGATCAGCGGCTGCGCGATTTCTGGGGTGAGTGGCAAAATTCCGGCAAAGATTTTGCCACGCTGCTCGTCGATGTGGATTTTTTCAAAAATTACAATGATTTTTACGGCCATCAAGCCGGTGATCATTGCCTTGTGCTTGTCGCCAATGCACTGAAGGAGGCAATGCTTCCCTTTGGCGGGCTGATCGGGCGCTATGGCGGCGAGGAATTCATTGCCCTTGTACAGACCGAAAATGCAGACAAGGTCGAAGAGATCGGCGAGACCTTACGCCGAACCGTGCAATCGCTTGCGATCTCACATGAGCCGCGCAAGGATGGACTGCATGTCGTTACGGTCAGCGTAGGTGCATCCTTCACCCATCTGCAATGCTGCGAAAAAATGGAGCGGCTCGTCACCGATGCCGACAGGGCTCTTTATTCCGCCAAGGCCAACGGTCGCAATTGCGTGCGTATTTACGACCCGGCTGATCCCCATACCGGAGACAGCAACGAACACATCGCAGCCCTTTTGCGCACTGCGGTGCAAAAGGGCCTCGTTTCCGTCGTCTACCAGCCGATCATCAATCTCAAGACAGGCCATGTCGATGCTGTCGAGACTTTGATGCGGATGAACCTTCTGGATGGCTCTCCGGTGCCGCCCAGCGTCTTCATTCCCATTGCCGAACGCACCGGTTCGATTCACGATCTGGGCCTGTGGACCATCAGACAGGCCTGCAAGGATATTCTGGCCCCGAGACTGTCTCCGATCGTCAGCGTCAATGTCTCCCCCATGCAGCTCAAAACCAAGGGCTTTGCCCAGACCGTCGCTGCCATCCTTGAGGAATATGACGTCAAGGGTCATCAGCTTGCGCTCGAAATCACCGAGGGCATCGATATGGCTGGACAATCCGATATTATTCTGTGCCTGAAAGATCTGGGCGCAATGGGCATTAATATCTGGCTCGATGACTTCGGCACAGGTTTTGCCGGTCTGTCATGGTTGCGCCTTTTCAACTTCGGCACCGTCAAGATAGACCGGTCCTTCCTTCAGGATTGCGACAGCCAGCAGGGCCGAATCATGCTGAAGGATATCGTCTCGCTGATCCGCAATCGCGGTCACAAGATTCTCGTCGAAGGGATAGAAACCCAGGATCAACTCCTGCTTCTACAGACCATGCGCATCGATCAGGGACAGGGCTATCATCTCGGACGCCCCGTTGCGTTGCCGGTCCTGCAGGACCTGCTTCGCGCAGACAAGAGTGCTGATATCGCCTTCCTGCCGCAGGATACAACGCCCAAAATCGTCAGAAAAGCCGCGACGGATTAGGATCAAAACCCACTCAGTATGGGTTTTGATTTTACAGCGCCATGCGCCAAATATGGCACACAAAGGTCGCAGTAACACTTTAAAGCCCGACAGTATGTCGCGTTTCATCGTCCGCATTGAAACGCGACATGCTTCAGGCCGTGAACTTCCCGGTCCGTGGAAAACCTTTGGGAAGCGGCCTGCCGGCGGCGGCGCGATCTCCGATCCATTCCAGCAGCTCATCCCTGCTGCGGGTGAAGCTGCGACCGGCGCTGTCCGTCCAGCTCAGTCCGTCAGCCATGGCGAAACATTTGATGTCGCTGACGCCGCCATCATTATAGCGTTGCAGCCGCACACCCTTGCCGCGGGCCATTTCCGGGATCTGGACGATGGGGAAAACCAGCATCTTGCGATTTTCGCCGATGATGGCGACATGATCACCGACAACAGGCGCAACCAGCCGGGTTTCGTCCGGCATGGCAACATTCATCACCTGCTTGCCCTTGCGGGTATTGGCGATCATATCGGTTTCGGCGACAACGAAGCCATTGCCCGATGTCGAGACGATCAAGCGCTTGCGCTCCGGGTCGTGAACGAAGGCCGTCAGCACATCCTGATCATTGTCCATATCGACCATGATACGGATCGGCTCACCATGCCCTCGCCCGCCCGGCAGCTTGTCGCCACCAAGCGTAAAGACCTTGCCGCCGGTGGTCACGAGCAGGATCTTGTCGGTTGTCTGGGCCGCAAAAGCCACTTTCAGCCCATCGCCCTCCTTGAAGGTCAGGCTGGAGGTGTCGGCAATATGTCCCTTCAGAGCGCGGATCCAGCCCTTTTCCGAGACGACGACGGTGATCGGTTCTTTCTCGATCATCGCCTGCTGGATGGCTTCGAGATCGGCCTCAGGCGCATCAGAGAACTGGGTGCGGCGGCGGCCAAGCTCGGTCGCCTTCGCATATTTCTTCTTCACCTCGCCGATTTCGGCGGCAACGGTCTGCCATTGCTGCTCGGTGGAGGCGAGCAGAGCCTCGATCTCGGCCTTTTCCTTGGAAAGCGCCTCATGTTCCTTGCGGATTTCAAATTCCTCAAGTTTGCGCAGATTGCGCAGCCGCATATTTAGGATGGCCTCGGCCTGATTGTCGGTTAGCGTGAAGGCGTTGATCAAAGCCGGTTTCGGCTCGTCCTCCTCGCGAATGATGCGGATCACCTCATCGAGATTGAGATAGGCGATCAGCAAGCCGCCAAGAATTTCCAGCCGACGGTCGATGGCAGCAAGACGGAAACTGGAGCGGCGGACAAGCACGTCCTTGCGGTGTTCCAGCCATTCGGTCAGCACCTCGTGCAGCCCCATGACCTTCGGCACTTTGCCCTGGCTCAACACGTTCATGTTGAGCGGAATGCGGCTTTCCAGTTCGGTCAGCTTGAACAGCGATTCCATCAGCAGCGTCGCATCGACGGTGCGGTTTTTCGGCACAAGAACGATGCGGACATCCTCTGCCGATTCGTCACGGACATCTTCGAGAAGCGGCAGCCTGCGAGCGATCAAAAGCTCGGCGATCTTCTCGATCAGCCGCGATTTCTGCACCTGGAATGGAATTTCGGTGACGACGATCTGATAGCCGCCGCGGCCGAGATCCTCCGTCTCCCATTTCGACCGCACACGAAACCCGCCGCGGCCAGTGCGATAGGTCTCGATCATGCTTTCGCGACGATCAACGATAATGCCGCCAGTCGGAAAATCCGGGCCTTCGATGCCGCCGCGCTCCGGGCGGGCGGGATCGAACATCAGTTCTTCCACCGGCGCGCCGGGATTCTTGATCAGATAAAGCGCTGCATCGCACAGTTCATGGGCATTGTGCGGCGGGATCGAGGTGGCCATGCCGACGGCAATGCCGGAGGCGCCATTGGCAAGAAGATTGGGAAAGGCGCCGGGCAACACGACCGGCTCGTCATCTTCCTCGTTATAGGTCGGGCGGAAATCCACCGCATCCTGATCGATGCCCTCCAGCAGCAGCGCCGCCACCTCGGTCATCCGCGCTTCGGTATAACGATAGGCAGCCGCGGAATCGCCATCGATATTGCCGAAATTGCCCTGCCCGTCGACAACGGGATAGCGCTGGGAGAAATCCTGCGCCAGCCGCACCAGTGCGTCATAGACCGACTGGTCGCCATGCGGATGGAATTTACCGATAACGTCACCGACGATACGGGCGCATTTCTTGAAGGCGGAATTGGGCCTGATGCCCATCTCGCTCATCGCATGGATGATACGGCGATGCACCGGTTTCAGACCATCGCGGACATCAGGAAGCGCCCGATGCATGATGGTGGACAGTGCATAGGCCAGATAGCGCTCTTCCAGCGCGGATTTCAGATCGACCGGCGTGACGCCGTCGCCGCCATCACCGGGCGGCAAGAGATTGTTTCCCATAAGCCCCAGTCCTAAACGAGAAGCCCCCACACGGCAAGAAACCGGCAAGACCCTTCTGTGGATTGTCATATGTGTGCAGTGAAAGGCCGATAGCGGCATCCAGCCGCAAATTTCAGAGGAGGATGGCAAATCCGCTTTGCGACCTCGACTTAACATCTGTAAAACATAATGCAAATGCCCGGTGACAAAACGCCGGAACCAGAACAGTATGCCACCGGGTCAGGCTGGCAATTTCCATGGGAAGGACATCCATGACGCTTTTCATCTCCGCCCGACGCCTGATGGCTGCGACGGCCGTGTTCATTCTGCCCGTTTCGGCCCATGCGCTCGATGGAAAAGATCTGCTGGCCAAGATCAACGCCGCCTATGGCGCTGACAATGTGGCTCTGTCGGTCGCATCCATCGATGTGAAGGGCGACGATATGACCTTTCACGCGGCACGTATCACACCTCTGAAACCCGCCCCGGAACCGGCACAGCCCGCGCCCGGCCAGCCTGCGCCTCCGCCCCCTGCCCCGCAAGCGACCAGCCTGTCGCTTGGCGACATCGAGCTGAAGGGCGTGACCGCCAATGATGACGGCTCCTACGATATTGACAGGGTCGAGTTTCAGCCGCTCGACATGCAGACACAGAAGGACAGCATCAAGGCCAGCGACCTCTATCTGGAAGGCGTGACCATTCCCGGCAAAACCAGCGGCAAGGACCTCTCTTCGCTGATGATCTGCGAGAAGGCTCATAGCGGCCCGGTGACGGTGACGGAAAACGGCAAGGTGGTGTTTGCCATCGCCTCCGCCGACAGCAACACGTCGATCGAGGACGATGGTGCAAGTCTCGATTTCGATGCCGCCGTCAAGGGGTTGAAACTGGATATGACCACGGTGCCAGATCCAAAACAGCGCGATATGCTGGAAAAGCTCAATCTTGTCCATCTCGATGGCGACATGACCATGCAGGGCAATTGGGAGCTGCAATCAGGCACGCTGGATCTCGACAGTCTCGATTTTGATTTTGCCAATGTCGGCAAACTGTCGGTCGCCTTCAGCTTCTCCGGCTATACGCTTGATCTCATGCGGCAATTGCAGGAAACGGCCAGGACCATGCAGGTGACCGCCGCCGACAAACAGGCCAATCAGGCGGCAAGCCTTGCCATGTTCGGCCTTCTCCAACAATTGTCATTTGAAGATGCCGATATCCGCTTTGAAGATCACGGCCTGACGAACCGGGCGCTTGCCTATAGCGCCAGCGAGCGCAATATCGCGCCCAAGGACATGGCACAGATTGTCAAGGCCATGGTGCCGCTGATGCTGGCACAGGCCAAGCTGGGTGATCTGCAAAACAGCGTCTCAGCCGCCGTCAACACCTTCATCGACAATCCGAAAAGCCTCGAGATTGCCGCAGAGCCGGAAAATCCCGTTCCGCTGCCGCTGATCATCGGTGCGGCCATGGGCGCACCGAGCAGCCTGCCGAAAGTGCTGGGCGTGAAGGTCACGGCCAATCAGTAAAACCGGTTTCATCCCGACATAACGACAAAACCAAAAAACCGTCTGCATCCTCTCCGGCGCAGACGGTTTTCTTTTGGCTCTGCAGTACATCACACAATAAAAAACACGCCCATCGGGGATGGGCGTGCTGAAACAGACGATGGAATTGACGCCGCTTATTCCTTGGCGGTCGGCATGACCCGCAATCCAAGCTCTCGCAATTGCGCAGGCGTGGCGGCAGAGGGCGCGTTCATCAACAGGTCCTGCGCCTGCTGGTTCATCGGGAAGAGCGTGATTTCACGCAGGTTCTTTGCCCCGACCAACAGCATGACGATGCGGTCGATGCCGAAGGCGCAGCCACCATGCGGCGGTGCGCCATACTGGAAGGCGCGGTAGAGACCGCCGAAGCGCTCTTCCACATCCTGCTGGCTGAGCCCCACCTTTTCAAAGGCCTTGACCATCAGTTCCGGCGACTGGTTGCGGATCGAGCCCGAGGCAATTTCAAAGCCGTTGCAGACGGCGTCATACTGGTAAGCCTTGAGCTCCAGCGGGTCCTTGGCGTCGAAGGCCTCGATGCCACCTTGCGGCATGGAGAAGGGGTTGTGGGCAAAATCCACCTTCTTTTCGTCTTCGTTCCACTCATAGAAGGGGAAGTCGACGATCCAGCAGAATTCGAACCGGTCGCGGTCGGTGAGGTTCAGTTCGTCACCGACGCGGGTGCGGGCTTCACCGGCGAATTTATAGAATTTCGACGGCTCACCGGCAACGAAAAAGCAGGCATCGCCCGCTTCAAGGCCGAGCTGAGTGCGAACAGCTTCCGTGCGCTCCTCGCCGATATTCTTGGCGAGCGGGCCGGAACCGCCGATCTTGCCGTCCTCTTCCTTCCAGAAGATATAGCCGAGACCCGGCTGACCCTGGCTCTGCGCCCAGGCATTCATCCGGTCACAGAAAGCGCGCGAACCGCCTGTCTTTGCCGGAATGGCCCAGACTTCCACCTTCGGGTTGGAGGCGATCATATTGGCGAAGACCTTGAAGCCGGAACCGGCGAAATGCTCGGTCACAGCCTGCATGACGATCGGGTTGCGCAGGTCCGGCTTGTCGGAACCATATTTGCGGATCGCTTCATCATAGGGAATGCGCGGCCAGTTCTTCGTGACCGGCTTGCCCTCGGCAAACTTTTCGAAGACGGCCGACATCATCGGCTCCATGGTTTCCCAGACTTCTTCCTGGGTCACGAAGCTCATTTCGACGTCAAGCTGGTAAAACTCGCCCGGCAGACGGTCGGCGCGCGGGTCTTCGTCACGGAAGCAGGGCGCGATCTGGAAATAGCGGTCGAAACCGGCCACCATCAGCAACTGCTTATACTGCTGCGGCGCCTGCGGCAGGGCGAAGAATTTGCCCTGATGGATGCGGCTCGGCACCAGAAAGTCGCGCGCACCTTCCGGCGAAGACGCCGTCAGGATCGGCGTGGTATATTCGGCAAAGCCTGCCTCACCCATGCCCTGACGCATGGCAGAAATAATCTGCGTGCGCTTGACGATGTTCTTGTGCAGGGTTTCGCGGCGCAGATCGAGGAAGCGGTAGCGCAGACGCACATCTTCCGGATAATCCGGCTCACCAAACACCGGCAGCGGCAATTCGTTGGCTGCCGACAGGATCTCGATCTCTTTGGCGTAAAGCTCGATCTCGCCGGTCGGCATGGTCTTGTTGACCGTTTCCTCGGTGCGCGCCTTGACGAGACCGTCAATGCGGATCACCCACTCACCGCGCACGGTTTCGGCCAGTTTGAAGGCCGGGCTGTCGGGATCGGCGACAACCTGGGTGATGCCATAATGGTCGCGCAGGTCGATGAAGAGCACGCCGCCATGGTCGCGGACGCGATGAACCCAGCCGGACAGGCGAACGGTTGAGCCGACATCGGTTTTTCTGAGGGCGGCGCAGGTGTGGCTGCGGTAACGATGCATGTCGATGATCCTGAACTTCAGACGGGCCTCACACTCGCGCCGGAAAGACGCGAAAAGGCATGGGAAATCGGGCGGAAAAGCGCATGACCGGGCCGATTTGTCAAGGCAAAACCCGAGGGCGACCTCTGCGACAGACGCAAGAGGACAGGCCCTTGCCATATTTGTGCTGATGAAGCGTCGATCTCCGGCAGATCACTCAGCCAGACATAATGCCATATATTTTGTGCAGCTCAGCCACAGGCATGGCAAATTCTGGCCCTGATCACGGCAAAGACAGCGTCAACATCTGTCATAAACTTGACAATTGGCGCGCAAGGGGGAAGGAAAGAGGCATTGTGTTATAGATTGACCGGATTCAAATGATTGTCACCACACGGGAGCTGGAAGCGGCTTGTGAAACGCTGGCCCAGTCCGACTTCATCACCATCGATACCGAGTTCCTGCGGGAAACAACGTTCTGGCCGGAATTGTGCCTGATCCAGATGGCAAGCCCCGATCTCGAGGTGATTGTCGACCCGCTTGCCTCGGGGCTCGATCTTGCCCCGTTTTTCACCCTGATGGCCAATGGCAATGTCACCAAGGTGTTTCACGCTGCGCGTCAGGATATTGAAATCATCTTTCATCTCGGCAATCTCATTCCTCATCCGATTTTCGACACCCAGGTCGCGGCCATGGTCTGCGGTTTTGGCGACAGCGTCTCCTATGATCAGCTCGTGCAGAAAGTGAAGAACATTCCAATCGACAAAAGCTCGCGCTTTACCGACTGGAGCCATCGACCGCTTTCCGAAAAACAGCTCGATTATGCTCTCGCAGATGTGACGCATCTGCGCGATGTCTATCTCAAGCTGAAGGCCGAGCTCGAGCGCGAAGGCCGTGCCGACTGGCTGAAGGAAGAGATGGCCATTCTGGAGTCCCGCGAGACCTATGATCTCCATCCCGACGATGCCTGGCAGCGGCTGAAAATGCGGTTGCGAAAACCGCAGGAACTGATGGTGATGAAATCCATCGCCGCCTGGCGGGAGCGGGAAGCACGCGCCCGCAACGTGCCGCGGGCGCGGGTGCTGAAAGACGACGCCATCTTTGAGATTGCCCAGCAGCAGCCAAAAACATCTGACGCACTCGGACGTTTGCGCACCATTCCCAAGGGATGGGAGCGCTCCAGCGCCGGAAGCGCCATCGTCGATGCCGTCAATGCCGCCTTGGCCATCCCCAAAGCCGAATGGCCGAAGCTGGAACGCCATCAGCAGGCGCCCGAAGGCGCTGCCTCCGCAGTTGAATTGCTGAAAGTGCTGCTACGGTTGATCTCGGAAAAACATGGCGTCGCCGCCAAGATGATCGCCAACAGCGACGATCTCGAAAAAATCGCCACCGAAGGTGAAAATGCCGATGTCGCCGCCATGCGCGGCTGGCGCCGCGAGTTGTTCGGCGATCAGGCCCTGAAAATGATTGCGGGCGGCATTGCACTGCGCTTTGCCGGCAAAAAGATCGAAACGGTGGATATTTCCCCGTGATCGCCGTGTCGCTGCGTCCGGCCACCGTCGATGACATAGCCTTCATGATGGCGGAGGAACGTCAGCCCGGCTATGAGCATCTGGTCGGACGGTTCAGCGAAGAAGAACACCGCGCCAATCTCAACGATCCGACAACCGCCTATAAACTGGCGGTGGGAGACGATGGGCAGGCCTTGGGCTTCGTCTTTTTTCGTGATCTGAACAGCCCTTATCAGAGCGTCTACATCAAGCGGGTTGTGGTTGCTGAGCCGCAGCGCGGCGTCGGCACGGCCATGATGCGGCTTGCCATTTCCTGGGCCTTTTCTCAAGGTGGTGCCCATCGCCTCTGGCTCACCCATCTGCCGGACAATCTTCGCGCCCGCGCCCTTTATGAAAAACTCGGCTTTCAGCAGGAAGGCGTGTGGCGGCAGGCCTATGTCAGGCCCGATGGTTCACGCTGCGATCTCTTGCAGATGTCATTGCTGAAGCCGGAATGGGAGAGAATGGACATATCCACAAGCCGCGTATAACGCTTACCCGTCTCTGCCAAATCCGGAAATCCGCCTGTGGACCTGCCCTCTTCCATTAGAAGCGCCGTAGAGCGCCTGCTTGAAAACCAACCGCTCTCAGCCTTGATGAGAGCATCCGAGCGCTTGACACGGCGCTATCGCGGCGAGGTGCGTGATGGCCACCTGCATATCGATAGCGAGCTGGCAGCACTTGCCTATCTGGCGGCGCGGCTGCCGGCGACCTATGCCGCCGCCCGCGCGGCCATGGAGATGGTGCACAATGTGCATCCGGATTTTCAACCGAAAAGCCTGATCGATCTCGGCTCCGGCCCCGGCACGGCGCTGTTTGCCGCCGCCGATTGCTGGCCATCGCTCAACACGGCGACAATGATCGAGGCGAGTGACGCCATCCGCCGCATCGGTGAGGGTCTGTCATCCGCGCTTTCCCTTGAAAGCAACTGGCAGAAGGGCGATGTGCTGCGGCAGCTTGCACCCCTGCCCGCCGCCGATCTCGTGACGCTTGCCTATGTGCTCGACGAATTGCCGCTCGATGCGGTGGAAAAAACCGCCTTGAAACTCTGGCAACTCACGCGCGAGGCGCTGATCCTGATCGAGCCCGGCACGCCAGCCGGTTGGCAGCGCATTGTGGCAGCCCGACAAGTGCTGCTTGAGGCTGGCGCGCATATCATTGCGCCCTGCCCGCATCACGCCGCCTGTCCGATCATCCCGCCGGACTGGTGCCATTTTTCCCGCCGGGTGCAGCGCTCTCGCCTGCATCGGCAGGTCAAGCAGGGCGAAGTGCCCTATGAGGACGAGAAATATATTTTTATCGCCATGTCGCGTCAGCCGGTCCCGGCCGCCCCGCCACCGCGTATTCTCGCGCCGGTGAAACTGTCAAGCGGTCTTGCACGTTTAAAACTCTGCCGTCTGGACGGCACGGCTGGCGAAACCACCATTACCCGCCGCGACGGTTCGCTTTTCAAAGCCGCACGCCGGGCAGACTGGGGTGACGGATTAAACCTTTCCCCGGAGGACAAGGCATGAGCCAGCTTGACCAGACGATGGCCAATCAATTTGCCGGAATTGCTCTTGGTCACGTGCAGCGGGAATATCCCAACCACATCATGCATGTCTTTGCCGACAGCGACGATGGCGGGACACCTTCAACACTGCACCCGGTCTTTTACGGCAGTTTCGACTGGCATTCCTGCGTGCATGGCTATTGGCTGCTGGCGCGGCTTTTGCTGCTTTATCCTGACATGGCGCGGGCGGAAGCGATCAGAACCCTGTTCGACACCATGCTGAGCGCCAACAGGATTGCCGGAGAATGCGCCTATTTCGACCGTCCTGCCGCGCGCGGCTTCGAGCGGCCCTATGGCTGGGCCTGGCTGCTGAAACTGGCGGCTGAACTGCATGGCCATGAAAATCCCGTCTGGGCTGAAAGGCTCGCGCCGCTTGCCGGGCGGATCGTCACCCGCTTTACCGATTTTCTGCCGCTCAGTCCCTATCCGGTGCGCACCGGCACCCATTACAACACCGCCTTTGCCCTGCGGCTCACCGCAGACTATGCCGAGGTGAGCGGGAATACGGCCCTTCTTTCGCTTTTGCAGGAAACGGCGCAGCGCTGGTATGGCAGCGACCGGGCCTGCCCTGCCTGGGGGGAACCCTCCGGCGATGATTTTCTCTCATCCAGCCTGATCGAGGCCGAATGCATGCGCCGTCTTCTGCCAAAGGATCAGTTTGAAAGCTGGTTTGCCGATTTCTTTCCCGATCTGGCGAAGGGAAAGCCGGAGGCGATTTTTTCTCCAGCATCGGTGTCTGATCGCAGCGACGGCAAGATCGCCCATCTCGACGGGCTCAATCTTTCACGCGCCTGGTGTTTTGCCGCGCTGGCTGAGGCCCTGACGATGGATGATCCGCGCCGTGTAGTGCTCACCTCAGCAGCAGAGCGACATCTTGAAAGCGCCTTGGCGCATGTCAGCGGCGATTATATGGGCGAACACTGGCTGGCGAGCTTTGCCGTGCTGGCGCTCACGCCGCACCGCTGAACACATCGATCAGCAATTTGACATTCAGCACGATGATAATCGCCGTGACGATCCAGGCCATGACCGCCATCCAGCGAGGGATGACGAAATGGCCCATCTTGGTTCTGTCGGTGACAAAGCGCACCAGCGGCACCATGGCGAAGGGCAATTGCATGGAGAGCACCACCTGGCTCATCACCAGAAGCTCCGCCGTGCCCTTTTCGCCATAGATCCAGGTGACGACCACGACCGGCACCACCGCCAGCAGTCTTGTGATCAGCCGCCGCGCCCAATGGGGAATGGTAAGCCGGAGAAAACCTTCCATGACGATCTGCCCGGCCAGCGTCGCCGTCACGGTGGAATTGACGCCGGAGGCAAGCAGCGCCACGGCAAAGAGTGTTGAGGCAAGTCCAAAGCCCAGCATCGGCGCCAGCAGCTGATAGGCGTCACCGATTTCCGCCACATCGGTGCGGCCATGGGCATGAAACACACCCGCCGCAACGATCAGGATCGCCGCATTGACGAACAGCGCCAGCATCAACGCGATGGTGCTGTCCAGCGTTGCCCATTTGATCGCCTGCGCCCGGCCCTTGTCATTGCGCTCATAGGCGCGGGTCTGGACGATGGAAGAATGCAGATAGAGATTATGCGGCATGACCGTGGCACCGATAATGCCGATCGCCACATAGAGCATGTCCGGATGGGTCAGCACTGCGCTTTGCGGTACAAAGCCCTTGAGAATTTCGGCAACCGGCGGCGCAGCAGCAATGATCTGCACCAGAAAACAGAGCGCAATAATGGTCAGCAGCGTGACAACAAAGGCTTCGAGAAAGCGGAAGCCGCGCTTCATCAAAGCAAGCAGCAAAATCACATCCAGCGCCGTGATCACCGCCCCCCAGATCAGCGGAATGCCGAAAAGCAGTTGCAACGCAATGGCCGTGCCGATCACCTCGGCCAGATCGCAGGCGATGATTGCCAGTTCGCAGGCAAGCCACAGCGCGATATTGATGACCGGCGGATAATGATCGCGACAGGCCTGCGCCAGATCGCGACCGGTGACAATGCCGAGCCGGGCGGACAGCGCCTGCAACAAGATCGCCATCAGATTGGAGATCATGATCACCGACAGGAGCGTATAGCCAAACTGCGAGCCGCCGGCGATATCCGTCGCCCAGTTGCCGGGATCCATATAGCCTACCGAAACCATATAGCCCGGCCCGGCAAAGGCGATCAGTTTGCGCAGCCAGGAGCCGTTTTTCGGCACGGCAATCGTGGCATGGACCTCCGACAGACTGCCAAGATCCTCTCCCGGCCTGGCGAAATTCCATCCCGTCTTCGACGCAGTTTCGGCACTCATATTTGTTCTATCCTGCGGCCAATTTTTTATTGCGATTAATTTGCAACAAGTCTGCGTCGGTTTCAAAAAATATGCAAGAGGCTATATTCTATCGCCGAGGCTTATTCTGTATCGGCAATCCACCAGCTTTCTTCATGGAGGCGCAGCATCGCCAATCAAAATCGGCGATTGAAATCGAATGCTTATTGACGCCATTGCGGACGGAACCCGCCAAAGCCACCTGTGTTCCGCGACACAACCGGACTGTTCAACCGCGAAAGGGTCGGATAAAAGATAAGAAAAGGAAAAGACGCTTGATCCGAAAATCCGACCATCACCGGCTGACATCCGCTCTTCCCGACGCCGAAACCCATTGCGAGGGCTTTCGTCAGACGCGCCAGTCGCAACGTCTGGCGCTGGTGGAGGATTATGTCGAGCTGATTGCCGATCTGATTGCCGAGGGGCGCGAAGCCCGGCAGGTGGATATTGCCCAGCGCATGGGCGTGGCCCAGCCCACGGTGGCCAAGATGCTGGCGCGGTTGACGGAACAGGGACTGATTTCACGCAAGCCCTATCGCGGTGTGTTTTTAACCGAGGCGGGCGAGAGGCTGGCGCAAGAAAGCCGCGAGCGTCACGAAACCGTGGAAAATTTCCTGAAAATGCTCGGCGTGGATGAGCGCACAGCCCGTATCGACGCCGAAGGGATCGAGCATTATGTCAGCGCGGAAACGCTAGATGCCTTTCGCCGGGCGCTGCAAAGCGGCAAGCTTCCGGCATAGGAAGCTGCATCTGCCACCAAAATCGATAGACTGCCCTATTCTTCGAAACGGAACGCCAGCCGCTTGCCGGTCAGCTTCGACAATTGCTGCAGCCGCCCGTCGAGCCTTTCTCCCATGAAATCGTGGTAGGCTTTCGGCACGACGAATTCGAGATCGAGATCGCTGCGTTCGGCGCGGACGAAATAGAGATGATCAACCACGCCCGGCATCGAGGCTGAAAAAAGATAGACGACGCGCAACAGCCCGCCAAGCAGCTTGGCCCGGTCGAGCAGGCGCTGGGTGGCAATCGTCGCCAGCGGCCCGGTCTCACCATTGTCGTGCAGGCCCTCGAAGCGGTAGTAATTGGCCAGCGCAATGAAGGCGCGGCCGGGATGGGAAATGCCGACGAAGGAAGAATGAGCGATCAGGTTGAGCGCCTGCAAACCGCGATAATCCGGATGCGCCCGCCAGCTGATATCGGCCACCAGACAGGCCGCCTGCCGGTAACGTGCCTCCTCCGGCGTTTCCACAACATCGAAGAGCGGCATCATCTCGCCGGTCCATTTGGCAAGCTCGCGAGCATGTTCGGGCGAGCGGGCACGCAGGATGGCCAGTTCATTGGCGGCTTCGAGCAGCGGGTCAAGCGCGCGCTCTTCTTCGCTCAAAAGATGATAGAGATAGCCTTCGCGCACCCCTTGGGCCGAAAAGACGACGCGCGATGGCTGCATGGCCAATAGCACCTCGCGCAACGCCAGCGCCCCGAAAGGAAGAAGCGCACGACGGTTCTTGGAAATCGTCTGCCACGCCGGAGATTTGGCGGCAGTGCCGGATAAAATCTCGTCGAGAAACACAAGAATTTCGGCAGGATCGACGTCATAGCCCTGCATCATGTGCAGCGGATAGCCGCGCATTTCCATATGCAATTTGGCGATATTACGCCAGGTGCCGCCAACGGCATAGAACGTCCGGCCCTTGCCCTTTTTCAGCAAACTGGCGTCTTTCACCAGCTTGCGTGTGATCGGCGCGGCTTTTTCCACCGAACCTTCCGCCTGTTCAGACAGCCGCAAACCGCCAAGTGGCAAGGTAATGCCCTTACCCACTTCGGAACCGCGAATATCGACGAGTTCCAGCGAGCCGCCGCCAAGATCACCCGCAATGCCATCGGGATCATGAAAGCCGCTGATGATGCCATAGGCAGAATAAAGCGCCTCTTCCTCGCCCGAAAGAACCTTGATCGAGCAGCCGAGAATGCGCTCAGCATCGGCAATGAAGGCAGGACCGTTCTTGGCTTCACGCGCGGCAGCCGTCGCCAGAACATGCATGGACACCGCCCTTGCCTGTCTGGACAGGGCATGGAAGCGGTGAAGCGCCTGAAGAGCCCGGTTCACACCGTCTTCATCCATGCGCCCGCTGAGCGCAATACCCTTGCCCAGACCGCACAGCACCTTTTCATTGAAAAGAATGGTGGGCGCCCGCGACAGGCCTTCGTAAATCACCAGGCGGATCGAATTGGAACCGATATCCACCACGGAAACAGGGGCAATTCCGGGCAGACGCCCCTGCGCTTCTGATTGTGTCATGCAGATCCAGTTATTTGCGGCCCGAAACAACACCGGCGATGCGTTTCGGTGCGCTCGATTTCAGGGCTTCTCCACGGCCAGACAGGCTGGGATTGGTCATGAAATACTGCTGCGCGTTAAAAGGTTCCTCTCCTGAGCGCACATCCATGCGTCTCGACGTACCATCCGGCAATATCTCGTAGCTCTGCTGGTTGTCAATCAGATTGCCCAGCATGATCTGGGAGAGAACCTGTTCATGCACGGTGGGATTGGTCAGCGGCACCAGCGTTTCCACCCGCCGGTCGAGATTGCGCGGCATCAGGTCGGCAGAGCCGATATAGACCAGCGCATGTTCCGAGGGCAGACGGTGACCGTTGGCGAAGCAGAAGATGCGGCTGTGCTCAAGGAAACGACCGACAATCGACTTGACCCGGATATTGTCGGAGAGACCCGGCACCTGCGGTCTGAGACAGCAGATGCCGCGCACGACGAGATCGACCTCGACGCCGGCCTGGCTTGCCCGGTAGAGCGCATCAATGATGTTGGGATCGACCAGCGAATTCATCTTCATCCAGATGCCGGATGGTTTGCCCGCCTCCGCATTGGCGATTTCCTCGTCGATATGCCTGAGAATGCGCTTGCGCAGCGTATGCGGCGATACGGCCAGCTTCATGCTCTCCTCCGGCTCGCCATAGCCGGTGATGAAGTTGAAGACATTGGCCATGTCATGGGCAATCTTCGGATTGCAGGTGAAATAGGACAGGTCCGTATAGATCTTCGCGGTGATCGGGTGATAATTGCCGGTGCCGAGATGGCAATAGGTCCTGAGCTTGCCATCCTCGCGACGCACCACCAGCGACATCTTGGCATGGGTTTTCAGCTCGATGAAGCCGAAAACCACCTGCACGCCGGCCCGCTCCAGATCGCGCGCCCAGCGGATATTGGCCTCCTCGTCGAAACGCGCCTTCAGTTCCACCAGCGCCGTCACCGATTTGCCAGCCTCCGCCGCATCGATCAGGGCACGCACGATCGGGCTGTCATTCGAGGTGCGGTAAAGCGTCTGCTTGATGGCGAGAACATCCGGGTCGTGGGCGGCCTGCAACAGGAATTGCACCACCACATCGAAACTCTCGTAAGGATGGTGAACCACCATGTCCTTTTCGCGGATCGCGCCGAAGCAGTCGCCCATATGTTCGCGCACCCGCTCGGGAAAGCGGGCGTTATAGGGCTCGAAGCGCAGATCGTCGCGCGGGGCCTTGGTGATTTCCGACATGGTGTTGAGCGCCAGAAGACCGGGCAGAACCGCCACGCGGTCATCCGGCACGCCAAGCTGCTCTACCACGAACTGGCGCAACGCCGGCGGCATTTCCGAATCGGTCTCGATGCGGATCACAGACCCTCGGCGGCGGCGCTTCAGGGCCGTCTCGAAGAAACGAACCAGATCCTCGGCCTCTTCCTCGACCTCGATATCGCTGTCGCGGATGATGCGGAACGTGCCGTAGCCCTTGACCTCATAGCCGGGATAGAGCCGGTGAATGAACATGCCAACCACATCTTCCATGGTGATGTAGCGAATGGTGTTCCTGTCGTCCGGCAGGCGGATGAAGCGGTCGAGCGTGGTCGGCAGACGCAAAAGCGCCGTCATCGGTTCGCGCCCGCGCAGGCTTTCCAGCTGCAGCCCCATGGAAAAGCCGAGATTGGGAATGAAGGGGAAAGGATGGGCCGGATCGATGGAGAGAGGCGTCAGAACCGGAAAGATGGCGGTTTCAAATTCGGTTCCCAGCCACAGCCGGTCGTCGTCGGATAAAGCAGCCGGCCTGACGATCAGAATGTCTTCCTGGGCCAGATATTGCTGGAGCACGGCAAGAGAGGCCTGCTGCTCCATCTGCAGATTGTCGATCTCTTTGAGAATATCCTCGAGCTGTTCGCCCGGCGTGCGGCCATCGGGGCTTTTCACTGCAATCTTCTGCTTGACCTGACCTTCGAGCCCAGCCACCCGCACCATGAAGAATTCATCAAGGTTGGCGGCAGAAATCGACAGAAACCTGACCCGCTCCAGCAGTGGATGGGCTGTATTCAGCGTCTCCTCCAGAACGCGGCGATTGAACTGCAGCCAGGAGAATTCCCGATTGATGAACCGATGCGGGCTTTCCATCAGGCTTTCGCGCGCCACCTCTTCGCCGCCCAGCGATACCGTTTCCTGAGAGATCGTCTGCTCCATGTGTTCCGCCTTATGATTCACATTGCCTTGCGGCGATTTATCCCATCTCAACGACGCGACTGTGACACGTCATCAACGCAACGATGCCTCGTCGCCACGCTGGATCGCATCCAGCGCCTCTGTGGCAAGCGCGCGTGAAATCCTGACCCGCCGCGAGAGCGCCATACGGTCCAGCCATTCGACGATCGTCTGAGCGGCAGCGAAGGAGCGCTCCATGCGGCTGACGATATAGGCCACCAGCCTCTCATCCACCGAAAGCTGCCGATCAGCAAATAGTTTGACGATCACCTGCGCCAGAAGCGCCTCGTCCGGCTCACCGATCTCTACCAGCGTTGCCGCTCGCAGACGCGAGCGCAAGTCCGGCAGGCTCACATTCCAGGCAATCGGCCAGGTGCGGGCAGTGATCAGCAGGCTCGTGCCGTGCTGGCGCACGCTGTTGATCAGGTGGAACAGTTCGGTTTCGTCAAAGCCGCGACGATCGGCATCCTCGAACAGAACCGGACCGTTCACGGCAATCGCGGCAGCATCGGCACCGGGGGCAAGCGATACGGTTTCAGCGCCGCTGGCCTTGCGCCAGATTTCGGCGAGATGCGATTTGCCCGAGCCTTGCGGTCCGGTCAGCACCACCACCGGCGATGGCCAGTTCGGCCAGCTGTCGACCATCGACACCGCCGCAGCCAAACGGGCGGAGACGAGCAGATCGTCCCGGCCATTGGCAGGTGTATGATCGAAAACAAGCGGCAATTGTTCCGCCTTGCGCCGCTCTTCGGGTTTGATGACATCCTGCATTTATTGCTCTGAAATCTGCTGCGGCCGCTTTTCCTCAACGATGACCGCCGGCTCTCCATAGTACAAATCACTGGCAAGATACCGCCGCACGGCAAAACGGACAAGCACGCCGACGGCCGCAGCACACGGCACCGCCACCAGGACCCCCAGAAAGCCAAAGAGCGCACCGAAGGCAAACATGGCAAACATCAGCCAGACCGGATGCAGCCCGACGCTGGAACCGACCAGTTTCGGCTGGAGGACATTGCCTTCAAGAAACTGGCCGGAAAAGAAGAAGACCAGCGTGATGATGACATGGATATAATCCGGCCAGTATTGCACCGCCGCCATGCCGACAGCGACAATCAGCCCGACGGTTGAGCCGACATACGGGATAAAGCTGATCATGCCGGTGAAAAAGCCGATGAGCAGGCCGAAATTGATGCCGATCACCGACAGGCCGACGGCATAATAAATGCCGAGAATGATGCAGAGCGAACCCTGCCCGCGCACGAAACCGGCAATGGTGTGATCCATATCGCGGGCGATCTCACGCACCGCCTCCACCTGATTGCGCGGGATGAGGCTGTCCAGCTTCGCGATCATCCGGTCCCAGTCGAGCAGCAGGTAAAAGGCAACGACCGGTGTCACCACCAGAAGCGAGATGATGTCGAGCAGCGCCTTGCCGGAATTCCACAACTGCGACAGAAGCGTGCCGAGAAAGCCCGCGCCTTCCGTCAGATATTTGGAAAAATTATCCTTCATCGCCGCCATCTGGCTGCTGATCTGGCTGTTAAGCCAGCCCGGCACCCAGGCAGCGTCGGAATGGGAGAGCTTGCCCTGCAGCTGGCTGACATAATCCGGTATGTTATGGATAAGGTCGTTGAGCTGACCGATCAGCACCGGAATGATCAGCATCAGCGATAGGGCGAAAACCACAACGAAAGAGACAAGAATGAGCGTCGTCGCCATCATCCGCGACAGGCCGATCTTCTCCAGCCGGTCAGCCACCGGATCAAGGAAATAGGCAAGCGCCATGCCCGCCACGAAGGGCAGAAGAATGGAACTAAAGGTCAGGAGAAAGAAGACCAGAACAGCCAGCATACCGATGCCGAACAGCACCTGCCGCCAGAAAACGGGACCGCTGACACGTCTCGTCATGATTTTTCCTCTCCGGATACGACTGATCCGATCATCATATAGGGCGGATAAACTGGATTTCTGAAACCTGATCGCCTATTTTTTGGCGAAAATCCTGCACAAACAGAGCAATTGCATGACTCAAGCCCGGTTACGTCCATAAAAGTCCCCACCGCCAGCGCGAAAACGTCATGCCATGCTCTCTTCGCACATGCACATAAAATGAGAGCGGCCAAAGGGTCAAGCGTCTGGCTCGTTGCGGCAAAATTACCGGGATCATCGCCCTTTCTCTTGCATCGCGCCCACTCTCATGCCATGGCGGGCTTGAGAACATGTCGCGTGCAATTGCCCATCGATGAAGGATAATGCACATGCGGCAAAAGACGACCTGAAGCCTGTCGCAGTGAGCGGAGAAACACCATGAGCCAGCACGGAAAAAACGGCCTGACCTATAGCGATGCGGGCGTTGATATCGATGCCGGAAACCTGCTGGTGGAAAAGATCAAGCCTGCCGTGCGCTCCACCCGCCGCCCCGGCGCCGATGGCGAGATCGGCGGCTTTGGCGGACTGTTCGATCTGAAGGCCGCAGGCTTCAAGGACCCGATCCTGGTGGCCGCCAATGACGGTGTGGGCACCAAGCTGAAAATCGCCATTGACGCCAATCTGCATGACACGGTCGGCATCGATCTCGTTGCCATGTGCGTCAACGATCTTGTGGTACAAGGTGCCGAACCGCTTCTGTTTCTGGATTATTTTGCCACCGGCAAGCTCGATCCCGAACAGGGGGCTGCCATTGTCGGCGGCATTGCCGCGGGCTGCCGCGAGGCGGGCTGCGCGCTGATTGGCGGCGAGACGGCGGAAATGCCCGGCATGTATTCCGGCGGCGATTACGATCTGGCCGGTTTTGCCGTGGGGGCAGCCGAGCGCGGCGAACTTCTGCCCGCCGGCGATATTGCCGAAGGCGATGTGATTCTGGGCCTTGCCTCCTCCGGCGTGCATTCCAACGGCTTTTCGCTGGTGCGCAAGATCGTCACCCTTTCCGGTCTTGGCTGGGATGCGCCCGCCCCCTTTGCCGAAGGGCAGACGCTGGGGCAGGCACTGCTGACGCCCACCCGTATCTATGTCAAACCCTTGCTGAAAGCCATCCGCGAGACAAAGGCGCTGAAGGCGCTTGCCCATATCACCGGCGGCGGTTTTCCGGAAAACATTCCGCGCGTGCTGCCGAAACATCTGGCCGCCGAAATCGATCTTGCCGCCGTCACCGTTCCGCCCGTCTTCTCCTGGCTTTCCAAAATCGGCGGCGTGGCGCAAAACGAAATGCTGCGTACCTTCAATTGCGGCGTCGGCATGATCGTCGTCGTGGCACCGGAAAACGCCGATGCGGTTGCGGCCATCCTCACCGCAGAAGGTGAAACGGTGTCCCGTCTTGGCCGGATGATTGCCCGGGAAGACGGTGCACCCGGCACCGTCTACAAGGGAGTGCTCGGCCTGTGAGTGATAAAAAAAAGCGGATTGCCGTGCTGATTTCCGGCACCGGCTCCAACATGCTGGCACTCGCCGAAGCAGCACAAGCCCCTGATTTTCCGGCCGAGATCGTTGCGGTCATCTCCGATAAGCCGGAGGCTCAAGGTCTTGCAAAGGCTGCCGCCCTTGGCATTGAAACTGCGGCCTTTGCCCGCAAGGATTATGCCAGCAAGGCAGAGCATGAAGCGGCAATCCTTGCGGCACTGGATGAGGTAAAGCCGGATTTCATCTGTCTCGCCGGCTATATGCGCATTCTCTCCGGTGATTTCATCCGCCGCTATGAGGGCCGCATTCTCAATATTCATCCCTCGCTTTTGCCGCTTTTCCCCGGGCTGCACACCCATCAGCGGGCGCTGGACGCCGGGATGCGGATCAGCGGATGCACGGTGCATTTCGTCACCGAAGGCATGGATGAAGGCCCGATTGTCGCCCAGGCCGCCGTCCCGGTCCTGCCGGGCGACACGGCAGACAGCCTTGCCGCCCGGGTTTTGACCGTGGAACATCTGAGCTATCCGCTCGTCCTCAAACAGGTGGCGGAAGGGGTGGTGCGCATGCTGGATGACGGAAGCGTTACCCGTGACAAGGCTGTTACAGCCGCGGATGCACGCCTGATCAGCCTGTAACGATCTGGCCGACACTCTTATAGATGATATAAACGGCCACCACGAAAATCACCCCGGCAAAAATACGGTTCAGGGTGTTTTTCGACTGGCCGAGTTTTGTGGCGAGCAGCGTGCCGATCAAACCACCGGCAAGACCGCCAGCGATGAATTCGCCAGCCACCGGCCAGTCCACCATGCCTGACAGCGAATAATTAACCGCTGTCGCCAGGCCGAAGGTGGTCACCGCCATCAACGAGGTGCCGACGGCATTGACCATGGGCATGCCTGTCGCCAGCATCAGCCCCGGCACGATGAGAAACCCGCCGCCAATGCCAAAAAATCCGGAGGCTGCACCCGTGGCGATGGCTGTGAGCGCCGTCAGCGCGCACATGGTGAGCGTATCCGATCGCGTGCCTTGCGCCGCCACTTTGCGCGGTTTCAGCATCAGGGCACCGACAACGACCATCAGAATGCCGAAGGCAAGCAAAAGCTGCGATCCGTTGATCGCCTTGCCAAGTGACGATCCGGCAAAGGCGCCGACAACGCCAAAGGCGGAAAACACCAGTCCGCAGCGCCAGCGCACATTGCCCTTCATCGCGTGGTTGACGAAATTCAGCGCCGCATTGACCGCCACGGCCAGCGCACCGGTGCCGATGGCAACATGCGGTGAGGCAACACCAACGACATAGAGCAGCAGGGGCGTGGCCAGAATGGAGCCGCCGCCGCCCAGAAGACCGAGCGTAAAGCCCACCAGTCCGCCGGAGCCGAGCGCGGCAAAAAGAGCTGTGCTCATCAAAGCCTCCCGGCAACAAAACGGTCATGGACGATCATGCCGATCACCATGGCCACCACAAACACCACACTCAGGCCGAAACCGAGCGGCAAGGCGGCCAGCGCCGGCCCCGGACAAAACCCGCCCAGTCCCCAGCCGATGCCGAAAAGTGCCGAGCCTGCAACGAGCGGCAGATCGATAGTGCGCTTGGTCGGCATGTTGAAGCTTGCCGCCAGAACCGGCTCTCGCATCCGCCGCACAAAGACCATGCCGATAAAGGCCACCACCACCGCACCGCCGAGGACGAAGATCAGGCTTGGGTCCCAGGCCCCGAAAATATCGAGAAAACCCTGAACCCGCATCGGGTCCAGCATGCCGGAGAGCGACAGGCCGAAACCGAAGACGGCGCCGCAGAAAAGCGCGGCAAGCGATTGGGAGAAAACGGTTTTCATCAGAGGCTCCCACGCAGCAGAGTGACAGTTACAACCCCCGTCGCCAGAAAGGTGATGACGGCGACGAAGGAGCGTGGCGAGAGCCGGGCAAGTCCCAGCACCCCGTGGCCACTGGTGCAGCCGGAGCCCATGCGCGAGCCGAAACCGACGAGCAGACCCGCGGCAATGGCCAGCGGCAGGCTGGCGGTGATGGTGACTGCCGGCCATGCCCCGGTCAGGGCCAGATAAAGGACCGGCCCGAGCATCAGGCCGATGACAAAAGCGCCGTTGATCCAGGGGCTTGCGCCCTCGGCCAGACGTCCGACAATGCCGCTGATCCCGGCAATCCGGCCATTGAGGATCAGGAACAGGATGGCAGACAGGCCGATCAGCATGCCGCCGAGCAGCGAGAAAAGATAATGGACCATGATCGGTCTCCTCAGGCGCAGAAGATCGTGAACAGCGCTGCAATCAACTGACGGGTCTTGGCTTCCGTCAGACGATAGAAGATCTGCTTGCCATCGCGCCGGGTCTCGACAATCCCGGCATCGCGTAGCACGGTCAGTTG
This sequence comes from Allorhizobium sonneratiae, assembly GCF_023700755.1. Taxonomy (GTDB): domain Bacteria; phylum Pseudomonadota; class Alphaproteobacteria; order Rhizobiales; family Rhizobiaceae; genus Allorhizobium; species Allorhizobium sonneratiae. The sequence goes on along the minus strand of NZ_JAMKOJ010000003.1, from coordinate 307,533 downwards.
CTGGGAAAGCGTCGGCTGGTGAATGTCGAGCCGCTCCTCCAACTCGCCGACGGAATATTCGCCGCCAACCAGCGTACAGACCAGCATGAGACGAACCGGATGGGCGAGCGTTTTCAGATGGCCCGAGACTTCTGCCGCCCGTTCGCTCATGAATTCGGGCGTCATCTCCGGCTTCAGCGCAAGATCGTCAAGGGGATTTACCATGCCGCTCCCTCCAAAGTATCCAGTGGAATTTTAAGATAACGGCGACCGTTATTTTCCGGTTCCGGCAGGCGGCCGCCGCGCACATTGACCTGAAGCGCATGCAGGATCAGCTTCGGCATCGGCAATGTGCGGTCACGCGCCTGACGCAGCGCCACAAAGCTTTCCTCGCTCACCCCGGCGATATGCGGATTGGCGGCTTTCTGTTCGGCCACCGTGCTTTCCCAGCGCGGCTGACGCCCGCCCGGCTGATAATCATGGCCGGTGAAAATCCGGGTGTCATCCGGCAGCGCCAGAATATCGGCCATCGAGCGCCAGAGCATATGGGCGTCGCCGCCGGGAAAATCGGCCCGCGCCGTGCCACTGTCGGGCATGAACAGCGTGTCATGAACGAAAGCGGCATCGCCGATGACATAGGTGATCGAGGCCAGCGTATGGCCGGGCGAAAACAGCACTTTGGCATCGATGGCGCCGAGCTTGAAGGTCTCACCATGATGAAAGAGATGATCCCATTGCGAACCGTCCGTCACCAGTTCCGGCCAGTTATAAAGCCCCTTCCACAGCGCCTGCACATCGACGACATGATCGCCGATGGCGGTTTTCGCAGCGGTTTTCCCCTTGAGATAATGCGCGGCGGAAAAATGATCGGCATGGGGGTGGGTGTCGAGGATCCACTCCACCGTCAGTCCCTTTTCCGCGATATAGGCGAGAATACGGTCGGCATTTTCCGTCGAGGTCTGGCCGGATTTTTCATCATAATCCAGAACCGGATCAATGATGGCGCACAGCTTTGTCTTCGGATCTGAAACGACATATTGCACGCTCCAGGTGCGAGGGTCGAAAAAGCCTTTCACCTGCGGGGTCTTTGTCGCATGGCGCGCCAGCCAGTCCAGGGCGGGCTGCAAATCCATGCCGTATTGTGCGCCATAGGGCAGCACCTCGGCCTCACTCATGCGGCCATCGAGAACAGAGGCCAGAACGTGAAGCATCAGCGCCCGCCTGCCCGTGCCGCAATGGGCAAAAACCGGCCCGTTTTCTGCGGTGAGCACACGAAATGCATCGATATCGGCCTCGGTTATACCGTCCATGGTGACAGGCAGAAACCGATAGGCAAGACCCGCATCGTCAGAAGCACGACGCTCTATCTTGTTGCCAAGTGCGCCCTCTTCTGCGTCCGGGCGCAGGTTGATCACGGCCTTGTAGCCCTGCTCCGGCAAAGCGGCAATCTCTGCCGCCGTCAGTTGCGGGCCAATTGTCAGGGTCTGGGAAAGTGCGTGCGACATGGCTTCGATCCTCTTCAATATACGATATATATAATTGTATATCGTATATATTACAAGAGCCAATTTGCCGCATCAGAGCGCCTCACTGTTTCACAGAAACACGGAAGCACTCTAACTCTTTGTTTTTGCGCATTTCCGGACGCAAAACCGGATTCCACTTTTCCCTGACAACCTCTAACGACAATCGCTGTTTTCAGAGTTTCGATGCCATCAGGTTCAACGCTGCCCATTGCAAGAGCATAACAGTCTTGGCATCGACAATCTCGCCGCGACCTATCATGGCATAGGCCTCGGCAAGCGGCAGTTCGACCATTTCCAGATCCTCGTTTTCCTCATCGAGCCCACCGCCCTCGGCAACTTTCTGCGAATCGGTCACTTCGGCAAAGAAGAAATGGATTTTCTCCGTTACCGCACCCGGCGACATATAGGTGGAGAACAGGAATTGCGGCTTGTCGATGCCGAAGCCGGTTTCCTCCAGCGCTTCGCGGGTGACGGCAACATCCGGGGCCTGTCCGTCGGCCATGCCGGCCGGCACTTCCAAGAGAAAGGGCCTGTCACCCATGAGATAGGCCGGAATGCGGAACTGCCGCACCAGAATCACGGTTTTCTTGACCGGATGATAGAGCAAAAGCGCCACCGCATGACCGCGATCGAAGACTTCCCAGCTAATGCGGCGGGTGTCGCCGTCGGCAGGCGTATAATCGAAGGACATCTTGCGCAAATGGCTCCAGCCCTTCCACAGGGTCTTGTCCTCGACGATCTCGATGCGGGTGCTGTCGAACTTGCTCATGCTTTTTCCATAAAAACCTTGTTATCGTGAAAGGCCGCACCGCCATGGGGTGCTGGCGCATCGGCACCGGTCAGCACATTGATGCCCTCGCCATCCAGATGCGCCTTGTTCGGCCACAACCCTTCCGCCACCAGCACACCGGGCCGCACCTCTTGCGTGACCCGCACATGAATGCGCAAGACGCCGCGACGATTGCCAAGCCGGGCGATATCGCCCGAAACAAGCCCCAGCCTTGCGGCGTCCTCGGGATTGACCATCACCTCCGGCCTGCCCTCCTTGGCCACCGAGGTTTTCGTCTCGGCAAAGGTGGAATTGAGGAAATTGCGCGCCGGCGAGGTTGCCAGCCGGAAAGGATGGTCTTCATCGGCAAGCTCGATCACATCGACCTGATCGGGAAAGTCCGGCAGGCTGGCAACCGGCCCCAGAAGCCCGATGGATTTGGGCGGACGGTTCGGTGCGGGCGCGCCCGCCCAGTCGGGCCGGAAGCGGAATTTTCCGTCCGGCTGGGCAAAGCCCTTGAGATAATGCGCCTCTTCAAACTCCGGCTGGCAGTCCAGCCACTTTTCCTGCTCGAAGAAGCTCAAATCCGGCCTGCCGCTGGCCTTGAGCATATGCTCGATATGCGCGCGTTCGCTCAGGCCGAAACCGGGATAATCGGCAACGCCAAGACGTTTGGCCAGTTCCTCGATGACATAGAGATTGGTGCGCACCGTCTGCGGCGGCTCCACCAGCTTCGGGCCAATGAGAATATGGCTCTGGCCACCACCGCGATAGATATCGTCATGCTCGACGAACATGGTGGCGGGCAACACGATATCGGCCAGCTCTGCCGTTTCCGTCATGAAATGCTCGTGCACGGCAACGAAAAGATCATCCCGCAGAAAGCCCTGTTTCACCAGCCGCTGCTCCGGCGCGACATTGACCGGATTGGTGTTCTGGATCAGCATCGCCGTCACCGGGCCGCGATGGCGCAAGGCCTCGGCGTCGCCGGTCAGCACCCGGCCGATCTGAGATTGATCGAGCATGCGGATATCGGGATCAGCATAGGCCGTGCCCATCAACGCGGCCTTGTTGATGCGGAAAATATCATTGTTGGAATGAAAGGCCCCACCGCCCTCATATTGCCAGCTGCCCAGCACCGTGGCGAGCGACAGCGCCGCATGCATGGAGACCGCGCCATTGCGGCTGCGGGTAAAGCCATAGCCCAGACGGAAGAAGCTCTTTTTCGTCTGGCCAACGAGTTTGGCGAAGGTCTCAATTTCCTCGACGGAGAGCCCGGTGATGGCGGCAGCCCATTCCGGTGTCTTGTTCCTGAGATGCGCTTCAAGACCTGCGGGATCGTCAGCGAATGTCTCCATATAGGCCCGGTCGGCATAACCATCGCGAAAGGCGATATGCATGGCCGCACAGGCGAGCGCCGCATCGGTGCCGGGCTTCAGGATCAGGCCAAGATCGGCCTGTTTCATCGTTGGATTGTCATAGATATCGATGACGACGATCTTCGCGCCGCGTTCCTTGCGCGCCTTGATCGCATGGGTCATGACATTGACCTGGGTGGCAACCGCATTGGTGCCCCAGATGACGACGCAATCGGACACCGCCATCTCGCGCGGGTCCGGCCCGCGCAAAGCCCCGGTGCCCATGACATAGCCCGTCCAGGCGAGATTGGTGCAGATCGAGCCGAAAAAGCCGGAATATTTCTTCGCGTGCCGCAGCCGCTCGATCGAATCGCGCTGCACCTGGCCCATGGTGCCGGCATAAAAATACGGCCAGACCGCCTCGCTGCCATAAGCCGCTTCCGCCTTGACGAAGGCATTGGCGATCTCGTCCAGCGCGTCGTCCCAGCCAATCTCCTGCCATTGACCATCGCCCTTTGCCCCACTGCGGCGCGTCGGCGTCAACAGCCTGTCCGGGTGATAGAGCCGCTCGGCATAACGGGCAACCTTGGCGCAGATGACGCCCGCCGTATAGCTGTTGGCGTTTGCGCCGCGCACGCGGCCGATGCGCCCATCCGGGCCGAGATCGACCTCCAGCGCGCAAGTGGATGGACAGTCATGCGGACAGGCCGTATGACCAATGGTGGATTTATGGAGGGGGCGCAGCTCGTTCATGGCTTCAAGCTATAGGCCAAGTATCTGAGCGCAAAAAGCCCCATTCCAGAAAATCATCACAGCAATCGGAAGCCTTGATGAATTACCGTCATATCTATCACGCGGGCAATTTTGCCGATGTTCTCAAGCACGCGGTTCTCGCCCGGCTGATCACCTATCTGCAGCAGAAGGACAAGGCCTTCCGCCTGCTCGACACCCATGCCGGGATCGGGCTTTACGATCTCTCGTCGGAAGAAGCGCAAAAGACAGGCGAATGGCAGGACGGCATCGGCAGGCTGCTGTCCGAGCCGCTGTCTGCCGAGGCTGAAACTGTGCTCAAACCGTATCTCGATGCGGTTCGGAGCCTTAATCCGCAAGGCGGTGTGACGCTTTATCCCGGCTCACCGAAGCTGGCGCGGCTTCTGTTTCGCCCGCAGGACCGGCTGTCGGCCATGGAACTGCATCCCGCGGACTACCGGGCACTGTCGCGCCAGTTCGAAGGCGATTTTCAGGTGCGGGTGACCGAACTTGATGGCTGGCTGGCGCTGGGTGCCCATCTGCCGCCGAAGGAAAAGCGCGGTATCGTGCTGGTCGATCCGCCCTTCGAGCTGGAGGGGGAATATGAGCGGCTGGCAGACGGCCTTGCCAAAGCCCATAGACGGTTTTCCACCGGGGTCTATTGTCTCTGGTATCCCATCAAGAAAGGCGCGCCGATTGCCGCCTTCCACGAGGCATTGCAGGAGAGCGGGATCACCAAAATGCTCTGCGCCGAGCTTTCGGTGAAAAGCGACCGCGACACGACGGGGCTGAGCGGCACCGGCCTCATCATCGTCAATCCGCCGTTTACCTTGAAAGAGGAACTGCATGCGCTTCTGCCCGAGTTGAAGCGTGTGCTTGCACAGGATCGATTCGCCTCGCAGCGCTGTTTCTGGCTACGTGGCGAAGAATAGCCATCAATGACCACAGGACCGAGCCCCATGAAACTGCTTTACGCCCCCGCCTCCCCCTACTCCTCCAAGGTGCGCATGGCCGCCCGCCATGTCGGCATCACGCTTGAGGAAATCAAGGTTGACACCAATGCCAATCCGGCTGAACTGGTCGAGAACAATCCGCTCGGCAAGATCCCGACGCTGATCACCGATGAGGGTCAGGCGATTTATGACAGCCGCGCCATCATGCAGTATCTGAACCGCGTGTCCGATGGCGGCCTTTACCCGAAAAAGGCCGAAAAGCGCACCGAGGCGGAAGTGCTGGAAGCGCTGGCTGACGGAATCACCGACTGCCTGCTGGCGATCGTCTATGAAAAGCGCAGCCATCCGCCGGAAAAGGTGCATCAGCCCTGGATCGACCGGCAATGGGAAAAAGTCACGCGCGGCCTTGACCATCTCAATGCAAATATGCCGAAAACGGGCAAGAAGCTGAATGGCGGCCATTTCGCCATGGCAGGCCTCATTGGCTATCTCATGCTGCGCTTTCCCGGCGAATGGGAAGATGGCCGCGTGGAACTGACGGCATGGCCCGCCCGCTTTGCCGAAAAATTCGAGCAGTATCAAACGTTGCGGCCACAGGCTTGAAAAAATAGCGTCCCATAAAAAAACCCGCCGGATCGCTCCGGCGGGTTTTTTGTAACGATGCTGAAGGATCAGAACTTGACGCCGATACCAACCTTGACGCTCTGGTCGTCGAAACCGCGCGAAACGCTGGTGTTGCCGATATCGTAGTTCTTGTTGCCGTAGTTGGTGTAGCGATATTCGATGCGGGTGGTGATGTTCTTGGTCACCATGGCTTCCACACCGGCACCAACCGTGTAACCGAAGGCCGTCTTGCTGTCGGAACCGACATTGTTGGAGATCTTGGTGTCGGCAGCAGCGAGACCAGCCGTACCATAAACCATGAAGGGGCTCAGATCATAGCCGAGACGACCGCGGATAGAGCCGTTCCAGCCTTCCTTGCCGCTATAACCGTCGGAGGCGTCGGAATGGCCGCCAGCATAGCCCATATCGGCTTCTGCACCGTAAACGATCTTATCGGTCTGCCAGTTGTAACCGCCGTACAGCGCACCACCGAGGGCGTGACCATCAAGGTTCGGGCCGCCCGAACGGCTCCAGGTATAGGTACCTTCACCACCGACATAAGCGCCAGCCCAGTTGGAAACAACCGGAGCCGGGGTGTCGACAGCAACAGGCGCCTGCGGGATCTGAGACACGGCATCGGCTGCCTCAGCGCCGCCAACCATGGCAAGACCTGCGGTGGAAGCCAGCATAATCATCAGAAATTTACGCATACTCAATTCTCCTTTTCACAAACATGCCGCGTTCGTTTTCAGAACATGTTATCGGCACGTAGATTTTGCACGGATGTCCCTGCCCGTCTCGAACTGAAACTGACGTTCAATTGCGGAATTGGAAGAGCCGAAATGTGATATTTTTGCGGCGCAGCGCAGGCAAAAATGAGACGTTGCTTAATCGCCACAGGGACTTTGTTAAGGATAACAAATGGTGAAGATTGCTTTATTTTGTTTACCCTTGGCAATACTTGCAACCATGTACGGGAAAGAAAGCCGCAGTCCACAGTGAATCGCAGACAATCAGCCTTCAATAAGGCGCCGGCGACCATATATTGGGTGCCAGACCGAAAAGAGGGTGATGAATTGTGACTGCGCCTCATGCGATGACCACTCCTGAAACTGCCGGGACAACGCCCCTTGGAACCGCCCCGAAAACCGCCCTCATCACCGGTGCGGCCAAACGGATCGGTCGCGCCATTGCCGAGGATCTTGCGGCCCATGGTTTTGCCGTTGCCATTCATGCAAACGCCTCACGGGACGAAGCAGAAACCCTTGCGCGCGATATCCGTTCCGCCGGTGGGCGCGCCATGGCGCTTTGCGCCGATCTTCGTGACATAAATGCAACAGAGGCCTTGATCACCACGGCGACAGAGGCTCTGGGGCCGCTTGGCCTTCTGGTCAACAATGCCTCGATCTTTCTCGAAGACGATGCCAGCGCCTTTGATTCGCAGCGCTTTGCCGCCCATTTCGATCTGCATCTGCGCGCACCGGCTATTTTGTCGGCAGGTTTTTACAGGCAATTGCCGGAGGCAACCTCCGGCCTGATCGTCAACATCATCGATCAGCGCGTCTGGGCGCTGAAACCCACCTTCTTTTCCTATACGCTTTCAAAATCGGCATTGTGGACGGCCACCCGCACCATGGCCCAGAGCTTTGCGCCGAAAGTCCGGGTCAACGCCATCGGCCCCGGCCCGACCCTGGCCAATGAGCGGCAAAAGCCCAGCGACTTTCAGGCGCAGATCGACAGCCTGCCGATGAAACAGGGACCAAGGCTTGACGATTTCGGCCGCACCATTCGCTTTCTCTTTGACACGCCGTCGATCACCGGCCAAATGCTGGCACTCGACGGCGGCCAGCATCTGATCTGGCCCGGCGCCAATGGCATGGAGATTGCGGAATGACGACAGGGAAGCAGCCGGAAGGCGGCATTCTCTATGACGGATCAGAAGACGAGGACGAGGATGACGGCATCGAGACCGTAGCCGCGCCGCTTGCCAGCGTGGACTGGAATGAAACCGGCCTGCATGGCAGCGGGTTGACCGGGCCGGAGCTGATCGGCGAATTCGTCAAGAAACTGCCAAACAGCCCTGGCGTCTACCGGATGCTGAACGCGGCAGGCGACGTGCTTTATGTCGGCAAGGCCCGCAGTCTGAAAAAGCGGGTGACAAATTATGCGCAGGGGCGGCTGCATTCCAACCGCCTGACCCGGATGGTGCGCGAAACCGCCCATATGGAATTCGTCACCACGCGCACCGAGGTCGAGGCGCTGCTGCTCGAAGCCAATCTGATCAAGCGCCTGCGACCGCGCTTCAACGTGCTTCTGCGTGACGACAAGAGCTTTCCCTATATCCTGATCACCGGCGACAGCCGTGCCCCGGCGATTTACAAGCATCGCGGAGCGCGCGCCCGCAAGGGCGATTATTTCGGTCCCTTCGCCTCGGCCAGCGCCGTCGGCCGCACGATCAATTCGCTGCAACGGGCCTTTCTCTTGCGCACCTGCACCGACAGCGTGTTTGAAAGCCGCACAAGGCCCTGCCTGCTCTATCAGATCAAGCGCTGTTCCGGCCCCTGCACCCATGAAATTTCCGATGGCGATTATGCCGCGCTGGTTCACGAGGCGAGAGATTTTCTCTCCGGCAAGAGCCAGAACGTCAAGGAAGCCATGGCGAAGGCGATGAACGAGGCGGCGGAAGATCTGGATTTCGAGCGCGCCGCCGTCTTCCGTGACCGGCTGGCGGGTCTATCCCATGTGCAGAGCCATCAGGGCATCAATCCGGCAGGCGTCGAGGAGGCCGATATCTTCGCCATCCATCACGAGGGTGGCCTCACCTGCATTCAGGTCTTCTTCTTCCGCACCGGGCAGAACTGGGGCAACCGCGCCTATTTTCCCAAGGCCGATCCGCAGATGACCGGCGCCGACGTGCTGAGTGCCTTTCTGGCGCAGTTTTATGACGACAAACCCTGTCCACGGCAGATCCTTCTGTCCGAGCCCATAGAGGAACAGGACCTGCTGGCCGAGGCACTCTCGGAAAAAAGCAGCTACAAGATACAGGTTCTGGTGCCACAGCGCGGCGAGAAGAAGGATCTGGTCGGCCATGTGCTGGCCAATGCCCGCGAGGCGCATGGCCGCAAGCTGGCGGAAACCTCCTCCCAGTCGCGGCTGTTGCAGGGGTTCGCCGAAACCTTCACCCTGCCCTACACGCCGCGCCGCATCGAGATTTACGACAACTCGCATATCATGGGCACCAATGCCGTCGGCGGCATGGTGGTGGCCGGGCTCGACGGCTTCATCAAGAGCCAGTATCGCAAGTTCAACATCAAATCGACCGACATCACCCCCGGCGACGATTTCGGCATGATGCGCGAGGTGATGACGCGGCGCTTCTCCCGCCTGCTGAAGGAAGAAGGCAAGCCCGACCGGAGCGCCGCCGCCGCCACGGAAGATGGTGCGGATGCCGCCTTCCCCGCCTGGCCGGATGTGATCCTGATCGATGGCGGTCAGGGCCAGATGACGGCGGTGCGCGCTATTCTCAACGAGCTGGACATTGCCGATTGCGTCACGGCCATCGGTGTCGCCAAGGGCGTGGACCGCGATGCCGGGCGCGAGCGGTTCTTCGTCGAGGGCAAGGCGGATTTCACCCTGCCGCCGCGCGATCCGGTGCTGTATTTCATCCAGCGCCTGCGCGACGAAGCGCATCGCTTCGCCATCGGTTCGCACCGGGCAAGGCGCAAGAAGGAGATGGTGAAAAACCCGCTGGATGAGATTTCCGGAATCGGGCCGACGCGCAAGCGCGCGCTTCTTCAGCATTTCGGCACGGCCAAGGCGGTGTCACGTGCCGCCATCGGCGATCTCACCGCCGTTGACGGGATTTCCGAGGCCGTTGCACGACAAATTTACAACCATTTTCATGAAGGACAGGCCGAATGACTCTATACATTCTTCCTATCGGCAGGAATTTTACCGGCAGGCAATCTGACCGAATTGTTTCTGCCGCTTGACGGTACCCCGTCTTCGACGCCATCCTCCGACCAACAGAAGAGACAGTACCCATGGCATCGCGCACTTACAGCATCCCCAATCTGTTGACCTATGGCCGGATTGTCGCCGTTCCGCTGATCGTGTTGTGCTTTTTTCTCGAGGGAAAATTGCAGAGCACCGATTCGGCCCGCTGGGCGGCGCTGGCGATTTTCATCATCGCCTCGATCACCGATTTCTTCGACGGCTATCTCGCCCGCATCTGGAACCAGACCTCGAATATCGGCCGGATGCTGGACCCGATCGCCGACAAGCTTCTGGTTTCCACCTGCCTGCTGTTGATGGCCGCCGATACGGAGCGCACCATTGCCGGATGGTCACTCTGGGCGGCGATCATCATTCTGTGCCGGGAAATTCTGGTTTCGGGGCTGCGCGAATATCTGGCGGAGCTGAAGGTTTCCGTGCCGGTGACGCGGATTGCCAAATGGAAAACCACGGTGCAGATGCTGGCGCTGGCCTTTCTGCTGGCCGGGCCTGCCGGAGACAAGGTGCTGCCGCACACGACGCAGATCGGCATCACCCTTCTGTGGATCGCGGCTCTTTTGACCATGTATACCGGCTATGATTACTTCAAGGCCGGATTGAAACACATGGTGGATGATTGAGATGGTCAAGCTCGTCTATTTTGCCTGGGTGCGGGAAAAGATCGGCAAGGGTGAAGAAGAGATCGACCTGCCGGCAAGCGTGACAAACGGCACCGAACTGATCGACTATCTCGCCGGGCTTGGCGAGGCTTATGCCGAAGCATTGCAATTTCCCAAAGCCATCCGCATTGCCGTCAATCAGGAGCATGTGGAGCATGACGAGCCGATTTCCGGCGCGCGCGAAATCGGCCTCTTTCCGCCGATGACCGGGGGTTGACATGGTGAGGCCGTTCATCCGGGTCTGCCGCGAGGATTTCAACACCGAGGCAGAAACCGAAGCGCTGACCGCTGGCCGCAAGGATATCGGCGCGCTTGTCGCCTTTACCGGACTGTGCCGGGATGAGCAGGGCCACCTCGATGCGCTGGAGCTTGAACATTATCCCGGCATGGCCGAGGCCGAACTGACGCGGATCGGTGACGATGCCATCGCACGGTTTTCGCTTTTGGGTCTTCGTGTCATTCACCGCTACGGTCGCATTGCCGCAGGCGAGCGGATCGTTCTGGTGATTGCCGCCGCCAGCCATCGGCAGGCCGCCTTTGACGGGGCCAATTTCGTCATGGATTTTCTCAAGACCGCCGCCCCCTTCTGGAAGAAGGAACACAGCAAGGACGGACGGAGCGGCACATGGGTCGCCGCTCGTGACGCCGACGATACGGCGCGTGAGAAATGGGCTACAGCGCCGCGCGCCCAATATGGCGCACAAAACTCGCTGTAACACTTTTAATCTGCTGCATAATTTTCACCTTAAATCGCTTCCGATTGAAGGAATTATGCAGTCGCGTCAGGGAATGATCCGTTCGCGGCGGCTTACAACCAGCAACAGAACCAGCCCGCCTGTGACGACAAAATCGCGCCAGACCATCGGCCCGTAACCGCTCCACAATGTCTCGGCAAAAGCGACCGCGACACCGCCAAGGGCGGCATGAAGCGGGCGTGACTGGCCACCGGCGGCGGCAATCAGCGCCACCTTGACGCCGAAGACAAGGCCACTCGAAAAATCCATTGTCCCATAATAGCTTGTTGCCAGACAGGCGGCAAAACAGGCGATGCAGGACGCGGCAAGACAGGCGACCAGAAACACCCTGTCGGTATCCACCCCGCAAAAGCGCGCCGCCTGCCGGTCATCTGACACCGCCTTCCAGATCCGCCCGAGCTGCGAGCGCTCCATAACAAAGGCACCGGCAAGAAGCAGCGCCAGCATCAAAACACTGTTCAGAAGCTGAATGAGCGTCAGGCTGGCGGCAAAGCCGTCTCCATCGCGCATCACGATCAGCCGCCGGTTGAGAAAGGGCGACAGCCAGATTTCGCGTGCGTCGGAGGCAAGCCGTGCCGTTTCCGTCAGAAGGAGGAGTACCCCGACGGAAGCCACCAGAACGGCATTCAACGAGGCATTCGATAAGGGCCGCATCACATGGCGGGCAATGAGCGCCGACGAGCCCAGCGTATAGGCAAGACTTGCGGCGGCGCCAAGCCCGAGCGCTGCGGGCAGAACCCAGTAATAAGTGCTCCAGCCGCGATCGGTGAACAGCACGAAAATCTGTCCGGCAAAGGCAAACAGCGCCCCATAGGTGATATCCACCCGCCGCGTCATGCCGAAAATCAGCGCATAGCCAAAGGCAAGCGTTGCATAAAGCATCGCCTGCGGCACCGCATTGAGGATCTGTTGCAGCAAATAGGCCATATGCCTGCCATCCCAAATATCTAACTGGTAAAAACCATTTTACTGGTTATAATGCAAGCATGAGCTTTACCTGGACACCCCATCGTTTCGCCGGCGGTGCGCTGGCACTGGACGTTGCCAACAGCGTCATCCTGCGTTTTGACCCGGAACGCAGCCTCGATCGCTTTGCCGATCCGGCACAGTTTGACGCCTTTGCCGATGCCGCCACGGAATTTTCAGCCGAACGCGACCTGTTCGGCCCGTTACAGCCGGTCGCCTCAGATAACCGGGCCGGATTTTTATCGCTGCGTGAAGAAATAGATCGCTATTTTCGCGCGCGTATAGGCGGCGAAACGGATCGGCAGAGGCTGGCCGACCTGCTCACAGCCATTGCCGCCATGCTGCGGGCAGCCCCGTCTGACAATTCGCTTGAGGCGCAAACCGCCTATTCCGCTCTGCGGCTGATCGACCTGAAACAGCCGCAGGCCCTGAAAATCTGCCAGCATTGCGGCTGGCTGTTTCTCGACCGCAGCAAGAACAAAAGCCGGTTGTGGTGCGACATGGCGGTCTGCGGCAACCGCGTCAAAGCCAGGCGCCATTACAATCTTCAAGCGCAGCTTCGTGTTTCATAGAAACACGGTGCCGCTCTAACTCTTTGTTTTTCCGCATGTCTTCATCCCAAAACCGGGAGTCGCCTTTGGGATGGAGACATGCTCTAAAAGAGGGGAATAACCGATGAAAAAAATCGCCATCACCATGGTCTGTCTGACACTGGCACTGGTTTCCGGCTGCCAGCGCGAGGACAAGAACGATCCGCTGAAGATTGCAGGCAAGATTTTCATCTTCAACTATCGCATCGCCGAGGCGACCTATGTTCTGACGCTGGCGCGCAACGGTCCCCTACCCGATGACAGCTATGTCGAGGCCCGTTTCGACAATCCGGCAGGCGGTGCACCTTTGACGAAGCGGGAAAAAATCTTCCCCTTCTGGGACAAGATCACCGTGGAAAGCCCGCCGGTTCACTGCATCGTCAAGAACAAGCCCTATGCGGTGAATATTCGTATCGTTGATGGCAAGGACAAGCTGATCCAGACCATTGACACAACAATGACCTCGACACTGGACCAGACCATCCTGCCCGGCAAACCGCTGGTGGTCGGGCCGATCTATACGCCCAACCCGAACGTGTTCAGGGCCGACGGCACAACGGATTTTTCGCCGGAAACCGGCTGCCCGGCCAAGACATAACATCAGCACGCATAACGCAAAAAGCCGGAGCCTTGCGGCTCCGGCTTTCTCATCGGTCAAGACAGGTCGAAAAATCAGCCGACGATTTCGGTGGCTGCGAACCAGTAAGCGATTTCTTCAGCAGCGGTTTCCGGAGCGTCGGAGCCGTGTACCGAGTTTTCGCCGATGGAGAGCGCGAACTGCTTGCGGATCGTGCCTTCGGCAGCCTGGGCCGGGTTGGTGGCGCCCATGATTTCGCGGTTCTTCAGGATGGCGTTTTCGCCTTCGAGAACCTGAACAACGGTCGGGCCGGAGGTCATGCCTTCAACCAGTTCGCCGAAGAAGGGGCGATCCTTGTGCACGGCGTAGAAGCCTTCGGCTTCGCGCTTGCTCATCCATACGCGCTTGGAAGCAACGACGCGCAGGCCGTTTTCCTCGAAAATCTTGGTGATCGCGCCCGTCAGGTTCCGCTTGGTTGCGTCCGGCTTGATCATCGAAAAGGTGCGTTCAATCGCCATCGTGTCTTCCTTTGAATATAGGGAAAGTGGGCGGTTTCTACCCGCCCCGATTCGCGAAGACAAGGGGGTCTGCTGAATTTCACCGCACCGTCATAAAGCGGATCAGGCCACCTTGCGCCCGACGCCCTCATGAAGATCGAGCAGCCGCTCGAACCAATGCGCCACCGGATCGTCTTCCGGCAGGAAGATCGAGCCGGACGATACTTTCAGCCATTGCAGCGCGCCGAAGACGATATAATCTGCAAAAAGCGGCGCATCTCCACCAATGAAGGGTTGACGGTTCAGCATATGCCTGAGCGGCTTGAGGGCATTCACCAGATCACCGATCGCTTGATCGCGATTTTCCGCAAACTCTTCCAGCGTCCGTCCAAGCAGGTTCTCCCGGCTTTCACGGAAATAGGCCTGATCGACCGGGCCGAGCATGGCGTGAATATCGCAAATCGCAATACGGGTGACGAGCGGATGGATGGTGGTCTGGGAATAACTCTCGACGAAGCGGGCCATGGCCTTGCCGCCCTCGCCGCCGAACAGGCTTGGCGCATAGGGATAGGTCTCTTCCAGATAGAGTGCGATCTGGAAACTGTCGGCAACCAGCGTATCCTCATCGCGCAGGATCGGCACGATCTTGGAATAACCGCCCTCCAGTTTCGGCACCTCGGTAAAGCCCACCGGCTTTTCCGTAAATGCCAGCCCTTTGTGATGAAGCGCCATCACCGCTTTCCAGCAATGGGGTGAAAAGGGACGCGCGGCATCAGCGCCTGCCAGCGAATAAAGCGTGATCGCCATCATCTGTTCTCCAATTGAACCTAAAGCCTGTCGCAGTGAATTCCGTTCACGGCGACAGGCTTTAGTTCTTGCTTTCTCGCATATGCGTTATCGTTTTATTGAGGACAATAAAACGCGACATGCTTTCAATATCAAACAGGGATGAGACAAAAATCCAATCAGAAAAAATCATGACTGCCATCAGCTTGATTGACCCGAAGCCATGATAGGTTCGGACAAAAGAGGAGAATGCCATGATCGACCACTGGACAATGTTTGCCGGATATAATCAATGGGCCAACGCTTTGCTGTATAAAGCGGCGGGTGAATTGAGCGAGAAGGAGCTGAACCGTGACACGGGCGCTTTTTTCCACTCGCTGTTCGGCACCTTGACCCATCTCGTCGTTGCCGACCAGATCTGGCTTTACCGTCTCACCGGCACGGGGCCGAGCCATGCGCAGCTTGCGGCCCGCCCCTTTGCCACACTGAGCGAGCTTCATGCCGCACGGAAGGAGACCGATCAGCGCCTGATCGATTTTTGCGCAGCACTGACGCCGGAAAAGACGGCGGGCATGCTCTCCTATACGCGTGTCAGCGCTCCCGAGCCTGTGCATCAACCCATGGGAGAAGCGCTGGCCCATATGTTCAACCATCAGACCCATCATCGCGGTCAGGCGCATATGATCCTGACGGTGCTGGGCAAGCCATCGCTGGAAATGGACCTGATTTTTTATCAGCGCAGGCCCCGTCAGGCCTGAAGACACTTGTCTTTGAGTGATCGATCCGCCAAAACGCGGGCATGATTACGATTTCCGACCTTTCCGCCCGCATTGCCGGCCGCCTGTTGATCGATCACGCCACGCTTTCCCTGCCCGCCGGCATCAAAGCCGGTCTGGTGGGGCGAAACGGTGCGGGCAAATCCACCCTTTTCAAAGTGATCACCGGCGATATGACAGCGGAAAGCGGCGGCGTCACCATTCCCAAACACGCCCGCATCGGACAGGTGGCGCAGGAAGCGCCGGGAACGGAAGACAGCCTGATTTCCATCGTGCTGGCCGCCGACAAGGAGCGCACCGCCCTTCTTGCGGAAGCCGAAACCGCCACCGATCCCAACCGCATCGCCGAGATCCAGACACGGCTTGCCGATATCGGCGCCCATTCGGCAGAAGCGCGCGCGGCCACCATTCTTTCCGGCCTCGGTTTCGATCATGAGGCGCAATTGCGTCCGGCCTCGTCCTTTTCCGGCGGCTGGCGCATGCGCGTGGCACTGGCCTCCGTGCTGTTTGCCGAGCCGGACCTGCTGCTGCTCGACGAACCAACCAACTATCTCGATCTCGAAGGAACGCTGTGGCTTGAGGATTATGTGCGGCGTTATCCGCACACGGTGATCATCATCAGCCATGACCGCGACCTGTTGAACAATGCCGTCAACGCCATCATCCATCTCGACCAGAAGAAGCTCACCTTCTATCGGGGTGGCTACGACCAGTTTGAGCGCCAGAAAGCCGAAGCCGACGAATTGCAGATGAAGGCGAAAGCCAAAAACGATGCGGCGCGCAAGCACCTGCAAAGCTTCATCGATCGATTCAAGGCCAAGGCGACGAAAGCAAAACAGGCACAAAGCCGCATCAAGGCGCTGGAGCGGATGGGAACCGTCGCCGCCGTAATCGAAGATCACGTCCAGCCGATTACCTTTCCCAAGCCGGAAAAACTGCCCGCTTCGCCAATCGTGGCGGTAAACTCCGGCGCGGTCGGCTATGAGACCGGCAAGCCGATCCTGAAAAACATCAATTTGCGCATCGACAATGACGACCGCATTGCGCTGCTGGGCGCCAACGGCAACGGCAAATCCACCTTCGCCAAATTCATCTCCGGCAGATTGTCCGCCATGGCAGGCGACATGAAGCTTGCGCCGGGTCTCAGCATCGGCTTTTTCGCCCAGCACCAGCTTGACGACCTGATGCCGGAGGAAACGCCGGTGGCCCATGTGCGCCGGCTGATGCCGACGGAGCCGGAGGCCAAGGTACGCGCCCGCGTCGCCCAGATGGGTCTTGCCACCGAAAAGATGGATACGGCCGCCAAGGATCTTTCAGGTGGCGAAAAGGCGCGGTTGCTGATGGGTCTTGCCGCCTTCCACGCGCCGAACCTTTTGATCCTCGACGAGCCGACCAACCATCTCGATATCGACAGCCGCAAGGCGCTGATCGAGGCGCTCAACGATTATGAAGGTGCCGTCATCCTGATCTCGCATGACCGCCACCTGATCGAGGCGACGGTGGACCGGCTGTGGCTGGTCAATAATGGCACGGTGGCCAGTTTCGACGGCGATATGGAGGAATATCGCAACCTGATCGTTGCCCCGCCGAAGAAGAAAGACGACAAAACCGACAGCGCAGCCGAACAGGTCAACAAGGCCGAACAGCGCAAGGCCGCTGCCGACAAGCGCCAGTCATTGGCGCCGCTGAAGAAAAAGATCAATGAAATCGAATCCCTGACGAAGAAACTTGAGACACTGATCAAAGCACTTGATGCAGAGCTTGCAGATCCCGCCCTTTACGAGAAATCACCGCAGAAAGCCGCAGAAAAGGCAAAACAGCGCGGTGAAGCGGCAGCAAAGCTTTCCGAGGCGGAAGAAAAATGGCTGGAGCTTTCCGCCGAATATGAAGAGGCCATGGCGGGCTGACAATGACGGGCTGACACTGGCTCGGCTGCGACCTCCTTCTCCCTTTCAGATTTATAGTCCTGTCATTATGCAAACGCTATCATCGGCGTTGACAGCATTGCTTATTTAAACCCCTGCCGCCTTCACATCAAAATCCTTCGCCTGTCTCCAGATTTGCGCGATGTCAGCACAGCGACTGCATCATTCCTTCAATCGGGTGAGATTAAGGTGAAAATGATGCAGCAGATGAAAAGTGTTACAGCGCGTTTTGTGCGCCATATTGGGCGCACGACGCTGTAGAGCATCATGCGGGCTGGCAAGGCAGGTAAAGGCTTTACAAAATCCGAGTATTTCCCTGCCGGATGAAACCGCTCTCATGGCGAGCGGCAAAGTGGAAAAGCTTAATACGGCCACGGTCATCATAAGAAATTATTAACCATAAAAGCATTACGTAAGAATATCCTTTTCTACATGGAATCGCGCCATGATTCTCCGTCTTCTTTCTTCTGCCGCTCTCGTTTTGTGCCTTGCCGCCTGCGCCACGCCGCCGGACAAGGCAGCGTCATCCGCCTTGAAGACAGCCTTTTTCCCGGTGGCGGAAAAGCCGAAACATCTTGGCGCAAAAGACCCCGTGCCGATGGAACCGAGCAAATGGCTGGAAGGTGACAGGCAAACGGATAACCGACTCACCGGGCGGGTGCTGACGGTCTCAAGCCTTGCCGATCTCAAACTTCAGCCGAAAGAGGTTCTCCTGACCTTCGATGACGGACCGGCGGCGAAGAAGACGGAGAAAATTCTCGACATCCTCGATCATTATCACGTCAAAGGGACGTTCATGATGGTCGGCGAGATGGCCAAGGCAAGACCGGAGATCGTCGCCGATGTCGAGGCCCGCGGCCACACCATCGGCAGCCACACCTTCCGCCACCCCAATCTGAAAGCCATGGCCTTCGATCAGGCAATGGCGGAAGTGATGAAGGGGGAGAAAGCGGTGGCAGCGGCAGCCCATGTCGACGAGGTGCATTTCTTCCGCTTCCCCTATCTGGCGGAAACCGGCAGGCTGCGCGCAGCCCTTGCCGCCCACAACATCGTCGTGCTCGACGCCGATATCGACAGCAAGGACTATTTCAAGGATACGCCAGAAACCGTGCTGAACCGCACGATGAAGGAACTGGAAAAGCGCAAGAGCGGCATTATCCTGATGCATGACATTCATGGGCGCACCGTTGCCATGCTGCCGCATCTTCTCGAGCGCTTGCGGGCAGAAGGTTATAAGGTTGTCACCCTGCATTATGGCGCAGCGCCCACCCAGCTTCTGGCCTCCCGCCACAGGTTAAAGCTTTAGCAGGTAAGTGTTTTACGCCTTCTTTTCCCAGCGGCCCTGATTGTTCTGCTGCCAATAGGTCAGCGCATGGCCTTGCGTTTTCAACGCTTTCCATTGCGCTCTGGCCGTTTCCAGCTCGCTCTGGTCATGGCCGTCAAAAACGAAGACGACACGCTCATAGGTCAATGGCCCTTCCGGCACCGCTCCGTCGATATAAAACCGCACACTTGCCCCATTGGCATTGGCCGCAGACAGGCAGAGAAGCACAGGCTGCATCTCGGGGTTTTCCCCAGCTTCGCTGCCATGCGGCAGAAAGCTGTCTTCCCGATAGGTCCATAAATGCTGGTCGAGCTTGTCCAGCCGGTCGGGATCGCGCAGTTCCACGCCGACCCGCCAGCCTCGCTCGATGCTCTTTTCCAACAAGGCTGGAAGCGCATCTTCCAGCCTTGTTTCCGTCAGATGGTAGAACAGGACGTCGGTCAACGTCGCTTAGCCTTCCAGCGTGTCGCGCACCAGCCGGTCGAGCAGGCGCACGCCAAAGCCGCTGGCCCAGGACTGGTTGATCTCATCCTTCACCGAGCCCATGGCCGTTCCGGCAACATCGAGATGCGCCCAGGGCGTTGTGCCAACGAAACGCTTGAGGAACTGCGCCGCCGTGATCGCGCCGCCATAACGGCCGCCGGTATTCTTCATATCGGCGAATTTCGAATCGATCATCTTGTCGTATTCCTCGCCGAGCGGCATGCGCCACAGCTTTTCCTTCGTCGCCGCACCGGCCTTGAGCAGATTGTCGGCCAGCGTGTCATCATTGGAGAAGAGACCGGCGTGATGGCTGCCCAGTGCCACCATGATCGCCCCGGTGAGCGTTGCCAGATTGATCATGAAGGCGGGCTGGAAGCGCTCGCTGCAATAATAAAGCGCATCGCACAGCACCAGACGGCCTTCGGCATCGGTGTTGATCACCTCGATAGTCTGACCGGACATGGAGGTGACGATATCGCCCGGACGCTGGGCATTGCCGTCGGGCATGTTTTCCACCAGCCCCAGCATGCCGATGGCATTGACCTTTGCCTTGCGGGCGGCCAGCGTGTGCATCAGGCCGGTGACGGCGGCAGCACCGCCCATATCGCCCTTCATATCTTCCATGCCGGAGGCAGGCTTGATGGAAATGCCGCCGGTGTCGAAGACCACGCCCTTGCCGATAAAGGCCACCGGCTGCTGGCCTTCAGCACCGCCATTCCAGCGCATGATGGCAAGGCGAGGCGGACGCACGGAGCCCTGCGCCACGCCGAGAAGCGCGCCCATGCCAAGCTTGGCCATCTGCTCTTCATCGAGGATTTCCACCTCAACGCCCAGCGCCTCCAATTCCTTGGCACGAGCGGCAAATTCCACCGGACCCAAAGCATTGGCCGGCAGATTGACCAGATCGCGAGCGAGGACTACGCCATCAGCCACCGCCTTGCCATCACCGGCAAAATGCGCGCCTGCGGCCTTGGCCTTTGCCGTTACAATCGTCACGGCAATCGCGGCTGCCGTTTCGTCCTCGTCTTTTTTCCGGGTCTTGTAACGATCGAAATCATAGGCGCGCAGCACCATGCCAAGAGCAAAATCGCTGGCGGCCTCGGCCGTCACCTCAAGCCCTTCGGCATCGAGAAACACGGTTACCGCACTCTCTTTCTTCAGCTTAGAGGCGGCCACCCCACCAAGACGCAGCCAGTCATGGCCGCTCAGATCGGCGGCCTTGCCGGCGCCGATGACGATCAGCCGGTCGGCCGGCGAGCCGGACGGAGCCAGAATGTCGAGAACAGCCATGGATTTGCCGGTGAAATGCGCTGCAGACGCCGCCTTTGCGTAAATGCCTGCCGGATCGACCGTGCCGCCTCCCGCCGGTGCCTTTGCACCGGATTCGACGAGACTGAGAACGAGACCGCCCGAGACGGACGCGGTTTCGGCAAAGGAAATTTCCAGCTTGGCTGACATGATGCACTCCGGCAATTGACGAGACGATGTCGCACATCTCATCCGGTCTGGCGACGGGATCAGGAGACGTGCCGCGCCAGCAGACATAAACCCGATGGGCGCGCCTGCTTCGCTTGAAGGCCGATCATGTCGGTTTTACGCATGAATGCAACAGCCGCAGAAGTGTATTCCGCAGGATCGCACTTTCCGCAACGTCCAAAACATCCGAAAACCGCTTCACACTTTTCGGTCCGATGAGTTTCCTCACGCATCGGATGATCCGAAAACCGCTTCACACTTTTCGGTCCGATGCTTTTTCCTCGCATCGGATGATCCGAAAACCGCTTCACACTTTTCGGTCCGATGCTTATAACCCATCCACTCCGCACAAGACCGGTTTTCTGATGATGAACTTCATGCACCTCTCCAACCGGCCTTTGCCGCCGTCCCGTCCCTGGCGCTTTGCGCCTATCCCGCAGGCGCCCTTGCTCTGGTCGGTGGCGCTGTCGATTCTGTGGATTGCGCTCCTGAAACTGTTTTATCTGCACCCGCAGATCGATCTTGCCGTTGCCGGATGGTTTTTCGACCGCGTCACCTGTTCTTCTGCCTCTGGCAAGGTCTGCGGTCTGTTTTTCCTCGCTGACCAACCGCTGCTCGGCGTGTTGCGGAAAATCCTGTTTTACCTTCCGCATTTGGCCGCCGTCATTCTGATCGGCGTCTGGGTCGTCAAGGCACATCACCCGCACCCCTCAGCGAGAGAAAGGCAGATGATCGGCACGATCAAACTGGCGCTCTTGTCGCTGCTTCTCGGTCCCGGTCTTCTGGTCAATGGCGCGTTGAAGGAATGGTCGGGCAGGCCCCGGCCCTATCAGACCGATCTCTTCGGCGGACATGACGCTTTTGTCGCTGCCGGAGATTTTTCCGGAAGCTGCGGCCACAATTGTTCCTTCATCTCCGGTGAAGCGGCCGGTGCGGGCTGGCTGATCTGTCTCGTGCCGCTTCTGCCCGTGCGGTGGCGCCGATGGGTCGGGCCGCCATTGATTGCGCTTGCGCTTCTCACGCCCCTTCTCAGGGTCGCTTTCGGCGGCCATTATCTGTCCGATGCCGTGCTGGGTTTTCTTTCCTCACCATTGGTTTTTGCCCTGGTCTTTGCCCTGCACCGGCTTTTCAGCCAGCTGCGATATTTCTGACACATTGGTGACGAAGTTGACGTCCTGTCACTCCTCCTCAACAGGGGATTGACGACCAGGCCTTGTGTTTTTTCGGGACCACGGGCAAATAGAACACTCTTGGCAGGGTCAGGTATGAAAAGACTAGAATATTACATATTGCGGCGCGTGACGCAGATGTTCCTGACAGCCCTGCTGCCGGTTCTGGCCATCATATGGACCACCCAGGTTCTGGCGCGAATCAATCTGGTGACCGATACCGGCCAGTCGATCGGCTCATTCGCCACGCTGGCAACCCTCATTCTGCCGACCATCATCCCCATCGTCATGCCATTCGCCATCGTCATTGGCATCACCCAGACGCTGACGACGATGAACAATGATTCGGAACTGGCGGTGATCGACGCTGCGGGTGCGCCGCGCTCGGTGATCCTGCGGCCGATTCTCACCCTGGCCATTGTCTTGAGCCTGATCACGCTGGTCATCATCAATGTGGTGCAGCCCAAGGTGAAAACCGAAGCACGACAGATGATTGCCAATGCCTATGCCGATCTTCTGTCCACCGTCATTCAGGAAAAGACCTTCCGCAAGGTCGAAGACGGGCTTTATGTCGAGATCTCGCAGCGTTTGGCGGGACGGGTTCTCAAGGGACTGTTCGTTGCCGATTATCGCGATCCGTCCGCGTCACTCATCTATTATGCGCGTGAGGGCGCGGTCGATCCAAGCGGAACGGCGCTGATCATGCATGACGGCGAGGTCCAGCGCAAAGCGCCTGGCGGGACCGTGTCCATCGTGCATTTCGATTCCTATTCCTTCGATCTGGCCACGCTGACGCAAAGCCGCGGCAAGGCCAATCTGCGCCCCAGCGACCGCAGCCTCGGCTTTCTCCTGCATCCTGATCCCAATGACGACGACTATAAAGCCCATCCCGGCGATTATCGTGCCGAACTGCACAAACGCCTGTCGGAATGGATGCTGCCTTTTGCCTTTGCGCTGATGTCGCTTGCCATTGCCGGTGATGCCCGCTCCCATCGTGAAGGCCGCATTCACCCCATGGCCTCATCGCTGATTCTGGCACTTTTGTTGCGCTGGATGTCTTTTTATGTTGGCAACAAGGCCGAGACCAACGGGCATTTCGTTATTCTGCTCTATGCCGTTCCGGTCGGAACCGCCCTGATCGCCAGCCTTATCATGTTGCGTCGCAAGTCATCCCTGATGCAGTCAGGCTTGAGGAGCCGCCTGCAACAGCTTAAGGCCCGGCTGCAACGGCAGGGCGCCAGCAGCGGAGGGCGCGGCTGATGTTCAAGACCCTCAACCGCTATTTTCTCAAACGCTATGGCCTGACGGTTCTGTGGTTTGTCATCGGTGTGGCGGCCATCATCTTCCTCATCGATTTCAGCGAGATGAGCGGACGGTTTTCCGACGCCAAAGGCGCATCGGTTCTGGCCATCGTCGGGCTGACGCTGATGCGCCTGCCCCAGCTTCTGCAACAGACTGTGCCTTTCATCAGCCTGTTTGCCGGCATGACGGCGCTGATTGCGCTGAACCGACGCTCTGAACTTGTCGTGGCACGCGCTGCCGGGATTTCGGTCTGGCAGTTCATGTTTCCCTTCCTGCTCGGTGCCTTCCTCTTCGGCATGCTGACCATTCTGGTGATCAATCCGCTCGCCGCCTATGGGCAAAGCGAAGCGACCCGGATCGAGGCAAGCTGGTCCGATCAGGATCAGCCCAGCGATGCCGGAACCGCCATTCCATGGATGCGGCAGATCTCCAGCAATGACGACATGATCATCGGCGCAACTGCCGTGCTCGAAAACGGCACATTGCTGTCCCAGGCCGTCTTCATTCACTTCGACAGTCAGAACCGGATCAGACTGCGCGAAGATGCACGCACAGCAAAGTTGCAAGATGGTTACTGGTTGCTTAAAGACGTTTTGATCACCCGTCCTGGCGAAGTCTCGCGCCGGGTGCCGGAGCTGAAAATACCCACCACGCTGAAACGCGAATTCGTACAGGAGCGCCTATCGCAGCCGGATACTGTTGCTTTTTATGATATTTCTAAGAAAATTGCGGTGGCGCGCAGTTATGGCATCTCAACCAACGGGCTGGAAACACAGATGAATTCTCTTCTGTCCACGCCACTGCTTTTGATTGCCATGACATTGATTGCCGCAACCGTTTCCCTGAAATTCAGTCGGTTCAATCAGTCCCGTTCGGTGATTCTGGGTGGAATCATTTCGGGCTTCGTGCTTTATGTGACGACAGTGCTCGTGAAGGCGTTCGGAAGCAGTGGCGTTGTGCCTCCGCTCGTTGCCTCCTGGTTGCCTGTCTTTGTTGCGACGGCGCTGGGAGCGACGATCCTGCTTCATCAGGAGGATGGTTAGTGGCGGCAAAAGACCGCAAGAATTTGAGACGGCTTTTCACGGCTCTGCTGGCGGGCGCTGCCTTTGGCGCACCTTCGGTATCCGCTGTGCCGGTGTATGCCCAGCAGGCGGCGATGAAGGGGCGTGAACTGCCCCAGAACGCCAAGCTCATGCTGGCCGCAAACGAATTGACCTATAATAAAGATGCGCAGGTGGTGACGGCGCTCGGCGGCGTCCAGATGAATTACGGCGGCTATCAGATGGTGGCCGAAAAGGTGGAGTACGACCAGAAGACAGGTCGGATGATGGCTTATGGCAAGATCGAACTGATCGAGCCGGACGGCAACCATATCTTCGCCGACAAGCTTGACGTGACCAATGATTTTGCCAAGGGCTTCATCGACAGTCTGCGCATTCAGACCCTGGATGCAACGAGTGTGATCGCCCGCAAGGGCGAGCGCATCGACAAGGATACGATGGTCCTTTACAAGGGCGTTTACACCGCTTGTCTGCGCTGCACCGAAGATGGTCACACACCGCTCTGGCAGATCAAGGCCGAGCGGGTGATTGAAAACGGCAAGACCCATACGATTCGTCTGGAACATGCCCAGTTTCAGCTTTTCGGTCGCTCCGTCGCCTATATTCCGGCGATGGAAGTGCCTGACAGCACGGTGAAGCGCAAATCCGGCTTCCTGTTCCCGACGATGAGCACGACCCAGAAGCTGGGCTTCGGTGTGACCGTGCCCTATTACTGGGCCATCTCGCCGCAAACCGATGCCACGATCAAAATGAGCGGCTACACCGCTCAGGGCGTGCTGATGGACACCGAAGTGCGTCACCGTTACGAGAACGGACAGGCGACCTTCCGCTTTGCCGCCATCGACCAGACCAATCCGGGCAAGTTCGACTCGGGGACCTCCGATTCGGAACACAAGTTTCGCGGCATGGTCAGCACGACCGGTCTGTTCAACATCGCACCTCGCTGGACCTTCGGCTGGAATGTGATGGCCCAGACCGACAACAATTTTTCCCGCACCTACGATCTGGAAGGGCTGAGCGATCAGACCATCACCGATCAGGTTTTCCTGACCGGCTTGGGCGAGCGTAACTTCTTCGATATGCGCGCCTATTATTTCCAGGTTCAGGATGCAGACACAAGCAATGAGGCAACCCACCAACAACCGATCGTCGGCCCGGTTGTCGATTACAGCTATTATGCGCCTGAACCCGTTATGGGCGGCGAATTGTCGGCGAAGATGAACTTCACCTCGTTGACGCGCTATAATGACGATATCCTGACACTGGATAACGGAAAACAGCGCTTCGACGGCCTCAAGGGCAATGACAACCGCCTGACCAGCGAAGTTCAGTGGAAGCGGACATTTGAAACCCCGCAGGGCCTGCTTCTGACGCCGATATTCGATGCGCGCGGCGATCTTTACAACGTCAACATGCGTGCTCCGAGTGGTTATGACGGCGACTACAATGATTCTGCCGCCATCGCTCGCTCGATGGTCACGGCCGGTCTCGAAATGCGCTATCCCTGGCTGCTGAGCACGCCGGGCGGCAGCCATGTGATCGAGCCGATTGCCCAGATCTTTGTCCGTCCGGATGAGCAGGATGCTGGCGGTCTGCCGAATGAAGACGCCCAGAGCTTCGTCTTCGATGCCTCGAACCTGTTCCAGATGGACAAGTTCTCCGGTTACGACCGGGTTGAAGGCGGCACCAGGGCCAATGTCGGCCTGCGCTACACGGGTTCGCTGGACAATGGCTATACGATGCGCAGCATTTTCGGCCAGTCCTACCAGCTTGCCGGCAAGAACTCCTTCGCAACCTCCGATCTTGTCTATGCCGGCAATGAATCCGGCCTTGAAGATGCGGTCTCCGATTATGTTGGCATGGTCGGGCTCGATACGCCTTATGGTGTGTCCTTCTCGCTCAACGGTCGCTTCGATCACAAGGACTTCACGGTCAAACGGACCGATTCCGATGTCGGTTATCGTAACGACATCTTCAAGACCGACATGATCTTCAGCCAGATCGCGGCCCAGCCGGATTATGGTTATGACACGGACCGGCAAGAGTTGCAGAATACCACCTCGGTCAAGATTGCCGATTCCTGGTCGGTGTTCGGTTCGCTCGCATGGGATATGAAAAACCATTATATCAGCCGCTACGGCGCCGGTTTTTCCTATGACGACAAATCGACCATCTTCTCTCTGGTCTATAAATACAAATATGACCCGACCAGCGAAACCGCCAATGACTGGTCGATCGGTGCCCGCCTGACCTTCCGCACCCTTGGCGACGTGCGTGTCGGCGACACCGATGTGACCACCTATAACTGATAGGCGGATGCACAATCGACACTCCGTATCCTCGGGGCAACAGGTTCATTCCAGTTGCCCCGATGGAGGTTGACAGCG
This sequence comes from Allorhizobium sonneratiae, assembly GCF_023700755.1. Taxonomy (GTDB): domain Bacteria; phylum Pseudomonadota; class Alphaproteobacteria; order Rhizobiales; family Rhizobiaceae; genus Allorhizobium; species Allorhizobium sonneratiae. The sequence goes on along the minus strand of NZ_JAMKOJ010000003.1, from coordinate 280,848 downwards.
CAAGCGTGAAGAGCGGATCGAAGAAAAGCCGAACCGCATGGATGGCTTTGCCCCAAACCAGCCCCTCACGGTCTTCCAGCGCAGACGAGAAGCGATAAGATGCTCTATCCCAAGCATAATGTCCTGCCGAAATAGTCCCGTCTTCAAGGAATAATGCACAAGGCCATTGTTTCGCCGCATGGTTTGTGCAATCGGTCATGGTTAAGACAATGGCTTTCGGCAAACGCGCGACAGCCTGCCGTTGATCCTTGAAACGCTGAGGTCGGTGATGCCGGGCCTTGTTGCGTCAGAGGCCATGATGGCTCTGTGAGAAAGACGTTACAAGAGTTTGTCAGGGAAAGTGGAAACCTGTTTTCCAGATCAGGACAAACGCAAACACAGAAATCCGGAGTGTGTCTGGTTCTATGTGAACCTGACAGATTCGGGTCTGGCTGCCGGCAGGACAGTCGGTCATGCCGGGAGATTTGGGGCAAGCATGAGAATGCAGTGCTTAAAAGGGTGAGGTTGATGACCTTCGGGATTAAAACTGTTCGGGCTGCGCTCTTGGGCGCCGCCATTCTTTCCTCCGCCATTGGTTTGCCGCCTCTGATCGGTCAGGTGGCGCATGCGGGAACGGATGTTGTCGCGGTTGTCAACCGTGTCCCCATCACCAGTACCGATCTTGCCCATCGAATCGCCTTTTTGAAATTGCGGCATGAAAAGGGTGATCTGGCCAAGATGGCCAAGGAAGAGCTGGTCGATCAACAGTTGAAACGTCAGGAAATTGCCCGTGTTGGCTTGTCAGTCAGCACCGATGACGTTGACCGCGCCTTTGCCCGCTTTGCCCAGTCGAACAAGCTCACTGTCAAGCAGATGAGCGAAATCCTCGATAAGTCCGGCGTTGGCGTCGATCATTTCAAGGCCTATATCGCTGTCCAGATGAGTTGGCCGCGCGTGGTCAATGCACGCTATCACTCCAGCGGACAAATGAGCAATCAGCAGATGGTGACCCGCCTGCTGGAGACCAAGGAACGCCCCGTCACCACGGATTACTTCCTCAAGCAGGTTGTATTCGTCGTGCCGGCAGACAAGCGTAACGCCATACTGGCCAGGCGTAAGGCGGAAGCGGATGCCTCGCGCGCCAAATTTCCCGGCTGCGATCAGGCCATGCAGTTTGCCGCTGGCTACAAGGACGTTTCTATCCTCACTCTTGGCCATGTCCTCTTGCCGGAAATCCCACCGGACTGGAAGGATCTGATCATAAAGGCCAAGGGCAATACGACCGAAACGCGCGTTACACCGCGCGGCGTCGAATATCTCGCGATCTGCAGCCAGAAACAGGTGTCAGACGATATGGCCGCCAAAGCCGTGTTCGAGGAGCAGGAACTGAACAAGGCCGAGAAGGAAAACCAGAATCCGGATTCGGTCAAATTCCTCAACGAGCTGAAAAAACAGGCCGTGATCATTTATCCTTAAGGCGCGTTATGACCGGTTCTTCCTCTCTTCAGCCGCTGGCGCTCACGCAGGGCGATCCTGCTGGCGTCGGCCCCGATCTGTCGCTCACAGCATGGTTGGAGCGCAAATCGCTCGGACTGCAGCCTTTCATTTATCTTGGTGACGCGGCCGTGCTTAGCCAGCGCGCCCGGATGCTGAACCTTGATGTGCCGATCAAAGAAACCGATGCGGCGGGCAGTCTTTCGGTGTTTGCAGACGCTTTGCCGGTTCTGCCGGTGCCAACAGGTGCCGTTGTTGCTGTTGGTCTGCCGCATGTCGCCAATGCCCGCAGCACCATTTCGGCAATCGAAACAGCGGTCGCCCTGTGCCTGTCCGGTCAGGTGCGCGCTGTCGTTACCAATCCGATTGCGAAATCGGTGCTGTATGAGGCTGGCTTCGGCTTTCCGGGCCACACGGAATTTCTTGCCGATCTCGCTATCAAGGCCACTGGCCAGCCAGTCATGCCGGTGATGATGCTGGCAGGTCAATCGCTGAGAGCCGTACCAGTCACAATCCATATCCCCCTGAAGGATGTTTCAACCCGGCTGTCGACCGATCTGATCGTGAAGACAGGCCGGATTGTCCATCACGATATGAAACACAGATTCGGTCTTGAAGCCCCGCGCCTTGCCGTATCCGGCCTTAATCCTCATGCCGGGGAAAACGGCACCATGGGGCGCGAGGATCTGGAAATCATCGCCCCGGCCCTGGATCTGTTGCGCGCCGAAGGCATCAATGCGTTCGGGCCGCTCTCGGCAGACACCATGTTCCATGAAGAAGCCCGCCGCCGCTACGATGTCGCCATCTGCATGTATCACGATCAGGCGCTCATTCCGGCCAAGGCGCTCGACTTTGATGGTTCCGTCAATGTCACCCTCGGCCTTCCCTTTGTCCGGACATCCCCGGACCACGGTACGGCCTTCGGCATTGCCGGACAGGGTATCGCCAAGGCAAATAGTCTGATCGCGGCCTTGCGGATGGCCAACCAGATGAGCCTGAAGGGCGCGGCCTGATGGCGGCGCTGGATGGCTTGCCGCCGCTGAGAGACGTCATTGCACGCCATGGACTGGACGCCAAAAAGGCGCTGGGACAGAATTTTCTTCTTGATCTCAACATCACCCAGAAGGTTGCCCGCAGCGCTGGTGATCTGAGCGATGTCACCGTGTTTGAAGTCGGTCCCGGTCCGGGCGGCCTCACCCGCGCGCTTTTGGCGCTTGGGGCCAAAAAGGTCATCGCCGTCGAACGTGACAGCCGTTGCCTGCCCGCCCTTGCCGAGATTTCCGCCCATTATCCGGGACGGCTGGAGGTGATTGAGGGCGATGCGCTGAAAACGGATTTCGAAAGCCTGGCCCCGGAGGGTCCTGTCCGCATTGTCGCCAATCTGCCCTATAATATTGGCACGCAGTTGCTGATCAACTGGCTGATGCCCCGGCAATGGCCGCCTTTCTGGCAATCGCTAACCCTGATGTTTCAAAAGGAGGTCGGGGAGAGGATCGTTGCGCAGGAAAATGACGATCATTATGGCCGTCTCGGTGTACTCTGTGGCTGGCGAGCCGAAGCGCAGATGGTTTTCGACCTCTCGCCGCAGGCTTTCACCCCGCCGCCGAAAGTCACCTCGACCGTGGTGCATCTGACCCCGAGGGTCTCGCCCCTGCCCTGCGATCTGGCGAAACTGGAAAAACTGACCCAAGCGGCTTTCGGCCAAAGGCGCAAGATGCTGCGTGCCAGCCTCAAGAGTCTTGGCGGCGAAGCTCTGCTCACCCGCGCCGGGATCGATCCGGCACGTCGGGCTGAAACCCTGTCCGTCGAAGAATTCTGCCAACTGGCCAATCTTCTGTAAGACGATTTTTCATCACACTTTAGAGCATCGTGCCGAAAATCAGAATCGGCACGATGCTCTCAGTTTTCCTCTACCGATCCGGATTGTTCCAGATCATCAGGCCGCATAGCGCATAGGTGCAGCGAAGCCCTGACCGCTCAGCGAGAAGCGCTGGATCAACCGCGACAGTTCCTGGGTGCGGTTGTTCATTTCGGCCACAGCCGCCGTCGATTCCTCGACCATGGCTGCGTTCTGCTGGGTCACCTGATCCATCTGGTTGATCGCGCTGTTGATCTCTTTCAGACCGTTGGCCTGTTCCTTGGCCGAGGTCGAGATCTCGCTGATCAGCCTGTCCATTTCCGCAACCTTGCCGACGATGGCACTCAGGGTCTGGCCGGTATTTTCCACCAGATTGACACCACGCTGCACCTGTTCGGAACTGGTGGCGATCAGGCTGCGGATTTCCTTGGCTGCCTCGGCAGAGCGTTGCGCCAGCGCCCGGACTTCGGATGCGACGACGGCAAAGCCCTTGCCTGCATCGCCGGCACGCGCGGCCTCAACACCGGCATTCAGCGCCAGAAGATTGGTCTGGAAGGCAATCTCATCAATAACCGAGACGATTTGGGTAATCTTGCTGGAGCTGTCAGCAATTTCCGCCATCGCTGCCTGCGCTTCTTTCATGATTTCGCCAGAGCGCGTTGCTTCCTGGCGTGCACCTGATGCCGCTTTTGTAGCTTGAACCGCGCCGTCTGCGGTGCGCCGCACCGTTTCGGTAATTTCATCGAGAGCCGCCGCCGTCTCTTCCAACGAAGACGCCTGCTGCTCGGTACGGCGGGACAGATCTCCGGTCGAAGAGGAAATCTCGTCCATGCCATGATGGATATCGTCCGCCGTTTGGGCAATTTTCAGCATCGCCTGCTGCAAGGCATCGGCTGCCTGGTTGAAATCGCGGCGGGCAGATTCAGCTTTCTCCGGAAACGCCTCGGTAATGCGAATACCAAGCTGACCACTGGCAAGATTGCTTAGTGCCTGGCCCAGAATGGCCATGGCGCGGCTATCGGCCTCACTATCGGCAGCACGGCGACGGTCGAAGTCCTGCCGCTGTTGTTCCGCCTCCATCGACATGTCGCTGAGAATATGATGAAGCGCTACAGCAACATCCGTATAGAGACTCTGCATCAGGCTGCGAAGATAAGTTTCGCGCTTGGCACCACTCCAGCGGGTTTCCTTGAGGAGCGCCAGCGTCCATTCTGCGGCATAAATCGAGCAGGCTTCAACAACGAACCGGTTGAGACCGATACTGCTGTTGATATCACGGATGACCTTGCCCTGTGCATCGAAGTATGTTTGGCTGAAGTTTCCTTCGCAAAGCATCCGAAACTTGATTTCTTCGCTTTTCAGGATCTGCTCCGGCACGATTTTCATGTCCGGGTTGAAAGACAACAGACATTTTGTGCCGATATCTCGAACGTATTTCTGAAGTAATCCATATAATTCTTCGCCAATTTTCCGCTTTTCACCGGTCCATGGCTGTATTTCTTCTTCAATAGCGCCCATTTCCAAAACACCCCAAACATAAAATTTTAAGCGCACCCTAAAAAAAAATCCTTTAAAGTTTCTAAATTACTATTTATAATATATATTTCTAATATTTTATGAATAAGTATTCACTCTTAACCTTTATCTATCCATTCAGAATTTGATTTAAGGCAAGTACAATTCTGCACATGCCTCCATCGGAGGCTACTGCACAATTCCTTAAACCGGAATCGGTTTAAGGAGAAAATTATGCTGAAAATTCAAACTGCTACAGCATCCTTTGTGCGTTTTACAAAACGCACGGCGCTGTAAGTTTCGTTCAGATCAACGGCCCGCACATATGAACCGGCTCATGAAAAAAGCGAAACCATCATGCATCCGCGTTGAAGGCTACGGATCCATCACAGATCCGGCTCTTCCGTGACAAGTTTTTCGACAAAATCGAAGAGACCGTGACGACGGTCGCGGCGTACCCGCTCAGCCTTGACGATCGACTGAACCGCATCGAAGGCGGCGTTGAGATCGTCATTGACGATGACGTAATCATATTCCCGCCAGTGACTGATCTCAGCGCGGGAATTTTTCAACCGTGTCTGGATCACCTCTTCGGTATCTTCAGCGCGGCGATGCAGCCGCGATTGCAGTTCCGTCATGGTTGGCGGCAGGATGAAGATCGAGACGACATCGGCCGCCATCTTCTCCTGCAATTGCTGAGCGCCCTGCCAGTCGATATCAAAGAGCATGTCACGGCCCTCGGCCATGGCGTTTTCCACAGGCTCACGCGGCGTGCCGTAGAAATTGCCATGCACCTCCGCCCATTCCAGCAGAGACTCGCTATCGCGCAGCCGTTCAAATTCCCGTTGCGAGATGAAATGGTAATGCACACCTTCAATTTCGCTGGGACGCCGCTTTCTGGTGGTGACGCTGACGGAAATTCCCATCTGCTTGTCGATATCGAGCAGATTTCTGGCAATGGTCGATTTTCCCGCACCCGAGGGTGAAGACAAAACCAGCATCAGGCCACGACGGGCGATGGCGATGGGCGAGGCGGTCGTTTTTTGCATCGATCACTCCAGATTTTGGACTTGCTCACGAAACTGATCGATGACCACTTTCAATTCTATCCCGGCAGCCGTGACGGCGGCACTGTTGGATTTCGAGCAGATTGTATTGCTTTCCCTGTTAAATTCCTGGGCCAGAAAATCAAGCTTCCGTCCCACCGGCCCCCCCACCGACAACAGATCCCGGGCCGCCTGGCCATGGGCAATCAGCCGGTCGATTTCTTCTCTGAGATCGGCCTTGGTGGCCAGCAGAGCGGCCTCGGCATGAAGACGCTCCCGATCGAGCGAAGCGCCTGTCTGTATCAGGGCGGCAATCTGCCCGGCGAGCTTGCGGGCAATTTCTTCGGGCTGACGTGAAGGATCGGCTTCCACGGTTCGCGCCAGCCGCTCGATGGTCTCGACATGGCCCAGCAAAACCGTCTTCAACGCCTGCCCTTCTGTCTGCCGCATGGCGACCAGAGACTTGGCGGCAAGGTCAAGGCCATCGAGAAGCGCAGCATTGCGCTCGCTGATGATGTCTGGCCCCTCTTCAGCCTCGCGAAACTCGACCAGACCGCGGATGGACAGAAAGCTGTCGAGAGACATAGGACCTGTGGCGATCACTTCCGGTCCGAGCCGCGTACGCAGGGCCAGCACCGCCGCCAGCGCATCCTCGTTGATCACGGCTTCGACGCGATTTTCGGACATGCTCAGGCTTAGACTGACCTGCAGATTGCCACGCGCCAGATGATGGGACAGTCTCGTCCTGACCGCACTTTCCAGCCCCTCATAACCTGAGGGCAAACGCAGACGGATATCGAGCCCCTTGCCATTGACCGAGCGCAGTTCCCAGACAAAACGGCAGCCCGCTGCCATGCCCTCTGCTCTGGCAAATCCCGTCATCGACTGCACAGTCATCCGTTTCGATCTCCCTGCATTCTGCCGCATCGCGCGCTCTACACTTTTCAATGGCGCTTAATGCACATGCACTCTGATAAACCGACTGTAGAATGGCTTAATCCACAATCGGTTTAAGCCATTCTACAGTCACCGGCAATCAAAGCATGTTGCGTTTCCTTGTCTCAATAAAACGACTGCGTCTACGCGGCAAAAAACAAAAATGAGAACTTTTCAGCGTTTTTGTGTAACACTGAAAAGCTCTCACTGTTTGTTATTACGTCTTACCAGACGGAAAACCGTTTCACACTTTTCCTGGAACTGCTCTAGCTGATGCCTGATCGGCCTCACTTCTGTTGCGGCACAGGCACGCTTTCCGGGTCTGGCACGACATCGCCGGTCGTGTCATCATTCTTCCCCTGCTCGGCCTGGAGCTTTCGCCATTGCCGAACATTGGCATTGTGCTCCTGCAAGGTGGCAGCAAAGACATGCCCACCCGTACCATCGGCAACGAAATAAAGATCCTTCGTCCGCCAGGGATTGGCGACGGCTTCAAGGGCAGCGCGCCCCGGATTGCAGATCGGCCCCGGCGGCAGCCCCTTGATCAGATAGGTGTTGTAAGGCGTCTGTTTTTGCAGGTCAGACTGATAGATCGGCCGGTCGGCAGGCTTGCCATCACCGCCGAACAGGCCGTAAATCACCGTGGGGTCGGATTGCAGACGCATGCCCTTTTCGAGCCGGTTGAGAAAGACCGAGGCGACATGAGCCCGCTCATCATCCTTGCCGGTTTCTTTTTCCACAATGGAAGCCAGCGTCACCAGTTCCTCCGGCGACTTCAGCTTGAGGTCGGCGGCGCGATTGGTCCAGATTTCCTGCACCAGCTTCTTCTGGGCCGCCAGCATCTGATCGACAATATCCTGACGCTGAGTGCCCCTGGTGAATTTATAGGTATCGGGACGCAGACTGCCTTCAGGAGGCAGCACCTTTGGCAAATCACCTTCCAGCATCGGATCGGCGGCAAGCTTGTCGAACATCTGCTTGACCGTGAAGCCTTCGGGAAAGGTCACCGCATAAAGAATCGATTTTCCCGATTGCAAAAGATCGAGAACATCTTTCATCGAAGACCCGGCCTTGATCTCATATTCGCCAGCCTTGAGCGTCTTGCCCTCACCGAGATAGGTACCACCGACATAGCGGAAGATGCGCGCATCGGAAATGATACCGTTGCGTTCGAGGCTGGCTGCAATTTCAGTCATGCCCGCACCGTTGCGCACGATGAAGTCGGCATTGGTCTTCAAGGGACCCGTCGCCTGAAAGACGCTCAGGGCGTAATAAAAACCGCCTATGGCCAGCACCACGGCAAAAATCACCAGCGTCATGACAAAATTCAGGAATGTCACCAGCTGACTATGAGCATGGCGTGAGCGGCGCGGCGGTTCCGGCACTTTTTCCGGTCGCAGGGCTTCGTTCGGTGATTTGGGAACAAGGGGGGATTGCGGTTGAGATGCGGCATGTCCAGCAGCATCCGTCTCCCGCTCATCAATCTTCTCGCTCACCGGCTCTCCTTCTGTTCAGCTTTCGCAGCCTTTTGAATCGACAATGCGGCGAAAGCGGGTCAGGCCCTGACTTCAGTCATCGCAATGCGCAAAACCTGAAGCAGGCACCCGGACAAGAGACACCGGTTCTGGCACATCCGATGTTACATTCATTGCAGCAGACCGTTTGCATATGGCCATGCCAGCAGGTTCATCGCGCCTATCAGCACAAAGTCCGGGCGACCCAAGGGAAAAGCTGGAGGCGGCAGGACGCCGCCTTTATTGGCTCACGCTTCGTAACGGCGCAGCACCAGCGATGCATTGGTGCCGCCAAAGCCGAAGGAATTCGACAGCGCCACCTTCACATCACGTTTGCGCGCCTTGTGCGGCACCAGATCGATCTTCGTTTCCACATCCGGGTTGTCGAGATTGAGCGTCGGCGGCACGATGCCATCACGAATGCTGAAGGCGGCAAAGATCGTCTCAACCGCACCGGCTGCACCAAGAAGATGGCCAATAGCCGACTTGGTCGAGGACATGGAAATTTTCGGCGCCGCATCACCGACAAGCCGCTCAACCGCGCCAAGCTCGATCGTATCGGCCATAGTCGATGTACCGTGCGAGTTGATATAATCGATATCGTCCGGCGTCACTCCGGCGCGCTTCAGGGCCATGGCCATGCAGCGATAGGCGCCCTCGCCCGTTTCCGAGGGTGCGGTGATATGGTAGGCATCACCCGATAAGCCATATCCCACGACCTCGGCCAGAATTTTCGCCCCACGCGCCTTGGCATGTTCCAACTCTTCCAGAACCACGATACCGGCCCCTTCCCCCATGACGAAACCGTCACGGTCACGGTCATAGGGACGCGATGCCTTTTCCGGACTGTCGTTATGCTGCGTGGAGAGCGCCTTGCAGGCGGCAAATCCGGCAATGGAAATACGATTGATCGGCGATTCGGCACCGCCAGCCACCATGACATCAGCATCGCCCAGCGCGATCAGACGGCTGGCGTCACCGATGGCATGCGCGCCGGTGGAGCAGGCGGTCACAACCGCGTGATTAGGACCGCGCAGCTTATGGCGGATGGAGACCTGGCCGGAGGCAAGATTGATCAGACGACCGGGAATGAAAAAAGGGGAAACCCGGCGTGGCCCCTTGTCGCGCAGGGTGTAACCAGCCTCAACAATGCCCTCGATGCCACCAATGCCGGAGCCGATCATCACGCCTGTGGCAATCTGGTCCTCATCGGTTTCCGGCTTCCAGCCGGCATCGGCCAGGGCCATATCGGCAGCCGCCATGGCATAAATGATGAAAGCATCGACCTTGCGCTGCTCCTTAGGCTCCATCCAGTCGTCGGCATTGAAGGTGCCATTCGACCCGTCGCCAAAGGGAATGCGGCAGGCAATCTGAGCCGCAAGATCATCGACCTCGAATTCGGTAATTCTGCGTGCGGCGCTCTGACCAGCAAGAAGATTGGCCCAGGTCAGTTCAGAACCGCAACCCAAGGGTGATACCATGCCGGTACCGGTGATAACGACACGCCTCATGCGCCAACAAACCCCGCAAAATATCGACAACAGAGCATATCCGGCAAAACACCCAAGGCGTCACCTCAGGATATGCATCACAACTTCAAGTGAGCTGGTTTCTTCTTCAAAACCATGCATCACCGCTTCAGACACAGGACCGGGAAAGCGGACCTTTGCGGAGCAGGAAAACCCGCTCCGCAACCGGATGACTGAAAATCAGCCTTGAGATCAGCCCTGGGCCTTCTCGATGAACTTCACCGCATCGCCAACCGTGAGGATGGAGTCAGCAGCGTCATCGGGAATTTCCACGCCGAATTCTTCTTCGAAAGCCATGACGAGTTCCACCGTATCCAGCGAATCCGCACCAAGATCATCAATGAAACTTGCGCCTTCGACAACTTTGTCTGCTTCCACGCCCAGGTGGTCAACAACGATCTTCTTCACGCGTTCTGCAATATCGCTCATGTCGGTTTTCCTCGACCTCTTGTCTTGAAAAGGGACGCTTTGACAACATCCCACCCTTATTGAACCGATGGACCATTGGTGGCCACCGGCAATTCCGTTGAACCGGCTTTTCAAGCGTTTTTCTGCGCCCTTCGCCAGGACCGGGCCTTCCGCATCCGGAACAACGGCTCACAGTCCTCGCCCGATTAACATGGTTTCAGGCCGCCGGAAAGTCTCAAAATGGAAGACTTGCCCCTTGTCCCTCACTCGTTTAAGCCGATTCGGCCTCTTTCAGATCATCGCCATGCCGCCATTCACATGCAGTGTCTGGCCGGTGACATAGCTTGCCTCAGAGGAGGCCAGATAGAGAACGGCAGCAGCGATTTCCGCTCCCGTTCCCATGCGTTTCATGGGAATGGCCCCCATGATAGTCTCTTTTTGCTTGTCGTTCAGCTTTCCGGTCATCGCGCTCTCGATGAAGCCGGGAGCGACGCAGTTGACCGTCACATTGCGGGCGGCAATCTCCTGGGCCAGCGATTTGCTGAAACCGATCATGCCCGCCTTGGAGGCGCAGTAATTGGCCTGGCCCGGATTGCCCGTCACGCCGACAATCGAGGTGATGTTGATGATGCGGCCATAGCGGCGGCGCATCATCGGATGGGTCAACTCGCGCGTCAGGCGAAAGGTCGCCGTCAGATTGACTTCGAGAACGCTGTCCCAATCGGCGTCGGACATGCGCACGAACAGGCCGTCCTTGGTGATGCCAGCATTGTTGACGAGAATATCGACACCCTCAAGCTCGGCTTCGGCCTTTTCGCCAAGCGCCTTGACCGCATCGCGGTCGGCCAGATTGGCCGGGAAAATCTTCACCCGCTCACCAAGCTCGGCGGCCAGCGCCTCAAGCTTTTCGGCCCGAGTGCCATGCAGGCCAACGACAGCGCCCCGGGCATGAAGGGTTCTGGCGATCTCTTCGCCAATGCCACCGGTCGCACCCGTCACGAGAGCCTTGCGGCCAGTCAAATCAAACATCGCGATGATCCTTGTCTTGTGGAAATGGTCACGCCAGAAGCGCCGTCAAGGCCGCTTCGATATCGGCAGGCGAATTAACGGCCGTTCCGGTGATATTCTTGTCGATACGGCGTACGAGACCGGTCAGCACCTTGCCCGCACCAATTTCATAAAGAACGGAAACGGCGTTGCGACCGAACCATTCCACCGTTTCGCGCCAACGGACCTGACCCGTGACCTGTTCCACCAGAAGCGCCCGGATCTCATCGGGATCGCTCACGGGGGCGGCGCGCACATTGGCAATCAGCGGCACACAGGGCGCCTGCATCTTTACCTGCGCCAGCGCCTCGGCCATCGCCTCTGCAGCGGGCGCCATCAGCGCCGAATGAAAAGGCGCCGAAACCGGCAACATGATGGCGCGTTTGGCGCCTTTTTCGCTGGCGAGAGCAGCAGCCGCTTCGACGGCGGCTTTTGCGCCGGAAATCACCAATTGGCCACCGCCATTGTCATTGGCGATCTGCACCGGACCAGCCTCAAGCGCCTGCTTGCACACCGCCTCGACATCGTCATGCTCCAGGCCGAGAATGGCAGCCATCGCCCCTTGTCCCACCGGAACAGCATTTTGCATGGCATTGCCGCGAATGCGCAAAAGCTTCGCCGTATCAGCAAGCGACAGGCTACCTGCCGCACAGAGCGCGGAATATTCACCGAGCGAGTGACCGGCAACATAGGAACAGCGGCTGGTCAGGGCAAAGCCCTGGGATTCCATCACCTTCAGCACAGCCATGGATACGGCCATCAGGGCAGGCTGGGCATTGGCCGTCAGCGTCAGGTCTTCCGCCGTGCCGTTCCACATCACATCTGACAGCTTCTGTCCAAGCGCCTCGTCAACTTCCTCGAAAACGGCGCGTGCCACATCAAAAGTTTCCGCCAGATCCTTGCCCATTCCGACAGCCTGGCTGCCCTGGCCCGGAAATGTAAATGCCACACCCATCGGGTACTCCCTTGAATTTTTAACGCTTCAATCCACAAAGTCACTGGCGGAGTCAAGTCATGGGCGCCTTCGAGCAGGCGAACAAAAGGGCAAGAGCGCTCTATATAAGCAATTCCAGTGACTTGTTTCCTGTCAATTTCGGCCTAAATTGCGCCCGTCCTCCCGACTGTCTTTCACCAACAATCAACTTTGAGACGTGATCTTATGAAATATAAGCAACTTGGCCGAACGGATATTTCCGTTTCCGAAATCTGCCTCGGCACCATGACCTGGGGCAGCCAGAACAGCGAGGCGGAAGCCTTTCAACAGATGGATTACGCCCTTGAAAAGGGTGTGAATTTCTTTGACACCGCCGAACTTTACCCGACGACGCCATTGTCTGCCGACACCTATACCGACACCGAAAAGATTATCGGCCGCTGGATTGCGGCGCGCGGCAAGCGTGACGATATCGTGCTGGCAACCAAGGTGGCGGGTGCCGGTCGCGATTATATCCGCGGCGGCGCACCGATCAATGCCGACACCATCCGTCAGGCTGTGGATGCAAGCCTGAGCCGCCTCAACACCGATTATATCGATCTCTACCAGATCCACTGGCCCAATCGCGGCCATTATCATTTCCGCGGTGTCTGGGGCTATGATCCGTCGAATCAGGATCGCAACCAGGTGCTCGACGAGATCACCGAAAAGCTCGAAGCGCTTGAGGACTGCGTCAAGGCCGGGAAAATCCGCGCCATCGGCCTTTCCAACGAAACCTGCTGGGGCACGCAGACATTCCTCTCCATCGCCGAGAAAAAAGGCCTGCCGCGCGTCGCCAGCATCCAGAACGAATATAATCTGCTCTACCGGCCTTACGATCTCGATCTGGCGGAACTGTCTCATCATGAAGAGGTCGGGCTTCTGGCCTATTCGCCGCTTGCCGCCGGTATCTTGAGCGGCAAATATCTGGGTGGCGCTGTGCCTGCCGGTTCGCGCGGCTCAATCAACGGCAATCTCGGCGGGCGGCTGACGCCGCATCAGCAGGAGGCGACCCGCGCCTATGTCGATCTGGCGAAAGAGCACGGCCTCGATCCCAGCCAGATGGCGCTGGCTTTCTGCCTGACACGGCCCTTCATGGCTTCGGTCATCATCGGCGCGACGACAATGGAGCAGCTTCAGACCGATATCGGCGCAGCCGATGTGACACTGTCCGATACCGTGATGAAGGGCATTGCCGATATTCACCGGCGCTATCCGATGCCGATCTGATCGTCTCGCATCCCCCCCATCATGCCCCTGCCTTACTGCATAATTCCTTAAATCGGAATCGATTTAAGGATAAAATTATGCAGCAAATTTAAAGTGCTACAGCGCCGTGCGCTATATATGGCGCACGGCGCTGTAGCCGGGGCATGATATTTGGCACAGGCCTCTCAAGCAGGGCGCTGACCATATGCAGAAAAAGCCAGGGAACCGCCCTCGTTAACGCATCGCTTACCGTGCCACCCATTCGCATTCGCCATTTTCTGTATGTCTTATATAATGAAATAATATAGGGCGATGAACACAATGGGACGCATGACCAGCATCAACAGCTTTTATCTCAATCCCAATGCGGCACGCTATGCCGAAACCCTTTTTGCGCGCCCGGCCGCAAGCGTGTCATCCTCTTCGTCCTTCTCCGCAGAAGACAGATCCGCAACAACAGAAACGGCTGGCCAGCGGGCGCTCTCGCGCATCATCGCCATTTTGAGCCTGAGCGGACCGGATGGCAGCGGCAACAGTGCCACGGTGGATGAACGCCTCGGCTATGTTACCACGGCTTCCGGCACGGACGGAAACGACAGCCTGACCTTTTCCGCCCGTGGCCTTTTCGATGTCGAAACCGGCGCCGGCGATGACAGCCTGACGGTCAAGGCGGGTGCAGTGAATGCCGTTTCGACCGGCGACGGCAAGGACACAATCAAGGCCCAGGCGCGCGCGATCACCGATATCGACGGCGGTGCCGGCGATGACGACATGCAGTTCATCGGCACGCTTTTGATGGGCATTCAGGGCGGCGAGGGAAACGACACGATCAAGGCCTCGGGTCAGGCGCTGATCGGCATCGATGGCGGCGCGGGCAATGACACGCTGTATCTCGAAGGCAACCGGATTTTTGCCAGCGGCGGCACAGGCGACGATGTCATCGACATTCATCAGACAGGCACTAACCCCTTGGCCGAGCTTGGCTTTGCCGCAGGCGACGGCAAGGACAAGGTCACAACCGACGGCGCCTTGTCGATCCGCCTCAGCGGCTATACGGCAGACGACGCCATGGTCTCGACGGCAAACGGCAAGCTGACACTCACCTTCAAGGGATCGAGCGACAGCATCACCGTATCGCTGACCGGCAAGGACCAGACCGGATCAGCGCCGTCCTGGCATTTCACCACGGATCAGGGGCAGACTGTTCTGCGCATCGGTTGATTTTTGCCGTTTGCACCTTGCCTTTCCGTCAAAAACCTCTATAAGCGCCCCGTTCACAACACCCGGTCATTCGGCTGGTGGCTGAACGGAGGGCCGGCAGACTTGTTCTGCCGACAGGATCGACAAGCGATCCGGCCTCCCGTGTCTCCGCTCTCGACCGTCTCGGAAAACGCTTTTCTTGCTTTGGCCCCGGCCGATCAGGAGCAGTCGTTGAGGCTTGGCGCCGCTGCCGGGTGACGACAAAAGCAAGAAAGGCAAGCTTACCATGGCTCTTTACGAACATGTATTCCTTGCCCGACAGGATATGTCCGCACAGCAGGTCGATGCCCTCGTAGAACAGTACAAGGGCGTTATCGAATCCTTCGGCGGCAAGGTCGGGCGCGTAGAAAACTGGGGCCTCAAGTCCCTCACCTACCGCATCAAGAAGAACCGCAAGGCACATTACGCCCTCATGGACATCGATGCTCCGGCAGCCGCGATCCATGAAGTCGAGCGTCAGATGCGCATCAACGAAGACGTTCTGCGCTATATGACCATTGCCGTCGAGGCCCATGAAGAAGGCCCCTCCGCAATGATGCAGAAGCGTGACCGCGACGACCGTCCGCGCCGTGACGGCGACCGTCCGGACCGTGGCGATCGCGGTGACCGTGGTGATCGCGGCCCGCGTGAAGGCTTTGGCGACCGTCCGCGCCGTCCGCGCGAAGACCGTGCATAAGGAGATTTGACTATGGCTGACGTATCCTCTTCTCCGGCTCGCCGTCCTTTCCATCGCCGTCGCAAGACCTGCCCCTTCTCCGGCGCCAACGCCCCGAAGATCGATTACAAGGACGTGCGTCTGCTGCAGCGTTACATTTCCGAGCGCGGCAAGATCGTTCCTTCGCGTATCACCGCCGTTTCGCAGAAGAAGCAGCGTGAGCTGGCCCGCGCCATCAAGCGCGCCCGCTTCCTCGGTCTTCTGCCTTACGTCGTCGCGTAAGTAACAGACGGAATGCGAGGCTCCCGCGTCTGCGGGGGCCTTTTCCCTTTCGCGGCGGGCGCGGATCGGATCGTGAATTTTGACCCATGTTGAGGATAGAAGGCAAACGCCGTTCCTCTAACTGCGAGACGCAGGACAGCGACCTTGAAACAACCGGATGTGAAATTGCTGCTGACCGGCATATTGGCCGGAGTGACCGCCATCTTCCTGGCTTTGGCGGCCAATGCGCAACCGTCCTTTTCCTCCATGCTCTATGCAGCCTCGGCCATGCCGGTCATGATTGTCAGCCTGCGCTGGGGCAATCTGCACGCCATCATCGCCATCGTCACCGCCATTATCATTGGCGCGCTTGCCGTCTCGCCGCTCTTTGCGCTCGCCATGGCGATTTTCACTCTGCTGCCCGCAGGCTGGATCAGCCATCTGGCCAATCTGGCGCGCCCGGCCTCTGAAATCGGCGGTCCGGACAATCTGATGGCCTGGTATCCGCTGTCCGACATTCTCATGCATCTGTGCATGATCGTCTCCTTCGCCGTCATCTTTCTTGGGGTGATGATCGGCTATGGGGCCGATCTGGTCGGCAGCATGGTCGATGCGCTGGTGCAGGCGCTGTCGCTCAACGATCCGGCCACCGCGGCAGCCATCGGCAGTTCTGACCGGCTCAAGCCGATGCTGCTCCTTGTTCTGCCGATCATGCAGGGCGCCATGTGGGTGCTGATGCTGTTTGCCGCCTTTTATCTGGCGGGACGCATTGTCTCGGCCTCCGGCCAGACGACCCGCCCGCGCGAGGATGTGCCCTCCGCTCTCAGAATGAACCGCAACGCGCCGTTCATGTTTCTGGCCGGCATCATCGCCTGCTTTATCGGCGGCATTCCGGCGCTGATCGGCGCAACGGTCTGCGGGGCCTTTGGCGCAGGCTTCCTCATGGGCGGCTTTGCCTCGATCCATGAGCGCACACGCGGCAAGGAATGGCGTCTGCCGGCGCTGATCCTCTGTTACATGGCCGCCATCCTGGTATTCCCTGCACTGTTCATCATGATCCTCGGCCTGATCGACACAAGACGAACCGTCGCCCTGACGCCGCCGCGTCCCGGTGACACCCCTCCGAAACAACAAGACAACAAACAATAAGCAAGACTTGAAAGGATAAGACAATGGAAGTCATTCTGCTCGAACGCATCGCAAAGCTTGGCCAGATGGGCGAAGTGGTGAAGGTGCGCGATGGTTACGCCCGTAACTACCTTCTGCCGACCGGCAAGGCTCTGCGCGCCAATGCCGCCAATAAGACCCGGTTTGACGCCGAGCGCGCCACGCTCGAAGCCCGCAACCTTGAGCGCAAGTCCGAAGCCCAGAAAGTGGCCGAGGCTCTGGAAGGCAAGTCCTTCATCGTCGTGCGCGCTGCCGGCGAAACCGGCCAGCTTTACGGCTCCGTTGCTGCCCGCGACATTATCGACACTCTGGCTGGCGAAGGCTTCAACATTGCCCGCAATCAGGTGGAACTGAACAACCCGATCAAGTCCATCGGCCTGCACAAGGTCACGCTGCACCTGCATTCGGAAGTTGAAATCGCCGTTGAAATCAACGTTGCCCGCTCTGCCGAAGAAGCCGAGCGTCAGGCCAAGGGCGAAAGCCTCACCTCCGCTGACGCCATCTACGGCGTTGACGAAGATGCGCTGCGTCCGGAAGATTTCTTCAATCCGGAAGCCGAATACGAAGACGAAGAAGCATAAGCAGACCATCTCTGCCCGCTTCACGCCCGGCCTCGTGCCGGGCGTTTTCATTTGATAAGCCTTTATAAGGGGTTAGCCGCCAGACTTACAGCGCCGTGCGCCAAATATGGCGCACAAAAAGGTCGCTGTAGCGCGCCATTCGATGTGATGGATTCACATCCGTGCGATAAACTCTTGTTTTGCGCAATTCTTACCGCAAAACCGTGTTACAGATTTGCAGGAGTTTCTCTCGCGCGGACCGTGAGCGGATAAATCGCCCGGAAGCCGCCCTCCTCCAGTTCGATCAGACGACATTCGACGCCATAAATTTCGGCGATCATCTCCGGTGTGAGCACATCGGCTGTACGACCTGCCCGCTGGATCACGCCCCGATGCAGGATGACCGTCTTGTCGGCATAGCGGGTGGCCAGATTCATGTCATGCAGAATGGCAAGCGTCACGATGCCGTCCTGCCGGGTAAACGCCTGCACCACATCGAGCATATGCAGCTGGTTGGCAAGATCCAGCGCCGAGGTCGGTTCATCCAGGATCAGCAGCTCCGGTTTGCGCACCAGCGCCAGCGCGAGAGCGATCATCTGCCGCTCGCCGCCGGAAAGACGTGACGGCTGCATCCGGGCAAAGCGCATCAGACCGAGACGCTCCAGCATCTGTTCGGCACGATGAAAACTGTCTTTTTCCGTCTTCCAACTATGGCGTCCGCCATTTTGCGCCAGAAGCATCAGCTCAAACACGCTCATCTGCACATCGAGATGGGCAAGATCCTGCGCCACATACCCAACCTTGCGCGCACGCTCGGCGGGCGATGCGGCAATCAGATCAAGCGCGCCGAGCTTTGCATTGCCGCTTGCCTTGCGCAGCCCGCACAGCCCCTTGACGAAGGTGGATTTGCCTGCCCCGTTCGGGCCGAGAATGGCGACGATCTCTCCGGGTTTTGCCGTCATGCCCGCGTCGTGCACGATCGGCCTGCCATTGATGGTTACGGTATATGTCTCAAGGGAAAGGCTCATGCGAGGCTTCCCCGCGTATTGCGCAGCACCAGAAAGATGAAGAAGGGCAGACCGGCCAATGATGTCACCATACCGAGTGGCAGTACGGCGCCGGGCAGTATGACCTTGGTAAGCAGCGAGGCCGCCGTGGCAAACACCGCCCCCACTGCCATGGTCGCAGCAATGGTGAAGCGATGGTCCTCACCCGTCAGCATCCGCGCCACATGCGGCGCGACCAGCCCGATAAACCCGACAATGCCGACCACCGCCGTGACCGAACCGGCCAGCAGGGCTGAGAGCACCAGCATGATGGTGCGCAGACGCCGCACCCTCACCCCGAAAACCGTCGCCTGTTCGCCAAAACTGCGCAAGGCCGTCAACTGCCAGGCATGAAACAGCACCACCGGCAAGACGGCCAGACAGACCGCACCGGAAATCGACACTTTCAGCCAGGTCGCCCGTTGCAGCGAACCCATGAGCCAGAAGACAATGCTTTGTAACTGATCGACACTGGCCGTATATTGCACCAAGGACAGAAGCGCGCTGAAGACGAAATGCAGCGCAATGCCGAGAAGCGTAATGACCTGAACATTGCGCGCGCCCTGTGACAGCCCGAGTACCAGCAGTACCGCCAGCAATGCGAAGATGAAGGCATTGAGCGCCGTCATCAGTTCCGGTGGCAGAAAGGGCAGAAAGCTGGAAAAGGCAAAGCCTGCCCCCAAAGTCAACGCCGCGCCGAAACCGGCGGCGGACGACACGCCCAGCGTAAAGGGCTCGGCCAGCGGATTGTCGAGAATGGTCTGCATCAAGAGCCCTGCCAGCGACAGGCTGATGCCGGTGATCACCGCCATCAGCGTCATCGGCATGCGCAGATCCCAGACGATGAACACCGAAGCCTTGTCCGCCGCTGCCGGATCGAACAGGGCTGCCAGCACCCTGGCAAGGGTCAATGTTCCCGAACCGATCATGATGTCGAGAATGGCAATCATCACGGCTGCAAGAACAAGCCCGCCAATAACGGCAAGACGCCACCATAAGGTGGCGTCATACCCATAACCCGGTTTTTGCGAGGGTTCCGCAAGGCTTGCCGACATGGGAGCCTGCATCACTTGGCGTCAAGTTTGGCGCCGAAAATCACCTTTTCATCGCCAAGCCCGGTCATCTTCGTCAGGATTGTGTTCAGATCGGCATCGGGATCGACCGCCTTCATCGCCTCGGGATGGAAAGCCTTGGCCATGTATTCGATGGCATAAATATTCCAGACGCTGGAATAGAGCTGGTGGTAAAGCCCATAGACATTGCCGGATTTCACTGCCTTGATATTGCTGAAGCCCGGGCGTGCGGCAAGCTTTGCCATGGCCGTCTCAATGCCCTTGCGATCGGCATCGAAACCGAAGGCAGGAGAAACCGCAGCAGGATCGGCAAAAGGCGTGCCGCTCATCATGTAGAAATCAGGCTCCGCTCCGATAATGCTTTCGAGCGTTACATCGCCGGTGCGACTGTTCAGCATTTTCGTACCGAGATTGTCGCCGCCTGAAGCCTGCACAAGCTTGCCCCAATAGACATCGCCATGGGTGAAGCAGCAGAATTCCGGCCCCTTCTTGCCCGCCAAAGCCTCAAAAAAGACTTTCGGCTTTTTCAGCCCGGCAATGGCGTCATTGACGGTTTTCTGATGGCTGAGATAGAAATCGACATAGTCCTTGGCTTCGGATTCACGATTCAGCACCTTGCCAAGCAGCTCGACGCTTTTCACCGCATTAACGGCGGGCTCCATCTCGCTGTCGATCATCACCACCGGAACGCCCAGGCTTTTCAGGCTTTCCAGAACATGGGCGTCTTCCAGCGCCTGCTTCACCCGCGCATGGACGATGACCAGATCCGGCTTGGCGGCGACGATCTCCTCCATATTCACCTGACCGTCATCGCCAAATTTCATGTCGATCGGCTTTGCTGCCGAAGTCGGCCATTTCTTTTCAAAGGCCGCCCAGCCCTTGCTGTCAGAGCGGGCCAGAATATTATTCCACACCACCACACGGCTCAGCGGATCCTGCCGGTCGAGCAGAGCCAGGGTGAAGAGGTCGCGTCCATCCTGAAGAACAATGCGTTTCGGCTCGGATTTAATCTCCACTTTGCGTCCGGCGAGATCGGTGACGGTCACCGGATAATCGGTGGCCTGTGCATAAACAGCAGGCAGGGCAAAGACGGCGGCAAGGACAGCCAGCCGAAGACGCGAAAACAGACGTATCATTACAAGGTCCTTGAAAACGTGAACGCAAGAGGTTCAGCGGCATTGAAAAGAATGGGCCGGTTTTCGCGCCATAACATGAGCTTGTCAATCATATTAAACTGCATACACACGAAAACGTGAGAACTCTATCGCCGCCACCTTCGTCAGGCGGTCGATAGACCCTTCAAAGCCTTTCACTGTATCATCTGCGAGGGACCAAACTGATTCGCAGCATGCAACAGTCAACCGAATAATTCCCCTTATGTTATGGGGGCTGTGAATCACTGTGTGAATCACAATGAGCCATTTATCGGCCCGGTGGCGACCGTTAAAGTCAGGAACAAGCCCTCAAGATGAAATGGATGATGACCGATGAATGACGTTGCGCGCAGGCTCAACCCTGCCCAGCAGGCCGAGCCGAATTACCGCGAAGCCCCGAACAATATCGAGGCGGAACAGGCGCTGCTCGGCGCGATCCTGGTGAATAACGACGCCTTTTATCGTGTCTCGGATTTTCTCAAGCCCCTGCATTTCCACGAGGGTCTGCATCGCAAGATCTTCGAGGTGGCGGGTGACATCATCCGCATGGGCAAGACCGCCAATCCCGTGACCATCAAGACCTTCCTGCCCGCCGACCAGAAGGTGGGCGATCTGACGGTGGCGCAATATCTGGCGCGGCTGGCCGCCGAAGCCGTC
Source organism: Allorhizobium sonneratiae (assembly GCF_023700755.1). Taxonomy (GTDB): domain Bacteria; phylum Pseudomonadota; class Alphaproteobacteria; order Rhizobiales; family Rhizobiaceae; genus Allorhizobium; species Allorhizobium sonneratiae. The sequence goes on along the minus strand of NZ_JAMKOJ010000003.1, from coordinate 259,507 downwards.
TCCATCATCAATGCCGAGGATTATGGCCGAGCGATCTACGATCTGGCGCTGCGGCGCGCGCTGATCCAGATCGGCGAGGACATGGTCAATATCGCCTATGATGCGCCGCTCGACATGCCGCCACAGGCGCAGATCGAGGATACCGAACGGCGCCTCTTCGATCTCGCCGAAAACGGTCGCTATGACGGCGGGTTCCAGTCCTTCAATGATGCCGTGGCGCTGGCCGTGGACATGGCGGGGGCGGCCTTCGAGCGCGACGGCAATCTTTCCGGCATCTCCACCGGCATCGTCTCGCTGGACAGCAAGATGGGCGGTCTGCAACGCTCCGACCTTATCATCCTTGCCGGACGTCCAGGCATGGGGAAAACCTCGCTCGCCACCAATATCGCCTGGAATATCGCTGCATCTTACGAACCGGAAGTGATGCCGGACGGCTCGTTCAAGGCGAAAAATGGCGGCGTGGTCGGCTTTTATTCGCTGGAAATGTCGTCTGAACAGCTCGCCACCCGTATCATGTCGGAGCAGACCGAGGTGTCGTCCTCGAAAATCCGTCGCGGCGACATCACCGAGCATGAATTTGAAAAGCTCGTGGGCTTTTCCCAGACCATGCAGAAAGTACCGCTCTATATCGACCAGACCGGCGGTATTTCCATCGCCCAGTTGGCAGCCCGCGCCCGCCGCCTGAAACGCCAGCGCGGTCTCGATTGCCTGGTGGTCGACTATGTGCAGCTGATGACCGGCTCAAAGAAATCCGGCGAAAACCGCGTGCAGGAAATCACCGAAATCACCACCGGCCTGAAAGCGCTGGGCAAGGAACTGAACGTGCCGATCGTGGCGCTCTCGCAGCTCTCCCGTCAGGTGGAAAGTCGCGACGACAAGCGTCCGCAGCTTTCGGACCTGCGTGAATCAGGCTCGATCGAACAGGACGCCGACGTCGTGCTCTTCGTCTTCCGCGAGGAATATTACGTGAAAAACATGGAGCCGCGCGATCCCGCCGATCCGAAATATACGGAATGGGAAGCGCAGATGGAGAAGGTCAAGGGCACGGCGGATGTGATCATCGCCAAGCAGCGTCACGGACCGACCGGAACTGTCAAACTCGCCTTCCAGGCCGAGTTCACCCGCTTCGCCGATCTCGCCGACCCGAGCTTCATTCAGTATGAGGAACCGTGATATAAAGGCATATCGGCATAATTTTCCATTGAAAGCATGTCGCGTTTTATTGTCTTGAATAAAACGATAACGGACATGCGACACATCAAAGACTTAAGGCACGTTGGCTGAGACTGATAAGCAGCAACGTGCTTTAGAGCATTGTCCCGAGAAAAGGGTGAAACGGTTTTCCGTCTGGAAATGCCGATCACCGGCTGGCTTCAGAGGTGGATGATAGACTTCCATTTCAAGGGAAGACTTATAGACCATGACGTCACGCTCACGACTGTTTGGCAGGTGAGTTTGATAGGTTCTTTATAACGGTGGCACGGTGATCGTGCTTCGAACAAAGATACACACCGATAACGATCCCGATGACGCTGACAATATGATAATTTTCAAGCCGAACACCCAGGAATGTGATGGAGAGGAGTCCGGCAGAAAGCGGGATGAAATGTGTGAAAATTTCACCTCTAGTTGCACCAATCTCTGCTATTCCCTTGCTCCAGAGCAAATAGGAAAGCCAGGAGGGAAAAATAACAAGGTAAGATAGGCCGATCAGCGTGCCCCATTCGAGTTTCAGTTCCATGGCTGCCCCGTTTTGTGCAGCAACAAAGCAGAACGGCATAAGAACAACGGCTCCGACAATCGCACAGACCGTGACAAACACATTGCCCTTCAAATCTTTGGGTTTTGTCCGGAGAAAAGAGCAGTAGGTGCCCCAGCTAACAGCAGAGACCATCGTCCAGAAATCACCAATATTGATGTTTTCCAGGAACCGCAAGTTCGTGACATCGCCTTGGGTCACAAGCCAGACAACACCCAATGTACTGATGATAACGCCTAAAATATTCGACTTGGATATATAGTCTTTAAAAAATATCCAATTAAGAGAAAGAACAATCGAAGGTGTTGCCGATAGATAAATGGCTGCATTGAGTGGTGATGTATATTGCAAGCCAACATATAGGGTAACTGGAAACAGAACCTGACCCAAAACACCAAGAGCGATGATTGTTTTCTTGCTCTTCCTTATAATCGGGAGTGCCTGTTTCAAACTCCGGAAATTAAATATCAAAAGCAGGCAGCTTGTGAGAGACCATCTGAGTTCAGAAAGAAGGATGGGGTCAACCTTTCCCACCATGAGCTTTCCAACAACATAATTACCTCCCCAGAAAACAGCAGCGAGGGCGAGAGACAGATAGGCCATGATCCTTATTGTCCTCTCTGAAGAAGAACGTAGCGTTCGTACTTAAAATGGACGTCACAACATTTCCTGAGACGTCCATGACTCATTTCCTTGAACTCACTGCGGGCCAGCGTATCGAGAACAGCCGCTTTCAGAGGGATTGAAGAGCCAGGCAGGGACACAAGGTATAGTCTTGTATTCATGTCCATGCATTTTAAATTACTTGTGCATGTTTTTCCGCGATAGAGCATGGCTTAATCCTTTCATGACTAAAATTCTGCAATCTTAGACAGGGCTGCTCATGTTGCATCGCAAAATTGTTAACGCAGAAATATAGACTATCAAAACGAGTAATTTTAATATGGGTATCGAAAAATTCGATGGCCGCGCATTGTCATTCTTTCCGGCCCTCTCCACCAAGAATATGGTTCACCATATGACTATTTTGGAACTTGAAGCATTTATCGCGGCCGTCGAGACAGGCAGCCTCAGCCAGGCGGCGTCCCGCCTCGGCAGGGTTCAATCCAGTATCTCTCTTAGAATAAAACAACTCGAAACCGAATTAGGCGTTACAATACTGGATCGCAGCTACGACGGAATTGTTCCGACAGAGGCAGGAAAAGATTTATATCGACGAGCATCTGACATTATTTCCAGAATCAACGAAATAAAAGAATCTATAGCAACAATGAAGGAGGATTCAGATATAAAGATTGGCCTCATCGAAGTTGTTCCAACCGACAAGGTTAATCAAATAATAAAAAAATTGAAATCCGCAAACATCCGATACGAAATCAAGTTTGGAATGACAGAGAATCTTATAAATATGATCGAGAATGACGATCTCGATTTTGCCATTATGGGCAGTGGATATACGTCTCCATCGTTAATTCATATTCCACTCTATACTGAACAGCTTGTCTTGATATCATCCCCAGGCATTCAAGAAACTGACGTCCTGTCCACACTTGATCATTATGATTTTTATGTGCATAGCAAAAAAGTATATCAAGACGTAATATTGACCTCTTGTTTCAACAATTAAAACGCCGTCCAAAGAGTATAATGGAATGCGGCTCCTATCATCATTTATTTTCGACGATACATGAAGGCCATGGCATTTCTATGGTCGCAAAATCTGTCATCGCCGAATATGGAGAACGTTATAATTTAAAAATACATGCGTATCATGGACCTTTTTCAAATTTAAACATAGAATTATCCTACAAAAAAAATATTGAAATTAAAAGACATAAACATCATTACAAAATCCATCACGGATTCACTCAAAATCGGATAGGTGATTGAAGTCATTTTTTTAAAAGATAATACAAAAAACAAAATGCCAATTCATATTTTTATATAATGCACACTGACCCTCATTTTTAGACAGCCTCCATCAATCAGCCTATTTTTTAATCAACTTCATCTCATGCCGAGCGAAGGGACAAGTTTAAGCCCCCGTCCCTTAACGTGAAAGATAAAACCGCATCAGCACTGAAAACTATTGGATTTCAGTGGTATAAATTACATTGCTAACCCAGTTGGCTCTATCAGCGTCTTGATTAATTCGATCTGGCACATCACTTGCTTACCAATCTTGTATGCAAGATGAAAAGACACAGAACGGCACAACACCTGAGAGCATCGACACCGCGATCCTGAACAGCATCCTGTCGGCGCGGATCAAGCCTGGCGCACGGCTGGGAGAGAGCCAGCTGGCGGAACTCTTCTCCGTGTCGCGCACCCGTGTGCGCGAGGCGTTGATGCGGCTTGAGGCGCGCGGCATCGTCCATGTCAGCCCCAAGCGCGGCTGGTATGTGCATGAGCCTTCCGCCACCGATGCCATGCAGGTTTATGCGGCACGCCGCGTGATCGAATTTGGCCTTCTGCGTCATATGACGCCGCTGACGGATGCGCAAAAACAGGTGTTGCGCGACCATCTGGCTGATGAAAAACATGCCATTATCGAAGGCGATCGCCAGCGGCTGACCTTTCTGATGGGCGATTTTCATATCCGCATCGCAGAACTTGCCGGCAATCCGATCCTGACCGGCATGCTACAGACGCTGACGGCACGCACGATCCTGATTTCCATGCTCTATCAGTCGGACCTGCAAGCGCTGCAATCGCATGAAGGTCATTGCCGCATTGCCGAGGCAATCGAGCGTGAGGATTTCAGCGCTGCTGCCGAGCTTTCCATCCAGCATCTCGACGATGTCGAAACCGGGCTCGATCTGACCCGTACCCCCGATCCGCTGGCCGATCTGCGCCAGTCACTTTCCCTTCCCGCCCACCCTTCCAGGAAAAAAAGGACCATGCCATGAATTTTGCCCGTCGCGCCTTTCTTGCCGCGTCCCTGATCACCGCCGCCATCGGTTTTGGCAGCGCAGCCCATGCCGATGCGCTGAGCGACATTGCCGCGCGCGGCACTCTGCGTGTTGCCGTGCCTCAGGATTTTCCGCCCTTCGGCAGTGTCAACTCCGATATGCAGCCGGAAGGCTATGACATCGACACCGCCAAGCTGATTGCCGACAAGATGAAGGTGAAGCTGGAACTGGTGCCGGTCAGCAGCGCCAACCGCATTCCCTATCTGCAGACCAACAAGGTCGATCTGGTGATTTCCAGCCTCGGCAAGAATGCAGAGCGCGAAAAGGTCATCGACTTTTCCGATGCCTATGCGCCCTTCTATAACGGCGTTTTCGCGCCTGCCGATGTGAAGATCAAGGATGCAGCCGATCTTGCCGGCAAGACGGTCGGCGTTACCCGCGGCGCCATCGAGGATCTGGAACTGACCAAGATTGCCCCTGCCAGTGCCACCATCAAGCGCTATGAGGACAATAACGGCACGATTTCCGCCTTCCTCTCCGGTCAGGTCGATGCGATTGCCACCGGCAATGTCGTGGCCGCCGCCATCATCGCCAAGCACCCGCCGAAAATGCCGGAGCCGAAATTTCTGATCAAGAACTCGCCCTGCTATATCGGCCTCAACAAGAATGAGCCGGCACTGAAGGCCAAGGTCAACGAGATCATCAAGGCGGCGATTGCCGACGGTTCGCTGAACAAGATTTCGCAAAAGTGGCTCGCCATGGCCCTTCCGGCCAAGCTTTAAGATCGTGAGCGTCTTAGCCCCCGCCTGACATCATCAGGCGGGGCGCGGACTGGAGTGTTCCATGCATTACGTGTTTCATTTCGGCTGGATTAGCGAATATTACCCAATCATTCTCAAGGGCATCGGCGTCACGGTTGAACTGACGCTGGTGGGCGGCCTGATCGGCATCAGCCTCGGCATGGTTTCGGCCTGGTGCCGCACGCTTGGACCGAAATGGCTCTCCGCACCCGTTGGCGTCTATGTGGAGCTGATCCGCAACACGCCCTTCATGATCCAGTTGTTCTTCATTTTCTTCGGCCTGCCCTCCATCGGCTTCAAGCTGACGGAAATGGAAGCGGCCAATCTGGCGATGGTGGTCAATCTGGCGGCTTACGCCTGTGAAATTATCCGTGCAGGTATTGAGGCAACGCCGAAAGGCCAGTTCGAGGCCGGTGCTGCGCTGGCGCTGAAGCCGCTGCAAACCTTCCGGTTGATCATTCTTATTCCGGCGCTGCAGCGCATCTGGCCAGCACTGTCGTCGCAACTGGTCATTGTCATGCTGGGGTCCGCCGTGGTGTCGCAGATTGCCGCGCAGGATCTGACCTATGCCGCCAATTACATCCAGTCGCGCACCTTCCGCGCCTTCGAGGCTTACACGGTGTCGACCGTACTTTATCTGCTGCTCGCCATTCTCCTGCGTCAACTGCTGGCACTGATCGGCAGTCATCTTTTTCCGAAGGTCACGACACGATGATGCAGTTCACCCTCTGGGACATTGTCCGCAATCTCCTGCTTGCCGCCCGCTGGACTCTGCTGCTGTCGCTTGTCTCCTTCATCGGCGGCGGCATTGTCGGCCTGATCCTGCTGATGCTCAGAATTTCAGCCGCAAAAGCGGCGAGGCTGTTTGCCAAGGGCTTTATCGAATTCTTTCAGGGCACGCCGCTTTTGATGCAGCTCTTCATCGCCTTTTTCGGCCTTGGCCTGTTCGGCATCGACGTTCCGGCCTGGCTGGCGGCGGCCGTGGCGCTAACCCTGTGGACAGCGGCTTTTCTCGCCGAAATCTGGCGCGGCTGCGTCGAAGCCGTGCCGAAAGGCCAGTGGGAGGCGGGCAAAAGCCTGGCCCTCACCTATGCCCAGCAGATGCGGCTGATCATCCTGCCGCAGGCGCTCCGGATCGCCATTCCGCCGACAGCCGGCTTTTCCGTGCAGGTGGTTAAAGGTACGGCGCTCACCTCGATCATCGGCTTTGTCGAACTCTCCAAGGCGGGCACCATGGTCACCAATGCCACCTTCCAGCCCTTTACCGTCTATGGCGTGGTGGCGCTGATCTATTTCGCCATCTGCTATCCGCTGTCGCGCACGGCAAAATATCTGGAGCGTAAAATGGCGGCAGCGCCCGTCGGGCATTGAGAGGAACACGAGAGATCACCGATTAAATCACCAGAACCGCCCGGCGATACTGTCCGGGCGTGAGCCCGGTGCGCGTCTTGAACTGGCGCGTCAAATGCGCCTGATCGGCAAAACCGCAGAGAAAGGCCACCTCGGCAATCTCCCTACCCTCGCCCATCAGTTTTTTCGCCTGCCTGACCCGAAGATGCGTCTGATAAGCATGCGGCGTGATATTCCAGCAGGCGCGAAAAGCCCGGATCATATGAGCGCGACTTAGATCGACGCTAGCGGCCAAGGCTTCAAGACTGACCTCCTCGGCGAAATGGGCATCGAGATAATCGCGCAGCCGCCTTGCCGCCCGATGATCGCGATAGGGCCTGACCTCGACGCCGCTTTGCCCATGACGGCGAAAAATCATGGTCAGCAAGGAAAACATCCTTTCACCCGCTTCCAGATCGGACACCCCTGCCTGCAACTGGCGATGGGTCTGCAAAAAGGCCATGGCCAGTCCCGGGTCCGACAGCAATTGCTTGGCAAAGAAGGGTGTGCCGGAAAAGCACTGCTCACCGGCATCGTTCAAGATTGAGCGCGCCAGCGAAACAGACGGATAAATCATCCGGTAACGACAGCCGCCTGTATCCACGGCAGCATCGTGCATTTCCTCCGGATTGATCAGATAAAGATCGCCGGGGCCGGCCACATCCCGGCAACCGCGAATGGTGGCGCGTTTGCGTCCCATCTCCATCGCGCCAATACCGAAATGCTCATGGGCGTGCGGGGCAAAGCGATGGGTTAAAAAACTGGCCGTCATACACTCCATACCCGACAGCCGCTCATCACGCCAGAACTCCACCTCCTCGCGCAGAGGAGGTGACGTATCGCGATACAACCGGGTAAGGAAATAGCTGTCCATCCATTGAAAATAACAGGGGCAGCTGCTTCTTGTCTTGAAGAAAAGTGACAGTGACACACAGGTCACCGTCTGTATCAGATGGTACAGAATTCAATCCTTGATTGGTGCATCATTCAGAACCAAAGCGACCGTGATCGGCTCGATACAGAAACAAGGATTGATCAATGACAATTTTGCAAACACTGCATGAAAAGGCGGATTTACAGCCTGAGCAGCATGGCAACGACAGCCTGATCGGTTATTGGAACCAGACATGGTGCACCTGCACGCCACCATCAGGCGCCAATGCAGGCATTGCCTTCAGTGGCTGGGCCGATACGACGCAAGCCCTGCTCAGCAGCAATCCGGTCGCAGCTCAATTGCAGGGCACGCCCTATATCTGCTTCGGCGGCGGCAATAGCAACGGGGCCTTCACACCCGAGGTTCTGGAAGAAATCAATTCGGCTATTCAAAGCGGCCAATGCACGGCCTTCAAAGGCATTGCCTATGATGTCGAAGAAGGTGACAGCGGACTGGAAAGTGCCTTCGCGCAATCCTTCGCCATTGCCAAAGCGGCAGGCTTGAAGGTTCTGGTCACCGTCAGCCATTCTGCTCCCTATGGCATCACCGATGCGGCGAGCCTGATGCAAAGCTTCTTTGCCAATGAGGATATCGATTATCTCTCGCCGCAGCTTTACACCACCGGCACCGAAAGCGAAAACAACTGGGAAACCTCGGCTGGCGTCACCTGGGACGAGTATGCCACGGCCAAGGCCGCCATTGTGCCCAGCATCGTCTATGCCTCCTATTACGCCAATGCTCAGGAAACCTTCGCCAGCTACGGCGTCACCACCGGCGGCTATGTCGTGTGGAATTGTTACTGACACATGATCTCATAAGGGTTCCCGCCCGCCCCTTGCATCCGGTCAGGTTTTCAGGTACCCAGAACAATATTCACTTTTTGTTCTGGTTTCAAACCCCAAGGTTGATGCATGGCGCGGGCGAAAACCCAGTTTATCTGTCAGAATTGCGGCACGGCGCACAGCCGCTGGGTCGGCAAATGCGACGGGTGCGGCGCGTGGAACACGCTGGTCGAGGAAGATCCGATGGGTGGCATCGGTTCAGGCCCCGGCAAGGCGGCGAAAAAGGGCCGACCGGTGGCGCTGACCTCGCTTTCGGGCGAGATCGAAGAGGCCCCGCGCATCCCGACCGGCATTAACGAACTGGACCGGGCCACCGGCGGCGGCTTCGTGCGCGGCTCTGCCGTGCTGATCGGCGGCGATCCGGGCATCGGCAAATCCACTTTGTTGATGCAAGCGGCAGCGGCGCTATCGCGCCGAGGACAGCGGGTCATTTATGTCTCAGGCGAAGAGGCGGTGGCGCAGGTCCGCCTGCGGGCCCAGCGCCTTGATGCCGCCGAGACCGACGTGCTTCTGGCCGCCGAAACCAATGTCGAGGATATTATTGCCACGCTGTCGGAGGGCAAACGGCCCGACCTCGTCATCATCGATTCCATCCAGACATTGTGGAGCGACACCGCCGATTCCGCCCCCGGCACAGTAACGCAATTGCGCACCGGCGTGCAGGCGATGATCCGTTTCGCCAAACAGACGGGCACGACCATGGTTCTCGTTGGACACGTTACCAAGGAAGGCCAGATCGCCGGTCCGCGTCTGGTTGAGCATATGGTCGATGCCGTGCTCTATTTTGAGGGCGATCGCGGCCATCATTACCGCATTCTGCGCACGGTGAAGAACCGTTTCGGCCCGACTGACGAGATCGGCGTGTTCGAAATGTCGGACAAGGGCCTGCGGGAAGTGGCCAATCCCTCAGAACTTTTTCTCGGCGAGCGCAATGCCGCCTCTCCCGGCGCTGCCGTCTTTGCCGGTATGGAAGGCACAAGGCCGGTTCTGGTCGAGGTGCAGGCACTGGTCGCGCCCACCTCGCTCGGCACCGCGCGCCGGGCCGTGGTCGGCTGGGATTCCAGCCGTCTTGCCATGATTCTGGCCGTGCTGGAGGCCCATTGCGGGGTGAGGCTTGGGCAGCACGACGTTTATCTGAATGTCGCTGGCGGCTACAGGATTGCCGAACCCGCCGCCGATATGGCCATTGCCGCAGCACTTGTCTCTTCGCTTGCCGGTGTGGCACTGCCCGCTGACTGCGTCTATTTCGGTGAGGTCAGCCTGTCGGGCGCAGCAAGACCTGTGGCTCATACGGCCCAGCGCCTCAAGGAAGCGGAAAAGCTCGGCTTTGCGTCCGCCGTGCTGCCGTCGTCTTCTCCCGACCTGCCGAAAGGCGGTCGCGGCCTCAGCCAGATGGAGAGCCTGCCCGATCTTGTTGCGCTGATTGCCGGATCAAAGTTAAGGCAAGGTCAACAGGAGGCAGCGGAATGATCCTTTTACTTGACGAATTCGTGGTGTATGGAGTGCCGCCAGAAGCGGACGCGGGAAGGATCGCGGCGGTCTGAGAGTGAGAGGTTGGCCATGCCCATAACCATATTCGATATCATCGTCATTGGCGTTGTGCTGTTTTCAGCGCTTCTGGCGATGATCCGCGGATTTTCCCGGGAAATCCTGTCGATTGCGAGCTGGGTCGGCTCGCTGGCAGCCGCTTATTATCTCTATCCTTTCATCCTGCCTTTCATCGAGAAACACACGACCGATCACCGCATCGCCATGGTCGGCGCGATCGGCGCGGTATTTCTGATAGCCCTGATCATCATTTCGATCATCACGTCCCGCATTGCCGATTTCATCATCGACAGCCGCATCGGCGCGCTGGACCGTACATTGGGCTTTCTCTTCGGTGCCGCACGCGGCATTCTGCTTCTTGTCGTGGCGGTCGCCTTCTGGAACTGGCTGGTCGATGCCAAGCAACGGCCGGACTGGGTGAACGACGCCAAGTCGAAGCCTTTCCTCGATGCGCTGGTACTGAAGCTTGAAGCCGTTCTGCCGAAGGACATTGCTCCGGAACTGCGTGACCGCATTCTTGGCAAGACGAGCAAGGAAAGCCCGGCACAGACGCAAAACCAGAGCGAGACGCCAAGCCCGAGCGAGACCCAGAGCCAGCAGAATGCGGCCCCCGCCACGGGCAATTGAGGGCTGAACGGAGCAGAGAGTGTGAACGCTCTGTCACTTGAACGGTACCGCACTGGACATGAGGCATCAGCGTTCCCATTTCTTCCGGAACTGGTAATATAGATTGAATGTTGAGGCGGAATGGATGACGCTTTGTTCACCCATCCCGAGAAAAGACCCGTTCCGGCAGCAAAGCCATTTGACGCGTGGCGCTGAATAAGGCATGGGCAGGATCGGAACGATGGCAGGCCGATAGGGTCCAGACCATCGACTCTATCCTATGATGATGAGATCGGATGCCGGAAAGCCAATGACTTTCCGCATTCGCAGAGTTTTTAGCCCTGTCTGGAACAAAGGCTTGCTGCAATGACCCACTCTCTCTCCTCTTCCTTCCTCGAAGACATCGATGGCGATGCGCTGCATGAAGAATGCGGCGTTTTCGGCATTCTGGGTCATCCGGACGCCGCAACGCTGACGGCACTCGGCCTGCACGCATTGCAGCATCGCGGCCAGGAAGCCGCTGGCATCGTCTCCTTTGACGGACGCCAGTTCCATACGGAAAAACATATGGGGCTCGTCGGCGATCATTACACCAATCCGGCAACCCTGGCCAAACTGCCGGGCTCGGCCTCGATCGGTCACACCCGCTATTCGACCACAGGCGAAGTGGCGCTGCGCAATGTGCAGCCGCTGTTTGCCGAACTGGAGGAAGGCGGCATCGCCATTGCCCATAACGGCAACTTCACCAACGGGCTGACGCTGCGCCGCCAGATCATTGCCACCGGCGCCATCTGTCAATCCACCTCGGATTCGGAAGTGGTGCTGCATCTGATCGCCCGCTCGCGTCATAGTTCAACCGCCGACCGCTTCATCGACGCCATGCGGCAAATGGAAGGCGGTTATGCGATGATCGCCATGACCCGTACCAAGTTGATTGCCGCCCGTGACCCGATCGGCATCCGGCCCCTTGTCATGGGCGAGCTGGACGGCAAGCCGATCTTTGCCTCCGAAAGCTGTGCACTCGACATTATCGGGGCGAAATTCATCCGCGACGTGAAAAATGGCGAGGTTGTCATCTGCGAAATCCAGCCGGACGGCTCGATCAGCATTGATGCCCGTGCACCTGCCAGACCGCAACCGGAACGCCCCTGTCTGTTCGAATATGTCTATTTCGCCCGTCCCGATTCGGTGGTCAGCGGTCGCAATGTCTATCAGACGCGAAAAAATATGGGCCATAATCTCGCGCTGGAAGCCCCATGTGACGGCGATGTCGTCGTGCCGGTGCCCGATGGCGGCACACCGGCAGCGCTGGGCTATGCCCAGGCAAGCGGCATTCCCTTTGAATACGGCATCATCCGCAATCACTATGTCGGGCGCACCTTCATCGAGCCGACCCAGCAGATCCGCGCCTTTGGCGTCAAACTGAAGCATTCGGCCAATCGGGCGATGATCGAAGGCAAGCGCGTCATTCTCGTCGACGATTCCATCGTGCGCGGCACGACATCGCTGAAAATCGTGCAGATGATCCGCGATGCCGGCGCGAAGGAAGTGCATATCCGGGTTGCGAGCCCGATGATCTATCATCCGGATTTCTACGGCATCGACACGCCCGACGCCGACAAGCTTCTCGCCAATCAATATGCCGACGAGGCGGCGATGGCGAAGTTCATCGGTGCCGATTCGCTGGCCTTCCTGTCGATCGACGGGCTCTACAAGGCTGTCGGGGGCGAAGCGCGCAATCCCGACAATCCGCAGTTCACCGACCATTATTTCACTGGCGATTATCCGACCCGGCTTCTCGACAAGGAAGGCGAGAAAATGGGCCGTCGGGTCTCGGTTCTGGCGAGCAACGGCTGAGGCAGGTGCGATGACGACGGAGGTGGACCTGAAAGGCCGGATCGCGCTGGTGACCGGCGCATCGCGCGGCATAGGCTATTTCACCGCACTGGAACTGGCAAAGGCAGGCGCACATGTGATTGCCTGCGCCCGCACGGTCGGTGGCCTTGAAGAGCTGGACGATGCGATCAAGGCCGCAGGCGGCAGCGCAACGCTGGTACCCTTCGATCTTGCCGACATGGCGGCAATTGATGCGCTGGGCGGCTCGATTTTCGAGCGCTGGGGCAAGCTCGACATTCTTGTCGCCAATGCCGGTGTGCTCGGCGTCATCTCGCCGCTGGCCCATGTCGAGGCCAAGGTGTTTGAAAAGGTGATGACCATCAATGTGACGGCCACCTGGCGGCTCATCCGTTCGCTCGAACCGTTGCTGACAAAATCAGATCAGGGCCGCGCCCTGATCCTGTCATCGGGAGCGGTGCGCAAGTGCCGCCCCTTCTGGGGCCCCTATTCCATGTCGAAGGCAGCCGTCGAAGCCTTGGCGCGCACCTGGGCGGCAGAAACGCAGCGCCTGCCTTTGCGGGTGATTGCGATCGATCCGGGTGCCACGCGCACCGCCATGAGGGCACAGGCCATGCCGGGCGAAGACCCCGATACCCTGCCGCATCCATCTGACATAGCCCGAAGCCTGCTGCCCCTTGCCGGGCCCAACCAGAAGGACACCGGCAAGCTCTTTATTGTACGGGAAAACCGGATGGTCGATTACGACCATTAAAGCATGTCGCGTTTTATTGCTCTTAATAAAACGATAACGTCCTTACGAAAAAACAAAGGCTTAACGCATGTTGACTGAGGCTGATAAGCCGAAACATGCTTTAGAGCATTGTCCCGCGAAAAGTGTGAAACGGCTTTCCGTCCGGAACTGTCTAAAAACAAAGAGTTAGAGCGTTACAGCATCTTATGTGCGATTGATAAAACGCACGATGCTGTCGTGTTTATCATGGATGCAGTGCAGAGCACATAATCACGCTTTTGTGTGGTGTCAGGCCTTTTTTGCTGCAATGCACGCTCTATGTGAGTGTTGTTGCAATCATTGCCTTTGCGGTGCATACCATGCCATGCTTTGCCCACTTTATGAACTTAACAGGGGATGTCACTGGAAAATGATATCGGACCCTATCGCTTTTGTGGGATAAGTGCAGGGTGGCTCTGTGCCGTCTGATCTTATCGCGCCAAAAGGACCGGATGAGCTGAAACGGATTGTATGGAATGCGATCAATGAGCGCCTCGCTTTCGCTTTTATCATGCCGCATGGGGTATCTTCTTCTTGAATGCAAAGGCACCCACCATGCTCCGGGCTCTTTAGACAGGAATTGCAGATGAGTATCATCAATTTTTTTCAAAAGCCGTCCCGGCATGCGAGCCGCGAGAGCAAGGGCAACTTTGATCAATATGTGCATCAGATGCCTGATCCGCAGAATGCTATCGACATATTGGAAGGCTGGAATTCCTGTTTTCCGCAAGAGCTCGGGCTGACGGCAGGAACGCATCCTCTCTTCGCCGACCAGCGCATTGTCGAGGCACTGGACCGTTTCGGTCCGCTGGACGGCAGGACGGTGCTGGAAGCTGGTCCGCTTGAGGGCATGCATACGCATATCATCAACGCCAGAGGTCCGGCGCGCATCGACGCGATCGAGGCCAACAAGCTTTGCTTTCTGCGCTGCCTCGTCACCAAACAGATTCTGAACATCGATCGGGCCAACTTCCTGCTTGGCGACATTCAGGAATGGCTCGCCCGGCACGAGGAAACCTACGATCTGGCCTTTGCCTGCGGCGTTCTCTATCATATGCACGACCCGGCCCTTTTGCTGCAGAGACTGGCGAAGCGGTCGAAGGCATTGTTTTTGTGGACCCACTATTTCTCCGAGACCGCCATGCCGGAAAAGGATATCCGGCGCGGCCCATTCAGCGGCAAGGTGCATGACCACAATATCGATGGCCACACAGTGCGCTATTATGAACGCAGCTATTATATGGCCAACGCCAATGCCTCCTTCTGCGGCGGCATGAAGGATCGGCACTACTGGATGCATCGTGACGATATTCTGATGCTGCTCAAGGCATTCGGTTATGATGAAGTGACCATTCTTCAGGAAGAACCAGCCCATTCCGGCGGCCCTTGTTTTTCCGTTTTCTGCCGCAAGACCGACGAGATGTGAAAAACAGGCGTAACGGCATTGCACGCCCTCCGCCACCATGGCATGTAGTCTGTTGTTTTATCTACTATACTCTCGCACAGGCCCTCAATTCAATCGCATTTGACGGGGCTTGAGCAGAGCATGATATCGGTCTCAGCGGATCGGCAGGATTTCAGGTGAAGAGCCGTTGGCAGGTTAAAGGTGCCACAGCCTCCTTTGTGTGTTCATCCAACGCACGGCGTTGTCTGGAAGAGCGAAAACAGGTGAACATGTGCTTTTCAACATAGAATACGATCAGGGCGATCGTCTTGAAGGCTATTTCATCCCCGATGGCTTTTCCGAACAGCCAGTTATTATCGTTTATGATAGAGACCAGCCGATCGCCGAAGTGATATGCGACCAGGAAAAACCCGCAGTGGTCGTCTCAGGCCGGCATCAGAGCGGGTTGGTCGGTTTTCTTCTGACAGAAGAGCGGATTGCCGGTCTTGCCGCCATGGACAGCCTGATGATAAGGGACAAGGCGACCGGCATCCTGATCTACCAGCGCAGCCGTCCCGATGCGGTGAAAGATATCAAGCTCATCCGGCTGGAGACGCGGCTCGTGCCATTCGACAAGCTCGACCGCTATATGGCGCGACATTTTGATTACGGTCTGGCCTCGGTCGAACGCTATGGTCATGAAACTGCCTTGCAAGCCTTTCATCTTTCGAATGTGAGTTCGATCTATCTGAGCGGGCGGCTTTTGATGCGCAATTATGAAGAGTTCCTCGATAGCGGGTTCAAGGCCGCCATTCATATATGCGATCCCTATTACGAGATGGCGACCCGTCTCTTCATCCTGAAACGTCTGCCGCAATTGCCCACGGGCTTTCTCGGCGAGCGGGACCGGATGATCCTGTCGCAGGCTGCCGATCTTTTTCAGGAGGTCGATCTCGAAAATTCGGCACGCCTCAACATGCTGATCAAAAAGGCGACACCGGCGCTGCGCAATGTGCTTGCTTCGCCGATGACGCGGCAACTGGCAACCAACACGCCGGAACAGCTCACCGGTCGCATGGATGTGGCACCAGCCATCGATCTTCTGTCACGCTTTGCCATCGTGGCCAATGACGCCCATGATTTCAATGAGAGCCTGTCGGAACTGACGGGTCTCGGTGGCGACGACATGCCCGTCTGGACGCAGCACACGCCGCTCCAGGCACTGGCCGATCGATTGCGGGCGCTACCGGCGGCGGAACATCTGATCGAACAGGATCTTATTCTCTACCATTATGTCAATGAGGCCATCGCCGACTCCATGAAAAGCCAGACAGGCATCGACGCCCATGCGTGACAAATATATCGATGACAGCCGCCTGAAGGAGACGCGCGGCAAGCTTCCGGGCCTTGGTCTGCTGCGGTCCATTTTTCCGGTCCATCGCGGCGATCTTGCCCGCGCGCGTTCAAGCGATGTCACCTATGAGCGTATTGCCACATCGGATACAGGCGGCAGTCCGCAGCCGAAGGGATCTCCGCCCTATCGGCTGATCTCTTTTGTGCTTCTGGTTCTGGTACCCTTTTTTGTCAGCGCCCTTTATTTCGCTTTCATCGCCTCTGACCAATATACCGTCGAGGCGCGTTTTGCCGTGCGCTCCATGGATCACAACGACACGAAAATGTCGGACAGCAACACGCTGAGCATGTCGGCGGCAACGCAGGATGCGCAAATCGTTGCAAGTTTCATCGAGTCGAATGAGATGCTGGACCGGCTGCAGCCAAAGATCGATTATCGGGCGATTTTCGACCGTCCCGGCGTAGACTTCCTGTCACGCATCAGCCGCAACGAAACACGCGAGGACTTTCTTGACGACTGGAAACAGCAGGTCAAAGCCTATATTGACGCCTCATCCGGCATCATCACCCTGAAAGTCAGAACGTTTTCGCCGCAGGACTCATTGAAACTGGCCAATGCCGTAATCGCCGAGAGCGAAATCCTGATCAACCAACTGTCGCTGCGCGCCCGTGAAGACGCCCTGAAGGGCTATCAGGACGAAGTCAAACAATCCGGCGCAAAATATCAGGCCTCCCTTGAGGCACTCAATCGCTTTCAGACCGAATCCGGCCTTTACAGTCCCGAAATCCAGGCCCAACAGATCGGCAAGCTGATGACCGGGCTAATTGCCAAGAAACTGGATGTGGAAACGCGCGAATATGTCGCCAGACAATCGAATGCGACGAAGGGGCCAGCCTTCGAGCAGCTTGAACTGACCCGCAAAAGTCTGGACAAGCAGATTGAAGATCTGAAAGCCCAGATGACCGGCGGCAAGAATGAAAGCCTTTCGCGTGTTCTTTTAACCTTCAGCCGGCTTGAAACAGACCGAATGGTGGCGGAAAAGCTTTATGAGGCGTCGCAGCAGCTCTACAGCCAGGCGCTGGCCGATAGCCTGCGCAAGTCGCTTTATGTGGTTGTGTTCGTGCACCCGGCGCTGCCGGAGGAATCGCTTTATCCGCTCCGTATCTTCTCGCCCTTCATGGTGTTCCTCACGCTGGCAATCACCTGGTGTACGGCCATGTTGATCTGGGCCTCGGTTGAAGACCACCGTCTTTGAGGGAAAAAACATGATCCGGTTTACCAATGTATCGAAACATTTCAAAACCCAGGACCATAAGAAGATCATCCTCAACAATGTGTCGATCGAGTTTCTCGCCGGCTATTCCTATGGACTGCTCGGCGTGAACGGCGCTGGCAAATCGACGACCATGCGGATGATCTCCGGCTCGATGCTGCCCAATAGCGGCCGCATCCGCAAAAACTGCCGGGTGTCATGGCCGCTGGGCTTTGCGTCAGGGTTTCATTATAATATGAGCGGGCGCGACAATCTGCATTTCGTCGCCCGCGCCTATGGCGAAAATGTTCGTCGGGTTTCGGAATTCGTCGAGGATTTTGCCGAGCTTGGCGATTATATCTATGCGCCGGTACGCACCTATTCCTCTGGCATGATGGCGCGTCTGGCCTTCGGCCTGTCCATGGCCATCGAATTCGACTGCTATCTCGTCGATGAAATCACCGCAGTCGGCGACGCCCGGTTTCAGAAACGCTGTCAGATCGCCTTTGAAAATCGCCGTCAGAATGCCGATATCATCATGATATCCCATGGTATGGAAACCATCGAGAATTATTGCCAGAAAGGCATGGTGCTTGTTGATGGCAGACTGATCGTCTTTGACAAGGTTGGAGATGCAATCGCGGCCTATTACAGGCTCAACCGATAACCGGAAGTGTAAACGGCCCATGGCAGAACCCTTCAAGCATCAGACCGATGGCGAGCCGCTGACCCGCAGTCAGGATATTGCCGCGCGGCTTTCGGTCGCGGCGCGCAAATTGCGGTTTTCCACCTCCAACCGCAGCAAGCTGTTCAAGGCCGCAGGGCTGAGGCCGCGCCCGCTGGAGGTGTTGCTCAATCGGCTGAACATGGCAAGCGTTGCCATACTGCTGGTGCTGCCGATTCTGTTCGGACTTGTCTATTACGGCCTGATCGCCTCCGACAAATATGAATCGGAAACCCGCTTTACCCTTGGCACCTCCTCGATTGCGCTCGGCCGCGACCAGATCGGCAAGGCCACCGGCATTCCCTCGGCGATGATCGCCCAGGACACGATGATCGTTGCCGAATTCATCACCAGCCGGGAAATGGTCGACGCACTGCAAAAACGAGTCGATCTGCACAAGATCTACGGCAATTCCTCCATCGATCCGCTATCGCGTCTGGAAGACGACGCGACGGCGGAGGAGATGACCAAATACTGGGATAAAATGGCCTCGGCTTCGATCAACGCCACCAGCGGCATCATCACCGTCAAGGTGGTGGCCTTCAGCGCCAAGGATGCGCAAAACCTGCTGAAGCAGGTGGTGGCAATTTCCGAAGACAAGATCAACGAGATCAATGACCGGATCTGGCGGGATGTTACCAACACCGCTGAAACCAATGTGCAGCGGGCAACCGAACGGCTGAAGACGGCACGCGCTGATTTGCAGCAGGCGCAAAATGCCTCCGGCGTGCTGTCCGTCGGTGCATCCTCGACGGTGTTGTCCACCCTCATCGCCACAGCGCAGGGGGAATTGTTGAGCCTTCAGCAGAAATATCAGTCGCAAAGCCGGTTCGTCTCTGCCAATGCGCCGCAGATGAAGGTGCTGAAACAGGCCATCAACAGCAAACAAAAGCAAATCGATGAACTCAACCGGCAGATGGCCGGCACCGGCGACAGTGATAGTAAACAGCGCAGTCTGGCGGATGTCTCCTTCGATCTGTCGCAGAAGGAGCTGGAGGACAAGCTGGCTGCCCAGGATTTTGCCGCCAGTGTGCAAACGCTGGAACAGGTGAAATTCACCAGCAAACAGCAATTGATGTATCTCGACACTTTCGTGCAACCCGATCTGCCCGACAAGCCGCGCTATCCGCACCGTTTTTTGATGATCGTCGGTATCGCTGCCGCAAGCCTCTGCCTCTGGGGCTTAAGCTTGCTGGGCATTGGCCATTTGCGAAAGAAGATCATTTGAGACGGAATGAGACGGCTGCGGTCTTGGGTTCAGGAAACACGCCATCAGCAGGAAGAACGATGACACCGGAAATGTCGAGCATTGTGTTTGCGTTGAAATCGAAAAAGAACAGCATGATGGCTGTTATTCTGCGCGATATGCGCACGCGCTTTTTCGACCACGGCATCGGTTACCTTGTCGTGGCACTCTGGCCGCTCACCCATATGCTGGCGCTTCTGGTGATCAACGGTCTGCGTCACGGTCAGGCACCTTATGGCGACAGCATGTATATCTTTCTCGCCACCGGGCTGATCCCGACACTGCTCTTCATGTATGTCTCGCGCTTCATGAGTCTGTCGATCATTCTCAACAAGCCGATGCTTGCCTTTCCGCAGGTGCAGATCCTCGACATTCTGATGGGCCGCGCCGTTCTGGAAGTGGTGGCCGCCCTTCTAACCCTGTTTTTTTTCGTTATCATCCTGCTGGTATTGGGCGAAAATCCCTGGCCCTATAACCCGGTTCAGGCTCTGGAAGCCTATTCTGCCAGCGTTTTATTGGCCGTGGGTGTCGGCATCGTCGCGGGTGTCATCACAGCCATTCTCCCCATTTTTGCCACCGCCTATGCCCTGTTCATGATTCTCATCTATCTCTCCTCCGGCATGTTGTTCGACACGTCGAAACTGCCGGATCAGGTGACGAAAATCCTGGCCTGGCTGCCGGTGTTCCAGACGGTGGAATGGATGCGGGTGGCCTATTTCCCAACCTATAGCGACAAGCTGCTCGACCGCCAGTATGTGTTGATGTGGGGTCTCTGCTCGCTGTTTTTCGGTCTTGTGCTGGAGCGGATGGTCCGGCGGCTGGCATTGGAGTCGTAATCATGGCCCTTACGCTTCGCACCAGTGACGATCTGTCTTTCTCCCGGGATCAGAATGACGGTTTTTCCCAATGGGATGCCACAGGTGATGACGGCCATTTCGTGCTGTTTTTTCCGCTGCTCCGTCATCCCTATCTGTGTCTGGAGCTTGAGGCTGATCATGAGATTGATCCCAAGCTTTATCTGCCGACCATGACTGGATTTCGCGAGAGCAAGACGATCCAGCTTCCCAAAGGACGACGGTTTTGCATCACCGTCCATGTCGGCGCGTTTGGCAATATCCGCAACATCCGGCTTGATCCCAGTTCGTTTCCAGCTCGCTTCTCCTTTCGCGCAACAAGCGTCAAACAGGCGAAAATCGCAACGCCCCCGGAGGACGACATCGTTCTTCGCACGATCGGCAATTTTCCGCGGTTTCATCTGCCGATTCCGCGCTTTCTGCTGGGACGCGGCGGTGCAAGGAGCCTGAAAGCCTTTCTCAGCACCTCCGACAAACTGGCACAACACTTTACCGCTCATGAAACGCCTACCTCAGACTGCTGGCTCAGCCTGATCGTGCCGGTCTACAACACGCCTGTGCGCTATCTCGATGACCTGCTCACCTCCTTTGTCAGTCAGAAGGCAGGCGGGGCCGAGCTTATCCTCGTCGACGATTGCTCCACCGATGCCGCAACCCGCGCCTGGCTGGAAAAGAACAGGACGACACCGCAGGTCCAATGCCTGTTCAAAACGGAAAACAGCGGCATTGCCGAGACCACCAATGTCGGGCTTGCAGCCGCACAGGGCCGCTGGATCGGTTTTCTCGATCATGACGACATCATCGCGCCTTATGCCCTGAAGCTCATTCACCGGGTGCTGCGGGAGCATCCCGAATTGATGTTTGCCTATACCGATGAACTGATCATCGGTGATACCAACAAGCCGAAGGGGCTGATGCTGAAACCGGCCTATGATCCGGTGCTGTTGAGCGGGGTCAACTATATCAATCACTTCTCGCTTTATCGCCATGACCGGCTGAAGGAGCTGGGCTATCTGCGTCAGGGTTATGACGGCTCGCAGGATTACGACATGCTGCTGCGCTATCTCGACGGGGTGGCGGAGGACAGGGTCGCGCATATTCCCTATCCCGCCTATCACTGGCGGCAGACGGGCAAAAGCTATTCCAGCACCTTCATCGACAAGGCCACCGCCAATGCCCGTCAGGCGATTGTCGACAGTTTTGCCCGCAAGGGCGTGGAGTGCACGGTGGAACCGGCTCTGGCCGATTATCTGCACCGGCCGCAATTTGCCGGCGAGGACAAGGATCTGCCGCTGATTTCAGTGATCATTCCGAGCCGCAACGGCTATGACCTGATCAAGCGGGTGCTGCACGGACTGCTTCACGAGACCGATTATCCGAAGCTCGAGGTCATCGTCATCGACAATGGCAGCGACGACAAGACAGTTCTCGATCTTTACGAACATCTCAGGCGTCTGCATGGCAATCTGCACATTCTGATCGAAAAAGAGGCGTTCAATTTCGCCCGCTCGATCAACAAGGGTTTGCGTCTGGCGAAGGGTGAGCATTTTCTGCTGCTCAACAACGATATTGAAATCACCGATCCGGGCTGGCTGAAGGAAATGGTCGGCTGCCTGTCTTATCCCGGCACCGGCATTGTCGGCGCCAAGCTGCTGTATCCGAACGGAACGGCCCAGCATAACGGCGTCATCATCGGCTTTGGCGGACTGGCGGGACATTGGTATCTGAACACGCCCGAGGATTTCGGCGGACCGATGAACCGGCTCAAGGTCCGAAACGGGCTGACCTGTGTGACGGGTGCGGCCATGCTGATCTCCGGTGACTGTTACCGCGACATCGGCGCATGGGACGAAGAGACCTTCGCCATCGCCTATAATGACGTCGATTATTGCCTGAGAGCACGAAAAGCGGGTTTCCGGGTGATCTGGACGCCCTTTGCCGCACTCACCCATCACGAATCGGCCTCGCGCGGGTCGGATGAGGTGCCGGAGAAAAAGGCCCGCTTCGACCGGGAAAAGGCTGCCCTGCAAGAACGCCACGCCACGCTGGGCTTCGACGATCCCGCCATCAATCCGTGGTATACGAAAACCCATTCCGATCCGAGGCTCGACCCGGAAGGGCTAAAGGAGATCGCTCCCCGGTTCGGTACCCTGACGCAAAAGGCCCTGCACGATAAAGCGTGAACGCTCGGCTTGCGCGGCCCGTTCCGCGACATCGTCGATCAGCGTGACAATGGCCTTGACCCAGAGCCCGGGGTCATTCGGCAGGATAAAACGGGACGGATCAGCCGGCCCATAGGCGGCGGAGGCGGAAAAAATGCCCGCCGCCCCCATCCGTGCCGCATCGATATGTTTGGTCGGCGAGCGGCTTGCATTCTCGCGCGACGCCATCAGCGGCACCAGCAGGATATCAGCCGATTGCGCTTCGTCCATCGCCAGATAATCCGTCCAGGATACGGGCGCAAAGAGCTGCACCCGATCAAGCCCGGTCCAAAGCCTTTGCGCCTTTGGACCGGCAAAGATTTCAACGCGGATCTCGGGCCGCAGCGCCAGAAGCTGCTCCACCACCGGCCGCAGAAAACGGTGTTCGCTGACATGAATGCCGGTGGCGTGATAGGCGATCACCACGGCATCGCCCTGTTTTCGGCCATCATGCCCTTGCCAGAAGCGCGGGGCCGGACAGGGCGGCAGGACCTTTGCCCCCGGCTCTCCCAGCGCCTGTTTCAGGCCCGGTGTCGACAGCCACAGCCAATCGAGATGCCGGTTCAGCCGGTAAAGCGGCCAGACGGCGCGATACCAGAGGAAAAACCGGTAGCCGGGATCAGCCTCCCGGCCGGTGATCACCGCGGCGATGTCGTCATCCAGCAAAAGGCCGACACCGGCAAGCTTCTCATCCTGTGCCGCAATCCAGCGCAGCAGGGCTGGCGAGGCATAGCGGACGATGATCACCAGACTGCCCTCTGCCTCAAGCGTTTCAGGATCAAACCGGCGAATGTCATGCACCTCGAAAGGTGGCATGGCCTCGGCCTCAAGTCTGGCCGCCAGATAATAATCGAAGGTCGGATTGGGCATTCGGCCAAAAACCAGAATGCGGGCCACCGCTGACATCGCTATGATACGGGGATGCGGCTTGCGTTTTGGCCTTGGCAACAGCAGTTGGCGGAATGTCTGCATAAGGCCCATGTTCATCCGCCCCGCCGCGCCACAGGCGGCCTGCCGATCGCTTCCAGCGTATAATCGGCAGCCGACAGCGACAGGCTCGGATGATAGAAGGGATCGTTGCGGAGAATATCCTGCCAGCGTCGCACCATATAGGCTTCCTCACGGGCAAAGCGGGCGCGTTTTTCCGCCGTATCGTCGCGCCCGCGTGAAACGGACTCATGATGGATCAGGCGCGCTTCAGGGGTAAAAAGCACGCGGTAATGCTGCTCGCGCAGTTTCAGGCAATAATCGACATCGTTGAAGGCGACAGGCAGATCGGTCTCGTTCATGCCTCCCACAGCGTCCCACAGGCTGCGGCGTGTCAGCAGACAGGCGGCGGTCACCGCTGACACATCGCGCCGCTCGCCAAGCAGGCCGAAATCCTCGCCACCCTCAGGATGGTGGAAGTGAAAACTGTGCCGGGCAACCGTACCGGCCCCAAGCGTCACCCCGCCATGCTGGACAAAACCATCGGCAAAGAGCAGCAATGCCCCGACAGCGCCGATACGCGGATCGGAAAGCTCCTTGGCCATAGACGATAGCCAATGTGGCTCTGTCGGCTCGACATCATTGTTGAGCAGCAGAACATGCTCATGGCGCGCCTCGGCGACACCCAGATTGCAGGCGCGGGAAAAATTGAACGCGCCCGCCATCGGCAGGTGTCGCAGACCGTGCTCTGCTGCAAACCGGTGCAGCACGTCATGGGTTTCCGCTTCGCAACTGTCATTGTCGATGACGATCACATCGAGTGCATCGGCATCGGTGCGCTTGTAAAGCCCGGTGAGGCAGGCCTTGAGCATATCGGCCCGGTCGCGGGTGGGAATGATGACGCTGACCGGGGGCGCGCGCCTGACCCGCGCTGCGGCGGGCGGGCGTTGCTTTTTCAAAGACGTTCGGCCTCTTGAAACCAGCACCTCCGGCACATGCAGGATCGGCCCTTTTTCAGCGGCTTTCAAGGCGAGATCATGAGCGGGATACGTTGCAGGATCAACATCCTGCGGCAGCATCGACAGCCGGAAGAGACAGGTTTCCAGCGGCAGCCAGCCGGAAGCGGCCAGCGGCTCGTTCCAGGCCGGTTTGAAAAAGGGAGTATGTCGTTTACCATCAGGCGTCAGGCAGTCTTCATCGGTATAGACCCCGGCGGCGTCGGGATGAGCGGCCATCACGGCAATGGTTTTTTCCAGCATATCCGGCTGGAGAACCGCATCGGCAGGCAGACGCAGCCAGAAGACCTCCCTGCCCTCGGCTTGCGCCGCCACCCCTGCCGCAAAAAGAGCATGGGTCTCGACCAGACGATGCGCCGTCACCTGTTGGCTTTGCAGCGCTGCCCGGGCCGCAGGCGTCAGAGCACGATCGCCCTCAACAGTCACCAGCACAAGGGGTAAGAAGACAGGGTCGGCAACAATGTCTGAGGGTGTCGCCACATCGGCCTTAGACAAAGACCGGTCCCTCGCCCAGAGCCAGTCGCCATAGGCAGGCGCGCTCAGGCTTTCATAAGCACGCACCAGGCGATAGGCCACCCCCTTGAGATTGCCGTGACGTAAAAGATCGAACAGGATCAGTGCCATGCGCGGACGCCGCAACAAGACCCGAAGGACCGTTTCACCAAGCGTCAGTCGGCGCAGATGAAACCGGGGAGCCTGTTTCTCCTGCCATGTGCAGTGGCCGGGCAGACGCACCGCCACGAGATCGTCCGGCATGAAGCCGTAAAAACATCCCCTTCCCCGGACAATCAGGGACCGGTCCAGCGCGGATGGTTCGCGTCCCTTCCGGATCAGTTGCAGGCGCGTCAGCGGCGGCAGGACACCAGCCGGATCATGAACTGTCAGCATGAAGGGATGGCCGGAAAGGCCGCGCACCGCCTCCCCAGTCAGGGCGAACACCGTCGCAGCCTCTCCATCCGTCATCTCAGGCCCCTGATCCTGCCCGGGTGATCGATGGTGCGATCCGTTGCGGCACGATCAAAGCAGCAGCCCGGCCAGATAGCGGCCATAGGTGCTTTTGCCATAGGCCTTTGCCAGGGATTCAAGTGCATTGGCATCAATGAAACCAAGCCGATAAGCAATCTCTTCCGGGCAATTGATCTTGAAGCCCTGGCGCCGCTCCAACGTGGCAACGAATTCCGAAGCTTCCAGCAGACTGTCGGGCGTACCGGTGTCGAGCCAGGCATAACCGCGGCCCATCTGTTCAACGCTCAGCTTGCCGCGCTCCAGATAGATGCGGTTGACATCGGTGATCTCCAGTTCGCCGCGCGGCGAAGGTTTGAGATCGGCGGCAATGTCGACCACGTCCTTGTCATAGAAATAAAGCCCGGTCACCGCCCAGTTGGATTTCGGATTTTCCGGTTTTTCCTCGATGGAAATGGCTTTCATATCTTTGTCGAATTCCACCACGCCATAGCGTTTCGGATCGAAAACGTGATAGGCGAAGACGGTGGCGCCTTCGGTTCGTGCGCTGGCACTGCGAAACAGCGCATTGATGCCATGGCCGTAAAAGATGTTGTCGCCAAGGATCAGGCAGGAATTGTCGGAGCCGACGAAATCGGCGCCGATGATATAGGCCTGCGCCAGACCGTCCGGCGAGGGCTGCTCCGCATAACTCAGCGACAGGCCCCATTTCGAACCGTCGCCAAGCAGTGCCTGAAAATTTGGCAGATCCTTCGGCGTCGAGATGATCAGGATGTCGCGAATACCCGCCAGCATCAGCGTCGACAGCGGATAATAGATCATCGGCTTGTCATAGACGGGCATCAACTGCTTGGAGGTGACCAGCGTCATCGGATGAAGCCTCGTGCCGCTGCCGCCTGCCAGAATAATGCCTTTCATATGCTGCTCTCCAACATTGTTGATCAGATGGTTTCAGTCGTGAGCCGCTCGACGACTAGCCGGGTTGAGACCCGCCAGTCCGGCAGTTGCACGCCATGGCACACTGCAAGTTTTGCGCAATCGAGCCTGGAATTCATCGGACGCTTTGCTGGCGTCGGATAAGCGCTCGACGGGATGGGAGAGACCTGTGCCGATGGCCCACCCGCTTCTGCCGAAATCCGGAAAATCTCGGCGGCAAAATCCGCCCAGCTGGCCTCCCCGCTGCCGGTCATGTGGAAGACGCCACGCAGATCCGGCTTGTCGGAGGACAGCAGATTGTCCGCCACGGAAAGAACCGCATCGGCAATATCCAGCGCCGAAGTCGGATTGCCATGCTGGTCGGCGACGACATTGAGCCCGTCGCGGGTTTCCGCCAGCCGAAGCATGGTCTTGAGAAAATTCTTGCCGAAAGGGCTGTAGACCCAGGCCGTGCGCAATATGACATGATCGGCATTGGCGGCAGAAACCAGCCTTTCGCCGGCGAGCTTGGTACGACCATAGGCCCCGAGCGGCGCGACCGGATCGGTTTCGAGATAGGGCGATGTTTTTTCCCCGTCGAAGACATAGTCGGTGGACAGATGCACGATGGGAATGGCGCGCGCTGCCGCAATGCGCGCCAGTTCGCCCGGCCCCGCACCATTGACGACAAGCGCCTGTGCCTCTTCGCTTTCTGCCTGATCGACCGCGGTATAGGCGGCCGCCGAGACGATGAGATCAGGATTTACCCTGTCAACGGCAGGCGCGAGGCTTGAAATTGAGGCGAGATCGAGATCGGGCCGACCAAGCGCGATCAGTTCGATGTCTGCGCGCGCCTTTGCCTTTTCGATCAGCGCCTGCACCACCTGGCCTTCGCGTCCGGTGACGAGAATGCGCCTTACGCCGCTCATCGGCCCGTTCCCGTCTTCAAAAGACCAAGACGGCTTCCGTCATAGCCTTTGCGCAACGGGGCCCACCACCACTCGTTGTCCAGATACCATTTCACCGTCTTTTCAATGCCGGTCTCGAAGGTTTCCTGAGCCTTCCAGCCCAGTTCCGTTTCCAGCTTCGTCGCATCGATAGCATAGCGGGCATCGTGGCCGGGCCGATCGGTGACGTAGTCAATCAGACTGTTATGCGGTGCGCCTGCCGGATGCAGTTTATCCATCAGAGCGCAGATACGTTTCACAACATCGATATTGCGCCGCTCGTTGCGGCCACCGACATTATAGGTCTCGCCGATGCGTCCGCGCTCGACGATGATATCAAGCGCGCGGGCATGATCCTCGACAAAGAGCCAGTCGCGGATATTCTCGCCCTTGCCATAGACCGGCAAAGGCTTGCCCTCCAGCGCATTGAGGATCATCAGCGGAATGAGCTTTTCGGGAAAATGGAAAGGCCCGTAATTGTTGGAGCAGTTCGACACCAGAACCGGCATGGCATAGGTGCGCGCCCAGGCTTTGGCCAGATGATCAGAGGCAGCCTTCGAGGCCGAATAGGGCGAGCTTGGATCGTAAGGGGTGGTTTCACTGAACAGGCCATCGTCACCCAGAGAGCCATAGACCTCATCGGTGGAAACATGCAGGAAGCGGAAGCGCGCCTTATCCTCGCCCTCCAGCCCCTGCCAATAAGCGCGCGCGGCCTCCAGCATGGTGAAGGTGCCAAGCACATTGGTTTCGACGAAATCTTTCGCGCCGGTGATGGAACGATCGACATGGCTTTCGGCGGCCAGATGCATGATCCTGTCCGGGCGGAAGCTGGCGAGAGCGGCGCTGACGGCGACGCCATCACAGATATCTGCTTTCAGGAAGCGATAGAGCGGATTGGTCTCGACCGCGGTCAGCGAGGTCAGCGTCCCGGCATAGGTGAGCTTGTCGAGGTTCAGCACCTCATATCCCTTGTCGAGCACCAGATGGCGTACCAGCGCCGATCCGATAAAACCGGCGCCGCCGGTGACCAATACGCGCATCCACATCTCCTTTGAAACCGTTGCAAAAAAGCAATCACTCAAAATTTGAAATTGGTGTCCAGCTCGGCAAGCCGGGGTTGGATCTTATCCTTATCGGACAAAATGGCCTTTTCAGCGACAACCGGCCAGTCGATACCGATCTCCGGATCGTTCCACAACAGGCCGCGATCATGGTCGGGACTGTAATAGTCGGTCACCTTATAGCTGATCACTGTATCGGGGCTTAGTGTGCAAAACCCATGGGCAAAGCCAGGGGGCACCCAAAGCTGGCAGCCATTCTCCGGTGTCAGCTCCACCGCGACATGCTGACCATAGGTGGGCGAGCCCTTGCGAATATCCACGGCGACATCAAGCAGCGCACCTGCCGTGCAGGAAACGAGCTTGCCCTGCGCCTTGGGATTGAGCTGGAAATGCAGGCCCCGCACTGTGCCTTTCTCGGCGGAGAAGGAGCGGTTGTCCTGAACGAAGTGGAAGGGACCAGCTTCTTGCTCAAACAGGCTGGCGCGAAAGGTTTCCATGAAATAACCGCGCGCATCGCCAAACTTTTTCGGTGTGATCAGCAGCACACCGGGCAGTTCCGTTTTTTCAAACTGCATTCTTGCCTCTTTGCCTTTCTCTCATCCAGCCGGTCCAGTACATAGACAGCGACCGGTGACAATCAACATGAAATTTACCTTTGCCCTTTTCTTTCAGGCTTTTCCCTTCTTTTCCTCGATAAATGACCCCGGTATGACAAAGGCTCTTCTCAAGGCGCGGCATCCGTAAGGTCGGAGAGAGCGACGAACCTCTGGGCACAATCAGCCGGTTGGCGCATAAGATCGGTGATCTTGCCGCTCACCATAAAATTGTGGGCCGGGTCACTGACAAGCTTTGCCGAAAAACTGACCGGTCCCGGACCGAGCGTGAGGCGGGCATTTTGCGCGGGAACGGCATTTTTCCCATTTGCCGATCCGGTCAGTTGCGGCGGCTCGCCATCAAACACCACGCCATCCAGCGTCAGATCGACCGGCAACACACTCGCGCCGTTGCTGAAGCCGTTGAGGACGATTTTTCCGCCGTGAAACCGCTTCGAACCGGTATCGTGAAACTGTCTGAGCACGATGCCGGTGAAATCCGGCTTCGCCGGGCCCTCGGCATCGGTATAGCGCGTGTCAAAAACCAGAGGATAGGGTTCGTTGCGCATGCAGATATCGCGGAACACCACATCCTTCACCCGCCCGCCATGAACATGGTCCGATTTCAGCCGCAAACCACGGCTTAGAGGGCTGTCGCCGCCATCCATGGTCAGGTCGTCGACCAGAATATCCTCGACCCCGCCTGCGGTTTCCGAACCGATGGAAAAACCGTGACCGTAATAGAAGTGATTATGGGCAAAGACCATATGCCGAGACGGACCGTCACCGGCCTTGATCGCCACATCGTCATCGCCGGTGCTGATGACGCTATTGGCCAGAAGCACCTGCGATGACTGGCCGGGATCGAAGCCATCGGTGTTTTTCACCGTATCCGGGGTAAAGCAGGTGGCGGGGGTCATTTTGTCCGGCGTCGTGCCGTCCGGGCAGGTATAGCCGGGCTTGCTGTAGACGGCAGAGGGCGACAGGATCGTGATGCCCCATGCCGTCAGCCCCTTCACTCCATCCATGGCGACATGGAAATTCGGGCTGTTGAGCAGTGTTATATCATGCAGGGTGATGTCTTTGCCGCCGTCGATCTGCACCAGCCGGAAAACATGCTGATGCAGCCCCTGTTTCGATTGATAGGCGACATCCCACCAGGACCGCTTGCCGGCATTTTCGCCCGACAGAAGCAGCGAACCGCCGCGCCCGTCAATCCGGCCGTGACCGATCAGGCCGGAACCGACCGTATCTTTCATCTCGATCAGCGGCTTGCAGGTCTTTTTCGTTGAATGGTTGGCCGTTCCGCAATCGCCCTCGCCCGTGTCATAGTCTTTCGGGTCACGCGAGGCATAAAGCGTCACCCCCTTTGCCACCCAGAGCGAGACGCCGCTTTTCAACTGCAAAGGGCCGGTCAGAAAACCGTCCTCGCCATTGACGCCCATGGTCAGTTTCACCGCACCGGCGGCACAGCTGTCGATGGCCTGCTGCAGCCGGGCCTGATCGGGATGGGTGGTCTTGCCATCGGCATCGACGGCATCAAGAGAGCCGTGCACCGAGCGATAGCTGGCTTTGAGAGTCGCGCAGACCGTGGCGGGCGGCTGGGGTGCCGCGATCTCCCCCCAGGGGGTGGCCACTGTTTCGCCGCCCTCCGCCATAGCCCATGATGGCAAGATCAAGGCAGACGCCATCAGCAGCGCGAGGGTCAGACTGCGATGGGCAGCGGCGCGAGGTCTAGACATGAAGGGCTCCAGAAACATAGCGGGCGGTCAAGATGTGTTGCTATGGCGTCACAAGATGGCAAGAGCATGATTTTGTCCAGTCACACGGCATTCAGCAACAATCTTCCCCATTCCATGCAGCACCCCTTGACCGAAGCAGGAGAGCGCGCCATAAGTTTTCCCATGAAAACGAGCACCTGCATCATTTGCCGGATCATTATTCGCTAGCGCATTCGCTGGCCCGGCCGTTTTCGTCTCCTGAACAAGTCCCAGATGACAAACGCTCCGGTCCAGCCGGGTATCATCACGTCTGGAGACTGCCATGGCCGAGGGCCTCAAGCTTTACAATACATTGACACGCAGCAAGGTCGATTTTACCCCGATCGACGACAAGAACGTGCGCATGTATGTCTGCGGCCCGACCGTCTATGATTATGCCCATATCGGCAATGCCCGCCCCGTGATCGTGTTTGATGTGCTCTATCGACTGCTGAGGCACATTTATGGCGAAACGCACGTCACCTATGCCCGCAACATCACCGATGTCGATGACAAGATCAATGCGCGGGCCTTGCGCGATTTTCCCGCTCTGCCGCTAAATGACGCCATCGCCAAAGTGACACAAAAGACGGCGGATCAGTTCCACGCCGATGTCGCGCGGCTGGGCTGCCTGCCGCCCACCGTCGAGCCGCGGGCCACCGACAATATCCAGCAGATGATTGATATCATCCAGACCTTGATCGCCAGGGGCCATGCCTATGTGGCGGACGGCGAAGTGCTGTTCGATACAAAATCCATGGCGGCTTACGGCCAGCTTTCCAAACGCAATCTGGATGAGCAGCAGGCGGGCGCCCGCATTGCCGTCGAGGCACACAAGAAAAACCCCGGCGATTTCGTGCTGTGGAAACTCTCCAGCGACAACGAGCCCGGCTGGGACAGCCCTTGGGGCCGTGGGCGTCCGGGCTGGCATATCGAATGCTCGGCCATGTCGAAACGCTATCTCGGCGAGGTTTTCGATATCCACGGCGGCGGGCTGGACCTGATCTTCCCGCACCACGAAAACGAGATCGCCCAATCTTGCTGCGCCAACGGCACCGAGGTCATGGCCAATGTGTGGATGCATAACGGCTTCGTGCAGGTGGAGGGCAAGAAGATGTCCAAATCGGACGGCAATTTTGTCACCATCAACGAATTGCTGGACACGGAGACTTTCGGCGGGCGAAAATGGCCAGGTGAAGTGCTGCGTCTTGCGATGCTGATGACCCATTATCGCGAGCCGATCGATTTTTCGGTGAAGCGGCTGGAGGAAGCCGAACGGCTGATGGCAAAATGGCCAACCGCCGAAGATACCGACATGTCTGCGGATGGCTGCATTCTGGAGGCTTTGGCAGATGATCTCAACACCGTCGCCGCCGTTCAGGCCCTGCATGGATTGGCCAGCGAAGCCAATGCCAATCCGGAAAAGCTGGGCATCTTTGCCGCCAGCGCCGCCCTGCTCGGCGTGCTGCCGAAAAAGGCCGAGGTGAGCGACGATCTGAAAGCCGCCATTCAGGCTCTGGTCGATATGCGCCTTGAAATGCTGAAAGCGAAAAACTTCACGGAGGCTGACAAGATCCGCGACGATCTCGCCGCAAAAGGCATTCAGCTCAAGGACGGCAAGGACAAGGAGACCGGCGAGCGGGTGACCACATGGGAGATGAAACGGTGATTTGCAGGCTTCGGTTAAATGGCATATGCTAAGGCCTATGCCTATACTTGATCAAGGCAGTTGAGGGAGGCGACAATGAGCGCAACACAGGAAAGACATGTGCGGGTGTTCAAGAACGGTCGTAATCGTGCCGTGCGCATTCCCGTTGAATTCGACTTTCCCGGCGATGAGGTGATCATGCGCAAGGAGGGCGACCGGATCATTCTGGAGCCCCTCACTGACAAGACACAAAATCTTGTCGACTGGCTGCGCAGCCAACCGCCTGTCGAGGAGGATTTCCCCGATTTTGATCTGGCTGAACCACCACCGAGAGCGGTCGATCTATGATAACCGCGCGCTACATGCTCGACACCAACATCATCTCGGATGTGGTGCGAAATCCGATGGGCAGAGCGGCTGACATTGTCCATGACCTCAAGCATGACGATATTTGCCTGAGTTCTATTGCCCTGTCTGAAATCCTGTTTGGCATAGAAGGCAGAGGCTCCGAGCGGCTCACACGTCGGGTTGAAGGGGTATTGGAACGGATTACCGTCATTGCCTATGATGATCTGGCGGCCCGTCACTATGCAGAGATTCGGACCACCCTGGAACGGCAGGGGCGGATGATCGGCTCGAATGACCTGTTTATTGCTGCCCATGCGCGCGCGCTGGATATGGTTCTCGTCACCAACAATATCCGCGAATTTTCGCGTGTTTCCGGGCTGAAACTGGAAAACTGGCTCGAAGTGGAAAGGGAGGAGCGATAGCCATGTCGGACACGGTCCATACCGGCGGCTGCCAATGCGGTGCGATCCGCTTTCGTGTCGAGGGCGCGCTGAAAGACAGTTCCATCTGCCATTGCCGCATGTGCCAGAAGGCGTTTGGAGCCTATTATGCGCCGCTGATTTCCACGCGCGGCGCCGATCTCGTCTGGACACGGGGAGCGCTGAAATATTTCCAGTCATCAAATCATGTCAGGCGCGGCTTCTGCGGCGATTGCGGCACGCCGCTGACCTATGAAGCCCCGGATGGCGTCGCCATTGCCGCAGGCGCTTTCGACGATCCGGCAGCCGTACCGCCGAGTGTGCAATTCGGCGTGGAGGGCAAGCTTGCCTTCGTCGATCATCTGGCGACACTGCCCAACCGCCATACCGATGAGGATATGGAAAACGCCCCGTTTCTCAACGATCTCATCTCTTACCAGCATCCGGACCACGACACGGCAATCTGGCCGCCAAACAAGGAAACGAACCCATGAGCGAGGTTTTCACCGGAGGATGCCAGT
Organism: Allorhizobium sonneratiae; assembly: GCF_023700755.1. GTDB lineage: Bacteria > Pseudomonadota > Alphaproteobacteria > Rhizobiales > Rhizobiaceae > Allorhizobium > Allorhizobium sonneratiae. The sequence goes on along the minus strand of NZ_JAMKOJ010000003.1, from coordinate 225,958 downwards.
GCGGCGCGGTGCGGTTTCGTGCCGAAAAGCTTGGGCGGCCCTCCATCTGTCATTGCCGCATGTGCCAGAAGCAGTTCGGCAGCGTCTTCGCGCCTCTCGTTACCGCTGATCAGGCGCATCTGACCTGGACACGCGGCCAGCCGACGCTGTTTCGCTCGTCTCAAAAAATCAAGCGCGGCTTCTGCAACACATGCGGCACACCGCTGACCTATCAGAGCGAGGACGGCGTGGAACTGGCCATCGGTGCCTTCGATCATCCCGAAAAGATTGAGCCGGAAATTCAGGTCAATTATGGCAAGCGCATTCCCTGGATCGATCATCTTTTTGAAAAACCGAAATTTTCCAGCCCCGAATACGATGCCAAATGGGCGAATATTGAAAGCTGGCAGCATCCCGATCACGACACGGACCATTGGCCCCCGGAGGATGAGGCATGAGTGAAACCCTGCGCGGTTTTTATCCCGAAATCGAGCCCTTCGAGACCGGCTTTCTCGATGTTGGCGATGGTCATACCATCTATTGGGAGCGGGTTGGCACCAAAGGGGCAAAGCCGGCCGTCTTCCTGCATGGCGGCCCCGGTGGCGGGGTCAACCCCAACCAGCGGCGGGTGTTCGATCCGGCTCTGTACGATGTGATCCTGTTCGACCAGCGCGGCTGTGGCCGCTCCACACCCCATGCGCATCTGGAGGCCAACACCACATGGCATCTGGTGGCCGATATTGAGCGTTTGCGCGAAATGATCGGTGTGGACAAATGGCTGGTCTTCGGCGGCTCCTGGGGCTCCACACTGGCGCTGGCCTATGCTCAAACCCATCCCGAGCGCGTCAGCGAGCTGGTCATGCGCGGCATATACACGCTGACAAAGGGTGAGTTGGACTGGTATTATCAGTTCGGCGTCTCGGAAATGTATCCCGACCGCTGGCAACGCTTTATCGCTCCCATTCCACCGGAAGAGCGCCATGAGATGATGGCCGCCTATCACCGCCGCCTGACCGGCGGCGACAAGGCGCTGCAGATTGAATGCGCCCGCGCCTGGAGCCAGTGGGAGGCGGCAACGATTTCGCTGGTTCCCGATCCCGATCTGATCGAGGATTTTGGCGAGGATCACTATGCACTCGCCTTTGCCCGCATCGAAAACCACTTCTTCATGCATGGCGGCTGGCTGGAAGAGCGACAATTGCTCAACAATGCCCATAAGCTCAACGGCATTGCCGGCGTGATTGTGCATGGCCGTTACGACATGCCCTGCCCGCTGCGCTATGCCTATGAATTGTCGCAGGTCTGGACAACGGCGGAGTTTCACATCATCGAGGCGGCAGGCCACGCGATGAGCGAACCCGGCATTCTCGACCAGCTGATCCGGGCCACCGACCGTTTTGCCGGAAAGACCGCCTAACCTTCCATTCTGCCTTTAAGGAGGCAAGCATGACCCGTGAAAAAATCACTCTCTTCGACACCACGCTTCGCGACGGCCAGCAGACGCCGGGCATCGATTTTTCCGTCGAGGACAAGATTGCCATTGCCGCCATGCTGGACAATTTCGGGCTGGATTATATCGAGGGCGGCTATCCGGGCGCAAACCCCACGGACACGGCTTTTTTCTCGAAAAAACGCACGGGACGCGCCGCCTTCACCGCTTTCGGCATGACCAAGCGGGCCGGTGTTTCCGCCGCCAACGATCCGGGTCTTGCCGGGCTTTTGCAGGCGAAAAGCGATGCCGTCTGTCTCGTTGCCAAGAGCTGGGATTATCATGTCAAGGTGGCGCTCGGCTGCACCAATGACGAAAATCTCGAAGCGATCCGTGACAGCGTTGCCGCCGTGACCGCGGCGGGCAAGGAGGCTCTGGTCGATTGCGAGCATTTCTTCGATGGCTACAAGGCCAATCCCGCATATGCGCTCGCCTGCGCCAGAACGGCCTATGAGGCCGGCGCGCGCTGGGTGGTGCTGTGCGACACCAATGGCGGCACCCAGCCGCCGGAAATACGCCAGATCGTAACCGCACTGGTTGCGGCGGGCATTCCCGGCGCCTGTCTTGGCATTCACGCCCATAACGATACCGGACAGGCTGTTGCCAATTCGCTTGCCGCGATAGAGGCTGGCGTGCGCCAGATTCAGGGTACGCTGAACGGCATTGGCGAACGCTGCGGCAATGCCGATCTCACCACCCTCATTCCGACATTGGTGCTGAAAGAGACCTATGCCAGCCGTTTCGAGATCGGCATCACCCGCGAAAAACTGGTGGAACTGACCGGACTTTCCCATGCCTTCGACGAGCTTCTAAACCGCTCGCCCAACCATCAGGCACCTTATGTCGGCGCCTCGGCTTTCGCCACCAAGGCCGGCATCCATGCCTCCGCCCTGCTCAAGGACCCGAAGACCTATGAACATGTGGAGCCCGGCTCGGTCGGCAATTTCCGCAAGGTCATGGTATCGGATCAGGGCGGCAAGGCCAATTTCATCAACGAGCTGAAACGCCGCGGCATAGAGGTCGCCAAGGACGATCCGCGTCTCGACACGCTGATTGCTTTGGTCAAGGAGCGCGAGGCCTCCGGCTACGCCTATGAGGGAGCCGATGGCAGTTTCGAACTGCTGGCGCGGCGCATTCTCGGCTCCGTGCCGTCCTTCTTCACCGTCGAAAGCTTTCGCGTCATGGTCGAGCGGCGCTTCGACAGCCATGGCCAGTTGAAGACGGTTTCGGAAGCGGTGGTGAAGATCATCATCGACGGCGAGATGGTGATGTCGGTGGCCGAAGGCGACGGTCCGGTCAATGCGCTCGACATTGCGCTGCGCAAGGATCTCGGCAAGTTCCAGTCGGAGATTTCCGATCTCGAACTCAAGGATTACAAGGTGCGCATTCTCAATGGCGGCACCGAGGCCATCACCCGCGTTCTGATCGAATCCGGCGATGACAGCGGCCAGCGCTGGTGGACGGTCGGCGTGTCAGAAAACATTATCGACGCCTCGTTTCAGGCGCTGATGGATGCGCTGATCTACAAGCTGATGAAGAACCGGGCGAAAGCAATACCCGCAAAGGAAGAAGCCGCATTCTCTGCCTGCAATGCGTAAGGAAAAGCGGCAACGGCATCTTTATAGATCACGTGCAATGAACAATGCTTCAAGGGAATGAATTTGTTCTCTGCCGAGCAAGGGCGTAACGCCTTTTACAATCCAATGTGAAAAGGGCGAAAACTCCCATGACGGATAAGGTGGCAGCGATGGACAATTCGGATCGCCCTCAGGGCTTCGTCTTTGCGCTGGCCGCCTATTTCCTCTGGGGGTTTCTGCCTTTCTACATGAAGGCGGTGGCGCATATTCCACCGACGGAAGTGCTGGCGCACCGGGTGCTCTGGTCTATCCCGGTTGCAGGCATCGTGCTGATTGCCCTGCGGCGGCTGGAGGATTTGAAACGCGCCTTCCGCACACCGAAAATGCTGGCCATGGCCAGCGTGACGGCGGCGCTGATCACCGTCAACTGGGGCATTTATGTCTGGGCAATCGGTGCGGGCCATGCGCTGGATACCGCGCTTGGCTATTTCATCAATCCGCTGTTTTCGGTGTTTCTGGGTGCGGTACTTTTGAAAGAAAAGCTGAAACCGGCACAGATCGCCGCTCTGGCGCTGGTCGTGGTGGCCGTTGTCATTCTCACCATCGATGCGGGGAAATTGCCGCTGATTGCCCTCAGCCTCACCTTTTCCTGGGGGTTTTATGCGTTTTTTCGCAAGACGCTGCCGATTGGCCCCAATCAGGGCTTTCTTCTTGAGATCCTGTTGCTGTCGCCCTTTGCCGTGGCCTATCTGATCTATCTTGGTGTTACGGGACAGGCGCATTTTCTCGGCTCGGTCCCCGGCGACAGCCTGCTTCTGGCAGCAAGCGGGCTGGTCACGGCCGTCCCGCTCATTCTCTATGCCAATGGCGCGAAACTTCTGCGGCTCTCCACCATCGGCATCATGCAATATATCGCCCCGACGATGATCTTTCTCATCGCCGTCTTCGCCTTTCATGAGGATTTCAGCACGGCCAAGGCAATTGCCTTTCCGCTGATCTGGGCAGCGCTGGTGATCTATACCCTGCCTATGCTGAAAAGAAGACCGTCAAAGACGTGAGATCACCGCGTCGTCACCCTTCAGGCGGCCAAGATCTTCCCAGCGATCCATGATCGAGGGCACCACATCCTCGATGGCGTCAATGATCAACGGTTGAACCTTGTGAGCCGTGTGGACGAAGCCTTCCTCGCGCATATGGCTGAGAAGGTCGAGCATCGGCTTCCAGAAACCGCCGATATTGGCGAAAACCATCGGCTTTTCGTGACGGCCAAGCTGAGCCCAGGTCATGATCTCGACGATCTCCTCCAGCGTGCCGATGCCGCCGGGCAATGTGACAAAGGCATCCGCCCGCTCGAACATCTTGTGCTTGCGCTCATGCATGTCTTCGGTGACGATCAGCTCGTTCAACTGTCCGAGAGAATGGCGTGTCGCCTCCATATCCACGAGAAATTCCGGTATGATGCCGGTAACATGGCCGCCTTCGCCAAGAACGCCAGCGGCCACGGCGCCCATGATGCCCTTGGTGCCGCCGCCATAAACCAGCCTCAGACCATGGGCGGCAATGGCGCGGCCAAGCGTGCGCCCGGCTTCGATATAGGCGGGATCGCGTCCGGGCCGGGAGCCGCAATAGACGCAGATGGATCGAATCGGCATGTGTGTCTCTGTCATACCTCTAGATGACAGCGAGGACACCGGACGGTCAACAGGTTTGACGGGGAAGAGCAGCCTGCGCAACAGGATGATTGTGGCAAACAAGCTGACGAAATGGTGAGGCAAGGTCCGCTGGGTAATGATGAAGGCAAAAGGCTGTGAGCTACCCCCGCAAGCCCATGGCTACGCTTGTGTCTTGACAGAGAAATGGTTAGCACTTTCTTGGGCTGGGATATTAGGGCCTGAGCTATGATATCAGGGCCATGACGGGACCGGAACGGGGACATGTTTCCGGCCCTTCAACTGAAGTCCTGATTTTGGCGGAACTGTTCCGCTCGGAGAGATGAAGTTATGAAAAATCGCGCCGGCTGGCTTGCAATCATCGTGCTTGCCATCGCCATTGCCCTGATGGTGTTTTTCATTCTGCCTAATCTTCATAAGGGCAAGGAGGCGGCATCGAACACGCCTGCTGTGTCTGCCCCGCAGCCTGCCGCGGTGGCGCTCAACCAGTCTGCCGATGGCAGCAAGACTGTCCGGGCGAAAACGGCAGCACCGGATAAGGCCGAAGCCATCCGTAAGACGCTTGCCAAGGCGAAGACTTCGGTTGATGCGCTGGAAACGCTGTTTGCCGGCGACAAGCTTCCGCCCGTTGATGCCTATAACGCAGCACGATTGACGGCGATGACCGCCCTGAAGGCATTACAGGCGGCAGACCCGGCAGATGTCGTGGATGCGGCGCTCAAATCAAGCCTGATCAATGCGCAGAAAGCAGCGTCGCGGGCGCTGGAACTGCTGGCCGAACTGCCGGACGCGCCAATGGATGCCGCCGATATGGTTGCCAACATTGCCCGCGTCATGCGCGGCGAACCGGAAATCGCTCCTGCCCCCAAGGGCACGCCGCGCTTCGATGTGCTGCGGGTGGAAAAAGACGGCTCGACGGTGATTGCCGGTTCCACAGCCCCCGGCGCCACTGTTGATGTCATCGATGGTGACAAGACCATTGCCAGCGCCAAGGCGACAGAGAACGGCGATTTCGCCATCGTGCTCGACAAACCGCTCAGCCCCGGTGACCACGCCATTGATCTCAAGGCGACGACGAAAGATGGCAAGGCCCTGTCCTCGCGGCAGGAAGCGACGATTTCCGTGCCTGAACAAGGCAAGGGTGACGTGCTGGCTATGGTGACCACACCCGGTGAGGCGAGCCGGATGATCACTCTGCCGCAGGAGGTCGGCAAAGACGCAGCCGAAGCCTCTGACGCTGCCGCACCCAGCGACGCGGCAAGCCCGGCAACGGCCCCGGCAGACAAGACGACCCCCGCCCCGATACAATTGCAGATCACAGCTGTCGAACTCGACGGCGACCAGATTTTCGTGGCTGGCATGGGCCCGAAAAACCGCGACGTGACAGCCTATGCGGACAACAAGCTGATCAATTCCGGTACGATCGATGACAAGGGGCATTTCGTCATCGACGGCACCATGCATCTCGAGGTTGGCCAGCATATTGTCAGCGTTGATCTCAAGGATGAAAACGGCAAGGTCGTGCTGCGCGCCTCCGTACCGTTCAACCGTCCGGCGGGCGATCAGGTGGCGGTTGCCGCCCCCGACAAGGATTTGAGCGCAAATGGTGGCACAAGCTCCGGCAAGGCCGGCAATGCGCCCTTCGACATGACGCGCGACACGCTGGCCAAGTCCTTCGCCCTGCTCAGCAATCTGTTTGCCGATGGCAAGACGCCACAGCTCGATGCGCTCGCCGCTGCCCGCTCGGCTCTGGAACTGGCGCTGAAATCGCTTTCCGAATTCCATCCCGGCAATGATGTCGACGCAAAAACCGCCGCCTTCATGCTGGAGATGGGCAAGAATGCGCAAAAGGCGCTTTCGGCGTTGAAACAGGTGACGCAAGGTTCAGCAAGCGATATGGCACAGGCTCTGCCCGGCCTGAAACCGCTGGTGCAGGCGGCTTTGCAACCGATGCCGCAGGCTGAAACCGCCGTCTCGATGAACGAGGCCAACCCGCCGACCATATCCCAGCCGCCGCTGGAAAAAAGCAGCAATATGGTGATCATCCGCCGCGGTGATACGCTGTGGCAGATTTCCCGGCGGGTCTATGGCGAGGGCGTGCGCTACACCACGATCTATCTCGCCAATGCCGATGCTATCCGCAATCCCGACCTGATCGAACCGGGCCAGACCTTTACCGTGCCGGACAAGGCCCTGCCGCAGCCGGAGGCGGAAGCCATTCACCGGAACTGGATGCTGGAACACAAGCTGGTGGTGCCAAAAGACCAAGCGCCGCAACCATAAGGATCAAAGAGCAGAAACCGTTCGGGCTGACATGGCCGGGACGGTTTCTGATCCTGCCCTTTCCACATTCTGCCAGCATCTCTTCCCCTTTGTTTCCTTTCATGACCATCCTACTGTATAATTCCTTGAATCGGGATCGATTGAATGTGGAAATGACGCAGTAGATTGAAAATGTTACATCGTTCTTTGTGCGCTATATTTTGCTTAGGACGCTGCAATCAGGCTCTGGCGGAAACCGGCCAATTGCCTTGATTTCGCCTTTTTCAGCAAGACGTGATTGAACTCTCCTGCCGGAATGACTATGTGTCCGATCGGTCGGTTGGCGCAACCGACAGGACAGGCACGGCAAGGGAAAAGCTGTCTGTTACCCCTCTCCCGTTCGGCGGCAGACCTCTCTGCCCGTCGCGATATCCCGCCTGCCAGACGATTGCCCAGGACATTATGATGCATCAAAAGGTCAAAACCGTTTCCGCCGACAACAGCAATCCGTGGCGGACGATCGTCAATCTCTGGCCCTATATGTGGCCGGAAGGCCGGCGTGATCTGAAAATGCGGGTGCTGATCGCCAGTGTGTTTCTTGTGCTGGCCAAGCTTGTGCTGATTCTGGTGCCCTATTTCTTCAAATGGTCCACCGATGCATTGAATGGCAAGCTGGATGCACAGGGATTGCTGCCCGGCTTCATGCTCTCGGCCGCCATGCTGGTTCTGGCCTATAATGTCGCCCGTATCATTCAATGGGGCCTCAACCAGTTGCGCGATGCGCTGTTTGCCAGCGTCGGGCAATATGCGGTACGGCGGCTGGCTTACAAAACCTTTGTGCACATGCATGATCTGTCGCTGCGCTTTCATCTGGAGCGCAAGACCGGCGGTCTGTCACGCATCATCGAGCGCGGCACCAAGGGCATCGAAACCATTGTCCGCTACACGATCCTCAACAGCATTCCGACCATTCTGGAATTTATCCTGACGGCGGTGGTGTTCTGGCGGGCCTTCGGGCTCTCCTATCTGGCAATCACCACGGCAACGGTCGTGGCCTATTGCTGGTATACGGTCGCCGCCTCCAACTGGCGCATCGGCATTCGCCGCGAGATGAATTCCAGCGACACCGATGCCAATGTCAAGGCAATCGATTCGCTTCTGAATTTCGAGACGGTCAAATATTTCGGCAATGAGGCGATGGAATCGCGCCGCTTCGATGCTGCCATGGCCCGTTATGAAAAGGCCGCCACCCAGGTCTGGACCTCGCTTGGTTGGCTGAACTTCGGTCAGGGTCTGATTTTCGGCATCGGCATGACCGCCATGCTGGTCATGTCGGCGCTGGCCGTGACGCGCGGCGAACAGACGCTCGGCGATTTCGTCATGGTCAATGCGCTTTTGCTGCAACTCTCCGTGCCGCTCAATTTCATCGGCATGCTCTACCGGGAAATCCGTCAGGGGCTGATCGATATCGAGCAGATGTTCGATCTTCTTTCCGTAGCCCCGGAAGTTTCAGACAAGCCGGATGCGGTAGAACTTGGCGTGGACAAGGGCGAGATCGTTTTCGACAATGTTGTCTTTGCCTATGATCCGGCGCGGCCGATCCTGAAAGGCATTTCCTTCACCGTGCCAGCGGGCAAGACGGTGGCGGTGGTTGGTCCATCAGGAGCGGGAAAATCGACGATTTCCCGCCTGATTTACCGGTTTTACGATGTGCAGAAGGGCGCGATCCGCATTGACGGGCAGGATGTGCGCGATGTGACGCAGCGCTCCTTGCGCGCCGCCATCGGCATGGTGCCGCAGGATACGGTGCTGTTCAACGACACCATCGCCTATAATATCCGCTATGGCAGGCCGGACGCTACCGATGCCGAACTGGAAGCCGCCGCCGAAGTGGCACAGATCGGCCATTTCATCCGCGATCTGCCGGAGGGCTTCAATACCGCTGTTGGTGAAAGAGGGCTGAAACTGTCGGGCGGCGAAAAACAGCGCGTCGCCATTGCGCGCACGGTGCTCAAAGCGCCGCCGATCCTCATTCTCGACGAGGCGACCTCGGCGCTCGACACCACGACAGAGCAGGAAATCCAGACGGCACTGGATGAAGTGTCGAAAAACCGCACGACGCTGGTGATCGCCCATCGCCTCTCGACCGTGATCGGCGCCGATGAGATCATCGTGCTCAAGGCCGGAGACATTGCCGAACGCGGTACCCATGTCGAGCTTCTGGCCAAAGGCGGTCTTTATGCCTCGATGTGGAACCGGCAGAAGGAAGCGATCCAGGCAGAGGAACATCTGCGTCAGGTGCGCGAAAGCGACGAGCTGGGCGTGGTGATCCGCCTGCCACCCGCCACCTGATAAGGGAGAAAACATGCGTGCCATTGCCCGCTGGCCCGTTTCGCGCTAGTCAAAGGCGACTTTTAACAGGAGAATGCCGCCCGATGTCCTTGTTCGATACCATGCGCAACACGCTCGTGCCGGTGCATAAGGAAGGCTATCCGTTCGTCGCGGCCTTCTTTGCCGCCTCGCTGGTGCTGGGGTGGATCTGGGAGCCGCTCTTCTGGATCGGTCTGGTTCTGACACTGTGGTGCGCCTATTTCTTTCGCGATCCGGAACGGATGACGCCGCAGGACGAGGATCTGGTGATCAGCCCTGCCGATGGCCGCATTTCCTCGATCCAGATGGTAACGCCGCCGGAAGAGCTCAATCTGTCCAGCGAACCGATGCTGCGCATTTCCGTGTTCATGAATGTGTTCGACGCTCATATCAACCGCGCCCCGGTCCGCGGAACGGTCAGCCATCTGGTCTATCGCGAAGGCCAGTTCGTCAATGCCGAACTCGACAAGGCCAGCACTGACAACGAACGCAACAGCCTGGTGATCGACGGCCCGCATGGCCAGGTCGGCGTGGTGCAGATTGCCGGTCTGGTGGCGCGCCGCATCGTCTGCTGGACCACGCCCGGCCAGCCGCTGGACGCCGGTGAGCGATTCGGCCTGATCCGTTTCGGCTCGCGCCTCGATGTCTATCTGCCGGCTGGCGCCGAACCGCGTGTGGCGCTTGGCCAGCGTTCCGTTGGCGGCGAAACCGTGCTGGCCGAATATGGCTCCGGCAAGGGGCCGGTGATCAGTCGCCGTAGTTGAACCGGACCGCCACAGGATCCCCCATGACCGACGACGTCAAAAGCCAGCCGGAACCGGACACGCAAGACATCAGCAATGATTCGCGCGGGCCAAGACTGAGGGAAATTCCCCTCAGGCTGATGGTCCCCAACCTGATCACGGTTCTGGCCATCTGTTCCGGTCTGACCGGGGTACGCCTTGCCTTCGAGGGTCGGTTCGAGCTGGCCGTGGCCATGGTGCTGCTTGCGGCCTTTCTCGACGGCATCGACGGGCGGATCGCCCGGCTGATGAAGGCCACGTCGAAATTCGGCGCGCAGATGGATTCCCTCGCCGATATCGTCAATTTCGGTGTCGCGCCAGCGCTGGTGCTCTATTTCGACATTCTCGACAAGGTGCATTCCATCGGCTGGATTGCCGCCCTCGTCTTTGCCATATCAGCAGGTCTGCGTCTTGCCCGCTTCAATGTCATGGAAGAGAGGGCGATGAAGGCACCATGGCAGAAGGAATATTTCGTCGGTGTTCCGGCGCCCGCTGGGGCAGCGCTTGTGCTTTTACCGGTCTATCTCGGCTTTCTCGGCATCGATGAGACACGCGGTTTCGCCTTTGCCAGCGCCGCCTATACGATGCTGATCGGCTTTCTGCTGGTCAGCCGCCTGCCGGTCTGGTCCGGCAAATCGGAAAAGAAGGTCCGCCGCGATTTCGTTCTCCCCCTCACCCTTCTGGTGGTGCTCTATGTCGCGCTACTGATGAGCTTCACATGGCAGGTGCTCTCGGCCACCGTGATTCTCTATCTTCTGACCCTGCCGCTTGGCGCCCGCGCCTGGAAAAAGAAATATGGCACGCTGACCGTCGGCCACGACAGCGACGATCACAATGGCGCAGCCATGGATAGAGGCTTGTGAAAATTACACCCTCCTCTTCACAATTCGTATCTGTCGTTGATCTAAATTAATTTGCATTCATCCGAATTCTGTCATGTTCTGTTCATCCGGGCAGCGGAGGAGCGTTGTCAGGATCAGCGGACGCAGAGCAGGTCTTCCGGGTAAGACGGTCACCGTTTTTCCCCAAGGTTGATCGCGACCTGAAACACCGAAAGCTGCCAAGCGATGGGGGTCTGGTCGTTGACGATTGACGGTCGGCTCTCTGCGCCGGGACAGCATCTGGAGATGAACATGAGCAATGCCCCCCAAACCAAGAGCCCCAAATCCAATCCGGACAAGCCGGAACTGAAGGACAATTATCGCCCGCTTGGCCTGAAAGCCGTTCTGGCGGCAGCGCTGATGGTGCGGCGCAAGCCCGGTCGAAAAGCGGCCTGAGCGAGAAATGGCGTTCTAAAACAGCGATAGCTGATCGTTCGCTTTTTTCGCCTTGCCCGGCTTTTGCGGCAATGGGTCTGCCGTGACCGGAGCCTGCAGTTCCGGTCCGCTATGGGCCACCTTGTTGACCTTGTCGGAAACGGGGATGATCTCGAAAAAATCCTCGTCTACCGGCTGCAGTAGATCGGCCACCTCACGCGGCTCCTGAAAGCGGCAGTCAAGCCAGCGATCGAACTGATCCGGTGCGATCACCACCGGCATCCGGTCATGCACGGCGCTCAAGGCGGCGTTGGCTCCGGTCGTCAGGATGGCGGCGGTATCGAGTTCCGATCCGTCGGCTCCCATCCAGTGTTCCATCAGCCCGGCAAAACCGATCACGCCGCCCTGTTTTGGCCGGATCCAGTAGGCCTGGCTTTTTGCGCCCTTGTCCTTGCCCTCCCGCCGCCATTCGTAAAAACCGGAGGCCGGCACCAGCACCCGGCGATGGCGCATGGCCGCCCGGAAGGAGGCCTTTTCCGCCGCCGTTTCTGCGCGCGCATTGATTAGCAGAGGAAAATCGCGAGGGTCCTTGACCCAGGACGGCAGAAACCCCCACCGTGCCAACTGCGACTGTCGTGACGGCAGATTGCTGCCCTCGCGCTGGCGTTGGGCAGCAGCAATCACGGTGATCGGCTGGGTCGGGGCAATATTATAGCGTGGCGGAAACGGATCGGTCTCGATCAGCCCGAAGGCTTCGAGAAACGCCTCAATCTCGGCAATCAGGGCAAAACGTCCACACATGCCCTTGTCTTTGCAGGGGATCGGCGTATCGTCAAGCCATTGTCGTTTCTGGAAACCATTCGTGCCGCCCCGCCCTGCCGCCTCTGCCATCGTCATTCACGAAAACCGGCTGCTGCTCGTGCGACGTGCCCGTCCGCCTGCCGCCGATCTTTATGCTTTTCCCGGTGGCAAGGTTGAGCGGGGAGAAACGCCAGACATGGCGGCACTGCGCGAACTCAAGGAAGAAACCGGCCTTGACGGTCTCAGCGCCGAGCTTTTTGCCGAATATGATCTGCCGCCGGAACCGGGCGGGCCACCCGAGCATCATTTTTTCCTCTCGGTGTTCTGTGTGGACGTCCGGGGTGATCCGCAGACGGCCTGTGCCTCAAGCGATGCCGCTGGCCTTGGCTGGTTCAGCCTTAAAGAGCTGAATGACCTGCCGGTTCCGCCAAGTGTCAGCGATTGTGTGGAAAGACTGGCGCAAGCACGTAAGGTCATAGAGTGAAGGCAATCCCTATTTTTACGCTGCCAATCTGACCCGGCCGGTCTCAAAATGTCGCCCTTGCGCGAGACCTGCAGGAGTGGCACAAGACACTATCGTGCTGAAGAGGCAACACCGGATAGCGAATTTGGTGCAATGCGAGAAAATTAACCAATTCTTCAGGCAATGATGTATCAGACCGTGCCGTTTCGATAAAAGACTGATAGACTGATTTACACATTGGTAAGTAGTGCTTCGAGGACAGACATGATGGAACCACGCCGCAACGAGATTGACGACATGATCGTTCATGAAAAGATGCAGGCTGCCCTCGAATATCAGAATGAGGCCTGGGCCGATGGCATGGCCGACGGGATCGAGCCGGAAATCATCGCCGATGCCGCTTTCGCGCTGGCCATGCGCGAAACGATTCGCATTCATGGCGAAGACGGCGCTGAAGCCGTGCTGGAGGCCCTGCGTTCCCGTTTGCTGGCCGGCGAATTTTCTCCCAAGCGAATCATCCAGTAACCTTCAAGAGGTTTTTCCATGCCCATGGCCTGCAACAGAGGACGATTCGCTCCCATGCGTCCTCTCCTCACATTAGGCTTGTCCGCCGGCCTTGCACTTTTGAGCGCAGCCGTGCCCTCCTATGCGCTCTCCAGCGTGCAGGGGACAACCGAAATGGCCCAGTCTACCCCGGCAGACCCGTCACCGGCGCCGGCAGCCCCGGCAAAGACGGCAACCGCTCCATCATCGGCACCGGCACCAGCGCCATCTTCCGTTGAAATTTCCTACGACATCAGCAAGGCGCCGGAGCCTGTGCGGGCCATGCGCGAGAAAATCGTCGAGGCTGCCGCCTCCGGCGATCCCGAACGGCTGCGCCCGCTTCTGACCGGCGGCAAGACCCCGACGACCCTTTCGCTTGGCGGCGACAACAGCGATCCGATTGCCACGATCAAGAGCGTCTCTGGCGATCCGGACGGCCTTGAAGTCATGGCGATCATGCTTGATGTTCTCTCCACCGGCTATGCTCGCATCAATGCCGGAACGCCCGACGAAACCTATGTCTGGCCCTATTTCGCCGAAAAGCCGATCAATACGCTGACGGCACCGGAAAAGGTCGATCTGCTGCGCCTCGTCACTGCCGGTGATTATGAAAACATGCTCGATATCGGCAATTACAACTTCTTCCGTATTGGCATTGCCCCAGACGGAAGCTGGAAATTCCTCGCCGCTGGCGATTGATCGTCACCTATCACGTCATTTGCGAAGCGGTTTTGCGCGCCACGGCTTGTTTATAGAGCAAGTCGTTATCGCAAAACCGCTTCACACTTTTACGCGACATGGCTTTTTGCAAAGCATGTCGTTGTCGCAAAACCGCTTCACACTTTTGCGCGACATGGCTTTTTGCAAAGCATGTCGTTGTCGCAAAACCGCTTCACACTTTTGCGCGACATGCTGTATCCTCCCAACAAGCCATGTCCGGAGTCGTTGCATGACCAAGATTTATCTGGCCGATCGCGCTGTTCTGACCGTGACAGGCGCTGAGGCCGGGCATTTTCTCAACAACCTCTTTACCAGCGATATCGATAGGATGGCCGATGGCGTGGCCGCGCCGACCGCTCTGTTGTCGCCGCAGGGCAAGATTGCTTTTGCCTGTCTGGTCAGCCGGACTGCAGAGGGCTATACATTGGAGCTGCGGGCGGAAGATCAGGAGGCGCTTGTCAAACGTCTGACGCTTTACAAGCTGCGTGCCAAGGTGACCATTGCCCCGTCTGCCTCGCATGGCGTGACCGTTATCTTTGACGAACCGCGCCCGGATGGCGCGATGGAGGATCTGCGCTTTGCCGCCGCCGGACGCAGGGTCTACCGCCTGGCGGGCCATCATACAGACGAAGATGGCGGGGCGCCGGAAGCGCTTTATCATGCACTGCGTATTGAATGCGGCATTGCAGAGGCTGGTGCCGATTATCCTTCCGGCGAGGCGTTTCCTCATGATGTGCTGCTCGATGCCAATGGCGGCGTCAGCTTTACCAAGGGCTGCTATGTCGGCCAGGAAGTCGTCTCACGCATGCACCACCGCAAGACAGCGCGTCGACGGGTGGCGATCGTTTCCAGCCCTTCGGATCTGCCCGTCACCGGCACCCCGCTGACCCATGGCGGACGCCCGCTCGGCACGCTCGGCAGCGTGTGCGGGAAAGCCGGACTGGCCATTGTCCGCATCGACCGTGCCGGCGAGGCCATGGCAAAAGACGAACCGATCATGGCGGCGGATGTGGCCGTGACGCTGACCCTGCCGGACTGGGCGAAACTCAATTTTCCCATGCCGTCTGACGATGCCATCCCGTCGAATGCTGAAAGACATGATGACGACTGACCCTTTCTCTTCCTCCGCCTCCGGCACTCGCGCCTGGCAGCGCATGTTATCGGGACGGCGTCTCGATCTGCTCGACCCCTCACCGCTCGATGTGGAAATCTCCGACATCGCCCATGGTCTGGCGCGTGTTGCCCGCTGGAACGGCCAGACCGTGGGTGACCATGCGTTTTCGGTGGCGCAGCATTGTCTGGTGGTCGAGACGATCTTCCGCCACATCTGCCTGACATCCAGCCCGTCGGAATGGCAGATGACCCTGCTGCATGACGCGCCGGAATATGTGATCGGAGACATGATTTCGCCGTTCAAGGCCGTGGTCGGTGGCGGTTACAAGGCCGTCGAGGCGCGGCTCGAAGCCGCCATTCACCTGCGCTTCGGCCTGCCCGCCCATCCGTCAGCTGCACTCAAGGCACAGATCAAGAAAGCCGATTCCATCGCCGCCTTTTTCGAAGCCACCGAACTGGCCGGATTTACAAGGGCTGAGGCGCTGAAGATTTTTGGCCAGCCACGCGGCATGAGCGCCGCCATGCTGCAGCTTGAGCCGTTGCCGGCGATCGAAGCCCAGGCACGCTTTTCCGCCCGGTTTCAGGCGATTGAAACCGCGCGCCAGTTGGCAGAAAAGGCAGAATCGGCCACCACAAGCCGCAAAGCGGAGCCAAAACCGGGGCCAAAACCGGAATGAGCGGCGTGATCGTCGTCAGTCCGTTGGCGCGCATTGCCGAAATGGCGGTGCGGCACAAGGCGCGGGAAATGGTGAGCCTCATGGCCGAGCGGCAGGATTTTCATCGACCGGCCGTGATCTCTTCGGATCGGCATCTCACCCTCACCATGAACGATATCAGCTTCCGCGGCACGGGCGATCTGATCGCGCCGCAGGAGGCTCATGTGACGGCATTGATCGATTTCGTCCGGGGCTGGGATCAAAGCGCGCCACTGTTGATCCATTGCTGGATGGGCGTTTCACGCTCTCCTGCCGCAGCCTTGATCGCCTGCCTCGCGCTTCACCCCGACCAGGAGGATGATGCATTGGCCGACAGGCTTCGGCAAGCCTCCCCTTTCGCCACGCCGAACCGGATGCTGATTGAGATTGCCGATCACCTGCTGGAACGACAGGGCAGACTGATCAAGGCCGTCGCCCGACTGGGCCGCGGCGCCGATGCCGATGGCAATGCGCCGTTCGTTTTGCCGGTCTCCCTTGCTGTTCAGGGTTGATCCTCCGGTTTTCTGCCCCATTTGGGAAAAAACAGAAAGGAAAAGACCATATGGACCTTCAGGCGACGCAACTCATCACCGCTTCACAGGCCGCCTTGCAGCAACTGAGCGCACTGGCCGTGCAATATGCCTTTTCCATTCTCGGCGCGATCATTCTACTGATCGTTGGCTGGAGCATCGCCAATTTCCTGAAACGCGTCAGCTACACGGCCATGCTGCATATCCGGGGTTTTGATGAAACACTGGCGCGCTTTCTCTCCAATGTCCTGCATTACAGCGTCCTGATTCTGGTTGTGGTGACGGCACTTGGGCAATTCGGCGTGCAGACGGCCTCGATCATCGCGACGCTGGGTGCGGCCGGTCTTGCCATCGGGCTGGCGCTTCAGGGAACGCTGCAAAATATTGCCGCCGGCATCATGTTGCTGGTGTTGCGGCCATTCCGGGTGGGAGAATATATCGATACCGGCTCGATCAATGGAACGATCGTGGAAATCGGCCTGTTCGCCACCCAGCTCAGAACGCCCGACGGGGTTTATCGGCTGGCACCCAATTCCACGCTATGGAATGTGCCGATCACCAATTACAGTCGTGAAAAGACCCGGCGCAACGATTTGACGGTCGGGATCAGCTATGAAGACGATATCGACCAGGCTTTCGAGGCATTGCGCGAGATCGCCAAGGATCCGCGGGTTCTGGCCAACCCGTCCGTCGATGTCTTCGTCACCGCACTTGCCGACAGCTCCGTCAACATCACTCTGCGCTACTGGACGGCGGCCTCGGATTACTGGGCGGTCAATTGGGATTTTATCCGTAAGATCAAGCTGGACTTCGACCGGAAGGGTATCAATATCGCCTATCCGCAGCTCACTTTGCACACAAAGCTGCCTGTCGCGGCCAATGACGGCAGTGACGCAGCGGCAAAATCCGGCAACAAACAGGATAAAGTGGGGGGAGTGAAAATGGCATCAGAAAGCCAAAAGGCAGAATGACGCAGACGTGACGGAAAGCAAATGAAAGGCACGGGCATCATGCCCCCGCCATTCTTGATCACTGCGCCTGTCGCGGTACGCGCTGACGTCAGTGGCTAAAACCGGGCCATCCGCATAATGCGTTGGCACTGCGTTTCTATCAAGCGGCAGCCGAAGAGCTGTCGGTGGACGAGCCATCAGTAGACGTCGTGACAGCTGCCGTGGAATTACTATCGGTTCCTGCGGATTTATAGGCCTGAATCACAGAGCTCATCTGATTGTAAATGTCGTCCATATAGGAATCGTCGGAACTGCTGCTGTCGTCAGCATTCAAAATGCTGCTCAGGCTGCTCATGTCGCCCATGCTGTTCATGTTGCCCATGCCGCTCATGGCACCCATGCCGCTCATATGGCCCATGTGACCCATATGCCTCATGCCGCCCATCATCGAAGGACCCTTATCCTGGGCAGACATCTGATCCTCGGTGATAGAACCGGAACCAGAGGTATCGAGCGATTCGAACAGCTTTGTCGCATCCTCGGTTGAAACATTATCCGGCTTGGCCGCCAGGAATTCAGATTCAGACACCTTGCCGTCACCGTCGGTATCCATGGACTTGAACCGGTCTTCAAGAGATTGAGGGCCAGTGCCGTTAGTCGTTTTTGTCGACGCGCTGTCCGTTGACGTGCTGTCTGTCGAAGATGTCGAGCTGGACGAATCCGCAGCGGACGCCCTTTCCAGGGCCAGCGCCATCAGTTCGCTCGTCAGCGTGGAGGAAACGCCGGAGGCAGCGCTATCGGTGCTGACCGTAGGATCCTGAGTGCGGGTGCTGGAGGCGGCAGCCAATTCATCAGCAGAGACGACACCGTCGCCATTTGTATCCAGAGGATTGGTCGAACCTGTCGTATAATTGGACAAGATCGACGAAGCCGTTGAAGAAGAAACGCTTGTCATGAAAACCCCTGTCTAGGTTACTTTTATCGTTATGGCGAACAATACGCGAGACAGGAAACCGCCGGTGCCAGCGCTATCGTGATTTGGGGCGGCAAGTCAAAACGGAATTGTTATGGATAATAATTTATAAGGACGACAGCAAAGACCATTATCCATCCGCAAACACGTAGTTTCCGATAGTTTTTGAGAATTTAATTTTAATGAATTCATAATTAAAGTGATTTTTTTGCGATCCCCGTTCTCTCGGGTTTCATCTCATGGCGACGAGAGCTCTTGAGGGGTATCACTTTCCCGTGAAGACCGGCGATTTGACAGGGTGGCCGGAATCGGTGCTGATCACGGGCCAATCCTTTTTGCCGTAGCAGCACGAAACCCTTGCGGCTCCGCTCGAGAGCCGGATAGTCGCGGTGTCATGTTTTGAATGTCACAAAGCCCGAGGCAATCCTTCAGCCATATCCAAAAGGAACACAAACCATGCCCCAGCCCAATGGGATATCTGCGAAACCTGATGGATCCGAAACGGCCATTTCCCAGCCTCAGATCGAAACTAGCAACGGCCATGATCCAGGGATAGGTCCCAGGCAAAATCTGGCCGATCTTTTTGCTCCATTTGAAAGATTGGCGAATTGGCTGCTGCCTTATGCGCTTGAACAACAGGATGGCGCCCATGATGACTCACATCTCGTGCGGGTCTTCAACAACGCCATGCGCATACATGCACAGGAAGGCGGCGATGGAGAGATCCTTGCGGCTGCAGTCCTGCTGCATGATTGCGTGCATGTGGAAAAAAATGCGCCGCATCGCGCCCAAGCCTCACGCTTGGCAGCCGACAAGGCCAGTCGCCTGCTGAACGAAGCGCATTGGCCAGATATCAGAATCGAAGCTGTTGCCCATGCCATCGTCAGCCACAGTTTCTCGGCCAATCAGCCGCCGCAATCCCTGGAGGCGAAAATTCTTCAGGATGCCGACCGGCTTGATGCGCTTGGTTTTATCGGCTTGGCAAGGACCTTCGCTATTGCCGGGCGGCTTGGAGGCCAGCTCTACGATCATCTCGATCCTTGCGCTGAACGGCGGCCCCTGGATGACAGGCGCTACGCGCTTGATCACTTTGCCACCAAACTGTTCAAACTGGCAGACGGTTTCCAGACGGCAACCGGAAAGGCCATGGCGCGGCAACGGCATGAAAGGCTGCAACTCTTCCATGCGATGTTTCTGGAAGAAACAACGGGCGCCAAACCGGAGAGCAATTTTTATCTGTCATTCTAACGGAACCAATCAGCTTGTTGGCCGTTTCTAGCTGGCACATTCACAATGAGACACACCCGCCGAAACTGTATCACCGCAACGCATAATTAAAATACCCTTCAATTTGAGGGAGCCCTGACAGGCATTTGTGCCGGATGGGCGCAGATCATTGCGCTGCGAAAGGTTTTTTACAAAAACCCGTCATACGGATTCATTTTTCTGTCATCATTTGATTATGTCTGGCTCGCAAAAATTTATTTTATTTCTGCGCGCCTTACCATTGACGCAAAGCGATGGTGATCCTACCTTTGCAAGCGTCGGGATAACCGACAGAATTCAATCATGTGTTCGGATCGTCCCGAACGATCCAGTACAAGGAGGTCAAGCGAATGCGGAATATTGCGCAAGTTGCGGCACACTCCTGGTCCCTATGCCCGCCCGGAACAGGAGAAGCGCGACTTCTTTTCTCCGGCCGCTGTCGAATGTGACACGGTTTTAAAACCTTTAACTTCACAAACGAACATCAGACGGCCTGCTCTTTTTGAAGCGGACGGGAAAGTTATAGTCATGACAAAGCAAGTGGTGGAATTTGAGGGTGTGCCGGTTGGCATCACCGTTCCGGAAGGCAATGGCGTCAGGTTTATCGCAGTAAAATTTCCGGTTATCGAACTGGATGGTGGCATCTATGGCAATGTCGCGGAATTGCAGCGGGCAATCCGGCTGCATATGAAAAGCCACAGCAATGAAATCTATTCGATTGCAGGCCGTAGAGACGGATCGCCTTCCAGTGCGCGCAACGCCTTTAGCGCAGCATGAACAAAACCGTTGCGGGCCGCGGCCGCACCCATGCCCCGCGGCTCGTAGACATGACGATCCAGAAAATAACCGGTCAGGCGAAACGCTTCATCAAGCGTCGTCGCAGTTGCGGATACGGGCCGATCAGGTCGCAGGAAATCCGGCAAGGCCAATAGCCGCTCGGCATAGGGTTCACCGGCTTTATGGCTGACGGCCCGACCGGTTTTGGGTGAAACATAAGTGAGGTCTGCGGTGCTGCCGGTTGCGGCGCATTGCTGAAGATCCAGTCCGAAACCGAGATCGTTCAGGACCGCAAGCTCAAAGCGGATGAACAATTCACCTGCCGCTCTCGGTTCATCAAAGTGATCCAGAATAATATCAAGCGCTTCATAGAGATGCGGATGCGGTTCACGTTCGGGCAGAAGGCGCAGCAGCGCTCCAAGTGCCTGGACTCCATAGACGGTCATGGCCGTTTCCATCAACCGCGCGGCGCGCATCGACAGCGGTTCGATGCGGAAATCACCCAGGTGCTCTTCAAGACGCGCCCGCCATGTCACATCCACCACATTACCCGGTTGCAGCACCGGCTGCATGGCGCGCGAACGGCCCGAACGGACAAGGCCGAGATGGCGGCCACGCGCAAGCGTCATCACCTCGGCGATGACGCTGTTTTCTCCGTGCCGCTTCAGCCCCAGCACGATGGCGCGATCCGTCCATTCCATAGCGGGGATGTATCATGGTTCATGAGAGAATGCAGCCGTCATCATGGCTTTCCAGAAATAGGCCCGAAAAGCGTCGCCACGATGCTCTAAATCCATCGTTTTCAGGCATCGCAACCCATTTCAGGGTGGTATCCACCGCAAGACAGGCTTATGACACGGCAACGAGCTGGTCCTTGCCGACGATGGCCTGCTCCAGCGCCGATCAGACCATGATTTTTCCATTCGCTTCACGTTTCCCCACCTTGGCCGGATTGCCGTCAACGACAGCTTGAGTTTTACGAATGCCTGATAAACAGACGCAGAACCAGACCGCCACGACAGACACCACCGCGCCGAAGGGGTTACTAACGGATTTCCCAACCCCGGCGAAGTGGCTTTTTCTGGTTGTCATCTCGCTGCTGCTCGCAGGCGTTCTGGAATATTTTCGTCTCCCGGCCGCACTTTTGCTGGGGCCGATGATTTCGGCCATCTTTTTCGCCACCAACGGGGCGCGGATTTCTCTGCCTCGGCTGCCCTATTCCGCCGCCCAGTCGGTTCTCGGCAGCATGATTGCCGAATCGCTCAACGGGCAAATTCTCCGGCGTTTTCTCGACGACTGGCTGCTGTTTCTCTGCACGGTTCTGTCCATTGTCGCCGTGAGTGCGCTGATAGGCTATATCATGGCGAAAAAGCAGGTTCTCGAAGGCACCACCGCGGTCTGGGGCACCTCTGCCGGCGGCGCTTCCGCCATGGTGCTGATGGCTGAGGCCCATGGCGCGGATGCAAGGCTTGTGGCCTTTATGCAGTATATGCGTGTCGTCAGCGTCGTCACGACCGCTGCCTTGATTGCCGGCTTCGTTTTCAATGCCGGACATGGCAGTGCGGAACCGCTTGTGCTGTTTCCGCCGGTGAATTGGCAAGCCTTGGCTCTGACGTTGCTGTTGTCGGCAGCCTCCTCTTATCTCTTCATGCGGCTGAAAATTCCGGCAGGCACCATGCTCGGGCCAATGGTGATCATGGCGCTTCTGCATTCAGCCGGTTATATTGAGATCGAATTGCCGCTCTGGCTGCTGGCCATCACCTATACCATGATCGGCTGGCGCATAGGACTGGCCTTTACCCGCCGCCTGCTGCGCCATGCGATGAAAGCGGCGCCGAAAGTCATGTTGTCGATTGTGACGCTGATCAGCTTCGGCGGCTGTCTGGCCGTGATGCTGTGGTGGCTGGCGGATGTCGATCCGCTGACGGCCTATCTCGCCACCAGCCCGGGCGGGCTTGACTCGGTGGCGATCATTGCCGCCACCACCCATGTCGATATTCCCTTCGTCATGACGCTGCAAACCGTGCGCTTCGTCATCATTCTGGCGCTTGGGCCAAGCATTTCCCGCTTTATCGCCAGCCGGATCGGGAAATAAGCGCTTATTCGCGGGGAAAATCGAGGCCCATTTCGCGGAAGCGCTCCGGATCGTCGCCCCAGTTTTCCCGCACCTTGACGAAGAGGAAGAGATGCACGGGCTGTTCGAGGATCTCGGACAGTTCCTTCCGGGATGCGGTTGAAATGGCTTTAATGGCATCGCCACCCTTGCCGAGCACGATCTTTTTCTGGCTGTCTCGCTCGACATAGATCACCTGCTCGATGCGCACGGAGCCATCCTTGCGCTCCTCCCATTTTTCCGTTTCGACGTGGGAGGAATAGGGCAATTCCTGATGCAGGCGCAGGAAGAGTTTCTCACGGGTGATTTCCGCCGCAAGCTGGCGCATCGGCAGGTCGGAAATCTGGTCTTCCGGATAATACCACGGCCCCTCGGGAAGCGTTTTCGCCAGATAATCCATCACATCGTCACAGCCGGAGCCGGTGGTGGCCGAAATCATGAAGGTGCGCTCGAAAGCGACCTGTTCATTGGCCGTTGATGCCAGTTTCAGCAATTGCTCGGGATCGACGCGGTCGATCTTGTTCAAGACCAGGATTTTCGGCTGCGGCACATCCTTCAACCCTTCGAGAATGGCCTCGGCGTCGCCGCGAAGGCCACGCTCGCTGTCGATCAAAAGCAGGATGAGATCGGCATCCTTGGCCCCACCCCAGGCAGACGTCACCATGGCCCGGTCCAGCCGGCGGCGCGGCTTGAAAATGCCGGGCGTGTCCATGAAGACGATCTGGGCATTGTCGTGAATGGCAATGCCGCGCATCACGGCGCGCGTCGTCTGCACCTTATGGCTGACGATCGACACTTTTGCGCCGACGAAGCGGTTCACCAGCGTTGATTTTCCGGCATTGGTCGGCCCAATCAGCGCGACGAAACCGGAATGGGTGGCCCTCTCCTGCGCAGTCTCCGTGGCTGCGTTGGCATCCTTGTCAAATTCACTCATACTGTTCCATCATCCGTTGAGGCGCGGTCCCACACGCCTTCGCGCTCCAGAAGCCGCGCTGCCGCTGCCTGTTCGGCCGCTCGCTTCGAGCGCTCCGTACCGGTCTCCGTTGGTAGACCGGCAATGTCCACCATCACCGTAAAGCGCGGATCGTGATCCGGCCCGGAGCGATCCACCACACGATAGACTGGTGTGACGGCAAAGCGGGCATGCGCCCATTCCTGCAATTCCGTCTTGGCGTCGCGGCGTCCGGCATCCTCATGGGCTGCCCGCTCGCTCCAGAACTTCAACACGAAGGCACGGGCCGCCTCAAGTCCTGCATCAAGATAAATCGCCGCAATCAGGCTTTCCACCACATCGGCGCGGACATTGAGCATGTTCTTGCCGGTGATTTTCTTCACATCCGACCCGGTGCGGATGAACCGGTGCAGTTCCAGTTCATCGGCAACCGCCGCGCAGGTTTCAGCACTCACCAGTTGATTGAGCCTCACCGACAGCTCGCCTTCACCAGCATTGCGGAACTTGACGAAGAGGTGTTCGGCCACGCACAGGCCAAGAACCCGGTCCCCGAGAAATTCCAACCGCTCATAATCGCTGCCCTTGGCAGGGCGTGCGCTGGCATGTGTCAAGGCCCGATCCAGCCGCGCCTTATCGGTAAAATGGTGGCCTATGGCGGCTTCGACCGCCATGAGCTCCTTGTCGTTCAAAGGTTTCGGTGCCTTCATTGCACCGCCTTGAACAGACGACCCCAGCGCATATTGGCAGGCCAATCCCAGATATGGCTGAAGGGTGTGTCATGGCCGAGGGAGAAGAACACCATCGTTGCGCGACCCACCAGATTTTCTGCCGGCACCATGCCGACATCGAAACGGCTGTCGGCGGAATTGTCGCGATTGTCGCCCATCATGAAATAATGGCCGGGCGGCACGATAAACTCGCGCGTATTATCGCCGGGACCATCGGGAATCTGATCCAGCGTATCGTAGGTTTTGCCATCCGAAAGAGTTTCGCGATAGACAGGAATATGGCTTCCGGGATCAAGGCTATAATCGGAAGAAAACGTGCCATCCGGCACTTTCGGCACCGGCTTGCCGTTGATGTAAAGCACACCGTCGATCATCTGGATATGGTCGCCCGGAAGGCCAACCAGCCGCTTGATGTAATCCACGCTCGGATTTGGCGGAAAGCGGAAGACCACAACATCGCCACGCTTCGGCTCGGAGCCGAAAATGCGCCCGGAAAACAGATTGAACGTACCGGGAAAGGAATATTTCGAGAAGCCATAGGCGAATTTGTTGACGAAGATATAATCGCCCACCAGCAGCGTCGGCATCATTGAGCCGGAGGGAATGGTGAAAGGCTGGAACAGGAAGGTGCGGATAACCACTGCCAGCAGCAATGCCTGAATGATGACCTTAATATTTTCCCAAAGCGGGCTTTGCTGCTTTTCGACTGTTTTCGTCACGCCGTCTTTCCTTCAACCGTCTTCTGGTCTTGGCCTCCGATCAACTCAGGGCCAGAGCTTTCACCTGCCAGACAATGCTTTCGGGCTATAATCCGTTCCGGTGACGGCGGCAACGGCAAAACCTCGATATCACGCCCTTGCGACCATGAAAGCAGGCTTTATCCGACATGATAGATCGACAGACGATCTGAAACGGGAGAAAATCAGGCAGCGCTCCAAAACGAAGGAGCAATCACAAACAGATCATCGGATCGATGATCATTGCGACAGGCACCCAGACGGGCACCAGCATTCTACTCATAAACACCAGCAATGATTTTGCCGGAAAAGGCAGCGCCCGCAGAGATGGGCGATGCGCCTTCTTTGAGTGGACCCGCGTTCATGCCGGGGCATGTAGGGGACCCTCACACAGCGCCCTTCAATCGGGGCGCCGACAGCCATGCATCAAGCGTATAACGCTTAGCGGGTCCGGCGGAACAGGCCACGGTCGATTTCGCGCTGGCGATATTCCAGGTCGAAACGGTCCTGAGCAGCATTGAGATAGGCCAGTTCGCGGTCTTCAACGCTCTGTACACGAAAAGCGCGGGCGAATTTTCTGATCGGTGTAAACATTGTCTTGTCCTCGTTTCTTTCTACACCCGGAATATAGGTGAGGATGCTGCGCCGCACCAGTTCAAAGCCGCGACGCCAGCCATGCGTTCAATGCATAACGAAGACCTTATTGCCAAAAAATCAGGCGAATTTGCTCACATTCAGATCAGTTTCACAGCAACCGCCGCCTCAATCATAAATCCGTTTCACTGTGGCCACGCAATCCAGATCCTTTAACTGTCCGATCAACTGGCTCAACTGCTTGAGATGCCAGACCTCCAGATCGAAGGCCATTTCGGTGAAATCGGCAGCAACGCGCATCATCGTCAACACACGGATATTGATGTCGAGACCGGCGATCAGTTCGGCCACCTTGGCCAGCGTGCCGGGTTCGTTGATGGCGTTGATCAGGATACGGGCGAAAAAGCGGGATTTGTTCGCCTCGTCCAGATCCCAGCGGACATCGATCCAGCGCTCGGGCTCGTCATCGAATTTCTGCAGGGCAGAGGCCTGGATCGGATAGATGGTGATGGTCTTGTCGGCATCGAGAATGCCGACGATGCGGTCGCCCGGGACGGCACCGGCGGCGGAAAAATGCACCTCGATATTGCTGGAAATACCCCGGATCGGCAGCGCTTCCATGCCTTGTGGTGCGCCAGCCGCCTGCGCCTTGGTGTCGGGCAGCCTGAAAATCATGCCGCTGGCCGAGCTGACATTGAACCAGCCCTGATCCATGGCCGGTTTCACCGTCACCCGCTCGTCCTGATAGTCGGGAAAAACAGCACTCAGCACATCGAGCGACGACATTTCGCCCCGGCCGACAGCGGCAATGGCATCCTCGACATCCTTGTGGCCCAGACGATGCAGCGCCGGCTTCAGGATCTCGCGGGAAAACACCTTGCCCGCCCGCTCAAAGGTGCGCTCGAGAATGCGATGCCCAAGCCCCGAATACTGCTTGCGGATCGCCATGCGGGTGGCGCGGCGAATGGCGGCACGCGCCTTACCGGTGACAACGATTTCTTCCCATGCCGCAGGCGGCACCTGCACGCCGGAGCGGATGATCTCAACCTCATCGCCATTGTTGAGCCGGGTCACCAGCGGCATGATGCGACCGTTGATCTTGGCGCCGACACAAGTATCGCCAATGTTGGTATGCACCGCATAGGCAAAATCGATCGGCGTTGCTCCACGCGGCAAAGCAATCAGCTTGCCCTTCGGCGTGAAGCAGAAAACCTGATCCTGAAACAGTTCGAGCTTGGTATGTTCGAGAAACTCTTCCGGGTTGTTGGCCTCCGCCAGCGCCTCGATTGTGTGGCGCAGCCAGGAATAGGCATTGCTTTCGCGCGGCAGAAGATCGCCGTCGCCAGTATTTTCACCGTCCTTGTAAAGCGCATGGGCGGCAATGCCGTATTCGGCGATCTCGTGCATGCGCCGCGTGCGGATCTGCAGTTCGATACGCTGGCGCGACGGACCGACAATCGTGGTGTGCAGCGAGCGATAATCATTCTGCTTCGGCGTCGAGATATAATCCTTGAACCGGCCTGGCACGACACGCCAGCGGGTGTGGACAATGCCAAGCGCCCGGTAACAGGACGAGACGTCATCCACCAGAATGCGGAAACCGTACACATCGGACAATTGCTCGAAGGACAGCGATTTCGACTGCATCTTGCGAAACACCGAATAGGGCTTTTTCTGTCGGCCTTTGACGGAGGCCTTCAGCAAGCCGTTGGCCACCAGCAGATCGCTCAGCTCGTCCTCGATCTTCTTGATCAGCCCTTCATTGCGGCGCGATAATTCCTCAAGCCGCTTTGTCACTGTTTCATAGGCTTCAGGGTTGATATAGCGGAAGGACAGGTCCTCCAGCTCGTCACGCATGTCCTGCATGCCCATGCGGCCTGCCAGCGGCGCATAGATTTCCATGGTTTCTTCGGAAATGCGCGCCCGCTTGTCTGGTCGCATATGTTCGAGCGTGCGCATATTGTGCAGCCGGTCGGCCAGCTTGACCAGCAGAACCCGCACATCGTCGGAAATCGCCAAAAGCAGTTTTCGCAGATTTTCCGCCTGCTTGGCTTTTTTCGACACGAGATCGAGCTTTTTCAGCTTGGTCAAGCCTTCGACCAGACGACCGATATCCTCGCCGAACAGATCGTCGATCTCGGCGCGCGTTGCGGTCGTGTCCTCGATCGTGTCATGGAGCAGCGCAACGGCTATGGTCGATTCGTCGAGATGCATCTCGGTGAGGATCGCGGCCACTTCGAGCGGATGCGAAATATAGGGGTCGCCGCTGGCGCGGGTCTGCTTGCCATGTTTCTGCATGGCATAGACATAGGCCTTGTTCAGCAATGCCTCGTTTGCATCGGGCTTGTATTTCTGGACCCGTTCCACGAGTTCATATTGCCGCATCATGCCAGGAGCGCTCCATCAGACCATGTCGCGTGCAAACGGTTTGACGGTTTGGCGACCACGACATGCATTATATCAAGACAATACACGACAGCGCCGTGCGCTTCATAAAACGCACAAAGACGCCGGAACACTTTAAATCTGCCGCATAACTTTCCCCTTAAATCTCACCCGACTTAAAGAATTATGCAGCAAAGCGCAGCCTTCTGCCATTGCCACGCTCAAAAGCAAAAAGAGCGCCAATCACGGACAGACTGGCGCACACAAGGGATCTGTTTATCTCAATGAGATTGAGGATATTTTAAGGTCGGCCTTGCCACTGACACACCCTGACAGGCATGGGCAAGACCGACAGAAGATCAATAATCCTCATTCTTTTCCGGCGGGACAAGGCCTTCGATGCCCGCCAGCAGTTCTTCTTCCGACATCTGGTCGAAAGCGATGGTCTCCGGCTGATCGTCTTCCTCATCCGCACGACCGATCATCTCTGCGTCGGTAGCGACACCTTCATGCTCAGGCTCATCCACTTCCACATGCTTTTGCAGGGAATGGATCAGATCTTCCTTCAAATCGTCGGGAGAAAGCGTCTCATCGGCAATTTCACGCAGGGCGACGACCGGGTTTTTGTCGTTATCACGGTCTACGGTGATGGAAGCGCCTTGCGAAATCTGACGGGCACGATGGCTTGCAAGCAGAACCAGCTCGAAGCGGTTATCGACCTTGTCGATGCAATCTTCCACGGTAACGCGTGCCATGGGTCTGTCCTTCTTTGATTATTTCGTTAGTAAGGGATTGACAGACCGGATACAGGTATTATCGCCCGAGTTCAAGTTTTTCCTTGCGGTCCGCTTCTCTGTCTTTTTCAACCCAGAAGCGCTCCGGCACTGCAAAAATGTTAAAATTTCAATCCAAAGACAGTTGGAATATGCTCTATCGCGGGATAAATAAATCATATATGATTAAATCATAATACAGATAAGCGGTGCGCGGTCCGAACATGCCGGATCGGATTGCTTCATGTACAACAAAAGGATGTTCAAAGACATGTTTGATCCTCGGGAAAAAATTGCCCTGTTCATTGATGGTGCCAATCTTTACGCTGCATCGAAAAGCCTTGGATTCGATATTGATTATCGCAAGCTTCTCAAGGCTTTTCAGAAGCGCGCTTATCTTCTTCGGGCCTATTATTATACGGCCCTGATCGAAGATCAGGAATATTCGTCAATCCGCCCGCTGATCGACTGGTTGGACTATAACGGTTACAAGGTCATCACCAAGCCCGCCAAGGAATTTACCGACTCCATGGGCCGCCGCAAGGTCAAGGGCAATATGGATATCGAACTGGCCATCGACGCCATGGAACAATCGACCACGGTTGACCATCTGGTGATATTTTCCGGCGACGGCGACTTCACCACTCTGGTGGAGGCTTTGCAGCGCAAAGGCCGCAAGGTTTCAGTCGTCTCCACCATGGCCACCCAGCCGCCGATGATTGCCGACGATCTGCGCCGCCAGGCAGACCATTTCATCGATCTGATGTCACTGAAATCTGAAATCGGCCGCGATCCGAACGAGCGCCCGCTGCGTCCTGCCGAAACCATGGTCAACGAACCGAGCCTCTAGAAAATTTCACTGTTTCCCGGAAACAGTGAAATTGTCGCGGTATGAATTTGACATTTGTGTTCAGGCTTCCTCATGCGGTGAACTCAAGTGTCAGAGTCTTCAAAATGCCGGCACAAAGGGAGGCATTCTCTGCCTTCCGTGTTTACACATCAAATATCTCTAAAACGCTCACAGGTTTCATAGAGCTGAGATCCGGGAATAAATTTGATTTTTGTTTTTTAATCCGCTGAACAACTTAACCGTTATCAGATTGTTAAGCCCACTCCTGTCTAATTCAAGGTAACTGCTTATGCCGCTTGCACGTTTTGAGTGCATTTGAGGAAGGTGGCTTTGCGGTCATATCAATAATTCATAGTGGTGGTTCTTTCATGTCGAATGAGGACAACGGCAGAGTCGAACTGGATAAACGGCTCTCATTTCTTGATCTGACCCAGCAGGATTTTCATCTTCTGGCGCAATCAAGACAAACCATCTCCAAAGACATCGGTCCGAGTCTCGACCGCTTTTATGGGACAGCAAAGAAATTTCCCGAAGCGGCCCGCTTTTTCTCCAGCGACGCCCATATCGAACATGCCAAGCAGAAACAGATAAAGCATTGGAACCATCTTCTCTCCGGCAAGATTGGCGATGGCTATCTTGCGTCTGCCAAGACCATAGGCCAAACCCATGCCCGGCTCGGACTGGAGCCGCGCTGGTACATTGACGGTTACGCGCTCATCCTCGATGGTCTGGTCAAGGCCATGCTGGAAGACGAACTGCGCGGCATGTTTGCCGCCAAACATCTGAAAACGCTTCTGCCGAAAATATCGGCGCTGATCCGCACCACCTTTCTCGATATGGATGTGGCGATTACCACCTATAGCGACGCTATGAATCAGGAACGTCAGCACCATGCAGAAGAGCGCGCCCGGATCGAAGCCGAGCAGGAAAAGGCTCTCAATGCACTCGACAAGGCCCTTTCCGATTTGAGCAAAGGCGACCTGACAGCACATATGCAGGAACAGCTTGCCCCGGCCTATGAGGGACTGCGCGACAATTTCAACAATGCGCTGGACGCGCTTGCCGCCGCTTTCGAGGACATCCGCCATGAAGCTGGACAGGTGACAGCCAATACACAGGAACTGACCCGCGCCACCGACGACATGGCCAAGCGCACGGAACAGCAGGCCGCTGCGCTGGAAGAAACCGTTTCTGCATTGGAACAGATCGGCGTCATCTCAAAGCAATCGGCCGAGCGCAGCCGCGAAGCCCAGACGGTGACCTCTCATGCTGCAGAGGCGGCAGGAAAATCCGGTGAAATCGTCACCACCGCCGTGGCCGCAATGGGTGCGATTGAGGAAAGTTCGCAAAAAATCTCGCAGATCATCGGCGTCATCGACGAGATTTCTTTCCAGACCAATCTTCTCGCCTTGAATGCCGGTGTGGAAGCGGCCCGCGCTGGTGAGGCAGGCAAGGGCTTTGCCGTTGTGGCACAGGAAGTGCGCGCACTGGCGCAGCGTTCGGCCAACGCCGCCAAGGAAATCAAGGCGCTGATTGACCGCTCTTCACAGGATGTCGCCAATGGCGTTCAACTTGTGCATCAGACCGGCGATGTGCTGCGTACGATCAGCGATCAGGTGCGTGAAGTCGATAGCCACATCGCGGCCATCGCCCGCGCGGCACAGGAACAGGCGGTTGGGGTTGGCGAAATCAACACCGCCATTTCCAGCATGGACCGCCTGACCCAGCAAAATGCTGCCATGGTTGAGGAAACCAATGCCTCGACCCACACATTGCAAGGTGTTTCCAGCCATCTCAGCTCTCTGCTCGCCCGCTTCCGAACAGCGGGAAATGGCAGGGCTGCCGCGCCCTCGGGCACCTATCGTCACGCCGACGCGGCCTGAGGTTTAGGGTCAAAACTCAATCAGGATGGTTGTTCTGCAAGGCGTATTTTGTGTCTGAGTAGAAGGAAAGGTGCAGGAAATGCTCCCCATTTTCAAACCTTTCCGACGCCCGCAGGCACAAAATACGCCTTGCCCAACGGGTTGAACGGGATGGGCCGCCTGATTGCGAACACTGCACGACAAGGCCAACAGGCCTTGTCTTGCGCTTGTTCGCTGCCCTACAATCCCATCCCGTTCAACAGAACACCCATCCTGATTGAGTTTTGACCCTAGAGCATCGGATCGAAAATCATAATCGATCCGCTACTCTCAGTTTTTGTTGACGCATCGGATATTTCGAAAACCGGCCCCCACTTTTCGACCGATGCTTTTGAAAGAAATGGGCATATCCATGCCCGTTTTTCGGCGGCGAAGCAGCGCGCTCCCGGCTATGCTGGATCATCGACAACCAACCGGTTCCGCTAAACCAT
This sequence comes from Allorhizobium sonneratiae, assembly GCF_023700755.1. Classification (GTDB taxonomy): domain Bacteria; phylum Pseudomonadota; class Alphaproteobacteria; order Rhizobiales; family Rhizobiaceae; genus Allorhizobium; species Allorhizobium sonneratiae. The sequence continues at coordinate 194,257 of NZ_JAMKOJ010000003.1, read as the reverse complement.
GCTGTTTCAACGACCTGCCGACGATGTTCTTTATGCCGCACTTGTTGCCCGCGATGCCTCGTATGAAGGCTTTGCCTTTGTCTGCGTCAGAACCACCCGGATTTTCTGTCGCCTGACCTGCACGGCGCGCAATCCGAAACCGGAAAACTGCCAGTTTGAAGAAAGCGTTGCTGCCTGTCTGGAAAAAGGTTTTCGCCCCTGCAAGCGCTGCCGTCCGCTGGAAGCCACCGGCGCACCCGATCCGCTGGTGACCGATCTGCTGACAAGGCTGGAGGAACAGCCAGACCGGCGCTTTTATGAAAGCGACCTCGTCAAGCTGGGCTATGATCCTTCCACCGTGCGGCGAGCCTTCAAACGTCGCTTCGGTCTGAGTTTTCTGGAAATGGCGCGATTGCGGCGTCTTGCGGCGGCAGGCCGCAGGCTTCATGCGGGCGAGAAAATCATCAATGCCCAACTCGAAGCCGGTTATGAGTCAGACAGCGGCTTTCGTGCCGCCATAGCCGAGTTGTTCGGCACCGCACCTGCCAGGATCGGCAGCGACTCACTGCTGAAGGCCGACTGGCTCGATACCCCTATTGGCGCCATGCTGGCCATTGCCGATGATCATGCACTTCATCTTCTGGAGTTTGCCGATCGTGCCGCTCTGCCCAAAGAGATCGAAAGGATCAGACATCAGAATGGCTGCGCCATCCTGCCGGGCCGCAACCGGATTATCGCGGAGATCGAGGCGGAATTGCAGGCCTATTTTTCCGGTGAGTGCGTCGGGTTCAAGACCCGGCTTGCCCCTCTTGGGACCGCTTTCGAGCGACAGGTCTGGGAGGCCTTGCGCGCCATTCAGCCAGGAACAACACAAAGCTATGCCGCGCTGTCCGAAAACCTTGGCAAACCGTCTGCCGTCAGAGCGGTGGCACGCGCCAATGGCGCCAATCCGATTGCCATCGTCATTCCCTGCCATCGGGTGATAGGCTCAGACGGCAGCCTGACCGGCTATGGTGGCGGATTGTGGCGCAAGCAATGGCTTTTGCGGCATGAACAAAGATTCCAATCAATCGATCAGTTTTCGTGATTGATATCATTTAAAACATTTGCTGGACCTATCGGTCCTCCTTCGGCATTGTTCGCGCACTCACCGGCGATTGCAGAAGATTTAAAAACCTCTTTTGGTTTACACGTCTTTCGCCCCACGGGACAGAGTTTATTTCGTTCTCTCGTCCATCGCTCGTCTTAACCCCAAACCCCTCGTTTGCCTGCGCCGCAGATTTGCGCGCGGGTTCCTGTTTTCGTGCCTGCAAAGAAAGGACCATGTCATGAGCACGACAGAACCGATGAAGAAAAGCGCCCTCCTCCCCTGGCCCGGCCGTCTGGTCGCGCGTCTGGGAACCATTGTGGCTTTCACGCTCTCGGCTCTGCTCAACCGACGCGGCAGGGGGTATGGCAACCGGCTTGAGGATGCGAGCGATCATATGCTGAAGGATCTCGGTGCGGACCGTATACCGCATTGGCAGGAAGAACGGCATCGCAGGCTGGCAGACGCCCGGCGAGATGCCTGGCTTCTGCTGATGGGAACGCATGGCCGGTAATGATGAGCGGTTCATAATGGACCGGTTCTGATAAAGCGCTCCATAACCCTTTATGCCATCAAAGGCGCAAGGTCAAAAAGCCTTGCGCCTTTGTGCTTTCCCGCAGACGCTCAGCCGTTTTTCAGCAAGCGGCTTTTCTGGCGATTCCAGTCGCGTTCCTTTTCGGTCTCGCGCTTGTCATGCAGCTTTTTGCCCTTGGCCAGCGCCAGTTCCAGCTTGGCGCGCCCCTTGTCGTTGAAATAGATTTTCAACGGCACCAGCGTCATGCCCTCGCGATTGATAGCCACACGCAGACGGTTGATTTCCCGCTTGCTGAGCAAAAGCTTGCGGCGGCGGCGCGGCTCATGATTGAAACGGTTGGCCTGCAGATATTCCGGCAGATGCGAATTGATCAGCCAGATCTCGTCGCCCTCGTCCGATGCATAGGATTCGGCAATATTGGCCTTGCCCTCACGCAGGGATTTCACCTCCGTGCCAGTCAGCACCAGCCCGGCCTCATAGGTATCGACAATTTCATAATTATAGCGCGCCTTGCGGTTTTCGGCCGCAAGTTTCTTGACGATGCGCTGTGAGCCTTTCGGGGCCATGTCTTTTCACCATTTCCGCCCGCCGATCCGGGCGGTTATCTTCTTTGTCTTTCAGCCTTATTTAGGAAAAAGCGCGCGCAATAAAAGGCCCGCTCTTCCCAACCGGCTCAATTCATCAGTCCGGCATGATGAAGAGCTGCGTCGATGGCCGCTTCGGTTGCCGCTTCCAGCGAGGGCAAAAGCGGCAGCCGCGCCGTGCGCCCCATGCGGCCAAGCCGTGACAGCGCATATTTGGTGCCGCAAACGCCGGGCTCCATGAAAATCGCCTTGTGCAGCGGCATCAGCCGGTCCTGATAATCCAGCGCCGTCTTGAAATCCCCCGTCAACGTCGCCTTCTGGAATTCGGCGCAGAGCCTGGGGGCGACATTGGCCGTGACCGAAATGCAACCGACGCCACCATGAGCGTTGAAGCCGAGCGCGGTCGCATCCTCGCCAGACAACTGGATGAAATCCTTACCGCAGGTCATGCGCTGCTCGGAAACCCGCTCCAGCTTGCCGGTCGCATCCTTCACGCCGACGATGTTCTTGTACCTCTGCGCAAGCGTGCCCATGGTTTCCGGGCTCATATCGATCACTGAGCGAGGAGGTATATTATAGATAATGATCGGCAGCGACACTGCTTCGGCAATGGCGGAAAAATGGGCGATCAGCCCCTTCTGCGTCGGCTTGTTATAATAAGGCGTGACCACCAGCAGCGCATCCGCGCCTGCCTTTTCGGCATGCTGGGCCAGATCGATGGCTTCGCGGGTGTTGTTGGAGCCTGCACCGGCAATCACCGGCACCCGTTTATCTGCCACCTCGATGCAAATCTCGACCACACGTTTGTGCTCATCATGGGAAAGCGTCGGCGATTCGCCCGTGGTGCCCACCGGCACGAGACCGGAACTGCCTTCAGCAATCTGCCACTCGACATGGGCGGCAAAGCCTGCCTCGTCGATCTTGCCATTTTCGGAAAAAGGGGTGACCAGCGCGGGTATGGAACCCTGGAACATGAAAAAAGACTCCTGACGGCAAACCGAAAGGCTGAGCCGTGATATTCATTCAGACGGCGCCACCATACTTCGCCCATCATGCCGCGACAAGCGAAGCAGAGCGGTTTCGTGACAGATTTTCAACGCTGTGAACCCGGCCCGGCACCTGGTGCAGCAGATCGGCGATCCACCCTGAAGATGATAAGATCTGTCTCAGCCCCTACCGCCTGTCGCGACAGGTACAGCCTGCCACGCTTCGGACTCATATCCTCTTCATGCATCGGATGATCCAAAAACCGGGTCCCACTTTTTGGTCCGATGCTTTTCCCGCGCATCGGATTATCCAAAAACCGGGTCCCACTTTTTGGTCCGATGCTTTTCCCGCGCATCGGATGATCCAAAAACCGGGTCCCACTTTTTGGTCCGATGCTTTTCCCGCGCATCGGATTATCCAAAAACCGGGTCCCACTTTTTGGTCCGATGCTTTTCCCGCGCATCGGATGATCCAAAAACCGGGTCCCACTTTTTGGTCCGATGCTTTTCCCGCGCATCGGATTATCCAAAAACCGGGTCCCACTTTTTGGTCCGATGCTTTTCCCGCGCATCGGATGATCCAAAAACCGGGTCCCACTTTTTGGTCCGATGCTTTTCCCGCGCATCGGATTATCCAAAAACCGGGTCCCACTTTTTGGTCCGATGCTTTTCCCGCGCATCGGATGATCCAAAAACCGGGTCCCACTTTTTGGTCCGATGCTTTTCCCGCGCATCGGATTATCCAAAAACCGGGTCCCACTTTTTGGTCCGATGCTTTTCCCGCGCATCGGATGATCCAAAAACCGGGTCCCACTTTTTGGTCCGATGCTTTTCCCGCGCATCGGATTATCCAAAAACCGGGTCCCACTTTTTGGTCCGATGCTTTTCCCGCGCATCGGATGATCCAAAAACCGGGTCCCACTTTTTGGTCCGATGCTATAGAATTTACCAAGCATGCCATGACCGATTAAGCTTTCATTAATCCTGGTAGAGGCAAAGTTAAGATTATGCGCCTGTTTCCTGCGAGACATTTAACGATGCGACGGACGACCCTGCTTGCGACCGCCTTATCCTGCAGCCTTTCGGCTGCGGGACCGGTGTTGGCCGAGCCGGGCGTTCCCCTTCCCGTCGCGCGTCCGCATGCTCTGGTGACGGCAGCCATTCCCGCACCCTCGCCGGAGATCACCGGCTCCATTCCCGCCATTGCCCCCCAACCCGTCAACCGGTCACCGCTCAGGTTCGGCCTTGATGCGCTGTCGATGAAAAATGGCGCTAAAGCCATCGCCATTCGCAATTCCATGCCGCAGGGGCTCGACCGGCACATGCTGACCTGGTCGATTGCCATGTCCGGACTGCCGGATGTGCCCTATGCCGAGATCACCCGCGACGAGCAGGAACTGACCGGTTGGCCGGGCATGGATGCCGTGCATAACAATGGCGAACGTGCACTTTATCGGGAAAACCCGCCCTCTTCCGTTGTCCTGCAGATTTTCAGGACGGCAAAGCCGCAAACGCCGCAAGGCGTGATCGTTTATGCCCGCGCCCTTCTCGAAAGCGGCAACCGCAGCGCCGCCGCCCGCCTGATTGCCGGCATCTGGCGCAGCGATGCGCTGGACAAGGAGCTTGAAGACACCATTCTCAATAATTTTGGCGGCCTTCTGTCACAGACTGACCATCGCTACCGCATGGATGATCTGATGTATCGCGGCCGTGCGACACAGGCGCGCCGGGTGGCAGCGCTCGCCGGCGCACAGTCACTTTACGAAGCGTGGGATGCCGTGAACCGGCGCGCGCCGAATGCAGCCAGACTGATCGCCAAGGTCGATGGCCGGTTGCGCGACGATCCGGCGTTTCTGTTTCTGCGCATCGAATATCTGCGCCATCAGGACAAATATGATGAGGCCGCCGCCCTTCTGGCACGCGCGCCAAGACATGCGGCACAGCTGATCAATTCCTCGCAATGGTGGGATGAGCGGCGCATCGTTGCTCGCGGCCTTGCCGATAATGGTGAGTTTCGTCAGGCCTATGCGGTTGTTGCCGCCACCAGCGTCAGCGATCCGGTCGATGCCGTCGATGCCCAGTTCCATGCGGGGTGGTATGCGCTGCGCGGCATGAACCAACCGAAGCTTGCCATCGATCATTTCAGCCGCATTCTCACCCTGTCCAATCGCCCCCTCTCCGCCTCGCGCGGACATTACTGGCTGGGCCGCGCCTATGAGGCGGAAGGCCGGGAGGCGGATGCCAGAAAGCAATATGAACTGGCCGCCAACTATCCCTGCACCTTTTATGGCGAACTCGCCTCGGCGCGCCTGCATCGCAGCCGGCTCGACATTCCCTATCCACGCCCGAGCGCCGAAGACCGCAGACGCTTCGCGGAGCGCGAGGCGGTGGAAGCCATCGACCGGTTTGAGACCGTCGGTTACGGCTGGCGGGCCGATATTCTCTATCGTGCCCTGGGACGCCAGATGGACAGTCCCGGCGAACTGGCGCTGTTGACGGCCAAGGCCGAGCGTGCCGGCAATCACCAGCTTTCTCTGCAGATCGGCAAGGCGGCTTACGGGCGTGGCATTGATGTTCCGGCCCTGGCTTTCCCCGTTGGCGTTATCCCGGACACGGCCAATATTTCCGGCTCCGGCAAAGCGCTGGCCTATGCAATTGCCCGGCAGGAAAGCGCCTTCAACCCCAACGCCATTTCCGCCGCCAATGCCCGCGGCCTGTTGCAGCTCATGCCAGCAACCGCCAAGGCCGTCGCCAGACGCCATGGCCTGCCCTTCATTCCGGCCAAGCTCACCACCGATCCCGGCTATAACGCCACACTTGGCGCCCATTATCTCGGCGAACAGATCGACAGCTTCGGCGGCTCCTATATCCTCACCTTCATTGCCTATAATGCAGGCCCGAACCGGGTGCAGGAATGGCTGAACCGCTATGGCGACCCGCGCGGCAAACCCATCGATGTCGTCGTCGACTGGATCGAGCGCATCCCCTTCCCCGAAACCCGCAATTACGTACAGCGGGTGATGGAAAACTATCAGATCTACAAGGCAAGACTCGGCCAGCCGACCGATATCGAACACGATCTGCGTTTTGGCCGGACGGGATAAGCGCAACAGCCTGAACCTGTTCCTCAGACAGTGCACTGGCTTTGAACAAAGATCGGCTATGCAGTTGCATTCGTGCAAGACATGGTTAGAGCATTTGCAGGAAAAGTGCAGAGCGGTTTTCCGTCCGGAAATGCGGAAAAACAAAGAGCTAGAGCATTTCACTGTTTCCGTGAAACAGCGAAATGCTCTAGCTTGCAGGATCAGGGTTATCGAAAGCAGAACGCCGCCATGCCAGATACGATGCAGGACGCGATTCCAGACACCATCGCCGTTGAAGACCGGAAACTCCTGACGGGCGACGGTCTTTCGCTGTTTGTCCGCATTTACCGGCCCGATCTTTCAACCCTGCCGGTGATCTGCCTGCCCGGCCTGACCCGCAATCACCGCGATTTCGACGGCATTGCCAAAGTGCTGGCGCATGGCGGGCGTCAGGTGATCTGCATTGATTCCCGTGGTCGCGGCGGCTCCGATCGTGATCCGGACCCCAGCCATTACACCGTGCCGCAGGAAATGGCCGACATTCTTGCCGTCATGGATCAGCTTGGTATTGCAAAGGCCGATTTCATCGGCACCTCGCGCGGCGGCCTTATCCTGCATCTCATGGCGGCAGCTCATCCAGACCGAATCCGGCGGATCGTGCTCAACGATATCGGCCCTGTGCTCGGCGTCGAAGGCTTGCGCCAGATTCAAACAAGCCTGAAGCTGGAAGAAAGACCACAGAACTGGTCCGACCTGCCCGCTTATCTCAAGCATGTTTATGGCAATGCCTTTCCTGCACTGACCGATACAGACTGGCGGGACATGACCCAGGCACTCCATCGCGATGTCGATGGCAAGCCGGTCGTCGATTGCGATCCGGCCATTGCCCGGCAGATGGTCGCCCTCGACCTTACGCAACCCTTGCCGGATCTGTGGCCGCACTATGCCGCATTGGCGCAAAAACCTGTGCTGATCATTCGCGGGGAAACTTCGCAGCTTTTGACAGAAGAGATCCTGTCTCAGATGCTGGAACGCCACCCCGGCGCGAAAACCGTGACCGCAACCGGTCAGGGTCACGCCCCTTTCCTGCATAAAAATCCGGTGTGTGACGTCATAACGGCTTTCCTCGACAGCGGCACAACGTCTTAACAGGCTGCTGCTACGCCTTCATTGCCACAGCGCAAATCGAATCAATGACTGTTTTATACAGTTCGGCGGGCACATCATGGCCCATTCCCTCAATGGGGATGTAGAGCGCATCAGGAATTGAAAGGGCTGTATCCAGACCGCAGGCTGCGGGAATGAGCGGATCGTCGGTTCCATGAATAATGCATGAGGGTGCAGTGACTGTCGCCAAAGCAGCACGGCGCTCTCCGGCCACTGCCATGGCCGCAAGCTGCCGGGCGGTGCCTGCTGGATCATGGCTGCGCCTTACCTCCCCCCGCACAATCGCCCGATGCAGCGCCTCATTAAAAGGAAAATTTCGGCCAGCAATCCTGCGGGCAAAGGCAAGACGCAGATCCAGAAATCCCTCAAGATCGTCAGTCGGGTCCGGAGCCGGACGTAGCATCAATCCCATGACATCAGCATCAGCCTGCGGCAGAGACGGATTGCCTGTGCTGGACATGATCGACGTCAATGAAAGTAGGCGGCTGGCATGATGGCTGGCCATGATCTGGGCGCTCATGCCGCCCATGGATCGTCCCACCACATGCGCCTGCTCTATACCAAGCTGATCCAGCAAACCAATCGCATCCGCTGCCATGTCGAAAAGCGTATAAGGCACATGCAGCCGATGCCCCGCCATCATCGCCGATGCAAGTTCGGCAAAATCAGGCACAGCCGAATCGGTGAAATGCGTGGACCAGCCACTGTCTCGATTGTCGAACCGGATCACCCGATGGCCGCTTGCGGCCAGTTCCTGGCAGAAGGGCTCGGTCCACCGGATCATCTGCATGCCGAGCCCGCAAATCAACAGCATTGCCGGATCAGCTTCGCGACCGAAACTCTCCCAGTACAGCTCTATCCGTTGGATTTTACAATGCCCATGTCCTTGGCTTTCCTCTGGCATCATCCATATCTGGAACAGGATGGCAGAACACAAAGGTGAGAACCAGCCAAAGCAGGCTGCTTGTGGCGCTATCGCCAAAAGTGGCGGAGAGGATGGGATTCGAACCCACGATACGCTTTTGACGTATACTCCCTTAGCAGGGGAGCGCCTTCGACCACTCGGCCACCTCTCCGGTGCGGTCTGATTATGTCCTCGCAACACGGATTGCAAGGCCTTTTCTTCTCTCTGTCACAATTATCGCCAGGTTTTCACCAGGGCTTTTGCCCGGTGCGGCAAAACCGCAGGGCCGCAAAGATCGCAAGCTTTCACAAGGCCGTGATTCGCAAAGACCAGCCTCCGCTATGATGACAAACCCCGAGATTGACGTTGCGCGCCCCTCTGAAACTGAGCCAGAGGATAGAGCACAAAGGTTGTCAAAGAGCATTTTGACCCACGAAAGCATGGCTGCTTATCTCTCCTATGGTCAACAACTGCTCATAAAAGAGAGCGTAACCGTTTCAGCAAGATACGAAACAGGACTGCTTTCCCTTTGTTTTTGTTAGATTTCTTAAAAATCCGTTAAAAACCCAAACATCCTCAGCGCCGATTTGTGGCTAATCCGCCACAGCACTCCAGGAAGGTTATAGGGCAACCCTGTCTCGCTGCTGATGGTGATTGCATGTCCCGCGGCCTCTTGTATTTTGCGATTCAGAAGCGAGGCGGTTGAGACTTCGTTTTCTAAAAACGAATGAAAGATGGACAACGAGATCACGATCACGTGGCATACTTTCACATAAATTTTGACTGGAGGTCATTATGAATATCAAGAGCGTTCTTCTCGGTTCGGCTGCCGCAATGCTGGCCGTTTCCGCTGCACAGGCCGCCGACGCAATCGTCGCTGCCGCCCCGGAACCGGCTGAATATGTTCGCGTTTGCGACGCTTTCGGTACCGGCTACTTCTACATTCCCGGCACGGAAACCTGCCTGAAATTCGGCGGCCAGCTGCGTTTCACGGTTAAGGGCAACGACCTGAACGACAAGAAGGATGCGTCCAAGGGCACCACCGGCGCCAACTGGGCCGATGAAATGCGTACCCGCATCAACATCTCCACCAAGACGGACTCGGAATGGGGCCCGATCGGCACGGAGATCCAGCTGCAGAGCAAGTACAAGAGCGGCAGCACCAGCGACAGCTTCAACGCCCGCTATGCCTACATCAGCGTTGGCGGCTTCTCTGCTGGTCGTCTGCTGAGCTATGGCGACAACAACGGCAACAACTCCTACTGGAACAGCTTCGTTAACACGGCTCTTGCCAACAGCGACACGGCTGTGACCGGTGCCCGTTATGAATACAAGACCGGCCCGCTCTCCTTCGGCGTCACGATTGACGACCTTCAGGATGCCACCACTGCCGGCACCAGCGCCGTTACCGGTACCAAATACTCCAAGGATATCGGCTTCGAAGCCCAGATGGCTTACAAGCAGGGCGCACTTTACGGCTACCTCTGGGGCCTCTACGACAACTACAAGGAACATGGCGTTGTTTACGGCCATATCGAAGACACGTTCGGCCCGCATCTGCTGCAGCTCGATGCCGAATATGCTTCCGGTGTGAACGCCTATGAAACCAAATACAACTGGCAGGTCAGCGGCGTTTACGAATACAGCGTAAACAAGCAGTTCGCTCTCGGCCCGGCAGTGACCTATTACAAGTATTTCGACACGGTCAAGAACGGCGACAACTACTGGCAGATCGGCGGCGACGCTTATTACTATCTGCAGAAGGACAAGGCTTCGAAGACCTTCGTTCAGGCTGGTCTTGCCTACAGCACCTACGACAAGACCATCAACTCCTACGTTCGTCTGCGTCGCGACTTCTAAGCGATCCTGACAGAACAGAGACAAGAAAGCCCCGGTTAACCACCGGGGCTTTTTTATTTGCATCGATTTTAAACACCTCATTGTCGCAATCCGTAAGCCTCAGCCCGAAGGACAGCGCATGATGAAATAGGGACTCAAATGCGAAATGCATTCTGCGAGCGATCAAGCGTATTGCGCTGGATCCCGTTCACTGCAACACGCTTTTGTTTTCGTTGGGTTATGGGAAAACCGGCTCCCACTTTTCGGCCAATGCTCCAGATCAAAGCCCAGCAGAAATCCGTTCTTCTCTACAGTCTTCAGGCTTCAAGCATGATAGAAATTGGAATGCGTCCTGCAACCAGTGACGCCAGACCATATCTGTTTCTACAGCAATAAGTATACAACACAACACACAGACATAGTCATATCTCTGTAACAATTGCCATCATCCATTCATCATCCAATATTTTAGGAACAATCCTGCCCTTAATTTATATTAATTGTTGTATTCCAAAATAATGATAAAATCACTTCCCATTTCAACCAAAAAACATGACCCTCTGATCATCTCATAAGATAGCGCTATCACTTCCAATGCCAAACTGTATCATAAAAGTAACGCTTCTTTTCAAAAACAAATGCAAGACGTAAACGTGCCTGTAAATAAGGCACAATGCGTTGACCCGATCATCACGGCGATGTTACCACCAACTGCAATGTAACGAATGGGGGTTTCTCAGCATCGCCGAGAAGTCGCATCGCAATACACCATAGAGAGAGGGTATCTATGAGCATGAAACGTTTTTTCCTGTGCTCCGCAGCTTCGCTGGTAGCGCTTTCTGGCGCACAGGCCGCTGACGCTATCGTTGCTGCGGCTCCGGAACCGGCTGAATATGTTCGCGTCTGCGACGCTTTCGGCACCGGCTACTTCTACATTCCCGGCACGGAAACCTGCCTGAAATTCGGCGGCCAGCTGCGCTTCACGGTCAAGGGCAACGACCTGAACGACAAGAAGGACGCATCCAAGGGCACCACCGGCGCCAACTGGGCCGATGAAATGCGTACCCGCATCAACATCTCCACCAAGACGGACTCGGAAGTTGGCCCGATCGGCACCGAGATCCAGCTTCAGAGCAAATACAAGAGCGGTGGCACCAGCGACGGCTTCGAAGCACGTCTGGCTTATATCACTGTTGGCGGCTTCACCGTCGGTCGCCTGCCGAGCTTTGTCGACAACAACGGCAACAACTCGTACTGGCCGAGCTTCGTCAATACGGCTCTGGCCAATGGCGACACAGTCGTCACCGGTGCCCGCTATGAATACAAGAATGGCCCCCTCGGCCTTGGCATCGGCATTGATGACCTGCAGGACGCCACCACTGCCGGCAGCGCTATGGCTGGCGGCAAGCTGTCCAAGGATATCGGTATCGAAGGTCAGGTCAGCTACAAGAAAGATGCCCTTTCAGCCTATATGTGGGGCGCTTACGACAACTACTCCGAAAAGGGTGTCGTATACGGCCATATCGAAAATGCTTTCGGCCCGCACCTGCTGCAGTTTGATGCTGAATATGCATCGGGCTCCAACGCTTTCGAATCGAAGTACAACTGGGTTGTCAGCGCCGACTACACCTACAGCGTGAGCAAGACCCTGACGGTCGGCCCCTCGGTCACCTATTATAAGTACTTCGACACTGTGAAAAATGGCGACAACTACTGGCAGGTTGGTGGCGACGTCTACTACTACCTGCAGAAGGATAAAGCCACCAAGACCTTCGTACAGGCTGGCCTTGGCTACACCACTTACGACAAGACTCTGAACTCATTCGTTCGCCTTCGTCGCGACTTCTAAGTCTGGCGCATATCAAATGACAGAAAGCCCCGCAATTGCGGGGCTTTTTTGCGATCATTTCACAGTACAACAATTGTAACAAAAATATAACATCCATCGAAAAACGCGGCCATGCGATCCTGCAACCTGCCAGGATTGCGGTTTTCCGATTGCCTGTCACAGGCAAGAGGCGCAGATTTTCTCTCGGGGAAGAGTTTCAAGCACCTGCTACCTGTGGAGAGGGAAAAAGGTTGGAATCTTAACTCACCCATGGGAGTGTGACGTGTTTATAAAACACATTTTAATCACATCGGCTGCGTCACTTACCGCGCTGTCGAGTGCAATGGCGGCTGACGCAATTGTTGCGGCGGCCCCTGAACCAGCAGAATATGTCCGCGTGTGCGACGCCTTCGGTACTGGCTATTTCTACATTCCAGGCACAGAGACCTGCCTGAAATTCAGCGGCGAGATCCGCGCCACGCTGGGCGAGGACAAGCATGGCGGCGTCAACGATAATAAATATGAATGGAATGACGAGGTTCGCACGCGGCTGAACATCTCCGCCAAGACCGATTCGGAGTTTGGCGCCATCGGCACGGAAGTACAGCTGCAAAGCAAGTGGAACAGTGGCGATTCCAGCGACAACTTCACCGCACGCTATGCCTATATCACAGTCGGTGGATTTTCGGCCGGTCGTCTCTTGAGCTATGCCGACAATAACGGCAACAACTCATACTGGAACAGTTTCGCCAACACGGCCCTGGCCAACAACGACACCGCAGTCACAGCCATACGTTATGACTATAAAACCGGTCCCCTCTCCTTCGGCGTAACCCTCGACGATCTTCAGGATTCCAGCCTGGCCGGCACGAATCTCGCAGGCGGAAAATATTCCAAGGATTTTGGCGTTGAAGCACAGCTGTCATACACGCAGGATGCGTTGATCGGCTATATCTGGGGCGCCTACGATAATTATCGCGAACACGGTGTCGTCTACGGGCATATCGAGGATACGTTCGGTCCGCACCTGGTTCAGCTCGACGCTGAATATGCCTCGGGCGTCAATGCCTATGAAACCACCTATAACTGGCAGGTCAGTGGCGTCTATGAATATAGCGTAACACCGAAACTGGCACTTGGACCTGCTGCCACCTATTATAAATATTTCGACAGCGTCAAAAACGGCGACAACTACTGGCAGGTCGGCGGTGATGTTTATTATTATCTCCAGAAGGACAAATCCTCCAAGACCTACGTTCAGGCGGGCCTTGCCTACAGCACTGACGACAAGGCCATAAATTCCTACGTTCGCTTCCTGCGTGCCTTCTAAACCATATCGCTTTCAATAACCCTCAGGTGAACGATAGCGTATATGCGAAAACAATAAATAAAGCCTGTTGCAGCGAATCTCCCTCACTGCAACAGGTTTTAAGCGAATCGTCAGATCGCCCAAAACAGAAAACCCTGGCGCGCCAGGGCTTTTTTAAAGCTCTTTTAACCTTCTACGCTTTTCCCACAGTCCATCGAAATCCGCCGGGCTTTTTCTGCACCGCCTTATGTTACATAAATGTAACGGCCCCAGCCAAAAGCTGCAAATTAAGATCGATTTGTGTCAATAGCGATCTCAGCGCATTGACCCCTGCCGTGATCCGGGCGTACCTATAATCGCGAAATGTTCAAGCGCAAAGCAAACCGCAAAAGCGGTGAACTGGTTGTTAATACCTATAACAGAGAGGTCGTCGATGTTTATTAAACGTGTCCTTCTTGGCTCGGTAGCGTCTTTAGTCGCGCTGTCCGGAGCAAAAGCGGCTGACGCAATCGTTGCTGCAGCCCCGGAACCGGCAGAGTATGTTCGCGTTTGCGACGCTTTCGGCACCGGTTATTTCTACATCCCCGGCACTGAAACCTGCCTGAAGTTCAGCGGTGAAATCCGTGCGACTGTCGGCTTCAACAAGAACTCCGCTACCGACAACTACCGTTGGTATGACCAGGTTCGTACCCGTCTCGCCATCGAAACGAAGACCGATTCGGAAGTTGGCGCTATCGGCACCTACGTTCAGCTGCAGAGCATCTACAATAGCGGCAGCAACAGCGATGGCTTCAAAGCCCGTCAGGCTTACATCTCCGTTGGCGGTTTTGAAGCTGGTCGTATCCTCGGTTTCGTTGACAACAACGGTAACTGGAGCGAAACCAACAGCTTCTTCAACACCATCAATGACACGACCTTCACCGGTGCGTCCTACACCTACCACGCTACCAATGCCTATGCAGGTCTTGAAGTTGACGACCTGACCGGCACCGGTGGTCTGATGGGCACAAAGACCGGCAGCAACCAGGTCGGTATCGAAGCAACTGCAGGCTTTGGTGGCCAGGGCCCGTATCAGGCATGGGTCATCGGCGCATATGACAGCTTCTACCATGAAGGCAACGTTTACGCCCATGGTCAGGCTGATCTCGGCCCGAACCACCTGCAGCTCGATGGTCAGTGGTCTTCTGGCTACAACTCCTACGAAACCCTGTACAAGTGGCAGGTTGGCGGCTCGTATAACTACGACGTCACCAGCAAGCTGACCCTCGGCCCGGGTGCAACCTGGTTCAAGCCGTTCAACGACACGAACTTCTGGAGCATCGACGCCAAGGCTGGTTACACGCTTGCCAAGGGCCTGACCGCTTATGGTGACGTTGGCTACAAGACCGACGATCATTCCTGGTACGGTTACATGCGTCTGCTGCGCAAGTTCTAAGAACTGCGAAGTTTATAAGAAACCCCGCACATTGTGCGGGGTTTTTTTATGTCCAAATTCTTCCTCAAAACATCGTTCAGACGATCGGAAAACCCGTTGCCGCGGCAACGTCGTGCGCCTTATATGGTGCGCAAAGGTCGCTGTAGCACTTTAAATTTGCTGCATAATTTTATCCCTAAATCGATTCCGATTTAAGACATTATGCAATCGTCGGTCCGAGACGGTCATGAGCGGTTTTACGGTCGCGTTGCAGCATCCAATCTGCCTCTTTCCGCCATCCTGTCCTGTCATGCGGGACACAGTTGATCAAAATCTGGCAGATTTTGAAAATTATCTGAATGGCAGGAGGAAAACATTAGGAAACAGCTGCTAATTTTATCAATAGGATAGAGAGCGCGGCTGTATGACAGAGATTATTCCTGCATAAGGCCGCTGGGAGTAAAAGGACGGGTGTCATGCCACTGCAGAACATTCCCGACGCCAAAAAAGACATTCCTCAAGACCGGGTCTATCAGAAATTTACGATTGACCGGCCCGGCAAGATCATTTTCGTTGGTCACCATCTAAGCACCCGGACGTCTGTCCGTTGCCTGATCCGCAACATTTCTCTTTTTGGTGCGGACCTGGAAGTCAGCCGTTTTTTACCTGTTCCGAAAAACTTCTTCCTGGAAATCCTTGGCATCCGGGATGAAATCGGCGCCACACTGATCCGCCGCGAACAGGAAAATGTCGTCATCGGCTTCAACATGCTGATCGATCCGACCTTTCTTCACCATGTGGTCAGACTGTCCTTCGAAGTGTGAATCGACGATGACCTCCCCTCGTCCACGCAATGAAAGCATTCAGACACAGCCGATGACGAGAAATATTTAAAAATCGTTCTATCTTCTTTAGCGGAACACAATAATTACATCAGAGAATATAGCATGATCAGAATGGAAAAAAGGACGATTCATGCTCCAGGGCACACATCTCTCGACTGTTACATCGGAAATGTATGAACGACGTTGGGAACGGTTTTATGTTCGCCGCCCGGCACGAATCATGGCTGTCAGGCCCGGTCTGAGTGGCGTTGTCATGCGAAGTGCATCTGTTCTTGATATTTCCCGCGGTGGGGCTGGTCTGGAAATGGACACGGTTACCGGTCTTGGCAGCCATTATTATCTTGAAGTTCTGGGCATCATCAGCCGGATTGGTTGCGCCGAAGTCTATCGCAAAGGCAATCGTAGCGGCGTGAAGTTTATTATGCCGCTTTCTGAACAGTTGCTCCAGCGGATCATTCGACACGATTTTCTCATGGGTGGCCAAGCGGGCGATCTCGGCAAAACCAACCAGCCCGGTATGGGCCTTCTGGCACGATAGCCTGCACCGAGATTGCAGCGCATTTCATGCGGTCAAGAAAAACCGCTTCACACTTTTACGCGACATGGCTTTTCCTCACGCATGTCATTGTCGTAAAACCGCTTCACACTTTTACGCGACATGGCATTGCCTCACGCATGTCGTTATCGTAAAACCGCTTCACACTTTTACGCGACATGCTTATGACTCCAGCACAGCTTCCAGACATTCGTCTGAAGAATCACTCGTGCTTTCATGGATGCCGCATGTCTGCCTTTTCCCGATTTACGCCCCTGATCACCCGCCTGCCAGCCACGGTTCCTTTCGTCGGACCGGAAGCCATTGAGCGCAAACAGGGTCTTGCCGTGAAAGCACGCATTGGCGCCAATGAAAGCGGTTTTGGTCCCTCACCGAAAGCATTGGCGGCCTTGACCCAGGCTTCAAGCGGAATATGGGCCTATGCCGATCCGGAAAACCATGATCTGAAACAGGCGCTGGCTCACCATTACGGCCTTCGCCCTGACAATTTTGCCATTGGTGAGGGGATTGATGATCTTTTAGGTCTGACAGTGCGACTGGTCATCGAGCAGGACATGCCTGTAGTGACGGCTCTTGGCAGCTATCCAACCTTTCATTTCCATGTCACCGGTTTTGGCGGCAGGCTCGTCACCATGCCCTATGTCAATGACAGGGAAGATCTCGATGCCCTGCTCTCGGCGGTGAAAAAAGAAAATGCCCCGCTTGTCTATCTTGCCAATCCTGACAATCCCATGGGCAGTTGGCATGATGGTGATGATATTGTGGCGTTTGCGCGTTCCCTGCCTCAGTCCTGCCTGCTGATTCTGGATGAGGCCTACGGCGAAACCGCGCCGACATCGGCCATTCCCCCGCTGGAGACACTGATCGATCTTCCGAATGTGGTGCGGATGCGAACATTCTCGAAAGCTTATGGCCTGGCCGGTGCACGTGTTGGGTACGCCATTGGCACGGCTGGCACTGTTTCGGCTTTCGACAAGATCCGCAATCATTTCGGCATGGTGCGCACATCCGTGGCTGCGGCCTTGGCGGCGCTGGACGATCAGGATTATCTGGCGGAAACGGTCACCCGCATTGCCGCCGCCCGTGAGCGCATTGCAGCCATCGCCTTGAAGAACGGCCTGACCCCACTGCCCTCGGCCACGAATTTCGTTGCTATCGACACCCATGGCGACGGTGGCCGAGCCCGCGCCATTGTTGATGGACTGATGCAGCACGGCGTCTTTATCCGTATGCCGGGTGTTGCGCCGCTCAACCGCTGCATCCGCGTCAGCGCCGGCCTGCCAGACGATCTCGATCTTTTCGCCGAGGCTTTACCCAAAGTCCTTGCCGGGCTCTAAAAACCCAGATGAAAGGTCAGGCGGCAATCATCCATTCCCGCGCGGCCCGAAGAGCCTTGGCGATCTGGATCTTGCTCATCGTCTCGGCCAGATCGGCACGCAAGGCGGCGGAACGATCACAACCCTTGATGGCGGCAATGTTCAACCATTTATGCGCCGCCACAAGATCCTGCTCACAGCCGCGACCGGTGGCATACATCAAGCCGAGAATACGGAAGATATCGGCATCCGCATCGCCGCCCATCGCGGCCACTGCATCTGCGGTCATTTCATAGCGTGCCATTGGTCTATCCCTGTCGATGGTGCGGTCTGGTCTGCCCGCCCGGGGCTGTTGCCAGCCCCGATGGCGGGTAAGTCTTTTTGTTGGTGTTTGTCGTAACGAGAAAACCGGTTTCCACTTTCTCTGACAAACTGTTCTTCTTGGTGTTTGTCATAGCGAGAAAACCGGTTTCCACTTTTCTCTGACAAACACAGTATCCCTGTTTTCATCGATGGCCCGGAGCGCCCCTTTTCAAGGTGTTTTCATCTCTCAAGCCTGGCAGGTTTCCTGCTCGTTTGATGAACCCATTATGACCGGCACCCTTCAAAATGCGCTTAAAATCCATGATTAATACACTGAAAATGCTATGAAAACGCTTTGGTAACTTGTCTTTTCGTTAAGCATGACATCCCCGCCGTTCAGGGCATTTCAGGTTAATTTTACCAGGTTTTTACAGGTGTGGCTTAACCATTCCTTCACCATGATTGCGGGAGATGGATTTTTCGCCTGCTGGTTTTCGTATCTCTGCCTGCTGGCCTCATCACCTTGACGCATCAGATAAGGGGTCGTACCGCTACAATGCTGTGCAGTTTTGGGCAGAATGAGAGATAAAGGCGCAAGCAGAGGAGACATGCTTTGTCGGAACGGCTGGTGATCGTCGGCGCAGGACAGGCGGCTCTTTCGCTTGCTGCCCGCTTGCGCATGAACAAGGATGAACGACCGATCACCATGATCGGCCTTGAACCGCATCCGCCCTATCAGCGACCTCCACTATCGAAAAAATATCTCATGGGAGAGGCCGGATTTGAATCGCTGCTCCTGAAGCCTCTCGACTGGTACCGGGACAATCATATCGATCTCAGGTGCGGTGTCTGGGTCGAAGAGATCCACCGCACATCCCGTCAGGTGCGGTTGCAGGATGGCGCCGTGCTTGACTATGACAGGCTGGTTCTGGCAACCGGCTCCAGTCCACGTCGCCTGCCGCAAGCTGTTGGTGGCAACCTGCAGGGTGTGTATACCGTGCGGTATAAGGAAGACGCCGATCGGCTTGCAGAGGTTATGAAACCAGGCCGACGTCTCCTGATTATCGGAGGCGGCTATATCGGCCTGGAGGCCGCCGCCGTGGCCCGCAAGGCGGGACTGGAAGTGACCCTGATCGAGATGACGGAGCGCATCCTGTCGCGCGTGGCAGCGAAACAGACAGCGGATGTGATCCGGGCCATTCATCTGAGCCACGGCGTCGTGATCCGTGAAGCGACCGGCCTCAAGCGCCTGATGGGCGAAAACGGACGCCTCACCGGCGCGGAGCTCGCCGATGGCAGCAGGCTTGAGATCGATATGGCCATTGTCGGGATCGGCGCCAATGCCAATGACGATCTGGCCAGTTATGCTGGCCTTGAGACCCGCAACGGCATCATCGTCGATGAAAAGACAAGCACCGCGGATCCGGCCATCCATGCTGTCGGAGATTGCGCGCTTCTGCCCTGGGGTGACCAGCATATCAGGCTGGAATCGGTACAGAATGCTGTCGATCAGGCCGAAGCTCTCGCCGATATTCTGACCGGCAAGGCAGATGCCTATCGTCCACACCCCTGGTTCTGGTCGGACCAATATGATGTCAAGCTGCAGATTGCCGGGCTCAATCTCGGCTATGACGAAACCGTGCTGCGGCCCGGAACCCGGAATGGCAGCCTGTCAATCTGGTATTTCCGCGATGGCCTTTTTCTCGCTGTCGATGCGATCAACGACGCCAAAGCCTATATGAGCGGCAAAAAGCTGCTGGAAATGGGGCGCTCGGTCAACAAATCCTTCCTCTCCGACGCCACACGTGACCTGAAGGAACTTTTAGCCTGAAGCAGGTCGCGTTGTTTCCTTGTCCTCAATGGCACGAGCATGGACATGCAGCACAACAAGGAACAAGGCGACTGGCTTGAACCTGTTTGGAACGAACCGCTCTCACTTTTGTTTTCCCGCATGACCGGACACCAAACCGTTTCGCATTTTTCCGGGAATTGCCCGGATCGGTTTTCTAGCGCACCGTAGTTTACGTTTACGTTTGCGTAAGTTATTTTATCGTCCTGCCGGCCAGCCTTTCGGGAGAGGTGAGATGGACCGGTCTGGAGGGAGAGAGAATGAAGGCTATCATAACGCTTTTGGCGCTGGGCTTGAGCGCATCCGCAGTCTTTGCCGCCGAACCGATTGAAGGCAAATGGAAAACAGCCAACGGCGAAACCGCTGACATTAGATCCTGCGACGGCAGTTTCTGCATCACGCTGAAAACCGGGAAATTTGCTGGAAAGACGATCGGTACGCTGAAGGGAACCGACAGCAGCTATACCGGGGAAATCACAGATCCGGAAACCAACAAGACCTATTCCGGCTCGGCCAATATCAGCGGCAATGCCATGCGACTCAAGGGATGCGTGCTGGGCATTTTGTGCAAGAGCCAGAGCTGGACCCGGATATAACAGTCGGGCGCGCAATTTCAGCTGGAATATTGCGCGCGCCGCACTTCTGCGCAAGCCCGGCAAAAGCCGATCTGGCTATGCTTCAGACGGGGACATGAAGCAAGAGAGGTAGCGCAGATGCAGCTTGTCCGCCGCTTGAGCAGTTTTACCCTGATCATGGCGCTTTTTGCCCTGTCTGTCAGCTGGGTGGTCTGCAAAGAGCAGAGACCGTACCAGAAAGACATGATATCGCAGCAGCGACTTATTGCCCGGTTCTGAGCCCTCGCCAGACACATCTGACATTCGCTCGCCCCTTGAACGAGGATGTCTTTTGCTTGTCAGCAAGAGCGGTTTATAATGGCGCATGAACACACGAATCGTCTCCTTGAAAACGCCGGGCTTCATCAGTCCCGCCCCGTATGAGCCAAAATATTTCACCAACGAAGTCGAGGCC
This sequence comes from Allorhizobium sonneratiae, assembly GCF_023700755.1. Taxonomy (GTDB): domain Bacteria; phylum Pseudomonadota; class Alphaproteobacteria; order Rhizobiales; family Rhizobiaceae; genus Allorhizobium; species Allorhizobium sonneratiae. Next base: position 173,644 of record NZ_JAMKOJ010000003.1, on the reverse strand, counting down.
GTCGCGGCCTTGACCGAAATTTATGAACGCAATACCCGTTTTCTCATCGATACCTTTGGCAAGCTGGCCAATGGTGCCGCTGTGGAGGGCCGATACCGCGCTTTTTACCCGCAGGTCAGCGTCTCGACCAGCAGTTTCGGCCATCTCGACACCCGTCTGTCCTATGGCCATGTCACCTCGCCCGGCACCTATACGACCACCATCACCCGGCCGCATCTCTTCCGCCATTATCTGAAGGAACAGCTGGCGCTTTTGATGCGCAATCATCAGGTGCCGGTGCTGGTAAGTGAATCGACCACGCCGATCCCGCTGCATTTCGCCTTTGGCGAGGGGGCCCATGTCGAGGCTGCGGCCAGCGGTCTGGCCGATCTTTCCCTGCGCGATATTTTCGATACGCCGGATCTGACCACGACCGATGACGAAATTGCCAATGGCGATTACGAGCCGGCGCCGGATCAGCCCTTTCCGCTTGCTCCCTTCACCGCCCAGCGCATCGATTATTCGCTGGCGAGGCTGTCGCATTACACGGCGACCAGCGCCGATCATTTCCAGAATTTCGTCCTTTTCACCAACTACCAGTTCTATATCGACGAGTTCTGCGCCTATGCCCGCTCCCTGATGGAAAAGGGTGGCGAAGGCTATACCGCCTTTGTCGAACCGGGCAATGTGGTGACGCTGGCCGGAGAGAGCGCACCGTCTTCTGGCGCCAATCCGCCCCGTCTGCCGCAAATGCCGACCTATCACCTGAAAAAGAAGGGGCATGGCGGCATCACCATGATCAATATCGGCGTCGGCCCCTCCAATGCCAAGACGATCACCGATCATGTCGCGGTGCTGCGCCCGCATGCCTGGGTGATGCTTGGCCATTGCGCCGGCCTGCGCAACAGCCAGCGGCTCGGCGATTATGTGCTGGCGCATGCCTATATGCGCGAGGATCACGTTCTGGACGACGACCTGCCCGTCTGGGTGCCGATCCCGGCGCTGGCGGAAGTGCAACTGGCGCTGGAGGCCGCCGTCGAGGAAGTCACCGGCTATGAGGGCTTCGAGCTGAAGCGGATCATGCGTACCGGCACTGTCGCCACCATCGACAACCGCAACTGGGAACTGCGCGACCAGCGCGGACCGGTCAAGCGGCTGTCGCAAGCCCGCGCCATTGCTCTCGACATGGAATCGGCCACCATTGCCGCCAACGGCTTCCGCTTCCGCGTGCCCTATGGCACGCTGCTCTGCGTCTCCGACAGGCCGCTGCATGGGGAACTGAAGCTGCCGGGCATGGCCAGCGCCTTCTATAAGACGCAAGTGAGCCAGCATCTGCAGATCGGCATTCGTGCCATGCAGAAACTGGCGGAAATGCCGTCGGAAAAGCTGCATTCGCGCAAGCTTAGAAGTTTTTACGAGACCGCATTCCAATAAGTTGCGAAAAGACCTTGGCAGGCACGGTCTGATATGCGACTCAATGAACAGGGGGATATCTCCCTGTTTCATCAGGATCGGCGTGGGGTAAGGGACATCCGATCTTTCTTGCGGTCGCTGCCAGGGCTTGCCCTTTTTCAGGCATTTGCCGCTCTTCAAGGATGCGTCATCAAGATGACAGCATCCACCGGCGACGATGGTTATCCGTCACAGGCTGGGCGCCGGGCTCAGGATCATCACTCGTCCCATGCCCCCATTGTCTGCTCGACCTGCCGCATCTCATCTCCATTTCGGAAAATCGGTTCTCAAACCGGCTCTCCTGCTGCTGGCAGGCTATTTCCTGCTGGAATTGCTCGTGCGTCTGGCGCTGCCGTCCTCGCTGGAGCTGGATGAAGGGCAGCAGATGTTTTTTTCGCAGGCTCTGGCGCTTGGTTATGGCGATCAGCCGCCGCTGTACAACTGGCTGCAATATGGCGTCATTAAGCTTTTCGGTCCAACGGTGTTTTCGCTGGCGCTGCTGAAAAACCTGATGATGTTTGCCACGTTTAGCCTGATGGCGTTGACGGCATCCCGGCTTTTGACCAGCCGGGCGCTGATCATGATTGCCACCTTCGGCATCATCACCATGCCGCAGATCAGTTTTGAAACGGCGCGCGACCTGACCCATACGGTTGGCTTGCTGTTTTTCACCGCGCTTCTTTTATTTTCTCTGGTGACATGCCTGCAAACGCAAAAACGAAGCGCATTTCTGCTGCTCGGACTGGCGATCGGCGGCGGCATGCTGACGAAATATAATTTTGCCCTTGCGCTCCTACCTGCCCTTGCTGCCGTCGCACTGGATACTGATCTGCGCCCGCGCCTCTACAATCGCCGCTTTCTTGGCGCGCTGGCGCTGGCCGTCCTCATGATGGCGCCGCATCTGATCTGGCTGCTGAACCATATCAGCGAGGCCACTGACGGGCCGATCGACAAGCTGACAGATGACGATCTTGGCTATGTGACAGCGGTTTTCATTGGACTTTTTGCACTGCTCAAGGGGGCGCTTGCCAATATCGGCCTGACCTGCCTGCTGCTGCTCATTCCCTTCGGCAGGATTGCGCCAAGGGCGTTCCGTGCCGATAATGGCTGGAGCAGGCTTTTTTACCGAATGATGCTGCTGACCCTGCTGCTCTTTGCCATCATCATCGCCTTTGGCGGGTTCAGCGTGGTGCGGGAACGCTGGCTTGCCCATACATTCATCGCCTTTCCGCTGCTGCTGTGTCTGAAAGTCGAGGCAAGCGGCCTGGCCGATGAGCGGCAATGGCGGCAGTTTCTGCCGGTGGTTCTGGTGATCATGGTGCTCATTCCCGCCGTGATCGCCGAACGGGTGGTGACGATGAGCTATGTGAGCAATCCCGACAAGAAAAACGTCCCCTATGCGCCAGCCATTAACCGCATTCTGGCGCAGGCCGGGCGACCGCCGGCGCTCATTCTCGCCTCCGACGATCAGTTGGCCGGCAATATTCATCTCGTCCGGCCCGATCTGCCGGTCTTAACGCCGAAAAGCGCACTCCTGACCCCACCGGATCATTTCAGTGCAGACAAACCGCTGCTGGTCATCTGGCGCGATGATGGAAAGAGCAATCCGCTCATGCTGAAAGCGATGAAGGACTGGCTGCGTCACTATCCCGGTCTTTCCGCCCTTTCGACCGGCGAAATCGCCCTTCCCTATTTCTACAGCCATGGCAAGGCGCTCTACAGCTTTTCCTTCGGGCTTTATACCCAACCGGCGGAACAGGTCACAGATTGAACGAAGGAGACATTTCCTCAAAAATGCTCTTGCAAAAAATTATCTAAGATATATCTTAGTTCTAGTTTCAATAGAACGAAGGATATCTGATATGCGATTTTTTCATCGTGATCATCATGGAGAAGAGCGGGGACATGGGCGGCACGGGCCGCATCCTTTCATGCACGCCATGCGTCGCGGCATGGGTGGCTTTGATGGCGACCAATTCGAACAGCGCCGCGGCGGGCGCAAGCGCGTCTTTGACAGCGGCGAACTCAGACTGGTGCTGCTGAAGCTGATTTCAGAACAGCCGCGCCATGGCTACGATCTCATCCGCGCCATCGAGACCCTGTCTGGCGGCGCCTATGCGCCGAGCCCCGGCGTGGTTTACCCGACCATGACGCTGCTGATCGACATGGACCTGGCCGAAGAACAGAGCCAGGAAGGACCGCGCAAACTTCTGACCATCACCGAGGCCGGACGTCAGCATCTCGAAGAGCATGCTGACGAGGTTGCTACCGCCATGGCGCGGCTGGCGGCTTTGGCGAAGATGAGCGAGCGCACCGATGCTGCCCCCATTCGCCGCGCCATGCACAATCTGAAAACGGCGCTGCATACCCGTCTCACCGAAGACGGCACGAGCCGGGAAACCCAGTTGGAGATTGCCCGCATCCTCGACGAAGCCGCCAGCAAGATTGAAAGGCTCTGACAATGGCAAAAACCATCGCGACCATTCCCACCGAAAACGGCTGGAAATATGTGCAGCAATTGTGCAAGCACTGGAGCCACAAGCTGCAGGTGGAATTGACGGAAAACCGCGGCCTCGTCCGTTTCGAGACGGCGACCGCCCTGATGACCTGCACCGACAACGCCATCACCGTCGAAATCGACGCCGACAGCGCAGATCAGCTCGAGCGGCTGAAGGGCGTCGTATCCAGCCATCTCGACCGTTTCGCGTTTCGCGAAGCACCGCTGACCTATGACTGGAAAGCGGCCTGATTATCTGAGGTCACTTGTCACGAACCAGTCGAGCGCCTGCCGCAATGTATCAATCACCTGATCCACTTCAGAACGGCTGATGATGAACGGCGGAGAAAACAGCATGCGGTCGGCTGTGGCGCGCACAATGACGCCATTGGCCAAACAATGATTGCGGATGGCGCTGCCGATCGGGTCGGGCTTTTCATAACGGCGGCGGCTGGCCTTGTCCGCCGTGATCTGCACCGCCCCCATCAGTCCGATGGAGGGCGCCTCGCCAACGGCCTCGTGATCGCAAAGAGATTGCAGGCCCTGCGCGAGATAGGGGCCGATCTCATCACGCACCCGGCTCACCAGCGCCTCTTCCTCCAATATTCTGAGGTTTTCCAGCGCCGCCGCTGCGCAGACCGGATGGCCGGAATAGGTATAGCCGTGATTGAACTCGCCGACCTCCTCGATCAGCACCTTTGCCACCCGGTCTGACACCAGAACACCGCCAATCGGCAGATAGCCGGAGGACAGCCCCTTGGCGATGGGTGCGAGATCGGGTTCGAAGCCGTAATGCTGATAGCCGAACCAGGAGCCGAGACGGCCAAAACCGCAGATCACCTCATCCGACACCAGCAGAATGTCATGAGCCTTGCAGATACGGACAATCTCCGGCCAGTAGCTTTCCGGCGGAATGATCACGCCGCCCGCTCCCTGAATGGGTTCGGCAACGAAGGCGGCGACACGCTCTGCCCCCAGTTCCAGAATTTTGCTCTCCAGTTCCCGCGCCGCCTTCAGGCCAAACTCTTCCGGTGAAAGATCGCCGCCCTCGCCATACCAATAGGGCTGGTTGATGTGGTGAATACCTTCGATCGGCAGATTGCCCTGTTCATGCATGTATTTCATGCCGCCGAGCGAAGCCCCCGCCACGGTCGAGCCGTGATAGCCGTTCCTGCGGGCAATGATCTCGGTTTTCGTCCCCTGCCCCAGCGCCTTCCAATAGACACGTGCCAGGCGAAACCAGGTATCGGTCGCTTCCGAGCCGGAATTGGTGAAGAACACATGATTCATGTGGGGACCCGCCAGCGCGCAGATCTTTTCAGCCAGAAGGGCGGCGGGCGGCGTGGTCGAGCCGAAAAACGTGTTATAATAGGGCAGTTCGCGCATCTGCGCCGCCGCTGCCTCAACAATCGAGGCTCGGCCATAGCCAACATTGACGCACCAGAGCCCACCAAAGGCATCGAGATAACGTTTGCCGGTCGAATCCCAGATATAAACGCCTTCCGCACGGTTCATCACCCGCACACCCTCGGCAGCCAGTTTCTTCATGTCGTTGAACGGATGAAGATGATGAGCGGCATCGATGGCGGCAAGATTGGAAAGCGGGGATGCAGTCTCGGTCATCGTCTTATCCTGTCACATTGAAAGGCGGTCGAAATTTGGCTACGACCATGAAGAGCATATCGCATTTTTGCAAGAAGCCCGAAACGGAAAGATGAACAATGACCGACAGCCTCCCCATCGACCCACAGGCAAGAATCGAAGTGCTGCTTGTCGGCATGAACGGCGATCTGCGCGGCAAGATGATCCCGCTTTCGGCTGAGGACAAGGTGTGGAAGAAGGCTGTGCGACTGCCATCCTCCACCCAGTCGCTGGACATCTGGGGTGACGACAACGACGATATTACCGGCATTTCGCTGACACTCGGCGATCCCGATGGCATTTGCGTGCCGGATCGGCGCACGCTTTGCAGCATGCCCTGGGGGCCTCAAGGCTCGAAACAGGTGCTGGCGACCATGCATGACCTGGATGGCGCACCCTATTTCGTCTGCCCGCGCGGCATTCTGGCGCGGGTGCTGGAGCGGTTCAAGGCGCTTGGTCTGACGCCGGTGGTGGCGACGGAGCTGGAATTTTATCTGATCGAGGACGACTGGCGCGAAACCGGTCGCCCGGCCCCGCCGAAAGCGCTGCAATATCGCGGCGAGCCCAATGGTTTCCAGCTTTACGACATGCGCGCCACCGCCGCCATGGAAGACTATCTGGCGACGCTGCGTGGCTATTGCGATGCTATGGATCTGCCCGCCGACGCCACTACGGCGGAATTCGGCCCCGGCCAGTTTGAGGTCAATCTGCTGCATCGGCCGGATGCGCTGGCGGCGGCCGATGACTGCATCTATCTGAAACGTGCTGCCGAGTATGCCGCCCGCCGCCACGGGCTGAAATCCACCTGCATGGCCAAGCCCTATAGCGACCATGCCGGTTCCGGCCTGCATGTGCATATCAGCATTATCGACAATGAGGGCCGCAATATTCTGGATGCGGCAGGCGCCGAACCGGTGCGGCTGAAATCGATCACGGCGGGACTGATGCAGACCATGGCCGAAGCGCAGCTGATCTTTGCCCCCTTTGCCAATTCCTACCGCCGCTTCCAGCCCGGTTCCTTTGCTCCCGACCGGATCGACTGGGGCTTTGGCCATCGTGGCACGGCCATCCGCATCCCGGAAAAGGACGGCCCCGGTGCGCGGATCGAGCATCGCGTTGCCGGCGCCGACGCCAATCCCTATCTATTGCTCACCGCCCTGCTCGGCGGCATCCTGCGCGGTCTGGAAAACGAACTTGATCCCGGCCCCGCCACGACGCCTGATGAAACCGGACACCATGCCGGGTTCCTGACCCATGACTTTCTCACCGCCGTCGAGGCCTTCCGCCAGTCCGCTTTCATTGCCGATATTTTCGGCAGTCAATATCAGCAGCTTTACGGCGACACCAAGCGCAAGGAGGCGATCACCTACCTGCGCAGCGTTTCGGATTTCGACTACCGCACCTATCTGCCCCGCATTTAGCACTGAGGCTTTCGGGATGAAATTTGCGCATTTGCCAGAAAAGTGAGCAAGACATCCTTTTTTTAACGAGGCTCGTAAACTTATATTTACACCGGTCTCTGGCGGCGCGCTGTGGAAAACCCGTTTCAAGCCTTGACAAAATGCGTGTCTGCGAGGCGCACGCTACCGGAAATATTCTTTTCTTTCCAATAGGATAGCGCCTTTCTGCAACTCAAGCTCCTGTTTTTCTTGAAGGAAGGGGCTTGTTTTTTGTGCAGGATTACAATTTGGTCAGCGCTCGAACCAATACCTGTGGGCATGGAGAGTGGAATGGCCTCGATGAAACTCAAACTCCTTTCGGCGGTGCTGACCGGCACCCTTCTTTTCGGCGCAAGCTCGGCACTTGCAGAAGTTGTCCTGCACCGGGGCAATGGCGGCGAGCCGACCTCGCTCGATCCGGCGCATGTTTCCATCGATATCGAAGGCTTCATCATCGGCGATCTCTTTGAAGGCCTGGTGGTGTTCGACAATGCCGGCAAGATCCAGCCCGGCGTCGCCAAGGACTGGAAGGTCTCCGATGACGGCCTGACCTATACCTTCAATCTGCGTTCCGACGCCAAATGGTCAAATGGTACGCCGGTGACGGCAGGCGATTTCGTCTTCGCCTGGCAGCGCGAGATGAACCCGAAGACGGCGGCGGAATATGCCAATATCCTCTTCCCGATCAAGAATGCCGAAAAGGTCAACAAGGGCGAGCTTCCCGTCGACCAGCTCGGTGTCAAAGCCGTGGACGATCATACCCTGCAGGTCACGCTGGAACAGCCGACCCCCTATTTCCTGCAGCTGATGACCCACTACACCGCCCTGCCGCTGAACAAGGCGAATGTCGAGAAATTTGGCGACCAGTTCGTCAAGCCGGGCAATCTCGTTTCCAACGGCGCCTTCAAGCTGGAAGACCGCGTGCCGAACGATCACCTGACTGTGGTGAAGAACAGCGATTACTGGGACGCAAAAGACGTCAAGATCGACAAGGTGATCTTCTACCCGATCGACGACAAGGCCGCCGCCATGCGCCGTTACGAAGCGGGCGAGCTGGATGTCAGCTACGATCCGCCGGTCAGCCAGCTCAAGGATCTGCAGAAGAAATTCGGGTCTGAGGTGCACAAGGTTCCAGCACTTTCCACCGAATATTACGCCTTTGACACCCGTGAAGCACCGATGACCGACGTGCGCGTGCGCCGGGCGCTGTCCATGGCGATCGACCGCGATTTCATCGCCTCGGATATCCGCCAGGGTGCCGTTTCGCCCGCCTACAGCTTTGTGCCGCCGGGCATGGAAGGCTATGGCACAGGCCCGCAGCCGGATTTTGCTTCGCTGTCGCAGGTCGACCGTGAAGACAAGGCAGCCGCCCTGATGAAGGAAGCCGGTTACGGCAAGGGCGGCAAGCCGCTCAACATCGAGATCCGCTACAACACAAATTCCGACCATGAAAAGCTGGCGACCGCCATTGCCGACATGTGGAAGACCGATTTCGGCGCCAATGTGAAGCTGACCAATCTCGATGTCGCCTCGCACTATTCCTATCTGAAGGATGGCGGCAAGTTCTCGGTTGCCCGCGCGGCCTGGGCTGCCGACTATGCCGATCCGCAGAACTTCCTCTTCCTGCTGCTTGGCGACAACAAGACCTTCAACTATTCGCATTGGAAGAATGCCGATTACGACAAGTATATGGCTGAATCGGACAAGGAAAAGGATCCGGCCAAGCGCATGGATCTGATGAAGAAGGCTGAGGCCATTCTCGTCAATGAACAGCCGATCATGCCGATCTACTATCGCTCCAATATCTGGATGGTGTCGAAGAAGGTCAAGGGCTGGGGTGACAATGCCGTCGACTGGCATCTGTCGAAATATCTGAGCCTCGACAAGTAAAAACAGGAGAAGCAAGGACGCGCGAGGTTTCCGCAAGGCGACCTCGCGCGTCAGCTCTTTGAACCATGATCAGCTTTGTTCTCCGACGGTTTTTAAGCGCCGTTCCGACGATTTTCATCGTCGTCACCATCTCGTTTTTCCTGATGCGCTTTGCGCCGGGCGGTCCCTTCGACCTGGAGCGGCCCTTGTCGCCGCAGACCATGGCGAACATCAACGCCACCTTCCATCTGAACGATCCGCTGTGGCTGCAATATGTGCATTATGTCATCAATGCGGTGCGCGGCGATTTCGGCCCGAGCTTTGTCTATAAGGACAGCACGGTTTCGCAGTTGATTTCCCAGGCGCTGCCCTATTCCGTCGAGCTTGGCGGTATTGCATTGTCGCTGGCGCTGATTGGCGGGGTGATCATCGGCACGATTGCGGCGCTCAACCAGAACAGCCTGTTCGATTTCGTGCTGATGGCTTTTGCCACTGTCGGGGTGACCGTACCGAATTTCGTCGTCGGCCCGGTGCTGACACTGATTTTTGCGCTGATGCTCTATTGGCTGCCTGCTGGCGGCTGGGGCGATGGCTCAGCCTATTATCTGGCGCTGCCAATCACGGTTCTCGCCTTGCCGCAGGTGGCCATTATTGCCCGACTGACGCGCGGCTCGATGATCGAGGCGCTCCATACCGACCATATCCGCACGGCAAAAGCCTATGGCCTGCCGTCGCGCGTGGTGGTCGTTACCCATGCGCTGCGCGGCGCGCTGCTGCCGGTCGTATCCTATCTGGCCCCGGCTGCGGCTGCCCTTTTGACCGGCTCCGCCGTCGTCGAAAGCATTTTCACCATTCCCGGCATCGGCCGTTATTTCGTCATCGGCGCATTGAACCGTGATTATCCGCTGGTCATGGCCACGGTTGTCCTGGTCGCGGTGTTCGTGATCCTCTTCAATCTGCTTGTCGATATTGCCTATGGCCTGCTCGATCCGAGGGTCCGTCATGACTGAGACCGCCATCATCGCTCCCACAGTCGAGGGTCGCAGCCTCGGTCAGCTTGCGCTTTTGCGTTTCCGCCGCAACAAGGCGGCCATGGGCGGGCTGATCATGCTGATCGCCATTGCTCTCTTCTCTTTTGTCGGACCGCTGTTTTCCTCGCACAGCTACGATCAGGTTTTCACGGCCTATATTTCCGTGCCACCAAGCCTTGAACCTCTGCCCGCCACCGGCACGCTTCATGATGTGGCCGATGAGGCCGCGCATCGCGCCCGGCTGACGCTTGCCGCCTTCGAGGTCAAGCACGGCACCTTCACCGCGACGCTGACGGCGGAAAAGCCGATTGACCCGCGCGTCATCCGCTATTTCGACCGGGTGGACCAGTTCAAGAACACCGTGGTCAAGGAAACTGCGGCGGACCTGAAGACCATGGTGCTGACCGGCCACGTGGTACAGGAATATTTCTTCTTCGGCACCGATGGCAATGGCCGTGACCTTCTGGTGCGCGTCATGCTCGGCGGGCAGATTTCCATAGCCGTCGGCCTTGCCGCCAGCCTCGTGTCGCTTGGCATCGGCGTCGTCTATGGTGCAACGTCCGGCTATCTCGGCGGGCGCGTTGACAATATCATGATGCGTATCGTCGAAATCCTCTATTCGCTGCCCTTCGTCTTTCTCGTGGTGGTGATGGTGGTGTTTTTCGGCCGTTCCTTCCTGCTGATCTTCATTGTGATTGGCGCGGTGCAATGGCTGGAAATGGCCCGCATCGTGCGCGGCCAGACACTGTCGATCAAGCGGCGCGAATTTGTTGGCGCAGCCGAAGCGCTGGGGCTGACCGACTGGCAGATCATCCGCCGTCACGTTATCCCGAACACCATCGGCCCGGTCATCGTCTTCGTCACGGTGGTGGTGCCGCAGGTGATCCTGACGGAAAGTTTTCTCTCCTTCCTCGGCCTTGGCGTGCAGGCGCCGCTGGCAAGCTGGGGAACCTTGATCGCAGACGGCGCGGCCAATATCCAGAATGCGCCCTGGCTCTTGATCTTTCCGTCAATTTTCTTCGTTCTCACGCTGTTTTCGCTGAATTTCGTCGGCGACGGCCTGCGTGACGCGCTCGATCCCAAGGACCGATAAGCATGGATACGCACACTTCTCCAACCGTGCTCACCGTTGACAAGCTGAAGGTCGATTTCACCACCCCGGATGGCGAGGTCAACGCCGTCAAGGGCGTGTCCTTTAAGGTCAAGAAAGGTGAAACGCTCGCCATTGTCGGCGAATCCGGCTCCGGCAAAAGCCAGACGATGATGGCGATCATGGGGCTTCTTGCCGCCAATGGCCGTGTCTCCGGCTCGGCCCGCTATGGCGAGACTGAAATGGTCGGCGCCGATCTCAAGACGCTGAACGGCGTGCGCGGCGCAAAGATCACCATGATCTTTCAGGAGCCGATGACCTCGCTCGATCCGCTCTACACCATCGGCAGGCAGATTGCCGAACCGATCGTCTTCCACCGCAAGGTCAGCAAGGCCGCCGCCCGGGCGCGGGTGCTGGAACTTCTGAAACTGGTGGGCATTCCCGAACCGGAACGGCGCATCGACAGCTACCCGCATGAGCTTTCCGGCGGCCAGCGCCAGCGCGTGATGATCGCGATGGCCTTGGCAAACGAGCCTGACCTTCTGATTGCCGACGAGCCGACAACGGCGCTGGACGTTACCATTCAGGCGCAGATCCTCGAATTGCTCGCCGATCTGCAGAAGCGTTTCGGCATGGCCATCGTACTGATCACCCACGATCTCGGCGTGGTCAAGCATGTGGCCGACCGGGTGATCGTCATGCGCAAGGGCGAAGTGGTTGAACAGGGCAGCCGTACCGATATTTTCGAACGGGCCAAGGCCGATTATACGAAAATGCTGCTGGCCGCGGAGCCGACCGGTTCCAAGGCGGCCCCGCCTGCCGATGCGCCAACCGTTCTGGAAGGCAAGAATGTCATCGTCGATTTCACCATTCGCTCCGGCATTCTGTTCAAAAGCAACAACAAGTTCCGCGCGGTCGATCATGTCAATGTCAGCCTGCGCGAAGGCCAGACCATCGGCATTGTCGGTGAATCCGGGTCCGGCAAGTCGACACTCGGACGGGCGCTGCTGAAACTTCTGGAGGCGGAAGGCCGGTTTAGCTTCGACAATGCGGATCTCTCCCATCTCGACCGGGCGGGCATGCGGCCCTATCGCAAGAAAATGCAGCTCGTCTTCCAGGACCCTTACGGCTCACTCTCGCCGCGCCTGACGGTGGGCGAAATCATCACCGAAGGCCTTTACGTGCATGAGCCAAACCTGACCAAGGCACAACGCGACCAGCGCGCCATTGCTGCACTGAAGGAAGTCGGTCTCGATCCGGCCTGGCGCAACCGCTATCCGCACGAGTTTTCCGGCGGCCAGCGCCAGCGCATCGCCATTGCCCGCTCGATCATCCTCAAGCCAAAAGTGGTGATCCTCGACGAACCAACCTCTGCCCTCGACCGCTCGGTGCAGCGACAGGTGATCGAGCTTCTGCGCGACCTGCAACAGAAGCACAATCTCTCCTATGTCTTCATCAGCCACGATCTTGCGGTGATCAGAGCGATTGCCGACCATGTGATCGTGATGAAGAACGGCAAGATCGTCGAGGAAGGCCCGACGCAAGACATCTTCGACGCGCCGGCTGAAGACTATACCAAGGCGCTGATCGCCGCAGCCTTTACCCACTAGAGCATTCTCCCGAGAAAAGTTCATGGCGGTTTTCCGTCCGGAAATGCGTAAAAACAAAGGGTGACATCATGTCGCGTTTCATTGACCTCAATGAAACGCGACATGCTTTCAATCCTAACCGATTTCAGGAATTATGCCGTAGGCCGTTATACGCGCTGCGACCACAAGATGGCCGGTCTCTCGATAAATTCAAAGAAGATCTCTGCAGCAAGCAGTGCTACCGGTATGGCGATCAGGGCGATGGTTTGCGGACCAAGCATCTGGCCGAACTGTTGTTGAAGATACTGCAAAATAATAAAATGCGTCAGGTAAAGACTATAGGAAATCCGGCCGAGCCATTTGAGAACAGGCCATTCGAGTCTCTGCTTCAAGGCCGTCCAGTTCAGGGCCAGCGAGATCATCACGACCGAACCCACTATGCTCATCTGATCCAGCAAGACGCTCATCAACAGATAGGCGAGTACCAAAAACAGCCATTTTCTTGACCTGATGACGCCCCAGACCCGATTCTGATGCTTGACATCATGGGCCAAAAGCCCGCCCACAGCAAAACAGACCAGAAATCGCGCCGTAATCACCAGCGCCGCGCCGATCGTATCTGCCCCGTAGGGAAATTGCCCTATATGCAGGACAAAGAGAAGAACCTCCTCAATGCAGAACAGAATGCTCGTTATGCCGAGAGCCAGGAGCGGTTTGCGCGCGATCAGCAAAGCGAGAAACGGCATCAACAGCGAAATCCGCAGTTCAAACACCAGTGACCAGCTCGGTGGATTGATAGAAATGCCCAGATTTGTGCCCAAAGCCGCGCAGTAGCTGGCAAAGGCCATAAGCATATCGGGCCGTCCGGCGACAAGCCCGGTCGCCATACCGATCAGCCCAGCGATGCAATAGGGAGGATAAAGCCGAACCAGGCGTCTGGCCGCGTATCTGAGATAAGTCTGCTTTCCGACTTTACTCCAGATTGCATGCGCCAGAACGAAACCGCTGAGCACGAAAAAGAAAATCACGAAACTTCGCCCATTGACGAAAATTCTCAACGGCGTGTGATTGAGCATGCCTTGCGGCAAGGCAATTTGCAGACAATGGGTAAGAAGAACACCGAAAGCCGCCAGTCCTCGCAATGAATCCAGTGATTCATATCTTGAGACCGATCTGTTTAAAGCAGGTTCACTATCGCCATAGGCAGGGCGCATTTTTATAAATCCAATTATGGCGACCGCTCTTACTGCATAATTCCTTAAATCGAAATCGATTAAGATAAAATTATGAAGCATATTTAAAGTATTACAGCATCTTATGTGTGTTTGAGAAACGCACAGAAGATGCTGTAACGGTTTGATAGTAGCATTTGCACTGCATCTGCGGAACAGTTTCGAGCATGTTGGAATGAAATTGATATTTGAATACAGCCTATGAAAAAACGGGACGAAATGTCAAATTGATCACAGGAGAGCATTCTGCCGAAAATCGGAATCGACAGGATGCTCCAAGATTTTGTTTTCGCATCGTTTTTTCTGAAAAGTGTTTACCGGATTCTTGCCCAAAATACGCAAACAAAAGCTTGAAGCCTTTATTTTATCGCATGGTGGGATCGATCCTCATTTCACTCCGTGGGCGTCATGCTTTAACCGGCACAAGCACCTTTAATGCGCCGGCATGGATCGTGATATCGACATCGCGTGGCATCCGCAGCAATTCGCCGTCGATCACACAGGCAGCCCCCTTGCGGTGGGCAGGAAAATGCAGCCGCACGGCGCTGGCTGTCGCCGCCGTCACCGCCTGATTGTCCTTGAGCCGCCCTCTGAGAATATCAAATGTCAGCCGCAAGACGCCAGCGGTTGTCAGGGCTGAGGCGAGATAAATGCCGAGCTTGCCTGCCGTCAGCCCGTCGGCAATCAGCAAGGGATTGCTGCCCAGCGGATTGTTGGTCACCGAGAGAGCCGAAACCTTTCGATCATGGGTGACGCGCGCACCGTCAAGATCGGCTGAAACGGTAAACTGCGGCGGATTGACCATGACGCTTGCGGCCGCATGCAAGCTGGCGCGCATCTTGCCAAAACGAGAGGCAAAGCTCATGCGGTTTCTGAGCCGTACCATGCGGGCATGCATGCCGGCAGAGAACTGATGCACAAAGGGTCGGCCATTGGCCGTGGCGATATCGACAGAACGGACCTGCGCCTGCGCCAGCACATCGACGGCGCGCCAGATATCGAGCGGCAGGCCAAGCGTGCGGGCAAACAGGTTCATCGTTCCGGCCGGAACCACCCCAAGCGCAAGACCATGACGCCAGGCAATGCCCGCTGCTGCTGATATCGTCCCGTCGCCACCACCGGCCAAAAGCCCGTCATACCCTTCAAGAGCAGCAGATTTCAGCGCCTTGACGATCTCCTTGCCCGAAACCGTTTCGATCGTCAGATCATGACCGGCAGACCGAAAGGCCGCCTCCACATGACGACAGAAGCCAGCCATATCGGTTGTGCGAAAGGTGCCGCCATCGCGGTTGAACACAGCCTTGACCTTCATCTTTGCGTCACACCTTTGAAGTTATCGCTCATCTATCACCTCACGGAGAGGAACGAGCTGATCGCCACCTGTTCTTTTCAAGAGATCGGCATCACCTTGAAAAAGATCAAGTGCCGTGCTTTCCTTTCTACCGCAACGCAACATGACCTGCTATAAATGCCATATATGATTTGCTCGCCGATTCAGGCGGATAGTAGTCCATAATCCAGGCGCAACCCGCCTCCCCAGCCATACAGATGATGATCCGATGAATGATGCGACCCAGTTTGCTTCACGCCACCACGACAGCGTCAACCTTTCACCGCGCAAGGTGCTGTTGATCGAACTGGCCCTTGCGGTTGGCGGCTTCGGCATCGGCACGGGTGAATTCGCCATCATGGGCCTTCTGCCGGAAGTGGCCAAGACCTATCATGTCAGCGTACCGGAAGCGGGCCGCGTGATCAGCGCCTATGCGCTGGGCGTGGTGATCGGCGCGCCGGCCATTGCCGCCCTTTCGGCCAAGCTGCCGCGCAAAACGCTGCTGTTGATGCTGATGGGCATTTTTTTCATCGGCAATCTGGCCAGCGCTTTTGCCCCAAGTTTTTCAAGCTTTACCCTGCTGCGCTTTCTCACCGGCCTGCCGCATGGCGCCTATTTCGGCGTGGCCGCTCTGGTTGCCGCCAAAATGGCCGCGCCCAACAAGCGGGCGCGCGCCGTGGGCCGGGTGATGATGGGCCTGACGATTGCAACCCTGATTGGCACACCGATCACCACCTTTCTCGGGCAGATGCTGAGCTGGCGCGCCGCTTTCGTCACGGTCGGCCTGATCGGCGCGGTGACCATGGCGATGATCGCCATTCACATGCACAAGGATCGGGTGGCGGAAGGCGCCAGCATGGCGCGTGAACTCAGCGCCTTCACCCGGCTTCAGGTCTGGCTCTGCTTTCTGGTGGCAGCGGTTGGTTTCGGCGGCATGTTCTCCATCTTCAGCTATATTGCCAAGACAACGACGGATACTGCCGGTCTGCCGGTGGAAACCATTCCCATCGTGCTGACCCTGTTTGGCATCGGCATGAATATCGGCAATATCGTCGGTTCACGCCTTGCCGATTACTCGCTCAAAGGCACGATTGGCGGGATGCTTGTCTTCAACATTGCGATGATGACACTGTTTTCCCTGACGGCCTCCAATCCCGTGATGCTGTTCATCTGCGTTTTGCTCACAGGCTGCGGCTTTGCCGCCTGCCCGGCGGTGCAGACCCGGCTGATGGATGTGGCAGCGGATGCCCAGACGCTGGCCGCCGCCACCAACCACTCCGCCTTCAACCTGGCCAATGCGCTCGGCGCCTGGCTTGGTGGGTTGGTGATCACCTGGGGCTATGGCTATGGCGCCACCGGCTATGTCGGCGCGGCACTCTCTTTTCTGGGCCTGATCGTCTTCCTGATCTCCGTTGCGGTTGACCGCCAGGACAAAGCCGGAGCCAGCCGCCACATCGGCACAACAGTCTGAAAACACGCGCAAAAGCAAATGGTTTGCTTTTGCAAAACTGTCATCATCTTCAACCATTCAGATGCGAGAGGCCTTGACTTTTCAAGGCAATCGCGACAGTTATGAGAAGACGTGCGCAGCTTTGGCTGTGGCGCGGATATTAACGGAGCCATCCCTCAGATGCCAAGCGACAGTAGCAGTCGATTGTCTGTGCCGTACGCGGCCATCGTGCTCTGACATCTCCGTCAGCTCGCCCGGTCGGTCCCGTTACGGCGTATCGATCGACGGAAAGGCGAGCATGAATATCCAAAGCTTTCCCAGCCGGGCCGGCTCAGCCGCCCGTCATATTCTGAATGACAGCCTCAGCAAGGTGACGACCGCTGAGCGTGTCGAACAACTGAATGCGCTTGACATTGAAGAAGCCGCCGAGCTGTTGGGCAATATGCCGCAGCAGAAGGCGCTTCGCATCATTGCACGCCCTGAACTCAGCCATGCCGCCGACATTCTCGCCGCAATGCCGGTGGAGCAGTCGGCGAAGCTGCTGAAGGCCACCGCCCATGACCGGGTGGCCGATATTTTCCAGGCAATGGAAGAGCGCAAGCGCGGCGTGATTTTCGGCCGTCTCGATCCGCTGACGGCCAAGGCCGTCTCACATCTGATGACCTATCCGCAACGCACAGCCGGATCGATCATGACCACCGAATTCGTCAGCGTGCCGGACACGATGACGGTGGGCGAAACGCTGGACCATGTCAAAAAGGTCGAAAATGCCAGCGAGACGGTCTATGCCATCTATGTGCTGGATCACGAAACCCACTGTCTGACCGGCGTGGTGACGCTGCGCCGGTTGATCACCGGCGACCAGAATGCCTCGATCCTGACACTCACCCGCCGCGAAGGCATGGTCTCCGCCTCGCCTTTCATGGCGCAGGAGGATGTGGCGCGACTGATCCGCAAGAACAATCTGCTCGCCCTGCCGGTCGTTGATGACAATCAGCAGATGCTGGGCATTGTCACCGTTGACGACGTGATCGACACGATGATTGCCGACACCACCGAGGATGCGCAGAAATTCGGCGGCATGGAAGCGCTCGGCAAGCCCTATATGCAGATCGGCTTTGCCAGCATGATCAAGAAGCGGGCGGGCTGGCTCTGCGCGCTGTTTCTCGGGGAAATGCTGACGGCCAGCGCCATGCAGCATTTTGAAACCGAGCTGGAAAAGGCCGTGGTGCTGACGCTGTTCATCCCGCTGATCATGAGTTCGGGCGGCAATTCCGGCTCGCAGGCCACCTCGCTGATCATCCGGGCGCTGGCCGTGGGCGAGCTGAAACTGTCGGACTGGTGGCGCGTGGCGCTGCGCGAACTGCCGACCGGCGTCACACTCGGGGCCATTCTCGGCCTTGTCGGCTTTGCCCGCATTTCGCTCTGGCAACATCTCGGCCTTTACGATTACGGCCCGCACTGGATCATGATCGGCTTCACCGTCTTTGCCGCGCTGATCGGCATCGTGCTGTTCGGCTCCATGGCCGGCTCCATGCTGCCCTTCATCCTGCAAAAACTGCGGCTAGACCCCGCCAGCGCCTCCGCTCCTTTTGTAGCGACATTGGTGGATGTCTCAGGTCTGGTGATCTATTTTACGGTCGCACTGGCGATTTTGAGTGGGACGTTGCTGTAGGGGATGGGGCAGGAACGACGACGCTCGGGATCGGGACCCGGGTGGTTTTATGAAGCGGCATGATTTAGCTGGCTTGGGAATGAAGAAGCCCTGTTAACTGATCATACTCCGCCCTAGGCAGCTATGCGCCGTCATTCCAGCCGTTAAAGGAAGTTTCCTCTTGCTAAAAAGTCGGACATTGAGTCCGTCGCTGAACCATCGTTGAGCGCTGCAGATTTGCGACCGTGGAGGCTGCAGTTCAAGCTATGCATCTGATGCTCTAGGCAGCGGCGGAAGTGGACTGCATTCGCGAAGGGAACATTAATTTCGATAGAAACTCGTTTATGTGAAGCTATCCGATTTATTATTATTATGCCTGGCGTTGCATTTTACGTGCGGCAGCCCCATATCAACAAATAGTTGTTTTGGCCGAATTGGCTTTGCGGCGTCAGAGACCCCGCCTTTTACCTCCCGAACAAAGAAATAAATCCGTGTGGCCATTGCTGATGCGATCGGATTTCTCCGGGTCGCAAACTTTGCTGGTTGCCACTGACTTGGTGTCCTGAAGGTCATCTCGGTGTTCTGGTTCATACGGAAGACCCACGTCGCCTCATCGAGGCAATTCATTTGAGAGGGCATCATGACAACACGCACTGAACAAACCAACGTCGATTTTTCGTTCCCCTTTCGATTGCCATCTTTCACGGCACGGCAACCTGCCGGACTTTATCGCATCGACTACGACGAAGTGCAGATTGAAGCCGCCGCCCGACTTGCCTGGCGTCGTACAGGGGCATTCATCTTTCTACCGGCCATCGGCTCTAAAAGCACGGCGCAACAAATGGTGCCGATCGCGATGGCTGATCTCCACACTTTAATCGAAAGGGACCATGACCAGTCATGACAAAAATACCTTCAATAAATCATCGTGGACGCCCAGAGAGGCGTGCCGCGCCTACCCATCTTTACTCAATTGGACAGATTGTCAGAAAGAAGCGCGGACTTCCGACGGGCATCGGTAGTCCGGCTGAGACCTACCATATCACCGCGACATTGCCTGCCGCCGGAAATTCGCTGCAATACCGGATGCGTAGCGACAACGAGCGTTATGAACGGGTTGTCAGCCAGGACCTGCTCGAACCTGCTTTTGCGCGTCAATCCGACAGCGCATCGACCCTTCTAGAGGAGACCTTCGCTCATGGCTAAGGGACAGAAGAAAAGCAACCGTGAAATCAGGAAGCCGAAGAAGGAAAAGGCGGCTCCAAAGCCCGAGAACACGTTCGGTGGCCAAATGAAGCTTGCCGCCGCCGGCCAAGAGAAAGGCCCAAGACCCAAGCAGTCGTGAAACAACTCGTGTGGCCCCCGACATAAGGATCGCTGCGTCGCCGGACAAAGGAATGGATGACCATGACCGCCGATAACATTGTGATTATACGCAAGCTGCGGAGTGCCGCGATCAGCGTTTGGGAAAACGAAGGCGGCGCTCCCGGTCCCAGCACGGACGAAAACCAATTCGGACGCCGTATTGAATTGGACCGGTCATGGACGGTCTATCATGTGTACAGTGGTGCTCCCGCCATCATAGACGGGCAACACCTGACCGGGCTGAACAAGGCCTCCGCCACGCATGGTATGCTCTCCCTTAATCTACACAATATCGCTCATCAGGAAGGACGACTCTTAAGGCCGTCTGATCCGGAACGAGATCCTCCAAAGGAGCTATGATCATGACGCTTTCCTTCCCGAATGCCAGCCGCAGCTACGACGAGACACGAAAAGCTGTGCGCTTCGCCGGACATGATGGAATGTTTGAAATCCGCTTCTTCGTTGAATTGGATGCAATTGCGGGTTTGGATAAAAAATCCTCACAGGCATGGTCGGCGGAGGCGAGTTTCCTTTCAGCATTCGATACTTACCGAAAGGCCATCTATGATGTGGCAAGTCGAGTCTACTCGAAGGGCCGCCGCAACATCGTCACGTTGACCGCGACGGATTTTCGGTGAGCGATTACAAATGTTGATACGCTGCGGATATGAGATCACGCTGACCTGTCAGCAGCCGACTGCTCTGGTCTGCCTGCTTTCAGTCCATCCGGACTCGTTTGCAGATCTTCGAGTCCCTGAAACGGTTTTTACAAATCCCATCGTTCCGACATCAACCTACCATGACCTTTTCGGCAACCTATGCCGGCGGCTCGTGGCTCCGGCAGGCGACCTCACGATTTGGGGGGATGCAACGATCTGGGACGATGGCAAGCCCGACCAGGTACTGCCATTCGCGCAAGAAATGGCGGTTCCGGATTTGCCGGACGATTGCCTCGTTTACCTCACCGGCAGCCGCTATTGTGAAACTGACCGCCTCAGCCAGATCGCATGGGACACGTTCGGTCATATCAGTCCGGGATGGAGCCGGGTGCAGGCAATCTGCGATTTTGTCCACAGCCACGTTCTTTTCGACTACATGCAAGCGCGGTCCACTCGAACGGCCTTCGAGACCTACCAGGAGCGCATCGGCGTTTGTCGCGACTTCGCCCATCTGGCAGTGACGTTCTGCCGCTGCCTCAATATTCCTGCACGCTACATAAACGGCCACCTGGGCGATATTGGGGTGCCTGTTGTCGATCCGATGGACTTCAGCGCATGGATCGAGGTTTATCTCGCTGGTGCGTGGCGAACGTTCGATCCTCGCAACAATACGCCTCGGATTGGCCGGATCGTTGTGGCGCGCGGCCGCGACGCCGCCGACGTCCCGCTGATCAATTCATTCGGCCCGCATATTCTGAAGGCATTTCGGGTATGGACTTACGAAGTGCCCGAAGCCGTATAGATCAGGAATTCGATCGATAATACTGTCTGCGGATGTTCAGTATCTTTCAGAAAATACTTCGAATTGAAACTGTAAAAAAGAAAATAAAATTTATGCAAATAAAGTTTCAAATCGCCTTAATTCGAGTGAGCTGATGATGTATATATATTATGACGTTCTTTGAGAGCGTAATTATTTAAAATATCAAGCCATCTACACGCAAAACACCTTCCCGGAATTTTTTATCAGCGACCCAAAGGCCTGATGGAATGGCCGTGGGGGGCGAAGCGCAATTGCGCAGATCCTTTGCTGTTCGGCTTTTCACGAAGGAACGACTGAAATGGCGACATGCAGAAAACTGGCATTTGTCGGCAACTCGCTTCCCAGGCATTGCGGGATCGCGACATTCACCAGCGATGTGAGTGATGCAATATCGGTATCATTTGACGAGGTTGAGGTGGGGATTGTTGCTATGACCGATGGCGACAAGGTCTATCCGTACCCTCCGAAAGTCATCGCGGAAATCCACGAAGACACGACTGCCGAATATGTGGCCGCCGCCGATCTGCTGAATGCCGGTGGATACGATATCGTTTCGCTGCAACATGAATTTGGCATCTTCGGGGGCGTTGCGGGCCGCAACATCATGGCACTTGTTTCGCGTCTGAAGATGCCGGTCGTTACGACATTGCACACGGTATTGGCTGAACCGAGCTCGATCCAGAAGTCTGTTCTCCTGGAGGTTGTCGCTGCGTCCACGAGGGTCATCGTCATGGCGGACAAGGGACGCGCGCTGCTGCAAAGCGTCTACGGCGTTCCGGCCACCAAAATCGATGTGATCGCTCATGGCATTCCTGGCGTGCCTTACTGCGAGACCGGCCCGGCGAAAACAAAACTCGGATTCGTGGGAAAGACTGTTATCCTGACCTTCGGGCTGCTCTCTCCGAACAAGGGCATCGAGGTAATGATCGATGCAATGCCCGAAGTCCTTCGGGCCTGCCCCGACGCCATTTATGTGGTGCTTGGTGCCACGCATCCAAACCTCGTTCGCGAGCAGGGTGAAGCATATCGCGAAAAGCTTCAGGCTCGCGCCCTCGACCTTGGAGTTGAAAAGGAAGTCATCTTCCTCGATCAGTTTGTCGACCTGCCCAAATTGTTGGATTTCATCTCGATGAGCGACGTTTACGTCACGCCGTACCTTGATGAAGAGCAAATGACGTCCGGAACACTTGCTTATAGTTTTGGCCTCGGCAAGGCGGTTGTATCCACGCCTTACTGGCATGCGCGTGAGTTGCTTGCCGATGGTCGGGGCCTGCTCGTTCCCTTCAATGATCCTGGCGCGACCGGGAACGCAATAGCAGAGCTGCTAGGCGACGCGCCCCGCAGAGCGGCAATGGAGCGGCGTGCTTACGAATGTAGTCGCTCGATGACCTGGGGCAAGACGGCCGAGAAATACATGAAAGCTTTCGGTGCAGCGTTGCGTGTCTCCTCGCTAAAACTGGTCGCGCCAGTCAAGAAGCCCGTCGGTCAGCAGACCTTGACCAATCCTCCGCTCAATTTTGGTCATTTTCATTTGATGTGCGACGGCACCGGCATCTATCAGCATGCCGTCTACTCCGTCCCGGACCGCTCTCATGGTTATTGTGTCGATGACAATGCCCGGGCGTTGATCCTTGCATGCGATCTCTTCGATGCAGGAGAAAGGGCGATCCCGGAAACGACGAGTTCCAATTTCGCTGCCTTCATCCAGCACGCATGGAATCCCGAGGTCTCCCGGTTTCGCAACTTCATGAGCTTCAGCCGCAATTGGCTGGAAGAAGAGGGATCTGAAGATAGCCATGGGAGAACGCTTTGGGCGCTTGGCGTCTGTGCGGCGAGTGACAAGGATCCGTCCAGGCGGCGCTGGGCGTCGGCCCTTTTTTCGAGAGCCTTCGAAATAGTTGCCACGTTCACTTCCCCACGCGCGTGGGCCTTTACCCTGCTCGGTCTTGACCGCTATTGCGCCTCGAACGCCGAAGACCATATTGCCGCCGACTTTCGTCTGATGCTCGCCGGGCGGTTGCTGTCCTTGCTCGAGCAAACGGAAAAGAAGGATTGGGTTTGGTTCGAAGGCGGTCTTTCCTATGACAATGGACGGTTGCCGCAAGCCTTGCTTCTGACCGGTGTCGATACAGAAACGCCGCGATTTATGGACGCTGGATTGCGGTCCCTTGCATGGCTCATGAGCAAGCAGATCGCCCCCGGTGGCTATTTTCGTCCGGTCGGGACAGATGGTTTTTTCGACGTCGGTCACGACCCTCGTCCCTTCGATCAGCAGCCGGTCGAAGCGACTGCGATGATTTCCGCCTGCCTTGCCGCCTGGCGCGTAACCGGTGACGAAACCTGGAAGGCAGCCGCATTGCTTGCCTATGGGTGGTTCGGCGGAAAAAACGATCTTTCAACACCTCTGATCGATGAGGAAACCGGCGGATGCCGGGACGGATTGCATGTCGACAGGGCCAATGAAAATCAGGGTGGCGAGTCCGTCATTTGCCACCTCTTGAGCAGCGTCGAAATACGCCAGCTTTCCCGACTTAGCAGCGACCGACCGCAACCCCTTCGCCAGCTTGCGTAGGCAGAAGCGATGTGTGGATCATTTCATTGCAACAATGCCAGAGGCTAACTTGTCCCATTCCACATTCCTGAATCGCCAAGCGTTTCATTTGCGCCCCGACCCTTCGCGCGTCATCGTTCGCCCGTTCAAGCCCGCGACCGAGCCGCGTGATCTCATGCCGACCGATAAATCCAGGGCCAACCATATCGTTGCGCGCGTTCAGGGGCTTGACGAACATGAGACCGGGGCCCTGCTTTCAGACACTCTGGAGAATTTTGACGGGCGGCATCGCAATCTGTTGAGAACGTTCGAGATGCGCGCCGATGCCATGGAAGAAGTCTTCGCGGGGCATCCGGCATTTAGCCGCAAGCAGCGCCAGCTTATCGGCGCTTATTTCATGAGCGAATACACTTTTGAAGCGGCGGCCTTGTTCAATCCGAGCATCGTGCCGCATCCGGACCAGATCGGGACCGCCCCCGGCGGTCTACGCTTCGTCCTCAGTTTACGCGCTGTGGGAGAAGGGCATATATCTTCCCTAACATTCAGATCCGGAGAAATTCTGGCAGACGGCTCGGTCGCGATCGACCCACCCGCCCGTCTTGCGTCGATGCCTGAGGCGTCCAGTTCGCCTTCAACGGACGATGAGGCGCTTGATTTGGCATTCAACGCCAAATCCCAGTTGAGCGAACGCGTGATCTTCCCCGTCACGCCGGCGCAATCCAACGGAATCGAAGATGCCCGGTTCACGCTTTTCGAAGATGACGGAAAGAAGACATATTACGCAACGTACACGGCCTATAACGGGTTGGCGATCCGCTCCGAATTGCTCGAGACAGCCGACTTTGAAAACTTCCGTCTAACGCCGCTTCGCGGCAGTGCTTCGCGCAACAAGGGGATGGCGCTGTTCCCAAGGAAAATCGGTGGCAAATACGCCATGGTCGCGCGTCAGGACAACGAGAATCTCTATCTGATCTATTCCGATGATCTCTATACATGGGATGGCGGGAGCATTTTGATGGCTCCAGAATATCCGTGGGAATTTGTCCAGATCGGAAACTGCGGCTCGCCCATCGAACTGGATCAGGGCTGGCTGTTGCTGACCCACGGTGTTGGTCCCGTGCGACGCTATTCAATCGGGGCCACTTTATTGGACAAACATGATCCGTCCAAGGTGCTCGCCAGGTCCGTCACGCCCCTGATAAGGCCGGAGCCGCACGAACGCGAAGGTTACGTTCCCAATGTCGTCTATACCTGCGGAGCGATGCGACACGGGGATATCATCGTTCTGCCCTATGCAATTTCGGACTCGTATTCCAACTTCGCCACCATCAGCATCAATGCTCTCCTTGAAGCTATGACACCGGTTTCCGGGACATCTCAAAGCACTTGAACAGTCAATACCAGCGTAGGAGGGTGATTATGACACATGTAGAGTTGGCAAAAGTTGAGGAGCGGTACGGAGGCCAGTTGCTATTCAGCGTTCGCTTCATAGGCAATGACATCAGGATGGAATTGCCGGTTGCGATCAAGGACGAGGGAGCAATCGCTTCGAACGAAACGTCTGCCCTTCGTTCCGCGTTGGGTCTCGTTGAGGAAATGGGGGCTTCCATCAAAGCTCGTCTTGGCGTGGAGCATCAAATACCCTAGCGCGGCTTGCTCGACATTTAGGACAGGGCTTGATATCCGCATCGTATCCATGCTCCTCCAACAGCGACTGTCTGAAGTCTGCATCGTCATAGAACCAGATGGTGCGCGTTCTCCCTCCGGCCAATGGTGGCCATAGGAGAACTGAAATGGGTATCTCACAATATGATCCTGTTGCAATGGGTCGACCAGCTTGGAACGAAGGCAAGCTAGTTGGCGTCAAGAAGCCCTTGAAGCAGCGCCAGATCTGGGCGGTCCGCTTCTTCCTCGATCAAGAAGGAAGAATGAGAGATCGTGCGCTTTTTGATCTTGCTATCGACAGCAAGCTTCGCGGCTGCGATCTTGTAAAACTAAAAATTGGCACTCTCGTCACGGGCCACGAAATTCGAAATCGCGCGATAGTCGTCCAGCAAAAGACTGGACGACCCGTGCAGTTCGAAATCACGACCGAGATCAGAGCTAGTTTGCTTGCCTGGCTTCAACGACGGGGAGGAACAGTCGATGACTATGCCTTTCCCAGTCGCGTCGACCACACTGACCATCTCAGCACGCGGCAGTACGCCCGGCTGGTCGATGAGTGGGTGACGGCGATCGGGCTTCGTCGGGAAGATTACGGTACGCATTCGCTACGGCGAACGAAGGCTGCCATAATCTACAAGGCCACCGGCAACCTTCGAGCAATCCAGATCCTGCTTGGCCATACCAAGATCGAGAACACAGTGAGGTATCTCGGCGTCGACATTGAGGATGCCTTGGAACTTGCCGAGCGGACCGAAATCTGAATTAGTCCTTTGGCAATGATATTCGTCCGCTTCTGTGGTTCTTCCGTCAGAAGCGGACAGTCCCTTCCCGGCCCCATTACAGTCATCTCTAAAGACGAACTCAACCATACATAGCCACAAGACAAACCCTAATCACCATTCAACGTGGTGATCCCCACTTGCGACATCGCCCACAGCATCCCCTCTTCTGTCAATATTCTTGCTCAACCGCGAGGATAATGCGGAGTTAGCGCAAAAGTGCGGTATTTACGAAAAAGGCCTGGATCGCTCCCGGCCTTTTGTCTGTACTCAAATCCCGGCGATCTGCCGTACCCAGCCGTGCGGGTCGTTGGTCTGGCCGCGCTGGATGCTGACGAGCTGCTCGCGGATTTTTAAGGTGGTGGGGCCGGTTTCGCCATTGCCGATGGTAAAGCCGCCGCCTGAGAATTTGACTTCGCCGATCCCGGCGACGACGGCGGCGGTGCCGCAGGCGAAGGCTTCTTTCAGCCTGCCGCTTGTTGCATCTGCCTGCCATTCGGCGAAGGAATAGGGGCGCTCATGCACGGTGATGCCCTGATCCTTCAGCAGTGTCACCAGCGAATTGCGGGTGATGCCGGGCAGGATGGTGCCGCCGAGCGGCGGGGTGACGAGCGAGCCGTCTTCCATGACGAAGAAGACATTCATGCCGCCCAGTTCTTCCAGCCACTTATGTTCGGCAGCATCGAGAAACGCCACCTGATCGCAGCCATGTTCGACCGCTTCCTGCTGGGCGATCAGGCTTGCCGCATAATTGCCGCCGCATTTGGCTGCACCGGTGCCGCCGGGGGCTGCGCGGGTATAATGTTCCGACACCCAGATTTTCACGGCCTTGGCGCCGCCCTTGAAATAGGGGCCGACCGGCGAAGCGATGACGCAGAAGATATAATCGCGCGCCGGGCGCACGCCGAGAAAGGCTTCCGAGGCAAACATGAAGGGGCGCAGATAAAGACTGCCCTCGCCTTCCGGTATCCACTTGGCATCGATCGTCACCAGACGGTCGATGGCCTCCATGAACACCTCTTCGGGAATTTCCGGCATGGCCATGCGCCGGGCCGATTCGTTGAAGCGGCGGGCATTTTCTTCCGGGCGAAACAGCACGACGCGGCCATCGGGCGTGCGATAGGCCTTCATGCCCTCGAAAATTTCCTGCGCGTAATGCAGCACCGCTGCCGCCGGATCAATGGCAAAGGGGCCGCGCGCGGTAATCTCGCCCGAATGCCAGCCCTTCACCACATTCCAGTGCATCACCGCCATATGGTCGGAAAACAGCGTGCCGAAGCCCAGCGCCTTGAAGGCTTCGAGGCGGTCCGCCTCCGGCATGGGATTGGCATTGGGCTTGATGGTGAATTCCGGTTTCGCGCTCGCGTCTGACATGTGAATGACCCCTCCAAAATGGTCAATAGGTCAGCAATGTTGACCTATTGATTTCTCGTATAGAGGCTCACCCGCTTTCGCAAGTCTTTTCAAGCGAAATTTGGTACGGTTCAGAAAATATCTGCCGTCATTGGCTGAACGGTTTCTGGCAAAGATGTTTCCGCACGCCATGCTCGGCCTTTTGCGGGGCATCTGCGATGGTGGCGACACCCATGACAGATAAGGATCTGGCCGTCGGCAGCAGACCCTCGGGTCAAGCCCGAGGGTGACGTAGGATGGGTTAGCCTTCGCCAGTTTTTTGGCAGGCGTAGGTCCGGACGGACCGCTTTACCCGAACATTACATGTTCGGATAAACCGGTCCTTCGCCTGCATTTTTGAGAAACGGAGGTCCGGGCGGACCGCCTTATCCAAACATTACATGTTCGGATAAACCGGTCCTTCGCCAGCTTCTTTGAGGACGGAGGTCCGGGCGGACCGCCTTATCCAAACATTACATGTTCGGATAAACCGGTCCTTCGCCTCCTTGTGGCGGCACCCAGGTGATGTTCTGGTTCGGGTCCTTGATGTCGCAGGTCTTGCAGTGCACACAGTTCTGCGCGTTGATGACGAAGGTTTTTTCGCCATCCTTCTCCACCCATTCATAGACCCCGGCGGGACAGTAGCGCGTGGAAGGTCCGGCAAAGACCTCAAGCTCGGAGGATTTTTGCAGGCCCAAATCCTTCACCCGAAGATGCACCGGCTGGTCTTCCTCGTGATTGGTGTTGGATAAAAACACCGAGGACAGCCGGTCGAAGGTCAGCACGCCGTCGGGCTTGGGATAATCGATCGGCTTGTGCTGCGAGGCAGGCTCCAGCGAGGCGGCATCGGTCTTGCCATGCTTCAGCGTGCCGAAAACGGAAAAGCCGAAGAGCTGGTTGGTCCACATGTCCAGCCCGCCCAGCGCCACGCCAATCGCCGTGCCGAAACGCGACCAGAGCGGCTTGACGTTGCGCACCTTTTTCAGGTCATGACCGATATCGCTGTCGCGCCAGGCGTTTTCGATCTCCACCGGCTCGTCATTGGCGCGACCGGCGGCAATCGCCTCGGCAATCTTTTCCGCCGCCATCATGCCGGAGAGAACCGCATTATGGCTGCCCTTGATGCGCGGCACATTGACGAAGCCGGCCGAACAGCCAATCAGCGCCCCGCCGGGGAAGGACAGTTTCGGCACCGACTGATAGCCGCCTTCGGTGATGGCGCGGGCACCATAGGAAATGCGCTTCGCGCCCTCAAAGGTGCCGCGAATGGCCGGATGCGTCTTGAAACGCTGGAATTCCTCGAAAGGATAGAGATAGGGGTTCTTGTAATTCAGGTGGACGACAAAACCGACCGCCACCTGATTATCCTCCAGATGGTAGAGGAAGGAACCGCCGCCGGTTTTCATGCCCAGCGGCCAGCCGAAGGAATGCTGCACCAGACCGGGCCTGTGATGTTCCGGCTTGACCTGCCACAATTCCTTGATGCCAATGCCGAATTTTTGCACATCGCTGTCACGGGACAGATCGAATTTTGCAATCAACTGCTTGGCGAGCGAGCCGCGCACGCCCTCGCCGATCAGCACATATTTGCCGAGAAGCTCCATGCCGCGGGTGAAATTCGGCCCCGGCTCACCGTTTTTTTCGATGCCCATATCGCCGGTGGCGACGCCGATCACCGCGCCCGCTTCGTTGTAAAGCACTTCGGATGCGGCAAAACCGGGATAGATTTCCACGCCCAGCGCCTCGGCATGGCCAGCCAGCCAGCGACAGACATTGCCGAGCGAGACAATGTAATTGCCGTGATTGTTCATCAAGGGCGGCATCAGCGCATTGGGCAGGCGAACCGAGCCCGCCGGGCCGAGAAACAGAAAATGATCCGCCGTCACCGGTGTCTTGAAGGGATGATCCGCCTCCTCACGCCAGCCGGGAATCAGCCGGTCAACACCGATCGGGTCCATCACCGCGCCGGAGAGAATATGCGCGCCAACCTCGGCGCCCTTTTCCAGCACCACGACGGAAAGCTCGGGATTAACCTGCTTCAGCCGGATCGCCGCCGAGAGGCCCGCAGGCCCGGCTCCCACGATCACCACATCAAATTCCATCGCCTCCCGCGGGGGCAGTTCCATCTCGCTCATTGCCTCAACTCCGTCTCAGCGCGTTCCTGTTCCCTCTTTGCAAAAGCGCAAATGCTTGTCGAGCCGGTAAACGACAGGAAATGGCCATAATTTTACGAGTTCTCCCATGAGAGACGAGAATATCTTCCGTTTACGTGAACGTCAATCTCATTGATGCATACCGTTCACGCCTGATTGTCTCAGCTATGCTCCCGGATCACATCCAGAAACGCCTCGCCATAACGCTCCATTTTCGAGCGCCCGACACCGGAAATGGCGAGCATGTCGGATTCGTGCATCGGCCTTTCCGTGGCAAAGGCGATCAGGGTCGTGTCGTGGAAAATCACGTAAGGCGCAACCGACAGATCCTTGGCGATGGTGAGGCGCAGGCTGCGTAGCGCCTCGAACAGAGCTCTGTCTTCATCGGCCAGCCCATCCTTTCGCGCCTGTGCGGCAGCGGATGCCACGCGTACGGCCTTGCCCTTGGTCGGCCTGTCGAGACGAAAGCGCACCTCCCTTTCGCGTTTGAACACGGCGCGCGCGCCCTCTCCCAGCTTGAAGGCACCATAGGCGGCATGATCGATCGTGATCAGGCCAGCGGCAAGCAACTGCCGATAAACGGATTGCCACGTCCGGGTGGCAAGCTCCTTGCCTGCGCCAAAGACCGGCATATCGACATGACCGAAGCTTTTCACCCGCTCGGTGGCATTGCCCGTCAGCACGTCGATGAGATGACCCGCGCCGAAGCGTTCGCCGGTGCGATAAATGGCCGCCAGCGCCTTGATCGCCGCCTCCGTGCCGTCCCAGGTCTCGACCGGCTTCAGACAGGTGTCGCAATGGCCACAGCCGCCGGGATGGGCCTCACCGAAATGGGCCAGGATCGCCTGTCGGCGGCAGCCCGGCGTTTCACAGATCGCCAGGAGCGCATTGAGCTTGGCGCGTTCGATGCGCTTCACCTCGGGCGGCGAGCCTGCCTCGTCGATCATCCGCCCACGCTGAATGACATCGGCCATGCCATAGGCCATCCAGGCTTCGGACGGCAGGCCGTCGCGCCCGGCACGGCCGGTTTCCTGATAATAGGCCTCGACCGATCCCGGCAGGTCGAGATGGGCGACATAGCGCACATTCGGCTTGTCGATGCCCATGCCAAACGCGACGGTGGCAACGAGACAGAGATTTTCCTCTTTCAAAAAGGCGTCCTGATGGGCGTCGCGTGTCTCGCGCTCCATGCCGGCATGATAGGCGAGCGCGCGGATGCCCTGCCGGTTCAACCATTCCGCCGTATCTTCCACCTTGGCCCGCGACAGGCAATAGACGATGCCGCTTTCGCCCTCATGACGGGAGAGAAAGCGCAATAACTGTTGACGCG
The DNA here is from genome assembly GCF_023700755.1 of Allorhizobium sonneratiae. Taxonomy (GTDB): domain Bacteria; phylum Pseudomonadota; class Alphaproteobacteria; order Rhizobiales; family Rhizobiaceae; genus Allorhizobium; species Allorhizobium sonneratiae. The sequence goes on along the minus strand of NZ_JAMKOJ010000003.1, from coordinate 142,674 downwards.
GCTGGTCGCGCTCAACGATTTCATAGGCGATATTGGGCCGGTCGAAAGAGGTGGTGAAGACTTCCGCATCGGTGAGCGCCAGCCCGTCGATAATGTCCTCTTGCGTATGTGGGTCGGCGGTCGCCGTCAGCGCCATGCGCGGCACGCCGGGAAAAAGTTCCGCCAGTTTGCCAAGCGCCCGATATTCCGGACGGAAATCATGCCCCCATTGCGAAACGCAATGGGCTTCATCAATGGCAAACAGGGCAATTTTCGTGGCGCCGATCAGATCCCTGAAGCCGGGCGCGGCAATCCGTTCCGGCGTGACATAAAGGAGATCGAGTTCGCCTCGGGCAAGATCGCTGCGCAACTGGATAAAATCTTCACGCGACAGGGAGGAATTGAGCGCCGCCGCCCTGACCCCAAGCTGGGTCAGCGCCTCCACCTGATCGCGCATCAGGGCAATCAGCGGCGAAACCACAATGCCCACACCGTCGCGGCAAAGCGCGGGGATCTGATAACAAAGCGATTTTCCCGCCCCCGTCGGAAAAAGTACCACCGCATCCCCGCCGGCAATGACGCGCCGGACAACCGCCTCCTGCTTGCCACGAAAGGCCGGATAGCCATAAACGGTTTTCAAAACATCGAGCGGATCAGGGATATCGCCTTTGCCAAACAGGATAGCGGTTGCGTTCTTGTTCGTTCTCATCTCATGATGTCCATCTGGCGCGGGCCTTCACTTCATGGTGCGGCAGCCCATATCAGCCGTGCGGATTGCAGTTTTGCCTTCAGCCATAGAGCAAGATTGTCCATCCTGCATCCCAAAACGACATTGCAAACAAGGACCATCCCATGGATTTCGGCATTTCCCACAAACGCGCCCTCGTTCTGGCCGCCTCGCGCGGGTTGGGTCTCGGCATTGCCAAAGCGCTTGCGGCGGAAGGATGCCATGTGCTGATCTGCGGACGCACTGAAGACCGGCTGAAAGCCAATTGCGCCGAGATCGTCGCCTCCGGCGGCAAGGCGGATTATGTCGTCGCCGATCTGGCCGATGCCCATTTCGTCGATCAGATGCTGAAGGCCGTGCAGGACAAACTGGGCGGTATCGATATTCTCGTCAACAATACCGGCGGCCCCACACCGGGCATGGCTGAGGCGATGGATGCCGACAAGCTCTATACCTTCTTCCAGTCCATGGTGGTCAGGGTGATCACCCTGACCAATGCTCTATTGCCACTGATGAAGGCGCAGGGCTTCGGGCGGATCGTCACCGTCGCCTCCTCCGGCGTGATCGAACCCATTGCCAATCTGGCGCTTTCCAACACGCTGCGCGGCGCGCTGGTCGGCTGGAACAAGACGCTGTCTTCAGAAATCGCGTCTTATGGCATTACCGCCAATCTCATCCTGCCAGGCCGCATCCACACCGACCGGATCGACGAACTGGACGGCGCCAATGCCAATCGGCTCGGCAAATCTCTGGAAGAGGTGCGCGCCGCCTCGATCAAGACTATCCCCGCAGGCCGTCTGGGCACGGTGGAAGAATTTGCCGCCGCCGCCGCCTTCCTCTCATCGGTTCCGGCATCCTATATCACCGGCACCATGCTGCGCATCGATGGTGGAGCGGCAAAATCCTTGTAACAGTTTGAAAAGGCAATTGGGAACTCTGTCGGACAGGCAGAAAAGACCGAGCCAAAGACTTTGCGTACGCCACGGAAATCTACAGAACAGGCACCGGCAGGTTGTGAACCTGCCGGAACAAGGTTTGACTGAGCTGCGCGCAAAAAACAGGCAACCCAGCTCAAGGTTACATTACCGAAATTTAAGGGTATTTTCTCACTCTTTTTGTATAGTTCTGCATTATCATCATTTTGGCGTTGCACAATCGTGATTGACGATGAGCATACTCCGAAGCTCATCCTTGCAGGTTACACATATGAAAAAAGTTTTGACCGGGATCTGCCTTGTCGCGCTGGCTGCTGCGGGCGCTTGGCATTATCGCGCCAACATTCCCCTTCTCAAGCAATGGGCCGCACCGGCCAGCGGCACGGCAACAGCCGATGCCGCGGCCGGTCATGGCGCAGGCGATGGCAAGAAACAGGGTTCAAGCCGCCACGGTGCGGGTGGCCCTGTTCCGGTCAAGACCGTTGCCGCCACCGTCTACGCCCTGCCGATCGACGCGCCCGCCACCGGCTGGGCCGAGGCTGAGGATACGACGACGATTTCCGCCCTTGAGGCAGGGTTGATCACCAAGGTCGTCGCCGAGGACGGCCAGGATGTGAAAACCGGCGATGTCATTGCCCAGATGGATGATCGCGTCGCCCAGGCAACCGTCGACAAGGACCGCTCCAATATCGATGGCGCAAGAGCCAATCTTGCCGAATATGAGGCGGCGCTGACGCGCGCTGCAAGCCTGCTGAAGCAGAATGCCCAGTCGCAGCAAACCTATGAGCAGGCCAAGGCCAGCCGCGATTCAGCCGTCGCCACACTGGAAGCCGACAAGGCAACGCTTGCCTCAGATCAGGTAACACTTGAGCATATGAAGATCGTCGCGCCCTTCGACGGCCGTCTCGGCGATATCCAGATCAGCCCCGGCGCCTATATGAGCGCCGGCTCGGCGGTGGTGACCATCACCCGCTACAATCCGATCTATGTGAAATTCCAGATGCCCGAACGCTATCTGCCGATGCTGCACAAGGCGCTGACCGGAACGCCGGTCAAAGTGTCGGTGGACCCGCAGAATACCGGCGGCATACCAGTCGAAGGCAAGCTCACCTTCTTCGATAACAGCGTCGACACCACCTCCGGCACCATCCTGGTCAAGGGTGAATTCCAGAACCCTAAGGGTGCGCTTTGGCCGGGCCAGAGTGTCAATGTCACCGTTCACTTCACCACAGACCAGCAAAGCGTCGTCGTGCCGACCGTTGCCGTACGCCCCGGTGCCGATGGATCGTTTGTTTATACCGTTGATGCGCATGGCAAGGCACATGCCCAGCCGGTTCAGGTCATCCGTTCCAATGGCGACATGACGGCGCTGGCGGATGGCGTGAAGAATGGCGACCATGTCGTTATCGAAGGCATGGCGCAGCTGGCCGACGGCCAGAGCGTGCAGGAAGAATTCAAGGGAACGAAAACCGCTGGCGACCCGACCAAATTCGCCGACAACGACCGGAAGGATTGAGCGATGATCCCTGCCTTCTGTATCAATCGGCCGGTCGCGACCACGCTTCTGGCCATCGGCCTCATCCTCGCCGGTCTTGCCGCCTATCGCCTTTTGCCGGTGGCGGCGCTGCCACAGGTCGATTTTCCAACCATCAACGTGACGTCAACGCTGTCGGGCGCTTCGCCTGAAACCATGGCGACGTCGGTCTCCACACCGCTGATCAAGCAGTTCGAGACCATTCCCGGTATTGACGAAATCAGCGCCACCAACTCGCTCGGCAATTCGTCGATCGTGCTCCAGTTCGATCTCAACCGCGATATCGACGCCGCTGCTGCCGACGTGCAGGCGGCAATTTCGCGCGCCACGAAGTCGTTGCCGGACAACATGACCACGACGCCGAGTTACCGCAAGACCAACCCGGCGGATGCTCCCATCCTGCTTCTGGCCGTCAACAGCGACGAGATGCCGCCGAGCCAGGTGGATTCGATTGCCGAAAACATTATCTCGCCGCTTCTTTCGACCTTGAGCGGCGTGGCGCAGGTGACGATTTACGGCTCACAAACCTATGCGGTCCGCATTGGCGTCGATCCGCAGAAACTGCAGGCACGCGGCCTTGGCGTCGATACGCTGACGACGGCGATTGCCAATGCCAACAGCCAGACGCCGGTCGGCTCGCTGGAAAACGAGCAGCAGCAGTTGACGATCAATGCCAATACCCAGAAAACCAATGCCGCCGAGTTCAAATCGCTGGTGGTGGCCACCCATGACGGTGCGCCGATCCACCTGTCCGATGTCGCCCATGTCTATGACAGCGTCGACAATCTCGATGCCGGCAGCTGGTTTGACGGCAAGCGCGCCATCATTCTCGCCGTCCAGCGCCAGCCGGATGCCAATACGGTGCAGGTCGTCGATGAAATCAAGGCAAAGCTGCCCTCACTGAAGCTGCAATTGCCGCCATCGCTGAAAATCAACGTGATGAACGATGCCTCGACATCGATCCGCGAATCCATTCACGATGTGCAGTTTACGCTGGGCCTGACCATCGTTCTGGTTGTCATGGTCATCTATCTGTTTACCGGTCATCTGACGGCAACGCTCATTCCGGCGCTGGCCGTGCCGCTGTCGCTGGTTGCCACCTTCGGCGGCATGTATGTTCTCGGCTACAGTGTCGATAATATTTCGCTGCTCGGCCTGACGCTGGCGGTGGGGTTGGTGGTGGATGACGCCATCGTCATGCTGGAAAACATTCTGCGCTATGTCGAACAGGGCATGCCGGTGCGCGAGGCGGCGCTAAAGGGTGCGGGCGAAGTCAGCTACACGATTTTGTCGATGTCAGTGTCGCTGGTAGCGGTGTTCATTCCCATCCTCTTGATGGGCGGCGTCATCGGCCGGGTGTTCAACGAATTCGGCATGGTGGTGACGCTTGCCATCCTGTCATCAGCCGTGGTGTCGCTCTCAGTGACACCGATGCTGGCGGCGCGCATTTCCTCCCATTCCGGCAGACCACCGCTCTTCATCCGCCTGTTCGATGCGGGATTCAACAAAACCCTTGCCTGGTATGATCGTTCCGTTGGCTGGTGCCTGGAACATCGCGGCACCGTCTTCCTCGTGTTTCTCGGATCGATTGCCCTGTCCGGCTGGCTCTTTGCCACCCTGCCGACCAGCTTCTTTCCGCAGGAGGATATTGGCCGCCTGACCATTTCCACCAAAGCGCGTGACGATATTTCCTATCCGGCGATGAAAGCGCTGCAGGAACAGGTGGAAAAAATCGTCAAGGCCGATCCTGCCGTCGATCATGTCACATCGATCGTCGGTGGCAGTACCCGCAGCCCGCTCAACAACGGCACGATGTTCGTCCAGCTCAAACCGAAGGACGACCGTCCGCCGCTGGAACAGACGCTGGCCAGCCTGCGCCACAAGCTGACGAAAGTGGTCGGCATCCGCTCCTATGTCACACCGCAGCAGAACCTGCGCTTCGGCGGCCGCAGCACCGCCAGCCAGTATCAGCTGGTCATTCAGGCGCTGAACGCCAATACCACCAATGAATGGGCGAAGAAAATCCAGGATGCGATGACAGCCGATCCGATGTTCACCGACGTGACAACGGATGCGCAAAACAATGCGATCGCCGCCGATATCAGTATCGACGGCGACAAGGCAGCCGCTTTCGGCATCACCAATAGCCAGCTGCGGAACACGCTGGAAATGGCCTTTGGCGGCTATGACGCCGCCCAGATCCAGTCAACCGGGGACAGTTATGACGTTATCGTCGAATTTACCCGCAAGACCCAGTGGAACGATCAGTTGCTGCGCGACATCATGGTGCTGTCGAGCACATCCGGCAAGCTGGTGCCGCTGTCCAACTTTGCCACGGTGACACGGCGCAATTCCGCTGTGACCGTCAACCAGACCGGCCAGCTCGTCTCGACCACCGTCTCCTTCAACCTGCCCGATGGCGTGGCGCTGAGTTCGGCCACCGACAGGATCGATCAGATCAAGCGTGATCTCGGCGTGCCGAACGATGTCTTCACCTCCTATGGCGGCACGGCGGCGATCTTCAAACAGTCGCAGGGCAATACCGGGATTCTGATCCTGGCAGCGGTGCTGACCATCTATGTGGTGCTTGGCGTGCTTTATGAAAGCTTCATCCATCCGCTCACCATCCTCTCCGGCTTGCCGGCGGCGGCGCTCGGCGCGCTTCTGGCGCTGAAGATCCTGAACTTCGACCTATCGGTGATTGCACTGATCGGCCTGCTCATGCTGATCGGCATCGTCAAGAAAAACGCAATCATGATGATCGACGTTGCCGTCGAACTGATCCGAGCGGACGGCGAAACGCCGATGAAGGCCATTCACGAAGCCTGCGTGCGCCGCTTCCGCCCGATCATGATGACCACCTTCTGCGCCCTGCTCGGCGCACTGCCGATCGCACTCGGTCAGGGCGCAAGCTCGGAGCTGCGCCAGCCGCTCGGCATTGCCGTGGTCGGCGGGCTGATCGTGTCGCAAATGCTGACACTGTTCATCACCCCGGTGATTTTCGTCGAGATGGATCGCGGCGGCAAGGCGCTGGCCAGATTGTTCAAACGCAAGGACGATCATCATCCGGCCAATAATGACGGCTCGTCTTCCGGCTCGGCACTGGCGGCGGAATGAACAGGTGACGGGCAGACCACTGCCCGTCACGGTTGATCAGATGAATGTGTCTTGCAAGGATCTCCCGGCCTCCGCTACGACAGACCGGGAGTTTTTTGAAACAGTTTATGGGACTGTCCATGATTGCTTTGCGCCGCATCGTCACACTACTGGGTGTTCTTGTTGTTCTCATGGGCATTTTATGGATGGCTCAAGGGGCCGGTCTTTTCCCCTACCCCGCCTCCAGCTTCATGATCAATCAGACCCCCTGGATCATCCGCGGCGGGTTGCTGGCCGTGGCCGGACTGGCCGTTACCTGGGCGGCGGACCGTTTCATCCGCTGACATTGTTCAGCGGATGAAACACTCTTTTCTGCCACCAAGCTGGTCTACGATCGGCTGATAGCGCGGATCGAGCATAGCGGCCATACGGTAGAGACGCAGCGCGCGTTTCGGCTGCCATAGACCTTCAAAGCCCTTCACGCCAGCCTTTCTGCGCGCCGCATCGAAGGGCACGGTGGAATGGACAAATTCCAGATGGGTCTTTTCTCCCATCGCATAAGGCTTCAACCAAGCAAGCGCCTTTTCAAGATCGCCACCCGAGGCTCCTTTCAATCCATACCAGTTCATGCCCTGCTCTTTCGCCGCCACCGCCACACGGACCAGCGGTTCGAGATCGTAGACGACATAATGCAGCGCATCGCGCTGGCGAAAATCTACCGTCTCGCCCTCCGGGCCAATATTGCGATTGATCTGGGCGATGAAGGCCATCTTCGCCCGCTGGATCATCGCAGGGTCATGCAGCGCAAAAGCCGTCAGCGCTGCCAGTTTGACCCGATGCGAGGTCCAGTTGTTGATCCAGGAGCCTTTGGCCGGGTTGAGGTCATTCTCGAGACGGGTGAGATAGCCATTGCCGAGCGTTTTCAGGAAAGACGAAACCGCAGAGCGGGTTTTGGGGTCGAGATCGGTGTCAAGCAGACGATAGGCGTCGATCATCGCATCGAGCCCCGTCTCATCGATGGGATTGTAGCTCGGCCGATACGTGACCGCCCAGGCCGTCAGCAGGGCTTCGGCGCGCTTGAGATCGTCCGGCCTGTGTTCGGCGCGATAAAGCCGGGCAAGGTTCAGCATCAACGGCCAATCCCGTTCCGCCGCAAGGCTCTGATCCCAGATGCCCTGATGCGGCAGGGTGCCTTCGGTATGAACCCGCGCGATGGCCCGCGGCTGCAAAGGCTCGGCATCGACCGCATGGCGCAGGCTTTTCAGCTCCGCCGGATTTGGCGCAGCGCAGGTTTCCGCAACAACCGGCAGCGGCAGGCCCGCGACAAGAACCAGCAGAGGCAAGACAAGACGACATGGCACATCGAAAGATGTGATACATGCATCAATAATGTCGGACATTCGCATATGAATTCGCATGCGTAATTTCCAATGCCTCCTGATCTTCCTCCCTTGTGCCACGACAAAGCCTATGCGAAAAGGCGGCTCCTTTCAGGCAAGGCTGCCTTCACCTTGTATTTTTCCACCTCACACGATGACTTTTCAGAGGAGAGAAGCATGACCCAGGCGCTCGGCCTCGATTTCGGCACCACCAATACGGTCATTGCCGTTGCAGCTAATGACAGTGACACGCAGTCGATCCGTTTTACCTCCGCCGCCGGTGAGGCGGACAGCATGCGAACGGCGCTGTCCTTCATGAAGGACCCGCAGCTTGGCGCACGCGCGCTGAAGGTGGAAGCAGGTCACGCCGCCATCCGCCAGTTCATCGACAATCCCGGCGAATGCCGGTTTTTGCAATCGATCAAGACATTTGCCGCCTCGCCGCTGTTTCAGGGCACTCTGGTCCATGCCCGACGTTTCCAGTTCGAGGACCTGATGGAAGTGTTTCTCAAGCGGCTGGAATCCTATGCCGGAGAGGGTTGGCCGGGAAAAGCCCGCCGCATCGTCGTCGGGCGGCCGGTGCATTTTGCCGGGGCTTCGCCAAAACCGGAGCTGGCGATGCAGCGCTACCACTCCGCTCTTACGCGGCTAGGCTTCGAGGAAATCCATTATGTCTATGAGCCGGTGGCTGCCGCCTTCTACTTTGCCCGCACATTGAAACGCGACGCCACCGTTCTGGTCGCCGATTTCGGCGGCGGCACCACCGACTATTCGCTGATCCGCTTTGAAACCCGCAACGGGCAGCTCTCCGCCATTCCGGTCGGCACCTCCGGCGTTGGCATTGCCGGAGACCAGTTCGACGCCCGCATCATCGATCATCTCGTTGCACCGGACATCGGCAAGGGCAGCCAGTTCAAGAGTTTTGACAAGATACTCGATGTGCCGAGCAATTATTATGCGAGCTTTTCCCGCTGGAACCAGCTCTCGGTGTTCAAAACCTCGAAGGAATTTGCCGACCTGCAACAATTGGTGCGCCAGAGCCTGGAGCCGGAAAAACTGGAGCTGTTCGTCGATCTGGTCGAGCATGACGAAGGCTATCCACTCTACCAGGCGGTGTCTGCGGCAAAAATCGCGCTCTCTGCCGCCGATGAGGCAGAGTTCAATTTCGCCCCGCTCGGCCCTGCCGGACAAAAGCGGGTGAAACGCGCAGATTTCGAACGCTGGATCGGCGAGGATCTCGCCCGCATCGAAGAGGCGCTTGAGGACGTTCTGAGCAAAACCGGCACAAGGCCCGAGGCGGTCGACAAGGTGTTTCTCACCGGGGGCACCTCCTTCGTACCAGCCGTGCGGCGCATCTTCACCGACCGCTTCAGCGCGGAGCGGATCGAGACCGGCGGCGAAATGGTGTCCATCGCCCATGGTCTGGCACTGATCGGCGAGCGCGACGATATCGACCGCTGGACGGTGCAGGACTGAACAAAGCGGTTTCCTTCCGCAAGCGGCTTGGTTACAAGAAGACCATGATATCGCCCCGCGACATGACCGCCGCAGAACTGGCAGCCCTTCTGGCCTTTCATGCCGATTCCGGCGTGGAATGGCTGCTGGAGGACGCGCCTGTCGACCGGATGGCGCAGTTTGCGGCAGAAAAACGCGCCCGCGCGGAACTGAAAGCTCCGGCGGCCACACGGGCAGAGCAGGCAAACCAGAGCCCGGTACCCTCGCCGCGTGAGCGGATGGCCGCGCAGACCGCCTCGCCACCCTCTTCCTCTTCCGGCCCAACAACGCCAAGAGCGACCATTCCCGACGATGCCGCGATTGCAGAGGCACGGCTTGCGGCAGAAAGTGCGACGAGCCTTGAGGAATTGCGCGCGGCGCTTCACGGTTTTGCCGGCTGCAATCTGAAGCTTAGCGCCCGCTCCACCCTCTTTGCCGAAGGACCGGCAGACAGCGGCATCATGATCATCGGCCCCATGCCCTCTGCCGATGATGACCGCGAGGGTGTTCCCTTCAGCGGTCGTGCCGGGGCCTTGCTCGACCGGATGCTTGGCGCAATCAGCCTCTCGCGCGACAAGGCCATGTTGACTACGGCCATTGCCTGGCGTCCGCCCGGAGACCGCTCGCCAACCCGGGCCGAAGCCGAGATCTGCCGCCCGTTCATCGAACGGCAGATTGCGCTTGCCGCACCCAGAACGGTGCTGCTGCTCGGCAATTTTACCGCCCGCTTCTTTCTGAACAGCAATGGCACGATCCATAGCCAGCGTGGTCAGTGGCATAAACTTGCCGCCGGCGATCATACGACCGCCGCACTGGCGACCTTTCATCCCCACGACCTCTTGACCGCCCCTGCCACCAAGGCCCTTGCCTGGCGCGATCTTCTCGCCTTTCACCAGCATCTGCAGCAGACATCGGATTGATATTGCAAGAACCGGTTCCAGGAACACTGGAACACGTTTTCAGGCAGTCCGATAGGCTACAGCATGGTCCAATCGAGAGCCATTCGGTGCATTGAAAATGCAATGCAGGATCGGGTTTCCTCCATGCGGTCAGCGCATGGCAGAGCCGCTCGTAATGCGATTGAAAATTTCGTGTTGCAGTGCAATATAAGCGGGATTGAAGCAGACAGGATCGGAATTGAACGTGATTCGACGCGATCAACGGCCACTGCATTGTGCGTTTGGCTCTTTACGCCAGGCAATGACTGCATTTCGCCACCCCAGGAAGACAGGACGCGCGCTTCAGGTGGCCTTCGAACAGGCAACGGCGCGAGGACTGGATCCTTTGCGCCGGCCCAGCTGCTGATCAGACGCAGACACAGGTTAAGAGTTGACGATGATGACAAAACAGACAGCCAAACCCAGAACATTCACCAGAGCGCTGGCGCAGATTTCAGCGGCTGTTCAGGCCTCGACAGCCTTTACCCGTTCTGCCTCACACACGCAGCAGGCAGAATCGGACCTCAATCGGGCTATTCCGTTTTGAAACCAGCCTGTTAACGCTTGTCCAGGGAAAGCGTCGGTGCTGTTTCCTGCAGGCCGCATGCGGGTAAGTGCCACCCTCTTTCAAGCGCTACCTCGTGCAAAACCTCATCAAGAATACTGGCCTTGATGGCCAACCAGGCACGATATTCCTGAAGGAATCGCGGCGACAGTAATGTCTGGCTATGCCGTCCCTTGCCCTGACGCACGACGCAGCCTTCATCTTCCGCCCGCTTCAACGAGCGCTGCAAATGGGTTCTCGACATCATAAACCGTTCCGCCATCGCCGGAATATCGATGAAACCCAGATTGAAATAACCGTTTTCCACCGGGGCCTTGGCAACGCGGATCATCAATTCATCCATGACCAGAGCGCCGCTTTCTGTCCACAACAGAATCCCGATGGTTTTTGGCGGTTCCCGCCACAAATCATCGGCAATGCAGCGGCGAGCCATTTCTGGCTGAACATGCAACAAGATATCGGGATTATCGCGATAAAGAGCCAGACGCCCGCCGCCATCAACATAATCGAGCACCATCAGATTGGCTGAGAACCACATCTGCATGGCTTCTATGGTGCTCGGGGACAATTCGAGCCGTCGCGGGCGCTTGCGGCTTTCAACGGCAGGGGTCAGAATCTTCAGAAAAAGATATTGATCGACATAGCTTAGAACCGTGTTCCGGCTGGCAATATCTTTAGAAACCATCCAGTCCTTAAGACCGCTTGCAGTCAAACCCGACCCCTTGCCCACCAGGTAATCGGCAGCGAGTGCGAAAGCCGCATGGGTGATCAACCAACGTTGATGCGACACAAGCGAACGCGAAAGCCTTGGACTCTCCTGAAACTGCTGACCCAGTGCACCGGCGAGCATGGCTGAGGCTTCAACAAAACGCCAGGAGGACGCCAGATAGTCTTTCGATAGCACCATTTCCGCCTCCTTATTCACGCTCGCGCACGGATGCAATCACGTCGTTCATCCTGTCGTGCACTCGTCTTGTGTGTATGCATCATAACTCAAAACCGTCCAGCACCTCCATTGGGAGCGATGCACCAGACGATCATTGAAAACCCGCCATGCCCTTCGTATTCATCACGATACCCTGGTTTAAGTGTCTGCCAAGATTATACTGAACCTGAAAAGCATCATATTCCTTTGTTTTCATTTTCTTTTTAGAGCACTGTCCCGAGAAAATTCCGTTGCGATTTTCTGTCCGAACATGCGTAAGAACAAAGAGTGATAGCCTCTCACTATATTCATGAAACATGATAAACTCTATTTTTTATTCTTGACATTTGAGTACAGCGTATGACGAACCTGGAACTCACATGTCAAATTCATTCCACTGATATAATCATGCAGTGCAATTTTTATGAAAAAGTGATGATGCTCCTGAGCTCTTAAAGCTTTCAGCTTTCTATCCCACACCTCAAACAACGAACTACACTCATAGGTCCCGCATTCTTCACTGCAATACCAATGCGACACGCGGCTCAAGTGTCAGGTGCATACACGATAATGCTGATTGTTCAAAGATTATTCACCATAAAATATTCGGCATTTTCCATGAAATCAGGAAGCTGAAGCATCATCCTCATCTTAATATTGAGAGAATGCCAGCATCAGAGCCTAACCGACCCGCCCTGAAACTGGTCCGGTTCATCATGCGCAATCTCTTTGAACGCTCGGCTGTTGTATACTGGTGGGCAAGGATATTGCGCTTTGGCAGGTGGATGGGCAGACCATTGTCGAAAAAGGGACCCATCTGCCGGAACATCTTGTAGAGTGAACGGATAGTCTGCTCTAGACGGATCGATAAAAGTCATCGCCAGCAATAAGGCTCAGCGGCGGTTTAGGCATGCCCCCTGCGCAACCCGCAGGCCTAGTGGAATGAATGTGACATTTGCTCTCAACCATTCAGCAAATGGCTCGCAAATCTTCAAATCGAACCACGAGTAGGCCACGGTTCCTATTATGAAGATCAGGGCAATAGCATCGCCTAAGCCAGGATCCTGGGCTACGAAGAATATGCGGGCTTGTTGGCATAGCGTTATCATCCAGAAAACCGGGCAGGATGAGGTGATCTCAACCCGGCTCGCCATCCGCAGCCGAAGAAAACCTCATAAAATTTATTGATTATTTGAATTCCTCACGAAATACTCAGATAACTTTAGTAATCGTTCAGAAATTTCTGACACAGTTTTCGCGAATTGGGTCGGCGCAATAGCAAGATCTGCTTGCGCTGGCAAAGATGAATAGGCCGGATCAGGATATTTTGATGCGTACAGAAACGGGCCAGGTCATACGCCTGGCGGATTATCACCCGACCGATTTTGTGCTGGAGCGGGTGGATCTCACGTTCGAGCTGGACCCGACAAAGACAAGGGTGGAATCCCGCCTTATCTTTCATCGGCGCGAAGGGGTGGACAAAAGAGCGCCCCTGATGCTCGATGGCGACGATCTGGCGCTGGACGGCCTGCTCTTCGATCAGATCGAGATGGATGCGGCGCAGTATACGGCCACGCCCAGCCTGCTGGTCATTCGCGATCTGCCGGAAAGCGCGCCTTTCGAGATCACCGTGATCACCACGATCAATCCCGAGGCCAATACGCAATTGATGGGGCTTTATCGCTCGGGTGGCATCTATTGCACCCAATGCGAGGCCGAAGGCTTCCGCCGCATCACCTATTTTCCAGACCGTCCGGATGTGCTGGCGATCTATACGGTCAATATCATCGCCGACAAGGCCGCCAATCCGCTGCTTTTGTCGAACGGCAACTTCCTCGGCGGAGCGGGCTATGGCGAGGGCAAGCATTTTGCCGCCTGGTTCGATCCGCATCCCAAGCCGAGCTATCTCTTTGCCCTGGTTGCGGGCGATCTCGGTGTGGTGGAAGACACATTCACCACACTGTCGGGCCGCGAGGTCGCGCTGAAAATCTATGTCGAGCACGGCAAGGAACCGCGCGCGGCCTATGCCATGGACGCGCTGAAACGCTCGATGAAATGGGATGAGGAGGTGTTCGGTCGCGAATACGATCTGGATATCTTCATGATCGTTGCCGTCTCCGATTTCAACATGGGGGCCATGGAAAACAAGGGCCTCAACATCTTCAACGACAAATATGTGCTGGCCGATCCCCAGACAGCGACTGATGCCGATTACGCCAATATCGAGGCGATCATCGCTCATGAATATTTTCACAACTGGACCGGAAACCGTATCACCTGCCGCGACTGGTTCCAGCTCTGCCTCAAGGAAGGCCTGACGGTTTACCGCGATCACGAATTTTCCGCCGATCAGCGCTCCCGCGCCGTCAAGCGCATTGCCGAGGTCCGGCATCTGCGCGCCGAGCAGTTCGTTGAGGATTCCGGCCCGCTGGCCCATCCGGTGCGTCCGGCAAGCTACCGGGAAATCAACAATTTCTACACGACCACAGTCTATGAAAAAGGCTCGGAAGTCACGCGGATGATCGCCACCATCCTCGGGCCGAAACTGTTCAAGAAGGGCATGGATCTCTATTTCGACCGCCATGACGGCGAAGCCGCAACGGTCGAGGATTTCGTGCGCTGCTTTGCCGATGTTTCAGGACGCGATCTCAGCCAGTTTTCCCTCTGGTACAATCAGGCCGGCACACCGCATGTGACCGTGACCACAGATTATGACGCTTCAGCCAAAAGTTTCCGTATCGATCTGGAACAGATGGTACCGCCCACACCCGGCCAGCCGAACAAGCAGCCGATGCATATACCGCTGCGCTTCGGCCTTCTTTCGGCCAAAGGGGCAAGCCTCAAGGCCAGCGCCGTCGAGGGTGGTGAGGTGTCCGGTGATGTGCTGCATCTGACCGAACAGAAGCAGAGCTTTGTCTTCAAAGGGATCAAGTCGAAACCGGTTCTGTCACTCAACCGTAGCTTTTCTGCCCCGGTTATCCTGCATTTCAGCCAGGCGGACACCGATCTGGCCCTGATTGCCCGCCACGATAACGATCTCTTCTGCCGTTGGCAGGCGCTGACCGATCTGGCCCTGCCAGCACTTTGCGCGGATACGAAACGCATTCTTTCCGGCGAGACCGCAGCCGATCATCCGGCACTGATCGAGGCATTGCTGGCGATTGCCAGCGATGACACGCTTGAGCCGGCCTTCCGCGCCCAGGCGCTCAGCCTGCCGAGCGAGGCTGACATCGCACGCGACTATGGCGGCAATATCGACCCTGATGCCATCCATGCGGCCCGTCAAAACCTGCTGAAGTCCGTAGCCGAAAAGGGGCATGATCTGTTTGCCCGGCTTTGCACCGAGTTGGCCACTGCGACCGCCTATAGCCCGGATGCGGCCTCTGCCGGTCGCAGGGCATTAAAAAACACCGCCCTGCTCTATCTCACGCTGGCCGAGGCTGGTCCTGCCCGTGCGGCAGAAGCCTATGGCAAGGCCGACAATATGACGGACCTTTCCCACGCTCTGACGCTGCTTGCCCATTATTGCCCCGAAACGGAAGAGACTCAGGCGGCCCTTGCCAATTTCGAGGCGCGCTACAGCGACAATGCGCTGGTGATCGACAAATGGTTTTCAATTCAGGCAACCATACCCGGCACGGATGCCCTGGAGCGGATCAGGACGCTGATGCATTATACCCGCTACAATGCTGGCAATCCCAACCGGGTGCGCGCCCTGATCGGCAGTTTCGCGTTCTCCAATCCCACCGGCTTTCACAGGGCCGATGGCGCCGCCTATGATTTGATCGCCGATGAAATCCTCGCCATCGACAAGCGCAATCCGCAACTGGCCGCAAGGCTTTTGACCTCGATGCGCAGCTTTGCCATGCTGGAAAGCAACCGCGCCACCAAGGCCCGCTCCGCCCTGAGCCGGATTGCCGCGGCACAAGGCCTGTCCAACGATGTGCAGGACATTGTCAGCCGGATGCTCGCCGGCTGATTGTTTCCCATGAAAACTGTGGGGGAAGGTTTTCTTCCCCCTTCAATCCGTTGACCGATTAAAAAAATGATTCTCGGCAAAGGGTTAACAATCTCCTACTTTTTTCCGCTGGACAGACAGATTCGCAAATGATTCATTAGCTTAGATTCGGGCGAGCGGCGCGCCGAATCGAGAATCAACCTGATGCGGCAATCGTATCGGGGCTTTCTGCTGGCGTTTGTTTCACGCGCAATGTGCGCGTGAAGCGAAAGACGGCAGGGTTGGCTGCTGTCTTGTGCGGCATCCAGCGGACACGAGGAATCAAGGCGGGGATAATGTCGAACGTGCAGCGGGCAACCGCAGCCGATGAGCGGTTGCGACTCAAATTTCCTGGATTTGTGTCATTTCTGCAAGCGGTGAAGGGATTGTCGGCAACAAGCACCGATGAAGCGCTGCGGCGGATCATTCCGCTGCTTGTCGTGGCGTTTCTCATCGTGCTGGGTCTGGCGCGCGGACTGGGCCAAATGTCGGATTATGCCCGCACAGAAAGCGCCTTGCGCCATTCCACCGCGATGATGGCAACCACTGTCGCAACGGCTCTGGCCTCGATCAGCGACAAGCCCTCCGAATTGTCACGAGCTGCTGCAGAGGCGGTGATCGCCCGGTTCCTGCCGAACCGGCTGGTCGATCATGAAAGCTTCGTGCTCCTGCTCGATCCGAACGGTAAGGTCATAGCCGCCAGCGCCAGTGGTGCGCATTTCATTGGCCTTTCCGTATTCAGCCTGTTTCCGGAAGTGGCCGCCCTGTCCCATTACAACGACCGCACAGGCGCGATTGAAACCGCGATCGACGGCTATCGTCATATTGCCGTCTTGATGCCCTCGGGAGATCAAGGTGCCCTTGTGCTGGCCGCCCATTCCCTTAAAGCTGCCAATGACCATTGGCGCGCCGAAATGGCATTGAATGTCACACTATTTGCCGCCATTGCGCTGATTTTGATCGGCGTGCTCTATGCCTATTTTGCTCAGGCCAAGCGCGCCCGGGATACGGCGGATGTGTTTATTGAATCCAATCGCCGGGTTGAAACGGCGCTGTCGCGCGGGCGCTGCGGTCTTTGGGATTTCGATCTCGCCAGCCGCAAGCTGGTCTGGTCGAGCTCGATGTACGACATTCTGGGTCTAACGTCTTCCGGCAGGGATCTGACCTTTGCTGATGCCGCCCGACTGATGCACCCCGATGACGGCAATCTTTACGCGCTGGCCCGCACCATTGGCCGCGATGGTGACCGGCAGATCGATCAGGTGTTCCGGATGCGCCATGCCAACGGCCATTATGTCTGGCTGCGCGCCCGTGCACAGGTGCTGCGCAGCAATTCCGGCTCACCGCATATCATCGGCATTGCCATGGATGTGACGGAACAGCATCGGCTGGCACAGCGCTATGCCGAGGCCGACCAGCGGCTGGCAGACGCCATCGAATGCACCTCGGAAGCCTTCGTGCTTTGGGACAAGAATGACCGCCTGGTGATGTGCAACGGCCATTTTCAGCAAGTTTACGGCCTGCCAGACAGCGTTCTTGTGCCAGGCGCAGAGCGCGCAGCGGTAGAGGCGGCAGCCAGCCGCCCGATCATCCAGCGACGCATTGCCGATTCCGGCAGCAAGAGTGTCTCTCGCACCACTGAACTGCAACTGGCCGATGAGCGCTGGCTGCAGATCAACGAGCGACGCACCCGCGACGGCGGTCTGGTTTCGGTCGGCACGGACATCACCCTTCTCAAGCGGCATCAGGAGAGATTGCGTGAGCAGGAAAGACGGCTGATGGCGACTATTGGCGATCTGTCATCCTCACAGAAGAAGCTGGAGCGGCAAAAAGCAGAGCTGTCCGACGCCAATGAAAAATATCTGGCGGAAAAGGAACGTGCGGAAGCGGCCAACAAGGCGAAATCGGAATTTCTCGCCAATATGTCGCATGAACTCAGAACACCGCTCAACGCCATTCTCGGCTTTTCGGAAATCCTGACGACCGGCATGTTCGGCCCGCTCGGTTCACCCAAATATGCCGAATATGCCCGCGATATTCACGACAGCGGCAAACATCTTTTGAATGTCATCAACGATATTCTCGACATGTCGAAGATCGAGGCTGGCCATATGGTGCTGAAGCTGGAGCAGATCGACTTTGCCTCGCTGATCGACGAAACCCTGCGGCTGACCAGCGTCTCGGCCAAGGAGAAAAACATCACCGTCGATCAGAAAATCGCCACCGACCTGTCCCTCAAAGCCGACCGGCGCGCCATAAAGCAGATTCTGCTCAACATCCTCGCCAATGCAGTCAAATTCACCGATCACGGAGGCCGCATCACCGTCAGGGCCTATCACAGCGGCCAAGGGGTCAGGCTGCTGATCGCCGATAGCGGCATCGGCATTCCGAAACAGGCGCTCGCCAAGATCGGCCAGCCTTTCGAGCAGGTGCAAAGCCAATATGCCAAAAGCCGGGGCGGATCAGGGCTTGGACTGGCGATCTCGCGCTCCCTCACCCAGTTGCACGGCGGCAGCCTGAAAATCCGCTCCCGCGAACATGTCGGCACAATCGTTGCCATCACCGTGCCAAACCGGCTGAATGCCAGCCCGGTTGCGCGCGCCAGCTAGAGCAGTTCCAGGAAAAGTGTGAAACGGTTTTCTCAGGATACTGCTCTATACTTGCAAAATCCGGTAAAACAGCCGGCGAACAGCCTTGCCGCGCCGTTTCAGTTCAGCCTCCAGCGTTTTCAGGTCAGGACAATCGGCAAGCCTTGTCAGCCGGTCGATCAGACCGGCGGGTGCCGTCTCCGCCAGCCTGTCGTCGTTGAGACATACTCTGATCAGTTGGGTCAGATCGGTGTAAAGACGAAGTGTCGTCAAGAGCAGCTGTCTTTCATCATCAGTGACAGCTTTCCCGGCCAAGGCAGCCAGTATTTCCACCGTCGGCCTGCCAGAAAAGCCATCACTGGCACCGCTGGTCAGCACAAGAAACTGTGCCATGAACTCGAGATCGATCATGCCGCCCGGCACGAGTTTCAGATCAAAGAGCGAATGCGGCGGCTTCTCCTGCTCGATCAGCGCCCGCATCTCTGCAACATCGGCGGCAATTTTTGCCGTGTCGCGCGGCAGGAGAAGAACATCGGCCACAACCCGCGCAGCCTCCTGCATCAACTGCGTGTCACCGGCAATCAACCGCGCGCGCGATAGCGCCATATGCTCCCAGGTCCAGGCCTCTTCTTTCTGGTAGCGGGCAAAAGCATGAAGTCGCGTGGCCACCGGCCCTTTGTTGCCGGACGGCCTCAGCCGCATATCCACCGCATAGAGTACGCCTTCGGCCATCGGCGCAGACAATGCCGCAATCAGCCTTTGGGTAAAGCGGGTGTAATAGCGCACCGGATCGAGCGGCTTTTCCCCGGTGCTCTCTTCCGCGTCATCGTCATGCTCGTAAAGCAGAATGAGGTCGACATCCGAGCCTGCCGTCAATTCGCGTGAACCGAGCTTGCCCATGCCGAGAAGCGCAACCCGCCCACCCGCTATCCTGCCATGTGCCCGTTCCATTTCCGCCTGAACGGCAGCAAGCACCTCGGCAAGCAGAAGATCGGCGAGATCGGTAAAGGCCGATCCGGCAACGGCACCATCGATCGATCCGGTCAATAGCCGGATGCCGATGAGAAAGCGCTGTTCGGCGGCAAAAATCCGCAACCGGTCCAGAAGGTCCTCGTAATGGAGACTGCCGGTGAGAAAGCTTTTCAGCCGCCCGGTCAGATAGGACCGCGTCGGCACCTCGACCATCAGCGCCGGATCGAGCATGCCGTCGAAGACATGCGGGCGACTGGCAATGATATCGGCAAGGCGCGGGGCTGCGGCCATCACCGTGACAAGAAGATCAAGCAATGGCAGATTGCTGCCAATCAGCGAAAACAGCTGGATGCCTGCCGGAAGACCGCGTAGAAATGCGTCGAAGCGCAACAGTGCCTCATCGGCGCGGCGGCTCATGCCGAAACGCTGCAACAGGCGCGGCGTCAGCTCGGTCAGCCGTTCCCGCGCCTCGACGGACTGGGTCGCGCGATAACGGCCCGAATGCCAGGTACGGATGATCTTTGCCATATCGCCGGGCCGCTCAAAGCCCAGCCGCTTCAGGGTTTCCAATGTGCCGGGATCGTCATTCTGGCCAGTAAACACCAGATTGCCGCCGGACGACAGTGCATCCTCCTCCTCGAAAAGGCGGGCATAACAGCTTTCCACCAGCCGCAAGATCCGCTCCAGCCGGTTGGAAAAGACAGTGACAGTTTCAAAACCACAAAGAAGCGCAATCCGCTTCAGTTCGCCAGCGCTTGTCGGCAGTTCATGGCTCTGTTCGTCATGCACCATCTGGATGCGATGCTCGACATCGCGCAGGAACCAGTAGGCCTCCGTCAGGGCGCGCCGTGTGGCCGTGCCGATCCAGCGCGCCTCTTCCAGCGCCACAAGCGCCTCTTCCGTCGAACGCACCCGCAATTGCGGCATTCTGCCCCCGGCAATCAATTGCTGGGTCTGGACGAAAAACTCGATCTCGCGGATGCCACCGCGCCCGAGCTTGACATTATGCCCCTTGACGGCAATCGCACCATGACCCTTGTGACTGTGAATCTGCCGCTTGATCGAGTGAATATCGGCAATTGCCGCATAGTCGAGATATTTGCGGAAGACGAAGGGGGACAGGTCCTTGAGAAAGGCTAAACCGGCAGCAAGATCGCCCGCCACAGGACGCGCCTTGATGAAGGCAGCGCGCTCCCAGTTCTGGCCACGACCTTCATAATAGATCAGCGCTGCCTCGACCGGTACGGCCAGCGGCGTGGCACCCGGATCGGGCCTCAGCCTGAGATCGGTGCGGAAGACATAGCCATCACCCGTGCGCTCTTGCAGAATGCGCACCAGACGGCGCATCATCCGCCCATAGAGTTCGGTTGCCCGCTCGGGCTCGGCCAATATACCGGAATCGGGATCGAAGAAGACCACGAGATCGATATCAGAAGAATAATTCAGCTCGCCCGCACCGAGCTTGCCCATGCCGAGCACGATCAGCCCGCTTGCGGCAGAAGGGTCGGAAACAGACTTCACCCGCAATTGCCCCGCCTGATGGCCGGATAACAGCAGATGATCGATGGCGGCGGAAACCGCGGCTTCGGCCATGCGGCTCAGCCAGAGCGTGCTCTGTCTTGCATCGAAAATCCGGGCCAGATCGGCAAGCGCCACCAGAAAGGCCAGTTCCCCCTTGGCCCGACGCAGGTGCCGCATCACCTCGGCTTCGGAAGGGGTGATATCCTGCCCCTCCGGCGCCTGCCATGCATTGCGGGCGCTTGTCACCAGCACGTCAAGCTGCGACTGAAGAGGCCGTGTCAGGGCGCGCACCAGCACGTCGGCATCGCGTTCGACCGTATCGCGCAGATAAGGAGACAGGCTGAGCGCCGCAACGACAAACTGTTTCACCGGCAGATCACTGGCAAGGCAATCGGCGAGCGACGCATCATCCTTTGCCTTGGCCTTCAGAAGGGCCAGCACGGCCTTCTCCGATGCTTTGTTCAGCGGTTGCAAAGGATTGTTTTCCAGTGCACTGAGGCAGATATCGCCCCTCTCCATCATCCGCTGCTCCTCTGCCGCTCTCCTCTTGCAACAAGAGCCTACTGCATAATTCCTTAAATCGGAATCGATTTAAGGAATTATGCAGCAAATATATAGCGTTACAGCAGAGCGTGAAACATCTCAGGCCATGGCGGGAAAAATCATGGTCACGGTCAGGCCGGGTTTCTCAGGATGGCTGGCATCGGTCTGGCTCAGTTCCAGCCGTCCACCATGCAAGGCCATAACCGCTTCCACCAGAGAAAGACCAAGGCCCGTGCCCGGCTTGCTGCGGCTTTCATCGAGGCGAACGAAGCGTTTGACGGCATCCTCACAGCGTTCCGGTGGAATGCCCGGACCCTGATCGCAGATCGACAGATGAATGTCTTTGGCGACGCGGGCGAGACGAATTCTGATCTCGCTGCCATCATCACCGGCATATTTGATGGCATTGTCGATGAGATTGAACATGGCCTGACCGATCAGCTCACGATTGCCATGCACGCTCACCTGCGTCTCGATCTCGCTGACCAACACATAACCCGCCTCGTCCGCCACCGGTTCGTAAAGTTCTGCCGTATCGGCGGCAATCGCGGAGAGATCGAGATCCGTCAGCTCTGCGGCAATCGAACCCGCCTCGACGCGAGAGATCATCAGCAAGGCGTTGAAGGTGCGGATCAACTGGTCAGATTCGGCGATAATGCCCTCAAGCGCTGTCCGCCGGGTATCGCCATCGTCACCGGCCAGCGCATCGGCGGCCTTGTTGCGCAGCCTGGTCAATGGCGTCTTCAGATCATGAGCGATATTGTCGGAGACCTGCCGTAGGCCTTCATTGAGTTTTTCGATCCGCTCCAGCATCTCATTCAGCGAGGAAGACAGCCGATCGAATTCATCGCCGGAACCGGAGACCGGCAGGCGCTGGGCAAGATCGCCCGCCATAATCTTCTTGCTTGCTGCCGACAGCCGATCGATGCGTTTCAGCGCATTGCGACCGATAGCAAACCAGATCACCAGCGCCCCCGCGCCCATGATCGCCAATGCTACCATCAGCGCCTTGCGCACCAGATAACGGAACTTCGTCGGCTCGCCGAGATCGCGGCCCACCAGAATGCGCATGCCGTTATCGAGCACGACCACATGGGCGAGCGCCAGATGCGGCTTGGCGTCAGTCGGATCCTGAAAGCGATTGTAGGTGAAGGGAAAATCGGTCCAGCCCGGCCGGTCCATCACCCCCGGCTGCACGGAGCTGACATTGCCCGCCAGCAACTCGCCATTCGGACCGGCAATCACATAGAGATTGGCGCCGGGCTGGCGCATCCGCCGCTCCATGAAGCGCAGAAGCCCGTTGACGCCGGTATGGTCATAAACCCGCTGGATATCCAGCACTTCCTGCTGGAGATTCTCTTTCGTCTGCTGATTGAGCAGCCGCTCCGACAGCGCCGTGACATAGATGACCAGAAACGAGGCGCAGAGCGCAAACAGCACGATGTAAAGCGCAGACAGACGCACCGCCGTCGATTTCAACAGAAGGCTCATCCGCGACATGAGGTGGCTTACCCCTCATCCTTGATCATGTAACCGGCGCCGCGCACCGTTTTCAGCAAGGGCTTGTCGAAATCCTTCTCGATCTTGGAGCGCAACCGCGACACATGCACGTCGATGACATTGGTTTGCGGATCGAAGTGATAATCCCAGACATGTTCGAGCAGCATGGTACGTGTCACCACCTGACCGGCATTCTTCATCAGATATTCGAGCAGGCGAAACTCGCGCGGCTGCAGGAGAATGTCCTTGCCGGCCCGCGTCACCTCATGCGACAGCCGGTCGAGCTGCAGATCGCCGACCCGGTAGATCATGTCCTGCTCGGGCGTGCCCTTGCGCCGTCCCAAAACCTCGATGCGGGCAAGAAGCTCGGAAAAGGCATAGGGTTTCGGCAGATAATCGTCACCTCCGGCGCGAAGCCCGGTCACGCGGTCATCCACCTGACCAAGGGCGGAGAGAATGAGAACCGGTGTATTAACGCCGCGTCTGCGCAATTCGGAAATGACCGAAAGACCGTCCCGGCGCGGCAGCATCCGGTCGATCACCATCACGTCATAACTGTTTTCCGTCGCCATAAACAGGCCCGACTCGCCATCGCTGGCGTGATCGGCAATGATCCCGGCCTCCCGGAAGGCCTTGGTCATATAGGCAGCGGCTTCGAGGTCGTCTTCAATGACAAGTATCTTCATGCGCATGACATTAGACTCCGCCGAGCCGGTTTGACAGCCCGTTGCAGCATTCTCCACGTCTTGTCGTTTCTGCCAGCCCATGGCGCGCTCCCGTCATGATCGTCAGGCAGGCAGCGGCGGAAAACCGCCGCTGCCCTTTCAGTTTCAGAAGTTCAGCCCTGATTGATCGGCAGAGCGACAAAGCGGCTGCCATTGTCGGTTTCGATCTGGAAGAGCGCCCGTGTGCGACCTTCCTTCTTCGCCTGATTGATGATGCGCGTAACATCACCGGCATCAGAAACCTGCTGATTGTTGACCGAGGTGATCGTCTGCCCGGACTTCAGCCCCTTGTCGGCGGCGTCGGAATTGGGGTCGACATTGGTGATGGTCAGGCCCTTGCCATCGTCGGAAGGCTTGACGGTAACGCCAAGATTGGCGAGCGCCTTTTCCGTTGCCGGAGCTTGATCCTGCTGCTGACCCTGATCGCCGTTGTCATTGGACGCCATGTCCTTTTCCGGCGGCAGTTTGCCAAGATCAACCTTAACCGACATGGATTTACCATTGCGCCACAGCGACACATCCACCGTCGTGTTCGGACGGAAAGAGGCAATCCGCTTGGCAAGATCACGCGGGCCTTTCACCGGATCGCCATTGACGGCGGTGATGACGTCACCCTGCTTGATACCTGCCTTGGCACCCGGCGAGCCAGCCTGCGGCTGGGCGACCAGCGCACCCTTGGCTTCCGCAAGACCGAGCGATTCGGCGATATCCTTGGTCACCGGCTGGATTTCCACGCCAAGCCATCCGCGCTGCACAGAACCATGTTTGATCAGCTCGTTGACCACGGTTTTCGCCGTGGATGCGGGAATGGCGAAGGCAATCCCGACGCTACCGCCCGACGGCGAGAAGATCGCCGTATTGATGCCGACCACCTGACCGTTCAGATTGAAGTCCGGTCCGCCGGAATTGCCGCGATTGACCGGCGCGTCAACCTGAATGTAATCGTCATAGGGACCCGAACCGATGTCGCGACCAAAGGCGGACACAATGCCCGACGTGACAGTGCCGCCAAGACCGAAGGGATTGCCCACGGCCAGAACCCAGTCGCCGACGCGAACCTTGCTGTCATCGGCCCAGTTGACATAGGTGAATTTCTTGTTCGGCGCATCGATTTTCAACACGGCCAGATCGGTGCGGGGGTCGGTGCCGATCAGCTTGGCCTTATATTCCGTACCGTCATTGAGCACTGCCGTATAGGCCTGACCATCAGCAACGACATGGTTGTTGGTAACGATATATCCGTCTTCGGAGATGAAGAAGCCGGAGCCCTGGGCAACCGGACGAAGACGGCCATGGCCTTCACCGGGTTTCTTGTCGCGGGGGCCATGGCCGGGAGGCACCGGCATGCCCCATTCCTTGAAGAAACGCTTCAGTGGATCGGGCAGTTGATCATAATCATGCCCATTGAAGTTAAAGGAGAAATTGCCGTCGTCCGCAGTCTGTTGCACATCAGAGGACACACGAATCGACACGACTGCCGGCAGGACCGCCTGCACCACATCGGCAAAGCCGGGAATTTGCGGCGACTGTACCGTAACAGGTTCGGCATAGGCCGGAGACATCAGGGCTGGAATGCCTGCGCTCAGCATCACCGCGCCAAGCCCGGCGACGGTGCCAGTCATCAAGATTGTCTTGAAAGAACGCTTGTTCGGGGTCTTCGACATTGGAGCACTACCTTCATCTTTGGTTGCATGACAGGCCGGACGGCCAGGAGGGCAAAAACAGCATGACCGGAAACCGATGTTTCAAAAATGGTACAGGCTGTCTTCAGCAGTTGATGACCTAAGATATAGGGTGTCCCACCTTACAACGAACTGTCTGGATGATGAATTTTTGGTAATGGCGGATTTCAGGATATGGAAAGTTTTCCAAAGACTTGAATGATCAACGCACCAGAGCCTAATGCTCTACTCTTTCAGCACCTGCTTGAGCTGCAATTCTTCCTCTGGCGACAGCATCTCGTTGCTGGCCGTCTGCTGACGCTTCCTCGTGCGCAGAAAAAGAGCAAATGCGCCTGCCGCAAAGAGAGCGGCAGGTGCAAACCACAAGATCACGGTATCTGCCGTCAAGGGCGGCTTCAACAGAATGAAATCACCGTAGCGCGACACGAGATAATCGATCACCTGCTGATCGCTGTCGCCCTTCTCCAGCCGTTCGCGCACCAGAAGGCGGATGTCGCGAGCGAGATCGGCATTGGAATCGTCAATCGACTGATTCTGGCACACCATGCAGCGCAATTCAGCCGATAATGCCCGCGCCCGCGCCTCAAGAGCCGGGTCTTTCAGCATTTCATCGGGATTGACGGCAAACGCCGGGACCACCGCAATCATGAAGACGAAAACAAGGCTGGCGGCAAAGCGGAAAAGCCTCATTCCGCCGCCTCCATCCCAGCCTGCGCAACTGGTTCTGCCTTCGCCTTGCGGCGCGGCGCACCGACACGCAGGCGACGGTCGCTCAAGGAGACGAAACCGCCCAGCATCATGATGACGGCACCACCCCAGATGCAGAGAATGAAAGGCTTCCACCAGATGCGCACCACCATGCCGCCATCCTTGCTGACATCGCCGAGCGCCAGATAGAGCTGGCTGAGCCCAAAGGTGCGGATACCCGATTCGGTCACCGGCATCTGCCGCGCGAGATAAAGCCGCTTCGAGGATGTGATACGGCCTGCCGACACACCGCCGCGGCGCAGTTCGAACACGCCCTGATCGGCGGTGAAATTCGCTCCCCGCACAGAGGTCATGCCCTTGAAGGTCACGGCATAACCGCCCGCATTGACGGTCTCGCCCGGTTTCATCTCCACCACGCTTTCCGTCTGGAAGGCGGAGACGGCAATAATGCCGAGCACGCTTACGCCAAGGCCGAAATGGGCGAGCGCCGTCCCGAAGGCCGAGCGCGGCAGACCGGCCAGCCGCCGGAAGGCGACAGAAAGCGGCTGCTTGCCGAGACCGCTACGAAAGACGAGATCCGCCACCGCGCCAAAGATCAGGAAAAAGCCGAGGCCGAGCCCGAAAACCACCAGAACCGGCCCGCCATGCTGCCAGTAATAAAGCGCCACCCCGGCCAGAAAAGCCAGAATGGCCGCCAGATAGAGCCGCTGCAACGCGCCATACAGATCGCCCCGCTTCCAGGCCAGCATCGGGCCGAAGGGAACCGCGACAAGCAGCGGCAGCATCAGCAGGCCGAAGGTGAGGTTGAAAAAGGGAGGTCCCACCGAAATCCGCTCACCCGTCAGGGTTTCGAGCAGCAGCGGATAGAGCGTACCGATCAGCACCGTTGCAGTCGACACCGTCAGCACCAGATTGTTCAGCACCAATGCGCCTTCACGCGACACGGGCTGGAACAACCCGCCGGTCTTCAGCGCCGGTGCCCGCAGCATGAAGAGAAAAAGCGCACCACCGATAAACAGCACCAGAATACAGAGAATGAAAATGCCGCGGCTGGGATCGGTTGCAAAAGCATGGACCGAGGTCAAGACGCCGGAACGCACGAGAAACGTGCCAAGCAGCGACAGGGAAAAGGTCAGGATCGACAAGAGCACCGTCCAGACCTTCAAGGCATCGCGCTTTTCCATGACAAGCGCCGAATGCAGCAGAGCCGTGCCGGCAAGCCAGGGCATGAAGGAGGCGTTTTCCACCGGATCCCAGAACCACCAGCCGCCCCAGCCAAGCTCATAATAGGCCCAGTAAGAGCCCATGGCGATGCCCGCCGTAAGAAATGTCCAGGCAGCC
Organism: Allorhizobium sonneratiae; assembly: GCF_023700755.1. Classification (GTDB taxonomy): domain Bacteria; phylum Pseudomonadota; class Alphaproteobacteria; order Rhizobiales; family Rhizobiaceae; genus Allorhizobium; species Allorhizobium sonneratiae. The sequence continues at coordinate 115,525 of NZ_JAMKOJ010000003.1, read as the reverse complement.
AGCGCCCAGGGCCGCACCCAGCGCGCCCAGGCGGCATCGATCCGCCCGTCGATGAGGGCGGCGATGGCAAAGGAGAAGCAGACCGAAAAGCCGACATAGCCGAGATAAAGCAGCGGCGGATGAATGGCGAGACCCGGATCCTGAAGGATGGGATTGAGATCCTGTCCCTCGGCCGGGGCCGGCATCAGCCGGATGAAAGGATTGGAGGTCAGCAGGATGAAGAACAGAAAGGCGCTGGCGATCCAGGCCTGAACCGCCAGTACATTGGCGCGCAGCCGGTCCGGCAGATTGCCGCCAAACGCCGCAACCGAGGCGCTGAACAGCGTCAGGATCAGCAGCCACAGCATCATCGAGCCTTCGTGATTGCCCCAGACGGCGGCAAAGCGATAGATCGCCGGCAGGAGCGAATGCGAATTCTGATAGACGTTGAGCAGGGAAAAATCCGACACCAGATAGGCATGGGTCAGAACGCCATAGGAAAAAGCGACGAGGGCAAACTGCACCAGCGTGCCGTTGACCGCTGTCTGCATCAGGCCGGGATCGCCGCGCCGCGCCCCGATCACCGGCAGGATGGAGACAAGCAGCGAGGCGGCGAGCGCCAGAATAAGGGCATAATGACCAAGCTCGACGATCATGGCTGCGCCCCCTCACCCTTCCAGATGCCGTCTTTCTTCATCCGCTCGGCCACTTCCTTCGGCATATATTTTTCGTCATGCTTGGCCAGCACCGTATCGGCCTGAAAAAGCCGGTCGCCGGGGCCGAAAACCCCTTCCGTGACCACGCCCTGCCCTTCACGAAACAGATCCGGCAGAATGCCGGTATAGGTCACCGGCACCGTCTCCTTGCCATCGGTCACGGCAAAGGTGACGGTCGAGCCATTGCCGCGATGCACCGAGCCCTCTGCCACCAACCCGCCAAGGCGGATGCGTGTTCCGGGCGTCACAGGCGTCTTCTGCAGATCCGACGGCATGTAGAAATAGGCGATCGACTGGCTGAACCCCAGGAGAATGAGCAGCACCGCCGCCATGATAAAGCCGGTGCCGCCCAGAATGACGGCCAACCGTTTCTGCTTGCGGCTCATTTCGCCAGTTCCTCCACCGGAAGACCGAGGCTCCGGGCCGCAGCCAATAATTCCTTGCCCTGCTCTCCCTCGGCGGGAAAGGCTTTCAATCCGGCTTTCAGCGCCGCCATGGCGCGGGCCTGATCTTTCAGCATGACATAGGAGCGCACCAGCCGCATCCAGCCTGGAAAGTTATTCGGATCGGCCTTCAGCTTCGCATCGAGGCTTGTCACCATACCGGCAATCATTTCCTGGCGCGCCTGCGGCGAAAGCTTTTCAGCCGCCGCCATATCCGCCGCGGAGGGATTGCCGGGCGGGGCAGGCGAAACGGCTGCCGTTCCGCCATTTTTCTCGATATGGCGGGCAAGGATCGCCTGCCACGGTGCATCAGGGGGCGAGGCTTTCGCCAGAGCCTCAAAAGCCGCGAGTGCCTCTGCCTTCTTGCCGGATTGCTCAAGCGCCAGCGCCAGATAATAGTCGGTCTGCGGATTATCGGCGCTCATGGCCTTCGATTGGCGCAAAAGATCAAGCGCTTCATCGGTAATAACCCCGTCATGCTCGGCCATCAGTGCTTCGGCCAGACCGTTCAGCCGGGCAACGCTTGCCCCATTGATGCGGATGGCGTTGCGAAAGGCGGTTTCGGCCTGATCGGGGCGTTGCTCGCGCATATAGATCGGGGCCAGCAGATCCCAGCCCTTACCGTCATCGGGGTGGTCGATCAGATGGCGCTCCACCTTGGCAATCAGAATGGACATATCATTGCCGGGATGATCGAGCCTTGCCTGCAAGGGCTGATCCGGCAGGCCGGGACTGCCGAGCATGAGATAAAAGCCGAGCCCTGTGGCCGGCACGAGAAGGATAACGAGGATCTGCGCCAGCCGGTTTTTGCCCGGTCTTGCCGCCTTGACCGCAGCGTTGCTGGCGGCCAGCAGACGGCGGGCAATTTCGGCACGGGCATATTCCGCATCCTCGACGCCGATCAGGCCACTTTGCCTGTCCCGGTCAAGTTCCTGCAACTGGTCGCGATAGACGGCAAGCGCACCGGCGCGGGCATCGATTTCAGCACGCGCCATGCCGCCAGCCAGCGGTCGCAAAAATGCGGCAGCAACACCAAACGTCAGGACGGCAATCACAATCCAGAACAGCATGACACCAGACTTACTGCATCAGAGGGGGCAATCCAACCGGCAAAATGCCGCGTGACGGCGGATCGGGACCTATGCTCATTGCCGCGAAAAACTTATTGTCACGTCAGCGGCGTCCAGGTGCCATCGGCATTGCGGCAGGCCGCACCACGCGCCTGATAGGTCTTGCCGTTCATGGTGACACTGTGGGTATATTGACGACAGTTCTGGTTGCCGACCTGATAGGGTGCGGCAGCACTCACCTCACCTGCGGCATTGCCGTCGCGCCAGGTCACAGACTGACCACCCGGCGTATCCTCCAGCGCCTTGTATTCCGCCTCAAGAGCGCGCAGGCGCTGATCCTGTGTCAGTTTGGCGCCCGAGCGTGAGACAATACCGCCCTGCAGCGCATTGATGTAGAGGGCTGAAGAATTCTGGGGTGATGCCGAAACGGACCCGATCCTGCTCAAAAGACCAGGGGATGACGCTGGCATCAACCGTGGCGTTGCAGTGGTTGTGCAGGAGGCCAGTCCGGCGGCAGCCAGAACGACTCCGATCTGCCATCCCTTGCGATAATCTGCCATGGTTTCTCGCTCATCCTCATCGTTTTACGACACTCTGTGCCAATCATGACCACAGATAAGACCGAGGAGCGTATGAATTGCAAGATGCAGGACCGGTCATAAATGGTTGAACGGGGCAATTGCATCGCCCCTTCAAACTCCGTCGCGATTGATTGCCGGCAGCACGAGACGGGCCAGAAGACCACCGCGAAGACCGCGCGACAGGCCAAGTTTACCCTGATATTCGGAGGTGATTTCCTTGACGATGGAAAGACCGAGACCGGTGCCCGGACGGCTTTCATCAAGCCTGCGCCCGCGCTTCAGCGCTTCGCCGATTTCGTCCGGCGCAAGACCTGGACCGTCATCCTCCACCAGAATTTCCAGCCAGTGTTTGCGGCCTGCATCAAGCCCCGCCTCTCCCGCCGGCGCATGACGGACGGTGACAATGACAAAAGAGCTTGCATGGCGGGCCGCATTTTCCAGAAGATTACCGACCGTTTCCTCCAGATCCTGCTGTTCCATGGCCAGCGTCAAGCCGGTTCCTTCGAGAACGAGTTCAAAGGTTTTTTCCGGCGTCAGACGCCGCATGACCCTGACCAGACGCTCCAGCACCGGCTCGACCTCGCTGCGCGACAGGACCGATTCGCGCTGGGCTGCAATGCGCGCCCGGTTGAGATAGGAGCCGACCTGAGCCTGCATTGCCGCAGCCTGGGTCTTCACCACCTCATCATGCGGGCTATCAATCGCGCGCGCCTCGTTGAGCAACACTGCAATCGGGGTTTTCAGCGAATGGGCAAGATTGCCGACCTGCATGCGGGCGCGCTCGACAATGCGTCGGTTGCTGTCGATCAGCGCGTTGATCTCGTTGGCCAAAGGCTCAATCTCGCGGGGGAAATCCCCCTGGATATGCTCGGCCTCGCCGCCACGGATCTTTTCCAGCGCGCGGCGCGCCCGGTCGAGCGGCTTCAGCCCGAAAATGATGGTGACGGCATTGACCAGCAGCCCGCCAAAGCCGAACACGGCCAGAACCGCATAGAGCTTGCGGGAAAAGGCGCTGATCTCCTCCTCCACCACCTTGAGATTGCCGGAAACGCGAAACCTCGCCGCCCGACCGCTTTCATCCAGAATGACCTCGGTTTCGGCAATGCGGATATGATTGCCGTAACTGTCGGTCATATCATAGAAACGCTCGTAATTCTGGTCGAAGGGCGCATCCTCAAAACTCGGCACCGGCAGATTGGTCAACCCGAGCGAGGTGGAAGCCAAAGGGGCAGCATGAAAGGAACCAAGCGGCTCGACCAGCCAGTACCAACCGGTTCCAGGCTGAGAAAACCGCAGATCTCCCAGAGCCGGGCTTCCGACCAGCGTATTGCCATCACCAACGGAGACGGAATTGACGACATTATAAAGCTGAGCACGCAGAAGATCGTTGAAGGAACGCTCCGCCCCCTGCCGATAGAGCGCGGAAATCACAAACGCCATGGTGACCAGCGCGATCACATACCAAAGCGTGGCAAACAACAGGACTCTGAGCGTGAGGGACTTAACCCTTAACATTGTCGGGTTCTTTGATCCGGTAGCCGAGACCGCGCACGGTTTCGATCATGTCGAGGCCGATCTTCTTGCGCAACCGCCCGACAAACACCTCGATCGTATTGGAATCGCGGTCGAAATCCTGATCATACATATGTTCGACCAGCTCGGTGCGCGACACCACCTCCCCCATGTGATGCATGAGATAGGAAAGAAGCCGGAACTCATGCGAGGTCAGCTTCAGAGTCTTGCCCGAAACGGTCACCTTGGAGCTCTTGGTGTCGAGCCGGACCGGACCGCAGGCAATTTCAGACGAGGCATGGCCCGCCGCCCGGCGGATCAGCGCCCGGATGCGCGCCAGCACTTCTTCAACGTGGAAAGGCTTGGTGACGTAATCATCCGCACCCGCATCAATGCCGGACACCTTGTCGCTCCAGCGGTCGCGGGCCGTGAGGATGAGAACCGGCATTGCCCGGCCCGCCCCGCGCCATTTTTCCAGCACAGTGATTCCATCCATGTTCGGCAGGCCGATATCGAGGATCACCGCATCATAGGGTTCGGTATCGCCAAGAAAATGTCCTTCCTCGCCATCCATGGCCTGATCGACCACATAACCGGCTTCCTGCAACGCTTCGACCAGCTGCCGGTTGAGGTTGACATCGTCCTCGATCACGAGAATGCGCATCGTCTCATCGTCTCCGTTCCGCCACGGGCCTTTCAGCCTCCGTTCCGGCGTCTGCATAACCCATAATAGACGCTGTAGCAGATTTCATCCGGCTCCGCATAGCCTGTCCGGTTCAGCGCCCGACCTGAACTGTCATCTTGCGCGGACGACCATTGTCGCCTGAGCCGGGCACGAGAATGGTGATCACGCATTGGCCACCGGAAAGCCGCACGGAAAGCAGTTGGCCACCCGTGTCTTCTACCGCCTTTTCTGCCGCCGCCCGGCAATCGACCCGACCGGACGCCTTCTGATCGGCAGCGTTGCCACGCTCGTTCTGGGCAAGCTCGACCACATTTGCAGCCCAGGCCGTGTCACCTGCCTGCACGAAAGGGACCACATCCAGCGCCGTCCAGGCCAGAATGCCCGCCGCGACATATCCCATGATCGATCTGGATAGCATCAATATCACTCTGCCGCATTCAAATTATGATAATCCACCTTTACCCGAAGGCGGCTGAATGGCACATGAATATTGCAACATTCCCCATATTACACTGATATAAAATGTAAATTAGAAAATACTTAAATAAACAACCCATTGTGAAACAAGCACGATGGACGGGATCAGAAGGTGAAGGCCTGCTGTACTGAACGACCCATGGCATAGCGTCCGATCTGGGTCACGGAGACCATCAGCGCCGTTGCCGCTGCGCCGAAGTCGCTGGTCTGGTCGGCCACATCATAGGTATAACTGGCCGAATTGCAGGTCAGGCTTCTGAGCGTGACAGATCCTGCCGCATCGAGAATATCGAGCTTGTAGCTTTCGCTGTCCTCATCGAGCGGAATATCGGAGGGTGTCCAGTTGTCGGCGTCGATCCGTCCGCGCCGGACCCAGGTGAAGGTCAACGTGCCATCGCTCTGGCGGCTGGCCTTCAGATGCACCGGGGAAAGCGGCGTTTCGGCACGAAGCCCGCCGGAAAAACTGTAGGGCCCGTCGGCGGCAAAGCTGGTGCCTGCCGCTTCGGCAATGATGTTCAGCGTCAGCCCGATCTCGTCGGTGGAAAGCGCCAGGCTGGTGACGGCGGTATTTAGCAGCACCAGCGTCGCGCCGCTTGCCGCCCCCGCCGCCATGGCGTCTTCCGTGCCGTAAAGCCCGCGCAACAGGCCGGAGAGTTTCCAGCGACCGCTTTCCACTTCGGTCGCGGTGGTGAAGGAGATCAGTTCCCAGAGCCCATCCGTGGCCATGACCGCGACGAGATTGGCCCCTCCCAACACCGCAAGCTCTGAGGCGGAGGAAAAACTGCCGGAGGCAAGCGTGACATCGATGGTGTTCACCCGGTCGAAACGGCCAGAAACGCCACTTGTCAGGCTGGCATTCAGGCTGCCCATGGTGGCATTGGCCGCAAGCGTCGCACGCGTCACGTAATTTTCCGTTTCCGGCGAGGAAGAGACGAGGATCTTGCGGGCGGGATTGGCATAGACGGCGATACGGGCAAAGGCGCCAATATCACCGCTGGCATAGCGCGGCAGGTCCATCAGTTCCACCCAGGGGGCAAAGCCGGTCGAGGCGCGGTTTGAGGCCACGCGCCCGCTCGTTGCCACCGCAACCGAGGCCGAGACGGGCGCGGCCATTTCCTGCATCTCCAGCGACAATCCGTCGCCTTCTTCGATGCGGGTGACGAGGAAGCGCCCGGAAGGACCATCGGCAAGAGTGAGGATATCACCGGGCTGCAGGCCGATCAGCGCCGGATTGACGGAAAATTTCAGGCTGCGGCGCGATATCCGGTGATCGCGCAATTGCGCCTCGACCACGGCCATGGCGCTCGCCTCCTCCATCACACCGTTCAGCGAGGTGGAGAGAAGCTTCGCCGACGCCGTCGCCACCCGCCGCGAGCGGGCGCTGGCATCCTCATAATCATTGGCGGGATCGTAAAAGCCCAACGCGGCCTGCCCGGCATAATCGCCGGTGTCGCCGCGGGTCTCGGTCCAGAGCGGGTCGCCATCCGTGTCGAGGAAACTTGCAATCTCTTCGGCAACCAGGCTTGCGGCTGAGCGCGAGCGAAACCGGAGCACTGTACCATCCTCGATGGCGTCAATCAGAAAGGCGGTCATGATCGGTTTGATCAGGCTTCGGGCGGAGGAAAAATCACCCTGCACATAGCCGGACAGATCGCCTGAAACCTGCGTGACGTCGAAATCGGTGAAACCGCAATCGGTCAGGATCGCCGCGATCACCTCCGCCACCGTGGCCCGACCCAGCCTGCCGTTCAGCCAGTGGCCGGTGCGCCAGTTTGCCCCATCGGCAAAACTGTCGGTGTCATAGGGAAAGGCCGGAAAGGGTCGGCTGTCCCAGGTCCACAGAAAGATATGATCGGCATCGACCATGCCGGAAGGGGCATCTGTCCCCTGCCAATGGGCGAGATGCGCATCGAGAAAACGCCGCTGGATGCTGTCGGAACGCTGGCCGGAAGAAAAATAGGGCAACGCATTTTCCGAGGATTTCGGATCGGGAAAGACATTCGGCTGATTGGCGGCGCGCTCGACGGCAGCGCAGCCCAGTTCGGTGAACCAGACCGGCTTCATCTTCGCTGTCCACGCCGTTGGCGTCGAAAGCTCCGCCCCGCCCACCCGGTTATAATGCAGATTGCTCCACCAACCTTCGATATCCTTGTAGCGGAACACCCAGGTCTTGGCCGCCAACCCGTCGGTAATCGCCGTACGCATCCGGTTCTTGCGCGCGGCGAGGCTCTCGTAATACCAGTCATAGCCTTCGCCGGCTGCGATCAGGCCGCTCATGCCGGCCTGATCGTCAGCAAGTGCAAAGCCATCCGGGTTGGCGGCGGTGAAATCGGCATCCTGCCAGTCGGAAAGCGGCATGTAATTGTCGATCCCGACCGCATCGATGGCATCTGACGCCCAGAGCGGATCGAGATGAAAGAAGACATCGCCAGAGCCATCTTCCGGGTGATAGCCGAAATATTCGCTCCAGTCGGCGCCATAGGTGATTTTCGTGTCACTGCCCAGAATGGCCCGTACATCTTTGGCAAGCGTCACCAGCGCATCGACAAAGGGAAAGCCGTTGTTTTCGTCGCGCAGCGTGGTCAGCCCCCTCAGTTCCGAACCGAGAATAAAGCCGCTGACGCCGCCTGCCGCCTTGGCCAGAAGCGCATAATGCAGCACCAGACGGCGATAGCCGGTATCGGTGCCGGAATAGGTAACAGAGGTGCCGCTGACGGTGAAATCGCTCACCTTGGCCGCCCCCATGAAGCTCGCGACAAGCGTGGTGATCGCCGCAGTTTTGTCGGGCGAGCCGGAAAGCGTCGGTGCAGGCGAACAGGTGATGCGTCCCCGCCAGGGATAGGCCGCCTGTTCGGAGCCGCCATAAGGATCGGCAAGCCCGTTGCCGGGGGCAATGTCCATCATGATGAAGGGATAGAGCACCGGCTTGATGCCGCGGCTCCTGAGATCCGTGATCGCCTCGACCACGCTCTTGTCGTCGGGACTGCCGCCATAGGCGGGACCACCATCGACCTGACTGACGACATAGGCTGCGCTGCGGCTGATGCCCGCCACGCTCCAGGCGCGGCTTTCCTTTTCCCGCGAAGACACCTCCACGCCGGGCAGGATCTTGCAGTGATCGGCGCGCAGATCCGTTCCAAACCAGCTGACCACCAGCGCCGCCGAGGACAGATTGGGGCAAAGCGCCTGCAATTCGTCAAGCGAGGCCTCCCAGTCGGTGGCAGCGGTCAGGGTGTTGCGGTTCATTACATGCGAGGTGCCGGTCGCCGTCTTTTCCGTGATCGCGGTGGTGGCATAGCCATGTTCGGTTGCACCGGGAATGATGGTGACGGCGCGGATGCGCTCCTCCAGCGTGCCTGGCGGGCGGATCACCTCGAATTGCAGCACGGGAATGCGATTGCCGTAATCGTCGAGCGGCAGAAGCTCGAACACGACATAGGCGGTGCCACGATAGGCGGGCGCATTGTTCTCGCCCTGCTTGGCGGCAATCAGCGGATCCACCGCCTGCGTCTCGCTTCCGGTATAGACGCGCATCTCGATTTCGGTGAGGTCGATCTCCTCGCCATCGGCCCACACCCGGCGCACCCCGGCAATCGGCCCCTCGCACAGCGCCATGGCGAAATTGGCATAATAATCATAGGTCTTGGTCTTGGTGCCTGTGGCTTTGCTGCCCGAACTTTCGGTGGTCACCTCCTCCTTGAAATGGGTGGCCCAGATCAGCGTGCCGCCGATGCGCATCGTGCCATAGACTCTGGCAAGCGCCGTGCCCTCATTGGCGCCACCGACGCGGGCGGTGGCAAGGCGCGAACCGGTCACCGTCGTCGTGCCATAGATCAGCGACTGATCGACGAGATTTCCGGCAAGAGCGCCCGCCGCCCGGCCGAGCATGGCCCCAACCGGACCGAAAAGACCGCCAAGGGCTGCGCCCGCCGCCTGAAATACAAGAGTTGCCACAATCAGATCTCCGGAAAACGATAGAACCCGGCAATGCGCCGTCGCCAGGCGGGAACCAGGGCCGAGCGGATGACGGCCGCCTGCTCATAGGCGTGAATGAAATGCCCCTCCTCAGCCAATATGCCGAGATGTTTGGCGGCATAATGCGGACGAAAGCGAAACAGCAGAAGGTCGCCGGGCATGGCCTTGTCATACCCGGCAAGCGGAATGAAATGCCGCTCGGCCGCCCGAAGCAGCCGGTCCTCACCGCAGCGTTCGGCCCAGTCCGGGCCATAGGCCGGAACCGCCTCCGGCTCTCTCCCGTAAAGCGCGCGCCAGAGTCCGCGAATGAGGCCGAGACAATCGCATCCCACCCCTTTGAGCGAGGCCTGATGGCGATAGGGCGTGCCGATCCAGCCCTCGGCAAGGGCAAGAACCTTCTGATTTGCCATCATGGTTTTTCTGCTCCCGCAGGCTCACTCGAACAGCGCCGAGCCGTCATGGGTGGTCTGGCCGCTGACATAGGAATAGGCGAAATCCGCCCCCGGCATATGGGGAAAGCCGCGAAAATTGGAGGCATTGGCAAAGCTGTCGCGGCAGGTGGCAAAGCTCTTGTCGCAGCCGATCGTCAGGCTCAGCGTATCGCCCGCGCCAAGCGTCACCTCCAAGGGCAGCCACAGCGTCAGCACCGTGCCGCCTGTCGCTGCCCGGCTGGTTTCGATATCGGCGGCAAGGCCCGTTTCGCTGCCGGAGGTCACCGTCAGCCTGCCATAGCGGAGATAGTCGTCGCCATAGGTTTCGATGCCGGAGACGATCACCCGGTCGCTCGACGGCATGGAGACGACCGTTGCAGCCAGAGTGCGACCGGAAACAGTCATGTCGACGCCGCAACGGCTGTCGCCGAGCGTGGCATCGCAGCGGCGGCTCATGCCACGGCCCTGCTGTTGCGAGAGCCTTGCCGTCAGCGAGCGCAATTCTGCGGTAAACTGGCCGGTCTGGCGCTTGACCTCGCCGATTTCCTGGACTTTCGTCAGCAAACGCTGGCTGACATCCTGCCAGTTGACCCGGTAGACCTCGATACGGGCGCCGTCATAGCGTCCGGCAATCAGATCGGCCTCGGTGATCGCGGCACTGGAAAAGCCTCCGGCAATATCGAGTGTGGAGGCGGCAAGCGTGTTTTCCGCCTCACCATCGCTGGCGGAAAAGCCGCTCGCCGCCTGAAACGTCGTGTCGAGAAAGGTCAAATCGCGATCGTGATCGGTAAAGCCGAGCACCGTGCCATCACTGCGCGTCACCCGCCAGCAGCTGCACAATGTCGTGGCGTCTTCGGCCAGATGCGCGGCAAAAGCGGTTTCGATGTCTCTCATGGCAGGATCTCCTTCAGCGGAATGGAGGGAATGCGCCCGGCATTGAAGGCTTCGAGATTGATCTCGATCGTATCGGTATCGAAGCGCACCGGCACGTCGAAGGAAAAACCCGCCGCCACCACGGCACCTGTGGCAGGCACATGGCCATCCTTCAGCGTGACGATCCCGGTCGTCGTGTCGAGGCTGTAGAGATCGGACGAGAGCGTCACGCCATTGACAGAGACCAGCACCGATCCCTCCACCGGCTTGGCAATGGTGCGGCTATAGGCAGCGGCACTGTCGCCATAGGTTTTGATCAACTGAAAACTTTGCGTCACACCATCGCCGGTGCCCAGCGTCTGGTCGGTGGCGCTGATCGCCTTGCCGGGGCTGGTGGAGGTGTTATCCAGCGGATCGCGAAAGCGGAAGCCATAAAGCTCGCCGCCACGCGCCTCGAAAAAGGCAACGACGCTGTAAAGATCGGCCAGAGACTTGATCCCCGATCCGGCATCATATTTGCGCCGGGAATTGGCCCAGCGCTGGTTGCGGCTCTCGCGACCACTGGACAGGTTGACGATATCGGTGCGGCGCACCGGCCCGCCGCTCGACGACAGCGACACGCGCAGCGGAAACCGCACCTCGTGAAAAGACGTTGCCATGGGACCTCACAGATTGCGCTGGCCGCGCTTGACCGTGCGCGCCAGCATGGCGGAAAGCTGCGACTGGCTTTTCTGGAAGCTTGACGCATCCGCCGTCTGCACATTGAAATTGATGCTGGTGCCGGAGCCGCCCTGCATGGCAACACCGAGCGAACCGTCGGAACCGCGTTTCAAGGGCAGGATCGCCTCGCTGCCGGCCTCGCCCATCAGCCCGGTCGAGCCGCCACCCATGCCGAAATAGGTGGGGCTGGAGACGACGCCGCCATTGGCAAAAGGTGTGATCGAGCCCGGCACGCCGCCCTTGGCAAAGGCAAACAGCGAGCTGACGCCGGATGACAGGCTGGAGACCGTGCTGCCCGCCAGCGAGGAAAGCGCGCTTTCCAGCGGCTTCAAACCGGAAGAGAGCGTGATATTGGCCAGCGAACCGGCCAGCGATTTCAGCGTCGTCTCCAGGCTTTCACCGCCGGTCGTGGCGTTTTTCAGGGCCGATGTCAGCGCCGTGCCGAAGTTTTTCGAGCGGCTTTCAAGATCGGTCAACGCCTTGGAGGCGCTTGAGGTATCGAGATCGAGTGACAGGGAAAGGCTCTCGTCATCGGCCATGCGTCAGGTCCTTTCATCGGGATAACGCGCCATCAGCGCCTGAAGATCGGCACGGGTAAGCGGTGCGGAAGTCGTGCGCTTCAGCCCGGCCATGGCGGCGAATTCCCGCGGGGTCAGCCGCCAGAAAACCTTGGGGGATAGCCGCAAAAGGCCCAGACCCGTTTCCATGACCGCCTCCCAGGGAAAGGGAGGCGGCACGGTCCCGGCCGGCGCCGAACCTTTTGCGGCACTCAAGGGTTTGGCGTTTCGCCCCCTTCAGCTGCACCCCCATCAGGAACACCAAAGGTCATCACCAGCAATTCGCGAACGATGGCGACGGCGGCGGCAACGCCACCCTCGATGCACATATCGGCGACATCCTCGTCACTGACGCGGTTACCACCGCCGCGAAGCCCAGCGGCCAGAATGCGGATAAGGTCTCGGCTCGACAGGCGGCCTGCGGAAAAGCGGGTGGCAAGCTCGCTCAACGTATCGGCGGCAAAGGCGGTTTCCAGCTCGGCCAGCGCACCGAGCGTCAGGCACAGAATCCGCCTTTCGCCATCGATCACTGCCTCGACTTCGCCACGATGGCGGTTGGCGCGTAGAAAGCTTCTTTCACTCATGCCGCCGCTCCAAAGGTGATTTCGCCTGCCGATTCGAGCGATATATCGAATTTCAGTTCGCCGTCATGATCGCCGGAATAGTCGAGCGCCGTCACCTGAAACAGGCCGGTCATCGTGCCGAAATCGGGAATGACCACCTGAAAGCTGATGAGCGAACCGGCAAAAAACGCCGCCCGCACCAGTTCGTCGGATGACTGGTCCTTGAACAGACCTGAACCGGACAGCGAAGCCTTTAACGTACCCGCCTCGGACAGCAATTCGCGCCAGCGCCCGCTGCTTTCGGCATCCGTCACATCCACAGTCTCGGCGTTGAATGACAATTTTCGCGAGCGCAACCCCGCCACTGTGACATAATCGCTGCCGCTTTCGATCTTCAGCAGCAGATCCTTCCCTCTTTGGACTGTCATTGTTCTCTCCTATGTCAAATTCCGATTGAAAAAGAGCCCCTGCGGCGTCCGGCCTGTCGTGAGGTCACACCTCAAGCCGGAAACGGCAGGCCGGCAAACCGCCAAGGCTCACCGCCCATGCGGCGCACGAGAGGTGACAGATGCAGGTGGAAAATCGGGCAATTTCTACGGGTAAGATCCCAGGAAAGCGGCAAGTCCAGCCTCATTCCCGATACCGAAACCTGGCTGTCACCCTTTGTTCACTTTTCATTCGTCACGCAGCAGACGCTCATGCAGGCGTAACGACGGCCCGCATCTGGACTTCACCGACATAAAGCTGCGTCTTTGCCTCCCGGCGGCTGACCGTTTTCACAGGCAGGAGCGATATCAGCACGGCACCGGTCAGGGTCAGGGCCGCATCGCTCAAGACGGTTCTGACCTGCCCGGCGAGCATCTCCACCTGACGGCGCGACAGCGACGACCAGGCCTGAATGCTGACCAGACATTCGATCAGCCCGTCGCCATCGGTGGAGAGATCGTTCACCGTCACCTCGCCGAACATCAGATAAGGTTCGGCGGCACGCATCAGCCGCCGGTCCCTGAACCCGTCGGCACCAATAAGCGCCGTGATCGAAGGCTCGGCGAGAAGGACCGACACCATGGCGGCCAGGAGAGCATTGACGGGGCTGTCGCTCATGCTGTCTGCTCCTTGCTGTCGGACTTTTGCCGTGCCTGCGGCAGAGCCGCACCCTGCAACATCTGCGGCAAAGCCGCAGCCTCTGGCATTTGCAGGCGAGCCGCCTCCTGCCGTTTTGCCTGCTGTCGGGAGACGGCCTCCTCAGCCAACCGTTTCAGGGCATCGGTAAGATCAGCACTGGTCAGGGCAAATTTCATGGCATCGCCTCCTCGCAGTCGAGCACAAGAAACCGCCTGCGCCCGTCCGGATCGGAGAGCGCCCGCACGGTCAGGCTGCGCGCGCCAAGCAGCAAGCGCTGGCCACGGGCAACATCCTCACGGTAACGGATCGTCACGGCCTGCGAGACATAGGCGATCTCCGTCTCGCCTTCTGCGTCATAACGGGTGGTGAGCGGCGTGACCCGGCCCCAGACGGTTGTCAGCGTTTCCCAGCTGCGGGTGACACCGCCCTCGCCATCCGCCGTCTCGACCGGCTTTTGCAGTTGAAGCCGCGCCGTCATCGCCCCCGGATCGGGTTCGGAAAACAGCGCCATCAGAGCCTCCTTTGGCAGTAAGGCGCAATCAGCCGCTCATAGCCATCGGGCAATACGGCAGGTTGCTCATCGGGACGCACCACGCCGCGATAGGCGTACATTGCCGCCACATGCAGGGCGAGCGCCCGCCGCAGCGTATCGGGCACATCGGTCGCCGCATCGCCGAAGCCTGCGGTGAAATCGATCTCGATGCCGTTCAGCGGCCGACCCGGCTCGGGCCGGCTCTTCAGCCAGAGCCGTGCAGGCCGCGCCTGCCCATCCAGCATATGCCCATCGAGCGAGATGCTCGACTCATTGCCGTCTTCATCATAGACGGTCAGCGCCGTCACCGCCTGCACCGGAAAGCGGGTGAGCCCCACCACAGCCCCCGACGGCCAGTCGTCGAGATAAAGCCGCAGCGACCGGGTGATCAGGCAAAGGCCGGTTTCGGCCTCCAGAAAGGTGCGAGCCGCAAGGATCAGACCGCTTAAAAAATCGTCTTCGTCGGTGGTGTCGATTTTCAGCTGCGCCTTGATCTCGGCCAGCGTCATCGGCTCGGCAGCGGGCGCTGCCAGCTCGGCATAGGTCATGGTTTTCTCCCGGACATGAAAAGACGCCCGAAAGGCTCCGGGCGTCCGTTTATTCCTGATCAGCTCGCAGCAAACTTGATCAGCTTGATCGCCTCGAAATTCTGCACCCCGCCGCCGACGCGCTTGGTGGTGTAAAACAGCACATAGGGCTTGGCCGAATAGGGATCGCGCAACACCTTGACCCCCATGCGGTCGACCACCAGATAGCCGGCGCGGAAATCGCCAAAGGCAATCGAGAGCGAATCGGCGGCGATATCCGGCATGTCTTCGGCCTCGGCGATGGCAAAGCCCATCAGCGTGGCCGTCAGGCCGGGGCCTGCCGGGGGCATCCAGAGATAATTGCCGTTGGTGTCCTTGAATTTGCGGATTTCGCTCTGCGTCTTGCGGTTCATGACGAAGGTGCCGTTCTGGCGATGCCCGGCCTTCAGCGCATAGACGGTTTCGATCAGCGTATCGGAAGGGCCGCTGGTGGCAAAAGCGCCTGCCGCACCTGTCGCGACATAGCCGAGACTGCCCCAGGCCCAGCTACTATCGGCCACGGTGTCATAGGCGAGAAAGCCCTTCGGCTTGTTGGTGCCGTCGCCCTTGACGAAGGCTGCCCCCTCCTGCTCGGCAAAGGCAGTATCGACCTCGCTGGCAATCCAGCTTTCAACATCGACCGCCGCATCGTCGAGCAGCGACTGGGTGGCGGCGGGCATGGCGTAAAGCTCCATGGTCGGGAAGGACAGCTCGACCAGTGCCGGGGCATCGGTCTGGCTGCGCGCCCCGTTTTCCGCCACCCAGCCCGCACTCATGCTCGCCGGTGCGAAAGGCTTTTTCAGCACCGCGCCAGACACCTGACGCACGGTGGCAAGGCTCCTGATCGGCGAAATCGCCGACAAAAGCGTGCCGATTGCCGTATCGGTCTCATCCGGCACCAGATAACCGCCATCGGCAGAGGTGGTCTCATCCATGCTCTTGGCCTGCAGCTCGCGCAGACCGGTTTCATCGCCACGACGGATATAGGCATCGAAGGCGGCCTTGCGCTCGGCGGCGTCAAGACCCTTCATCGCTCCGCCGCGTCCGAGCGCGGGGCGCAGTTTCTTCAGCGCCAGCTGGTCGATCACCCGCGCCTGTTCGTCGATCGCCTTGTTGATCCGCTCCACCTTGTCGCGGGTGATGACATCGGAGGTCAGCTTGTGCTCGATCTCGTCGAGGCGCTGGTCATTGGCCTGTTTGAACGCCTCGAAGGCCTCCATGAAGCCGTCGAAGGCCGCCCCCATCGTATCGGGAATGGCCTTGATTTCCGGAGCGGGAATGTCCTTGTTCTGCATGATCATTGTCCTTGTTGTGCACGGTTGAATGTCATCATCCGGGCCGCCCGGCGCATGGACCGGATCAGCTCGGCATCGCGGCTGGTCAGCCGCTGGGCCTTGACGGAGGAAACCCGGGCCGAAGGGGCCATGGGAAAAGTGACGACCGAGATCTCCCAGAGATCGGCCTGGAGAATGTGGCGGATGCCGGTCTTGCCATCCTGCCGCGCCTTGACGGTCTGAAAGCCGATGGACAGCCCGTCGAGCGCACCGCTTTTCATCAGGGCGCGCACCTCCTCGGCCCGCGCCACGCCCGCCGTCAGCCGCCCGACGACATAAAGGCCGCGGGCATCCTCTTTCAGCGTGATCCAGGTGCCGATCGGCTGGGCCGGATCATGCTGGTAAAGCATGCGGATCCCGGCCACCCCCCGGCTTTTCAGCGACTGGCGAAAGGCCCCCGGCTCGATGATGTCACGGCTCAGATCGACCTCGCCGAAAACGCTGGCATAGCCGGAAAACGTGCCGTCCCCCTCCAGCCCCGTAATCGCCAGATCGGCGAATTTGCGCACGAGCCGCCCCGGCCCGCGTTGAACGTGCATGAAACTCTCCTGATGCTGTTGATAGTTCAGTGGTAAAGCGTTTCGCCGCTTTGCCGGTTGCCCCGGACGATTCCGGCAAAATGCGGCGGCAGATCGATGGCGATACGGCTGTCGCCGAGGCCGCCATCGAGCCGGATGATATTGTCGCTGAAAACCGTCGCGGCGGTCTCCGCCTTGCCTTCCAGCGCTATCGCCCGGCAGAAATCCTGCTCGCCATGAGCGGTGAACCGATTGCGCAAAGCCTGCACCTCGCCGGCCTCAAAAGCCAGAAGCCCCGTCTTGCGAAACGTCGTCTGACAAGTCTCTAGCGTGACCCCGCCATCCCCCGAGACGGCAAAACCGCAATCGACGGCCAGCGCCGCGCAATCGCGAAAATGGCAGCCTTCCGCCACCTCCAGCGGAACGCCGCCCCGCATGGTTTCGACGACGAAACCACGGGCAAAATGCGCCGCCCGGCAGGCCTCGAAGCGCAGATGCCCGCCAGCATTCGAAGCGCGGATGAAATCGCCCGCATAGGCGAAACGCCCGCCGCTGCCGGTCACATCCCGCAGAAGCGCCGTGCCGAGGCCGTGCAGGGAAAGACAGGCCGCCTCCGGCCCGCGATGGCGGTTGTCCGTGGCAAAACCGATATGCTCAAGCATGACATCAGAAGCGCCATCCCGCCCGCCACGGATCGTCAGCCCCGCATTGCCCGCAAGCAGAAAGCCGCTGCGCCCGGCACCGAACCCTGAGAGACTGAGACCCGGACGCCCGGCCAGATCGACCACGAGCGGCGTGTCCAGCCGGTACCAGCCATCGAGCAACAGCGGATAATCGCTGTTCAGCCAGAGGCTTAGCGCTTCCGTTTGATAAAATGATTCATCATTTTCAACGTCACTCTGGTGCCTGCCGCCATCTCTCACCCCGCAGGGGAGACGGCGGCAGGGCGATGAGAGGGTCGGCGACGCCGAACATTCCGAATAACCACTGCCACCAGCCATCCCCGCCCCGAAATGCCGGGGCGTAGCAAAGGTGGCGACGGGCTGCCAGCGCTGCCAACCACGCCCGCGCTTTCGCCTGTGCCACAGCCTGTCGCCACCACAAAAGCCAAGTTTTTGAATCGTTTGTGGCCCGTTTCTGTCATCCTGAATGACCTCGACAGACAAGGGGCGCGCCGTGACAAACGGCGCGTTGCGACATCTGACCCCGTGATACACACCCGGCACCGTCACATCATCGAGATTGGACCAGATGCCGGACGCATCGGCCCATTCGCCCAGCGCTTGCCCTCCGTCATGGTTCTTGAAAAACGACATGATGACGATCCGCTAAACCTCTGTATTGTCTTCATACTCTCTCGGCTGATAGCCCACGGCCTCGCGTTTTTCGTCGTCACTCAGGAAGCTGGCATTGCCGATCCGGGTCCACAGCGCATCGCGTTCGGATGAGAGCCCCTCGACCTGATCGAGATCGGGTTCGAGGTTGAGAGTTTCGCCATAGGCATCGGAGAAGAATTGCGACAGGCTTGCCAGCGTCCGGCGGATCATCGGCAGCACGGTCAGGCGATAGAAGGCGCGGTTGGCTTCCTGATAATTGGCATAGGTATTGTCGCCGGGAATGCCGAGCAGCATGGGCGGCACGCCGAGCGAAAGCGCAATGTCGCGGGCAGCACCATTGCGCGCTTCGGCAAAATCCATGTCGCGGGGCGTGAGGCTCATCGCCTTCCAGTCCAGCCCGCCCTCGAGCAGCAGCGGGCGGCCCGCCTGCAAGGGACCGGCATAGCCCTGTTCCAGTTCCTGTTTCAGCCGGTCATACTGGTCAGGCGAAAGATTACCGCCCTCTTTCGGCTGATAGACCAGCGCCCCGGAGGGCCGGGCGGAATTGTCGAGCAGCCCCTTGTTCCAGCGGGCGCTGGCATTGTGCAGCGCCAGCGCCTGGGCGGCGGCAGCAAGCGGCGCATAGCCCTGATCGTCATCGAGCGGGTGAAACAACCGCATATGCAACAGCGGCAGCGGCTCGCCCTCGGCGGGAATGACGCGAAGCCCACCGGCAGCGCGATAGTCAAAGGCCTGCGGCCAGCCATCCGGCCCGGCCACCACACTCACCCGGTCGGGCCGCAACAGATGCAGCTCCATCAACCGTCCGCCAAGCCAGAGCGGCTCCAGATAGGCATTGCCGGACAAAAGCAGATGGCCATAAAGCGTTTCGAGAAAATCCGGTCCCGTCATGCGGCCATTCGGGCGCGCCAGAAGATCGAGCGCCGGATGGTCCGTCAGCTCACGCGCGCCCTCGTAGGCGAGAACCGGCACGGCAGCACCAGTTTCGGATAAAAGCCGCACGGCACGATAGGCGATGGGATTGTCCATGAAGCCCGCCCGCGACAGCGCCCCATAACCACGGCCAATGCCCCGCCCACCGGCAGCCGACAGCAGCATGGCGAGCGTGCCGCGCAGGGGCTGGGCTGCCTTGGCCTCATCCGGACGTGCGGCAACAGCCCGCCGGACAGAACGGCGAAGCGATGAAAACATGATGGTCTCCTCTGATGGCAAAACGGTCCCTTGCCCTGAGCCTCGAGCGGGCAGGACCGGAAAGCGGCCTCGATACACAAAAAAATTGTGATTTTTAAATCGGTTAAAGCAATTTCAATCGTTTGAACATCTGTTCCACAGCCTTTACAATTGTTTAATCCTGTGGAACTTTCCCGTTCATCGCGAGTTTGGGTGCATTGCAATAGATTGCAGCTCGTCAGAGCAAAACACAGCCAATCTCTATGAATGGAGACAGGATATGGACGCAAAGAGCAACAAGACCGCAAGCCAGACACTTGCTGAAACCAGCCGGACCATTCCGGCACATATCGTTGAGCGTCTGGAGTCCGAATGGCGGCAGGTGCGCCAGCCGGCTCAGCCCGCGACGAGCACGAAATAATCTCATAAATTGCGGATGCGCGGCTCTGCCGAGCCTTCGAGCATCAGCGCCGTCAGGGCCCAGACCAATGCATCCAGCCGGTCGGGCGAGCGGCCTGAGGAGAGGCCATCAGGGCCGAAATCGCACATCTGGTCTTCCAGCTCGACAAAACGGGCCGCGTGCAACACGCGGCCCTGTTCATAGAGGGCCGCCACCGGCTCGGCGCGCAGGAATTTCCCCCGTGTCGCCCGCACCAGTTTCAGCGGCAGGCTGGCCTCGATGCCCTTCAGCAAAGAGGCGACCATATCGCCGCCCTGATTGATTTCCGCCACCACCCGGTCCGCCTCGAAGCGGCGATAGGCACGCACCACCGCCTTTGCCCAGCCCGCCGGGCTTTCGCCCGTCACCGAACAATCGGCCAGCACCACGGCACGTCCGGCACCATCCATACCAGCCGCAACGATGCCGCAGCAGGATTGCGGCCCTGAGCCCGATGGCGGATCGACGGCAATGACGATGCGCGAGAGCGGCTCATGCCGCTTCACCGTCAGCTCTTCTAGTCGCTCGCGCCGCCAGAGCGCATCCTCGCGATCCTCGATCAGTTCGCCATCCAGCTCCTGCCGCCCAAGCCGTGTGCCGCCATAGCGGCTTTCCAGCGC
This sequence comes from Allorhizobium sonneratiae, assembly GCF_023700755.1. Lineage (GTDB taxonomy): Bacteria > Pseudomonadota > Alphaproteobacteria > Rhizobiales > Rhizobiaceae > Allorhizobium > Allorhizobium sonneratiae. Next base: position 95,302 of record NZ_JAMKOJ010000003.1, on the reverse strand, counting down.
CGCAATAAACCCGGGCGCGAGATTGCCGGCATTGGCATGGGTGGACAGACGCGCAAGCCGCGTGCCGGGATCGGCAAGCAACCGTTTGAGGATCGGCACCGGGCGCGGCGTCGTGGTGATCACCTGACGCGGATCGTCGCCCAGCCTCAGAGCAAACTGCAGCATGTCAAAGGTTTCCGTGCCATATTTCCATTTGGCGATCTCGTCGCACCAGGCATAATGAAATTGCGGACCGCGCAGGCTTTCCGGGTCTTCGGCGGAAAACAGCTGTGCCACCGTCCCGTTCGGCCAGACCAGACGGCGGCGGGAAATTTCCACCTCCGGCCGCTTGTGACGGGCAATGCGGGCAATGCCGGAGAGACCATCCACCATCACCTCGCGGGCATCGCCCAGCGTTTCGCCGATAAGGGCAATGCGCAGATCGGATCTGTCCTGGGCAGAGGCGATGGCATGCACCCATTCGGCCCCGGCCCGCGTCTTGCCGGAGCCACGCCCGCCCATGATCAGCCAGTTGCGCCACACGCCCTGAGGCGGCGCCTGCAAGGGATGGCGGATCAACGGCCAGGACCGGGCAAGCCGGTTGAGCAGGAGGGGGTGTAGCCCGGCAAGCCATCCCTCCTCTTGCGCCAGTTCGACGCCATCTTGACGCTCGGCCTTTGCCGCGGTCGAAACCGCTGCCAAAAGCCTGTCCGCTGCCGTCTTCACCTCGATAAGGTCCTGACCGAGACGGTCCAGAACCTGCGCGTCTTTCGACAGCGCCGCGACAAGACTGCTGCGGGCGGCACTCGACAACAGACGATCCGTCTTCCTGCGCACGATGACACTTTTCCTATTTTACGGCCAATGGGAGCGATACAATCAGCCCGGCGGCCCCGTGCCGGGCATGGCGTCCTTGGCCTTCCATGCCTCCAGCATGAGCCGGGCGCGGGTCTCGGCCTGGCGGTCGATCAAGGCAAGAAGCCGTGCCTCAGCCTCGGCAAAGCCCGCCTGATCCTCATGACGCTCCTCGGCCTCCTGCCGGTCGCGGCGCAATTGCCGTTGCAGGCTGTCGATCTTTTCCAGCGTGCGCACAATCACCGACATGGCCTCGGTGGCGGTCTTGAGATCGGCGCGTGCCAGCTTGGCGGCGGCCTCGTCGACGCCGTCGATCAGCGCTTCCGCCGTTTGCCGCAGCGCGCGAAACTGCTCGAACTGTGCCTGCATTTCCCGTGTCAGCTCATTGAGAAGGCTGGCGAAATGATCCGTCAGCACAACCATGTCCACAGCCTTGCGCTCCAGAAGGTCACAGACGAGAACGGCCTTGTCTTCCGGCATCGCCGGCAGCGGCCAGCAGCCATAAAGATCGAGCGACATAGTCTCCATGAGCGCTTTCCCGCAACAAAAAAGGCCCGGGTAAAACCGGACCTTGCGTTATCTTCAAACGGTTATGCAGTTGTGTCACAACCCCTGCCGGATCAACCCGCCCAGTTCTGCGACCGTAGACAAAAGCTACCAAACCACCGTGACGCCGTCAAGGACTATTTTCTTATCATAAGATTTTTTTCTTATTCCGCAGCGCCACCAAACTGCTCCCAGGCGCCCATGGCGTCCGCCGCATACATGACGGACGGCCCGCCGCCCATATAGATCGCCAAGCCGAGTGCCTCGGTAAATTCCGCCCGCGTCGTCTTCAGTTTCACCAGCGCTTCGGTGTGAAAGCCAATGCAGCCATCGCAACGGGTGGCAATGGCGATACCAAGGGCAATCATCTCCTTGGTCTTCTTGTCCAGCGCATTGTCCTTGGTTGCTCCCTGTGCCAGGGCGCCAAAGCCCTGCATCACATCGGGAATATCCTTGCGCAGACTGCGCATGTGACCGGTGATGCGGCGGGTGATATCGGGATAGGATTTGCTCATGGTCGGCCTCTCTCAAAAAACAATATATATATTTGTATAATGAAATTTTCTCTTTGCAAGAGAGATTGAGAGGGCTGCGACAAAATAGAACAGGCTGGCTTGACGTTTATCAAACCAGCCTCTGGATCATTAAGATGTAAAACGAGCTAAAAAATCCCAAAAGACCTGCCAATGATCAAATATAAAGCAGGAAATTATAGTTCTATCACTCAAAACACATCAGGAAGAATTTCAGAAAAATCAAACTGCGCGCAATAAGGCTCAAAAACCTTGCGGACAATCTCCTTTGCACTGTCCGGCAGACCCTTGCCTCGGCCCTTCACTCCTTTGTTGAAGCGGGCGTCACGAGCCGATTCCTTGTCCTCGAACTGGGCAGCAAGCTTTTTGGCATCGATCTCACGCGGCTTGAGAAATTCGGCCATGCGTTCGGCCAACACCTGCTTGGAGGCAAGAAAATCCTTCTCGTAAGACACCCAAAGTGGCTTCACCAGACCCTGCCGCTCGCAGACCTTCCAGCTCATGTAAAATTCCAGATACCAGGCCGCTTCGCGCGCCACCATCAGGTTCAGCCGGGTTTCATCGTCGAGATCGTTATAATTGTCCGGCAGGCCATCCACCAGATAGATATCGTCACCCTTGAGATTGGACAGCCAGCTCTCACGGTCGGCGCGGCGCATGTCGTCATAGCTGACCAGTGAATCGAAGACATTGCGATAGGTGACAATCGGGCGGATATTGTAAAGCGCCATCTGGCGACAGAGATAGGGCGTGCAGCGGATGTGATGCTGGGCCACATAGCCGGTGCGGTTCAGCCCATGCACCATCAGGGCCAGTTCATCCGTCTCCTGTTCCCGAAGCCAGATGCCCATGGAAAAGGGCGGCTGCGCCAGAAGACTCGGCGCCATCAGCACCACATTCGGCAGATCAAGCGCTTTTCGCAGGCTGGTGCTGATGAAGGTGGAGGCAGATTTCGGCAGGGCGGCCACGAGAATATTGGTCTGCGCCGATCTCGATGCCGTCAGCCGCGCCCGCATGACCGCTTCCCCCAGCTGCACCTGGGTGAGCTCAAGATTTTTGGCAGACTCCTCCCCCATCTCCGGCACGTAAAACGGATGAGACAGCGACAGAATGCTGGCAAGACGAAAGGCATCTTCCGGGTTGCTGCCAAGAAGAAAGGCGTCGTATTTTTCCTTCACCCATTGCAGATCGGGAACACCACAGGCATTGGTGATGAAATCCTCGATCTGGGAGAGATGCGTTACAGTATCCACCATAATGTTTGCTTTCACTCTTTTGTCGCAGCCCCACAGCGCTCCTGCATTTTACAAAACGCATTCTGCGGAGGCGCTTGAGGGGCGCTGAAGCGCCTCGTCATCCGGAAGAATACCGGAGAAATCAAAATCCTGCCGATAGGGTTCGAATGCGGCACGAATGCGGGCCCTGACGCTTTCCGGCAGCCGTCGGCCGCGTCCCGTCACCCCCTTGTTGAAGCGGTCCGTCTTTTCGCCCCCATTGCGGGCCAGCACATCAAGCAGTGCCTCGGGCCGGACATGCTGCGTGCCGATAAAATTCGCCAACCTCAAGGCAAGTCCCTGCCGGTTCTGAAGAAAATCCTGCTCATAGGACACCCAGAGCGGCGCGACCAGACCAAGCGCCTCACACCGTTTCCAGCTCAGGAAAAACTGCAGATACCAGGCCACCTGCCGGTCCACCAGCAGCATATAGCGCGTCTCGTCGTCGAGATCGGCATAGGTGTCCGGCATGCCGTCGTCGAAATAAAGCGCATCCGTCGTAAAATTCTCCGACAGCCGCCTGCGATTGCCGACCAGCATCTCATCAAGGCTGACGAAGGAATCAAACACATTGCGATACGTGACCACAGGCCGGATCCCATACATCTCCAGCTGGTGACACAGATAGGGCGTACAGCGCACATGATGCTGGGCCACATAACCCACGCCGTTGCAGCCATGCTGGATCAGGGCCAGCTCATCGGTCTCCTGTTCGCGCAGGGTGATGCCCATGGAATGCAGAGGCTGGCGGGTCAGGCTTGCCCCCATCAGCGCGACATTGGGAACACCCATCACCTGTTGCAGACAATTGGTTACGAATGTCGAAGCCGATTTCGGCATGCACGCCACCAGCACTCTCGGCTGCTCCGCTTTGGCTGCGGTCAGGCGCGCACGCATCAGCAATTCGCCAAACTGCGTCAGCGTCAATGTGAGTGCATCCGCCGTCGCCTTGTCCACCGGCGGCAGATAAAACGGATGGGCGAGCGACAGAAATCCCGCAACCTTGAAAACGTCCTGCGGGGCGGTCCGGGACAGAAAATCGCTAAAACTGTTGCGCACGGCCGCCAGATCGGGACTGGATGCGTTTTGATGAATGAAATCCTTAATTTCGGTCCAGTCCGCCACTGCCACTGACATCGTCACAACACCATTTATGATCCAGATACGCCCTCTTCACCCCAGTGTCAGACAAGCAGGGATAGATCGCAATCGTCCTGATAACGCCGCAACAGCGCCGTGGCCCGATCACGGATGGCGTCTGGAACCACACGACCGCGCCCGGCAATGCCCTTATTCAGTCGCAAGGCTTTTGCTTTTTCCTTGCTCTGCAATGCTTCGGCAAGACGCTCGACCTTGCAGTCATCGCAACCGATAAAGGCGCTGATCCGCTCAGCCAGTACCGCCTTGTCGCCCTGAAAATCATGCTCATAGGAAATCCAAAGCGGCGCAACCAGACCAAAAGCCTCGCACTTCTTCCAACTGACCAGAAACTGCGCATACCAGGCCGCATGAACATCGACGAGGATCTCCAGCCGCTCCTCAAAGGGCAGACGCTCATAGCCGGCTGGCAGTCCATCATCGAAAAATCGCTGATTGACCGGCAGACTATCTCCCCGCCACTCCGTCACCATATCGTCCATGCTCACGAGTGAATCGAAGAAATTACGGATGGTGACGATCACCTTGAGATTATAGATGCGGATCTGCTGCGCCAGAAAAGGCGTGCAGCGCACATGATGTTGCGCCACATACCCACGGCGGTTGAGGCCATTGCGAATCAAGGCCAGATCATCCATTTCCTGCGAGCGCAGATTGGCCCCCAAAACGGAACTGGACATGGCCGAGTGGCAGGGCGTACTCAGATTGACACGCGGCACATTCATGGCGTCCGCCAGCGCCCCTGAAATGAAGGTCGAGGCCGATTTCGGTGCACAGGCCAGAAGAATATTGGGTTGCCGCGCCTGTTTCGCAGTCAGCTTCGCCCGCATGGTCAGCTCAGCGAACTGCTCAATGTCAATCCCCAGACTGCGCGCACTGTCGGGATCCATATCCGGCAGAAAAAACGGATTGGCAAAGGCGAGCGCCGAGGCAATCGCCAGACGGCGCTCAATTGGAATATGCACCAGAAATTCCATTGCCAGACGCTGAATGCGCTCGGGATTATCCTCCAGCGAAAGCGCATCCATGAAGCTTGTCACCTCATCGTCGGACGGCATCCGCATCTCAGCCGTATGCCTGGTCGAGGAAATCCCGTTGTCCATGCTCATCCCTTTATCGTATTCGATTTTCGCAAGATAGCCGGCAGCAATGGATCGCGACCATTGCTATAATGTATAGCATAACGGCCATAACTTGCGCGAAATGGGAGAGAAGAAGGATCCTTAGCTCGGATCGAGCACCGTCAACGGCCAGTCGCAGATATAGTCTTCAAAATCGGTGACCTCGACATCGGCCTCACTGATCGTCCGGCCCCTGGCGGAAATCCCGGCCTGATGCACGGTGTCGGCATCGCCGGAGACGAGTGGATGCCACCAGTAAAGATCATGCCCGTCAGCAACCAGACGATAGGCGCAGCTTGGCGGCAGCCAGCCGATCGTATCGACCTGATCGGGCGTCAACTGAATGCAATCAGGCACGGTGGCCTGACGGTTGGGGTAATCCTTGCAGCGACAGCTTTGCCCATCCAGAAGCCGACAGGCGACCGAGGTGAAGACCACCTCGCCCGTATCCCAGTCTTCCAGCTTGTTGAGACAACAGAGCCCGCAGCCGTCGCACAGGCTTTCCCACTCCTCGTTGCTCATCTGAGCGAGGCGTTTGGTCTTCCAGAAAGGCTCTGCCATCATACTTTATCCCGCCGGTAAAAACCCGCTTTAACCGCTCCGGCAGGCGCAACGCAAGTCCACAGCGGTCTTCACCTGTCAGGGCAGCATTTTCTTCAGCACGCCATCCTTGAGCACGACATGATGGAAAATGGCCGCGCAGGCATGGATCGCCGACACGGCGATAATCGCCCAAGCCAGCACATTGTGCAATTCACCGATCGCATGACGATAATCCCGGGAGATATCGATCAACCGCGGAATGGCGAAGAGATTGAAAAACGGCACATCCCTGCCCTGAGAAAAGCGCAGGGCAAAGCCTAGACAGACCTGCCCGGCCAGCGCCAGATAAAGAGCGTAATGCGCCGCTTTGGCCGCAAGCCCCATCAGACCAGGCTCGTCTTCCGGCAGGTTCTTCAGACTGATCAAGCGCCACAGGACGCGCAGAATGAAAACCGCCGCCAGACAAATGCCTGCGGCAATATGTACGGTATGAAGAACGGCGCGAACATCGCTGCCATGATCATAAAAGTCCCAGACCTCTGCCGTGCCAAACAAGGTCAGCACCAGAATAACCGTCGACCAATGCAGCCAGATCATACCGCTATTGTAACGCTGCCGATGGGTTTGGACGGCAAGGCCATTGATGATATCCGTCATGCGGATGACACTCCGTTAGAATTTCAAACCGTGGACTCAGGCTTTCCCTGGCGGGCAAATGCGCGCAGAAAAACACAGGGCCGTCAGGTGAGCGAGGACCCGGAAACTGGGAATGTGCACCGCACAAAAAGGTCGATCACCTGATAACAGGCTCCCTACCGACAACGGAAGACGAAAACACGACAAAAATCATGTATTACAATAATTTCATCTTATGGCTTCCAAATCCTCTACTTTGTCACTTAAAAAATTAAACATGACAATTCACCTCATGTCTTGAAGACGCCCATCCTTTATTTTTAAAACAGGGCTAAGCATCAAGTATATTTTCTCTCTCCTCAATATAATCCAGCATAGGAAAAATCATAAAAAAACAGTTTGCAGTCGATTTTCACTGCAAACTGTTTTTTTCTATCAAAGACCAGCTATACCCGCCTCTCCGAGGCGAATGGCCTTCTTCTTACATCTTTCTCGCCACCTTCACCGCGAAGGCATATTCAAAAGCCACCTCTTCCAACCGCTGGAACCGGCCTGATTTGCCGCCATGACCGGCAGCCATGTTGGTTTTAAGGAGGTATGGCCCGGCCTCCGGGCTCTTTTCGCGCAGCTTTGCCACCCACTTGGTCGGCTCCCAATAGGTGACGCGCGGATCAGTGAGCCCGGAGAGCACCAGCATTGGCGGATAGGGTTTTGCCTCGACATTGTCATAGGGGCTGTAGGCGGCAATCCAGCGATATTCGTCTGCCGACAGGATCGGATTGCCCCATTCCGGCCATTCCGGTGGGGTGAGCGGCAGAGTATCGTCCAGCATGGTGTTCAGCACATCGACAAAGGGCACGGCGGCGATGATGCCGCCGAATTTGTCCGGCGCCATATTGGCAACCGCCCCCATCAGCATGCCACCGGCAGAGCCGCCTTCGGCGACAATATTTGCATACGAGGTGAAACGCTCTTTGACCAGATGATCGGCAACGGCGATGAAGTCTTTGAACGTATTGACCTTCTTCTCCATCTTGCCGTCTTCGTACCACTGAAAACCCTTGTCCTTGCCGCCGCGGATATGGGCAATGGCATAGACGAAGCCGCGATCAACCAGCGACAGGCAGGAGGTATTGAAGCCCGCCGGAATGGTGATGCCGTAAGCGCCATAGCCGTAAAGCAGGCAGGGAGCAGAGCCGTCCAGCGCCACATCCTTGCGGTAAAGCAGCGTCACCGGCACATCCTCGCCATCATGCGCCTTGGCGAAAATGCGGCGGGTGACATAATCTCCTGGCGTGTGGCCAGAGGGAACCTCCTGCGTTTTCAGCAAAACGCGCTCACGCGTCGCCATATTGTAATCGAAAAGCTGGCTTGGCGTCGTCATCGAGGAATAGGAGAAGCGGATGACATCGGTGTCATATTCGGCCGCGCCATGCAGGCCGAGCGAATAGGCCTCCTCCCTGAAGGCAATCGCATGATCCTCACCGCTCTTGCGGTCGCGAATCATGATGACCGGCAGACCCTCGCGCCGCTCCAGCCAGACGAGATGGCGGGCAAAGGCCATATGTGAGAGAATGAGGCGGCCCGGCTCATGCGGCACGACCTCTTTCCAGTTGTCCTTGCCCGGCGCCGAAACCGGCGCTTCCATGATCTTGAAATCCTTGGCGCCACCGTCATTGGTGAGGATGTAGAAGACATCGCCGCCCTCGGTCATGGAATATTCCACGCCCTCTTCACGCTCGGCCACCAATTGGGGTTTGGCCAGCAGGTTGCCGGTGGGAATCAGCCGGTATTCCGAGGTCTCGTGATCGTGAATGTCGATATAGATAAAGTCATCCAGCAGCGAACCGCCGACGCCCATGAAAAAGCCGGGGTCCTTTTCCTCGTAAACCAGCCGGTCAGACGATTGCGGTTCGCCGATGACATGATGGAACACCTTGGACGGCCGGTGGTTCTCATCCTGCAGCGTATAGAAAAAGCTCTTGCCATCCGGCGCCCAGACGCCGCCGCCAGCGGTGTTTTCCAAAACATCCGGCAGGTCTTGCTTCGTTTCAAGATCGCGGATGCGCAGGGTGAAATATTCAGACCCCTTGTCGTCATAGCCCCAGATGCCAAGGCGATGATCATTGGAATTGTCGATGCCGGTGAGGCGGAAATAATCCTTGCCCGCCGCCTCCCTGTCGCCATCAAGCAGTATGTCGCGCAGGCTTTCATCCTGCCCATCGCCGTCGCGGGGAATGCGGAAATAGCGTGGCTGTTCGCCGCCCGTCACATAGGCCGAACCATAGGCAAAGGGGCCGTCCTTCACGGGAATGGAACTGTCATCCTCCTTGATCCGGCCCTTCATCTCGGCAAAAAGCTGCTTTTGCAAATTGCCCGTATCGGCCATGGCCGCGTCCATATAGGCATTTTCCGCCTCCAGCAGACGGCGGATCTCCGGATCAAGGATCGAGGTATCCTTGAACATCTGCTGCCAGTTGTCAGCCCGCAACCATGCGTAATCATCTCTGCGGGTGATGCCGTGGCGCGTATCGCTCTGCGGCTTTTGGGCGGCTTTCGGCGGGGTGGGAAGACCGGAAAACGGGGATTTTGCGTTGGACGAGGTCAAGGCTCTCTCACTGTCTTGCGCATCGGCCCGGACGGGATTGTCTTCGCGTGCGAACAAGCGATGCAGGAACAAATCGGACTGGCGACGGCAGAACAGGCATATACACCTCCTCCACCGGATCAGGCAGACATCTGGCTTGAGAAATAATCAGGCTTGCCATGCGGTTCAAGAGAAAAGCCGTTTTCACCACCGGCCAGCCCTGCCTGGTGAAATGCCGCTCTGTCCATGTCCTGTTTACAAGCGGCAGTTTCACGCATTCGTTGCTGGCACACCTCTGCCTGAACCAATAGATTTCGGCGGATTGTGAATGATGAGGTGCTTTTCAATGCGACGTGCTGTTTTAGGTTTTGCTTTGCCATTAATGTTCGTTCCTGCAGCCCATGCGCTCGATAGCGCCACGATCCGGCAGTTAAAGGCACTCTCCCCCGGCGAAAGACTGGAACAGCGCTGCGACATGGAGGCCATGAGCCGGATTGCCAAGGACAACAAGACATTCCGCCCGGACAAGGTGATTGCCTATACCTTTTCCCAGACTCACGCCTCCGGCAATAAGCTGAGTGCACCCGGCGCTGTGTTTCGCAGCCGCGAAGAATGGTATCACCTGAAATACAGCTGCGAGACCGGCAACCAACATCTCGATATCAAGCACTTTACGTATCAGATTGGTCCGATGGTGCCGAAATCGAAATGGAAACAGTATTATCTTTATAATTGAAGTGATGATGATCCTGACGGGGAGCTGAGCGTCTTTACCCCTGGCGGGGTCCTAAGGGCCAAACCGGATGCTGGCGCCATTGATCGGCAATATAGTCAATGAACAACCGGACTTTCGGCAGCATGGCCTGCCGTTCCTGAACGAAGATGTGAAAATCAAGAGGTTCAGGATCGGCTTCTGCCCCGCTTAGGGCCATGCCCGTGGCAAAAAGCGCCACCAGCCTGCCCTGTTCAACCAGATCGCGGGCAATGAAAGCACCAAGTCGCGAAATGCCTGCTCCCGCAAGGGTCATATGCGCCAGTGCGTCGATATCGTTGCAGATGATCGACACGTGCAGATCGGGCTCGAAGCGCAACCCATTGCGCAAAAAACCCCAGGGCAGCAAACGGCCATTGAAGGGGGTGCGAAACAGCAGGCAGTCATGATGCTTCAACTCCTCCGGCTCGCGCGGCGTGCCGCGTCTTGCCAGATAATCCGGCGAAGCGCAGATAACGATTGGCACCGAACCGAGACGCCGCGTGATCAGGCCGGAACCCGAGGGCGGATAAAACCGGATGCTGACGTCGATGTCGTCACGAATATGGTCGAAGGACTCATCCCCCAGAACAAGCTCCACGGACACATCCGGATAAAGCGTGGAAAAGCCTTTGAGAACAGGGGCAATCACATGCCTGCCGAAGGCCGCGGATGAGGCAACCCGCAAACGGCCCTGCGGTCGCTCGTTCAGGCAGGCAAGCGCAGCCTGTGCCAGATCGAGATCGGTTATGACCTGACGCACCCGCTCGAAATAAATCCTGCCTGCTTCCGTCAATGCCAGACGGCGGGTGGTGCGCACCAGCAACCGGGTGCCCAGTGCCTGTTCCAGCCGGGCAATGTTCTGGCTGGCGGCGGCTGCCGTAATGCCCAATTGCCGGGCAGCGGCGGCGATACTGCCCCCCTCGACAGCCTTGATGAAACTATCTATCCCGCGCAGATTGTCCATTATCTATCGACAGACCCCGTTTATTCATAAGTCTGACTTAAGAGTGTTAAAGGTTCAAGCCCTCTACCGTCTTCTCTCACCTGACGGCATCATATCACATATCAGTGATCGACAGGGGGATATGTCATGACCGAATCACCAGAACAATCGTCTCGGGCGCAGCGGCGGTACAAGCTGCATCATAAGTCTTCACCGGTGGTTTCCGCCTTTTTGACAGCCTTTTTGATGGCCTGGATCATGTGTGCGGCCATTGCCTCGGTCAATGGCGGCATTACTGAGGATCTGGCACTGCGTATCTGGCGCTCCTGGCAGACAGCCATGCCAATGGCATTTCTGGCCGTCTTCATGGTGCGTCCGATTGTCGCGCGTCTGACTGCACTTCTGGTGCATCCACCAGCCTGATATAAACCGCAATCAGGCTTCATCGCATTCTGAGAAAGAGCATCGCAGCGAAAACCATGACGGTGACGGCGGATCTGATGACCGTTGCCTTTGCCGTCTGGACAGATCATCTCAAGGTTTCGATGTTCCAGTCACCATGATTCGATGAAGCAACGGTTTCTCATGCGCCTTTTCCTGCCTGTTCTTGCAAGCCTTACGGCTTTCACCTTTTTCCAGTGCGCCCCTTTTGCCGAAGCGGCCAAAGACGGGCTGGTCGAGCCGGTTCTGCATGTGCCGCGGGCCAAAAGCGGGCCGCCGCATGTGGCCGTGACGCTTGATGCCTGCATGGGCCGGACGGATATGCGCATTCTCGACACGCTGGTGAATGACAATATCAAGGCGACGATTTTCGTCACCGCCCGCTGGATCAGGACCAATCCGCAGGCAGTTGCCATTCTGAAAAGCCGGCCGGACCTGTTCGAGGTGGAAAATCACGGACAAAACCATATTCCCGCTGTCGATTATCCGACAAAGGTCTATGGCATCCCCTCTGCCGGATCGCCTGAAGCGGTGGCAAAGGAAGTAGAAGGCGGCAAAGCCGCCATCATCGCCGCCGGGTTTCCATCCCCCAAATGGTATCGCGATGCGACCGCCAAATATTCCCCCTCCGCCATGGCTGAAATCCGCCGCATGGGCTACGAGATCGGCGGCTTCTCGATCAATGGCGATTCCGGCTCGCTGCTGGGAGCGAAACAGGCCGAGCAGCAGTTTCTGCGCGCAAAAAACGGCGATGTGCTGATTGCCCATATCAATCAGCCCACCCACGCCGCCGGTGAAGGCGTGTCGGCGGGGTTGAAGGCGCTCAAGGCTCGCGGCGTGGTCTTCGTACATCTGAACGAGGGAGCGGTTGCACCGCCTACCCCGGTCAAACCGATGAATTGACGAACCGCATCTTTTGATTGAGAGAAGACCGCATGATTGTCCGTGATCGTCCCGGCCCTTTGCTGCTGTTCTTTATCCTGCGCGGCTCCATTGTGCCCAAAATTCTGATGCGGGTGCTGTTTGTCACGGGGCTTTCCGCGCTGGTGGTGGCCGCGCATCGTTATGCTCCGGCCTATGTGCCGAGCTTCAGCGGCGGACCGCTGGCCCTGATGGGGGTGACGCTGTCCATCTTTCTCGGCTTTCGCAACAATGCCTGTTACGACCGCTGGTGGGAGGGCCGCAAGCAATGGGGCCAATTGCTGATCTCCGCCCGCGGGCTGGCCCGTCAGACGGCCCTTTTCGATGCCCGCAACCTCGCCCGTGAAAAACGCGAGCTGCTGCTGTCGATCGTCGATTTTGCCCATGCGCTCGTCAGCCATCTCAGACCCGAGGACAAACACGTCGCCGCATTCAACACGCTGAACCCGGAGGCGATAGCGACAAGCCGGAATGTGCCGGACCTGATATTGCGCCGGGCTGGCAGCCTTCTTGCCGGTCTCAGGGCAAAGGACGCGCTCAGCGATGTGGAACTTGCGATGTTCGATCTGCGTCTGGAGGAAATGGCTGCGGTGCAGGGCGCCTGCGAGCGCATTCGCAGCACGCCGGTTCCCTTTGCCTATACGCTGCTTGTGCATCGCACGGCCGTTATCTTCTGCCTGCTCCTGCCCTTCGGCTTCGACGATATTCTTGGATGGCTGACGCCTTTGGCAAGCGGGCTGATGGCCTACACGTTTTTCGGCCTCGATGCGCTGGGAGACGAGCTGGAAGAGCCTTTCGGCATACTGCCCAATGATCTGCCGATTGGTGCCATTGCAACGTCGATCGAGATCAGCCTGAAGGAAGCGCTTGGCGATACGGATCTGCCGGAAACGCCACAACCCTATCGCAATGTATTGTTGTAAAGAGAGCTTTGATTTTTATAAACGCACAGGAGAACCAGACCCTTATCCTTCGTAAGGGTGGCGATCTTGCGGTGGCGTCACTCTCCCGGTCAAGGCGGGCGCACCGATCAGCCGCGGTTCTCGCATATAGCGCACGCCGGTAAACAACAGGATGCGCGCTTCCACGGGCCTGCCCACAGTCTTTGGCACCCGTGCTTCCTGATGGTCTTTCAACTTGACGATCTCAGCCATGCTCTTCTCCAAAACCCGATGCCCGACGCGGATTATGAGACGGATGAAGAGACGGATCTCACCCTGCCCCGCCTGGGGCCGACGCATCCCCGCCAGCCCTTTAAAAGAGCATGCAACAGGGCATTTTGCATCTTTCTCCAAGGGGTTACTGCCGCTGGACAATACCCCCTCTGCATTCACGAGCCTGCATATGTAAAGATATACGCATTTATGCGGCTTTGCTTATTAAACATCCCCGATGGTTAATGGCTTGCTAACGATTACACTCTAATTTGAAATAATTCGTATTGCGTTGGTATGGGTAATGTCGTGGAGCATCAATTCAGAGCTTTGGAAAACCCAAGGATCGGCAGAAAAAAGGACGTGGTGCTGATGGCCACGGTATCGAGTTTCGAAAGTCTGGATCATCCCCGCAAGGACGATCTGAAGCAGTTTGCCATATTGTTCCAGCCGCTGTTTCAATCCTCATCGCCCGAGGCACGGCGCGAAGCGGTCTCGGCCCTGTCACGCTCCCCGCATGTGCCGAAAAGCATTGCCTTTTTCATTGCCTGCCAGCCTGCCCATGTCGCAGCTCCCTTTCTTGTCGCCTCTCCCTGCCTCACCGAGGACATGCTGATCACTATCGCCAGGACGCAAGGGAAGGAGCATGCCAAAGCCATCGCCGCGCGGGAAAACCTCTCGCCAATCGTGATCGATGCGCTGGCGGGCCTGCGCTTCGTCACACCTTTGGCAATGAAGCGGGAAGAGGATGGCGGCGACCTGACCGAAGCGCCCGACAGACGCATCCCTGTGCGCGCGACAGAACCCTCCCCTCAGAAGCCGACACCAAAGGCGAACACCATCTCTGAAAAGCAACGCCTTGCCCGCGAGGAAAGTTTGCGCCAGGCGATCAAGGCGCTGGATCGCCATCTGCACCGACCGGACGATGACCGGCTCGGCCTGAGCCGGATCACGGAGCTTCAGACGGCGCTTCTGGTGCGTTTTGCCCGAGAGGGCCATGTCGCAGGCTTTATCACGGCGCTTGCCGATGCGCTGGGCGCAAGCCGCTTTCTGGCCGAACGCATCCTGGCCGATCCCTCCGGTCGTCAGCTCGCCACAGCCCTGATGGGGCTTGCCATGGCGCTGCAGGACATCATTTTCATTCTGCCGCGTTTTTATCCGGAACTGACAGAGAAAGACCAGGGCGAACCAAGGCTGGCGCGCCTGATTGCCTCCCTTGACGGCCGCGATTGCGCTGAACGGCTTCAGGCCTGGCAAAGGGCCGACAGCTACACATTTCAGCACAAGGGACCAGCACTGGCGAAACCGGCGGCGCAGACGGGCTAGAGCATTGAACAAGAAAAATAAATAAAAACAAAAGTTTATAGCGTTTCCATGTTTCACGGAAACGCTATAAACAATCATTCCCTTCATCGGAAACGGTTGATGAATAAAATGACTCAGCCGCTGTGAGCGCCATATACATCATGTTTGCGACGGCCCTACCACAGGCGGGGTGCCGTGACAGGGCACAAAGGCAAGGCCTTGCTCAGCCTGGCTCAAACACCATGGCATAACCATTGATGCAATAGCGCAATCCTGTCGGCTTCGGCCCATCGGGAAAGACGTGACCCAGATGACCGCCACAGGTGGCGCAGCGGATTTCCGTGCGCACCATACCGTAGGAAGCATCACGATGTTCGGTCACGGCATCGGGTTTCACCGGCTCAAAATAGCTCGGCCAGCCACAGCCGGCATCAAATTTGGTGTCAGAATAAAAGAGTTCGCTGCCGCAGCCGGCACAACGATAAAGCCCATGCTCATGACTGTCCCAGTAAGGGCCGGTAAAGGCGCGTTCGGTGCCATGCTCACGCAGAATGCGGTATTGTTCCGGCGTCAAACGCTCCCGCCATTCGGCATCGCTCAGGCTCATCGTTACGGATTTGTCCTCGCTCATCGCACATCCTCCTGCGCTTTTGCCGCGTCGCGCCCTCACCTGCCGGCTGAAGGCGCAGACTATACATAGGATAAACTATGGCCGGAACAAGCCGGATTTCTCTTGGATAAATCGCCAGAAACACCATCCTGATCTTGTGTTTTACCCCCTCCATGCCCAAGTTCATGCAGAATTTTAAGCGTGCGTCAGAATTTGCGACAAAGACCAGCGGTTTTCGGCCTCTTCTGCCCGCGACAGGCACCGATTTGCATCAACATAACCCTGAGAGAAACCGGTTTGTGCTTGTGCCGGTCTTTAAAAAGCGTCACAAGCTGCCATGGCTTGAGACTGCAGGGCGTGAGAATGCCGGTTTTGGAGCGGCAAGGAGACCCCTTCAGGGGAAAGGTTCAACGGGCAACAAGCGAGCGGTTGCCGGCAAGGGAGACATGATGATCGCGGATGAGGCGAGCCTGACACTGGTGATGCTGTTTTTGCACTTCATCGCAGCCGCGCTTGCGGCTCCCCTGACAGCACGGTTGGGACACAGGGCCGCATGGGGTCTGGCTCTCGCACCGTTTGCCGCCTTCCTGCATTTTCTGCGTCTCGTGCCGGAGATTGCCAGTGGCGGCATCGTCACCGGCGGTTATGTCTGGGTGCCGAGCCTCAATGTCAGCTTCTCCTGGTTTCTTGACGGCCTGTCCTTGACCTTCGCGCTGCTGGTCACCGGCATCGGCTTTCTCATCGTGCTTTATGCCGGGGCCTATATGAAGGGCCATCCACAGCAGGGCCGTTTCATGGCCTTCCTGCTGCTGTTCATGGGCTCGATGCTCGGTCTCGTCGTTTCCGACAGTTTCCTCATGCTTTTTGTCTACTGGGAGCTGACCTCGATCACCTCCTTCCTGCTGATCGGCTTCGATCATGAGCGACAGGCCGCGCGCCGTGCCGCCCTGCAGGCGCTGGTGATCACCGGCGGCGGCGGGCTTCTGCTTCTGGCCGGTCTTCTGATGCTGTGGGACATGTCTGGCATTGCCACATTTTCGCTTCTGCTGCACAGCGAAAACCACCTTGGTGCAAGCCCCTTCTATCTGGCCGCCTTGCTGCTTATTCTCGGCGGCGCCTTCACCAAATCGGCGCAATTTCCCTTCCATGTCTGGCTGCCCAACGCCATGGAAGCGCCAACGCCGGTGTCGGCCTATCTGCATTCGGCCACCATGGTGAAGGCAGGCGTCTATCTTCTGATGCGCCTGCAGCCGGTTCTGGGCGGGACACCGGCCTGGGAAATCCTGCTGCCGTTTTTCGGTGGTGTCACGCTGGTGGCAGGCTCGGTCATGGCGCTTGCCCAGACGGATCTGAAACAGGTGCTGGCCTATACCACCGTCGCCTCGCTCGGGCTGATGGTGATGCTGACCGGCTTCGGCTCGGAACATGCGATCAGTGCCGCGGTGCTGTATCTGATCGCCCATAGCCTGTTCAAAGGCGGGCTGTTCATGGTCGCTGGCAGTCTCGACCATGAAGCGGGCACGCGCGATTACACCCGGCTTGGCGGGCTTTGTAAGGCGATGCCGCTGACGT
This sequence comes from Allorhizobium sonneratiae, assembly GCF_023700755.1. Lineage (GTDB taxonomy): Bacteria > Pseudomonadota > Alphaproteobacteria > Rhizobiales > Rhizobiaceae > Allorhizobium > Allorhizobium sonneratiae. Next base: position 78,370 of record NZ_JAMKOJ010000003.1, on the reverse strand, counting down.
TTCTTGCCGCCCTTTGCGGTGGGCTGTCGATGGCGGGCCTGCCGCCCTTCATCGGCTTTCTCGCCAAGGAAGAGATTTACGCAGCGCTCGTGCATGGCGATCTGCGCTCGATCCTGTTTACTCTTATTGCCGTGATCGGCAACGGCCTGATGATGACCACCGGGCTGATCCTTGCCATCAAACCGTTTTTTGGCCCGCAGCAGAAAACCCCGAAAGAGGCGCATGAAGGGCCGTTCGGCCTCTGGCTCGGCCCCTTGCTGCTTGGCGTGTTCGGCCTTGGCTTTGCCCTGTTTTCCTCAGGCTTCATCCGCCTGATCGCAGCCCCCATGGCCAGCGCCGTGGCCGGTAGCGCCCGTGTGCCGGAAGCTTCACTCATTCCGCATATCGGCCTGCCGCTTGGCCTGTCTCTGATCACCTTTGCCTTCGGCTTTGTCATGTACCTCGCCCTGCCCCCGGTCAGAACCGGACTGACAAAACTGATCGAGGCATTGGGACCGGGGCCGGATCGCGGATTCGACCATCTTGTCGCCGCCCTTGTGCGGGTCGCCTTCCGCATCACCCGCGTCATTCATGGCGGACGGCTCGATGTCTATGTCACCGTCAGCCTGATCATCGTGGCGCTCGCCTTTCTGCTGCCCATGGCGCTTTATGGCGAGGGGCCGCATCTGCCGCATGGACCGCTGTCGATCACGCTGCCGGAAGCGGCCTTTCTCGCCATTGCCGTGGCCGGGCTTTATGCCGTTCTGGCGGCCGACAACCGGTTGACGGCCATCGTCTCGCTCGGCATTCAGGGCTTTGCCATATCGGTGATCTTCCTTCTGTTCGGTGCGCCCGATCTGTCCTTCACCCAGTTCATGATCGAGACGCTGTCGGTGGTCATTCTGGCGCTGGTGATGACCCGGCTGAAGCTGCATCCAAGCGACCGTCGGCCCCTGCCGCAGGTGCTGCTCGACGCAAGCGTGGCGATTGCCTGCGCCGCAGGTGTCACGCTGATGCTGACCAAGGTGACGCAATTGCCGTTCAACCCGGAACTGACGGAATTTTTTAATCAGTATTCCAAGGTCATCGCCCATGGCAGCAATGTGGTGAATGTCATTATCGTCGATTTCCGCGGCGTCGATACGCTGGGTGAAATCTCCGTCGTCATGGTGACAGGGCTTGCCATACTGGCGCTGATCCGTATCCGGGCGGCAAGGCCAGCGAAATCCGAAAGGCCGGCGGATGCGGCAAAACCGGGAGAGATGGCATGAACACGCTGATTTTCCGCACGCTTGCCCCCTTCATCACCGCGCTGATGCTGATGTTTTCGCTCTTCGTGCTGTTGCGCGGCCATAACGAGCCGGGCGGCGGCTTCATCGGCGGGCTGATTGCGGCGGCTGGCTTTTCCATCTACGGCATGGCCTTCGGCGTGCAGGCGGTGCGCCGCGCGCTGCGCATCCATCCTTTGTCGGTGGCAGGTGCGGGCCTGCTGATTGCCTGCCTCTCCGGCTTTGTCTCTGCCTTTGCCGATGTGCCTTTCATGACGGCGCTGTGGATCTATCCGCGGCTGTTTGGCGTGGAGGTGCCGCTTGCCACCGTTACCAGTTTCGATCTCGGCGTCTATCTGGTGGTGACCGGCGCGATCACGTCGATTGCGCTGGCGCTGGCCGAACGGGAGGATGGCTGATGGAAGCCGTGTTTTCCTTGCTGGTCGGGCTGTTTGCTGCCGCCGCCTTCTATCTGATCATGTCGCGCCATGTCGTGCGCATGCTGCTCGGCATCGTGCTTTTGGGCAATGCCGTCAATCTCGGCCTGTTTACTGCCGGACGGCTGACGCGGGCAACGCCGCCGATCATTCCCGCTGGTCAGGACAGTCTGGCGATGACGGCGGCCAATCCCCTGCCGCAGGCGCTGATCCTGACGGCCATCGTTATTTCCTTTTCCTTCTTCGCCTTTCTGCTGGTGCTGGCCTACCGCGCCTATCAGGATCTCGGCACTGACGATACCGACGGCATGCGACTGGCGGAGCCGGAAAACCCGCCAATGCCTCCCTTGGATTACTGAAAGAGCAGCGCGACAGAATGGCCTCTCCCAACGCACTCCCTGCCGCCGATCTTGCAAATGCCCTTGCCCATGCGCATGTGCAGACAGCCCCCGGTCTTGTCGGCTGGCTGCCAATCCTGCCAGTGGCCATTCCTCTGCTGGTCGCCGCCCTGATGATGGTGCTGCGCGAGCGAACCGAGCGCCATCAGCCGCTGGCGCTCATCACCATCCTGTTCCTGATCCTCGTCGAGGCGCGGCTTCTGGTCGAGGTCTGGCTGCACGGACCGGTAACGGTGGTGATGGGGAAATGGAGACCGCCCTTCGGTATTGCCTTCACCGCCGATCTCACCGGCACGCTGTTTGCGCTGAGCGCGGCCATTGCAGCCCTTGCCGCAGCGCTGCATGCCGATGGCAATATCAGCACATCGGGACGTCGCTATGGCTTCTACCCGCTGCTGATGGTGCTGATGGCCGGTGTTTCCGGTGCCTTTCTGACCGGCGACATCTTTAACCTCTATGTCTGGTTCGAGGTGCTGCTGATTGCCTCTTTCGGCCTTTTGATCCTCGGTTCAGAGCGCGAGCAGATCGACGGAGCGTTGAAATATGCGGTGCTGAACCTGCTGGCGACGACATTGTTTCTGATGGCGATCGGTTATCTTTACGCCATTTTCGGCACGCTCAACATGGCCGATATTGCCCGCAAGGCCGAAACGGTCCGGGCGGATGCGCCGATGATGACGCTGGCCTGCCTGTTTGCGCTGGCCTTCGCCATGAAGGCGGCCGCCTTCCCGGTGAATTTCTGGCTGCCTGCCGCCTATCACACACCCTATATGACCGTTGCCGGTCTGTTTGCCGCGCTGTTGACCAAGGTCGGCGTCTACAGCCTTCTGCGCGTGCTCGTCATGCTGCTTCCGTTTGAATATAACGGGCTGACGGGGTTGATCGCCGTGGTCGCGGCCGCCACGATGATCTTCGGCGCTTTGGGTGGACTGGCGCAATCCGACAGCCGCAGGCTCATGGGCTTTATCGTCATTGCCGGCATCGGCAATTGCCTTGCCGGCATTGCCATTGGCGGTGTCGAGGGCCTCAGCGGGGCCATTCTTTACGCGCTGCACTCCATCCTGCTGATGGGAGGGCTTTACTTCGTCGTGGGTCAGGCGGGGCGCATGGCGCAAAGCTTCGATCTTGCAAGGATGGGCGGGCTTTACCGGCGTGCTCCGGTCTTTTCCTATCTGGCGCTGGCCCTGTTTTTCGCAGCAAGCGGCCTGCCGCCTTTTTCCGGCTTCTGGCCGAAAGCCATTCTGGTCAAGGCCGCCCTCGATACCGGCCATGGCTGGCTGGCCGCCTTTCTGCTGCTGGCAGGATTTTTGACCACGCTGACCCTTGCAAGGCTTTATCTTCTGGCCTTCTGGCGACCAGAACCATCCGAAGACATGTCCTTCACAGACAAAACGGCTGCGGCAAAGGCCTCCGTTCCAGGGCCCAGCGTTCCAGGACTTGCCGCGGGCCACAACCCCTCACGCATGACCATGGCCGCAATCAGCCTCATTGCTGCCTTTGTGCTTGGTTTCGGCCTGTTTCCCGAGCGCATCATCGATCTTGCGCAAACGGCGGCCCTGGGGCTGATCGACCCGCATGCCTATATCAGTTCGGTCTTTCCTGCGGGAGCACAGCCATGATCCTTCTGATCGTCAATCTGCTGATGGCCGTCATCTGGGTTGCGGTCAGCGGAAGCGCCACATTTCACAATCTGCTGCTCGGCTTTTTCGTCTCGCTCGCCGTCGTGTGGCTTTTGCGCGAACAGATCAACGGCGTCAGCTATCTCGGGCGCGTCAGACGGCTGACCGGTCTTTTCGGCCTGTTCCTCGCCGAACTGGCCAAATCGGCCTGGACGGTGACGGTGCTGTCGCTGACCCCGGACCTCGACATCAAACCGGGGATCTTCGCCTATCGTCTCACCCTGACACGGGATTTCGAAATTGCGCTTCTGGCCAATCTGATCACGCTGACGCCGGGAACCCTTTCGGTGGATGTTTCTGAAGACCGCAAGACGCTTTATATCCATGCGCTGGATTGCGACGATCCCGATGCCGCGCGCAAAAGCATTGCCGAAGGCTTCGAGCGCAAGATCAAGGAGGCTTTCGCATGATCACCGGCCAGAGCCTGATCGATATCTCCACCACCATCGGACTGGTGCTGTTGTCGGTGGCATTCTTTCTCACCGTGCTGCGCGTCATGCTTGGCCCCACCCTGCCGGACCGGGTGGTGGCGCTCGACATGCTGGTCGCCATTGTCATCGGCTTCATCGCGGTTTTCGCGATCCGCACCGGTTACACACTCTATATCGACATCGCCATCTCTCTTGGTCTCGTCGGTTTTTTGAGCACGGTCGCCTTCGCCCGTTTCATTCTGGTACGGGGAGTGATCGGCGAATCACCCGAGACCGAACCGGCCAGACAGGCGGTAGAAAAACAATTCACTGTGGAAAAGTTACGCAATGAAAAACGCCAACGCCGCATGAAACAGCAAAACAACCTGTCCCAAAAGGAGACAGATCGATGAGCTTGCTTTTATCTGCCACCGTTTCTGTTTTAATCCTTGCCGGGTCTTTCTTTGCGGTTGTTGCCGCCATTGGCATTAACCGACTGCCGGATCTCTATACGCGCATGCATGCGGCCTCCAAGGCTGGAACTGTCGGCTCGGGATTATTATTGCTGGCTGTAGGCTTGAATTCTGCAGAAATGGCTGTATTTGCACGCTCGATAGCAGGTTTTTTCTTCTTTGTACTGACAGCACCCGTCTCCGCCCATCTGCTGGCCAAGGCCGCACATCATGTTGGGTACCCCATGGCCAAGGCCAGTTTGCGAGACGAAATGGCCTCAGATAAGGAAAATCTGAAGTAGGCCATGGTTAAGGACTGGTTAACGCAGAATACAAATTTCTTATACAGACTGGAAATATGTTCATCTTCCTGAAAAGGCACTTTGTAACATGCGCAAGCATTCTGTTAAAAACAGAACTGGACATTTGCAAAGATATTGCTAAGTCTACAGAAGAATTATTTGAGATTTGCATAGAGCCGAGGTGACAGTGATATCGGGTTCATGACAGCCCAGATCCTTTCATAGCAATCGGATGAAACAAAGGCCTCGTGGCCGGTTTCTTACCTTCAATCTATCGCTTCTAAAATAATTGTGAAAATGATCTTGTCATTTTCGAGAGCATTTACATTTGACTGTCCTATAGGATCAGTCTTCAAGCCAAATCTGCTGACGATCGGTGGCAAAAATCGCCCAGCAGGCCATGAACAGGAGACAAAGATGAACGATACGGTAATGGGGTCGTCCGATAACGATCTGCTTGTTGAACTGACCGCTGATATTGTCGCGGCCTATGTCAGCAATCACGTTGTGCCAATTGGGGACATTTCGCATCTGATTTCCGATGTGCATTCGGCCCTTTCCAACACATCGACCACCGCCCCGGCAGCACCGGCTCTGGAAAAGCAGAAGCCGGCCGTTTCGGTGCGCAAGTCCATTCAGGGCGAGCAGATCATCTGCCTGGAATGCGGCGGCTCCTTCAAGTCGCTGAAGCGCCACCTGATGACCCATCACAGCCTCAGCCCCGAAGAATACCGGGAAAAATGGGATCTGCCGGCTGACTATCCGATGGTCGCGCCTGCCTATGCCGAAGCCCGTTCGCGGCTTGCCAAGGAAATGGGCCTCGGCCAGCGCCGCCGTCGCGGCAAGTAAGCTGAATGAGGCTGGCATCGCGCTGTTGAAGCGCGTCGATTGCGTATCATGTCTGGAGTGCATGTCTTTCCGACGGGTTGAGATGCACTCCATGACAAAATCAGCTTAGAGCGCTTCACCGGTGCACACAAACACCGAAACGCTCTCACTCTTTGTTTTCCGCATTTCAGGACGGAAAGCTGCATCGGGTTTTTCCGAACCCGCTTCCCACTTTTCGGTCGATTCTCTCAATCACCCATTTTACTCATCAGACATGCACGAATAGTCGAGATGCTCGCGGCTCACTTGAAAGCATCTATCCCTTCTACTCAGGATAAAAGGCCCGAACTCATCTATAAAATCATAAACTTCCACTTTATTTATTGATAATAATTTTACTAAAGGCTTGAACGACAAGCCAAATGAAAAAGTCACAGACCGAGAAATACATTCTTTTGTTTCTTCTTTATTTAATTTATTATCGATAATATATTTAGAGTTAACAATTGATCCGTTATTAATTTCTCTAATGACAAAGCAATCCCGAAATTTAATCGGAACAGACGAATCGTCTTTAATATTAATACCATATTTTTCGAGCACATTTTTATTAAAATTATTATTTTTGTCTACGAAGTCGTCAAACAATAATATTTCCGTTGCCTCGATATTGTTTTGAAAAACAACATTAAGATTGAGCGCCGCTGCATAATCCAATATCTTTGCAATGGAAAAATTTTTAATTTTATTATCGGGCTGATTGATTACAGTAATAACAATATTGTCTTTTTTCTTTAGAGGAACCCCATTGTAAATTTCATACACATCAGACGTATTTACATTTTCTCCCAACAATGACTTTATGTAATCTATTTTTTTATCATCTGCAAAACTGTTCGATGATAACAAAAACGTGAAAAAAATAATTACGATGTAATTTTTTGAGATGAATTTAAACACTCTTCAGCCCTATATTTAATGAGCTTGTATTTGAAGCAGATAACCCTTCCACAGTCGACAGCAAATATCTCATCCTCTGCAGGATGGGCACATGATCGGCGATGATCCAATTGACTTGCACAGGCGTCAGAGCATTGTTCCGAGAAAAGTGTGAAATGGTTTGGCGTCCGGACAGGCAAAAAACCAATAGCGACAGCAGTTCAGACGGCGGCATCGCCCGGCTCGAAGAGCGCCAGAAGCGAAGCCATAACTTCATCTGAAGCACTGTCGCCTGAAGCGGCATCGCCCTGTGGGGAAACGGTTGCGGGCGGTGATTCGCTGGCATTTTCCGCCACGTCCTGGCGTTCGATCTGACCCGCCTCCATTTCCCATATCGCCGCCGAAAGTGAAGGGGCATTGCCCGCAAGGGCATCATAGGAAATATCATCGGCTGCACTGATGTCATCAGCCTGCAATGCCTGCTCATCCTGCGGGGGCGGACGCCGATCCTCGCCTTGCCGCCTGAAGCCACCCGACCCTTCTCGGTCTCTGGTGTTGCCAACGGCGTCACCAGCCACGACTGGCCGGGAAAGCGAAATCCGTCCTGATGCACTGTCGGAAATGTACATGACGCACCTCCGTCCACCAATCAGAGCCTTTCCGTTTTTCATGGCAACACGAAAACGCCCCAAGCTTCTGTTTTTATGCAATGCGGGATATCAAATCCTATTACAGCGCCGCGCGCCACATATGGCGCACAAAGGTGGCTGTAATGTTTTACATACACATGCTCACGCCATTGATGCATTCAACACAGTCGGCATCCGCACAAGGGGTATGCACTGGCCTTATCGACCCTGATACAGTCGCGGTCTCTTTAACGACGGTATGCTTCTTGTCTTTCAGACCTTCGGCCTGAAAAGACGATAGCAGATCGGCAATTGTGCCTGCCGGACAAATCTTGCCCTGCCATCTGCACCATCCTGATGGATATCACTTTATGGCATCAAGCTTGTCCGGACCTAAAGCAAAGCGTGAGACCGATACCCCATGGGTCGCTGAGGCGATGACCGTCTGCCGTCTTCGTCACCGCAATCTCCAGCGTCTCTAGCGTTGCCAGGGCCTGTTGCAGCAGCGCCTCGTCCTGATAGATCAGGCTGTAATCGGCAAGGCCGCTCATCGGCCCGCTGCGAGCCTTGGCGCCGCGGCTGTTCCAGATATTGGCGGCAACGTGATGATGATATTGCCCGGCGGCATAAAAACTGGCTCCCGGATAGCTCGCCATCTTTTTCAAACCGAGAACGCCTTGATAAAACCGGTCCGCCTCCGGCACATTGCCGACCTGAAGATGGATGTGGCCGATGGCGGAGCCTTCCGGCATCGCCCTCCAGGGGTCTTTCGGCGCGCTGTCATAGAGTTTCTGCAGATTGAGCGGCAATGTGGCCATCTCCACCGTGCCGTCAGCATGATAGGTCCATTCCATCGGGCTGCGGTCCCGGTAGATCTCAATGCCGTTGCCTTCTGGATCGCTGAGATAAATCGCCTCGCTGACCAGATGATCCGAGGCTCCATCGAGCGGCACACCGGCATGGGCGGCATGGGCCAGCCATTGCGCCAGCGATTTGCGGTCCGGCAGAAGAAAAGCCGTGTGAAACAGACCCGCCGAGGTTGGCGGCGCTTTCAGCACATCGCCCGCCGTGGTCAGCCGCAACAACGGCTTGCCGGCAACGCCGAGAACCGCCCCGCTTGCGCTCTTTTCCACCACCTCCAGGCCCATGACCTTCTGATAATAGGCCGACACAGTCGCCAGATCGCGCACGACCAGATGCGCCTCACCAACATGAAGCGGGCGAGTCAAGGCGAAACTCGGTGAACGCAGCGTGTCCATGGCATGACCTTTCGGGTTTATCCTGCACAAGTCCTTGAAACATAAGCATGTCAGCAGATGCTATAGATATAGCATGATAAACTGTTTTCTAAAGATAAGGTTTGGTAGCAAGATTGTTCATCTTTTGAAGACAACCCTTTGTCTTGATCAGAATCAATACGGCGCAGGGCGATCGGCGTCATGATCATGACAGACGTAAAAAAGCAGGAGATGTGTCATGTATGGCAAGATCATTGTGCCGGTGGATTGCGACAAGATCGAGCGGGGCGGATCTATTTTGAAACGGGCGGCGGCCCTTTTGAACGATGGCGGCGAGATCGTGCTGTTGAGCGTGGTCGAGCCGGTTCCGGCCTATCTGACCATCGATATTCCGCAGGATATTCTCGAAGGCGCCGTAGCGGATAGCAAAGCCAGACTGGAGGATCTGAAAGCCCGTAGCGGCATTGCCGCAACCGTGGAAGTTCGGATCGGTCCGCCTGCCCATGAAATCCTGGCGGCGGCCAACGAACATAAGGCTGATCTGATCGTCATTGCCTCGCATGTGCCGGATTTTTCCAACTATCTTCTTGGCGCAACCGCAGACCGGGTCGTGCGCCATGCCGAATGCTCGGTTCTGGTCGATCGCTGAAAAAGAGGCCTGTCAGCCAGCCAGCAAGGCACCGATCGTGCCGCCAATCAAAAGCATGAAGGCGACACACCAGGAGATCATCGCTCCGTAGCCATGCCTGCCACTGCTGGCATAGGCATCGGCGGCATACAGCACCCGTGCCGCCGTCCAGATCAGGCCGAAGAGACCGGCCAAGGGATCCGAGGTGTAAAAACCGCACAGCCACAGCGACGGCAGAAAGAAAACCAACTGTTCGGCTGTGTTTTGCTGCACCCGGAAAATCCGCTCGAAAGCCTCATCGCCAGTGATTTTCGGCGCCTTGATGTTGAATTGGCGACGCGCCAGCGCCACCTTGATGAAGAACCAGTTATAGGCAATCAGCGCCATGAAGGTGGCTAAAACCGTGTAGCGCATGCGCGTGTCGTTCCGGTGGCTTGGGGCAAACAGGGCTGAAGAATAGCAGGTTTCGTTAAAGTTAGACTTAAACAGAGTACATATAATGTATGACTTGTGCCCCATCAGGGCTGCTCGCAAAGGCGTGATCTGTTGCGGCGCAAAAAAGGCAGGCCCGTTCATCTGCCGTTCTGAAATCGCCATTATAGTGTTTCACCTGACCGGCTTGAAACGGCTGGCGCTTTCCCGCATCATGACGGAATGAACACGAGATGGATGACAGGCAGGCAAATCCCATGACCGAAGAGTTTCGCTTCGGGCGACATTATGATTTTTCCGAACTGGTGGCTGACGGCATCGTGCATGGCGTTGGCGTCGTGCTGGCGTTGATCGGCGTGACGGCGCTGATCTTCTATGCCACCGTCTATACCTCCTATGGCGAAATCGCTGCGAGCTGGATTTACGGCCTCGGTCTGGTTCTGGCGCTGGGCTGTTCCTTTACCTACAATATGTGGCCGCGCTCCAGGGTGAAATCCTATCTGCGCCGGCTCGATCATTCCGCCATTTTCGTGCTGATCGCCGCCACTTACACGCCCTTTCTCGAGCGCGGCGCCAGCGACCCGTGGATTTTCGCCATGCTGGTCGGCATCTGGGTGGTGGCAATCACCGGCATCGTGATCAAATGCCGCTATCCAGGCCGCTATGACCGTCTGGCCATTCTGCTCTATCTCGCCATGGGCTGGAGCGGTGTGATGGCGGCAGAACCGATTTCCCGTTACCTCCCGCCCGTGACCATGGTACTGATCGTCGTCGGTGGGGTGCTCTATTCGGCAGGCGTGATTTTCCATATCTGGGAAAAACTGCCCTATCAGAACGCCATCTGGCACGGCTTCGTCGTCGTTGCGGCCGCGGTGCATTATTCCGCCGTGCTGACGGCTATCGGATCATGACCATGCAGCCTCTCGTGATCCGCGATGCCGTCGAAACCGATCTCGGTCCGATCCGCGATATCTATAACCATGCCGTCGAAACGAGCACTGCCATCTGGAACGAGGTGCTGGTCGATCTCGACAATCGCCGCGTCTGGATGGAGCAACGCCGCGCCAGAGGCTTTCCAGTGCTGGTGGCCGAACGGCAGGGCAGCGTTGTCGGCTATGCCTCCTATGGCGACTGGCGGCCGCATGATGGCTATCGCCACACGGTCGAGCATTCTGTCTATGTCGAGAAGGATCAGCGCGGCGGCGGCATCGGAAAAAGCCTGATGCAGGCGCTGATCGAAAAGGCGAAAGCCGGCGGCGTCCATGTGATGATCGGCGCGATCGAGGCGGAAAATCGCGCCTCGATCGCCCTGCATGAGAAGCTCGGCTTCCACCTGGTCGGCATTCACCGTGAGGTCGGTATCAAGTTTGGCCGCTGGCTCGATCTGGCAATGATGGAGCTCAAGCTTTCCACCCTGACTGAGTGAGCCCCGTCAGTCGATGCGGGCGCGCACCATCTGCCCCTTGATGGTGATCTGCGGCCTGGCTCCGGCTGTGTTGCCGAGCGTATTGTCGATATAGGAGGCGGTTGCCTCGGTCAGCACGCTGACAGGTGTCGGCGTCAGAAAATGCAGGCCGATATCCATCATGCTGCCGGTCAACATCAGCGTCTCGTTCTGTCGCACGCTTTCATAAAAAGCGCGCACCCTGAGTGCAGCCCCCGACAGATCCAGCGTGTCGGCATGGCCGCGCAGACTGAAATCACCGGCATCGGCAGTGACATCGACTGCGGAAAAATCACCGTTCAACGTCATTTTCGAGGCCTGCTGGCGGATCGTGACCGCCGTTTCCGGCTTGAGATTGGCGCGCAAGGTTACCGTGCAGTCCGACCAGTCGAAAAAGCGGCTGGCAAAAGCGGGATCGGTTTCGACCACCAGCGTGTCGCCCTCACGATGCATCCGGCCACGCCCGGTGCAATCATCGCCATACCAGCCGGAATACCACATGGCGCCCCAGCCTTCGCGATGGCCGGTGAGGCTGGCATCATAGGGCTGTCCGCTTTGCGTGGTGAGAATGAGGCGGCTTGCCCCTCCTTCGATGCGGACATGGTCGATCGTGTCGAGATCAAGCGGCTGACCGAGGGCAACATCGCGCCCGATCAGGCTGACCAGCCCGTCGACTGCGCTGAAGGCGACGACAACGGCAAGGCAGGTGAGAAGAAGACGGCGTTTTTTCATGGGGGAAGCTCCTGTGCAAACTCTGCCGTCTTTCTGCAGTTCTGCCCGGAAATCTGCGACCTTGATCCTGTTTCAGGTCGCCGCCGATTGCGATAAAGGTCATGGTCGCCTCACCCTTCCCGTCTTTGCCGGTTGCCGATGATCTTTCTGCCGCTCTCCTTTGTCGTTGCCTTGCTGTTTCTGACGTTTCTGCTGCGCATGATCCGGCAGGACGAGCCGCGGCTTGCCCTGCAATCCCCCTTCTTCTGGCTGTTGCTCATCATGTGCGTGCAGTCCATCGTCGTCGGCCTGCGCTGGGGCTACGATGTCATGGCGGTGCGCTCGGTGATGCCGGTGCTGGCGGCGATCATTCCACCGCTCAGCTTTATCGCCTTCCAAAGCCTGACGGAGGCGGGATCGCGGCTTCGCTGGCGCGATCTCCTGCACGCCATTCCGTCATCTCTGGTGCTGGTCCTGCTGGTCTTCGATGGCGGGCCGATCGATCTGGTGATCATCCTCACTTTTCTCGGCTATGGATTGGCGCTGCTGTGGCTGGCGCGGCAGGGGCCGGAGGCGCTGGGCGCATCCCGTCTCGATGGCATGATCCGCTCCTATCGAGCGCTGCTTTTGATGGCCGCTTCGCTGATTGCCTCAGCCATATCCGATCTGGCCATCAGTCTGGATTTCGCCTTTGCCTCGGGCCGGCAGGCACCGCTCATCATCTCCGGCTTTACAACGATCGTCCTGCTGATCATCGGCCTTGCCGCCGTGCAGGCGCAGGGTGAAACGGTCTCCGGCGAGGAGCAGGAGGAGGTCGCGGAGGTCACACCAAGCGACCTGCCGGATGAACGCGCGCCGACGGCTGAAGATCAACAACTGGCGAAAGCGCTGGACAGGCTGATGGCAGAGCAGCAGCTTTACAAGGATATGGACCTCAACCTGCGCAAACTGGCGCGCCGTCTTGGCCAGCCGGTGCGAGCCGTCTCCCAGGCGGTCAACCGGGTGCATGGCATGAGCCTCTCCCATTATGTCAACAATCACCGCATTGCCGAGGCCTGCCGGCTGCTTCAGGAGACACAGGAGCCGGTCACAAGGATCATGCTGGAGGCGGGCTTCATGACCAAATCCAATTTCAACCGCGAATTTCTACGGGTGACAGGCGAAAATCCCAGCCAATGGCGCAAGCGTCGTGATGCGTTTGACCGCAACGGAGGAGAACCCGGGATCAGGGCGTGAAAAACCGCACACCATCGCCCAGTTTACAGCGATAGGCGAACACGCCGCCTTCCGATTTATATTCCGGGACCGAGAGGATCTTCATCGAATAGATCACCGTATTATCCGGCTTCACCGTATAACGGACAAATTGATAGATCGGCTTCTTGTCCTTGGAGGTGATCGTCAGATGATCGTCGGAAAAGCTGATCGAATGATCGGGCCGCTCCAGAAAGGAGGAAATCCGCAAGCCACCCTTCATCGCGCCGGGGCGGGGTGGATCGGTTTCCGTGCGGCATTTGCCGAGATCCACCACCACATTGACGGTCTCTCCCGCCATCAGCGCCGTGGAGAGCGCCTCGCTCGTTGGCAAAGGCGAGGATGCCTGCGCCGCCATCGGAATGAGCGCCAGACCGAAACAAGACGACACCATTATTCCAGCTTTCATCATGACCGCTCCTGAGCCTTCAACACAACCTGCAGCCGACAGTGTGCACTGCGCAAATTCCATGTTTACACCCTCCTGCCAGAAAGGCACGAGATGTTTGCCCAGGCAACAAAAAATCTCGCAGGCAATGACAGATCTGCAACGCTGTCGATCTTGCAAGACACGGGCGCGCAGACAGGAGACCCGGCAGGCCATTATCGAGCATCATCATCAAAATTGATCGACCCATCAGCCAGAACACTGATTTTGCGATATTTTCCTGAAGAAAACTGGCCTTTAGAGCAGGATTCTTGTGTTTTGCGTAGCATTGTCTTTTTCAGCTTGACCCTGTCCGCCTTCGGCCCTTTTCTGCCAGCGAGTGATTTGAGGAGAGCCCAATGCCCGTCGATACATCTGCCCGCACCCCCACCTTCACCTATGTCGAGGGAGAATGGCTTTCCGGCAATCCGCCGCTGATCGGGCCGGTGTCGCATGCCATGTGGCTCGCCTCGACGGTGTTTGACGGGGCGCGCTGGTTTGATGGCATTGCGCCCGATCTCGACCTGCATTGCGCCCGCGTCAACCGCTCGGCGGAAGCGATGGGCATGACGCCGACCATGACGGCAGACGAGATTGCCGAACTGGCGTTGGAAGGCGTCAAGAAATTCGACCGCAAGACTGCCATTTATATCAAGCCGATGTATTGGAGCGAACATGGCGCGCCCTTTTCCGTCGTCGCGCCCGATCCGGCCAGCACCCGCTTTGCCCTTTGCCTGTTCGAGGCGGCCATGAACACGGCCAAACCGCATTCGCTCACCGTCTCGCCCTTCCGTCGCCCCTCGCCCGAATGCGCCATGACCGAGGCGAAAGCAGGCTGCCTCTATCCCAATTCCGGTCGGATGATCACGGAAGCGCGCGCCCGCGGTTTCGACAATGCGTTGGCGCTCGACATGAATGGCAATGTTGCCGAAACCGCCTCCTCCAACATCTTCATGGTCAAGGATGGTGTGGTCTTCACCCCCGCCGCCAACCGCACCTTTCTGGCGGGCATCACCCGGGCGCGTATCATCGGCCTTTTGCGCCAGTCCGGTTTCGAGGTCCGCGAGACAACGCTGACGGTCAAGGATTTTCTTGACGCCGACGAAGTGTTCACCACCGGCAATTATTCCAAGGTGGCGCCGGTGTCACGGCTCGACGACCGCACCTATCAGCCGGGGCCAATGGCGAAGAAGGCGCTTGATCTTTACATGGACTGGGCGCGCGGCGGCAGCGATCTTTAACATGAAGCAAAAAGCACTGTCCTGCATGACTCGACGCTGATCGGGCTTTGCGCTACAGCGCCGTGTGCCCAATATGGCGCACAAAACTCGCCGTCACACTTGTCATCTGCTGCATAATTTTCACCTTAAATCGTTTCCGATTTAAGGAATTATGCAGTAGACTGCGGGACAACAAACAAGGGTGATCCCAAATGATGGCTGTTGGCGAAATTTTTCTGATCCTGATGGCAGCGGCCTTCACCTTTCCCTTCTGGTTTCCCGTCTTGATGGGCGTTTTCGGCGCAACGCTTGGCCTGTTCGGTGCGATGATCGGCATATTCATGGCCGTCCTCGTGCTGGGCATGGTTGCCTGCCTGCTGTTTTTCTTTTTCGCCTGGCCGCTTCTTCTCGCACTTGCCGTGCTGGCTTTCGTTCTGCGGATGCTTTTTCCCCGCACAACGCCGAAGCGGCTCGTCTGATCCGGAAACGTGTCAGCACATCACATGCTTGAAACCTCACCGCCTGAGATCTTCGATTGCCAGAGCTGCGGTGCCTGCTGCGCTTATCAGGCAGACTGGCCACGCTTTTCGCTGGAAAGCGACGAACAACTGGCCGCCATTCCCGAAGCTTTGGTGGCCGACGATCTGAGCGGCATGAAATTTCTCACCGATGCGGCGGGGAAAATCCGCTGCGCGGCGCTGACCGGCGTGGTGGGCCAGCATGTCGGCTGCTCTGTCTATACGGTGCGCCCTCAGGTCTGTCGTGACTGCATGCCCGGCGACCCGGAATGCCACATGGCGCGGCAGGCCCTGGGCTTTGCCGTGGACACGCTGCCGGAACCGGATGTCTTTTGGGAATAATCACGAAATTTTCCGGTTTTTCCGCAGACGATGGAACCTTCCTCCCTTCGACTTCATTGTCACCATGAAACTTCGATGACGGGCGAGAAATTGCCGTCAGGCAGGTTGCCACCTCTCACCGGCGCTCCTATGTTCCCGTCATCCAGCAGCCTGCTGCGACCCTTCCTGCTTTAGAGCCTAGAGGAGATATTGTTATGGCTTTTGAACTTCCCGCCCTGCCCTATGCCTATGATGCGCTGGCCCCTTACATGTCGGCGGAAACGCTGGAATTTCACCACGACAAGCACCATCAGGCCTATGTTACCAACGGCAATAACCTGCTGAAGGATTCCGGTCTTGAAGGCCTGTCGCTGGAAGAGGTCGTCAAGCAGTCTTTCGGCAAGAATGCCGGCCTGTTCAACAATGCCGCCCAGCATTACAACCACATCCATTTCTGGAAATGGATGAAAAAGGATGGCGGCGGCAACAAACTGCCCGGCAAGCTGGAAGCCGCTTTTGCTTCCGACCTCGGTGGTTATGACAAGTTCAAGGCCGATTTTGCCGCCGCTGGTGCCGGTCAGTTCGGCTCCGGCTGGGCCTGGGTTGCCGTCAAGAACGGCAAGCTGGAAATCATGAAGACACCGAACGGCGAAAACCCGCTGGTGCATGGCGCCTCGCCCATTCTCGGCGTCGATGTCTGGGAACATTCCTATTATATCGACTACCGCAATGCCCGGCCGAAATATCTCGAAGCCTTCGTCGACAGCCTGATCAACTGGGATTACGTGCTGGAAATGTACGAAGCAGCAACGAAGTAAGCTGCGGCACAAGCCAGATCATGCCCGGCCTCTTGCGAGGCCGGGTTTTTTATTTTTCCTGCGCTCCATCATAGATCACACGCGCCTCAAGAATAATATGGTGATGGCGTAACGCCCAATGGCCCAGCGCCTCAACGGGCGCGCGCAGCGAATGACCAAGCGGCGTCAACGCATACTCCACCTTCGGCGGAATGGTGGGATAGAGTGTGCGCTTGACCAACCCGTCCCGCTCCAGTCCACGCAGGGTCAGCGTCAGCATGCGTTGTGAAATATCGCCCACCCGCCGTTTCAACTCATTGAAGCGGTAAGGCCCGTCGGCCAGCGTCATGACGATCAGAATGCTCCACTTGTCGCCTATGCGCGTCAACACGCTGTTGACGGTGTGGCAACGATCGTGCAGACCCTCGGATTGCAAAGGCTTTTCAAGCTCTTCAGTGACATGTTTGTGCGCCAGTACCATGGATGTGCCTTCTTGCGGAATGAGCAGGCTTCGCTTAGTTCTCCGGTATCGTTTTTATACCAACGAATGGGAAAACACCATGAAGCTTTTGCATCTCGATTCCAGCGTTCTCGGCCAGTATTCCGTCAGCCGTGAGCTGACGGCTTCGATCGTCAAGCAGTTCCCGAACGCGACCGTCGCCTATCGCGATCTGGCGCTTGCTCCCATTCCGCACCTGTCCGGCCTGACGCTGGCTGCTGCCATGGGCAATTACGACGCCAGCAATGATGAAGCCACCAAGGCCGATCTGGCGCTTGGCGGTGAAGTGTTGCAGCAGTTCCTCGATTCCGATGTCGTTGTCATCGGCGCAGGCTTCTACAATTTCGGCATTCCGAGCCAGTTGAAGGCCTGGATCGATCGTATCTGCGTAGCTGGCAAGACCTTCAAATACGGCGAAAACGGTCCGGAAGGCCTGTGCGGCGGCAAGCGTGTCATCATCGCTCTCGCCCGTGGCGGTGTCTACAGCGCCGGTCCGGCAGCTGCTCTTGAACATGCCGAAACCTATCTGGCCGGCCTCTTCGGCTTCCTCGGCGTCAGCAATGTCGAATTTGTCATCGCCGAAGGCGTTGCCATGGGCGATGAAGCCAAGGCTGCTGCCGTGGCCAAGGCCAAGGACACGATTGCCAGCCTGAAGGCTGCCTGATTTTTATCGAACGTCCTGTCATCCCCGCTCCGGCGGGGATGATTGCATAGACATAACTGCATGTTTTAATCTGCGCACAGGTCAAGCTCCTGATGTCGCTCTTCTATTGAAATTCCCTTCAAGGCAGCAATTTCCTCAGCATTTCCGAGGGGATGATACAGGCTTCAGGCCGTTACAATCCTCGATAGATTCTTTAAATGCTTTTTTATTCATGTTGTGACAATCAATCAGGCTATTAACTTGATAGACTATGAATTGGCCCCATCTTTCTCCCATAGATAAATTAGCATAAAAAACATCCATCGGTCTGCGTCCGAGGGGATGGCGGGAGACCAGGGCGTGGCCATTCAAACCAGATTCATTGATTCCTCTGAAGAGGTCCAACGGCTGGAAGCCCTGCAAGATCTCAATATTCTTGACACCGCACCGCAAGAAAGTTTCGACCGCATCAGCCGCATGGCGGCACGGCTGTTCAATTTGCCGATTGCCGCCGTCTCCTTGACCGATAGTGACAGGCAATGGTTCAAGTCGCGGGTCGGTGTTGAGCATTGGGGTATTCCCCGTGATAAAGCACCTTGCGCCGAAGTGGCAGAAACCTGCGGGATTCTCGTCGTCGAGGATTTTGCCCAGCACCCGGTTTACAGCAACTGTGTTTTGTCAGATGCCGGAATCCGGTTTTATGCGGGCGTGCCGCTGATGACCCGCGATGGCTATGGCCTCGGCTCACTTTGTGTGCTTGGCACGGAACCGCGCACAGTGGATGACAGCGAAATGGCCGCGCTTGGCGATCTTGCAGCCATGGTGATGAGTCAGGTCGAGCTGCAACACGCCTTTGGCCGTATCGAACCGGTGACAGGCCTGCCGAACCGGCAGCAATTCATCGAAGACATGACGGATCTTGCCATCGAAAGCCCCGACAGGACCCGGATAGCAATCATGTTCGACCTGCTGCCCGCCACGCAAATCGAACAATTGATGCGGATCATGGGCTCCAGCCATATGGACGACCTGTCCCAAGAGGCCGCACGTCGCCTCAAACGCTTCTGCAAGGGGCAAGGCTATCAGATCACGCCAACGCAATTTGCCTGCCTGGCCAATCCTGACCTCGATATCGACCAGGCACTGCGGCAGGTCGAGGATTTGATCCTACAATCGGATTTCATCACGGATATCAGCCTTGGCACACGGGTTACCGGCGGCCTTGCTGCGTTCAACCCGGCGCAGATGCAGCCGAAGGACCTTTTGCGCGCTTTGAATACGGCGGTGCAGTCCGCGCGCGACCAGGGCCGCCCTGCGGCGCTCTATTCCAGCGATGACGAGACCCTTGAGCGTCGCCGGTTCCGGCTGCGGCAGGATTTTCAGGCAGCCCTTCAAGCCAACGACCAGTTGCGGCTGGTGTTCCAGCCAAGAGTAACCCTTGAAACCGAAAGCATCGCTTCGGCGGAGGCTCTGCTGCGCTGGCGTCATCCCAACCTTGGCGAGATTTCACCGGGTGAATTCGTTCCTTTGATCGAGCACACCGCCATGGCCCATCAGATGACCGCCTTTGTCTTCGATGCCGCCCTGACCCAGCTCGCCGACTGGCGAAGCCGTGGTCTCGACATCTCGCTGTCGCTCAATATTTCCGTGACCAATCTCAATCATCCCGATTTTGTCAAACAGGTGCTGGACACGCTTCAAAAACACGCCATAGAACCGCAATGGCTGGAGCTGGAACTGACGGAAAGCATGGTGATATCCAATGCGGCCCTTGCCCTGAAAAAACTGGAGCAATTGACCAAAGCAGGCATGAAAATCGCAATCGACGATTTTGGCACCGGCTATAGTAGCCTGTCTTATCTGCAAAACCTGCCGGCCAGCGTGGTGAAGATCGACCAGTCCTTCATATCAGCGCTGAAGGAGGGCAACCGGGAACGACAGCTGGTGAAAAGCATGATCAAACTTTTACATGATCTCGGCTATACCGTCGTGGCGGAGGGCATCGAACTGCGTGAGGAAGTCGATCTGTTGCGCGCTCTCGAGTGCGACGAAGGTCAGGGCTATGTTTTCTCCCGCCCGATAGAGGCAACGGCTCTGGAAAACCTGATGATGGCGAAACGGCTGGCTGTGGTCGCCTGATTCAACCGGACCGGACACGCATGAGCGAAGGGGCTTGACAGTGTTGCCGTTATGGTGCATCGAATTGCCCCATGATCGACGCACGCAACATCATTTCCGCAGTGTATTTTTGGGCCTACCGGTAACGGGCGGCTCGACAGATCATTTTGTCAACAGGCCGCCGTCAGGCGGCCTTGTTGTTTGAACGGAGCTCTCCCTGACGGCAAAATAAAGATCAGGACCGAGAAGAGAGCCAGATATGACCGAAGACACCATTGCTACCCTGCCGCGCCCGGCACTCGTTTCCATTCGCCATGCAAAACGTGAGGATTTGCCAGATCTGATCGAGATGATTTCCCTTCTCGCTGCCCATCATGGTGATGCCTCGGCGATGACGGCGGACATTCTGCGCCGCGATTTATTCGGTGCAACCCCGTGGATTACCGGCCTGGTCGCCGATGGCGGAGAAACCCTGCTGGGTTATGCCCTGCTGGTGCCGATGTACCGGGCCAATGAAGGCCGCCGCGGCATGGACCTGCATCATCTTTTCGTCCGCGACGGTCATCGCGGCCATGGCATCGGTCAGCATCTGGTCAATCGTGCCCGTGATGTCGCCCGTCAGGCCGGTTGCAGCTATCTTTCGGTCGGCGCTGCCACCGGCAATTTCAAGGCGCATCGCTTCTACGAACAGATGGATTTCACCGCCCGCCCGGTGACGGGGATGCGGTTTCTACAGGCGCTGGCCTAAAGCATGTCGTGTTTTATTGGACTCAATAAAACGATAACGGACATGCGACAAAACAAAGACTGACTGCATCATTCCTGAAATCGGGTAGGATTGAAGGTGAAAATGATGCAGCAGATGAAACGTGTGACAGCGCGTTTTGTGCGCCATATTGGGCGCACGGCGCTGTAAAGCACTTTGACGGAGGCTGATAAGCCGCAACGTGCTTTAGGGTGAAAACTCAATCAGGATGGTTGTTCTGCAAGGCGTATTTTGTGTCTGAGTAGAAGGAAAGGTGCAGGAAATGCTCCCCATTTTCAAACCTTTCCGACGCCCGCAGGCACAAAATACGCCTTGCCCAAAGGGTTGAACGGGATGGGCCGCCTGATTGCGAACAATGCTCGACAAGGCAAACCGGCCTTGTCTTGCGCTTGTTCGCTGCCATACAATCCCATCCCGTTCAACAGAACACCCATCCTGAGTGAGTTTTGACCCTAAGGGTCAGCCCCTCTCGGGAATCGGCGCAAGCCGGGCATAACGCAAATGGTCGCGCCATTCTCCGCCAATCTTCAGATAACGCGGCGAAAAGCCTTCTTTTTCGAATCCGCATCGCTCGACCAGGGCAACCGAGCGATGATTGTCCGGCTGGATATTGGCTTCGACCCGATTGAGACCAATCTCGGTGAAGGCATGATCAAGCACCAGATCGAGCGCCTGGCGCATCAGCCCCTGTCCGGCAAACGCCACCATGCCGTAATAACCGAGATAGGCGCTGCGGAAATTGCCGAGCGCAATCTGGCTCAGTGTAAATACGCCGATGATGCCGCCGCTTGAGGCATGGCGCGCAACCAAGCCTCTGGACGCGCCGGTGAGCATCTGGCTGAACCAGCTGTCGAAGCCTTCCTGATCGATAAATGGCGCTGCGAAGGGATGATGATAATGCCGGCTCTGCCGGTTTGCCTCAATCAGATCCGCAGCGTCTGCATGACGGGCCAGACCCAGCTTGACCTCGGCTATGTGGTTCATCATGGATCACACTCTCCCCATCTCATGGCGCATAAAACTCGCTGCAACGCTTTTAATCTGCTGCATAATTCCTTAAATCTCACCCGATTTAAGGAATTATGCATAAGAGGTTGACCATTCAATTATTCAAAACAACATTTTATTCAATACTTTATCCTTGATGCATCCGATAATTGCGCTTTTTCTTTTTCCCATATTTGCTATGGTGCGTCTGCCGTGGCGAGGAGAGGGACACCGGCTTCACTTGGCCCATTCCAGTTTTCGGCACGATTTTCACACATCTGACGGGAGCAGAACCATGACATTCAAGTTCAGCAGGATTGCCATTCTTTCGCTCTGTCTTGGGCTCGGTGTGTCCGGCCTGGTGCAGGCCGCCGATCCGCCACAGACCGTGCGTGAGGGCATGATGAAGAAAATGGGGGGCGCGCTCGGGGCGCTTGCGGCCATCGCCAAGGGTGAAAAGCCCTATGACGCCGCCGTGGTCAAATCCTCGCTGACCACCATGGACGAAGTGGCCAAGGCCTTCCCCGACCAGTTCCCCAAGGGTTCCGAAACCGGCTTCAAGACCGAGGCCAGCCCGAAGATCTGGCAGGATATGGATGGCTTCAAGAAGCACGCCGAGGCGCTGCAAACCGCCGCCGAAGCCGAGCTTGCCGCTCTTCCTGCCGACCAGGCCGCCGTGGGTGCAGCCATGAAGAAGATCGCGCCCAACTGCGCCGCCTGTCATCAGGACTATCGCCTGAAGAAGTAAGACCTGCGGTTTTCCGGGAGGATATTGCCTATGGGCCTGAAACAGCGCCTCGCCATCATTGTGGCCATGGTCGCAGGCTTTGCCGGCACCGGGGCGTATATCACCTTTCTGGCACCGCACCGCCAACCCGCCGCCCTCTGGGACGGGCTGAAAGCGGGCAATACCGAGAATGGTCGCCGGCTGTTTTTTGCCGGCGGTTGCGCAAGCTGCCATGCGGCTCCCGATGCCAAAGGCGAAGCCCGGCTGGTGTTGACCGGCGGACTGGCATTGAAAACGCCGTTCGGCACGTTTCATGTGCCGAACATCTCACCTGACGACACAGCCGGGATCGGCAACTGGACACTGGCTGAATTTGGGGATGCCGTGACGCGCGGCATCGGCCGCCATGGCGAAAATCTCTATCCGGCCTTCCCTTATGCGTCCTATTCAAGAATGACGCCGCAGGATGTCGCCGATCTCTTCGCCTATCTCAAAACCCTGCCGAAAAGTAGCCACGTCGCGCCGCCGCATGAACTGCCCTTCCCCTTTAACCAGCGCTGGCTCCTGACCGGCTGGAAATTTCTCTACCTCAACGACAAGCCGCGCGTGATGCTTGCCTCCAGCGATCCGCTTGTGCTCAAAGGTCAATATCTGGTCGAAGGCCCCGGCCATTGCGGCGAATGTCATACGCCACGCGACGCCTTTGGCGGACTGAAGACGGATGAATGGCTGGCGGGCGGCCCCAATCCCGAGGGCGAAGGGCGCATTCCCGATATTACTCCCGGCTCGAAGGCCATCGGCGGCTGGTCGAAAGAGGATATCGTCAATTATCTGCAAACCGGCTTCACCCCGGATTTCGACAGTGTCGGCGGCTCCATGGTCGAGGTGCAGCAGAATATGGCCGAACTGCCGAAAGCCGATCTGGAGGCGATTGCCGCCTATCTGAAGGCCATTCCAGCGAAATAAGCGAGCGTTACTGGGGGAAAACCGGCCCGCGTGACCATTCCTGCAGCGTGGTCTTGATCAGCACCATGGCGGCGCGGCGTGCCTCTTCGCGCTCCTGCGGGTCTTCGATCCCGGCCAACCGGGTCTCGAAGGCGCGCATGGTGCCACGCACCCATTGATGCAGGGCCGGATCGGAATGGTGGTCGAGCATGGCCCGGATGGCGCTTTCCATGGTGCGCGTTTCAACGCTGGTCATCATCGCTGTTCTCCTTGAAGCGCAGCGCATTCCATCGACACGGATCTTTCCGTGATCAATCGCCAGAACACGCCGGGCAGAGGGAAAAATCTCCCGCTCTGCCTGAATCAAAGATCAGAATGTACACTCAAACTTGCGTCAACCCTATGACAGCATTGCGATTCTTCCGTGACGTCAAAGCGTCGGACCGAAAAGCGGTACCGGTCCGATGCTCCCAAAGCGTTTATTTTTTGCCCGGCATCGCCTTGCCGCGCGGCAATTCGACATTGGGCAAGAGGCAGGCTGCGATGAAACCGCAACCGATCAGCACAGCCATGGCGATGAAGACATGATGGAAGGAGTGGCCGTAAACCTCCGCCACCATCTGTCGGGCAGAAGGTGACAGTTTTGCCATGGCGTCAGGGGTGAGATCCTCGATTGACGAGACGCCGGGAATATTGACATTGAGCGGTATGAAGGCCGTCAGCACGGCATTATAGATCGAGATCGCCATGGAGGCGCCGCCCATGCGGGTCAGCGTCACCGTGCCGGTGGCGGCACCGACATCCTTTTGCGACGAGGCATTCTGCACCCCGATCACCGGGATCTGCTGACCGATACCAACACTGATGCCATGGATCAGCATCAGCGCGATAATAACAAACAGCGGCACGCCGACCGGCAACTGACTGAAAGTGATGAAGACAAGGCAGCTGCCCAGCGTGCCGAGCATGGAGAAAATCTTGTAACGCCCCGTGATAGCGATGAGCCTGCCACTGTTGAGCGAGCCGATGGCGATGCCGCCGGTGATGGCAATGAACAGCAATCCGGCGATGGTCGGGCTGAGACCGGTGGTGGTCTGCAGATAGAGCGCCATATAATTGACCGAACCGATGCCGACACCGCCACTGGTGATGGAAATGACCCAGAGCAGCAGAATGGTGCGGCTGGAAAACAGGCTGAGCGGCACGACCGGTTCGGCCGCACGACGCTCGATCCGCACCCAGACGATGGCGGCAACGACGGCGAAAGCCACAACGGCAAGGCTTCCCGGCGCCAGCAGCGACCCGAAAATCTGGCTGCCATCGGCCCACAGCACCACGCAGGTGATGATCATGGCCAGAACAAATGCCCCGGCATAATCGATTTTCGGGCGGCGCTGCGGCTTTCTGAAGGGCAGAAACAGAAAAAGCCCGGTCAGAACCACAATGCCGATCGGCAGATTGACGAGAAAGATCGAGCGCCAGCCCAGCCATTCGCTCAAGACACCGCCCAGCGTCGGACCGATGGCCCCGGAGGCAACCAGAACCAGGCTCGAATAACTCTGATAGCGGGCACGCACCCGCGTTTCAAACAGATCGGCATTGATCGAAAAGATCGATACCATGATTCCGCCGCTGCCAAGCCCCTGCAGCACGCGCGCGGCAATCAGCGTGTTCATCGAAACGGCAAGTCCGCAAACCGCCGAGCCGAGCGTGAAGATAAAAATGGCCGTCATCATCACATATTTGCGACCGAACAGATCGCCCAGCTTGCCATAAAGCGGCATGACGGCGCTGGAGGCCAGAAGATAAGCCGATCCAACCCAGCCAAAACGCTCCAGCTGGCCGAATTCGCCAACAATGGTCGGCAGCGCCGTGGACACGATCTGATTGTCCAGCGTTGCCATGAACAGCGCCGTCATCAGAAATCCGAAGAGAATATGGCGCAGACGCTGATCCGGCACCAGCGAAACAAAGGTGCCGTCACCCGAAGCGCCAGCCCCAGCGCCTGCGGCTTGGGCCTTTTGAGGAGCAGAATGATCCATGAATATACCAGGAGTTTGAAGAACAGACCAAGAGTTTGACTGGCCGGAAACGGAAAGAGCCGTTAATGCGCAGTGCGAGTGGTTTGATGAACTGCAAATTAAATGCCTCATTGCCACTTACATGTCAATGGCATATATATGATATAAGCATATATATTGAGGCAAACGGAAGAGGAGCCGGCCCGTCATGAATTTTCAGCCCGATCTTGAAGACGGCCATGATGCGCGCAAAGCGCAGGTGTCACAGGTTGCCGAGACAATGGGACGGCTGAGACTGCTGATGGGGCGACGCTTCATGTCCCGCATCGCGCTGCAAAGACTGGGGGACGGCCACGGTCTGGAATTGTCGCATCACGACACGATCAAGATCGTGGCACGGCTGGAACCCTATCAGGAAGTCACCGTCGGCGCGGTGGCCGAGCAGATGCGCATTGATCCGTCCCGCGCCAGCCGGGTGATTGCCGATCTGGTGCGCAACGGCATGCTGAAACGCGAGGCTTCGCAGGAAGATGCACGCCGCACCGTGGTCAAGATGACCGATCAGGCCAAAAACCTGATGGCGCATTTCGAAGCCGTGCGGCATGAGGCGCTGGGGCAGACACTGGAAGGATGGAGTGACGAGGAACTGAGCCTCTTTGCCAGCCAGTTTGACCGCTTCATTCTCGACCTGGAAAACCGATTTGCCGATATGTCACGTGAGGAGGAAGCGCCGCGATAAGACTGGCAGGATCAGCAACATGCCCGCAAGACCCCGAATCTTCAGGGCCTTGCGGGACAGGATCACTTGACGTCGATAACGAAATTTTCGCGCGAGCGGCGCACTTTCTTCAGATTGACCAGCCAGTCGTTTTCGGCTTCGCGATAGCCGAGCGGCACGATGGCAACGGAGCGCAGACCCTTGGCGCCGAGATCGAGAATCTCATCCAGCGCCGCCGGATCGAAACCTTCCATCGGCGTGGCATCAACGCCTTCAAAGGCGGCGGCGGCCAGCGCCAGTCCGAGACCGATATAGGCCTGACGGGCGGCGTGCTCGAAATTCACCTCTGCGGGGCGCTGCGGATAATGGGCGAGCAACTTCTGACGATAGGCTTCCCAGCCCTCGCTCTTGAAACCACGCTCATCATTGACCAGATCGAACATCATGTTGATCCGCTCGACCGTGTAATTGTCCCAGGCGGCAAAGACCAGAAGATGCGAGCAATCGGTGATCTGGCTTTGATTCCAGGCGATCGGCTGGATGCGCTCACGCACCTCTTTATTGGTGACGATCAGCACCTGAAACGGCTGCAGACCGCTTGAGGTCGGCGCCAGACGCGCCGCCTCGACAATGCGCTCGACCTTGTCTTCGGCAACAGGCTTTGCGGGGTCCATTTTCTTGGTGGCGTAACGCCAGCTGAGTTTTTCGAGAAGCACGAAAACACCTTTCATGAAAAAAATTGCAATCTTACCTAGGTGCGATCATGCCGTACTTCAATCGGCAGATTGCTGAAAGCACCGTTCACTTTTGCAAGTCCGGCATGCGGCGTTCAGCCAGTCGCTCATCTCGCTCATGAAATGAAACAGATCACCCTCGCCACCAGTTTCGCGCCAGCCGCATTTGTCACTGTCCGGCATAACTTGAACGAGATCCGGTTGCGACATGATATCGAACACCCCGACCCGCTCCATGCCTTTTGTTTTCCGCCTGATGATGCTGGCGGTAACGGGCTTTGGCCTCAGTCTGCTCGGCGGGTGTCTTTTCGTGACCGATACCGGTGAAATGAACACGGCCACCTTCGTTCAGGAAACGACCCCCGTCTGGGATCTTCCCGTTGCCGCGCCGCCGCCGAATGCGCCGCCATCGACCAATCTCTATTCCACTACGCTGCACAATACCTATGATCGACTGACCTATCCGGCACGCCCCGCCTCCATCGACAGGACAACGACTCAATCGATTTCGGCCCGCGCGCCTTCTCCCGACGCCGATCAGGCGGACCGTCCGCCGACGCCCTTCTCCGTTCCGGCGCAGGCACAGCTTTATGCGTCCTTTGTCGATGATGGCCATACGCTGCGGGCTGTTCCCGTTGGTCGTGTCAACTGGCGTTTTCTGCGGCGCGAGGTTGAGTACCAGACCACCGAATCTCCCGGCACCATCGTGGTCGATACAGCCAATCATTATCTTTACTTCGTCGAGCGCGGCGGCAAGGCCATTCGCTACGGCGTCGGGCTGGGGCGGCAAGGCTATGCCTGGAAAGGAACGGGCGTGATCGAGGCCAAGGTGAAATGGCCGCGCTGGACCCCGACTGCCGACATGGTTTCGGCCGACCCGGAGCTGCGCGAATATTCTGCCGCCAATGGCGGGCTCAATCCCGGCCTGCAAAATCCGCTCGGCGCACGCGCCATGTATATCTACAAGAACGGCCGCGACACGCTTTACCGCATTCATGGCACCAATGACTGGCAGTCAATCGGCAAGGCCGTCTCATCCGGCTGCGTGCGCATGTTCAATCAGGACGTGATCGACCTTTACAACCGCGTCGGGAAAAGAACCAAGGTTGTTGTTCTTTAATCCTGCACTGTCATTCTTGTCGTAAACGTGATCGTAAGCATTTGGGTTTTCCTATGGGTGACAGGAAAACCGTGTCAGACATAACCGTGGAACAATTGCGTGCACCGCGCGTTATCGCACGAAATCTGCAAGGATATGCCATCTAGATGACTTCTCCCGATCTCTCCCGCCGTGCCTTTCTGCTCACCTCCGGCCTTGGCACTGCCGCCCTCCTGTCCAGTTGCGCCTCCACCTATCGCCCGCCCGTCATGGCGTCGGCAACACCGTCTTCCTCACCAGTGGTTGGTCCACCTTCCAGGGCCGAGCTGGATGTGATGTATGGCCAGATGGAAGACAGCGGCTTCATCATTCCCGCCGTGCCCTATCAATATATTCCGCCACGTTTTTATCGTCAGCGCGTGGTCGATCCGACCGGTTATGCGCCGGGAACGCTCTTCGTCGATACGCCCAACCGCTTTCTCTATCTGGTTGAAAATGGCGGCACGGCCATGCGTTACGGTGTCGGCATCGGCCGTCAGGGTTTTGCCTGGCAGGGCGACGGCGTGATCCAGTGGCGACAGAAATGGCCGAAATGGACCCCGCCTTCCGACATGATCGAGCGCCAGCCGGAGCTTGCCAAATATTCCGCCGAAAACGGCAGCATGGCGCCCGGCCTGATGAACCCGCTCGGGGCACGCGCGCTCTATATTTTTCATAACGGACAGGACACGCTTTACCGCGTACACGGCTCACCGGAATGGAATTCCATCGGCAAGGCCGTCTCTTCCGGCTGTGTGCGCCTGATAAACCAGGACATTATCGATCTCTACGACCGCGTGCCGCCGAAAGCGCCAATCGTCGTCGTGCAGTAAGGTATGCGTATGTCGATAGCCGCCGCGTTTTGCGATTGAACATCGCATCCCGGCTGATAATCTGATCTTCATATTTGAAGATATCAGCCGGAGCCATTTGATGACGCGTTTTTCCAGCCGTTGCGTGGCGGCCTTTGCCGCCATATCCCTTGCCATCCTGCCGGTCTCCCCGGTTCTGGCCGCCTCTCCTGCACCTGTTGCGGGTGAAAACGGCATGGTGGTCACCGCCCAGCATCTGGCCACCGATGTCGGGGTCAAGGTGCTGAAAGAGGGCGGCAATGCCGTGGATGCGGCTGTGGCCGTTGCCTATACGCTGGCGGTGACCTATCCGACGGCTGGCAATCTCGGCGGCGGTGGCTTCATGACATTGCGCATGGCGGACGGGCGCACGGATTTTATCGATTTTCGCGAAAAAGCCCCGCTGGCCGCGACCAAAACCATGTATCTCGACGCCAAGGGCGACATTGTGCCGCGCGCAAGCCTTGACGGCTATCTGGCCGTCGGCGTGCCGGGCACCGTGAAAGGGCTGGAACTGGCGCGGGAAAAATATGGAACGCAGAGCCGGGCAGCCCTGATCGATCCGGCCATCAGGCTGGCGAAAGACGGCTTCACCCTCAATCAGGGCGATGCCGGTATTTTAGCCTATGGCGCTAAACGGCTGGCAAAAAACCCGGATGCGGCGAAAATCTTCCTCAAAGCCGATGGCACGCCCTATCGCGAGGGCGAGGTGCTGAAACAGCCCGACCTTGCCAAAGTGCTGGAAGCGATCCGCGACAAGGGGGCGGATGCCTTCTATAAAGGCTTTGTCGCCGATGCCATCGTCAAGGCGAGCGAGGCCGGACACGGCATTCTCGCCAAGGCCGATTTCACCGCTTACAGGGTGCGCGAATTAAAGCCGGTCGAGTGCGATTATCACGGCTATCACATCATCTCCTCGCCGCCGCCCTCTTCCGGAGGCGTGATCATCTGCGAAATCCTCAATATTCTCGAGGCCTATCCGCTCGCCGAACAGGGCTATGGCGCGGCCTCCACCGTGCATGACATGGTGGAAGCCATGCGCTATGCCTATGCCGACCGCAACACGGCGCTGGGCGACCCGGATTTCGTCAAGAACCCGGTGTCGAAACTCCTGAGCAAGGATTACGCCAAGGACATCCGGGCCAAAATCGAGCCCGGCAAAGCAGGCAAATCCGCCGACGTCAAGCCGCTGGGCGGGCATGAAAGCACCGAGACCACGCATTTTTCCATCATTGACAGAGAGGGCAATGCCGTTTCCGTCACCTATACGCTGAACGGCTCTTTTGGAGCGGGCGTGGTGGCGCCAGGCACCGGCATTCTATTGAACAACGAGATGGACGATTTCACCTCGAAACCCGGCGTGCCCAATCTCTACGGTCTGGTGCAGGGCGAGGCCAATGCGATAGAGCCGCACAAGACGCCGCTGTCCTCGATGAGCCCGACCATCGTGACCAAAGACGGCAAGCCCTTCATGGTGATCGGCAGCCCCGGCGGTTCGCGCATCATCACCATCACGCTGGAGGCCATGCTCAATGTCATGGATTTCGGCATGAATATTTCCGACGCCGTCAATGCGCCGCGCATCCATCATCAATGGCAGCCGGACAAGATTTATTATGAACCCTATGCGCTCTCGCCCGATACGATCGAAAAGCTGAAATCCATGGGCTATACGCTGGATGGCGGCGTGGGAAGCCCACTCTGGGGTCAAGCCGCCGGCATTCTGGTCGGCGGTCCAAGCCTTGCCGACATCGGCAAGAGTGGCAATGCCCGCTATTATGGCGCAATCGATGCCCGCGCCGTCTCCGGCTTAGCCGAAGGCTATTGAGGCAAACCGCGAGGTTCCTGACATCTTGCCTCCTTCCATCCAAAGAGATGGAAGGAAGCAACTGAAAATTTAAGTGACCGCATGTATCTTCCATCACAGATAGAGATATTGACTATCTTTATCCGTGATCCTCAGCATCGTGCTTTTTTTCATAGCGATGCCTAGAGGAGATACATATGAAAAAACTTATCTTTTCAGCGCTCTGCCTGTTTTCCTGCCTGGCATCGCTGGCCACATATGCTTACGCACAAGACAAGACCAAGCCCGGCGACTTCAACTTCTATGTCCTGGCCATGACCGACATTCCGGCCTTTTGCGACATCACCAACAACAAGGACAAGAATGAATGCCCGCCACACAGCACGGCCTTCGGTCTGCATGGCCTGTGGCCGCAATTCAGCTACAACAAATACCCGCAGGATTGCTCGAACGTAAAACTGACCAAGGAAGAGATTGTGAAATGGCAGGGCATTTACCCGACACCGACACTGATCAGCCATGAGTGGGAAAAACACGGCACATGCTCCGGCCTGACAGCAGATGAATATTTCGAGCAATCGGAAAAGAGCATACAGAAAGTGATTGTTCCGGCGGAATATCAATCCTTGAAAACCATTCCGGCGACGGAAACCAGTAACGTTCTGGCTGCTTTCGTCAAAGCCAATACCGGCTTGCCCTCGGATGGCATCGTGATCGTGAAACAGAAGTCGTTGATCTCGGAAATCCGCATCTGCCTGACCAAGGATGGTGCTTTCCGCTCCTGCAACGGATGAGATCGTGTCTTGATCGCAATTCTGCTCAAGCGGCCATCCAGCATCAAAGTTTGACGTGATCACGTGCCATGCCTGTGATAATAGGCATGGCACCGGATCCGGACAAAACGACATAGATCCAAACGGTTCGGCCTATTGGAGAAAACGATGCTAAAGGTATACGGCTGCTATAAATCCCGTGCGACCCGCGTGCTCTGGCTTGCGGAAGAGCTTGAACTGGCCTTCGAGCATATTCCGGTGGTGCAGGCGGTGAAGCTTGCCGATCCGCTGGCCGCCGATGCGCCGATCAACACGCAGTCGCCGGCATTTCTGGCCATCAATCCCTTCGGCGCCATACCGGCCATCGAGGATGACGGGCTGGTGCTGTTCGAATCGCTCGCCATCACCCTATACCTCGCCAAGCAATATGGTGGCGAGATGGGACCTAAGGATCTCGAGGAAGATGCGCAGATGATGCAATGGGCGCTGTTTGCCGCCACCGAAATCGAGAGCAATGCACTGAAAATTTCCCGCATTGCCGCCGATCAGCGGCTGGAAAGTGAGGCGGGAAAAGCCGAGGCCGAGGTGGCGGCGCGGCTTTTGAAGCGGCCGCTTGCCGTGCTCGAAGCGTATTTTTCCAAAAATGACTTTGCCGTGGCTGACCGCTTTACCGTGGCCGATATCAATCTGGCCGAAGTGGTGCGCTATGCCCAGCCCTATACACCGCTGATGGAAGCCCATCCCAGGCTTGCCGCCTGGCTGACCCGGATGCAGGCCCGGCCGGCCTTCAAGGCCATGTGGGAGAAAAGGGCGAAGGAATGAGACCGGTAACCGATCCGGTCTCGATAACCGATGCGGTCCCCAAGACGCCCCCGCCCTTTCATCTGGAGCCGCTGGCGCGGAAGCAGGCCGTCATGGTCAGCCATCTCATTCTGCCGCCGGAACAGAGCGCCTATGTCAGCCCGATCGAGGCGATGACCGGCGATGACAATCCTGCCGTCGATTTTCACAGGGCCGTGGCCGGTGAAGACACCGTCGGCTTCTTCAAGATCGACCGGACCTTTCCGACACATTTCAAGGATTTCGATATTGCGGCGCATGGCTTTGCCGAGGGCGATCTCGGCCTGCGCGGGCTTTTGATCGGCGGCCAGTATCAGGGCAAAGGCCATGGCAAGGCGCTGATGCTGGCCCTGCCTCATTATCTTGCCCGCCAGTATCCGGAGGCTGGCCGGGTCTTCCTGACCGTCAACTGCCGGAATGCCAACGCCATTGCCCTTTATAATGCCTGCGGCTGGCAGGACACCGGCACGCTTTATCATGGCGGTCGTGCCGGTCCGCAGCACCTCATGCGGCTGGAGCTTGCCGGGTCGTGACGTTCACACGGCTGACCAGTGAAACACCGGAGGATTTCGAGGCGATTTTGACTGCATTGCGCCGCGACCGGCTGCGCAATGGCGTGCTGTTGAAATATGCGCTGGCCTTTCCCGGCCACAGCCAGCTTGTTCATCTGCGCCGGGACGACAGGACCGCAACCCTGCTGCGTCTTGACCAGAAGGTCAGCGCCTATGATGTTGAAACCTATCCTGAGGCTGAGCAGATCGTCTTTGTCGTCAGCGACGATCCCGCCCTCACCCTGTCCGTCTGTGACGCAATTGCGCGTGACATGCCGTGCGTCTTCAAGCTGATCGGCGAGGCCGATGCCGAGGCGCTGTCAGCGCGTTTTCCACTGGTCAGGCAGCGGGCCTATCATAGCTATTCCGGTATCGGGCCATTGACGCCCAATCCAGATGTCACGGTGGAAACGCAGGTCTCGCGCCTGCCCTTCGCGCTTCTCGCCGCTCAAGGGCATGAGCGCAACTGGGTCAGCCGTCTGGTGATCAATGCCGGGGCCTTTGCTGCGGTTTATCGGCAGGGTGGCCAGCCGGTTTCGGCCTGTCTTGCCTTTGCCATCGATGGGCCGCTCTTCGAGATCGGCGGGGTCTATACCCTGCCGGAGGCACGCGGCAGGGGTCTTGCCCGCAAAACCGTGGCGACGGCGCTGGCAGAGCTTTGCCGCAGGCAACGCCTTGCCCGCTATCAGGTCGAAGAAACCAATCACGCCTCGATCCGGCTGGCACAAAGCCTTGGCCTGAGACGCTATCAGGTACTGACCCATTATACCGCAGCCGCAACGGCATAAGACGGCTGATTGTGCCCCTCTTTCAGGCGGTGAATGGCAAGTGAACACCCTCTTCAGCCTCGGTTCCAACTGGCTTTCGTAAAAGGGAGACGTTCAACCGCGATGCCTGAGACGGTTGGGAAACATCCCTCCCCCGGCATCGAAGAGACTGGAGACGCTCCCATGATCCGCACCTCTTTCATCGCCATTGCCCTTGCCGCTCTCACCGGTGCCGCCACCATGGTTCCGGCCCATGCCAATGATGTGACGATCGAGCAATATGGCTGGTCGAACCAGTCCGGCGGCGCGCAGAACGGCTATCACAACCGTATCCGCGTCTATCAGGATGGTGACTACAACCGGATGAACAGCCATCAACGTGGCTACAACAATCTCTCCGCCATCGGCCAGCGTGGTTATAACCACTATGCCAGCACCTATCAGACCGGCAATGGCAATGTCGCCGGTGTCGGCCAGTTCGGTGCCAATCAGACCGCCGTCATGACCCAGGATGGCAATGGCAACATCACCGCTGGTGTGCAGATCGGCAATGGCTGCAATGCCAATGTGCGGCAGGCCGGAAATGGCAATGTCGCAGCCTTCGTCCAGACCTGCGATTGACGCAGGATGCTGGCGACAAGGTGGGGGCTGCCCCGCCCAGCCCCTCACCCTTGCAACCACACACTCTGACCGGCCCCTCAACCTTACTGCAATGGAGATGAACATGCATCGCATCGTCAATCATCCGCGCCGTCTGCTGTATGCCGCAGCGCTCGTTCTTATCCCGGTCGCAGCGCTTGCGACCATGGCCGGGACGTCATCGGCCTTCGGTCAGGCTGAAGAGTCGGGGCCGCTCAGCTGCGAAATCCGCATTGCACCGCAGGCAAACGGCCTTGAAATTACCGCTCAGGCCCATGCCCTGCAGGAAATCAGCGGCACCTACCAGTTGCAGGTGACAAGCCGCAGCGGCGCGGGCGGGGCAAGCCTGCATCAGGGCGGCGCTTTCACCGCCTCGCCGCAGCATCCGGCAGAGCTTGGCGCGGTCAGCCTCGGGTCGGGCGGCGGCTATGCCATTGCCCTCGACATCAATGCCGATGGCCATCATGTGCGCTGCGACCGCGGGCTTGGCAACACGCTGTAACGCCTGAACCCTGTCTGAACATCCGGTTCCGGCCCGGTTCAGCCGGGCCATGCAAGACTGCAGCCATGGTTCAAACCGACCATTTCAGGAGATTAGCATGTCCCTTACCAAGCCCCGCATCGCCGTCAAAACCCTGGCTGTGACCCTGCTGGTCGCCGGTCTCGGGCAGGCAGCACTCACCGCACCGGCTGAGGCAGGCGGATGGTTTTCGCTCAATCTGGCGCCGGCGAATGCCGAGGATGCCAGCCTGATGTCGAGCGGCTTGCAGCTTTATTCGCTCTATCGCGGCATTCGCGGTGGCAGCATCGAACAGTCCGGCTATGACAACCGCGCCGGTCTGGCCCAGCAAGGCCGCGGCAATCTGGGCATTATCCAGCAGCATGGCAATGGCCATTCCGCCACGCTGCGCCAGACCGGCCATGACAACAGCTACGGCATTTTCCAGTATGGCCGCAACAGCGACAATGAGGTGGTGCAGAACGGCAATGGCGGCACCGGCATGACCTTCAGCTACGGCTGGTAAAGGCCCACCTTACAGGACTCCATCACGTCGCCAGCCATCACGTCGCCAGTTTGTCGAACCCCTTGTAGCGATAGACGGCGACCGAGGCGATCCAGCTGACGAGGAACAGGCCGACGACGACAAAGCCGAGATTGCCGAAATTGTCGTTGAGCGCGCCGATATCGCCCCAGAACCGGCCCTTGAGGTCAAACTGATCGGCAATCATGCCCAGCGCCTCGATACCGCCGATGAAGAGCGCCACCACCACGGAAATGGCGGTGATGGTCAGATTGTACCAGAGCTTGCGGATACTGTTCATTTCCGCCCAGCCATAAGCGCCGGTCATCAGCGTGCTGTCGGCGGTGTCCATCAGCGACATGCCGGCGGTAAACAGCGCCGGAAACACCATGATCGACCAGACGGAAAGACCCTCCGCCGCCTGACTGGCGGAAATGCCGAGCAGGCCGATTTCGGTTGCCGTATCAAAGCCGAGGCCGAAGAGAAAGCCGACCGGATACATATGCCAGGAACGGGAGACGACGCGAAACAGCGAGCGGAACAGCCGCGACATCAGCCCGCGTCCGGCAAGCAGCATATCGAGATCCTCATCGACGATCTTTTCACCGCGACGCGCCCGGTTGAAGGCGGCCCAGACCCCTTTGAGCACCAGCAGATTGGCAAGGCCGATCACCACCAGAAAGACCGCCGAGACCGTGGTGCCGATGACACCGCCGACGGCATGAAAGCTTTCCATATGGCTTTGCATGCCTGACGCCGCCAGCGCAATGGCCAGCGAGGCCAGAACCACGATGGTGGAATGGCCGAGCGAGAAGAAAAAGCCGGTGCTGATCGGCGTCTTGCCCTCGCGCATCAGCTTGCGCACGACATTGTCGATGGCCGCAATGTGATCGGCATCGAAGGCATGACGCAAACCGAACATATAGGCGAGAAAGGCCGTCGCCAGCAGGGCGGGCTTATCCGCAAACACCATCAGCGCCCAAAGCCATGCCCCGGCATTGGCGGCAATCAGCAGGATAAAGAGAACGGCACCCTTGCGGCGGGCACGTCCGGAACGGTCGTCGAAAGGATTGAGGTCAAAAGGCATGATCGCGTCCCCTCAATCGGCAAAGAGTATGTCGGTGACGCGGACATCGCCGACAGGCCTACCGTTCCAGTTTGTCATGGTCCGGTTGGTCATCGCCATCAGCGCCGCCCCCGCATCCGTCTCATGGCCAATAAAGCGGGCAAGCAGAGCCGTCACCATGGCTTCTGCCGCGCGGGTCGCGCCATCCTCCGCCTTGACGGCGATGGAAAGGCCCTCTTGCGGCAGAACGGCGCAGAACACGCCTTCCGCCCCGGTCTTGGCAAAAATTTTTCCCGGCGCAATCTCCATGATCTTCGTGCAGGCGCGGCCGGTTCCGGCCACATAAAAGGGTTCGGCCATGGCCGCCTCGATCAGCCGTTTTGCCGCCCTGGCGCGCTGCGGCTCAAGCCCGGTTCCGGTCGCCATTTTGGCAAAGCCATGCGCCAGCCCCTTGAGCGGCACGGCATAGGTGGGAATGGAGCAGCCATCCGTGCCGCAGCAATCGTGATCGAGCACCGCCCCGGTCAGATCCTGCATGGTGGCGCGGATTTGCCGTTGCAGCGGGTGGTCATATTCAACATAGCCCTTTGGATCGATGCCCTGATGAACGCAGGCACAGACGAAACCGGAATGCTTGCCGGAGCAGTTGTTGTGCAGCGCCGTTGGCTGGTTGAGGCTTCGCGCCTGATGGATCAGCGTCTTCTGGTCCGAAGACCAATGCGCCCCGCATTCCAGCGTGGAAACATCGCGCCCGGCCCGCTCCAGCATCGAGGTGGCAAGGGCGACATGCGCGTCCTCACCGGAATGGGATGAGCAGGCGAGCGCCAGCTCGCGATGGCCAAAACCATAGGCGTCCGCCGCGCCGCTTTCGACAAGCGGCAGCGCCTGCATGGCCTTGCAGGCCGAGCGGGGAAAGACGCCCGCCTCGATATCGCCCGCCTGAAACACCACCTTGCCATCGCCATCCACCACCACGGCCAAACCGCGATGGCGGCTTTCGACACGATGGCCTCTGGTGACTTCAACGGTGATGGGATTGGACATGCGGTCTCTCACAGTGGCGGATGCAAGGCTTGAACAGACCTTTGAATAGACCGCAGATTTTCCCGTGGCAAGTCACAGAGAAGGAACATCGATATGGTGCGGGGCATGACCGGCCTTTGCCCGCGCCACCATCATCTCGAAACCGCACTCCAGATGGCGGGTAAAGCGTTCGGTGTCGAAGAGCGGCGCCGTCTCCAGGTTTTGCGCCAGCTTTTGCCGCAGACGGGCAAGCGCATCCGGTGCACGCGCCAGTGCAACGGCCATCTCGACATAATCCTCCGGAGTCTGTGCCACCAGTTCCGGCAGGCCAATGGCGTTGAGCAGGCTTTCTGACACACGCGAGGCGAAATGCGTGCCTTTCAGCGTCAGCACCGGCAGACCGGCCCAGAGCATGTCGGAGGTGGTGGCATGGCCGTTATAAGGCGTGCTGTCGAGGCCGAGATCGGTCAGCGGGATACGGCTCAGATGGCGGGCATAATCCAGCCGCTCGCCGAAGACGATCTGATCGGCGGCAATCCCGTTTCCGGCAAAGGCGGCCAGAAGATTGCGCTCCTGCAACGGGCTGGTGCGAATCAGCAGCAGCCTTGCCTCCGGCAGACGCGCCAGCACCTTCGACCAGAGATCGATGCTGTCCGGTGTCAGCTTGCGGATATCGTTGAAGGAGGAGAGCAACAGCCCCTCAGGCAGGGAAAAATCAGCGCGCTGTGCTGGCTCAGGGCGCGGGCGGTCACGATTGTCATTGGCCTGATAGCTGTCCGGCAGGCGGCAGAATTTCTCGTGATAATAGGGCGCGCTCTTGTCCGGCGTGACGAAGCGGTCGCCGATGACATAATCGCAATCGATGCCAAGCCCGCTGCCGGGAAAGCCGATATAGGCCACCTGAATGGGTGCGGGACCGCTGTTGATCAGTTGCGGCCAGCCGCCTGCCGTCGGGCCATTGAGATCGACGAGCACATCGATGCCCGCCTCCCGGATGGCCTGATGCGCGGCATGAAGCGATAACCCGCCGAGCGGAATGAGCCGCCCGAGGCTTTGGCGAAATGCCGTATCTTCGGCGCTGAACTGTCGCCGCGCAATGCAGAAGAAGGCGACCTCGAAGCGGGCCGGATCGTGACAGGCAAAGACGCCGCGCAGCACCCGCATGACCGGATGGCCGGGATGAAAATCGGAAAAGACATAGCCCAGCCTGATCTTTTCGCCCTTCGATCTGTCGGCAAAGACATGCGGTCGCGCCCGGCGCGCCGCACGGCTCTTCTCATCAAAGGGCGGATAGATGTCGCTGACATCGATCATGGCATTGACGGCCTCGTCGCCGCACCAGGTGACATGGTCGAAGAGAACCTGATTGCGGCGATAAAAGCCGTCACCTTCCCGGATGTTTTCAACCGCCAGCGCATTGGCGCTGCGCTGGTCCTCCACCGCCGCCAGCTGCTGCATGGCATGACGGCGATAGGGATAGGCAACCGGATGGGTCGGCTGACACTCAAGCAGCGTGCCCGCCAGCTCATAGCCGGTGAGATGGATGGATTTCTTCTCGATCAACAGCCGGTTGAACAGTACCATCGCCTTGTTGAACAGAGGCTCCGAGAGTGCCGCATCGGCCCTTCCCGCCTCGGCATAAAGGGTGGCAGCCTGCTCCAGATGGCCCGCCTGTTCCTGCGCCTCGGCGATCATCGCCACCATGGCGGCGGGCAGGCTGTCGGCCTGTTGCAACGTGTCCAGATAACGCAAAATGCCGTTATAATCGCGGCGGCGATAGGCCTCGATCAGCGGCGCAAAATCCTGATTTTCCGTCGCAACCATGGTCAAAAGCCGCTCCGGCAGGCTTTCGGCCAGAAAGGACGCGCTGCGCACCGGCAAGGCAGGCACATCGATATGATCGGGGCCAAGACCCTTGCGCGCCCGCTCCGCCATCAGGCGATAGGCGTTTTCCAGATGCCGGACAAAACGTTCGGTATCGAAAAGCGGCATGATCCGCCGGTTGTCCGTAAGCTTTTGCTTGAGCGCCACGATCTTTTCCCGGTGACGGGCAAAGTCCACCGCCATGGCAAGGAAGGCAGCATCGTCCTTGGCCACCAGTTCCGAAAGCCCAATGGCGGCAAGCAGGCTTTCCGAAACACGGGCGGCAAAGGTTTTACCCCGTCTGGTCAGCACCGGCAGCCCGCCCCAGAGCAGATCGGAGGTGGTGGTGTGGCCGTTATAGGGAAAGCTGTCGAGCGCCAGATCGGCAAGCCCCACCCGGTCGATATGCTGCTCATAGGGCTTGCCCTCGGCAAAGACGATCCGCTCGCGCGCAACACCGAGACGTGTGAATTCGGCGGTGAGATTTTCTTTCAGGAGATCGTCATTGACCAGCACCCAGAAGACGCTGTCCGGCACCGCCGCCATCACCCTGGCCCAGAGATCGATGGTCTCAGGGCTGATCTTGGCCGGGGAATTGAAGGAGGCGAAGACGAAGGCATCTTTCGGCAGGCCGTGTGCGGCGCGGCTTGCGCCACGCGGGCGCGGCTTGGTCAGGCTGCCATTGCCCTGATAGGTCTCCGGCAGGCGGCAGAGCTTTTCCTCGAAAAACGGCTTGGCCGCATCCGGCGTCACGATCGGATCGGTGATGTGATAATCAAGATCGACATGTTTGACCGAGCCGGGATAGCCGATCCAGGTGGCCTTGACCGGCGCATCCGCCCCGGCCACGATGCCCGCGCGAAAGCCGGAGGTATAGCCCTTGAGATCGATGAGAATATCGATCTCGCGGCGGGAAATTTCGGCAATCGCCTCCGGATCGCTCAGATGGCGAAGGGCCACGATCTCCGCTTTCAGCCGCGGGTCCCATGTGTTTTGAATGGCGGCCTGACCGGCAGGCGTGGTGCAGAAGAGCGTGATGTCGAAATGCCGCCGGTCATGGGCGAGAAACACGTCATAGAGCAGATACATGGTGGCGTGGATGGTGAAATCCGACGACAGATAGCCGATCTTCAGCCTTTCGCCCTCCGCACCAATCGCCCGCCGCTTCGGCCCCACTTCACCCGCCTTGCGCGGCAGGCGGTCGATAAAGCCGGAGGCATGGGCGTGAATGGCCTCGTCATCGGCCCAGTAACGGCGCGAGAGTGGCGTATCGCGGTAGAGAATTTCCGCCGTCAAAGGATCATCCGGCGTTTCCATCATGGCAAGCCAGGCCCTCATGCCGGGATAATGCAGGCTGGAGCGGCAGAAGGCGAAGTAATTCATCGCCACGAAACTGTCATCCGGGCTTTCGCGGTAGCGTGCTTCGATGATGGGCTTCAGCAGGGACGGACGGCGGGTCAGCTGGTAATGGGTGATGGCGATCTGCAGATGATGGCCGTTTTTCATGTCGAGAAAAGGCATGAGACCGTCGATCGCCTTGTGTAGCCCGGCGCCCAGAAGCTTGTTGCCGATCTCGGCGAGAAAATCGCCGTCGCCTGCATTGGCAGCAGCGGCAGACACGGCAATCGCCGCCAGCCGATCCATCTGCCGATGGACGATGAAGATATTGGCGGCAAATTTCAAAAACTCTGCCGCCTTGTCCGGCAGGCGCGCGGCAGCGGCAACGAAACCGTCGGCAGCCGCCATCATCTCCTTGCGCTTCAGATGGATATTGGCGATCAGCATGAAGCCCATGCCGGAGCGCTCATCCTCTCTGTCGGCCGCTGCCCGGGCAAAGCCGAGGGCGGCATCGAGATCGCCGGTGTTATAGGCCGCAAGGGCTGCCTCTATCGGGTGGTCCATGCTCATATCGTCTTCATGCATTCAAACGGGTGTGGAGTGAAAAACATCGATCGGGGCCGGTTCAAGACCTTGCCTTGCGCGCTCCGCCATCATCTCATAGGCCCGCTCCAGATGGCGGGTAAAGCGGGCGCTGTCAAACAGCGGCGCGGTGGCAAGGGCATCTTTCAACCGCTGACGCAGATGGGTAAGCGCCTGCGGATTATCAGCAAGCCTTTGCGCGCGCGTGATGAAATCCGCCGCATCCCCGGCGACAAGCTCGGGCAGGCCAGCCGCCCGAAGCAGGCTTTCCGAGACGCGCGCGGCAAAGACAGAACCGCGTTTCGTCAGCACCGGCAGGCCCGCCCAGAGCATGTCCGAGGTGGTGGTGTGGCCGTTATAGGGAAAGGTGTCGAGCGCCAGATCGGCCAGCGCCAGACGGCTGACATGATCGGCATAATCCATGCGGTCGGCAAAGATGAGACGCTCCGGGCCGATGCCCTCCCCGGCAAAGGCGAAAATCAGGTTCGCCCGCGCAATCTCCTCCGGGGCGAGCAGCCAGAACAGGCTGTCGGGCACCGCTTGCAGCACCCCGGCCCACAGACGGAGCGTTTCCGGCGTGATCTTGTGCACCCCATTGAAGGAGGCAAATACGAAACGGTCGTCCGGCAGGCCGTGATCGGCCCGGCAGGCGGGGGCCGGGCGTGGACGGCTGGCGGCACTGTTGGCCTGATAGCAATCCGGCAGACGGCAGAAATTTTCGCGATAAAAGGGCTGATCGCTTTCCGGCGCAATCACGGGATCGACGATGGCATAATCGAGATCGACGCCGCTGACCGGCCCCGGAAAGCCGAGATAGGTCGCCTTGACCGGAGCGCTCGACAGATTGACGATGGCAAGCCGCGCGCCGGGGGTGTGGCCCTTCAGATCGACGAGAATATCGACGCCATGGGCATCGATCTCGGCTGCCGCCTCGGCATCGCTCATCTGCCGCACCGGGACGATGTCTTTGCGGATGAGATCGGGAAAATGCCGCTGGCTTTCCGCCGCCTTTTCCGGCGTATGGCAAAAGAGTGTGATCTCGAAGCGTTCACGGTCATGGGCAAGGAGACTGTCGAGAAACAACGTCATCGTCGCATGGGCGGAAAAATCGCTGGAGAGATAGCCGATATGCAACCGCTTGCCGGTCTGGCGAAGGGCACGCCGCGCCGGACGCGCCGCAAGGCTTGGCGCAAGCGCCGCCTGCTCCAGCACCGGCTTTGCCAGAAGTGCGGCGTCATCGCACCAGACGAGACGGGCAAGCGCCGGTTCATGGGCAAGCAGGGTGGCGGCAAAGGCAGTGTCGGGTTGGTGCATCAGCGCCTGATGGCGGGCGATGGCGGCAAGGTCAGCCATGTCATGGGCGGCAAGAAAGCCAAGGCCCGCCAGCGCCACATCCTGCGGCATGCTTCGTTCCGCCTCGTCCAGCACGGCTTTCAGCGCAGGCAGGTTCCAGCGGGCGCGGTAAAACTGCGCGGCAAAATGCAGGGCCTCGCCATTTGCCCGGTCCAGCGCCGGAATGAGTTCCTCGACGGCGGCGAAGGCCTCCGGGGTAAAGGATTCCAGCAGCCTTTTGGCCATGGTCAGGACAAAGACCCTGTCGGCAAGATTGGCGCGTGCCGCCTTCAGGCCTATGCGTGACAACAATTCGCTCTCGCCTGCCTGCATGGCAAGTGTAGCGGCCAGCTTGAGAAAATGCGCCGCCTGCGCGGCATCCGCAGGCTCGGCAGCCTCAGCTGCAAGGCAAAAAGCATGGGCGGCCCCTGCCCGGTCGCCATGTTTCAAAAGAATCGTGCCGATCAGGGCTTCCGCCATCGGCTCTGGAGCGCCCGGCCGATCGCGCAGCAAAAGCGCCAGAGCCAGCGCCTCATCCAGCCGCCCCGCCTGATAGGCAGCCAAAGCCTGCGGCAAGCCGGTCATGCCGCAACCTCGTTAAACGACAGAAAGGGCCTTGTGCGTGGCGGACGTGCCGGTACGTCGAAATGTTCGGGCGGCAGGCCAGCGCGGGCACGCTCTGCCATCATCGCATAGGCCGTTTCCAGATGCAGGGTGAAGCGCTCGCTATCGAACAGCGGATCGATGACGACACGCTCGGCAAGCGTTGCCCGGATGGTCTGAAGCGCTGCCGGGTCACGGGCAAGGGCCACGGCGCGGGCGACGAAATCCTCGCCATCCTCGGCCACCATCTCCGGAAGGCTCACCGCTTTCAACAGGCTTTCCGATACGCGCCCGGCAAAGGCGCTGCCCTTTTTCGTCAGTACCGGCAGACCGGCATAAAGCGCATCGGCGGTGGTGGTGTGGCCGTTATAGATGAAGGTGTCGAGTGCCAGATCGCTTACCATCATGCGGGCGGTGAACATATCATAGGCGCAGTAATCGAAGAGAATCAGCCGGTCTGGGCCAATGCCCTTTTCGCCAAAGGCGGCGAGAAGATTGGCGCGCGTATCCGGCTTGACGCAGCTGATCGCCAGCACCGAGCCCGGCACCGCGTGCAAAATGCGCGACCAGAGCGACACCTCCGCCCTGCCGATCTTGCGGGTGGCGTTGAAACAGGCATAGACGAAACAGTCTTCCGGCAGGCCAAGGGCAGGCCGCGGCAAAGCCGCCATGCGACGGCGATGCATGGTTCCATTGACCTGATAGGTTTCCGGCAGGCGGCAGAGCTTTTCGGCATAAAAGGCTTTCGAGCTATCCGGCGTCACCACCTTGTCGGTGATGGCATAATCCAAGCCCGCCCCCATGACCGAACCGGGATAGCCGAGATAGGTCACCTTGACCGGCGCATCGCAGGCATCGACGACATCGAGGCGGGCGCGACCGGTATAGCCCTGCAGATCGACGAGAATATCGATCTGCTGCTCGCGGATATAGTCGATGGTACGGGCACTCGACCAGTCATCGACATGCACCACCTCCTTTTGCAGCCAGTCCGGCCACCGCGCCTGAAACCTTGTGGCATGCGGCCCGGAATAGCTGAGGATCGTTACCTCGAAGCGCTGCCGGTCATGGCGCACCAGCGTTTCCTGAATAAGCTGGGCGACGGCATGACCATTGAGATCGCCGGAAAAATAGGCAAGCTGGATACGCTCTCCCATGCCAAAAGCACGACGCGGCAGAACGAGACCGCCGCTTTTGCGCCGCCCCTCAAGCTCCCGCGTGTGGAAATTAGGCCGCGCCGCCTCGGCCTCGTCATCGGTGCGGGCAAGGCGCACAAGACCCAGCTCGAAACCGGGCAGAAGATCTGCCGCATCCGGCTGTGACAGCCTTGCCTGATAGGCATCGAGCACGGCAAAAT
Organism: Allorhizobium sonneratiae; assembly: GCF_023700755.1. Lineage (GTDB taxonomy): Bacteria > Pseudomonadota > Alphaproteobacteria > Rhizobiales > Rhizobiaceae > Allorhizobium > Allorhizobium sonneratiae. The sequence goes on along the minus strand of NZ_JAMKOJ010000003.1, from coordinate 34,349 downwards.
CGCAGCGCTCCTGCGCCATCCCGACAAGCGCCGCCCAAAGAAAGAAATTGTCCGGATAGCGCGCCAGATTGGCTTTCAACACCTGATAATAGCCGGGCTGAGCGGAAAAATTCCGGGAAAATGCCGTCAACAGCGCCAGATGATCGCGATTTTGACAATCGAGCACACCGATAAAACTTTCGGCGCGGTGCAGATCCCCGCGCCGTTCCAGCGCCTGAGCGAGGGTGAAGGCCAGATTTGCATCCTGCGGCCGCATGGCCATGGCCTCTGCCGCCAGATCGGCAAGGGTAACATCGTCGCGCAGCTCACCAAACAGCTTCACGGCCATCGTCATGCATTGTCCGGGATCATCGACCGGCCCACGCGCGGCCTTGAGAAAATCCCGCGCAGCACCCGCTTTGTCACCGAGCTTCAGCCGGATCACCGGCACGATCAGCAACAACTGCCCCTGCCTCTCTCCTTCATGCAGAACAAGGCTTTCGGCCAAGGTCAGCGCCTCCTGCAGACGCCCCTCCCGATAGGCTGCGATGAACGTGCTGAAATCCGGCACCGGCAATCTCCTTTTCCCATGGAATAGGAGTGGCAGCTTGCATGAGGCTGTCTCACAGCCTGGAGCCGTTTCAGAAAGCACTCTGCGTTTTATACAGCGTCCTTTGCGCGCCATGTATGGCGCACAAAGGACGCTGTAACACATTAAATCTGCTGCATAATTTTGTCCTTAAATCGATTCCGATTTAAGGAATTATGCAGTAAAACGCGGAGTGTAATGCCATCGGCTGTTACAGCCTGCTGAAGGACAAACAAAAAAGGGCCGCTTGCGCGACCCTTCCATGAGACATGGTCTCAACATCAGCCCCGGCGGACCAAGCCGCCAAAGAAGGATATGCTCAGATCGAGGGCTGCCCCTTTCCGATCATCACCTTTCCAAAGCCTGTTTTCGAGACCGAACGCTCACTAGACATTGGATCACCTCCTTTCAATTCGTTGAACATAATCAGAGGCTACGCCGATTGTTGGCCCTCGTCAAGCGTCAGAACAATCTTTCCGATATGGCCGCTTTCCTCCATCAATCGATGGGCGTTGCCAACCTCGGCAAAAGGCAGGACATGGTGGATAACCGGGGCGATATCGCCCTTTTCCAGACGCGGCCAGACATGGTCTTTGAGATCGTCGCGGATGGCGCGTTTTTCGTCAGCCGTGCGCGGGCGCATGGTCGAGCCGGTTACTGTGAGCCGCTTCATCATGATCGGGCCGAGATTGACCTTCTCCGCCACCGCACCGCCCAGAAAGGCGATGATCGACAGGCAGCCATCCTTGGCCAGAGCTGCGATGTTTTTCTCGAAATAGGCCGCGCCGATCATGTCGAGCACAATATCGACACCCCTGCCCTCGGTCTCGGCCTTGATGACGGCGAGAAAATCCTCGTCGCGGTAATTGATCGCCCGTTTTGCCCCGAGACGAAGGCAGGCCTCGCATTTTTCCGCCGAACCCGCCGTGGTGAACACATCAGCCCCAAAGGCACGGGCAAGCTGGATGGCCGTGGTACCGATGCCGGATGAGCCACCATGGATCAGCACGCTCTCGCCCTCGGTCAGCCCGGCCATCTGGAACAGATTGGCCCAGACGGTGAAGAAGGTTTCCGGCAAGGCGGCGGCCCTGACCGCATCATATCCCTTCGGCATCGGCAGAAGCTGTCCTTCCGGCACCGCACAGAATTCGGCATAGCCGCCGCCATTGGCGAGGCCGCAGACCCTGTCTCCCACGACGAAATCATTGACGCCTTCGCCCAGCGCCACCACCTCGCCAGCCACTTCCAGACCCAATACCGGGCTTGCATCCTTCGGTGGCGGATAGGTCCCCTGACGCTGAGCAACATCGGGGCGATTGACGCCCGCCGCCTCGACCCGAACCAGCACCTCACCGGGCCGCACCACCGGAAGCGGAGCGGCAACAACCCGCATCACCTCCGGCCCGCCATAGCCTGCAAGTTCAATCATGCGCATGGTGGCCGGCAGCGTCATAGTCCCTGTCTCCTTCTCGTTGCGAACGGTTTTCTGTGTCTGTCGGACATCGGTCCATAACAGGCCAGACCGCGCTTGCGGCGGTCGAGGCCATTCAAGTTGAACCTTGGAGATAGGTCAGGCAGGTGGTTTTGAAAAGGAGGCCGTTTGACGCGGGCGCGGTAAAAGCATGGTTTGACGCATGCCTGCCGCCGTCTCAGCGTCGCATCGTCTTTTCAACTCCGGATCGTCAAGGACGAGACAGAAAGTCCGGCCTCACTATCCTTGGCGCTCTTTTTCAGCTTGGCAATTTCCGAAGACAGCCGGCTGACATCGTCGACCACCAGCCCCTGCGGCAGTTCCAGCACGCCGATCGAACAGCGCATCAACGGAAATTCGCGCGAAACGCCATGACGATCCTCGCCACGGATCATGCCATTGGCGCGGTCTTCCGCCGAATAAAGTTCGATGACGTCGCCATGGAAATCCGACAACAGCCGGTCGAGAATTTCCGTCAGTTCCTCACGTGACCAGTCAGTCAGACCGATGAAGAAATCATCGCCGCCGACATGGCCGAGAAAGACGCCCTCGGAGAAGAAATACCGGCGCAGAAGCGCGGCAAACAGCGAAATCGCATGGTCGCCGAGATGGAAGCCGTAATGGTCGTTGAACGGCTTGAAATTGTCAAAATCGCAGTAACAGAAATGGCGAAGCCCGTCGCTGTCGCGGCCTGCCTCCTGCATGAAATCGCGGATGGCGCGGTTGCCCGGCAGGCTGGTCAGCGGGTTCTGGTCCTGCGCCGTCTTCAGCTGTTTCTCATTGATGATACGCAGCACCGATGCGGCGGAAATCACCCCGGCATAGCGCATGTTTTCCGTTAGAAGCACACAGTCGCCGCCCTCGGCATTGGCGAAAATCGACATCAGTCGCTCTGCATCGGCATCGAGGCCGACCACCGGGGCCCGATCGACGAAATGCGAAATCGTGCGCTCATAGACCTTGTTTTTCAGAAGGTCGCGGCCAAAGGGCTGATAGATATATTCCTTCAGATGCACTTCATGAATGATGCCGCGCGGCTCGCCGCTGGCGTTGAGGACGGGGAAATAGGACTGCCCGGGATTGCGGCGGAAAAGATCGAACACACTGTCGATGCTGTCATTTTCAAACACGGTCGGCAGCCGCTCGATCTTCTTGCGGATCAGGATCTCGTCGATCGACTGGCTGCGGCGGCGCGACTGGCCGATGTCCTTGAAATGTGGATAGGCGGGTTTCAATTCGGCCAGATGGGTGGTGGGTTTGGAGATCAGCCAGCCCTGCACCAGATCGACACCCATCTCCCGGCAGGCGACGAATTCGCCCTCGGTTTCGATGCCTTCGGCAATCACCCGAATACCAAGAACATGGGCGATCTGCACCATATTCTTCACCAGAAGCCGCTTGCGTGGATTGCTGTCGATTCCGGAAATGAAATGCCGGTCAACCTTCAGATAATCGATCGGATAATCGCACAGCAGTTTGATTTCCGCATGGCCAACGCCGAAATCGTCGATGGCGAGCTTGAAGCCCGCCCGGCGCAGCCTGGCCACCAGCGAGGAAAACTCCGGTACATTGGTGTTGTCGAACCGCTCCGACAGCTCGAAACAGACCGAGGATGGCGCAATGCCGGCGGCACGCAAATGGGTGAGCAGACCATCTACCATGGCCTCCCCATAGGGAATGAGCCGGACGTCCAGATTGAGGAACAGGGTGAAATCACTATGATTGGCGAGAGAGGCGAATTTTGCCAGCGCCCGGCTCGCCACCATCTGCTCCAGCGGGAAAAGCTGACCGGCCAGATGCGCCTGATCCAGCACATCAAGCGGGGTTTCAAACCCCAGCCGCTCATGGCCGCGCATCAGTGATTCATAACCGAAGACAACGCCAGTCTGCACTTCGATGATGGGCTGCAACGCATTTTCAATCACGACTTTTGCCAGCGTCAACAATTGATCACTGGCAAAACGGCGCAAGACGTTGCCTTCTGCGGCAATATTCAAGGTCATGAAATCCCCCGAGACGCAATACCTGTTTTTATCGCGCGCACGCTGGGGCAAAAATGCTGAATGAAGACTTTAACCAATGTGAATTTTTTATGAAACGCCCCGTTTTCCCAGAGAAATCGAGGATTTCAGCACGTCAATGTGAGAAATTTTGCCGACAGGTTCTTGATTGACTGGTCAATCAATAATAAATTGATCCTTATCAGAAAGGCTCTGCCGGGCCGCTCCAGCACGAGAGAGTATCCTCTCACGGTGACAGAACCCTCCAGCGCAGCCTGACGCCGAGGGATAATTGCGACGGGGAGAGATCATGCCGAAACTGGGAATGGAGCCGCTGAGGCGCAAGGCGCTGGTGGAGGCGGCCTTGAGAACAATCGGCCAGCATGGTTCGCTTGCCGTGACCATGTCGGATATTGCCCGCAATGCCGGGGTCTCGCCCGCCCTTGCCCATCATTATTTCGGCTCGAAGGAACAATTGCTGATCGAGACGATCCGCGCCCTGCTCTGGTCGCTTCGACTCGATACGGTCGCAGCGCTTGAGGCCACGAGCACACCCGAGGAGCGGTTGACGGCCCTGATCCGCGTCTCGTTTCAAGCCAACCAGTTCACGCCGGAAACGGTGGCGGCCTGGCTTGCCTTTTATTCCGAGGCGCAGCGGTCTGCACCGACGCGGCATCTTCTGTCGCTTTATGCCCGGCGCCTGCGCTCCAATCTCATCCATGCGCTCAAGGCCCTGACCACAGCAGACAAGGCCGAAAGCATTGCCGAAGGCACGGCGGCGATGATCGACGGGCTTTATCTGCGCCAGAGCCTGAAGGCGGCACCGCTGACCATTGAGGCGTCGATCAGCCTGGTCGAGGATTATGTCCGCACACAATTGTCGAGCACAGGAAGATGCCAATGACGAAACGCCCCAATATCCTGCTGATCATGGTGGATCAGTTGAACGGCACGCTGTTTCCCGATGGTCCGGCCGACTGGTTGCATGCGCCACATCTGAAAGCGCTGGCGGCGCGCTCTGCCCGCTTTCAAAACAATTACACGTCCTCGCCGCTCTGTGCGCCGGCGCGGGCCTCCTTCATGGCCGGGCAATTGCCGAGCCGCACGCAAGTCTATGACAATGCGGCGGAATATGTCTCGTCTATTCCAACCTACGCCCATCATCTTCGTCGGGCGGGCTATTATACCGCCTTGTCCGGCAAGATGCATTTCGTCGGGCCGGACCAGTTGCACGGCTTTGAGGAACGACTGACCACCGACATCTATCCCGCCGATTTCGGCTGGACGCCGGATTATCGCAAACCCGGTGAGCGGATCGACTGGTGGTATCACAATCTCGGTTCAGTGACCGGCGCGGGCGTGGCCGAAATCACCAATCAGATGGAATATGATGATGAAGTCGCCTTTCTGGCCAATCAGAAGCTTTATCATTTGAGTCGTGAGAATGATGATGCAGATCGTCGTCCGTGGTGCCTGACCGTCTCCTTCACCCATCCCCACGATCCTTATGTGGCGCGGAAGAAATACTGGGATCTCTATGAGGATTGCCAGCATCTTTTGCCCGAGATAGGCGCGCTGGACGATCAGGACCCGCATTCCAAACGGCTGATCCATGCGTGCGATTATGACAACTTCAATGTCACTGAAGAGGATATCCGCCGTTCACGCCGGGCCTATTTCGCCAATATCTCCTATCTCGACGACAAGGTCGGCGAGCTGATCGATACGCTGACACGCACCCGGATGCTCGACAACACGATCATCCTGTTTGCCTCCGACCATGGCGACATGCTGGGCGAGCGCGGCTTGTGGTTCAAGATGAATTTCTATGAAGGCTCGGCCCGCGTCCCTTTGATGGTGGCGGGCCCCGGTATTATCCCCGGTCTGCATCAAGCCCCCACCTCCAATCTCGACGTCACACCGACGCTCTGCGATCTGGCTGGCATTTCCATGGATGAGGTGATGCCCTGGACCGATGGCATGAGCCTGACCGGCATGATCAACGGTGAGCAGCGCAGCGCACCCGTGCTGATGGAATATGCGGCGGAAGGCTCTTATGCGCCTATGGTCTGCATTCGCGAAGGCCAATGGAAATATGTGCATTGCGCGCTCGACCCGGACCAATTGTTTGACCTTGAGAAAGACCCGCAAGAGCTGACCAATCTGGCCGCTGATCCCGCCTATGCTTCTGTTTTGGACGATTTCATCGCCAAGCGAGAAGCCCGCTGGGACATGGCCCGCTTTGATGCAGCCGTGCGCGAAAGTCAGGCGCGGCGCTGGGTGGTTTATGAGGCGCTGCGCAACGGCGCCTATTACCCATGGGATCACCAGCCGCTGCAAAAGGCCTCCGAGCGCTATATGCGCAATCACATGGACCTCAACGTGCTTGAAGAGAGCAAACGCTATCCAAGGGGAGAATGATCATGAAAGCCCAACCGAAAGCCTCCCACTTCATCGACGGCGCCTATGTGGAAGACACCGCTGGCACGGTGATTGAAAGCGTCTATCCTGCCACTGGCGAGGTGATTGCCAAGCTTCACGCCGCAACCCCGGCCATTGTCGAGCGCGCCATTGCCTCTGCCAAGCGCGCGCAAAAGGAATGGGCCGCCCTTTCGCCCACTGCGCGTGGCCGGGTGCTAAAAAAAGCCGCCGAAATCATGCGCGCGCGCAACCGTGAACTCTCGGAGCTGGAAACGCTCGACACCGGCAAGCCTATTCAGGAAACCATTGTCGCCGACCCAACCTCGGGCGCCGACTCATTGGAGTTTTTCGGTGGCATTGCGGCAGCCGGCATGAACGGCAGTCATATTCCGCTGGGCGGTGATTTTGCCTATACCAAGCGCGTGCCGCTGGGTGTGTGTCTCGGCATCGGTGCGTGGAATTATCCGCAACAGATCTGCTGCTGGAAGGCGGCACCGGCCCTTGCCGCCGGCAATGCGATGATCTTCAAACCCTCGGAAGTCACCCCGCTGGGCGCCTTGAAAATTGCCGAGATCCTGATTGAAGCCGGGGCGCCGAAGGGGCTGTTCAACGTCATTCAGGGCGACCGTGATACCGGGCCGCTGCTGGTCAACCACCCCGATATCGCCAAGGTATCGCTGACCGGCTCCGTGCCGACGGGCCGCAAGGTGGCCGGTGCCGCCGCAGGCCAGCTCAAGCATGTGACGATGGAGCTTGGCGGCAAGTCACCGCTGATCGTCTTCGACGATGCCGATCTCGAAAGCGCCATTTCCGGCGCCATGCTCGGCAATTTCTATTCCACCGGTCAGGTCTGCTCCAACGGCACCCGCGTCTTTGTCCATCGCGCCATCAAGGAGCGCTTCCTGGAGCGGCTGAAAGAGCGCACGGAAGCCATCCTCATCGGCGACCCTCAGAACGAAGCCACCCAGATGGGGCCGCTCGTCTCCTTCGCCCAGCGCGAAAAAGTGCTCTCCTATATGGAAAAGGGCAAGGCGGAAGGAGCGCGGCTGATCACCGGCGGCGGCATTCCCAACACGGTTTCGGGTCAGGGTGCATTTGTCCAGCCAACGGTGTTTGCCGATGTGACCGACGATATGACAATTGCACGGGAGGAAATCTTCGGCCCGGTCATGTGCGTGCTGGATTTCGATGATGAGACGGACGTGATCGCCCGCGCCAATGCCACCGAATTCGGTCTCGCCGGTGGCGTCTTCACCGCCGATCTCACCCGCGCTCACCGCGTGGTCGATCAACTGGAAGCCGGCACGCTGTGGATCAACACCTATAATCTCTGCCCGGTGGAAATGCCTTTTGGCGGCTCGAAACAATCCGGCTTCGGACGGGAAAATTCGCTGGCCGCACTGGAGCATTATTCCGAGCTGAAGACGGTCTATGTCGGCATGGGCGCGTGCGAAGCGCCTTATTGATCGGGCCTCGGGCGACAATCGGACTATCCCACGCACAACATCGAACGGAACGAGCATCATGAACCAGGCAGATTTCATCATTATCGGTTCCGGCTCGGCGGGCGCGGCCATGGCGTACCGCCTGTCGGAAGACGGCAAACACAGTGTCATCGTTCTGGAATTCGGCGGTTCCGATATCGGGCCTTTCGTGCAGATGCCGGCGGCACTCGCCTATCCGATGAATATGGACCGCTATAACTGGGGTTATATGTCCGAGCCCGAACCGCATCTCAACAATCGCCGGATGATTGCGCCGCGCGGCAAGGTGATCGGCGGCTCATCCTCGATCAACGGCATGGTCTATGTGCGCGGCCATGCGGAAGACTTCAACCGCTGGGAAGACCTGGGCGCGCAAGGTTGGGCCTATGCCGATGTGCTGCCCTATTTCAAGCGGATGGAACATGCCCATGGCGGCGAAGCGGGCTGGCGCGGCACGAACGGGCCTGTGCATGTGCGCCGGGGTGCGGCGAAAAACCCGCTCTATCAGGCCTTTATCGAGGCGGGTCGTCAGGCCGGGTTTCCCGTCACCGAGGATTATAACGGCTCCAAACAGGAAGGGTTTGGCCTGATGGAGCAGACGAGCTGGGCCGGTCGACGCTGGTCCACCGCCAATGCCTATCTCAAACCGGCGCTGAAGCGGGAGAATTGCCGCCTGATCCGCTGCTATGCGCGGCGCGTGGTGTTCGAGGGGCGCAAAGCCGTCGGCGTCGAAGTGGAACTGAACGGGAAGATCGAGGTGGTCCGGGCCAACCGTGAGGTGATTGTCGCCGCCTCCGCCTTCAACTCGCCGAAAATCCTGATGCTCTCCGGCATCGGCCCGGCGCGGCATCTGCAGGCGATGGGGATCGAGGTGATTGCCGACCGTGCGGGCGTCGGCCAGAACCTGCAGGACCACCTCGAATATTACCACCAGTTCAAATCGAAACTGCCGATCACGCTGCATTCACGCAACAACTGGTTCTGGAAAGGCGTTGTCGGCGCCGAATGGCTGTTTTTCAAGACCGGGCTCGGCACCTCCAACCAGTTTGAATCGGCAGCCTTTATCCGCTCGGCTGCGGGTGTCAAATGGCCGGATCTGCAATATCACTTCCTGCCGATCGCCGTCTCCTATGACGGCAAATCTTCGGCAGAAGGCCATGGGTTTCAGGCCCATGTCGGTTATAACATGTCAAAGTCGCGCGGTTCGGTGACGTTGCGCTCGCCCGATGTGAAGGACGCACCCGTTCTGCGCTTCAACTATATGAGCGATCCGGAAGACTGGGTAAAATTCCGCCATGCAGTCCGGGTGACGCGCGAGATTTTCGCACAACCCGCCTTTGCCCCCTATATGGACGGAGAAATCGCGCCGGGGCCGAAAGCCCAGTCGGATGCAGAGATCGACTCCTTTCTGCGCGAGCATCTGGAAGGCGCCTATCACCCCTGCGGCACCTGTAAAATGGGTCGGGCCGACGACCCGATGGCGGTGGTCGATCCGACCACCAAGGTCATCGGCGTCGAGGGCCTGCGCGTGGCCGACAGCTCGATCTTCCCGCATGTCACCTATGGCAATCTGAACGGTCCCTCGATCATGACCGGCGAAAAGGCCTCCGACCATATTCTCGGTCGCGATCCCCTGCCGCGTTCCAATCAGGAACCGTGGATCAATCCGAACTGGGCGGTGAGCGATCGGTAGAAATCACGTCAGAATAGTCCAGAACCGGTCCTAAGCACTTGCCATTCGGAGAAGGCAGGGAAAGGGCGAGATGGCCCAATCATCTCTCTAAAGTATAATTTTATCGCAATACGCAACTTTTGATACAGATATTTCCCTTCCGCTGTCGAACATAGGTCCTGGCATGGCGTCCTGCTCCATGCTGACATCCGGTCAGTTCCCACTTTTGACAGTCGCAATGGAGATATCCAATGTCCAAGACACCCATACTGGCTTTGCTGCTGATGACCCTGCCGGGTCTTGCCTTTGCTGAAAGCATGACTCCGGCACAAATTGAAAAAACACTCAAGGACAATAACATGTCCGCGATGATACCGCTTTATCAAAGTGGTGCGCTGGTTTTGGATGAGAAGAATACAACCGTCAACATCATGCGACTGAACAGTCCAGATGGGGCCTATGAAGAAAGCGCCGCCGCGGATGCTCAATACTGGTACAGAGGCATGCCTGCACAGGAAGCAAACAGTTTCGTGGCGAACGGTTCAGTGGCTGTTGAATGGCAAGAAAATTCATATATCGGCATAGCACCGCAATACAGCTATTCAAAAGATTATCTGAAAGCCAAAAATCCAGGAGCCGTCATAGAATTCAAAACGGCCGCAGCACAATGGCTCTATGACCAATGGTCGGTGCAACATTCCTGCACCATCAAGGCGGAAGGCGGCGGCACCTATGGCCTTGGGTATAAAGGCAGCACCCAATCCTGCAACAAGGGAAAAAACGCCTTCAAACCGCCGATCCAGGGACTTGGAGCGATTTTCAATCCCTGGCTTCAAGACCATACAGTAACATCGAATGTGGTTTATGTGCTGGGCAAACGATAAAGCCCATGCGTGGATGGCATGGTCTGTTGGTTTCGGTGGCGCACAACAGCCCATGCCGCCCGATCCCATGAGGTTGCTGTTGAAACCTCAACCTCTCAACAAAGCGTGATTGCCGCTTTGTGCCCTGCAACAAGCCGGTTTCCGGCGCTTTTCGTGGCATTTGCACAAGCGCCATACCTTGCAATCGCGCGGCAAGACGATTACACGAAGCCGCAGAGGCAGTCCGACGGCTGTAAGCGGCCTCCCCCCTTCCCGGTTGATGCTCGTTCCAACGTCTGTGTCTGCATAGTCTGATTGAAGAGAATCCATTACAGATCAACGTCGGAGAGTTCAGCGTGCCCACACCCAGTCGTTCAAAAATGCTGCGCCGCTCACGGGCGCTTGGCGGGAGCTGGCGCGTGTGGCGGAAGCGCTTCATCTTCTGGCTGGGTGCAGCCGCCATCGGCATTGTCAGCGTTGCTTTTGCATGGGCCGCCGATCAGGCGCAGGGACTGTTCAACGGCCTGACCCATGCCAGCGAATGGAGCTTCCTTTTACCGCTGATCATTGCGCCGTTGGGCTTTGCCTTCTGCTCTTATATGGCAGAGCAGCATTTTCCCGCCTCACAGGGTTCCGGCATTCCGCAGGCCATTGCAGCGCGTCATCTTGACAGCCCCGCCGGACGCAGCCGGCTCTTGTCGATGCGTGTTGCCATCGGCAAGGTTTTTCTCACCATTGTCGGCCTGTTGTGCGGCGGCTCGATCGGCCGTGAAGGCCCGACCGTGCAGGTTGGTGCCGCCCTGATGCTGCTGTCCGGTCGCATCGGCGGCCTGCCGCAGGCCAATGGCCTCATTCTGGCAGGCTCCGCCGCCGGTATTGCCGCCGCCTTCAACACGCCGCTGGCCGGGGTGGTCTTTGCCATCGAGGAAATGAGCAAGACCTATCATTCGCGCGTCAACGGTCTGGTGCTGATCGCCGTTATCGTTTCCGGCCTGTCAGCTCTGGGTCTCGTTGGTACCTATACCTATTTCGGGGTGGCCAATCCCGATACGACCAGCGTCAACGACTGGGCTTTGACTCTGGTTTGCGGCATTGGCGGCGGCGCATTCGGCGCCCTGTTCAGCGGCGGGATGCTGTACCTGTCCAAGCGTATCCGCCGCCGTATCCAGACATCCGGAAAGCCTTTGCAGCGCACGGTCATGCTGGCAGCAATTTGCGGTCTGGCGATTGCCCTGATCGGCATTGCCTCAGGCGGACAGACCTATGGCACCGGCTATGATCAGGCCCGCGGCGCCGTTGAAGGCAATGCCCTGCCGCTTCTCTATTTCATCGAGAAGCTGCTGGCCTCTTTCATCACCATGCTTTCGGGCATTCCGGGCGGCATCTTTGCACCGTCGCTGTCAGTCGGCGCCGGTCTCGGCAGCACCGCCGCAAGCCTCTTTGGTTCCAGCATTGCACTCGGCGCGCTGCTTGGCATGGCCGGCTATTTTGCCGGTGTGGTTCAGGCGCCGATGACGGCCTTTGTCATTATTCTGGAAATGACAGCCAACCATGAAAGCGTCATCCCGATTATGCTGGCCTCCATGCTCGGCTATGCCACTTCGCGGCTTCTGTCACGCGAACCGCTCTATCATGGCCTCTCCCGGTCGTTTCTTGCCGATGCCTTGCGCGCCATGCGCGCTGCCGAGAGGAGCGAAACGGCGGATCAGGCCAAGGCAGCCTGATATCGAACGAAACATCTATGCGTTGCTGGATTGGATACAGCAACGCAATCATCCGTTTGCAGACATAAAGACGGATAAGAACCTGGAAAAGTCCATGGGCACAATCCAGACTTTTAGACCAGCGTTGCGAAAAGTGCTGAGCAGTTATCCTTCCGGAAATGCGTAAACACAAAGACTGAGAGCATTTCACTGTTTCTGTGAAACAGTGAAATGCTCTACTGCATCATTCCTTAAATCGGGTGAGATTTAAGGTGAAAATGATGCAGCAAATTAAAACTGTTACAGCGTCCTTTGTGCGTCATATATGGCGCATGTCGCTGTAGAGTATGGATTTATTTTCTATATTAGAAATATTAAATTATAATGTTGCTTCATTCGCAAATACATCCCACGCTTGTGGAAATGTTGAAATTATTTTTCTCAAATTTGGCTTCAACAACATCTTGAAGTCTTCAATCTCCGCCCTAGATTATAATTCCTACAACTTTGCCAGAATTTCTATAGTATATTCTATGTTGTAAATGGCGTAAATTGAAATTTATTGTTTTGTATTGTGGAATATCTTCATCCAGCATTTAAAAATAGATTTTTTACATTCAGTTTTTTCAAAATAAGAATTTTTGTTTACTGTATTTTAATATTTATATATTCAAATGTGTTAAAAGTTATGATCATGATGATCAGTCCCGTCAATAATGGATCATCGACTTGGTAGCCGGGTGATACTCGGAACCGACGATCATGACAGGAGCTGAACCGGCACGCCTTCAGCACCTGAAACCATTATCGATTCTTTCATTTCCACCGATGAGCGAACGAAACCGAGCCAGAAGATGCTCCGTCGCCTCCTTGAATGTCCATGTTCAAACCTGAAAGAAGCACGATGTCTTTCCTGACCCATGCAAGCATCCGCACGAAAATTCTGGCTCTGATCATTCCGGTCTGCCTGGTCGGCGTCGGTGGCATTTCTTATGTATCGTATAAATTCAACGCTGCAGACCAGAGCTATTCTGATTTTATCTCTACCGATGCCATCGCTGCCAATCAGATGGCCAGAACGCCGACATCGTTCCTGTCGCTGGGCTATGACGTCTATCAGGCCATCAGCCGGGGCAAGGACGCGCCGCAACTGGCAGAGCTTACGAAAGATTACGACTCAAGCCGTCAAACGGTTTATGATAGAATGGAGAAGGCACTCAAGCTGACGCCGGAGAACAAGGCCGCAATCACCGACTTCAAAAACCGTGCCGACATGATTTTTGCCCATACTGATGAGGCGATGGCCGCCCTAAAGGCTGGCCAGATCGAAACGGCCAGGCAGAAAATGGCGCAGGCCGACCCCTTGATCGCTTCCATACGCGGCGACATCCGTGAGTATAACAACAAGAAAATTGACGGTATTGCCAAGCGCAGCGATGATTTGAGCGCCATAACCGACAACAGCATTTTCTACTCGCTGACCTCGCTTGGTGTTTTGTTTACGATTGCCATTGTTGCAGCCCTTCTGGTTGCGGCCCGCGGCATTACCGGACCGATCCAGATGCTGCGCGACCGAATGATAACGCTTGCCAATAACGAGATCGAGCCTGCGATCCCCGGTCTTGATCGCCATGATGAAATCGGCGGCATGGCACAGTCCGTATCTGTCTTCCGCGACAACGCCATCGAGCGCAAGCGTCTGGAAGAAGAGGCCGAGGCCAACCGGTCGCTGTCGGAAAAGGAACGGCTTGCCCGCGAAGAGGCCAAGGCGCGCGAAGCTGCCGATGTGAAATTCGCCGTCGATACGCTGGCAACCGCCCTGCAAAACCTGTCCGACGGCGATGTGAGCTATCGCATTTCCGACAGCTTTGCCGGAACGCTCGATACGGTGCGCAACAATTTCAACGCTTCGGCAGAAAAGCTGCAAACAGCGCTGTCACAGGTGGCCAACAATGCGCTGGCCATTGAGGCGGGCGCCAATGAAATCAAGGCTGCCGCCGACGATCTTGCCAAGCGCACCGAACAGCAGGCCGCCTCGGTGGAAGAAACCGCCGCCGCGCTGGAAGAGATCACCACCACCGTCAAAGACAGCACGCGGCGGGCAAAAGAAGCCGGCCAGCTTGTGGCCAGCACCCGTGAGGGCGCGGAGCAATCCGGCGCTGTCGTGCGCCAGGCCGTTCTGGCGATGGAGCAGATCGAAAAATCCTCCGGCGAAATCTCCAACATCATCAGCGTCATCGACGAGATTGCCTTCCAGACCAATCTTCTGGCGCTAAATGCCGGTGTAGAAGCCGCACGCGCCGGGGAAGCCGGCAAGGGTTTCGCAGTCGTCGCCCAGGAAGTGCGCGAACTTGCCCAGCGTTCAGCCTCTGCCGCCAAGGACATCAAGGCGCTGATCACCACCTCAAACGATCAGGTGCAGCAGGGCGTGAAGCTGGTTGGCGAAACCGGTCGGGCGCTGGAAACCATCGTCGCTCAGGTGCAGGACATCAACCGCAACGTGATTGCCATCGTCGAGGCTGCGCAGGAACAATCGAGCGGCCTTGGTGAAATCAACACCGCTGTCAACCAGATGGATCAGGATACGCAGAAAAACGCCGCCATGGTCGAGGAATCAACAGCAGCAAGCCATGGTCTGGCCCGTGAGGTTGCCTCTCTCAACCAGCTTCTGTCGCAGTTCAAGCTGAAGGGCACCCATCAGGCAGCAAGCCCGCCGCTGCGCTCTGCAAGCCAGATGGACCGGCCCGTTTCTTCGCCGGTCAAAGCACTGGGCAAGCGCATTGCCAATGCCTTTACCGGCAAGCAGGCCAGCGCCGCAGCCGCAGCCAGCAACTCCTGGGAAGAATTCTGATCTGCTCCAGCGCATCAGCGAGACAATCTGAAAAGAAGGGCGGCCCGGCGTGCCGCCCTTCTGCTTTTGCAAAACCGGCGCAAGCGACAGGAAATCGCGCCGTTTCGCCTGGTTTGAGAGAGATTTGCTCTCGATATTCCTCAGCATGAAAGGCGATTTCTGGTCTTTGTCTGTGCAAAGGCCGATAGTGCCTGCCAGAATGACAGGCCAGAATGACAGGAATGAGATCATGACATCGCACCATGCTCCGGAAGCTGCGGCCTCGCTTGATGCCGCCTTCTCCGGCCTGACGCTGACAGAACGGCTGCAGCTCGTGGAAAAACTGGGAAGCCGCGCCGTCTTTACCACCAGCCTCGGCCTAGAAGATCAGGTGATCACCGCTGCCATCGGGCTTTCCCGCCTCGCAATCGACGTCGTCACACTGGAAACGGGACGGCTGTTCAGGGAAACGCTCGATCTCATCGATGAAACGGAAGAGCGTTTTGGCCTGACGATCCGCCGTTATCGCCCGGAACAGGACGATATCGATGCCTATGTTGCCCAATACGGCCTGAACGGCTTTTACGAAAGCGTCGAAGCGCGCCATGCCTGCTGTCATATCCGCAAGCTCGTGCCGCTGGCAAAAGCGCTGGACGGTGCTGCCGTCTGGGTCACGGGCCTGCGCCGCTCGCAATCGGGCAATCGCGCTGCAACGCCCTTTGCCGAGTATGATGCCGAACGCAATCTGATCAAGGTCAATCCGCTTGCCGACTGGTCGCTCGAAGACATCGAGGCCTATGTCGAAAAAGAGGCTGTGCCGACCAATCCGCTGCACAAGCGCGGTTACCCCTCTATCGGCTGCGAGCCCTGCACGCGGGCGATCAAGCCCGGTGAACCGGAACGGGCCGGACGCTGGTGGTGGGAAAACGACGAGAAGCGCGAATGCGGGCTGCATGTGCCGGATGCGGCGGCCCCATCGCTGACATCCAGCTCGTTATAATCAACAATCATCCACAAAGATGAGTTTCTCGCCCCGAGCACTAGCTACGCGCGAGGCTTTGAGGATAAGTTTATCACCAGAAAGGCTTTTCATGCCCATTGAGCTTACGTCTGGAAATCAAGTCATGCATCTGCATCAGTCCGAATTCGACCCTCATTCCCGCGACACGGGTGGACGTAGTCCGCTCGATCCGCATCTGAAGGCGCTCGAAAACGAGGCGATCCACATTTTCCGCGAGGTGGCGGCAGAGTTTGACAATCCTGTCATGCTCTATTCCATCGGCAAGGATTCCTCCGTGCTGCTGCACCTGGCGCGCAAGGCCTTTTATCCGGGCCGGGTGCCCTTCCCGCTGCTGCATATCGATACCGGTTGGAAATTCAAGGAAATGATCGCCTTCCGCGATGAGACCGCACGTCGCTACGATCTCGATCTGGTGGTGCATACCAATCCGCGCGGCAAGGCCGAAGGCATTTCGCCCTTCACCCATGGTTCCGCCTACCATACCGATGTGATGAAGACCGAAGCGCTGCGTCAGGCGCTTGATCTCGGCAAATATGACGCCGCCTTCGGCGGTGCGCGCCGCGATGAGGAAGCTTCCCGCGCCAAGGAGCGCATCTATTCCTTCCGCACGCCCGACCACAAATGGGACCCGCGCAACCAGCGGCCCGAATTGTGGAATGTCTATAACGGCATGATCCGTCGCGGCGAAAGCGTGCGCGCCTTCCCGCTGTCCAACTGGACGGAAGTCGACATCTGGCGTTACATTCAGGCGGAAAACATTGAGCTGGTGCCGCTTTATTTTGCCGCGAAGCGACCCTATGTCGAACGGGACGGCATGTTGATCATGGCCGAGGACGAAAGGCTCAAGCTTCTACCCGGCGAGGTGAAGCAGGAAGGCATGATCCGCTTCCGCACACTCGGCTGTTTCCCGCTGACTGGCGCGATCCGCTCCGAGGCCACCACGCTGGACGAGGTGATTGCCGAACTTGAAATCGCAACCGTCTCCGAACGTCAGGGTCGCGCCATCGACCAGGACCAGTCCGGATCGATGGAAAAGAAGAAACGCGAAGGATATTTCTGAGATGACCGCAAGCGCCAACGCCCTCGCCGCCAATGCCGCAGCCCAGCCGGACACCGTTACTGCCGGCCGCGACCTTCGCCCCTTGCGTCTCATCACCTGCGGATCGGTCGATGATGGAAAATCGACCCTGATCGGCCGCCTGCTCTGGGACACCAAGGCGGTCAAGGAAGATCAGGCCGCGACCCTCAGACGCGACAGCGGCAAGCAGAACGATCTCGGCCTGCCGGATTTTGCTCTTCTGCTTGACGGTCTTCAGGCTGAACGGGAACAGGGCATCACCATCGATGTCGCCTATCGCTATTTCGCCACCGACAAGCGTTCCTTCATCGTGGCCGATACGCCCGGTCATGAGCAATATACCCGCAACATGGCCACCGGCGCCTCCACAGCCGATCTTGCCGTGCTTCTGGTCGATGCCCGTGCCGGTCTTCTCGAACAGACCCGCCGTCACGCCACCATCGCCGCCCTGATGGGGATCCGTCAATTTGTCTTGGCCGTCAACAAGATCGACCTGACGAATTATGACCGCGCCGGTTTCGAGGCTATCGCCCATGATTTCCGTGAACTGGCCTTGACGCTTGGCGTTCGCCAGATCACCGCCATCCCGATGTCGGCGCTGAAAGGCGAAAATGTCGTCTATTCCGGCGCGAGCGCCATGCCTTGGTATGACGGCCCGACACTGGTCGAGGTGCTGGAAAAGGCGACCGTTCGCTCGGCCCAGGGCACAGGCTTCCGTCTTTCCGTACAGCGGGTCTGCCGTCCGGGCGAAAGCTTTCGCGGCTATCAGGGCACGGTGGCCGGCGGCTCGGTCAAGCCGGGCGACAGTGTCGCCATCCTGCCCTCCGGCGCGGTGGCCAATGTCAAGCAGATCGTCACCTTCGATCTGGTGCGCAACGCCGCCGTGGCTGGCGATGCCATCACGCTGGTGCTCGACCGACAGGTGGATGTCGCACGCGGCGATATGATCGTGTCCATCGACGCCCAGCCGATGATCGGCCGTGCCTTCGACGCCCAGATCGTGGCCTTGCAGCCGGACGGCATCCAGCCCAACAAACGCTACTGGCTGAAAAGCGGCTCCCGCCGTCAGCGGGTACAGGTCAAGCCCGTCTCGCAGCTCAATCTGAAGAGCGGCCAGTGGGCAGCGGTTGAAAGCCTTGGCATGAACGCCATCGGCAAGGTGCATCTTGCCTTCGACGAACAGGCGATGTTCGACACCTATGAGCAGAACCGGGGAACCGGCGCGTTCATCCTCATCGATCCCGATACCAACAACACGGTGGCAGGCGGCATGATCACGGCCAAACGCGCCGAGATCGACGGGCTGAATGGCGGTGAGACCCGCGTGATCCTTTCGCTTCCTGCCGATCTGGCCGACCAGGTCATGGCGACGGAGCTGATGTCCTCGCGCCGTGACGCCGTTGAAATGCGCCGCATCAGTGCCGCACAGGCCCGTGGCCTTCTGGATGGCATCGAGGAATAAAAGCAAATGCCGTCAAGGAGAGGATGCATCAGCATCTTCGAACCTTGGCATAACTGATAACCGAACCCGGCAGAACGATCTGCCGGGTTTTTCTGTTGCGGGTAAGGTTTTCAGCTCTTTCGATCCGTCGATTGCCGTTTGACCAGCTCGAAACCGAGATCGACGGTTTTTTCGGTGCGGAACCCTTCCTTGGCGCGCAGGATCATGTCCACAGCCCGATAACCAAGCTGATAGAGCGGCATTTTCAGCGTCGTCAGCGAGGGTACGGTGCAGGCGGCATAATCCATGTCGGCAAAGCCGCAAAGACCCAGCTTTTCCGGCACGGCGATGCCACGCCGCTGACATTCGAACAGCACGCCAAGCGCCAGATCGTCATGGGCGCAGAAAATGGCATCGAGATCAGGCACCTGTTGAAAAAGTCTGTCGAGAATGTCTGCCCCGCATCGAACTGCGCTGGCTTGCTCGTCAAGCATCAACTCCAGCTCCGGACGATAAAGCCCGGCCGCCGTCATGCGTTGCCGATAGCGCTCCAGCCGGAGGAGGATGGGAATGTCAGCACGGATGGAACAGAAGGCGATCGAGCGATAGCCAGCATCAATCATATGCGAGATCGCCGCTTCGCAGGCGAGCGGATTGTTGACGCCAACAGCCATATCGACCGCCGGATAGCTGATATCGATCAACTGTACCACTGGACAGGGCGCATTTCGCAGAAGATCCGTCACCTGCGGATCAATCTTCACACCGCCAATGATGATGCCGGTCGGCTTCTGCCCGAAAAACTGCTTGATCTGATGAATTTCCTCCTGGGGATCATAAAGCGTATTGGCATATTGTATACGCTGGCCGGTATTGCGCGCCCGATCCTCAATGCCCTTCATCACCGGGGCAAAGGTGCTCGATCCCAGAAGCGACGACAAAACCCCGATCAGATGGCCGGATCGGCTGGCAAGCGCGCGCGCGGCATAATCAGGCACATAACCCAGTTCGTGAACGGCTTGCAGGATCGTTTCCCGCAGATCGTCGGAGACTTTTTCCGGTCGGCTGATCGCCCGCGAAACCGTTATCGGACTGACCCCGACCTTTTCCGCTACATCCGTCAGTGTCACCTTGTCCTTATAGGCTTTTCGCTTACGCGCCACAGATCCTCACCTCATGCACTCACTGTCTGAACCGTTCCCGGCTCTCGCCACCCATGTCATCCTGAACCAGACAGATGCCCACATGCCTGTCAATGCCTGTCAAACAGACCGACACGAAAGTTTCTGCTGGCGTGTTGTCTTCATCGTCTTTTCAGAAAAACCGGTCCCCTTCTTTTGCAAAATAAACACTAACGAAGGGTGCGCTGATCTACAACTCCCCGTTTCAGGGGTGTTTTAGCTTATGAGCAGGTTTTGTCGTCGACATCAGCATGTTTCAGCCGGGACTGAACAGGGACGTCGTCAGAACTGGCCCATCGCAGAGGACCTCTCCTTGTGCAACGAGATCCTCCAGATGCGCCAGAACCGACAAACAGGCAGCTTTGAAAAGGGGCGTCTCAATGCCGCGATACATGGCCCGGACCATGGTTTCAATATCGCGATCCCCTGCCCTGACCCTGGCTAAAATGGCCTTTGCCCGCATCTGCCGATGGGTTTTCAAACCGCGAACATAGGCTGCCGGATTGGCCACGGCGCCGCCATGACCGGGCAGATATGCGAGGTCTTCGCGCGCGAGCAGCCGGTCCAGCGATGCCATGTAATCGCGCATGGACCCATCGGGGGGCGCAATCACCGTCGAGGCCCAGCCCATGACATGATCGCCGGAGAACAACAGCCCCGTGTCCTTCAGGGCAAAGGCGGCATGATTGGCGGCATGGCCGGGGGTAAGCACCGCCTCAAGCGCAAAGCCCTCGCCCTGAACCAGATCGCCATCGGCCAGCAAGATATCAGGCTGAAACGCACGATCACCGCTCTCGCCAAAGGCGGGATCTTCTCCCGGATGCAGGGCACGCGCCAGACGATGCGGCCCTTCCGCAACCAGCATGGCCCCCGTTGCTGCCTTGAGCCGCATGGCAAGCCCTGAATGATCCCGGTGAGTATGAGTGACGAGAATATGAGAGACAGTACGGCCTCTGAGCGCCAGTTGCAGCGCATGAAAATGCGCCTCGTCAGCAGGCCCCGGATCAATGATGCAGACGGTTTCCTGCCCAATAATGTAGGTATTGGTGCCCTTATAGGTCATCGGCCCGGCATTGGGGGCTGTCACCCGCTCCACGCCCGCAACGACAGAGACGCGACGGCCATGCGCGGCCTCATAGGTTTCCGACAGAAGACCGGCAAAACTGTTCATGATTGTTCTTACGTTTTAATTTGAGGATCAATGCGGAGTGGAGGTGCGCTGCGACGCACTCGCAACGCTTAGCGAGGACACCGCCTATTTATACTCGATCTCGATAAAACTCATGGGGGCATCGCCGCCATTGATAACATTATGGCTGACGCCTGCCTCGCGCCGATAGACCTCTCCTGCCCGGCTGGTCACCTGACGTTCTCCCTGATCGTCCTCGATCAGGAAATGGCAATCCGTCATCGGCACGACCACATAACCCAGCCCATGGACATGATGACCGGTCGCAGCACCGGGCTCGAAATCCCAGCGTGTGACGCGCACCATGGCATCATTCAGCAGAACCGTGCCAAGGGCGGGAGGACGGGCGGAATAACCAGGCATCAGGATCTCCTCAATGAACAAACCCCGGCACCCAAGCAACGGCAGGACGATGAAGGGCACCGGGATTGCTCTATCTGAGCAGATTTTTTATCTGAAAGCCAGTAGGCGGTTCAGGTCGCTATGCGGCACGGCGTTGATGACGACCTTCCTCAACCTCTTCGACGATCTTGGCGACAAAGGCATCGAGGTCACCGGGATTGCGCGAGGTGATAATACCCTTGTCGGTGACCACTTTTTCATCCACCCATTCTGCGCCGGCATTTTTCACATCCGTGCGGATCGAATGGTAAGAGGTCGCCTTGCGGCCCTTGAGCGCATCCGCCTCCACCAGCAGCCAAGGGCCATGACAAACAGCCGCCACCACCTTGCCGGAGGCGACAAAATCCTTGACCAGCTTCACCGCCTTTTCGTCGGTGCGCAGGATATCGGGATTGATCTGCCCGCCGGGAATGACGAGCGCGTCGTAATCCTTGACCGAAACATCGCTGACAGCGAAATCGACATCGACCGTATCGCCCCAGTCCTTTTCGGCCCAGCTTTTGATCGGCTCCCGCTTCAGAGAGGCGATTTTCACCTTTGCCCCTTTCTCACGCAGCTTATCAAGCGGCACCCGCAGTTCCGAGCGCTCATAACCGTCTGTCGCCAGAATGAGAATCGTTGCGTCTGTAATCTTGGTCATTGTTTTCCCTTTCTTGGTTGCAGTCGATATTGGGAAAACCCGAAAAGCTGCGGTTCGTTCCGCATTTTCTAAAAAAGGGTCGCTGCCGCTCTGCGCAGGACTTTTTTCAACGAGCTGTTAAAATCGCGCGAAAAACCATTGCAGCCATGATCCCGCTTTGCTAAGACCCCGGCGCAGCAAAGCCTGGGCGAAACGCCTGCGGCGCACAGCGGTGGGGCGTAGCCAAGCGGTAAGGCAGCGGTTTTTGGTACCGCCATCCCCTGGTTCGAATCCAGGCGCCCCAGCCATTGCACCATCCGCAAAATCAGCAGAAAAGACGCAAATTGCCTCTGCAAGAGTGTCGAGGACTTGCGACGATCAGCCTGGCTGATGCAAGTGTTACCACCACCACCAGTGGTTTCAACTCCTGTTTACCATATCCATTTCCCGTTACTTAACCTTAACGGTCTTATAAAAAGAGCGGGCAAACAGTAACACTTCACGGGACCACAAATGACGTGCGGATCATGCGATCCGCGCGGGCGGTTTCTCCATGTCTTTTATTGCGTAAAAGGTGAGACCAGCAAATGGTGAGCAAGAATACCAATGTATCGGCGATCATGGCGCTGCAAAATATTCGTAGAGCCATCGACAGCCGGAATGAGAGCGAAGACAGGATCTCCAGCGGTTACCGCGTGGCGAAAGCGGCTGACAATGCGGCCTATTGGTCGATTGCCACCACCATGCGCTCGGACAATCACGCCATCGGCGCGGTACAGGATGCGCTGAACATGGCCTCCGGCGTGCTCGACACCGCCGAAAACGGTATGACCAAGGCGGTCGATCTGATGTCGCAGGCAAAATCCCGGCTGGTGCTGGCGCGTGAGCCGGGGGTGGATCGCAGCAAGATCAATACGGAACTCGATGAAATCCGCTCGCAACTGCGCTCCATCGCCACCGGCTCGTCCTTTTCCGAACAGAACTGGCTGTGGCGCTCCTCCTCCAGCGATCCGGCCAACCGCAATCTGGTCGGCTCATTCGTGCGCAACAGCTCTGGCCAGATCAGCATCAACACAATCAATTACGACATTGGCGGGCAATCCGGCACAGAGGATGTGAACTATCTGATCGACGATGTTGGTGGCGATGACGGCATTCTGACCGGCCCCGGCTTTGCCAGCACGCTCGGTACCGCCAAAACCTGGGTGATGTTCAACGGCGCCAGCGCCGGCACCAGCTATGACGAGATCAAACTGGACAAGAACACCAGCAACACCGATATCGACGACATGATCAAGGTGGTGGATGCTATGACCGGTCGCATCACCGATGTGGCCAGCACCCTCGGTGCCTTGAGCAATCGCGTTCATATGCAGAACAATTTTGCCAAAAACCTGGAGGGAACGATCAAGACCGGCATCGGCAGGCTGGTCGACACCGATATGGACAGCGAATCCAGCCGTCTGAAAGCGTTACAGACCCGCCAGCAACTGGCTGAATCCACATTGCCGATCATCAATGGCAACATCAATTCCGTTCTTCAACTTTTGCAATAGTTGAACAAAACCGCCGCCAAAGGCTGCGCAAAAACGGCAGAAAAACGGTAAACTCCAGACAAAAAGGACGATAAACCTTAAGTTATTGCTTTTTGGCGGCCTTTGTGCAATGCGCAAATGGGGTTTGATGCGGCAACTGGCCGCATGAAGAATGAGCCGGAACAGTGGAGAATGGATTTGTCCCAGAAAATCGACCTTGCAGACATTGACCTGTTGATCGTCGGGGCCGGATTTTACGGCGCTACGATTGCAGAGCGCGTTGCCAACGAGATGGGCAAGAAAGTTCTCATCATTGACCGCCGCACGCATATCGGCGGCAATGCCTATAGCGAAAACGACCGGGAGACAGGCATTGAGGTGCATCGTTACGGGGCGCATCTGTTTCACACGCCGAATGAGACGGTCTGGACCTATCTCAACCGCTTCACCGCCTTCACCAATTATCAGCACCGCGTCTTCACCAGCCTGAAGGGTCAGGTCTATTCCATGCCGATCAATCTCGGCACGATCTGCCAGTTTTTCGGCAAGCGCTTTTCGCCGGATGAAGCGCGTGCGCTGGTGGCCGAACAGGCCGCCGAGCTTGGCGACAAGCAGCCTGCCAATCTGGAGGAAAAGGCGATCTCGCTGATCGGCCGCCCGCTTTATGAAGCCTTTATCCGCGGTTATACGGCCAAGCAGTGGCAGACCGACCCGCGCGAACTGCCGGAAGGCATCATCAGCCGCCTGCCCGTGCGCTATAATTTCGACAACCGCTACTTCAACGACCGTTTCGAGGGCCTGCCGGTCGACGGCTATACGGCGATTTTCGAGCGCATGCTCGATCATCCCAATATCCGCATCGAGCTTGGCGTCGATTTCTTCGACATCAAGCCAGACCTGCCGGAAAACCTGCCTGTGGTCTATACCGGCCCCATCGACCGCTATTTCGATTACAGCGAAGGCGAACTGGGCTGGCGCACCATCGATTTCGAACAGGAGATCAAGCCGGTTGGCGATTTCCAGGGCACGGCGGTGATGAATTATGCCGACGAGGACATTCCCTATACCCGCATTCTGGAATTCCGCCATTTCAACCCGGAGCGCAATTACCAGACGGAAAAAACGGTGATCGTGCGCGAATATTCCCGCTTTGCCAAGCGCACGGACGAGCCCTATTATCCGATCGACACACCAAACGACAAAGCCGTCTATGCCCGCTACAAGGCGCGTGCCGAGGCGGAAAAGAACGTCTTCTTCGGCGGACGGCTGGGCACCTATCGCTATCTCGACATGCACCAGGCGATCGGAGCGGCGCTCAAGCATTATGAAACGACGATTGGGCCTAGCCTCAATAAATAAGATATATCTAAATAAAAGCTTGCATTTACGTCAAGATGCATCACAAAACGACAGCGAAACCAGAGGTCAATCCACTCTCAAGAGTGTCAAAAGATCTACTTCATACCGCACCTGTCATCTGAGCATATGTTTGACTGCACGGAATGGCGCGACGTTATGAAGGAAATGATCAGAATATAGATTGAATCAAACGACAATGTTTAGGGTATCACTGTGAATACAAGACAGCAAAGTTCTGAAGCCATGCTACGCCACTACACTTTTGACTCATCTGAATCGGCAAAATCGGCAAACATCTTAGACAAGAATACAGATACGACAAAAAAAATTAGCGTTGTTGTACCCTGCTACAACGTAGAGAAATATATTACAGACACCTGCAACTCAATATTAGCAAATTCCGTTCATGTCGACATTGAAGTCATCATTGTCGATGATGGATCGACTGACAGATCAGCAGAAATCGCACAGGAAATACTCACAAAAGGTGGCGTACCCACAACCATTGTCAGAATTCCCAATTCAGGCTTAGCTGCCGCTCGGAATGTTGGCCTTCATTTCGCATCGGCACCCTACATTGCCTTCCTTGATGCAGATGATTTAATGGCGCCAGACGCTTACTTTCACCTGTATCGTCTCGGCTCTACCGAAAACTGCGATCAGGTATTTGCACGGTCATCTGCATTCGATGATGAGCGATACAATGATTTTGAATTTTTTGATACTGAGGTTTGGAATACAATACTCAGTGGGCTGACCGAAAGAGCCTTTAACCCTCTATCAGAACCATATGTTTTTAGCACGGAACCCAAGACTTGTGCCAGAATTTGGCGCAGAGAATTTCTAATTGAAAATAAATTGTACTTTCCCGAAGGAAAAATATTTGAAGATATTGGGTTACATATACGATCACTCGCTATCAGCAAAAAAATTGGAATAGTAGATGTCCAAGGCCTTCTCTACAGAGTCGGGCGGACAGGAGCCCTAACATTAGACAGAAGCAAAAAGAGACTTGACGTAATTTCCAATATTCACGAGTCACTTATAACACCTGATGTACAAGGGCTTACAAACGAGGCTGGTGCCTTTGCCCTGTTGGGCTTTATGCGGATCGCACGCTGGTGCCGCGGAATGATCGATCTTCGCATGAAGAAAGAGTTTGATATTGCGCTCGCACAATGCTTCCAACACGTACCGTCAAAATGGGTAGATGCCCTCTACAGGGTAAATCCTCGTGAAGCAGATAAATTCTTGACTGTTAAAACGAAGGGCCAACCTATCGGGGTCGCCATTCATTCGGCAGGTACGTGGCTTTCCAGAAGACTACATAAAAAACGTGTTTCAGGAATGCCGGGATGGAAGAACTTGGGCACAGACACGCCTGCGGCCACAACCTCAGCCCATAGAAGATTTCACTTCAGTGAAATCCGTTCCTTTGGCCCAGCACTGGCCATGCTTCCACTCAATAGTAGGATTGCGTTTCTATCATCCCACTCCCGTATAAGCGCATTGCGCATCGCTAGAACGCGCCCTTTCACTACAATATATGTTATGGACGAGGGATCAGATGCAATTACGAGCGAACTGAAACAGCAGAAAAACATTTTTATTTTTAAAGAACTTAGCGATCTTCTTAAGGAAGTTACCGCACAGCAAAATCACCTTGATATGATTGATCTTGGTGATAATGCAACGGATGAATTGTTACAAAAATTACAATCTATAGAGGCTGACTTTATAGTTGGCGCTTTCGATCCGTTAAGCGTTCACAACACAGCCAATTTCCTTGCTTCGGTACGCTCAAAAGTATCAAGAGGATATTTTCTGTGGCGTTTTGATGGTCAAAGATTCACATACTCACGCAGCAGTGCTGGACCCGCCGTTTCCGTTATTGTTCCGGTATACAATATTCTGCCGTATCTCGATCAATGTATAGAATCTTTAAGCAATCAGACGCTTCGAGATCGCGAAATAATATTAGTAGATGATGGCGCTTCAGATGGGTCAGCATTACGTTGTGACGAGTGGGCTCAAAAAGACCCAACAATTAAAGTCATTCACAAGCCGAATGGTGGCTGCGCCTCTGCAAGAATGTCAGGTCTCGAAGCTGCCAGCGGCGAATTCGTTACCTTCATCGACGGCGATGATTGGGTTGACACCACCATGCTTGAGCGTCTTTTTGGCCTAAGCTTGCAAACTGGCGATGACATTGTTGAGGGCGGCTGGTGCTTTGCATTCCCCAGCGGCGCGACAGATGACAGAACGACCGTCGAAAGACAACAATGCTATTTGGGCAAGGGCGGAATTATGCGTCGCCCCAAAGACTTGGCTTTGATTGATCAGCCGACTATTTGGCGTCGCCTGTATAAAAGAGCATTCTTGAATAAACAGAAAATTGGCTTTGATATTCGCCTTCGACGTTTTGATGATATGCCCTTTCAATTTGAAACTCTTTTTAGATCACCTGATATTGCCTATGATGATCACTGCATGACGTATTACAGACAGGGGCGTGAGGGCCAAGATATTGGCGCCACCGACGAAAAGCTGTACGTGCATTTTCCTATTATGAACATGCTACGGGAAACTGCACTGAATTCAGGCAGCAAAGATGTATTTAAAAAATTCCTTATCATACAATATCATACCCATGCCTGGGCTCTTTCAAAGATAAAACCTGAGCTGAAAGATACATATAAAGCCTATATGTCGAGAGACATGTTTGGTCCAGAGCAGTATGGCGGAGCACTCACAAATTTAAATCGACTCTTGCGAATTTTTCCACGCAATCGAATTCGTATTTTGCGCATCTATTTTCAATATATCACGTCAGCAAAAAATATGAGTCTACCTCAAATACATGAAGTAAAATAAGCTTCAATCTACAAAATACAGCATCGTGCGCCTTACAAACGCACGATGCATATGTACTACTGGTGCATGAACTTTTAATTCTTAATTATACCCTAATGCCTCATTAAGGCCCTTCATTCCTGAAAACTCGAAATAATTTTGAATATTATCATTCCACATTTTCTCCCAGGACGAATGGGACGTCGCTGATGTTGGCGTTTCTTGTCCCACTTGCTGTCGCAGAGCATTCGAAAAATTAATGCTCATGCCCGCGAATGATTCATCCAACATTCTGGCAACTCTGTCTCCAATCACACCATTGCAGCAATCCTCATAGCGAAGAACATCTTCAGCAAAATACGAAACCATCATCTGCGCCATATGACGGATATGTTCGAGATCTCGTCCATGATAATACTGTATGAATGCTGTCAAGCGCGCCTCTCCGTCTAGAGTACGCCAGTAACGATCCATATCATCAACCGGCATCACCTTACCGAGCTTAAAGCGGTAGAGGCTGTACAAAACAGCGCGCAGATCGCGGATGGCATGGATGACCAGAATGCCCTGACGCTTCATTTCCTCGATGACATGGGCATGTTCAATATGGCCCACCATGATCTGGCCGCGCTGCATCAGCGCCGTAACCATCGTTACCGGCAGGTTCAGCCGCGACATTTCGGGGGCAACATGGATTTCCGCATCAGCCATGTTGCGATAATCATCCACTGTATCTTGACCGCCCAGATGCAGCCGGGTCGGCTTATAGCCGATCCGTGCAAACGCTGCTTCGAGAAAATAGGTGCCGGATTTGGGAATGGAATTGATGAAGACCGGCGGAAGGTCTGGCGCCCCTGCCGGTTTTTCCAATGTTAGTGCTGGAACGAGGTAAAGCGGCCAGAGCCGGTTTTCGACATGCCCCAGAAAGACCCTGTCACCACTCTGCCTGAACCGGCTGGTGACATGGCCCGCCTGGTGGTGAAAACACAGATCGTCGCCCTCACGCGACCAGCGGCTCTCATTCTCATGCGCATAGCCATAAATGCTGCCATCCGGTCGTAAAACCATATGGCCATACTGTCCATTGCAGGGAGAACCGAAACTGAAAACGGAAGACAACAAATGCATTATAACACCCGGAACAAGCTAGGGTTTCAGGCTTTAAACGATTTATTGTACAATCAAAAGAGAGATTATGCCTCTTCTATGACCGCCCCCGGCAGAAGCTGCAATTCATACAGTCTGCGATAGGGGCCTTCGCGGGAGAGAAGCTCTTTCTGCGGCCCCTGTTCGGCAATCTGCCCGGCTTCCATCACCACGATATGGTCGGCGCGGGTGATGGTGGACAGCCGGTGGGCAATCATGATCGTGGTGCGGCCTGTGGCCAGCCGTGCGAGCGCCTCACGGATCTGCGCTTCCGATTCCGAATCGAGCGCGCTGGTCGCCTCATCGAGGATCAGGATCTCGGCATTGCGCAGCATTGCACGGGCAATGGTGAGGCGCTGTTTCTGGCCGCCGGAGAGATTGCCGCCATTTTCACCGACATCGGTGTCATAGCCTTTCGGCAGGCGCATGATGAAGTCATGGGCATTGGCAGCCTTTGCCGCCTCAATGATCTCTTCATCGCTGGCCCCTTCCCGGCCAAGGGCGATGTTGTGGCGAATTGTGCCGGCAAACAGAAACGTATCCTGCCCGACATAGGCCATGCGCTCACGCAACGACTGAAAGGTTATATCGCGCAGATCATGGCCATCGACCGTGACGGAGCCTTTAACCGGATCGTAAAGCCGCATGATCAGATTGATGATCGAGGATTTGCCACCACCGGACGGACCGACCAGCGCCGTTGTCTTGCCTGCCGGAAAGGTCAGATCGAGCCCGTCGAAGATCGGCTGACCGGCGACATAGGCAAAGCTGACGCCGTTGAACTTCACCTCGCCCCGGCCCTCCGGCAGCGCGATAGCATCCGGCTTTTCGTTGAGATTGATCGGTGCATCGAGAAGTTCATACATCATGCGCACGCCGATCATCCCCGATTCCAGGCTGACGCGCATTCTCGCCAGCCGCTTGGCCGGTTCATAGGCCAAAAGCAGGGCGGCGATGAAGGAGACGAGCTCGCCCGGCGTCTGGCCGCCTTCCACCACCCAAAGCCCGTTCAACGCCACGACAATGGCGATGGCAAAGCCGGACAGGGTTTCCATGATCGGGCTGGAAGCCGCTTCCAGCCGGGCAATGCTGTTCGAGCGGGTTTCCACCTCGGTCACATGGCGTTCCATGCGGGCATTCATGTAATCCTCAAGTCCAAAGGCCTTGATCACCCGGATACCGGTGGCGGTTTCCTGCACATTTTCAATGATCTTGCCGATCGAGGCGAGTTCCGCCTCCATGATCTTGCGCACTTTCTTGGTCAGCTTGCGCACACCAATAATAGCGCCCGGCCCAATGACCAGCGAGGCCAGCGAAAGGATCGGCTGCTGCACCACCATGACCGCCACCAGGCCCAGCAGCGAAAACAGATCACGCACAAAGGAGGTGACAATCAGGTCGATGACGCTGCGTGCGGCCTGGGCATTGGTGGTCAGCCGCATCAACAGTTCCGAGGAGGGATATCTGCTGTAAAAGGCCACATCCTGCCGCAAAACATGACCGTAAATGCGGCGCTGGGTGCGGGCGATGATGTTGTTGCCAGCCTTGTTGAGAAACACGTCCTGCACATAAGAGGCGATGCCCTTGATGGCAAAAATACCGGCAACGATGCCAGCCACCATCAAAATTTTATGAAGATCGCGCGATACCACCGTTTCATTGACGATATCGCGGATGATCCAGGCGCTGGCCGAGGTCATGGCCGCAACGATCAGCATGGAGGAGATGGCAATCCCGTACCAGGGCGCCTGCTTCTTGAAATTCTCCGCCAGCAGCCGCCCAAGCAGGCTCTTGTTGGCTTGGGAGATGAATTTTTCAAGCATTCGCAAAGTCCCTTTCGTTGCCCCGTATCGCAGAAATCCCAATTCAGGATCATCAATGCGCGGCATCCGCCACATGCTCTATCAGATGATAGGCCGTCTACATGGCCCGCATGGCGCGAAAAAGCAAGAGAGCGCAGAACCACCCCTCATCCACGACGAGAGCATCCTGTGTTCAATCAGAAACGGCACGATTCTCACGCTTTGAGTTTTTACATCGGATTGATGCGAAAACCGGCTCCCACTTTTCGGGCCAATGCGCGAACTTTCTGGTTGGCATCGGATCAATCCGAAACCGGTCTCCACTTTTCGGTCCGATGCTCTATGCCGTTTGCTGGTTGGCTCCGCGCCGATCGAAAGGGCCGTTCAGCGGCTCCATCGTCATCTTCCGGGTCAACTGGCGGCGTATGAGTTGAACCAGACGGCCAAACCCATAGCTTCTGTCTTTCCGCTGCAGACCCGGCAAGCGCGTGAGATGGCGCAGAACCATGGCAAGACCAGTCCGGCCAAGACCGCTGATCCGTTTGCCATCCGTTGTCAAAGCTCCATAACAGAGCGGGGTTATGCGCTCCTCAATGCCATAGAGTGCATTGAGAGCAGCTTCCTCATCCTTGGCCGACTTGCCGTTGGCGCTGATCCTGCTCATCAGCACCTTGCCGACCGGGCGCGTATGGCGCACGCTGATACTGTCGAAAATACCAGAGCGATCAATGCCGGATTGCGGCAGGCGGCACCAGATATAATCCAGTCCGAAACCGCTCATCGTCTCGCGAAAATGCGGCATGACCATTTTCAAGAGATCGAGACGCAGGCAAGGCACCATGATCTCGACATAGTTGGTGTAGCGCAATTGCAGCCTGGGGCAGTTGATAAACAGGAAATGGGTAAAGTAACTGTCGGGTGTCAGCGAGGGCTGCGCCACCGCCATGTCATGTGTGCGCATCAGCGCAAACAGCCGGTTGATCGTCTTGGCATCCGTGGCGATATCGTCATCCGGCAGCCAGACATAGGCATAATCATCCAGGCGGGATCCGAGCCATTCCAGCGTGGCATAAAGCCCGTCCCATTTGCCGCCAACCTTGAAAAATGCCTCGACCCTGTCCTGCTCCTGATGGGCGTTGTAGGCATCCTCGTCGAAATAGCTGACGACAAGATCGAAATCACGATCGGTATCGGAAGGTGCAATCCAACTTTCATGCAGGGAATTTTTGCCTGCGCGGACAATAACCAGATTGTTCCCTCGCCCCGCCTTCATCACACTGTCAGGCTTCATTATATTTCTTCAATGTATTAAATTCGCGCCGCGAGCCATTCCACATGATCGTCTTGAATTTCAACACGGACTGATGCTTCATATTGGCCACAAAGCGGGAGAGCACATCGCCTTTCTTCACTGCCGAGCGGCTGTTGCAGATGGCGCTTGTGGCCAGCGCATCGCGATGCTCGCTCACCACGACGCGGTCGGAAATCAACACCGGCACGCGATGCTCCCAGACGAATTTGAAATCCAGATCGACAGGGCGATAAAACCGCCGACGTGCACCCAGCATGGCAGCAGCCGCCTTCTTGCCGATGATATAGCCGGTTGTCAAAGCCGGTATCTTGTAAGGCTCACCAACGCAAAAGGGTCCAAGCTGCACAACGGAACCCGGTTTCAGCCGCCGTGGCTTGTCGCTCTGTCCGTCCAGCTTGATCACAACCTCGGACAGGTCGAAGCTGGCGGCGCTTTTCAGAAAATGCGGCAATTCCGGCAGAATATGACAATCATCTTCCAGTATCAGCGCAGCTTGCTCTTCACCATCGGCAATCTTCTGCCACAAGCGTTGATGACTGAGATAGCAGCCGATCTCGGCAGAAGACAGTTTCCGCTTGAAGCCGACGCGATTTTGCACTTCGTCGAAGACGGTGCAGATGTCGGCATAACTGAGCGTCTTGCCATTAACAGCGTCGAAAAAACAATAATTTACACCTGTCCTGTCCAATATCTCACGACAGGCATCGCGTCTGGGTGACCCCACCAGACTGATGATATAAATCGGAATTTGTGTCCTGCTGTCTCGCATGAACCCGTTTTCTTTCTATAAACCACAAACTACTGAGGCCAAAACATCAAATGATCATCCCCTGTAGCTTATGCCGTCCCCTGATTGAAACATAACAGACCTTACTATTGCTACACAAGCAGATAGAATTTTCATGAGAGTTCTTTATGGCTTTAGTGACGAATTGAGCCCCAGCATCACCAAAAGCCATCAAAACCTCATCGACCCAACGCACTATGCTCTCAATCTATTCAGCTTTGCGCCAGAATACGTAAACATATCGCTTTCCCTGACCAGATTGATCGAAACACGCGAACGCTTCGGCACGATCAGGAAAACCGTTTCATCGTCAAAGCTAGCCTGTTGTTAGCCATCTTTCATGGAAACTTCATGGCAGGCTTCATAACAACCCGTTCGACGCCGTTACAGATGACGGTTCAGGCGTATTTAGCCGTCATCATACAGCCTCTTATCAAGGGCGCCCGGATAGAAAATCAAGACATAGCGAGCAAGATCGTCATGACGATCCAGACGTTTCCCAAAGACACAAGCCAGCGTCTAGAGCATTTCACGGGACAATCCCCTAAAAGGTTCTGAAATGACGGGTATATGTCCTCTACAGACCCTTTTGCTTCGGTCAATCCAGTCGTGAAATTCGACCTTCACGCCACAACTTTATATCTCCGTTATGTATGACTGTCCCTGCCGGGCGAAGCTGTATGTGCGGCGTCTTCCATGAAAAAAATGGTAGGTACGATTTTTGTGTTTTTAATAATTGTTGTTATTAATAACAAATAAAATAAAAGCGGGAGGATATGCTTTTATCTATATATTCTGCACTTTTGCTTGCAAATGAAGCCCAACTATAAAAACAGGATATTTTATTAATCACTTATTAGAAGATTTAAGTCTTACTGGCCGTGCGGTGCGTTTTTATTGGGCACTCTGTCTGTCGCGTGTAGAACGTCGTTTTTAGAACAGCCAGAGAAATAAAACGCAAACGCTTTTTATTCCGTGGGGCCAGAATCGAATAGATTCTGTAAGCATGATGCGTTCCTTACGTTTTGGCTCTTGGGGGAGCCATGTTTTGCTTTGAAAATTGACCGTTTTTGCTGCGTCATGACATGCATGGGCGAAGTATTGCCCGTTTGCATGAAGGGTTGGCCGGAGAAACGGATTCTCGATCAGCTAACGTAGGGTCACAACTCAATGACAAGTGTTATCTCTTCCCTGTCGCTCACCCAGATCAAGGCGCTCAGCACGGCCACCATCAGCGGTTTAACAACGACCGATGCCGCTGCGTTCACGACAGCACAGATGGCGGTCTTGAGTTCGGCGCAAATCGGTGCATTTTCAACCGATGATATACACACCTTCAACTCTTCACAGATCAGCGCGATTTCATCGAAATCGATCGGAGGTCTAACAGCGGCACAGATCGCCATCATCAGCTCTGTACAGGAAGCTGCTCTGAGTTCGGCGCAGATTTCCGGCCTTGAAACAGATGATATTGCGTCCTTGACCACGCAGCAGGTTGCCGATCTGACAACGGCACAGATTGCCGGTCTGTCCTCCAAGCAGGTGTCCGCTCTTTCGACCGCCGACATTGCCGCCCTTGGCAGCGACATCTCCGGCCTCAGCACCGCTGCAC